>NZ_CP109397.1:3972500-5220000 GCF_045040405.1 Streptomyces sp. NBC_01525
ACTAAGGGTTCCTGGGTCAAGCTGATCTGCCCAGGGTAAGTCGGGACCTAAGGCGAGGCCGACAGGCGTAGTCGATGGACAACCGGTTGATATTCCGGTACCCGTTGTGAAGCGTCAAACATCGAGCCCTCTGATGCTAAGGCCGTGAAGCCGCCCTGATCTCTTCGGAGTTGAGGGGAGTGGTGGAGCCGCTGATCCAAGGTGGTAGTAGGTGAGTGATGGGGTGACGCAGGAAGGTAGTCCAGCCCGGGCGGTGGTTGTCCCGGGGTAAGGGTGTAGGACGCACGGTAGGTAAATCCGTCGTGCATATAGTCTGAGACCTGATGCCGAGCCGATTGTGGCGAAGTGGATGATCCTATGCTGTCGAGAAAAGCCTCTAGCGAGTTTCATGGCGGCCCGTACCCTAAACCGACTCAGGTGGTCAGGTAGAGAATACCGAGGCGTTCGGGTGAACTATGGTTAAGGAACTCGGCAAAATGCCCCCGTAACTTCGGGAGAAGGGGGGCCATTGCTGGTGATCCGATTTACTCGGTGAGCTGGTGGTGGCCGCAGAGACCAGCGAGAAGCGACTGTTTACTAAAAACACAGGTCCGTGCGAAGCCGTAAGGCGATGTATACGGACTGACGCCTGCCCGGTGCTGGAACGTTAAGGGGACCGGTTAGTCATGATTCGTCATGGCGAAGCTGAGAACTTAAGCGCCAGTAAACGGCGGTGGTAACTATAACCATCCTAAGGTAGCGAAATTCCTTGTCGGGTAAGTTCCGACCTGCACGAATGGCGTAACGACTTCTCGACTGTCTCAACCATAGGCCCGGTGAAATTGCACTACGAGTAAAGATGCTCGTTTCGCGCAGCAGGACGGAAAGACCCCGGGACCTTTACTATAGCTTGATATTGGTGTTCGGTTCGGCTTGTGTAGGATAGGTGGGAGACTGTGAAGCGATCACGCCAGTGGTTGTGGAGTCGTTGTTGAAATACCACTCTGGTCGTGCTGGATGTCTAACCTGGGTCCGTGATCCGGATCAGGGACAGTGTCTGGTGGGTAGTTTAACTGGGGCGGTTGCCTCCTAAAGAGTAACGGAGGCGCCCAAAGGTTCCCTCAGCCTGGTTGGCAATCAGGTGTTGAGTGTAAGTGCACAAGGGAGCTTGACTGTGAGACTGACGGGTCGAGCAGGTACGAAAGTAGGGACTAGTGATCCGGCGGTGGCTTGTGGAAGCGCCGTCGCTCAACGGATAAAAGGTACCCCGGGGATAACAGGCTGATCTTCCCCAAGAGTCCATATCGACGGGATGGTTTGGCACCTCGATGTCGGCTCGTCGCATCCTGGGGCTGGAGTCGGTCCCAAGGGTTGGGCTGTTCGCCCATTAAAGCGGTACGCGAGCTGGGTTTAGAACGTCGTGAGACAGTTCGGTCCCTATCCGCTGTGCGCGTAGGAGTATTGAGAAGGGCTGTCCCTAGTACGAGAGGACCGGGACGGACGAACCTCTGGTGTGCCAGTTGTCCTGCCAAGGGCATGGCTGGTTGGCTACGTTCGGAAAGGATAACCGCTGAAAGCATCTAAGCGGGAAGCCTGCTTCGAGATGAGTACTCCCACCTCCTTGAGAGGTTAAGGCTCCCAGTAGACGACTGGGTTGATAGGCCAGATATGGAAGCCGGGCAACCGGTGGAGTTGACTGGTACTAATAGGCCGAGGGCTTGTCCTCAGTTGCTCGCGTCCACTGTGTAGGTTCTGAAGTAACGACCTGTGTTGATGCCGGGTTGGTCAACTTCATAGTGTTTCGGTGGTCATTGCGTTAGGGAAACGCCCGGTTACATTCCGAACCCGGAAGCTAAGCCTTTCAGCGCCGATGGTACTGCAGAGGGGACTCTGTGGGAGAGTAGGACGCCGCCGAACAATTTTTGAGCTCCGGTTCCCGGAAACCAGTTAGTGGTTTCCGGAGACCGGAGCATTTTTGCGTTCGGGGTCCGGATTTCACTGGTCAGCGGGGGCCGGGCGCTGCGATGCTGAGGCGATGGCGTACCTGATCAGACCGGTGACGGCGGACGAGTGGAAGCGGCTCAAGGAGCTGAGGCTGGCGGCGCTGGCCGATCCCGTGGCGCGGGTGGCGTTTCACCAGACGTTCGAGGAGGCGGCGGCGCAGCCGGCGGAGTACTGGCAGCGGCGCGCCGCGCGGAGCGATGAGAGCGGCACCACGCTGACGCTCATCGGGGAGGGCCCGGACGGCAGCTGGGGCGGAATGGTCGTGGTCGTCCTGGATGCCGAGGCCGAGGTGCCGCAGACGGAGGTCGTCGCGGTGTACGTACGGCCCGAGCACCGGGGGACGGGGCTGTCGCGGGAGCTGTTCGAGGCGGCGCTCGGCTGGTCGTGGAGCCTGTCGGAGCCGGTGGTGGGCCGCGTACGGGTGTGGGTGCACGAGGAGAACGCCCCGGCGGAGGGGCTGTACCGGGCGCTGGGGTTCGTACCGACGGGGCGGACGGCGGGGGATCCGAAGAACCGGGCGGCCGTCGAGCGGGAGATGGCGCTGCCCCGGTTGTAGGCGGGTGCCCGCCCCGGGGCCGTGCGGCTCAGAGGGGCAGGGCGGCGTGGGGCCAGCGGGCGCGGGCCTGTTCCGGGGAGCGCATCGTGGCGAGGGTGAGCAGGCCGCGGGGCGGGTCCGTGCGGAGGAGGTCCGGCAGGGCGGGCAGCGGGGCCAGTGCGGCGATGTCGTCCAGGACGAGGGTGAGCGGCGGGTCGACACGGCCGGTGGCGGAGCGGGCGGCCAGCCGGCGGCCGTGCTCGACGACCTGCGTCAGGAGCGCGGTGAGCAGCGGCATCGCGCCCGGGTCGGTGCGCGGGTCCTCCAGCGCCTCGCCGACGACGTAGAGCGTTCCCCCCTCGTCGAGGAAGGAGTCGAGGACGAGGACGTCGGCGCGCTGGGCGTTGCAGGCGTCCCGGATGTGGACGGAGCCGAGGGCGGACAGGGCCCGGCTCGCCAACTCCTTCGCTTCGTCGCGGCGTTGGGGGTGGGCCGTCAGCACCGACTCCAGCTCGCCCGCCTGACCGGCGGCGCACTTCGGGTCGGTGCGCAGGATGCGGACCGGCTCCTGGGCGCCGCCGCCGGCGTGCGCCCAGCGGTGCAGCTGGCGGAACGGGCGTCCGTCAACCGCGGCGGCGTGCAGCCAGCAGCGCAGCAGCGTCCGGGCGGCGTCGGCGACGGCCGCGTCCAAGGTGCTGTGCGGCTGTACGGGGGCCAGCAGCGCGGCCGCGCGGGAGGCGGCGGTGGCGAGGTCCTCGCAGCCGGTCGTCGGCGACCAGCGGAGCCGGGACGGGGTGTCGAGGCGGTGCGCCGGGTCGTAGACGAGGACCGGGCCGAGCTTGGCGCGGGCGTCCTTGGTGGCCGACCAGAGGAACGGATCGGTGGTCGCGACGACGACGGGGCCCGGCGCGGCGGTGACGGCGGCCAGCGCGGCGGCGGTGGCGGCGGCCCGGTCGGTGCCGAAGTGGAGGCGGGGGAGGGGCGGTTCGGTGGCCTCGGTGGGGGTGGCGAGAGCGATGGCGGGGAGCGGGGCGATGGTGGTCGCCGGGACGGGGGCCGGGTCCGCGAGGGGAGAGGTGGCTGGGTCCGTGCCGCAAGCCGGGCCTGGGGCCGTACCCGTACCAGGAACTGAGCCGGTATCAGAGGCCGAGGCAGCCCTCGACGTCGTCCGCGGAGGCGGCCCCGGAACCGCCTGCGCGCCCGCTCCCTTAGGGGACGTCGGGGACTGCTGGGACGGCCCGGGAAGTGCCCCCGCGCGCCGGGCCCGCCGCACCGCCCGGTAGCGCGTCAGCGTCCCCAGGGCGAAGAGGGTCAGGACCAGGAGGACCATCAGCTCGCCGATGAGGAGGCCCCAGAAGAGGCCGTAGCCGGCGAGTTGGGACTTGGGGGTGGCGGGCCAGGCGCCGGGGAGGTCGTGGGGTTCGGTGATGAGGTGGCGCAGGGCCGTGGGGGTGCCGGAGTAGGTGACGCCGTCCGGCCAGGCGCCGTGGCTGAGGAGTCCGGCGAGGCCGGTCGCCGTCCAGATCAGGACGCTCAGGCCGAGGAGGAAGGCCAGCAGGCCGATGAGGAGGGAGTCCGGGATGCCGCCGTGCTGCCGGGGGCCGCGGTCGGGCCGCGGGTCGCGGGGGGCGTCGTACCGGGGGCCGTGCGGACCGGAGTCGTACCGGGCGCCGTGCGGGTAGTACCGGCCGTCGTACGCCCCTGTACGGCCGTCGTACGCCCCCGGATCACCGCCTCGCGGGTCGTGGCCGTACCGGCCGCCGGGGGGCGCGTCATCGTTGTCGTACGCCCCCGGGTGGGAGTCGTGTGGGGGAGTCACGCCACCGTCTCGCTCGACTCGTCCTGGAGTTGGCGGGCCAGGGCCAGGGCCTCTGCGCGCTGTTCGGCCTCGGCGTCGGCGGCGGCTTCCAGGGCGCGGGCCTCGTCCGTGGGCAGGGCCGAGGCCGCGGAGACCTCGGACGCCTCGGTCATCGCGCGGTCGGTGTAGACCAGCGGGCGTTCCGCCTCGGTGATGAGGTGTTTGACGACCTGGACGTTGCCGTTGACGTCCCATACGGCGATGCCGGGCGTCAGGGTCGGGATGATCTCGACGGCCCAGCGGGGCAGGCCCAGGACCTGGCCGGTGGAGCGCGCCTCGTCGGCCTTCTGGGCGTAGATGGTGCGGGTGGAGGCCATCTTGAGGATGGCGGCGGCCTCGCGGGCGGCGGCGCCGTCGACGACGTCGCTGAGGTGGTGGACGACGGCGACGAAGGAGAGGCCGAGGCGGCGGCCGAACTTCAGCAGGCGCTGGAAGAGTTGTGCGACGAAGGGGGAGTTGATGATGTGCCACGCCTCCTCCACCAGGAAGATGCGCTTCTTGCGGTCCGGGCGGATCCAGGTGTGCTCCAGCCACACGCCGACGATCGCCATGAGGATCGGCATGGCGATGGAGTTGCGGTCGATGTGCGAGAGGTCGAAGACGATCAGCGGGGCGTCGAGGTCGATCCCGGCGGACGTCGGGCCGTCGAACATGCCGCGCAGGTCACCGTCGACGAGGCGGTCGAGGACGAGGGCGACGTCCAGGCCCCACGCCCGGACGTCGTCTATGTCGACGTTCATCGCCTCGGCGGCCTCCGCCTCCGGGTGGCGCAGCTGCTCGACGATGTCGGTGAGGACGGGCTGGCGGGGCGGGCCGGAGCCGTCGTCACCGCCGCCGAACTCGCCGAGCACCGTGGAGTGGGCGACCTTGAGGGCGAAGCCGGACCGCTCGTCCAGGCCGTGGCCCATCGCGACCTCGATGATCGTCCGCAGCAGCGCGAGCTGGCCGGTGGTGGTGATCGACGGGTCGAGCGGGTTGAGGCGGATGCCGCCGTTGAGGGCGGCGGTCGGGTCGAGGCGGATGGGGGTGATGCCGAGCTGCTCGGCGATCAGATTCCACTCGCCGACGCCGTCCTCGCCCTGGGCGTCGAGGACGACGACCTGCCGGTCCCGGAAGCGGAGCTGGCGCAGGACGTACGTCTTCTCCAGCGCGGACTTGCCGTTGCCGGACTCGCCGAGGACCAGCCAGTGCGGGGCCGGGAGCTGCTGGCCGTAGAGCTGGAACGGGTCGTAGATGTAGCCCTTGCCGCTGTAGACCTCGCGGCCGATGATGACGCCGGAGTCGCCGAGACCGGGGGCGGCGGTGGGCAGGTAGACGGCCTGCGCCTGCCCCGTGGAGGTGCGTACGGGCAGCCGCGTCGTCTCCACCTTTCCGAACAGGAAGGTGGTGAAGGCGTCGGTGAGCGCTCCGAGCGGATCGAGCATGGCCATGACGTACGCGCCTCCCAGCGGCTTAGCGGCGGATTCCGGTCGCGAACGGCAGGGTGTTGACGAACGCCCGGTGGTGCTCGCGGTCGCACCACTCCAGCTTGAGATAGGACTTTCCGGCCGAGGCGCGGATGGTGCGCTTGTCGCGGGCGAGCGCCTCGGGGGAGCGGGAAGAGACCGTGAGGTAGCCGACGAGGTTGACCCCGGCGGCGCCGGAGGCGAGGTCCTCGCCGCGCTGGTCGACGCGCCCGTGGTGGGCGACGTCGCGGGGGTCGACGACGCGGTTCATCTTCGCGGCGCGGCTGGCCTCGGCGTCGTCGTTGGTCTTCTCCGTCAGCATCCGCTCGATGGCGATCTCGGTGGGCTCCAGTTCCATGCAGACCGCGACGGTGCGGATCACGTCCGGGGTGTGCACCAGCAGCGGCGCGAGGAAGTTGACGCCCACCGGGGTCAGTGGCCACTCCTTGATCCAGGCGGTGGCGTGGCACCAGGGGGCGCGGGTCGTCGACTCGCGGGTCTTGGCCTGGAGGTAGGTCGGCTCCATCGCGTCCAGCTCGGCGGGCCAGGTGTTGCGCTTGCTCATCGCCTGGATGTGGTCGATGGGGTGGTCCGGGTCGTACATGGAGTGCACGAGGGAGGCGAGGCGGGCCTGGCCGAGCGGCTGGCGGACGCGGATGTCGGCCTCGGCGAGGCGGGCGCAGATGTCGGTCAGCTCGCGGGCCATGACGACGGCGAGCCCGGCGTCGCGGTCGAGCTTGCCGCGGGAGGTGCCGCCGCGCTGGGCCGCCGCGGCGCGGGCCATCGTCATCGCCTCGGCGGCCAGCTCGCGGTCGTAGTGCATGCAGGCCACGAGGTAGGCGCGGTGCTGCTCGGAGGAGGTGGAGACCATCGACTGGAGCTGGTCGTACGACTCCTGGAGCCAGGCGGGGGAGGCGGTGTCGCCGCGCTGGGCGACGTCCTTGGCGTGCGCGTCCGGGTCGGCGGGCAGGGTGCGGGCCAGCATCTGGAGGCGGGTGACGAAGCCGTCGCCGTTGGCGACGTGCTTGAGCAGCGTGCCGAAGCGGTCGACCAGCGCCTCCTGGTCCTCGCTGTCGCGCAGGCCGACGCCGGGGCCCTCGATCTCGATGGCGGCGGTGACGGTGCGGCGGTCGGCGTGGAGGAGGACGGCGATCTCGTCGGGGCCGAAGGGGGCGGCGAGCCAGTTGATGCGGCCGATGCCGGGCGGCGGGCCGATCTCGACCTCGCGGCCGTCGAGCCGGATGCCGGCCTCGGCGGCGGCGGAGCGGTAGGCGGTGCCGCGGCGGAGGGTGCGGCGGTAGCTGCGCCGGATCTCGAACCACTTGTAGAACGTGCGGCCCTTGTACGGGACGTACACGGCGGCCAGGCCCAGCACCGGGAAGCCGGTGAGGGCGGCGATCCGCAGGGCGAGGACCTTCACCATCAGGCCGCACACCATGCCGAGGAAGGCGCCGGCGATGATCAGGGCGATCTCGCCGGTCTCGCGGTTCTTGCCGACGACGGCGTTGGGCCGGGCGCGGCCGATCAGATACGTCCTGCGGGGCGCGATCGGATGGGGTGTGGTCACCGCCCCTCACCTCCTGCTGACTTGCCGGTGCGGGAGCCGCCGGGGGCGCCGGTGCCGGGGTTGGTACGGGGGGCCGGGGGGGCGGTGCGGGTGCTGTGGGCGGCGACGCCGCCGGCCACGCCGTTCGCGGGGGACTGGCCGCCTCCGCCGCCCTGGGACTGGCCGCCGCCGTCGGACTTGCGGGTGCTGTGGGTCTTGATGCCCTGGGAGACCAGGGCGGCGGGGGAGGAGACCATGGCGGCGGCCTGGCTGCCGTCGGTGGCGCGGCCCTTGTTCGTCCGGGCGGAGATCATTTCGTCGCCGAAGCCGGGGACGAAGCGGTAGATCATCGCGCTGGCGAAGATCGCGAGGACGATGATGGCGAGGCCGGAGACGACGGCGGAGAAGGCGTTGGGGCCCTCGTCGGAGGAGAGCGCGCCGGCGATGCCGAGGACGATCACGATCACCGGTTTCACCATGATCACCGCGATCATGATCCCGGCCCAGCGGCGGACGTGGCCCCACATGTTCTTGTCGACGAGCCCGGCGTAGACGACGGTGCCCAGCAGCGCGCCGACGTACAGCAGCGCGGCGCGGATCACCAGCTCCAGCCAGAGCACACCGGCGGCGAGTACGGAGACCAGCGAGACGACGATCAGCATGATCGGGCCGCCGCCGATGTCGGTGCCCTTCGTCAGCGCCCCGGAGAACGCCCCGAAGAACGTGTCGGTCTTCGCGCCCGTGCCCTTCGCGATGATCTCGGTGACGCCGTCGGTCGCCGAGACCACGGTGTAGAGGATCAGCGGGGTGAACGCGGAGGCGAGCACGGTCAGCCAGAGGAACCCGATGGCCTCGCTGATCGCCTCCGTGAGCCGTACGCCGCGCACGGCGCGCTTGGCGACGGCGAGGAGCCACAGGACGAGGGTGAGGACGGTCGAGGCGGCGAAGACGACGGCGTACTGCCGCAGGAACGCGGAGTTGGTGAAGTCGACCTGCGAGGTCGCCTTCACGGCGTCGGCCAGCTTGTCGACGATCCAGGCGGCGGCCTTGGCACAGCCCTTGGCCAGGGAGGTGAGGGGGTCGAGGGGGTTGTTGTCGGAGAGACCGGGGGTGGGGGTGCCGGGGGCCTTGTCGCCGTCCAGGCAGTAGTCCTGGGCGGGGCCGCGGATGAGATCGCAGGGGTTGTCGCTCGGTTTGGGGTCCGGTGCGGCCACGGCGCGGGCGGACAGCAGGACCACCGCGGTCTGAACAGATGTCACCAGCCCTGCGAGGGAGAGGAGACGGCGACGGTTGTTAGCGGGCATAGGTGAACCCTCCGAACCTTTCCACGGCCTTGGACATGTCCTCGGCCGATGCGGCCGCCTGGTCCCGGCCCACGGGGGCCGGGCCGTCCTTCTGCGTGAAGTCGGTGACCTTCCAGTCCCCGCCGGTCCACTTCAGCTCGAAGGTGTTCG
This sequence comes from Streptomyces sp. NBC_01525, assembly GCF_045040405.1. Lineage (NCBI taxonomy): Bacteria > Bacillati > Actinomycetota > Actinomycetes > Kitasatosporales > Streptomycetaceae > Streptomyces > Streptomyces sp. NBC_01525. The sequence continues at coordinate 3,981,322 of NZ_CP109397.1, forward strand.
TGTACCAGCTCTCAGACACGGGGTTCTTGGATTCCACCCCGGCGAGACCGAAAAGCGCCGAGTACCAGACCGCCACCTTCGCGGTGTCGTCCTTCATCGATTCGAGCTCGGTGCCGACGGGGATCGCGCGTGACACGAACGTCATGCCCTTGGGCGCGCTGCCGTCAGGCTTCAGGCCGATCCGGCCCAGGAAGTTCGGGTCCGCGTAGATCTTGTCGAGGGCGCTCTTCCGCGCTGCGGCCACCGGCGGCGCGTACACGGCCTTCACGATCTGCTGGCGGCTGGCGGGCGCATACATGCCGACTCCGGCGAGCGCCACCGCGTAATTCGCCGCCGCCGACTGCGCCCCCTGCTGCGTCTTGGCGAAGCCCGAGGCGATGGTGCCGTTCTTGCTGTCGACGGGGGCGGTGCCGGTGGGGGCGGTGGGCCGGGCGGCGGGGCCGCTCTTGGGGGTGCCGTCCGCGGTGTCGTCGGTGCGGGCGGAGGTGGAGCCGCGGTTGGCGAAGGCGATGGCGGCGATGAGGAGGACCACCACGCCGACGACGGCGATGAGGTTGCGGCTCGACAGGCCGGTCCGGGACCGGCGTCCCGAGCCGAAGGCGTCGCTCTCGCTGTCCGGAAGTCTGGTGCGGGTCTGGCCGGTGGGACTCGTGTAGTCGCCACCGCCGTAGCCGTCGTCGTCGCTGCTCATCGCGTACGTGCCCCCTCAACCGCCATTGCCGTCTCCACCGTCTTCGCCGTCCCCGCCGTTGGGGGTCTGCCCTCGTATGACCGTAGCCGCGTGGTGGGCGGCTCGGGTGAAGTGGTACGAGTACATCTCACCGTGACGGGTCCTCAGCTGCTGTGCGGTGGGGGTGAATGGGGTACTGCAGGGCATTTGCCCCCTTGGCGTGCACCCGCTTCGCCGCCTGCCGCCGTGACCTTCTTCCTTCCGGACGGACCTGTCCCCACGGGGTGGCCGCCCCAACCGGTCCGCTGGTCGCGGGCGTGCCGGGGCCGGCCGGGGGTCCGGCCGTACGCGGGTGGGCGGACGTCAGCATGGGGCCTCGGCGCGGGAGGTGGAGCCGTCGGGGGGTGGATGGAGGCATACGGGCGGCGGACGGGGCGCATGCGGTGGCGCCGGTGGCGGTCCGGCCCGGCTCGGGATGCGGCGCCCGGCGGGGGCCGCGGGGCGTGCGGGGGCGGGCAGGTGACGGCCCGTCGGTCGCCGTGCGGGGCGGCCGGGGCGCGTCCGGTGTGCGCTATACGGCCATGCCGTAGACGATCGTGAAGAGGGTGCCGAGGGAGCCGATGATGAAGACGCCGGTGAGGCCGGCGACGATCAGGCCCTTGCCCTGCTCGGCGCTGAAGGTGTCGCGGAGCGCGGTCGCGCCGATGCGCTGCTTGGCTGCGCCCCAGATGGCGATGCCCAGGCAGAGCAGGATCGCGACGGCCATGACCACCTCGACCATCACGCGCGCTTCGTTGCCCAGGGTGCCGAACGGGCCCCAATCCGGGGCGATTCCGCCGATGATGGTGTTGATGTCGCCTTTGCCGGCCGCAATGAACATTTTGAACTCACCGCCCCTTTATGGGTAGTTGTGGTCCCCTGTATGTGCTGACAGGAGTCAGTCTCCATCTTCGCCGACAAAGACACCATCAGATGTCGACTTGGCGGCATTCTTGCGCGGATCTCGTAGGGGCGGGGTGAGGATCGGCCCGCACGGCGCTCCACGTCACCCATCACACCTATGGTGTCACCCTATGTATCACGTATGATAACCGTGAGCAATGATGGACTGAAGGGCGGCCCGGTGTGAGGTGGGCCGGAGCAGGTCGGGGGGTAGGCCGGGATGGGGTCGTCGGGGCAGGTCCGGGGGTGTGCGTCCCTTCCCGGGAGGAGGGACGTGGCCCGGGGCGCGGTGGTTCCGTGTCGCACCGTCACTTCGGTACAGAGGACCTCACAAGGATCATCGGCAGGGCCACGAGGCGGATCGCGGAGAGGGAGGGGGCGTGCGGTGGTGCCCGGTGCTGAGCCGGGGCCGGGCGCGCCCGGTAACCTCTCGGCCGTACGCCGCTCCCCGATGAGCGCCCCCTGCGCCGAGGTGTGCGCCGCCGTGCGGTGGGAACTTCCAGGGGTGGCGGGGAATCGGCGGCGAAGTGAGCCCGGATGGGGGAGGGTTGGGGCGTGCGGAAACTCTGGATAGCAGGTGGTATCGGGGCGGGGCTGATGCTCTGTCTCCTCGCGCTGCTCGTGATCGGCACGTACACCGCGGCCGCCGGGCTGGTCGGTGCGGCCGGTGGGCGGGCGCTCGGGCTGGCCAAGGGGGCGGTGCCCGCCGAATATCAGCCGCTGGTGCAGAAGTGGGGTCAGCTCTGTCCGGCGATAAGCCCCTCGTTGCTGGCCGCGCAGCTCTACCAGGAGAGCGGCTGGAACCCTCGGGCCCAGAGCCCTGCCGCCGCGCAGGGCATGGCGCAGTTCATCCCCGGTACCTGGGCCACCCACGGCGTCGACGGCAACGGCGACGGCAAGAAGGACGTCTGGGACCCGGCGGACGCCATCGCGTCGGCCGCGTCGTACGACTGTGAGCTGGCGAAGTACGTGAAGGACGCGCCGGGCGACGCCACGCACAACATGCTCGCCGCGTACAACGCGGGCGCCTACCGCGTGATCCAGTACAACGGCGTCCCGCCCTATGGCGAGACGCAGAACTACGTCAAGTCGATCACCACGCTCGCCAAGAGCTTCGAGGCGCCGACCGCGCCGGTCGCGTCGAACAAGCAGGCAGCCGGGGCCATCTACTACGCGCAGGCGAAGCTCGGCACGCCCTATCTCTGGGGCGGTACGGGCACCGCCGCGCAGAACGGCCGGTTCGACTGCTCCGGGCTGACGCAGGCCGCGTACCACTCGGTCGGCATAGAGCTGCCGCGGGTGGCGAACGACCAGTGGAACGCCGGTCCGCACCCCAAGCGCGATGAGCTGCTCCCCGGCGATCTGGTGTTCTTCGCCAACGATCTGACGGACCCTCGGTCGATCCATCACGTCGGGATGTATGTCGGCGGCGGATACATGATCAACGCGCCGCACACGGGCGCGCTGATCCGGTTCGACAAGATCGATGTGCCGGACTACATCGGCGCCACCCGCGTCACCTCCGATGGCGCGAAAGCGCTGCCCGCTGCGAACACCGCGTGAACATGAGGCGCCCGGCGCCCGGGGTGGGTCACGCTGGGACGACAGGCTGGTGATCATCCGGTGGCGTGCGGAACGACCGTGATGACGCGCGCGTTCTCCTGGCGTCGGGCGGGCCGGACGCGGGGGCGCGCCCGTCGTGACGGTGCGGCGGAACAGGACGACCACGGGGGCCGGCAGCACACACACGGCGCTCGCGCGCGCGGAAGATAAGGGGTCACAGCAGATGGCTGGACTCGCACTTGAGGGGCCGGACCCGGATGCCGACGTGCTCGGCGGCATCAACGGCCTCGCGAAGGATGCTCCGCGGTGGGTCAACCACGCGATGGAGTATCTCGGCGAATACGGCGTCCTCGCCGCGCTCGCCGTGTTGTGCGTGCTCGCCTGGTGGTCCGTGCGGCGCCGCGCCGGGGCGCCCGCCGCGGTCGCCGGGCTGGTGTGGGCACCGCTGGCCGCCGGTCTCGCGCTGCTCGCCAACGCCCCCATCCGGGCCATCGTCGGCCGCCCCCGCCCGTTCCACGACCACGCCGGGCTGACGGTCCTCGTCCCGGGGAAGACCGACTTCTCGTTCGTCAGCGACCACGCGACGCTCGCCATGGCGGTCGGCGCCGGACTCTTCCTCGTCCGCCGCTCCTACGGCCTGATCGGTATCGGCCTGGCGCTGCTCGAAGGGTTCTGCCGGATCTACCTGGGCGTGCACTACCCGACGGACGTCATCGGCGGGTTCGCGCTGGGCACCGCCGTGGTGCTGCTGCTCGCGCCGCCCGCGCAGGCGCTGCTGGTACCGCTGATGACCCGGCTCGGCCGCTCCCGCGTGGGCCGCCTGGTGCGGGCCCCCGGGGTCCCCGAGACGGCGGAGACGCCCGATGCCCGGGCGGCGGTCGAGGCGGCGTACGCGCAGGCGTTCACGGAGACCTACGGCGAGCGGTACGCCCCGGCGGACGACGGGCACCCGGCACCGGAGGAAGCGCCCACCGCCCCGGCGGCCCGGGGCCGGGCGGCGCTGCCCGGCGGCGAGGGACAGGAACGCGACCTGGCGGCGTGAGGCCGGGGCGGCAGGCCCCGGCCCGTATGCCCCTGGGGCCCGCGCCCGTCCGTCCACGGGCGCGCCTGGAGCCCGGCGCCCCCGCCCCGTACGCCGCTTACAACGCCTGCGGGAACGTGCTGAACAGCCGCTGCGGGTCGTACGTCCGCTTGACCTTGTCCAGGCGGTCGGTGGCCGGGCCGTAGTAGGCGGACTTCCAGTTCGTCAGGGACGGGTCGGTGTAGTTCTGGTAGGCGGCGCCCGAGGAGTGGCGGCGCATCGCGCCGTGGAAGGCGTCCAGCCAGGCGGTGCGGGAGGCGGACGAACCGCCGGCCGGCCAGGACGCCAGGTACTGCGCGAGGAAGCGTGAACCGCGGTGGACGAACGCGGTGTCGGTGGCGGCGACGCGGTTGATCGCGCCGCCCAGCGCGGTGAACGCGACATTGCCGGTCACGCCCTTGTGGCCGCCGCTCTCGACCTGCGCCAGGGCCGTCTGGATGCCCGACGCGGACAGCGGCCGGTCGAAGAAGTGCGAGCGCGCCGCGTACGTTTCGCGGCCCAGCTGGCCCGGGGTGGTCTGGCCGGGCAGCGCGCCCGGCGCGTGGCACTGCGCCGTCGTCTTGGACGAGCAGCCCGCGTACGCCTCCATCGCGTCCAGGTGGTCGATGGGGGTGAGCCGCACGGTGGCCGCGGGGCCCGGGCCGCCGGGCCGGTCGGCGAGCTGGTCGACGGCGTTCTGGAGGTCGCGGTAGCCGCCCATGGAGAACGCCGCGACGGAGACGGAGGGGGTGCCGCCGGGGCGGGCGTCCAGATGGCAGGCGGACCATATCTCGTCCGCCTGCGAGGGGCCCCACTGCTGCCAGGAGCCCAGCACCTTGGCCGCCTTCGCCCACGGCCAGGTCATGTACGCCATGACCGAACGCGGCGCGGGGTGCGTACGGAAGCGGAGTTCGGTGACGACGCCGAAGTTGCCGTTCCCGGCGCCGCGCAGCGCCCAGAAGAGGTCGGGGTGCTGCGAGGCGTCGCAGTCGACGGTCTTGCCGTCGGCGGTGACCACCGTCGCACCGACGAGACTGTCGCAGGTCAGGCCGTATGCACGGGAGGTGACGCCGTGTCCGCCGCCCAAGGTGAGGCCGGATATCGCGACGGTCGGGCAGGAGCCGCCGGGCAGCGTGACGCCGTGCGCGCCGATGCCGGTGTAGATGTCGATGAGCTTGGCGCCCGCGCCGATCGCGACCTCGCCGCCCGAGGGCGCGCCGACCGTGTCGAGGGACGAGACGTCGATGACGAGCTTGCCGTTGCCGCTGGAGTAGCCCGCGTAGGAGTGGCCGCCGCTGCGGATGGCGACGGGGGTGCGGTAGCGGCGCGCGAAGGACAGGCATTCGGCGATGTCCGAGGGGTGCGCGACGTAGGCGACCGCCGACGGCTTCAGGGTGTCGTAGCGGGTGTTGTACAGGCGCCCGGCCGTCGTGTACGCGGCGTCCGAGGGGCGGATGAGCTTGCCGTCGAGGCTCTTGGCGAGTGCGCTCCAACCGGCCTTGGTGGCGGCAGGTTTCGTGGACGAGGAGGCGGTGGCGCTGAGTGCGCCGCCCGCCGTGGCCGGGGCGGCGGAGGAGCCCGAGGCCGCGCCGTTCGTGGTGCAGCCGGTGGCCCAGGCGACCGAGGTGGCCGCGAGACCGCCACCGGTTTGCAGGAGTGTGCGGCGCTTCATTGGGAAATGTCCCCTCGTGGTGATCGGCGTCCCCGTACGGCCACGGGTCCGGCCGGTGGCCGAGGGGTGCGGTACCGGGGCGGGAGGCGCCGCCGTGGGGGTGGCGTTCCGGATGCGGCGCGCGCGGCCTGAAGGTCGGTCAGGTGCGGTGCGCCGGCCGGTGCCCGGTGCCGTTGTTCTCTCCCTACCCAGATGCGGCAGGGGAGTTGACGGTTCCCGGACGCGGGATCATTCCGGCGGCGTGGCGGCGGTCAGATGGCGTTCGGCGTCCGTACGGGCCTGGGAACGGGCGCGGCGGGCGGCGCCACGCCAGCCGCAGGAGCAGCCCGCCGAGATGAAGGACCCGCGCTCGGAGGTGGAGGTGTGGTGCCCGGCGCCGTCGGCCGGGGCGCCGTCGGCGGCGGGCGCGGGGCCGGGGACGGAGGGGCCCGACGGGTGGGGGCGCGGGGCGCGATCGGTCACCCCGCCACGCTACGCGCCCCGGGTGGCGGGGCGTGACGGGCCCCGGAAACGGTCGTTGAACGGGGCGGCCGGTGCGTGACCGGCCGTCCGGAACGGGCCGCCCGGCGCGGACCGCCGGTGAGCGGAGCGCCCGGTCGGCGGCCTCCGGTACCGGCCGTTCCGGGTCCGCCCAGGGGAAGCGGCCGAAGGGGCTCGTACGCGATGGTGGCGCAGGTCAGGCGGGAGACGGGCGCGGTCGTCGCGGCGTTGGTGTGCGGGGCGGGGCTGCTGACGGCGGGGTGTTCGGCGGGCGGTGCGTCCGCCGACGGGCTGCCGGGTGCGGATTCCTCGGCGGCCGAGCGGGCGGTGCGGGCCAGCGCCGACGCGCTGCTGCGGGCCGGCGGGGCGCGGGTCACCTCGACGATGGAGACGATCAGCGGCGGCACCCGGGTGGCGATCCGGGGCAGCGGTGAGTACGACTTCCGGCGCGGTACGGGGCGGCTGCGGCTGACGCTGCCGGACCCGGCGGGCGACGGGCGTGGGCCACGGCCGCCGGTCACCGAGATCCTGGTGCCGGGCGCGCTGTACATGAAGAACCGCGGCGCCGGGGTGCCCGCGGACAAATGGGTGCGGATCGATGCGACGGGCCTCGCGGACGGCAATCTCGTCACCGGCGGGGCCACCGACCCGCTGGCCGCGGCCGAACTGCTGCGGGGCGCGCGGGAGGTGACGTACCGGGGCGAGGCGCGGGTCGACGGCGTCGCGGTGCGGCACTACAGCGGGACGACGGACATCGCGGCGGCCGCCGGGGCGGCGGCGGAGCGGACGCGGCCGGTGCTGACGGCGGCGGAAAAAGGGTTCACCACGCGGCGGGTGCCGTTCGACGCGTATCTGGACGCGGCGGGGCGGCTGCGCAAGGTCAGCCAGCACTACCGCTTCGCCAACGGTTCGCCGCGCGGCGCGGCGGTGACGTCGACGACCCGGCTCGACGACTTCGGCCGCAGGCCGGAGGTGGCACTGCCGCCGCGGGACGCCATCTACGCGGGGCGGATCGCGACCACGGGCTCGTGAGGGGCCGGGGGGCGGTGGGTGACGGGGCGCCGGGTGGTGAGGCGTCGGGTGCGGGGCCGGGCCGGACGGCGAGGGGGCGCGTACGGGTGCCGGGTGCGGGGGCCGGGTGCGGCCGCCGGAGCGGGCTCCGGAACGGTCGCCGGGCCGGAAGATCGCCCTCTCGACCGTCGGTTTTCGGCCGTCTCCGGAGCGGGTCGAAGAAGGGGCCGGTACCCGGGCGGGGTGGCGGAAATGGTCCTTCCGTGCCATGGGCGGCGGGTGGCGCCGTCCCTACGCTGGGCGGTGTCCGCCTCGGAGGGGGAGGCGCGCGAAGGAAGGTGTCGTCCGTGACCGTGACCTGCGATGCGACGGTTCAGGACCGCGTGGCTCTCGTCGAGATCGAGCTGACCGGCGAGCTGATGATCGCCGCGGCCGCCGCGAGCGAGGAGCGGCTGAGCCCGGACCGTATCGACGAACTGCTGGACGTCGACGGACACCGGCGGGAGCGGTCCGCCGGGCGGTGATCCGGCGGCCGGTGTGCCCTAGGTGCGGAGCATCCGCTCGATGGCCTTGGTGGCCTCCTGGACCTTGGCGTCGATGGCCTCGGGACCGTGCACCGCGGCGTCGGCGACGCAGTGGCGCAGGTGCTCCTCCAGGAGCTGGAGCCCGAAGGACTGCAGTCCCTTCGTGCTCGCCGAGACCTGCGTGAGTATGTCGATGCAGTAGACGTCCTCCTCCAGCATCCGCTGGAGGCCGCGGATCTGGCCCTCGATGCGGCGCAGCCGCTTGAGGTGGGCGTTTTTCTGGTGGGCGTAGCCGTGGATGCCGCGGTCGTGGTCGGTGACGGCGTCCGGGTCGCCCTGGGGGGCGGTTTTCGGCGCGGAGGCGGGGTCGACCGCGGCGGTTTCGGTGGTGCCGTCCGTACCGGCGTCCGTCGTCGTCATGGCCGTCTCCCGTGGTATCCCGTCGATCCATATACCCCTGGTGGGTATATGGTACCGAATTTTCCGGGTACCGGAGGTACCCCGTGCAGAGCATGCTGCCCGATGGGCGACACTGAAGGAATGCTGGTAAGCAGTGGCTGGATGATGCGCCTAACATCAACTCGACCGGAACCGATGCACCCCGAGGATTTCACGTGCGCTTTCGTCTGACCCCCAGGGAGACGAGCTTCTACGACATGTTTGCCGCGTCCGCGGACAACATCGTCACCGGCTCGAAGCTCCTGATGGAAATGCTCGGGGCGGACACCTCCGCGCGGGCCGAGATCGCCGAACGGATGCGGGCGGCGGAGCACGCAGGGGATGACGCGACCCACGCGATCTTCCACCAGCTGAACTCCTCGTTCATCACGCCCTTCGACCGCGAGGACATCTACAACCTCGCCTCGTCACTCGACGACATCATGGACTTCATGGAGGAGGCCGTCGATCTCGTCGTCCTCTACAAGGTGGAGGAGCTGCCGAAGGGCGTCGAGCAGCAGATCGAGGTGCTGGCGCGGGCGGCCGAGCTGACCGCCGAGGCGATGCCGAATCTGCGGACGATGTCGAACCTCACGGAGTACTGGATCGAGGTCAACCGTCTGGAGAACCAGGCCGACCAGATCCACCGCAAGCTCCTCGCCCACCTCTTCAACGGCAAGTACGACGCCATCGAGGTGCTGAAGCTCAAGCAGATCGTGGACATCCTCGAGGAGGCGGCCGACGCCTTCGAGCACGTGGCCAACACCGTCGAGACCATCGCGGTCAAGGAGTCCTGAGCCCCGGCCATGGACACCTTCGCGCTTGTCGTGACCATCGCGGTCGCGCTCGGTTTCACCTATACCAACGGCTTTCACGATTCGGCGAACGCCATCGCCACCTCGGTGTCGACCCGGGCGCTGACGCCCCGGGCGGCGCTGGCGATGGCCGCCGTGATGAACCTCGCCGGTGCCTTTTTGGGCAGCGGGGTCGCCAAAACGGTCAGCGAGGGGCTGATCTCCACCCCTGAGGGTGGCAAGGGGATGGGCATCCTGTTCGCCGCGCTGCTCGGCGCGGTGGTCTGGAACCTCGTCACCTGGTACTTCGGTCTGCCTTCGTCCTCCTCTCACGCACTCTTCGGCGGCATGGTCGGCGCGGCGCTCGCGGGGGGCACCAAGGTGATCTGGTCCGGGGTGATCGACAAGGTCGTCCTGCCGATGTTCATCTCGCCGGTGATCGGCCTGGTGCTCGGCTATCTGGTGATGGTCGTCATCCTCTGGCTGTTCCGCGGCGCCAATCCGCACCGCGCCAAGCGCGGCTTCCGCATAGCGCAGACCGTTTCGGCGGCGGGCATGGCCCTCGGCCACGGCCTCCAGGACGCGCAGAAGACCATGGGTGTCGTGGTGATGGCGCTGGTCATCGCCGATGTCCAGGACGCCAGCGCCGCCATCCCGGTCTGGGTGAAGCTGGCCTGTGCGATCACCCTGTCGCTCGGTACGTACGCGGGTGGCTGGCGGATCATGCGGACGCTGGGGCGGCGGATCATCGAGCTGGACCCGCCGCAGGGCTTCGCCGCGGAGACCACGGCGGCGTCGGTGATGTACACCGCGTCGTTCATGTTCCACGCGCCGATCTCCACCACGCACGTCATCACCTCCGCGATCATGGGTGTGGGCTCGACCAAGGGCCCGCGCGCGGTGCGCTGGGGCGTCGCCAAGAACATCGTGATGGGCTGGTTCATCACCATGCCGGCGGCGGCGATCGTCGCCGCGTTCGTCTACTGGGTGATCAAGCTGGCCTTCGGCTGACCGCCGCCGGGCCCCGGCCCGGCGCACCCGTACGGAAGGAAAGGGCCCGCCCCCCGATGTGGAGGGGCGGGCCCTTCGTCGTGCGGTGGCACCGCCATGCAGCACCGCAGGACGTGGGTGGGGCCGCCGGGCGGGCGGCTCAGCCGAAGCGGCCGGAGATGTAGTCCTCGGTCGCCTGGACGGACGGGTTGGAGAAGATCCGCTCGGTGTCGTCGATCTCGACGAGGGTGCCGGGCTGCCCGACCGCCGAGAGGTTGAAGAACGCCGTACGGTCCGAGACGCGCGCCGCCTGCTGCATGTTGTGCGTCACGATGACGATCGTGAAGCGCTCCTTGAGCTCGCCGATGAGGTCCTCGACGGCGAGTGTGGAGATCGGGTCGAGCGCCGAGCACGGCTCGTCCATCAGCAGGACCTGCGGTGCGACGGCGATGGCGCGGGCGATGCAGAGCCGCTGCTGCTGGCCGCCGGAGAGGCCGGAGCCGGGCTTGTTCAGGCGGTCCTTGACCTCGTTCCAGAGGTTGGCGCCCTTGAGGGACTTCTCGACGATGTCGGTGAGGTCGCTCTTCTTCGTGGTGCCGTTGAGCCGCAGACCCGCCGCGACGTTGTCGAAGATCGACATCGTGGGGAACGGGTTGGGCCGCTGGAAGACCATGCCGACGGTGCGGCGGACCGCGACCGGGTCGACGCCGGGACCGTAGAGGTCCTCGTCGTCCAGGAGCACCTTGCCCTCGACGCGGCCGCCGGGGGTGACCTCGTGCATACGGTTCAGGGTGCGCAGGAACGTTGACTTGCCGCAGCCGGAGGGGCCGATGAAGGCGGTCACCGAGCGGGGCTCGACGCTCATGGAGATGTCGTCGATGGCCTTGTGGTTGCCGTAGAAGGCGGAGAGGCCGCTGACATCGATTCGCTTGGCCATGGGATCACTGCTTCTTTCTGGACGCGCGGTCAGCGGGCCGTCTGTGTGGAATGGTCGGACTTCGTTTCGCTTCCGCTCCGGCCGGGTGCCGCACCCTCGTTCCTCGGGTACGACCCCCCACCTCCGCTGCAGCTCAACTGCGTCCTCCGCGAGGGGCCTTCCAGCGGGCGATGCCGCGGGCCACCAGGTTGAGGATCATCACGAAGGCGATGAGGACGAGGGCCGCGGCCCAGGCGCGGTCGTACGACGCCTCGGAGCCCTGCTGCCACTGCTGGAAGACGTAGAGCGGCAGGGACTGCTGGGCGTCCTGGAACGGGTTGGTGTTGATCGTCTTCGCGCCCCACACCAGCAGCATCACCGGCGCGGTCTCGCCGGCGATCCGGGCGACGGCGAGCATCACGCCGGTGGTGATGCCGCCGATCGACGTCGGCAGGACGACCTTCAGGATGGTGCGCCACTTCGGCACGCCCAGGGCGAGGGACGCCTCCCGCAGCTCGTTGGGGACGAGCTTGAGCATCTCCTCGGTGGAGCGGACCACGACCGGCACCATCAGGATCGCCAGCGCCATCGCCCCGGCGAAGCCGGACGGGCCGAAGCCGAGGATGAGGATCCAGATGGAGAGGACGAAGAGGCCGGCGACGATGGACGGGATGCCGGTCATCACGTCGACGAAGAAGGTGACGGCCTTGGCGAGGCGGCCGCGGCCGTACTCCACCAGGTAGATCGCGGTGAACAGGCCGAGCGGCGCGGCGATCAGCGTGGCGAGGCCGACCTGCTCCAGGGTGCCGATGATCGCGTGGTAGATGCCGCCGCCGGGCAGCGCGTCCGGCAGGGTGCCCATCGAGTGGGCCAGGAAGTAGCCGTCCAGGACCTTGCTGCCGCGCGCGACCGTCTCCCACAGCAGGGAGGCCAGCGGGATGACGGCGAGGAGGAACGCGATCCAGACGAGGCCGGTGGCGAGGCGGTCCTTGGCCTGCCGGGCGCCCTCGACGGCGGCGGACAGGACGAAGGTGCCGACCACGAAGAGCAGCGCGGCGATCAGACCCCACTGGACGCGGCTGTCCAGACCGGCGGCGAGGCCGATGCCGCAGCCGACGGCGGCCGAGGCGAGGGCGAGGGCCGCCGGGGTCCAGCGGGGGAGCCGGGCCTGCTTGAGGGAGACCGGTACGGACGTGCCGCCGGGCCGATCGGCGAGAGCCTGCCGTTCCGTCATGACGTCGCTCACGAGTACTCCTTGCGCCGGGCGATGATCAGGCGGGCCGCGCCGTTGACGAGCAGGGTGATCACGAAGAGGACGAGGCCCGAGGCGATCAGTGCGTCCTGGCCGAAGGTGTCGGCCTCGCTGAACTTCGCGGCGATGTTCTGCGCGAAGGTGCCGCCGCCCGGGTCGAGCAGGCTGGTGTTGATCAGGAAGCTGGGGGAGAGGACCGTGGCGACGGCCATCGTCTCGCCGAGCGCGCGGCCCAGGCCCAGCATGGAGGCGCTGATGATGCCGGAGCGGCCGAAGGGGAGCACCGACATCCGGATGACCTCCCAGCGGGTGGCCCCCAGTGCCAGCGCCGCCTCCTCGTGCATCCTCGGTGCCTGGAGGAAGACCTCGCGGCTGACGCTGGTGACGATCGGCAGAATCATGATCGCCAGCAGGATGCCGACGGTGAACAGCGAACGGGCGGCGCCGCCGCCGTAGCTGAAGACGCCGGTCCAGCCGAGGTAGTCGTCGAGCCAGCCGTAGAGCCCGCCGAGGTGCGGGACGAGGAAGAGCGCGCCCCACAGGCCGTAGATGATGCTGGGCACCGCGGCGAGCAGGTCGATGACGTAGCCGAGCGGGGAGGCCAGCCTGCGCGGGGCGTAGTGCGAGATGAAGAGGGCGATGCCGACGGCGACCGGGACCGCGATGACCATCGCGATGAGGGCGCTGACGACGGTGCCGAACGCCAGGACCGCGATGCCGAACCTGGGCTCGGTGCCGGTGGCGTTCCAGTCGAGGGTGGTGAAGAAGTTGGCGTGGTCGCCCGATATCGCGAGCACGGACCGGTAGGTGAGGAAGGCGGCGATGGCCGCCATGATCACCAGGAGGGCGATACCGGATCCGCGGGAGAGCCCGAGGAAGATCCGGTCACCGGGGCGCCGGGCCTTTCCCGAGACGGGGGAGGCCGGGGCCGTGGCCGGTGGGGGCGCGGCGTCGGGTGTCGCGGTTGCTGAGGGGGTCATGGTTTCTCCGGTCTGCGGAGCCCGGGGCTCCTGGCGCGGCGGTGCACCGGAAGGGCGGCGGCCCGGGGGCCGTACGGCGGGGTGACCCGGGCCGTACGGCGTGGTCAGGGCCGCCGCCCGGTGGATCAGGCGAGGGCGGCGACGGTCTTGCGGACCTTGTCGGCGATCTCGGTGGGCAGCGGGGCGTAGCCCAGGTCCTTCAGGGCGTTCTGGCCGTCCTCGCTGGCGATGTAGGTGAGGAAGGACTTGGTGGCCGGGAGGGTCTCGGCCTTGTTGCCCTTGTCGCAGGCGATCTCGTACGTCACCAGGGTGATCGGGTAGGCGCCCTCGGCCTTGGTGCCGTAGTTGAGCTGGAGGGCGAGGTCGTCGCCCTTGCCGACCTGCTTGGCCTCGGCGATCGCCTTGGAGGCGTTGTCGACGGTGGCCTCGACCGGGGTCTTGGCGCCGGTGGCGATCTTGACGGTGGGGATCTTCCCGGCGGTCGCGTACGACAGCTCGAAGTAGGAGATCGCGCCGCTGGTCTGCTTGACCTGCGAGGAGACACCGGCGGAGCCGGAGGCCGCCTGGCCGCCCTTGCCCTCCCAGGTCTTCGCGGGCTCGTGCTTCCAGGCGCCGGGGGCGGCGCCCTTGAGGTACTTGGTGAAGTTGTCGGTGGTGCCCGAGTCGTCGGAGCGGTGGAACGCCTGGATCTTGAGGTCCGGGAGCGAGGCGCCCGGGTTGAGCTTCTTGATCGCCGCGTCGTTCCAGTTGGTGATCGACGAGTCGAAGATCTTGGCGAGGGTGGGTGCGTCGAGGACGAGGTTGTCCACGCCGGGCACGTTGTAGCCGACGGCGATCGGGCCGCCGACCATCGGCAGGTTGATGGCCTTGCCGCCCTTGCAGACCTTCTCCGACTTGGCGACCTCCTCGGGCTTGAGGGCCGAGTCGGAACCGGCGAACGCGGTCTGGCCCTGGAGGAAGGTGGTGATGCCCGCGCCGGAGCCGGTCGGCTGGTAGTTGATCTCGGTGTCCTTGCAGGCACCGGCGTAGTTCTGCACCCAGACGTCCATGGCGTTCTTCTGCGCCGAGGAGCCGGAGGCGCGCAGCTTGCCCTTGCCCTCGCACTTGATGCTGCCGGCCTTGGCGGCGTTGCCCGCGCCACCGCCGGAGGCGCTGGTGTCGTCGGAGCCGCACGCCGTCAGGGCCAGGGCACCGGTGACGGCGAGAGCGCCCACCGCGAGGGCGCGAACCCGGTTCTTGCGCTGAAGCTTCACTGTCGAGAGTTCCTTCCTGGGGCGCGCCGCTTCACCGGCGTGCGAGGTGTGTCAGGAGAGTGCGGAGCCAGCCGGAGCCCATATCGGTTCGCGGTGGCGACGCGCACTCGGTACGGCTGAAATTAGGCAGATCAAGTGAAGCGACCGATGGGGAAGAGTGAACGCACGGTGAACCTCATCCGTCAGCTGGGGGCGGCCCGCCATGACATGCATCGGTCACCGGAAAACGGGGAATTGCGCCGCCCTCTGTCGGCTTACCGATCGGTATGACACGATCCGCGCCAACGACGACGGCGACACGAATCGGTGCGCATCGACCGGAGGTGGCGGGTGGGGATTCAGGGGGCAGGGGACGCCGTGCGGGGCGGAGCGGACATGGCGGATGCCAGGGACGTACGGGGTGCCGCCGCGGCGGGTGACGGTGCAGGTTCCGGGGCCGGGGCCGGGGCCGGGCGGGGCGGGGCGGGCTCCGCGGCCGTGCCCGGCTCCGTGTCCGGCCGCCGCGCCCCGCGGGGCCGGGCCGTCGCCCGCGCCGTCGTGGTGCTCTGCGCGCTGGGGCTGCTCGGGCCGGTGGCCCCGGCGGTGTACGCGTCGGCCGGGCGGGTGGCCGACGGGCCGGACGGGCGCGCGGCCGGGCGGGAGGCGGCGGAACGTACGGCGGAAGGGCCGGACGCGGACGGGCCGGACGCAGGCGAGGCGGGCCCCGGCGCGGACCGGCTGGACCGGGTGCACCGCCGGATCGAGGCCCTCTACCGCGCCGCCGAGCGCGCCACCGACGCGTACAACGCCGCGCAGGAGCGGGTCGAGGACGAGCAGAAGAAGATCGTCGATCTCGCCCGCCGCATCGACAGCGCGCAGCGCCGCCGCGACGCGCTCCAGCGGCAGGCGGGCGTGCTGGCCAGCGCGCAGTACCGCGCCGGGGGCGTCCCGGACGAGGTGCGGCTGATGCTGAACGCGGACCCCGAGGGGTACCTCGACAACGCGGTCCTGGCCCGCAAGGCCCAGCGCGCCGCCACCGGCGTCGCCGGTGAACTGAACCGTCTGGCGGCCGGACTGCGGGACGACGCGCACTCCGCGACCGTCCGCTGGGAACGCCTCGACGCCGAACGCGCGAAGAAGGAAAAAGCGCGGCGCGACATCAAGAAAAAGCTCGATGAGGCGAAGGAAATCGAATCCCGCCTGGCCGCCGCGGAAAAGAACCGGCTGAAAGAGCTGGAGGAATCCCGGGCCCGCGCCGAACAGCAGAAATGGCTCGACACCGGCATCCTGGAGGAGATCCACAACAGAGCGTCCGGTGCCGGAAAGAAAGCCGTTTCCTTCGCGACCGCGCAGATCGGCAAGGATTATGTGTGGGGCGCCGAGGGACCGGACACCTTCGACTGCTCGGGGCTGACCCTGCGTGCCTGGCAGGCGGGGGGCCGTACGATTCCGCGGACCTCACAGGAGCAGTGGCGGCGGCTGCCCCGCGTCGCCGTCACGGATATGCGCCCGGGTGACCTGATCATCTATTTCTCCGATGCCAGCCATGTCGGGATGTATCTGGGCGACGGCGCGATCGTGCACGCGCCGCGACCGGGCCGACAGGTCACGATCGCCGGGGCAGGTTCGATGCCGATCCTCGGTGTCGTACGTCCCGATAAATGACGGGATGAGGGTGACGACCTCACTCGCGATGGTCAGCGGCGTCGCGGGTGAGGTCGTTATCGGACGGTTGCCGGGCCGTGGCACATTGCGATCGGTTCCGACCCCGACGGGGTGATATTCGTCATTCCCTTTCCGTCTTTTCCCGGTCTCTCCAGGTCAAATGGCTTATACGCGGCGGCATATGACGCACACCGTGTGCCGCGGGTCATTCCGCACACGTGTCCGGTGGCGCTATGGTCGCACTCCCGGTGCCCGGCGGCGCACCGCTCACCCCCCCCACGAGCGGCGCACGACCGGGCACGTTGGTGCGCCGGACGGCGCGCCCCGGCACCCTCGGGAGCGCCGTCGCCGTGGTCTCGCCCGCCCGTCAGGGCGGCCCCCCGCGAGCCAGGCCTCATGTCGGCCACCACGACCCAGGGGGAGGGAAGGAAGCAGAGCCATGTCCGTACCCGTACCGCACCGGCGAACGGCCGTGCTGTCGCAGCAGGCGGCCCCGGCCCGTGACGTCTGCGCCGCCGCACGCCGGACGGCGGACGGCACGGCGGACGTCGGCGCCGCGCCCGCGCACCTTCTCGCCACGGCCCCCGCGGAGACCAGGGCGTCGATCCCGGGCGCCCGCCGCCCCGAGACGCCCGCCGACAACGGCTCCGGGCCCGGCCTGACCGTCCTCCTCATCGGCGACGACCCCAGCAGCACCGTCCCGGACATGTGGGACTGGGCGGGCCGCAAGGTCCGGCTGCGCACCGCCCGCAACCTCACCGAGGCGACGCGGCTGCTCACCCACGACGTCGACTGCATCCTCCTCGACCTCGCCCCGGCCAAGGAGACCGACGATCCGGTGGCGGACGGCGCCGCCGACACCCTCGGCGCGCTCCACGCGGTGCTGCGGATGGCCCCGGCCCACGCCGTCCTGGTGATGACGCCGGAGACCGACGCGGAACGCGCCGCCGAGGCCGTCCGCGTCGGCGCGCAGGACTATCTCTTCCGCGACGAACTGGACGGCGCGGTCCTCAGCCGCGCGGTGCGCTACGCCGTCGAACGCAAACGCGCCGACCTCGCACAGCGCCAGCTCACCGAGTCGCGGATGCGCGCCCAGGAGAACGCCCGGCTGGAGCGCGGCCTGCTGCCGACCCCGCTGCTCGACGGCTCCGACCTGCGCTTCGCCGCCCGTTACCGCCCCGGCCGCAGCCGCGCGCTGCTCGGCGGCGACTTCTACGACACCGTCCGCACGCCGGACGGCACCGTCCACGCGATGATCGGCGACGTCTGCGGGCACGGCCCCGACGAGGCGGCGCTCGGCGTGGAGCTGCGCATCGCCTGGCGGGCGCTGACCTTCGCCGGACTCTGCGGCGACGAACTGCTCTCCACCCTCCAGAAGGTCCTGGAGCACGAGCGCGCCGACGACGAGATCTTCGCGACGCTCTGCACCGTCGACATCTCCCCGGACGGCCGCCGCGCCGGACTCTGCCTGGCGGGCCACCCGGCCCCGCTGCTCTCCCGCGCGGGCGGCCCGCCGCGGCTGCTCCCGTACGAGTTCGGCGGCCCGGCGCTCGGCCTGCTGCCGCACGCCCGCTGGCCGCGCCACCAGATCGAGCTGGGCGGCGCCTGGAGCCTGATGATGTACACCGACGGCCTGATCGAGGGGCACGTCGGGGAGGGCCGGCTGCGGCTGGGCCAGGAGGGCATGGCCGAACTGGTCGCCCGGCGGATGGCTGCGGGCCTGACCGGCGAGGACCTGCTGGACACCACCCTGAATGAGGTCCGCGACCTCAACGGCGGCGAGCTGACCGACGACGTGGCGGTGCTGTTGCTGGACCGCGGGCGGGGGTGAGCGGGGCTGGTGCCGGCGGCCGTGTGTGCTGAGGCCAGGGGCTTGGGCTCAGGGCGCCGAGGGGGTCCTCACGTTCCCCGTCCCGTCGGCGAGAACCGCTAGGGTGCGCCGCGTGAATGAAGCTGCTCGCTCTCCGCTCCCGGCCACGTTCCGTCTCGTCGTCACGGGCGGAGGGACCGGCGGCCACACGTATCCCGCGCTCACCGCGATCCGCACGTTGCAGGGCCGGTTGGCAACCGTCGGGGGAACGCTCGATGTCCTCTGGATCGGTACGCCCGACGGGCTTGAGGCCAAGGTGGCGCCGGCCGAGGGCATCGCGTTCACCACGGTCGCCACGGGAAAGATCCGGCGCTCCTCGAACCCCCTCAAAATGGTCTCTCCCGCGAACGTGCGCGACATGGCGCGGGTGCCGCTCGGTGTCGCCCAGGCCCGGAAGGCGATCGCAGAGTTCGCACCGGACGTCGTGCTGGCGACCGGCGGCTACGTCGCCGTCCCGGCCGGACTCGCCGCCCGGCTGTGCAAGCGCCCGCTGGTACTGCACGAGCAGACCGTCCGGCTCGGCCTGGCGAACCGGAAACTCGCCGGATCGGCGACGCGGATCGCCCTCTCCTCGGAGTCGACGCTGCCGCTCCTCCCGGAGTCCGTACGCCCCGCGGCGGTCGTCACCGGAAACCCGGTACGGCCGGAAGTCCTGAGCGGGCACGCGGACAAGGCCATCGCCGCACTCGGCCTCGCGGGCTTCGACCGGCGGCTCCCGACGCTTTACGTCACCGGCGGCGCACAGGGCGCGCAGCAGATCAACGGTGTCATCCGGGACGTGCTGCCGTGGCTCCTGGAGCGCGCCAACGTGGTGCACCAGTGCGGGCCCGCGAACGTCGAGCCGCTCCGAGCGCGCGCGGCGACGCTGCCGTCGGCCGTCGCCGGGCGGTATCACCTGACCGGGTTCGTCGGGCCGGAGCTTCCCGACGTCCTGGCGCTCGCCGACATCGTCGTCTCCCGCAGCGGCGCGGGGACCCTCGCCGAACTCACCGCCCTCGGCAAGCCCGCCGTGTTCGTCCCGCTCGCCTCGGCGGCCGGGAACGAACAGGCGTACAACGCCCGGCATTTGGAGGAGGCGGGCGCGGCCGTGGCGCTCACCGGCGACGTCACTGCCGAGCGGCTGCACAACGCGCTCGGGCCTCTCCTCGCAGACCCCGCACGGCGGGCGGGCATGGCTCAGGCGGCACGCGCACACGGCAGGCCGGACGCGGCGGACAGGCTCGTGGACGTGCTCCTGTCCGCCGCATCCAGCTGACCTTCCTACGGACGGTCCCGGCCGATGTGGAGTGCGGTACCGGCCTCGATCAGCACCGCGCAGTCGTGGAACACCTCGTCGCCCCGGCCCATCGGGTCGGGGACATCGCGGTCGCCGAGGTAGAGGCCGAGCTTGCCCGCGTACGGCTCACCGGCCACCGCGCGAAGCGTGTCGAGTACGGCGGCATCCATCGCCAGGATGTCGTCCGCCCACTCCAGCATCTTTAGGGTGATCTGCTGCGCCCGGTGGAGGGTGAGGTCGAACCCGAGCCGCCGGGCAGCGTTGATCATGGACGGGTTGGTGGGCTGGTCCCGCCATTTGCCGATCAGGCCCGCAGAGCGGACCGTCACGGCCGCGCCGCCCCTGCGGGCGAGCGCCAGCTCCGCGAACGGGCTGCGGCAGTAGTTCCCCAGGCATACAGCGAGCAGCTTGCGCATCATGCTCCTCCGGCAGAGGTGAGGGCTTCTCCGAGCGCGGAGACCACGAGGGCGGTGTCCGTCTTGGTGAGGTGCTGGTGGAAGGGCAGGCTCAGGACCTCCTCGCCGACCCGCTCCGTGGCCGGGAGGGGGCGCCGCCAGGCGGCGAACGCCGGTTGGAGGTGGTTAGGCGGGTAGTGGACGCCGACGCCGATGTCCCTGGCGCGAAGCTTGGCGAACACCTTGTCCCGGAGCGGGGCGGGCACGCGGACCTGGCAGAGGTGCGGCACTGCGCGGTCGGCGTCGGCATCGACGAGCGTCACACCGTCCATCGGCGCGAGGGCGTCCCGGTAGGCACGCCACAGGCGACGGCGGGCGTGCTCGGTGGTGGCGAAGTGGTCGAGCTGGGCGAGGCCGATGGCGGCGTTGATGCCCGAAAGCTGGTAGCGCAGGCCGAAGCTGTCCACGCGGTAGGTGGTCGCGTTCGCGCGCTCGTCCTGGGGTTGGACGACGCCGAGAAGGCGCAGCCGCCGGAGCCGGTCCGCCTCCCGCGTTGTCCGAGGGATGACCATCCCGCCTTGGCCGCAGGTGAGGTTCTTGATCGGTCCGAAGGAGAAGCAGGTCAGAGCGCCGGTCGCCCCCACCCTGTGTGTGCCGGTGCGGGATCCGAAGGCGTGCGCCGCGTCCTCGATGACGGCGATGCCCCGTTCGGCCAGCTCCCCGCGGACAGCGGTGAGGTCGACGGGCCTCCCGCCGAAGAGGACCGGGACGACGGCCGCGGTGGCACCGCTGACCGCCTCCATGACCAGCTGGTCGGTCACGCACAGGGTGGCGGGGGCGATATCGACGAACCGCGGGACGGCGCCGACGGCCACGATCGCCTGCACGGTCGCGCAGAACGTCATCGACGGCACGATGACCTCGTCGCCGGGCCCGACACCCGCCGCGAGCAGCGCGGCGTGCAGGGCCGCGGTGCCGGAGGCGACGGCCACGGCGTCGGGGACGCCGAGAAACGCGGCGACCCTGCGCTCGAACTCCTCGGTGACGGCGGTGTGCCCATACTGCCCGGCCTCCAGGACCCTCGTGACCGCTGCGGCCTCCAGCCCGTACAGATACGGGCTCGCGTTGCGCCGGGCGTCCGGCACCGACGAGACGGTCACGACGGGTCTCCCTTCGCCGTGGCCGCGATCTCCAGCTCGGCGGCGTCGCCGACGGCCAGGGTCTCGGTGTAGTTGGTCAGGAACATTCCGGCCCGGTATGTGAGGCGGCCGTGGTCGACCGGCAGGCCGAACAGGCCGTTGACCATCTGCCCGACGAGGTCCGCACCGGCGGCCTCCGTGAGAGGGAAGCCGCCCGCGACCCGTACGTTCAGCTCGGTGATCGTGACCGCGCCGCTATCGGAGACGAACCCCTGCACGCAGCACAGGCCCGCTGCCCGGACCGCGGTCAGCGTCTTCACCACGAGGTCACGCACGACCGGGTCGTCGATCGTGGTGGAGACCGCGGCGAGACCGGCCTTGACCAGGTCTCTGCGGCGCAGGATCACCGAGGCGCGGCCGGAGCGGTCGACGAGGCAGTCCGCGGTGAACTCGCCGCCGTGAAGCCGCCTCTGTACCAGGAGGTGCGGGACGAGTGCGCAGAGCACGCGGGCGTGTTCCCTGCTGTCGACGAAGTGGACGTTCTGGGCTCCATGGCCGTTCCGGGGTTTGACGATCAGTTCGACGCCGTCCGGCACCTCGTCGATCTCCTCGGGACCCCAGGTGTCCGGGGTGGGGATGCCGTGCTCGGTCAGCACCTGGTGGAAGACCGCCTTGTCGATGCAGGTACGCACCGACTCGGCATCCGGAAGCCACAGGCGCACGCCGTCGGCGTCGAGCCGGGCCCGCATGTCCACCAGCGGCGGGATGTCGGGCTCGATGCCGGCCACCACGGCGTCCACGCGCGCGTCGCGGCAGAGCGCCGCGAGGGTGTCGGGGTAGGCGGGGTCGGTGGCGAGGGGGATGACCCGGGGCTCGACGGCCGGAAGCCGGAAGCCCGGGGCGAGAGGGTGCGCGTCAGCGGCGATGACGGTTTGCCCGAGGCGGGTGAGGCTGCGGGCCAGGCCGAAACCCGGGTTGGCCCCGACGCCGGTGACGAGAATGCGTTTCGCCATCACGCTCACCTCCCGGCCTGGGCCGCAAGGGCCGTCGGCATCGCCGGTGCGGCCTTCGGCCTGGGCGTGAGCGGGGCCCACCGGTCCGGGCTGCGGCGGTACCAGCGCACGGTCTCGGCCAGGCCCTCCTCGAAGTCCTTCACCGGCCGGTATCCGAGGGTGCCGGCGATCTTGTGCCAGGCCATGCTGTACCGGATGTCGTTCGTCTGCCGGTCGGGGATGTAGGTCACCGCGTCCCACGTGGCGTGGCAGGCGCGCAGGAGGGAGCCGGTCAGCTCGTTGGTGGTGCGGTCGGTGCCACCGCCGATGTTGTACACCTCGCCCGGGGCGCCGTCGCGGAGTACGAGGTCGATTCCGGCGCAGTGGTCTTCGACGTGGAGCCAGTTGCGTACGTGCTCCCCGTGGCCGTGGAGGGTGACGGGCTCACCCTGCAGCAGCCGGGTGATGAACAGGGGAACGACCTTCTCGGGGTGCTGGCAGGGGCCGTAGTTGTTCGAGGCGCGGGTCACGCAGACCGGCAGGCCGTAGGTCTGGTGGTACGAGAGGGCGATGAGGTCGGCGGCGGCCTTTGACGCGGCGTAGGGCACCGACGGACGGAGCGGGGAGTCCTCCGTCGCGGTGCCCTCGGGCATCGGACCGTAGACCTCGTCCGTCGAGACGTGCACGAACCGCTTGACGCCGTGACGCAGCGCGGCGTCGAGGAGGGTCTGCGTGCCGCGCACGTTTGTCGCGACGAACGCACCGGCCGCGTAGAAGGACCGGTCGACGTGGGACTCCGCGGCGAAGTGCACGATCGCCGTACTCCGCCGCACGAGGTTGTCCACGAGCGTGGCGTCGAGGATGTTGCCGTGGACGAACGTCAGCTTCGGGCTGAGGAATGCGGTCCCCAGGTTCTCGGTGTGTCCGGCGTAGGTGAGGGCGTCGAGGACGGTCACCGCGGTGATGTCGTCGGCGGCGAGCAGCCGCTTCACGAAGTGCGAGCCGATGAAGCCCGCGCCGCCTGTGACGAGTACGTGGGACATGGATGCCTCCCCGGTGGAAGGTGACGGTGGGCGTTGGCCGAGCCGTCGGGAACTGCCCGGTCGATCGGCCGGGCACGTACTCACCATTTCGGCGGGCCTGGGGAAGCAGAAGGCAACGGGAGCTGGTCGGCACGCCGTGTGCGGGTCCCGCACACGGCGTGCATCCGTACGCCCTGCCGACGCACCCGAGTGGGCATTAGCGTCGCCCTCCCGCCGTTCCGAAGGAGGCACCTATGGGCTTAGAGAGGACCGCGCGAGAGATCGGGGACGCGCTCAGAGGCGCGCGGTGCCGCGCACGCCTGACGCAGGCTCAGGCCGGGCAGGTGGTCGGCTACTCGGCGTCGGCCATCTCCCGCATCGAGGCCGGCCGTATGCGCCTGAGCTACGACCGACTGCTGGCGTTCGCCGAGCTGTACCGGATCTCGCCCGACAGCCTGACAGGAAGATCTGTGCCCGACGGGTCCCCGCTCGGTACGGTAGGGCGTCCGTTGGACGAGGAGGATGCGGTGCGTCGTAGGAACCTGCTCACGGGAGCGTTGGCAGCTGGGGCCACCGCGGCCTTCGGCGCCGCCTCACCGGCCAGCGCCGCAGCCGGTTCCGGTGACCCCGTCGCACCCTTGGAGGACTACCTCTTCCGGCTCCCCTCCGCCGCCCCCGTACCGGTGACGCGGCTGACACGGGCGACAGAGACGGCGCGGGCCGACTTCCGCGCCGCCCGCTACTCCTCCCTCGGCCGCTCGCTCCCCGGCCTTCTCGCCGCGGCGTCGTCAACGTGGCAGGAGTCGCGCGGGCACGCGCGGGAGAAGGCCGCCGTCGCTCTCGCCCGCGCCTACGTCCTTGCCGCAGAACTGGCGCTCAAAGGGCACAGCGACACCGCGTGGGCCGCCGCCGACCGCGCCCTCACCGCAGCCCGGGCATCCGGCGACCCGGTGCCGATCGGCGAAGCATCCCGCGTGCTGGCGATCACCATGCGCCGGTCAGGCAACTGTCCCTCCGCCGTGCGGCTCCTCACCAACGAGGCCCGGGACCTCGACGCCCGGCAGGAGCGGACCGGGGCGGTTCGCACCACGCTGCTGCTCACCGCGGCCTACAGCGCCGCGACAGGGGGAGACCGCACGACCGCACTGGATCTCCTCGAAGCGGCGGAAGAAGAGACCGCCCGGCGCGAGGCCGCACCATCTGACCTGTTCACCGTCGACGCGACACGTGCCCAGGTTGACGTGTACCGCATCGGTGTCTTCAACGCTCTGGGCGCTCCGGACGGGGGCGTCGAAGTCACACGGCGGATCTCCATCGGCAACATGCCTACGCCGGAGCGGCGCGCCCGCGCCTGGACGGATACCGCCCGCATGTGGCACGCGCTGCGGGACGGCCCCCGGACGTTCGCGGCTCTGCGGCACGTCGAGCAGGAAGCGCCGCAGGAGGTCCGGCGCCCAGCGCTCCGTGCGCTGACCGCCGACCTCGTCTACGCCTCCGCCCGGGTGTCCGGCGTCCGCGAGTTCGCGATCCGTACGGGGTCCCTGCCGAGCTGACTGCGGTCCGGATGCCGTCGCCGGACATCGCCGTCCGGACGCGTAGATGAATCGGTAGCCGATGCCGGTCGACCGGAGCCTGTTCGCTGCTCCGATGAAAGCGAACTACCGCCGGAGCCATGAGGGTGGCTGCGGGCCCGCGCCGGACCCGGCCCGCGCCGGACCGGAACCGCTCAGCGTCCGCCGTTGTAAGGCCCGTACGGCCCGTCGGAGCTGGAGCCGCCGCGGCGCGGGCCCCCGCCGCCGCCGGTGGCGTGGCGGAGTGCCGGGCGGACGTCGACGGTGTAGACGATCACCGCGATCACGCCGATGATCGGCAGGAACGACATCAGCGGCATGACGAAGAGCAGCAGCGTGGCGAGGGCCAGGAAGATCAGCCACATCGGCTTGGTCTGCTTGTCGGCCGCGCGGTAGGCGTCGTCGCGGCGCACCGCCGCGTCGATCAGCATCACCGCGGCGTAGACGCCCAGGGCCAGCTGTGCCCAGCCCAGAAGGGACTGGAATCCGTACACCAGCACGCCGCGCACCACCTTGTCGACTCGGGCCGTCGCGGCCCACCGTACCCGGACAACGGGCCGGGCCGCCGTCGCGTGCCCGGCCCGTGTGGATAACTACGTCACTTAGCCGACGGCGGGGTGCTCCGACGCGTGGCGGGCTTGCGGGCCGGGTCCTTCTTCGCGGACTTCGCCTCGGCCGCCTTTGCGCCGTCGGCCTTCGCGGTGGCGGGCTTGGTGACCGGCTTCGGCACCGCGCCGGTCCGGGACGGCTTGGCCGCGGCCTTGCCGTTGGCGGTGCCGTTCGCCGTGCCGTTGGCCTTCGCCGGCTCCGGGGCGGCCTTCGGCGCCGGGTCCGGCTCGATCACCACGGCCAGCTCCTCGACGTGGTCGGCGGCGTCACCGCGCCAGCCCTGCACCGCGTCGCGGCCCCGCTCGGCCAGTCCGTCGTACGTCTCCCGCGCCCTGACCGCGTACTCGGCGGCCCGGCCGACGCCCTGGAGCGCGAGGACCTGCGCCTGCTCGCGGAGCTTCTTCAGGTCGGTGTCGAGCGAGCCCAGCAGGTCGTTGAGCTTGCCCTGGGCCTCCTTGGCCTGCTGGGCGACCCGTGCCTGGACGTCCTTGGGGTCCGTGGCCCGCACCGCCTCGATGTGCTTGGGGGCCTCCGCGCGGATCCGCTCGACCAGCACGGGCACCTCACCGAGCTTCTCGGCCGCCAGATCGGCGGTACCGGCGAGGGCGTACAGCGGGGTCGGGTCGGTCAGCGTCTTGCGGAGGTCATCGGTGATGGCCATGAAGTGCTTCCTCCTGCATTCGGTGTCCTGATTCGGATGTCGTGCGCTCAGCCGTGGCCCGGGACGACACCGGCCGGGGCGTCACCGGCCGGGGCGTCACCGGCCGGGGCGGCGTCCGCGTCGGTGCTGCCGTATCCGTTCTCCTTGCGGAAGGAGTCGTAGATCTGCAGCAGCACCTGCTTCTGCTTCTCGTTGAGTGCGGGGTCGGTGCGTATCGCGGTCTGCACCTCGACGCCGTCGAGCCCCTGCCGCTCGTCGAGGATCCCGGCCTGGACGTACAGCGTCTCGGCGGAGATCCGCAGCGCCTTGGCCAGCTGCTGCAGGATCTCCGCACTCGGCTTGCGCAGCCCGCGCTCGATCTGGCTGAGGTACGGGTTCGACACCCCCGCGTCCGCCGCGAGCTGCCGCAGACTCAGCTGCGCCGTGCGCCGCTGCTCCCGCAGGAACGCGCCGAGATTGCCGACGTTGAGCGATGCCATGGCCCCATCGTGCACCGCCGGTGCTAACTATTGCAAGCAGAGTGCTTGCGGGAGTGTTACGGGACGGGGCGGCTGCTCCGGGGCATGGGGGCGCGCGGCCGGTTCGCATGCGCCCGGGATGTGCTTGTTCCGCGCCGCCCTGGCCGGTCGTCAGGACGGCGCTACGGGGCACAGGGCACTGGAACGTACGGCCCTGGCGGGACGTTGCCGGGGCAGACGGCATCGGAGAGTGGGGTTGTCCATGGCGAAGTGGCTGATCGTGGTCGAGGAGATGACCGAGGTGGCGGGCGGACGGGCGGAACGCCGGATGAAGACACTCGTGCGACTGGGGGAGATGGATCCGAAGTTCGCGCGGAAGCGGCTGCTCCGTGAGGCGAAGAAATACACACCCGCAGCGTTGAAGGGTGTGTCAACGGCCGTCTGTCGTCATGGCTCCGACGGCGATACGTATCTGATAGTCGCCAAGGAATCCAAGTGGCACGCGTTCTGCACGGTACGGCTGCTGGAGCGGGTGTCGTAGAACGCTGGGGCCGGGAGCCGGTGAGTCTGCGTCAGTTGCGAGCCCCGAGGCGGCGGCGGTGATGGTCCGGCAGCGCGACGAGATCACCGTGCCGCCCCCGCCGTCCGTCCGTATCAGCCCTCGGACGCCTTCTGCACAGTCGTGTCCTCCGGCCCCACCCGCCGCCCGTCCTCGGCCCGGACCTCCAGCACCCGCAACCGGTGCCCCCCGCGGCGGTCGACCAGTTCCGAGTGGGGTTCGTCGGGGGCGAAGAAGTGCTGTTCGCCCCACTGCCGTAGCGCCACGATGACGGGGAAGAGCGCCTCGCCCTTCGGGGTCAGGACGTACTCGCGGTAGGCGCTGCCGTCCGAGGCGGGGACGGAGGCGAGGACGCCGCCGGCGACGAGGGCGCGCAGGCGCGTGGTGAGGATGTTCTTCGCCACGCCGAGGCTGCGCTGGAACTCCCCGAAGCGGCGGCTGCCGTCGAACGCGTCCCGGACGATCAGCAGGGACCACCAGTCGCCGATCGCGTCCACGGACCGGGCGACGGGGCAGTCGCTGTCGTCGAAGCGTGTCCTGCTCACCATGGCGTCCCTCGTTCCGTTCCGTCGATCCTCCTGGCGGTGGTTGCAACATGCTACCAAAGCGGTTAGCGTCACCCTCGTTCATTGGTAGCAAGATGAAACCAGGTGGCGTCAGATGGTGGATGGTGGGGGAGTGGGTGCCGATGTCCGGCAAGGGTGAGGCCGTGACGCGACGGACCGAGGGCAGGGGCGGGGAGGGGGCCGCATACGTCCTGTCGCGGGGCGTGGTCGTCCTGTTCGCCGTCGCCTGCGGAGCCGCGGTGGCCAATGTCTACTTCTCCCAGCCGCTCCTGGTGACCATGGGCCACGACCTCGCCATGAGCCCGGCGCTGGTCGGCGGTGTCGTCACGCTCACGCACGTCGGATACGGTCTCGGGCTCTTCTTCCTCGTGCCGCTGGGCGATGTGGCCGACCGGCGGCGGATCGTCGTGGCGCAGTTGTCGCTGCTGGTCGTGGCGCTGGCCGTGGTCGCCACCGCCCGTACGGCGGCGGTGCTGCTCGCGGGCATGGCCGCGACGGGGCTGCTCGCGGTCGTCACCCAGACGCTGGTGGCCTTCGCGGCGTCACTGGCGCCGCCCGGCGGACGCGGACGGGTCGTCGGCCTCGTCACCAGCGGCATCGTCATCGGCATCCTGCTCGCCCGCACCGCCTCCGGCCTGCTGGCCGACCTCGCGGGCTGGCGCTCCGTCTACCTCGCCTCGGCGACGCTCACCGCGGTGCTCGCGCTGATCCTGTACCGGGTGCTGCCGCGCCCCATCGCCGCGCCGACCACCCTGCGGTACGGGCAGCTCCTGCGCTCCACGCTCACCCTGTTCGCGCGCGAACCGCTGCTGCGGCTGCGCGCGGTGTACTGCCTGCTGGTCTTCGCCGCCTTCAGCACCCTGTGGAGCAGCGTCGCGCTGCCGCTCAGCGAGGCCCCGTACTTCCTGCCGCACCGCGCGATCGGCGCGCTGGGGCTGATCGGCGTCGCTGGTGCCCTGGCCGCGACCGTCGCGGGCCGCCTGAACGACCGCGGACTCTCCCGCCGCACCACCGGCATCGCCCTCGCCCTGCTCGCCGCCTCCTGGCTGCCGCTGGCCTTCACCCGCAGCTCGCTCTGGGCGCTGGCCGCCGGGGTGATCCTCCTCGACCTCGCCGTGCAGGCGGTCCATGTCACCAACCAGACCCTGATCTACGCCCTCCACCCGGATGCGGGCAGCCGCCTGATCGGCGGCTACATGGTCTTCTACTCGCTCGGCAGCGCCACCGGGGCCATCGCCGCGACCTCCCTCTACACGGTGGCGGGCTGGGGCGCGGTCTGCGTGCTGGGGGCGGCGTTCAGTTGCCTGGGGCTGGTGGTGTGGGTGGGGAGTGGGTGGCGGGAGCTGCGAACCAAGCCCTCGCCCGCGAGGGGTTAGCCGGGTGTTAGCCGCGCGGCAGTCGCGTGCCAGGGGCCGCGGGCAAGGTGAGTGTCGTACCGAGGAGATCACGTCGCCGACTGCCCCTGGGGGGACCCCGAAATGCGCTCCAACACCGTTCGTACCGCCCGTCGCCGTACCCTGCGTGTCGCCGCCGCCGCTCTCACCATGGCCGCCGGGCTGACCCTGACCGCCTGCTCCGGTGCGGACGCCGGTGGGGCGAAGGCCGCAGGTCAGGCGGATGCGGCCGCGGCCGCCACGGACGTCGACGCCGGCGCGGGGGCCTCCACCACGGTGCAGAACGGCGAGCCGCAGGCGGGCTCCGGCGCGAAGGGCGGCGCGAAGGGCGACGCGAAGACCGACGCCAAGGCGGGGGCCTCGGGCGGGCAGGCCGCCAACTCGTCCGCCGCCCAGGGGGAGCGCTGCCACACCTCCGGCCTGAAGGCGTCGTTCGCCACCGGCGGCGACGCGGCCCCGGACCCGGACGCGGAGGGCGCGACGACCACCAGCATCGCGCTGACCAACACCAGCGGTCGCACCTGCAAGATCGGCGGCTTCCCCGGTGTGGACCTCACGTCCGAGAACGGCGGCGGCACCTGGTCGCTGGTCCGCTCGTCCGCCAAGTACAGCTCGATCACCCTGGGCCCCGGCGACACCACCGACTTCACGATCAACCTCGGACTGGCCCACGAGGGCGACGACGGCACCTGGATGCCCGCCTACGCGGAGATCACCCCGCCGAACGAGACCACTTCGCTGAAGGTCGAGTGGCCCTGGGGCCCGCTCATCGACCAGTCCGCCGCCACCCACCCGGTCACCTTCGTCAACCCCATCGGCTGACCCTTCCCCGAGACCGAGAACGGCCGTTCCGAGGCCGGGTGCCCGACAGCGCACCTGCCCGGAACGGCCGTTCTCGGTTTCCGCCGGAGGGCGGAGGGCACTGCGCACGGGGAAAACCGTTGGCGCACGCTGCGTCCCGGTGCGGAGACTCCCGGCGCGGGGGTGCTCGGTATCGGGGATTAGGTGGCGCCAGACGGTGCCATGTGGCGCCACTTGGGTTCGCCTGGCGTTGCTTCGGGTGGCTGACGGCGCCTTGATGTGGTGCGATTTCTCCCTCGTTTTCCCAGCTCACGGTCGGTTTGGTGGAGCACGTCGACGGTGCGGAACCGGAGGGGCTTGCATGTGGCGCCATTGCGGTGCCATTATGGCGTCATGGATCTCACCCCGTATGTCGATACTCTGCGCCGTGAGCTTGCGGTGGCCGCTGAAGCCGGTGGGGAGGAGGCCCGCGAGTTGGCGGAGCGGTTGACGGCTCCGTTGGAGTCGGCGAGCAGGCTCGCGATGCTTCATGTGCTGTCTGCGGCGATGGATGAGATCACGCGGGAGTTGGCTCCGGGGTCGGTGGATGTGCGGTTGCGGGGGTTGGATCCGGATTTCGTGGTGACGCCGCCGCCCGCCGCAGGGCTTGCGGAGGAGGTTGCCGCGCCGGTGGAGCCGCTGAAGGTGCAGCCGCCCGTCGACGGTGACGAGGGTGGGACGGCCCGGGTCAATCTGCGGCTTCCGGCTGCTCTCAAGGCGCGTGCCGAGGAGGTCGCGGGCCGTGAGGGGCTGTCGGTGAATGCGTGGTTGGTGCGGGCGGTCGCGTCGGCGGTGGAGGGCGGTACGCGGCCGACCGGTACCCAGCGGGCTCGCACGATCGGGCAGAGCTTCACCGGCTGGGTGCGCTGACCCGAAGCCCGGACCCGCACCCGTACGCGTACCACTTCACCGGTACCGACACCGGTACCGACACCGGTACCGACACCGGTACCGACACCGACGCCGGTACCGGTATCGAAGACACACCGTCCCCGCATGGGCGGGGGCGTTCCCAGGACTCACGAGGACGGTTCAGCATGCCTTCTTTCGATACGCCCGAGCCGATTTCGGTCACCGTTCATCTGGACGCCGGTTCCGTACAGTTCCTGGCGGGTGACCGTCGCGACACGGTGGTCGAGGTACGGCCCCGCGACGCGAAGCGTGACCAGGACGTACGCGCCGCCGAGCAGGCCGAAGTCACCTACGCAAGCGGGACGTTGACGGTCAGGTCGCCCAAGCCGCGCTACCTCCTCGGCCGTACCGGCACCGTTGATGTGACCGTCGAACTCCCCGCGGGTTCGCGCGTCGACATGACTGGCGCCTGGGTCCAGGTGCTGAGCGAGGGGCGGCTCGGTGAGGTCCGCGTCAAGAACTCGTCCGGCGACGTCCGCCTCGATGCGACCGGGCCGCTGCACCTGACCGCCGCGCACGGTTCGGTCACGGTCGGGCATGTCGAGGGTGCGGCCGAGATCGCCACCAGCTCCGGCAGCCTCAGGGTCGGGACCGTCGACGGGCCGGCCACGCTGAAGAACTCGCACGGCACCACGACCCTCGCCGCCGTGACGGGGGATCTGCGGGTCAGCGGCGCCCACGGTGACATCGACATCGCACGTGCCGAGGGCTCGGTCACCGCCACCACCGCCCACGGCGCCCTGCGCCTGGCCGATGTCGCCCGGGGCAGCGTGCAGTTGGAGACGTCCTCCGGCTCGATCGAGGTCGGTATCCGCGAAGGCGCCGCCGCCTGGATCGACGTCGCCTCCACCTCCGGCCAGGTCCGCAACGCGCTCACCGGCGCCGAAGCCCCGCAGAAGGCGGCGGACACCGTCGAGGTCCACGCCCGCACCCGCCACGGCAACATCGACATCCTCCGCGCCCGCGCCTGAACGCCCGCCCCGCACCCCACCACGCACTTCCTCCACTCCACTCGCCTCGGCCTTTGAACGAGAGGGCGTCATGTCATCTGACATGCCCACACCAAGAAACGCGGGCGCGCGGGCGCCCGACGCCATCGCCGTCACCGGTCTGCGTAAGTCGTACGGCGACAAGACCGTGCTGGACGGCGTCGATCTGCGCATCCCCGCCGGGTCCGTGTTCGCGCTGCTCGGGCCCAACGGCGCCGGGAAGACCACGACCGTGCAGATCCTGTCCACCCTCATCGCCGCCGACGGCGGGCAGGCGCGCGTCGCGGGCCATGACGTCGCCACCGCGCCGGACGGGGTGCGCGCCGCGATCGGCGTCACCGGGCAGTTCGCCGCGCTCGACGATCTGCTCACCGCCGAGGAGAACCTGCTCCTCATGGCCGACCTGCTCCGCCTTGGCAAGCGCGAACGGCGTTCCCGTACAGCAGAGTTGTTGGAACGGTTCGGCATCGCGGACGTGGCGCACCGGCGGGCCGCGACCTTCTCCGGCGGGATGCGGCGGCGACTGGACCTCGCCATGACGCTGGTCGGCGACCCGCAGGTGATCTTCCTGGACGAGCCGACGACCGGGCTCGACCCACGGAGCCGCCGCACCATGTGGGACACGGTGCGGGCGCTGGTCGCGAGCGGCACCACCGTCTTCCTCACCACCCAATACCTGGAGGAAGCCGACCAGTTGGCCGACCGGATCGCCGTGCTCGACGGCGGCCGGATCGTCGCCGAGGGCACCGCCGACGCGCTCAAGGCGCAGATCCCCGGCAGCCACGTACGGCTGCGGTTCGCCGAGCCCGACGGGTACGAGCGCGCCGCCACGGCCTTCCCCGGCGCCGCCCGGGACGACGAGAACCTGGCCCTGCGGGTGGCGGGCGACGGCGGTTCCGACGCGCTGCGCGGTCTGCTCGACCGGCTCGACGCCGCCGGTCTCCGGGCCGCCGACCTCTCCGTGCACACCCCCGACCTCGACGACGTGTTCCTCGCCCTGACCGGCGACGAGGCCACCGGATCCGGCGCCCCGCAAGCCGTGACCGGCGCCCCGCAAGCCCGGACCGGCGCCCCGCTTCCCGCCAAGGAGACCCCGCGATGAGCGCCCTCACCTACGCCGTGCACGACTCGATGACCATGCTGCGGCGCAACCTCAAGCACGCGCTGCGCTACCCCTCCGTGTCGCTGGCCAGCGCCCTGACGCCGATCCTGATGCTGCTGCTCTTCGTGTACGCCTTCGGGGACTCGCTCGGCGCGGGGATGGGCGGCGGGCGGGACGCGTATCTGGCGTATCTGACGCCCGGCATCATCGTCATGGGGGTGGCGGCGGGCTCGATGGCGACCTCCGTCGCGGTCTGCTCCGACATGACCGAAGGCATCATCAACCGCTTCCGCACCATGAACATCACGCGCTCGTCGTTCATGACCGGGCACGTCGTCGGCAGCGTCCTCCAGACGATGGTGTGCGGCGTCCTGGTCGTGGCCGTCGCGTTCGCCGTCGGGTTCCGGTCGGATGCGGGCCCGCTGGAGTGGCTGGCCGCCGCCGGTCTTCTGCTGGCCATCGCGTGCGCCGTGACCTGGCTGGCGGCGGCGCTCGGCCTGATCTCCAAAACCGTCGAGTCCGCGAGCAACAAGCCGCTGCTGATCCAGTTCCTGCCGTTCCTCGGCTCGGCGTTCGTCCCGGCCGACTCGATGGCGCCGGGCCTGCGCTGGTTCGCCGAGAACCAACCGTTCACCCCGATGACCGAGACGCTGCGCGGCCTGCTCTCCGGCTCACCGATCGGCGACAGCGGGTGGATCTCGCTGGCCTGGTGCGCGGGGATCACGCTGATCGGTTACGTCTGGTCGCGGTCGCTGTTCAACGGCGCCACCAAGGGGTGAGGGGGCGGCCCGGTGGGGGCCTCGGCGGCCGGGGGACATCCGGCCCCGCCGGGGCGTTCGGGCGGGGGGTGGATCACCGTCCCCCGCCCCTCCCTAGCATGGCCCCATGGATCTCACCCGCCTCCCCGCAGACGCACGGCAGCGGCGCAGTGCCGAGATACGCGGCTTTCTGCGCAGCCGCCGCGCCCGGCTGACGCCCGCCGATGTGGGGATGCCCGCGGGGCGCGGACGGCGGACGCCGGGGCTGCGCCGGGAGGAGGTGGCGGTGCTCGCCGGGGTGGGGGTGTCCTGGTACACGTGGCTGGAGCAGGGCCGGGAGATCAACGTGTCGGCGGACGTCCTCGACGCCGTCGCGCGGGTGCTGCGGCTGGACGGCGGCGAGCGCGCCCATCTGTACCTGCTGGCGGGCCTCAACCCGCCGCAGCGGTCCGCCCCTTCGGACGCCGCGGTCCCCGACGGGCTGCGCCGCGTCATCGACGGCTGGCTGCCGCGCCCCGCGTACGTCATCGACCGGCACTGGAACCTCGTTGCCGTCAACCGCGCGGCCCGCCTCGTCTTCGGCTACGGCGACACCGACCACAACTGCCTGGTGACGTTCTTCACCAACGCCCGCTACCGCGCAGCCCTCTGTCACTGGGCGGACGCGGCCCGGCAGATCACCGGCCAGTTCCGGGCGGACGCCGCCCGCTACCCCGAAGACCCCGAATTCGGGCGGCTCGCCGCCGACATGTGCGCCGCCAGCCCCGCCTTCGCGGAGATCTGGGCCGAACACCCGGTGGGCAGTGCCACGCAGGGCATCAAGGCGCTGGACCATCCCGAGGCGGGCGAGCTGCTCTTCGAGTACACCTCGCTGCCGGTGCCCGAACTGCCCGGCCACCGCCTGCTGCTGCACACCCCTGTACCGGACAGCGGCACCGCCGCCCGGCTGGCCACCCTGGTGGCCGCGGCGGAGCAGACGGGCTGACGATCTCACCACCGCGCGGCCGGCGCCCCGGCCCGGGAGCGGCGCTCAAGGTGGTGGTGGCGGACCCAGGTTCATCCGGCACTGCCGGGATGCGCCGCGCCGCCCCAGGATCGTTGCCATGAAGCGATTCACGAACAAGACGGTCCTGATCACCGGCGGCACCAGCGGCATGGGCCTGGCCACCGCCCGCCGCCTTCTCGACGAAGGCGCGTACGTCGCCATCACCGGCCGCGAGCGGCCGCGGCTGGACGCCGCCGTGGCCCGGCTGGGCGCCCCCGCCGGGCGGGTCCTCGCGGTCCGCGCCGATGTGGCGTCCCTCGCCGATCTCGACGCGCTGATGCGGGACGTCGAGACCTGGCGTGGCGGCCTCGACGCGGTCTTCGCCAATGCGGGCACCGGCATCTTCAAGCCGACCGCGGAGATCACCGAGGAGGACTTCGACCGCTCGGTGGACGTCAACTTCAAGGGCGTCTTCTTCACCGTCCACAAGGCGCTGCCGCTGCTGCGCGACGGCGGCGCGATCGTCCTCAACGCCTCCTGGACCCTCCATCGCGGGCTGCCCATCGCCACCGTCTACTCCGCCACCAAGGCCGCCGTGCACAACCTCGCCCGCACGCTCGGCTCCGACCTCGCCCCGCGCGGCATCCGCGTCAACTCGGTGAGCCCCGGCTACATCGACACCGAGATGTACCGGACCGCCAACACAGACCCGGACGCCGAGGCCCGGAACGCGGCCGAGGTGCCGCTCGGCGCGCTCGGCCACGCCGATGACATCGCCGCGACCGTCGCCTTCCTCGCCTCCGATGACGCGTCCTACATCACCGGCCAGGACCTGATCGTCGACGGCGGTCTCGTCGGATCGGTCCCGGCGGCATGAGCGTCCGGCGCGCCGGACGGCGCCAACCTGCCCGTGACCGAGCGGCGTTGCCTTCGAGCGCACTCCACGTCCTACCGTCGTCGGGACGGCCGCGGTCCCGGGAGAGTCCCGGCGCCGGGCCGTGCCAGGAGGTGGCACAGATGACGGGGATGCCCACGCGCAGGCTCGGGGCGCTGGAGGTTTCGGCTCAGGGGCTCGGGTGCATGGGGATGAGCCACGGGTACGGGGACGCGGATGACGAGCGTTCGCTCGCCACGCTGCACCGGGCGCTCGATCTCGGTGTGACGCTGCTGGACACCTCCGACTACTACGGTGCGGGCCACAACGAGGAGTTGCTGGGCAGGCTGCTCGCCGAGCGGCGCGACGAGGTGGTGCTCGCCACCAAGTTCGGCTTCGTCAACCGCCTCGGTGAACCGGCCGCCGTCCGCGGCGACGCCGCCTACGTACGGCAGGCGTGCGACGCGTCGCTGCGCCGCCTGGGCACCGACCACATCGACCTCTACTACCAGCACCGCGTCGACCCGCAGGTGCCGATCGAGGAGACGGTCGGCGCGATGGCGGAGCTGGTCGCGGCGGGCAAGGTGCGTCACCTGGGGCTCTCCGAGGCGGGCGCGGAGACCGTGCGCCGGGCGCATGCCGTCCATCCGATCGCCGCGTTGCAGAGCGAATGGTCGCTGTGGACCCGCGACCTGGAGCGGGAGATCGCGCCGGTCTGCCGGGAGCTGGGCATCGGGCTCGTACCGTTCTCGCCCCTCGGCCGGGGCTTCCTGACCGGGCGTTACGCGTCCGTCGAGGGCCTCGCGGCATCCGATGTGCGGCGCACCCAGCCGCGGTTCGCCGACGGCAACCTGGAGCAGAACCTCGCGATCGTCCGGAAGCTGGAGGAGTTGGCCGCCGCGCGCGGGGTGACCGCCGGGCAGCTCGCGCTGGCGTGGGTGCAGCACCGCGGCGACGACGTCGTGCCGATCCCCGGCACACGGCGGCAGCGGAACCTGGAGGAGAACCTCGGCGCGGTGAACGTCGAACTGTCCGCGGAGGATCTGGCCGCCATCGATGCGGCGGCTCCCGCGGAGCGGGTGGCCGGTACGCGGTACGACGAGGGGAGCTTGAAGCTGGTCGGGAAGTGAGGGATCGGGGGCTTCGGGGACGGCTCGGGCCACGGTGACCGTGTACGTGGCGATGGCCCGGCGCACGGGCTGAGCGGCGGGGCGCGCGCGGGTCCTGCGCGCGCCCCCGCGTCAGACGCCGTACGGGCGCAGGGCGCGGCCCTCGCGCAGGGTGAGGGCCCACCAGGTGAGCTGGTTCAGCAGGGTGTCGGCCGCCTTGGTGGCGGGCGCCGGGTCGACCAGTTCGCCGTTCTCGTCGAAGAGGGTCCAGGCCAGCGGGAAGCTGACCGTCTCGCGGACCGTCGTGGCGTGCAGCTCCGCGAAGACCAGCCGCAGTTGCTCGACCGCCCGCAGCCCGCCGGAGATCCCGCCGTACGAGACGAAGCCGACGGGCTTGGCGTGCCACTGGGGGTTCAGCAGGTCGATGGCGTGCTTGAGCGGGGCGGGGAAGGAGTGGTTGTACTCCGGGGTGATCACCACGAACGCGTCGGCGGCCGCGACGCGCCCCGCGTACTCCTCGAACTCCGGGGTCCCGGGCCGCAGTGCGTACGGGCGGACCGTGTCCAGGTCGATGACGTCGACGTCGAGGTGCGGGTGGGTGGCCGCGTGCCGGGCGAACCAGCCGCTGACGACCGGTGCGAAGCGGCCCTCACGGGTGGAGCCGACGAGGACGGCGAGGGTGTGGCGGGAGGGGGAGGCGGTTTCGGGCACGGGGGTCCTCCGGAGGAGAGCGTGGATGGCAGTGGCGGTGGCGGGTGCCGCCGTCAGGACCGACGCTAGAACCTCAAGTGGAGTTGAGGTCAACTGTCAACCGGCGTTCGTCGCCCGGACCCCGCACCGCACATGGCAGAGCCCCGGCCGGAAGCGACCCCGCGCCGCACCCGGCCCGTGCCCGCCCCGCCCGGGGCCCGTACCCCAGGGACGCCGCCCCGATCAGCCCGCCTTGAACAGCTTCAGCAGCTCCGTCTTCTCGAACATCCGGGCCGTGTCGACGGCCGACGGCGTGCCCGCGGCCGGGTCCGCGCCGTGGGCCACCAAGACCTTCACGACCTCGTCCTCGCCCTTGAAGACCGCGCCCGCCAGCGGTGTCTGGCCGCGGTCGTTGGCGCGGTCGGCGTCGGCGCCGCGCCGCAGCAGCGCCTCCACGGTGGCCGGGTGGCCGTGGTAGGCGGCCAGCATGACCAGCGAATCGCCCTTCTCGTCGGTCAGGTTGGCCGGTACCCCGGCGTCCACGTACGCGGCGACGGTGTCCGTGTCGCCGTGGCGCGCGAGATCGAACACCTTGGCCGCGAGCTGTAGCACCTCGGGGTCGTGGGCGTGCTCGGTCGCCTCGGGCCCCTGCGGTCCGGTGTGCGCATCGCTCATGATCGCCGGCCTCCTGCTGTGATCGTCCCCAACTGGCTGTCGCCGCCACTGTAGGCACGGCCCGTGCCCGTTGTGCAGGCCGACGCCGTACGAGGAGGGAACACCACGCGACCGGAACGCCGACCGGCCGGGCGCGGGACGGACGGCCGGACGCCGGGGCCGCAGCGGGAACGCGGGGCCGCGCCGGACACCTGCCACCGGGCCCCGGCGCGCCCCGCTCCCGGGCGCCTCAGAACGCCGCCCGAACCTCCCCCACCCGGACGCCGCCGCCCAGCAGCGGCACATCCTCGATCCGGTCCAGCACCGGCGCCTCGATGCCCATCCCGCGCAGCGTGCGGGCCAGTACCGGGCCCAGGGTGCGGGTGTTCCCGTCGTCGATCTTGAAGGCGAGGGCCCGGCCATCGGGCAGGGCCAGCGCCTGGACCGCCTCCGCGCCCATCTTCGACAGCGTGCCGGGCAGCT
Organism: Streptomyces sp. NBC_01525; assembly: GCF_045040405.1. NCBI lineage: Bacteria > Bacillati > Actinomycetota > Actinomycetes > Kitasatosporales > Streptomycetaceae > Streptomyces > Streptomyces sp. NBC_01525. The sequence goes on from NZ_CP109397.1 coordinate 4,019,419, forward strand.
CCCGCATCAGCCAGGTGTCCGGCCGCCGGGTCCCCGCGACGTACTCGGGGTGCGCGCGCATCGCGTCGGCGACCCGCCGCTCGGGCGTGCCCGGCTCGGCGAGGACGAAGCTCCGGAACGACCGGGCCAGACCGGTCAGCGACAGCGACATCAGCGGTGCGCCGCAGCCGTCCGTGCCGATGTGCGCCACCTCCTCGCCGCTCGCCGCGCGCACGCTCTCCAGCACCAGCTGCTGGAGCGGGTGGTCCTGGTCGAGGTAGGTCTCCGTCGGCCAGCCGTTGGCGACGCAGGCGGCGAGCATCGCGGTGTGCTTGCCGGAGCAGTTCATGGTGAGAGGGGAGCGGACCTGCCCGGATGCGAGGTAGTGCTCGGCCTCCTCGGCGTCCAGCGGGAGGTCCGGCGGCGTCTGGAGCTGCGCCGCGTCGAGCCGGAACTCGTCGAGCATCGTCCGCACGAGCTCCAGGTGGAACGCCTCGCCGGAGTGGCTGGCCGCCGCCAGCGCGAGCCGTTCGCCGGACAGCTCCAGGCCCGCCCGCAGCAGCGCGGCGGCCTGCATCGGCTTGTTGGTGGAACGGGGGAAGACGGGGGCGTCGACGTCACCGAGCGCGGTCGCGACGCTGCCGTCGGCGGCCAGCACCACCAGCGAGCCGCGGTGGCGCCCCTCGACGAAACCGGAGCGGACGACCTCGGCGAGGACCGGGGCGTCCGGAGTGGCCGGAGTGGCCGGGGACTCCGGACGGTCGGATATCGGGCGGGACGGAGACATCGGTGGGCCTTCCGGGAACGTGACCGGCCCTCCCCGGAAGGCTTGTGGCCCAGGTCAGGACAGCAGGTCGTCTACTTGCGCTTCCCCTTCACGGTACCTGCGGGCGATTTCGGTGCTGCAATCGTCGGCCATCCGCTGGAGCGACTGCCGCCGCCCGGAGACCTGCTGCTCGTACCGGACCAGCCGGGTCATCGCCTCCGTCAGCTCACCGTCCGTCCGCGCCCCCAGATCGGACAGCTCGACCTCGCCGAGCATGTCGTCGGCGAGCCGCCGGTACTCCTCACCGTGCGGCGTGCCGACCGTGACGTGCCGGGCGGACGAACGGTGGCGGGAGGGGACGTCCGCCAGGATCTCCGGCAGCCGGTCCAGCAGCGGCGGCAGCGGCGCCGCCCGGCGGGCCAGCTCCGCCCGGAGGATGTCGATCCGGCCCTGGAGCAGCCGCCGCAGATAGCTGAGATCGGCCTCCTCGCGCTGCGCGTCACGCCGCAGCACCCGTAGCTCGGGCAGGCCGGGGGCGGTCAGATCCGGCTGGACGACCGGGTGGAAGCGGTCGCGTTGCTGCGGTGGGCGGTGCTGCGACCGGCCGGCTTGGAGCATGGGGCCATCCTCGGTGCGGGCGCCGTCGGCGGGGGCCGTAGCCATGGTCGTCCAACGGGCGGCGGCCGGTGCCGGAGCGGCACTCGGGGTCGTACGGGCGGGTGGTACGGGACCGGGGATCCGCCCGGCGCCGGCAGTGCTCATGAGTGGTTCCGTCCCCTCGTCCGGTGCGGCATCCAGGGCATGTTGTCCATGAAACGCACCACGTGCACGCATCGTGCCACTCTGGGCGGTCCGTATGCAGGGCCATGACACCCGAACGGCCCCCGGAGGCGCACGGCTGTCCGAACGCTTCACGGGCCCGGCATGATGGCGGGTATGCGAGCAGTGGTGCAGAGAGTGGACGGCGCACGCGTCGTCGTGGACGGCGAGACGGTCGGCGAGATCGTCGGCGAGGGACTGTGCGTGCTGGTCGGGGTCACGCACGACGACACGGTGGAGAAGGCGGCGCAGCTCGCCCGGAAGCTGTGGTCGGTGCGGATCCTCCAGGGCGAGAAGTCCTGCTCGGACACGGACGCCCCGCTGCTGGTCATCAGCCAGTTCACTCTCTACGGTGACGCGCGCAAGGGCCGCCGCCCCACCTGGAACGCGGCCGCGCCCGGCCCCGTCGCCGAACCGCTCGTCGACGAGGTGGTGGACCGGTTGCGGGCCCTCGGCGCCCAGGTGGAGACCGGCCGGTTCGGCGCGGACATGAAGGTGTCGCTGACGAACGACGGGCCGTTCACGGTGCTCGTCGAGGTGTGACACCCGCCGTTCCTGCCCCGGCATGACGACGGCCGCGGCCCCCGCAAGAGGGACCGCGGCCGTCGCCGTACGCGAGGGCGCCCTACGGCGCGACCACGACCTCCTGGGCCGCGGCGGTGCCCTCGGCGCTCAGCGGGGCGTCGACGGGGACGTTCCGCTTGATCAGCCCGAGGGCGATCGGGCCCAGCTCGTGGTGGCGGGCCGACGTGGTGACGAAACCGATCTGACGGCCCTCGGGGCCGTCGGCGGCGAGCCGCAACGGCGTGCCGTGCGGCGGCAGATGCACCTCGCTGCCGTCCAGGTGGAGGAAGACCAGACGGCGCGGCGGCCTCCCCAGGTTGTGGACGCGGGCGACGGTCTCCTGGCCGCGGTAGCAGCCCTTCTGGAGGTGGACCGCGGTCTCCAGCCAGCCCAGCTCGTGCGGGATGGTGCGGTGGTCGGTCTCCAGGCCCAGCCGCGGGCGGTGCGCCTCGACGCGCAGCGCCTCCAGGGCGAGGATGCCGACCGCCGGACCGTGCGCGGCGGCGAAGGCGTCCAGGTCGGCGCGCGGCAGGAACAGGTCCCGGCCGTGCGGCGTCTCGCGGACGACCGTGCCCTCGGGCGCCTCGGTGATCGAACCGGCCGGGAGGTGCACCACGGCGATGTCCGCGGTGCGGTCGGTGACCTCGACGCGGTAGAAGAACTTCATGCTCTCCAGATAGGCGATCACCGCCTCCTGGTCGCCCGGCTCGGTGTGCAGCCAGGTCGTCTCCCCGTCGTCGACGAGGTAGAGCGCGTGCTCGATGTGGCCGTGCGGGGAGAGGATCAGCGCCTCGGTGGCCTGCCCGGGCGGCAGGTCGCTGACGTGCTGGGTGACCAGCAGATGCAGCCAGCTCAGCCGTTCCGCCCCGGTGACGGTGAGGACGCCGCGGTGCGAGAGGTCCACGAAACCGGAGCCGTCCGCCAGCGCGCGTTGTTCGCGGAAGAGGTCACCGTAGTGCGCGGCGACGCCTTCGTCGGGGGCCTCGGCGGGGACGGCGCCGGGCAGCGACAGCAGGGAACTCTTCATGTTGCCAGCCTACGGCCCGGCCGCCCGCCGACGGGATCGCGGTACGGGGCCGCCCGGCCGGGCGTGGGACGGGCGCGCGGCGGGCCCTCATACCTCGCCGCCCGCCGCTCTCACGCCTCGCCGCCCGCCGCTCTCACGCCTCGCCGCCCGCCGCTCTCACGCCTCGCCGCCCGCCGCCTCCGCGGCGTCCTGCTGCCGGGCCGCCTTCTCCGTACAGGCGCGGCAGCGGCCGAAGATGGCGAAGTGCTTCAGGTCCGTGGTGAAGCCGAACTGTTCGCGCAGCACGGCGGCGAACGGCTCGGCCACCGACAGGTCCGCCTCGATCACGTCCGTGCAGTCCCGGCAGACCAGATGCATGTGGTGGTGGCGGTCGGCGAGGTGGTACGTCGCCGAGCCGTGCCCGAGGTGGGCGTGGCTGACCAGCCCCAACTCCTCCAGCAGCTCCAGCGTGCGGTAGACGGTGGAGATGTTCACGCTGCCCGCGGTCTTGCGCACCTCGGTGAGGACGTCGTCCGGGGTCGCATGCTCCAGTCTGTCGACGGCTTCCAGCACGAGCTGACGCTGGGGCGTCAGCCGGTAGCCGCGTTTGCGGAGGTCGCTCTGCCAGTCGGTGCTCACCACGCCCCCAGTGTAGGGAGCGCCCGGCCGCCCGAGGAGTCAGTCGGCGCGCCCGGCGGCGAGGTAGCGGGCCAGGGAGCGGACCGCCGCCGGGTTGCGGGGCGATTCGACGAGGTCGGCGTAGTCCAGCGTGAAGATCCGGCGGTGCTTGACGGCGGAGACGTGCGCCAGTGGCTTGTAGTGGAGCAGGAAGTCCTTCTTCTGCGCGGCGGTCGGGGAGCCGTAGTCGTTGATCACGATGACGTCGGGGTCGCGTTCGACGACGGTCTCCCAGCCGACGGTGGTCCAGGTGTCCTTGAGGTCCTTGGTGATGTTGACGCCGCCCGCCTTGGTGATGATGTCGTCAGGCCCGGCGAAGGCGCCCGCGGTCAGCGGCTTGTCGGTGCCGCTGTCGTAGAGGAAGACGGAGGGCTTCTTCCCGTCCGCGGCGTGCGCGGCGCGGACCTCGGCGATCTGCGCGCGGTACTCCTTGACCAGCTTCGCGGCGCGGTCCTCGACGTGGAAGATCTTCCCGAGGTTCGCCAGGTCGGTGTAGAGCGCCTCCAGCGGCGGCATCACCCCGCGGGCGCTGCCGGAGCCGCCGTTGCGGCACGACTCGGTGAGCACGTACGCGCCGATGCCGAGCTTCTTGAGGGAGGCGGGCGTGAGGTCGTTGCCCTCGCCGAAGCCGTAGTTCCAGCCCGCGAGGACGAGATCGGCGTGGGCGTCGAGCGCGATCTCCTTGGTGATCGCCTTCTTCGACAGCCACGGCACCTTGTCGTACGCGTCCCGCCAGGCGACCTGGTCGATCCGGCCCCGGTACGACGGCATGACGTACCCGGCCATCCGGTCCTCCAGCCCGAGCGCCAGCATCAGATCGGTGATGCCGACGTCGTTGGTGACGACCCGGGACGGCTTCCGGTCGAAGGTCAGGCCGGTGCCGCAGTTCTTGACGGTGACCGGGTAACCGGCGGCGTCCTTGCGGTCGGCGGCGCCGTCGGGGGCGACCTTCGCGCCGCAGCCGGTGAGGGCCAGCGCGAGAACGGAGAGCAGGGCGGCGGGGCGGCGGAACATGGCGGCCTCAACGGGGGGTGGGGAGGGAAGGGGCATCGTCCGGCGGGGTGACCGGGCCGGGTGGCGCCGGGCCGTCGGCGTCCGCCCCGTCCCGCCTCCCCGCCCCCTCGGCCAGCCGGTCGAAGAGGAGTTGGACGGCGCCGGTCTCCGGGTGGCGGACGCGGTGGGCGCGGACGCCGAAGACGTCCGCGAGCAGACCGGCGGTGAGCACCTCGTGCGGCTCCCCGGCGGCGACGATCCGGCCGCCGTCGAGGACGTACAGCGCATCGCAGTGCCGCGCCGCCAGGTTGAGGTCGTGCAGCGCCGCCAGCACCGTCAGGCGGCTGTCGCGGACCAGCGCCAGGACCTCCAGCTGCTGGGCGATGTCGAGGTGGTTGGTGGGCTCGTCCAGCACCAGCACCCGCGGTTCCTGGGCGAGCGCGCGGGCGATCAGCACCCGCTGCTTCTCGCCGCCGGACAGCCCGGGGAAGCCGCGGTGCGCCAGATGCCCGGCGCCGACCCGGGCCAGCGCCCGCGCGCAGATCTCCGCGTCGGCGGCGGACGCCCGGCCGCTGCCGCGCTGGTGCGGCAGCCGTCCCATCGCCACGATCTCCGCGACGGTGAAATCGAAGGTGGCCTGCGCCTCCTGCGGCAGCGCGGCCAGCAGCCGGGCGCCCTCGCGGGCGTCCATGGCGTGCAGATCGGCGCCGTCCAGCCGGACGGTGCCGCCCGCCGGGCGCAGCGCCCGGTAGACGCAGCGCAGCAGCGTGGACTTGCCGCTGCCGTTCGGGCCGACCAGCCCGATCAGCTGCCCGTCCGCCGCCCGCAGCGTCACGTCGTGGAGCAGCCGCCGCCCGGCGACCTCCACGGCCAGGTCCTCGATGTCGACGCGCATCAGACGCCCCCTCCGAAGCTGTAGCCGTTCCGCCGCATCAGCAGCACGAAGCCGGGGACGCCGAGCACCGCGGTGATCGCCCCGACGGGCAGTTCGACGGGCGCGATCAGCACCCGCGACAGGACATCCGCCCAGACCAGCAGCACCGCACCGAGCAGCGGCGCCACCGCCATCACCCGGCGGTGGTCGGCGCCCACCAGCATCCGCGTCACATGCGGCACCAGCAGCCCGACGAAGCCGATCGCGCCGCTGACCGCGACCACCGCCCCGGCCACCGCCGCCACCACCAGGAACAGCTCCCGCCGCAGTCGCCCGGCGTCCACGCCGAGGGCCGCGGCCGTCTCGTCGCCCATCGCCAGCGCGTTCAGCCGGCCCGCGGCCAGCCACAGATGGACCACCGCCACCGCCACCGCGGCGGCGGCGAGCGGCACCGACGGCCAGCCCGCGCCGCTCAGGCTGCCGAGCAGCCACATCACCGCCGAACGGGCCGCCTCCCCGCGGTCGGCGGAGAACACCATCAGGGTCGTCACGGCGGAGAAGCCGTAGTACATCGCGGTGCCGGTGAGGACCAGCCGCAGCGGGGTGAGGCCGTGCGGGGTGCGGGCGGCGGCGTACACCAGGGCCATGGCGAGCAGCGCGCAGACGAATGCGGAGGTGGAGAGTGCCCAGACGCCCAGCGCCCCGGCTGCGCCGAAGAGGAGGACGGCGTTGGCGCCGACGGCGGCGCCGGAGGAGATGCCGAGGACGAACGGATCGGCCAGCGCGTTGCGGACCAGCGCCTGCACGGCGACGCCGATGGCGGACAGCCCCGCGCCGACGACGGCGGCCAGCAGCGCCCGGGGGAAGCGCAGCTCCCAGACGACGGTGTAGCCCGCGAACTCGTCGGCCGGGAGGGTCCCGCCGGTCACCCCGGCGGCGAGGTAGCGCACCGTCTCGCCCCAGCTCACCCCGGCGGAGCCGAGGCCGACGCCGCACACCACGGAGCCGAGCAGCAGCGCGGCGAGGGCCGCGGCCAGCGGCGGTACGGGAAGGCGGCGCGCGGGCGCGTCGTACGGGCGCGGGGCACGGGGCGCGGTGGCCTGGGAGGGCGTCGGTTCCACGGACGGTCCGCCTTCGGCTCGGGCCGTCCTACGGTGAAGAAACGGCCCGGCGCGGGTGGCGCGGCGGGCGTCCCCTCGCAGTCCACGGCGAGTTCTACAGGAACGTGCGCCGCCGCGGGCGATCGGGCTTGCGGACGGTCCCCAGGGCGGGGCTCCGCTTACCGTTGCGGGTCAGCGCCGGACTCTCACCGGACTTCCCCCGCGGGGCGCGTCATACGTATGCGGTGGTGGGACGCATGGGGCTTTGCGGACGTCCTGGGCCCCGTACGCCGTCGAGCGGTGGTTCAGCCCTCGTACGGGGTGCCGTCGGCGTTGAAGAACGAGACGCCGTCCGGGGTGTCGGCCGGCAGGCTCTCCGCCCACTCCTTGAGGCCGGCGACCTTCTTCAGATGCGCCGACATGTACGGCCGCAGCGGCACCTCGGGGGTGGCCTTCTCGCCGACCCACATCAGGTCGCTCTTGACGTAGCCGTAGAGCCGCTTGCCACCGGTGTACGGACCGGCGGCCGCGGTGCGGGCGACGGCGTCGGTGGCCAGGTCGATCTGCGGCTTCCGGTCGGCCAGCTCGCCGTACCAGACCTCGACGATGCCCTGGTCGCGGATCATGACGACCTCGACCTTGCGGTCCTTGTCGATGCGCCAGTAGCCGCTCTCGGTCTCCAGCGGGCGGACCTTCTTGCCCTCGCCGTCCAGGACCCAGCTGTGCGACGTGTACTCCAGGAAGTCACGGCCGTCGTGGGTGAACGTGACCTCCTGCCCGAAGTTGCACTTCTCGGCGCCCGGGAAGTCTGCGACGCCCGCGCCTTCCCAGTTGCCGAGGAGGAAGGCCAGGGGAACGAGGGCCGGGTTCAGGTCGGAGGGGATCTCGATCATCAGCTCAGGCGATCTGTGGGGAGGGACAGGGCGGCACGGCGGGAGGCGGTCGTCAGCGCTGACCCTGGTAGAGCTTCTTGTAGGTCAGACCGGCGAAGGCGATGACGCCGACGCCGACCAGGACGAGCAGGGTGGTGAAGACTGCCTCAAGCACGTCGTGCTCCTTGGACGGAGTGGGGTGGAACGGACCGTGGACGAGTCTAGTCGGCGCCGTTCGCGGCGGCGCTGTGAGGTTCCCCGCCCGGGGACCGGGGCGGCGGGCACGGCAACTGCGGGGCCGGTGAGCGCGGCGGCGGGCCGGGGGCACCGCGTCCCCTCAGCGCGAGTGGTGGTCGTCGCGGTCGTCCAGCTCACGCCACCAGCGGTCCGACTCCGGGTCGCCGGACTCGTCCCACCAGCGTTCGTCGGGGCCCCGGCGGTTGGCGACGATCGCCGCGACCGGCGGGATGACCATCGCGATCACGCACATCACCACCGCTGCCGTCACCGACCACAGCCGCACCACGCTCCAGGCCAGGACGAAGAGGGTGAGGCACACCCCCATCATCACGAAGTACCAACGATGACGGCGTCGGGGAGGCGGCCAACCAGGCATACCTCCACGGTAAGTCCGCGCGGCCCCGGAAAGAAGCCCCGGCGGCCCGTTCTCGGCGCGTCCCGCCGCCCGTACGCAGCACGAAGGGCCGCACCCCCCGCAAGGCGTCCAAACCCCGGGGTGCGGCCCTTCGGCCGGTGGGTGCGCGACCGCCGCCGCACACCCACCGCACACTGTCGTCAGACGGCGATGGCGACCTCCGCCAGGCCGCCCTGCTGCGCGACCACGGTGCGGTCGGCGGTGGCGCCGGGGACGAGGGCGCGCAGCGTCCAGGTGCCCTCGGCCGCGTAGAAGCGGAACTGTCCGGTCGCGGAGGTGGGGACCTCGGCGGTGAACTCGCCGGTGCTGTCCAGCAGACGGACGTAGCCGGTGACGGGCTCGCCGTCGCGGGTCACGCTGCCCTGGATCGTGGTCTCACCGGGCTTGATGGTCGAGGCGTCGGGGCCGCCGGCCTGTGCTCCACACATGGGGATTCCTTGAGGGTTGGGGTGGGGCGGAGTTACTTGCTGGGGCCTTTACTTGTTGGCGCCGAGCTCGATCGGCACGCCGACCAGCGAGCCGTACTCGGTCCAGGAACCGTCGTAGTTCTTGACGTTCTCCTGGCCCAGCAGCTCGTGCAGCACGAACCAGGTCAGGGCGGAACGCTCACCGATACGGCAGTAGGCGATGGTGTCCTTGGCGAGGTCGACCTGCTCGTCCTCGTAGAGGGCCTTCAGCTCGTCGTCCGACTTGAAGGTGCCGTCGTCGTTGGCGTTCTTCGACCACGGGATGTTGCGGGCGCTCGGCACGTGGCCGGGGCGCTGCGACTGCTCCTGCGGGAGGTGCGCCGGGGCGAGCAGCTTGCCGCTGAACTCGTCGGGGGAGCGCACGTCGACGAGGTTCTCGGCGCCGATCGCGGCGATGACGTCGTCCCGGAAGGCACGGAGGGAGGTGTCCTGCGCCTGGGCCTTGTACGCGGTGGCCGGGCGGCTGGGGACCTGCGCGCCGTCGACCAGGTCGCGGGAGTCCAGCTCCCACTTCTTGCGGCCGCCGTCGAGCAGCTTCACGCTGTCGTGGCCGTAGAGCTTGAAGTACCAGTAGGCGTACGAGGCGAACCAGTTGTTGTTGCCGCCGTAGAGGACGACGGTGTCGTCGTTGGCGATGCCCTTGGCGGAGAGCAGCTTCTCGAAGCCCTCCTGGTCGACGAAGTCGCGGCGGACCGGGTCCTGGAGGTCGCGCTGCCAGTCGATCCGGACGGCGTTCTTGATGTGGTTCTTGTCGTAGGCGGCGGTGTCCTCGTCGACCTCGACGAGAACGACCTTCGGGTCGTCGATGTGGGCCTCGACCCACTCGGCGTCCACCAGAACGTCACTGCGGCTCATGTTCTTCTCCTCCGGGGCAGTTGCGGGGGTGCTTGCGGACGGGCACGCGGATACGCCGGGGAAGCGCGGCGGCGTAGGACGGCGCGCGGCGCGGCGTGGCACAACGGGAACGGCGATCAGGCGGAGCGGCCGGGGGCGATCCGGCCGACGACGGGGACGGACCCGTCAGACAGGGCGACAGAGCATGGTGGCGACGCGGCACAGGTCGACTGCCCGCCGCTTCGTGAGGTTCGCCTGTCCCCGGAAACGGAGACCGCTCGATGCGCTCTGCATGCCGTCGATCGTAGGGACGGACACCGGGCCCTGTCACCGGTGTGTCATATGACGAGACGTGATTGTCCGCGATGCGGAACGTGCGCCGCCGCCCGGCGCTCCCTCGCGGGTGCCGGGCGGCGGTGGGACGGTGGGGGGTCTGTCGTACGGGATGTGCCGTCTCAACGGCTGGACGGTGGGGGTCCGGCGGGCGGCGGCGCCGGTCAGCCGGGGAGCTTGACGTCCGTACCGGTCGCGGTGATCTTCACGCCGCCGGGTCCTGCGGTGACCTGGTCGAGCTTGAGGTGGGAGGGCAGCTGGTCCAGCTTCCACTCGTGGTCGGTCTGCTCGCGGACCTTGTCGGCGCAGCCGGGGATCAGGCGGCACATGGTCGGGATGGAGTCGGCGCGCAGCCGCAGGGTGTCGCCGTGCGCGGTGACGGAGCCGGTCACCTCCAGCGAGCTGAGCAGCGGAATGCTCGGCGAGATCTTCACCCGGCCCTGGCCGTCCTTCTGCCCGCCGTACGCCACCTGGACGTTCTCGCCGGACGCCTGGGTCAGGTCCGGATAGGAGAGCGTGGCGGTGGCGGTGGCCGACGCGGCGTTCTCGATCGCGCTGTAGTCGCCGGAGAGCCGGACGTCGTGGAAGGTCGCCTTCAGCTTCTCGACACGGAGCGTGCGGCCGTCGGCGCGGGCCTTGAGATCGCCCAGCTCGGTGTCGACCTCGTCGAGATTGCGCCCGGCGACCTGGGTCAGGAACGGGAAGCCCTTGATCGAGACCTCCGGGGTCGCCGACAGTCCCAGACTGCCGCGGATCTTCTCCGCTGCCTTGTCCTCGGCGAGATTGACCGCGACCCGGTCGGCGGCGACGAACAACCCGCCGACCACGACGACCAGCATCAGCAGCACCTTCAGTGCGCGCATCGAACCCTTCCCCACCCGGCCGGTCCGCCCGGCCCATCGCTTCGTTCTCCGTACGTCACGGGCCCCCTGCCCGCGCACCGGCGAGCCTAGACGACCGGCCGCGGGCAACGACGGGGGCGATCGGCTCCCGGACCACGACGGCCCCGGACCACGACGGCCCCGGAGCGCGACGGCTCCCGGAACGCGAACGGCCGCCGGGGGCGCGCGGGGCGCCCGGCGGCGGCCGGTCGGGAAACGGGCGGGTCAGCTCAGGACCGGCCCCAGCAGATGGACGGCCGGGGCGGCGAGCGCCAGCGGGAGGGCGACACCCGCGGTGAGGTGGACGAAGCGGGACGGGTAGTCGTAGCTCGCCACCCGCAGGCCGATCAGCGCACAGCATCCGGCCGCCAGGCCCAGCAGGGCGCCCGCGGTGCCGAACGCGTTGAGCTGTCCGGCGGCGGCGCCCGCACCGGCGGCGGCGAGCAGCGCCAGGACCGCCGAGACCGGACCCGGCAGCGGCAGCGCGCGGACCAGGACGGCCGGTGCGACGGCGGCGGCGCCCACCACCACCGCGTCCGAGGTGGCGGAGAGCTGCCCGGCGGCGAGCACGGCCAGCGCCGTGGAGGTCAGCCCCGCGGTCAGCGCGTACATCCGCTCGTCGGCGCTGCTGCGGTTGCGCAGCTGGAGGACGAGAACGAACAGACACCACACGCCAAGCGTGCCGAGCACCACCAGCGGCGCGTCCTCCTGGTCCGTCGCGAGCAGCGCCACGTCCGTCGTCACACCCGCCAGGAACGCCAGCGCGATGCCCTGCCGGGCCGGCCACATCCCGTTCAGCCGGAACCACCCGGCCGCGGTCACCGCCTGCAACAGCACCACCGGCACGCACCGCACCGCCTCCGGCAGCGGCGCGGTCAGCGCCAGCAGCAGCGCGAGGACGGCGGTCAGCGCGGCGGGCTGGAGCCCTGGCGCGATGATCGGCGACCGGCCCTCGGCACGGGCCCGCTGGTTGGGGGCGAGGCGGGAGAGGTCCTGGGGGGCGGCCGGGGCCGGGGTTCCCTGCGGCGCGTTCGGCTGCGCGAGGCCGCCGTCCGGCCGGGCGGCGGGGTCCCCGTCACCGGGAGCGGGAACGGTGGCGGCCGGGGCGTAGGGGGCGGCCGGGGCCTGCTCGTACGGGACGGCCTGGGCCTGCCCGTGCGGGGTCTGCCCGTGGCCGGGCTGCTCGTACGAGACCTGGCCGTAGGGCTGCTGCTCCGCGTAGGGCTGCTGCTCCGCGTACGGCTGCTGCGCCGCGTACGGCTGCTGCGCCGCGTACTGCTCCTGCGGCGCATGAGGCCGGGCGTACGGCGTCGGGTCGTACGGGGCCTGGCCGCCGTACCCCTGGCCGTGCGGATCCTGCCCGTAGGGTTCCTGCCCGTAGGGCGCCTGGCCCTGGGATGCCTGGCCCTGGGGCGGCTGTCCGGCGTACCCCTGTCCGTAGGGTTCCTGCCCGTAAGGCTGCTGAGGGGCGTACCCCTGCTCGTACCCCTGCGGGGACGGCTGGCCGGGGTACGGGCCGGAGGCGGCGTACGGACCGGTGCCGGGGTGCGGGCCCGGTCCGGGCTGCTGCTCCGGAGTGCCGTAAGGCTGCTGCTGGGACTCGTTCATGATCGCTTCCTCACCCTCCCGCGAACGGCGGCAGGACCTCGACGGTGCCGCCCGGGGCGAGCGGGACGTCCGTGTGGTCGCGGGTGCCGACCGGTGCGCCGTCCACCAGGAACGAGCTGCGCCGCAGGACGCGCGCGAACTCCGGGTGCGCGGCGTGCGCGGTGCGCGCCGCGTCCAGCGCTTCGGCGAGCGTCTCCGCCGCGTAGGGCTCCTCGGCCGTGCCTGCGGCGGCCTTGGCGGCTGCCCAGTAGCGCACGGTGCCAGTTGTTGTCACGGCGGCCTCTTCGTCGTGGGTGTCGTGGGTGCGGGGTGCGTGGGACCCGCCGCGGCACCGGAACGGGCGGGGCCGTCCGCCGGGCCGCGCCGTCCATGATGGCGTACGCCCGGCCGGGCCCGTCGCGGCCGGGGGCCGGGCGGGCGGCGCCGGAACCCGGGTGGGGGAGGCGGCGTCCGGGCGGGCGGCACCGGCACACGGGTGGGGGAGGGGGCACGAGGGCGGGCCGCACCCGAACACGAGCGGGCCCACGGCGCGGAACCGCGCATCCAGGCGCTGTCGGAGAAATCCGTTTGCCTCGGGGAAATCCGGTTGCGGCGGGCAAGTGTTCGCATAGGGTCGTACGGTGTTGGTCCGACTCGCGCGGGCGCATTTGCGGCCCCACAGGCGCGCAATATCGCTGATCGTCCTCCTCCAGCTGATCCAGACGCTGGCCACCATCTCGCTGCCCACCCTCAACGCCGACATCATCGACAACGGTGTCGTCCGCGGGGACACGGGCTACATCCTGCGCGTCGGCGGCTTCATGATCGCCATCGCGCTGGTCCAGGTCGTCTGCGCGACCGGCGCCGTCTACATCGGCGCCCGTACCGCCATGCGGCTGGGCCGGGACATCCGGGCGGCGGTCTTCGACCGGGTCCAGACGTTCTCCGCCCGCGAGGTGGCCGCCTTCGGCGCGCCCTCGCTGATCACCCGCACCACCAATGACGTCCAGCAGGTCCAGATGCTGGTCCTGATGACGTTCACGATGATGGTGTCGGCGCCGATCATGTGCGTCGGCGGCGTGATCATGGCGCTCAACCAGGACGTACCGCTCTCCGGCCTGCTGCTGGTCATCGTCACGATCCTCGGGATCTTCGTCTCCCTCATCGTGCGCCGCCTGCGGCCGCTGTTCCGCAGCGTCCAGGAGCGCATCGACACCGTCAACCGCGTGCTGCGCGAGCAGATCACCGGTATCCGCGTCATCCGCGCCTTCGTCCGCGACCGTCACGAACAGCAGCGGTTCGCCGCCGCCAACACCGACCTCTACGACGTGTCGCTGCGCTCCGGCAAGCTGATGTCGACGATGTTTCCGCTGGTCATGATGATCGTGAACTTGTCGAGCGTCGCCGTGGTCTGGTTCGGCGGGCTGCGCATCGACTCCGGCGCGATGCAGATCGGCGCGCTCACCGCGTTCCTCAGCTACCTCATGTACATCCTGATGTCGATCATGATGGCGACGTTCATGACGATGATGCTGCCGCGCGCCGAGGTCTGCGCCGAGCGCATCCAGGAGGTGCTGGACACCGACAGCAGCGTCGTCCCGCCCGAGCGGCCCGTCTCCACCCTGAGCCGCCCCGGCGAGCTGGAGCTGCGCGGTGTGGAGTTCCGCTTCCCCGGCGCCGAGGAACCCGTCCTCAAGGACATCTCGCTGCGCGCCCGGCCCGGCGAGACCACCGCCGTCATCGGCTCCACCGGCAGCGGCAAGTCCACCCTGATCGGCCTGGTGCCGCGCCTCTTCGACGCGACCGGCGGCACCGTCCTGGTCGGCGGCGAGGACGTCCGCACCCTCGACGAGGCGACGCTGGCCCGCACCATCGGCCTCGTCCCGCAGAGGCCGTACCTCTTCTCCGGCACCGTCGCCAGCAACCTCCGCCACGGCGACCCGGACGCCACCGACGAGGACCTGTGGCGGGCCCTGGAGACCGCGCAGGCCAAGGAGTTCGTCGCGGCGATGGAGGGCGGCCTCCAGGCGCCCGTCGCGCAGGGCGGCTCCAACGTCTCCGGCGGGCAGCGCCAGCGCCTGGCCATCGCCCGCGCGCTGGTCGGCAAGCCGGACCTCTACCTCTTCGACGACTCGTTCTCCGCCCTCGACTACGCCACCGACGCCGCGCTGCGCGCCGCGCTGGCCCGCGAGACCGGCGGCGCAAGCGTCGTCATCGTCGCCCAGCGCGTCGCCACCATCCGCGGCGCCGACCGCATCATCGTCCTCGACGAGGGCCGCGTCGTCGGCACCGGAACCCACACCGAACTGATGGCGGACAACGCCACGTACCGGGAGATCGTGCTCTCCCAGCTCACCGAGCAGGAGGCGGCGTGACCACCGCGGACAGGGAAACGGACGCCCGCGGCGAGGACGCCCGCGACGAGGACGCCGCGAGCGCGGAGGAGCTGCGCCGCGCGGCGCGCCCCGCCGGACCGGCCCGCGCCATGGGCGGCCCGCCGCTCGTCAAATCGCTGGACTTCAAGGGCTCCGGCAAGCGGCTGCTGAGCCAGCTGCGGCCGCAGCGCGCCGCGCTCACCGGCGCGCTGCTGCTGACCGTGGCGTCCGTGGCGCTGACCGTCACCGGCCCGCGCGTCCTCGGGCACGCCACCGACCTGCTCCTCGCCGGACTGGTCGGCCGTCACCTGCCGTCCGGCGTCACCGAGCAACAGGCCGCCGAGCAGCTGCGCGCCCACGGCCAGGGCGGCCTCGCCGACCTCATCGGCAAGCTGCCGCTCGTCCCCGGCCACGGCATCGACTTCACCGCCGTCGGCACCGTCCTGCTCTACGCCACGCTGATCTACGCGGCGGCCGCCCTCTTCGGTTTCCTCCAGGCGCGGCTGGTCACCACCGCCGTCCAGGGCACCGTCTTCCGGATGCGCGAGCAGGTCGAGGAGAAGCTGGCGCGGCTGCCGCTGAACTACTTCGACAAGCAGCAGCGCGGCGAGGTGCTGTCCCGGGCGACCAACGACATCGACAACATCCAGCAGACCCTTCAGCAGAGTCTGAGCCAGATCGTCACGTCGGTGCTGACCGTCCTCGGCGTCCTCGCGATGATGTTCTGGATCACGCCGCTGCTGGCGGCGGTCGCGCTGGCCACGGTGCCGCTGTCGGTGATCGTCGCCACCCGGGTCGGCAAGCGCGCGCAGCCGCAGTTCGTCAAGCAGTGGTCGTCCACCGGCAAGCTCAACGGCCATGTCGAGGAGATGTACACCGGCCACTCCCTGGTGCGGGTCTTCGGCCGCCAGAAGGAGTCCGCCGAGCGTTTCCGCGAGCAGAACGACGCGCTCTACGAGGCGGGCTTCAAGGCACAGGCCATCTCCGGCCTCATCCAGCCCGCGATGACCTTCGTCGGCAACCTCAACTACGTACTGATCGCCGTCGTCGGCGGGCTGCAGGTCGCCTCCGGCGCGCTCTCCGTCGGCGAGGTGCAGGCGTTCATCCAGTACTCCCGGCAGTTCAGCCAGCCGCTCACGCAGATCGCGGCGCTGGCCAACCTCGTACAGTCCGGCGTGGCCTCCGCCGAGCGGGTCTTCGAACTCCTCGACGCCGAGGAGCAGACGCCCGACCCGGAGCCGTCCGCCGCCCCGGCACGCACCGTCGGCCGCGTCGCCTTCGAGGACGTCTCGTTCCGCTACGACGAGGACAAGCCGCTGATCGAGGGCCTGTCGCTGACCGTCGAGCCCGGCCAGACCGTCGCCATCGTCGGGCCCACCGGCGCCGGGAAGACCACCCTCGTCAACCTCCTGATGCGGTTCTACGAGACCCGTTCCGGCCGGATCACCCTCGACGGCACCGACATCGCCACCGTCGGCCGCGAGGAGCTGCGCTCCCGCATCGGCATGGTCCTCCAGGACACCTGGCTCTTCGGCGGCACCATCGCCGAGAACATCGCCTACGGCGCCCCCGACGGCACCCCGCACGAGAAGGTCGTCGAGGCCGCCCGCGCCACCCACGTCGACCGCTTCGTCCGCACCCTGCCGGACGGCTACGACAGCGTCGTGGACGACGAGGGCGGCAGCGTCTCCGTCGGCGAGAAGCAGCTGATCACCATCGCCCGCGCGTTCCTCGCCGAGCCCGCCATCCTCGTCCTCGACGAGGCCACCAGCTCCGTCGACACCCGCACCGAGGTCCTGATCCAGCAGGCCATGGCCCGGCTCCGCACCGGCCGCACCAGCTTCGTCATCGCCCACCGCCTCTCCACCATCCGCGACGCCGACCTGATCCTCGTCATGGAATCCGGCGCCCTCGTCGAACAGGGCACCCACGACACCCTCCTCGCCGCCGACGGCGCCTACGCCCGCCTCTACGCGGCCCAGTTCGCGGAGGCGGTGGTGGAGGCCGGATAGCTCATCCGGTGCCGCTGCCCGCCCCCGCCTGCCGCTCCGCGATCCACCCCCCGATCCGGTCCAGCAGGTCGGGGGCGGCGGCGTTCTCGGCGTGGCCGAAGCCCGGTTCGAGCCAGAGGTCGCAGGTGGCCGGGTCGGCGGCGGCGTGGAGCATCCGCGGGTGGTCGAGGGGGAAGTACGGGTCGCGGTCGCCGTGGACGAGGAGCAGCGGGACGGGCGCGATGAGCGGGACCGCGGCGACGGGGGAGAGGGGCACCGGGTCCCAGTCCTCGGGGTGGATGCGGGTGTGCAGGCCGACGCGGGAGACGAGGCGGCCGGTGGGGCGGGTGACGGCCCAGTGGAGTCGGCGCATCGAGGCGGTGCCGCGGTAGTACCAGCGCGCGGGGGCGCTCACCGACACGACCGCGTCGGTGTGAGCTGCGGTGCGCCCCCCGTGCGCCGGTCGGTGCAGCGCCGCGTGGCGCAGGACGACCGAGCCGCCCATGGAGAAGCCGAGGGTGGCGACGCGGCGGTGGCCCAGCGCGCGGGCCCAGCGGACCGCCGCGGCCAGGTCCTCCACCTCGCGGTCACCGACGGTGGAGCGCCCGCCGGAGCGGCCGTGGCCGCGGAACGAGAACGTCACCACCACCGCCGCCCGCCCGTGGAAGGCGGCGGCCGCGCGGCGCAGCGCCGGGCGGTCCAGGGAGCCGGTGAAGCCGTGCGCGACGACCAGCGCGAGGTCGTCGGCGGCACCCGTACGACCTGCGGTGACGGCGCCGGAGCGCGGGGTGTACGTGGCCTCGATCCGGACGCCGTCGGCGGTCAGCAGCGACGCTCGGTGACCACGCGACGTGATCGAAGGAACACGGGAGCGGCCGGGATCGACCTCGGGTCCGGGGGGCATGTGGGCTATTCTGCTGGGCGTGGAGGATCCGGGCAGCGAAGCCCCCGGATCCTTTTGTGCTTTCGGACAGGCACGGTGCGTGGCCGAAAGCAGCGTACGAAGCAGTGCCGCAGACTCCCCCGGCCGAGGCCGGGTGGTGCCCCCGTCGCAGGGACCGAGGAGGAACCAGACGTCATGGGCGAGCGAAGCGAGCAGTACCGACAAGAACGGGCCGGGTACCGGGCAGGTGGTCGGAAGTGAGTTCCCTCCTGCTGCTGACCAACGCGCTGCAGCCGTCGGCGGAGGTGCTCCCCGCCCTCGGCCTGCTGCTGCACGGCGTGCGGGTGGCTCCTGCCGAGGGCCCGGCCCTGATCGACACCCCCGGAGCGGACGTCATCCTCATCGACGGCCGCCGCGACCTGCCACAGGTGCGGTCGCTGTGCCAGCTGCTGCGGTCCACGGGCCCCGGCTGTCCCCTGATCCTCGTGGTGACCGAGGGCGGACTCGCCGCCGTCACCGCCGACTGGGGCGTCGACGACGTCCTGCTCGACACGGCGGGCCCCGCCGAGGTCGAGGCCCGGCTGCGGCTGGCCCTCGGCCGCCGCCAGCTCTCGTTCGACGACAGCCCGATGGAGATCCGCACCGGTGATCTCTCGGTGGACGAGGCGACCTACAGCGCCAAGCTCAAGGGCCGGGTCCTGGACCTGACCTTCAAGGAGTTCGAGCTGCTGAAGTACCTCGCGCAGCACCCGGGCCGGGTCTTCACCCGCGCCCAGCTGCTCCAGGAGGTCTGGGGCTACGACTACTTCGGTGGCACCCGCACCGTGGACGTCCACGTCCGGCGGCTGCGCGCGAAGCTCGGCCCCGAGCACGAGTCGCTGATCGGCACCGTCCGCAACGTCGGCTACCGCTTCGTGGTGCCGGACAAGGCGGAGCGCGCGGCCGAGGCGAAGGAGAGGGCCGCGAAGGAGAAGAAGACGGCGGCCCCGCCGACCGCGGAGGAGGCCGTCCGCTCCGGCTCCACGGCGACCGGGGCGCGGACCGGCAGGAAGTGAACGCGGGCCGACGGTTCACGGCCTCCGGCCCGGCCGGGGACGCTTCCCCGTCCGCTCTGTGAACCGTCGGCCGCCCCCTGGGGGCACGCCTGCCCACCCGCGTAGACTGCCGCCCGTGGCCAAGGTGACGCGGGACGATGTGGCAAGGCTGGCGGGGACCTCGACCGCGGTGGTCAGTTACGTCATCAACAACGGACCGAGGCCGGTCGCCCCGGCCACCCGGGAGCGGGTGCTCGCCGCGATCAACGAGCTGGGGTACCGCCCGGACCGGGTCGCGCAGGCCATGGCGTCGCGCCGCACCGATCTCATAGGGCTGATCGTCCCCGACGCCCGGCAGCCGTTCTTCGCGGAGATGGCGCACGCCGTGGAACAGGCCGCGGCCGAGCGCGGCAAGATGGTGCTGGTCGGCAACGCCAACTACCTCGACGAGCGCGAGGTCCACTATCTGCGCGCGTTCCTCGGGATGCGGGTCTCCGGGTTGATCCTCATCAGTCAGGGTCCCAGCGAGCACGCCGCCGCCGAGATCGACGCCTGGGACGCCCGGGTGGTGCTGCTGCACCGCAGGCCCGACGCGATCGACGACGTCGCGGTGATGACCGACGACGTGTGGGGCGCCCAGCTCGCCACCCGGCATCTGCTGGAGCACGGCCACCCGTACGTCGCGTTCCTCGGCGGTACGGAGGCGACCCCGAAGTCCGGCGACCCGGTCACCGACCACGTCGAGGGGTGGCGCCGGGCGATGCTGGAGGCGGGCCTTTCGCTGGAGGGCCGGTACTTCCAGGCCCCGTACAACCGCTACGACGCCTACCAGGTCGCGCTGGATCTGCTGGCCGGGCCGGACCGGCCGCCGGCCCTGATGTGCGCCACCGACGACCAGGCCATCGGGGTGCTGCGGGCCGCGCGGGAGCTGCGGATCGACGTGCCGGGGGAGCTGGCGGTCGCCGGGTTCGACGATGTGAAGGAAGCCGGGCTGACCGATCCGCCGCTGACGACGGTCGCCTCGGACCGGGAGGCGATGGCGCGCGCCGCGGTCGATCTCGTCCTCGACGACGGGGTGCGGGTGGCAGGATCGCGCCGCGAGCGGCTGCGGCAGTTCCCCTCGCGGCTGGTGATCCGCCGCTCCTGCGGCTGCGGCGGCTGACACCGGGGCGCGCTTCCGGCGGCTGGCACCGGGCGGCGTGGCGCGCGCCGGGCGCCTCCGGGCGGGTGGTCTTATACCGGGCATACCTACTTCTGTCGGGTCTCTCAGGGCGTTCTCACCCCGTTCTCATGGTGGCCGCGCACAGTGATCACATGACCGAGAGCTACCGCGGCAGCGGCGATGAGATGTCCCAGGACGGGCCGTACGGCTACGGCCACGGCGACGACGCCCGCGTGGGCGGGGCGGGGCAGGCGTACCCGTCGCCGCCTCCGTACGCGCCCGGTGGCGAGGGTGCGTACGCGGGGTTCGCGGGTGCCAACCCGGCCGCACCGCCGGAGGCGCCGCGGCACCGGGCGCGGCGGCCGGTCGCGCTGATCGCGGCGGTGGCGCTGGCCTCCGGTCTGATCGGCGGCGGCAGTGCGGCGCTGATCGCCGGGGCGACGCAGCACCGGCAGGACTCGACGGTGTCGGCGCCGCTGGTCAACGCGGGGAAGACCAGCGGGAGCGGGGTCTCCGCGGTGGCGAAGGCGGTCAGCCCGTCGATAGTCGAGATCCAGGCGCGGACCGCGGAGGGCGAGTCCACCGGCTCCGGTGTGGTCGTCACCGCCAAGGGCGAGATCGTCACCAACAACCATGTGGTGGCCGGCGCCCGGACGGTGACCGTCGCGTTCAGCGACGGCAGCCGGAAGACCGGGGAGGTCGTCGGGACCGATCCCGACAAGGATCTGGCGCTGGTCAAGGTCCACGACGCGAAGGGGCTGACGCCCGCGAGCCTCGGGGACTCCGACCGGATCGCGGTCGGCGACCAGGTCGTGGCGATCGGCTCGCCGGAGGGCCTGACCGGCTCGGTGACCAGCGGCATCGTCTCCGCGCTCAACCGCGACGTGACGGTACCGAAGAGCAACGGGCAGAGCCAGGAGCAGGGGCAGGGGCCGGGGCAGGGCGGGGACCAGTGGCCGTTCGAGTTCGGCGGCAACCGCTACAACGGCGACACCGGTTCGTCGAAGACCTCGTACAAGGCCATACAGACCGATGCCTCGCTCAACCCCGGTAACTCCGGCGGTGCGCTGATCAACATGGCGGGGCAGGTTGTCGGCATCAACTCCGCGATGTACTCGCCGAGTTCGGCGACCAGCAGCACGGCCGGGAGCGTGGGGCTGGGGTTCGCCATCCCGATCAACACCGTCAAGGCCGACCTCGCCGCGCTGCGCGGCGGCGGGAGCGGGGGGCCCAACAGCGGGGTGTGACCCGGGCGAAGGGGCGGCAGGCCGGTGTGGGGCCGGTCGGCCGCCCCGGCCCGCGCCCCGCATCCGCGCTCCGGCCGCGCCCGGCCTCCGGCCCGCGTCCGGCCCGACCTCCCCTCGGGCCGGGCCGCCGCCGGTCCGCCCGGCCGTACGAGCCGGGCCCGTACCCCGATCCCGTAGACGAGGAGACGACGACGTCATGCCCCGCAGCCTCACCGTCCCGGTCTGCCGTGCCCGGCGGGCGCTCGCCGTGGCCGTCGCGTGCGCGTCCGGCCGCATCGGACGGCGGCGTCCGCCGGGGACGCCCCGCGGCCACGGGAACCCGCCCGGCGCGCGACCCCCGCAGATAGCCGCCCCATGCGGCGCCCCCTCGTACGACCCTCGTGCGACGCTTGACGCGGGCGGCCCGCCGCCCGCCGTTCCGTATCGCTCCAGAGGTATCCAGAGGTAGCCGCGCATGAGCCCCGCCGACCACGGTGACCAGCCCGCCCGCATCCTGATCGTCGACGACGAACCCGCGGTCCGTGAGGCGCTGCGGCGTTCGCTGGCGTTCGAGGGCTACGCCACCGAGGAGGCCGTCGACGGGCTCGACGCCGTCGAGAAGGTCGCCTCGTACGACCCCGAGCTGATCGTGCTGGACGTCCTGATGCCCCGGATGGACGGGCTGACCGCCGCCCGCCGCCTGCGGGCCGGTGGCGTGACCGTGCCGATCTTGATGCTGACCGCCCGCGACACCGTCGGCGACCGCGTCACCGGCCTCGACGCGGGCGCCGACGACTACCTCGTCAAACCCTTCGAACTGGACGAACTCCTCGCCCGCATCCGGGCGTTGCTCCGCCGCAGCTCCTACGCGGCGGCCGCCGGGGCGCCGCCCGCCGACGGCGACGTCCTCGCCTTCGCCGATCTGCGGATGGACCTGGCGACCCGCGAGGTGACCCGCGGCGCGCGGCCCGTCGAGCTGACCCGTACCGAGTTCACCCTGCTGGAGATGTTCCTCGCGCACCCGCGGCAGGTCCTCACCCGCGAGCAGATCCTCAAGGCCGTCTGGGGCTTCGACTTCGAGCCGACCTCCAACTCCCTGGACGTGTACGTGATGTATCTGCGCCGTAAGACGGAGGCGGCGGGCGAACCGCGGCTGGTGCACACGGTGCGCGGCGTCGGCTACGTCCTGCGGGTGGAGGGCGGCAGCGAATGACCACGCCGCCCACGCCGCCCCCGCCGTCCGGGACCCCGGGCGGCGCCACCGCGGCGGAGACCGCCCCCGGCCTGCTGGCGCGCGCCGCCCGCCGCTACCGGCAGCTGCCGCTCCGCTCCCGGCTGGCGATGCTCACCGCCGTCGCCGTGGCCCTCGCCGTCGCGGCGTCCGCCGCCGCCTGCTGGCTGATCACCCGCGACCGGCTCACCGAACAGCTCGACTCCACGCTGCGCAGCGTCGACGTCGGCCAGGGCTACGTCCAGGCGCTGAAGATCTCCTGTTCGGGCACGGCCGACGGTCAGGTGGCGTTCCAGCCGACGCCGTACACCGTGCAGCTGGTGTCGACCTCCGGGGACGTGTGCACCTCGCCCGACAAGGACCCGATCCCCGCGCAGCGCGTCGATGTGGCCGTCGCGGACGGGCGGCTGGACGGCACCGTCCACACCACCCGCTCCGCGGACGGCACCAGGATGCGGGTGGCGACCCTGCACTACCCGGGCCCGGTCACCGACGCCCGCGGCAACCGCATCGCGATCTCCGTCGCCGCGCCGATGGACCAGGTCACCCAGCCGCTGAACCAGCTGGCGCTGGTGCTGCTGATCGTCTCCGGGGTCGGGGTGCTGGGCGCCGCGACCGCCGGGCTGTGGGTGGCGCGCGCCGGACTCAAGCCGGTGGACCGGCTCACCGACGCCGCCGAACACATCGCGCGGACCGAGGACCTGACCATCCGGATCCCGGCCGACGGCGAGGACGAGATCGCCCGGCTGTCGCGTGCGTTCAACTCCATGACGGCGGCGCTCGCCGCCTCCCGGGAGCTCCAGCGGCAGCTGATCGCGGACGCCGGGCACGAACTCCGTACGCCGCTGACGTCGCTGCGGACCAACATCGACCTGCTGGTACGCAGCGAACGGTCCGGCCGTCCGATCCCGCCCGCCGACAAGGAGGCGCTGCTGACGTCGGTGAAGGCGCAGATGGGGGAGTTGGCGTCGCTGATCGGCGACCTCCAGGAACTGTCGCGGACACCGGGCGGCGGGCCCGGCGGCCCGGCGGTGCGGGTGGTGGCGCTGCACGACACGGTCGCCACGGCCCTGGAGCGGGCCCGGCTGCGCGGCCCGACGCTGACCGTCACCGCGGACCTCGCCCCCTGGTACGTCCGCGCGGAGCCGGCGGCGCTGGAGCGCGCGGTGGTCAACCTGCTGGACAACGCGGTGAAGTTCAGCCCGGCGGGCGGCACCGTCGAGGTGCGTCTGGCGGCGGGCGAACTGACCGTGCGCGATCACGGTCCGGGCATCGCGGAGGACGAACTTCCGCACGTCTTCGCGCGGTTCTGGCGCTCGCCGTCGGCCCGTTCGCTGCCCGGCAGCGGCCTGGGCCTGTCGATCGTCGCGCGGACGGCGGAACAGGCCGGGGGCGGCGTCCTGCTGCGGCCCGCGCCGGGCGGCGGCACGGAGGCGGTGCTGACGTTGCCGGGGGCGCCTACGCCGCCGCCACCGGATCCGACGCCGAGGCCGGAGCCGCCGGGGGAGACAGGGGCGGCTTCGGGGTGAGGGCGGGGCCGGGCCGGGGCGCCTGACCCGGCCGGGCACCGGATGTCAGGCGCCGGGCGCCGGATGCGGTCCCGCCCGCCCGGCCTCGGGCAGGTCCCGCCCGCCCGGCCTCGGGCAGGTCCCGCCCCGTATCCCCTACTTCCCGGCCGCTCCCGACTTCTTCGCCGCGTCCCCGAACGGCAGGTCCCGTCCGTCGAGTTCGGCGCGGATGCCGTCCTCCTCGACGGAGATGTGGCGCAGCCGCACGTCACCGGGGGTCTTCGGGAGGCGGAACGACAGGGACAGCTGGTCGGCGAGTTGCGGCTTGGTCAGGCCGGAGAGGGCGCCGAGGACCTTCGGGTCGATGCCGACCTTCTCCAGCAGCCACGGGTGGTCGACGACCACATCGACGAGGTTGACCTTCATCAGCTTCGAGACGAAGTCCGGCGAGCCGGTCAGCTTGTGCAGCTTGTCCTCGTTGTGCAGCGCCTGATCGACGTACTCCTGCGGGATGCCGATGCGCTGCACGATCGCCGGGACGCTCAGCATCGACTTGATCTTCCCGGCCTGGCGGCTCAGCTCCCCGGCGGCCTTTTGGGTCAGCCGCAGGCCCTCCTCCTTGCCGGTGCCGGGGCGGTAGACGGCGACGTCGCCGATGTCCAGCCGCATCTTGCTGATCTGCGTGGACACGCCCCGGTCGCCGGCTTGCTGGATGCGGGCCTGGGCGTGCACCCGCAGTTCGTGTCCGGCGATCGGCAGGCGGCCCACGGCGCGGACCTCGTTCGGGCCCATCTCGCTGAACGTGACCTGGGAGGCGCCCAGTTCACGGTTCATGTCGTCGAAGGCGAGCAGTACGGTGCCGTGCATCTGCCCGATGGTGGCGCCCTTGATGGCGGTGGGCAGATCGCCGTCCAGCCGGATGTCGCGGGCGCTGGCCTCGAACTTCGCGAGCGAGACGCGGTCGGCCGCGACGTCGGGGATGGTGACGTCGACCTGTCCGAGGTGCTTGTCCAGCACCTGAGTGAGGAAGGGGAAGCCCTTGATGTCGACCTCGGGGGCGGCCGTCAGGTGCATCGCCTTCTTGATCTGCTGCTCGGCCTTGTTCTGCGCGTAGAGCACGGCGAACCGGTCGCCGAGGGTGAGGAACGCGGCGGCCACCGCGACCGCGACGACCACCTTGAGGGTGAGCGGTACGGCGGCGAAGCGGCTGATGCCGCGCTTCATCCGCCGGTGGTTGGGCGGCTGCCAGGCATCCTCCTCCTCGTCGGAGCGCAGGCCCAGACCGAGCGGATCGTCGGTGCCGTCGCGCTCGTTGAGGTACCTGCGGTGCTCCAGCCGGTGCGGCTCGACGACCTCCGGCTCCGGCTCCGGTTCGGGCTCCGGGTCGGCGAGGGCGGCCAGGTCCGCGTACGGGTTGACCGGCTCGAACTCACGGGTGTCCCGCTCCGTCTCGTCCGGTGCCGGTGGGGCGGCGGATCCCGGGTCGGGCTGCGGGGACGAGGGTGAAGATATGCGTGGGGGGGTTCGCATCCGCACATCTGACCATGAGCGGGTCCCCCGTTAGCAACTCCACCCGGCCGTAAGTGCGCAACGCCACGATTGAGGGTGGGGTGGAGGGGGTGGAGGGGGAAAATCGGGCGGGGATCCGACCATGGGTGGGGTGATCCGCGCCGGGTGGCCGGTCGGCCGGGTCCGTACGGGCATCCGGCGGATCGGCCCTGCGGCCCGGATGCGGGTCCCCTACGGGTCGCTCGGGGCAGCCCGGCCGGGGCCCGGCGCCCGGCCCGTACGGGTACCCGGTGGGGCAGCCCCCTACGGGCCGCGCGGCCGGAGCGGTGGCCGGGGGCGGGCCCGTAGGGGTACCCGCAAGGGCAATCCCGGAGGTGGGCGGCGGGGCAACCACCGCCCCTGCGGGGTCACTTCACGAGAGTGATCCGGTCGGCCTTCGGCGGGGCGAGCGGCTTGTCCGCCGACGAGTGGGCCGTCAGATAGGCGGTGAAGGCGTCCAGGTCGGAGCCCGCGACGTGCGGGTTCATGCCGTCCTTGAAGGCGGGGAAGCCGTCGCCGCCACCGGCCAGGAACTCGTTCATCGCAACGCGGTAGGTCTTCGCCGGGTCGAGCGCGGCGCCGTCCAGCTTCACCGAGTCCTTGACGATCCGGTCGGCGCCCGACTTCGTCATATCCAGCGTGTACGTGAACCCGTCCGACACCTGAAGGATCTTCGGCGACGCCTCATTCGCGCCGCTGACCTGCTGCTGAAGCGCGGTGAGCAGCTGAGCGCCGGTCAGGTCGACGGTCCGCATCATGTTGGTGAACGGCTGGACGGTGAACGCCTCCCCGTAGGTGACGACCCCGTCGCCCTCCTTGCCGGACGCCGCGTAGGCGAGATCCGAACGGATCCCCCCGGGGTTCATCAGGGCAAGTTGCGCGCCGCCCTTGTCCGGCGCCGCGGTCGCCTCGCGCTGCGCGTCGGCGACGACATCACCGAGCGGCGACTCGGGGGTCTGCGCGCCCCGGCCCGGGATATCGGTGGAGATGTGCCCGACGGGCCGGTCCGCGACCGGCGCGGCCAGCTTGTTCCAGCGGCTGATCAGCGACGTCATGTCCGCCGCCTTGGGCTGCGTCCGGTCCACGACGTGGTTGACGGCGCGCCCGGCGCCGCCCCGCGCCGTGACGTGGGTCCGCACGATGTCGCCGGTGGCGCGGTCGTACGTCAGCGTGGTCTCGGTGTACAGCTTCCCGAAGGACGCGGCGGAGGTGACCGTACGGGGTTTCCCGGAGGGGTCGGGGAGGGTGCAGACATACGACTGGTGGGTGTGTCCGGTGACCAGCGCGTCGACCTTCGGGGTGACCTTCTTGGCGATCGCGGTGATCGGCCCGGAGATGCCGTCGCCCGGACCGGGGCTGTCGCAGTCGTAGTTGTACGAGGTGGAGGCGGGCATCCCGCCCTCGTGGATGAGGGCGACGACCGACTTCACGCCCTGCCGGTCGAGGACCTTGGCGTACTTGTTGATCGTGGCGACCTCGTCGTGGAACGTCAGCCCCTTGACGCCGTCGGCGTTGACGATGTCGGGGGTCCCCTTGAGGGTCACCCCGATGAAGCCGATCTTCACGCCGTGGTGCTTCCACACGGTGTACGGCTTGAGCAGCGGCTTCCCGGTCTTGTCGTCGGTGACGTTGGCCGTCAGGTAGGGGAAGTCGGCGCCCTGGAAGGTCCTGCCCTTCTCGAAGCAGCCGTCCTTGGGGTGGCAGCCGCCCTTCTGGAGGCGGGTCAACTCGGCCCGGCCCTCGTCGAACTCGTGGTTGCCGACGGAGGTGACGTCGAGGTCGAGCTTGTTCATCGCCTCGATGGTCGGCTCGTCGTGGAAGAGCCCGGAGAGCAGCGGGCTGGCCCCGACCATGTCCCCGGCGGCCGCGGTGACGGAGTAGGGGTGCCCCTTACGGGCCGTACGCAGGGACCGGGCGAGGTACTCGACGCCGCCCGCCGCGACGGTCTTCTTGCTGCCGTCCGGCTGGATCTCGTCAACGGTCCCGGAGGAGCCCTGCGGCGGCTCCAGGTTGCCGTGGAAGTCGTTGAACGAGAGCAGCTGGACGTCGACGGTCCGTCCCTGGGCGGTGCCCGCGCGGCCGGTGTCCGGTCCCGCACCGGACGGCAGGGACGCCGCGGTGACCGCGGTGGCGGCGGCCAGCACCGCGGCTCCGGCCGTCAATCTGCGCACGAGGCGGCGCCGTTGGGGTGTCGCTTGCATGGGATCCCTTCCGTGGACCGGGCACCCGGCGGCGCCGCGCGGGTGCGGGCGGCCGGGCGGGGCTGCGGTGCCGGCACGCCGACGCGTCCGGGCGGACGCAGCCTATGGTCAACGCGCGTAGCGCAACAGGTTCTGGGAGATGGCGGGATGGTGACGGGTGGTCGGCCCGATCGCACCAAGGGCCGCCCCTCGATCGCGCCGAGGGCCACCCCTCCCCGAAGTGCTTGCACTTCGCAACCGGTTCGGGTTCGATGAGCAGCACGCCGGGAACGCGGCCTGATCGACGAACTGCGCATCCTTGTGAACCCGATCCTCCTCGGCGCCGGCCACTCCCTCTTCTCCGCGCTCGGCAAGCGCCTCCCGCTCGACCTGTGGCGCACCACGACCTTCCGTTCCGGCAACGTCCTGCTGACGTACCGCCCGGCCGCAAGGTGAGGGCCCGCATTCACCCCGCGCGTCATTTGCGCCACGGTGAAATACCCGGCATTACCGCACCGAATGCGCGTGTCCCGTACCCCTTGCCCTTTCTTGGTGGACGCCTGAACTCCCCGCGGTAGGGTCCGAAGGGGCCGGATCCCGGAAATCGTGGCACTGTCCGAATTTTCCCGTACCGGCCCGGACGTACCGAGAAAGTTAACCCAGGAGCCATCAAGGGTGACAATAGAAAAGAAGGCCGAGAAGAAGGCCGAAGAGAAGGGCCGAGCGAGGGCCGGAAGGAAGGCCGGGGCGAAGTCCGGCAACAGGGCTTCGAAATGGGCCGCCGGGATAATAGCCCTGGCGGCCTCCGTTTCGGCCGTGGCGCCGGCGCATGCGGTCGCGCTCCCCTCCGGCGGGACCGCACGGAGCGCGGTGGGCGCCGCGACCGTCGACTGCTCGTCCCACCGGCCCGGACTGGCACAACGGCTGGCCGCCGACCTGGCGAAGCGACTGAAGAGCCGCAGGAGCATGGCCTCGCTGGCCCTCTACGACCGCACCACCGCGACGACCTGTACCTACGGCGCGCACAAGAGATACGACTCCGCGAGCACGGTCAAACCGATCGTCCTGGGCGCGCTTCTCCTGGCGGGAAAGGGAAACCTCACCGCCAAGGAAGCGGAACTGGCGCGGAAAATGATAGTGAACTCCGACAATGCCGCGACCACGACCCTGTGGCGAAAACTGTCGGATACCAGCAATCCCCAAAAGCCCAACCCCGTCGCCATTCAGCGTTTCCTGTAACGCGGCCGGAATGCGGGACACCGTCCTCGACCGGACCGGTAACTGGGGCCTGACGCAGATCTCCGCGGCGGACCAGATCACCCTGCTGAAGCTCTTCACCGGGCGCGGCAACGCCGTCCTCTCCCACGCCTCGCGCGCGTACGCCCTCCGCCTGATGCACGCGGTGGAGAAGGACCAGCGCTGGGGGACGCCCGCCGGGGCGCCCGACACGTCCACGATCCAGGTCAAGAACGGCTGGCTGCAGCGCTCGCAGAACGGTCCCCGCGACCCGTTCGACCGCGGTGACTGGAAGGTCAACAGTCTGGGAGCCTTCACCGGCGGCCGGTACGACTACGGGCTCGCCGTCCTCACCGAGAACAACCGCGTCCCCAAGGGCCGCCCGGCCACCGACGGTTGGTACTACGGCATCGACACCATCGAGCAGGTGTCCCGCGCCGCGCACCACGCCCTGTACCCGGACCGGTCGCCGTCGCGCGGCTACACGCCGCCCCGGCCCGGCCGCGCGGCGGTCAAGCAGGCGATGACCGTGGGCTGACGCCTGCCCGGACCCGTACGGGGTGCCCCTGAGAACCCGGCATCCCGTACGGGTCGGCCCTGAGACCCCGGGCCCGTAAGGGCCGCCCCCCGGAGTCCGTCCGGGCCGGGTCCCGGGGCCGTACGCTTCGGAGCATGACTGACGCTGCACAGGAGATGGGCCCCACCGGCCGCCGGATTCGGGTCGCCGACACGCTCACGCCCCAGGAAGGCGCCGAGGTGCTCGCGCTGATCGAGCAGGCCGCGCGGACCGACGGGCAGCCCGCCGTGTCCGAACAGGGACGGCTCCAGCTGCGCGGCGGGGCCCGGGAAGGGGTGCGGCACCTGCTGGTGTCCGTACCGTCCGAGGAGGCCGAGGGCGGCGCCGAGCTGGTCGGCTACGGCCAGCTGGAGGACACCGACCCGGTGGAGGCGCCCGCCGCCGAACTGGTCGTCCACCCCGCGCACCGTGGCCGCGGCCACGGCCGGGCGCTCGGCGGTGAACTGCTCGCCCAGTCCGGCCGCCGCCTGCGTGTCTGGGCCCACGGCGGGCACGCCGCCGCCCGGCACCTGGCGCAGACCCTCGGCCTGACGAAGTTCCGCGAACTGCGCCAGATGCGCCGCCCGCTGACCAACCTGGACCTGTCCGAACCGCGGCTCCCCGACGGCGTGACGATCCGCACCTTCCAGCCCGGCCAGGACGACGCCGCCTGGCTGGAGGTGAACGCCGCCGCCTTCGCGCACCACCCCGAACAGGGCTCGCTGACCCAGCGCGACCTCGACGCCCGCAAGGCCGAGGCGTGGTTCGACCCGAAGGGCTTCTTCCTCGCGGAGCGGGAGGGCACGCTGCTCGGCTTCCACTGGACGAAGGTGCACGCCGACGAGGGCCTCGGCGAGGTCTACGTCCTCGGCGTCCGCCCCGGCGCCCAGGGCGGCGGCCTCGGCAAGGCCCTCACCGCCATCGGCCTGCGCCACCTGGCCGCCGAGGGCCTGCCGACCGCGATGCTCTACGTCGACGCGGACAACACGGCCGCCGTCACCGTGTACGAACGCCTGGGCTTCGTCACGCACGAGACGGACCTGATGTACCGCTCGGAGACCTGAGCCCGCCCGTTTGCCACCCTGAGGGCCCGCGACCACACCCCGGTCGCGGGCCCTCAGGGTTGAGATGCAGCGGGCGGCCCGACCGTTCCGTAGATCACTGACGACCTGCCACTTTGCCCCTGCATTACGGGGACTATCCCGAGGCTTGCCCGTACGGACCAGGGGGTGGCCCGCAGAAGGGCAGGCCCCAAGAAATCCACAACTCGCGGCGAACTTCCGCCGCGGAGCCCGCATCTCCCTCCATGAGAAAACGCGTACCACCAACGTCCCTGTACAGAGGGGGACTTGGCAATGGGGTGTGTGCGTGTCGAGCAGCGCTGAATTCAGCCCTGTCGCATGGAGGAAAAATGAAGTCGTGGCGTTCCCGTATCGGTATCGGTCTCGCGGTCGGTGCCGCGGCGGTGTCCATCCCGCTCTCCGCCGCCAGCGCTTTCGCGGCCCCGCCGCCCGGTGACGGCTGGGTGCCCGTCGGTGCCGAGAGGTACCCCTCGAAGGCGCAGTGCGAGGCGACGGAGCTGCAGTACGCCCAGGCGAACGGGTACCACGAGGTGTGGTGCGACGACAGCCAGGCGATCATGCCGATCTACAACCGCTGACCGGCCACCGCGCGGCGGGTCGTGGGTCCCGCTGACGCGCTGCCCGAAAAGGAAGCTGACCCCCGGTGTGCAGCACCGGGGGTCAGCGGACTTTCGGGCGTCACGCGGCTCCGAACTCCCCGCCCTTCAGGGCAGCGACGAACGCGGTCCAGTGTCCGGCGGGGAAGACGAGCGCGGGTCCGTCGGGGTTCTTGCTGTCGCGGACGGGGACGATGCCGTGGGCCCGCGTGAGCGCGGGCGAGAATTCGAGGCACTGGCCGCCGTTGCCGCCGCTGTGGGACGACTTGGTCCAGGCGAGGGAACGGGAGAATTCGAGGCACTGTCCGCCGTTGGCGTCACTGTGGGACGACTTGGCCCAAGTGAGGCTGCGGGAGAATTCGACGCAATCCCCGCCGTTGGCGTCGCTGTACGAGGACTTGATCCAGGTGAAGGTTCGGGAGAACTCGACGCACTGGCCGCCGTCGCCGTCGCTGTAGGACGACTTGATCCACTCGGCGGCGGTGAGATCCATGCTGGTGCTCATGCGCAAGGGCTCCTTCGGTTGAATCGGCCGGACCTAGGGATGTCAGGCGGCCCCGAACTCCCCGCCCTTCAGGGCCTTGACGAACGCCGTCCAGTGCCCGGCGGGGAAGACCAGCGCGGGCCCGTCGGGGTTCTTGCTGTCGCGGACGGGGACGACGCCGTGCGCCTGCGCGGCGGGCGCGAATTCGAGGCACGCCCCGCCGTTGCCTTCGCTGTAGGACGACTTGATCCAGGTGAAGGTGCGGGAGAACTCGACGCACTCGCCGCCGTTGCCTTCGCTGTACGAGGACTTGACCCACTCGGCGGCGGTGAGATCGACGTCGAGGCTCATGCTCGGTACTCCTTCAGCAGTGACTTGATCAGGTTCAGGGAGTGGTCCGGGGACAGCGCATGCGCCCTGAGCAGATCATAATCATCCAGGGCGGCTTCGACTGTTTGTGCGGAATCGTGCATCCGTCCTCCTACCCGGGTTTCCGTGTAGAGCACCGTGGGGGAGTCCGGGAAGCGCAGCACGATGAAGGGCATCGTGGACGTGGCAGGGATGCTCGCTGAGAACGGCATCACCTGGAGCCTGAAGTCCGGCGACTCGGTCAGGGACAGCAGATATTCGAGCTGACCGGCCATGACCTCGTAGTCGCCGACGATGGTGCGCAGGCACGCCTCGTGCAGGATGACCCAGAGGAACGGAGGCTTGTCCCGTTCCAGGGCCTCGCGTCGGCGTAGCCGTGCCGCGACTTTGTCCTCGACGCCTTCCGGTGTCGCATGGGGATTGGCTGCACGGAAGACTGCCCGCGCGTACTCCTCGGTCTGCACCATGCCCGTGACGAGGTTCGTCGCGTAGGACAGGATCTTCGATGCTTCCCGCTCCAGGTTCAGATACGGCACGAACCACGACGGATGATCCCCCTCGTCGATCCGCGTCAGCATGCCCTCGAAGAGGCCGTTGGTGCCGAAGGCCAGGTCGCAGCCCTTGGCGAACTTCATGCTCGCCATGACCTTTCCGGCCTCCACCATGCTGACGTAGGCGTGGGAGTAGCCGGTGGCGGTGCCCAACTGTTTCTGGGTGAGTCGGCGGCCCAACCGGACGCGTCTCACGTCGAGTCCGAAGCGTTGGAGGGGATTCAAACGCTCCGACGGTGTTGTCTCTTCCAATGCCGCGACCTCTGCTTCTGGTGGTTCCGGCCAGCGTTACGGCAGGTCAGCGCTTTCAACGTTGCCGTTTAAGTGACGCCATCGTATTGCCCGGTGCGTTCCCCCAGTGACCAACTGACCACATCCCGCGGTGACTTCACCCGGGAGTGCGACGCGAACCGCGTGACGAGGAGGCCGACGGCAATGCTGCATTCCGAAGGACACGGCAAGGTGCCCGTTCCGTACATCACCGCCTGGAGTGGGGAACGGGTGGCCGTACGTTCGCTGGCGGTGCGGGCGGACGGGGCGGGGCTGGCGTACCGGGACGAGGTGGCCGGGGACCGGGACGCGCATGGGGTGTTGTGGAGCCGGATCGTGGAGGCGCCGGGGGAGGGGCGTCCGCGGTTCCGGGTGGTGCATCCGGTGCGGCAGCGGCGGGCGTTGCTGGAGGGGCTGTGCCAGGTGTGCGGGGGCCCGGCGGGGCGGACCGGGCGGGGGTGGTTGTTCCTGCTGCCCCGGCCGGAGGGCGGCGCGCCGGGGTGGCCGGAGGGGGCGTACGGGATGAAGCCGCCGGCCTGCGTGGGGTGCGCGGCGGTGGCCGTGCGGTACTGCCCGCATCTGGGCGATCCGGTCGCCGTACGGGTACGGAAGCCGCGGGTGCGCGGGGTGTACGGCGGATTCCACGCGCCCAGCGGAGGCGTGCTGACCGCCGCGTCGGAGGACGGGTTCCTGCCGTACGGGCATCCGCACGCGGCGTGGTTCCTGGCGTCGCAGCTGGTGGTGGAGTTGCGGCGGTGCACGGTGGTGGATCTGGCGGCGGAGATCGGCGGGGCGGGGCCCGGGGCGCCGGGCGCGGAGGCGGAAGCGGCGGGCCCCGGGGTGGGAGCCCACGGCCCGGCCGCCGCGCCCGGCCCGGCCGCCGCGTAAGGCCGGGCAACGGTCGCCCTACCGGGTCACTGCGGATGGTTCAGGGCTGCCTTCTGGAGTTGGACCGCTGCCAGCAGGCTCAGTTTCGGCTCCGCCCGGCGCAGCGCCTTGACCGCCGCGACCGAGTCGAGGTCTCCGGTGAAGCCGACGGCTGCCAGTTGGGAGCGGACCCAGCGGGCGCGCATCTGGCCCTCGGTGGCCGCGGCGGTGGACTCCGCGAGGGCGGCGGCGCGCTCCAGACCCGGGCGCTCCTCGGGTGATGCCTCGGCCAGCGCCTGGCGCAGCGCCGCCACGATCACGTCTGCGTCCCGGATGACCGGTACGACGTCGTGCTTTCTGCTCAGTCCTGTGATGCCTGCCATGTGAACAACCGTGTCATTCGTGCTCTGTGTGTAGCAAGGGGCTTGAGTTTTTTCAGAGTGTCGGCCCGAATTGCGCCTCGGTCCCGGCCCTCCGCCCTTGAGAGGGGAGGCGACCACGGCTCAAGCGGTGGGCGCCGCCCCCGGATCCGCCGCCCGCAGTGCCTCCCACTCCCGCGCCAACATCGCGTAGATGACCTCGTCGGACCACTCCCCGTCCAGGAACTCGTTCTCGACGAGATGGGCCTCGCGGCGCATGCCGAGGCGTTCCAGGAGGCGGGCGGAGGCGGTGTTGCGGGCGTCCAACTCGGCCTGGATGCGGTGGAGTTGGAGGTGGTCGAAGCCGAGGGCGAGGAGGGCGCGGCTCGCCTCGGTGGCGTAGCCGTGGCCGTGGTGGGCGGGGTGGAAGACGTAGCCGATGCTCGCCTGGCGGTGGGTGGCGCTCGTCCAGACGAAGGTCATGTCGCCGATGAGGGTGCCGGTTTCGCGGACGACGGCGGCGAGTTGGAGGACGTCACCCTCGGCGTGGAGTGCCGTACGGGTCGCCTTCGTGGTGACGGACTTGCGGGAGCCGGCTTCGTCGAGCGGGCCCCAGTACAGATAGCGGCAGACCTCGGGGAGGCGCTGGTAGGCGTGGATGGCGGCGAAGTCGTCGTCGGTGACCGGGCGGAGGTCGAGGCGGGCGGTGCGCAGCGGGTACGGCGGGGTGAAGGGGAGCGGCGGGTGCGCGGGAGGGGTCGGCATCGGGGGAGCGTAGACGGCTCAGGTTGACAGGCGCAGCCCCTTTCCCCCACTCTTCCACTACTTAATTAGTGGAATGAGGTGTGCGGGTGCGGCGGGCGACGAGTGGCTCCCTCGGCGGTGCTTCGAGGGGGACGGCGATGGAGGCGACCGGCCTCGGCAGGCGCGACCGGCGCCACGGTGAGCTGCGGGACTGCACGTTCCGGCTGCCCGCAGGACGCATCTGCGCGCTGACCGGGCCGCCCGGCGCGGGTACGAGCACGCTCCTCGCCCTCGCCGCCGGACGCCTCCGCCCCGCCGAGGGCACCGTCCGCGTCTTCGGCGCCGACCCCAGGACGGCGGACGGGCGAGGGCGGGTCGCGTACCTCGGCCGCGAGCGGTTCACCCGGCCCTGGCGCACCGTCGCCGAGGCGCTGCGGCACGCCCGCGCCCGGCACGACGGGCCCTGGCAGACGGCGCGCGCCGCGCGGGTGCTGGAGGCGGGCCGGGTGCCGCTCCAGGCACGGGTCGGGGAGCTGTCGGCGGAGCGGTACGCCCGCTTCGCGCTGGCGCTGGCGCTCGCGAAGGGACCCGAACTGTTGCTGCTGGACGAGCCGTTCGCCGGGCTCGACCCGCTGACCCGGCACGAGGTCGCCGCCCAGCTGATGGAGCAGGCGGCGGTGTACGGCACCACCCTGGTGCTCTCCTCGTACGCCCTCGCCGAGCTGGACGGGATCTGCGATCACCTGCTTCTGCTGGGCGGCGGCGGGGCCCGGCTGGCGGGCGAGGTCGACGACGTGATCGCCGCGCACGGGTTGCTGCTGGGCACCGCCGAGCGGCCCGGGGCGCTGCCTGCCGGGATCGCCGCGCATCCGGTCGTCGACGCGCAGTGGTCGGGGCGGCGCTACACCGCACTGGTACGGCGGCAGGGGCCGCTCGACGGGCCGTGGGAGGCCGCCGAACCGTCGCTGGAGGAGCTGCTGCTCGGCTATCTGCGCTCGCCCGGGGCGCCCGCGCTCCCCGCGTCCGGCGCCGCACCGGCGGGCCCCCGGCTCTGGCAGCGGCCGGGCGTCCCGGGACTGCCGCGCAACGGGGCCGCGCCCCGGGGCGGCACGGCGTTCCGGACGACCGGCGGACCGCTGCTGTCCGGCATCCCGCGCGGACGGCGGCAGGGCGGCGCGGACCGCCGCGGACACAGGTGGGAACTGCACGGCAACGAAGGAGTGACGGTATGAGCACGGCGACGGAACCCCGGGCGACCGGGGCGGCGCGACGCACCGCCGGTACGGGGCGGCGCGGCGGACTGCTGTGGGTGGTGTGGCGGCAGAACCGTGGCATGGCGCTCGGCCTCCTCGCCCTGCTGGTGGCAGGCGGCATCGGCATGGCGGTGCAGCGCGGCGCGATGGCCGGGTACCTCGCCGAGCACGACATCGCGGGCTGCGCGCTGATCTCCACCGATCCGCGCTGCGAGGGCGTCCGGGAGGCGGTGGAGACCTTCCGGTCGACGTACGGCAACGGCTTCCGCCTCGCGCAGATGCTGCTGGTGATGCTGCCCGCGCTGACCGGCCTCTTCATCGGCGCGCCGCTGCTCTCCCGGGAGCTGGAGAACGGCACCCACAAGCTGATGCTGACCCAGTCGGTCGGGCCGCTGCGCTGGCTGACCGCGAAGCTCGCGCTGCCCGCCGTCGTGGTCGCCGTCACCGCTGCCGGGCTCGCCGCGGGCTACCTGTGGATGTGGCGCTCCGGCGGCCAGGAGACGCTGGGCGCCTACTGGTACTCCGACTCCGGATTCCTGGCGCTCGGGCCGGTGCCCGTCGCCCAGAGCCTGCTGGCGCTGGCGATCGGCACGCTCACCGGGTTCCTGCTGCGCCGCACCGTCGCGTCGATGGTCGTCACCCTCGGCGTCACCGGCGTCCTGACCTTCGCGTTCATACAGGTCAGGCAGTATCTGCTGCCGCCCGTGGCCACGGACTTCCCGCACGGCGGCACGGTGCCGGACAACGCCTGGGTCCTGTGGGAGGGCAGCCTCACCACCGGCGGCGACCACCTCCCGCAGGGCACCTGCTCCGCCGGGCCCGGTATGCAGGAGTGCCTGGTCGCCCACCACGTCGACGGCGGCTCGTACGTCGTCCAGCACCCGGCCGCCCACCACTGGCCGCTCGCCTGGGTGGAGGCGGGCATCGCCCTCGCCCTGGCCGCGGTGGTGACGGCGGTGCTCTACCGGGTGGTGCGGCGGCAGTTCGCCTGACCGGCCCCCGGCGCGACGGCGCCTGGTCCGTCCCCTCCCGGGCGGGCCGGGCGCCGTCGCCGTGTTCTGGCAGCGCTGCGGCGACGGACCTCCGGCCGGGCCGGTGCTCCGTGGTTGATCTGGTGGCGATGCCCCGACACCGTGAGTCAGCTGCCCTTCGTCTGCCGGCGGCACTCCAGCAGGGTCGGCTTCCTCCGCCAGGCCCAGGCATGCCCGCGGCCGCGCCCCGCTGCGAGGCGTGTGGGCAGGAGAGGCAGGAGTGTCATGGGAGACGACGGCGACGAGTGACCTCCGGCGTCGCCGCCGGCGAGAAGGCACTGGGTGCGATCCGCAGGACACGGGACCAAGCCCGCGGCCAGGTCTGGTGGTTGGCCGGAGACCGGGCTCCGGATGCTGGCGGGCAGGTAACCGTGGCCCTGGACGGAGTGCTCGTGTCCTCCGCTTCGCTCGCCGCTGGCTGTGGACCGGCGAGATCACCACAGTCCTCGCACGACTCGCTTTCCTGCCGAACCCCGGCTGACGAGCAATAACGACTTGCCCCGACGGGCCTGATCGCCTACCGGAGCCGTGGATCCCGGCGCCCACCCGACGCGACAGCCGAGTCACCGGCATGCCCACCCTCACTTCGAGTGGCCGTGACGGTCCGCCGGAGGATCCGGCGGACCGTCACGAAATACCGAGGCTATTCAGCGGACTTCGACCTCGGCGAAATCAGTGAATCCGGATCGAAATGATCTTGTGGACGTGGCCGGGGTTCCATGCTTGCCGCTTTTGGAGGGTGACGCTGTCGAGCTTCGGGTTGTTCAAATCCTTCTGGTACTGGAGGGTCACGACGTTGTTCCCCGATTCGACCCAGTTGACGCCGTAAATGGCGACGGCCGTGGATCCGGCGTCGGCGTAACAGAGCATGTCATGGCCGTTGTTATTGTGGATCGTCAAAAAGGCGCGCTCGGTACAGGACGTACGGTGGATCGAGGCGACGGCGTTCGAGGGAGACACCGCCGTGGCGGGGACCGCCGCGGCGACCAATGCAGCCACAGAGGCGGCAGCGATACCAACGGAACGACGCACGGGCAGCTTCATTTCTTCCCTTTCCCCTACGGTTCAGAAGTCCCTACCCTCGCATATGCAGCGACCGCCGGGAGTGTTTCTCCCAGCCAATTTCACGTACCAATGACTCTTTTCCAACCTCCGGCCAGATTTTCGCCATTTGGCGAAAATGTGAATAGCCTACATTTCATTTGAGGCGGGGTCAGTTGATGCCGAAGTGCGAAGGTGCTTTCACGTTGGCGCTGAGCGCGTGAACTTGCCCGACCGGTTCCCCCGTTCAGGCAGCCCTCGGTGGCAGGGGTGTCCGGTAGTGCCTCCGCGATGGCCTACTCGCTGAGCCACTTCGCCATCCACCCCTCGTTCTGTGCGGAGATGACCCGTTCGCACTGACCGACGAAGGCGTCATCGGTGGCGGGGTCGGCGTCCTCGCAGCGGTGGGCCGTCAGGCTTTCCACGGGTCGACACGCAGACCGAGGCGCTGTTCGCCGGCACCCACGCACACGCCCTTGCCAAGGCGGGGCAGCGGCAGAAGGCCGTCCGGGAGATCGAACGCGCCCGCACCGCCATAAGTTCGGAAAAGGGCGACGGCGTGCCCTTCTGGGTACTGTCGTGGGGACCGCCCGCCGCCACCGTTCACAGCCGGACGGCCAAGGCCCTAGAAAGGCTCGGCGACCGGCGTCGGGCCGCGTCGATGTACGGTGCGGCAGCGGCGAGCCGACCGTCAGGTACCTACGCACGTATCGTCGCCCTGGACCTGGTGGCGCAGGCCGAGATGCAGGCAGCATCGAGCAGGCATGTGCCACCTGGGGCCGGGCGATGGACCACATGGACGGCGTACGCTCCGCGCGCACCACCAAGGCCATCACCAGCATGCGCCGCGACCTCGCCCGCTTCCGGGCCCGCGGCGTACGGTGCGCAGCCGCACTCGACGACCGCGCCGTCGACTTCCTCGCTCACACCTGACCGTGCCTCGGCCATCCTGGAGCGGGTCCGGGTGGTTCGACCGCACCGCAGACCGCCGCAGGCGCAGGGTGTTCTACTTCAATCGACTCAAATAGAACAAACGGGGGCCCGCGCGCCCCGCGCGCGGGCCGGATTCCGCCGCCCCGGCGCGCCCCGCACGCCCCCGTAGGCCGCGCCGTGTCCCCGCCCGGTAGTGCCCCGCTTGCCTGGTCGCCACGTTCACGTTACCGGTGGTTCAGGCGCGCTTGCGAGCATCGGTGAATGCAGCCCGCTGTGCCGAACGTTCCCCCACCACGGCTCTCAGCCGCTTACCCGTCCGACGCGCCTGGAACGCACGAGGCGCGGAAGAATGGGGACATGAACCAGCAGCCGAGCGCTCAGGTCCCCACCGCGACCGGCGAGCCGGCCCCGCCCCGGACCGCCGTGGCGACGCCGGACCGGGGCCCCGCGGCCCAGCCGTCGGTCGGTTCCCTCGCGGCCCACCGCCCGAACGCGGTCGCCCCGTCCGTCCCGGAGCTGGCGCCCGACCTCGACTCCGACCCGGACACGTACGAGGAGACCGCCACCCCCGAGGCGGGCGGCGAGGAGCTGCCCGCCGGACGCTTCCTCGACCGCGAGCGCAGCTGGCTGGCGTTCAACGAACGGGTGCTGGAGCTGGCCGAGGACCCGGCCACCCCGCTGCTGGAGCGCGCCAACTTCCTGGCGATCTTCGCGTCGAACCTCGACGAGTTCTTCATGGTCCGCGTCGCCGGACTCAAGCGCCGCATCGCCACCGGCGTCGCCACCCGCTCCGCCTCCGGCCTCCAGCCCCGCGAGGTCCTCGACCTCATCTGGACCCGCTCACGGGAGCTCATGGCCCGGCACGCCGCCTGCCACCAGCAGGACGTCGCCCCCGCCCTCGCCGACGCGGGCATCCACCTCATCCGCTGGCCCGAGCTGACCGAGAAGGAACAGGCCCGCCTGTTCACCCTCTTCCGTCAGCAGATCTTCCCCGTCCTCACTCCGCTGGCTGTCGACCCCGCGCACCCCTTCCCGTACATCTCCGGCCTCTCGCTGAACCTCGCCGTCGTCGTCCGCAATCCGGCCAGCGGCCACGACCACTTCGCACGGGTCAAGGTCCCGCCGCTGCTCTCCCGCTTCCTGGAAGCCTCCCCGCAGCGGTACGTCCCCCTTGAGGACGTCATCGCCGCCCACCTGGAGGAGCTGTTCCCGGGGATGGAGGTCCGCGCCCACCACATGTTCCGGGTCACCCGTAACGAGGACCTGGAGGTGGAGGAGGACGACGCGGAGAACCTCCTCCAGGCGCTGGAGAAGGAGCTGATGCGGCGCCGCTTCGGGCCGCCGG
Source organism: Streptomyces sp. NBC_01525 (assembly GCF_045040405.1). Lineage (NCBI taxonomy): Bacteria > Bacillati > Actinomycetota > Actinomycetes > Kitasatosporales > Streptomycetaceae > Streptomyces > Streptomyces sp. NBC_01525. The sequence goes on from NZ_CP109397.1 coordinate 4,059,682, forward strand.
TGCGGCTGGAGGTCGAGGAGTCCATCGATCCGTCCGTCCTCGACCTGCTCGTCCAGGAACTGAAGATCTCCGAGGCCGAGGTCTACCCGCTGCCCGGCCCCCTCGACCTCACCGCGCTCTTCGGCATCGGCGCGCTGGACCGGCCCGAGCTGAAGTACTCCACGTTCGTCGCCGGGACCCACCGCGACCTCGCCGAGGTCGAGTCCGCGTCCGCGCCCGACATCTTCGCCGCGGTGCGCGCCCGGGACGTCCTGCTGCACCACCCGTACGACTCGTTCTCCACCTCCGTCCAGGCGTTCCTGGAGCAGGCGGCCGCCGACCCGGACGTCCTGGCGATCAAGCAGACGCTGTACCGCACGTCGGGCGACTCGCCGATAGTCGACGCGCTGATCGACGCCGCCGAATCCGGCAAGCAGGTCCTCGTCCTCGTCGAGATCAAGGCCCGCTTCGACGAGCAGGCCAACATCACATGGGCGCGGAAGCTGGAGGAGGCAGGCTGCCACGTCGTCTACGGGCTCGTCGGCCTCAAGACGCACTGCAAGCTGTCGCTCGTCGTCCGCCAGGAAGGCGAAACGCTCCGCCGCTACGCCCATGTGGGCACCGGCAACTACCATCCCAAGACCGCCCGGCTCTACGAGGACCTCGGCCTGCTCACCGCCGACCCGCAGGTCGGCGCGGACCTCTCCGACCTCTTCAACCGGCTCAGCGGCTACTCCCGGCGCGCCACCTACCGCCGCCTGCTGGTCGCCCCCCGCTCGCTGCGCGACGGGCTGCTCCAGCGGATCGCCAAGGAGATCACCCATCACCGGGCGGGCCGCCCCGCCTATGTCCGCATCAAGGTCAACTCCATCGTCGACGAGGCGGTCATCGACGCGCTCTACCGCGCCTCCCGGGCCGGGGTGCCCATCGACATATGGGTACGCGGCATCTGCGCGCTGCGCCCCGGAGTGCCCGGACTGAGCGAGAACATCCGGGTCCGCAGCATCCTCGGCCGCTTCCTGGAGCACTCCCGCGTCTTCGCCTTCGGCAACGGCGGCGAGCCCGAAGTGTGGCTGGGCAGCGCCGATATGATGCACCGGAACCTCGACCGGCGGATCGAGGCGCTGGTGCAGGTCACCGACCCCGCGCACCGCTCCGCCCTCAACAGGCTGCTGGAGACCGGGACGTCGGACACGACATCGTCCTGGCACCTCGGCCCCGACGGCGACTGGACCCGGAACGCGGTCGACGCGGACGGCAAGCCGTTGCGCAACGTACAGGAAATGCTCATTGACGCGCGGAGGCGCCGGCGTGGCCCAGCGACCTGACCTTCCGGCCGGGGGGCCGGGCGGTCTCATCGGAATCGGCAGCGGACCCGAGCCCGGCCCGGGGTGCGGCACCCGGGCCGCGGTGGTGGACGGACCCGGCCCGTACGGGTGCTCCTCCGAGGGGGCGGCGGGGACGGGGGAGACGCCGCCCGACGGCGTCACCGCCGGGCAGGCCCTCGCCGGGTACCTCCACGACCGGTCCGCGGACTTCCTGCGCAGCCTGCGGCAGCACCGCGAGAGCGGTTCGGACGCCGACGGCACCGAGGAGGCCGCCCGGCAGCTGCGCCGCGCCGCCCGCCGGATCAGCGCCACCCTGCACACCTTCCGGCCGCTGACCGAGGAGGCGTGGGCCGACCAACTCCGCGCCGAACTGGGCTGGTTGTCCGGTGCCCTCGCCCGTGAACACGCCCTCGCCGACCGCCGCGACCGCCTGATGGCCGCCCTCCAGCGCCTCACCGGCCGCACCGACCGGCCCCAGTCCGCCGGACGCGCCACCGGGCGCGGCGGCGACCGCACGGCCGCCGTCCGGGGCGCCGGACCGATGCGCGGACGCACCGCCGGCGGGCCCGCGGCGGAGCCGTCGGCGGGCGAGCCGGACACCGACGGGCTGCTGTCGGAGGGTGCCGCCCGCGCCGCCGCCCTCCTCGACCGGCAGCTCACCCTCGCCCGCAGCCGCGCCCACTCCGCCGCCCTCCAGGCCCTGGGCTCCGCCCGCTTCCACGCGCTCGCCGACGCCGTCGCGGTCCTGGCGTCCGAGGTGCCGCTGGCCCGCGCCGCGGGCACCGCCTCGGCCGCCGGGGCGCTCCACCCGCTCGCCGAGAACGCCCACCGCCGCCTCGCCGAGGCCGTCGCCGCGCTGCCGCCGGCCCGCGCCGGGCACGCCCACCAGGCTGACGCGCTCTCCGCCGAGCACCGCCAGGACGCCCCCTGGCACCAGGTGCGGACGCTGGTCCGGCTCAGCCGCTACGCCCAGGAGGTCGTCGCACCGGGGCGCGCCGACCCGCGGCTGACGGAGGCCGGGCGGGCGCTGGGCCGCCTCCGCGACGCCACCGAGGCCGCGTCCGCCGCGGCGTCCGCCGCCCGTACGCCCCGCATCGCCCCGGCCACCGCGTACGCCCTCGGCGTCCTCCACGCCGACCAGCGCCACGAGGTGGCCGCGGCCCGCCACACCTTCAGCCGCCTCTGGCTCCCCGGGCCCGCGCCCGAGAGCCGCTGGAGCTGACGCCCGCGCACGACGTCCCGAGGAGGCCCGTGACCGGCAGGAGGAGCGACGAGATGACGACGGTGAGCGAGAAGACGCCCGCTACCCCGGGGGCGCGTCCGATCCGGGCCGCGGGCTGTGTCCTGTGGCGCCCGGCCGGGTACGGCGACGGGCTGGAGATCGCGCTCGTCGGGCGGCCCAGGTACGGCGACTGGTCGCACCCCAAGGGCAAGCTGAAGCCGGGCGAGAGCTTCCGGGCCGCGGCGGTCCGCGAAACGGTCGAGGAGACCGGCATGACCTGCACCCTCGGCCCCCGGCTGCCCACCGTCCACTACGTCGTCGACGGCCACCCCAAGGAGGTCCGCTACTGGGCCGCCGAGGCCACCGGCGGCGACTTCACCCCCAACCGCGAGGTCGACCGGCTGCTGTGGCTGACCCCGGAGGCCGCCCGCGCGCGGGTGACGCAGGAGCGTGATCGGGGGTTGGTGGACGCGTTGCTGGAGGCGTTGCGGTGAGGGGCGTGCGCTCCCAGGGCGTGCGCCCCTGAGTGCGGGTGAGCGCCCCTCGGCCGGGCGCTCACATGCGCGAGCGGGCGCGCCTCGGCCGGGCGTCTCCGTATCCGCGCGTACGTGGACGGGGTATCCGCGTGTACGTGGACGGGCGCGCCTCGGCCGGGCGTCTCCGTATACGCGGTATAGGCGCGTATACGGGCGGGCGCGGCCACTCCAGCCGCGCCACACCCGCCCGCCCCGTATCCGGATCGGGAACGCCCGCCTCCGGCTCAGGAATGCGCCGGCCGGACCTCCCACACCTGGCTGCTGTTCCCGTTGGCCTTGTTCAGCTCCAGTCGGGGCGGATAAATGAGCAGCGGCGAGATGTCCAGCGTGTAATTCGGGTCCTCGGCGGAGAGCAGTCGATAGGTGCCGGGCGCGCCCGCCGGGGTGAGGCGCCAGGCCATCGGCGCCGTCCGCGCGGCCACCGGCTGGTGGGCACTCGGCCCGCCGCGGTGGCCGAGGAACGCGCCGCTGCGCACATTGCGGAGCGTGCACGCGCCGCCGTCGTCGCAGCGGATGTCCCACCGCTGCGCGTCCGGCCCCTGCACGTCCGGCCCCTGCACGTCCGGCCGCTCCGCGGGCGGCCGCTCCGCGGGCGGCACCAGCGTGGCGTGCGCGTCCGGGTCCGCGACCTGCTGCGTCACCAACTGGCCGCGCTGGCCCAGCGTATAGACGCCATCGGCTACCGGGGCGGTGGGCGCCGGAGGGGTGGCCGCGGCGCCGACGCCGGGCACGGCGGCGGCCAGCACGGCGACCACCCCGAGGGCGGCGGCGCGGACGGTACGACGGGACGCGCGGGGCCGGGACACCGGGCGCCGGGCGGCGGCGGACGGGCGGTCGGGGCGTGGTCGGGACGGCAGGGTCAACGTTCTCTCCCGGGTGCGGAATTCACGGATTCACGGTGCGCCCGTAATTCTCCTCCGGAAATCCCGGAATCCGGACGCCCGTCAAATCTAGTGCGGAATTCTTCCCCGGGGGCGGGTGGATCCGTGACGGCGGGCCGGGCGGGTGAAAGGAGTTCGAATTCCGGCGGCGGAATTCGAAAGGCCCGCCCGTGTGCGTTTTCCGCGCGGATCAGATACGGGTCGCGGCCCGGACGAGCCGGCGACGGCCCGACCGGCGGTTTCTTCGAGGACGCGGGCCCGGTGCCGTGGTGACCCAGGCACCGGGGCCCCCGAAGCCGCCGGAGCGGGCGCGTCACCGCCGCCGCAGCGACGCGTCCGCCAGCGCCGGAGGGACGTAGTAGTTGTCGGTGGGGTTGAGGTCGATGCCCGGCGGGACGATGGCGTCGATGCGGTCGAGGAGATCCGCGCTCAGCGTCACGTCCGCGCCCTCCAGCAGGCCGGTCAGCTGGTCGAGGGTGCGCGGCCCGATGATCACGGACGTCACCGCCGGATGGGCGAGGACGAACGCCGTCGCCAGATGCGGCAGCGACAGCCCCGCCTCCGCCGCCAGCTGCTTCAACTCCGCCACCGCCTCCGCCTTGCGGGCGTTCCCCGGCAGCGACAGGTCGAACTTCTGAGTCTCCAGCGACGCCCGCGAACTGACCGACAGATCCCGCCCGGACAGCCATCCGGCGCTCAGCGGACCCCAGGTCAGCACGCCCATGCCGTACCGCTGCGCGGTCGGCAGCACCGCCGCCTCCACACCCCGGGACAGGAGCGAGTACGGCGGCTGCTCGGTGCGGAAGCGGACGTGCCCGCGCCGCTCCGACACCCACTGCGCCTCGACGATCTGCTCGGCGGGGAACGTCGAACTCCCCACCGCCAGCACCTTTCCCGCCCGTACGAGATCCGACAGCGCGCCGAGCGTCTCGTCCAGGTCGGTGGCCGGGTCCGGGCGGTGCATCTGGTAGAGGTCGATGCGGTCGGTGCCCAGCCGCCGGAGGCTTTCCTCGACCGCGCGGACGATCCAACGCCGGGACCCGCCGCGCTGGTTGGGGTCGTCGCCCATGGGGTGGAAGAACTTCGTCGCCAGCACCACGTCGTCGCGGCGGCCCTTGAGCGCCCGGCCGACGATCTTCTCCGACTCGCCCGCCGCGTACATGTCGGCGGTGTCCACGAAGTTGATCCCGGCGTCCAGCGCCCGGTGGACGGCCCGCACGCTCTCGTCGGGGTCGGTGTTGCCCATGGGGCTGAGCATCATCGCGCCCAGCGCGAACTCGCTCACGGAGATCCCGGTGCCGCCGAGCGTCCTGTGCTTCATCTGCTGCTCCTCCTGCGGAGAGTGCGGGTGGTTGCCGTGTCCACGGCGGACGACGCCGCCCGCCGGTCCCCTACGGGTCCGGCGGCGCGCGGTGACCTCAGCCTGTGGCCCGCCCGCCCGCGCCACCAGACCCACCGCAACCTGGGTCCGGCAGAACCACCCGAGCGGGCCCCGCCGCATACTGGGCGGATGCCGTCTGCCGAAGCCGAGATCAGCTCGTTCCTCAAGGCCCGCCGCGCGGCGCTCGATCCGGACGCCCTCGGGCTGCCCGGCGGGCTGCACCGCCGCCGGGTGCGTGGCCTGCGCCGCGAGGAGGTCGCCCAGCTCGCCGGCATCAGCGTCGACTACTACACCCGCATCGAACAGGGCCGCGCCCCCGCGATCTCCGACGGAGTCCTCGACGCCCTCGCCGGGGCGCTGCGGCTGACCGGCGGGGAGGCGACGTATCTGCGCAACCTCGCGTCCCACGGCCGCCGCACACCGGACGCCCGGGGCCCGGACGACCCCGGCCGGACCGTACGGCCCGAGGTGCGGCAGCTGCTGCACGCGATGGACGGCGCGGTCCCGGCCATGATCTTCGGCCGGGGGCTGGATGTCCTCGCCTGGAACGCGCTGGGCGGCCGGATCGGCTTCGACCTCGACGCCATCGCCCCCGACCGGCGCAACTCCGCGCTGCTGGTCTTCCTCGACCCGGCGGCGCGCACCCTCCACCCGGACTGGGAACGCGTCGCCGAACAGGCCGTCGGCGCCCTGCGCGCCGAGAGCGGCCGCTACCCGGACGACCCGCGCATCCGGGCCGTGGTCGGCGAACTCCTCGACCGCAGCCCGGAGTTCCGTACGGCGTGGGAGGCGCAGGCGGTCAGCGAATGCCGGTACGGCGTGAAGCGGATCGTGCACCCGCAGGTCGGCGCCCTGGACATCACCTTCGAAAGCCTCCGCCTCGCCGCGGAGGACGACCAGCTCCTCGTCACGTACAGCGCTCAGGAAGGCTCCCTGACGGAAACCCGGCTGCGGGAGCTGGCCCGGCGGGTGGCGGGGGAGCGGGTCCCGGCGGCGTAAGGGGGCCGGGTGCGGGCGCCGGGCCGGTGGGCCGGGCACGAGGCCGGGGGCCGGAGGCGCCGGGCCGGGGGCCGGGCGTGGGGCCGCGTCGGGTTCGGCCCTGCCGCCGGGCCCGCTGCCGCCCCCTCACCCCCGAGGCGCCACCGCCTCCCACCGCACCGTGATCTCGCCCTGACGGCGGCGGCGCGGGTCGCCGGTCAGCGGCCAGTCGGCGGCCAGCGCGCGGGTGGCGGCCAGCCAGCGCTGCCGGGCGCCGAGCGCGCCGAGCGGGGCCGCCGCCGCCCAGGCGCGGTCGAAATCGCGGAGGAAGGCGTGCACCGGCTCGCCCGGCACATTGCGGTGGATCAACGCCTTCGGCAGCCGTTCGGCCAGGTCGGACGGGGTGTCCAGGGAGGCGAGCCGGGCCGCGAAGGTCACCGTGCGCGGCCCCTCCGGGCCCAGCGCCACCCACACATGGCGGCGCCCGATCTCGTCGCAGGTGCCCTCGACCAGCAGCCCGTCCGGCGCCAGCCGCGCGCAGAGCCGCCGCCAGACCGCCGTGACCTCGTCCTCGTCGTACTGCCGCAGCACATTCGCCGCGCGGATCAGCACCGGCGCCCGCCCCGGGGCGCCGGGCAGCGGCACCTCGAAGCCGCCGTGCCGGAACTCCAGCCCGGACCGCTCGAACGGCCGGGCCGCCGCCACCCGCTCCGGATCGATCTCCACCCCGACCACCCGCGCGTCCGGCCGGGCCGTCCGCAACCGCGTCAGCAGCTCCAGCGCCGTCCAGGGCGCCGCCCCGTACCCGAGATCGACGGCGACCGGGTCCCCGCTGCGCCGCAGCGCCGCCCCGTGCTCGGCGGCGATCCAGCGGTCCATCCGGCGCAGCCGGTTGGGGTTGGTCGTGCCCCGGGTGGCGTTCCCGACGGGACGGGCGGACGCGGGGACGGAGGAGCGGCGGGGCATACGACGAGCCTAAGCGGCCCGAGCGGAATCCCGTCCGCCTCGCAATCGTCACGTCCAGTCGGCACCCCGCCGCGCACGGTCACGGTTCGATAACGGCGGGAACTCGGGCGGTCCGGGGGAAATGGATGCCGCGCCCGCGTTGTTACACCAGGCCGGAGGCGCGCAGCCCGCCACAGGAGAGAGGTAGCTCGCAGTGAGCCCATACGTGTCCCGGCTCCGCAGCCGTCCCCTCGGCCAGCACCCGGGCCCGTCCCGGCTGCGGCTCCCCGGAGCCGCCCGCCGCCCCCGCCGGGTGGCGATGCTCAGCGTCCACACCTCCCCGCTCCACCAGCCCGGCACCGGCGACGCGGGCGGTATGAACGTCTACATCGTCGAGCTCGCCCGGAAGCTCGCCGCGATCAACATCGAGGTGGAGATCTTCACCCGCGCCACCACCGCCACCCTCCCGCCCGCCGTGGAGCTGGCCCCCGGCGTCCTCGTCCGCCACGTCGACGCCGGACCGTACGAAGGGCTCGCCAAGGAGGAGCTGCCCGCCCAGCTGTGCGCCTTCACCCACGGCGTGATGCAGGCATGGGCGGGCCACCGCCCCGGCTACTACGACCTCGTCCACGCCCACTACTGGCTCTCCGGCCACGTCGGCTGGCTCGCCGCCGAACGCTGGGGCGTCCCCCTCGTCCATGCCATGCACACCATGGCCAAGGTCAAGAACGCCTCGCTCGCCGAGGGCGACACCCCCGAGCCCGCCGCCCGCGTCATCGGCGAGACCCAGATCGTCCGCGCCGCCGACCGCCTCATAGCCAACACCGCCGAGGAGGGCGACGAGCTGGTCCGCCATTACGACGCCGACCCCGGCCGGGTCGCCGTCGTCCACCCCGGCGTCAACCTCGACCGCTTCCGCCCCACCGGCCCCGGCGCCACCCCCGTCACGCTGACCGGCCCCGGCGCGGGCGCCTCCGTCGCCGCCAGCCGCGCCGCCGCCCGCGACCGCCTCGGCCTGCCGCAGGACGCCCTCATCCCCCTCTTCGCCGGGCGGATACAGCCCCTGAAGGCCCCCGACGTGCTGCTCCGCGCCGTCGCCGTCCTCCTGGAGGAGCGGCCGGAGCTGCGCTCCCGGCTCGTCGTCCCGGTGGTCGGCGGCCCCAGCGGCAGCGGCCTGGCCAAGCCCGAAGAGCTCCAGAAACTCGCCGCCCTGCTCGGCATCGCCGACGTCGTCCGCTTCCGCCCACCGGTCGGCCAGCAGCAGCTCGCCGACTGGTACCGCGCCGCGTCCGTGCTGGTCATGCCCTCGTACAGCGAATCCTTCGGGCTCGTCGCCATCGAGGCGCAGGCGTGCGGTACGCCGGTGATCGCGGCCGAGGTCGGCGGCCTGCCGGTGGCCGTCCGCGACGGCGTCACCGGCCATCTCGTCCCCGGCCACGACCCGGCCGACTACGCCCGCGCCCTGGCCCGCTTCGTCGCCGCCCCGGCGCTGCCCGCCACGATGGGCGCGGAGGCCGCCCGGCACGCCCAGTCCTTCGGCTGGGACACGGCGGCCGCCGCCACCGGCGACGTCTACACCGCCGCACTGCAGGAGAGGCGCCGTCACCTACGATCACCCCATGGCTGACGAGGTGGCTGACGTGAAGGACGGGCGGACGGACCGGGGCGACGCAGCGGCCGCTGCCGCGGTGATCGAGCGCACGCTCGGCGACGCCGGACTGGAGTGGGAGTCGCCCGCCCCCGGCCGCTACGTCGTCACCCTGCCCGGCACCCGCAAGCTCTCCACCACCTGCTCCCTCGTCGTCGGCCGCCACTCCCTCTCCGTCAACGCCTTCGTCGTACGGCACCCCGACGAGAACCACGAGGCCGTCCACCGCTGGCTGCTGGAGCGCAACACCCGCCTCTACGGCATGAGTTACGCGATCGACCGGCTCGGCGACATTTACCTCGTCGGCAAGTTCCCCCTCGCCGCCGTCACCGAGGAGGAGCTGGACCGCATCCTCGGCACCGTCCTGGAGAACGCCGACGGCAGCTTCAACACCCTGCTGGAGATGGGCTTCGCGACGGCGATCCGTAAGGAGTACGCGTGGCGGGTGGCCCGGGGGGAGTCGACGCGGAACCTTGAGGCGTTCTCGCATCTGACCCGGGGAGTGGGGGAGGAGTGAGGCCGGGGAGGGTGCCTGCCCTCCTGCCTGCCCCTCCCCGGCCTCACTCCTCCGCCCCGCCTCGCCCCGAACCCTTCGGCAGAGGCCGGGGTCGATGCCGGTCGTCGGCGTCAAGCCTCCGCCCGAACGCCCCCACCGGCTTCATCGAACCCGTCGAACGCGCCGTGGCCGCCGGCCCGTTGGGCCCGTGGTGTCCGCCCGACCCATCCGCCCCGCCCGTCCCCCACGCCACCCCCACGATCAGGCTGACCGTCATCACCGAGGCGGCCACCGTCGCCGCCCGCCGGATCACCCGCTGCTCCGCCGCATCCATACGTACCGCTCCCTCCGCCTCCGTGCACGGCTGTTCCGGCGCCCGGTGCCGCACCTCGCCGCATCGCGCGCGAAGCCCCGTCCGGTGCGGCGCCCCCGCCTTCCCTACGGATTCCACCGGGCGGCCGCCGCGCTGCCGCGGACCCCGTGTTCAGCATCGTGGGCCCGCTCGGCCCGGCGCGAGGGGGCTGACACCCATATCCGCGGTGCGGCCACCCCGACAGCGCGCCGCCGGACCCGAACGCCACGGCTCTCCGGTCCGGCCCTCTTCCGTCCGTCCGCGACCCGTGGCATCCTCACGCCGTCTGCTACCTGAACGACGGTCACATACATATACGTGGGAGGGCGGGGCGGATGGAGACCACCAGGAGAGGGCTGCTCGGCAGCGCGATCGGCGTCGCCGCGGCGGCAGCCCTGCCATCCGGCACCGCGAGCGCCGCACCCCGGACCGGCACCACCCCCGGCCGGCCGCCGGTCCCGGGTGAGCCGGTCCCGGGTGAGCCGGTCCCGGCGCATGCCCGGGGCCGCACGGCCGCTCTCTGGCGGGAGTTCACCCGTACCCCCTTCACCCACCCGCAGATCCCCTACGTGGGACGGGCCGGATACCGCGGCGGCGCGGATCTGCCCCGGCGTCCCGTAGTGGCCGACGTCGTCCGGGATTACGGTGCCCGGCCCGACGGTTCCGCCGACGCCGCGCCCGCCCTCAACCGCGCGCTACGGGACGCCGGGCGGCGCGGCGGCGGCACCGTGTACGTCCCGCCGGGCACGTACCGCATCGACGGCATCGTCCGGATCGGGCACGACCGTGTCGTCCTGCGCGGCGCGGGCAGCGGCCGCACCACGCTGCACGCCACCCGCAGCCTCACCGACCTCATCGGGCCGTACGGCAGCCGGTACGGCGGCGACAAGTCCAGCTGGTCCTGGGCGGGCGGCCTCATCTGGCTCTGTCCGCAGGCCCGTTGGGAGTCGCTGACCGACGCGATCAAGGCCCGGGACCGGCCGTTCGAGGGCTGGACCGGCAACCGCCGCGACGCCTGGCGCACGCTCACCGCCGTCCGCCCCGCCCGCCGCGGCGACCGTACCGTCACCGTCACCGACACCACCGCGCTGCGCCCCGGCGCCCGCGTCCTCCTCCAGCTCTCCGACGACGCCGACCACACCCTGCTGCGCCATATGAGCGGCGACATTCCGGGCGCCGCCGTGTACTCCTGGGACGACAAGACCAAGCTCACCTCGTACGTCCCCTACGAGTGGCCCTGCCGGGTCACCGCCGTCGAACCCCGACACCGCCGCATCACCCTCGACCGTCCGCTGCCGCTCGACGCCCGACCCGCCTTCCACCCCCGCCTCACCACCCACGTCACGCCGCTGACCGGCGCCGGAGTCGAGGCGCTCACCCTGGAGATGACCGAAACCCCGCAGTCCCCGCACCTCCTCGACAAGGGCTACAACGGCGTCGCTCTCCAGTGCGCCTGGGACTGCTGGGTCGACGACGTCCACGTCCGCCACGCCGACAACGGCTTCCTGCTCGTCGCCGCCAAGGCGTGCACACTGCGCCGCACCCGCGTCTCCGGGCGCGGCAGCCACCACCCGTACTGCTGCCGCGAGGGCTCGCACGACAACCTCGTCGAGGACTTCACCCTCGACCGCCGTACCGTCCCGGCGCCGCCCGGCACCCAGCTGCACGGCATCAACGTCGAGGGGCTGTCCAGCCACAACGTCTGGTCACGGGGCCGGATGGCGATGGGCACCTTCGACACCCACCGCGGGCTTCCGTTCGCCAACGTCCGTACGGACATCACCGTCACCAACGACGGCGCCCACGGCGGCGACGGCAGCGCCGGGCCGCTCTACGGCGCCCGCTTCACCCACTGGAACATCACCGTCACCAACCACCGCGCCGGTTGCGTACGGCTCGACGACATCGCCCCGTACAGCGCGACCGTCGCGATCGGCGAGGTCCGGCCGTTCGGGCAGATCGACACCCCCGACTTCAGCGGACCGCTGCGCACCCGCGCCGAGCTGTACGGACATCCGGGCGCGGTCTTCCCGCCCAACCTTCACGACGCGCAGCGTGCGCTGCGGCTGTGAGGCGCCGGTGCCCGGCAGACGGCGCAGCAGCAGCGCGTAGCCGACCGCCGCGACGGTGCCGACGACGGCGCAGCCCGCCCACAGGAGGTCGGGACCGTAGCGGTCGATGACGGTGCCGCCGACCAGCGGCGCGGTCAGCGAGGCGACCGACCACGACAGGGAGTACATGCCCTGGTAGCGGCCGCGGGCATGGGTGGGGGAGAGGCGGACCACCAGCCCCATCTGTGTGGGGGAGTTGATGATCTCGCCGAGCGTCCAGACGGCGACCGTCACCGCGTACACCGCGACCGAACCGCCGACCGCGGTCAGCCCGAAGCCGTACCCGGCCAGCAGCGCGGAGCCGATCAGCAGCATCGCGGGGCTGCGGTGTTCGATGAAGCGGGTGACCGGTATCTGGAGCAGCACGATCAGCGCGCCGTTGACGGCGATGACCAGCCCGAAGTCGCCGCTGCCGAACCCGTCGCGGCCCATCGACACCGGCAGCGACACATACGCCTGCTGGAAGAGGAGCGCGAGGAGGAGGTTCAGGCCGACGACGGTCATGAAGCGGCCGTCGCGCGCCACCGTCAGCATGGACACCGGCGCGGGCGCCTCCCGCGCCTCCGCGCCCGGCTCCGCCACCCGCGGGCGGGACTCCGGCAGCTTGCCGAACACCACCAGCGCGCAGACCAGCACGAGCGTCGCCTCGCCGAGGAACAGCGTCAGATAGCCGTGTTCGGCGATCAGTCCGGCGACCGTCGAGGAGACGGCGAAGCCGATGTTGATCGCCCAGTAGTTGAGCGCGAAGGCACGGGTGCGGTCCTCGGGCGCGACGATGTCCGCCATCATCGCCTGGACGGCGGGCCGCGAGGCGCTGGCGGCGGCGCCGACGGCGGCCGCCACCGCCGCGATGGCCACCGGATGCGTCATGAAGCCGAGCGTCGCCACCGACACGGCGGTGGCCAGCTGCGACACCAGCATCGTCGGCCGCCGCCCGGCCCGGTCGGTCAGCACCCCCGCCCCGAGGGACCCCACCACGCCGCCGAGCCCGTACAGCGCACCGACCAGCCCGGCGTACGAGGCGGAGTAGCCGCGCTCGACGGTCAGATAGAGGGCGAGGAACGTCGCGACGAAGCCACCGAGGCGGTTGACCAGGGTGCTGGTCCACAGCCACCAGAACTGCGCCGGAAGACCCGAAAAACTCGCGGGCAGCGCCCTGGTGAGCCGCGATGCTGCGGACATGACGTGTACCCCCGACGGTGAACGGATGACGGCGCCGCGCACGGCACCCGACCGGAACGGCGACGCCCCCACCGGGCGCCGCCACCGACCGGAAAGCTACTGAGCGCCCCCGCCCCGCGGCCATCCAATTGACGGGAGCCGTCAAACGTCCGGGGGCGGGAGGCCCCGGACGCGCGCCCCCGGCGCACGCGGCCCGCTCCGGGCGCGGCGGCCGGGCGGGGGCTCCGGGACCGATGGCCCGGCGAGAGGCCCCGGACGCGACGTTCCGGCGGGGGCGGCTCCGGGCATGCGGGACGCTCCGGGCGTCCGCCCCGGGGGCGCGCGGCCCACCGCACGCACCGGCCGCGGTCGCCCGGCCCCCCCGCCCACCTGCGGCTTCGGCCCGACGGCGGCCCCGGGGGCCGCTCCCCGCCCGGCCCGGCCTCGGGGCGGTCCCCGGACAGGCGTCGATTAGGCTCGAAGGCATGGCCGACGCACCGTACAAGCTGATCCTCCTCCGCCACGGCGAGAGCGAGTGGAACGCGAAGAACCTGTTCACCGGCTGGGTGGACGTCAACCTCAACGAGAAGGGCGAGAAGGAGGCGGTCCGCGGCGGAGAGCTGCTGAAGGACGCCGGTCTGCTCCCCGACGTCGTGCACACCTCCCTCCAGAAGCGCGCCATCCGCACCGCGCAGCTGGCCCTGGAGGCCGCCGACCGCCACTGGATCCCCGTCCACCGCAGCTGGCGCCTGAACGAGCGCCACTACGGCGCGCTCCAGGGCAAGGACAAGGCGCAGACCCTCGCCGAGTTCGGCGAGGAGCAGTTCATGAAGTGGCGCCGGTCCTACGACACCCCGCCGCCGGCCCTCGCCCGCGACGCCGAGTACTCCCAGTTCGAGGACGCGCGCTACGCCGCCCTCCCGCCGGAGCTGCGCCCGCAGACCGAGTGCCTCAAGGACGTCGTCGTCCGCATGCTCCCGTACTGGTTCGACGGCATCGTCCCCGACCTGCTGACCGGAAAGACGGTCCTGGTCGCGGCCCACGGCAACAGCCTCCGCGCCCTGGTCAAGCACCTGGACGGCATCTCCGACGCCGACATCGCCGGCCTCAACATCCCCACCGGCATCCCCCTCTCCTACGAGCTGGACGCCGACTTCAAGCCCCTCACCCCGGGCGGCACCTACCTCGACCCGGAGGCCGCCAAGGCCGCTATCGAAGCGGTGAAGAACCAGGGGAAGAAGAAGTAGGTCCAGCAGGCGGCCGACAGCACAAAGCCCCGCGCGCCGGAAAGGCGCGCGGGGCCGTCGTGCTCAAGGGGCGGCCGCCCCGATGTCAGCCGCAGGATCCGCCGCACTGGCAGGGTGCGCCGCCCTGGCAGCCGCAGCTGCATCCGGCGCCGCAGCCGCATGCGCCGAGCAGTGGCAGACGGGGCCGTTCGCCGGGGATCTGTTCGGTGCGGGCCGTCGTGTCGTGGGTCTCCGTACTGCGTGCCATGACTTGCCTCCTCTGGATCACCTGCCGCCATTCCAAGCCCGCGCACCGCGGCGCGTCAACGGCGCGCAGAGGCACACTGCCCCGGCGCACGCCGCCGGCACCCGCCTCCGGCCGACCGGCGCCCCCGCACCGGCCGACCCGCCTCCGGGCCCGTCCCCCTACGCCGTGAGCGGCCGGATCACGCGCCCTCGACCGCCGTCGGCGGGGCGATCTCGTCGGCGTGCTCACCGGTCACCAGATAGACGACCCGCTTCGCCACCGAGACCGCGTGGTCGGCGAACCGCTCGTAGTAGCGGCCCAGCAGGGTCACGTCCACGGCCGTCTCGATGCCGTGCTTCCAGCGGTCGTCCATCAGGTGCTGGAAGAGCGCGCGGTGCAGCCGGTCCATCGCGTCGTCGTCCTGCTCCAGCTGGAGCGCCAGGTCGACGTCCTTGGTGATGATGACCTCACCCGCCTTCGCCATCAGGCGCTGCGCCAGCTGGCCCATCTCCAGGATGGTGGCGTGCAGATCACGCGGTACGGCCGTCTCCGGGAAGCGCAGCCGGGCCAGCTTGGCGACGTGCTGGGCGAGGTCGCCGGAGCGCTCCAGGTCGGCGCTCATCCGCAGCGAGGTGACGACGATCCGCAGATCGGTGGCGACCGGCTGCTGCCGGGCGAGCAGGGTTATCGCCCGGGCCTCCAGATCGCGCTGGAGGTCGTCGACCTTCTCGTCGGCGGCGATCACGCTCTCGGCCAGCTTGAGGTCCGCGTCCAGGATCGCCGTGGTGGCGCGCCCGATCGCGGAGCCGACGAGGCGGGCCATCTCGACCAGGCCCTCGCCGATCGAATCCAGCTCCTCGTGGTACGCGTCCCGCATCTGTGACCTTCTCTCGCATCGACTGGTGGCGTGGGCGAACGGGGGCGCGGACGGTGCGCACACACGTTCCGCTCCCACGCTCCCACGGACGGTGTGCGTACGGACCGGACTCCGCGAAGAGCCCGTCGGCCGCCCGGGGCCCGGGGAAGGGGGCCCCGGACGGACCGGACCGGCCCCGGAGGGTCGCCCGGGCGCCGGATCCGGAGCGGTCGCCGGAAGCGATGGCTCCGGCGGACCGCACCGCTGCTGCGGGACCGTTTCGCGCCCGCATCCGCACGGCTTCACAGTGCGCGGGCATCACGACGAGCGGTGCCACCGGGGGTGAAGCAGGGGCGGCCTCAAGGTGAACTCTGGGCGACGTGGCCACGGCCGGTGCGGCGCGCGGAACGGCCCTCTGGGCGCGGCGCAGGCCCGGAAGAGGGCACTTCCGGGGGAGCGTACGGAGCCGTTCGGCGCTGCCGATGCGCCCGGAACGGTCGGGATTCGCCCTGAACGGCCGATCCCCGGCCGCCGGAATGAACCACCTCTGACGCCACGGTGAACTCTGGGCGACGGGTGTTCGAGCAGACACCCGGACGGCTGGGGAAGTGTCGGACCTGCCGCATAACCTGGAGTCATGAACGTGGACGCGGCCTTCGCCGCAGTGGCAGCGATCGCCGGTCTGGGGACCGGCGTCTTCGCCATGCTGGCGTTCCGCTGGAGCGAGCGGGACCAGGTCAAACCCACCCGCACCTCCCTGCACACCGACGCGGTCCTGCCGCCCGGCGTCGACACCGTCCTCTCCGTACTCCGCTCCTCCGCCGTCGTGCTCGACGAGTCCGACGCCGTCGTCAAGGCCAGCTCCGCCGCGTACGCCCTCGGGCTGGTCCGCGGCGGGAAGCTCGCCGTCGAGCCGATGATGCAGATGACCCGCGACACCCGCCGCGACGGCGAGATACGCCAGGTCGAGCTGGACCTGCCACGCCGCGGCACCGGCCGCGGCGACACCCTCGCGGTCTCCGCCCGGGTCGCCCCGCTCGGCTCCCGGCTGGTGCTCCTCCTCGTCGAAGACCTCACCGAGGCCCGCCGCATCGAGGCGGTCCGCCGCGACTTCGTCGCCAACGTCAGCCATGAGCTGAAGACCCCGGTCGGCGCGCTCTCCCTGCTGTCCGAGGCGGTGATGGACGCCAGTGACGACCCCGAGGCCGTCACCCGCTTCGCCGGCCGGATGCAGAATGAGGCCACCCGCCTCACCAACCTCGTCCAGGAGCTGATCGACCTCTCGCGGGTCCAGAACGACGACCCGCTGGAGGACGCCGAGCCGGTGCCGGTCCAGGAGCTGGTCGCCGAGGCGATGGACCGCTGCCGCCAGCCGGCCGGTACGAAGCAGATCACCATGGCCTCCAACATGGGCGTGCCCTCCGGCGCCACCGCGGAGAGCGAGAGCGGCCGGCGCCCGCTGCCCGTTCCCGACCTGAACGTCTGGGGCAACCGCGGCCAGCTCGCCGCGGCCCTCGGCAACCTCGTCGAGAACGCCGTCAACTACTCCCCGGCGCACACCCGCGTCGGGATCGCCGCCCGCCGGGTGTCCGCGCCCGGCGGCGACGTGATCGAGATCGCCGTGACCGACCAGGGCATCGGCATCTCCGAGAAGGACCGGGACCGCGTCTTCGAGCGGTTCTACCGCGTGGACCCGGCGCGCTCGCGCGCCACCGGCGGGACCGGCCTCGGCCTCGCCATCGTCAAACACGTGGCCGCCTCCCACGGCGGAGAGGTCACCGTGTGGAGCGCTGAGGGACAGGGCTCCACCTTCACCCTGCGTCTCCCGGAAGCCGGTGCCGTACGCGACCGCGAACGGCCCGCCGACCGCACAGCTGCGGAGGGCCTCGACGAAGAGGACCGCCCGTACGAGACCTTCAACGATCCACTTCCTGCTCACCCCGCCCCGGAGGTCCTTCCGTGACCCGAGTGCTCGTCGTCGAGGACGAGGAATCGTTCAGCGACGCACTGTCGTACATGCTCCGCAAGGAGGGCTTCGAGGTCGCCATCGCGGCGACGGGCCCCGACGGCTTGGACGAGTTCGAGCGCAACGGCGCCGACCTGGTCCTGCTCGACCTGATGCTGCCGGGCCTGCCCGGCACCGAGGTCTGCCGCCAGCTGCGGGGCCGCTCCAACGTCCCGGTCATCATGGTGACCGCCAAGGACAGCGAGATCGACAAGGTCGTCGGCCTGGAAATAGGAGCCGACGACTACGTCACCAAGCCGTTCTCCTCGCGCGAGCTGGTCGCCCGGATCCGCGCGGTGCTGCGCCGCCGCGGCGAGCCGGAGGAGGTCGCACCGCAGGCACTGGAGGCCGGTCCGGTCCGCATGGACGTCGACCGGCACGTCGTGACCGTCGGCGGCGCCAAGGTCGACCTGCCGCTCAAGGAGTTCGACCTCCTGGAGATGCTGCTGCGCAACGCCGGACGGGTGCTGACCCGTATGCAGCTCATCGACCGTGTCTGGGGCGCCGACTACGTGGGCGACACCAAGACGCTGGACGTCCACGTCAAGCGGCTCCGGGCCAAGATCGAGCCGGACCCGGGCGCACCCCGCTACCTCGTCACCGTCCGCGGACTGGGCTACAAGTTCGAGCCGTGACCGGCCCCGGCCGCCCTCCGGGGCGGCCACCGGACGCCACTGGGGCGCCCCTCCGGATCGGAGGAGCGCCCCAGTGGCGTGTTGCTGCGGAGAGCGGTGGCTCAGTGGCCGGAGTGCGCCGCCTCGCCGTTCCCGGCGGGCTCGCCGGGCTTGCCCGACTCGGAGGGCTTCCCGGACTCCGACGGCTTGCCCGACTCCGAGGGCTTGCCGCTCTCGGAGGGCTGGCCGGACTCGGTCGGCGTCACACCGGGCTGCGGGACGATCTCGGGGCCGAAGTCCTTGAAGTAGCTGTGCGCGGGCACGACCAGCGCCGGGATCCGGACCTTGCCGGTGCTGCTGAAGGTGAAGGTGACCGGCTGCGCGTTGCCGTCCTGCGCGGCCTCCCGGCCGCTGGCCAGGACCGCCGACGCGTTGCCCTTGCCACCGAGCACCAGGTAGCCACCGGCGGGCACCGTCAGGGGGCCCTTGGCGCCCTTCGCCGGGCTGAGCTCGGCGCTCTGGCCGGTGCCGGGGAGGGTGACGGAGTCGAGCTTCTGGTCCTTGGTGCCGTTGTTGAACAGCGTCGCGGTGACCACGGCCGGGCCCTTGGCCTTCAGGTCGGGCTGGGTGATCACATTCGCGTTCTGGACCTTGATGTCACCGACGGAGGTCTCGGCGTTGTCCGGCTCGACCTCCAGTGTCTGGGCGTTGTTCCCGGCGCCGCACGCGGAGAGCGAGGCGATGGAGAGCGTAAGGACGGTGGCGGCGAGGACGCCGCGTCGAAGGCTGCGGCTCACGGCGGCGGCATCTCCTTGGACGATCTTCGGCGGCCGAACGGCGTCCGGTCGCGGGTGGACGGCTGGGCGGCGCAGCGTACGCGTCACGGTCGACGCATACGTAAAGCCGCCCTAAGGGTGTGTCAGCGCCGCTAGGTTACCGAGCCGTCTTCGCGCCGCCGCACCCGACCCGCCCCCAGCGCGATCACGAGCCGCCCCGACGGGCCGGAAGCGTCCCCTCAGGATGTGTCTCCGGCGAGGTGTGACGGCGCATGGTTCGTGACGGGAATATGCGCGGAGAGCGTGTTACCGCGTCCAGGCGGCCGGATTCCGTGCCGTTCCCCTACGAAAGAAGTATTCGCCGGGAAAACCGTCCGCCCACAGAATTGATCACCGGGTCGGCACGCCGGAAGGTGATCAATTCCAGAAACCCGTCCGAGAGGTCGACGGAGATCGAACGGAGTAGCGGAAGTCGCTCATACGGATCGGTGCAAAGCGGGCCTTTCGCCCTCTCCGGCGAGGGCTTCAGGGCGCGTTGCGGGCATGTTTCCGTCCACTGAAGAAGCGCCTCTCACCTGCGGATACCCGCATTCCGACCCCCTGTGCAGCACGGGGCGGCCGTTGTTGTCAAGCCCCGAGATGTGCCCTGACCTGCGAAAACGCCATTCAGAACGGTCCGTTCCCGTGTTAGCATGGATAGCCACGGAAGGGGTACCTGTCACATGACGTTCAAGGTTGGCGACACCGTGGTCTATCCCCATCACGGGGCCGCGCTGATCGAGGCCATCGAAACTCGCCAGATCAAAGGCGTGGACAAGACCTACTTGGTGCTGAAGGTCGCCCAGGGTGATCTGACGGTTCGTGTACCGGCGGACAATGCGGAGTTTGTCGGTGTGCGCGACGTGGTCGGCCAGGACGGGCTGGACCGGGTCTTCGAGGTGCTCCGCGCACCGTACGCCGAAGAGCCGACGAACTGGTCCCGTCGTTACAAGGCGAATCTTGAGAAGCTCGCCTCCGGTGACGTGATCAAGGTCGCCGAAGTGGTGCGCGATCTCTGGCGCCGGGAGCGTGAGCGCGGACTGTCCGCCGGTGAGAAGCGCATGCTCGCCAAGGCCCGCCAGATCCTGGTGAGCGAACTTGCCCTCGCGGAGAACACCAACGAAGACAAGGCCGAGGCCCTGCTCGACGAGGTCCTCGCGTCCTGACGACGCGCAGACCGCGCCGCAGCGCTCCGTGCGACGACACGGACGGACCGGCGTGGTGAGCGGCGTGGAGGACGCGCCGCAGTGAAGAGCACGCAGTGATGCCGCGGTGCCCGATGACGATCCCAGGATCTGTTGCCGGGCGCTGCGGCATATCTGCGCCCGCGCGGCCGGTCCCGGGGCTTTGGCGCCAGCCGGGCGGCGAAGTGGTGCGCCGGGCTCGGGCCACTGCCTCGACCACTGTCACGGAAGGGGCGGTTGAGGCGTGGCGCCCGGCACGGTGAGGCCATACCCACGTCGGCCGCGACAACAAACCTGTCTGCCCCAATTCCGGGACCTCCCGGACTCCGGAGCCCTCGATGCCAGATCCCTCCCGTCCGATCCGTACTGCCGCGGTGATCCCCGCGGCCGGTCGCGGCGTCCGCCTCGGACCCGGCGCCCCCAAGGCGCTGCGCACCCTCGGCGGCACCCCGATGCTGGTCCACGCGGTCCGCGCGATGGCCGCGTCCCGCGCTGTCTCCCTCGTCGTCGTGGTCGCGCCGCCGGACGGCGCGCCCGAGGTGCGTGCCCTCCTCGACGAGCACTCCTTCGGCCGCACCGAGCTGCTGGTGGTGCCCGGAGGTGAGACTCGGCAGGAGTCGGTGCGCCGCGGGCTCGACGCGCTGCCCGACGGCATCGACGTGGTCCTCGTGCACGACGCGGCGCGGCCGCTGGTGCCCGTCGACACCGTCGACGCGGTGATCGCCACCGTCCGTTCCGGCGCCCCGGCGGTCGTCCCGGCGCTGCCGCTCGCCGACACCGTCAAGCAGGTCGAACCGCGCCCCCGGGGCGAGGCGGAACCGGTGACCGGCACCCCGGAGCGGGCGCTGCTGCGCGCGGTCCAGACGCCGCAGGGTTTCGACCGGGAGACCCTGCTCAAGGCGCACGACACGGTCGTCGAGGGCGAGGGCGCCACCGACGACGCGGGCCTGGTGGAACGGCTCGGGGCCCCGGTCGTCGTCGTCCCCGGCCATGAGGAAGCGTTCAAGGTGACCCGGCCGCTGGACCTCGTCCTGGCCGAGGCCGTACTCGCCCGTAGGAGGGCCACTGATGGGTATGTCTGAGCCGGTCGAGCAGTCCGGGCCGGAGGCGGGGGGCGCCGTGGGACTGCCCGGGATGCCGCTCGTCGGGATCGGCACCGACGTCCACGCCTTCGAGCGGGGGCGGGAGCTGTGGTGCGCCGGGCTGCTCTGGGAGGGCGCCGAGTACGGCCTCGCCGGGCACAGCGACGGCGATGTGGCCGCGCACGCCGCCTGCGACGCGCTGTTCTCCGCCGCCGGGGTCGGCGACCTCGGCGCGCACTTCGGCACCGACCGCCCCGAGTGGTCCGGCGCCTCCGGCGTGACCCTGCTGGCCGAGGCGGCGCGCATCGTACGGGCCGAAGGGTTCGCCATCGGCAACGTCTCCGTGCAGGTCATCGGCGTACGGCCGAAGATCGGCAAGCGGCGGGACGAGGCGCAGCGGGCGCTGTCCGCCGCCGTCGGGGCGCCGGTCTCGGTGTCCGGCACGACGTCGGACGGCCTCGGCCTCACCGGCCGCGCGGAGGGCCTCGCGGCGGTGGCGACGGCGCTGGTGGTCCGCACGGCGTGAGGCTGCGGGCGGTCGGAGTGATCCGGTCCGCGAACGACCGGGCCGCGAGCGGTGTGAGCTCGTAGGGGACGTACACCGGGGTCTTCCCGCAGAGGGCTGGGCGCGGCCCCTACGGGGAGCCCCGGCAAATCCCTGACAACGGCGGGAATGCCGTTCGGCGGCGGGGAGTTGGGGAAGGAACGGAGTGTCCGCGACCGGCCCGATTCCCAGGAAGGATCCCTAGTGACGACCGCCCTTTCCGACGATCTGAAGAGGCTTCTCGACACCCCGGTCTTCGTGACCGTGGCGACGATCCAGCCGGACGGCAGTCCGCAGCTCTCCCCGGTCTGGGTGAAGCGGGACGGCGAGGAGCTGCTGATCTTCACGACGCTCGGCCGGCGCAAGACCGAGAACCTCCGGCGCGACCCCCGCATCGGCGTCCTCGTCCAGTCGCCCGACGCCCCCTATCTCTACGCGGAGATACGCGGCACGGCCACGCTCACCACCGAGGGCGGCCGGGAGCTGATGGACGAGCTGTCGCAGAAGTACACCGGACAGGACTACGCCGACTTCCGTCCCGGTATGGCGGACAGCGGCGATCAGGTGGTCGTACGGATCACGCCGCGCAAAGTGGTGGGCCGGATCTGAGCGGACGGCGGGCGCGCCGCCGTCGAGGGGTGATCGCGGGGCGGCTGCGTCCGGGCGCGGAATCCGGGGTACCGGACCGCGTGCGCGGCACCGGGCACGCACCCTCACATCCGGTTCGAAACGGGCGAGCGTCACGCTTCGGAAACCGTGGCCCCAGGGGGCACGGGGCACTCCCTCGTTCCGACTACCCTGGTTCCGTGACGATTCGCCTGTACGACACCAGCGCCCGGCAGATCCGTGACTTCACCCCGCTCGTTCCGGGCTGTGTCTCGATCTACCTGTGTGGCGCGACGGTGCAGGCTGCGCCGCACATCGGGCACATCAGGTCGGGCTTGAACTTTGACATCATGCGCCGCTGGTTCAGCTACCGTGGCTACGACGTGACGTTCGTCCGCAACGTGACCGACATCGACGACAAGATCATCAAGAAGTCCGCCGAGCAGGGCCGCTCCTGGTGGTCGATCGGGTACGCCAACGAGGTCGCCTTCAACGAGGCGTACGACGCGCTCGGCTGCCTGCGGCCGACCTACGAGCCGCGGGCCACCGGCCACATCCCCGAGATGATCGAGATGATGCGCGGCCTGATCGAGCGCGGCCACGCCTACGCCGCCGACGGCAACGTCTACTTCGACGTGCGCTCCTTCCCCGGCTACCTGGAGCTGTCCAACCAGGAGCTGGACAGCCTGCGGCAGCCGTCGGGCGAGGGCGAGACCGGCAAGCGTGACTCGCGGGACTTCGCGATGTGGAAGGCGGCCAAGGAGGGCGAGCCCAGCTGGGAGACGCCCTGGGGCCGCGGCCGCCCGGGCTGGCACCTGGAGTGCTCCGCGATGGCGCACAAGTACCTGGGCAGTGCCTTCGACATCCACGGTGGTGGCGTCGACCTCGTCTTCCCGCACCACGAGAACGAGATCGCGCAGGCGAAGGCGTTCGGCGACGACTTCGCCGCGTACTGGTCGCACAATGCCTGGGTGACCATGAGCGGCGAGAAGATGTCCAAGTCGTTGGGCAACTCCGTGCTGGTCAGCGAGATGGTCAAGCGCTGGCGCCCGATCGTGCTGCGCTACTACCTCGGCACCCCGCACTACCGCTCGATGATCGAGTACAGCGAGGAGGCGCTGCGCGAGGCCGAGGCGGCGTTCGCGCGGATCGAGGGCTTCGTCCAGCGTGTCGTGGAGAAGGCCGGCAAGACCGTCGAGCCCGCCGCCGAGGTGCCGCCCGCCTTCGCCGAGGCGATGGACGACGATCTGGGCGTCCCGCAGGCGTTGGCGATCGTGCACACCACCGTCCGGCAGGGCAACTCCGCGCTGACCGCCGACGACAAGGAGGCGGCGGTCGCACGCCTCGCGGAGCTGCGGGCGATGCTCGGCGTGCTCGGCCTCGACCCGCTCGACGAGCGCTGGTCCGGCGGTGCCGAGCGCGGCGAGGACCTGCACGGTGTGGTCGACTCGCTGGTCCGCCTCGTGCTCGACCAGCGGCAGGCCGCCCGGTCGCGGAAGGACTACGCCACCGCCGACGCCATTCGCGACCAGCTCCAGCAGTCCGGTCTCGCCATCGAGGACACCCCGTCGGGTCCGCGCTGGTCGCTGTCGTGACCGCCCCCGGGCACCGCACCGCCGCGCTGCCCTGACCTCGTCGCGCGCCACGGCGGCACCGTCGCCGTGGTCCGGCCGCCGTCCGGATTCGCCCTCCCCGGCGGCCGCAGGCGACACTCAATCCATACGTACGTATCCACTCCACGTCGCGAGACGTCGAGAGCAGTGAAGAAACGGGTGACCCATGGCCGGCAACAGCCAGCGCAGGAACCGCCGCACGTCCAACAAGAAGGGCGCGCAGGTCGGCAGCGGCGGCCAGCGGCGCCGGGGCCTCGAAGGCAAGGGACCGACCCCGCCCGCCTCCGCCCGCAAGGGACATGTCAAGAACCGAGTCGCCAACGCCAAGGCGAAGCAGGTGGCCGCGCGCCGTCCCGCCCCGCGGCGCGGCGGCGCGAAGGGCACGGCCGAGCTGGTCGTCGGCCGTAACCCGGTCTTCGAGGCGCTGCGCGACGGCGTCCCCGCGACCACCCTCTACATCCAGCAGTTCATCGACTCCGACGAGCGGGTCCGCGAGGCGTTGCAGCTCGCCACGCAGCGCGGCGACATCAACCTGATGGAGGCGCCCCGCCCCGAGCTGGACCGGATGACCAACGGCCTCAACCACCAGGGCCTGGTCCTGCAGGTGCCGCCGTACGACTACGCGCACCCCGAGGACCTGGCGGCCGCCGCGTTCGACGACGGCGAGGAGCCGCTGATCGTGGCGCTCGACGGCGTCACCGACCCGCGCAACCTCGGCGCGGTCGTCCGCTCCGTCTGCGCGTTCGGCGGTCACGGCGTGGTCGTGCCGGAGCGCCGCGCGGCCGGGATGACCGCCGGTGCGTGGAAGACCTCGGCGGGCACCGCGGCCCGTACGCCGGTCGCCCGCGCCACCAACCTGACCCGGACGCTGGAGCAGTACCAGAAGGCCGGTCTCATGGTCGTCGGGCTGGCCGCCGACGGCGAGATGGAGCTCCAGGACGTCGAGGCGCTGGACGGCCCGGTCGTGATCGTCGTCGGCAGCGAGGGCAAGGGCCTGTCGCGGCTGGTCGGCGAGACCTGCGACGTGCGGGTGCGGATCCCGATGCCGGGCGGCGCGGAGTCGCTGAACGCCGGTGTCGCCGCCGGCGTCGTCCTGTGGGAGGCGGCCCGCCGCCGCGGCTGAGCGCGCACCGTCGGGCGCCGGGCCACAGTCCGGTGCCCGACGGTCCGGCCGCACGGAGCCGCAGGGCAGGGCGTGA
Organism: Streptomyces sp. NBC_01525; assembly: GCF_045040405.1. Classification (NCBI taxonomy): domain Bacteria; kingdom Bacillati; phylum Actinomycetota; class Actinomycetes; order Kitasatosporales; family Streptomycetaceae; genus Streptomyces; species Streptomyces sp. NBC_01525. Next base: position 4,084,691 of record NZ_CP109397.1, read on the forward strand.
CGCTCCGTGCGACTTCCGGCGATCCTGTGATTTTTTGACGGGTCTCGGACAGATCGGCCAGGTCAAGGCAGTGTCTTAACCGCTCGTCACTCGGTTAGATGAGCGTGGACACCAGAACACCCCGCATGCCTACGGGGGGACGCTCGCCGGGCTTCGATGACGAGCCGCCGCTGAGCTCGGTCAAGGTGCCGTGCGATCCCGCGCAGGTCATCGTCAACCACGCCAGTTTCCGCGTACAGCTCGCTGCCCCCGTGGTGGGCCGGGTCAGGGCCGCGGCCCGCGCTCCCGTCCTCGGCGCGCGGGGCGGCCGCCGGGCGCCCGTGGTGTGGAGCGGCCGCACCGATCCGGGCGGCTCGTCCGGCGCCACCACCCAGCTCCTGCGCGCCGTCCGCACCTCCGGCATCGGCCTGGACACCGACGAGGGCGACGACGTCGCGGCGACGCAGATCCTGCCGCGGGTGGCCGCCGACACCGGCCCCACCGTCATCGGCCAGCGCGGCCCCACCGACGCCGACACCGCGCTGCTGCGCCCGGTGCGGCCCGGCCCGTACGACCCGTACGGCGCCGACCGGGAGGCGTTCAGGAGCGGGCGCGATGCCGCGTACGACGACGCGTACGCGGGCGACGGCGACGTGGACCGCTTCGAGGCGCGGGAGAGCTACGACGCCTCCGGGCGGCGCCGGGGCGGCGACAGCGTCCGCCACGCGTACTACCCGGGCCGCCGGATGAACCTCGGCGTCGTCCTGCTGCCGCTGCGCATCTTCCTCGGCCTGATCTCGATCTACGCGGGCATGGGAAAGCTCTGCGACCCCGTCTACTTCGACGGCGGCGAGCGCGGTTCGATGGTGAAGTGGCTGTCGTCGCTGGAGCCGTGGGCGCTGGCCGTCCCGCTGCGCGACTTCGCGCTGGCGCACCCGGTGGGCTCCGGGCTCACCGTCGCGTTCCTCCAGGTCGTCGTCGGTGTGCTGACCATCTGCGGGCTGTGGCAGCGGCTCGCCGCGTCGGTCGGCGCGCTGCTCTCCGCGGTGCTGCTGATGACCGTCACCTGGCACAGCATCCCGGCGTACGACGCGCCCGACATCATCTACCTGGCCGCCTGGAGCCCGCTGGTCATCGCGGGTGCCCCGGTGTACTCCCTCGACGCCCGGCTGGCCGGCGAGGCGTGGCGGCGGCTCGGCCCCCGCGTCGACGTCATCGACCTGCGGCGGCGGGTGCTGCGCCGCGGCGCCGCGATGACCGCGGTGATCGCCGGGCTGACGTTGCTGATCGGCTCGGTGCTCGGCGGCGCCGTACGGTCGGCGACGGTGACGTCCGTGCCGCGGCCCGGCGAGCCGGCGATCAACAACCTGCCCGGTCGGCCGCTGCCCAGCCCGCACCGGCAGGCGACCCGCCCGCAGCAGACCCGGACCGCCGCCCCGCAGCGGCCCGGCACGCCGACCCCGGGCGCCGCGCACACCGCGGGTCCGACGGGTGCGCCGTCCTCGCCCGCGGGCAGCAGCTCCCCGACGGCCGGGGCGACCAGCGGCACCGGCCGCCAGCCCGGCGCGGCCGCCACGACCGGCGCTCCGCAGCAGTCCGCCTCGACCCGGGCTCCGGCGCCGACCCCGGCGCAGACGTCCGGCGGCACGGGCGGCGGGACCACCGGCTCGGGCGACGACGGCTCCGGCTCGTCCGACGGCAAGCCGAAGGACCACACCGGGACCCTGGGCGGCCTTCTGGGCTGATCCCCGTAGGGCCCGACCGGCGACCCGCCGGGCAGCGTACGAACGGCCCCCGCGTACGGAACGTTTCCGTCCGCGGGGGCCGTTCCGTATCGGGAGACGAGCGGAACCGTCGGGAGACGAGCGGAACCGTCGGGAGACGAGCGGAACCGTCGGGAGACGAGCGGAACCGTCGGGTGGCGGGCCGGGCCCTCCGGTGGCGGGCCGGTACCTCCCGGCGGCAGGCCCGTGGGGCTGCGGGCCCTGCCGCCGGTCCGGTGGCGCGCAGGCCCCGTCAGACGTCGGGCAGCCCCCGTAGCCAGTCGATGAGGAGGCGGTTGACCTCGTCCGGACGCTCCTGCTGGACCCAGTGGCCGCAGCCGTCCAGGAGGTGTGCGGCGGCGAGGCCCGGCAGCGTGGTGGGGAACGCGGCGATGGCGTCGGCGAGCCAGGTCGTGGAGGCGTCGCGGGTGCCGCCGATGAAGAGCGACGGCTGGGGGATCGGTGCGCCGTCCAGGCCGGCGGTGGCCGTCCAGTCGCGGTCGGCGTTGCGGTAGCGGTTCAGCGCGCCGGTCAGTCCCGTACGCGTGAACTCCGCGGCGTAGAAGTCGAGGGCGGCCTCGTCCAGCCAGGCCGGGGTGCGGTCGCGGACGAAGCGGTCGCTGAGGCGGCCGCCCTCGGGGACGAAGAAGTGGCCGGTGGAGCCGGTCGGCGGCATGGTGTCGCCGGAGAGTGAGGCGTAGAAACCGGCGAGCCAGGAGCGGACGTCCGGCTCGATCTCCGCCTCGGCGCGGCCCGGTTTCTGGAAATGGCGGACGTAGAACTCCTCGTCGCCGCCGAGCGCCGCGAAGGCGTCGGACGGCCGGACGGGCCCGCGCGGCGCGTACGGGACGCTCAGCAGGGCCACGGCGGAGCAGACATCGGGCCGCAGCAGCGCGGTGTGCGCGGCGATCGGGGAGCCCCAGTCGTGGCCGACGAGGACCGCGTCGCGGGCGCCGAGGGCGCGGATCACGGCGGCGTTGTCGGCGACGTGCGCCGCCATGTCGTACGCCTCGACGGCGGCGGGCCGGACGGAGCGGCCGTAGCCGCGCAGGTCGAGGGCGGCGGCGCGGTAGCCCGCCGCGGCGAGCGCCGGGAGTTGGTGACGCCAGGAGTACCAGGACTCCGGGAAGCCGTGCAGGAGGAGGACGAGCGGGCCGTCACCCTGCTCGACAAGATGGAGACGGCCGCCGGGGGTGTCCACCAGGTGGTGGGTCCACTGCGGTGACGGTGCGGGCTGCGGCATCGGTCCTCCCGGGGGCGTCGGTCGCGCCAGGATGCGGCACCCGCCCGGCGGCCCGTACACGGATTTGCCGTTCCGGCAAACCGGCCGCGCTCAACTCTTCGTGGCACCCAGCTCCTTGGCGGCCTCGGCGAGGTCCTTGGTGGTGTCGATGGCGCGCCAGTAGGAGCCGTGCGGGAGGGGGTAACCGGCGAGCCGCCGCTCGCGGGCGAGCCGGGGGAAGGTGGTGCGTTCATGGTCGCCGCGGTCCGGCAACAGCGCGGTGAAGGCGGCGGAGAAGACGTACACGCCGGCGTTGATGAGGTACGGCGACGGCGGCGCCTCGATGAAGTCGAGGACATGACCGAACTCGTCGGTCTCCACGACGCCCCAGGGGATCCGCGGCCGGGCCAGCGCCAAGGTGGCCTCGGCGCCGCGTTCGAGGTGGAAGGCGGCCATCTCGGTGAGCGGGAAACGGGTCCAGATGTCGCCGTTGGTGGCGTACCAGGGCTCGTCCGGGCGGGGCAGGGCCGCCGCCGCGTACTTGAGGCCGCCGCCGCGGCCGAGGGGTTCGGTCTCGACGACGGTCGTGACGTTCAACGGGAGTTCGGCCCCGGCCAGCCACTCCTCCAGGACGTGGGCGAGGTGGCCGCAGGAGATCACCGCGTCGGTGACGCCCTCGGAGGCGAGCCAGGTGAGCTGATGGCCGATGATCGGGGTTCCCGTGCCGGGAATCTCGACCATCGGCTTGGGCCGGTCATCGGTGAACGGCCGCAGGCGCGAGCCCTGGCCACCGGCCAGGACAACGGCCTGTGTCGGATAGGGATACGGGGCGACTGTCATGGTTCGCACCCTATGCGGTGCGAGGGTGGGTCACGGGGCGGTGGCGACGCCGGAGGCGAAGGAGGTGTCGCAGACCGGGCGGGAGAACGCCTGCGCGCGGTGCCCGGCGCCGTACTTGGCGACGGCTGCCCGGCCCAGCGCCCGCGCGATGGACGTGCAGTGCTTGGCGAGCGACGGCCGCTCCGTGGTGGCCCGCTGGAGGTGGGTCAGCGCCACCCCCGGGTCCCTCTCCTGGAGTTCGATCAGCAGGCGGTCGCGGAGGGCGTCCTGCGGGGCCTTGGGGGCGGTCGTGGTGACGGTCTTCCCGCTGGACGCGGTCAGCATCTGCGTGTCCGTGGACTTCGAGGCCCACGGCACGCTGGTGACCGCGAGCGTCCCGGAGAGCACGAGGACGACGGGGAGGACAAGGGCGAGAGTTCTGCCGATACGGCGGGCTGCGGAGTTCACGGTCGCGATGGTAGCGAGCGGTGATGATATGGCGACAGTGCGTCACCTTATCGAGGGACGAGACGGGTTGTTGGGGAGGGCGCGATGTTGACGAAGGGGGCGCGAGCGCGTTCCTTTACGCCCCCGCGCCGCCGTGCTGCCCGCGCTCGCTCCCGTAGCGGTCGGGCGTGCCGGGCCCGGGATGGCCGGTCGCGGTGGATGAGTGCCACGACCGGCCAATTCACCTTCTCCATACGGGAGTTGAGCCTGTCGGGTCAGTCTGCGAGGCGCTCGCCCGACGAGGTGGAGAAGACATGCGTCTCGCCCGGCTGCGGGACGACGTGCAGGGTGGCGCCCTTCTCCGGCACCTGGCGGCCGTTGACCCGGACGACCAGGTCCTTGGGTGCGCCGCCGACCTCGACGGTGCCGTAGACGTACGCGTCGGCGCCCAGCTCCTCCACGACGTTCACCGTGACGGCCAGGCCGGCGGGGGCGTCCGACGCCGTCTTCGACAGTGCGGCCGCGGCGGCGCCGTTCTGCTCGACGATCTCGAAGTGCTCGGGCCGGACGCCGACGGTGACCGTCGTATCGCCCTTGTCTGCCGCCGTGGCCAGCGCGTCCCGGCCGACCGGCACCACGCTGTTGCCGAACTTCACGCCGCCGTCGGCGATCGGCACCTCGATGAGGTTCATCGCCGGCGAGCCGATGAACCCGGCGACGAAGAGGTTCGCCGGCCGGTCGTACATGTTCCGCGGCGAGTCGATCTGCTGGAGCAGCCCGTCCTTGAGGACCGCGACCCGGTCGCCCATCGTCATCGCCTCGACCTGGTCGTGGGTGACGTACACCGTCGTGATGCCCAGGCGGCGCTGGAGCCCGGCGATCTGCGTACGGGTCTGCACGCGGAGCTTGGCGTCGAGGTTGGACAGCGGCTCGTCCATCAGGAAGACCTGCGGCTCCCGGACGATCGCCCGGCCCATCGCGACGCGCTGCCGCTGGCCACCGGAGAGCGCCTTCGGCTTGCGCCCCAGGTACTCCGTGAGGTCCAGGATCTTCGCCGCGTCCTCGACCTTCTGCCGGATCTCCGCCTTCGGCACCCCGGCGATCTTGAGCGCGAAGCCCATGTTGTCGGCGACGGTCATGTGCGGGTACAGCGCGTAGTTCTGGAACACCATGGCGATGTCCCGGTCCTTGGGCGGCAGATGCGTGACGTCACGGTCGCCGATGCGGATCGCGCCGCCGTCGACGTCCTCCAGCCCCGCCAGCATCCGCAACGAGGTGGATTTCCCGCAGCCGGACGGGCCGACCAGGACGAGGAACTCGCCGTCCTCGATGGCGATGTCGAGCTTGTCGACGGCGGGCTTGTCGGAACCCGGGTAGATCCGGGTTGCCTGGTCGTACGTGACCGTAGCCATGATGTGTCCCTTCACCGGCAGGAACGTGCCGGACGATCCGAGTAAAGGAGTGGCGCGGCCCACAACCGCGGGCCGGGCGCGACGCTACCTGCGGCGATCCCGGGTGTCAGCACCCCAGGGGTCACGAAATGGCGACCGGCATCCGACCCGCCTGGGTACACTGCTCCCGCACGCCTCCTTAGCTCAGCTGGCCAGAGCACCGCTCTTGTAAAGCGAAGGTCGTCGGTTCGAATCCGACAGGGGGCTCTCAGCTTGGGCGTTATGACCTGCGGTTTTGTTGCGCGGGGGTGCTGTGATCGGCCTCGGACTTCTTGTCCGGGGCCTTTTGCGTGAGCGGATGGGGCGCCGGCAGGGCTCGGCTGTGGACTCCCCGGAACTGTTTGCTACGGCTTCGGCCCGGGCCTCCCCATCCGCTTCGACGTCGGCCTCAGGCTCGACCGCTGGCATCGTCGGGTGTGGTCGGGGAGGGGTGGGCGGCGGCCTCGGCGATCGCCCGCTCGGTCTCCGTTGGCAGGCTTGTCAATGCGCTCGCCGTGACGTCGAGCGAGGAGTGGTCCCAAAGCCTTCCGGTCGGGGCCCTCACTCGGATCAACTCTTGCAGGACTCACGGCGTCAGCAACCGGCGCTTGCTTTGCGCGGTCTCCCCGTGGCAGCGGAGACCGCGAGCACCGCAGAAGGACACGGGTCAGGGGATCAACAAGTGCCAGAGCATAAGCCCGCCCATGGCGAATGTCAGGATGCCGCCGAGCATCGCCAGCACGCCACGTCGCACGTTGTCGGGCTGGAAGCCGCCCAGGACACTGAAACAACGCCGCGTCCCGTACGACAGCACCAGCAAACCGAACGTAGCGATCGTGAAGCCGCCTGCGATGGCGTCCCACTGGCCCTCGAAGAGGCGCTGGTAGCGCCCCGGAGTGCGCGTGGCCAGCACGTATCCCACGGTGGTGAGTAACGCCGAGGGAAACGCCACGAGGCCGAATGCGACGGCTACGCGCCTGATCATCGGAATGATCCTCCTTCGATGGGGAAGCGGGACAGCCGCTGTCGGACCGACCGGGTCAGGGACCCGTCCCACTGCTCCCGCTCGGCGACATGGGCGAACAGCTCCCGCAATCGGTTGACGTCCTCAAGCATCGCCCTCTCTTCTTCTGTCATCCGCAGGCGCGAAGGGCGTGCACACGCAACCCGGACCGTGAGGAGAGCTGCCAGGGCGGCCACCGCCGTGAGCAGTGAGACGAGGATCCAGGTGCCGTGGCTGCCTCCCACCTTGGTTACGCCCCACAGCGGAACCGTGGGGGCGAGCAGGGCTACGACAGCTGCCGCAGCCTGGAGGCGACGGAAATGCCGGAGGCGGGCATGGACGCTGCGGACAGCGGCTAGGCGCTCCTCGGCCTGATCCAGGGCTCGGAGGAATGCGGGGCCGTGGTCAAGGGCTGCCATGCCGCCCTCCGAGTCGTTCGGACACCATGAACTCTTGGAGCTGTTGGCTGAAATGGGTCCGCAGGGTACCGATCTGCGAGTCGTCCAGTTGCGAGGTCTGCTCTGGCAATCCATGGAGAAACTTGTGGCGGATCAGGCGCGAGGCCATGGGCAGCACGGAGAGTCGTAGCGCGGTCTCGTTCTCCAAATCGCGCAGCAGGATGCCGAAGGGCGACTCGGTTCCAGCAGAGCCCGTGTCCGGTATGTAGTAGTCACGTGCCTCGTCGAGTCGATCCCAGTAAAGGTCACTTTTGGACACAGCGACGATCATCCATCGCAGGCGCTTGGCCAGCTGCCGATCGATGATCTGGTCGACCAGGTTGCGGAAGTCCACCACCTCCTTGTGCAGGTGCCAGGCGCGCACCGCTTCCCGGTCCACGGTCTGCCCCTGAGTGCCGAGGACTTCCCGGACATCACGCTGCGTGCCACGCTGCCAGATCCTGTTATGCCCCCAGCAGGTGACGTGCACGATCCCATGTGGCGACGCGGCACCGCGCATGGTGTCGGTCAGGGCCTGCTCCCGCTGCGCGGACACCTGCCCAGGGATCACGGTGACGACCGAGCGGGTGCGACGGCCACCGGAGCGTAGGACGGTGGTGTGCTTCTCAACGCTCGGGCTGCGGCTGCTGTCACCGTCCCCGCTGCGGATCGCTTGAATCAGAGCGTCGTACAGCACGGTCTTACCGGCGCCGGGCTCGCCCGTGATCGCCACGGGATTGACCGAGAGACCGATGCCTCCGCGAGAGAAGGCCGCGCCGGCGCCGGTGCGAGGACTGTCACCTTCGACGGCGTGGCGGATGCTCTCCCACTGCGACCGTACGTTGTCCCAGATGTCGGACATGCATGGCCCTCCCCCAGGGTGGATCGTGTGCGACGGATACTAGGGTGAACTGCCTTGTCATCGCAGCCACTTGACGGTAGCCCCCACTCTCCACCGGCCTGTTGGTTTACGCCTTGGATGTCGTTGCTCGGACTTCGCGTGCGGAATCGACCTGCCATGGGGGGGGCAGACCGGTCGGCCCCCGGCGGCACACTGACGTGCTCCGTCAGCAATGCCGTTTGGAAGAGCCGAATTCGGGGCTGCGTTCGGCGAAGGTGTGGTGCCTGTGCAGGGCGGCGGGGCCAGGTGCCGTTGCGCGTGTTCGGTCAGCGAATCAGGGCGATGACTGCTGCCACGATGGGTTCGATGCCCGGTTCATCCTCGCCTGAAGTATCGACTTCGACGATGGCGTCGACTTCACCCGGGGCATCGAAGATCGACCGCTTCATCTCACCCCGCCGGAACTGAGACAAGAGCTGCCGGTCGGTTGCCCCGCCTTGGGCTGCCCGGGCGCGGAGGCGCTCGTCGATGACCGATGCGCGGGCGACGACGTGAACAGCGAGTATCCGGGCGTCACATGCGAGTAGCCCGTCCATCAGCGTGCGCGACAACACGGAGGACTCCACGACGAAGCTCACCCCTGAGGAGGCGAGCAGCCGGGCCGTGTCCACCATGACGGCCTCGGCGCGGTGGCTCAAAGGGCCGCCGGCGATGTGGAATTCCGGGTTGAGATGCACGCCGCCGTCCTTGACGACGGAAGCTGAGGAGAGCGCGAGACCGACCTTGATCTCGTCCCGGGTCAGGAACGGCACACCGAGACGGAGCGCCGTCGCGCGGGCAACGGTGGTCTTTCCGGCCCCTGGGGAACCGCATACGGCGACCACCACAGGTCGTTCGCGCCTCAGCATCCGCCGATGCTGCCGGATCTTGACTGTGCTGTCCATGATCCGATCCGGCGGTGCCCGTCGTCGCTCCTCCGTCCGGTCCGTCCCGGGCGGGTCGGTTTGTCGTCGGAGGGCGGGTACCGGCTCTTGGCTCTCGGCCTCGGCTCGGGCCCGTCGGTCGGGTCCGTTCGCCTACGTGGTGTGTGGGCTGCACAGCACTGTGTGCGGGATTTCGGTGGGGTGGTGCGCCTCCGGTTACCCTGCCTCGTTCTGTACCGGCCAGGAGGTTCGTTGCCATGAGCAGCAGTACGTCGTCTTTTCCCGAGCGGATGGAGCTGTCGGGGGAGGGGCTCGTCCTTCGTGACTGGGCGGAGGGGGATCGCGACGCGATGCCGGAGCTGTTCGATCACCCCGATATCGCGTACTGGACGCCGATCGTCTCGCCCTTCGACGAAGCGGCCGCCGATGATCGGCTGGACCGGGCCCGGCGGCTGCGGGCCGAGGGGAAGGTCATCATGCTGGCCGTCACTGTTGACGGCGGCGCGCCGCTCGGCGAGGTGATGCTGCGGCGCGCCCCCGAGGGCACGGAGCTGGGGTACGCCATCGGCCCGGCGCACCGTGGGCAGGGGCTGGCGGCGCGGGCGGTGCGGGTGATGGCCGCGTACGCCTTCGAGGAGCTGGGCGCGGAGCAGGTGATTCTGGAGCTGGAGGCGGAGAACGCGGCGAGCGTGGCCGTGGCCACCAAGGCGGGTTTCCGGCTGCTCGACGTGCCGCTGATCACGGGGGAGGAGAAGGGGCGGGCGTATGTGCTGCAGACGTGGGGGTTGGAGCGTGGGCGGGCCTGATCTCTGTGCGTGCGTCTGACCTCTGCGAGTACGCCTGACCTCTGCGACTGTGCCCGATCTCTCGCGGTCGCGCCTGACCTCTGGGGTTCGCCTCGGGCCGGTGAGCGCGGTGAGGTGGGGCGCCCCGCTGTCAGCTCGATGGCCGGGGCGCGCCCGCCTTCGACTTGGTGACCCGGTGAGGCCGGGTGCGCTTTCGCTCGGTGCGTCCGGTGGGGGCCGGTCGCCGCCTTCGGCCTGGTGGGCCGGGGTGCCTGCCTCCGCGGCCTCGGCCCCTCGGTCACGCCCCGGCCGCGACCTCTTGCCGCCCCTGGGCACCTCCCGACTGGGAGCCCCTTACCGCCTCTGGCCGTTCCCCGTCCGTCTTGCCCTGTGGCTCTTCCCGCGTACGGCCGCGTGGCTCTTCCCCGTACCGGCTCCGCGCCCCGAGAGCGCCCCCCCCGAGAGCGCGCCCCGGGGCATCCGAGAACACACTCGAAAATACCCCTAGGGGTACCCGTGTTAACGTCAACATACCCCGGGGGGTAATCGTGTACGGAAGGAAGTGCCCCGTGTTCTTCGTCGACACCCTTGAGATCGCCGGTCTGGGCAACCGCAGCTACCTGGCCGGCGGCGGGCGGACCGCCGTGGCGGTGGACCCGCCGCGCGACGTCGAGCAGGTGCTCGCGGCGGCGGCCCGGCGGGGAGTGCGGATATCCCACGTCGTCGAGACCCATCTCCACAACGACTACGTCACCGGTGGGCTCGAACTCGCGAGGATCACCGGTGCCGCCTATCTCGTGCCCGCCGGGGCCGCGGTGGAATTCGCGCGGACGCCGGTGCGGGACGGGGACCGCGCGGAGATCGACGCCGCCGCCGGGCTCGCGCTGCGCGCGCTGGCCACCCCGGGGCACACCCCGCACCACACCTCGTACGTCCTGGAGGAGAACGGTAAGGATGTCGCCGTGTTCACCGGCGGGTCGCTGCTGATCGGGACCGTCGGACGGCCTGACCTGGTCGAACCGCGGCTGACCGCGGAGCTCGCCCGGGCCCAGCACGCCTCCGCGCACCGGCTGGCCGCCGAGTTGCCGGACGAGACGGCGGTGCTGCCCACGCACGGCTTCGGGAGCTTCTGCGCGGCAGGGGGGACGACGGGGGAGCCCACCACGATCGGTGCGGAGAAGGCGTCCAATGAGGCGCTGACCCGGGAGGTGGGTGCGTTCGTCGCCGACCTGCTGGCCGGACTTGACGACATCCCTGCCTATTACGCGCACATGGGGCCGGCCAACGCCGCCGGGCCCGCGCCCGTCGACCTCACCCCGCCCGCCGTCGCCGACGCCCAGGAGATCGCCGACCGGCTGGCCGCCGGGGAGTGGGTGGTCGACCTGCGCCACCGCGTCGCCTTCGCCGACGGGCATGTGTCCGGCGCGTTCAACTTCGAGGGCGAAGGGCAGCTCGCCACGTACCTGGCCTGGCTGATCCCGTGGGGGAAGCCGGTGATGCTGCTCGCGGAGTCGGCCGGTCAACTGGTCGACGCACAGCGGGAGTTGGTGCGGGTCGGTATCGACCGCCCGGCCGCTGCGGCCACCGGGGACCCGGCGAACTGGGTCCGCGACGGCGAAGCGCTCGCCTCCTTCCCCCGGGCCACCTTCGCCGATCTCGCGGAGCGGGCCAAGGACGGTGCCGTGGTCCTCGACGTCCGCCGGGACGGCGAGCGGGCGAACGGCTTCGTCGAGGGCTCGGTTCACCTCCCGCTGCACACGCTGCACCGGCGTATTCACGAGGTTCCCGCAGGTCAGGTGTGGGTGCACTGCGCGGGCGGAATGCGCGCGGCCATCGCCGCCTCGCTGCTCGACGGGGCGGGCCGCGACGTCGTGGCCGTCGACGACTCCTTCGACGCGGCCGAGCGGGCCGGACTCACCGTCCGCCCCGCCTGAACCGGTCGCGAACCGAGAGGGAGCACGCTGAGTATGAGTTCCTGTAGACGCGGTCCCGCCGCCCCCGTGCGCGGGGCCGTGCCGTGGGCCGCCGCCTGTACCCGTACCCGTACCCGCATGCGTACCCGTACGGGTACCGCCCCCGGGTGCCCCGCCCCCGTACCGCACCACCGGCGGGCGGCGCGCGCCTCCGCCGCGGACCTGTGTACCACCGGCGGGTGGCCCGCATGAGCGCGGTGATATTCGCCCTGGTCGCCGGTGGGGTCATCGGTGTCGCGCTGGGGGCGCTCGGCGGTGGCGGCAGTGTGCTGGCCGTTCCCGCGTTGATCTATCTGCTCGGTTTCACCCCGGTCGCGGCCACCACCGCGAGCCTGATCACCGTCGCCGTCACCTCCGCCACCGCGCTGCTCGCGCACGCCCGGGACGGGCAGGTGCGATGGCGTACGGGGCTGCTGTTCGCGGCGGCGGGGATCGGTCCGGCCATGCTGGGCGGCGCGCTCGCGGGGCGCCTGCCGACCGCTCTGCTCACCGTGGCCTTCGCGGCGCTCGCGGCCACCGCGGCGTTCCGTATGCTCCGGCGCCGCCCCATTGTGGAGGGTTCCGTACAGATACGGCCCGGCCGGGCGGTAGCCGTCGGTGCCGGGCTCGGGGCGGTCACCGGGGTCCTCGGCGTCGGCGGCGGGTTCCTCGCCGTTCCGGCGCTGGTCAACGTGCTCGGTATGCGGATGCGGGCGGCGGTGGGCACCAGCCTGCTGGTCATCACCGTCAACTCGGTCGCCGCCCTGGGGCTGCGCGCCGGGACGGCGACCGGCCTGAACTGGGCCGTCATCGGACCGTTCGCCGGAGCGGCGGTCCTCGGCGCCTGGGACGGCAAACGCCTCGCGGCGAAGATGCCCGGCCCGGCCCTGCAGCGCGTCTTCGCCGTCGTGTTGTTCGCGGTGGCGGCGTTCATGCTGGTGGATGCGGTCGTATGAGGCTCGATCGGATGGACGCTGCTGATCGGCCGGACGGCGCCGCTGAGCGACCGGACGGCGGCGACCCGGCGGCCATCGGTGACCCGGCGGCCACGGGAGACCTGGTGGCCACAGGGGACCCGACGGCCACCGGAAGCTCGGCCGCCGGGCTCCGGGTAGCTCCCCCTAGGCCAGCGACAGGAAGAGCTTCTCCAGCCGCGCCCGCATCTGCACGGTGTCCTCGCCGCTCTTCGCGCCGGACTCGATGTCCGCCACGCACTGCTGTAGACCTGTCGCGATGATCGCGAAACCGGCCCGGTCCAGCGCCCGGGAGGCGGCGGCCAGCTGCGTGACGACGTCCTCGCAGTCCCGGCCCTCCTCGATCATCCGGATCACCCCGGAGATCTGGCCCTGCGCCCGTCGCAGCCGGTTCAGTACCGCCTTCAACGAGGCACCCTCAAGCTCCAGTTCCACGACCAAGCTCCCGTTCCATGACCAGGCCCCCGTTCCCGACCGCTTTCCTGCAATACCCCTAGGGGTACTGTACGTCCCGGTTCGGGACGGTGGCGACCATTGGAGGACCACCCGCCATGACCAGCCCCACCACCCCCATCACCCTCGACACCGCCCGGGCCCGGGCCCGGCTGTCCGAGCTGACCGTCGTCGACGTCCGGACGCCCGGCGAGTACGCCGCCGGTCATCTGCCAGGGGCCCTGAACATTCCGCTCGACCACCTCGGCCGGGCGCTGCCCGGGATACGGGACGCGGCCGGGCGCCGTGACCTCCTGGTCGTCTGCGCCTCCGGTGCCCGCTCGGCGCGCGCCTGCGCGCTCCTCGCCGAACAGGGCGTTCCGGCGGCCACCCTCGACGGCGGCACCACGGCGTGGGCCGCCGCGGGCCACGACCTGGAGCGGACCGCCGCCTGCGAGATCCGGGCGGGCTGGAGCATGGAGCGGCAGGTGCGCTGCGCGGCGGGCACGCTCGTCCTGCTGGGGCTGGTCCTCGGCCTGCTCGTGCACCCCGCCTTCCAGCTGCTCTCCGCCGGCGTGGCGGGCGGCCTGGTCTTCTCCGCCCTCACCGACACCTGCGGCATGGCCGCCGTACTCGCCAAGCTGCCGCACAACCGTCCCCGGGGTGCCGACCTCGACGCGACGCTCGCCGCGCTGCGGGAGCGCTGAGGGGGAGCGGGGCGGGCGGAAGGTCCGGGCAGTCGTCTACAGTTCTGTAGACATTGCTGTGGAGATTCTGCCCGTCCCCGGTCGTCCGTGGCCGTTCCGCCCGTGTGCGGCGCCGCCGTTCCGGTGCCGCGGGGTGCGGCAGAGCCCGAGCCCGTGAGGTGACCGCTGTTGCATACCGCCACGATCCTGGTCGTCGAGGACGATCACGCCCTGCGTGACGTGCTGGTGCGCGGGCTGCGGGAGGAGGGGTTCGGGACGGCCGCCGCCCGGGACGGGGCCGGTGCGCTGCGGCTCGTCGGGGAAGGCGTCGACGCGGTGGTGCTGGACATCGGGCTCCCGGACGCGGACGGACGGGACGTGTGCCAGGCGATGCGGGCGCGCGGGTTTCTCCGGCCGGTCGTCTTCCTCACCGCGCACGGCGGGCTCGCGGACCGCCTGAGCGGGTTCTCCTCGGGCGGCGACGACTATCTGCCCAAGCCGTTCCATCTCGCCGAACTCACCGCGCGGTTGCGGGCCGCCCTCCGGCGGTCCGGCGCCGCGGCCGGCCTCGCCGCCGGTGATCTCGCCCTCGACCCGGTGCGCCACGGCCTGTCCGTGCAGGGCGTAGAGATGGCGCTGACACCCACCGAGTTCCGGCTGCTGGCCGCGCTGATGGCCGAACCGGGGGCGGTGGTGCGCCGACGGGAGCTGGTCCGTGCCGGCTGGCCGCCCGGCGCGCAGGTCAGCGACAACACCCTTGACCAGTACCTGAGCCGTCTGCGGCGCAAGCTCCGGGACGCCGGCAGCGCCCAGACGATCGGCACCGCCCGCGGTATCGGGCACCGCCTGTCATGACCCGCCGCTCCTCGACCGCCTCGGCGGGCTCCCGCCGCGGCCCCCGCACCCTGCGGGGACGACTGTCCCTGGCGGCGCTGGCCTGCGCCGCGTCGGTCATGGTGCTGCTCACCATCGTGTGCAACGTGGTCGTCCGCCACCACCTCCAACAGCAGGCGGACGACGAACTGCACACCCGGGTCGCCGCGGTGGCCGCCACCGTCGACACCCGCCACACCCCGGTACGCGTCCTGGAGACGTCGGATGACGCGCTGCTCGACACCAACGTGTGGATCTACGCGGGCCCCCGGCTCCTGGAGCACCCCGCGTCCGCCCCGGCCGGTGCCCCGCTCAGCCGGGCCGCGGTACGCCTCGCCGCCCACGGCGACAAGCGGTGCGCGGCGCTCGACGCCGGGGCCCCGATACGCCTGTGCGCGGCCCCGGTGGGCGACACCGGCGCGGCGGGCCGGCCCGCCGCCGCCGTGGTGGCCGCGCTGGACCTCGCCCCCTACCGCGCCTCGGCCGCCACCCTGCTGTGGGCCTCCCTCGCCCTGGACGGCGCCGTGCTGGCGGGCGCGTACGTCCTGACCTGGCTGGCCGTGGGGCGGGCGCTGCGCCCCGTGACGGTGATGACCGACCAGGCCACCCGGCGGAGCGCGGTCGCCTCCCCGCACCGCCTGGCCGGTACCGGCCGCCCCGCCGAGCTGGCGCGGCTCGGTGCCTCCCTGGACGAGCTGCTGGACCGTATCCGCGCTGTACTCCGCCATGAACAGCAGCTCACCAGGGAGCTGTCCCACGAACTGCGCACCCCCCTCGCGCGGATCACCGCCGAACTCGACTGGTGGGGGGCGCGTCCGCGCTCCGCCGCCGAGACCTCGGCGACGCACGCGGTCCTCGCCGACGCGGCCGACTCCATGCGGTCCATCTGCGACACCCTCCTCGACGACGCGCGCGCCACCGCCCGCGCCGCCCCCGGGACCGCCGACGCCGTGGCCACGCTGCGGCGGCTCGCGGACCGGCTCACCCTCCCGGACGGGCCCGCCGTCACGGTCACCGGCCCGGACGCGGCGGTGGCCGGGGTGCCCGCCCCGTTGCTGGAACGCATCGTCGGCCCGCTGGCCGACAACGCCCTGCGGTACGCGCGCACCCAGGTCGGCATCCGGGTCGGACGGGCGGACGGCGTCACCCGCGTGGAGGTCGGCGACGACGGCCCCGGGGTCCCGCCCGCCTTCGTCGCCGAGCTGTTCCGGCCGGGCAGCCGGGCCGATCCGGCGGACGGACACAGCGGCGCGGGACTGGGCCTGGCGCTCGCGCGGCGCCTCGCCCGCGCCGCGGGCGGCGAGGTGGCCCACGACGCCGGGTGCCCGTCCGGGGCGCGGTTCGTGGTCACCCTGCCCGGGGGCTGACCGGGACGGCCCGCCCCCGGGCGCCGTCACTGTTCCAGGGAGACGGCGCCGCGCCGCTCACGCAGCTGTGCGTGGACGGTGAAGCCGATCAGGGCGGCGAGGAGCACGGCCGACGAACCCGCCGTGCCGAGGTCCAGCCCGCCCTTGGCGAGCGGCTTGGTGAGGAAGTCGCCGGCGGTCGCTCCGAGAGGCCGGGTGAGGACGAAGGCGATCCAGAACAACAGCACGTTCGGCACGGCGGGCACCCGCATCAGGGCCACGAGCACGGCGAGCGCACCGGTGACGAGGAGGGCGCCGCCCGCGTAGCCGAGCCCGGAGCTGTCGGACAGGAAGTCGCCCATCGAGGTGCCGAGCGTGTTCGACACCAGGATCGCCGCCCAGAACAGCGCCTCCGCGCGGAAGGTGACGATGTCGCGGAGGGAGAACGTCAGCCCGGTGCTCTTCCAGACGGCGAAGACGGCGAGGAGAAGCGTGATCAGGATCGCGGCTCCGGCCGGGTACCCCAGGCCGAGCCCCTGCGGCCCCCAGCCGAGCGAAGTGGCCCCACCGGAGAGGTACTTGGCGCTCGCGTCCCGGTTCATGAAGTCGGACATCGTCGTGCCGGCCGTGCTGGTGGACAGGATGACGGTCCAGTAGAAGAACGGGTTGTAGCGCCGGGACCTGAGCTGTACGGCAAGCGTGACCACGAAGATCAGGAACAGGACGACGGTGGTGAGGAAGTAGCCCAGCTTGAGGGTCTGGGCGAAGAGGTCACCGGCCGTTTCGCCGAGGGTCGTCGCGGCGATCTTCATGATCCAGAAGGCCGGGGTGACCTCCGGCAGTTTCTTCGTCGCGGGAGCGGCGGCGGGCGCCGCGGACGTCGGCGGCGGGACGGTGACGACGGCGTCCGGACCGGTCAGGGCTTGAGGGTTTTCCACTTTCGAACTCTCCGGGGGAATGGCGGCAGGGGGCGTCCGCGCCGTCATCCGCGGCGGTGACGGCACACGCCGCCCGGACCCTCCCAGCCGCTTCCTGAACACATCCTGAACGCCGCCGCAGGCCCGTCCTCAGCCTTCCTGCGGAGTGCCGCGCCCCGGCCCGGAGACATCCCGCCGGGTCACGGTCAAGAACACCACCAGGCCCAGAATGACCGCCAGGAACAGCACACTCGTGATCACGGTACCCATGCCGAGCCCGCCGTCGGCGGTCGGCTGCGAGAGGTAGTCCCCGAGGGACGCGCCCAGCGGCCGGGTCAGGATGTAGGCGGTCCAGAAGCCCCCCACCGCGCCCAGGCCGAGGGAGCGCGCCGCCGCCACCACGGCGAGGGCGGCGGCGAACAGCACGGCGGAGAGCGAGTACCCCAGGTCCAGGTGTTCGGCGACCAGGTCACCCGCGGCGGTGCCCAGGGCGAAGGTGAACAGCACCGCGAGCCAGTAGAAGGACTCGCGGCGGGTGCTGTCGATGTGGTGGATGGACAGCGTCCGCTCGCTGCGGAACCAGACGGCGAACACCGCTCCGAGCACGAGCGCGAAGGCGACGGTGGAGGTTTCCAGGGGGACGCCGAGGTTGTCGGTGAGGTTGTCGCTGAGCAGAGTGCCGACGACGCTGATCATCGCCACGGCCGACCAGTAGACGCCGGGCCGGTAGGCGGCGGTGCGGAACTGTGCCACGAGCATCCCGACGAGCACCGCGCTCATCAGCAGCGACACTCCGGTCAGCCCGAGCCCCAGCTTCTCGTTCAGAAGGTCCGCGGCCGTCTCGCCGACCGTGGTGCACAGGACCTTGATCACCCAGAAGTACGGGGTGACTTCGGGGACCTTGTTCCGGTGCGGACGAGGGCGGGGGCGTACGGGGGCTGCGCCGGTCGGCTCGGGGGCCTCGACGGCTCCGGGGATTTCAGCAGTCATGGTGCCCGACCGTGCCACCCGTGTCCTGAACACATCCTGAACACCTCTCCGCTGCCCCGGGGGGCCGCTCCCCGGGCCCGCACCCGGGGGAGCGCCCCGTGGTCTGATGGCGGCGTGAACGAAGCGGTGGAGGAGCGCAATCGGCGCATCTTGCGGGCGCGGGACGCGATGGACCGTGCGTACGCGCGGCCGTTGGACGTACCGGCGCTGGCGCGGATCGCGCACGTGTCGCCGGCGCACTTCGCCCGGACCTTCCGGGCCACCTTCGGCGAGACACCCCACCGCTACCTGCAGCGACGCCGGGTCGAGCGGGCGATGTTCCTGCTCCGGGAGACCGACCGCAGCGTCACGGACGTCTGCTACGAGGTCGGGTTCGGCAGCCTCGGCACGTTCAGCCGGACGTTCCGCGAGATCGTCGGACGGTCGCCGCGGACGTACCGCAAGGAAGCGGTGGCGGCGGGTGTGCCGACGTGTTTCACCATGGCGTGGACGCGGCCCAGCGGGTGAGGGGCGCCCGCCCGCCCCCGGGGAAGCGGTGCGCGGCGTCCGTAAGAGAGCAGTTTCGGAGAAGTTTTCGGCCGGTCCCGCACATAGGTTGAGGGACATGTTCCACGCCATCACGCACTCGCAGCTCTACGTCCTCGACCAGGACGAAGCCCTCGACTTCTACGTCGGCACCCTCGGCCTGGAGGTCACCGCCGACATCGACATGGGATTCATGCGGTGGCTGACCGTCGCCGTTCCCGGCCACCCGGAGCGGCAGATCCTCCTGGAGAAGCCGGGCGCCCCGGCGATGTCCGAGGAGACGGCCGCGCAGGTCCGGGACCTGGTCACCAAGGGGGCGATGGGCGGCTGGCTCATCCTCACCACCGACGACTGCCGCCAGACCTACGAGACGCTCCGGGAGCGGGGCGTCGAGTTCACCCAGGAGCCGACGGAGCGCCCGTACGGGACGGACTGCGGGCTGCGCGACCCCTTCGGCAACAACCTCCGCTTCACCCAGCCGAAGGCGTAGGGAGATACCCGCGGGCGCGGGCCGTGGCGGGGTGCCGGGGCCCGCGCCGGGGGCGCATTGCCCGGCGGGTGCGCCGGGCGCGCGGGCGGGGCGTTCGTGCCGGTGGCCGGTGGGTGGCGCCCCCGGAGGCAGTCCGTCCGGAGCGGGTGCGGGCGCCGGAGCGGCGGGCGTACATTGCGGCCATGGTGACTTCCCTGACCCGTGACGCGTACGAGCGACGGATGGAACGGGCCGCCGCCGCGGCCGCCGCGGAGGGGCTCGACGGCCTGATCGTGACGCCGGGCCCGGACCTGGGCTGGCTGTGCGGCTACCACGTCACGGCGGTCACGGAGCGGCTGACCGCCCTTGTCCTCGCCGCCGGCGCCCGGCCGCGACTGCTGGTGCCCGCCCTGGAGCGGCCGGACGCCGAGGCCGCCCCGGGCGCCGGTGCCCTGGACGTCACCGGGTGGCGCGACGGCACCGACCCCTACGGGGAGCTCGCGAAGTGGCTCGACCCGAAGGGCCGTTACGGCGTCTCGGACGCCACCTGGGCGCTGCACCTCCTCGGGCTCCAGCGGACCCTGCCGGACAGCGGCTACGGCGCGCTCTCCGAGGTGCTGCCGATGCTGCGGGCCGTGAAGGACGCGTACGAGGTGGAGCGGCTGGCGGCGGCGGGCGCCGCGGCCGATGCGACGTACGACGACATCCTGGGCCTGCCGTTCGCCGGCCGCCGCGAGCGCGAGGTGGCCGCCGACCTCAGCAGGTTGCTGGTCCGGCACGGCCACAGCCAGGTCGACTTCACCATCGTCGGCTCCGGCCCCAACGGCGCCAACCCGCACCACGAGGCGGGCGACCGGCTGATCCAGGACGGCGACATGATCGTGCTCGACTTCGGCGGCCTCAAGGACGGCTACGGCTCCGACACCACCCGCACCGTCCACGTCGGCGAGCCGACCGCCGAGGAACGAAAGGTGCACGACATCGTCCGCGAGGCGCAGCAGGCGGCGTTCGAGGCGGTGCGCCCCGGGGTGGCGTGCCAGGAGATCGACCGCGTCGCCCGCCAGGTGATCAAGGCCGCCGGATACGGCGAGTACTTCATCCACCGCACCGGCCACGGCATCGGCGTCACCACCCACGAACCGCCGTACCTGGTGGAGGGCGAACATCTGCCCCTCGTCCCCGGCATGTGCTTCTCGATCGAGCCCGGCATCTACCTGCCGGGCCGCTTCGGCGTACGCATCGAGGACATCGTCACGTGCACGGAGACGGGCGGCCGCCGCCTCAACACCACGGAGCACGGGATGGCGCTGGTGCGGTAGGGCCCGTCGGCGGTAGGGGCGCGGGGCCGTCGCGGGTGCGCGGTGGCCCTCCGGCGCTGCGGGCACGGGGTGCGCGGCGGGGCCCGGCGTTCCCTCGAACGGGGCGGGCGGCCGGGCGGCCGGGCCCGGAAGGCGGCACCGCGGCCCCCGGGGAGGCCCGAAATGACTTTTCGCGCGGCTTCTTCGCAGGTCGGAGTGGGTGCCGAGGCCGGTGGGAGCGGGCGAACGGCGCTGCGGGGAGCGGTAGTCGGCGGGCATTGTCAGTGGTGTGGTTCACGATGGGTGTGCAGATGACGGTTGGCGCACGCACGGTGCGCGCGGCCGGTCGTCCGGCCGCGGCGGGCACGGGGGTGTCGCCGCGCCCGGCGGCGGGCCGCGGGCGCGGTGGCGGCGGACGGAAGGCGGTGGAGCGTGGCAGGGCGGCGTACGGGGACGGTCCGGGCGGTGCGCCGGGCGGAGGTGAGATTGCCCGAGCTGGCGGCGTACGACGGCGGTGAGCTGGAGCCCGAAGGGGACTACGACGGGCTGGAGTTCACGGACGTCGACGCGGCGGGCCAGTCGGCGCGCGGCGCCCGGTTCATGGACTGCGCGCTCCGCCGCTGCGCCCTCGACGAGACGGAGCTGAACCGCGCGCGGTTCATCGACACCGTACTGACCGGCATACGGGGCGTCGGCACGGACCTGTCGCAGGCGTCGCTGCGCGATGTGGAGGTGACCGACGCCCGGCTGGGCGGTACGCAGCTGCACGGCGCGGTGCTGGAACGGGTCGTGGTGCGCGGCGGAAAGATCGACTTCCCGAATCTGCGCACCGCGAAGCTGCGGGACGTGGTGTTCGAGGGCTGCGTCCTGGTCGAGCCGGACTTCTCCGGCGCGGAGCTGGAACGCGTCACCTTCGAGGACTGCACGGTCGCCCGCGCGGACTTCACCGGCGCACGCATGAAGGACGTCGACCTGCGGGGCGCGGCCGCCCTCGACGTCACCCGCGGCATCGACAGCCTCGCGGGCGCCGTGATCAGCCCCGCCCAGCTCCTCGACCTGGCACCGTCGTTCGCGGCCCAGTTGGGGGTACGGGTGGAGTGAGGAGGGGCGGGGGAGAGGGGCGGGGTGGGCTCAGGGGGGAGAGGGAGAGACATCAAAGACGAAGCGCCCCACGACCCCGGCGACGTGAACGACTGGGATCCCGCCTCGCCCGCCGAGGTGGCCGCCGCATTCACCCATGGGCCGCGTGCCTTACGAGGTGAGGGCCGTATGGGCCGCACCCGTGGTCCGCGGGCCGGATCCGGCGGCGGTCCGGCCGTACGGACCGGGCGCGGGTGCCCGTACGGGCGGGCCGTGCGGGCGCCGCGGGCCGGTCAGGCCCGGGGAAAACGGGCCTGAAGGGCCCAGATGGCGGGGTTGTCGGCGAGGCCGTCGTGCATGTCGCCGAGGTCGGCGATCAGGTCGTGCAGGAAGTCGCGGGCCTCGCGGCGCAGGGCGCCGTGGTTGAGGACGAGCGGCGGTTCGTCCGTCGTCATCCAGTCGGCGGTGACCTCCACCCAGCCGAAACGCCGCTCGAAGAGCATCCGGTCCGCGGACTCCGTGAAGTCCAGCTCGGCGCGGACCGGCCGGGCCGACCTGTTGCCCCGCGGATCGGTGTCCAGCTTCTCGACGATGTCGCACAGCGCCCACGCGAAGTCGAGTACCGGCACCCAGCCCCAGGCCGTGGACACCTCACGGTCCTCCCGGGTGTCGGCGAGGTAGACGTCACCGCAGAAGAGGTCGTGCCGCAGGGTGTGGACATCCGCCGTCCGGTAGTCGGTCTGGGGCGGGTCCGGAAAGCGGCGGGAGAGCGAGTAGCCGAGGTCGATCACGGTGCCGATGGTGTCATGGCCGGAGGGCAGCCGACGGCGGGGAGGCCGGGGCGGGCACCGCTACGGCAACGTCAGGATGCGCGGCCCGTCCTCCGTGATGGCCACGGTGTGCTCGAAGTGGGCGGCGCGGCTGCCGTCCTTGGTGCGGAGGGTCCAGCCATCGGGGTCGGTGACGTAGGTGTCGCTGCCTCCGGCGATGAACATCGGCTCGATGGCGAGGACCAGGCCGTGGCGGAGGGGGAAGCCGCGGCCGGGGCGGCCCTCGTTGGGGACGGGCGGGTCCTCGTGCATACGGCGGCCGATGCCGTGGCCGCCGAAGCCGTCCAGGATGCCGTAACCGGCCGCCCGGCCAACGCTGCCGATGGCGTGCGCGATATCGCCGATCCGCCCGCCGGGCACCGCCGCGGCGATGCCCGCCTCAAGGGCCCGGCGGGTGGTGTCGAGCAGGTGCTGGTCCTCGGGGCGGGGCGTGCCGACGGTGAAGGTGACGGCGGCGTCGCCCGCCCAGCCGTCGACGAGGGCGCCGCAGTCGACACCGACCACGTCGCCGTCGCGCAGCCGGGTGTCGTCCGGGATGCCGTGCACGATCGCGTCGTTGACGGATGCGCAGATCACGGCCGGGAACGGGGTCGGGGCGAAGGAGGGCCGGTAGCCGAGGAAGGGGGAGGTGGCCCCGGCGTCGTGCAGGACGGTGCGGGCGGCTTCGTCCAGTTCCCGTACCCGTACGCCGGGGGCGGCGGCCGCGCGGGCGGCGGCCAGCGCGTCGGCGACGACCCGCCCGGCCACGCGCATCGCGTCCAGTGCCGCATCGGTTTTGATCTCGACCATGGTGTGACGCCTTTCGTGGTGATTCGCGCGCCGGAACCGCCGACGCCGCGTACCGGATGCGTTCCCAGGGGCCGGAGCACGAGGTCCGACGCACGGGATCCGAAGCCGGAGACCCGAAGCCGGAGACCCGAAGCCCGAGATCCCACGCACGGGACGGGGAGCCCTGAGTCGGAAGCCCCAGGCGCGGCGATACGCAGCCGAGCGATACCGGAGCGGTATTTCTTTACCGGTATTTCTTTACCGGTATTAGTATCACGTCCATGGTCCGGACTCCACTGACTCCCTGGGAACGCGAGCGCGGCGCGCGGCTCGGCGCGTTGCTGCGTGCGGCGCGCGGTGATCGCAGCATGGTCGAGGTCGCGGCGGTGGCCGGGCTGTCGGCCGAGACGCTGCGCAAGATCGAGACCGGGCGGGTGCCGACGCCTGCGTTCTTCACGATCGCCGCGCTGGCCGACACGCTCGGCCTGTCGATGGAAGCCGTCGCCCGCGCGGCCGTGCCCGAGGGTGCCCGGGACGGCGAGGCGACATCGGCGCCGCCCTCGGATCCCCTGGCTTCTTCGTCGGCCTCTTCGCCCCTGTCGCGGAGGGTCGCCCATCACGGGCCCGCAGCCGCATAGGGGAGAGGGAAAGCAGGGGGGAGGCGGGCCTTATCCGGCCGACGGGTCTCCGGGCCCGCCGCCCCGGGCCATCCGGATGTTGGGCAGGCGGTCGCGCCAGAGGTGGTGTTCGCCGGTGGGGGCGAAGCCGTGGCGGCGGTAGAAGCGGATGGCGCGGTCGTTGGAGGACGTCACCCGGAGGCGCATCGGCGCGTCACCGGCCCAGGTGAGGAAGGCGTCCATCAGACGGCCGCCGATCCCCAGGCCCTGCGCACGGCGCAGTACGTACATCGGCCCGAGAGTGACGCTCTCCGACGACGGGCCGGGCGGGGCAGGGTTCGCCGCCGCCTCAGGGGCGGCAGCGTCTTCGCGTAGACCGCACAGGACGGCGGCCAAGGCGCCATCGGGCGCGCGGGCGACGTGACAGAAGGCGAGGTGCGGATGGTGTGACGCCTTGTCGAGGAAGGTGCGCCACCCGGCGGCTCCCTCGTCCGTCAGCAGGTCGCCGCGTTGCTCCCGGATCCCTCGCTCATCGATTCCGGGCGCTGCGCCCGGATAGGTCTCCAGCCAGGCCGCGAACTGCATCCGGGCGAGCGCCGGGGCATCCTCGGGGCGGCCCGGCCCGAGGGGATGAACGGGCGCGCGGCGTGCAGGCGTCGGGCGCGGCGGCAGGCCGGAGCCGAGTGGGGCCGGCCCGCCGCCGTCAGGCATGTCAGACGTTGACGCCGAAGTCCTGGGCGATGCCCGCGAGGCCGGAGGCGTAACCCTGGCCCACGGCACGGAACTTCCACTCGGCGCCGTTGCGGTACAGCTCGCCGAAGACCATGGCGGTCTCGGTGGCCGCGTCCTCGCTCAGGTCGTAGCGGGCGACCTCGGCGCCACCGGCCTGGTTGATGACGCGGATGAAGGCGTTCCGCACCTGGCCGAAGTTCTGGCTGCGGCTCTCCGCGTCGTAGATCGAGACCGGGAAGACGATCTTGTCGACATCGGCGGGCAGCGCGGCGAGGTTGACGTTGATGGACTCGTCGTCGCCCTCGCCCTGGCCGGTGGTGTTGTCGCCGGTGTGGACGATGGACTGGTCCGGCGTCGCCTTGTTGTTGAAGAAGACGAAGTGGGCGTCCGAGTAGACCTTGCCGCTCGGGTTGACCGCGATGGCGCTGGCGTCGAGGTCGAAGTCGGTGCCGGTGGTGGTGCGGATGTCCCAGCCGAGGCCGACCGTGACGGCGGTGAGACCGGGTGCCTCCTTGGTCAGCGAGACGTTGCCGCCCTTGGACAGGCTTACAGCCATGGGATGTCCCTTTCCCTCGTGGAGTGCATCGGGCTCCGTACTGCGGACGAAGCTACCGTTTCCTCACTCAACGCGAGCGGGGGGCCGCGAGGTTCCAGCTCCCTTTGCTTTCTTTGCGATGGGTTTCCGGTGGTGGGCGGGGTGCGGCCGGACGGGCCGGTGCGCGCGGGCTCCGGGCGTGGCGCGCGGGGGCTTCCGGAACGGCCCACGGCGAAATGCGGGTGACCAAGGCCGCGGAACGCGGGACCATAGGGGTATGTCCGGGCCCCATGTCATCCGCGGTGCGGTCGTTCTTCCCGAGGCCGAACTCGTCTGGCGTTTCTCGCGGTCCTCGGGTCCGGGCGGCCAGCACGTCAACACCAGCGACAGTCAGGTCGAGTTGCGCTTCGACCTCGGCCGGACGGAGGCGCTGCCCGAAGTCTGGAAGGAACGCGCCCTGGAGCGGCTGGCGCACCGGCTGACCGACGGGGTGCTCTCCGTGCGCGCCTCCGACCACCGCTCCCAGTGGCGCAACCGCGAGACCGCGGCCGTACGGCTCGCCTCGCTGCTCGCGGAGGCGACCGCGCCGCCGCCCAAGGCGCGGCGGAAGGCGCGCGTCCCCCGCGGCGTCAACGAACGGCGGCTGCGGGAGAAGAAGCAGCGCGGCGACGTCAAGAAGGGACGCTCCGGGCGCGGCTGGGACTGACCGGCCGGGCGCGACGCGGCCCGCGCCGGAGGGCGGCTCAGCCCAGGTGCCGGTACTTCCCGCGGAAGTACGTCAGCGGGCCGTAGTCCTCGCTGGGGGCGACGGCCGTCAGGACGCGGCCGATGACGAGGGTGTGGTCGCCCGCCACGACGCGCTGCTCGGTGCGGCACTCCAGGTTCGCGAGGGCGCCGCCGATGAGCGGGGCGCCGGTCGCTTCGCCGGTTACGTGTGGAATGTCCGCGAAGAGCAGTCGGTCGCTGATGCGGCCCTTCATGGCGAACCGTCCCGCAATGTGGCGCTGACCCTCCGACAGGACCGAAACGGCCCAGAGGGGCTGTTGCGCCAACAGGTCGTCCATCCGGGAGTCGTTGCGAACGCTCACCATCACCAGCGGCGGATCCAGGGACACCGAGACGAACGCGGTGGCGGTCATGCCGACGGCCTCGCCCTGCGGCCCGCCGTCCGGATCGTGCGCGGTGATGAGCACCACGCCGGCGGCGAGGCGGGACAGGGCGGCGCGGAACTCGTCGTGGCTCACCCCACCAGAATGCGGGACGGGACCGCCCTCCGGCACGGATGCGAGGCTGACGGTGGTGGCGGGAGCGGTGGGGACGGGGAGGCCGGCGGCTGTGGTGGTGGGGCTTTTCGTGAACACGCCATGAACGCTAGCGCCGGGCCGTACGGTCGCGCATCGGGCCCTGGGACCACCCGCGGCCTAGGTCCGGCGACGGAGGAGGCGCGTTCGAAAGGGGTTCACGGAATTTGCGTTCAGAAAGCGTGGAAGAGGCGATTCCCCATTTCCCTCGGCGCCCCTCAACTACACGTCACGGCTTGTGACTTGAGTCACAGCACACGGTAATTGTTGACCCTGTGTACCGAGTGGGCAGCTCACTGTGATTCAGTGGCCGTGGAAACGGACGATAAAGAAGTGTGGAGTTGCTGTCGAGGTCTCAGGGAGAGCGAGCGATGGAGGCCGAGTCGGAGCCGTACGTCCGCCTGGCGACTTTGCGGCAGCTGCACAAGGTGGTCGCCGA
The DNA here is from genome assembly GCF_045040405.1 of Streptomyces sp. NBC_01525. Taxonomy (NCBI): domain Bacteria; kingdom Bacillati; phylum Actinomycetota; class Actinomycetes; order Kitasatosporales; family Streptomycetaceae; genus Streptomyces; species Streptomyces sp. NBC_01525. Next base: position 4,111,104 of record NZ_CP109397.1, read on the forward strand.
GCTGAATACCGCTCGTAGCCTGGCGGACACCTTGCAGACCGTCGCGGACGGGGTGACCACCGGGCTCGGGTTCGAGCTGGCGGCGGTCAATCTCGTACGGCCGGACGGTGATCTGGTGGTGGCCGCGGTCGCCGGGAGCGCGGGCGCCGAGGCGCTGATGGCCGGGCGGGTCGGGTCGCGTGACTCCTGGGAGCGGCGGCTGTCCATGGGGGAGCGCTGGGGCACGCTGTGCTTCGTGCCGTACACCGAGGGCTGGGTGCTGGACGACGACGACGTCCCGCAGTGGCACACCGCCGGGCCCGACCCCAGCTTCAACGGCGAGTGGCACCCCCGGGACCGCCTCTTCGCGCCCATGCACACCTCGCCCGACGGCAGCGGCGAACTGCTCGGCGTGATCTCCGTGGACCGGCCGCGCAACAGCCGCCGCCCCAATGCCTGGAGCCGTGAGGCGCTCCAGGTGTACGCGTTCCAGTCCGCCATAGCGATCAGCAACTCCCGGCTGCGGGCCAACATGCAGCGGGCGCTGGTCCGGCTGGAGCGCGAGCAGCAGGCGCTGCGCGCCAGCGAGGAGTCCTTCCGGCAGGCGTTCGAGTACGCGCCGAGCGGGATGGCCGTCGCCGAAATGGGCGGTGACCAGCACGGACGGCTGCTGCGCACCAACGACGCGCTCTGCCGTCTGCTGGGCCGCCCGGCGTCCGCGATGCGCCGCTACTCCTTCTCCGACCTCGTCCACCCCGAGGACATCGGCACCCTGCTGCGCACCTCCGCCGAGGGGGGCCGCGCGGAGCTGCGGCTGGCCCGGCGGGACGGCACGTACATCTGGGTCTCGCTGCGCAACTCCGTCGTCGCCGACACCGCCGACGGGCCGCGGTTCCTGCTCACCCACGTCGAGGACATCGAGGAGCGCAAGCGGCACGAGCTCCAGCTCGCCCACCGCGCCAGCCACGACGCGCTGACCGGCCTGCCCAACAGTGCCGAGCTGCGGGCCCGCCTCGGCGCCCGGCTGTGCGGACGGGCGCCGGGCAATCCCGCCGACGCGTACGCGGTCTCCGCCGCCGTCTTCGCCGGTGCCGGTGATCCGGCCGCCTACCCGGCGGAGGGCGCCGAGGCGTACGAGGGGCTGGAGGGCATGGAGCAGCGCGTCGGCGGGGCGCTGCCGTACGACCACCATGTGCACACCGTCGCGCCCTCGGACGGCCCGGCGGACGACGGCTCCAAGGGGCTCGCGGTCCTCTTCTGCGACCTCGACGGCTTCAAGTCGATCAACGACCGGTTCGGCCACCACACGGGCGACGCGGTGCTCATCGAGGTCGCCCGGCGGCTGACCAGCGGCGTCCGGGACGGCGACACGGTGGCCCGGCTCGGTGGCGACGAGTTCGTGGTCCTCGCCGACGGTCTGGGCACCGCCGACGCCCAGGATCTGGCCGTACGGCTGCGGAACGCGATCATCCCGCCGATCCGGGTGGACGGCCGCGCGGTACGGGTCGGCGCCAGCTTCGGCATCAGCTGGGCCGGGTGCGGGATGACCGCCGAAGAGGTGCTGCAATCCGCCGACCAGCGGATGTACGTCGAGAAGCGGTCCCGGGCGAAGGCGAACCGCCGGGCCGGGTGACCGCCGGGGCACCCCGGGCCGCCTCGCGCGGCCCTTCCGGGCAGCGTGCGGCGTGCCCTCCGGGCGCCCCGGTGCCGCCGCTGCCGGGCCCCGGACGGGCACACCTGCCGTTCACCGATCCGTAGCGATCTTGTGCCCTGAACGGGCCCGGCGTGGTACGGCACGGACGGGGTAGGCTGCGCCGATGCGGCGCGGCGCCGCCGGGGGCTCGGAAAGTGCAGATGCACGCGGAGGACCGCGCGGGCATCCGGACGCGAGACAGATCGCTGGGGAGTGACACGCAATGACGGCCGGCAACACGGGCTCGGACACGCCGGGGAACGACGACCCGTTCGGGTACCTCTACCGCTCGGAAGGCGGCGAGGGCGGCGAGGGCGGCGCGGGCGGCGACGGCGCGACACGGCAGCAGGGCGTGCCGCGGACCTCGTACAACCAGGTCCGCGCGGTCGGTGAGCGGCAGTACGGCGGTGCGTCCCAGCAGTCCGGCCAGGGTCGGCAGAACGCCTCCTACGCGGCGCCGGAGACGCTGCCCGGCGGTGAGCGGGCCCGCCCGCCGCAGGCCGGGCCGCCCGCGCCGCCGCAGCGCAACCACAAGGGCCTGTTGATCGGCGCGGTCGCCGTGGTGGGCGTGGTGTGCATAGCGATCGGCATCGCGATGCTGAACAACTCCGGGAAGGGCGCCGACAACAAGGCGCAGCCGAGCGAGACGGTGACCACGTCCGAGGAGCCGGAGCACAAGCCCACCGAGAAGCCCAGCAAGACGCCGCTGCCCAAGGACGATGCGGGCAGCCTGAAGCTCGGGGGCACCGCCGCCACCTCCAAGGACATCCCCGGGGCGCGGTCGGCCGGCGGCGTCTACGTGGGCGGGATGAACACCCCCGGCGCGTCGGCGACGTGGACGCTGAACGTCGAGGAGCCCGGTGCGTACAAGATGTGGGTCGGCTACGGCGTGCCGGGCAAGGACCAGAACCTCACGCTGACGGTCAACGACAAGCGGGACCCCCGGCCGCTCAACATGGGCAACTTCGCGAACGCCGAAGAAGGCGCCTGGGACAAGTGGACGAGTACCTGGCAGCGGGTGCCCCTCAACAAGGGCACCAACACCGTCACGCTCTCCTGCGAGGACGGCAACAAGTGCGACGTCAACATCGACCAGCTGTGGCTGGAGAAGAAGATCGCCTGACCGGCGCTTTCCCCAGGGGCTGAGCCGGTCAGCGCCCGGGTGCCGACGGGACGGGAAGTGCCGCCACCGCCACCTCCGGCAGCAGCTCCGCGTAGGTCGCCGCGTCGAACTCCCCGGCGGCCTCGGCCCGTACCGTCGCCGCGGACAGGGCGACCGCGCGGGACAGCCGTTCGGGCCATGACAATCCCTCGACGAGGCCGGAGAGCAGGCCCGCGACCGCGGAGTCACCGGCGCCCGTCGGGTTCCCGGCGATCCGGCGTGGCGGGGCGGCCTGCCAGGCGCCGTCGGCGGTGACCGCGAGCATGCCGTCCGGGCCCAGGGACGCGGCGACGGCGTGCGCGCCGCGGCGGCGGGCCTCGCGGGCGGCGCGCAGCGGTTCGGTGGTGCCGGTGAGCGCGGCGAGTTCGTCGGCGTTGGGCTTGGCGAGGTCGGGGCGGGCGGCGAGGCCGCGGCGGAGCGGTTCGCCGCTGGTGTCCAGCACGACCGGCACCCCGGCGCTGCGCGCGGCGCGGGTCAGGCGGGCGTAGACGTCGACCGGGACGCCCGGCGGCAGGCTGCCGCAGAGCGCCACCGCTTGGGCGTCGGCCAGCAGCTCGCGGTAGGTGCCGAGGAAGGTGCGCCACTCGGCGGGGGAGACGACCGGGCCCGGTTCGTTGAGCTGGGTGGTGTCGCCGGTGGCCGCGTCGACGACGGCGACGGTGCGGCGGGTGGCGCCGCCCACCGGGACCAGCGCGTCGGTGACGTCGCTCTCCTGGGTGAGCAGGGCGCGCAGCGCGTCCCCGGTGCCGCCCCCGGCGAACCCGGTGGCGACGGTGCGGTGGCCGAGCGCGGCCAGTACCCGCGCGACGTTCAGCCCTTTGCCGCCGGGGCGTTCGGCCACGTCGGTGACGCGGTGGGTGGCGTGCGGGGTCAGGCGCGGCACCCGGTAGGTCAGGTCGAGGGCGGCGTTGAGCGTGACCGTGAGGATCATGTTTCCCTCCCGCGCCGGGCCCGGTCGGCCGGTGGCCGGGCGGTGGTGGGCCGGGTGGCCACCGCGGCGGCCACCGGGTCGGCAACCGCCCCCGGGCGGCCGCGTACGGACAAGTGCGCGAGCGATCATGCCATCGACCGCGGCGGTTGGCCCAGACCCGGGGCCGCCGCCGGGCCGCCGCCGGGCCTTCGGTGTACGGCGGCGCCCCGGCCCCGCGGTGGGTCAGACGCCGGACGGGCGGACCACCCACGCGCCGTGCCGCATGACGCCCACGACCTCGTACGCGGCGTCCAGAACGACCAGATCGGCGTCCTTGCCGACGGCCAGCGAACCGGTCCGGTCGTCGATACCCAGCAGCCGCGCCGGATTGGCCGAAAGGGCCTGTACGGCCTGGTCGACCGTCAGGCCGTCGACGGTGACGGCGCGGCGGAACGCGCGGTCGAGGGTGAGGGTGGACCCGGCGATGGACCCGGCGGTGGGGCCCTCGGCGATCCGGGCGACGCCGTCGGTGACCGCCACGCCCATCGGGCCGAGGTGGTACATCCCGTCGGACATGCCCGCCGCGCCCATCGCGTCGGTGATGAACGCGACCCGCCCGGCGCCCGCGTCCCGGAAGGCCATCTGGAGGACGGCCGGGTGCAGATGGGTGCCGTCGTTGATCATCTCGACGGTGACCCGCTCGTCCTCCAGCAGCGCCAGGACCGGCCCCGGCGCGCGGTGGGCCAGCGCGGGCATCGCGTTGAAGAGGTGGGTGGCGACTCTCGCCCCGGCGTCGATGGCGTCGCGGGTCGCGTCGTACGTCGAGTCGGTGTGGCCGACGGCGGCGAGGAGCCCCGCGTCGGCGAGCAGCCGTACGGACTCCAGGCCGCCGGGGAGTTCGGGGGCGATGGTCATCATCTTCGTGCGGCCGCGGCCGGCGGCGACGAGCTTGCGGACGTCCGCCGGATCGGGGTCGCGCAGCAGCTCGGGCTGGTGGGCGCCGCAGCGGTGCGGGGAGATGAACGGGCCCTCGAAGTGGATGCCGACGAGGTCGCCCTGTTCGGTGAGTTCGGCGAGGACCGCCGCCTGCCGGGCCAGGTCGTCGAGGTCGCCGGTGACGGTGGAGCCGATCATCGAGGTGGTGCCGTGGCGGCGGTGCGCATCGACGACCCGCAGGCACTCCTCGGGGTCCGCGGACGAGAAGGAACCGCCGCCTCCGCCGTGCAGGTGCATGTCGATGAAGCCGGGCACGACGAGATGGCCCGTCAGATCGGTGTGGCCCGCCGTGGCAGTGCCGGGGCCGTCCGGGGCGGGGCCGCCGGACACCTCGGCGATGCGGCCGTCCGCGACTGTGATCCGGCCGTCCTCGACGACGCCGGACGGGGTCGCGACACGGGCCCCGGCGAGGACGGTGCGCCGGTCACCGGCACGGCCCGCGGATTGTTGCTGTGCCATCAGGCGGATACCTCCGTGGAGAGTAGATCCCAGGCGAGGAGACCCGCGCCCAGGCAGCCGGCGGCGTCCCCCAGAGCCGCCGGGACGATCGAGGGCAGGCGCTGGAACGTCACCCGCGCGCGGACCGCCTCGCGCAGCGGCACGAAGAGCGTGTCGCCCGCCTCCGCGAGCCCGCCGCCGATGATCAGCGTTTGCGGGTCGAGCAGGGTGAGGCCGGTGACCAGGCCGTCGGCGAGGCCGTCCACCGCGTCCTGCCACACCGCGGCGGCGCGCGGATCGCCGGACTCCACGGCCTTCGCCGCGTCCGCCGCGCCCGCCGACGGATCGCCGCACGCCGCGGCCCAGGCGCGGCCGACGGCGGCGGCGGACGCCACCGTCTCCAGACAGCCGTGCTGCCCGCAGCCGCAGAGCCGCCCGCCGGGGCGTACGACGATGTGGCCGATCTCCCCGGCGCTGCCGTGCGCGCCCGTCTCGATGCGGCCCTCGATGCCGATGGCGCCCGCGATGCCGGTGCCCAGCGGGACGAAGAGGAACCGTCCGGCGTCGCGTCCGGCGCCGATGCGGCCCTCGGCGAGCCCGCCGGTGCGGACGTCGTGGCCGAGGGCGACGGGGATGCCGCCCAGCCGCTGGGAGAGGAGGTCGCGCAGCGGCAGATCGCGCCAGCCGAGGTTGGCGGAGTAGGCGGCGACGCCGGTCCGTTCGTCGACGATGCCGGGGACCGCGACGCCCGCGGCGGCCGCGAGGGTGCCGAAGCGGGCCCGGCCGATGTCGCGCAGCTCCGCGGCGAAGCCGAGGACGGCCTCGACCACGGCGTCGGTGCCGCGCTCGCGGCCGGTGGGGCGGCGCGCCTCGTAGAGCAGGGTCCCGTCCGCCCCCGCGAGGGCGGCCTTCATTCCGGTGCCGCCCACATCGAGGGCGATGACGTGTCTCACGGGGACAGTTTCGCGCGAGCCGGTCCTAAAGGTCTAGTCCACTCGCGGCGCGGCCTGCCCGTATCCTTGGTGCCACCCCATGGTTCGTTCGCCGTCAGGCCGCAGTGACCTGCGGAGTTCCGTGGTGCCTGCGCAGCGGTGGGGACTGTGGTGCAGACCTCATGTGCGGTGCGTCGCCCCGGGCGCGCGCCGCCGCGACGGCGGAGGGCGATCCCCGATGCCGTACGCGGACCCGGTACCACGATCAATCCGGACAAAGGGCGGTAACAGCAGTGCAGCGGCGGTACACGAGCCTGGCGGCGGCGGGAATCGCCACCGCCCTGACCCTCACCCTGAGCGGCTGCGGCGGGGGCCAGGGCGACCGCGTCACCCTCAAGCTGGTTGCCGCGGACTACGGCGACGGCACGGGACCCGGCTCGCGGCAGTACTGGGACCGGCTGACCCGCGCCTTCGAGAAGGAGCACCCCGGCATCAAGGTCGACGTTGACGTCTACAACTGGAAGGACGTCGACAAGAAGGTCGCCGATCTGGTCCGGAAGGGGCACGCCCCCGACCTGGCGCAGACCGGTTCGTACGCCGATTACGCCGCCCGGGGCCAGCTGTACAGCGCCGACGAACTGCTCTCCATCCCCGTCCAGGCCGACCTCCAGCCGACGCTCGCGGAGGCGGGCGAGGTGGGCCGGGTGCAGTACGGCATCCCCTTCGCCGCCAGCACCCGCCGCCTCTTCTACAACAAGAAGCTCTTCGCCCAGGCGGGCATCGCCGAGGCGCCGAAGACCTGGGACGACGTCGCCGAGGACGCCGAACTGCTGAAGAAGCAGGGCGTGAAGACGCCGTACGCGCTGCCGCTCGGCCCGGAGGAGACCCAGGCCGAATCGCTGAACTGGCTGCTCGGCAGGGGCGGCGGCTACACCGACGACATCGGCAAGTACGCGATCGACTCGCGCGCCAACGTCAAGACCTTCGAGTGGCTGCGGGACGAACTCGTCGACAAGGGGTTGACCGGCGGCGACCCGGCCACCCTCAACCGTGCGGACGCCTTCGCCCGGTTCGCCGACGGCACGGTTGGCATGCTCAACGGCCATCCGGCGCTGATCAAGCAGGCGGAGGCCCACGGCATCGACTACGGCACCGCCGATCTGCCCGGCAAGGACGGCCCGGCCGTGTCGACCCTGGGCGTCTCCGACTGGATGATGGCGTTCCAGCACAACGGCCACCGCACCCAGGTGGGGAAGTTCCTCGACTTCGTCTACCAGGACACCAACGTGCTGAATTTCTCCCGCGACTTCGGCCTGCTGCCGGTCACCACCTCGGCCGCCCAGAAGATGGCCGGCGACCACCGCTTCGGCACGCTCCAGGACTTCGTCGCCCCGCTGCGCGACGCGCAGTTCTACCCCGCGAACAAGACGTCGTGGCCGGAGGTCGCCAAGGCCCTCAAGTCGGAGATGGGCGCGGCGGTCGGCCCCAAGGGCGACCCGTCGAGCATCCTCTCCGACCTCCAGAACATGGCGGAGGCGGCGGATACGGCCGGGGGATGAGCCCCTGGGTGAGGGCCCGGCCCGGGGCCCGGCCGGGGCGCTCGGTTCGGGCGCTCGGCCGGTGACGGTTTCCCGGCCCGGCTGCCGCCCCGGCCCGTCGTCCCGCCCCGCCCGGTCGTCCGACCAGGGGATTATCGTGGGAACGTGACGACGCGCGGCGAGAACGGCACGGACCGGGGGACGGACGGCGGCACGGAGGCGACCGCCCGGCTTGAGGACGGCCCGGCTTCCGCGCCCACGGGTGGCCCGGCTTCCGCACCCGAGGACGGCCCGGCTTCCGCGCCCACGGGTGCCCTGGCTTCCGCCCCCGAGGACGGCCCGGACGTGCCCGCTTCCGGTGAACTCTCCGCCCTGGACGTGGCGGTGCTCGCCGTGGAGCGCCGTTCCTGGCCCTCGTCCGGCCCAAAGGAGCGCCACATCCGCGAACACCTCAGCCTCTCCCCGACGCGCTACTACCAGCTCCTCAACGCCCTGCTCGACGACCCGCGGGCGCTGCGCCACGACGCGGTGACCGTCAACCGGCTGCTCCGCAGGCGAGCGGCTCGGCGGGACCGTCGCTGAGGCGGTACGGGGGCCGGGCGTAGGCGCCCGGCCCGTGCGGGAGGCGGCCCGGACGGAGGTGCGCCGCGCCGCCGAGGGTCTTCCGCTGTCTCCGCGGTACACCGGGTCCCCCCGCCCCCACCCCGGTACGCTCGCCCCATGGGCAGTTCCCCGGACGCCGCACCCTCGCCGGGCCCGGACGCGGGCCCCGACCTTCCGCCCGGTACGGGCCGCACGCCGGACACGGGCCGCACGCCCGACACCGGCCCGCCACCGCGCCCCGACCTCCCCGTACCCCGTACCGAAGCGGGCCGCGACGCGCTGGCCGCGCTGCTGGCCGCGCCGGGGGACGCCGCGCTCGCGGTCGACTTCGACGGGACGCTCGCGGAGATCGTCGACGACCCGGAGGCGGCGCGGGCGCACCCCGGGGCCGCGCGGGCGCTGGGGCGGCTGGTGCCCCGGTTGTGCGCCGCCGCCGTGATCACCGGGCGTCCGGCCGCCGTCGCCGTCCGCCTGGCCGGAGTCGACGGCGCCCCGGGCCTGGACCGCCTCACCGTCCTCGGCCACTACGGCGCCGAGCGCTGGGAGGCAGCGACGGGCGCCCTGCACGCCGACGGGCCGCCGCCCGCCGTCGCCGCCGCCGAGGCCGAACTCCCGGACGTCCTCGCCGCGTCCGGCGTCTGGCACGGCCCCTGGACGGCCGCCGCCGTCGAGCGCAAGGGCGGCCGCGCGCTCGCCGTCCACACCCGGCGCGCCCCCGACCCGCAGGGCGCACTCGACGCACTGCGCGCCCCCCTGACCGCCCTCGCCACCCGCCACGGCCTCCTCGTCGAACCGGGCCGCTACGTCCTGGAGCTCCGCCCGCCCGGCGTCGACAAGGGCGTGGCCCTCACCGCCTGGCTCCGCGAGACCGGCGCCCGTACCGTCCTCTACGCCGGTGACGACCTCGGCGACCTCGCCGCCTTCGACGCCGTCGACCGCCTCCGCAGCGACCCCGATGCGCCCCGCCGCACCGGCCTGCTGGTGTGCAGCGGCAGCACCGAGGTCCCCGAACTCGCCGCCCGCGCCGACCTGGTGGTCGACGGCCCCACCGGCGTCATCGCCCTCCTCGACGCCCTCGCGGACCGGCTGACCGGCTGACCGGCTGACGGACTGACGGGCGGGGCACCGGCCCGCCCGTCAGTCCGTCAGGCCCCCGCCGCCATCCGCTGGAACGCCGTCGGGGTCGGCCGCCCCGGCAGGAACTCCTTGATCAGCCGGGCGCACTCCGCCGCCGGGGTGGCCGTCGTATCGCAGGTCAGGTCGTAGACGCCGTGCGCGTGGACACGGGTGAACTGGCGGGCGGCGAGGCCCGCCGGACGGTCGCCGCGGGTCTGTTCACGGCGCTCCAGCTCCTCCAGCGAGCAGTGGACGCCGACCAGCACGACGTCCTCGGCGGGGAACAGCGCCAGGCAGTCCCGGAGCCGCCACTCCTCGCTCAGCACATGGTCGACGACCACGTCGTTGCCGCCCGCCGCCATGCCCGCGACGGCCCGGTGGAACCCCATCCAGGTGCGCCGCAGCACCGTCCCCAGCGTCTCCGGGGCGACCTCGCGGCGCGAGCGCATGGCGTGGAAGGCGTCCACGGGCAGATGGAACGCGGGCTCGTCCAGGATGTCCAGCAGTTCCCGCGCGATGCTCGACTTGCCGGAGCTGGAGGTCCCGTTGAGGAAGACGATCCGGCCGCGGCGGGGCGGCGGCGCGCCGGTGTCCGAGAGGAACGGGGCAGGGGCTGCGGGGCGTTCGGCGGACATCGGACTCCTCGGACCGGTGGACGCACGCCGGTCGGCGGCCCCTCATGATCCCCGGCCCACGCCGAGGACCGGTCTCCGGGGCCGGTCCTCACCCCCGCAGCGCCGTCAACTGCTCCGTGAACCACTGGGCGGGCGGCAGCGCCGTGGCCGCCGCGGCGAGCCGGGCGGAGCGGTCCGCGCGTTCCTCCTCGGGCATCGACAGGGCCGCGTGCAGCGCGTCCGCCGTCGCGTTGATGTCGTACGGATTGATGCTCAACGCGTCCTCGCCCAGCTCCTCGTGGGCGCCCGCCTCCCGGGAGAGGACCAGCGCGCACCCGGCGTCGGAGACCACCGGGACCTCCTTGGCGACGAGGTTCATGCCGTCCCGGATGGGGTTGACGAGGGCCACATCGGCGAGGCGGTACGCGGCCAGCGAACGCGCGAAATCGTCCTTGACATGCAGCAGCACCGGCTGCCAACCAGGCGTGCCGTACGTGGAGTTGATCTCCTCGGCGGCGCGCTGCACCTCGGCGGTGTAGTCGCGGTAGACGGCCAGATCCTGACGGGAGGGATAGGCGAACGCGAGGTGGACGACGCGCTCGCGCCACTCCGGGCGGTCCGCCAGCAGACGGCGGTAGGCGTGCAGCCCGCGGACGATGTTCTTCGACAGTTCGGTGCGGTCGACCCGGACGATCGTGCGGCGCCGCTCCGGCCCGTCCCCGCCGCCGATCTGCGCGCGCAGCGCCGCCAGCCGTTCGTCGACGTCCGGGCGGTGCGCCCGCTCCCGCAGGAACTCCGCGTCGACGCCCAGACCGTGCACCCCGATGCGGGTGGTGTGCGGCGTACGGCCCGGGGGCGCGGTGACCACATGCGGCGCCTCGCCGTCCGAATGGTGGACGGCGCACCGTGTCTCCAGGGTGGCGCGGGTGCACGCCACGAACGCCGCCGCCCACCGCTCGGTCAGAAAGCCCGTCCGGTCCGCGCCGAGCATGCCCCGGATCAGCCGCTCCCGGATGTCGTCGGGCAGCAGCGCGAAGTACTCCGGCGGCGCCCACGGGGTGTGCGAGAAGTGGCCGATCCGCAGGTCGGGGCGGCGCTCGCGGAGCATCCCCGGGGCCAGCGCCAGGTGGTAGTCCTGGATCAGCACCGCCGCGCCCGGCGCCGCCGCTTGGTCCAGCGCCCCCGCGAACGCCGCGTTGTACGCCTCGTACGCCGCCCATCGCTTCCGGAACTCCGTGTCGAACGAGGGCTCCAGCGGCGTCTGGTAGAGCATGTGGTGGACGAACCAGAGCACCGAATTGGCGATGCCGTTGTAGGCGGCGGCGTGCACCTCCGCCGGGATATCCAGCATCCGGACGCGCTGTCCACCGGTGTCGGCCGCCGGAAGCTCACCGTCCGCGCGCCGCGCGGCCTCCCGGTCGCCGTCGCCGAGCGCCGCGCAGACCCACACCGCGTCCGTCTCCGGCCCGATCGCCGACAGTCCCGAGACCAGCCCCCCGCCGCCCCGCTCGGCGGCCAGCGCGCCGTCCGCGCCGACGGCGTACGAGACCGGGCCGCGGTTGGACGCGACGAGCACCTCGGCGCCGCGCCCCGCGGCGGGCGTCCGGGCAGGGGTGGTACCGCTGTGTTCGGAGGCCATGCCGCGACCCTAGCCCGCACCGGATCGGCGCACACGTACGAATGAGGCCAAGGGAGGGACGCTGATGAGGCCAAGGGAGGGACGCCCGGTGCGGCCCGTCGCCCCACCGGGTGAGCCCGCCGGGGCGGCTCAGGCCGCCCGGCTCTCCGCGTACTCCGGGACCTCGGCCATCGGCGGCCGCTCCTCCGTGTCGACCTCGCTGGTCCGGGGGACGAAACCGCTCTCGCCGCGGACGAACTGCGTCAGCCGCGGCCGCACCAAATGCCCGCGTGCCAGCCGGAGTTGGGCGGTGCGGTAGATCGCGGCGGCCATCCGGCCCAGCGCCTGACCGTCCTGGTGGCGGTGCTTGCGGACGCCGACGTCCACCTGGGCGAGCGCATCCAGACCGACCGTGTGCAACGCGTCGACCAGCAGCCCCAGCTCGACGCCGTACCCGACGGGGAACGGCAGCCGCTCCAGCAGCGAGCGGCGGGCCGCGTACTCCCCGCCCAGGGGCTGCACGAAACCGGCCAGCTGCGGCCAGTGGAGGTTGAGCAGCGGACGGGCGACCAGTTCGGTGACCCGGCCGCCCTGGCCGGGGCCGCCCCCGGGCGCGCCGCCGGTCTCCAGCGGCCGGTCGTACATCGCCTTGACGAACTGCACGTCCGGGTCGGTCAGCAGCGGCCCGACGATCCCGGAGACGAACGCCGGCGAGAACTCCCGCAGGTCCGCGTCGACGAAGCAGACGATGTCGCCGCGGGTGACCAGCAGTGACCGCCACAACACCTCGCCCTTGCCGGGCACCGCCGGCAGCCGCGGCAGGATGCTGTCCCGCGCCACCACCCGCGCCCCGGCGGCCGCCGCGACCTCGGCCGTCCGGTCCGTGGACCCGGAGTCCAGCACCACCAGTTCGTCGACGAGTGGCACCTCCTCGGTCATCAGGGCGGCACGGATGGCCGCGACGATCGTGCCGACCGTCGCCTCCTCGTCGAGCGCGGGCAGTACGACGCTGACCGTACGGCCGCTGAGCCGTTTGGCCCCCAGCAGCTGCGGCAGCGGTCGGTCGGCAGCGGACCAGGAGCGACGCCCCAGCCAGCGCTCCACCTCTTCCAGCACGTCTTCGACTCCTCGGTGCGCGCCGTCTCGGCGGCGCATGTGATCCATCTCGCGGTTCGGACGACTATCTCTACTGTCAGTGCCGTCGGTTACAGTCTTGAACAACGCGGATGACCGCCGCATGCCGGGGTCACCGCACCACAAACGCCTGGGATTTCCCAGCGCCATACCGCTCATCCAGAGGGGCAGAGGGACACGGCCCGTTGAAGCCCCGGCAACCCTCCAGCCGGTCTCGACCGCATCACGCGGCGCGAGGCTCCCGGCTAGGGAAGGTGCCAAATCCGTCTCGTGGCGAGATGCGCCGCGAGGAAGATGAGGAGAAAGGGCCTCGCCTCCATGGCTGCGCAAGCTGTTGAAGTTACCGAAAACGCTTCCTCCGTCACTCTGGGTCCCGCCGTCGGCCTGTCCTGCCGCGAATGCGGTGAGCGTTTCCCGCTCGGCCCGATCTTCGCCTGCGCGTCCTGTTTCGGGCCGCTTGAGGTGGCGTACGAGCTGCCGGACGGCGACCCGGAGCAGCTGAGGAAGCAGATCGAGGCCGGTCCCCACAACATCTGGCGGTACGCACCGCTGCTGCCCGTCCCCGCGGACGTGGCCGAGAAGCCGAACCTCAACCCCGGCTTCACCAAGCTCGTCAAGGCCGACAACCTCGCCCGTGAGCTGGGCGTCACCGGCGGCCTCTACGTCAAGGACGACTCCGGCAACCCGACGCACTCCTTCAAGGACCGGGTCGTCGCCATCGCCGTCGAGGCGGCGCGCGCCTTCGGCTTCACCACCCTCTCCTGCTCCTCGACCGGCAACCTCGCCGGTGCCGTCGGCGCCGCCGCCCGCCGCGCCGGGTTCCGCTCCTGCGTCTTCATCCCGCACGACCTGGAGGCCGGAAAGGTCGTCATGGCCGCGGTCTACGGCGGCGACCTCGTCGGCATCGAGGGCAACTACGACGACGTCAACCGCTTCTGCTCCGAGCTGATCGGCGACCCGCTCGGTGAGGGCTGGGGCTTCGTCAACGTCAACCTCCGCCCCTACTACGGCGAGGGCTCCAAGACGCTGGCGTACGAGATCTGCGAACAGCTCGGCTGGGAGCTGCCGGACCAGATCGTCATCCCGGTCGCCTCCGGCTCCCAGCTCACCAAGATCGACAAGGGGCTGAAGGAGCTGATCGCCCTCGGCCTCGTCGAGGAGAAGCCCTACAGGATCTACGGCGCCCAGGCCGAGGGCTGCTCCCCGGTGTCGACGGCGTTCAAGGCCGGGCACGACGTGGTCCGCCCGCAGAAGCCGGACACCATCGCCAAGTCCCTGGCGATCGGCAACCCGGCCGACGGGCCGTACGTCCTCGACATCGCGCGACGTACGGGTGGCGCGGTGGAGGATGTCAACGACGAGCAGGTCGTGGACGCGATCAAGCTGCTGGCGCGGACGGAGGGGATCTTCGCGGAGACCGCGGGCGGTGTGACCGTCGGCGTCACCAAGAAACTCCTCGAAGAGGGCCTGCTCGACCCGACCCTGTCCACCGTCATCCTCAACACCGGCGACGGCCTCAAGACGCTTGACGCCGTCGCTCCGACCACCGGCCCCACGGCCACCATCCGCCCGAGCCTGGACGCGTTCCGCTCGGCCGGTCTGGCCAGCTGATTCCCGGTCGCTCCCCCGGCCGGCAGTCGGCCGACCCGGTCCGTCCGCCGCCGTCCCGCCCGGGGCGCGGCGGCCGGTTCCGCAGACGTATCCGCAGTCGTTGGAAGGCAGAACCCATGAGCGTCAAGGTCCGCATCCCCACCATCCTCCGTACGTACACCGGCGGCGATTCCGAGGTCACCGCCGAGGGCGGGACGCTGTCCGAGGTCATCACCGACCTGGAGAAGAACCATCAGGGCATCGCCGCCCGGGTGCTGGACGACGCGGGCAAGCTGCGGCGCTTCGTGAACGTCTACGTGAATGACGACGACGTCCGCTTCGAGCAGGGTCTGGAGACGCCGACGCCGGACGGTGCGGGCGTCTCGATCATTCCGGCGGTGGCCGGCGGCTGCTGACGCCCGCACCGGGGTCGGGGAGCCGCCACCCGGGTGGCGAATGGTTCTCGCCATTCCTTTCTCTCCCTGACTGATAATCGCCCCGTCCGTATATGCGGACGGGGCGATTCCGCGTTGTGAAACAGTCCTGCAAAACGCGATACCATTTCGCCGATCCCCTTCTTCTGCTCGTCGAGCGCGGTGTGGCGGCCTTCTGAACGCCCCGGGATTGCGATGAGTTGTGTGCAAAGTGTGTGCGGTGTTTGCGCCCCAAGTTCCTTATGTCCGGCCCGAGTTGCCCGGGAATATGGCCAGTTCTGCGCATATCGCTACTTCTCGCATCGTCAGAATTCTCGTCCGATTGACCTGTTGCGCTGGGCGCCGGTGCGGATACATTCGGCGGCGGTCGACGCGTTCCGGCGCACACCCCACGGGCCATTCGCGGGGTGAGGTCTGACCCGGGTCCGCGGAGTGCGGTCCTGCGCAAGGGCCAGTAATAGGGGAGTTAGGCATGGCTCAGGGCACCGTCAAGTGGTTCAACGCGGAGAAGGGGTACGGCTTCATCGCGGTCGACGGTGGTGCGGATGTTTTCGTCCACTACAGCGCGATTCAGATGGACGGCTACCGCACCCTTGAGGAGGGTCAGCGGGTCGAGTTCGAGATCTCGCAGGGCCAGAAGGGGCCGCAGGCTGACATGGTCAAGTTGGCGGCCGGCTGAGCGCCGACCGACTGCAGCATCCAGGAGACCCGCGCCCTGTTGGGGGTGCGGGTCTCCTGCTGTGTTGGGGGTGGGGCCTGCGGATTCAGGGATGACTGCCGCAGGGCGGCGCTTGCGCCCGCCCGTCGCCCGACCGCCGCCCCTCAATGAGCCCTCCTGCGGAGGGCGCCTTGCGTCCACCCGTCGCCCGACCGCCGCCCCTCATGGAGCCCATCCCCGAAGGGCGCTTGCACTCGATGGGGTCGAGTGCTAATCATTGCGTTAGCACTCTCCGAGTGAGAGTGACAGTTTTGGACCGTCGGTGAGGTCCGCAGGCGGGGCGGGAAGGAACCGCTCCAACGGTGGGCCGTCCGTCGCGGGCGCCAGCGCGGTCCGGAGGAAAGAGCCTCCACGCCTAAGGCGCGGGAGGTGCCCCCTTCGTCCTGGGAGGACCACTTCACATGGCCAAGATCATCGCGTTCGACGAGGAGGCGCGGCGCGGCCTTGAGCGCGGTATGAACCAGCTCGCCGATGCCGTCAAGGTGACCCTCGGTCCCAAGGGCCGCAACGTCGTCCTTGAGAAGAAGTGGGGCGCCCCCACGATCACCAACGATGGTGTGTCCATCGCCAAGGAGATCGAGCTGGAGGACCCGTTCGAGAAGATCGGCGCCGAGCTGGTCAAGGAGGTCGCGAAGAAGACGGACGACGTCGCCGGTGACGGCACGACGACCGCGACCGTCCTGGCCCAGGCGCTCGTCAAGGAGGGCCTGCGCAACGTCGCCGCCGGCGCCAACCCGATGGCCCTCAAGCGGGGCATCGAGACCGCCGTCGAGGCCGTCTCCGCCGCCCTGCTGGAGCAGGCCAAGGACGTGGAGACCAAGGAGCAGATCGCTTCGACCGCCTCCATCTCCGCCGCCGACACCCAGATCGGCGAGCTGATCGCCGAGGCCATGGACAAGGTCGGCAAGGAAGGCGTCATCACCGTCGAGGAGTCCCAGACCTTCGGTCTGGAGCTGGAGCTCACCGAGGGTATGCGCTTCGACAAGGGCTACATCTCGGCGTACTTCGCCACCGACATGGAGCGTATGGAGGCGTCGCTCGACGACCCGTACATCCTGATCGTCAACTCCAAGATCGGCAACGTGAAGGACCTGCTGCCGCTCCTGGAGAAGGTCATGCAGTCCGGCAAGCCGCTGCTGATCATCGCCGAGGACGTCGAGGGCGAGGCCCTGTCGACCCTGGTCGTCAACAAGATCCGTGGCACCTTCAAGTCCGTCGCCGTCAAGGCCCCGGGCTTCGGTGACCGCCGCAAGGCCATGCTCGGCGACATCGCCATCCTCACCGGTGGCACCGTCATCTCCGAGGAGGTCGGCCTCAAGCTGGAGAACGCCGGTCTCGACCTGCTGGGCCGCGCCCGCAAGGTCGTCATCACCAAGGACGAGACCACCATCGTCGACGGTGCCGGCGACAGCGACCAGGTCCAGGGCCGCGTCAACCAGATCCGCGCCGAGATCGAGAACTCGGACAGCGACTACGACCGCGAGAAGCTGCAGGAGCGCCTGGCGAAGCTCGCCGGCGGTGTTGCGGTCATCAAGGCCGGTGCCGCGACCGAGGTCGAGCTCAAGGAGCGCAAGCACCGCATCGAGGACGCCGTGCGCAACGCGAAGGCGGCCGTCGAGGAGGGCATCGTCGCCGGCGGTGGCGTCGCCCTGCTCCAGGCTTCCAGCGTCTTCGAGAAGCTGGAGCTGGAGGGCGACGAGGCCACCGGTGCCGCCGCTGTGAAGCTGGCCCTGGAGGCCCCGCTGAAGCAGATCTCCGTCAACGGCGGCCTTGAGGGCGGCGTTGTCGTGGAGAAGGTGCGCAACCTGGCCGTCGGCCACGGTCTGAACGCCGCCACCGGCGAGTACGTCGACATGATCGCCGAGGGCATCATCGACCCGGCGAAGGTGACCCGTTCCGCGCTGCAGAACGCCGCCTCCATCGCCGCGCTGTTCCTCACCACCGAGGCCGTCATCGCCGACAAGCCGGAGAAGGCCGGCGCGGCGGGCGCTCCGGGCGGCATGCCCGGCGGTGACATGGACTTCTGATCCCTGCCCCGTTCCGTCGCACGCGGCGGGACGGGCGGATCACCGTCCGCTGGTTCGCCGGGGCGGCACCCTTCTTCGGAGGGGTGCCGCCCCGGCGGCGTTTCCGGGGCCGGGTGACCTGGGGCGGCCCGCCCGAGGGAGCCTGACGGAACCACCCTCGCGGCCTGCCCGCCCTTGAGAGGGTGTGCTCATGTCACAGGCAGAGCTGATCACTTACGTCCGGATCGCCGAGGTGCTCACCGCGCTCGGCATGATCACGCAGGAGAAGGGCCGCGGCGTCGTCGAGGAGTTCCGGGACGTCGCGCACGAGGAGATCACACCGCTCCACCATGTCTCCTACGCCCTGGAGGACTTCGGCGCGGCCGTCAGCATCCACGCCGAGGACGTCGACTTCGCCGATGTCGCGTACGGCGAGTTGCTGGCGGACGCCGCGGCCCTCACCGGCGGCGCGGTCGAGGTGACGGAGTACCGCTTCGAGAAGGCGGACGAGGACGACCCGGAGGACGGCCGGGGCGTCATGTACTTCACGGCCCAGGGGCAGCGGCACTCCTTCGGTGTGGAGCAGGAGTCCAACGACTACTTCGACATCGGCGCGGCGCAGGCGGCCATCGAGGCGCTGAGCCCCGTGGACGATCCGCGCGACTTCCGCTGCGTCGACTACGGTCCCGAGGGCCCGTACCAGGGGTGGGACGCCATCATGGTCCTCGCCACGGCCGAACAGCGCGCGGCCCTCGGCCACCACCTCGGGCTGACCTTCGAGGACCCGTGCCACGGCCTGTAGGGCCCGCCCCCTACGGGCCGTGACGTCCAAGGCGCCCGTGGCGCCGGTGACTCCTACCGTTCCGTCAGTCGTCCCAGGACGGTCCGGAGCGCCGATCGGACGGCCGTACGGAGCGCCGCGGGGTCGGCGTCGGAGTGGTGGTCCGCGGTCTCGAAGCCGTGGTGGCCGTCGGGTACGTCGATCACCTCCAGGGTGGCCCCGTGTGCCTCGGCCGCCGTCAGGAACTCCGTGACCGTGGCGGCGATTTCGGGCAGTTCGCGACCGGCCCGGACCACGACGAGCGGCAGGTCGCCCGCGCCGCGGAGCGCCGCCGCCGGCCGGAACCGGTCGCCGTCCAGGCCCCAGTTGGGCAGGGGCGCGAGGATCGGGTAGCTCGCGGCGATGCAGCGCAGCCACGGCGGCGGGGCGCTCAGCCAGTCGGCGGCGAGCAGTCCGCCGCCGGAGAAGAACCACAGCGCGATCCGGTCGCCGTCCACCCGCGGATCTTCGCGGACCCGCGCCACCGCCGCCGCGACGTCCTCCGCCGCGCGCGGGTAGCCGTCGATGTCGTACAGCCGGTGGTCGAAGGTCACGCCGACCGCGCCGTGGGCCGCGGCGAGGCGGGCGTACCCGGTGAGCGTCGGCCACTCGCGCGGCGTCGGCCGGATGCCCTCGGGGATCGGCCCGCCGTGGACGACGATCACCGCTGGATGCGGCCTGTCGCCCCCGGGGAGGTGCAGATCGATGGTCTCGTTCCGCTCGCACGGCACCTCTGGTACGTCGAGGACGAACGGCCGCAGATGCGGCGGCGGTTGGCTGCCCGCCGGGGTGAGGCGGCGGCCCTCGCCCGCCGCCGCGCGCAGCAGGACGTCGGCGAGTCCGTCCGGGCAGGAGAGCATCGGCCAGTGCCCGGTGGGCAGTTCGAGGAAGCGCACACCGGGTGACGTGAGCGGCTGGAACGCCGGATCGCCGAGGCTGACCCGCATCTGGACCAGGTCGATGCTCGCGCCGTTGGCGGTGCAGAGGACGCCGGTGGTGGGGACGTCGGTGGCGGCGCCGGTCAGGTGCAGTGGCTGGAGGAGGGTGTGGAGCGGCTGCGGGACGGCGTCCCGGATCAGGCGCTCCAGGGCCGGTCCGGGGAGGCCGTCGGTGCTGCCCCAGCGGCGCCAGGCGGCAGCCGAGTCCGGGGGCGGGAGCGGCCCGCCGTCGGGTTCGGCGGACCCCGCCCGTGCGGCCAGTTCCTCCCGTACTCCCTGGTCAGGCACGGTGGCCCACGCCGGGTGTCCGTCCTGGGGCGGGGCTGTGTCCAGGGCGACGAGCCGCGCCACGCGGCCGGGGCGCCGGTCCGCGGCGCCCAGGGCCGGGTGCAGGCCGTAGCCGTGGCCGACGAGGACGATGTCCCGGGCGGCGGCGTCCGCATCGGCGGAACCGGCCTCGTCGCCGGGCCCGGCCGGGCCCCCGAGGTCCGCCGCTTCGGAATCGGCCGGGCCGCCTCTCCCCACCGCATCGATCACCCGCACCACCTCCCCGATATACGCCTCCAGGTCCGGCGCAGCCCCGCCCCCGCGCGCCCCCTCGGGCCCGACGAGCGTCACCGTGTGCGCCCCCGCTCCCGCAGCCCTGAGCCGCGCCGCCGTCTCCTGCCACACCCACCCGCCGGTGAAGGCCCCCGGCACCAGGAGGAAGTGGGTCCTGGTGTGCCCGTCGTGGGCCCCGATCCGCTCCGCATCGTTCATCGTTCGCTCCTCGCTCGTCTCGTCCATCGGGGGCGCTCCCCTGTACGCGTGGGATCGCCCCCGTACGGGGAGGGGCGCCCCGCACACGACGGTGCGCCCCCCCAGCCGGGCGGGCGGCGTACGGGCCGTCCCCCGACCGGCCCGTACGCACCGTGCCCGCCGGTACCGTAGGAACTCCCCCTGAGGGAGGTTCAAGTGACGGCATCCGACGGGCTGTGGAGCATCGGTGAGCTGGCGGAACGCGGCGGTGTCACCGTCAAGACCGTGCGGTTCTACTCGGACCGGGGGCTGCTTCCGGAGCGGGTGCGGAGTGCGGGCGGACATCGCCGGTACGGGCCCGACGCCCTCGACCGGCTGCGGCTGATCCGTTCGCTACGGGCCCTGGATCTGCCCGTCCCGGAGGTGCGGCGGATCGTTGACGACGAGGCGGGGGCGGGCGGCGCCCTGGAGGATGCCGTCGCCGGGCAGTTGCGGCAGCTCGGGGACCGGATGGCGGCGCTGCGGTGGCGGGAGGCCGGGTTGCGGCTGGTGCAGGAGTGCCCGCCCCAAGAGCGCGCCGATCGGCTGCGGCTCATCGGGGCGGTGACGGCGCCGCCCAGTACCGCGCCGCTCGCCCGGTTCTGGCGCGCCTGGCTGCCGCCGCGGATGTCCGGCCGCGCGGTCGCCGCCTTCCTGGAGCAGGCGGTGCCCGCGCCGCCGGACGATCCGACGCCCGCGCAGGTGCTGGCCTTCGCCCGGCTGCACGCCCTGGTGACCCGCCCGTGCGACGGCTCTGCCCGCCCCCGGCCCGCCGCGCACCGCTCCGGCCCCGGTTTCCGCCCGGAGGTCCTCTACGACGGGCTGGGCGAGGCGTACGAGCTGGCGGCGGCGCGGCTGCGGCGGGACCGGGCGCCGCACCCGGGGGAGGCGCTGGACTGTTTCGTCGCCGCGTACGCCGCCTCCGGTGGCGCCCGGGACACCCCCGATTTCCGCCGTCAGCTCGCCGCCCACCTCGCCGCGGACCCGCGTCTCGACCCGTACTGGGCGCTCACCGCCGAGGTCCTGGGCCCGCGCGACGGCCGTCCCGTGCCGACCCCGGGCACCACGCACGACTGGCTGCTGGCCGCTCTGACGGACGAGGTGGCCGCCCGCGCCGCCTGAGCCCCGGACCGGCCCGGCCTTCCCAACTACCTGCACTGTGAGGCCACATGGTGTCGTACCCCTCTGGCAGGATGCCTGTATGTCGAACATGCAGACGATGACGTACGCGCGGGTCGGAGCGGTCCTTGAGAAGGCCGGTGTGGTGGCGCCGGAGAAGGTCCGGCAGGTGCTCGCGGAGTACACGCAGTGGGCGCAGGACTCGCTGCGTCCGTACGAGGTCGCCTGCGCGCTGGAGTCCTTCGGGATCGCGCTGTCGATCCACGCCGACGACATCGACTATCTGGAGCCCGGTTACGAGTACCTGCTGGAGCGCGCCGCGGAGCTGATCGGTGGCGCCGTCACCGTCACCAAGGTCCGCCTCGTGGAGGGCGACCGCTCGCCGGACGGCACCTCCCGGGACGACACCCTGGAGTTCGAGCGCAACGGCATCGCGGTCGCCGTCCCCGCCGAGCACTTCTCGGACGAGTACTACGACCACCTGGCGGCAACGGAGGCGATCGACGCGCTGAATCCGGGCGGCGACGATCCCCGGACCTTCCGCTACGTCGACTTCCCGCGCGAGAAGCACGGCGTCTACGACACGATCGTCGCCCTCGTCACGCCGGAGCAGGCGACGGCGCTGGAGAAGGGGTTGGGGCTGACGCTGCGGTGACGCGAGGTCGTTCCCGGGCCTGAAGCTCGGGCGCGGCAGGCGGCGTTGTACGTGGCGCCGAGGCGCGTGGTGTCCTCCCGCCGCCGGTGGGGTCCCGATTCCGGGGTGCGCCACGGGCGTCAGCGGTTGACGGCCTGCGCCTCTTGGACGTGGAGAGGGATACCGGTGCCGAAGGTGCCCTCGGGAAGCGTCCCGCCCGCGCCGCCCGAACCCTTCCAGGAGACCCGCCAGGTGAGCGTCGCCTTCAGGCGGTAGGGACCCGTGTGGGCGGTGGAGTGGCGGTAGGTCACCCCACAGGGCGGGGGTTTGAGGCCCGAGCCTTTGGTGTAAGGCTGTCCGATCTGGCCGTCGTGCATCGGGCAGGTGCCGGAGCTCGGTGAGAGGTCGGCGTCTTTCGTGCCCGGATCGAGGTGGAGGCCGACGGGAGTGGCGGTGGTGGTCGCCCACAATCCCGAGCCGGGCAGGCTGGCCGTGACGCTCACCGGTGTGAACTTGGCGCCGTCCAGCCATATCCAGGTCGGGAGATTCACGGTCTGCCTGCCGTCCGGATTGAGGGAGACGACGGTTCCCGGAATCCGCACGGAGCTGTAGGCGTACCCCGCGAGAATTTTCGGGGAGATGCTCTCCGGGTAGGGCGGGGGGCTGCCGTTGGGGATCCAGTGGATGAGTTCCGTACAGATGAGGTCGTCGTCGCGCCCCGTCTCGACGTTCGGGTTCAGAACGGCCCGGTACCACATCCCCTTGCCTTGCTGGGAGATGTTGTAGTTGCCGTACTTGCTGAACTCCTGCCCCAGAAGACCGGACGCGTTCCTCTTCTTGTAACTGCTCTCGAAGAGCTTGGCGTCCCACCTGATGGAGGTGTTGACGAGGCCGAGCCCTCCGGTCTTCTTGAGTTCCTGCACGTTCTCTTTGAACTGTTTCGGCGTGGCCATGGGCTCGTACCAGCACGGGGGCGGCGTCCAGTCGGGATTCGCCGGGGTGAGGCGGCCGGTGCCCGGTGAGCCGCCGGAGCGGCTGATCTTGACTTTTGTCTGCGTCGCTTCGGCGGTCAGGTGGGATGCGTGGATGCCGGAGAGTACGTCACCGCCGTCCCCGACATCGGCGCGAGCGGTGGAATGCCAGGCGGAAAAGACTAGTGCCACGGTCAGTGCGGATATTGCCCGGAGCCTGCGTTTCATGCCGTGCATCGTCCCCTTTCGCCGCTCATCGCGTCGGTCTTCCAGACGCCGTTCGCTCCCTTTTTCATGCCCAGGATGTAGAGCACGTAGCTTTTCGCGGACGCTTCTGTGGTGTGGACCTTCCCGCTCTTCATCTCTTTCGAGAAGGCTTTGGTCTCATCCGTGCAATAGCTGAGGCTTACGTAGTTCTCGGCGAGGAATTTAACGCGGGGTTTGTAGTAGCGAAGATACCCGGTCAAAGTGTGACCCTTGTTCTTGAACTGGCCGACCCATTCATGAACGGAGCGCAGTGCCGGTCCGTCGTTGTAGAAGGCCACTTCGGGGGCGTCGGGGTCCGATGTGAAGATGGCCGAGTTCGTGGCGAGTGCCTGTAGCTTCCCGTCCAGGAGTACGGCATTGGTCTTCTGGTCTTTGGAGGACCAGTTCTCGAACTCCTCCCTGAAATTCTTGTCGGTCTTCAAGACGGGCCGCCCCTCGGAACGCGTCCCCCCGGAAGGCTCCCCCGTAGTCGAAGGGCTCGGCTTCTTTTCGCCACCGCCTGCTCCCGTGATCTCTCCCGAAGGCTTGGGGTCTTGGGTGCTGCCTCCGCAACCGGTCAGGAGCAGGGACGCGCCCGCGGTGAGAGTGGCGGCCAGCATCAGAGGGCGGCGGAACACAGGCAACTCCATGGGTATGCGCGCTGGTTGGCGCCATGGCGGTGGTGATCCGGGTGAGGTCCGTCATGGCTTCGGGCATGACTGTTCTGTTGCTGCTATGTCTCTCGGTACCCCTCCCGATGTCCTGAAGCACCAGTTCCGGTGAAGAAGTGCTCACGCTGGTATTTCCGTGCAACAGATGAGGTGTGGTACCGGCGTTGACGGTGTGTTCGTCATGCCTGAGAACACTTCTTCGGGAGTTTCGGACGGGTGGCGTTTCGGACGGATCGAGCGGTAGGCGTGCGGCCTTGTCGCTGTCGCGTCGGCCGGTCCCGACGCCGACGCCGACGCCGACGCCGACGTCGACGCCGGGGCCGCGCCGCGTCCGGGCGGGCGCCGTCCATGGCGACTGGCCGGTTGACGTCGGTCGCGAAAAACCGGACGCCGGGGTCGGATCGCGGCGAGGAGCTGCACCCGAATCGTCCACCACGGACTTTCACCGGAAAGAGTTTTCTGGGTACGGCGGAGAAAAGCGGGTGCGGAGCGTTGGATTCCGGCCGGAGTTACCGGCCGGAGTTACGGGGAAGTTGTTCTCTCTTGAGGGGCTGGTGAGCGGCTGATACGGTTCCCGGGCTTGATGGTTGACCGTTTGTCGCAGTGAAATTCCGACCCGTTCCGATGGGCTGCGCGGCGGCACTCGGGAGACATCCGGGGGGATCTCTTGAAGACTCAGCAGCGTGCGCCGGTGGGGCCTCGAAGCGGCGGTCCGGGGGGCACGTCCGCCGGTGAGCGGCTGCCGGTCACGCCACGGGAGCGGAAACCGGCGCTCGCCGCGCTGGCCGTGCTGCTGATCCTGGCCGGGGCGCTCGGGTCGACGCTTCTCGTCCTGCGGGCCGGGGAACGCGTCGAGGCCATCAAGGTGACGCAGCGCGTCCCGGCCGGTGAGCCGGTTCCGGAGTCGGCCATCGCCTCCGTCATGGTGGCGAAGGACTCCGACGTGCCCTACGTCGAGTGGTCCCAGCGGGGTCTGCTGGGCACATACCGTGCGGCGACCGATCTCGTCGAGGACTCCGTGCTGGTGGGCCCGATGCTCACCGAACAGCAGGGCCCGAAGGCGCATCAGGTCGTCGTGGGGCTGTCGTTGAAGAGCGGGCAGTACCCGGACGGGCTCCGGGCCGGGGACACGGTCGCGGCCTACCGCGCCGGGACGGACGGAGCGCGGTCCTCCTCCGGCGGGTCCGGCGCCGACGACGGCGGGGCGGGAGACGGCGATCCCCTCCTCGTCGACCGCGCCAAGGTGCAGCGGGCCGGGGCCGGGGCCGGGGCCGGGAGCGACGGTGACGGCGCCGGTGGGGGCGACCTGCCGGTTTCCCTGGTCGTCGAGCAGACCTCCGCGCCGCGGCTGACGCAGGCCGCCGCGGCGGGCGAGGTCACGCTGGTGCTCGTGCCCGCGCACCGCGGCTGACGGGGCACGGGATGACGCTCATCGCCCTCGCCGCCGACAAGGGAGCCCCCGGGGTCACGACCACGGCCCTCGCACTGTCCGCCGTCTGGCCACGCCGCGCGCTCCTGGCAGAGGTCGATCCGGCCGGCGGCGACCTGGTGTACCGCAACGTCGCCGCTCACGGCGGCGCGCTGGACCCGAACCTCGGACTGCTGTCGCTGGCCGCCACCGCGCGGCGCGGTCTGGTCGCCGAGCAGGTGTGGGACCACGTCCAGCCGATGTCCGGCGGGCTCGATGTCCTCGTGGGGCTCGGGACGTCCGAACAGGCCGCCGGTGTCTCGGGGCTGTGGGCCACCCTGGGGCGGGCGTTCGTGGAGCTGGGGGAGTCCCCGCGGGGCGCGGCGGACGTCATCGCCGACTGCGGACGGCTCGGGACGGACTCCCCGGCGGCTGAACTGCTGGCGGACGCGTCCGTGCTGCTGCTGGTGTCGGGGCCGGAGCCGGAGCAGCTCGCCCGGGTCCGCGACCGGGCCGCGGCGCTGTCGGCGCAGCCGCCCGGCGGGCCGCGGGCCGCCGTCCCCGGTGTGCCGTCGGTCGGGGTGCTGCTGGTCGCCGAGCCGTCCCGGGCGGCGCGGCTGGCCGGCGAGGTCGACGCCATGCTGCGCCGCGCCCAGGCGCGGGCCCAGGTCATCGGCACGATCGCCCGGGATCCGGTCGGGGCCGCCCGGCTGGCGGGACGCAGAGGGGGACGGGTGGACAGGACGTTGCTCATCAGGTCGGCGCGTCAGGTCGTACGGGACCTCTACCGGCGGTACGGCGCGGCCTGGCTGCGCGGGCCGGGCCCCGAGGCCGGCCGATGAACGCCGTCGACCACCAGTTGATCAAGCGGTTCCGGCAGGAGGCCGGCGACCGCATCGCCGAGCAGCGGCGCATCGACCAGGCGTCCGGGCTCGCCCCGATGACGGGCGAGGACGAGCGGCAGTACGCGCGGTCGGTCATCGCCCAGATCCTGGAGGAGCACGCGCGGGCGGAGATCGCTCTGGGGCGGACGCCGCCGGACGCGGAGACCGAGGAGGCGTACGCGGCCGGGGTGCACGCTGCCCTGTTCGGCGTGGGGCGTCTGCAGCCGCTGCTGGACGACCCGGAGGTCGAGAACATTGACATCAACGGCTGCGACCGGGTCTTCGTCGGGTACGCCGACGGGCGCGAGGTGGTCACCGATCCGGTGGCCGAGTCGGACGAGGAACTCGTCGAGCTGATCCAGGTGCTGGGTGCCTACTCCGGGCTGTCGTCGCGGCCCTTCGACACCGCGAATCCGCAGCTCGATCTGCGGCTGCCGGACGGTTCGCGGCTGTCGGCCGTGAGGGAGGTGACCCGCAGGCCCGCGCTGTCGATCCGGCGGGCCCGCCTGGGCAAGGTGTTCGTCGCCGACCTGGTGGGCAACGGCACGCTGACGCCGGAGGTCGGGGCGTTCCTGTCGGCCGCGGTGCGGGCGCGGAAGAACGTCATGATCGCGGGCGCGACGAACGCCGGGAAGACCACGCTGTTGCGGGCGCTGGCCAACGAGATCCCGTCCGCGGAGCGGCTCATCACGGTCGAGCGCGCGCTGGAGCTGGGGCTGGAGCAGTTTCCCGAACTCCACCCGAACGTCGTGGCGTTCGAGGAGCGTCTGCCCAACTCCGAGGGCCAGGGCGCCCTCACGATGGCGGAGCTGGTACGGCGGTCCCTGCGGATGAACCCCTCGCGGGTCATCGTCGGCGAGGTGCTGGGCGACGAGATCGTCACGATGCTCAACGCCATGTCGCAGGGGAACGACGGGTCGCTGTCGACGATCCACGCCAACGGCAGCGCCGAGGTCTTCAGCCGCATCGCGACCTACGCGCTCCAGGCGCGGGAGCGGCTGCCGATCGAGGCCACCCACATGCTGATCGCCGGGTCGGTCAACTTCGTCGTCTTCGTCGAGCGGCGCAACGCCTACGCCACCGGGGGACGGCTCACCCGCACGGTCACCTCCGTCCGGGAGGTCAACGGCATGGACGGGCGGGTGCTGTCGAGTGAGGTGTTCGCCGAGACCGCCGACGGGCGGACCGTGCCCCACGCCCCCCTGTCCTGCGCGGAGGAGCTGGCCGCCTTCGGCTACCGCACCGGCCGGTCGTGGGGGTGAGGCGGGGATGAGCGGATTCGGGGCGTCGGGCGGCCTGTTCTCGCTGCCGGTGCTCGCCGCGCTGCTGTGCGGCGCGGGGACCGGCGGCGGTCTGCTGCTCCTGATCGTCGCGGTGCGCGGTCTGCCCGCCGGGTCCGGGCGCACGCGCGCGGGCGAGCGGGGGCGGGACCTCGCCCGGTTCGCCGGCCGCCGGGGCTCCCTGGCGATCGGGGTCGGGCTGCTGATGCTGCTGCTGACCCGGTGGATCGTTCTCGCCGTCGCCGCCGGCGCGCTCGTCCTCGTCTGGCACCGCTTCTTCGGCGGGGCGGCCGAGGAGCGGGCGGCGATGCGGCGGGTGGAGGCGCTGGCGGCGTGGACGGAGTCGATGCGGGACACCGTCGCCGGTGCGGTCGGGCTGGAGCAGGCGATCCCGGCGTCGGCGCGGGCCGCGGCGCCCGCGCTCCGCCCCCACCTGGACGCCCTGGTGGACCGGGTGCGCGCCCGCACCCCGCTGCCCGCCGCGTTGCAGCAGCTCGCCGACGAGATCGACGACGCGTCCGCGGACCTCGTCATCGCGGCGCTCATCCTCAACTCCCGGCTGCGCGGCCCGGGCCTGCGCCAGGTCCTGGGCGCGCTGGCCAGGGCGGCGCGGGAGGAGGTCGGCATGCGGCAGCGGGTCATGGCCCAGCGCGCCAGCACCCGGCGGAGCGTGCAGATCGTCGTGGGCGTCTCGGTGGCGTTCGTCCTGGGCCTGTCGGTCTTCAACCGCGGCTTCGTCGCACCGTACGGAACACCGCTCGGGCAGGTCGTGCTGGCGGGGGTGTGCGGGCTGTTCGCGCTGGGCTTCGGCTGGCTGCGGAAGCTGTCGCGCGTCGAGACGCCGGAGCGGTTCCTGATCCGGAACGAGCCGGCGGCACACCCCGACCGCCCACGGACGCCCTGGGCGTCGCCGGGGCCCGGCGGGGGACGGCCGGGGGAGGGGGCGGTCCCGCGATGACGGCGATGGTGCTGAGCGGTGCGGTCTTCGGGCTCGGCGTGTACCTCCTCGTCCGCGCGTTGCTGCCGTCCCGCCGGGGCGCGGTGGCGACGGTGGCCCGGGTGGACGCGCTGCGCGCCCGTGTCGCCGTGCCGGGACCGGCGCGGGCCGCCGCACCGGTGACGGGCCGGCTGGCACCGCTGCGCGCCCGGGTGGGCTCGCGGGTGGCCGCCTGCTACCGGCGGCAGGGGTGGGAAGCGCGGTCGCTGCGGGCGGATCTGGCGGTGCTCGATCGCGGCTGGGAGCCCTTCTTGGCCACCAAGGTGCTGCTGGCCGCGTGCGGGCTGTTCTTCGGGCCGCTGGTCTTCGCCGTCCTGTGGGCGGCGGGCTTCGGCAGCGGTCCGGCCGTACCGCTCTGGCTGGCCCTGCTGTTCGCCGCGGTCTTCTTCGTCCTGCCCGACCTGGAGGTGCGGCGGGACGCGGTCGTACGCCGCCGGAACCTGCGCCGGGTGATCGGCGCCTATCTCGACCTGGTGGCCATGAACCTCGCCGGCGGCCGTGGCCTGCCGGAGGCGCTGACGGCGGCGGCCGAGGTGGGCGACGGGTGGGCGCTGCGGCGGGTCCGCGACTGTCTCGCCGATGCGCGGATCACCGGCACGAGCCAGTGGGACGCGCTGGGGCGGCTCGGCGAGGAGCTGGGCGTCGACGAACTGCGCGACCTCGCGGCCTCGTTGGGCCTGGTCGCGGACGACGGGGCGAAGGTCCGCGAATCACTCGCCTCACGGGCGGAGACCATGCGCCAACGCGAGCTGGCGGAGATCGAGGGCGGCGCGGGCGAGAAATCGCAGTCGATGCTCGTGGCCCAACTCCTGCTCTGTGCGGCGTTCCTGGTCTTCCTCGTCTTTCCGGCCGCGATCCGCGTGTTCCAGATGTGACCCGTACCCACCATCAGCTTCAAGGGGGAACCCTGAGATGAGTACTCTGCGCTTCCGGCACCCGGCCGTCGACTTCTTGATCGTCCTGCTGCGGGCGCGGCTGGCGCGTGCGCGCTCCGGCGAGGCGGACCGCGGGGTCTCCGCGGTCGAGTGGGTGATCATCTCCGCGGTGGTGGTCGCCATCGTCGGGGTGGTCGCCTTCATCATCAACAACGCGCTCAGGAGCGGTGCGACGAAGGTCGGCGACTGCATCAAGGGTGCCTCCGCGAGCAAGACCTGCTGAAGCGCCGCGCGATGAGCCGGGTCCGGCAGGGCGGGCGAGGGGACGTACGCCGCAGCGGGCGGGCGGGCGCCGCGCGGCGCGACGCGGGCATGTCCGCGATCGAGTTCGTGGTGCTGACCCCGGTCCTGTTCTTCATGATCTTCGCGACGGTGCAGTTCGCCCTGTACTTCTTCGCCGACCACGTGGCGCAGGCGGCGGCCCGTGCCGGTGCGCGCGACGCCCGTGCTCAGGCGGACGACAACCCCGGTGGCTGGCGGGGCCGGGCCACCTCCAAGGCGGACAGCTACATCGAGCAGCTGGGGCCGCGGCTGCTCGTCGCGCCCCGGGTCCGCGCCGTCCGGCCGGAGCCGGACACGGTCGGCGTGGAGATCACGGCCCGGGTACCGAACGTCTTCCCCGGCCTCCACTTCACCGTCCACGCCCGGTCGCAGGGGCCCGTCGAACGCTTCGTACCGGAAGGGAGGTGACGGACGTGCACACGACCCCGGGGGCCGGCGACCGGCCGGACGTGTCCGGTGCGGACCGGGGGATGTCCTCCGTCGAGGTGGTGGTCCTGGCACCGGTCCTCATCCTGTTCGTCCTGGTCATGGTGGCCTTCGGGCAGCTCGTCGACGGGCGCGGGGCTCTCGACGGCGCGGCCCGCGACGCCGCCCGCGCGGGCTCGATCCAGCGGGACGCCCCCGTCGCCATGAGCGAGGCGCACAAGGCCGCCGAGGCCGACCTCGCGGACATCTGCGCCGGGCCGGTCACGGTGCGCCGGACCACCGTCGGCTTCACGCCCGGCGGGCTCTTCACCGTGGAGGTCGGCTGCGAGATCCGGGGGCTGGCCGTGCTGGGCCTCGACATCCCCACCCGCCTCACCGGCCGCGCCACCTCGCCCCTCGACCCGTTCCGGCGGGCCCGGTGAGCGCGCGCCCCGGCCGCCGGGTCGGACGGCGGGCCCGGGGCGACCGCGGGTCCGGCAGCGCCGCCGTGCTCCTCTTCGCGGTGCTGTTCCTGGCCCTGGCCGCCTTCGTCATCGACGGCGGGCTCTCCCTCGCCCAGCGCGAACGCGCCGCCGACATCGCCGAACAGGCCGCCCGCTACGCCGCGCAGGACCTCGACGTGGAGGCCATCCGCGAGGGCCGCGACGACGCCCCCCTCAACTACCGCAACTGCGGCAGGCGGGTGGCCGCGTACGTCCGCGAGGCCGGTCTCTCCGGGCCGGATGCCGCCGCCTCCCACTGCCGCAGTGCCGACACCGAACGGGTCGAGGTGGAGGTCCAGCTCACCTACCGGCCCGTGCTGACCGGGCTCTTCTACGACGGAGCGATCACCGTGCGCGGAACCTCCACGGCCGAATCCCGCACGGGTTGAGTCACCCGCCGTCCACACCGATCCACGATCCGGGAGCGAGCGCCATGGCCCGACAGATCCCGTACACCGCGCCTCCGCCCACGCCGCCGCCTCGCGGGCCCCGTGGTGCGGGCGACGTCCTGCGGGCCCTGCTCGCGGCCCTCGCCCTGGCGGCGTTGCTGATCGCGCTGCCCGTCGCCCTCGTCCACTTCGTCGGCTGGCCGCTGCCCGACTCCCTGCCGTCCCTGTCCACCCTCCGGCAGCCGATCACCCCGGCGACCTTCGTCGATGTCCTCGCCGTCGTCGTCTGGCTCGCCTGGGCGCAGTTCACCGCCTGCGTCCTGGTGGAGGTCAAGGCGGCGGTGTCCGGCGTCGGGCTGCCCGCCCGGGTGCCCGGGGCCGGGCCCAGCCAGCTCATGGCCCGTCAGCTCATCGCCGCCGTCCTGCTGCTCGGCGCGTCCGCCGCGAGCCTGGCACCGAGCCTGTCCTCCCTCGCCCCCGGCGACGCCGCACCGCGGCGCGCCCCGCTGACGGCGAC
This sequence comes from Streptomyces sp. NBC_01525, assembly GCF_045040405.1. Taxonomy (NCBI): domain Bacteria; kingdom Bacillati; phylum Actinomycetota; class Actinomycetes; order Kitasatosporales; family Streptomycetaceae; genus Streptomyces; species Streptomyces sp. NBC_01525. Next base: position 4,142,361 of record NZ_CP109397.1, read on the forward strand.
CGCACCGCAGGACCCGGCCGCCCAACGGAAGCAGCCCGGCCCGTCCCCCGAGGCGGACCGGCAGCGCGGTACGGAGTCCCGGCCCGGGGACCCGCGGGGCGCGGCCGCCGCGGCGCCGCGTCCGGGCGTCCGGGCGACGAAGTTCTACCGCGTCCAGCCCCCCGAGGGTCGCCATCACGACTCCCTCTGGGAGATCGCCCGGCGCCATCTCGGCGACGGGCGGCGGTACCAGGAGATCTACGAGCTGAACAAGGACCGTCCCCAGCCGGACGGCTCCCGTCTCTCCCTCGCCAGTCTGATCCGGCCCGGCTGGATCGTGGAGATGCCCGCCGACGCGCACGGCGGCGACGTTGTGGAGATGCCCGGCGAGGCACCGGGCACCGCCCCCGGCGTCCGGAAGCAGATCGCCGCGTACGCGGAGACGGGTGCCGTACACCCCACCGCGGATGACGGCCCCGGTGCCCGGCGCGAGGCGCCCCGGCCGCCCGCGGACCACGCCGCCTCGCCCGCGTCACCGTCCCCGCCCATCGGTGAGCACGCCGTCGAGGTCCACGGCGCCCCGGCCGCCGGTCTGCCCGAGGCCCTGCTCGCCGCCCCGCTGCTCGCCGCCGGTCTCCTCGCCGCGCTGGGCCGCCGTCGCCGCGCCGCGCTGTGGGACGCGGCGGCCCGCGCCGTACGCCCGGTCCGCCACCGGATGCCCGTCCCCGAAGGGCCCGCCACCGACGCCCACGACGCCCTTCTGGCGGGCGCCGACCCCGAGGCCGTACGCGACCTCGACCGGGCCCTGCGCGGCCTGACCCGCACGCTGACCGTGGCCGGCCGCACCCTGCCCGCCGTCTACGCCGCCTGGCTCACCCCGGACGCACTCCATCTCCAGCTGGCCGACGAAGCCGGACCGCCGCCGGAGCCCTGGGAGCCGGGCCAGGACCAGATGTTCTGGCGCCTGGAACGCGCCGCCGTACCCCGGCTGCGCCAGGACGAGGAGACCGCGGCGCCCTACCCCGGCCTGGTGAGCCTCGGCACCCTGGACGGCGCCCGCCTGCTGCTCAACCTCGAAGCCGTGCCCGGTCTCGTCACGCTGACGGGCGCCCCCGCGGCGCGGATCGCCGTCCTCTCCTCCCTCGCCGCCGAACTCGCGACCAACGGCTGGTCCGACCGTATGACCGTCACCCTCGTCGGCTTCGGCGCCGGTCTCCCGGCGCTCGCCCCCACCCGGCTGCGGCACCTGCCCGACACGGCCGCGCTGCTGGAATCGCTGGAGGCGGAGACCGGGCACCGCCGCCGCGCCCTCGCGGCCGCCGGACACGACTCGGTCCTCACGGGACGCACCGGCCGGGCCCGGCACGCCCAGTCGGCGCCGCACCTCGTGCTCCTCGCCGCCGAGCCCTCGCCCGACGAGGCCCGGCGCCTGGCCGCGCTCGCCGCCGACTCCGGCCGCCTGGGCATCGGCTACCTCCTGGCCACCGCCACGGCGGACGTGCCCGGCGCCACCTGGCAGCTGGAGATCACCCCCGAGGGCCGGCTGATCGCCCCGCTCCTCGGCCTGGACCTGGCCGCGCAACAGCTTCCCGACGCGCAACACGCCGCCGTCGTCGCGCTCTTCGCCTCCGCCGCCCCCACCGACGACGGCCCCGGCCCCACGGCACCGGCCCTCGCCGTCGACCTCACCGGCCCCACCCCGCCCGCCGTCTACGCCCGCATCATCGGCCCGTACAAGATCACCGGCCTCGGCGCCCCGGTAGCCGAACGTGGCGCCCTGCTGCGCGAGGCGCTGGCCCTGCTCCTGCTGCACCGCGAGGGCGTCCATCCCCGTGTCCTGGCCGCGGCCCTGTGGCCCCGGGGCGTGACCCCCGACGTCCACGATGCCCTGGTCACGCGCCTGCGGGCCTGGCTCGGCAGCGACCCCGACGGCGGCCCGCGCCTCACCACCGATGCCACGGGGCGGCTCGTCCTGGCGCCCTCCGTCGTCTCCGACTGGGACGTCCTGCAGAACCTGCACCACCAGGCCACCACGGGGCGCGGCGCCCACGACCCCGCGGTACGGGAGCGCTTCCTCACCGACGCGCTGGCCCTCGCCCGCGGTCCGCTGCTGGTCGACCGCCCCGAGGGCCGCTACGCCTGGCTTGCCCACGAGATCGCCGAGGCCCAACTGCGCTTCCTGCTCATCGAGTCCGCCCTCGACCTCGCCGCCCACCACCGCGCGCACGACCGTCCGCAGTCCGCCGCCACGGCCCTCGAAGCGGCCCTCGCCGCCGCGCCCGGCGACGAACGCCTCTGGCACGAACTCCTCCGCACCGCACACGCCACGGGTGACACCGAACGCCTCGAAGCCGTGGTCCGGCGCCTGCTCGACCACCACGCCCCGCCCCGCGGCCTGCCGCCCCAGACCCGGGCCCTCCTCGACGAACTCGCCCCGACGTGGCACGCGCGGACCGCGAACTGACCTGTGGAAGGCGGGAGTTCAGCGACCGGACCTAACCCGCCCCGACCACCCCGACCAGTGCACCCGCCAGCATGAACGGGCCGAACGCCATCGCCGTCCGCCGGTGCGCGCGCCGTAGCACCATCAGCGCCACCCCGAACAGCGCGCCCGCCCCGAAGGCGGCGAAGGTCCCCAGGAAGAGGGTGGGCCAGCCGTACCATCCCAGGAGCGCGCCCACGGAGAGCGCCAGCTTCACGTCACCGAGCCCCATGCCCGCCGGATTGACGAGGAAGAGCGTGCCGTAGAGCGCGGCGAGCGCCAGACTTCCCGCCACCGCCGTCACCCAGCTCCCGCCGTGTCCGGGCAGCAGTGCGGCCGCCCCCAGGAGCGCGACGGTCGCGGCGGCCAGCGGTAGCGTCACCACGTCCGGCAGCCGGTGCACGGCCCCGTCCACCGCCGACAGCAGCACTGCGAACGGCGTGACGACCAGCAGCACCGCCAGCTCCGGACGGGCGCCCACCACGGCGGCCAACAGCCCGCACACCAGCGCCGAGACGGCCGGGGCCACGCCCCTCCCCGGCCCGTACCGGCACGCGCCCCCGCCCTCCGGGCGCGCGTCCGAAGGGCACCGGGCGAACCCGACCCAGCCGCCCCACGGCCCCGCGATCGCATGCCCCCGAGGACACCGCGCACGCCAGGGCTCCGCCGCGTCGACCGCGAACCGGTAGGCGGCACGCGGCACGAGCGCTCCGGCCGCGCCGCCGAAGACGGCCCCGAGAAGAGTCAGCGTCAGCTCCACGTCGGCACCGTAACGGAGGGGCTGCTGCCGTGGACGCGGAACAGGGAGGGTGACCTGCGCCGCGCCGGCTTTCCGGGTGGGACGCATCTCCCCTCTGCCCAGAATAACTACCGTCCGTCACTGGCGGGGAGGGTGGCGCATGACAGGAAGGCCGCGCCGACTTTGCAGAAGGGACCTCCAACACCCCGGATTGTCGCGCGTGTTACCGCCGCGTACGCGGGTAGATCTCCTACCGTTGCCGGTGGGGTGCTACCCATGACCGGGGGTCGGAATCTGTCGGGAGTCGGACTCTGTGATCACGTTGCGTGAAGGGCTCGGATGTGACACCCACTCGGCGCCGAACCGCATCATGCGGTGCGTAGTCGCTGCACACCTGCGCCGGGACGTCCCGCGGGGGAGGCGCCGGCTGGTCATGACGCTGGCCGTCATCGCCGTGCTGGGCGGCTGCTCGACTGCGCGCGGTGCGAAGGAGGGAGGTGGCGCCACTCCCGAGCAGGCGCTCGCTGCGGCGCGCCCTGACACCGTCGGTGCGCTGAAGGCGGTGATGCCGGGGGTGGAGGTCGATGAATTAGGGGATTCCGACATCAATTGTGGTGGGTCGGACCTAGTGGACAGTCGGGACGCCAGCAGGGTGCGCTCCCGCATCACCTACGAAGTCGTCGGCGATGCCTCCGACCGGCGCTCTCCCGGTGACCTGGTCGGCGAGACCGTCAGGCGCCTTGAGCGCAAGGGCTGGAAGGTTGAGCCCAGCAAACGGGGTGCGGACGACGTGGGCAAGACGCTCTCCAGGCGGGGCACGGAGGGGAAGGCCAATGTCGGCGCAACGCGTTTCACGCTCAAGTCGGGCAAGGACGTTCCCATTCTCAACGTTCTTGTGATGACGGAGTGTCTGCACAATCCACATTGGGAGGGCTGAGTTCCGCAAACCGGCTCCGGTGGCCCGGGGCGGGCCACTGTACGGCTCTTACGCGTCGTCCTTTTTACGCCTTCCGGCTTCTGCGTTCAGCCCGTCGGCCATGACGGACAACTTCCTTGTGTGTACGGAGAGTTCTCCGCGTACCTCCTCCGCATAAGGCCCTCGCCACCGGGAGGATGATTCCGACCTGGTGCGGGTGGCGATCTTGATCGTTTCGTCAAGCAGGTGCCGGACATCCGTCGCGAGCGCGCGCAGACTTTCAGCCTCGCTCGTCATGGCGAACCACCTATTTCGTCAATGTAGTTGAGGTCGTCTGCCCCGGGCCGTCCAGGACCGCTACGGTACTTGGCCATGGTGATGGTTCTGGCGGATCCGGAAATGCTCGACCGGCTGGCGAAGTCGATGGACAGGAAGGCCGGGGAGATACCCCGCCTGAAGGCCCGCGCAAACACCTTGCAGGCCGGCGGGGAGGTTTCCGGTCTCACGGCGCTGGCGGCCTGGCTCGGTGTCACGGCCCGGGAGCTGCGCTCCCGGGCGAGAACGCTCCGTTCCCCTTCCGAGTCCCGCTTTGATTCCCTGGGTGCTTTCGATCTCCCCGACACCCTGGCGCGGCAGGGAAAGGGACGCGGGCCGGCGGCAGAGCTGAAGAAGATCCTCGACGCACACAAGGACGGCCCCGGCGCGCACCGCGGTGTTGATGTTGCGGAGCGTCGCGCGCAGGCGGTCAAGAAGTACTTCTCCGGCCTCTCCCGGGCGGAGCAGGCGGCGCTCGCGGCAGCCGATCCCGAGCTCGTGGGGAACCTCGACGGTGTCCCGTCCGAGATCCGGTTCGCGGCGAACCGTATGGAGATCCAAGAGGCGTTCAACGAGGAGTCTGCGTATCTGAAGGATCTCGCGAAGGACGACCCCAGGTATCTGCGCACAAAGAAGCGCGTGGATACGCTCCGGAGGTTCATGAGCCCCCGCGTGATGGAGAAAAAGGACCCCGGTGGCAGGAGGGTCACGGTGGAGGTCCCGCGTCAGTTCCTCGTTTTCGATGCGCACTACGGCACGGTGGGCGATCCCAAGTCCGCTTCCTTCGCGGATGGCCGGGTGGCGGAAGTCGTAGGTGACCTGGAGAACGCCAAGAAGGTGCTGCTCCGTGTCCCCGGGGTCACCAGCCGGCTGGATGGTTTCGACGAGTTCGCCCAGGGTGGCTACGACCTTGTGCGGGCGGGATACGGAAAGGTCGAGGACCCTGATACGGCGGTCATCAGCTGGCAGGGTTATGACGCCCCTGAGTACGGTGACTCGCTCGACCCGGAGAAGGCCGTTGCCGGAGGGAAGGATCTGGCGGAATTCCGCAGCGGCATCTCCGTGAATCTGCGCAAAGATGCCCGGGTCGACATCTTTGCCCACAGCTATGGCACGTTGGTGACCGCCAAGGCGATACAGAGTGGGTTGAAGAACGTCGACAACATTGTCTTCATGGGGAGTCCTGGGCTCGGTCCCGGCATCAACTCCGTCGCCGATCTCCATATGCCTGGGACGAAGTTCTACGCCATGCGGGCGCCGGAGGACTTCGTCTCCTACACCGAGGGGCACGGAAAAGATCCCGCAGACTTCAAGGGGATCACCAGGCTGGCCACCGATCGCTCTCACCGCCACTCCGAGTACTACAAGGAAGACAGTGAGTCCATGAACAACCTCCAGCGCATTCTCTTCGGAGATACGGAGGCGCTCACCTTCGAGCACGCCACGCTCGATGAGGAGATGATGGGTGCACAGGAGCTGCGGATGCTCGTTGCTTTTCTCCGCGCCAAGGTGCCGCCGGATGTTGCCAACAAGATGGGGCGCGACCTTGATCCCATTCTGCAGAACAAAATCAGCGGACGGGCCGGAATGACGGACCTCATCGGCCCGATCCAGGGCGTGCTGGACAAATATCACATGTTGGATCGGGTGACGCCGCAGGAGCTGCAGAAGGAGCTGGTCGCCCTGTCGGGTTCCCTCACGTACAAGCAGACCTGCAAGGCGGTTGAGGGAAAAGGGGCGCCCGCGTGGGTTGCCAGAGCGGCGGGTGGCAGCGCGATGCTGGCCGCCACGAAGCTTCTCGATCCGGCGTCCCATCTGGTGGCCAAGGGAATGGAGCTGGAGCGTTTGATGAACGACGTCGGTGACCTTTTCTCCGGAGATTCGCTGCTGGCAGACGGCGTCCGGACGGTCGGTGCCGCCTTCGACCTCCTCAATTAGCCGGGATGGTCGGTTCCTTACGGAAGGAGCGGAAGATGGCAGGAGCAGCGACAGACGGAAAACCGGTGGAAGGGGAGCCCTCGCATGAACTGTCCGGGGAAGTGCGGGCGGTCCTCCGCTCTCTCTTTCCCGGTGGCACTGTGCTGGACGTACCCTCCGGCATATCCCGCGAATCCGTCGCCCTCACGGCGTACGACGAGGCGGAGGGCAGGACGACCGTAGAGATTATCGGTGACCTCGCGCGTCAGCTGCGGGGATGTGGCTGGGCCGTGGCCGACGGTTCCGCCGATGCGCGGAACACCGGACTGTACGCGGCGCGACGGGACGTGGGCGGCGGCGTGTTCGGGGTCGAGGCGCCCGCGGTCACCTTTCACGGAATTCCGGTTCGAGGGCAGAATCGCGGCGACCGGCCCACCCCGCCGTTTGAGCGAACTGATACATCAACACGGTGAGTTGGGCCGTCGTCGAGGGGAACACACCGTACGTGCCGGTCCGCCGGGGCGGCGCCGTGCCGGAGCGGCGCCGCCCGTCATGGCGCAGGGGGAGGGGCACACGATGCGGGTCCTGGTGACCGTCGTACGGGAAGGCAGCGCACCGCAGGACGTCCTGGTGCTGGCGGAGGAGGGCGCCGAAGTCGCCGACGTGGCAGGGGCGCTGGCCTCCGCCGTCCCGTCGCGGCGGCCCGCGGAGCCCGGAGCCCCGCGCTCCGTGGTCGTACCACTGACGGGCCCCCGCCCCGGCCCGTCCGGCCCCCACTCTTCCCGCACCGGCCCACCCGGCTCGTCCCGCCCCGGCGCATCCGGCCCCGGCCCGTCCCGCCCTGATCCCTCCGGCCCCGGCCCGTCCGACGGCCATCTCTGGGTCGACGGCCGTCGGTGCGACCCCCGGGCCCCGGCCGCCGCGGTCCTCACCGACGGCGCGCGCCTCACCCTCGACGACACCATCGGGCCCTTCCTCCGCGAGGGCGAACCCACCGGCCGCTTCGAGTTACGGGTGGCCGGAGGGCCGGGCTCCGGCCGCGTCCTCCGGCTGGGCGCGGGCGTCACCACCCTCGGCTCCGGGCCCGCCTGCACCCTGCGCGTCGCCGACCCCGAACTGCCGCCGCTGGCGGCCCGCGTAACGGTGGACATCCACGGCGGCCTCACCCTCGCCGCGGCCCCGGGCGCCGACTGCTCCCTCGGCGACGCACCCGTGGACGCGGACCGCGACTGGCCGCCCGGCGCGGTCCTGCGCGCGGGCGACTCCCTCTTCGTACTGGACGTGCCCGCCGACGCCGACGCCCACCTCACCCCGATGCACGAGGGCGGGCTCGCCTACCACCGGCCGCCGCGCCTGACCCCCGTACGGCCCCGCCCCCGGCTCGTCGTCCCGGCCCCGCCCGGGCGGGCCGACCGGGCGCGCTTCCAGTTGATCGCGGCCTTCCTGCCGGTGCTCTTCGGCCTGGTCATGTACGGCGTCACCGGCCAGGCGTACATGCTGCTGTTCTGCCTGATGAGCCCGGTGATGATGGTCGGCCAGTGGCTCAGCGACCACCGTGAGGGCAAGAAGCGGAACAAGACCTCGCTGCGCCGGTACAAGAAGGAACTCGCCGCACACGAGGCCGAGGTGGCCAGGCTCGGCAAGGAGGAGCAGCGGCTGCGGCGGCGGGATCACCCCGACCCCGCCGAGGTGCTGCTGTTCGCCACCGGCCCCCGGCGGCGGCTGTGGGAGCGCCGCCTCACCGACCCCGACACCCTGCGCCTGCGCCTCGGGGTCGCCGCGCTGCCCGCCGACATCGAACTCGTCGCCGACCGCGGCGCCCCGCACGACGACCAGGCGCCGCACCCGCCCTCGCTGCCCGACGTCCCCGCCACCGTGTCCTTCCCGCGCCTCGGCGTCGTCGGGGTCGCCGGTGACCGGCACCGGGCGCTGGCCACCGCCCGTTGGCTGGCCGTGCAGTCCGCCGTGCTGCACAGCCCGCGTGACCTCTCCGTCGTCGTGCTTGCCGCCACCCGGCGGGCGGGCGACGACTGGGGCTGGGCGCACTGGTTGCCGCACACCCGGCCGCAGCGGGGGCAGGACTGTGCGGCGCTGGTCGGCTCGGACGCCGAGGCCGTCGGGCGGCGCGTCCATGAACTCCTCACCGAACTGCACCGGCGGAAGGCCGCCCGCGAGAGCCACCGGGCGTCGGGCACGCTCCGCCCCGACCCGCATGTCCTCCTCGTCCTGGACGGCGCCCGGCTGCTGCGCCGCGTGGCGGGGATGCCCGAGCTGCTCCAGGACGGCCCCGAGCACGGGATCTTCGCCCTCTGCCTCGACGAGGACGAGCGGCTGCTGCCGGAGGAGTGCCGGGCCGCGGTCCGCTGGCCGCTCGGCGCCGCGACGCGCCTGGTGGTCCGCGGCGCGGGCCTGGAGCGCGTCGGCGAGGTGGTGGCCGACCAGGTCGGCGCGGAGTGGTGCGAGCTGATCGCCCGCTCGCTCGCGCCCGTACGGGACGTCAGCCGCGACGACGCCGACGGCGCCCTGCCCGGGGAGGCGCGGCTGCTGTCCCTGCTGGAGCTGCCGGACCCCACGGGGGTGGACATCGCCCACCGGTGGCGGTCCGGCGGTGCCACCACCGAGGCCGCCGTGGGCGTCGCGGCGGACGGCCCGTTCCTCCTCGACATCCGCCGGGACGGCCCCCACGCCCTGATCGCCGGTACCACCGGATCCGGCAAGTCCGAACTGCTCCAGACCCTCATCGCCTCCCTCGCGGTCGCCAACCGGCCGGACGCCCTGAACTTCGTCCTGATCGACTACAAGGGCGGCAGCGCCTTCATGGACTGCGCGCGGCTGCCGCACACCGTCGGCATGGTCAGCGACCTCGACGCGCACCTCACCGAACGCGCCCTGGCCTCGCTCGCCGCCGAACTCAGACGCCGGGAGGAGATCCTTCTCGCCGCCGGGGCGAAGGACCTGGAGGACTACGTCGACACCCGCGCACTCCGCCCGGAGCTGCCGCCGCTGCCGCGACTCGTGCTGATCATCGACGAGTTCGCCTCGCTCGTCGCCGAACTCCCCGACTTCATCGACGGGTTGGTGGACATCGCCCGCCGGGGCCGTTCCCTCGGTGTCCATCTGGTGCTGGCGACCCAGCGCCCGGCCGGAGTGGTCAGCGCCGACATCCGCGCCAACACCAACCTGCGCATCGCGCTCCGCGTCACCGACGGCGCGGAGTCGGCGGACGTCCTCGACGCCCCGGACGCCGGTGCCATCGCCCGCTCCACGCCGGGCCGCGCCTATGTGCGCTCCGGCGCCCAGTCCCTCGTGGCGGTGCAGTCGGCCCGGATCGGCGGGCGGCGCCCCCGCACCGGCGCCACGGGCCCCCGGGCCCGCCTGGTCCCGCTCGACGGCCCCGCCTACGGCCGCCCCCTGCCCCGCGTGGCGGACGCCGAGGACGACGGCACCATGGTCACCGACCTGGCCGTCCTCGTCGACGCGGTCCGTGACGCGGCGGCCCGCACGGGAGCGCCCCCGCCCCGCAGCCCCTGGCTGCCCCCGCTGCCCGACCGCCTCACCCTTGACGAGGCGCCCCGGCCGGACGCTGCGGCGGACGAGGACGTACCGCCGGTCCCGTTCGGCGTCACCGACCTCCCGTCCCAGCAGCGCCGCGCGCCGTTCGTCCTGGACCTGGTGCGGGGCGAGCACGTCCTGATCGTCGGGGGCGCCCGCTCCGGCCGCTCCACCGCCCTGCGGACCCTCGCGGGCTCCCTGGCCCGCACGGCGGCCCCGTACGACGTCCACGTCCACGGCATCGACTGCGGCTCCAACGTCCTGGCGCCGCTCGCCGCCCTGCCGCACGCCGGGGCCGTGGTCACCCGCGATCAGCCCGACCGGGTGCGGCGGCTGCTCGACCGTCTGCTCGCCGAGATCGCCAGGCGCCAGCAGATCCTGGCCACCGGGGGCGCCGCGGGCGCGGCCGAGCAGCGCGCCGGGGCGGCGGGGGAGGAGCGGCTGCCGTGGCTGGTGCTGCTGCTGGACGGCTGGGAGGGCTTCACCCAGGCGTTCGAGGACTACAACTACGGGCAGTTGGTCGACGCGGCGCAGCGGATCTTCCGCGAGGGCCCGGCGGTGGGCCTGAAGGTCGTCATGACGGCCGACCGCAGCGGGCTGAGCGGCCAGGTGGCGTCCCTCTTCGCGGAGCGCCTGGTGTTGCGGATGACGGATCCGGGCGACTACGCCACCGCCGGGTTCGGTGCGCGGGACGTCCCGAAGGAGATGCCGAACGGCCGCGCGCTGCGGCTGACCGACGGCGGCGCCGAGGAGACCCAGCTCGCCCTGCTGGCCCCGGACCCGTCCGGCCAGGCCCAGGTGCGCGCCCTGCGGGAGCTGGCCGACGCCGCCCGCCGGGCGCACCCCCGGCAGCCGCCCGCCCGGCTGCGCCCCCTGCGGGTGGACGCCCTGCCCCGCCGCATCACGGCGCGGGAGTGCGACGCCCTCGTCCCCGGCTTCGTCCCGCCGTCGCCGTTGTGGGCCCTGCTGGCCGTCGGCGGGGACGAACTCCGGCCCGTCGGTGTCGATCTGGAGGCGGACGGGCCGGGCTTTGTCATCGCGGGCCCCCCGAAGTCCGGCCGGTCCACCGCGCTGGTGACCGCGGCGCGTTCCCTGCTGCGGGCCAAGACCCCGGTCGTGCTGGTCACGCCGCGCCGGTCACCGCTGCGCGCGCTGGCGGGCGCGCCGGGTGTGCTGGGGCTGCTGCGGGGCACCGACGCCACGGAGGATGAGCTGACGGAGCTGGTGGAGAAGGCGGACGGGCGTCCTTACGTCGCCCTGGTCGATGACGCGGAACTCCTCCACGAGTCCTTGCTGGACGAGGCGTTGGAGCAGCTCGTCCGCAGCGGCATGGACGGCGGGCACGGGCTCGTCGCCGCCGGTGCGACGGACGGGCTGTCCTCGCAGTACCGCGGGTTCGTGGTGAGCGCCCGCTCCGCTCAGCAGGGACTGCTGCTCGCCCCGCGCAGCGCGCAGGACGGCGAACTGTTCCATGTGCGGCTCCCGGCGAACGCCGGTGCGGGCCCGGTCGGCAGCGGGCTGTACGTCTCCGGCGGGGCCTTCCGGCCCGTCCAGTGCGTCGTGGACGGACCGGACCCGGACGAGGCGGCGGCCGGCACCCCGCCGAGCTGAGGGGGCCGGCCGCCGTGCGCGCCGTGCTCAGGTGGCGCGTTCGATGTTGTCCGCGTTGGTCCGCGCGGACCTGCTCGCGCTCTCCAGCGTCTCGGCGAACGTGTCGAACGTGGGCCGGACCGAGTCCCATTCCTGCCGGAACTGGTTGGCTTTCGGGCCCTTCCAGAAGCTCTCGCTGGACTTGGTCCTGGCGTCCAGGTACTTCACGAGCGCGTGCAGCTCGGCGGACTTCTTGTGGAACTCCTTCGAGAGGTCCCTGAGCTTCTCCAGATCTGCACCGCGTTCCATGACGCTCCTCCCCGTGCGGCAGAGACAAACGGGCGCCCCGTCTGTGTTTCGGACGCTATCGCAGGCCCCATCCGCCCGACAGAGGGCCGGAACATCGCGGGCCACCCACCGCGCGCGTCAGGAGGCGGCCGGCGGCGGGGCGGCCTCGGCGGCCCGTGCCGAACTCCTCGCAGGGACCGCGGCGGCGAGAGAGGCGCTGATGCCCCGGGCCACATCGGTGAGTTGGTCGGCCAGGTAGAAGTGGCTACCGGGGTACACCGACAGGGCGAAGGCGCCCGTCGAGTGGTCTCGCCACTGAGCCGCCTCGGCGACCGTCACCATCGGATCGTTGTCGCCGACGAGCACGGTCAGCGGGCAGCGCAGCGTTCGCCCCGCCTCGCACACGTACGTCTCGACAGCCCGGTAGTCCGCCCGGATGACGGGGAGGATCAGGGCGCGCAGCCCCTCGTCGTCCAGCGCGCTCGGCGCGGTGCCGCCCAACTTCTTGATGTTCGCCAGCACTTCGGCGTCGGTCCGCGGAGGCACGCGCTCGCGGCCGCCGGCTGAGGGCGCGCGGCGGCCGGAGACGAAGACCTGGACCGGACCGTCCTGGCCGAGACGTTCGAACCGGTGGGCCACCTCGAACGCCAGAAGGGCGCCCATGCTGTGCCCGAAGAAGGAGTACGGGGGCCTCATGTGGGGCCGCAGCGCCTCGAAGGCGGCGTCCGCCATGTCGGAAAGGCTGGTGAGCAACGGCTCCTTGCGCCGGTCCTGACGCCCCGGATACTGGATGGCCCAGGTCTCCACCGTGGGCGCGAGCTGCCGGGACAGCGGGAAGTAGTAGCTCGCGGCCCCTCCGGCGTGTGGAAAACACACCAGCCGCGCCCGACTCGGCGACGGATCGCCGTACGGCGCGAACCGCCGGATCCATGGGTTGCTCACATCGGAAGACGCGTTCGGGTGTGCGGTCATCGGGGTTTCTCGCATGCCTGGGCGATGCACATGCTGGGTTCCTTCCTGCCGTCGGCGGGGCGGTCGCCGCATGCGCCGGCTCCGGCTCCGCACGAAAGCGGAACCGGAGCCGACGCACGCGGCCGGGTCATCCTGGCAGGCCGGTGAAGGCGAGTGTCGCCGCACCGTCGCACCGGCCGCCCTCGGCATCGTGATAGCGGTACGCCGTGTCGGCGATCAGCAGGGGCGCGGCGCCGCCTGGCGATCTGTGCTGCACCGACCGGAACTCGATGGCGCCGGAGAAGGAGCGAGGAGTGACAGGCCGCCGGAACTTGCTGTCGAACCGGGCGATGAGGATGTCCGGGAGCTGACGCTTCCAGAAGTCGTCCATCGTCCAGTCTGCAAACGCTTCCAGGATTCCCCACTGGACCGAAGCGGCGACGGTGTAGTACATCATCTGGTTGTAACAGATGGTGATTTCGACCGCGTTGAGATGTCCGGTGTCGTCGATGTAGCACGACTCGGGGATCTCGAACGTGCAGTGCGCGGTGACGCCCGTGCCTCCGGTGCCCTCTGCGGTGACTCGTGCCGACTTCAGATACTTGCAGTGCTCCTTGTACGGCTGGAGTACGCGCGCCAGGAGCTGCTCGTCAGTGGCGTGCTCGTGGATGCTGTGCGCGCCCGTGGCGTGTGCGCCTGTCACGGCTACGCCCCGGTCTCGTACAGCTTCCGGGTGTCGTGCACGGTGACCCGGTAGGAGACGGTGGGCTCGGGCGTGGTGGTGTGCCGGGCCCGGTGGATCAGGCTGCGGTTGTCCCAGACGAGCAGGTCACCCTTCTCGAACTCCTGCAGATGGATGTTCTCGTGGGTCTGGTCCTCGTCGAGCTGGCCGGTGGCCTCGAAGAGGCGCTTGAGCAGCTCCTCGTCCAGCGCGTTGCCGTCGGCATCCTCGATGCCGACGGTGAACCCCTCACTGATGTACAGCACCTTCTCGCCGGTCATCGGGTGGACGAAGACCGTGGGGTGGACCACCGGCGGCGTCTTCGTCTCGACCTCCTTGAGGATCTCCGAGATCGGCCGGTAGACGTCCTGCGGACGGATCTTGAAGTACTTGCGGACGCTGTGCCGGCAGGACGTCCCCGCCACCGCCTCCTTCAGCTCCTCGGGCAGCTTGCGGTATGCCTCGCCCATGTCGATGAAGCACGTCCCGCGATTCCGCTCGGGGATGACCTGCGGGTAGATCAGGGTGATCCCGAACGGGTCCGGCATGAACTGGTAGTCCGCGTGCCAGAACTTGCCGGTCTTCGGTACGCCGATCTGCTTGCCGTTCTCCGGGACGTTGGAGGAGACGAAGACCTCGGGGTGGTCCGGGTGGCGGTACATCGGCTCGTAGTACCCCTCGGGGCGTCCCAGCCGCTTCCCGAGGTCGTGGAAGGCCGTCGGCGTGAGGTCCTGGTCCTTCAGTACCGCGATCTTGTGCTTGTAGACGGCCTGCTTGAGCGCTTCGATGTCCGCGTCCGACGCGGCGGTGTGGTCGAAGTCCGCCACCGCCACGCCCATGTGCCCGTCGGTCTGCGGTGTGATCTGCATCGTGTCAGTCCTCTTTCCCGGTCGGATGTCCCGGACGATTCACCGGCCGGATCTTTTGGTCGGTTTGCCGGTTGATGGTGTTACGCGGTGGTCTGGTGCAGCGGCCCGTCGGCGGAGAGCTTGGACTCGATCAGCCGCACGGTCTCCGCGAGGGAGAGATCCTGGGACAGCTCGGTGTCGGTGACCTCGACGCCCAACTCGCGTTCCAGCCGAAGCGATATCTCGACCATCGTGAGCGAGTCGACACCGAGGCCGGCGTACGTCGCGTCCGGCGTCAGCTGCTCGGCTGGTGCGTCGTGCAGATATTGCAGGACAGCGACCAGTCGGTCGTACAACTGCTCGTGCGTGGGGTTACTCATCGTGGGTCCTCTCCTTGGCCGATGTCGGGCCATCGCAGTACGCAGGAGCCCCAGGTCAGGCCCCCGCCGAAGCCGGTGAGCACTACCCGATGGCCGGGCTTGAGCGCGCCCTCGGTGTGGGCGTGGGCCAGCGCCAGCGGAATCGACGCGGCACCGGTGTTGCCCACGTCGACGAGATGGCTGGCGCAGCGGGACCGTTCGATCCCGAGGTCGTCGGCCACGGAGTGCAGGATGCGCACATTGGCCTGGTGCGGGACGAAGTAGTCCACGTCGCCCGGCTTCCAGCCCGCGGCGGCGAGCGTGGCCCGGGCCGAGGCCGCTATGCGCGTGACGGCGTGCCGGTACACCTCTTTGCCGCGCATCGCGAAGTGCTGTTCGCCGCGGGTCGGTGGGCGGGATTCGGCCCACTGCCGGGAGCCCCCGGCCGCCACCATGATCAGCTCTTCCGACGCGCCGTCGCTGCCCAGGTCGAAGTGGTCAAGTGCGCCTGGTTCGTCCGGGTTTCCGGCGCGCAGGACCACGGCGCCCGCACCATCGCCGAAGATGATGGCGTTGGTGCGGTCGTCCGGGTCGACGATGGAGGAGTACACATCGGCGCCGATCACCAGGACCCGCCGGGAGACCCCGGTGGCGATCAGACCGGCCGCGGTCGCCAAGGCGTAGATGAGCCCCGTGCAGACCGCCGAGACGTCGAAGGCGGCGGCCTCCTGCAGCCCGAGCCGGGTGGCGATCAGGGGAGCGGTGGCCGGGCACGGGCGGTCGGGTGTCGTGGTGGCGAGCAGGACGGTGTCCGGGGCCGGGCCGCCGGCCGAGCGCAGCGCCCGGCGGCCGGCTTCCACGGCGAGATCGGAGGTGGCCTGCCCGGGCTCGACGGCATGACGCCGCTTGATTCCCGTCCGGGTGGTGATCCACTCGTCTGTGGTGTCCAGGCGGCTCGCGAGCTCTTCGTTGGTGACGACCCGCGGCGGGACCCAGCCACCGACACCGCACAGCACCGCGGCCCGCCCGGCTGGCGCGCCGAACGGATCGGCGGGTATGGACGGCTCGAAATCGGGGGAATCGGGTGGTCTTCCGAAATCGCTCATGGCGACACCTCTGGAGACAGGGAAAGCGCTTGAGGGGGAATGCCATCCGCAGGACACGCATACAGCATCTTGTCCATGCGCTGTCAGCGGTAGAGGCGCCTTCAACGAAAAGGCACAAAGACCGCGATGTCAATAATGGACGGGATCCCTGAAGTGGGTCTAAGGCTGTTCTAAAGTCGGCTGCGGCTTTGTGTCCGGGTGGCGACTTCGCCGGACTTCTCTTTGGGAAGCGTCTGTGAGCTGCGGTTATGTGCTCGGAACCGCGGTTCCGGCGGTGCCGTACCGGCTGCGGAGGGGCGGTTCGGCAGGCTTCGTGAGAACGTGTGAGGCTTGTGGCCGGGACGGTGCGCGACGAGTATCAACCCCGGCCTGCGGGCCAGCATTGTTGGTTGGCAACGGAAATTCCGCCCGGATTTCCCTGTGATTCGTTGGTTCTCCCCGCCGCCCAGTGGCGTGGGCGCTCCCTTGCGCGAATTTTGAAGGTGCGATCTCATGAATTCTGCTTCGGTGCTCGCCCAGCGACTCGTCGGCCTCTCGGGCGGCGAACGGACTCATGTCCTGCTCCAGGTGGTACGCGGCCAGGTGGCCGAGTTGTTGGGATACCCCGGCCCGGAGGACATAGCGGCCGATGTGACGTTCCTGGACCTGGGCGTGGACTCGCTCATCGCGGTCGAACTGCGCGACCGGCTCGACGGTCTCAGTGGCGCGAGCCTGCCGTCCACCATGGTCTTCGACCACCCGACGCCGACGCTGCTGGCCGAGTTCCTCGACACTCAACTCGCCGGCGAATCCGAGCCGGTGGCGTCTGCGGAACCCGAGCCGACGGCCACGAGGGTGAGCGATGAGCCGATCGCGATCGTCGCGATGGCCTGCCGCTTCCCGGGCGGTGTGGAGTCCCCGGAGGACCTGTGGGAGCTGGTCTCCTCCGGCGCGGAGGGACACGGCCCGTTCCCTGACGATCGGGGCTGGGATCTTGAGGCGCTGTACGACCCGGACCCCGATCGGCAGGGGACGAGTTACGTGCGCGAGGGCGGATTCCTCGACCATGCCCTGGAGTTCGACGCGGCGTTCTTCGGTATCTCGCCGCGGGAGGCGCTGGCGATGGATCCGCAGCAGCGGCTGCTGCTGGAGACGTCGTGGGAGGCGCTGGAGCAGGTCGGCATCGACCCCGCGTCACTGAGGGGATCACAGACCGCGGTGTACGCAGGTGTGGCCAACTTCGACTACCCGCTGATCGCCAAGTCCGTGCCCGAGAGCGACATGTACTACACGACCGGCACCCACAGCAGCGTGGCCTCCGGCCGGGTGGCCTACGCCCTGGGCCTGGAAGGTGCCGCGCTGACCGTCGACACGGCGTGCTCGTCGTCGCTGGTGACGATCCACCTGGCGGCGCAGGCGCTGCGCCAGGGCGAGTGCTCCCTGGCACTGGCCGGCGGGGCGACCGTGCTCTCCGGCCCCAGCGTCTACCTGGGCTTCTGCCGGCAGCGCGCGCTGTCGCCCGACGGGCGCTGCCGCTCCTTCGCCGCGAGTGCGGACGGCTTCGGACCTGCCGAGGGTGTGGGGATGGTGGTGCTGGAGCGGCTGTCGGACGCGCGCCGCAACGGGCACCGGGTGCTGGCGGTGGTGCGCGGCAGTGCGGTGAACCAGGACGGTGCGAGCAACGGCCTGACGGCTCCGAATGGTCCGTCGCAGCAGCGGGTGATCCGGCAGGCGTTGGCCGCGGCGGACTTGTCGGTGGGCGATGTGGATGTGGTGGAGGCGCACGGCACGGGGACGGCGCTGGGTGATCCGATCGAGGCGCAGGCGTTGCTGGCGACGTACGGTCAGCGCGATCCGAAGGCCGCTCCGCTGTTGCTGGGGTCGATGAAGTCGAACATCGGCCATACGCAGGCGGCGGCGGGTGTTGCGGGTGTGATCAAGTCGGTGCTGGCACTGCAGCACGGTGTGGTGCCCGCGACGCTGCACGTGGATGCGCCCTCGCCGCACGTGGACTGGTCGGCGGGCGCGGTGGAGTTGGCGACGGAGTCGGTGCCGTGGCCCGAGACCGGTCGGGCTCGCAGGGCCGGGATCTCCTCGTTCGGCATCAGCGGGACCAACGCCCACGTCATCTTGGAGCAGGCGCCGCAGGAGCAGGAAGAGTCGCAGGCGGAAGTGGTCACGCCGGGCGAGGCGGGCCTGGCCGCAGGAGGCGTGTTGTGGCCGGTTTCCGGCCGGTCGGAGGCGGCGCTGCGGGAGCAGGCGGGACGGCTGGCGGACTTCCTGCGTACGGGACCGAGCGGCGTGGGATCCGACGACGCGGGCCCCGAAGTGACGGACGCGGGCATCGCGGTGGCGTTGGCCCGGCACCGTACGGCCTTCGAGTATCGCGGCGTGGTGGTGGCACGGGACCGGTCCGAGGCCGTGGCGGGCTTGGAAGCACTCGCGGGCGGGACGGAGTCCGCCGGGGTGGTGACCGATCGCGTGGTGCCGTCGGGCCAGGGAGTGGTGCTGGTTTTCCCTGGCCAGGGGTCGCAGTGGGTGGGCATGGGCCGGGCGCTCCTGGATGCCTCTTCGGTGTTCGCGGAGTGGGTCGACCGGTGCGAGCGGGCCTTCGCCCCGTACCTGGACTGGTCGTTGCGCGCGGTGTTGCGAGGAGAGGAAGGCACGGCCTCGCTGGATCAGGGCGACGAGGTCGTGCAGCCCGCCCTGTTCACCGTGATGACGGGACTGGCCGAGTTGTGGCGTCACTACGGCGTGACGCCGGCGGCGGTGGTGGGCCACTCCCAGGGTGAGATCGCGGCGGCCTATGTGGCAGGTGCGTTGTCGTTGGAGGACGCCGCACGGATCGTGGCACTGCGCAGCCAGTTGCTGAAGGAGCTGGCCGGGAAGGGCGGGCTGGCCTCGGTCATGCTGGGCCGGGCCGCGGTCGAGGAGCGCCTGGCCGCCTGGGACGGCAGGTTGTTGGTCGCTGTGGCCAACTCGCCCGCGTCCACGGTGGTGTCGGGTGATGCCGACGCGATCGACGAGCTGCTGGAGCGCCTGGCAGCCGAGGGCATCTGGGCCCGCCGCGTCCCCATCGACTACGCGTCCCACTCGGCGCACGTCGAGGTGGTCGAGGAGCGCCTGAGGGAACTGCTGGCGGACATCGAGCCGCGGTCGGCATCCGATGCCGTTTTCTGCTCCACGGTGACCGGCGAAGTGATCGACACCGTTGGTCTGGACGCGGGGTACTGGTATCGGAATCTGCGGGAGCCGGTGGAGTTCCAGCGGGCGGTGGAGGCGCTGCTGGCGGCCGGTCACCGGGTGTTTGTGGAGGCCAGTGCGCATCCGGTGCTGACGGCCGCGGTGGAGCAGGTGCTGGAGGCGTCGCCGTACGAGGGCGCGGCGCTGGAGTCGCTGCGACGGGACCAGGGGGAGCTGGAGCAGTTCGTCACCGCGCTGGGACAGGCGCATGTGCGGGGGGTCGGGCTGGACTGGGAAGCGGTTTTGGGTACCGGCCCGGCTGGAGTGGCACTGCCGACGTACGCGTTCCAGCGGGAGCGGTTCTGGTCCACATCCGTGGCGCCCGCCGCCGGTGATGTGGCGGGGCTCGGGCTGGCGGCGGCCGGTCATCCGCTGCTGGGCGCGGCGGTGGAGTCGGCGGAGACCGGCGAGGTACTGCTGACGGGGCGTCTGTCCCTGGAGTCGCATTCCTGGCTGGCCGATCATGCGGTGGCCGGGTCGGTGCTGCTGCCGGGCACGGCGTTCGTGGAGATGGCGCTGCGTGCCGGTGAGGAGGTGGGGTGCGACGAGCTGGCCGAGCTGGTGCTGGAGGCTCCGCTCGTGCTGCCGGAACAGGGCAACATCCGCGTGCAGGTGACCGTCGGCGAGCCGGACGACTCCGGTCACCGGCCGGTGTCCGTGTACTCCCGGGACGAGTCGGCGGGCCCTGGAGACCCGTGGACCCGGCATGCGGGCGGTCTGGTCGCCGAGGCCGTGACGCCCGGTTCCGGCGATGCGGTTTCGGATGATGTACGGGATGCCGACGCGTCGTGGCCGCCGGCCGGCGCACAGCCGGTGGCGGTCGAGGACTTCTACGCACGGACGGCGCGGCGCGGTTACGACTACGGCCCGGTGTTCCGGGGACTGCGCGCGGTGTGGCGGCGCGGCGAGGAACTGTTCGCCGAGGTGCGCCTGCCGCAGACCTCCACCGGCGCACCGCGCGGGGGCGGTCCGGCTGCTGGTGCATTCGGCCTGCACCCTGCCCTGCTGGACACCGCTCTCCACCCGATGCTGCTCAACGGCGGTCTCGACGACTCCGGCGAGGGGCCTTGGCTCCCGTTCTCCTGGAACGCCGTCCGGCTGCACGCCACGGGCGCCGATGGGCTGCGGGTCCGGTTGCTGCCCCGGGGCACCGGCACAGTGGCCGTCGAGCTGGCCGATCTTACGGGCCGGCCGGTGGCGTCGGCGCGTGAGCTGGTGACCCGGCCGGTCTCGGCCGAGCAGTTGCGCCAGGCCCGTGACGGCGCAGGGCAGGCGCTCTTCCGTCTGGCCTGGCAGCCGCTGCCCGAGGCGAAGGCTGTCGCGGCCACGGACACCTACGCGGTCATCGATGCCGGTGCGGACCTGGGCGCGCGGGACGTCGCCGCCCGTGCCGGAACGGCCGTGCGAGCCGAGATCTATCCGGACCTGACTGCCCTCCGAGACCGCACGCCCGGCGTGGTACTGGCGCCGTATTCGGGCGTGGCCGCCGGTGTGGACGTGCCGCAGTCGGCGGAGGCGGTCACGGCGGACGTGCTGGGGCTCGTACAGCAATGGCTCGCCGACGACCGCTGGGCCGGCTCTCGGCTGGCTGTGCTCACCAGCAGCGCGGTGGCTACCGAGCCCGGCGCGGATGTCACCGGCCTGGCCTGCGCCCCGGTATGGGGGCTGGTGCGCTCGGCGGAGACGGAGAACCCCGGCCGGTTCCTGCTCGTGGACATGGATGACGACCCGTCGTCCTGGGCGGCGTTGCCCGCCGCACTCACGGCGGCGATCGCGGCTGAAGAGTCTCAGATCGCGCTGCGCGGCGGGCGGGCGCTCGTGCCCCGGCTGGCGCCCCACGGCCAGGACACGCCCGCGCTCGTACCGGACGTACCGGACCGGCCCGGCACCCTGCTCGTGACCGGCGGCACCGGCACCCTGGGCGGCCTGGTCGCGCGGCACCTGGTCCGTACGCACCGCTTCGCGCACGTGGTGCTGACCAGCCGCAGCGGCCGGCAGGCCCCCGGTACGGCGGAACTGGAAGCGGAGCTGGCGGCGCTGGGCACCAAGGTGACCATCGCGGCGTGCGACGCCGCCGACCGAGCGGCACTGACCGGACTCCTGGACGCCATTCCCGGCGACCATCCGCTGACGGCTGTGGTCCACGCGGCGGGCATCCTGGACGACGGCGTCATACCCTCGCTGACCACCGAGCAGCTCGCCCGCGTCATGGCCCCGAAGGTACAGGCGGCCTGGAACCTTCATGAACTCACCCGCGGCCACGACCTGTCCATGTTCGCGCTGTTCTCCTCCGTCGCCGGCATTCTCGGCACCGCCGGGCAGGCGAACTACGCCGCGGCGAACGCCTTCCTGGACGGCCTGGCCACACACCGCAGGGCACAGGGCCTTGCCGCCACCTCACTGGCCTGGGGTTACTGGGACCAGGCCACCGGGTTGACTCAGCACCTCGACCGGAACAGCCTGGTAGCACGGCTCCGCCGGATCGGTGTGCTGCCGCTGGAGACCGAACAGGGCCTCACCCTCTTCGACACCGCGACGGCCAGGGGGACGGTCACCGCGGAACCCGTCCTGGTGACCACCCGTCTTGACACCGCCGCACTGCGGTCCGGCGCGGCCACCGAGACGCCGCTGCTGCGGGGGCTGGTCCGCATGCCCCGGCGTCGCCGTGCGGCGGCGAGCGGACCGGAGACCGCAGCCTCCGGACTCGTCCAGAGTCTGCTGGCCGCCGACACGGAGACCGAGCAGGACCGGATGCTGCGCGGCCTCGTACAGGCCGAGGTGGCCGCGGTACTCGGTTCCGTGAGCCCCGAAGGCGTGCGGCCGGAACACCGCTTCATCGACCTCGGATTCGACTCGCTCACCACCGTCGAGCTGCGCAACCGACTTTCCCGGGCAACCGGGCAGCGGCTGCCCGCCACGCTGGTGTTCGACTATCCCACCCCCGCCGAGCTCGCCCGCTACCTGCGTGAGCGGCTGCTCCCCGAAACGGCCGCGACGGCCGGACCCGGGAACGAGGAGCCGTCTCGTACCGCCGAGGCGGATGCCATCGCCGCGATGGACGTGGACGAACTGGTCCGGCTGGCGCTTGACGATCACAACTCCTGACCACAAAGCACCGAAGAGCGAGGTTCGAGTTCGAGATGGACGCACCCAACGAGAAGGTCGTCAGCGCCCTGCGGGCATCGCTGACCGAGGTCCAGCAGCTGCGGGCGGAGAATCAGAAGCTGCGCGACACGGCATCGGAGCCGATCGCGATCGTGGGGATGGCGTGTCGCTTCCCCGGCGGTGTGGAGTCCCCCGAGGACCTGTGGGAGATGCTGTCCTCCGGCGGGGAGGGGCTCGGCCCGTTCCCTGACGACCGGGGCTGGGATCTTGAGGCGCTGTACGACCCGGACCCCGAGGGACAGGGGACGAGTTACGTACGGGACGGCGGATTCCTCAGGCAGACCGTGGAGTTCGACGCGGCGTTCTTCGGTATCTCGCCGCGGGAGGCGCTGGCGATGGATCCGCAGCAGCGGCTGCTGCTGGAGACGTCGTGGGAGGCGCTGGAGCAGGCCGGCATCGACCCGTCCTCGGTCAGGGGCAGCCGCACGGGTGTGTTCACCGGGGCCTTCCCGTCGAACTACTCGCTGCTCCTCCAGCCGATCTTCGACCAGGTCGAGGGGTACTTCGACCTGGGCACCACGACCAGTGTCGCCGCGGGCCGGGTGGCGTACGTGCTGGGCGCCGAAGGCCCCGCGGTCGCGGTCGACACGGCGTGCTCGTCGTCGCTGGTGACGATGCACCTGGCGGCGCAGGCGCTGCGCCAGGGCGAGTGCTCGATGGCGCTGGCGGGCGGTGTGACGGCGATTCCCACGCCCACCGTCTACATCGAGTTCTGCCGGCAGCGGGCGCTGTCGCCCGAGGGCCGCTGCAAGCCCTTCGCCGCGGCCGCCGACGGCACCGCTATGAGCGAGGGTGTGGGGATGGTGGTGCTGGAGCGGCTGTCGGATGCGCGCCGCAACGGGCACCGGGTGCTGGCGGTGGTGCGCGGCAGTGCGGTGAACCAGGACGGTGCGTCGAATGGTCTGACGGCTCCGAATGGTCCGTCGCAGCAGCGGGTGATCCGGCAGGCGTTGGCCGCGGCGGATCTGTCGGTGGGCGATGTGGATGTGGTGGAGGCGCACGGGACGGGGACGTCGCTGGGCGATCCGATCGAGGCGCAGGCGTTGCTGGCGACGTACGGTCAGCGCGATGCGAAGGCCGCTCCGCTGTTGCTGGGGTCGATGAAGTCGAACGTCGGCCATACGCAGGCGGCGGCGGGTGTCGCGGGTGTGATCAAGTCGGTGCTGGCGCTGCAGCACGGTGTGGTGCCGGCGACGCTGCATGTGGATGCGCCCTCGCCGCACGTGGACTGGTCGTCCGGTGCGGTGGAGTTGGTGACGGAGCAGGTGCCGTGGCCCGAGACCGGTCGGGCTCGCAGGGCCGGGATCTCCTCGTTCGGCATCAGCGGGACCAACGCCCACCTCATCTTGGAGGAGGCGCCTCAGGAGCAGGAGGAATCGCAGGCGGAAGCTGTCGCGCCGGGCTCGGCCGCGGGAGGGGTGCTGTGGCCGGTTTCCGGCCGGTCGGAGGCGGCGCTGCGGGAGCAGGCGGGACGGCTGGCGGACTTCCTGCGTACGACGACGGAACCCGAGGTCGCGGACGCCGGGATGGCGGTGGCACTGGCCCGGCACCGTACGGCCTTCGAGCATCGCGGCGCGGTCGTTGCGCAGGACCGCACGGCGGCGATCGCCGGGCTGGAAGCGCTGGCGGCCGGGGTGTCCGTCCCGGACGTGGCCACGGGCCGGGACACGGAAGGCCCGGGAGTGGTGCTGGTCTTCCCCGGTCAGGGGTCGCAGTGGGTGGGCATGGGCCGGGCGCTCCTGGATTCGTCCCCGGTGTTCGCGGAGTGGGTGGACCGGTGCGAGCGGGTCTTCGCGCCGTATCTGGACTGGTCGTTGCGTGCGGTGTTGCGAGGTGAGGAGGGCACGGACGCGCTGGATCAGGTCGCCGAGGTCGTGCAGCCCGCCCTGTTCACCGTGATGACGGGACTGGCCGAGCTGTGGCGTCACTACGGCGTGACGCCGGCGGCGGTGGTGGGCCACTCCCAGGGCGAGATCGCGGCGGCCTATGTGGCCGGTGCGTTGTCGTTGGAGGACGCCGCGCGGATCGTGGCGCTGCGCAGCCAGCTGCTGAAGGAGCTGGCCGGGAAGGGCGGCATGGCCTCGGTCATGCTGGGCCGGGCCGCGGTCGAGGAGCGCCTGGCCGCCTGGGACGGCAGGTTGTCCGTCGCTGTGGTCAACTCGCCCGCGTCCACGGTGGTGTCGGGTGATGCCGACTCGATGGACCAGCTGCTGGACGGCCTGGCAGCCGAGGGCATCTGGGCCCGCCGCGTCCCGGTCGACTACGCGTCCCATTCGGCGCATGTCGAGGTGGTCGAGGAGCGTCTGAGGGAACTGCTGGCGGACATCGAGCCGCGGTCGGTATCCGATGTCGTCTTCTGCTCCACGCTGGCGGGTGAGGTGATCGACACCGCTGGCCTGGATGCCGGGTACTGGTATCGGAACCTGCGGGAGCCGGTGGAGTTCCAGCGGGGTGTGGAGGCGCTGCTGACCGCGGGCCACCGGGTGTTCGTGGAGGCCAGTGCGCATCCGGTGCTGACGGCCGCGGTGGAGCAGGTGCTGGAGGCATCGCCGCACGAGGGGGCGGCGCTGGGGTCGCTGCGTCGGGACCAGGGGGAGCTGGAGCAGTTCGTCACCGCGCTGGGACAGGCGTATGTGCGGGGGGTCGGGCTGGACTGGGAAGCGGTTCTTGGGACCGGCCCGGCCGGAGTGGCACTGCCGACGTACGCGTTCCAGCAGGAGCGGTTCTGGCCCGCATCCGTGGCGCCCGCCGCCGGTGATGCGGCGGGGCTCGGGCTGGCGGCTGCCGGTCATCCGCTGCTGGGCGCGGCGGTGGAGTCGGCGGAGACCGGCGAGGTACTGCTGACGGGACGCCTGTCCCTGGAGTCGCATTCCTGGCTGGCCGATTACGCCGTGGCGGGGTCGGTGCTGCTGCCGGGCACGGCGTTCGTGGAGATGGCGCTGCGCGCCGGTGAGGAGGTGGGGTGTGCTGAGCTGGCCGAGTTGGTGCTGGAGGCCCCGCTCGTGCTGCCGGAACAGGGCAATGTCCGCGTGCAGGTGACGGTCGGCGAGCCGGACGACTCCGGTCACCGGCCGGTGTCCGTGTACTCCCGTACGGAGGACACGCCACCGGGACAGCCCTGGACCTGCCATGCCAGGGGGGCGCTCGCCATCGGCGACGTCCGGGCGCCCGAGGGCCCCGGCGTCTGGCCGCCGCCGGGAGCCGAGCCGGTGCCCGTCGAGGGGCTGTACGGGCGGCTCACGTCCCTCGGCGCGGAGTGCGGACCGGCGTTCCGGGGACTGAACGCGGTGTGGCGGCGCGGCGAGGAACTGTTCGCCGAGGTGCGCCTGCCGCAGCTCCCCATGGACGGCCCGTCGGCGTCGACCTGGAAGCCCGGTGCGTTCCTCGTGCACCCCGCGCTGCTCGACGCGGCCCTGCACCCGCTCGGTCTGGACGCGACCGAGCTGCGGCTGCCCTCCGCCTGGCGGAAGGTGACCCGGGAGGCCGCGGGCGTATCCGAACTGCGGGTCCACCTGGTGCCCGGCGGCCCCGATTCCGTGTCGTTGACGGTGAGCGGTACCGACGGCCGGCCGGTGGCTGCGGTGGAGGCGCTCACGCTTCTTGCGGTGGATCTGGAACAGATCACCGCGGCCAGGGACAGCCGCCGCGACGCGCCTTTCCGCACCGAGTGGCAGCCGGTGCCGCCGGCCGGTGCCGGCGGATCGTGGGCGGTGCTCGGGGACGGCCTGAACGTGCCCGGTGCCGAGCGTTACGACGATCTCTCCGCGCTGCTGGCGGCGTTGGACGGGGGCGCCTCCGCACCGGATGTGCTGCTCGTACCCCACTTCGCGGCGGAGGCCCAGGACACACGCGAGGGCGCGCTCGCCGACCGGGCCCGCGAGGCGACCTGCCGAGCGTTGGCGCTTCTGCAGGAATGGCAGGGGCAGGAGCGGCTGGTCCAGAGCCGACTGGTGCTGGTGACGCGGGGCGCGGTCGCCGTGGGCGCGGACGAGCGTGTGCCGGATCTGGCGCACGCCGCGTCGTGGGGGCTGGTGCGCTCGGCGCAGAGCGAGAACCCGGACCGGTTCGTGCTGCTGGACACCGACGATGACAGTGCGTCACTCCGCGCGATTCCCGGCGCGGTGGCCACCCGCGAGCCCCAGCTGGCGGTGCGGGCGGGACAGGCCCTGGCGCCGCGCCTGGTGCGTGCCGATGTCCCGGAAGGAGACCCGGCCACGCCCGGCGACCCGGACCGCGCGACCTTCGGGGACCCCGACGGTACGGTGCTGATCACCGGTGGCACCGGGGCGCTGGGCGGCCTGGTCGCCCGCCGCCTGGTGACCGGGCACGGCGTACGGCACCTGCTGCTGATAGGCCGTCAGGGTCCGCAGGCGCCGGGCGCGTCGGACCTGGAGCGCGAGCTGTACGAGCTGGGCGCGGCAACGGTGTCCGTCACCGCGTGCGACGCCGGGGACCGCGGTGCGCTGGCGCGGTTGCTGGCAACCGTGTCGCCGGAACGTCCGCTGACCGCGGTCGTGCACGCGGCCGGCGCGCTCGACGACGGGGTGATCGGCTCGCTCGGGCCCGACCGGATCGCCAGGGCGTTCCGGCCGAAGGCCGACGCCGCGCTCCACCTCCACGAACTGGCCGACGAACTGGGCCTGAATCTGCAAAGGTTCGTGCTCTTCTCCTCGGCGGCGGCGACGCTCGGCGCGCCAGGGCAGGCCAACTACGCGGCCGCGAACGCGCTGTTGGAGGCGTTGGCATGGCACCGCGGGGCCGCCGGGCTTCCGGGCACCGCGCTGGCGTGGAGCTACTGGGACACGGACAGCGGGATGGCTGGCGAGCTGGACCGGGACGGTCTGGCCGCGCAGCTCCGCCGCACCGGGGTGCTGCCTTTGGATCCCGAAGAGGGCCTCGCCCTCTTCGACTCGGTGGCGAAC
The DNA here is from genome assembly GCF_045040405.1 of Streptomyces sp. NBC_01525. Lineage (NCBI taxonomy): Bacteria > Bacillati > Actinomycetota > Actinomycetes > Kitasatosporales > Streptomycetaceae > Streptomyces > Streptomyces sp. NBC_01525. The sequence goes on from NZ_CP109397.1 coordinate 4,169,433, forward strand.
ACCGAAGCGCCGGTGCTGATGATGGCGCGGCTGGACATGACCGCACTGCGCGCTTCGGGCGCACCGGTGCCGCCGCTCCTGAGTGCCTTGGTCCCCGCCGGGCCGCAGGACGGTGCGCTGCGTACCGGATCTGCCGACACGGACGGTCTGCGGACGAGGCTGGCCGGGCTGCCGGAGCCGGAGCGGGCGGCTGAGGTGCTGGACCTGGTACGGGCCCGGATCGCCGGTGTGCTGAGGTACTCCGAGGCCGGCGGCATCCCGCCCGAGCACTACCTGGCCGATTTGGGCTTCGACTCGCTCACCGCGACCCAGCTCCGAAACGTCCTCGACGAGGCCACCGGCCTGCGGCTGCCCGCCACGCTCGTCTTCGACCACCCCACGCCGGCCGCGTTGGCGCGCTACATCGGCGCCCGGCTCTTCGGCACGACGGCGACTGCCCCGTCCGAAGAGGCATCGCCCGCATCGCCCGCAGCCGCCTCCGATGCCGACGCGGTCGACGATGCCGACATCGCGGATGCCACCGACGAGCAGCTCTTGCAGCTGATCGACGAAGAACTCGGCGCCGCCGACCGGTGAGCGGAATCTCATCCGCCGATCCGCCCGACCCGGACCTCGACCGACCTCAAGGGAAGGCTCCCCTCGCTCATGGCAAACGAGACCCAGCTGCGGGACTACCTCAAACGTGTGACGCTCGATCTCCGTCGTGCCAAGAGGGAATTGGCGGACCTCTCCGAGGCGGCGGAGCGGCAGAGCGAGCCGGTGGCCATCGTCGGCATGGCCTGCCGGTTCCCGGGCGGTGTGCAGACCCCGGAGGACCTGTGGCGGCTGCTGGAGAACGGCGAGGACGCCATCTCGAAGTTCCCGTCCGACCGGGACTGGGACGAGGACCTCTACGATCCCGACCCTGACCGGCCGGGCACCTGTTACACCCGGGAGGGCGGCTTCCTGCACGATGCCGCGGACTTCGACCCGGATCCCTTCCGGATCTCCGAGAATGAGGCACTGGCCGTCGATCCGCAGCAGCGGCTGCTTCTGGAGACGGCCTGGGAGGCGCTGGAGCGGGCGGGTATCGACCCCACGTCCTTGCGGGAGAGCCGGACCGGTGTGTTCGCCGGCGTCATCTACAACGATTACGGCGGAAACGTGCCCCGGCCGCCCGAGGGGTTCGAGGGCGACCTGGCGGTAGGCAGCCTGGGGAGTGTGGCCTCGGGCCGGATCGCGTACGCGTTCGGGCTCCATGGACCGGCCGTGACGGTGGACACGGCGTGTTCCTCGGCGCTCGTGTCGCTGCATCTGGCGATCCAGTCGCTGCGTAGCGGAGAGTCCTCGCTGGCGCTGGTGGGCGGGGCCACGGTGATGGCGACCCCGAGCCCGCTGGTGACCTTCAGCCGGTCGCGTGCGCTGGCCCCGGACGGACGCTGCAAGTCCTTCTCCGCCGCAATGGACGGTATGGGGATGTCCGAGGGAGCCGGGATGCTCGCCCTGGAACGGCTGTCGGACGCCCGGCGCAACGGCCGTACGATCCTCGCGGTGGTGCGGGGTTCCGCCGTCGTCCAAGACGGTGTGTCCCATTGGCTCACCGCGCCCAACGGGCAGGCGCACCGGCGGATGATCCGCGAGGCGCTCGACGCCGCCCGGCTGGGACCCGCGGACATCGACGCGGTGGAGGCGCACGGTACGGGCACACCTTTGGGTGACTCGATCGAGGTGCAGGCGCTGATGGACACCTACGGTGCCGAGCGCCCGGCGGGGCAGCCCCTGTGGCTGGGGACCCTGAAGTCGAACATCGGGCACACGCAGGCGGCGGGCGGCATCGGCGGCATCATCAAGTTGGTGATGGCCATGCGGAACGGCCTGCTGCCGAGGTCGCTGCACGCCGAGCAGCCGACGCCGATGGTGGACTGGTCCGCGGGTACGGTCCGGCTGCTGGCCGAGCCGGTGCCGTGGCCGGAGCGGGATCGTCCGCGCCGCGCGGGCATCTCCTCCTACGGAGTCAGCGGCACCAACGTCCACGCCATCATCGAGCAGGCACCGCCGCCCGGCCCGCTCGACCAGTCGCCGCCTGCGGACTCTCCCGACCGGACTGCGGTCACCGACCCCGCCCTGCGGTCGCCCGTGCCGTGGTTGCTGTCCGCCGCGTCCGTGCCGGCGCTGCGCGCGCAGGCCGCCCGCCTCCACGCCCACCTGGCCGAACACCCCGAGCTGGAGGACCGGGACGTGGCCCGTTCGCTGGCTGCGAGCCGTGCCGGTCTCAAGCACCGCGCTGCGGTGCTGGCGGCCGACCGCGACGGCTTCCTGGAGGGCCTGGCCGCGCTTGCCGAGGGACGCGCGGAGCCCGGAGTCATCGGCGCATCCGCCACGGCCGACCTTCGCGCCCAGGTCGAGGCCCACTGCCAGGGCGAGTCCGTGGACTGGGGCGACCTCTTCTCCGGTTCCGGCGCCCGCCTCGTGGACCTGCCCACGTACGCCTTCCAGCGTCGGCGCTACTGGCTCCGGGCCACACGATTCCAGAGGAATGGGTGAACCATGACCGCTCACATCGCACCTCCGCCGGACCTGCGGACGCTTGACGCCACGCTCGCCTTCCACGCCGAGCAGCAGCCGGACCGCGCCGCCATCTGCTGCGAGGGCGCCCAGCTCAGTTACGGGGAGCTGCGCGGGGAGAGCACCGCGAGTGCTGCCGCGCTGCTGGCGTCGGGTGCGGGCAGAGGGACCCGGATTGCCTACCTGGGCAAGGAGTCGGTGCGGTTCTACGAACTCCTCTTCGCCTGCGCCATGACCGGCGTGGTGCTCGTACCCGTGAACTGGCGGCTCGCGCCCGAGGAAGTGGCGTACATCCTGCGCGACTCGGTTGCCGAACTGCTCTTCGTGGAGGAGGAGTTCCTTCCGACGGTGCGTCAGTTGCGTTCGCAGCTCACGGATGTGCGGGAATTGGTGCTTCTGGACTGCGCGGGGACGGACGGGACGGCGTTCCCGGAGTGGCAGCTTGCCGGGGCGGGCGAGGCCGTACCGGCGCAGTCCCACACCGACGACCCGCTGGCCCAGATGTACACCAGCGGCACGACGGGATTCCCCAAGGGCGTGGTCCTGGCCCACCGCAGTTTCTTCGCGGTCCGCGGCCTGCTGGCCGCGCAGGGGCTGGACTGGATCGACTGGCGGCCGGACGACAAGAGCCTCATCGGGATCTCCGGCTCGCACATCGGCGGGCTGTGGTGGGCCACCCAGGGGTTCAACGCGGGCGTCACCAACATCGCCGTACGGTCCTTCGGCGCCAAGGACGTACTGGAACTGATCCGGACGTCCGGTATCACCACGGCGTTCATGGTTCCGGCGATGCTGCTGATGCTGCTGTCCGAACCGGGCGCCTCCAGTGCCGACTTCGTCACCCTGCGCAAGACCATCTACGGCGGATCGCCGATCTCCGAGACGCTGCTCCAGCGGTGCATGGAGGTCATGAAGTGTGACCTCGCGCAGATTTACGGTCTGACCGAGACCGGGAACACCGCGGTGTGCCTGCCGCCCGCCGACCACGTGCTGGGAAGCCCCCGGCTGCGGGCGGCCGGGCGGCCCTACCCTGGCATCGAACTCAAGATCATCGATGCGGACGGGCTGCCGCTGCCGCCCGGGGAGGTGGGGGAGGTGTGCCTGAAGACCCCCGCCCGGATGCTGGAGTACTGGAACCTGCCGGAGGCCACCGGTAAGACCCTCGTCGACGGCTGGATCCACACCGGCGACGCCGGGTACAGGGACGAGTCCGGATACCTGTTTATTCAGGACCGCATCAAGGAAATGATCATCCGGGCCGGGGAGAACATCTACCCGGCCGAGGTGGAGAACGCGATCAGCGCTCACTCGGAGGTCCTGGATGTGGCCGTCATCGGCGTCCCGGACGACCGCTGGGGCGAGGCGGTGCACGCCTTCGTCGTACGGCACCCGGACGCCTCCGTCGCGCCCCACCAGCTCAGGGCGTTCCTCGGCGACCGGCTCGCCGCTTTCAAGATCCCCACCAAGTACGAGTTCATTGACGAGGTCCCGCGCAACCCCAGCGGCAAGATCCTTCGCCGTGTCCTGCGCGACCGTTTCTGGGCCGAGCACGACCGGGCCGTCAACTGACCCGGTTCTCACCGCATCACCTTCGAGATTGGAAGAACAGATGACATCGCCTCTTGAGGTGAACCACCGTCGGTTCGTCGACGAAATCTGGTATCCGGAGAATGCCCCGAACTACGGCGTGATCGACGAGGTGATGGGCGAGAACATCGTGGCGCACACGCCGCTCGGCGATGTTCACGGACGAGCGGCGGTCAAGGACTTCTTCAAGGCGTACCTGGCGATCTTCCCGAAGCAGACCATGGAGGCGCGGGACTTCGTCGTCTCCGGGAACCGCACCATCGTCCGGTGGGACCAGGAAGCGACGCATGACGGCACGGAGTTCATGGGCATCGAACCGGCCGGGAAGCAGATGTTCGTCACGGGCCTGACGATGGCGTACTGGGATGAGGAGAAGAAGACCATGGACGAGATCTGGTTCTCCTTCGACTTGCTCGGCGTCGTCAACCAGCTCAAGCCGGCCGCCTCGGACGAGAACGTCGGCTGACGCCCGGGACGGGGCCGGCGCACAGCGTCGGCCCCTTTCCCTCGCACGCACACGTCGGCCCCGGCTCTCCCTAGGGGAACCGGGGCCGACGCGTTCGCGCGTACCGCTCAGGCGTCGCCGAACGACCCGGCGTTGAGCCCGCCCACGAACCGCGCCCACGACGCGGCCCGGAACGTCAGCGCCGGACCCTCGGGCCGCTTGGAATCCCGTACGGGGACGATCCCGGGGACGCCGTCGGCGACTTCGAGGCAGTCGCCGCCGCTGGCGCCGCTGTAGCTGGACTTCCGCCAGCGGGCCGCGCCGGGGAAGTCCCGTGCGACCTCCACGCAGCTGCCCCCGCTCCCGCCGCTGTAGCTGGACTTGTGCCAGGTCGCGGCGCTCAAGTCGTACTCACTCTGGTTCCTCATGGACGAAAGCCTCCGCCGTCGACTCGATCAGGGCCAACGACTTTTCCGGTGACAATGCGCTGGCCGCGAGGAGATCGTAGGACAGTTCGTACTGGGCGACCCTAGCCGGATCGTCCACCAACTGACCTGTGCCGGGGCCCTGCAAGTACGCCAACGGCGGGGCATCCGAGAACCGCATCAGATTCAGCGTTCCCTCCAACGAGGCGTGCGCCCCTGCGTCGAACGGAAGCACCTGCACGATGATGCGGTGGCGGCGGACGAGTGCGGCGATGTGGCGCAGCGCCTCGGCCATCACCTTCCGTCCGCCGGTGGCCCGGCGCAGTACCGCCTCGTCCAGAACCACCCACAACAGCGGAATTGTTGCGTCGTCGAGAATCCGGGCTCGTTCCAGCCGCGCGGCGACCAGTTCGTCGATAACCGACTCTTGCGCCGTCGGCTGGTACGCGCGGAAGACGGCCCGCGCGTACGCCTCGGTCTGGAGCAGTCCAGGGATGAGCTGGGGCGAGTACTCCTTGATCGACGACGCCTGAGCTTCCGCCTCAGCGGCCTCCGCGAAGTGATCCGGGTACTTCGACTTCATGGCGGCAGCGCAGTTCCGCATGAAGTAGCCGCCCGTGTTGAGGATGTCGTCTATCTTCTGGGCGTACTCCGGCAGCATCCGGCGCGTACCGGCTTCCAGTTGGCCGATGAACGAGCCGCTGACGAAGAGCAGCGCGCCCAGCTCGTCCTGGGAGAGACCGGCCTTCTCCCGTTGGTGCCGTAGCTCCGCGCCGAGCATTGCGCGGGGTGAGGAGGATGGATCGAGACGCTTGGGTCCGGGCATGGGAACTCCAGGTCGTACAGGGGATGTTGTTGGGTCTGCGCCCCTTTTCCAGGCTAGCCGAGTCCGGCCACGCTGTGTGTCGAACGTCATACACAGTGTGGAAGGTGGAGAACGATGGCGATGAGTGAACGGCGGCGGCCGACGGGCACCGCGCTCGGGGAGGCGGACGACGCCGTGCGGGCGCTGGACGAGGGGCTGCGGGCCCACGGCATCAAACTGCCGTCGCTGGGCGTCGATCCGGTGTCGTGCGCGAGGGTCGACCCGCAGCCGCTCGTGGAGCTGGGCCGGTGCAACCTCGCCACGGCGCGGCAGCTCGTGGACCTGCTGGCCCGGTGCGGCAAGTGAGCGCCGCGCGACGGCCGGAGGGGCCGACCGGGGTACGGCTCGGTGAGCCGCTGTGGCTGCGGGCCGGTGGGTACGCCGTCGACGTACGGGACGGGCGTCTCGGGCGGATCATGGGCCAGGAGGGCCCGTATGTGCAGCTCAGGCCGCCGGGCGGCGGCCGGGAGTGGGACTGCCCGCCGGAACAGCTCCGCGAGACGGTGCTGCGGGAGGAGCTGTGGGCGCGGGTCGCGGAGCTGAATCAGGCGAGCCGGTTGCCGTGAGCGGGGGCCGCCGCGTCGGCTTCGGACGCGGCGGCTTCGAGTTCTCGGGCGGCGTCCGTTTCGGCCGGGGCTTCGTCGGCGGCCTCGGGTTCCTTGCGTCGTCGGAACCGTACGCGGGTGAGGGCGGCGCAGAGGAGGGCGGCGAACGGGGCGGTGTAGAGCGCGTGGTTGAGGCCCGTGGGCGGGAGGAGCAGGCCGAGGATCTGGTCGAGCGTCAGGCTGCGGGTGGGCGATTCCCAGAGGGCGGAGACCGCGCGCGCCACGGCGCCGAAGCCGATCGCGCCCGCCGTGTAGCCGCACCACGCGGCGAGGGCCGCGCGGGCGGGGCGCGGCAGGGCGTGGGTGAGCGACGCGACGGCGAAGTGCGTGACGGCGAAGAGCAGCACGAACGCCTGCCAGGCGTAGAGCCGGGAGAAGCGGACGAGGAGCGGTTCGCCGCCGGGGAACTCCGGGAGGTCCAGGCCGGAGAGACGGACGAGATCGTCCCCGCAGACCTGGGCGATCTCGGAGGGCGCGCACCAGAAGCGGGCCACCGGGTCCAGGACGTGACCCGGAAGGCCGTTCGCGACGAGGTCCAGGACCAGCGCCCCGGCGGCGGTGGCGAGCAGCGTGGCGCCGATGCGGGGCCAGAGAGTGGACAGCGGGCCACGGAAGCGGCGCAGTTGGTCGCGCGGGCCCGTCGGCGGGGCGTTCTCCGCGATGTCGGGGTCGAAGGCGAGCAGCGCCGTCGCGGCGGCGAAACCGCCGATCAGGCCGAGCAGGACGGTGTGCCCGAGCCCGGCGCGGACATCGAGGAACAGGGTGTACGCCGTGTTCCCGCGGAGCGTCGGGTCGAAGGACAGCTCGGGCAGGCGAGTGAGGGCGAGGGCCGGCAGGTGCGCGGCCGGGGCGAGTACCGGCCAGGCGGCGATATGCGCGTACGCCCTGGTCACGGCCGATTCCGGGTCGCGGGGCGGGAGCGTCGTACGGGCGGCGAGGGCGCGGGTCGCGGCGGTCAGCAGGAAGAGGAAGCAGACGGTCCAGAGCGCTTCCAGGCCGAGGGCGGCCGGGCCCGTCGCGGTGCTGAAGCGGCGGACCGGCGAGACGGTGAGGAGGCGGAGCGCGTCGAGGGCGCTCTCGGGGGCGGCGTCTGCGCCGGTGCGGCCCGCCCAGTCGATCTGGAAGGGGAGCGCGCCGGTGAGGTGGACGAGCGCGACGGCGAGGGCGGCGTAGGCGAACGGGGAGCGGGGGAGGCGGCTGTTCCGCGCAGGGCCGGGCTTCGGGGCGCTCATCGGCGTTCCGCGGTGACACGGAACGGCTGACCGTCGTTGTCGAGCGTCGTGGTGTGCGTCTCCTCGCCGTCCCACCAGGTCAGGGTGGCCCGCCACTCGACGTAGTGGGACTGGCTGCGGCCGATGAGCTTCAGGTCGTAGACGCTGGAGGTGGAAACGGTCACGGGCAGCCGCATCGGCTTCCGGGTGTACTGCGCGGCCGCCTTACGGGCCGCCGCCTGGTGCGGGCTGGTCATCAAGTAGCTTGCGGAAACCGGGTGGTTGACGGGCAGGGTGTCGAGATCCACGTAGAACAGCTCGGGCGGTCCGTCGCCGCCGCAGTCGACGGTGGGCTGGTTGGTGCCCGGGAGCGCGGCGCCGCGCTTCAGCACGGTGATGGAGAGGTCGCGGAGCTGAACGGCCTTGCCGAGGTTGCCACGGATGCTCACGGAGGACTCGACGGTCCCCAGGTGGGTGATCTTCCGGTCGCGCTCCCAGCGGGTGAGCGCATGCACGTCGGCGTTGGGCAGCGCCGCGCGAAGACCGTCCTGACCTGGGGCGACGCGCCAAGCCGTGGAACAGGTGTCGTCGTTCTGGGCAGCCGAGAGGACGAGCGCCGGGTCGCTGAAGACGGCGTCGTACCCGGCGGAGACCAACGGCGTGGCGAGCGGCACGGCGGCGAGGACGAGACCCACCACCGCGATCTTCCGGTCGGTGGTGAGCCCGGTGAACCAGCGGTGGAGGCGGCGGAGGCGGCCGGGGGGTGCGTCCGGGGTCGGGCTTGGGGATGGGCTCGGGTCCGGGGTGGGAGCCGGAGTTGGGGCCGGGGCCTGGTTCGGCTCCGGGGTGGGGCGGTCCGGGGGGACCTGGTCCGGTGGTGTGCGGAAGGTGTCGCGCGTCATGTCCCCCAACTCCCCGTCCTGTGAGGATGCTTCGCGGGGAAGGGTACTGGTCGGGGGCGTGCGCGGCACGGGGGTTCGCGGGTGGCCGGGGCGTGTGGGCGGTTCGCTGCGTGGGCGGTCCGCTGCCGGGGGCGCGTGCCCGGAACCGGAACCGCCGGGCCCGGACACGCGCGCGGGAAGCCGTCAGCCGTCGCTACTCGCCGACGCGCACGAACCTCCACCGCTGGGAGGGCAAACCGTCGACGGGCTCCACAGGAGTCGATCGCGGTCCGATGAGTTGAGCGTCGCCACCTGGTCCTCTTCCGGCGCGGCATCGGGGGACGGACCGCTCCCGGCGGCTTCCGGAGACGACCCGCTCTCCAGGGCTTCCGCGCCTTCCGGGGCTTCCGGCGCGGCGTTCAGCTCCGTGAGCATCTGGCGGCTGAAGCCGAAGAAGTACGTGGCCAGGAAGCCGGTGACATAGCCGACGACGAGCCCGATGCCGTAGATCGCGAGCGTCGTGCCGATGCCGGTGACGCCCTTGACCAGCGGGAACAGGGCCCAGCCGGACGGGCCGATGGCGGTGGAGCCGACCGCGTCACCGAGCTGGTTGCACAGGCCGATGAAGCCGCCGCCGAACGCCCCGCCGACGCACGCCGTGATGAACGGGCGGCCCAGCGGCAGCGAGACGCCGTAGATCAACGGCTCGCCCACGCCCAGGAAACCGGCCGGGAGAGCGGACTTGATGGTGCGGCGGACCGAGGTGTTCCGGGGCAGCCGGAGGTAGACGGCGAGGGCGGCGCCGACCTGACCCGCACCGGCCATCGCGAGGATCGGCAGCAGAACGGTGTACCCCTGCTGCTCGATCAGGGTGGTGTGGATCGGGATGAGCGCCTGGTGCAGCCCGAGCATGACCAGCGGCAGGAAGAGCCCGCCGAGGACGAAACCGGCGAGCGCCCCGCCGTGCGCCAGCAGCCAGGTGGCGACCGTGCCGATGCCGTGGGACACCTCGCCCGCGACGAACATCAGGCCGTAGATCGTCACCAGGCCCGTGAGCAGCACCGTGAGCGTCGGCGTGAGGAGAACGTCCAGCGCCTCCGGGACGCGGCGGCGGCACCACTTCTCCACCTGGACGGCGAGCAGCGCGGCGGCGAGCGCGCCGAGGACACCACCCTGCCCGGGGGAGAGCTTCTGCCCGAACGCCGTGATGTTCGCTATGCCGGGGAACACGATGACCGCGGCCACCGCCCCGCCCAGGACCGGCGTCCCCCCGAACTCCTTCGCGGTGTTGTAACCGACGAACACGGCGATCAACGACATGAAGCCGGAGGCGACCGCCGCCAGTGCCGGTACGACGGACGGCAGCCAGCCGAGGTTGGTCAGCAGCCCGTTGATCCCGGCGACGATGCCGCAGCCGATCAGCGCGGGGATCAACGGCACGAAGATGTTCGCGACCCGGCGCAGGAACAGCTTGACCGGCGTGGCGTTCCGCGCCTTCTGCCGCGCCTTGAGCGCGGCGCCCTGGGCGGCGAGGTCGGTGGCGGTGGGGGCGGCCGAGGGCGGGGCGCCCGCTGTTTCCGCCGCCTTTGGGGGCGCGGCGGTGCCGGACGTGGCCGGGGCGTCGGGGGCGCCGGACGCGGCCGAGGCATCGGCACTGTCAGCAGCCGCCTCCGGCACCGGCACCGGCGTCGCCTCCGGCCCGGCGGCGCGTTCCTCGTCCACCAGCCGCTCGAACTCCGGGGTGACGCGGGCGACCGCCCCCGGGCCCAGCACGATCTGGTACGTGTCGTCCTCCACGACGCCCATGACCGCGGGCAGCGCCTTGAGCGCGTCGTCCCGGACCAGCGAACGGTCCCGGATCCCCAGCCGTAGCCGGGTCATGCAGTGCGCGAGGGAGGTGATGTTCCGGGCGCCGCCGACGAGGGGGAGGATCGCGGCGGCGGTGGCGCGGTTCTTGTCTTCGGGCATGAGCGGAGCCTTGCTGTGCGGACAACGAGGGGAGGGGAGAAGAGGGTCGTATCAGGATCAATCGGGTGGACGAAGGTCGCGACGGTGCGGAGCCGCGACGGTGCGGAGCCGCGACGGTGTGGGACCGCCCGGGGCGCCGGGTCGGGGTCAGGCGGTGCGGGCCGCTTCCAGGGCCTCGCGCAGATGCCCGCGGGAGGCGTCGAGGAGGCGGGCGGCCGACGGGGCGTCGACCTCGCCGAGCACGATCAGGATCGCGTTCTTCACCTCACCGTCCGCCGCCGCGAGGGCGGTCTCTATCTCCGCGTCGGAGGCGCCGGTGGCGAGCGCCACGATCCGCCGTGAACGGGCCTGGAGCTTGTCGTTGGACGCCCGGACGTCGACCATCAGATTCCCGTAGGTCTTGCCGAGCCGGATCATCGTGATCGTCGAGAGCATGTTGAGCACCAGCTTCTGCGCCGTACCCGCCTTGAGGCGCGTCGAGCCCGTCAGCAGCTCCGGACCGACGACGACCTCGATGCCGTGCTCCGCCGCCGCGGCCAGCGCGGAACCGGCGTTGCAGGACAGCCCGACGGTCAGCGCCCCGACGCTCCGGGCGTGCTCCACCGCGCCGACCGCGTACGGGGTGCGGCCCGAGGCGGATATCCCGACGACGGTGTCCCGCTCGGTCAGCCCCAGCGCCGCCAGGTCCTCGGCGGCCAGCGCCTTGCTGTCCTCCGCGCCCTCCACCGCCGTGACCATCGCCGCCGGGCCACCGGCTATCAGCCCCAGCACCTCGGACGGGTCGGTGTTGAACGTCGGCGGGCACTCACTGGCGTCCAGCACCCCCAGCCGCCCGGCCGTCCCGGCACCGGCGTAGATCAACCGGCCGCCCTCGGCCATCCGGGCGGTGAGCGCGTCGATGGCCGCGGCGACCCGCGGCAGCTGCGTGGCGACCGCGCCGGGGACCCTCGCGTCCTCGTCGTTCATCGTCCGGGCGATCTCCAGGGTGGAACGCCGGTCGATCTCGGCCAGCTCGGGGCGGAACGCCTCGGTCGTGAGCGTGTCCAACTGGGCCCGCAGATCTGCGTGGTCGGCTGTCGAAGTCATGTGGCGGCTCTTTCCGGCTCGTACGGACGGATCTGTACGACGTGCTGTGGTGCGGGTTCGGGTGCGGGTGAGGTCGGCGGGTGGGGCGTGGAGCGGTGCGGCGTGCCGGGACGGCGCCGGCGGATCGGTGACGGTCGGTGGGGCGCCGCCGGGCGGGCGGCGCACGGCGCGGTCGGCGCTGGGATCAGCGGTGCGGACGGGGGGAGTGGCGGTGGGCGAGCGCTTCGTAGGAGGCGGACAGTGCGGGCGCCGCGGTGTCGTACGTGCGCTGCGCCACGCCTATGAACAGGCAGTCCACGACGAGGAGTTGACTGGTCCGCGACGACATCGCGGCGGGCCGCAGCTCGCTTTCGCGGGCCGTGGAGGTGGTCAGGATGTGATCGGCGTAGGAGGCGATCTCGCCGTCCGGGCGGCCGGTGATCGCGATGGTCGTCGCGCCGTGATCGAAGGCGACCCGCAGCGGCTCTATGACATCCGTCGTCCGCCCCGAATGGGTGATGGCGAGGGCGACGTCACCCGTCCGCATCTGCACCGCGTTGGTCACCGCGAGATGCGGATCGGCGTGGGCGTGCGCGATCAGACCGATCCGCAGCAGCTTCTGCACCAGATCCTGGCCGACCAGGCTGGACGCCCCGATGCCGTACACATCGATACGGCGGGCCGAGGCCAGCGCGGAGACGGCCGCCTCCAACTGGGTGACGTCCAGCCCGGCGGCGGTGTCGGCCAGACACTGCTGCTCCTCCTGCGCCAGCTTCGCGACGACGTCGATGAGGGAATCGTCGACCGCTATGTCGGCGGTGACGGCGGGGGCGCCGCCCGCGGCCTGCTGTGCGGCGAGCGCGGCGAGCGCCAGCCGCAGATCGCGGTAGCCGGGATAGCCCAGCAGCCGGGAGGTCCGCACGACCGTCGCCTCACTGGTGCGGGTGCGCTCGGCCAGGCCGGTGACGGTGAGGGCGGCGCAGCCGGCCGGATCGCCCGCGACGGCCTCGGCGACCCGCTGCATGGAGCGGGTCATCGACGGACCGAGAGTGCGGACCTTGGCCGCCAGCGCCGCGGGGGCGGGCGGGGTCGGGGCCGGTCGGGACGCGACGGCCACCTCGCTGAAAGTTTCCTTCACGCTGCTGCTCACGACTGAAAAGTAATTTCAACGCCAGGGCGCGTCAACACCTCCGCAACGGCCTGTGGACAACCGCGGCAGGGCCCGCCGCGGTGCTGTGGACGGCGGAGCGGACTGTCACCGGTCCGCGCGACAATGGACGACATGGAGCTGGAACAGGCATTGCACGCCGCGCGGGCGCTGGTCCTCGCCGACCTGGTGGCGAACGACGTCGCCGACGCCGACATCGTCTCCCTCGTCGAGGACGCGGTCGCCCACCGCCGCTGGTGGGTGGAGCAGTGGCCGGCCGGAGTGGAGTTCGTCGCCGGACTGATAGCCCAGGACGTCCAGGACGCCCTGCTGGAGCGGTACGGCCGCTGGCCGCTGTGCCCGGTGTGCACGGAGTCCGGCGACCCGCACGCGCTCGACGTGGAGCCGGAGTTGGGGCCCGACCCGCACTGGGTCTGCCCCAAGACCGCGGTCGCGGTGGCCCGTGTCGGCAGGCTCGGCGCGCCCGCGGAGCACTGAGGTGACGCTCTACATCGACCCGCCCATCTGGCCCGGGCACGGCTGCATGTGGTCGCACCTCGTCAGCGACGTGTCGTTCGAGGAGCTGCACCGCTTCGCCTCCGGAATCGGCGTCCCCCCGAAGGCGTTCGAGCGTGACCACTACGACCTGCCCCGGGAGCGCTACGACGACGCGGTGCGCGCCGGGGCGGTCGAGGTCGGCAGCAAGGAGTTGCTGCGCCGCCTGACCGCCGCCGGTCTCCGCCGCCCCAAGCACCGCCCGCCGGACACCTGGCCGGCGGACGGTTCGGAAGCCTGGCCCGGACCGGGACCGGGACCGGGCCCCGGCCCCGGTCCGGCCCGGTAGGTAGGGCAGACGTGGGGGCCGGGGCCCGGGCGGTGCGAGAGGTGTCAGCGGCGCGCGGCCGGAGGTCAGCGGTGTGCGGCCGGGCGTCAGTGGTGCGTGGCCGTCGCCGCGCCCTCCTTGGCCAGCTCCACGCTGCGCTCCGCCCCCGGCTCGACGCCCGGCGCCGACGCGGCGACCACCCGGGAGCGGTGCGGCGCCCGGTGCAGGCGGAAGGCGACGAAGGTGACGGCGACCGCCACGGCGGCCAGCGCCGCGCCCAGCCACGCCGTGGACTCGTACCCCCACTTCGCGCTGATGGCCAGGCCGCCGAGCCAGGGGCCGAGGGTGTTGCCGATGTTGAACGCCGCGGTGGTCGTCGCCCCGGCCAGGGTCGGCGCGGCGTTCGCGACGTTGAACATCCGGGCGTTCAGCGCCGGAGCGGTGGTGAACGCCGTGACGCCCAGCATCAGCGAGAGTGCGACGGCGGCGAACGGGCTGTGCGCCGTCAGTGCCAGCGCCGCCAGCACCAGCGTCGACGCGGAGATCCCGGCGAACAGCGTCGGGAAGAGGTGCGCGTCGGCGACCCGGCCGCCGATGAACGTGCCGATCAGCGCGCCGAGGCCGAACAGCGCGAGCACCGTCGGCACCCAGCTCTCCGCCAGCCCGGCGGTCTTGGTGAGCAGCGGCGAGAGGTACGAGAAGAGCGAGAAGACAGCGGCGGCGTTCAGCGCCGTGGCGGTCAGCGCCAGCCAGACCTGCTTGTCCTTGTAGATGGCCAGCTCACGGCGGAGCCGCGGCCGTTCCGCGCCCGTCGGCACCTCCGTACGGGGCACCGCGATGACCACGCCCACCAGGCCGATCACCGCCAGCACGGCCACGGCCCAGAACGCCGAGCGCCAGCCCGCGTGCTGACCCAGCAGGGCACCGGCCGGTACGCCCGCGATATTGGCGATGCTCAGCCCGCCGACCATGATCGCCATCGCCTTGGCCCGCGCGGTGACCGGCACCAGCGACACCGCGACGGCGGCGCCGACCGCCCAGAATCCGGCGCACGCCAGCGCGCTCACCACCCGCGAGACGAAGAGCACGCCATACGTCGGCGCCATCGCGCCCGCGACCTGTCCCAGACCGAAGACGGCGAGCAGGGCTATCAGCGTGGTGCGCCGCGGCAGTCGCAGCGTCGCGGCGGCGAGAACCGGCGCGCCCACCACCATCCCGATCGCGAACGCGGAGACCAGCAGGCCCGCTTGCGGAATGGAGACGCCCAGGTCATGGGCGAGCGGTTGGAGAATGCCGGACAACATGAATTCGCTCGTGCCAAGAGCAAATACAGACAGGCCCAAAACGTAGACAGCGGCGGGCATACGGGAGCGTTCGGAGGGGACAGGCATGTCCGCCACCAACAGCCCTCACCCCCGCCGCATTCCCGCCACGCCTGCGCCGTCCGATATGCCCCGATACATCGCCTGGTCGGGGTGTGGCGCCTACTGCCTCCTCACCCTGGGCAGCCCCTTCGGGAGGAAGGTGGAGGTGGTTGCCCTGGCCTTGCAGAATGCGGCGAGCGGCTGGCGCGCACCGGCCGTCCTGCCCTCCTTCGGGGGCGGAACCATATGCGTCGTGTACGGGATGTAGACGAATCCGCCCAGGGCGGCGGCGCCCTTCACCGGGGCGCCGTAGTACTCGTAACCGCCGCCGGTATCCGCGGGCTTGAGGTACCCGTTCGTGGTGAGCTCTTCGGCGGAGAACCTGAAATACGTGTACTTCTCCAGATGCGCGCGGCCCAGATCCCCGGCCTGCTTTTCCACCTCCTTCCAGTCGGTGATCTCGCTCCACTGTGAGGGGTCGAAGTCGGCGACCTTCACGTCCTTGGTGAGGTCCAGCATCTTCTTGAGCGTCTTGACGGTCTCGCCGTTCTCGATGCCGGGATGCTTCAGCTTCTCGCCCAGATCGGTGAGGTTCCTGAATTTCTTGCCGCCCAGCGGGGAGAGGTACTTGCCGTCGGTGTCGATGTCGTCACCGTTCTCTGTCGGCTCCGCGCGGATACTGGTGTTGGGGCCGATGAACTGGTTCCCCGCCTGCCATTCGAAGAAGGAATGCCGGATGTCCTTGAAGGGAATGCCGTATTCATTCTCGGAGTTCGGGACGGATTTATCGGCCAGCCGCTTCCGCAGCGTCCTGCGGTATTCCGGGGTGTTCTTGTCCTCCGGAATGCCGACCTTGAGGTTGGCCAGCATCTCCTTGGTGATGTCCCGGGGAATCGCGGCGGTGAGCACATCGAGCTGTTCGGCATCGTCCAGCCGTCCCAGGGACTCCTTCAGCGTGGAGTGGGCCACGATGTGGTGCGCCGTCGTGGTCCATCCGTTGTGGTCGGCGGATTTGGCGTGCGGATTGTCCTCCCGCCGCTGGAGCGCGGACGGTTCCGCGGGCGCCGCCACGGACCGCTGCGCGGCCACCGGGCCGTCCGGCGCCGGGCCCCGCATCACCCGCGTGGCGTTCGCCTCCGCCTCCCGCTCGAACCGGTCGGACGGATCGGAGACCGCCAGCCCGTCCCCGTTGTCCGTGCCCGCGACCGGACCCTGGCGCTGCTGGATCACATGGGTCAACTCGTGGGCGAGGGTGTGCGGATCGCCGCCGCCCGCCCCCAGGACGACATGGCTGCCGGAGGTGTAGGCGCGGGCGCCGACCTCCGCCGCCGACGCCTTGGCCGCGCCGTCGTCGTGGACGTGCACGTCGGAGAAGTCGGCGCCGAGCCGCGCCTCCATGTCGCCGCGGGTCGCCTCGTCCAGCGGGCGCCCGGAGGAGCGCAGCACCTCGGGGACGAGGGACCGCTGCACCTGGGGGCCACCGCCCTGCCCATGGCCGCACCCGGCGCCGTGCCGGTGCTCCTCGCCCGGGTGCCCCGCCTGCCGGAGCAGTTGGACGACGGCGGCGTTGCCCGCGCTGTTCTGCAGGGCGAGGAGGGGGTGCGACGGCGTACCGGTGCCCGCGACCGGTCCGGTCGCGGGGCGCGGCGCCGGTGCACGGCGGCTCTTCGCGGCTTCCGGTCGTCCGGCTTCGTCCTGGGCACGCATGGGTCCTCTTCCCGCAGAAAACGCGACGTGTCCCTGCCTACCGGCTCCGCGGCGCCGGGGGCAGAGGCGTAAGGGCAGCGTCGGCCGTCCCCGAGGGCAGTACGGGGCCGCCGCCCGGACATCGGCCGGGCGGCGGACGCGGGCGGCCCGGCACCCCGGCCGCCCCCAGTGCCCGGCACCCCGGCCGTCCGGCGCCCGGACCGGCCCGTCGTCGCAGGTCAGCCGCTCAGCAGCGTCAGCTCCGTCGCCAGGTTGTGCCGGGCGACGCCCTCCCAGCGCTCCCGCCCGAGCGGGGTACGGAACAGCCGGGGCAGGCCGAGGAGTTGGCGCAGCACCGCCGCACGGCCCGCGATGAAGTCCGGATCGGGCACGAACGCGTACTCCTCGCGGACGGCCGCCGCATACGCCGCGTACGCGTCCGGCGTCCCGGCGAGCACCGCCAGATCGGCGTCGCACAGCACCTCGCCGTCGCGGTCGCCGGGCTCCGGATCATGCGTGACGGTGAGCCGGACCAGCCGCGCGACCTGCGCCGTACGGTCGGCGTCGAGGCCCAGCTCCGGCAGGGCGCGTTCGGCGAGCGCCGCGCTGCGCTCCTCGTTCTCCGAACGGTCCGGGCGGTAGACGGCGTCGTGGAACCACGCCGCCAGCTCGACGATGCCCGGATCGGCGGCGTACGAGGCGAGTTCGTCGACCCGCTCCAGGACAGCCGCCAGATGCGCGACCGTATGGTAGCGGCGCTGCGGCTCCGCCCAACGGGCCAGCAGGTTCTCCGCGTACGGGGCCGGATCGGGGCCCGCCGCGCCTCGGGTGCGGGCCACGGTCGCCGCCCAGCGGCGGCGCAGCTCCACCGCCGGGCCGCCGGGCTCCGCTGGGGAGTCGGAAGTCATGCCGCCATTGTGGCGCGCCGGGCCGGACGGCGGCCCCGGGGGCGGTCAGGAGGCGGGCGCGTCCCGGCACGACAGCTGGCCCACCGAGTCGGCGGACGGCTTGAACTCCGTCTGCCAGTTCTGCACGCGCTTGGTGATGGACGGCAGCGAGAGGTCGAAGTCCCGTTCCCAGTCGGTGCCGTTGAGGTAGTCGCGCAGCTTGTCGCTGAGCTTGCGGCAGTCCGCGCGGTACTTCTTCGCGATGGCGATGCCGTAGTCGTTGGGGGAGCCGACGACGATGCCGGGCACCACCTGGAGCCCGGTGTACTTCTGGGTGAAGCCGTAAAGGATCATCTGGTCGGTGGAGACCGCCGTGGCCCGGCCCGCCCGGAGGTCGGCGATGCAGCGGGAGGCGTCGGCCACCTGATAGACGCTGATGTCGCCGTACGCCTTCTTGTTGAGCTCCTCGAACGAGGTGGTGCCCTTCCAGGTGCAGACGGCCCGGCCCTTGAGATCCTCCAGCTTCTTGATGCGCCCGGCGTCCTTGTCCCGGATCATGACGCCCTGCGACGTCGTCGCGTACGGGCCGATGAAATCGACGTCCTTCATCCGCGACGGGGTGATCGAGAACGTCGCGGCGACCAGATCCTCCTGGTCGTCGACGATTGCCTGACCGCGGTTCTCCGACGGCACACTGTTGAAGTGCGGCTTGGCGCCGACCCCTTCGAGCAGATGCCGGGCCACGGTGATGTCGAACCCGGCGAACTTGTAGGTGGCCTCCTCGCCGGTGCCCGGCTGGTCGTTCTTCACCCCGACCGACACCGACCGCTGGTCGAAGAGTGTCGGCGGCCGGTCGTCCGCGCAGGCGGACGCGGTCAGGGCGGTCAGGGTGAGCAGCGCGGCACCGACGAGGGCGCGGCGCCGGGGCAAGGCTGACGTCATGGAATCTCCCCGTTGTGCGTGGTGTGAAGGGCGTACACGGTGGGCGTATGCGGTGGGCGGGTCCGGGCGCGGCCACCGGAGCGGCCCGGGTCAGGCGTCGTGCAGCACGGCTCCGGTGGCCCGGATGTCCGTCCGGCAGTTCTGCCCGGGATCCTGCTCCGTCAGCGTCACCTGGATCTGTACGGAGGTGGTGCCGGAGTTCAGGACGAAATCCAGGGGGCGGCCGGAGCGGACCCGCGCCTCCTGGGCGGGGGCGCCGCCGTCCATCAGATACGCGGTCGCCGTGGTGCGGTAGGAGCAGGCCGGGGCACTCGGATCGTAGTCCGACACGGCCAGGGTCAGCCGCAGCCGGTCGCGGTGCTCGCGGAGCCCGGCGGGCCCGAGGGTGAAGGTGACGGTGTGGTCCCGGCCCGTCAGCGGCAGGGTGCCCGCGCGCCGCACCTGGCCCGTCACATCGACATCGGCGTGCGCGGCGGCGTACTGGAACGAGAGCCAGCCGCCGACCGTCGCCAGCACCGAGACCAGCGACAGCGCACCCACTGCCGCCACGCTCGGCGTCTTCCGTATCAGGACCCGCACGGCCCCCGCGGCGACCGCGAGGACGGCCAGCGTGATGCTCAGCGCGTACTGCCCGGCCGGGCCGTGCGGATCGGTCGTCTGGGCGATCACCAGGGCGGCGCAGGCCAGCAGCAGCGGTAGCCAGCGGGCGCTGGGGTGCATCACCCAGCGGATGATCACGTTCTTGATGTCATTGGCGGCGATGGAGTGCGGGCCGGTGGTGACGGGGTTGTTGTGCTGGACGTGGTGGGCGTGGACCTCGGGGGCGGGGTCGGGCCCGGTGTCGGCCGTGCGGCGTTCCTTTCCCGGGGAGGGCGCCGGTCTCTTGGCGGAGGGCGCGGCGGCCTCCGCCGTGCGCGGCTTTCCGGCGCCGGGTCCGACCCCGGCGCGCCCCGCCTTTCCGGTGCCGGTGGGCCGTTGACCTGCGTCGTTGCCGTCGGGCCGGTCCCGGCCCCGGTCGGGCAGCGGCTTCGCGGCCCCCACGCCCCCGGGCCGTCTCGCACCCCGCGAGGGACGCGGCGGTCTCCCGCGCCTCATGAGGCGCGCCCGGTGTCCGTGCCGCCGCCCAGATGGACGGTGCCGTTCACCACGCCGATCGCGGCGGAGTGATCCCCGTACGTGGTGGGGGAGTTGATCGTGGTGCCGGAGAGGTGCGGGGCCATATGGGACAGGAATCCGGCGGCGTCCCGCGCGGTGACGGGACCGGCCAGCCAGTCGGCCATGGCCTCCGCCAGCGCCCGCCGTTCGGTGTCGTCCAGCCGGGCCAGACGGGCGTCCAGCGAGGTGGCGCGGCCCACGTCGAGCACGGGCGCCGCGCCGCCCCCGAGGCGGTCGCCGTCGCGTCCCAGCAGCCGCCGGAAGAAGCCTTCCCCGGCGTCGACCGTGCGCTCCGTGATCCGCTGCTGGGCCGCGGTGAGCACGGACGTACCGAGGCTGCTCGCCGCCATCGCGAGATACGGAGCGATCTCGGCGGACACCGTCGCCAGTTCTGACATGTGCGTCTCCCCCCGTCGGCGGGCCGCGTGCACCATGCCGCAATGCCCTTACCGGGAAGGCGTGTTACCCATATCTGCCGGGTTTCACACCTTCTTCTCAAGCGGGTCCGCAGGGTACGGAAGGGGGCGCCTCGGGGGCAGGTCAACAGCTCCGGCGTGGTGCATCTGCCTGGAACCTGGCCCTCACCCCGGGGCGGAGGGACTGGACCGTCTCCCGGTCGAAAGGCTCCGTGCTGGGGGTGAGCATCGACGCGGCGGCCGCGGCCACCCCCAGCGCGCAGGCGCTGACGGGGTCGTCTCCGTCGGCCAGCCGTGTGGTGAGGGCGGCCACCATGCTGTCCCCCGCCCCGGCGTCGCTCAGCGGCTCGCCGGGCAGCGGTGGCGCGTACAGCTCGGTATGGCCCTGTCCGGTCGAGCACAGCGCGCCCAGTGCCCCGAGGGCGGTGACGGCGATCTCGGCGGCTCCTGTGGTGAGGAGGTGTTCGTTGACGGCGCGGGCGTCGTCGAAGTCGCAGACCTCCCGGCCGGTCAGGTCGGCGGCCTCTTTCTGGTTGCACCTGAGCAGAAACACCCCCTCCGCGAGCGCTCCGCGCAGCGCCGGTCCGGAAGTGTCCAGAACCAGCCGGGCCCCGGTTTCTTTCACACGGCGGGCGACGGCCGCGTAGAAATCCCCGGGGAGACCGTCGGGCAGACTGCCGCTGGCCACGACATACCGGCACCCGCCGATGGCCTGTGCCAGTACGTCCAGGCAGCGCCGACCCTCGCGGACGTGGAGCCGTGGTCCAGGCGGTACGAGGTGATAGCTGCGGCGCGACTCGGCCACGTACAGCACGAGCGCTTCGCGGGTCTCCTCGTCGATCCCGACGCTGATGTGGTTGATGCCCTCGTCGTCCAGCAGCCGGTTCAGGCGCCGGCCGATCGCGCCTCCGGCGGTGTGGACGGCGGTGGCCCGGCCCCCGAGCCGCACCACATCACGGGCGACGTTGATCCCTCCGCCTCCGGCGGCCACCGATCTGACCCGGGCACGATTCTTGCCGACGTCCTCCAGGCTTGCGACCTCCCAGCAGAGATCGACGGCAGGATTCATCGTCAGGGTGAGAACCGATGGCCCGGGAGGAGTCATCGCACCACTCCGTATACAGGGACATGTACAGGGACACTTCCGGTCTCTTCCATGCTGGAACAGTCCGACGTCACCTGCATGCCGGTCACCTCGACGCCGACCCGCGCCCTCGCGCACCCGGCATCCGGCGCGCCTCGGCGCCCGTCCGCAGCCTCCGTGACCACGGCAGAGGCGGCCGCTGCCGACGGCCGGTCGATCAGCCCGTCGCGGCCGGGGGGCGGCCTGCGGGGTTTGCCGCCCACGCGACGGCATCGTCGAGTTCGTCGTATCCGAAGCGCCGTACGTCGGCCTGGACGAAGTGGTTCGCCAGATGAGGCGCCAGGCCCGCGAGCCTGCTGTCAGCCGCCAGCGCGACCCTCCTGACCTGCCGGTGGTGATCACGCACGAAACGCGCGTGGCGCAGCAGGCTTCCGACGTTCTCCCAGCCGGGAAACTCGCGCGCATGGACCACGGCGCCGGTCAACTCGTCGTGTGTTTCGAGCCAGGTGTCGACGGTGAGCGCCAGAGCATCGAAGTCCTGCGCACGCAGCGGGTGCTCGACCTCGACCACGAGTACGTGGGAATCGGGGAGGAGCCGGTGGGAAACCCCGGGACCCGCAGGAAGCGAGGCCAGCCAGCGAAGGGCCTCTTCGCGCTCCTGGTTGCCGTAGACATGCACCGGACACGGCAGGAAAAACCCCGTGAGCCGCGTCGACTCGCGGATCCAAGCGATGTCCGTGACGATCGCGCAGCCCTCGAACAGCCGCAGGGAGCTCAGCCCGACCTTCAGGTCCTCCCAGGCAGCCCCTGGCGTGAACGAGTGGAACTCGGGGCCGAGCTCGCACAGGATCCGGATGCGGCGACCTTCGCTGCGCGCGTCGTCGACCAGCGGCTCGATCACCGTCTCATAGTCGTTCTTCGACACGGTTCCGACCGCCTTCACCGCGTCAACGCCGGCAGGCACGTCGGTCAGTCTCTCCAGCATTCCGTTCCTCTCTTTGTACCGTGGTGCCATCCAGAGGTGCTGCCCTGCTGATGTGGCGTGCACCGGTGAACCCTCACGCGTGCAAACGGGGAAGAGCGGACGCTGCTCGCCTGCGGCGAGGAAGGGCCGACACGCGACCGGCGCGCCTGAGTCCGACGTTACCGAGACCATTGACCGTCCGCACCGCGACACTCGCCCGCGCATGCGAGCACGGTGACGGACACCCGGCCGGCGCCCCCGGGGTCGCCACGGAACGTTTCCGGCCGTGTCCGTTCCGTAAAAAAGTCGTGGAGCGGTGGGCACCGTTTACGCTGGGCCATGATTGGACTAGACCTATCGCGGCGGCTCCCCGGGCGTCGCCACCCGCACGACGCCCGCCCGCCACACCGTCATCGCCACCACCGATTGGGGTCCCATGAGTAACGACCTTGGGGGCACACACCCTCGGCGTCACCGCGCACTGCTGGAGGTGATCGCGCTCGACCCGCAGGACGCGGTCGCGGCGCAGACCGGCGGGGCCGACCGCCTCGAACTCGTCACCGACATCGCCGCCGACGGGCTCACCCCGCCCCGCGCCGTCTTCGCCGCGATCCGCGCCGCCGTCGACATTCCCCTCCGGGTGATGCTGCGCCACCGCGACGGCTTCGCCGCCGGTGACATCGACGCCCTGTGCGCGGACGCCGCCGCGCTGCGGGCGGCGGGCGCCGACGAGTTCGTCCTGGGCTTCCTCACCCCCGACGGCCGTCCCGACCTCGCCGCCCTACGGGCGCTCACCGAGGTGATC
The DNA here is from genome assembly GCF_045040405.1 of Streptomyces sp. NBC_01525. Classification (NCBI taxonomy): domain Bacteria; kingdom Bacillati; phylum Actinomycetota; class Actinomycetes; order Kitasatosporales; family Streptomycetaceae; genus Streptomyces; species Streptomyces sp. NBC_01525. Next base: position 4,192,302 of record NZ_CP109397.1, read on the forward strand.
GGCGGCTGCCGCTGGACCTTCCACCGCGCCCTCGATCACGCCGCCGACCGCGACGCGCTGCGCACCGAACTCGCCGCGCTACCCGGCGGCCCGGACACCTTCCTCACCGCCGGAGCGGCCACCGGTGTCGCCGACGGCCTGCCCACCCTCCTCGCCGAACATGCCCGCACCAGGGCCGGGGCGCCCGGTTACGCCCCGCGCGTCCTGGTGGGCGGCGGCCTCACCCTGGAGCATCTGCCCACCCTGCGCGCGGCCGGTCTCGACGCCTTCCACATCGGCGGCGCCGCCCGCCCGTCCGGCTGGTCCGCCCCCGCCGACGCGGCGGCCGTACGGCGCTGGCGCACGGCCCTGGACGCCACGGAGGAGTGACGGACCCGGGGCGCGCGCCGCAGCCGCCCGCGCCCCGGGCGTGCGACCTCAGCAGGCCCGCGCCGCCGCGTCCCCCTGGCCCGCCAACTGCTCCGGCAGATCCGCCGCATGAATGACGGTCAGCCCCGACACCGGGCGCGTCAGGCAGACGTAGAGACGGCGCAGACCGGTGCGTTCGTCCGGCTCGCCGTCGACGATCGCGGCGGGCTCGTCCAGTACCACGTAGTCGTACTCCAGGCCCTTGGCGAGCGTCGCCGGGACCAGCGTCAGCCGCGCCTCCGCGGACGTCTCCTCACCGGGTGCGAGGCAGCGCAGCCCGTCCTCCTCCAGGGCGGCGCGCAGCCCTGGCACCCGGGCGTCCGCCACGATCAGGCCGACCGACCCCTCCTTGCCCAGGGCGTCATGGCACGCCGCCAGCACGGACGCGTCCAGCGCCTCCGGGCGCACCGTACGGATCTCGAAGTCGCCCGCCGACTCACGGATCGAGGTGGCCTCCCGCAGATCCGGCGCGATCGCCGGGAGCAGCCGCGAGGCGTACGCGATGACCTCGCGCGGCACCCGGAACCCCTGCGTCAGCTCCTCGACCACCGAACCGGGCTTCCCCATATGCCCCAGCGCCTCCTCCCAGGTGTCGGTCGCCCACGGCGTCGTCCCCTGGGCGATGTCGCCGAGGACCGTCACCGAACCCGTCGTACAGCGGCGGCCCACCGCGCGGTACTGCATCGGCGACAGGTCCTGCGCCTCGTCCAGCACCACATGGCCCAGCGACGGCGTCCGCGCCACCAGGTCCATCGCCTCGTCGATCAGCACCGCGTCCGCCGACGACCACTTGGCGCTCTTCACGCTCCGCGCCGGCTTCGCCCACAGGACTGCCTTCTGCTCCTCGGGCGTCAGCAGGCCCTCGGCGTGCGCGGCCAGGAACTCCGCGTCGCCCAGCAGCCGCAGCACCAGCTTCGCCGGATCCACCGGCGGCCAGACCGCCTTGACCGCCGCCTTCACCGCGGCATTGCGCGCCACCGCGTCCTGCACCCGGTCGTCCGGCGCCTCGCCCGCCTGCTCCATCCGCACCAGCACGGCGTGCGCGATCCGCTGCGGCAGCGCCTCGCGCGCCGCACCGTAGCGGATGTCCCGCTCCCGCAACTCCTCGACGATCTCCTGGAGTTCGTACACCGGGACGCGCCAGCGCCGCGAGCCGCGCACCACCATGCACGCCTCCTCGGGCGGCGTGATGTGCGACCGCACCGCCCGCCGCAGCACCTCCGCCATCCGCGCGTCCCCCTTGACCGACGCGGCCGCCGCATCGTCCCGGGCGCGCACCTCCACATGGCCCACCAGGGAATCGACGGTGGCCTGCTTGACCTCCAGCTCGCCCAGGGCCGGGAGGACCTGCTCGATGTAGCGCAGGAACGAGTCGTTCGGCCCGATGACGAGGGTGCCGGACCGGGCCAGCCGCTCCCGGTGCGCGTACAGCAGATACGCGACACGGTGCAGACCCACGGCCGTCTTCCCCGTGCCGGGCGCCCCCTGGACGCACACCGAACCGCCGATCCCGGCGCGCACGATCTCGTCCTGCTCCGGCTGGATCGTCGCGACGATGTCCCGCATCGGGCCGACGCGCGGCCGCTCGATCTCCGCCTGGAGCAGCTGACTGGTCCGCTCCAGCTCCGCCGGATCGCTCAGATGCTCGTCCTCGTACGCGGTCAGCTCCCCACCGGTGTAGCCGAACCGGCGGCGCATCCGGAGGTCCATCGGGTCCTTCTTGGACGCCCGGTAGAACGGCTGGGAGACCGGCGCGCGCCAGTCGATGACCATCGGGTCGCCGTGCGCGTCGTGGACATGGCGCCGCCCGATGTAGAAGTTCTCGTCCCCGTGGCCGCCGTCGGCACCCGCGCCGCCCTCGGACGGGTCGAGGCCCGGGGCGTGCAGGTAGTCGAGGCGGCCGAAGAACAGCGGGGTGTGGGCGAGGTCGGCGAGCGCCTTGATCCGGGCGTCGATCTCGCCCTGAAGGACCTTGGCGTTGACCCAGTTCGCGGTGACGTCGGCGATGTTCAGCGCCTCGGCGTCGGCGCGCATCGCGCGCAGCGCGGCCCGGGAGGCGGCGAGATGATCCCGCTCGTTGCGGAGCGGATCGGCGCCCTCACCGGCGGCCGGGGCGTGCGGGTCGGGTACGGGGTGCTGGGCGTGCGCGGGCACGGGCGTTGCCTCCGGGGGATCTCACTGCGGCGGGCACGCGCCACGGCGGGCGGGCACGGCGGGCCGTCGTTCGGTGCGGACGCCGAATGGGCCCGCGCGTCGTGGGACGTGGGGCGGTCATCGGCGTGGTGCGAAGGACCGGCCGGTTTCCGTCCGGTCGGCGGCGCTCCTCGACGGAACCCGACGGGAGGCAGGGAGACGCGCGATTCTAGTCAGCGGTCGGGCGGGGCGCCAACGCGTTTTTTGAGGGGGCGAGCGGGGACGTGGCCGGGGCCGGTCGTGGTGGTGGGCGGGGACGGTGACAGGGCGGCCCGTCCGCGGTGGTGGCCCGGCCCGTCCGCTGCCACCGTCGCACGCCACTCGTCGGCGGCCGCCGTCGCACGCCGCGGCGGTACCACCCGCCCACCTGCGCCCGCGGCCGGGTCGTCCCTCTCCCGTAGGGGGTACGTACACCTCCGGTAGGGGGCACGGGTGATACCGCAGTCAGAGGTCCATCGGTCCGGGAATGGGTCCATGGGCCGATGTGCGGCATTCGCGGGAAAACCATCATGGAGTCATGAGCAGCGCAACGATCACCCCAGCAGCCGGACACCCGGCATCCCTGCACCCGATGAAGGGCGCCACGGCCCTCGGCCCCGCCCACAGCGGCGGCCATCCGGTCGGCAGCGCCCTGCGCGCCGTGAAGGTCTTCGCTACGGCCGCCTTCAGCGTCGTCCTCCTCGGCGAGTACGGAGAGGAGAGAGCCGACCGCCGCGTACCCCGCCCCCGCGCCACCGACCGGATACGCGCCTGACCGGACGCGTCCCCGACGGGACCTCCGGCATCCGGCACCGGGCAGCCGCCCGCGTCTGCCACCGCGCGTCCGGGCGCGTCCACCACCGGACATCTGGTTGACCGGAAACGGTTACGGGCCGTCGGCCCGGATCGGCTAGCGTCGCCGCTGAGAGCGTGCAGGGCGATGGGGAGGGGAACGAGTGTCTGCCGCCGACGGGACGCGGACGTGGACATGGCGGCGTACGTGGGCGCAGAGCGTCGCGCACCCGCACCGCACGGTCATCGCCGGAGCACTGCTCGCGGCATCCCTCATCGGACTGGGCGTGCTGTACACCGTCCACCCGCTGGCGATGCCCGACATAGAGGTCTACCGCGCCGAGGGACAGGCCGCCGCCTCCGGCAGTGATCTCTACGGCTTCACGACCACCAAATGGAACCTCCCGGCCACCTACCCGCCGTTCGCGGCCCTGCTCTTCATCCCCACCACCTGGGTCTCCCTCGCCACCCTCAAGATCGTCTGCTTCGTCGCCAACGCCGGACTGCTCGCCGCACTGATCCAGCTCTCCTGCAAGGCCGCCGGGGTACGGCGCTCCGCCTACACCGCGCCCACCGTCCTCGGCGCCACGGCGCTCGGCATCTGGCTGGAGCCGGTCTTCCAGACCCTGATCTTCGGCCAGGTCAACCTCGCCCTCACCTGCCTCGTCCTCTGGGATCTGGCCCGGCCCGACGGCGCCCGCTTCAAGGGGCTCGGCGTCGGCATCGCCGCCGGGGTGAAGCTGACGCCGGCGATCTTCGCGGTCTACCTCCTCCTCACCGGCCGGGGAAAGGCCGCCTGCACCGCGCTCGCCGGGTTCGCCGGGTCGGTCCTGCTCGGCCTGCTGGTGCTGCCGGACGCCAGCATCGACTTCTGGACCCGGCGGATGTTCGAGACGGACCGGGTCGGCAAGGTCTGGATCGTCGACAACCAAGCACTTCAGGGCCTGCTGGCCCGCGTCCTGCACACCCCCGAGCCCGGCGCCGTCTGGGCGGGCGCCGCGCTGCTCACCGCGATCGGCGGGCTCTGGGCCGCCCACCGCGTCCACCGGCGCCGCGGATCGGACCTCTGGGGCGTGCTGTGCACCGCCGTCACCGCGCTGCTCGTCTCGCCGATCAGCTGGTCCCACCACTGGGTCTGGTGCGTCCCGCTGCTCATCGCGCTCGCCGCGCACACCCACCGCGTCCCCTGGCGCCGCGCGCTGCTCGCCGCGGTCACCGTCGCGTTCACCGCCCGCACCCTGTGGATCGTCCCGCACGCCGGCGACCGTGATCTGCACTTCACCTGGTGGGAACAGCCCCTGACCTCGCCGTACCCCCTGCTCGGCCTGGCCCTCCTCGCCGCGGTGGTCCGGTACACCCGCACCGCCCCCGAAGTGCCGGGCGCGGCCTCCGGCAGCGCCGTCCCCCGTCCCCGGACCGTCGCCGCCGGGGCGGTCCGAATACCGGCCCCGGCGGCGGCCGTACCGGACGGCGGCAGGGAAGCGGCGAAGGGCGCGAGCTGAGCCCCAGGGCTCAGGCGTCCTCCTCCGCCGACAGCAGCTCGGTCGCGTCCACGATGCGGTACGCGTAGCCCTGCTCGGCGAGGAAGCGCTGGCGGTGGGCGGCGAAGTCCTGGTCGACGGTGTCGCGGGCGACGACGGAGTAGAACCGCGCCTCGTGCCCGTCCGCCTTCGGACGCAGCACCCGGCCCAGCCGCTGGGCCTCCTCCTGGCGGGAGCCGAACGTCCCGGAGACCTGGATCGCGACCGTCGCCTCCGGCAGGTCGATCGAGAAGTTCGCCACCTTCGAGACGACCAGCACCGAGATCTCGCCCTCCCGGAAGGCGTCGAAGAGCTTCTCGCGCTGCGCGTTCGTCGTCTCGCCCTTGATCACCGGAGCGTCCAGATGCGCGCCCAGCTCGTCCAGCTGATCGATGTACTGCCCGATGACCAGCGTCTGCTCGCCCTGGTGCCGACGGACCAGCGCCTCGGTGACCCGCTGCTTGCTGTCGGTCGTCGCGCAGAAGCGGTACTTCTCCTCGGTCTCCGCCGTCGCGTACGTCAGCCGCTCCGAGTCGGAGAGGCTGACCCGCACCTCGACGCAGTCCGCGGGCGCGATGTACCCCTGCGCCTCGATCTCCTTCCACGGCGCGTCGAACCGCTTCGGGCCGATCAGCGAGAAGACGTCCGACTCCCGGCCGTCCTCCCGCACCAGCGTCGCGGTCAGCCCGAGGCGGCGCCGGGCCTGGAGGTCGGCGGTGAACTTGAAGACCGGCGCGGGCAGCAGATGCACCTCGTCGTAGACGATCAGGCCCCAGTCCCGGGAGTCGAACAGCTCCAGATGCCGGTAGACGCCCTTCCGCTTCGTCGTCAGCACCTGGTACGTGGCGATGGTGACGGGCCGGATCTCCTTCTTCGTCCCGCTGTACTCGCCGATCTCGTCCTCGGTCAGCGTGGTCCGCTTCACCAGCTCGTGCTTCCACTGCCGGGCCGAGACGGTGTTGGTGACCAGGATCAGCGTCGTGGCCTTCGCCTGCGCCATCGCACCGGCCCCCACCAGCGTCTTTCCCGCACCACACGGCAGTACGACGACGCCCGAGCCGCCGTGCCAGAAGCCCTCGACGGCCTGCTGCTGGTACGGCCGCAGCGCCCAGCCGTCCTCGACGAGCGCGATCGGGTGGGCCTCGCCGTCGACGTATCCGGCGAGGTCCTCGGCGGGCCAGCCGAGCTTCAGCAGCGTCTGCTTGATCTGGCCGCGCTCGGAGGGGTGCACCACGACGTTGTCGGGGTCGAGGCGCGCGCCGACCAGCGGCTGGACCTTCTTCGACCGCAGCACCTCCTCCAGCACCGGCCGGTCGGTGGTCGTCAGTACCAGCCCGTGCGCGGGGTGCTTGACCAGCGTCAGCCGCCCGTACCGCGACATGGTCTCGGCGATGTCGACGAGCAGCGCGTGCGGCACCGGATACCGCGAGAACTGCACCAGCGCGTCCACGACCTGCTCGGCGTCGTGCCCGGCCGCCCGCGCGTTCCACAGCCCGAGCGGCGTCACCCGGTACGTGTGAATGTGCTCCGGCGCCCGCTCCAGCTCCGCGAACGGCGCGATGGCCCGTCGGCAGGCGCCCGCCGACTCGTGGTCCACCTCCAGCAGCAGCGTCTTGTCGCTCTGGACGATGAGAGGTCCGTTCACGCGCCTCGCCTTCCTACGTGAGTGCTGCCCGGCCGAATCCGTCGCCGCCCGGTCACCGGCCGCGACCCGCGACCGGGCCGGTGGCCAAACGTCCAGTGTGCCGCATCGCCGGGACGGACCGCGGCGGCCCCGGTCGCGATGGGTTTTTCGGCGGTGGCCGGGTCAGGCGGCGGCCGGTGCCGCAGCAGCCAGCTCCGCCAGGTGGGCCCGGAGGGTATCGGTGCAGACGGTCGGGGTGACGACGGTGGGATGGAGGACGGCGGTGAGGCCGAGGCCGTCGATGAGGGCGGCGAGGCGTTCGGTTTCGGCGGGGACGTCGCGGGCGGGGCCGAGGGAGCCATCGTCGGCGAGGCGGGCCAGGACGCGGTGGATCAGGGCGCGGGTGCCGGTGGCGGCCTTGCGGGAGAGGTCGGCGAAGGCCGGTTCGGTGCGGGCGGCCGCGGTGAAGTCGAGGAAGACGGTGACCTCGGCGCGGCGCAGGTCGTCCAGGGGGAGCAATTCGCCGAGGAGGTCCGCGGCGAGGCGGTACTGCGCGGCCTGCGGGTGACCGGCCAGTCCGCCGATCGCGTCGACCCGGCGCATCAGCCGCGCGGAGACCCGCTCCAGCATCGACTCCATCGCGAACCGCATCAGCTCCTGCTGCGAGGCGAAGTAGTGGCGGACGGAGCCGATGTTGAGGGCGGCCTCGTCGGCGACGGCGCGCAGGGAGGCGCGCTGAAGGCCGTCACGGACGACGATCCGGAAGAGGGCGTCGACGACGTCCCGGCGGCGGGCGTCCCGGTCCACAAGTTTCGGCATAGGTCCTTTTTACCACGCGTTTTATCACGCCCGTGATACGTTCTTTTTCTGTCACGCTCGTGATAAAAAATCGACGGAGGGAACGGGACCGTGGAGGCGTACCTCGACTTCATGCTCATCAGGTTCGGCGTGCTGGCCGCCGTGGTGGTGGCGCTGGCGCTGCTGCTCCTCGGCGCGGCGGTCGTCCTGAAGCGGCGCGGCCGACTCGACCGGGCACGCCGGTACGCGGACCCCGCCGCCAGGGCAGCCCTGCGTGCGGCGACCCGCAGGGTGACGGGCGGGCCGGGACAAGGAGGCGGCCGACGGTGACGGCGGGGCCGGAACCCTGCCCGTAGGGGACGGGTGGGGGCAGGCCCCGGCCCGTAGGGGAGTGGGGCCCGTAGGGGACGGGGCGGGCCGCGGCCGGATCCTGACCCGTAGGGGAGCGATCCCGTAAGGGGTGGTGCCGGGCCCCGGGGACTCAGACCGTGTCGTCCGCCAGGTCGGCGACGCCGGTGATGCGGTGCAGCGGGTAGGTGCGGACCTCGTCGGCGGTGTGGTCGTAGGCGGTGACGAAGCCGCCCTCGACCCGTACGGGGGCGATGACGCGCTGGCTGGCGGCGCCGTCCGCGTTGACGTAGCCGATCCAGACGGCGGCGTTGGTGAGGACGGCCGCCTGCATCGTGGCGAGGGTTTCGGCGGAGGTGGTGCGGGGCGGCGCGCCGGGGGCCGGGGCGGTGGCGGTGACGGGTTTGCGGGTGGCGGTGGCGGCCAGATCGCCGGCGCGGATGGCGCGGACCGCCGCCGCCAGAAGCGGCGCGTCGAGGACCGGCGGCCCCTCGGGCACGGGGACGGGTGCGGTGCGCGGCCCCGTGCGGTACGCGTCGGGCCGGGTGATCACGACATCGCCCTCGGGTGACTCGGCGGCGGGGGCGTAGCCCATCGCCCGTAGGCCGTCCAGGAGTTGGTCCGGGGCGATCTGCGCGGCGAGCACCGTCGGGGCGAGGCGGCGCAGCCGCAGCGGCGCGGCGCGGCGGTCGGCGAGGATCTCGGCGAGCAGCGTGTCGTCGTCGCAGCGGACGTATGCGGAGGCCGCGCCGATCCGCAGTCGCCCGTGGCGGCGGGCCACGTCGTCGATCAGGTAGGCGAGCGGCTGCGGTACTGGCGTCCGCGAGTGGGTGGTGAGGAATTCCTGCAGCTCGGCGGCGGTGCGGCCGGTGTCCAGGGCGCGGCGCACCGAGGCGGGCGTGAAGCGGTAGACGGTCGCGCCGCCCTTGGACTCGATGTCGGCGAGGGCGCCCAGCGTCTCGGCGAGCGGGCGGCGCAGCGGCCCGGGCGCGACGGCGGTCAGGTCGGCCTGGAGGAGGACGTGGTCGAGCGGTTCGGGCAGCAGCGGCGCGAGGAGCGCCCCGGCGCGGGCCGCGGCCTCCCGGGTCCCGGCGGCCGTCGGGGCGGTCCGGGGCGCCGCGTCCCCGGAGTCCGGGGCGCCCAGGAGCGCGCGGCCAGGTGCGGACAGGGCGCCGCGCCCGGTGACGCCCAGCAGTTCGGCCTCGGCCAGCGTCCACCGGGCGAGGCGGGTACGAAGGTTTTCCCCGGGCGGGGGAGTGGCGCCTCCGGTTGCGGCGCCCCCGGGTGCGGCGGGTGCGCCCTCCGGGGCGGCGGCGCGCAGCGGACGCTCCCAGTGGAGGCGGTCCAGAACGGCCGCCTCCGGGACGGCGGAGCCCGGCGGCAGCTCGGCGAGGAGGGCGAGGGTACGGCGGCGGACCTCGGGGGCGGGGGAGCGGTCGAGGTGCGGGCCGAGGGCGGCGGCCGCCCGGCCCTTGGCGTCGGCGACGCCGACCACGCCCGGGGTGCGGGTGGCGTCCAGCCAGCCCGCCACCAGCTCCGCCCAGCGCAGCGCGTCGGGCAGTTGCCGCCACTCCTCGGCGGCGGGCGTCGGCGCGTACCGCTCGTCGGCCTCGCCGTCGGAGGCGATCAGGCCCGCTCCGTGGGCCAGCTCCAGCCAGAAGGCGGCGGTCTGCTCGGTGGTGTCCAGGGCGGCCGCGGTGCGCTTGAGGTCACGGACGCTCAGGCCCCCGGCGCGCAGCGCCGCCGGACCGCCCAGATCCCACTCCTTCAGCAGCTCCTCGACGGTCGCCAGCGCCGTGAACGCCTGCCCGGCGGCGGCCGCGTCCACAGCCTGTGGATCGCGCGCGGTGACTGGCGCGAGGGCGGGCGGCACCGGCGCGGGGCTACGGTGCGCGCGCCCCGCCCGCAGATGCAGCGCCGCCTCCCGGGGCAGTACGACGTTGCGGGCGCCGGCGGGCAGCAGCAGCCCGCGGCCGAGGAGCCAGCGCAGATGCGGCGCGGGCCGTTCGGTGACGCTGCCGTACGGCGGGCCCCACAGCAGTCTGTCGAGGACCGCGACGGACTCGGCGGGCGCCTCGTCCAGCAGCGCCGCCATCCGCTCGCCGTCGGTGAACAGCGAGGTCAGCGCGGCGACGGCGGTCACCGGGTCGTGGGTGGGCGGCAGCCCGGCGGTCGCGATGATCTCCTGGATCAGCCCCGGCGACATCCCGGCCGCGGCCTCCGCGACGGTCGGCCCGAGGCCGGTCGGCGACGGGTGCGCCGCGCTCGGGGCCAGCAGCTCACGGGCGGTCCGCACCAGCCGCAGCCGGTCGTCGGGCCCCCACACCAGGGCCTGCGCCCGCAGCGCCGCCACGGCACCGGGCAGCGCGGCCAGCACCGCCGCGTCCAGGGAGGGCGTGCCCGGGGCTTGGGGGGTGTTCGGCCCTTCCATCCCTTGGGAGGCATCCGGGCCCTCCGCTCCCTGGGAGGCGTCCGGTCCGGCCGTGCCCTCGGCCGCGTCCGGGGCGGGTGTCGGGGCTCCGGTCATCAGGGAGGCGAGCGTGGGGTACGGGCAGGGGTCGGGCGCCACCGCCAGCGCCTCGGCGGTCTGCAGCGCGAACCGGTCCAGGCGCTCCACGGCGCGCACCACCGAGGCCCGGGTCCCGGCCCGGGTGGCGAGCTGGGTGACGTCGCCCGGCACCGGGTTGAGCAGGTCCGGGCGGGCCCGCAGCAGGTCGATGAGCCCGCTGTCGGTGCGGGTCCGTAGCTCCTCGGCCAGGGTGCGGGGCGTATCCGTCATCCGCCCTACGTTAGCCGGGCCGGTGGTCCCCGTAACGGGATCCCGCTGTGACGGCGCGCACCAGGACCCGCACGCACCCGCCGCGCGCCCCGGACTTCGGGATCCGGGGAGCCCGTACGGGTCGGGGCTCCGGCTGCCGGGCAGCTCAGGGGGTGGGGCGGGCGGTCGTCGCGCGTCCCGTACGGATCGGCGTATGCGGTCCCGTAGGGGATCGGCCGGGGCGGGGTGTCTGCCGTGCGGCCGGGGGCGGTGTCTCCCGTACGGACCTGAAGCCCGCCGGGCGCTGCGGCGGGCGGCACGGGGCCGGGGCAAACCCTTGGAGGGTCCTTGGAGCGAGCCCTTTGAGGAGGCTCCGGGGGAGGTCCATCAGGGGTGTGCCGGGCAGGGCGGCGTACCGGAGGTGGTGGCGTGTCAGGGGCCGGGTGTGCGGCCCTCGGTGCGGTTCGGAGGGAGGCGGTACGGTCGGGGCAGTAACCAGCGGACACCGCAGGGGATTTCGTGGGGATCGAGAGCGAACAGCTCGTTTTTGACTATCTGAGCCGGGTCGGCGACCTGGCCCAGCAGCGGGGCCTGCCCTCGGGGGCGCGGATGCGGCTGGTGGCCGATCTGCGGGCCGAGGCCACGTCCCGGATCGCGGGCCAGAAGTCCGCGTCGGTCTCCCAGGTGAAGCGGGTGCTGGCCCGGCTGGGCACCCCGGAGGCGGTCGTATCGGCGGCGGAGTCGGCCGCGGGGGTGGCCGGGCGGTCGTCGGCTGCGCGCGCGGCGGACGGCCCGGCCGCTCCGCCCGTTGCGGGCGCTCCGTCCGTACCGCCGGGGGCGCACGCCGGACCGTCCGCGCCCCTGGGCACACCCGAACCGCCCGCCACCTCCGGCCTGTCGGGGAAGCTCGCCTCCTCCTCCGGTCTGTCGGGGACGCCGGGCCCCACCGGGACCTCCGGACCCGCCGAGCCGCCCACGCCTCTCGGTTCCGCCGACGCGCCCGAGTCGTCCGACCCGTCCGACCCGTCCGGCCCCTCCGCGTCCCGTCCGTCGGCTCCCGCCCCTATGGGCAATCCCGCAGACGGCGAAGCCCCAAGGGCTGGTGACGGCGCATCGGGAAAGGTGCCGTCGCCGCGGGACGGAACGCGGGACGGATCCCGGTCCGGGCAGTGGTCCGGGCTGTTCAAAAAGAAGGACGCCGGTTCCGGGGCGGCGGAGGCAGCCGGGCCGCGGTTCACGTTGGCGCCCGGTTCCGCCTCGCCGCCGCATCTGGCCGGGGCCGACGAGTTGGGCGACGGCGACGCGGACTGGTGGCTGGCGCGGCCGGAGCCGACCGGGAGGGGCGAGACCGTGCCTGGGTTCGTCGGCGGCATCGAGATCCCGGAGATGTGGAAGCGGCCCGGGGAGGGCGACGACGCGAAGAAGGCGCCGGACGGTACGCCGGGGCAGGGCGCCGGTCCGGAACCCGGCCGTCCGCTGCCGGGGCTGCTGCGCCGCGCCCTCGGCCGGAAGCAGGCGGCGCCCGCCCCGGAACCGGCCGCCGAGGAGGCACCGGCCGCCCGAGTCCGGCTCAGCCCCGTGGTGACGCTCGCCGTGGTGCTGCTGCTGGCCGGTGTGGTCCTCGGGAGCTGGCTCGCGCTGGCCGCGGGCTGGGCGGTGACGTTCCTGTCGCGCCGCCTCACCCACGCCGAGGCGAAGTTCGCCGCGCTCGGCGTGCCCGGCCTGCTGGCGGGCGGCGGAGTCCTGTGGATGTGGGGCCGTGCCACCGGCCGGTGGGGCGATCCGATCGCCTCCGGGAAGATGGGCGCCGCGCTCCTCGACGGTCTGCCGCTTCTGGTCCGCGTCGCCGCCGTCGCCTCGGCGGTGTTCCTGGTGTGGCGGATGCGGCGCTGGGTTCGATGACGGACCGGGCTCTCCCGGACTGACCGACGCTCACGGGCCCGACCCGTAGGGGTCGTTCGCCCTTACGGGGCTCCCTTACGGGCCTGCCCCTACGAGGTTTCCCGTACGGCACCCCGTACGGGCTGTCCGCCTCTCCCGTACGGGGGACCACCGCCACCGCACTCCGGGAGCGCACGCCGGGCCCCCCGGGCGTCCCTCACCCCTTCTTGGCCAGTCGCTCCCGCACCTCGTCAAGGATCCTGTCGGCCGCCGTGTACCCGATGCCCTGGATCCACAGCTGGTCGTCGACGCGGAAGGAGCGGCCGTTCTTGACCGCTCGGAGGTTCTTCCACAGGGGACCGCTGGTGACCTGCGCTTCTTTCGACTTCTCCGGGGAGCCGTAGCTCGCGTAGAAGACCGCGTCGGCGTCGGCGCGGTTCATCTGCTCGGTGCTCAGCTCCGTCATCAGGCCGTCCTTGGTGCCGTTGACGACGTCGGTCGGGCCGGTGCCGAGGTCGTCGAGGACGGTGCCGATGTAGCTCTGACAGCCGTAGACGCGGGTGTCGGCGCCCTCGACGAAGCGGACGACGTTGGCCCGCAGCGCCCTCGCCTTCGCCGGTCCGCCGAGCGCCGCGGTGGTCTGCCGGACGTGCGCCTCGTACCCCGCGACGAGCTTCTTGGCCTGCGGAATCCGGCCCAACGCCGCCGCATGGGTGGCGAAGTTCTGCTTCCAGGGGTAGCCGGTGGTCTCGGTCATCACCGTCGGCGCGATGCGGGTGAGCTGCGGGTAGCTGTGCCCGTCGCGGACCGTGTTGGTGAGGATCAGGTCCGGTTTCAGGGCGGCGACGGCCTCCAGGTTGGGGGAGCCGATCCTGCCGACGTCCTTGATCCCGGCGACGTCGTCCTTCGGCAGGTAGTCGAGGAAGCCCGAATCGACGTCGGAGCGGGTGGCGCCGACCGGCTTGACGCCGAGGGTGAGGGCGGAGTCCAGCTCCGCGGTGTCCAGGACCACCACCCGCTTCGGCGCGGCCGGGACCTCGACCTCGCCCGTCGCCGTCGCGACCTTGTGCGGGCCATCGCCCGAGGGCGGCTGGGCCCAGTGCGTCACCGGCTGCTTCGGGCAGCTGGCGGCCTTGAGGGACCCGCCGTCGCCGGAGTCGGACCCGCCGCTTCCGCAGGCGGCGAGGGCGAGGGAGGCGGCGACCGTCCCGGCCACGGCGACCGCGGCACGGCGGACGGGACGCGGCTGCGCACGGCGGATCACGCGACGGGCGGCGGCACGACGGACGGTGCGACGGGTCATGGAATGCCCTTTCGGCTCGTACGGGAGGGAGGACGGCCTGTAGGGGTGGAATGGCAGCGGCCCGTACGGGTGGGACGGCGGCCCGTACGGGTGGAACGGACGCGGCCCGTACGGGTGGAACGGAGGAAGGCGTACGGATCGGTGGTGCAAGCGAACGCGTACGGATCGGTGGTCCGAACGCGTACGGCGGGTCGGTTCGGGAGACGGGACAGCGACAGGAACAGGAACAGGGACAGCGGCAGGAGCAGGGACAGCGGCAGGAACAGGAGCAGGAACAGGAACAGGGACAGGGACAGAACAGATCGGGTCGGACACGGACCGCAGGGCCCGCAGCACCCCTCTACCCGCCAGCCCCCGGCCCCAGCACCTCCGCACCGGGCCTTCCAGCCCCGGACGCCTCAGCCCCGGACGCCTCAGACCCCGGACACCTCGGCCCCCGCCCAAGGCCGACCCGGCACCACCAGCGGGGAGCCGGTCACCGGATCCGGGATGACGACCGCCTCCAGGCCGAAGACCTCCCGCACCAGCTCCGCGGTGACCACCTCGCCCGGCGGGCCCTCGGCCACCACGCGGCCCGCGCGCATCGCCACCAGGTGGTCGGCGTAGCGGGCGGCCTGATTCAGGTCGTGCAGGACGGCGACGACCGTGCGGCCCCGCTCGTGGTTGAGCTGGCGTACCAGGTCCAGCACCTCCACCTGGTGCGCGATGTCCAGGTACGTCGTCGGCTCGTCCAGGAGGAGCAGATCGGTCTCCTGGGCCAGCGCCATCGCGATCCACACCCGCTGCCGCTGGCCGCCGGAGAGTTCGTCGACGGCGCGCGCGGCGAGCTGGGCGACGTCGGTGCGCTCCATCGCCTCCGTCACCGCCCGCTCGTCCTCCGCCGACCACTGCTGCCACCAGTGCTGATGCGGCTGGCGGCCGCGCGCCACGAGATCGGCGACGGTGATCGCCTCCGGCGCGACGGGCGTCTGCGGCAGCAGCCCCAGCGACCGGGCTATCTGCTTCGTCGGGATCCGCGCCAGATCCGCGCCGTCCAGGAACACCGCGCCGCGCCGCGGCCGCAGCAGCCGCCCCAGGGCGCGCAGCAGCGTCGACTTCCCGCAGGCGTTCGGCCCGACGACGACGGTGACCGCGCCCTGCGGCACGTCCAGGTCCAGCCCGTCGACGACCGTACGGTCCTCGTACGCCAGCGTCAGCCCCCGCGCCGTCAGCCTGCTCGGGGCGGGCTCCCCGGTCGTGGGGGCGGCGGTTGCGCCGGTCTCGGTCACGCTTCTCCTCCTGCGGCACGGCTACGGGTCCCGGCGGCGCGGCCACGGCCCGCCGTGCGGCTGCGGGTGCGGTGGCCCCGGATGATCAGCCAGATCAGATACGGCGCGCCGACGGCGGCGGTCAGCACGCCCACCGGCAGCTCCGTCGGCGCGAACAGCTTGCGGGCCAGCAGATCGCCGCCCACCACGATCGCCGCGCCCAGCAGCGCCGAGCTGAACAGCGGGATCTGCGCGGTGCGCGTCAGCCGCCGGGCGATCTGCGGCGCCAGCAGCGCCACGAAGTCCACCGGGCCCGCCGCGCCCGTCGCCATCGACGCCAGCACCACGCCCAGCGCCACCAGGCCCAGCCGGGTGCGGCCCAGCCGGACGCCCAGCGCTGTCGCGGTGTCGTCGTCCATCGACACCGTCCGCTGCGCCCGCGCCGCCCACAGCACCGCGGGCAGCAGCGCCAGCAGCGCCCAGCCCAGCGGCGCCGCCTCCGCCCAGCCCCGCCCGTTCAGCGACCCCGTCATCCACACCTGCGCCTGCTGCGCGACCAGGTAGTCGCCCTTCGTCAGGAACAGCTGGATCACCGAGCGGAGCGCCACCGCGAAACCGATGCCGATCAGTACGAAGCGGGTCGCGTGCAGCCCGCCGCGCCACGCGAAGACGTACACCAGCCCCGCCGCCAGCAGCCCGCCGGCCACCGAGAGGTACGGCAGCACCGTGTACGAGGTGACCCCGAACGTCATCGCGCCGACCGTCAGCGCGCCCGCGCCCTGGGTGACGCCGATGATGTCCGGGCTGGCCAGCGGGTTGCGGGCGACCGTCTGGATCAGCCCGCCCGCGACGCCGAACGCCGCGCCGACCAGCAGCCCCACGGTCATCCGCGGCAGCCGCAGCGTCCCGACGACCAGCTCCTGCGACGACGGCCGCCCCAGGATCACGTCGAGGACGTCGGACGGCGCGACGAAGTCCTCGCCGACGCAGAGATACGCCAGGCACACCGCGGCCAGCGCCGCCGCGAGCAGCACGGCGACGACCGCCGCCCGGCGGTGCAGCAGGAACGAGACCCTGGAGGCACGGCCTGCCCCGAGGACGGCGTAACCGGCCGGACGGTGCCCGGCGGCCGGGCGCGGGGCCGGGCGCGGGGCCGGGGCGGCCACCGCCTCGCGGGTTCCGGGGGCGTTCACGCGGCCACCGCCTTCCGGCGGACGAGGGTCACCAGGAACGGCACCCCGATGAGCGCCGTCATCACGCCCGCAGGGACTTCCGACGGCGGGAAGACGATCCGCCCGACGGTGTCCGACACCAGCACGATCACCGGCCCGAGCAGCGCCGCCATCGGCAGCACCCAGCGGTGATCGTTGCCGACCACGGCGCGCGCCAGATGCGGCACCGCGAGCCCGACGAACGCGATCGGACCGGCCGCCGCGACGCCCGCGCCGGTCAGCACCGTCGCGCCGAGCCCGCCGACGATCCGTACGACGGCGACCTTCTGGCCCAGCCCCCGGGCGACGTCCTCGCCCAGCGCCAAGGCGTCCAGACCGCGTGCCACCGACAGCACCAGCACCGCGCCGACCAGCAGGAACGGCCAGATCTGGGCGGCGACCTCGCTGTCCCGGCCGGTCAGCGAGCCGACCTGCCAGAACCGGAACTCGTCCAGCGCCGCCGCCTGGGTCGTCAGCACCGCCATCGTCACCGACACCAGCAGCGCGTTGATCGCCGCACCGGCCAGTGCCAGCTTCACCGGCGTCGCCCCGCCCCGGCCCCGGGTGGCGATGGCGTACACGACGACCGACGCGACGGCGGCACCGGCGAACGCGAACCAGACGTAGCCGGCGAGCGTGTGCACCCCGAACAGCGAGATCGCCAGCACCACGCCGACCGACGAGCCCTGGCTGATGCCGAGGATGCCGGGGTCGGCGATCGGGTTGCGGGTGATGCCCTGGAGCACCGTCCCGGCCATCGCCAGCGCCGCCCCGACCATCAGGCCGATCAGCGTGCGCGGCAGCCGTAGGAAGCGCACCACCTGCGCGGCGTCGCCGTCCCCGCCGTGTACCAGCGCGCCGATCACCTCGGACGGGGCGAACGCGCGGCTGCCGACGGCGAGCGAGAGGAGGACGGCCAGCAGCAGCGCCGCCACCGCCGCCAGCGTCAGGACGAGCCGCCGCCCGCGCATCCGGCTCATCGCGCGCCCCCCGGGGCCGGACGTGCCGGGTCGCGCGGCGGCGCTCCGGGGGCTGCTTGCCTGGTCGGCTGACATCGGGTCCATTTCGAGATATCCGGGCGCAGCACGCGCCCCCGGACCCCGGCGGCGGACCACCGGGCCCCCAGGGGCACGCGCTTAGGTAAGGCAAGGCTAAGGGTACGACCCGGGGTCGTACCGGGCCGGGCGGGGCGGCCCTGCGGGGCTGTCGGTGGCGCCCGGCACAATGGGGGGCATGGCTGCCCCGATCGCCCCCGCCGACCCGACCGTCCCGAGCGCCCCCGCCCTGACCGTCGGCTTCGATCTCGACATGACGCTGATCGACTCCCGCCCCGGCATCAAGGCCGCCTACCAGGAGCTGACCGCCCGCACCGGCGTGAATGTCGACGCCGACCTCGCGATCACCCGCCTGGGCCCGCCGCTGGAGCAGGAGATCCGCCAGTGGTTCCCCGAGGAGCGGACAGCCGAGGCCAGTGAGCTGTACCGGGAGCTGTACCCGCAGTACGCGGTCGCGCCGACGCCCGCGATGCCCGGCGCCCACGCGGCGCTGGCGGCGGTGCACGCCGCCGGTGGCCGCACGCTCGTCGTCACCGCGAAGTTCGAGCCCAGCGCCAAGCTCCACCTCGACCACCTGGGCCTGGAGGTCGACATCCTCGCCGGGTCCCTGTGGGCGGAGGCCAAGGCGGCGGCGCTGCGCGCGCACGGCGCCACGGTCTACGTCGGCGACCACACCGGCGATGTGCGCGGCGCGCGGGCCGCGGACGCCCTGTCGGTCGCGGTCGCCTCGGGGCCGTGCGATGCGGCGGAGCTGCGGGCGGCCGGTGCCGATGTGGTGCTCGACGACCTGACCGCGTTCCCGGGCTGGCTCGCCGGTTACCTCGCGAGGGACGCCGCGTCCGCCTGAGCCCGGCGGCGCTGGCCGACGACGGAGCGAACCACCCCCGCCCCGGCGATGAGGAAGCCCACGCCCATCAGCATGCACACCCAGTAGAAAACCGAAGGCAGCGGTTCGGCGCCGATGAACAGTGGGGTCATCGTGGCCAGAGTGGCCAGTGCGCCAATGAAGAACACGATCGCGCCGATTCGGACCAGCAGATCCCCATCCCGGGGCGTTTCGTCAGACACCTGACCAGGGTAAGTCCGGCCACAAGCATGGAGGAACCGCCCGGTACGTCTTGTCACCGCGCGCGGGAGCATTAGCCTTGGTGACGGCGGGTCAGGGTGACCCGCTGCACTGCTATCCAGACCCGTTTTTCCGGCAGTTTTTCCGCACTTTCGGCATTTTCTGAGCAGTCAGCCCGCATTTTTCCCACGAGTACGAGGACGAGGACAGACGTGCCTACCGGCAAGGTCAAGTGGTTCAACAGTGAGAAGGGCTTCGGCTTTCTCTCCCGCGACGACGGCGGTGACGTCTTCGTGCACTCGTCGGTGCTGCCCGACGGCGTGGACGCACTCAAGCCGGGCCAGCGCGTCGAATTCGGCGTCGTCGCCGGTCAGCGCGGCGACCAGGCACTGTCCGTGACGATCCTCGACCCGGCGCCCTCGGTGGCCGCGGCCCAGCGCCGTAAGCCCGATGAACTCGCCTCGATCGTGCAGGACCTGACCACTCTGCTGGAGAACGTCACCCAGCAGCTGGAGCGGGGCCGCTACCCCGAGAAGGCGCACGGCGCCAAGATCGCCGGAATGCTCCGCGCGGTCGCCGACCAGCTCGACGTCTGACCCCGCCCCGCCGGGCCCGCGCCCGGCCGGACCATCCGGATCAGACGAACGCCAGCGCGTCCGGGCCGAGGGGCGGCACCAGCCCCTCGGCCGCCGCGCGCGTCAGCAGCCCCCGCACCGCCGCATACCCGTGCTCGCCGAGGTCGGCGGTGAACTCGTTCACGTACAGCCCGATGTGCTGGTCGGCGACGGCCGGATCCATCTCCTGGGCGTGCCCGAGGACGTACGGACGGGACGCCTCCGGGTCGTCCCACGCCATTCGCACCGACGTCCGCGCCGCGTCCGCCAGCCGCCGCAGCATCTCCTCGCCCAGCGACCGCTTCGCGATGATCGCGCCCAGCGGAATCGGCAGCCCGGTGGTGCGCTCCCAGTGCTCGCCCATGTCGGCCAGGCAGGTCAGGCCGTAGTTCCCGTAGGTGAAGCGGGCCTCGTGGATGACCAGGCCCGCGTCGACCTTGCCGTCGCGGACGGCCGGCATGATCTCGTGGAACGGCAGCACCACGATCTCCCCGACGCCGCCCGGCACCTCGGCCGCCGCCCAGAGCCGGAACAGCAGATACGCGGTGGACCGCTCGCTGGGAACCGCCACCGTCTTCCCGGCAAGACCCGCCGCGTCACCGCCCCCGCGGGTCAGGACCAGCGGCCCGCAGCCGCGCCCCAGCGCCCCGCCGCACGGCAGCAGCGCGTACTCCTCAAGCACCCACGGCAGCACCGCGTACGACACCTTCAGCACATCGAACTCACCGCGCTCGGCCATGCCGTTGGTGACGTCGATGTCCGCGAAGGTCACCGCCAGCTCCGGTGCACCGGGGACGCGGCCGTGCGCCCAGGCGTCGAAGACGAAGGTGTCGTTGGGGCACGGCGAATACGCGATGTCCAGCGGCCGGGTCACGGGTCCTCCTCGCAAACGGGCCCGGCGCGGTGGCCGGGCCGGGTGTCACAGAGC
The DNA here is from genome assembly GCF_045040405.1 of Streptomyces sp. NBC_01525. NCBI lineage: Bacteria > Bacillati > Actinomycetota > Actinomycetes > Kitasatosporales > Streptomycetaceae > Streptomyces > Streptomyces sp. NBC_01525. Next base: position 4,212,027 of record NZ_CP109397.1, read on the forward strand.
GCGCAGTGCGGCGGGCAACGCCGCGAACGCGCCGGTCAGCGCGGTCAGCGCGGGGCCGATGCGCCAGGCCGCCCGGTCGCGGGGGCCGACCGCGTTGGAGACCGTACGGATCTCCAGCACGCCCGCGCCATGGGCCACGGCCGCCTCGGCGACGCCGAAGCCCTCCATGGCCTCCGCCAGAACACCGGGGTGGCGCGCCGTCAGCTCCGCCGCGCGCGCCGCGGAGCCCGTCACCGTCGACACGGTCAGCACCGGCCCGGTGCGCGCCCCGCACGCGGCGGCGACGGCCCGTACCAGCGCCGGGTCCGGGCGGTGCGTGACCGTCCCGAAGCCCAGTTCCGTCACCGGCAGAAAGCCCTCGGGCGTCTCGGCGCCCAGGTCGGCGGCGGTGAGCGCGTCCGCGACGACCACACAGCCCAGCGGGGCGGCGGGCGCGAAGCCGCCGCCGATCCCGGCGGAGATCACCAGGGAGTACGGCGCGCCGTCCAGCGCGGCGGCGGTCAGCGCGGTGGCCGTCCCGGCCGCGGCGGACGCCGGACCGACCCCGGCGGCCAGCACGTCGACGGCGGGGCCGGTGTCCGCGCCGCCGCGGTGCAGCGCGAGGCCGCCGGGCAGGGCGCGCGGGGTGTACGGACCGCCCGCGGCGCACACCGCGTCGCGTTCGGCGGCCACCGCCGTGACGACGAGCACCCGCATCAGACGGCCCGCCCGGACGGCGCTCCGGCCCCGGTCAGCGGGCTCAGTCCTTCTGCTTCAGGTTGAAGTGCCACATGGTCTTCGGGCCCTGGCCCTTGCCCAGCTCCGCGACCTGGAGCGTGACCGACCGGGTGTAGGTGGTCTGACCGGTCTGCGGGTTCTGCTGCATGAAGAGGGTGTCCGCGTCGAAGGAGCGGTACGTCTCGTGGCTGGCCTCACGCATCACGGGGCCGCCGCCGATGACGATCCAGCCGGACTTGGCGACCTCCGGCGCCACGCCGACGCGGACCTTGTCGCCGGACTGGACGGTGACGGTCTTGCCACCGTTCTTGGTGATGCAGGTCTCGACCTGCTTCTTGCTCAGCAGCTTGCCGTCGCCGTTGCAGCCGGGCGTGGCCTCGGCGGTGACGGTCGTGGAGCCGACGGTCACGGTCGCCAGGTCGGTCGGCTTCTCACAGGCGGAGAGGGTGACGAGGCCCAGGGACACGGCACCGATGGCGGCAGCGGCGCGGCGGCCCTTGCCCCAGGAGATCATCGCAGCGGTCATGCGGGCAGGCTATCTGGCGCCCCGGCGCGCACCACGCCCGGGTACGGCGTGCCGCCCCGCGCCGCCCACATGCGTACCGGCCGGATCCGGCACCCGGGCCCGCCGCCGGAGATCGCCCGCACCCGGCGGGCGGCGCAGCCCGCGTTCCGCGACCGGCGCCGCCCGGCCGCTCACCGCACCCGCGCCCCGGCCCGTCCGCCGCGCCGGGCCGCGCCCAGCAGACCTCGTACGGACACCAGCGCACCCACCGCCACCAGTGCCGACGCCACCACCATGCCCACCTCGCCGACCAGCGGCAGCGCGATGCCGAGCGCGCCGCCGACCACCCACGACAGCTGGAGCACCGTCTCCGAGCGGGCGAACGCGGAGGTGCGCACCGTCTCCGGGACGTCGCGCTGGATCATCGCGTCCAGCGACAGCTTGCCCAGCGCCTGGCAGAGCCCCGCGGTGGCCGCCACCACCGGCACGACCACCAGGGACAGCAGCCCGTACCCGACCGCCGCCGTCACCGTCGCGGCCAGCGCGACGCCCAGCACCCCGGCGACGATCCGCTCCGGGCCGCGCGCCCGCAGCCAGGCGCCGACCGTCGTGCCCAGCGCGTTGCCGCCGCCCGCCGCGACCACGACCAGCCCCAGCGATGTCGCGGCGCCCAGCCCGGACAGCGGTTGCTCGCGCAGCAGGAACGCGAGGAAGAACGTCAGCAGCCCCGACAGGGCGCGGAGCGTGGCGTTGGCCTGGAGGCCGTGCAGCACCGACGGGCCGACGGTCCGCAGCCCTGGCCGCCACCCCGGCCCCGAGGGCTCCCCGGACGCCAGCCGCGCGCGGGCCTCGCCCTTCCCCGAGTCGACCTTGTGCGGCAGCGTGAACGACAGGAAGGTGCCGCCGCAAAACACCAGGAACGCCACGAAGAGCGGCCACATCGGCCCGATCAGATGCAGCCCGGCCCCCAGCGGCGCGGCCACCGCGGTCGCCAGCAGCCCGGCGAGCGTCACCCGCGAATTGGCCTTGACCAGCGAGAAACGTGGCGGCAGCAGCCGCGGCACCACCGCGCTGCGCACCACGCCGTACGCCTTCGACGCCACCAGCACGCCCAGCGCCGCCGGATACAGCTCCAGCCCGCCGGCGGCGACCGCGCCCGACATCGTCAGCGCCAGCAGCGCCCGCGCCAGCATCGCGGCGGCCATCGCGGCCCGCCGCCCGTGCGGCACCCGGTCCAGCAGCGGCCCGACCACCGGCGCCAGCAGCGCGAACGGCGCCATCGTCACCGCGAGATACAGCGCCACCCGGCCCCGCGCCTGATCCGTCGGCACCGAGAAGAACACCGTCGAGGCCAGCGCGACGGTGATCAGCATGTCGCCCGCGGAGTTCACCGCGTGCAGTTCGATGAGTTTGCCCAGGCCCGATTCGCCCGCGCCGTGCGCATGGGTGGCGCGCCGGACGCCGCGGGCCGCACCGGTGAACGGCCGGTGCAGCGCTCGCCCGGCGGCCCGGCCCGCCCCGCGGACCCGGTTGCGCCGCAGCCCGCTCCGGGTCGACGCGCGCGAGAACCGCGAGCCCTTCGATGCCCGTGCGGCAGCCATCCGGCCATACTGCCCGAATTTGCCAGCTATCGGGCGGTTTCCCGGGCTTGTTGCGCGAGGTGGCGGCGGCCCGCGCCCCTCTCACCGCCACCGGCGGCCCCCGGCGATCACATTTGCCGCTCCCGCCGAGGGGTCGTCCACGAACGAAGGGGTAGCGTGTGTAGCGCGCCACCGGCGGTCGTCCATGGCCGCGCGCCTTTGCGCGATCCCTCAGAATGGGTCGTGAGAGGTGCGCTCGACCCAAGCGATCGGGCGCGGACGTCGACGCGGTCCCCAGGTCCGCTCCGCCCGCCCCGGCCCCGCCGGTCGTCCGGACATGGACAGGACAGCTCCGGCTGGCGCACTCGTGAGACGGCGTGGAAGAGAGAATCGATTCTTGTGAGTGCTGCGATGCGAAGCCGTACCCCGGACCGCTTGTGCGCCGAGGCGGTCGACCTGGCCCGTGCAGCGGCCGAGGAGACCGCGCTGCCGGGCATGGTCGGCGAGCACCTGGAGGCCGTCGCCGACGGCGACCGCGTCGTCACGCACCTCTTCGCCTGCAAGGAGCCCGGCTACCGCGGCTGGCGCTGGGCCGTCACCGTCGCCCGCGCCTCCCGCGCCAAGGTCGTCACCCTCGACGAGTCGGTGCTGCTGCCCGGCTCGGACGCCGTCCTCGCCCCCGAGTGGGTGCCGTGGAGCGAGCGGCTGCGCCCCGGCGACATGGGCCCCGGCGATCTGCTGCCCACCGACGCCGAGGACCTGCGCCTGGAGCCCGGCTACACCGGTGAGGACACCCCGCCGCCGAACTCCGCCCTCGCCGCGGACCTGCCCGCCCAGACCGCGGAGATCGCCGAGATCGCCGACACCGAGGACGCCGACGTCGTCCCCGGCTCGCCCGCCGTCCAGCCCGCCCCTGCCCGCGGCGACCTCACCTCCCTCGCCGACGAACTGGGCATGCGCCGCGCCCGCATCCTGTCCCGCTACGGCCTGCACGAGGCCGCCGACCGCTGGGACGAGGCGTTCGGCGCCCGCACCGCGATGGCCCAGGCGGCCCCCGCCACCTGCATCTCCTGCGGCTTCCTCACCCCGCTCGCCGGCTCCCTGCGTCAGGCGTTCGGCGTCTGCGCCAATGAGTTCTCCCCCGCCGACGGCCGCGTTGTCTCCCTCTCCTACGGTTGCGGCGGCCACTCCGAAGCCGCCGTCATGCCCGCCCCGCCCCGCCCCGCCACCCCCGTGGTCGACGAAACCATCATCGAACCCCTCACCCTCCGCCCCGAACCCACCGGCGGCTCCGTGGAGGACACCACCCCCCCGGAAGAACTGGGCCACAGCTGACCCCGAGCCCCTTTCTTTTTCTTTTCTCTCCTTTCCGAGGGCGCGACCCGGCGACGACGGACGACGCAAGGTGGTGGGGCGGGGTGGCGTTGCGGACGTAAAGCGAAGCAGTCCGCAACACCACCCCGCCCCACCACCGTCACCCACCACCTACCGAGGGCCGCGCCCTCCCCCGCCGGGCAGGCGCCAGGCAGGCGCCCGGCGCCCCCCACCACAGAAATGCCCGCCGCAAAGGCGACCGGCGCTACGGTCGGAACAAAGACGTGAGGGAGACGCAAGTGACCGGTACGGCAATGGTCCGCGGGGAGGCCGGGGGCGCAGACCCCTTCGGCACCTCGCGGCTGCGGCGCGGAGTCCTGGAGGCATGGGCCGCCTCCCCCGCCCGCTTCCGGGAGGACGCCAACGCCGAGGAGGACCTCGCGCTCGGTGGCTACCGAGACCGCCTCGCCGTCGAGCTGGCCCAGAACGCCGCCGACGCCGCCGCCCGCGCCGGTGTCCCCGGCCGCCTGCGGCTGACCCTGCACCCGGCCGACGGTGACGCCCCGGCCGTGCTCGTCGCGTCCAACACCGGTGCCCCGCTGGACGCCACCGGCGTCGAATCGCTCGCCACCCTCCGCGCCTCCGCGAAGCGGGAGGCCGGCGTGGAGACCGGGGCGGTCGGCCGGTTCGGGGTCGGGTTCGCCGCCGTGCTGTCGGTCACCGACGAACCGGCGCTGATCGGCCGCACCGGCGGCGTCCGCTGGTCGCTGGCCGAGGCGCGCGAGCTGACCCGCGAGGTCGCCGCCCACAGCCCCGGGCTCGGCGGTGAACTGCGCCGCCGCGACGGCCACGTTCCGCTGCTGCGCCTGCCGCTGCCCGCCGAGGGCACCGCGCCCGAGGGGTACGACACCTCCGTGGTGCTCCCGCTGCGGGACGGCGCCGCGCTGGACCTCGCCGAGCGGCTGCTTGCCGGGATCGATGCCGCGCTGCTGCTGACCCTGCCGGGGCTAGCCGAGATCGTCGTCGAAACCCCGGACGGCGTACGGGAGTTGCGGCGCGCGCGGGACGGCGAGCTGGTCCGGATCGAGGACAGTGAGCGCGGCGACACTCGCTGGCGGGTGGTGACCGATGGTGGCCCGCTGGAGCCCGCGCTCCTCGCCGACCGACCGGTCGAGGAGCGGCTGCGCCCGGTGTGGTCGGTGACGTGGGCGGTGCCCGTGGACGCCGACGGCGCCCCGGCCGCGCCCGGCACCGCGCCCGTGGTGCACGCCCCGACACCGACGGACGAGCCGATGGGCCTCCCGGCGCTGCTGATCGCGTCGTTCCCGCTGGAGCCGACCCGCCGCCATGTCGCGCCCGGTCCGCTCGCCGACTTCCTGGTGGCGCGCGCCGCCACCGCGTATGCCGCGCTGCTCGGCGCCTGGCGCCCTCTGACCACCGCCGCCCTGGACCTGGTGCCGGGCCCGCTCGGCAAGGGCGGTATCGATGGGGAACTCCGCGGCCGGATCCTGGAGTTGCTGCCCCGGACGCGGTTCCTGCCCGCCGCCGCCCCGGCCACCGCACCGCCCGCGGCGCCCGACGACACCTGGGACGAGCCCGGCGGCGCCGTCCGCGACGGCCTGCGGCCCATCGACGCGGAGGTCCTGGAGGGCGGGGGCGCCGCCACCGTCGCCGTCCTCGCGGAACTCTTCCCCACGCTGCTCCCCGCCGGGCTCGAACGCCGCCCGGAGCTGCGGGCGCTGGGCGTCGCCCGGGTCCCGCTCGGCGAGATGATCGACCGGCTGGCGGGCGTGGAACGGGACCCGTCCTGGTGGTGGCGGCTGTACGACGCGCTGGCCGGGACCGACCCGGACCGGCTCTCCGGGCTGCCCGTCCCGCTGGCCGCACCGGACGGCCGCCCCGGCGCCGTCCGCACCACCCTCGGGCCGCGGCAGGTGCTGCTCCCGGTGTCCGGCGAGGACGCGGCGGACGGTGCGGCGGCCCGGTACGCCACGCTGACCCGCCTCGGGCTGAAGGTCGCGCACCCCGACGCGGTCCACCCGCTGCTGGAGAAGCTGGGCGCGCTCCCCGCCTCACCCCGCGCGGTTCTGACGACGCCGCAGGTCAGGGCGGCGGTGGCGGGCTCCCTCGACGCCGACGAAGACGCCTGGGACCTGCTCGCCGACCCGGACGGGCCGGGCGCGCCGCCCGGTGCCGACGAGATCGCCGAGACGGTCCTCGGCCTGGTCCGCGACGCGCACCTCGCGCCCGGCGACGAGCCGTGGCTGGCCGCGCTGGCCCTGCCCGACGAGGACGGTGAACTGGCCCCCGCCGGTGAGCTGGTCTACCCCGGCAGCGCCTTCGAGCAGGTCCTCCGTGAGGGTGAACTCGCCGCCTGCGACGCGGAGTTGGTGGACCGCTGGGGCGAACAGCCGCTGACCGCCGTCGGGGTGCTGGCCGCCTTCGCGCTGGTCCGCGCCACCGATGTGGTCCTCGACCCGGACGAACTGGAGCCGCGCGAGGGTGACTTCGCCGAACCGGACGACGCGGGGCTGCTCGACGCCGTCGACGTGTGGTGCGAGGACATCCTCGACGCGCTGCCCGACACCCCCGTACCGCCGGTGGTCACCGAGCTGATCGCCGTCCGCGACCTCGACCTCGTCGACGACGACGCCTGGCCGCAGGCGCTCGCCCTGCTCTCCCGGCCACCGCTGCGCGACGCCCTGACCGCACCCGTACGGGTCCTGCTGCCCGACGGCACCACGGAATCCGTCCGCCCCTACACCGCATGGTGGCTGCGCGGCCACCCGGTCCTCGACGGGCGGCACCCGGCCGGACTGCGGTCCGCGGGCGGCGATCCGCTGCTCGCCGGGCTGTACGAGGCGGCCGACGCGGGCGACGTCGATCCGGAGGTACTGCGGGCGCTGGGCGTGCGCACCTCACTGGCCGCGCTGCTGGACGAACCGGGCGGCGCCGCCGAACTGCTGGGCCGCCTCGCCGACCCGGACCTGCCGGTCACGGCCACCCAACTCCATGCGATCCACGGCGAGTTGGCGCTGCTCGACCCGGAGGTGGTGACGCTGCCCGACGCGCTGCGCGCGGTCGTCCCGGACGCCGACGGCGGGCCCGGCGGCGAGGTACGGGTGGCCGACGCGGCCGACGCGCTGGTCGCCGACGCGCCGGACCTGATGCCGCTGGTGGCCGAGCGGGCGCTGCTGCCCGTCGCCCCGGACCGCGCCGCCGCTCTCGCCGAACTCCTCCAGGTGTCACGGCTGAGCGAGGCGGTCGACGCCGACGTGCGCTCCGAGGGCGTACGGCATGCGGTGCCGGAGGAGGTCCGGGCGCTGCTGGGGCCCGCCACCCCCGAGGCGTACACCGAGCACGAGGAGTTGCTGGTCGGCGACGGCGATGCCACGGTCGAGCTGGACTGGCGGCTGACGGCCGACGGCGCGCTGCACGCGGCGACGCTGGAGGGCGTGGCCGCCGGACTGGCGTGGGCCGCCGGTCAGTGGCCCCGCCGCTTCGAGGTCGCCGCGCTCCTGGAGGAGCCGGACCGGGGCGAGGAGCTGGCGCGGTCGCGCTGGTTCGACTGACGGAGGGGGCGTGGGGCGGTTCCCGGCTCACGTCCGGGGCCGCCCCACGCCGTGTGCCGGGTCCGCGCGTACGGCTCCGGGCCCCGGCCCGTCAGCGCCTCACCCGGCGAACTTCTTGACCAGCCCCCAGATCAGCGCACCCGCGCCGACCAGCAGGATGAGCCATTCCCACCACTGGATCGTCCCGGAGCTGCTGCCGTGCGACGAGTGGTAGGTGTGGTGGTAGTGATGCGACCGTGCCAGTACCTCGTGGGTGAGGTCCCCCGCGGAGAAAGCCATGGGCAGGGACCCTAGGCGGCGCGGTGGCGGCGGCGCCAGCCGCGTGCGGGCACTGTGACCCGCTTGATACGGCGCGCGAGCGCCGTCGCCGCCGCGCCGCAGGCCACCGCAGCCGTCGGCGACGACGGCCGGGAACTCGCCTACACCGCCGCCCCCGGCCAGACCAACGACGTCACCGTGACCGAGGCGTACGCCAAGGACGACCACGCCCGGCTCACCTACCTGATCGACGATCGCGTGCCCGTTTCCGCAGGTCACGGCTGTGTCCACCCGGACGCCGCCGACGCCACCACGGTCCGCTGCACGGTCGTCACCGTCGAGAGCCAGGACCCGTACGCCGCGCTGACGATGGACCTCGGCGACGGCGACGACCGCGTCGCGCTGGCCAACACCGCGGGCGAGACGTACTTCTTCAACCGCGTCCTGCTCGGCGACGGCGACGGCACCCTGACGAGCACCGGGCCCGCCGACGGCAGCTCGGTCGTGGGCGGCGCGGGCGACGACCGGATCACGGTCGGGGCGGCGGCCACCGTCCTCGGCGGCGAGGGCCACGACACGATCGAGGCGAACGGCGACGCCGCGCTCGCGGAGGGCGGCCCCGGCGACGACGTCCTCCGGGGCGGTCCCGGCAGCCAGACCCTCTCCGGCGGCGACGGGAACGACAGGCTGTACGGCGGTCCCGGCGACGACATCCTCAACGGCGGTCCGGGCGACGACATCCTGTACGGCAACAGCGGCAACGACCACCTGTACGGCGGCCCCGGCAAGGACCGGCTGTCGGGCGGGCCCGGCGAGGACGTCGTCCAGCAGGACTGAGGGGGCGGGTACCGGCCGCCTCGCGGGGAGCGGCCGGGCGCGGCCCTCCGGACGGCGGCGGACCCGACCGGTCGCCGTCGCCGCCCGGGCGTCCGCCCCGAGGCCCGGCGCCCGCACATCCGCCGGGTCCCGCGCCCGCCCCGGCCGCCGCCTCACGCCATCGTCCGCCGCAGCCTGCGCCAGACGATCTCCAGCGTGACCCCCGCCACCACCGCGACCCCCACCGCCGTCCACGGCAACACCGTCCCCACCAGCCGCAGCGCGAAGAAGTGCTGCAACCACGGCACGGCCAGCACGATCAGGAAGGCCACGCCCATCGCCGCGACCAGCGCGATCCGCCACCAGGTGTAGGGGCGGGCGATGATCGCCAGGACCCACATCGCGGCGAGGAAGAGCGTCAGCGTCGCCGCGCTGGTCTCCGCGGACAGCGCGTCCGGCCCGGTGTAGTGGTGCCGCGCCAGCAGATACGTCACGAACGCCGCGGCGCCGGTGATCAGCCCGGACGGCACCGCGTACCGCATCACCCGGCGGACGAAGTGCGGCCGCGCCCGCTCCTTGTTGGGCGCCAGCGCCAGGAAGAACGCGGGGACGCCGATGGTCAGCGTCGACAGCAGCGTCAGATGGCGCGGCAGATACGGGTACGGGATCTGCCAGCAGGCCACCAGGAGCGCCAGCAGCACCGAGTAGACCGTCTTCGTCAGGAAGAGGGTGGCGACGCGGGTGATGTTGCCGATCACCCGGCGGCCCTCGGCGACCACCGACGGCAGCGTGGCGAAGCTGTTGTCGAGCAGCACGATCTGCGCGACTGCCCGCGTCGCCTCCGAACCGGAGCCCATCGCGACGCCGATGTCCGCGTCCTTCAGCGCCAGGACGTCGTTGACGCCGTCGCCGGTCATCGCGACATGGTGGCCGCGCGACTGGAGGGCGCCGACCATGTCCCGCTTCTGCCGCGGCGTGACCCGGCCGAAGACCGTGCCGTCCGCCACCGCGGCGGCCATCGACTCCGGCGCGGCGGGCAGCTCCCGCGCGTCCACCGGCGCCGCCGCCCCCGGCAGCCCGAGCCGCCCGGCGACCGCGCCCACCGACACCGCGTTGTCGCCCGAGATGACCTTGGCGGCGACGTCCTGCTCGGCGAAGTACGCCAGCGTCGCCCCGGCGTCCGGCCGCAGCCGCTGCTCCAGTGCCACCAGCGCCGCCGCCTCCACATCCCGGGCGAGCGCCGGATCGTCCAGCGCCCGCGCGGTGTGGGCCAGCAGCAGCACCCGCAGCCCCTCGGCGTTCAGCTCCTCGGTCTCGGCGAGCGCCGGATCGCCGGGCGGCAGCAGCACGTCGGGCGCGCCCAGCAGCCAGGTCGTGCGCCCGCCCGCGGGGTCGTCGAGGACGGCGCCGCTGTACTTCCGGGCGGACGAGAACGGCAGCGTGGCGGCGCACCGCCAGCCGTCCTGCTCGGGGAACGCCTCGATGATGGCCAGCAGGGAGGCGTTCGGCCGCGGGTCGGCGCCGCCGAGCGCGCCGAGGATCTGCCGCAGCCGCCCCTCGTCGGCGCCGTTCAGCGGCCGCAGCGCGCTGACGTCCATACCGCCCTCGGTGAGCGTCCCGGTCTTGTCCAGGCAGACGACGTCGACCCGGGCCAGCCCCTCGATCGCGGGCAGCTCCTGCACCAGGCACTGCTTGCGGCCCAGCCGGATCACCCCGATCGCGAACGCCACCGACGTCAGCAGCACCAGCCCCTCGGGCACCATCGGCACGATCCCGGCGACCATCCGCCGCACCGCGTCGTCGCCCGCCATGTGGAGGGTGAAGAGGTGGCTGAGGATCAGCCCGAGCGCGGTCGGGATCATCATCCACGTCACGTAGGTGAGGATCCGGCTGATGCCGGAGCGCAGCTCGGAGTGGACGAGCGTGAAGCGGCTGGCCTCCTCGGCGAGCTGCGCCGCGTACGCCTCCCGGCCGACCCGCGTCGCGCTGAACGCGCCGCCCCCGGCCACCACGAAGCTGCCGGACATCATCGGCTCCCCGGGCCGCTTCAGCACCGGATCCGCCTCGCCGGTCAGCAGCGATTCGTCGACCTCCATGCCGTCCGCCTCCAGCACGGTGCCGTCGACGATGACCTTGTCGCCTGGCCCCAGCTCGATGACGTCGCCGAGGACCACCGCGGAGGTGGAGAGGGGGACGGCCCGCCCGTCCCGCCGTACGGTCGGCTTCGCCTCCCCGACGACCGCGAGGTTGTCGAGCGTCCGCTTGGCGCGCAGCTCCTGGAAGATGCCGATGCCGGTGTTGGCGATGATGACGAAGCCGAACAGCCCGTCCTGGATCGGGCCGACGAACAGGATGATCACGAAGAGGACGCCGATGATGGCGTTGAACCGGGTGAAGACGTTGGCCCGCACGATGTCCGGCACCGAGCGCGAGGAGCGCACCGGCACATCGTTGACCTCGCCCCGGGCGACCCGCTCGGCCACCTCGGCGGCGGTCAGCCCCGGATGCGCGGGCGGCTCGGCGTCGCTCCCCGGTGCCTCGATGGCGCTTCCGCCGTCCGGCCCCCCGGAGCTGCTGCCGTCCGGCCCCGGGCCGCCGCCGGGTTTCGCCCACTGCGTCATGGTTAGACGGTACGGGGGCGGGGCGCGGCGCACCCGCTGGGCGGTGAGGCGGTGGATCAGGCGGCGTCGGCGGCGGTCGCCTCGGCTGCCGCCCGGGCGGCGCGCTTGATGGCGGCGTCCCGCTTGCGGACGTACACGATGCCGAGGCAGCCGAGACCGCCGCCGGCCAGGCAGGTCCACACCCACCAGGCGTGGCCGCCGTCGGCGAACCAGCCGTAGAAGGGCAACTGGCCGAGGAAGAGGACGAACCAGATGAGGGTGCCGCCGGTGATCGTGCCGACGACGGGACCCTCAAGGGGCGCCGGAGCCGCGCGCAGTTCGGACTTCTTCCACATGGAACCCAGCTTACGGGGGCGGTCCGACGGGCCCACGCCCGGCCGTGGCCGGTTTCCGAGGGTAGGGGGCGGCCGTGCGGCGCGGGGGTCTACGCGCGAAGATAGCGATCAACGAATTGTTTATTCATACTGAACTCTTCCGGATCTGACTGGTTTCAATCGTTGATTGCTCCAAATTGATCGGGAAACGTGCTGTCCGTGCACCCGTCCCGGGATCACCCGGGCCGGGCCCCCGCGCCTCCTCCAGGCCCGTCCCACTGAGGTCCCGCCCATGTCGTCCTCGGCCACCACACCGGTCGAAAACGCTCTTCGGAGCCCAGGTCACCCGCCCAAGGACGGGCTCGACCGCTTCTTCAAGATCTCCCAGCGGGGCTCGACGGTGGCCCGCGAACTCCGCGGTGGCCTGGCGACCTTCTTCGCGATGGCGTACATCATCGTGCTGAACCCGATCATCCTCGGCGCGGGTGTGGACAAATATGGTCACCATCTCGACAACGGACAGCTGGTCACCGCCACCGCCCTGATGGCCGGTCTGAGCACCGTCCTGATGGGTGTCGTCGGCAACGTCCCGATCGCCATCGCCGCGGGCCTGGGCATCAACGCCGTCGTCTCCCTCCAGCTCGCCCCCAAGATGAGCTGGCCGGACGCGATGGGCATGGTCGTCCTCGCCGGTCTGGTGCTGATGATCCTCGTCGCCTCCGGTCTGCGGCAGCGCGTCATGGACGCCATCCCGCCGGGGCTGCGGCGCGCCATCGCCATCGGCATCGGCATGTTCATCTCGCTGATCGGCCTGGTCGACGCCGGGTTCGTCAGCCGTAACCCGGACGCCGCGCACACCACCGTGCCGATGGGCCTGGGCCAGGGCGGTCAGCTCAAGGGCTGGCCGGTGCTGGTCTTCGTGCTGGGCCTGGTGCTGATGTTCATGCTGGTGGTCCGCAAGACCAAGGGCGCGATCCTCATCGGCATGGTCGTCATGGCGGTCGTCGCGATCGTCATCAACGCCCTCGCCACCATCCCGGACGCCGCCTGGGGCCTCGCCGTCCCGAACGTCCCCGACAAGATCATCGGCGCGCCGGACTTCGGGCTCATCGGCCACATCAGCCTCTTCGGCGGCTTCCAGGAGGTCGGCCTGCTGACCGGCTGCCTCTTCGTCTTCACCGTGCTGCTCTCCGGCTTCTTCGACGCGATGGGCACCATCATCGGCGTCGGCGAGGAGGCCGGGCTGACCGACGAGAACGGCAACCTGCCCGGCATGGGCCGCATCCTGATGGTCGACGGCATCGCCGTCGCGGCGGGCGGCGTCGGCTCCGCCTCCGCCAACACCTGCTTCGTCGAGTCCACCGCCGGTGTCGGCGAGGGTGCCCGCACCGGCCTGGCGAACATCGTCACCGGCGGGCTCTTCCTGCTCGCGCTGGTCTTCACCCCGCTGGCGACCGTGGTGCCCGCCCAGGCGGCGACGCCCGCGCTGATCGTCGTCGGCTTCCTGATCATGGCGTCCAACGTCCGGCACATCGACTGGGGCGACTTCACCGTCGCCATCCCGGCGTTCCTCACCATGATCTCGATGCCGTTCACGTACAGCATCACCAACGGCATCGGCATCGGCGTGCTCGCCTTCATCCTGCTGCGCTCCGTCACCGGCCGTTTCCGGGAGATCCCCTGGCTGCTCAACGCCGTGGGCCTGTGCTTCCTGGTGTACTTCCTGCTCAACCCGATCGAGCAGCTGCTCGGCAAGTAACGACCTGTACCACCCCGGAGGTGCCGGCCGCCGCGTCAGCGGGCCGGCACCTCCGGCGCGTCCGGGGCCGTATCGCGCACCGTGCGTCCGGCGCCGATCAGCAGCAGCGGTGTGGTGAGGGCCAGCAGACCGGCGGCGAGCAGCGCGGTACGCGTCCCGGTGACGGCCGCGAGCAGACCGCCCAGCGCGGTCAGCGTCGCGATGGCCGCCCGGGAGGTCACCGACCACGCCGCCAGCACCCGCGCCACCCGGTCCGCCGGGAGCCGGTCGAGCCGGTACGTGACGAGCACCGGGTTGTAGACCCCGATGCAGAGGATCATGGCCAGCTCGACGGCGACGACGAGCGCGAAACCGCCCACCCCCGGCCCGGTCAGCGCCAGCCACGGCAGCCAGCACACCCGCAGCGTCCCCGTGGTGAGCAGCACCGCCCGGCGCCCGTACCGCGCGACGAGGGGCCGGGCGAGCCGGGAGCCGATCAGCCCGCCCACACAGGGCAGCGCGAAGGCCAGCCCGTACTGCCAGGGCGCGAAGCCCAGCCGGTCGACGAGCAGCACGGTGAGCAGCGGCTCGGTCGCCATGATCAGGCCGTTGACCAGCACGGTGTTGAGGAACAGCGGCCGGAGCGCCGGGTCGGCCAGCAGGAAGCGCCAACCGGTGAGGAGGTCGGCGGCGCGGGTGCGGGGACGCGCCGGGCCCTTGGCGGTCTCCGGGCCTTTGGCGATCTCCGGGCCGCCCGACCCGGAGCCGCCCGGCTCCGGTCCGTCCGCCTCCCGCCGCGCCGCGTCCCCGCCGGACGCGCCCTCCGTACGCGGCCCGGGGACGCCGCCCGCGGACCGCTCCGCCGCACCGCCCCGGCCCGGCCGGGCTTCGCCCTCGCCGACCGCCCGGAGCCCCACCGCCGACAGCAGATAGCTGACCGCGTCCACCGTCACCGTCAGCATCGGGCCCAGCGCGCCGACCGCGGCGCCGCCGAGCGGCGGGCCGAGCATGGTGGTGGTCCAGGTCGTGGACTCCAGCCGTCCGTTGGCGCGCAGCAGGCGTTCCGGCGGGAGCAGCGACTTGAGGAACGCGCCGCTCGCCGCGGAGAAGGCGATGTCGGCGGCGCCGACGACGACGGAGACCACCAGGAGCTGCGCGAAGCCGAGGAGGCCCAGCGCGTACGCGGCGGGGACGCTCAGCATCGCCGCGCACCGCACCAGGTCCATCGCGATCATCACGGGCCGTTTGCGGCGTCCCTCCACCCAGGGGCCGAGCGGTACGGCGGCCACCGCCCCGACCGCGGCGCCCGCCGCCGACAACGCCGCCACCTGCGTGGGCCCGGCGTGCAGCACGAGCAGGGCGGTCAGCGGCAGGGCGTTGAACGCGAGCCGGGTACCGAAGGCGCTGACGGTGTACGCCGCCCAGAGCCGGTTGAACCGCCGCCCGAGCGGCTCCTTGGACACCGTCACGTCCGCGCACTCCTCGCCTCCCGGCCGCACCTCGCGCGCGGACCGGCCGAAGCTAGCGAGCGGCGGGCGCGAGGGCAAATGACTTTGCGGCGGAGGGGGCTTCGGCCCGGACGGTCACCGGCCGGGCGCGGTCACGCGGCGGCCCGCCCGGCGCCGTCAGCCGTGCGCCGCCGGGGACCCGTCGGCCGCCTCCGGCGCCGTGTCGCCCCAGCCGCCGAGACGTTCCGTCGCATCGACGGAGGACTGGAAGCGTTCGTCGAAATCCTCGCGGACGAGCGTCCGGACGACGTAGTCCTGGACGCTCATACCGCGTTTCGCCGCGTGCTGCCGGATGCGCTCCAGCAGTTCGTCGTCCAGACGCAGGCTGAGCACTCGCGATCCCATGAGGACACCGTCGCCGCAGACCCCCGTCAGGTGCGTCGCTTTCCGGCGCGTCCTCACTCGTATGGGTGATGCGGATGCGTCCGTCTCCCACGGCTTTCCTTAGAAAGGGTAATGAGTTACGCTAACAAACATGCCGGACCTGTCCCGCGGCGACGACGCTGCCGCCGTGAGCGCCCTGCGGGGCGCCGTGATGCGCCTCTCCCGCCGCCTCAAGCACCAGAGGGTCGACGAGTCGCTGACCCCTACCGAGATGTCGGTGCTCGGCACCCTCGCCCGCTGCGGCCACGCCACCCCCGGGGAGCTGGCCCGCAAGGAGCATGTGCAACCGCCGTCGATGACGCGCATCGTGGCCATGCTGGAGGCCAAGGGGCTCGTCCGGTTGGAGCCGCACCCCGACGACCGCCGGCAGAAGGTCGTCACCCAGACCGAGCAGGCCGAGGCGATGCTCGCCGAGAGCCGCCACAAACGCGACGCCTGGCTCGCCGAGCTGGCCACCGGGCTGGACGACGACGAGTGGGCGAAGCTGCGCGCCGCCGCGCCGGTCCTGGAGAAGCTCGCCCAGCTGTAGCGACACCGAGCCGAGGAGGCGAACCGACGTTGAGTACGGGATCCGGATCAGACTCCGTCCCCGGACCGCAGACCCCGCACGAGACGGCCCCCGGCGCCTCGCCCGAGGCCACCGGGCGCGGGGCGCCCCCGAGCGCACCCGCCGCCCCGCGGAAGGGCATGTTCAGCTCGCTGCGCGTACGCAACTACCGCCTCTTCGCCACCGGCCAGGTGGTCTCCAACACCGGCACCTGGATGCAGCGCATCGCTCAGGACTGGCTGGTGCTCAGCCTCACCGGCTCCTCCGCCGCCGTCGGCATCACCACCGCGCTCCAGTTCCTGCCGATGCTCCTGTTCGGGCTGTACGGCGGTGTGCTCACCGACCGCTTCCCCAAGCGCAAGCTGCTGCTGGTCACCCAGTCCGCGATGGGCGGCACGGGGCTGGCGCTGGCCGCGCTGACCCTCTCCGGCAGCGTCCAGGTCTGGCACGTCTACCTGATCGCGTTCCTCCTCGGGCTCGTCACCGTCGTCGACAACCCGTCCCGGCAGGCGTTCGTCGTCGAGATGGTCGGCAAGGAGGACCTGCGCAACGCCGTCAGCCTCAACTCCGCCAACTTCCAGTCCGCCCGCCTCATCGGTCCGGCCGTCGCCGGTGCGCTGATCACCGCGTTCGGCAGCGGCTGGGCGTTCCTGCTCAACGGCCTGTCGTTCGCCGCGCCGATCGCCGGGCTGCTGATGATGCGCACCGCCGAGCTGCACAAGGTCGACCGGGTGCCGCGCAGCAAGGGTCAGCTGCGGGAGGGGCTGCGGTACGTCTCCGGGCGGCCCGAGCTGATCTGGACGATCGTCCTCGTCGGCTTCATCGGCACCTTCGGCTTCAACTTCCCGATCTGGCTGACCGCCTTCACGTACCACGTCTACCACCAGGGTCCGGGCACCTACGCGCTGTTCAACTCGCTGATGGCGGCCGGTTCGCTGGTCGGGGCGCTGCTCGCCGCGCGGCGCTCGTCGTCCCGGCTGCGGCTGCTGGTCGGCGCCGCCGTGCTCTTCGGCGCCCTGGAGATGGCCGCCGCGCTCGCCCCGTCCTTCTGGATCTTCGCGGTGCTGCTCGCCCCGATCGGCGTGGTCGGCCTGACGATCAACGTCACCGCCAACTCCAGCGTCCAGCTGGCCACCGACCCGCTGATGCGCGGCCGGGTGATGGCGCTGTTCATGATGGTCTTCGTCGGCGGTACGCCGCTGGGCGCGCCGCTCGTCGGCTGGATCACCGACAGCTTCGGCCCGCGGATCGGCTTCCTCTCCGGCGGTCTGGTCTCGCTGCTCGCCGCCGTCCTCATCGGCCTGATCCTGGCCCGCGTGGGCGGACTGCGGCTCCGGATAGACCTCCGCCGCGGCCACCGGCACGTCGCCTTCGTGCCCCGCGCCGCCCTGCCACCGGACGACGCGGAGCCGACCGCTTCCTCGGGCAAACCTGTGACGGTCGCCTGACCCGGCCACCGGTTTCCGGCCCTCGCCTCCCACCGGCGGGGGCCGGCCGCCGTTCCGGGCCCGGCCGCCCGCGTCGCAGGAAGCGCCGCCGTCGTCGCGTCGCACCGAAGCGCCGTCCTCGTACGGAAGCACCCCCGCCCGCGCGACACTGGCCGGGTGAGACTCTTCGCCGCGGTGCTGCCGCCCGGTTCCGCCGTCGCCGAGCTGGCGCGGCGGGTCGAGGCGCTGCGCGCGCTGCCGGGCGCCGGCCGGCTGCGCTGGGCCGGACACGACAGCTGGCACTTCACCCTCGCCTTCTACGGCGAGGTCCCCGACGAAACCCTGCCCGAGCTGCGCGAACGCCTGGCCCGCGGCGCCCGGCGGCACGCCCCGTACGGGCTGCGGATCGCCGGGGGCGGGCGGTTCGCCGACCGGGTGCTGTGGGCGGGCGCGGACGGCGATCTGGCGGCGATACGGAAGCTGGCCGGGACCGCCGCGGCCGCCGGGCGCCGGGCGGGGCTGGCCGGGCCCGCCGTCGACGGGCGCCGCGGCTTCACCCCGCACCTCACCCTGGCCCGCAACCGCGACCCCCGGGTGGACCTCGCGCCGTTTGCCGCCGCGCTGGAGCACTTCGACGGCAGCCCCTGGACCGCCGCCTCGCTCACCCTCGTCCGCAGTCATCCGCCCGCACCGGGCGTCGCGGGCGCCCGGCCGCACTACGAGACGGTGGACAGCTGGCCGCTCGGCGCTCCCGGTCGCTGAAACGTTCGGATCGTGCCCGGTAGGCTCACAGGGTGGATCCCAAAACCCGGAACCGGATCATGTCCGGTCTGCTCGCGCTGCTGCTCGTTGTCGTCATCGTGGCGGCGGCCCTGCGCTGAGCCGTACCCCGGATACGACGTACGACGGGCCGCCGTGTCCGGGGCGGAGGGTCACCAGGCGAACGCCTCCGGGGCGGGGCCCGGGCCCGGGAAGATCTCGTCCAGGGCCGTCAGCAGCCCGTCCGGCAACTCCAGGGCGACGGCGCGGAGCGCCGAGGCGAGGTGTTCCGGGGTGCGCGGGCCGACGATCGGGCCGGTCACGCCGGGGCGGGTCAGCAGCCAGGCCAGCGCCACCTCACCGGGCTCCAGACCGTGCTCGGCGAGCAGGTCCTCGTACCGCTGGAGCTGCGCGCGGACCACGGGGTCGGCGAGCGCGTCGGCGGCCCGTCCGGAGGTGGTGCGGGCCGCGCCGCCCTCCCGCTCCTTGCGCAGCGCGCCGCCCAGCAGCCCGCCGTGCAGCGGCGACCACGGGATGACGCCGAGGCCGTAGCCCTCGGCCGCCGGGATCACCTCCATCTCGGCCCGCCGCTCCGCGAGGTTGTAGAGGCACTGCTCGCTGACCAGGCCCAACGAGCCGCGGCGGCGGGCCGTCTCGTTGGCCTGCGCGAGATGCCATCCGGCGTGGTTGGAGGACCCGGCGTAGAGGATCTTGCCCTGCTGGACGAGGACGTCGATGGCCTGCCAGATCTCGTCCCAGGGCGTGGCCCGGTCGACGTGGTGGAACTGGTACAGGTCGATGTGGTCGGTGCGCAGGCGGCGCAGCGAGGCGTCGACCGCGCGGCGGATGTTGACGGCGGAGAGCTTGTCGTGGTTGGGCCAGGCGGGCGCCCCGTCGGGGGCCATGTTCGCGTAGACCTTGGTGGCCAGCACCATCTTGTCCCGGCGCCCGCCGCCCCGGGCGAACCACGAGCCGATGATCTCCTCCGTACGGCCCTTGTTCTCGCCCCAGCCGTAGACGTTGGCGGTGTCGAAGAAGTTGACCCCGGCGTCCAGGGCGGCGTCCATCAGGGCGTGGCTGCCGGTCTCGTCGGTCTGCGGTCCGAAGTTCATCGTGCCGAGAACGAGTCGGCTGACCTTGAGTCCGGTGCGTCCGAGCTGCGTGTACTCCATGGAGGCAGCCAACGCCTTCGAGCGCGCTCGAAGCAAGGACGGGCGGGGCGTGGCGGCTCAGCCCGCCGCGTACTCCGGTGTCCGGGCCCCGGGCGTCGCCGCGTACGGCCCGCCGATTCCCCACGCCGTGTACAGCGTCTCCGCGAACGCCGCGGCGAGGGCGTGTTCGCCGTCGGGGGAGGGGTGGGTGCCGTCGTAGGTGTGGCGGGTGAGGTCCCAGGGGGCGGGGGCCGGGGCAAGGAGGAAGGGGGAGGCGGGGGTGGTGAGGTCGGCGGCGGCCCGCGCGAGGAGGGCGTTGAAACGGGCGCACTCGGCGGCGAACTCCGGGTCGCTCGCCGCGCGGGAGTTGGCCAGGACGGGCAGCAGCACGGCCCGGATGTGCGGGTCGGCGCGGCGGGCGGCGGTCAGGAACTCCCGTACGTTGGCGGCGGTCTGGGCCGCGTCGGTGTAGAAGCCGAGGTCTATCAGGCCGAGGGAGACCAGCAGGGTGTCGGCGCGGTGGGCGCGGACGGCGTCGCCGATCAGCGGCGCCATGTGCAGCCAGCCCTCGCCCCACCCGGCGAGATGGCGGCGGGCGTCCGGCGGGAAGGCCGGATCGGCGTAGCGGTGCGAGGTGGCGGCGTCGGCGGCGGTGTCGTGCAGCGCGTCGCGCGGGCCGACCAGCCGGAACGGCCCGCCGTGGACCGCACGCAGGTGCTGCCACAGGCGGTAACGCCAGGTGAAGTCACCGCAGCTGCCGATGGTCATCGAGTCACCGACGGGCATGATCCTCATCCCGCCATGATCTCCGACGCCGTTACCGGGCGGTACGTGACCCTGCCCACGCGGGTGGACCGGCGGACGTCGCGTCGGGCGCGCGGCGCCGGGGCGCCGTTCCGCTCCCGGTGCCCGCTCCCGCCCCCGCTCGCCTATGCCTCGCCGGGCGGCGGGATGGCACCCTGAGCGCATGCGTTCGCTACTGTGCGCGGCCGGTGCCGCGGGGCTTTTGATGAGTACGGCCGTCGCTCCCGCGGCCGCCGAGGAGCCGGACGGCTTCCGGATCGGCGACCACCGGATCACCGAGTCCAGCGGCCTGATCGCCAGCCGCGCACACCCCGGCGTCTACTGGACCCACAACGACAGCGACGACGGCCCGTACGTCTACGCCATCGACTCCCGCACCGGCCGCACCGTCGCCACCGTCACCCTGCGCGGCATCGGCGACCCCCGCGACGTCGAGGCGATCTCCCTCGGCCCGGACGGCAACCTCTACGTCGGCGACATCGGCGACAACCTCGGCGGCACATGGGACCACGTCTGGATCTACCGCTTCCCGGAGCCGAAGCAGCTGCGCGACCAGACCGTCACGGCCACGCAGTTCGACGTGAAGTACGACGACGGGCCGCGCGACGCCGAGGCGCTGATGGTGCATCCGAAGACCGGCCGGGTCTACATCGCCAGCAAGAAGCAGGGCGGCGGCGGTGCGCTCTACGCCGCCCCCGAGCGGCTGTCGACGTCCGGAACGAACGTCTTCCGCAAGGTCGCGCCGATCGACCTGTGGGTGACGGACGGCTCGTTCTCGCCCGACGGCACCCGGCTGGTGCTCCGCAGCTACTTCGGCGCCCGGATGTACGCCTGGCAGGACGGCCGTCCCAAGGACCTCGGCAGCGTCGGCGTCCCCGTCCAGCAACAGGGCGAATCGGTGAGCTTCACCCCCGACGGCCGCACCCTGATGTTCGGCTCGGAGGGCGAGAACAGCCCCGTCGAACCGGTCGGCCTGAGCGGGAAGCAGCTGCCCGAGTCGGCGGCGGGCCAGGAGGCGGACGACGGCGGCAAGGACGGTTCCGGCAGTACCGCGGACGGCTCAGCGCTCAGCCCCGGACTGGTCAAGGTGGGGCTGGTGTTCGTCCTGGCGACGGTGGTGGTGACGGGGGTGCGGAGGGTGTTCCGGCGGAAGGGGTGAAGGCGGGCGGGGCAAAGGGGCGGTCTATGCGTAGGCCCTCACCAGGAGGGTCCCCGTGTCTTTCCCCTCCGGCGGAGGGAGGATCTCGGCTTTGCTGTCCGAGAATCCGGCAGAGGCCAGAAAGGCCGCCCATTGCTCCGGGGAGTGCTCCCACCTGGTCACTGCCTTGGCCTCTCTCAGATTCCCCACCTGCTTCATGCCGTCGGCCGGTGGCCGGTGAGAGAAGGCCAGCACGCCACCAGCGGAAAGCCTCTGACGAATCAGAGGGAGGAGCTGTTCAGGGTCCGTGAACCAGACAGGGCCGAAGAGGGACAGCACCACATCGAAAGGCCCTGCCGTGTGGGTCAGGTAGTCGGTGACCTCTGCCGTCTGGAACGTGAGACCGGGCAGGTGTCCCCATCGGGTTACGGCCTTCCCGCGCTGGCTGGGGGCGATGTCGACTCCGGTACAGATGGCCCCCAGGGTGGACAGATGGGCGAGGTTGCAGCCGGTGCCGCAGCCCAGCTCCAGGACGGTGCGGCCCCGGAGATCGCCGAGGATCGACTCATCGGGGCCGTGGTCCGGGTACTGGGTCCAGTTCAACCACGTACGGGCACCGAAGGCGTTCAACTCACGCCGCGGTGCCCGCCCCTGCGCGTACCGCTCCCACGCTTCAGCGATCTCCATACAGAACCTCTCCTCATGGGGACAACTCCCCTCGCTGTCGAGGGGAGTTGCCGTCATCGGTGCCGGTCCATTACGTCCCGCTGTTGGGGCTGTCCGTGCACCCGGCATGGCACTGGGAGCACTCGGCGCCCTGGACGTTCCACAGTTCCCGGTCGACGCCGAAGCCGGAAGCTTGGATGGCCTTCGCAGTGTCCCGAAGAGCGGGCGGGGCCTCGGTTCCCTCTCCGGGCAGGTGCGGGACGTGGTGGATGTAGCGTCCCGCATGCCGGTCGCAGAACGCCGTGTAGTTGGTCGAGTCGAGCACGAACGAGTGAACACCCAGGTCCACGGCCTGAGAAGGTCCCATGCGGACCTCGGGGCGCTCGGTGGAGGTCACCAGGTAGGCGACGGCCTGACCGAAGACGCGCTCTGCGAGGTCACGCTCCATGGCGTGGTCCCGCATGATGAGTCGGACTTCCCGGTCCCACACCTGGGGTGAGAGGCAGGTCCGCGGGTCCCGGACCTGTACCGCTGTTGCCATCAGTGAATCCCTTCGCGTTGTCGTGCTCGGATGAGGGAACCCGCCCTGGTCACTCGAACGTGCCTCGGTGGTCAGGGGACGGGGCTCAGGAGCGCACGCGTCGCCGCAGCCTCGCCAAGGTCTGTACCTGCTGGTGGTGTCGAGCCAGCGCAGCAAGCTGGATCAGATCCCTGTCGTTCGCGTTGCGTACGGATACCGCGCGCGTCTGCCAGCGGAGGCCGGAGGGGCGGATCAGGATGACCATGGGGCCCCGGCGCGCCTGAACGACGCCGACCATCTGGCTGCTGTTGTCGAACACGGGTGTACCGGGCTCACACACAGTTCCTTGCCTCATGCCCTCTGCCTTTCGCTGGTGACTCCATTCAGTCAACGGGCTTAGGGGCCAGGGGACTTGCACACCACTTGCACACCGAAAGTCCGGCGTGAAGGAACGTGCTGCGGCTACTCATGTCGCTTGCGACGATGGCTTCGGCGACTGTCTTCCTGGATAGGGCTGATCACATGGGTAAGACCACCGAACTGGCACCGGGCGCGAACCTTGCCGTGCTCAGGAAGGAACGCGGGCTTACTCAGAGTCGGCTGGCGAGGCTGGCCAACATCAGCGTTTCCCTGCTGTCCAAGATCGAAGTAGGGGACCGGACCCTGACCCCGGCTATCGCTGCCGACCTGGGTAAGGCCATGGGGTTGAGCATGGCCGAGGTGCTGGGCAAAGCCTCGGTGCCCCAGGACGATGAAGCGCGTCTGTCGACCCTCCGGTCGGCGGTCCGGGACTATGACCTACCGGGGCGCCAAGCAGTCGAGGAAGGTGCCCTCAGATCCTCTGTGGAGGCCGCCGGACACCACAGGGACAGGGCGCAGGTGGACCGGCTTCTGGTGATGCTCCCCGGCCTTCTGAGGGACGCGACGACGCACGCGCATGAAGCCCACACGGTGGAGGGCTGGATGGCCCTGTCCGAGGTCTACAGCAGCGTCTATTGGCTGGCCGCCCGGCATCGATGGATGGACATGGCGGAGCTGGCCGTGACGCGTCAGAGCTGGGCCGTCGAGCAGAAGAACAACCCCCTGGGCAGGGCCATTGCCGCCAGGGACAGGGCGGGGGCCTACCTGAACGGCGGAGACTTCGAAGGCGGCCTCATGGTGGTGGACCGGGCCATCAGTCAGGCGCAGGCCGGCTTGTCAGGGCAGGAAAGGGCCTTTGCGGTCGGACTCCTGAACCTGCGGGGGATGACCTTGGCCGGACGCCTCAAGGACAAGAAGGAAGGAAAGAAGGAGGCGGAACGCCACATCACATCGGCCTGGGAAGCCTCCGAGTGGTTCCAGCGGGACCGGAACCGGCACAGCATGATCTTCGGGCCCCGGAACACGACCACACACGTTCTGGCCACCCGGCTCGACCTGGGGAGGCCCCGTGAGGCACTGAGGGTGGCAGAAAACCTTGACGCGGCCCTGGAGGGCCTGCCTGCCACTCGTGTCGCTCCGTCCCGGATGAACCTGGCCAGGGCCCGGCTGGACGTGGGGGACCGTGACGGAGCTCTGGAGTCCTTGTCGGATGCGTGGGAGGCCGCTCCCCAGATGGCCCGGATCCACCCCATGGCGATGGAGGTCTTCCGCGTCCTGTCCTCCCTGCACCGCCGCAGCAATCCGGAGCTTCTGCGGCTGTCCAAGTTGTCCGGCATCCCTGTGTGAACCAACGGAACCCCGCTGTCCGGCAACGGTGGTCGTCAGGCGGCGGTGGTGGCCCCGTCCCTGCGGCACGAGCCCAACACCGCCGCCGACGCACCCCGTCACGGCCCGGAGCGGAAGCGGTTCCGGCTCAGCGCGGGGCGCCCAGGATGCAGAACTGGTTGCCTTCGATGTCGGCGAGGACCTTCCAGGGGGTGTTGCCCTGGCCGATGTCGGCGGGTGTGGTGCCCAGGGCCCGCAGGCGGGCGGCCTCGGCCTCCTGGTCGTCGCCGCGGTACGGCATCACGTCGAGATGGGCGCGGCTCGGCGCGGACTTCGCCTCGGGGGTGCGGGCGAATTCCAGGTACGGGCCGACGCCTTGGGCGGAGCGCAACCGGGCGCGGTCGTCGGTCACTTCGTGGAGGGTCCAGTCCAGTGCCTGGTCCCAGAAACGGGCCATGGCGCGCGGGTCCGCGCAGTCGACCACCAGGGCGGCGATCGGGCCGGTGTCGCGGTAGAGCTCGCGGGGCTCCAGGACGCGGAACACACTGCCCTCGGGGTCGGCGAGGGTCGTCCAGGGGGTGTCGTCCCGGCCGGCGCCGGCGGGGGTGGCGCCGAGTTCCTTGAGACGGGTGACCAGCTCCCTCTGGTGGTCCGCGGAGGTGGTGGCGAGCTCGATGTGGACGCGGTACTGCACCGTCTCGGGGTCCGGGACCTTGACGACATCGACGCAAAGCGCCTCGGGGGAAGGCCAGTTGAACTCCTCGGGGTACACGTTGGTCACGCCGGGGCCCTCGCTGGAGAGGCCCCAGCCGAGGGCCTCCGCCCAGAACTTGCCGAGCGCCGCGTTGTCGCGTGCCTTGAAATTCACGTTCACAAGTCGCAGTGCCATGCGGCCGATCGTACGGAGGTGTCGATCGTTTGTGTGGGTGGTGGGGGAGGGACCTGGTTCGCATGCAGCTGAACCTGGCCTGTGGCGAGGGGTTTACGCGGTTCCGTGGTGGCTGCTGCGACGGAAGGGGTGAACCCGGACGGCGGGGGTGAAACCGCAGGTCCGGGGCGTACGGGCTATCACCGGCGGGGCTTCCGTGGGGTGTTAGCGGCGCGTTAGCGGGACGGCAGCGCGGGGGCGCACCTTGGAGGAGTCGAACCCCACGGGCCCGGCGCTCCGGGCAGGCCGCTCCCCCCATGGCAAAGGACCCACCGATGTCGCACCGCACTCTTCTCCGTCCGGTCCGTACCACCGCCGCTCTCGCGCTCGCCGCGGTCGCCGCCTTCGGCCTGACCGCGTGCGACAACTCGGACGGCGGCGCCGACGCGGCCGGTAAGTCCTCCTCCCAGGCGTCCGACTCCTCGGGCGGCCAGGCGTCCTCCGCGGACGGTCAGGGCTCCGACGACGCGAAGTCCGGTGCCTCGGCCAACACTGGCCGCCCGGGTTCGTCCGGTGGTTCCTCCGGCGGCTCGACCGATGGTTCCTCCGGCGGCTCGACCGGTGGGTCCGGTGCGGCGACGGCCCGGGGAGCTGCGGCGGCCGCCTCGCAGGACAACGCGAGCGACCGCTGCGAGGCCGATGTCCTGCGGCTGGAGCTGGGGCAGAGCGACACGGGCGCCGGCAACATCCGCTACCCGCTGTCGTTCACCAACACCGGAAAGAAGAGCTGCACCCTGCGCGGCTACCCGGGCATCGCCCTGCTCGCCAAGGACGGCTCGGCCATCGGCCACCCCGCCGACCGCGAGGGCGGCGCGGGCAGCGCCGTGACCCTCGCCCCGGGCGGGTCCGCGCACACCGTGCTGCACACCATCAACGAGGGCCTCAAGGACGGCGGTTGCTGGAAGGACGCGGCGCTGGTCCAGGTGTACGCGCCGGGCTCGAAGATCAAGATGACCGCCCGTGCCGCCGACGGCCTGCGGGTCTGCGGCAACGAGTTCCTGGTCTCCGCCCTCGAATCGGGCAGCGGCAGCTGACCCCGGGGCCCCGACCGGGCCCCGACCCCGGGCCTTCGGGCCCGGCCCACGGACTCGGCTCAAGGGAGTGCCTGCCCCCTTGAGCCGATCTACGGCCCCGGGCCACCCGCCCCGGCACCGGACTTCCCCTTCCCGGTCCCGGCGGCGGGTGGCGACCGGGGCCCTCTCTGCCGGATGCCGGCACCGCCCCCCGTCGGTGCCGGCATCCGGCGCGTTCAGCGCCGTACGGGGTCCGGACCACAGGCGGGCCCGTCCGCTACAGCGCCCCGCCCTCGTCGTCCCAGCGTTTCTCCGCCGCGATGTCGGCGTCCCTGACCTCGGGCTCCTTCAGGCCGGTCAGGCGCAGTTCGTAGTGGAGCGTGGTGTCGCGGGCGATGCGGTGGGCGAGGGGGACGAACAGGCCGTGCAGCAGCGGGTACTTGCGGGTCAGGCTGCGTCCGGCGCGGCGGTACTCGCGGGTCGCCGGGTCGAGCAGCCGCACCCGCGCCCGGTAGGTGGGTCCGGTGGGGCGCCCGCGCCAGGTGGAGCAGCAGATCTCCACGTCGGGGAAGTTCCGCATCCGCTTGGCCTTCGCCGCCTTGCCGTAGGTGCGGAAGTACGCGTGGTCCCCGTCGACGGAGAGGTTGACCGGGGTGCCGACACCGGTGCCGTCCCGTTTGAAGGTGGTGAGCAGCACCGCGCCCTGGCGTACGAAGGAGGCGAGGTCGGGGTCGGTGGGTGGAGTGCTCATACCTCCCATGGAGGCACAGGCGAGGGCGTTCGGCCCGTGGGGACGGGGCCGTTCGGGCGGCCGATGGGCCGGTCGGCGGCACGGTACGCGCGGCCCGGCGGACACGGCGAGGCCCCCGGATCCGGGCGGGATCCGGGGGCCTGGTGCCGTACCGCTCCGGGGCCGGCCGCCGTACGGCCGCGCCCCGGGAGGGTCAGAGCTTGCCGATGACGTGGTCGATGCAGACCGTCAGCGCCTCGACGTCCGCCGGGTCGATGGCCGGGAACATCGCGATGCGCAGCTGGTTGCGGCCGAGCTTGCGGTACGGCTCGGTGTCGACGATGCCGTTGGCGCGCAGCGCCTTGGCGACGGCGGCGGCGTCGACCGAGTCGTCGAAGTCGATGGTGCCGATGACCTGCGAACGCTTCGCCGGGTCGGTGACGAACGGGGTGGCGTACGACGCCTTCTCGGCCCAGCCGTAGAGCGCGGCGGAGGAGGCGGCGGTGCGGCCCGTGGACCACTCCAGACCGCCCTGGCCGTTGATCCACTCCAGCTGCTCGTTGAGCAGGAAGAGGGTGGAGAGCGCCGGGGTGTTGTACGTCTGGTTCTTGAGGGAGTTGTCGATCGCCGTCGGCAGCGAGAAGAACTCCGGGATGTGACGGCCCGAGGCGTGCACGGCGCGGGCGCGCTCCAGCGCGGCGGGGGAGAAGACCGCGATCCACAGGCCGCCGTCGGAGGCGAACGACTTCTGCGGGGCGAAGTAGTAGACGTCGCTCTCGGCGATGTCGACGGGCAGACCGCCCGCGCCGGAGGTGGCGTCGACCAGGACCAGCGCGCCCTCGTCGGCGCCCGCGACCCGCTTGATCGGGGCGGCGACGCCGGTGGAGGTCTCGTTGTGGGTCAGCGCGTAGACGTCGGTGCCCGCCTCGGCGTGCGGCTCGGGGTGGGTGCCGGGGTCGGAGGCGACGACGGTGGGCTCCGCGAGCCACGGGGCCAGCTTGGCCGCCTTGGCAAACTTCGAGGAGAACTCACCGAAGGTGAGGTGCTGCGACTTGTTCTCGATCAGTCCGTGGGTCGCGATGTCCCAGAACGCGGTGGAGCCGCCGTTGCCGAGGATGACCTCGTAGCCCTCGGGGAGCTGGAACAGGTCGCGTACGCCGTCGCGCACCGAACCGACCAGGTTCTTGACCGGGGCCTGGCGGTGGGAGGTGCCGAGCAGGGAGGAACCGGTGGCGGCCAGCGCGGCCAGCGCCTCCGTCCGTACCTTGGAGGGGCCCGCGCCGAAGCGTCCGTCGGCGGGCTTGATGTCAGCGGGAATCTGGATATCAGCCACACCGGCAGCCTAATCCGTCCCCGATGCGGCTCCGGCGCCACGTCCACCCGGTGAGATGGACCGTCTCGCCGCCGGGTGGGCGCGGCGCCGACCCTTCGGTAATGAACGGGTAAAAGGACAACAAGGAGTCCCGCTCGCCGCCGGTTTCGGCGAGGGCGCGGACGGGGCGTCATCCGTCATCGAGGGTGACGGTGCGTGCACGTGTTGACCTGGGGCGGAACGCTTCGCCCAGGAGGGCGGAACGGCGGATCGGGCGTGCGTGTCGTATGGCAAAAGACCGGCAAAGTTTGCAAAATTCTGTACGGCCCCGCACGGAGCGAGGGCTCTTCCCCTTTTCGCTATGACGCCTCCCTTTGTCGTGCCCGCAGAACGCCGACGCCCGGGAGGGGTGATATTCCCGTCCCCCCGAAATGAGGTCCCATGACGTACGGAAGCGCGCTGCGCGAGGAAATCCGATCCCCCGGAACGACCCCGCTCATCGGCGTCTACGACATGTACTCGGCGTCCATCGCGGCGACCCGGTACAACGGTTTCTTCGTCTCCGGATTCGGCTTCGCCGCCTCGCACTACGGCCTGCCCGACATCGGTTTCATCGCCTGGCCCGACATGGTCGCCTTCGTCGAAAGGCTGCGGCTGGCCTTTCCGTCCCACCATCTGCTGGTCGACATCGACGACGGATACGTGGACCCCGAGGTCGCCTGCCACGTGGTGCAGCGCCTGGAACGCGGCGGCGCCTCCGGCGTCATCCTGGAGGACCAGATGCGCCCGCGCCGTTGCGGGCACGCCGACGGCAAGCTGGTGCTCCCGCTCGACACGTACCTGGAGAAGCTGAACCTGGTGCTGGAGAGCAGGCAGGACATGCTGGTCGTCGCCCGCACCGACGCGACGGAGGAGTCCGACATCCTGCGCCGTGCCGAGGCGCTCGCCGAGACCGACGCGGACGTGGTGCTCGTCGACGGCGTCCGCAGCGTCGAATGGATCCGCCGCATCCGTAAGGTCATCGGCGACAAACCTCTGCTCTTCAACCAGATCGCCGGCGGAAAATCCCCCCGCCTCTCCCTCTCCGAACTCACCGACCTGGACTGCCAGGTCGCCATCTACAGCACGCCCTGCCTCTTCGCCGCCCACACCGCCATCGACGCCGCGCTCGAAGACATTCAGAATTCCGACGGCCGATTGCCGGAATTCGCCGGGTCCGGGGCAGTCGGCGTACGAGGTTCCACGGAATTGCTGGAGAAGAACATCAGCCGGCATCACGCCATGGGCCGGACCGCTGTCCGTGCCTGACGGTCCACGGGGCGCCGGGCCCGGTGGCTGCGGCCTGTGCCGCGCCCACCGGGCCCGTGCCGGAGGGAGAAGGGAACGAGTGGCGTGAGCGGATGGAGGACGGCCGTGGAGGCGGAAGTGGCGACGGAAGCGGTGCGGGCGACGGGCAGGAGGCGGCGGAGGCCACCAAGAACAGGTCCTCTCCGGAAGGCGGGTACGGCGGTCGCGGTCGTGGTCGGCGCCTGCTGCGGGGTGCCGTGGGCCGCCGCTCCGGCCGCCGCCGACGCCCCCGACGGCGGAATGGAGACCCACCACGGCCCCTCCCTGATCACGATCGACAACTCCAACGCCGACTCCTGGCTGGAGGTCGACCGCACCCTCAACATCCTGGCCCCCCTGAGCAAGGGAACGGCGGGCAGCGACCACGACGGGGGCGGCGGCGCGATCGACCAGCGCGTGGAGAACGGCCAGGGCGTCAAACAGAAGACGGTGCCCCACGACGACCCCCGCTCGGAGGACGAGGACGAGGACGAGGAGGAGGACACCCCGCCGCGCCGCGAGAGCGCGGCCACCGGGGGCGACGATCCGGAAGGGGACGCGGACCACGACGACCGGCCGGCGAAACGGGCTGCCGCGAAGCGGCGCTGACCCGGCCCCGCGCCTGCCCGCTGCGGCTGCGGCCGGGCGCGGCGGCACCCGGCGGACGAAGCGGAGGCTTCGACGGGTGAGGGCCGGGCGCTCGCGTGCGCGGTCGACGGACGGGGCCGACCGGGGGCCGCCGGCGCTTTCCGACCACGCCTCCCGGAGGGACCCTCGCCGTCCCGGTCACACCGCACAGCAACAGCCAGGAGGGCGAGGCCCTGGCCCCGGCGTCACAGCGCTTTTCCCCGGCTGTCGAATTCGGCCAGCAATTTCCTGCTTGCGACTGTGAAGGGGTGATCAGTGCCAAGGCTGTTGCGTCGCTTTTCCAGCACATCGCGCATAAGCTCTACGGCCGCTTCAAAGTTGCCCAGCTTGTATTGAATGCGAGCGTACAGCTGTTGCGCTGAAATGGCATTGGGGTAATCGGGGCCGAATCGTCGCCCGTACGTCTCTGCGACCTGTTGAATCTGCTCGTTGGCCTCTGTGAAGCGCCCGAGTACGTACAGTGTCCAGGAATGGTTGTGCCTCGCGCCCAGCGTGATCGTGTGGTCCGGGCCCAGGTGTCTTTCGCAAGCCAAGGGCAAGGAAAGGAGTGCGGAGTTGTCTTCCGCTTCCATTTCGGATGCTGAAAGCATCGTCAGGAGACTGGACTGAGAACGTAGCGTCAATGGATGCGCATCTCCCAACGCTGACCGCCGGCCCGCTATTACGGTGCGCAGCAGTGAGAGAGCTTCCTCCCGCTTCCCGAGGTTCCCCAGGACCATTTGAAGACCGTGACCGCTGTCCAAGGTGTCTGGATCGCAGGCCCCGAAAAGTTGCTCTTGGCTGCTTCGGGCCTCGCGCAGCAGCATCTCGGCCTCGTCATATTTCCCCAGTCGAAATAGCCCCCGACCGCCTCTTGAGTGGGCAGCCAATACCAATCGGTTCTCCGGCCCCAGGACGGGCTCAGAAATCTCTACGATGCTACGGGAATTTTCCCAGGCGGACAGGTAGTCACCTGTGCGGTGCAGGGCCGTGGCCAATCGGTTGGCGATGCCCACCAAGTCTTCCGTGGTTTCGGGTGCCACACCGCGTCGGAGCAATGCGACAGCATGCGGGCCGAGCAGCCTCAGCCGTGGCTCTTCCGGGCCCGCGTCCGGCAGCTTGGGAATCGCCGCATCCAGCAATCTGGTGGCCGTTGAATTCAGCCTGGAAAGTGATTCCGGCGGTGTAGCGGAAGCGACGCTGTCGAGCAAAACTCCGTGGCTTTGAACGCACCGCACGCCGCTGACATCCACCAGCTCGGTAAGTGACTGGTCGAGTAGCGCCCGAAGTGCCGATTCGGTGCGAGCGCGAGGCAGTACGCTCGCGATTTCGGTTTGGTTCAGTAGAGATAGCGGTAGCGGCTCCGAAGCGAAGCGGGCCAGCAGGCGGAGTAGCGTCACCGCTTCGGACAGGCCCCGTTCTTCGAATGCGTCGAGCGTGAGTTGCCAGGTACGCCCCACGAGGTGGCGTGGATCTTCATCCGACAAGATGTCAGCTCCCTGATCGATGAGTTCGACACGTTCTCCCACCTCAAGGTGGAGCCTGTAGGCATCCATCGTCCAGGGGCCGAGCACCTGGTGCGACAGGAAGCCACCTGCCAGCGTCAGCGCGAGCGGCAACCGCCCTAATCGGTCGGCGATCTCTGCGGCTTGATCGAGCGTGCCGCTGTCCGGTGCCAGGTCACACAGAAGCTGCGCGGCATCCTCGCGTGGTAACACCCCGATGTGCTGCAACTCTGCTCCCGGCCACCACCGAGCGGCTGCGCGACGTGTGGTGACCACGACGATGCCGACAGGACTGGTGCGTAGCCAGCTACCTTCCCTCAAGATCTCAGGGGCATCTGCGTTGTCGAGCACCAGCAACCACGGCTCAGCAGAGGAGTTGAGGTATTCCCACACCAGGTCGGCCCCAGGACGCAACCCGTTACGGGCAGCTAACAGCTCCCCATCTGTGGCGCCACGGTCGGAGGCAACGGCGAGCATTCCTGAGCGCAGGCTTGCACGGTCGGAAGCGTTTACCCACAGTCCGACACGGTCGCTGCCTTCCGTGACGAACTGAAAGAAGGAATATGCGACGGCGGTTTTACCACAGCCCCCCATGCCGTGGAGAACAAATGCTTGGCCGCCGCCCTCGTCCGCCGTGCTCATCCGCAATCGCTCAAGCACTTCGGCACGGTCGCGCAATATCACAGGCGCTCTGCCCACGGCTGGCCGTCGAACTGAGTCGGGGCCGTTCAGCCCGGGGTTTTCATCTCCGTGATAGTGGTACTCGTTGATGTGCTGATCACGCGTCGATTGGTAAACACGGCCGCTGTCTTCAGCATGGCCTTCCATCTGCCTCCATCACTCCCTCGACTTTGCTTTAAATGCTTTAATTTGGCCTATATCGCTTATGTCGGACTGGTGAATCCGTGTGGAGTCGCCGACGTCGAAGATCGGGATTTTGGCACTGCCTTGCCGGAATGGGCAAGGGCCCTCCGGTTCAATGGCATATGCCATTGTCTATTTACCTACGATAACTTAAATGCTGCCCTGGCGGGCCCGCCAGTCGACCGCTATGCTCAATGCCCCCGGAGGGGACAGGGAAGGAGCCATTATGGCCAGGCCATGGGAAGCCGATCCGGAAACAAGTTTCAAAAGGCGAATGGGGAAATCTCCCCAAGAGCTGGGGACCACAACCGACAATCCTGACTGCCCCGACATCTGGGAACTTGAGAACGGGGACGTGGCCGTCATCGGTAGAGATCTGACCGACTCGCTCGGAAAGCGCCTTCCGGTGGGTGTATCAGTGGGAGAAGATGAGCGCCTCGTCGTCATCCCCCGAAGCATGATGGTCGCAGCAAAGCCGGACATCCCCAGTGTTTGATTCGTTCCGGCACGGCACCTCAGAGCGTCTGGATCGACCGAAATACCACGCCGATTTTCGCCGCCACTACGAGGGTGGAATCCGCTTCCTGCGGAAACTCGAACGTGGGCAGAATTTCAAGGAGCGCGGATTCCCGAGTTGGGAGTCCTTCGTTATCGGAGACTGGGGTGGGGCGCTCTCTCTGATCGAAGAGAAACGCCCGGTCTATGGTTCGCAGTTCCAGAAGGCTGCCGAACTCGGGATTCTGGAGCGTCGGCTTCGCGTCGTGGAGTTCCCGATCACTCCGTACGTCCAGTGGGAAATGCACGTGCTGCGCCTAAGAGTTGAACTGGGCGACAATATTCGAGCCATCGACGCCCGCGAGCTGGCGAACATCGAAGGCGATCACCTTGTGCCAGAGGTTGTCATCCTCGGTGATGAGGTGATGTACGAGGTGGTTTACGACGATGACGGGAATGCCGCGGGGGCCAATCGAATCGCGGATAAGGGTGCCGTCGAGGAAACTTCCTCGGGGTTCGATGCTCTTTATTCTCGCGGTGAAGATTTCATGACGTTCTTCAACCGGGAGATTGCTCCACTCGAACCTCCAGCGATAACCCATTGAACGAGCGTTTCCGGTCTCGCGGTGTTGACCGCGAGGTGGGCACGCCTGCGCAACGACGAAGCTCCTGGTGGACGGGTTCTCGATCAAGATCACCCGTGTCCGCCAGGAGTTTCGCCTGTTTGCCCACCCGCCATCGATGGTTCGCTCCAGCCGTACCCTGCGATACCTGAGCAGGCGACTCGCCGTCCGGCGCCAGGAGATCGGGGCGCGGTGGCGGCGCCTTCCCATCGGTCGCCAGGCCCTGCTCACCCTGGCCCACCTGCGGTGCGACGACACCTGTGCCCAGCTGTCCAGCCGTGCAGGCCCTCCACTACGCCGTCCGCTCCCCATCCGCCCCACCCGGCCACGCCGTAACGCGCGAACCAGCCTCCCCCTGGGCAGGCTGCCCCCATGCCTGAACGTACGGAAAAACAGCGGCAGGATCTGGTGCGGGAGTTGGCGGGGGTGGTGCGGGGCGAGGTTTCCGGGGCCGCCGCCGACCGGGCTCTGGTGACGATGGACGCGTCGAATTACCGGCGGGTTCCGGAGGCGGTGGTGGCGCCTCGGGATGCGGGGGACGTGGCGGCGGTTCTGCGGGTGTGCCGGGAGCGGGGTGTGCCGGTCGTTCCGCGGGGTGGGGGGACCAGCATCGCCGGGCAGGCGACCGGTGTCGGCGTCGTTCTCGACTTCACCCGGCATCTGCGGGGTATCGGCGACATCGACCCGGAGGCGCGGACCGCCACCGTTCAGCCCGGTGTGATCTGCGACGACCTGCGGGCCGCCGCCGCGCGACACGGGCTGACCTTCGGTCCGGACCCGTCCACCCACAGCCGCTGCACGCTCGGCGGCATGATCGGGAACAACTCGTGCGGGTCGCATTCGGTCGCCTGGGGCACCACCGCCGACAACGTCGAGGAGCTGCGACTGCTGACGTACGCGGGGGAGGAGGTGCGTGCCGGACGCGGCACGGACGCGACGGGCGCGCCGACCGGGCTGCCGCCTCACCTCGCCGACGGCGTACGGGCCCTGATCGGACGGGAGTTGGCGCTGCTGCGTACCGGCTTCCCGGAGCTTCCGCGGCGGAT
The DNA here is from genome assembly GCF_045040405.1 of Streptomyces sp. NBC_01525. Taxonomy (NCBI): domain Bacteria; kingdom Bacillati; phylum Actinomycetota; class Actinomycetes; order Kitasatosporales; family Streptomycetaceae; genus Streptomyces; species Streptomyces sp. NBC_01525. The sequence continues at coordinate 4,246,521 of NZ_CP109397.1, forward strand.
CTCCGGCTACGCGCTGGACGCGCTGCTGCCCGAGAACGGGACGGATCTGGCACGGGCGCTGACCGGCAGCGAGGGCACCCTCGGGGTGCTGACCGAGGCGACCGTGCGGCTGGTCGAGGCGCCCGCCGCGCGGGCGCTGGCCGTGCTCGGGTACGCGGATGAGTCCGGGGCCGCGGAGGCCGCCCACACGCTGTTGCCGTACGGGCCGTTGACCGTCGAGGGCATGGCCGCCGACCTGGTCAGGGACGCCACCGGGCTGCCCAAGGGCGGCGCCTGGCTGTTCGTCGAGACCGGTGGGGGGAGCGCCGCCGAGGCCGTCGCGCGGGCCGAGGAGATCTGCCGGGCGGCGGGCGGGGAGACCACCGGGCACACCGTCGTCGCCGATCCGGCGGGGCAGCGCGCGCTGTGGCGGGTGCGGGAGGACGCCTCCGGTACGGCGACGCGGTTGAGGCCCGACGAAGGGGGCGCCTCCCTGCCCGAGCGAAGCCGAGGGCTTGGGGGAGAGGCGTGGCCCGGCTGGGAGGACTGTGCGGTGCCGCCCGCCCGGCTCGGCCCGTATCTGCGGGACTTCCGCGCCCTCCTCGGCCAGCACGGGCTACGAGGTACGCCCTACGGCCACTTCGGTGACGGCTGCATCCATGTCCGGATTGATTTCGACCTGCTCAGCAGGGCTGGCATCGGCCGCTTCCGGGAGTTCTCCGTCGACCTCGCGGACCTCGTCGTCGCGCATGGCGGGTCCCTCTCCGGGGAGCACGGTGACGGGCAGGCCCGCGCCGAGCTGCTGCCGCGGATGTACGGGAGCGAACTCGTCTCGGTCTTCGAGGAGTTCAAGGCGCTGTGGGATCCGGCGGGCGGGCTGAATCCGGGGATGCTGGTGCGGCCCGCGCGGCTCGACGAGAACCTGCGGTTCGAGGTGCTGCCGCGCGGGCCGGTGCCGGTGGAGTTCGGGTATCCGCAGGACGGTGGCGACTTCTCCGCCGCCGTGCGGCGGTGCGTGGGCGTCGCCCGGTGCCGTACGGAGCGGGTCGTCCCGGGCTCGTCGGAGGTGATGTGTCCGTCGTTCCGGGCGACCGGTGAGGAGCAGCACTCCACCCGGGGGCGGGCGCGGTTGCTGCACGAGATGCTGGCCGGGGAGGTCGTGACCGACGGCTGGCGGTCCCCGGAGGTCCGTGACGCTCTTGACCTGTGCCTGTCGTGCAAGGGGTGCCGCAGCGACTGTCCGGTCGGCGTCGACATGGCCACGTACAAGGCGGAGTTCCTGCACCACCACTACGCGGGGCGGGTGCGGCCCGCCGCGCACTACAGCATGGGGCGGCTGCCCCAGTGGCTGCGGGGAGCCGCCCCGCTCGCGCCGCTGTTCAACGCCGCGGCCCGCACCCCGCTCGGCGCCCTCGGCAAACGGCTCGGCGGGATCGCGCCGCAGCGGGAGATCCCGGAGCTGGCGGCGGAACCGTTCACCCGGTGGTTCGCCCGGCGCAGCCGGGAGCGGACGGCGCCGCTGGACGCCGCGCGGACCGTCGTGCTGTGGCCCGACACCTTCACCACCTACCTCGCCCCGCAGGTCGGCCGGGCCGCCGTCCGGGTCCTGGAGGCCGCCGGGCAGCAGATCGCGATGCCGGGGCCCGGCGTCTGCTGCGGACTGACGTACGTCTCGACCGGCCAGCTCGACACCGCGCGGAAGGTCATGCGCCGCACCCTGGACCGGATGGAACGGGCCGACGGCCACCCGCTCGTCGTCCTCGAACCGAGCTGCGCCGCCACCCTCCGCACCGACCTGCCGGAGCTGCTGCCGGACGATCCGCGGGCCGCCGCGCTCGCCGCGTCCGTACGGACCTTCGCGGAGGCGCTGGAGGAACGGGCGCCCGACTGGCGGCCGCCGCGGCTGGACCGGCCGGTCGTCGGGCAGACCCACTGCCACCAGCACGCCGTCCTCGGTGACGCGGCCGACCGGCGGCTGCGCGAGAAGGCGGGCCTGACCGGGACGCTCAGCGGCGGCTGCTGCGGCCTGGCCGGGAACTTCGGCTTCGAGGACGGCCACTGGGACGTCTCCGTCGCCTGCGCCGAGGAACAACTGCTGCCCGCCGTACGGGACGCACCGGACGGCGCGGAGGTCGTCGCGGACGGCTTCTCCTGTCGCACGCAGCTCGCCCAGCTGGGGCCGCGCCCCGGCCGTCACCTCGCGGAGGTGCTGGCCGAGGGGCTGGACGGGGCGGGCGGCTGAGGCGGGTCAGGGGCCGGGGGGGGGGTGCGTCACGGCTGAGGTGCACCGTCGCCGAGGATCTGCTCGGCGGTCGCCGCCAGTTCGGTCAGCTCCCGGCCCCGGAGCGCCTCCTTGGTCAGCTCGAAGTCGATGGTGTTCTTCCGGTTCTGCCGGTGGACCTTGATGTGCACCTTCGTCTGCAACCACGTGACCAGCGCGAACAGCACCACGGCCCCGCCGGCCACCTCGACCACCGCCAACTGCTCGTCCACCGGCGGATCGTCGAGGACCGGCGCGGCGGTCGCCGCGGTGTCCTCGTCGGCCGCGAGCAGCGCCAGCAGCCGCCGGGCGGCTGCTGGGGCATCGGCGCCGTCCCGCAGCAGCCGCGCGGCGGCGGCCGGGCCGCCGCCGGGGCGTCCGCCGAGCAGCTCCCCGAGGATCTGGGCGGCCTCCTCGGCGGACCGGGCGGGGGAGGGCGCGCCGTCCAGCAGATCGTCGGTGATCTCCTGGAGTGCCAGCACCACGGAGCGGTCAGGAAGGGCGTCGGGGACGGGGGCGGGGATGGTCATCGGTCTCCTCGGGTGTGTCGGGGCTCGGGTGTCTCGGGTCCGGTGCGGTGTCCCGGGCGTTGCGGGCGGGGCCGGGCGGCGGGCGGAGGGCCCGGTCGAGGTGCCGCACGGTCCGGTGGGTCCCACCGGACCCGGGCTGCCCGGCCGCAGCCCCGCACGGCCTGGGCTCGGCCAGGCCCCGCTCCGTCCGGCCGTGCGCTCAGCGCCAGTCCCCGGTCAAGGTGAAGGCGCTCCAGTGGTACGGGTGGGCGAGCCAGGGGCGGTCCGGGTCGGTGGCGGTCTCCCGCTGGGCGAGCCAGAGGGCCCGCCAGGCCGGTTCGCCTGCGCCGAGCGCACGGTAGAACGTGCCGAGCAGCTGCCGGGAGCCGGCGCCGTCGACGTTCCAGCGCGGCGCGAGCACCGAACGGGTGCCGGCGCGCAGGAACGCCCAGGTCATCCCCGTCAACTCCTCGCCAGGATGGTCCGGGTCGCTCCACCCCGCCGAACAGGCACGGAGCACCAGACGACGCGGCGCCGCGTGCGCCGCCGCCACGTCCCGGGCGCGCAGCAGGAACGGCGCGCGGGCCGGCAGATCGTGCGCCACCCACCGTTCGCTGGGCCGCTCCCGGCCGTCGGAGAGCAACAGCGCCGCGTCCAGTGGATCGTCACCGTCGGCGTAGCCGTGGGCCGTCACATGGGCCAGCTCCGCACCGCCCAGCGCGTCGAGCACCGTACCGGGGGTGGCCCCGGTGCCGGTCAGCGGCGCGGCGGTCGTCCACGGGCCGGACCGCAGCAGCGCGTCGTCCTCCTCGAACAGCGCCATGTCGGGGTTCTCCCGCGCCCCGCAGCCCACCGTCACTGCCGTCGCCGCGGTTGTCGCCTCCTCCGCCAGCAGGTACGACAGCGCGCTGGCGCCCGGGACCGACACCACCGCCGTCGTCTCGCCCAGCCGCCGGCCGTCGGCGCGCGGCACCGCCACGAACGGCAGCCCCGCGAGCGGACCGTGCCCCGCCACCGCCAGCAGCGGATACCCGTCCAGCAGATCCTCGAACGGCGCCATCAGCGGCGTCAGTTCGGCCAGATACGCCAGATCGCGCTTCCAGGGGCGGCGGGCCCGGATCGCCGGGGTGGGCGGCGCGGCGTGCGGATCGCCGTTGATGTCGTGGCGCAGCCGCGCGGCCAACTCCGCCAGCCGCGCCCGGCCCAGCGGCACCCGCCGGACCCGCGACGGTGCCCCGTCCGACGTCAGCACCGTGCAGTACAGGGCGTCCGCGCCGCAGAAGTACGAGGCGAGGACCATGCCGCCGGGCGGTGCGTGCCGCGCCAGCAGGTCCTGGGCACCGGCGACGTCGAGTGGCTCGCCGTCCCGCAGCCGGGCGTGGCCGGGGGCGTGCGGCCGGATCTGCTCGCGTACCCCGGCCAGCCGCTCGTACAGCATCGAGGCGACGCGGGAGGTGGCCGCGTCGCCGCTCGCCAGCGCCGACCTGGTCCGCACCGGATGCAGCGCCGACAGCAGCGACGCCTCCTCCTCGGCGAGCGCGGGCGGGACGGCGGCGGGCACCGGCAGCGGGCCGTGGGCGAGGTCGGCGAGCAGGTCGCGGGCCCGTACCTCCTCCTGGAGGGTGAAGCACAGCTGCGGCAGCGGCGCGTCGTCCGGCACCGTCAGCGCGCCGTGGTGGTCCAGCACCGTCCCCAGCAGCCGTTCGTGGGTGTCGAGGGCGGCGCCCGCGATCTCCGCGCGGATCCGCGCCTGAGGGGTCCCGGCGAGCTGCCGCAGGGTCTTTTCCCGGGTCCACCACAGCTGGTCGAAGCACTCCTGGCGGAAGCCGTCCCGCTCCGTGAACGCGGTGACGAAGTGCCAGCGCTCCTGCCGGCCGGTGTCCTCGTCGCCGGTGGCGTCCGCGACGGCGATCAACTCCCGTGCCAGCGCCGCCGCCTCGGCGTCCCGGCCCAGCCGCAGCAGCGCGTGGACCACGGCCCGTCCGGCCACCGACCGCGGGACGGGGGCGCCGTCCCGCCATGCCTGGCGCCGCAACTCCTCCAGTTGCGGCAGCAGCCGGGCGGCGGTCGCCGGGGTGGGGTCGCGCTCCAGGGACTCGCGAAGCGCGACGGCGAGCTGCGCCGCCGCATCCCGCTCCTGGCCGTAGCGGCGCCCGGCCTGCATACCGCGGGCGTACCACTCGCGCGCCCAGTCGTGGTTGCCGAGGGCGTCGGCGAGCTGCCCGAGGCCGAAGAGGCAGCCGATCTCGTTGCGGCTGCCGGAGCCGCCCGGCATCGTCCCGATCTCCCGCAGCGCCAGCAGGTACTGCTCCTCGGCGCCCGCAAGATCTCCCATCTGGCGCAGGTGCGTGGCGAGCGCGGCGCGGTGGCCGTGCAGCATCTGATCGCCGCCGCGGCGGGCCGCCGCGAGGTTCTCCTCCAGCCTCCGCAGCGCCTCCCGCGAACGGCCCCGCATCGCCAGCGCGTTGGCCGCCAGCGCCCGCGCCCGGAAGGCGGGCAGTGTCCGGCCGAGCCGCTCCGCCGCCTCCGCGGCCTGTTCGAAGTCGGCGGTGGCGGCCGCCGGGCGCCCGGCGTGCAGCAGGGTCTTGCCGCGCTCGGTGAGCAGTTCGACGAGGTCGGCGTCGGCGGTGGCGCCGGTCAGCTCGGCGTGCAGGGCCAGCGCATTGCCGAAACAGCGCAGCCCGTCGTGGCAGCGCCCGAGGGCGGACAGCTCCGCGGCGACGACCCAGTCCAGGTGCATCCACAGCGTGCGCAGCCGGGGCGCGGACCCGGCTGCGGGGTCCGGCATCCGCTCCCGGCAGGCGAGCAGCACGTCCAGCCCGTAGCGGTACTCGCCCAGCGCCCGGTGCGCCCGCGCCAGCACGTTGTACGCCTGGAACGCCACCTCGGTGTCGGTGGTGAACGCCTCCTCGGGCAAAGCGGTCACCGCCCGGGTGGCGTGGAAGAGCGCCCGCTGCCGGTGCTCCCGCGCCCCGGTGCCCGCGCCGAAGCCGAGCTTCTCGGCCTGCGTGGCCTGATCCAGCAGGGCGTACGCCCACCAGGTACGGGCATGGACGGCGGCGAGTGGGCCGCCCGCCGCCATCGCGACCGCGGCGAGCGCCGTGGCGTACTCGTCCGTCCCCCAGCTGGGCTGCTGCGCCAGGATCTGCTGCGCAGCGGTGACCGGGTCCGCGGGCAGGACGGAGCGGTGCGCCCGCAGCTGGAGGAACTGGGCGAACAGGCCGTCGAGTCGTCCGGCGGCCAGCAGGAGGGCAGCGAAGTCCGGCCTGCGCGGGGCACCGGCCGCGGCCGGGCCGTCCGCCGCGGCCGGGCCGTCCGCACCGGCCGGGCCGTCGGCGTCCCCGGACGCCGCCGGATCCTCCGCGTCCTCGGTGTACATGCGCCGGGCGAGGGCACCGAGGTGCTCCAGCAGCCGGGCCTCGGCGGGCCGGCCCGCCGCCGCGGCGGTGCGCGCGCCGTTCTCCAGGGTCTCCCGCAGGTCGTCCCGGAGGAAGGCCGGGGCGCGGTGCAGTTCCTCCGTCACCGCCTCGATGCCGTTGGAGTGCAGGGTGAGCAGCCGCAGCATGGAGATCCGGAAAGCGTCGTCCATCGTCACTCCGTCCGTCCGGGGGCGGTACGTGCCCGGTGGAGGTGGGCGTCCGCCAGATCGGGCCGCCCGGCCTCGGTGAAGGCGGCGGCGAGGGCACGCCCCTCCTCCGCACCGACCGGCGCCGTGGCGCGGTCCAGCACCGCCGACGCCGCGTCCGGCTCCCCGCCGTCCAGCAACGCCCGGGCGGCGGCGACGACGTACCGCGGCTGCTCCGGACGGGAACGGGCGGCGCGGACCAGGACCCGGCGGCAGTACGGTCCGGGCGGGCGGTCACCGCAGCTCTGCGCGACCTGGAGCAGGAAGCCGGCGGCGTGATACGCCTCCAGATCCGCCAGCCAACGGGCGGCGTCGTCGCCGTGGGCGCCCTCGGTGAGGATCCGGGAGTGCGGATGGACGCGGTGCAGCAGGGCGCGGGCCCGCGGGCCGTCCTCCGGGTGCTCGGGCCCGGCCCGCAGCTGCGCCTCCACCAGCATCTCCAGCGCCGTGACGGCGACCTCGGGGACGTCCGCGAGCGGGAGCAGCACCCGGGCCGCGGCGTCGTACTCCGCCAACTCGACGTCGATGTCGGCGAGCGCCAGATGCGCGCGGGCCCGGGCGAGACGGTGCTCGGGGGTGGCCGCGCCGGACGCCTCCAGCTCCTCGAACCACGCCAGGCGCAGCCGCTGGAGGGTGCGCTCCTCGTCGCGGAGGAAGAGCGAGCGGTGCAGCGCGCGGCAGCGGTGCGCCAGCTCCTCCCACAGCGGGCCGGAGGCGCGGTCCGCCCGGTGCAGCTCGTCGGCCAGCTCCATCAGCCGGCCGAACCCGGCGTCCCAGAAGCCGGTGCGGACCGTCGCCGTCGCCATGTCCATCAGGGCCGCGGCGCCGGGCGGCGGGGCGCCGGGCGCCTCGGAGAAGAGGCCGCCGAGGGCCTCCGCGGCGGCGAACGGCATCCCGGACAGCAGCAGCGCGACACCGTACTCGTGTCGGGCGGCGGGGCTCTCCACGCTGAGCTGCCGGGTGAGGGCGACGATCCGCCAGGTGTCGGGTGCGCCGGGCCGGGCGAACGCCGCGCCCAGGCCCCCGCCGGGCAGGCTCTGCGGGTCGTAGGGAACGCTCCAGTCCGCCGAGGGATCTCTCACCGGGCCTCCGTGGGCCGGACGTCGGGCCGTGCGGAAGCGGCCTGCGCCACCCCCGTACGCGCGGAACGCCACCGACGGCGCCCTGCGGTCAGATTAAGCCCAACGGGCGGGTTTCGTATGGGACGTGACCCGGCGCACGGGGAGCGCGGGGGCGCGCTCTCAGCGGTCCCCCTCCCGCAGCACCTCCCGGGCCAGCCGCCGCAGATCCGCCAGGGCCGGATGCCCCGGCTCGTCGCGCCAGGCGAGGACGACCGGGACCGGTGGGGCATCGGTCAGCGGGACGTACGCCATGGTGGGCAGCGGGTGCATCCGGGCGGTCGCGGTGGTGGTGACGCCGACCGCCCGGCCGCCGGTGATCGCGGCCAGCCAGTCGTCGGTGTTGCCGATGGTCACCGTGGACGCGGGCCGGGCGTGCGGGGGCCACAGGTCGAGGGTGGTGGTGCCGGAGACGGTGTTCAGGGCGAGGGTGCGGTCCGCGAGGTCGGTGAGGGAGAGGTGCGGGCGGGCGGCGAGCGGGTCGTCGGCGGCGAGGCCGGCCACCCGCTCCTCGGTGAGCAGCAGTTCGGTGACGAGCCCGGGGGTGCGGACCTCGCCGCGCAGCAGCGCCGCGTCCACGTCGCCGCGCGCCAGCCCCGCCGTACGGTCGTCGATCCGCAGCAGCTCCAGCGGCGTGTCCGGATGCTCCTCGTGCCAGCGGCGCAGCAGCTGCGGGGTGTACGGGCCCGCCGCCGACCAGGCGTGGCCCAGCCGCAGCGGCCAGGCGGCTCCCCGGGCGAGGCGGAGCGCCCGGTCGAAGGCGGTGATCGCGAGGGCGGCCTGATCGCGGAAGCGCAGGCCCTCGGAGGTGAGCGCCAGATGGTGGGTGGAGCGGTCGACGAGGCGGACGCCCAGCCCCTGCTCCAGCTGGCGCAGGGTGCGGGAGACGGCGGGCTGCGTCAGATGCAGCCGCTCGGCGGCGCGGGTGACGCTGAGGGTGTCGGCGATGGCGAGAAAGCAGCGGAAGTGACGCAGCTCGATGCTCATACGCGCGGAGCATAACAACAGGAAAAACGGCATTTCACGGACCGGATCGGCGGGCCTTAGCGTGGTGGCGTGAACTCCTCGTCCCCCCGTCCCGACGGGGCTGCCGCGCCCGCCCCCACTCCGTCCGCCGTCGCGTCGCGCCCCGATCCGGCGGCCCCGGACCCGGCGGGCGTCCCGCATCCCGTCCCGCCCTCGCCGGAGGTCGCCGCGGCCGAGGCGGCGGGCGGCGGCGCGGGCGGGGCGCGCGGCCGGTTCGTGTCGGTGGCACTGGTGATCGGCGGGATCGTCTCGCTGCAGTTCGGCTCGTCGGTCGCGGTGCTGCTCTTCCCGCGCGCCGGGGCGCTGGGCGTCGTCACGCTGCGGCTGGTCGTGGCGTCCCTGGTGCTGCTGATCGCCTGCCGCCCGAAGCTGCGCGGCTACGGGCGCGGCGACTGGGCCACCGTCGTCGGCTTCGGCATCGCCCTGGCCGGGATGAACTCCCTCTTCTACCAGGCGATCGACCGCATCCCGCTGGGTGCGGCGGTCACCCTGGAGTTCCTGGGCCCGCTGATCCTGTCGGTCGCCACCTCCCGGCGGCTGCTGAGCGTGGTGTGGGCGATGCTGGCCCTCGGTGGCGTGGTGCTGCTGGGGCGCGAGGGTTTCGACGGGCTGAACCTCGCCGGAGCCGCGTGCGCGCTGGCCGCGGGCGGGTTCTGGGCCGCGTACATCCTGCTGTCGGCGCGGGCCGGACAGCGCTTCCCGCAGGCGGACGGGCTGGCGCTGGCGATGACCGTCGCGGCGCTGCTCAGCCTGCCACTGGGCATCGCGACCGCCGGGCGCGCGCTGCTCGACCCGGTCACCCTCGGGCTGGGCGCCGCCGTCGCCCTGATGTCGTCGGTGCTGCCGTACACCCTCGAACTCCTCGCCCTGCGCAAGCTCCCGGCGTCCGGCTTCGCCGTCATGATGAGCCTGGAACCGGCCGCCGCGGCCACCGCCGGGTTCCTCGTCCTCCACCAGGCGCTGGGCTGGGCGGAGATCGTCGCCATCGGCCTGGTCGTTGTCGCGAGCGTGGGCGCGGTGCGCAGTGCGGGGGATCCGCACGGCTGACCTGGTCGCCTTCAACGAAGCGCGGGGCGCGGGCCGGACGGCTCGCGCCCCGTTGCCGTGTCCGGCCGGACGGCTCGCGGCCCGTTGCCGTACGCCCGGCGCGCGGGGCGGTCCCGCACGCCCCCGAGCGCGGCCCCGCGCCTTGCGCCGTACGACCCCGCCCACCCGCGCCCAAAAACCATGCAGGCGTGCTTGATTGTTTCTCCGGGTGCTGCCACGCTCGGACCGCACCACGGGCCCGCCGCCGCACCGAGCGGCCTCCGGCGCTCCCCGGGTGCGTACGCGAAGCACGTCAGCAAGGCACACACACCACAGGCAAGGCAGCTGATCCGGGTCCGTCCGTGGGCGGGCCGGGGAGGGAGTGTCGCGTGGCCGATCCCGGCGCCGTACTGGTGGACCTCAGGGACGAGAGCGAGGAGTTGGACGCGCTGGTGGCCGATCTGCCCGCCGGGCGGTGGGCGGACCCGACGCCCGCCGCCGGGTGGAGCATCGCGCACCAGATCGCCCACCTCGCCTGGACCGACCGGCAGGCGCTCGCCGCCGCGACCGACCCGGACGCCTTCGCCCGCGCCGTCGCGCATGCCCTCGCGGCGCCGGACACCTTCGTCGACGAGGGCGCGGCGGAGGGCGCGCGGCAGGAGCCCGCCGCGCTGCTCGCCGGGTGGCGGGCCGGGCGGGAGGCGCTGCTGGCGGCGCTGCGGGCGGTGCCGGACGGGACGAAGCTGGCGTGGTTCGGGCCGCCGATGAGCGTCGCGTCGATGGCGACCGGACGGCTGATGGAGACCTGGGCGCACGGCCAGGACGTCGCCGATGCGCTCGGCGCCGTCCGGACGCCCACCGCCCGGCTGCAGCATATCGCCCGGATCGGCGTCCGGGCGCGGAACTTCGCCTACACCGCACGCCAACTCCCGCCGCCCGCAGAGGAGTTCCGCGTCGAGCTGCGGGCGCCCGACGGCACGTCGTGGACGTACGGACCGGTCGACGCCGGGCAGCGGGTCACCGGCGACGCGTGGGAGTTCTGCCTGTTGGTGACGCAGCGGGCGCACCGCGACGACCTGCCGACCCTGCGCGCCGAGGGCGCCGACGCCGACCGCTGGCTGGACATCGCCCAGGCGTTCGCGGGCCCGCCGGGACCGGGCCGGGCGCCGTCCGGCAAGGGTGGGGGAGCGGCCGGATGAGCGGGGAGGTGCTGCGGATCGGCAACGCCTCCGGCTTCTACGGCGACCGGTTCGACGCGCTGCGCACGATGCTCACCGGCGGCCCACTCGATGTCCTGACCGGCGACTATCTCGCCGAGCTGACCATGCTGATCCTCGGCCGTGACCGGCTGAAGGACCCGAAACGCGGCTACGCCAAGACCTTCCTGCGGCAGCTGGAGGACGGTCTCGGGCTCGCCGTCGAGCGCGGCGTCAGGATCGTCACCAACGCCGGGGGCCTCCACCCGGCCGGACTCGCCGACGCCGTACGGGAGCTGGCGGACCGGGTCGGCGTGCCCGTACGGGTCGCGCACGTCGAGGGGGACGATCTGCTGGCCGCCGGGGACCGCACCCGGTGGGGCGACGGCGTGCTCACCGCCAACGCCTACCTCGGCGGCGACGGCATCGCGGCGTGTCTGCGGGCCGGTGCCGATGTGGTGGTGACCGGGCGGGTCACCGATGCCGCGCTGGTCAGCGGGGCCGCGGCGGCCCACTTCGGGTGGGGGCCCGGCGAGCTGGACGCGCTGGCCGGGGCGGTTGTCGCCGGGCACGTCCTGGAGTGCGGCACCCAGGCCACCGGCGGCAACTACAGCTTCTTCGGCGAACACGATGTGCGCCGCCCCGGCTTCCCGCTCGCCGAGATCGCCGCCGACGGCACCGCCGTGATCACCAAGCACCCCGGCACCGGCGGCGCCGTCACCACTGGCACCGTCACCGCCCAACTCCTCTACGAGACCGACGGCGCCCGCTACGCCGGCCCGGACGTCACCGCCCGGCTCGACACCGTACGGCTGCACGGTGCCGGGCCCGACCGGGTGCGGATCGACGGGGTGCGCGGCGAGGCGCCGCCGCCCGCGCTGAAGGCGGGGCTGACCCGGCTCGGCGGCTGGCGCAACGAGGTCACCTTCGTCCTGACCGGGCTGGACGTCGAGGCGAAGGCGGCGCTGGTCCGCGGGCAGCTGGCGGCGGCGTGCGAGGCGACGGGTGTCCGGCCCGCCGAGGTGCGGTGGACGCTGGCGCGCACCGATCACGCCGATGCGCCGGTCCAGGAGGAGGCGAGCGCGCTGCTGCGACTCGTCGTCCGCGACCTGGACGAGGCGGCCGTCGGCCGGGCGGTCAGCGGCGCCGCCGTCGAACTGGCGCTGGGCAGCTACCCCGGCTTCCACGTCACCGCGCCGCCCGGCAAGGGCACCCCGTACGGCGTCTTCGAGGCGGTGGCCGTGGACCGCGCGGAGGTGGCGCACACAGCCGTGCTGCCCGACGGAACCCGGCAGGCGGTGGCGCCGCCCGCCGTCACCCGGGAGCTGACCCGGCTGCCCGATCCGGAGCCGCCCGCGCCGCCGGCTGCCGGGCTGCCGGTCCGCCGGGCGCCGCTCGGCGCGGTCTGCGGGGCCCGCAGCGGCGACAAGGGCGGCTCCGCCAACGTCGGCGTATGGGCCCGGACGGAGACGGCGTGGCGGTGGCTGGCCCACACGCTGACCATCGAGAAGTTCCGTGAACTCCTGCCGGAAACAGGTGAGTTGGCTATCGACCGGCATCTGCTGCCGGGGCTCTGGTCATTGAATTTCGTGGTCGAGGGACTGCTGGGCGAGGGCGTCGCCGCGCAGGCCCGTTTCGATCCGCAGGCCAAGGCGGTGGGGGAGTGGCTGCGCTCCCGGCACCTGGAGATACCGGAGGTTTTGCTGTGACCGTCCTGGCGACCGCACTCGACACGGGCGGCGCCGCGTACGCGCAGCGGCGTGCGGAGATGCTGGCGAAGCTCGCGGAGGTCGAGGAGGCGCACGGGCAGGCGCTGGCGGGTGGCGGCGAGAAGTACCTCACCCGCCACCGGGGGCGCGGCAAGTTGCCCGCCCGCGAACGCATCGAGCTGCTGCTCGACCCGGACACGCCGTTCCTGGAACTCTCGCCGCTCGCCGCCTGGGGCAGCGAATCCCCCACGTACGCAGTGGGTGCCGCGCTGGTCACCGGTATCGGCGTGGTCGAGGGCGTGGAGTGCCTGATCACCGCCAACGACCCGACGGTGCGCGGCGGCGCCTCCAACCCCTGGACGCTGAAGAAGGCGCTGCGCGCCAACGAGATCGCGTACGCCAACCGGCTCCCGGTGATCTCGCTCGTCGAGTCCGGCGGCGCCGATCTGCCGAGCCAGAAGGAGATCTTCATCCCGGGCGGGGCGCTCTTCAAGGACCTCACCCGGCTCTCCGCCGCCGGGATCCCGACCGTCGCCGTGGTCTTCGGCAACTCCACCGCGGGCGGCGCGTACGTCCCCGGTATGTCCGACCACGTGATCATGGTCAAGGAGCGCGCCAAGGTGTTCCTCGGCGGGCCGCCGCTGGTGAAGATGGCCACCGGCGAGGAGAGCGACGACGAATCGCTGGGCGGCGCCGAGATGCACGCCCGCACCTCCGGACTCGCCGACCACCTCGCGCTCGACGAACCGGACGCGCTGCGCCAGGCCCGCCGGGTCGTCGCCCGCCTCAACCGGCGCAAGGCGCACCCCGATCCGGCGCCCGCGCCGCCCCCGAAGTGCGACGCCGAGGAACTGCTCGGCATCGTCCCCGGCGACCTCAAGGCGCCCTTCGACCCCGGTGAGGTCATCGCCCGGATCGTCGACGGCTCCGACTTCGACGCCTTCAAACCGCTCTACGGCACCAGCCTGACCTGCGGCTGGGCCACACTGCACGGCTATCCCGTCGGCATCCTCGCCAACGCCCGCGGCGTGCTCTTCAGCGAGGAGTCCCAGAAGGCCGCCCACTTCATCCAACTCGCGAACCAGCGCGACATCCCGCTCCTCTTCCTCCACAACACCACCGGCTACATGGTCGGCAAGGAGTACGAACAGGGCGGGATCATCAAGCACGGCGCGATGATGATCAACGCCGTCTCCAACTCGAAGGTGCCGCACCTCTCCGTCCTGATGGGCGCCTCGTACGGCGCCGGTCACTACGGCATGTGCGGACGCGCCTACGACCCCCGCTTCCTCTTCAGCTGGCCGACCGCCAAATCCGCCGTCATGGGCCCGCAACAACTCGCAGGGGTCCTGTCGATTGTCGCCCGCGCCTCCGCCGCCGCCAAGGGACAGCCGTACGACGACGAGGCCGACGCCGGGCTGCGGGCGATGGTCGAGCAGCAGATCGAGTCGGAGTCGCTGCCGCTCTTCCTCTCCGGGCGGCTCTACGACGACGGCGTCATCGACCCCCGCGACACCCGCACCGTTCTCGGCCTGTGCCTGTCCGCCGTGCACACCGCGCCCGTCGAGGGCGCGCGCGGCGGCTTCGGCATCTTCCGGATGTGAGGCAGCAATGACCGATCGGACCCCAACGCCCCCTTCGTCCCTCACTCTTTCGGGTGTTCTTGTCGCCAACCGCGGGGAGATCGCGCGCCGGGTCTTCCGCACCTGCCGGGAACTGGGCCTGGCCACCGTCGCCGTGCACTCCGACGCCGACGCCCGCGCCCCGCACGTCCGCGAGGCCGACACCGCCGTCCGGCTGCCGGGCGACGCCCCCGCCGACACCTATCTGCGCGGCGACCTGATCGTGAAAGCCGCCCTCGACGCGGGTGCGGACGCCGTTCACCCCGGCTACGGCTTCCTCTCCGAGAACGCCGCGTTCGCCGCCGCCGTCACCGACGCCGGGCTGACCTGGATCGGCCCGCCGCCCGAGGCGATCGAGGCGATGGCCTCCAAGACCCGCGCCAAGGAGCTGATGGCGGCGGCCGGGGTCCCGCTGCTGGAACCCGTGGATCCGGCCTCCGCCACCGCCGCCGACCTGCCGCTGCTGGTCAAGGCGGCGTCCGGCGGCGGCGGTCGCGGGATGCGGCTGGTCACGGAACTCTCCGCAATCGAAGGAGAGTTGGCGGCAGCGCGGGCCGAGGCCGCCGCTGCGTTCGGGGACGGTGAGGTGTTCGTCGAGCCGTATGTCACCGGGGGCCGTCACGTCGAGGTGCAGATCCTGGCCGACGCGTACGGCGGCGTCTGGACCCTCGGCACCCGCGACTGCTCCCTCCAGCGCCGCCACCAGAAGGTCATCGAGGAGGCGCCCGCCCCCGGGCTCTCCGACGGGCTGCGCACCACGCTGCACGAGGCCGCCGCCCGCGCCGCCCGCGCCATCGGCTACCGCGGCGCCGGCACCGTCGAATTCCTGGTCTCCGCCGACGGCCGCGCCCACTTCCTGGAGATGAACACCCGCCTCCAGGTCGAACACCCCGTCACCGAGGAGATCTACCGCCTCGACCTCGTCGCCCTCCAACTCGCCGTCGCCGAGGGCAGCCCGCTGGACGCCGCACCGCCGCTGCCCCGCGGCCACGCCGTCGAGGCCCGCCTCTACGCCGAGGACCCGGCGGCCGGCTGGCGGCCCGGCACCGGCCCGCTGCACCGTCTCGCCGTGCCCGGCGCCGTCCGCCTCGACTCCGGCGTTGCCGACGGCTCCACGATCACCGCGCACTACGACCCGATGCTCGCCAAGGTCATCGCCTGGGCCCCGACCCGCGCCGAGGCCGTCCGCCGCCTCGCCCACGCCCTCGAACGCGCCCAGGTCCACGGCCCGGTCACCAACCGCGACCTGCTGGTCCGCTCCCTGCGCCACCCCGCCTTCGCCACCACCGACGGCCTCGACACCGGTTTCTACGACCGCCACCTGGCCGAACTGACCGCCCACGACGCGACGTACGAGGCCCGCGCCCGCCTCGCCGCGCTCGCCGCCGCGCTCGCCGATTCCCACGGCCGCTCCCGCTTCGGCGGCTTCCGCAACGTCCCCTCACAGCCGCAGGTCAAGACGTACGCGGCCGACGGGTCGGGCGGCGGGACGTACGAGATCCGCTACCGCCTGGTGCGCGGCGCGCTGCACGCCGAGGGCTTCCCCGGCGTACGGCTGCTGGAGCACACGGCGGAGGGCGCGGTCCTCGACGTGGACGGGCTGCGGCGGGAGTTCGCCGTGGCCCGCTACGGCGACCGGGTCCACGTCGACGCCGCCACCGGCGGCCACGCCTTCACCGCGCTGCCCCGCTTCCCCGACCCCGCCGACCGCACCGAACCCGGCTCCCTGCTCGCACCGATGCCCGGCACCGTCGTCCGCCTCGCCCCCGGCCTGGCCGAGGGCGACCGGGTCGAGGCCGGAACGCCGCTGCTCTGGCTGGAGGCGATGAAGATGGAACACACCGTCGCCGCCCCCGCCGCCGGGACGCTGACCAGCCTGCCGGTGAGCGTCGGTATGCAGGTCGAGGTCGGTGCGTTGCTGGCGGTCGTGGGGGAGTGAGGTGCGCGATCACGACCGGCTGGGGCCGTACCCGCACCCGGCCGGGCCGCCAGCGGACGGGCTCGCGCCCGGCCGGGCCCCGCACCCGCGCCCGGCCGGGCCCCGCACCCCGTACACCTCACGTATCTCATGTATCTCACGTATCTCGCACGTCTCACGCACTTCACCCACCGCACAGAGGGAGCCGCTATGAGCACCGCCCTGCGCAACTCCGTGATCGAGACCGAGGAACAGCGCGACCTGCGCGCCGCCGTCGCCGCGCTCGGCAAGCGGTACGGCCGGGAGTACTTCACCCGCGTCGTCGCCGAGGGCCGTCACTCCGATGAACTCTGGGCGGAGGCCGCCGGGCTCGGCTACCTCGGCGTGAACCTCCCCGAGGAGTACGGCGGCGGGGGCGGCGGAATCGTGGAACTCTCCCTCGTACTCGAAGAGTTGGGTGCCGCGGGCTGCCCGCTGCTGATGATGGTCGTCTCCCCGGCCATCTGCGGCACCGTCATCGCCCGCTTCGGCACCGACGAGCAGAAACGTGCCTGGCTGCCGGGGCTCGCCGACGGCAGCCGCACCATGGCCTTCGGTATCACCGAACCGGACGCCGGATCCAACTCCCACCGCATCACCACCACCGCCCGTCGGGAGGGCTCGGACTGGATACTCACCGGCCGTAAGGTCTTCGTCTCCGGTGTCGACATCGCCGAGGCCACCCTCATCGTCGGCCGCACCGAGGACGCCCGCACCGGCCGCCTCAAGCCCTGCCTCTTCCTCGTCCCGCGCGACGCACCCGGCTTCGGCCGCAGCCCCATCCCGATGGAACTCGCCGCCCCGGAGAAGCAGTTCGAGCTGGTCCTCGATGACGTGCGGCTGCCCGCCGACGCGCTTGTCGGCGACGAGGACGCCGGACTCCTCCAGCTCTTCGCCGGGCTCAACCCGGAACGCATCATGACCGCCGCGTTCGCCCTCGGCATGGGCCGCTACGCCCTCGACCGCGCTGTCGACTACGCCCGCACCCGGCAGGTCTGGAAGGACCCCATCGGCGCCCACCAGGCCATCGCCCACCCCCTCGCCCAGGCCCATATCGACCTGGAATGCGCCCGCCTGATGATGCAGAAGGCCGCCCACCTCTACGACGCCGGGGACGACCTCGGCGCCGGGGAAGCCGCCAACATGGCCAAGTACGCCGCCGGGGAGGCCGCCGTCCGCGCCGTCGACCAGGCCGTGCACACCCTCGGCGGCAACGGCCTCACCCACGAATACGGCCTCGCGTCCCTCATCACCGCCGCCCGCGTCGCGCGAATCGCCCCCGTCAGCCGAGAGATGATCCTGAACTACGTCTCCCATCAGACGCTGGGCCTCCCCAAGTCCTACTAGGGCGTGTCTTCCCGGTCCTCGTGGGCCTGTGACGCCCGGCAGCGCACCTCGCGGCGTTGTCGCCCCTCCCACGGACACCCGGTCCGCGGGAGGGGCTCCGCCTTGCGAGGCACGGCACCGGACGCCGCAGGCGTGATCCACGCAGACCGGAAAGACAGGCCCTGGCCAGCGCCACCGGGGGACCGCAGGACCAACCCTCCCCGAGCGCGGCGCGCAGGCGCCCCCGCACGCCCGCGCCGCGCTCCGCCACGGAAGGAATCTCCGGCATGGCTTCCCACGTGTTCCACAGCGACCACCCCCCGCTCGCCCCCGTCACCGAGCCGGTTCACTCCTACGTCCTGGCCGGTGCCGCCGCCCGGGGCGACCACCCCGCACTGATCGACGCCACCGACGGCACCACCTTCGGCTACGCCCGCCTCGACCACCTCAGCCGCCGCCTCGCCGCCGGACTCGCCGCGGCCGGTCTCGGCAAGGGCGACGTCCTCGCCCTGCACAGCCCGAACAGCGCCCTCTTCCCCGTCGTCTGCTACGCCGCCTGGCGCTGTGGCGCGGCCGTCACCACCGTCCACCCACTCGCCACCGCCGAGGAGTTCGCCACCCAGCTCGCCGACTCCGGGGCCCGCCGCATCGTCACCGTCGCCGCCCTCCTCGACACCGCCCGGGACGCCGCCCGACGGGCCGGAGGCATCACCGAGATCCTGGTCGGCGACCGCGCCGACGGCCACCGCTCCGTCCTCGACCTCGCCGACACCACCGCCCCGGAACCGGACGTCGACCTCGACCCCGCCGCCGACCTCGCCGTCCTGCCGTACTCCTCCGGCACCACCGGCACCCCCAAGGGCGTGATGCTCACCCACCGTTCCGTCGCCACCAACCTCGCCCAGCTCGACGCGTTCCTCAGCGGCGGACCCGACGACCGCGTCCTCGCCGTGCTGCCGTTCTTCCACATGTACGGCCTCACCGCCCTGATGAACGCCCCGCTGCGCACCGGCGCCACCGTCGTCGTGCTGCCCCGCTTCGACCTGGAACAGTTCCTCGACGCGCTCCAGCGATACCGCGTCACCGCCGTCTACGCCGCGCCGCCGATGGTCCTCGCCCTCGCCAAACACCCCCTGGTGGACCGCTACGACCTCTCCTCCCTGAAGTACCTGGTCTGCGCCGCCGCGCCGCTGGACGCCGCGCTCGCCGACGCCTGCGCCCGCCGCCTGGGCCTCAAGGCCGTCCTCCAGGCGTACGGCATGACCGAACTCTCGCCCGCCAGCCACCTCGTACCGCCCGGCGCCGACGCCCCGCCCGGCACCGTCGGGCGTCTGCTGCCCGGCACGGAGATGCGGCTGGTGTCGCTCACCACCGGCGCGGACCTGCCGCCCGGCGAGGACGGCGAGATCGTGCTGCGCGGCCCGCAGGTGATGAAGGGGTACCTCGGCCGCCCCGAGGCCACCGACGCCCTGATCGACGCCGACGGCTGGCTGCACACCGGCGACATCGGCCGGATCGACGCCGATGGCTGGCTCTACGTCGTCGACCGCGTCAAGGAGCTGATCAAGTACAAGGGTTACCAGGTCGCCCCCGCCGATCTGGAGGCGCTGCTGCTCGCCCACGACGACATCGCCGACGCCGCCGTCATCGGCGTCACGGACACCGACGGCAACGAGATCCCCAAGGCGTACGTCGTCCGCCGCCCGGGGGCCGCCCTCGGTGCGGACGACGTTCTCACGTACGTTGCCGGACGAGTCGCCCCGTACAAGCGGGTGCGCCGCGTGGAGTTCACCGATACGGTGCCGCGCGCGGTGACCGGCAAGATCCTGCGGCGCGAACTGCGCGCCAGGGAAAGGAGTTCCACGGCCCGATGACCGACACCACGTCAGGCACCACCCACGGCGCCGCACCGCTGGACGGCGCCGACCCGCTCGCCCGCACCGCCCACGACCAAGGCGTCAAGGACGGCCCGCTCGTCCGCACCGCACACGATCTGGGCGTCACCACCCTCACCCTGGACTCTCCCCGCAACCGCAACGCGCTCTCCGCCCGCCTCGTCGGCGAGCTGCACGCCGCCCTCGCCGAGGCCGCCGCCGACGACGCCGTCCGCGCCGTCGTCCTCACCCACACCGGCACCACCTTCTGCGCCGGAGCCGACCTCACCGAGGCGACCGACGGCGCCCCGACCGACGCGCCGCTGGACCTGACCCGGCTGCTGCGCACGGTCGTGGAGCTGCCCAAACCGGTCGTCGCCCGCGTCACCGGGCATGTCCGCGCCGGGGGCACCGGGCTGCTCGGCGCCTGCGACATAGCAGTGGCCGGGCCCGGCGCCACCTTCGCCTTCACCGAGGCGCGCCTCGGACTCGCCCCGGCCGTCATCTCGATGCCGCTGCTGCCCCGCCTCGACGCCCGCGCCGCCGGGCGCTACTACCTCACCGGCGAACGGTTCGACGCCGCCGAGGCCGCCCGCATCGGCCTGGTCACCCTCGCCGCCGACGACGTCGACGGCGCCCTCGTACCCCTGCTCGACGGCCTGCGCCAGGGCTCCCCGCAGGGCCTCGCCGCCTCGAAGGCGCTGGTCACCGCAGAGGTGCTGCGCACCTTCGACCGCGACACCGAGGCGCTGGCCGCCGAGTCCGCGCGGCTCTTCGCCTCCGCCGAGGCGCGCGAGGGCATGACCGCCTTCCTGGAGCGAAGGGCCCCGCGATGGGCACGGTGAACGCCGCCCGCACCGCCAAGGCCCCCCAGCAGGAACGCAGCCGGGCCACCCGCCGCGGCCTGCTGGAGGCGGCGGTGGCCTGCCTGGCCGATCACGGCTGGGCGGGCTCCACCGTCGCCGTCGTCGCCGAACGCGCCGGGGTCTCCCGCGGCGCCGCCCAGCACCACTTCCCCACCCGCGAGGACCTGTTCACCGCCGCCGTCGAGCACGTCGCCGAGGAACGCTCGCAGGCGCTGCGTGACCTCTTCCCGGCGGGCACCGGCGTCGCCACCGACCGCCGCGCCGTCGTCGCCGCCGTCGTCGACCTCTACACCGGCCCGCTCTTCCGCGCCGCCCTCCACCTGTGGGTCGCCGCCTCCTACGAGGACCAACTCCGCGCCCGCGTCACGGAGTTGGAGGCACGGGTCGGCCGGGAGTCCCACCGCACCGCCGTCGACCTGCTCGGCGTCGACGAATCCGTCCCCGGCGTCCGCGAAACCGTCCAGGGCCTGCTGGACATGGCCCGCGGTCTGGGCCTGGCGACCCTGCTCAGCGATGACACGGTGCGGCGGGAACGGGTCGTCGACCAGTGGGCCGAGCTGCTGGACGAGGCGCTGGACTGAGTCGATGCCACGCGGCGGGCCGCACCCGGAGCCGTCCCCGGGTGCGGCCCGCCGCGGAGCCGTAGGGGGCGCCCGTACGGGACGCGGCCCTCGGGGCAGGCCCGTACGGGACGCGGCCCCAAGGGATCGCCCTACGGGACGTGCCCCAGGGCCCGCCCCTACGGACTTTCTCCGTGCGCCGCCGTGTCGAACCCCGAGATCTCCCGCGGATCCCGCGCCGCGGGCCCCACGTACCGGGCCGACGGCCGCACCAGCCGTCCGGTGCGCTTCTGCTCCAGGATGTGCGCGCTCCACCCGGCCGTGCGGGCGCAGGTGAACATCGAGGTGAACATGTGCGCCGGGACCTCCGCGAAGTCCAGCGTGATCGCCGCCCAGAACTCCACATTCGTCGCCAGCACCCGGTCCGGACGCCGGTTGTGCAGCTCCTCCAGCGCCGCCTTCTCCAGCGCCTCGGCCACTTCGAAGCGGGGCGCGCCCAGCTCCTTCGCGGTCCGCCGCAGCACCCGCGCCCGCGGGTCCTCGGCCCGGTAGACGCGGTGCCCGAAGCCCATCAGCCGCTCCCCCTTGTCCAGGGTCTTGCGGACGTACGCCGCCGCGTCGCCGGTCCGCTCGATCTCCTCGATCATGCCGAGCACCCGCGACGGCGCCCCGCCGTGCAGCGGCCCCGACATCGCGCCGACCGCCCCCGACAGCGCCGCCGCCACATCCGCGCCGGTCGACGCGATGACCCGGGCGGTGAACGTCGACGCGTTCATGCCGTGCTCCGCCGCCGACGTCCAGTACGCGTCGACCGCCGCGACATGCTTGGGGTCCGGCTCCCCGCGCCAGCGCCGCATGAACCGCTCCACGACGGTCTCCGCCTTGTCGATCTCCCGCTGCGGCACCATCGGCAGCCCCTGCCCGCGCGCCGACTGCGCCACGTACGACAGTGCCATCACCGCGGCGCGCGCCAGATCGTCGCGCGCCGTCCGCTCGTCGATGTCCAGCAGCGGTTTGAGGCCCCACACCGGCGCCAGCATCGACAGCGCCGACTGCACATCGACGCGGATGTCCCCGGAGTGCACCGGGATCGGGAACGGCTCGGCCGGCGGCAGCCCGGGGTCGAACGCCCCGTCCACCAGCAGACCCCACACCTTCCCGAACGACACGCTGCCGACAAGGTCTTCGATGTCGACGCCGCGGTAGCGCAGCGCGCCGCCCTCCTTGTCCGGTTCGGCGATCTCCGTCTCGAACGCGACGACACCCTCAAGTCCGGGTACGAATGCGGACATCTGGCGACTCCTCAAGGTACGGACGGCCCACGGTCGGTGACCGGTTGCCGTGCGGTCGGCTCGGTGTGCGGCGCCGGAACGGTTCCGCGGCTGCGCCCGGCAGCTCGCGGTCCGCGCCGGTCACCGGATGCCTCGCGGGCATGGTGACGCGGTTTCCCGCCCGGGGTGGACGGCCCTCGGGCGCGGTACGGGTGGTGCGCTGCGCGGTCCACGGGACGCGCGGCCCCGGCGATGGACGGCGGGGGCCCGCCGGTCCGGCGGTCCGGACACGATGGTCGCCGATGTGCGAACCCCACACTGCACCGACCCGCAAGTTTGGTGCTTTCCCCACCTGCAAGGAAGCGTGACGTCCGGCACACTGGTCGATTCGCCTACGAGAGGGTTACGTCCGGGCGACGGCGGGCAGGCTTCCCGGCCCGCGCCCTGCCACCGCGCGGGCCGATGCTGCAAGATGAGGCCGTGCACTCCGCCGACGCGCCTTCCCCCGATGCCCACGAAACCCTCGATCCCTCGTCGATGCGCGCCCATTACCGTGCCGAGGGGCTGACCGAGACCGAGCTGGCGGCCGAGCCGTACGCACAGTTCGCGCGCTGGTTCAAGGAAGCCTCCGCGGCCGGGATCCACGAGCCCAACGCCATGGTCGTCTCGACCGCCGACGCCGCGGGCCGCCCCAGCTCACGGACGGTGCTGCTGAAGGCGTTCGACGACCGCGGCTTCGTGTTCTTCACCAACTACACCAGCCGCAAGGGCCGTGACCTCGCCGAGAACCCGCACCTGGCGCTGCTCTTCCCCTGGCATCCGCTGGCCCGTCAGGTCATCGTCACCGGCACCGCCGCCCGCATCGGCCGCGACGAGACCGCCGCCTACTTCCGCTCCCGCCCGCACGGCTCCCAACTCGGTGCCTGGGCCAGCGACCAGTCCGCGCCGATCGCCTCCCGCGCCGAACTGGAGGGCGCCTACGACGCGTTGGCGGCCCGGTACCCCGAGGGCGAGCAGGTCCCGGCACCACCCCACTGGGGCGGCTACCGCGTCACCGCCGAAACCGTCGAGTTCTGGCAGGGCCGCGAGAACCGCCTCCACGACCGCCTCCGCTATGTCCGCGCCACCACCGGCTGGACCGTGGAACGCCTCGCACCGTGAACCGGATGGCCTGATCCCCGGGGACCGCCCGGAAACGACGAACGGGCCCGCGCGGGGCCCGGGGATCGGGGAGCGGCCCACGAAGGGCCGGAGGCGCGGCAGGGCCGCGAGCTTCCTCGGACGAGGAACGTGAGCTTCCTCGGACAAGGGAAAGGGCCCGCGTACAAGGGGGAAGGGCCCCGCGTGCAAGGAAAAAGGGCCCCGCGTGGGGCCCGGAGAACGCAGACGACCCGTGGGCCGCTTCCGTCGCGCCGGGTGGCGCGGCGACCGGTCGGACGAACCGGGGGCCCACGGGTCGGGTGACTGCTGGGATTGGCCGACGGCGCATCTGCAGTATGCGCGGGCCGGCGCTGCACTGGGTGTGAAGCGGCGGCCTAGGCCGCAGTCACCTCACGCGTCCGGTACGAAATCATCTGCCGAACCACCTCCCTTCTCGTGTGCACCCAGCCTAGGAACGCGCCCCGCCCCGTACAAGCGAATTAATTTCCGCGACGCCCGGGACGGCTGCGGCCCCCGGGACACCCGCGTCGTCCCGGGGCGGCCCGACCGCGCGAACGGCCCGGGATTTCCGCGAAGGGGGTGTGTGCTGCGTCACGTTCGAGTTGAATGTGCCCAGGTCCAGCACGCGCCACCGCGTCCGTAGGGGGTTCCAGTGGCCGCTTCGTACGGTTCCGCTTCGTACGGTTCCTCGGCGGAACACACCCCGGCCCCGGCCGCCGCGCCGCCCGGCCCGCTCGGGCCCGCCGACGACACCGGGCTGCTCGCCGCCCTCCTCGACGGCATGGACACCGCGCTCCTCGCCCTCGCCGCGGACGGCACGGTCACCCACTGGAACCACGAGGCCGAACAGCTCCTGGGCTGGCCCGCCGCCGAGGCCGTCGGCCGCCGCGGGCTGACCGGCTGGGCGGTCCGCGACGAGGACGCGGGTGCCACCGAGTCCGCCCTCCTCGCCGCGCTGCGCGCCCCCGGCCGTCAGGTGCACGACTACGCCCTGCTCACCAAGGACGGCCGCCGCGTCCTGGTCCGCGGCCAGACCTCCGTCGTCCCCGGCCCCGACGGCCGGGCCGCCGGGGTGTACTGCGTCTTCACCGCCGTACACGCCCAGATCGGCCTGGAACGCTCCCTCGCCCTGAGCGAGGCGCTCGGCGACGACGCGCCCTGGGGCGTGGTCCTCGTCGACGCCGACCTGCGGCCCGCCGTCGTCAACACCCCCGCCGCCCGCGCACTGGAATCCGGCCGGGACGCGCTCCTCGGCCGCACCCTCGGCGATCTGCTGGACCAGGGCGCCGAGGAGGTGGAGGCGGTGCTCCAGCACGTCCTGGCGGAGGGCGAGCCGCCCGGACTGAGCGATCTGTGGGTGACGTTGCGCGCCCCCGACGCCGTACGCCCCCGCCGCTGCTGGCGGAGCGGCTTCGTCCGCCTCGCCTCCCCGCTCTCCGAGGAGCCGGTACCGCTCGGCGTCGCCTGGCTCTTCCAGGACGTCACCGATGCCAAACAGGCCGAACAGGACGGCGCGCTGCTCCGCTTCCGCACCCAGCAGCTGCACCGCGCGGGCCGCGCCGCCGCCGACTGCCCCGACCCGCGGGAGGCGGCCGCCGTCCACCTCGACTACGCCTTGGCGGGCTTCGCCGACCACGCCCTGGTCGATGTCGTCGCGCCCCCGCCCGGCCGGGACGGTGACGACGGGGGAGCGGGCGGGGACGGCACCGCCTCCGTCCGGCTGCGGCGGGCCCTCGCCTCACCCGCGGGGTCCCCCGGCCCCTGCACGGTGCCGCAGCCGTCCGCGGTCCCCGTCGCGTACGCCGCCGGGCACCCGGCCCTCCAGGCGTACGCGCGCGGCGGCTCGGTGCGGACGAGTGTGGGCGCGACCGGCGACGACGGCTGGGCGGCCGCCCGCCGATGGCCGGACGGCACGGTTCACGGGCTGTGCGTGGTGCTGCGCAGCCGCGCCCGCACCCTCGGCGTCGCGACCTTCCTGCGCACCCCGGCCCGCCGCCCCTTCGACCGCGCCGACGCCGCCTACGCGGAGGAGGTCGCCGCCCGGATCGCGGCGGCCCTGGACCTGGCGTCGTCGTCCGACGGCTGAACGGGGGTCGGCACCCGGTGGCGGGCCGGTGCTCCCCGGGGCCGCAGGGTCACCGCCGCCGGGAACGGTCCGCTTCCGGCGTATCCGGGTCACCGCCGCCGGATCCGGGTCACTGCCGGTAGAAGATCCGGTCCGCGTACTCCCGCATCACCCGGCCGTTCCACTCGTGGCCGCCGTCGACGTTGCCCGACCGCAGCAGCGGCGGTTCGACGCCCCGCTCGGCCAGCGCACCGGCGGCCGTCGCCACCATCGCCTGCATGATCGCGCTGGTGACGACGGTGGAGGCGGGCGCGAACGGCGCGTCGATCCCCGGGAGCCGCAGCTCCGCGTCGCCCACCGGGATACGGCTGTCGAGCACCAGGTCGCAGTGGTCCTTGAGGAAGGTGCCCGAGACGTGCCGGGAGGAGGTGGCGTCCGCGTAGGCGACCGACGTCAGGCCGATGACCTTTATGCCGAGCGCCCGCGCGTTCATCGCCATCTCGACGGGCAGCGCGTTCCGCCCGGAGAGCGAGATGATCACCAGCACGTCACCGGCCCGCAGCGGGCTGGTGTCCAGCACCGCGGCGGCCAGCCCGTCGACCCGCTCCAGCGCACTGCCGAGCGTCGCGGGCCGGACGTCCACGCCCACCACCCCCGGCACGGACAGCAGGTTCATGATCGCGAGGCCGCCCGCCCGGTAGACGGTGTCCTGCGCGGGCAGCGAGGAGTGCCCGGCGCCGAAGGAGAAGACCCGTCCGCCCGCCTCGACGGTGTCGGCGATCAGCCGCCCGGCGGCGGCGATGGCGGGACCCCCGTCGTCACGCGTCTGCCGCAGCAGCTCGATCGCGGCATCGAAGTACTGCCCGGCAAGCCGGTCGCTCTCAGCCATTCCGCGGTCTCCCTCATCGCTGCTCATGGATTCCCCTCGCCCCGGTCCGGGCACGAGCGCGCCGGACGGTGGGCGGCCGTGGCGCGGATCACGTTGCGGTCTGGACCAGTGCGCTGTCAATACGGCTGACGCGACAGCCCCCGGACGGCTTGTGTGCGGCCCCGGGCGGCAGCCGCCGCGGGCGGAGGCGGCGCCGTTGTCGGTGGGATGCGTCAGAATTGAATCCAGGGCCACCCGCACGACACAGCTAGGGGCACGCATGTCCGGACTGATCGACACCACGGAGATGTATCTCCGCACCATCCTCGAACTCGAAGAGGAAGGTGTGGTCCCGATGCGCGCCCGGATCGCGGAGCGGCTCGAACAGAGTGGCCCCACGGTCAGCCAGACCGTGGCGCGCATGGAGCGGGACGGCCTGCTGTCCGTCGCGGGCGACCGGCACCTGGAGCTGACGGAGGAGGGCCGTCGGCTGGCGACGCGCGTGATGCGCAAGCACCGCCTCGCCGAATGCCTGCTCGTCGACGTCATCGGGCTGGAGTGGGAGCAGGTGCACGCCGAGGCGTGCCGCTGGGAGCACGTGATGAGCGAGGCGGTCGAGCGCCGCGTCGTCGAGCTGCTGCGCCACCCGACGGAGTCGCCGTACGGCAACCCGATCCCGGGCCTGGAGGAGCTGGGCGAGAAGGCGGAGGCCGATCCGTTCCTGGAGACCGGCATGGTCAGCCTCACCGAGCTGGACGCCGGTCCGGACGGCAAGACCGTCGTGGTCCGCCGCATCGGCGAGCCCATCCAGGCGGACGCCCAGCTGATGTACACGCTCCGGCGCGCCGGGATCCAGCCCGGCGCGGTCGTCAGCGTGACCGAGGCCCCCGCCGGAGTTCTCGTCGGCAGCAGCGGCGAGGCGGCCGAGCTGGAGTCGGAGATCGCCGCCCACGTCTTCGTCGCGAAGCGCTGACCCACCGCGTCGGGCGCCGGGGGTACCGGCGCGTCCGGCCGATGCCTTGCGCCCCGTGCTGTGGAGCGCGGGTCGCCGGTGTGTGTGGCCGCAAAGCGTGCGGCTGATGGCCGGTGCCCGGCGCCCCGCCCGTGCCTTCGTACGGGGGCGTTGCCGCACCGGTGCGGGCGGCCGGGCCGTTGTTGCAGGGCTGACGGCCGGGCCGTTGTCGCAGGGGCTGACGGCCGCTGCCCTGGCGCCCCGCTGTCTGGCGCCTGGGCCGTTGCCGCGCGGCGTGGATGATCGCCGCCTTGCCCCTGCCGGGCCGCCGTCGCGACGTGGTTCCGGGACGCCCGCCCGTCGCCGCCGACCCGGCCTTGCCGCCCGGCGGCCGCCGTACGAAGCGCAGGGCGCGGGCAGCCCCGCGGCCCCGGGCCGGGCCTGCGTTTCCTCCGCGGATTTCCTCTCTTGACCGTTTCACCGCCCTGAGCTGCGCAGAGGGGGGCGCCCCGGGCCGTGGCGGCTTCCGGGCGGGGCGGGTGCGGGATGAGGAATTGCGCGAACCGGTGCGGAACGGCCGGGGACGTGTCACCCTTGGCGCCCACATGGATGCCCGCTGTGGTGCCGACCGGCACGCGGACGGGCTCGGCCCGGGCTGCGGCGGCCCGGTACGGAACGGTACGGGGGAGCCGCGGTCTGACGGCTTCCGGGGGAGGAGGCGCGGGTGGGGGCAGCGGAACCTGACCGAACACGGCGAACGGCGGCGCGACACAGATCCTGCGAGGTCTCGGGGCCCCGGCGCTGCGAGCATCCGGGACCCCGCCTCCCCCGGCTCCCCCGTCAGGACCTGGAGCCCCGAGCTCTCAAGGTCCCGCGCTACGGACCCCCTGTCCGGCGGGATCCGTCCCCCCGTAGCTGTCTCCCCGTGCGGATCCCCGGCTATCCCTGCGCACTGTCACCCGAACGAGGGGACTTCCGCACGAGGCCGTCGTATTCGAATGAAAGTTCGATAGTGTGGAGTGGGTCAAGGGACGAGTGGGGGTGTCAGGGCACATGGTGCGGCGCATCGAGGTGACGGGGGCCGGCGGAATGCGGCTCGCAGCCTGGGAGTTCACCGACCCGCCCAAGGGCGACGGCGGGCCGGAGGGGAGCGAGCGGCGCCCCGGTGTCCTGCTGCTCCACGGCCTGATGGGGCGGGCTTCCCATTGGGCCGACACCGCCCGCTGGCTCGGCGCGCGGTATCGCGCCATCGCCCTCGACCAGCGGGGCCACGGCCGCAGTGAGAAGCCCGCCGACGGCCCCTTCGGCCGCGCCGCCTACGTCGAGGACGCGATAGCCGTCATCGAACAGCTCGGCCTCGCCCCTGTGACCGTCATCGGCCACGCCATGGGTGCGCTGACGGCCTGGCAGCTCGCCGCCCGTCGGCCGGATCTGGTCGGCGCGCTGGTCATCTGCGACATGCGCGCGTCCGCGCTGGGCGCCGCCTCGCAGCACGAATGGGCCGAGTGGTTCGCCACCTGGCCGCTGCCCTTCGCCACGCTCGCGGACGTCCGCCGGTGGTTCGGCGAGGAGGATCCGTCGCTGGAGCGCCCCCGCCCGGCGCGCGGCGCGTTCTTCGCCGAGGTGATGGCCGAGCGTGCCGACGGCTGGCGCCCGGTCTTCTCCCGCCGCCAGATGCTCACCGCCCGCGAGACCTGGGTGACCGACGCCCACTGGGAAGAGCTGGCCGAGGTCCGCTGCCCCGCCCTCGTCGTCCGGGGCCAGGACGGCGAGCTGGGCCGCGCCGAGGCGCAGGAGATGGTCCGCGTCCTGCCCGGCGGCAGCTACGCCGAGATACCCGACGCGGGCCATCTGCTGCCCTGGGAACACCCTGACGCCTGGCAGCGCGCCGTTGAGCCGTTTTTGCGGGCGGCGGTACCAGGGTGAGGGGGCGGGGGCGCGGGCGGGCTGATGCCTGATGCCGCGTGCCTGGTGGACCGGCCGTTGGTCGTTGACTTCTGGCGGCCCGTCCGCCGCTGCCCGGCGCTCGGCGGCCTGCCCGCTGCCCGTCGGTGCGCACGGCCGGTACGGCACGCCATGCCCGGCCGGTGGCGGGGGAGTGGGTGACCGGTAGCTGGGAGGTAGGCGGGAAGGGGGCCGCCGGGAGGGCAGGCGGGGAGGCGTAGGTGCGGGCCGACAGTGGGGCCCGCGCGCGCCCCACGGCCCGTGCCCGCCTGGTGGGATACGCCAGGAGGAGTCGAATTTCGGCCGACGCTACGATGCACTGCCGTGCCGTGCCGTGCCGCGTCGGCCGTCGGTCCGCGTGGGGAACTCGTGGGGGTGGCGCCCGCGTGACGTGTTCCCCGCATCTCCCGATTCCCGCATCTCCCGACAGACGTGGAAGGCCCGCGATGGACCCCTTGCTCCCGGACGACCCGCAAGCCCTCGGGCCGTACCGCCTGTTGGGCCGGATCGGGGCCGGCGGGATGGGCCGCGTCTACCTCGCGCGGTCCGCCGGGGGCCGCACCGTCGCGGTGAAGGTGGTGCGGCCCGATCTGGCGCAGGACACCGCGTTCCGGGGGCGGTTCCGGCAGGAGGTCGAGATAGCCCGCGCCGTGTCCGGGCGCTACACCGCACCGGTCGTCGACGCCGACACCGACGCGTCGCTGCCCTGGCTCGCGACTGCCTTCGTCCTCGGGCCGTCGCTGACCGAGGTCGTCGACGAACACGGCCCGCTGCCGGAGCGCAGTGTCCGGGCCCTGGGCGCCGGGCTGGCCGCCGCGCTGACCGAAATCCACTCCGTCGGGCTGGTCCACCGCGACCTCAAACCGTCCAACGTCCTGCTCGCCGCCGACGGCCCCCGCGTCATCGACTTCGGCATCGCGCGCGCCGTCGACGGGAACCGTATGACCCAGACCGGCGTGGTCGTCGGCTCGCCCGGCTACATTCCGCCCGAGCAGGTGCTCGGCCAGCGCGTCGGCACGGCCGGTGACGTCTTCGCCCTCGGCGCGGTCCTCACCCACGCCGCCACCGGGCACGGGGCGTATGCCGAGTCCACGCCCGCCGCGGTGCTCTACCAGGTCGTCCACGGCGAACCGGACCTCAGCGGGGTGCCCGACGCCCTTCTTGAGCTGGTCGCGTCCTGCCTGCACCGCGATCCGGCCCAACGGCCCGCCCCCGCCGAGGTGCTGGCCGCGCTCGCCCCGGAGGGCACCGGCACGGCCTTCGCCAACTGGCTGCCCGGCGCCGTCGCCTCCACCATCGCCACCCACGCCGCGCGCCTCCTCGACCTGGAAACCCCCGGCGACCTGCCGCAGCCCGGTACCGGGACGCCGTCGCCCGGACCTGCGGCCCCGGGTGTGAACCCGTCGGGCGTGGCTCCTTCGGGCGCGACCCCTCCGGTGGCCGGTGCGCCGCAGCATCCCGGTGCGGCGCCCGGGTTCGGTACGGCGCCGACGTATGTGCTCGGGGCGGGCCAGGTCGCGGCGCCCGGAGCCGTCGGTGGGCCAGGCGCGTCCGGTGAGGCCGGCGTGCCCGGTGAGGTGGGTGCCGGTCACCCTGGTACGCCCGGCGACGGAGTCCCCGTACCCGCCGGACCCGGCACCGTCCCGCAGCAGGCATCGGCCGGACCCGGCGCGACCGCCCCGACCGGCCCCGGCGTACCTGCCGGACCAGGCGGAACGACCGCCCCCCTCACGTCCGGTGACGCGCCGGCACCGTCCCGGCGGCGGTTCCTCGGGCTGGTCGCCGGAGGCGTGGCCGGTGTGGCGGCCCTCGGTGGCGCCGGGGTCTGGGCGATGAGCGGCCGGTCCGGCGGCAAGGCCACCGACGACGGCGGGGGCGGCGGCGACACCCCGGAGGCCGACGGTTTCACCACCCCGCCGCCCGGCACCCCGCCCACCGTCCTTTGGCACCGCACCGCCGAGACCGACAGCCTCAACAGCGATGCGCCGCTCGCCGTCCACAACGGTCTGCTGCTGATCAGCGGCGACCCGCTGGTCGCCCGCCGCGCGACCACCGGCGCCATCGCCTGGAGCCGGAAGGGCATCACCATCGCCGGTGCGCCGCTGATCCTCGCCGACCGCAAGCTCTTCCTCGTCAGCACCGAGTACAACGGCGATGTCATCGGCCTCGACCCGGACACCGGCAAGGAGGTGTGGCGCAGCCGCCTCGGCGGTGACCTCACCGTCCAGCGCATCCTCGCGGCCGACGCGGAACGCCTCTACGTCGTCGCGTCGGTGCGCACCGAGGACACCACCCAGCACCTGACCGCCGTCGCGGCGATCAGCCTCCGTACGGGCCGAACGGCTTGGAGCAAGCCTCGCGACAAGGGGACGACGGACTACGACCTCGAAGGCACCGTCTCCGGCGACCGGCTCGTCTACACCGACGGGCGGAGCAACGTCACGGTCCGCGACAACGCCGACGGCCGTCAGCTGTGGAGCCGCAAGCTCGGCGACGACATCGCCTGGCGGCCCGCCGTGCACGCCGGGCGGATCTTCCTCGGCGGCCCCCGGCTACGCGCCGTCCACCTCGACACCGGCGAGCCGGACTGGTCGCTCTCCTCCGCCGGGCGCCTCAGCTTCTATCAGCCGATGGTCGTCAACGGCGTGGTGTACGCCGCCGATCACAGCGGTGGCGTCTGGGCGGTGGACCCGGTGCGCGGCCGCAAATTCTGGCTCTCCGAGGACCCGGGCGCGCGCCGGGCGCCGACCGAATTCCTGTCCGCCCGCGGCACGCTCTACGGTGCGTCGTACGACGACGCCGGTGGCATCTTCGCCCTCGACCCGGCTACCGGCAAGGTCCGTTGGCACTACAACGACAACACCGGAAGCCTGGACCAGTGGCACGTCACCGCCGCCGGACGCCGGTTGCTGGCCACCCATGGCGACGAGATCTACGCGCTGCCGGCGGTCTGACCTGGGTCTCCTCGGCGCCGGACGCTGCCCCGGAACCGGCGAGGCGGATCTGCTCCGGCCGGCACCCGCCGTCACCCCCTACGAGGCGTCCAACGTACGGGTGAAGTCGCCGCGTTGGACGCGCGCGGCCAGGGAATCGTCGGGTTCCCCGGAGAGCAGGGAGCCGTAGCCGGTGGCGGCCCAGAGGCTGTGTGCGGCGTCCACCTCGAAGTACGGGACCGGGCGGTCGCCCCTCCGGTCGGTGAGGACCTCGGGGGCCCGGCGGGACCGTATCGCGCGTACGCAGGACTCGCAGGCCGCCACCCGCAGCTCCTCGCGGCGGCCGAGCGGACGCCACGGCAGGACGCGGGCGGCCGGTCCGTGCAGCGGATGGAAGAAGCACAGGGGCAGCGGAGCTTCCTCGGCGCCGAGCGCCGCGCGGCCCTCGGCCATCAGCGCGAACACGCCCGCCAGATCCGGCACGCCCCGCGCGCGGTCCAGCACCGTACCGGCCGCGGAGTACGCGTCGAGGGCCCGCCCGACGGCCTGCGGATCGCCCTGCGCGGCGCGGGCCTCCTCGCCCAGCCGCACCACCTCCGCCGCCGCCCGGTCACGCAGCTCCGCCTCGTCGGCCCGCCGGGCGGCAGCGAAGACGGAACGCGGCAACGCGAACGGCGTGGCCAGATCCCGCACCCGGGCACGCCGCCGCCACAGCAGCCCCACCGCGCCGAGCAGCAGCAACGGCCCGGCCACCAGCGTCACCGCCCGGACCACGGGGGAGCCGGAGGGCTTCGAGTGCTCCGATGGCCTCGCGGCGCCCGGCTCGTCGGAAGTCCCGGACGGGGCAGGGGCGTTGAGGTCGGCGGTGGCCTTCTCGTACTCCTTCTCGCCGTCGCCCGCCGCGATGATGTCGATGGCCCGCTCGACGCGGCGGGCCGTCCCCGCGCCCTCCATGTCGCTCTGGTGGAAGACGGCCGCCGCGGCCTGCTGCGCCTGATGGGCGCCGGTGGGCCATTCGCGGGCGGCGATGTCGTCGTGGAACTCGCCGAGCGTGATGATGATCGACGGATCGCCGCCCATCCGGTCGTGGACGACCTCCGCGAGCTGCGCGGGATCGCCGCCCCAGCTGTCCCCCTCGACCAGCGGCACCAGCACCACCCGGATCGGCAGATGCGTCCCGCGGATCCGCTCGGCCAGCTGCCGCTGCGCGGCCCCGCCGACCGCCGAGTCCAGCGACGGATCGACGTAGACGGGGGAGCGGCGCAGCGCATCGGCGATCTTCTGCCCCGGGCTCCCGGCGGCGGCCCCCGGCGACGCGGCGCACCACACCAGGGCCAGCGCCGAGACGACGGCACCGGCCACGGCGGGCATCCGGCGGCGGGCACCCGCGCGGCGCGGGCGGCGGTGGCGAAGGTCAGTGAACACCGAAGTACTCCCGTACATCGCGGGTGAGTTGATCGATCGGGGTGCCGTCGGCGAGCGCGGCCAGCGGCCCGGGAAGCTCGGCGTACGGCACCCGGTCCGCCCGGCCGCTGTCCGCCGCCGGGCCCAGCCGCAGCACCGGCCCCGGGACGGTACGACACCGTCCGCAGACCGGCAGCGACCGGGCGCGGCCGCCGCCCGCCGTGGGTATACGGCGGGTGCCGTGCGCCGGGCCGTGCAGCGGATTGCGGTGGCACAGCCGCTCCGGCGCGGCGGGACCCTCGACGGCCGCCCGACCGGAGCGGGCCAGCGCGACGGCGCACACCAGGGAGGCGGGGGTGGCGTCCGCATCGACCCGGGCGTCGCCGTCGCCGTCGATGAGCAGGGCAGCGGCGTCCAGGCACTCCCAGGCCCGGTGGCGGGTCCGCTCCGGCAGGGTGTCCTGGGCGTCCAGTACGGCGGTGAGGGCGTCGGCCTCCTGCCGGGCGGTGCGCCGCAACCACGCGAGGGACGGCTCGTCCGGCGCCTCGGACGCGGCCGGTACGCCGCCGGGCGCCGGGCCACCGGCCGTCCGGCGCCGCCCCACCGCACCGGCCAGGGCCCGCACCGCCGTCACCAGGCCGAGCAGCAGCGCCGCGAGGAACGTGCCGATCAGCAGCCCCGGAGCGAAGTCCGCCGCGAAAACGCTGGGCAGATCCTTCTCCGCGACCGGGTCGGCCGCGGGCCCGGGGTCGTACGGCCGGTCGCCCGCCGAGTCCCGCGGGGCGTCGGCGACATCGCGGAGCAGCGCGTCGAGCCGGTCGCCGAGGGTTCGGGTTTCGTGCAGCTCAGGGAGGCCGAAGTGGCTTCTCGGCAGGGCGTACGCGTTGATGGGCGCGCCGTAGTTGACGACGGAGAGGGTCTCCGCCAGCGGATCGGCGAGGATGAACAGCGCGTCATGGTGCAGGCGTTGGTGGAGCGACTGGACGAATATCTCGCGGTTACCGCCCGATTCGTCTTCGGTGAGGCGGGGGACCGCGGCGATCAGCACCGGGATGTCGAGTGCGGCGAGGCGCTTGTGCAGCCGGGTGCGCTCGGCGGAGCTCAGGACCGGTTCGCTCTCCGGGTCGGTGTAGAGGGGGTCGTGGCGCAGACCGGCGGTCACCCGCTCGATGCGGGAGCGCATATCGGCCGGGGTCGGGATGGCGTCGTCGCCGTAGGAGCGGTCGTCGAAGAGGCGCGCGGCGGTGACGGCGAGCCCGCCCGCGAGGACCACCGCCACGGCCAGTAGCACCGCCACGGCCGGGGCCGGGCGCCGCCGACCGGTGGAGTGTCCCGGGGACAGCGGGGCGGCGCCTTTCCCTGACATCGCACCTCCCCGTGGGGCGCTTCCCGCCGTGCGGTCCTTGCCGCCCTTGCCCGGTGTGTCACCGGGTTTGCGGAGGGAGAGCGCGGGGGCGGCGGCGCGCGGGCCGGGGACCGGCGCCCCGCCGCGCGCCCGGCGCAGTCGGAGCCGACGGCGTACGTAGAGGCCCACCAGTACGACGGCGAGCGGGAGCCCGGCGACCGCGATGCCCGTGACGAAGCTCTGGTTCTCCCGTTCGGTGGGGTCGGGGTGCAGCTTCGGCACCTCGGTGCCGCTGTCGGCCGCGGCGCTGCCCGCCTCCGCCCGTTCATGGGCCCGCCCCGAGAGAAGGACATCGACGAAGTGCTGGAATGTCTCGCGGGGCGTCGCGTCGTACGGCAGCTCGTAGAGCGTGGCGCGGGCCGCGTCCCGGGTGCCGGGCACCTCCACGCCGTACGCCTGCACCTCCGGCGTCCCGGGCCCGCTCAGCGCCACGTACAGACCGTCGCGCCCGAGCCGGTCGTGGACTCCGGCGAGGAACCCAGCGCCGTCGGCGCCCAGCGCGGTGTCGGGCAGAACCATGACGTACACGGGCACATGGAGCCGCGTGGCCTGCGCGGCGAAGAACGGGGCACTGGAGCGGGGGGCTTCGCGCGGCACCTGGTCGCTGATGTACACGGGATCGCGGCGCAGCTGCTCGGCGAGGTACGCGGCCCTGCTGCGCGGGGTGTCCGCGCGGGAGGGGGCGGCGGGTGCCGTGCTCGCGGGGGACTCGGCCGTGGTGGCCTCGGCCGCGTGCCTGCTCACGGTGCGCTCCGCCGCGGGCCCGTGGGCCGTGCGTCCGGGAACCGGGGGCGATGGCTGTGCCACCGCGGGGGCGCCGCTCAGCAGCACCGTCAACCACCCTGTGACCAGCATCAGCGCGCCTCGACGCATCGCCCCCACCCCCTCGTTCCGCATGACGCCCTGACGCTACCTCTCACGCGCGGACGCCGTCGGAGCCTGTGGATAACTACTGGTGCACAGCGGCTCCAGGGCGTGGGCGGCGGCGTATCGGGGGCGGGGCGCCGGCCGGGACGCCGGGCGGGGCAACCGACCACCCCGCCCCTTCACCCTTTCCGCTTCACCCCTTCCGCACCGCCGCCAAGATCTCCGGCACCCGCCGCACCACCACAGGCGCCGCGATCCGCAGTCCCACCTGGGCCATCGCCGTGCCGTAGGCCGCTCCGACCGGCAGGAGTATCCACAGCAGGCCGTGGTGGCCCGCCAGGTGGAGCCAGAGGGTCAGGGCCAGCAGCGGTGCGCTGAGGACCGTGCCCGCCAGCAGGCCGCCGAAGAGGCTGAACCAGGCGATGGACGCCTGGCCCGGCCCGATGTTCTTGTTGCCGTCGGACGGGATGGAGTACGGGAAGAGCGTCGAGGTGAGCGCGCCCGTCGCCACCAGCGCGCCGAGCAGCGCCAGTGACAGCCCGTAGATCTCCACCAGCGACGACCAGGCGCCGAGGAACGCGACGGTGCCGACCACCACCAGCGTGACGTACGGAACCGCGACCAGACACAGCGCCAAGGCGCGGGCCCGCAGTTCGCGGTAGGCGTCGCGGGGCGTGGCGAGGGTGGCGGCGACCATCCAGAAGGCCGAGGTGTCCTGCCCGAACTGGTTGTACATCTGCATGCCGAGCAGCGCGGGCGCCACGAACGCGGTGTAGACCGTGCCGTTGCCCTGCGCCGCGTAGACGACCGGCACCAGCAGCCCCACGCCCAGCGACGTCGCCCAGCTCATCTTCGACTTCGGATCGCGCCAGGCGTAGCGGAGCGTCCGCAGCATGACCGCGCCCGTCCGGCCGTCCGGCAGCAGCCGGGCCAGGCCCCGTGCGCCGCCCTTCGCCGCGCGCCCGCCGTCCTTCTCGACCGGCTGGAGCGTCGACGCGTCGGGCGACGTCATCAGGGTGGTCAGCATCCGCTGCCACCACCACAACAGCAGCACCAGTGCCAGCACGGTCAGCGCCAGCCCGACGGCGGCCCGGCCCCAGGCGCCCCGGCCCGCGTCCGCCACGGCGCTCATTGCCGACGCCGGGGGCACCCAGCGCAGCACCTCACCGACCGGCTCCAGGACGGACAGCCCGTCAGGCCGCCCCAGCTTCTGCGCGGCGATGTTGACGACCTGCCCGCCGAGCGCGACGAACAGGCCGCCCAGCACCGCCAGATCCCGGCCCCGGCGGCTCGTCAGCAGCCGTATCGACGCGGTGGCGACGGCCCGCGCCAGCGCCACGCAGACCAGCACCACCAGGGGAACGGCGCACACCGCGACGACCGTGGCGGCCGTGCCGTCGGCGACCGCGACGGCCGCGCCGGTGGCCAGCGCGAGGGTGACGAACGGCCCGATGCCCACCAGCGACGCCGTCAGCAGCGCCACGATCAACGGGCGGGGCCGCAGCGGCAGCATCACCAGCCGCGTCGGGTCCAGCGTCTCGTCGCCGGACGGGAAGAACAGCGGCATGACCGCCCAGCCCAGCGTCAGGAACCCGGTGAGCAGCACCGCCAGCGCGTCGACGTGCGCCACCCCGCGCAGCAGCACCAGACCCGTGGTCGCCCCGGCGGCGCACACCACGCCCACCAGTATCGACGCGACGTAGGCGGCGGCGCGGCCCGGCGAGCGGCGCAGCCCGTTGCGGAGCAGGGCGAGCTTCAGGCGGACGAACAGCGGCGTCAGCGCGGGCGAGGCCGACTGCCCCGGGGCGCCCGGTGCGAATCCGGCACTCATCGGGAGCCGCCCCCCAGCCAGTCGAGGTTCTGCCCGGCGCGGGTGCGGTGACCGGCGCCGACCAGCTCCAGGAACGCCTCCTGGAGCGATGGCGCGTCGCCCCGCACCTCGGCGATCGGGCCGTCCGCCCGGATCCGTCCGGCGGCGATCACCGCGACCCAGTCGCAGAGCGATTCGACCAGCTCCATCACATGGCTGGAGAAGATCACCGTCGCCCCGGAGGAGGTGTACCGCTCCAGGACGCCGCGGATGGTCTGCGCCGACACCGGGTCGACGCCCTCGAACGGCTCGTCCAGGAAGAGGATTTCAGGGTTGTGCAACAGCGCGGCGGCCAGCCCGATCTTCTTGCGCATACCGGTGGAGTAGTCGACGACCAGTTTGTACTGCGCACCGGACAGGCCGAGGATGTCCAGCAGCTGATCGGCGCGTTTGTCGGTCTCGGTGCCGGTCAGCCCGCGCAACCTGCCCATGTAGCCGAGGAGTTCACGGCCCGACAGGCGCTCGAAGAGCCGCAGACCCTCGGGCAGCACCCCGATCCGCGACTTGACGGCCACCGGGTCGTGCCACACGTCGTGCCCGCCGATGCGGACCTCGCCGGAATCCGGCCGCAGCAGCCCGGTGACCATGGACAGCGTGGTGGTCTTGCCCGCGCCGTTCGGCCCCACCAGCCCGATGAAGCGGCCCGCGGGCAGCGTCAGATCGATACCGGCCACCGCGGTCTGCGTCCCGAAGCGCTTGGTCAGCCCGCGGATCTGCACCGCCGGCACGCCTTCGGACGCCCCGTCCTTCGATGGCGCGGCCACCGTCTCCCCGCTCTTCTCCGTTCCGTTCGTCACCGGTCCAGCCCTTCGACGTCCCCGCAGAGGCCGGCCGGCCCCCGTCCTCCTTCACGATACGGACCGGGACTGACAGCGGGCCGGGACCGCCCGCCGGCGGCGACGAACGGCGGGCGGTCCCGGGGCCCTGCCGTATGAACGGCCCCGGGGCGACCCGTACCGCCCGGAGGGACCGGAAAGAGGGACGGGAGAAACGCGTGTCCCGGGCGCACCTACCGGCACCTGGGGCGCATGGAGGCATCGACGGGGGCGCGAAGCGGTGGTGAGCCGGGTGCGGGGTAGCGACCCGCCCGCCGGGGCGAGCAGGATCGCGGCGTGCGGACCGTGGGGGCGAAGGGCCGTGGAGAGCACCGGGACGCACCCGGCGCCGCGGCGCCCCGTGCGGACGCCGCCGTCACCCGGACTCCGCGCACCTGACACACCCGCCCGCACCGCACGCCTCACCCGTATCGCCGGTTTCCGGAATCTCCCGGATATCCGGGAATAAGCGGGGAATTGACCACAACCAATCACTCCGAACGGCGTTCACCGGTGAACGCACAGCCGCAACAGGGGGTACCAACATGGCCGCAAGGCCACTCGTCGCTCGCCAGCCCAACGAGCGGCTTCAGGCGCTGATCCAGGAAGCCGCCTGCTCCAACGCGGGACTGGCCCGCCGCGTCAACATGTGCGGCGCCGAACACGGCCTCGATCTGCGCTACGACAAGACCTCGGTGGCCCGGTGGCTGCGCGGGCAACAGCCGCGCGGCCGCGCGCCCGCCGTCATCGCGGAGTCCCTGGGGCGCAAGCTCGGCCGCACGGTCACCATCGACGAGATCGGCATGGCGGACGGCAAGAACCTCGCGTCCGGTGTGGGGCTGCAGTTCTCCCCGACCGTGCTCGGCGCGATCGAGCAGGTCAGCGAGTTGTGGCGGAGCGATGTCGGGCGGCGTGACTTCCTGAACGGCTCCTCCGTCGCGGCCTCGGCGCTGGTCGAGCCCAGCCGCGACTGGCTGATCACCGGGGCGGACCCCCAGGTGGCGCGCAGCGCGGGCGCCCGGGTGGGGCGCGCCGATGTCGAGGCGGTGCGCGCCATGACCACGGCGCTCGGCGACCTCGACCACCGCTTCGGCGGCGGCCACGTCCGGCCGGTCGTCGTGCACTACCTCAACAGCGTCGTCTCCGGGCTGCTCGCCGGGTCCTACCGGGAGTCCGTGGGGCGGGAACTCTTCGCCGCCGTCGCGCGGTTGACCGAACTCGGCGGCTACATGGCGGTCGACACCGGGCAGCCCGGTCTCGCGCAGCGCTACTACATCCAGGCGCTCCGCCTCGCGCAGGCCGCCGACGATCGCGCGTACGGCGGCTACGTACTCGCCGCGAGCATGAGCCACCTCGCCGCCGAACTGGGTACCCCCCGCGAGATCTCCCAGCTCGCGCGGGCCGCGCAGGAGGGCGCGCGGGGCCGGATCACCCCGCGCGCCGAGGCGATGTTCTGCGCCGCGGAGGCGCGCGGCCATGCGCTCATGGGGGACGGCCGGGCCTTCCAGTCGGTGGCCGCCCGCGCGCTGACCGCGATGGAACGCGCCGAGGCCGAGGGCGACGCGGGCGACGACCCGGACTGGATCGGCCACTTCGACCGGGCCTATCTGGCCGACGAACTCGCTCACTGCCACCGCGATCTGGGGCAGGCCGCCGCCGCCGAGGAGCAGGCCCGTCTGGCGCTCCAGGGCCATCCGCGCACCCGGGTGCGCCGCCGCGCCATCGGCATGGTGCTGCTGGCCGGGGCGCAGGTGCAGCAGCGCGAGGTCGAACAGGGCTGCCACACCGCCACCGAGGCCGCGGAATTGCTCGGCGAACTGCGCTCGCACCGGGGCGTGGAGTACCTCGACGACTTCCGGCAGCGCGTCGAGCCGTACCGGGACGAGCCGGTGGTGCGGGAGTTCGGCGCGCGGCTGGAGTTGCGCGTCGCGGTGTGAGAACGCCGGGCCCCGGGACGGGTCCGCGGTGCCGCGCCTGGTGCGTGGTGCCGCGGACCCGTTCTGCGTAGGCGTCAACGGGCCGGAGAAATGCGACGAATGTGCAGATCCGGGGCACCGGTGCCCCGGGGGCGTGCGGTGCGTTCCCCGGGGGCGCCGGTCCGGTCGCTGTCTCAGGGCCGGGCGGCGGGGGTGACCAGGGGACGTGGTCGAACGTGTCGGCGAACCGGTAGCGTGAGCCGACGATTCCGTAGGTCTGCAGAGGTAGGAGTCCCGGTGACGCAGAGCGGACAGGGCCACGACCCGCAGAATGCTGCGGGCGGCCCCGCGCAAGAGGGTGTGGTGCTGCCCGCGGGCGGCGAGACATGGACGCCCGCCCAGCAGGCCGCACCCCCGGCCGGGCAGCCCTGGGGGCAGCCCTGGGGCCCCGACCAGCAGAGCCCGCAGGCGTACGGTCAGTCCCCCGAGCAGCCCCAGGGGCAGATATCCGGGCAGTATCCGGGTCCGTCCCAGGGCTTCGGTCAGGGCCAGGCCCCGACGCACGGTCAGGGTCTGCCCTCGACGACGTACGGTCAGGGCCTGCCCCCGCAGCAGCCCCCGCAGGCCCAGCAGCACCAGGGCTACGGGCCGGGCCAGCCGTCGCAGCAGCCCCAGCCGTACGCACAACCCCAGCAGACCCCGGCGTTCCCGCCCCCGCCGCAGGGGCAGCCGCCGATGCCGCCCACCGCGCCCCGGCACGGGGCCGGCCAGCTGCCGCCCGCCGTGTCGGACGCCGAGGAGACGGCGCTGATCCCGCCCTTCGGCATGCCCGGCGCGCTGCCGCCCGAGGGCGCCGTGGCGGCCCCGGGACGGCAGGGCCTGACCGGGCAGCTGGTGAAGGCCACCCCGCAGCCGGCCGCGCCGCTGCCGCCCGTCGCGGGCGACGCGGACTCCACCACCTTGCTGCCGCCGGTCGGCGCGCAGCCCACGCCCGGCGCCGCGCCGCTGCCGCCCGAGACGGCGGGCCGCCCCGAGACGCCCGGCGAGTCGACCCAGATGCTCCGCAGCATCAAGCCGCCCCGTAACCGCGCGGCCGCGCCGCCCGCCGCCCCCGGGGACTCCGAGGCGACCCAGCTGATCCCGCCGGTCGGCGCCGGGGCCCCCGCGCCGCAGTCCGGTGCGCCGTTCGGCGCGCAGCCCGGTGGCGCGGAGCGGCCCACCCCGGCCGAGTTCGAGGGCCTGTTCCGCGCCGACTCCGGTGCCGCCGCCCCGCCCCCGGCCCCCGACGCCACCGCCCAGCTGCCGCGCTTCGACGACCAGGCCCCGCCGCCGTGCGGGCCGGGGGGCGGTCGGCACGGCTTCCCGTCCGGTGGCCACGACGCGCAGCCGGGGTACGGCGACGAGCCGGGCGGCCGTCGGCGTCTGAGCCCGGTCGTGATCACCGGCATCGTCGTGGTGGCGCTCGCGGGCGCCGGGCTCGGTCTGGGCTGGGCGCTCAGCGGTGACGACGAGACGAAGAAGGGGGAGCCCAAGGTCAATGCGGCCGATGCGGCTCCCAAGGACACCGCGCCGCCGTCGCCGACCGTCGACCCGGCCGCGGAGCAGGCCAAGAAGCTGGACGCGCTGCTCGGCGACAGCAACAACAGCCGGTCCGCCGTGATCAACGCCGTCCGGAACATCGGCAACTGCGACAACCTCCCGGGCGCGGCGAAGAACCTCAAGGACGCCGCCAACCAGCGCAACCAGCTGGTCAGCCGCCTCCAGGGGCTGCCCCTCGACAAGCTCCCGCAGCATGCCGAGCTGACCGCCGCCCTGACCACCGCGTGGAAGTCGTCGGCCGCCGCCGACAACCACTACGCGGCGTGGGCCGGTCAGGTCGCCGGGAAGCATGGCTGCCACAAGGGCCACGCCCGTAACACCGGCCACACCGCCCAGGGCACCGCGGCCAGCGGCGCGGCCACCAAGGCCAAGGAGCAGGCGGCCGGTCTCTGGAACCCGATCGCCCAGAAGTACGGCCTGCGGACGCACCAGGCGGGTGACCTCTGAGCCATCGGCCGGGTGCCATCGGGCCGGTGCGCGTTGAGCGACCGGCCGGGGCCGCCGGGCGCTTCCCGGCGCCCCGGTGAGCCCCGTCCGGCCACGGCCCCCGGGGGCGCCCGCATAGGCCCCGCGCCCGTTCCGTACGCCCCCGGCGCCCGCTCCCGCCGGCGCGCCCCCTACCTGTCCGTGCGCCGCCGCTCCAGCGTCCCGGTGACGTTCACGAAACCGTCGGACGCGGCGAGGACCTGGCCGTCCGCGACCGTCTGGTACATCACCGTCCCGTTCACGATCCGCGGGAAGTCCTGCACGGCGAGCATGTCCTCCGCGCGCCACCGCAGCTTCGGCGTCAGCCCGCCGGTGTCCACCGGGTGCTTCCCCCGGTCCAGCACCTTCTGGAGCGCGTACGGGGTGATCTCGTCCACCCCGTACGCGTCGAGCTGTTCCACCATCGCGCGCAGCACCGTGTACGCGATCCACGTCGTCTGAACGCCCTGGTCGGCCGGGTCGACGCGGTTGTCGCCGAAGGCGTGCGCGTTGATGACCTTGCGCATCGGGTTCCACCGCGGATCCCCGGCGGCCGGGTACCAGCCGGTGAGCAGCGCGCCCTCCAGCGGCCCGGACCGGCCGCCGGTGCGGTTGACCAGCGCCTGCCCGACGCTGCCCAGCACCGAGGCGACATGCACCTTCGGGCTCTGCCGCTGCAACCGCCGGAAGGAGTCGAAGAAGGCGTCGGTGTGGTCGCCCAGCGATGCCGTCACGCAGGAGCCCGGCGCCTCGCCGCCGTACGCCGCCATCCCGTAGCGCGCGGGGTCGGCGCCGACGGCGTCCAGCGCGCGCCGCACCTCGGCCGAGTAGTCCGTACCGTCCTCGGGCGCCCGGATGTCGGTGACCGGCGACCGGCGGCCCTGCTGGAGACCGGAGTCGAGGAGGGAGGGCATCTGGTCGCCCTCGATGGTGTCGGGCCGCACCAGGGCGACGCGGTCGCAGTCGCGCGCCAGCTGGCGGCCGTTCCCGGCGAGCAGCGACGCCTGACCGCCGTTGACCGGGTACGACAGCGGGCTCTCGAACTCCTCGTCGGAGGCGCCGTAGCCGCCTATGTATGGGACGCCCTTGACCTCCAGCGGCGACATGAACGACCGGCCGAACTGGCTGTAGGAGCCGACGACCGCGACCGCGCCCTCGTCGACCGCGCGCTGCGCGCAGCGGGTCGCGCCCACCGAGTCGTTGTGGTCGTTGCAGGTCAGGACCTTGAGTTGGTGACCGGCGAGGCCGCCCGAGGCGTTGACCCAGCGGGCGTACGTCTGCGCCATCGCCGGCATACCGGGCATGTTGGTGGCGCTGGTGCCCTCCGGGGCCCAGGTCATCACCGTGATCGGCGCCTTCTGCGCGGACGCGGTGCCCGGCAGCGAGCCGCAGCCCGTGAGCAGCGACGCCATCGCCGCCGTACCGGCCGCCCACCGGGCGGTGGTCCGTGCGGAGGAGGTCGGGAAGGGGCGGGAGGAGGGGCGGCGCCGTCCGGTCATGGTTGGGGAGCCTCGCGGTCCGCCCGAAACGCCTGAGTGATTCCAGGACAGCGGAGGGTGACGGTGAGGTGAACTCCAGGGGGCGATAGGTGATCGGGAACAAGGAACGTACGATCGAATACTGTGCAAGGTTCGGAGAAGTCTTCCCGTCGCGGCCGCCGCTCGACCACCATGGACGGCATGCCACACAACGACATGCCGTGGTGGCGCTGGCGCAGCAATGTGCGCTCCGCGCTGCACATGCTCTCCGATCCCGGATTCCACCAGGAGACCTGGCTGGCCGGCCGCCCCGGGTACGGAGATGTGACCGACGCCGTCTACCGGCTCGTCGAGGACACCTGGCTGGACAACTGGTCCGCGGAGAAATACGTCGGCACGATCTTCCGCGACACCCAGGAGGCGGCGCTCGTCGACGCCACCGTGCTGCGGGTGCTGCGGATCATGCACCAGGTCGGCGCGGA
This sequence comes from Streptomyces sp. NBC_01525, assembly GCF_045040405.1. NCBI lineage: Bacteria > Bacillati > Actinomycetota > Actinomycetes > Kitasatosporales > Streptomycetaceae > Streptomyces > Streptomyces sp. NBC_01525. The sequence goes on from NZ_CP109397.1 coordinate 4,290,669, forward strand.
CTCACCCGTCACCGCGTACGTCGAGCACCCCGCCTGGCCCGAGGCGGTCCGTGCGGCGCGCGAGGCGCATGTCCGGCTGGCCCGGGCGGACGGCGACGATCCGGACGCGCCGCCGCTGTCGCTGGAGGCGTTGGCACAGGTGACCGGTGGTGCCGCGGTCGGCGCCTGAGCCGATGGGACGCCCAGGGGGTATCCGGGTATGCGACCCTGTTGGGTCATGAGCGAGTCGCAGTCCTCCACGCCCGGCCCGAACGACGGGTCCGTCCCCAGCGGTTCCGGCCAGGGCCGTCCCACCGACCAGTACGTCCTGACGCTGTCCTGCCCGGACAAGCCGGGCATCGTGCACGCCGTGTCCAGCTTCCTGTTCATGACGGGCTGCAACATCGAGGACAGTCAGCAGTTCGGCGACCGCGACACCGGGCTGTTCTTCATGCGCGTGCACTTCAGTGCGGACACCCCGGACAGTGTGGAGGAGCTGCGCGCCAGCTTCGCCGCCGTCGGCGACTCGTTCCGGATGGACTGGCAGATCCACCGCGCCGACGAGAAGATGCGCATCGTCCTGATGGTGTCGAAGTTCGGCCACTGCCTCAACGACCTGCTGTTCCGCTCCTGGACCGGGGCGCTGCCGGTCGAGATCGCCGCCGTCGTCTCCAACCACACCGACTTCGCCGAGCTGGTCGCCTCGTACGGCATCGCCTTCCGCCACATCCCGGTGACCAGGGCGACCAAGGCGCAGGCCGAGGCGGAGTTGTTGGAGCTGGTACGGGCCGAGCGGGTCGAGCTGGTGGTGCTGGCGCGCTACATGCAGGTGCTCTCCGACGATCTGTGCACGGCACTGTCCGGCCGCATCATCAACATCCATCACTCCTTCCTCCCGAGCTTCAAGGGCGCCAAGCCGTACCACCAGGCGCACGCCCGCGGCGTGAAGCTCATCGGCGCCACCGCCCACTACGTCACCGCCGATCTCGACGAGGGCCCGATCATCGAGCAGGAGGTCGAGCGGGTCGGACACGGCGTCACCCCCGACCAACTGGTCGCCATCGGCCGGGACGTGGAGTGCCAGGCGCTGTCCCGCGCGGTGAAGTGGCACAGCGAACGCCGGGTGCTGCTCAACGGCACCCGGACGGTCGTGTTCGCCTAGCCGTCCGACGGGCGCGCCCTCGGCCCGCCCGGTGACCGCCTCCCTTTCCTGCTCAGAGACGGGGCCCGCTCAGAGACGGGGCCCGCTCAGAGACGGGGCCCGCTCAAAGACGGGAGAGGGAGGCGGTGGCGTACAGGACGTCGCGGACCGCCTCGCGTTCGCCGTCCGAACCGGCGGCGGCCTCGTCCGGGACGATGTGCCCGGCCGCCAGCTGGCAGAACTCCTCGCCGTCGAGGGCGAGATGGGCCACCGTGCGCTCCGGCGAGCCGACCGCCGCCGGGGAGTCCAGAGCTATGTACCAGTGGCCGCCGCCGTCACCCTCGATCTCCAGATGGAGCGTCCGGCCCGGGGAACCGGCCGCCACCAGTTCCCGGGGTGGCCCGGCGAGCCCGGCCTGGCGGCGGCGGGCGAGCGCACGGGGCAGCAGCCGGGCGGCGAGATCCACCAGGCTGTGCAGATGACCGGCGGCCGGGCCCTTGTGCGGATAGGCGACCGCGTCGGCGATGTCACCGGCATGCAGCCAGCAGCCGAAGGCCCGGTCGAGGAAGGCGTCGCGCAGCGGCAGCCGGACCGGCCCGTACGGCACCGCGAGGTCGCTCACCCCGCCGCCCGCGAACGAGGCCGTACGGATCAGCGCATGGCTCTGCTCCCGCCACGGCCGGTGGAGGGCGGGCGTCCGGGGCGCCTCGCCGAGGGTGCGCCACAGGGCACGGGTGCGGTCACCGGGCCCGGCGGTTCCGGCGGGCGCGGCGTCGCCGAGCGGATCGGGCAGGCCCAGGGATGCGGCGACCAGGCCGTCGACCGCCAGCAGATGCCCGAGCACTCCGGCGGCGGTGGTCTCGCGGTGCACCGGCCGTTCGCCGTCGAACCATCGCAGCCGCACCGGGGCGCGCCACTCGGCGTCGCCCATGTCCCGCAGCAGGGCGTCCAGCTTGGCGGTCTCCGCGTCGTACGGCGCGGCCCACTCGGGCAGCGGGATACGTGCCGGGCGGCGGCCCAGACAGCCCTCCAGGACGCGGGAGCGCAGCAGCGGATCGAGGTCGAGGTTGTCGGCGGGGTGGAGCAGGCCGACGGCGTCCCGCAGCCGCAGCGCCTCGTCGGCGCAGGAGGCGCAGTCGGTGAGGTGTGCCTCGACGGCGGCGGTCTCCTCGGCCGAGCAGGCGGCCAGCGCCCACGCACCGAGCAGCGACGTCAGCACGCGGTGCGGCAGTTCGGGCCGCCCGTCACCGGGGTGTGCGGCGTCACCGGGGGCCGCCGGGGCGCCCGGGGGAGGGCCCTCGGCGGGCGCGGGTCTTGTGGGGCCCGGCTTCGGTGCGGCGCGCTCCGGGGGCGGGCCGTCGGGCAGCGGGCCGTGGTCCTCGGCCGCGGCGCGCGGGGACGGTATCCGGGGCCGGGCCGCGGGCGGGCCCGGGGCGGCGCCGGTGCCGGGCGGCTCGCCGGGGCCGTCGTGGCGCGGCGGGTACGCGTCCTCGCAGCCATACCCCTCCCATTCCTCCGGGCTGTTCACCAGGGCCCTCCGTTTCCTTCGCCGGGCCCGCCGGGCGGCAGCTTCTGGTGGTGGGCGGTGGACAGCAGCTGGAGGCCGAGGCGGAGCCTGCGGCGGGCCTCGTCCGCGGTGACGCCCAGGTCGGTGGCGGTCTGGCGGTAGTCGCGCCGATGGATGTAGGCCAGCTCCAGGGCGTCGCGCAGCGGGGCGGGCATGGAGGTGACGATGTAGTCGGCGCGGGCGGCGGTGGAGGCGTCCTGGATCTTCCGCTCGACCTCGGCGGGCGCGGCCCCGTCGTCCCGGGTGAGGACGGCTTCGTTCTGGCGCAGCCGGTGGACGGCCTGGCGCTGGGTGAGCGTGGCGACCCAGGAACGCAGCGAGCCCTGCTTGGGGTTGTAGGCGTCCGGGTTCTCCCAGATGTAGCCGAAGACCTCGCGGGTGACGCGGTCGGCGGCGTCCTCGTCACCGAGGACGCGGTGGGCGAGGCTGTGGACGAGCGAGGCGAAGCGGTCGTACAGCTCGCCGAGCGCGGCGGCCTCGCCGCGGGCGAGCCGCTGCTGCATCCGTCTGTCCCCGCGTGGTGGTGCGTCCCTCGCCATCGGACCCTGTCCCGTCCTTCACCGCCGTCGTACGGACCGCTCGTGGCGCGGCCGGACGCGCCGTCGTGCGGTCAATTCCTTGCCCGCATCCCGCCCGCGCGGGCGGGACGCGCCACCGAATGTAGTCGGGGGGTGCGACACCGCACGTTTCTTTGCGGCAAACCGCCCCGGAACAAGGGTGCGGATGGTAGAAGAGTCGTCACTTTGGGGTGGGAATGCCCGGTCAGGCGGGTTCGAAGAAGATCGATCCCGCCCAATTCGGAGAATGCGTTACCGGGGTGTGACCGAAATTCGGCAAAGAGTGACCGCGCGCTGGGCATAGCCTTGGACGGGAACGGCCCAGTGCGCCACGCATTCCGCAGTGTTTCAGGGGAGAGAGGCCGGGCAGTCGAGCCGGGGAAGGGTGTGTTCCGGATATGTCCGGGAGCATCCGGTCCGCAAGCGAGCGAAGGGCTTCGAGCGCGTGTCGTTGAAGGTGGCAGAAGACGAACAGGGCCGGTGGGCCGTCCTCCAGGTGTCCGGCGAGATGGACCTGGTGACCTCGCCCGCGGTGCGCCAGCACGTCCACGACGCGGTGGCCGACGGCCGGCGGAACGTCGTCCTCGACCTGTCCGAGGTCCGGTTCTGCGACTCCAGCGGCGTCGGCGTGCTCATCGCCGCCCGCCGGCTGATGCGCTCCTGTCAGGGCCGTCTCCGGCTGATCCTCCCTGCCCAGGGGGCCGTCGACGGCTCGCACGTCAACCGCGTCCTCGCCGCCCTCGGCGTCCGCCGACTCTTCGAGGTCTACCCGGACCTGCACACCGCCGTGGACGAAACCGCCGCCCCACTCTCGGCCTGAGCCCGGCGCCCCTGGGCGGCGCGCCCCCCGGGGCCGTCACCCCGACCCGTACGGGGTGTCCGACCCGTACGGGGGCTCCGCCCGGTACGGGAACTGTGCGCGGACGACGAAGCCGCCCTCGGAGGTGTGACGCGTCTCCAGCGTCCCGCCGAGGCTCTGCGCCCGCTCGCGCAGCCCCACCAGTCCGTGACCGCCGCCCGGTAGCGCCGGAGCCGCAGCCGAGGCGTCCGGTGGCCCGTTGCGGATCTCCACCCGTAGGCCGCCCGTGACCGCCGCGTCCGTGGCCCGCCCGGCGTCCGGTGCCTCCAGCGGATCGATCCGGACCAGGACCCGCGCCCCCGGGGCGTGCTTACGGACATTGGTCAGCGCCTCCTGGACGGTACGGAACGCCGCCCGCTCCACTGTCTGCGCGCCCCGTGCGCCCGCCACCACGCCCGGCTCGTACGTCACGTCGAGGCCGCTCATCCCGATCAGCCGGGGCAGCTCCGCCAGGTCAGGCTGCGGCGCCGGGCGGCGCGCCTCCTCCGGGCCGCCGGCCGTCCGCAGCACGCCGACCATGTGCCGCAGCTCCTCCAGGGTGCGCACCGACAGCTCCCGGATGGTGCGCGCCCCGTCCCGGGCCGCCTCGTCACCCGTGCTGACCTGCACGGCGCCCGCCTGGAGGCTGATCAGGCTGACTTGGTGGGCGACCACGTCGTGCATCTCCCGGGCCAGCCGGGCGCGTTCGGTGGCCTGCACCCGGTCGGCCAGCAGCCGGTCCTCGCGGCGCAGACTGCGGGTCAGCTCCTCGACCCGCGCCGCCAGCTCGCCCCGGGTGCGCACCAGCAGCCCCAGGGTGATCGGCGCCGCCGAGGTGACGCACGCGTCGATCAGCACCAGGGCGTTCTCCCGGTACGCGGTCGGTTCGAGATCCGAGAGCGGATACGGGAAGAAGTGCGCGGCGATGAGCAGCGCCGCGCAGATCCCCAGCCGCAACCGCCCCGGGCGCCGCGCCGCCACCGTGTAGAGCGCGATCATCGGCGCGAACCAGATGTAGCCGATGTACAGCCCCGGGAGCGTGAAGAGGAAGACCAGCAGCGGGAAGCGGCGGCGCAGCAGCAGCGCGGCGGCCGCGACCAGCGACACGGCCAGCTCCAGGAGCAGATGGAGCCCGTTGACGAGGAACGCGTCGGCGATCCCCAGCAGCGCCGGGACGGCCACCGGGGCGGCCCGGCGCAGCCACCGCGGTACCCGCGCACCCGGACCCCCGCGCGCCCCCGCCGCGACGGCCGCGGTCCGCGCCCCCGGTGCCGGATCGTGCCCCCGCGCCCCGGGCACCGCCGGAAGCCGGTCGTCGAGCGCCCCCGGCGCGCCGTGGCCCTTCTGTGCCCCCGGCGCCTCCCCGGAAGGGGGCGCCTGCCGCGCCTGCCCCGTGCCCGCCATCGTCAGCACGTCCCGCGGGGTATACGGGCGACCAGGCCCGCGCGGTCGGCGACGATCGCCGCCTGGATGCGGTTGAGGCCGCCCAACTTGCCCAGCAGCGCCCGGACGTGGTCCTTGACGGTGCTGGGCGCGAGGCCGATCCGGTCCGCGATCTGGGCGTTGGCCAGCCCCTCGCCGAGCAGCGCCAGCACCTCCGACTCCCGCGGCGTCAGGCCCGTCACGGCCCGCGCCGCGGCGGCCTGGTCCTCGGCGGTCAGATAGCCGCCGATCACCGCCCGGGTCACCCCGGGGTCCAGCACGCTGCCGCCCGCCGCCAGCGTCCGTACCGCGCGCACCAGCTGCTCCGGCTCGGAGTCCTTGAGCAGGAAACCGGCGGCGCCCTCGCGCAGCGCCGCGGTGAGGTACTCCTGGGCGTCGAAGGTGGTCAGCATCGCCACCACCGGGGGCTCGGGGGCGGCACGCAGCTGCCGCAGCACCGTCAGCCCGTCCACGTCCGGCATCCGGATGTCCAGCAGGACGACCTCGGCACCGCTGCCCAGCACCGTCCCGACGGCCTCGGCGCCGCCGCAGTCGGCGACCATCTCGATGTCCGGGGCGGTGCCCAGAATCATCCGCAGCCCCGACCTGACGAGCCGCTCGTCGTCCACCACAGCGACACGGATCACCGGGCGCCCCTCTCTCCTCGCACGTTCCCGCCGGGCGCGCCCACCGGCCGCACCCGCGCCCCGCCCGCCCCGGGAGGCCGCCCTCCGGCGGCCCCGTACCCCCGCCGACCGGCGGGGGTACGCCCGGGACCTCGGGACGATGCCTCACCGGGGCGTACACCGGCAGAGTGCCTTCATGCTGCACCACCGACCGGGCCACCGGCACCGGAGGCGGCGCAGCTCACAGCGACGGCCGCCGCGGCCCCCACACGCGGCGGCCGCCTCTGCGCGGGCCCCGTCGCCCGCACCGGCGCCCGCCCGCGCCGTCCCGCGCCCCTCAGCGCCCCGCGGCCGCCGTCCGCAGACTCTCGCCCCGCGCCCCGCCGTACGGCCCGCCCGGCCGCCCCGAGGACAGCACCACCACCGACGTCATCGCCGCCAGGCCGTACGCCGTCGTCGCCAGCCACAGCGCGCCCTGGGGCGTCTCCAGAGACCGGTTGAAGTAGTCGGTCACGGCCAGCTGCACCACCGACCGCACCGTCAGATAGAGCTGCACCGCCCCGTACGCGAGCAGCGCGCTGCGTACGTCGCACCGGGCGCCCCAGGCCAGCGCCCCCAGGATCAGCAGGACCAGCACCGCGCCCGCGGAGGCGAACTCCGGGGGCGCCGCGAGCCCCACCGTGCCCGTCGCGGATGCGTCGACGGCCGCCCGCAGGAACCGCCCCGGGTGCCCGAACGCGAGCATCGGCCCCCGCACCGTCCACGCCAGCTGGACCACGCCCATCACCAGGAACAGCACCCCGCAGATCCGTGAGGGGCGTCGCCGGGCGCCCGGCGGCGCGTCCGGTTCGCCGGACGCCCCCCGGCGCGCGTCCCCGACCGGCAGCAGCGCCCCCAGCACCACCAGGGCGGTCACCAGCCCCAGGCACCGGGTGGCCAGCAGCCAGCCCCACTCCGGGGCGGTCACGTACCGGGCGCGGTAGGCCGCGTCGCACAGGCCGACGGCCTCCCGCAGGGCGGCCACCAGCAGCACCCAGCCGAGCAGCAGCGCCGCCGCCCGCGCCGCCCGCCGCCCGGCCAGCGCAGGACCGGCGACGCCGAGGAACGCCGCCGTGAACGCCCACTCGTACGGTCCGAGCACCGGCACCGCCCCGGGGAACGTCGGGTGGAACAGCTCCTCGACGAAGTCCCAGACGCCGCCGCCCCCTTGGGCGACGCCCCGTACCGTCCAGCCCGCCATCGCCAGCCCCAGGAGCCCCAGGCACAGCCCCGCGGCGCGGTAGCGGCCCCGGTGCGCCGGGTCGGCCCGGCCTGGATCGGGATCCGGGCGGATGTCCACCGCGCCGTCGTCCTGCATCACCATGCCCCAGACCCCCCGCTCCGCCCGCCGGCCGCGATAACCGGACCGTCCCGTACCGCAGCCTCACTGTGCCAAGGACGGCAGGAGCGGCGGGGGAGGTTCCCTGCCGTGTCGGAGCGTGGGCACCGCTTCCCCCGGGCCCGGCGTCCGAAGGCGCCGCGGACGCCGAACTCCCGCCGCGGGCTGGCATGATGCGGCCATGACGGAAACGGGGGAGGCGCCGGACGGCCGGGCCGCGCACCACGGCGGCGTCCGCCTCACCCGGCGCGGCCGGATCGCCGTGGGGACGCTCGCCGCGGGTGTCGTGGCGGCGCTCGCCGCGGTGCTGGTCAGTGCCGCGGGCCCGTTCGGCACGGACGGCGCACGCCGCACCGCCCCCGGCGTGTCCAGCCCGCCACGCGCCGCCCCCACGCCCTCGCCCACCACCCCCGTCGTCCTCGACTGGGAGGTTCACCACGAGCGCAAGCTCCGCGCCTGGTCGGCCGTCCCCACCACGTATGCCACGGTCGTGCACGACGACGGCGACGCCTCGTACCGCCGCCGGGGCAGCCGGATCGTCGAGTACGTCGTCCCCGGGGACGACAGCAACCGGCTGCGGCTCACCACCTACGCCCACCGCCCCCGGGCGCTGACCGCTTGGGGCGTCCAAGAGGTGGCGCGGTTGCGGGAGTACTGGCCGGACGCCGAGGTGTACACCGAGCCGACCCGCTTCCGGGGCCGCCCCGCGCTCCTCCTGGACGCCACGTACACCTTCTCGCCGCAGACCCCCACCAGGACCCGACGGCTCCAGCTCCTGACCACCACCGCGACCGGCCGCTCCTACGACCTGTACGTGGAGATGCCCCGGGTCCCGGCCGCCGAGCACGTCGGCCGCGCGGTGTTCCGGGGCGCCCGCGACCGGCTCCGCCTCGACGGGCCTTAAGGGTGTCCGTAAAGTCCCCCTTGGCTCGCGACGGGACTTTACGGACACGCCCGAGGGTGACCCGGACCCGAACCCGGCCCCGTACCCCCACATCGTCGCTGACCAGCACCGTTGCAGCCATCCACCACTGGCGCCGTTCGGGCGGCGCCGAAAAGGCGTTACCGTCGGATACACAAAGCGGTCGCGGCCCCATTACGCTCGCCCGCATGACGGACTCGCAGGACACCGGAACAGTCGACGCCGAACCCGAGGCGGCCGCGCCCGCCGAGGCGCCCGCCGCGGCCGTGCCCGCGCCCGCCGGGGCGCCTGCCGCCACATTCTCCGCACCCGAGGGCGGCAACCCCGTCGCCGCCGCCGTGCCCGGTGCGCGCACCGCCGCCGACGTCGTCGCCCCGGAGGTCGTCGCGCAGCTCGTCCGTGGCGCCGTCGGCAGCGGCCGCACCGCCAACCACACGCCGTTCACCGGCGAGAAGCTCGCCGATCTGCCCGAGTCCACCCCCGAGGACGTCGCCGCCGCCTTCGACCGCGCCCGCGCCGCCCAGGAACGCTGGGCCAGGGTCCCCCTCAAGCAGCGCGCCGCGGTGCTGCTCCGCTTCCACGACCTGATGCTGCGGCGGCAGGCCGAGGTCCTCGACCTCATCCAGCTGGAGACCGGCAAGACCCGGCTGCACGCCTACGAAGAGGTGCAGGCGGTCGTCGTCGCCGCCCGCCACTACGGCCGCAAGGGCCCCGCGTACCTGCGCCCCAAGGGCCACACCGGTGCCCTCCCGATCCTGACCAAGGTCAGTGAGCTGCGCCAGCCGCGCGGCGTCGTCGGCCAGATCGCCCCCTGGAACTACCCCCTGGAGCTGTCCGCCGGCGACGCCCTGCCCGCCTTCGTCGCGGGCAACGCCCTCGTCACGAAGCCGGACACGCAGACCGCGCTGACCGCCCTGTGGGCCCGGCAGCAGATGATCGAGGCGGGCCTTCCCGAGGACGTCTGGCAGGTCGTCATCGGCGAGGGCCCGGTCGTCGGCCCGGCCGTCGTACGCCATGCCGACTACGTCTCCTTCACCGGCTCCACCCGCACCGGCCGCGAGGTCGCCCAGAGCGCCGCGGCCCGCCTCATCGGCGTCTCCCTCGAACTCGGCGGCAAGAACGCCATGCTGGTGCTGGCGGACGCCGACGTCGAGAAGGCCGCCGCCGGTGCCGTCCGTGGCTGCTTCTCCTCCGCGGGCCAGTGCTGCATCTCCATCGAGCGGCTCTACGTCCACGCCTCCGTCGCCGACGCCTTCCTGGAGAGCTTCGCCGCCCGCACCCGCGCCATGCGGCTGGGCACCCAGCTCGCCTACGGCGCCGACATGGGCTCGTTGACCGGGGCCCGTCAGCTGGAGACCGTCAGCCGCCATGTCGAGGAGGCCGTCGCCAAGGGCGCCCGCGTCGTCGCCGGTGGCCGTGCCCGCCCCGACATCGGCCCGTACTTCTACGAGCCGACCGTCCTCGACGGCGTCGGCGAGTCGATGACGGTCTGCGCCGAGGAGACCTTCGGCCCGGTCGTCTCCGTCTACCGCTTCGAGGACGAGGACGAGGCCGTCGCCCAGGCCAACGGTACGCCGTACGGCCTCAACGCCAGCGTCTGGACGCGTGACTCCCGCCGCGGCCGCGCCGTCGCCGCCCGGCTGCGCGCCGGGACGGTCAACGTCAACGAGGCGTACGCCGCCGGATACGGCAGTGTCCGCTCGCCCATGGGCGGCATGGGCGACTCCGGTCTCGGCCGCCGCCACGGCTCCGAGGGCGTCCTGAAGTACACCGAGGCGCAGACCATCGCCCAGCAGCGGGTGATGCCGCTCGGCCCGACCTTCGGCCTGACCGACGAGAAGTATGCCGACCTGATGACCCGTTACTTCAGGGCGATGAAGGCGTTCCGGCAGCCCTGATGCCTCTGGCGGGGACCCACCGCGGCCCCCGCCCGCCCACACCCAGGAGAGCCCGTGCCGCAGAAGAAAACCGCCCACCACCCGCTCCCCGGGCAGCGCCGGGACCCCGACCGCCCGTACGACTACGACGTACTCGTCGTCGGCTCCGGCTTCGGCGGCGCGGTCTCGGCCCTGCGGCTGACCGAGAAGGGCTACCGCGTCGGCATCCTGGAGGCCGGGCGCCGCTTCAGCCGCCAGACACTCCCCAAGAACTCCTGGGACCTGCGCAACTACCTGTGGGCCCCGGCCCTCGGCTGCTACGGCATCCAGCGGGTGCACCTCCTCGGCAACGTCATGGTGCTGGCCGGTGCCGGTGTCGGCGGTGGCTCCCTCAACTACGCCAACACCCTCTACGTCCCGCCGCCGCAGTTCTTCCGCGACCAGCAGTGGGGCCATCTCGCCGACTGGCAGGAGGAGTTGGCGCCCTACTACGACCAGGCCAAGCGGATGCTGGGCGTCCGGCTCAACCCGACGACGACGCCGTCCGACGTCCACCTCAAGGAAGCCGCCGAGAAGATGGGCGTCGGCGACTCCTTCCACCTCGCGCCCGTGGGCGTCTTCTTCGGCGACGGCAAGGACGCGGACGGCGCCACCCGCGCGGAGCCCGGCGGTCAGGTCCACGACCCGTACTTCGGCGGCAAGGGCCCGGCCCGCGCCGCCTGTACCGAATGCGGCGAGTGCATGACCGGCTGCCGCCACGGCGCCAAGAACACCCTCAACGAGAACTACCTCCACCTCGCCGAACAGGCCGGTGCCGTCATCCACTCGATGACCTCCGTCGTCACCGTCACTGAGGACTCCCGCGGCGGCTTCGCCCTCGGCACGCTGCCCACCGACGACAAGCGCCGCGGCCGCGTCTTCACCGCCCGCCGCGTCGTCCTCGCCGCGGGCACCTACGGCACCCAGACGCTGCTGCACCGCATGAAGGACAGCGGCCTGCTGCCCGGCATCTCCCCGCGCCTGGGCGAGCTGACCCGCACCAACTCCGAGGCGCTGGTCGGCTCGCAGACCAGCGACCGCCGTTACCGCAAGAAGTTCGGCACCCGGCCCGACTTCACCCGAGGCGTCGCGATCACCTCGTCCATCCACCCGGACGAGAACACCCACATCGAACCGGTCCGCTACGGCAAGGGCTCCAACGCCATGGGGTCGCTCTCCATCGTGCAGGTGCCGCTCGCCGCCCGCCGGGGCCGACGCGCCCTCGCCTGGGCGGCCCGCAGCCTGCGCCACCCGGTGCAGACCGCGCAGTCGCTCTCCAACCGCCGCTGGTCGGAGAAGACCATCATCGGCCTCGTGATGCAGTCCCTGGACAACTCCCTGACCACGTACCGCAAACCGTCCGGCCCCGGAAAGGGCCTGCTCACCGCCCGCCAGGGCCACGGGGCCCCCAACCCGGAGCAGATACCGGAGGCGTACGAGGCGGCCGGGCACCTCGCGAAGGCGATCAACGGCTTCCCCGGCAGCAACGTCGGCGAGTTGATGGGCACGCCGCTCACCGCACACTTCCTCGGCGGCTGCCCCATCGGCGAGGACGCCGACCACGGCGTCCTCGACCCGTACCACCGCCTCTACGGCCACCCCGGCATCTCCGTCGTCGACGGCGCCGCGGTCTCCGCCAACCTGGGCGTCAACCCGTCCCTGACGATCACCGCGCAGGCCGAGCGGGCCATGGCGTTCTGGCCGAACAAGGGCGAGGACGACCCGCGGCCCGGCCAGGGCGAGGCGTACCGGCGCCTGGCGCCCGTCGAGCCCGTCGCCCCCGCCGTCCCGCCGTCGGCCTTCGGCGCCCTGAAGCTGCCGCTCCTCGCCGTCCCGGTGGTCCCGCCGAAGCGCCCCGCCGACGAGGGCGCGGAACCGGACGGCGACTGACCCCGCCGCGCGCGAAGGGCCCCGTGACGCCGTCCGCGAGGGGGAGTGCGGACGGCGACGGGGCCCTTGGCGGCCGGTGCCCGCGACAGGGCGGCGCGGGCACCGGGGAGCGGCGCCGGGGGGAAGCGCCGCGGGATGGTGGATCGTGGCGGGTGAGCGAGGTGTGCCGGAGACGGGAGTGTCGTGGGGGACACGTCGTGTCGGATGCGGCCGGTCCCGGGCGTCCCCAGGACCGGCCACCCATCGACGTGACCGGGCTGCTGTCCCCTGCTGACCGGTCACCTCACCGGAGCGAGGTCCCACGACGCGGGCCGCCGAGCGGCCGGCGTCTCATCCCTCCGGCGTTCCGCCCCGGGGGCGGCGTCTATGCGTAGTCCTGCCTCCCGCGCCTGGCTGACGCGGCACACGGCACAACGAAGCGGCTCCGCGGCTGGTCACGCGCCGTACGGGTGAGAGGCCGCCCGAACTCGGATCCGCCCGCTGCGCCCGGCGCACGCGCCCCTTCCGCGCGCCGGTCCGGCCTCTCAGACGCGGCCGCGGGACAGCTCCAGCAGGGTCATCGCCAGCGCGGTCCCGGACCGGCCGAGCTGCCCGCGGTAGTGGTCGAGGATCTCCATCTCGCGGGAGAGGTTCACCCGCCGCCCGCCGGACGCGATGCGCTCGCGCTGGATGACGGCGGAGACCGCCATCCGCTCCTGGACGAGGCCGATGATCCGGCCGTCGAGGTCGTCGATCCGCCCGCGCGCGTCGGTGATCACCCCGACCGCCTCCGGGGTACGCGCCCCGGTGTCGGCGGCGGGTGCGGTCGCGGTGGTGTCGCTGCTCATGTTCGGGTCTCTCCTGGGGGTCGGTGGCCCCCGGAGCCGACGGGCGGACCGGGAACGACACAGGCGCCCCGGGCCTTGTCGGCCCGGGGCGCCTGGGAAGTCGCTGGTCAGTCGATCAAGCAGCACGTCCATGGCAGCCGGCCGGGCCGGTGCCATAGGTAAAGACGGAGGTCAGCTGCTTGGACATGGCGCTCAGTATGAGCCCGTTAGAATCGAAAGTCCAACCCCTGCTCCACACCGCCGGAAGGCCGCCGAAGTGCCATCAGCGCCCCCCGCCGCCCCGGACGTCGTCCTCGTAGTCGACTTCGGCGCGCAGTACGCCCAGCTCATCGCCCGCCGCGTTCGCGAGGCGCGGGTCTACAGCGAGGTCGTCCCGTCCACCATGCCGGTGGCCGAGATGCTCGCCAAGAACCCCAAGGCGATCATCCTCTCCGGCGGACCCTCGTCGGTCTACGCCGAAGACGCCCCCAGCGTCGACCGCGCACTGTTCGAGGCCGGTGTCCCGGTCTTCGGCATGTGCTACGGCTTCCAGCTCATGGCCACCACCTTGGGCGGCACGGTCGACAACACCGGCGCCCGCGAATACGGCCGCACCCCGCTGGCCGTCTCCGGACCCGGCTCCACCCTCTTCGAGGGCACCCCCGTCGAGCAGTCCGTCTGGATGTCGCACGGCGACGCCTGCTCCGCCGCCCCCGAGGGCTTCACCGTCACCGCGTCCACGGACGTCGTCCCGGTTGCCGCCTTCGAGAACGACGAGAAGAAGCTCTACGGCGTCCAGTACCACCCCGAGGTCATGCACTCCACGCACGGCCAGCAGGTGCTGGAGCACTTCCTCTACCGCGGCGCGGGCATCGAGCCCAACTGGACGCCCGGCAACATCGTCGAGGAGCAGGTCGCGGCCATCCGCGCCCAGGTCGGCAGCAAGCGCGCGATCTGCGGCCTGTCCGGCGGTGTGGACTCCGCGGTGGCCGCCGCCCTGGTCCAGAAGGCCATCGGCTCCCAGCTGACCTGCGTCTACGTCGACCACGGCCTGATGCGCAAGGACGAGACCGAGCAGGTCGAGAAGGACTTCGTGGCCGCCACCGGCGCCCAGCTGCGGGTCGTCGACGCCTCCGAGCGCTTCCTGAACGCCCTCGCCGGGGTCTCCGACCCCGAGGAGAAGCGGAAGATCATCGGCCGGGAGTTCATCCGGGTCTTCGAGCAGGCCCAGCTGGAGATCCTCCAGGAGGAGGGCCCCGAGGTCGCCTTCCTGGTGCAGGGCACGCTCTACCCCGACGTCGTCGAGTCCGGCGGCGGCGAGGGCACCGCGAACATCAAGTCGCACCACAACGTCGGCGGTCTGCCCGACGACATCGAGTTCGAGCTGGTCGAGCCGCTGCGGCAGCTGTTCAAGGACGAGGTCCGCCTCGTCGGCTCCGAGCTGGGCCTGCCGGAGGAGATCGTCCAGCGCCAGCCGTTCCCCGGCCCGGGCCTCGGCATCCGCATCGTCGGCGAGGTCACCAAGGAGCGTCTGGACCTGCTCCGCGAGGCCGACGCCATCGCCCGCGAGGAGCTGACCGCGGCCGGTCTCGACCGCGAGATCTGGCAGTGCCCGGTCGTGCTGCTCGCCGACGTCCGCTCGGTCGGCGTCCAGGGCGACGGCCGCACCTACGGCCACCCGATCGTGCTGCGTCCGGTCTCCTCCGAGGACGCCATGACGGCGGACTGGACGCGGATGCCGTACGACGTCCTGGCGAAGATCTCGACCCGGATCACCAACGAGGTCGCGGACGTCAACCGCGTCGTCCTCGACGTCACCAGCAAGCCCCCGGGCACCATCGAGTGGGAGTGACCCGCTGACCGGTCCGCCGGTCCTCCCGCACGCCCGACGCCGACGCCGTCGCTCCTTGTGAGCGGCGGCGTCGGCGCGTTGCGGAGGCGGTGCGGGCGTACGAGGTGCCCCGTGCCTGGGCGTGGGGCCGCGCTGTGGGGCGTGAGGGGGCGTTGTGGGGCTTGAGGGGGTGCTCGCGCCCCATCCGGGTGGGCCCGGCTCGTGCCCGTGGCGGTGGGGCGGTACCCGGTCCGTGCCCATCGGGTGGGGTCCGGCCCGGCCCGTCAGGCCAGCCTCGGCCTGTCGGGTCAGCCTCAGCCCGTCAGGTCGGCTGCACCCGTCAGGTCAGCCGCAGGTCGATCCAGGGGATGGTGTCGCCCGGCAGGAGGTAGCGCTCGGTTTCGGCGAAGCCGTGCCGGAGGGCGAACCGCAGTCCGTCCTCGTTGGACGCCAGCACCACCGTCTCGATGGCCTCGGCGCCCCACTGCCGCGCCCGGTCCAGCCCGCGGGTGTACAGCTCCGCGCCGTACCCCCGGCCCCGGTGCGCGGCGAGCACCCGCGCGATCACCGTCGCCGTGCCGTCCACCGGCGGACGGACCGTGGAGCAGCCGACCAGGGCGCCGTCCAGGTAGGCGACCTCCAGCCGGTGGCGCACCGCCCGCTCCCGGACATCTTCCAGGGACAGGTCATGGGTCGGGATGACCGTGTTGTGGACATGGCGCCAGTCCTGGAAGGCGGCGTCATCGGCGGGCGGGGCGATATGGAGAGGTGACATCGCAGCAGGAAACGGGGGAGGGGCGCGGGTCGTCAACCGGTTTGCTCGGGGGCTGGGTTCGCGGCGGCCCGGGATGCAGGTCCGCCCGGGGCCCGACCGGGTTCGGCCGCGGGGCGCCGGAGTGCCGGACGCGTCGCCATCCGGCTTGGTCGGACCACGCGTGGCCCCCACCGTCAGTTGCGCGTGAGGAACCCCCGGGCCGCCGTCACGAACGCGGCGCGCGCCGCCGTGTATGTCTCCCACGCGCCATCCGGCACCACGTCGACGCGGTGCAGCGCCCGGAGTTGGTCCCTCAACTCCCGCGCCTGCTCGACCGGGCCCACGCCCTCCACATCGAGCACATTGAACGCGGCTTGGGTCGCCGCGTAACTCTCCCGCGTCGCCGCGAGGGTGGCCTCGGGGGAGTCGTAACGGCCCTCCAGGCGGCGCCAGACCACCGCGCCCTCGGCGTCGCTCGCGGTGAGGAACGCGGCGTACGCGTCCCGCCGCGCGAGATACATCAGCGGATCCTTCGGCACCGGCCACCTCCACCATGCGGGGACAGGGCGGCAGTATCGGCCGCGCGGCCCGACTAATGAAGGGCCGGTGCGGCGACGCATACCCGACCGCCCCGGGTGCGCGTCGCAACGTCAACCCGGGCGCGGCACGTTCACCCGCCGCCATCTGGACGGTTTCCCTTATCACCCGACACCTGCGGCACACTGCCCTCCGAACGTAATCCCTTACAGGGGACGGAAGTTGACGCCGAACGCGGCCCGAGGGTGGCGCGGGGTCATGGCGAGCGGCGGTGACGTAGCGGTGGAAGCGGCAGACAGGGCGATGGGGGCGCCCGGTGCAAGTGTGACTTCGGGGGCGGGTGGTGATCTCGGAGGCGAAGGGTGCCGCTGCGGCAAGTGCGGGCACGGAGCGCGCGCCGCGCACCGGAAAGCGGTCGCGGCGTTCGTGGCGCTGCGCGAGGAGTACGCCGCCGGACGCGGCATACCGGCCGGGCTGACCCGCTCCGCCGGAGCCGCCCGCCAGTGGATCTCCGACGAACTCACCCTCTCCGCCCGCACCTTGACGGAACACGCCGCCGCCACCCGCACGACCTGGCTCGACTCCGTACACCGCGGCACCCTCCGGGCGCTGTGGGGCGCGGTCGCCGCGCTGCTCCTCGGGCAGGCGCTGACCGCGGTCGGCGACGGCTGGACCGCACACCGTACGGCCACGCTGACCGCCGCCGTCGCGCTGGCACTCGGCGGCACCGTGACGGCATGGCGGCACCGTGGGCACGGCGGGGTGCTGGCGCCGCTCACCGGCGAGGACCAGCGGCTGTCCACCTCCCGTACGGTCGCAGCCGGTTGGTTCGGTGTGGCGGTCTTCGCGATGCTGACGGCGGTGGCCGGGAACGTGCTGCCCGGCGGCGCGCCGCACCCGTCGGAGGCGGACGCCGCGCTCGCCGGACGGGCCGCACTGTCCCCGCCGATGCTGCTCGTCCTGCTGACGGTGTGCGGTACGGCGGTGGCGGCGCGCGCCGTGGTCGCCGCGCGGGTACGGGCCGGGCGGCTCCAGAAACCGGCCGCCGAACGCCCCCGGGCCGTCGACCTGTTCGCCGACGACGCGGGCCGCGCCGACCTCGCCGCCACGCA
Source organism: Streptomyces sp. NBC_01525 (assembly GCF_045040405.1). Lineage (NCBI taxonomy): Bacteria > Bacillati > Actinomycetota > Actinomycetes > Kitasatosporales > Streptomycetaceae > Streptomyces > Streptomyces sp. NBC_01525. Next base: position 4,307,945 of record NZ_CP109397.1, read on the forward strand.
GTATCTGCTGGTCAACGCGGCGGTGGCGGCGCTGGCCCTGACCGTGGTGATCGGTCCGCCCGGACTCGTCCCGCCGTCGGCGGGCTGGGTCACCGCCGCGCTCGTCGTGGTGTCGGCCGCCGGCTACCTGGCCGCCAAGTGCGATGAGGGCGGCCGCCCCGTCATCCTGTCGGTGGTCCGCGCCCGGGAGCCGGGTGATCTGCCCGCACCGATCCGCCCGGGTGACGACATCGAGATCCGCGGCACGGGCTTCGTCCCGCCGGGCGCCCGCACCCCGGACCTGCTGGCCCGCATCGTCGTACGCATCGGAGCGGTGCATGTGCCGGTGCCCCTGGTGCCCGGCCCCGGAGGCTTCACCAACCCGGCGGACGCCACCCTGACCGTTCCCGTACCGGCCGACATCGAACCGGGCCCCACGGAGATCCGGGTGATCACGGCATCCGGCGCGGAGTCGGCGGGATGGGTCGCGGAGGTGGGGGAGTAATCGTCCGGGCCGGGTGCGGGGCGTCGTTGTCGCCGTCGCTCTTCGCGTGACGGCGCCGACGACGGCGGTTGCTGTGGCGACCGCGTTGGCGAGGAGGGTGGTGCGGGTGCGGGTGCGGGTGCGGGTGCGGGTGCGGGCGTCCGGGCCTCGGAGCCGGCCGGTGCCGGGGACCCTGCCGGGGACCCTGCCGGGTGAAGGACCGTGGAGGCCGCGGCACCGGCGACCCCCGGCTCGCCGGTGCCGCCCGAGCGCCCTCCGCCAACGCCCCGGTACCGCCCGGAAACGCGGGATCATCGCGGGATGACCCTCCCCAGAATCCGCGTCGCCGCTGGCGTGGTCCGCCACCGCGTCGTTCCCGAGCTGGTGGCCTTCGACCACGTAGGCATGGCGGAGGCCGGTACCCAGGCGCCCGCGGGCGGAGTCGAAGCAGGTGAGGCGCCGGAGCGGGCTGTGCTGCGGGAGGTCGCCGAGGAGACCGGGCTGTCGGGCGCCACCGTGGTGCGGCGGATCACCGTCGAGGACGAGCCCCACCCCGACACCGCACAACCGAGACGGACCACCTTCTTCCTGCTCCGGGCGCCGGATGGCGCCCCCGACGCATGGGAACACCGTGTCCGGGGCGACGGCGACGACGCCGGTCCGGCCTGTGCCTGCCACTTCCTCCCCCTTCCCCTCCACCGGCCGCTCGCCGACGACCAGGACATCTGGCTGGGCCACGTCGCCCCACGGTGGGCCACCGCACGGCCCGTGTCCGACCGGATGCCTCCGGCCCGGGACGCCTGAACTCACCCGATGGGCCCCGCTGCCGATACCGCCTCCGCCACCCGGGCCGGCGACCGCCGCCCCGCTGTGCTGCAGCCGGTCCCGGCGGCCCGTCGCTACCGCTCCGTGCCCGGGCGCCCCCGGCGGGCGACGGCCCATGCCACGGCGGTGACGCCGGAGGCCAGCAGACCGGCCGGTATCGCCAGGAAGAGCCAGGGCCCCGGCGCATGCCAGACCCCCAGGGCGTCGAGGCCGTATCCGACGCCGACGGCCACCGCGGCCAGCCCGCAGATCAACCGGACCGGTTCGAAGGGGTGACGCTTCATGAGATACCTCCTTGAGACGGCCGAGCGGCAAGGACGAGAGCGAAGGTGCGGGGAGCGGCGGGCGGGGTGGATACGGCGGATATGTGCGTGGTGGCCGACACCGGCGAGCCGACCGGTGCGAGCGCCGCGACCGCGGCCGCCGGGAGGGCCCCGGCTCGCGAACCGGCCGTTGGCGGGGAGGCCGCCCCGGGCGGCGACGGGGAGGCGGGCGCCGCAGGCGACGGCGGGAGAGCGTGGCGGACATCGATCTGCCCGGCGCCCACCCGGAGCGTCAGGTCGAGGAAGCCGCGCGGCTTCTCCCCCTTCTTCAGCCCCTCGGCGGGAAGCGTGACCGTCCGGGTGCGGTCGTCCGCGGAGATCCGTACGTCGTTGGCGGACTCGCCCGGCAGACGCACATCGCCGAGCCCCAGCGACAGATGCACCGTCGTCTCCACGCCCTGTGGCAGCGTCACCTCCAGGCGGCCCGCGCCCACCTCGGCGCCGGTACGGATCGTGTGACCGTCCTTGACGGGCAGCCCCCCGAGGTCCAACCTGCCCCCTCCGGAGTCGAGTTCGTAATGCCGCTGGACGGCGGAGACTTCGGTGGGGGCCCAATGACGGTTCTGCCATTCGGCGCTGATGTTGTCCGGCAACACCGTCGACACCGCGAGGAGCGCCGTCGTCAGCACCATCATGACGACGGTGCCGCCGCCCGTCCGCCCCAGCCAGGCGCTGATCACCAGCCCCAGCCCGAACACCACCAGCGCACACGCCAGACCCGCCTGCAGTGCGTGCGAGAACGGGGCGTGCCGGTCTACGCCGAGCGCCGTGCCGGCGCCGCCGAGTGCGGCCAGAAGGAAGACCACGCCACCGATCCGCCGCCCGGCCCGCGGCCGACGCCGCTGCGGCGCGGGCGCACCGGACGGACGGGCCGCCGCGCCGCCGGGGCGGAAACCGGGAGGCCACACGGGGCCGCCGGGCACGCCGTGGCCGCCCTCATAGGTGAGATCGGCGTGTTCAGGGCCCCACAGGTACATCAGCCCGGCCGGTTCCTTGCCGAGCGGCCCCCGCCACCACGGAGGCGTCTGCGGGCCGGGCGGCGCCATGGTCTCCGGCGGCGCGTCGGCGATGACCTGCGCGGTGGCTGCGTCCCGGGCGCCGGGGCCCTCGGCACCGCCGCCGCGGTGCCGACGCGACCAGTACGCGGCACCGGCCACGGCCAGCGTCAGCAGGACGGCGAAGGACATGACGCTGCCCTTGCCCAGCGTCGTGAGGAACAGCCCGCAGCCGACCAGCGCGAACAGCAGCGCCGTCAGCGCCGAGCCCTCGACCCGGCCGGAGAGCAGCCGTCGGCCCTCGTTCTCCTCCTCGCCGTGGAGCGGGATGATCAGCCAGGCGAAGCCGTAGAAGATCAGCCCCAGGCCGCCGGTGACGGAGAGCACGGCGAGGACGATCCGGAAGATCACCGGGTCGAGATCCCACTGCCTGCCCAGGCCACCGCATACGCCCGCGACGACCTTGTGCCGTCGGCTGCGGCGCAGCGGCGGGCGCGGCGGGGTGGCGCCGTCGGCGCCGGGCGGTGCCGATTCCTCGGCTGGGGCTGCTTCGTTCATGAACCCATGGTGACAAGCGCGACGGAATCCCGGCATCCGTGGAAACCCTGGCAGAACCCTGAGATCGACCCCGAGCAACCCCGATATCACCCGCGGGTTCGCATATCCCCCCGAGATGCGCCGACGCAGCGAACGGACGGTGCACAGGCGCGGCAGGTGGGGCCCGGATCGGCCGGGTCGGAGACTATCGTTGCGCCCTGGATACGTACGGGTTTCCGGAGGGGCGTGCGGTGACGGAGGCGGCGTCGGTGGACGAGGGGCGACTGGTCGCCGGGCGGTATCGCCTGATCGAGCGGATAGGCCGCGGAGGTATGGGCACCGTCTGGCGGGCCCGGGACGAGGTCCTCGCACGCCAAGTGGCCGTCAAGCGGCTGCACGTCTCGCCCCAGTTGGACGCGGACGAGTTGGCCCTGCGCCACGAGCGGACCACCCGCGAGGCGCAGGCCGCGGCGCGCATCAACCACCCCAATGTGGTCAGCGTCCACGATGTGGTTCTCGACGACGGGCTGCCGTGCATCGTCATGGAGTACGTACCGGCCGGGACGCTCGGTGACCTCATCAAACGGGCGGCGCGGGAGAACCGTTTCGTGGATCCCCGGGAGGCGGCCCGGATCGGCCGCGGCATGATCGCCGCGCTGCGGGCCGCGCACGCCGCCGGGGTGCTGCACCGGGACGTCAAGCCGGGCAATGTCCTCCTCGGCGACGAGGGCCGCGTCGTCCTGACGGACTTCGGGATCGCCGTCGCCTCCGGTACGTCCACCCTCACCAAGACCGGCGAACTGGTCGGCTCCATCGACTACCTGGCGCCCGAGCGGGTCAAGGGTGGCACCCCGGGGCCCGCGTCCGACCTGTGGGCCCTGGGGGCGACGCTCTATCAGGCGGTCGAGGGGCGGCCCCCGTTCCGTAAGACCACGGCGGTCGAGAGTGCGTACGCCATCGCCGTCGACCCGTTGGAGCCGCCGGCCCACGCCGGGCCGTTGGCGCCACTGATCGAGGCGCTGCTCGCGAAGGAGCCCACCGACCGGCCGTCGGCCGAGGTCGTCGAGCAGGCGCTGCGCTCCGCCGAGGCGGAGGTGGACACGGCGCTGATCGGCTGGCCGACGCTGGCCCTGGGCACCGTGGGGCGCGGCGGTTCCGACACGGCGAGTGGCTTCGAGGCCCTGACCAGGCCGGTCGTGCCGTCGGACACCGCGGGCGGCGGGCGGCCCACCCCGGGGAGCGGCGGTACGGGCACCACCACCGGGATCGCCGGAAAGACGGCCGGTACCGGGGCGATCACCGACCCCCGGATAGCGGCCTCCCTGGGCCGCGCCACCACGACCGGCGCGGCCACGGACACCGATACCGCGAGCACGTCCGCCACCGGCCAGGTCACGGGACCGGCGGCGGACACACGCGGCCTCGTCGGCGTCGACGCGGAAGCCCAACGGGTCGCCGAGGCGGACACCGGCTCCATGGGCGGCGCGCTCCTGCCGTCCGCCACCGGGGCGGCCGTGTCGGGTGCCGAAGACACGGGGCAGATCGCGGTGACCCCGCCGCCCCGTAAGCGACGCGGCCGGGTCGTCCTCTGGTGCGCCCTCGGGGTGCTGGCGGCCGGGGGCGGCGCGGGCGGCGCCTGGTACGCGCTCCACGGGGGCATCGGCAACACGGCGCAACCGGCGAAGGGCAGCAGCCCCGAGCAGCCCTCCGTGTCCCAGCACCCCATCGGGCCGCCCCCGCCCACCCCGGACGGCATGCACCGCGTCGAGGAGCGGCAGCTCGGGGTCTCCTATCCGGTGCCGGACGGCTGGACGCGGCAGGTGAAGGACGGCGGCCGGCAGATCGTCTACATCTCCCAGGAGTCGCTCGCCCAGCTGACGATCAGCGTGCTGGACTTCTCGTCCGGCGACCAGGTGGCGCACTTCAAGCAGGTCGAGGGGGACCTCCAGAAGCAGTACCCGAGCTACTCGCGCAAGCGGCTGCAGGACACGATGTACCAGAACGACCCGGCCGCCATCTGGGAGTTCACCTTCCAAGGCCAGGTGCGGGAGTACCGCGGCATCGACCTCGGATTCGGCCGTGAGGGGGAGAAGGAGTATGCGATCTACGTCTCCGCGCCGAGCGCCGAATGGGCCACGTTCCGTGACCTCTTCTCCAAGGTGAAGGACGGCTTCCGCAAGCGCGAGGACGCGAGCTGACCGCGGGGCACGCCCGCGCCGCGACCCGCAAATCTCAGGGACCACGTCAGGGTCCACCCTGATGTCCCCCGACCCGCCGCGTGTGACGATCTGCGCATGACCACAGCCCCGCCCCGCGCCGGATCGCACCACGCGTCCGCGCAGCAATTCGCCGAGCCACCCGTGCGCAAGCTCTACCGCAGCGCCGACGGGCGGCTGCTCGGCGGCGTCGCGCGCGGACTCGCGGGACATCTGGGGCTCCCCGTCTCCTGGGTCCGGGTCGTCTTCGTCGCGCTGTTCCTCGCCGAGGGCATGGGCGCGCTGCTCTACGCGGCGTTCTGGTTCTTCGTCCCGCTCGGCGTCGGCGGGGTGGAGGACCGCCGGACCACGGCCGACGGCGCCCGCCGCGCCGGGGCCCGCAGACCCGATACGGGCCAAGTCATCGCGTTGATCGCGCTGCTGGCCGGGTCCGCGTTCGTCGCCTCCCGGTTCCAGCTGGGCATCGGCAGCGGCTATCTGTGGCCGGTGCTGCTGATAGCCGCGGGTGTCGCCCTCGTCTGGCGGCAGGCCGACAACGCGCGCCGCGCGCAGTGGCTGGAGCTGGGCCGCCGTAAGGGGGTCCTCCCGGCGCTGCGCGGCGCGGCCGGAGTCGCGCTCGTCGGAGTCGGCGTGACCGGCATCGTCGTGCTTCAGGGCTCGGTGGGCCACCTCGGCTCGGTGCTCCAGGCCGCGCTCGCCGTCGTCGTCGGCATCGCCCTGCTCGCCGGTCCCTACCTCGTCCGCCTGATACAGGACCTCTCCGAGGAGCGGCTGATGCGCATCCGCGCCCAGGAACGGGCCGAGGTCGCCGCCCACGTCCACGACTCCGTGCTGCACACCCTCACCCTCATCCAGCGCAGCTCCGACGACTCCCGCGAGGTCGCCCGGCTCGCCCGCGCCCAGGAGCGGGAGCTGCGGGCCTGGCTGTACCGGCCCGAGGGCCGCACCAAGGAGGAGGACGAGGAGCCCGCCACCCTCGCCGACGCGGTGCGTACGGCGGCGGCCGAGGTCGAGGACCACCACGGCGTACCGATCGAGGTCGTGGTGGTCGGCGACTGCCCGCTGGACGAGGCGCTGGGCGCGCAGATGAAGGCCGCCCGCGAGGCGATGGTCAACGCCGCGAAGTACGGCGGCGAGGGCGGGCCGGTGCAGGTCTTCGCCGAGGTGGAGGGCCGCACGGTCTTCGTCTCCGTACGCGACCGGGGGCCGGGCTTCGACCTGGACGCCGTCCCCGACGACCGGATGGGCGTCCGCGAGTCCATCATCGGCCGGATGGAACGCAACGGCGGCACCGCCCGGCTGCGGTCCGTGCCCGGCGGCGGCACCGAGGTCGAGCTGGAGATGGAGCGCACCGAATGACCACGCCCGCATCCGCCGCCACCCCCACGACCCCTCCTTACGGGCACCCCCACGACCACCCCCACGACCACCCCCACGGCCACCCCCACGGCCACCGCCGCGCCCGCCGGGCGCCGCATACGCCGCGGCGGCGAAACGGCGCGCCGCACCGCGCGATGATGACGACGCAGACCACGAGGGACGGACGGAAGAAATGAACAGCGACGGCGCACAGCAGGGCCTGAGCAGCGACGACGCTCCCCGGAGCGCACCGGTCGGCACCGGGACACCGGCACCCGCCGGCACCGCGGAACCCGACGGGCCCGCGACCCTGGGACCGGCGGGCGACGGTTCGGCCGGTGACGAGGCGGCCGGGGAGCGCACCGTACGGGTGGTGCTCGTCGACGACCACCGGATGTTCCGTACCGGGGTCCAGGCGGAGATCGGGGTGACGGAGCGGACCGGCGTCGAGGTGGTCGGTGAGGCGGCCGACGTCGACCAGGCGATCACGGTCATCACCGCCACCCGCCCCGAGGTCGTCCTCCTGGACGTCCATTTGCCCGGTGGCGGCGGCGTGGAGGTGCTGCGCCGCAGCGCGACGCAGATGGCAGACCCGGAGCGGCCGGTCCGCTTCCTGGCGCTGTCGGTCTCCGATGCGGCCGCGGACGTCATCGGCGTCATCCGGGGCGGCGCGCGCGGTTACGTCACCAAGACGATCACCGGGAAGGACCTGGTCGACGCGATCTTCCGGGTGGCCGACGGCGACGCGGTGTTCTCGCCGCGGCTGGCCGGGTTCGTCCTCGACGCGTTCGCCTCGACGGATGCCCCGCCGGTGGACGAGGACCTGGACCGCCTCACCCAGCGGGAGCGCGAGGTACTGCGGCTGATCGCCCGCGGCTATGCGTACAAGGAGATCGCCAAACAGCTCTTCATCTCCGTCAAGACCGTGGAGTCGCATGTCTCCGCGGTGCTGCGCAAGCTCCAGCTCTCCAACCGCCACGAGCTGACCCGCTGGGCGGCCGCCCGCCGCCTGGTGTGACACGGGGTCGGGGTCGGCGTACCACCGGAGGGGGCCGGGGCCTCAGGCGCACCACTTGAGGGCTCCCGGCTCACCGCCGGAGAGGCCCCCGTCACGCCCGGTGATCCATCCAGCAAAAGGAGGAAAGAAGCCCGCGAAGAGGGGCAACCAGGACGTCGTGGAACGCCATCTAAAGGCGAGGAGAGGCTCGCTGCCGTCGGCGCGGCCACCACCCCGCCGACCACGTACACGTCCTGGAAGCGAGATCCCGATGAGCCTGACGGGCACGCCCTTCTTCCTCACCTCGCTCCTGTTGCTGGGCGTCGCGATCGTCCTGCCACTGGCGCTCTGGAGCCGGATAGCCGGGCCACGTCTGCTGCGCGGCGCGCTACGTCTGGCCATGTTGCTGTTCGCGCAGGCAACCGCCATCACTGTGGTCTTCGTACTGGTCAACAACGCCAACAACCTCTACGACACCTGGGACGACCTCCTCGGCACCGGTAGCCACATCGAGGCGGCCCGCGACCTCGGTCCCGACGGGCTGGGCGGCCGGCAGATCTCCGACGAGCCCCGCCGGGCCCAGTCGTTCCGCCCCGCCGACGACCCGGTGCTCGGCCCGGGCGTGCAGGTCACGGACCTCCAGGGCCGTATCTCCGGCGTCAGCGGTGAGGTGTACGTCTGGCTGCCGCCGCAGTACCACGACCCGGCGTACCGCACCAAGAAGTTCCCGGTGGTCGAGCTGCTGCCCGGCTACCCCGGCTCGGCCAAGTCCTGGTTCGGCACGCTGGCGGCCGGCCGCCAGCTCCAGCCTCTGATGGAGCGCGGGGAGATCAAGCCGTTCATCCTGGTCGCGCCGCGCACCAACATCTACCAGGGCGCCGATACGGGCTGCGTCAACATCCCCGGGAAGGTCAACGCCGACAGCTGGCTGACCGTCGACGTACGCCAGATGATCACCGAAACCTTCCGGGCCGGGGACCGCCCCGGCTCCTGGGCGCTGGCCGGGTACTCCGCCGGGGCGCACTGCGCGACCAGGCTCGCCCTGGCCCACCCCGACCGGTACCGCGCGGCGGTCGGCATGTCCGGTTACAACGACCCGGCGGGCGAGGCCACCTCGCTCGCCGGTAAGGACCCGAAGCTGCGGATCGAGAGCAACCCGCTGCACCAGCTGCGGGAGGCCAACCTGGCCGGACGCCCGCCGCACACCGCGCTCTACCTCTCCGGCGCGCCCGGCGACGGTTACGAGGCCGGTCTCGGACTGCAGCGGGAGGCCCGTCGGCCGACCGCGGTGACCGTCCGGCGGATCGGCGCGGACGCAGGCGGCCACACGAGCGCGGCGTGGCGCGCACAGGTCCCCGAGATCTTCCGGTGGCTGGGACGAGAGATCAAGGGCTGACGGCCGAGGGCCGACGCGTCCGCCACGTGGGCCGCCCCGAGAGCCACCGGGCCCCGGCCCCACGCGACATCGGCCTCGCCCGCCCCACTCACCCTGCCCGCACCACCGCCGTCACCGGAGAACGCAGGCGCCAGCCGAGGGCCGTGTACAGCTCCCGGCCGGGCGGGCTGGCGACGAGTACGCCCTCGGTGGCGCCCCGTCGGACGGCGTAGGCGGTGAGCGCCGCCATCACCAGGCGGCCCAGGCCCCGGCGGCGGTGTTCCGGCTCCGTGCCGATCATGTCGTGGACGGCGGACACCGGGCGCCGTCCGTGCCGCCGGTGAGCGCGATCCGGCCGCTCGCGGCGGGCCGGTCGGCCGCCCCGCCAGTGGCCCATACCCGTACGTCCATGATCCCGTCGCACTCCTCGGTGTCGAGGCGGTAGCCGGGCGGCGGCGCGGCGGCCGGGGGATCCGGCGGCAGCGGGGCCGTCATGAGGTACTGCGGTTCGTCGTACCGCCAGGCGGCGGTGAGCAGCGGCGCGACCTCGGCGCGGGGCGCGCAGATCTTGAGCCGGATGTCCGGCGCCGTCACCGTACGGGCCAGTGCGCGCAGCACCGCGGGGTCGGCGGCGGGGAGGACGTACCGTGCGGCCTCCCGCGGATGGCCGACCTCGGTGCGGAAGCCACCCGGGACCACTCGCGGCGCCGGCGTCGCACGGGCCCGCGCCCACCCCCGCGCCCAGACACCGGCGACCCGCGCGAGACCGGCCGGGTCACACCCCCTACAGGCCCCCTCAGCCGGTCCATGCGCCGCACCCTGGAGCCGCCCCCGCCCCACGGACAGGCCGCAGACCGGCCATGAACGCCCACCACCGGGCCCCCGGAAGGAGGTATGGGGGAGACCGTTACGATCCGTACCATGGACGTAGTAATCAATATCTTCGTCGGCCTGCACATCATCGGTATCGCCTCCCTGCTGGGGGGCTTTCTCACGCAGATGAAGGCGATGAGCGCGGGCACCGCCCGGTTCGTGCCCGCGATGCTGCACGGTGCGCTGACGATGCTGGTCACCGGCATCGCGCTGGTCGGCCTGAACCAGGCCCAGGGCAGCCCGGTCGACAACATCAAGATCGGCGTCAAGCTGGCCGTCCTGGTCGTCATCCTGGGCCTGGTCTACGTCAAGCGGGACGAGGAGAGCATCGCCAAGCCGCTGTTCGGCACGGTCGGCCTGCTCACCATGGTCAACATCTTCATCGCGGTGCTCTGGACCTGAGCCCGACCGGGGCGCGCGGCGCTGTCCCCCGCGCCCCCGGCACACCCCGCGTACGCCTCCGGCCCGGCCCCTCACCGAGGGTGCCGGGCCGGAGGCGTTTCGCCGGGAGGACGCGCGGTGCGGCGGCCTCCCGGAGGGGTGTCACGCCGGGCGGACGCTCCCGTAGATCGGCATGTAGTAGATCGACTCGATGCGCACGCTGGCGCCCGGCTTCGGGGCGTGGATCATCTTGCCGTCGCCGATGTACATCCCGACGTGGCTGATGTCGTTGTAGAAGAACACCAGGTCACCGGGGGCGAGATCCTTGGTGACGACGCGCTGGCCGACGTTCACCTGGTCCCACGTCGTGCGCGGCAGGCTCACCCCGGCCGCCTTCCACGCGGCCTGCGTCAGCCCGGAGCAGTCGTAGGAGTTGGGGCCGGTGGCGCCCCAGACGTACGGCTTGCCCATCTGGGCGCGGGCGAACGCGAGCGCCTTCTCGGCCTTCGTATGGTACGAGCCGTCGGCCGGTCCGCCGCCCTGGCCGGGGTCGGTCGTACCGGGGGAGCCGGTGTCCGTCCCGCCACTGGGCTGCTCGCGCTGTTTCTGAGCTTCCTCCTCGGCCTTGCGCCGGGCCTCTTCCTCCTTCTTGCGCTCCAGCTCCGCCAGGTGCGCCTTCTCCTGGGCGGTCAGCTCGGAGAGCAGCTGCCGGGCCTCGGTCAGCTTGCCCTGGACCGTCCGCTTCGAGTCGGCCAGCGCGGTCTGCGACTCCTGGAGGCGCTCCAGGCTGCGGGTCGCCTCGGCCCGCTGGTGGGCGGCGGCGGCCTGCTGCTCCTGGTAGGCGTCGACGGCCTGCTGCTGCCGCCCGGTCAGCCGCTCCATCAGGTGGCTGCGGTCGGCGAACTGCTGGGGGTCCTTGGAGAACATCAGCTGCGCCGTCGGGTTCATGCCGCCGCCGCGGTACTGCGCGGCGGCGAAGGTCCCCAGCTCCCGGCGGGCCTCGTTGAGTTTGCCGGTGCGGCGCGCCGCGGCGTCCTGGAGGTCGCCGACCTCCGCCCGCCGCTCGTCGACGCGCTCCTTGACGCCGTTGTACTTCTGGGTCGCGACCTCCGCCTGGCGGTAGAGGGTGTCGACCTTCTTCTTGACCTCTTCGACGGTCGGCTTCGGGGAGCGGGGGGACGCCTCGGCCGACTGCGACAGCAGGGTGACCGTGGCGAGGGCCGCGGTCGTCAGACCGGCGGCCGTCCGGCGGCTGCCGGGCGAGGTGAGGACGCGGGTACGCGGCTTGCGGTGCGACGGCAAGGCCGACGACTCCTTCCGTGGACCGCCTACCGGGTTAGCTGTCGGGTTCGGGCGGTGTCGCAGACGGAAGGCTTGCCCTACGGTCCGTACGTTCGCACGCGTGCGGCCGTACCGACCGATTCACCCCGGTGGTGCTGGTGGGTCCCCGGCTCCGGGTGCCGTGGGGCAGGGCCGGACTCGGCGGAGGCGGCCCGTGCGGACGCTGTCGTCCGCGGGATGCGGGCAGCCCGAGCGTGAACCTAGCCAACTCGTGTGGCTCCTGTGAAGGCAGGTGTTCGAATTGCCCGAAACCTTTCTGTGACCTGTGTGCATGAGGTGACGTTCGTGCGGGTAAAGCGAGGCTTCTGCGTCGAATGCCGGATTCGCGAGTGGTGGGGGCGGAACGCCCGTCCTTCCGGCACTTCCGCGACTCCGGGGCCGACTGTCAGTGGGGCGGCCTAGACTCGGTGGGCGATGAGCAGCCTCTTTGACGACAGCTTCCTGGCGGACCTCGCTCCCAAGGACGAGGAGCCCCCGCCGCCCCCCGAGGACGAGCACGGCCCGGCCCCGGAGGAGGTCCCGCACGACCTCTTCAGCGGCAGGTACGACGCTCCCGTGCCCCGGGACGCGCACTACCGCGACGGCGCCGCCCGCCCCGCCGTCGACCCGGCCACGCTCCTGGAGGGGCTGAACGACGCCCAGAAGGCCGCCGTGGTGCACTCCGGCGGCCCGCTGCTGATCGTCGCCGGAGCCGGTTCCGGCAAGACCCGTGTGCTCACCCACCGCATCGCGCATCTGCTTGCCGCCCGCGGCGTCCACCCCGGCCAGATCCTCGCGATCACCTTCACCAACAAGGCCGCCGGGGAGATGAAGGAGCGCGTCGAGGAGCTGGTCGGTCCCCGGGCCCACGCCATGTGGGTCTCCACCTTCCACAGTGCCTGCGTCCGCATCCTGCGCCGCGAGTCCAAGCACCTCGGCTTCACCTCGTCGTTCTCGATCTACGACGCCGCCGACTCCAAGCGCCTGATGGCCCTGGTCTGCCGCGATCTGGATCTCGACCCCAAGCGGTTCCCGCCCAAGTCCTTCAGCGCCAAGGTCTCCAACCTCAAGAACGAGCTCATCGACGAGGAGACCTTCGCCGGGCAGGCCGCCGACGGTTTTGAGAAGACCCTGGCCCAGGCGTACGCGCTCTACCAGGCGCGGCTGCGCGAGGCCAACGCCCTGGACTTCGACGACATCATCATGACGACCGTCAACCTCCTCCAGGCGTTCCCGGACGTCGCGGCCCACTACCGCCGCCGCTTCCGCCACGTCATGGTCGACGAGTACCAGGACACCAACCACGCGCAGTACACCCTCGTCCGCGAGCTGGTCGGTCCGGCCGAGTCCGCCGCCGAGCTGTGCGTCGTCGGCGACGCCGACCAGTCGATCTACGCCTTCCGCGGCGCCACGATCCGCAACATCCTCCAGTTCGAGGAGGACTACCCGGACGCCACGACGATCCTGCTGGAGCAGAACTACCGCTCCACCCAGACGATCCTCTCCGCCGCCAACGCCGTCATCGAGCGCAACGAGAACCGCCGCCCCAAGAACCTCTGGACCGAAGCCGGTGAGGGCCCCCGCATCACCGGGTACGTCGCCGACACCGAGCACGACGAGGCCCAGTTCGTCGCCGAGGAGATCGACCGTCTCACCGACGCCGGGGATGCCCGCGCCTCAGACGTCGCGATCTTCTACCGCACCAACGCCCAGTCCCGTGTCTTCGAGGAAATCCTCATCCGCGTCGGGCTGCCCTACAAGGTCGTCGGAGGTGTCCGCTTCTACGAGCGCAAGGAGGTCCGCGACATCCTCGCGTACCTGCGGGTGCTCGCGAACCCGGAGGACACCGTCCCGCTCCGCCGGATCCTCAACGTCCCCAAGCGCGGCATCGGCGACCGCGCCGAGGCGATGATCGACGCCCTGGCGCTCCGCGAGAAGATCAGCTTCCCGCAGGCGCTGCGCCGCGTCGACGAGGCGTACGGCATGGCCGCCCGCTCCGCCAACGCCGTCCGGCGCTTCAACACCCTGATGGAAGAGCTGCGCACCATCGTCGAATCCGGCGCCGGACCGGCCACCGTCCTCGAAGCGGTCCTGGAACGCACCGGTTACCTCGCCGAGCTGCAGTCCTCCTCCGACCCGCAGGACGAGACCCGTATCGAGAACCTCCAGGAACTCGCCGCTGTGGCCCTGGAGTTCGAGCAGGACCGCGTGGCCGGACCCGCCGCGGAGGATGTGGACGCGGAGGAGCCCGTCTCCGGCGGCACGCTCGCCGACTTCCTGGAGCAGGTCGCGCTGGTCGCCGACTCCGACCAGATCCCCGACGAGGACGAGGACGGCAGCGGCGTCGTCACCCTCATGACCCTGCACACCGCCAAGGGCCTGGAGTTCCCGGTCGTCTTCCTCACCGGCATGGAGGACGGCGTCTTCCCGCACATGCGCGCGCTCGGCCAGACCAAGGAGCTGGAGGAGGAGCGCCGCCTCGCTTACGTCGGCATCACCCGCGCCCGCGAGCGCCTCTACCTCACCCGCTCCACGATGCGCAGCGCCTGGGGCCAGCCGTCGTACAACCCGCCGTCGCGGTTCCTGGAGGAGATCCCCGCGACGTATGTCGACTGGCGGCGCACCGGACCGGCGACGCCGTCCGCGACCATGGGCGGGATGCGCTCCGGCGGCAGCGGCGGTGTCGGCGCCGGGTTCGGTACGTCGCGGGCCAAGGGCCCGAGCGGGTTCGCGACCCGGCGGAGCAACGACCGCCCGGTGGTGGCGCTCGCCGTCGGCGACCGCGTCACCCACGACAGCTTCGGCCTCGGCACGGTCGTCGGCGTCAAGGGCGGCGGGGACAACGCCGAGGCGACGATCGACTTCGGCGGCGAGAAGCCCAAGCGGCTGCTGCTGCGGTACGCCCCGGTCGAGAAGTTGTGAAAAAGGCCCGGCCCTCAGGGGCCGGGCCACCACGCGGGTGCCTGCCGGACGGACCGGCAGGCACCGGGCGTCAGTTGGGGTTGAGCCCGTGGCTCTGCAGCCACGGCAGTGGGTTGATCGGCGAGCCGCCGCCCGGCCGCACCTCGAAGTGCAGATGCGGGCCGGTGGAGTTGCCGGAGTCGCCCGAGTACGCGATCTGGTCGCCGGCCTTGACGGAGCCGGAGCGGATCTTGGTGCTGCTGAGGTGGCAGTACCACGTCTCCGTGCCGTCGGGCGCCGTCACGATCGCCATGTTGCCGTAGGCGGAGTTCCACTGGGTGCGGATGGTGCCGTCGGTCGCGGCCATGACAGGGGTGCCGCCGAACACGGGGAAGTCGATGCCGGTGTGCACGGACATCCAGTTGACGCCCGCCTGACCGAAGAGCGCGCTCAGCCCGTGCTGCGTGACCGGCAGCACGAACTTCGGGCGCGCGGCCTCCTTGCGCTTCGCCTCGTCTTCCTTGCGCTTCTTCTCGGCGGCCTGCCGGGCCTTGAGGTCGATGCGCTCCTGGGTGCGGCTCGCCCGGCCGGCGAAGTCGTCGGCCCCGGCGCTGAGCCCCGCGAGCTGGGTGTCGAGCTTGCTGTTGGCCGTCGACGGCTTGACGCCCCCGGCCTCCGGCGCGGCCGCCGCGGCCTCGTCCTTCTCGCCCCCGCCGAAGCTGCCGACGGTGGCCGCGGCGGCGGCGCAGACGCCGAGGGCTGCGACGGAGGGCACCGCGATGGTCAGCAGCGCCGACCGCTTCGCCGTCCGGCGGCGGCCCCGGCCCCGCACCGCGGGGGAGGCGGCCCGGCCGTGGTCGGGGGTGTCGTCGGCGAGGTCGGACGGGATGATCGGGGTCGCCTGGGTCATCGCGTCGGCGAGCGCGGCGGCACGGGCGCCCGAACCGGACCCCGGGGATCCGGCCTCGGGCCGCGGCGGTTCGGCGGGCTGGTGCGGCAGCGAGTCGACGGCCGGGGGGCCGCCCTGGGCCGGGATGATCGCGGTCGCCGCCTGGTCGATCGTCGGCCACACGGCGGTGGCGTCGTGTCCGGCGTCCTCGGTGATGGCCGGCTGCACGACCGTGGCGGTGGCCTCGTAGCCGCCGGTGCCGTACGCCGTCCGGTCGTCGTAACCGACGGGGGCGTCGTAACGACCGGTGTGGGAGGAACCGGTGTCAAAGGAACCGGCGGGGAAAGAGCCGGTGCCGAGGGGGTCGCCTCCGTAGGCGTACGTGCCGGTGCCGGTGCCGAGGGCGTCCGTGCCGAGCCCGCCCGTCTCGTAGGCGCCGGTCGCGTAGGCGGCGTGGTGCGTGCCGGTCGGGTAGGCGCCGGTGTCCGTGCCGTACCCGTCGTCGTAGCGGTACGCGTGGGTGCCGGTGCCGGGCGTCTCGTGGCCGGTGTGGGCGTACGGGTCGTAGGCACCGCCCTGCGCGTCCGTGCCGTAGCCGGTCCCGTAGGTCATGGCGTGGTGCGTGCCGGTGTCGTACCCGGCCGCGTCGTACGCGCCGGTGGCGTAGGAACCCGTGTCGTGGGAGCCGGTGCCGTACGAGGACGCGGCGTAGGCGCCGGTCTCGTAGGCGCCGCCGTACTGCTCGGCGCCGTAACCGGCTGTTGGGTACTGCCCGGTGTCGTATCCGCCGGGTAGGGAACCGAAGAGCGGATCAGCGCCGTCGTCACCGGAGTATCCGGCCGCGGGATGCTGCTGCCCGTAGGAGTCGTACGCGGGGGAGTGCCCGTACGAGGCGTCGGGAGCGGGGCCTGTCGGGAGCGGACTCTCCGACGGGTGACGGTCGTTCACCACCAGCTTCTCTTTCGCCTCGGCAGCAGGAGAATTAGCGGCGACTGTACCCGGCGGTACGCGACGCCGACAATCTTCCCCAGGTTTCGGGCGGGACCGGGCCGGGCATTTGGTCGCCTTTCGGTGGCATCCATGCCTCCTTTTGGTGTCCCGTTCGAGAGCGCTGGGGCGCGGAACCCGGCGCACGCGCCGTGGCCGGGCCCGGGCGGCCGGAATTCCCTTGACGTATCCGGTGCGTGCCGGGCGTGCGGTCCGATGGCGATATCGAATGCGGAGATTGCGCCACGGAATGGCAAGGGATGGCTTGATGTCGACCTTTTGGTGGTGGTGGCCCTTTTGGGAAGGGTGGTGGCGAAGGGCGTCGCGAATGCCGGGTGCATTCCGGTGGGGGTGCGGTGCCGGTGTCGCGGACCGGGGCCGGGCGGGGTGCGGGGGGACGGAGGGCGGGGTGTGGCAGGGGTGTTCGCATGTGATTTCCCCCTCCCCGCATGTCACGGGACCACCGGGTGCGCGATGCTGGGGATAACGTTCGTTCACTTGCGGCCACTGGACCGGACGGTCGCGCGATCGGTTGTCGGCTCGGCGGCACACACGACGTGCCGTGCATGACTTGGAGGCGGTTATGGGTGTGGCACGGCATGACGAGGCGCAGGCGGACGGCCGGGGGACGGCCACTACGCCGGGGCCGATCCGCGTCGTGGTGGCCAAGCCGGGGCTGGACGGACACGACCGGGGCGCCAAGGTCATCGCGCGGGCGCTGCGCGACGCCGGTATGGAGGTCATCTACACCGGGCTGCACCAGACCCCGGAGCAGATCGTCGACACGGCCATCCAGGAGGACGCCGACGCCATCGGCCTGTCGATCCTCTCCGGCGCCCACAACACGCTCTTCGCCAAGGTGATCGCGCTGCTCAAGGAGCGCGACGCGGACGACATCAAGGTCTTCGGCGGCGGCATCATCCCGGAGGCGGACATCGCGCCCCTGAAGGAACAGGGCGTCGCGGAGATCTTCACCCCGGGCGCCACCACCACCTCGATCGTGGAGTGGGTGACCGCGAACGTGCGGTCCTTGTCGGCCTGAGGGAGCGGTGGGCCGGGGCCGGTCGAGGCCGGGAGTTGGCTAGGGGCGGGGCGGTGGTGTGCACTCCGCCGGTGGCCCGTTTTCGGGCAAGGCGCCGTGTTCCGGCGGCTGTTGACGGGATGCCTTCCGCCAGGCTTGGCGTCGTAAGGCGTCGGCCATGGGGTCACTCCGTTACAGGAGAAGGAGAAAGAGAAAGAGAAGGGGCATCGGCGTCGGGGCCGAAGGCGTCGGTGAGTTCGGCGAGCATGGTGGCGCGTAGGCGGAGGGTGCCGACGAGGCGCTGGAACGCCTCGGACCAGTAGCCGCCGGACCCCGGGGACGCACCCTCCGGCTCGTCGGTGACCGCCGTCAGCATGTCCAGACGGTCCGCGGCGGCCGGATCCAGACACCGTTCGGCCAGGCCCATCACGCCGCTGAAGCTCCAGGGGTAGTTGCCCGCGTCCCGTGCGATGTCCAGGGCGTCGACCACCGCCCGGCCCAGCGGCTCGGCCCACGGCACCGCGCAGACCCCCAGCATCCGGAACGCGTCGGCCAGGCCGTGCGCCGCGATGAACCCCGCCACCCACGCGGCGCGTTCATCGGACGGCAGGACGGTCAGCAGCTTCGCCGTGTCGCGGGACGAGCCGCCGGAAGCGACCCCGGCGTCCTGAGGTGCCGCCCCGGGGGCGCCCAGCAGGGCCCGCGCCCAGACGGTGTCGCGTTGCCGGATCGCCGCGCGGCACCAGGCGTCGTGCAGTTCGGTGCGCCAGCCGTCCGCCACCGGGAGGGCGACGATGTCCTCCGGTGCGCGTCCGCCGCACCGCTCGGACCAGCGGTGGAGCGGTGCCGCCTCCACCAACTGGCCCAGCCACCAGGCACGTTCGCCCCGGCCCGAAGGGGCCTTGGCGGCCACGCCGTCGCGCCGCATGCCCTCGTCGCAGGCGCGCGGTGGTGTCACGGTGAGCCCCGGGCCGGAGGGGCCGGCCGACCCGGGGCGGGCCGGCCGCGGTGCAGGTCCCGGGGTGAGGGTGACGCAGGCGTGGGCGCGGGCGGCCATCCGTGTGGCGAAGGCGGATTCCGGGAGCGTGGAGAGGAGTTCGGCGGCGGTGGCCCGGACGGTGCGGCTGCGGTCGGACAACGCCCCTTCCAGGAACGCCTCGTCATCCGGCGAGAGACCTTCGCGCAGCGTGTCGAGGAACAGCAGACGGTCCTCGGCGTGCTCCGCCGACCAGGTGCCGGCCAACAGGTCCCGCCCGGCGTCCGGTGCGCTCCGGCGCACCGCGGTCAGCAGGGCCACCCGCTCCGCGAACAGCCCCTCGTCCCACCGGCGCCGCACCGCCTCGGGGTCGTCGGCGCCCGGCGTCGCGCGGGCACCGGTGCCGCGCAGGGCGAACTTCCAGTCGCCGTTGAACCGCGCCAGCCAGAGGGCCCGCGGCCCGGCCAGCGCCAGCGCCGCCGGACGCAGGTCCGTCCGGGCGCGGGCAGCGTCGAGCAGGGCGGGCAGCAACGCCTCGGGGGCACGGTAGCCGTGAGCCTGGGCGGCGGCCAGCCACTGGGGCAGCAGCTCGGTGAGGTCGGGCGCAGTGCCGCGGCGGCTGCTCCCGACCGTCCCGCCGCGGTCCGCGAGCAGCAGTGCCAGGCGGCGGCGGGCGGCCGGAGGTATCACCGGCCGCGGATCGTCCGGGGCGGGCGCCGGACGGTCGGCCGCGAGCGCGGGCCGCAGCGCGGCGCGGCGCCGCACCGTGCTGACGGCCGCCGCGTCCAGCAGCGCGGCGGCGGCGCTCCGCCCGGGCCGTACCACCACGGGCGGCGTCCGCCGCTCCGTCCCCAGCAGCGCGGCGCTCACCAGGGCGGACCAGGGGGCGGGCGGGGGTGGGGGAACGGTGGGTCGGGTGGGGGTGCTGGTCGGGCCGGTCGTCTCCCTGGGGGCGGGGGTGGCGGTGGCGGTCAGGAGGGGCGAAGAAGCGGAATCTGTGGGTGTCATGCCGTACTCCAGGAGTCGTCGGGTGGGGTGTGGGGCTGGAGCTGCCGGGCGGACGGGGAGAGGGGGCGTATGGCTGGGCGTACGGGGTGCGTCGGTCGTCCGGTGGCGCTTCGGGTGAGTTCCTGTACGTGTACGAGGCCCCAGCCCGTAGGGCTCCGGCTCACAGGGAAACCGGCTCCGGGTCCCAGGTGGTCAGGGGGAGGAAGCCGCGGTGGCCGCAGGTGCCGAAGACCGTGACGGGGCGGCCGCCGGATATCGCGGCCAGTCGCCACAGGCCCGGTCGGGGCAGGCCGCGCGGGTCCAGGGGGAGGGCGGATTCGCCGTCCGCATCGGCCAGTTGCCAGCCCGAGCCGTCGTCCCCGGGGACCGGTGCGACGTCCGCGAGCACCACCGGCCAGGAGTCCAGCCAGGGATCGTCGCGCAGCGCCTCGCCGTATGCGCGCAGCGCCGCGTCGATGCCGCATCCCGAGGGCACCGGCCCCTGGGCAGGCGGCGCGTGGCGCTCACCCAGGGCGGCCCGCAGCGGCCGGGCCCCCGGGTAGAAGGCGAGGTCGGCGTCGAGCAGCAGGCCGGGCGGCAGCGTCGGCTCCAAGGGGCGGCCGCCGCCGGAGTAGGAGAGAAGCAGCGCCGTCCGGCCGGTCCGCTCGCCCCGTAGATGGATGCGCCGGGCGGTCAACCGGCCTTCGTCGGTGTCCTGTTGGGACAGCACCAGCCAGCGGTCGCGCACCGGTGCCGCTTTGGGGCCGGTCAGCAGCTCGGCGGTGTCCGTCGTCAGGCCCACCCGGGCGCGGACCGTCGCGGCGAGTGGGGGTGGCAGCCGCTCGATGCCGAGAAAGCCCTGGTCGAGGAGGTGCAGCAGGGCGCATTCCTCCAGGAGTCGCGACGGCCAGTCGCCGCCCGAGGAAGGGAGCGCACCCAACTCCCGTGCGCGGGAGGCGAGTCCGGGCGCCTGGGCGTCCACCATGCGGGCGGCCGTCTCGTCCCAGGAGGCGTAACCGGCGCCCTCCGCGGCGGCGAGCCCCGTGTGCAGCAGGTCCTCCAGGCGCTGCTCCAGCTCCGTCGCGCCCGCTCCGATCCGGGCCGCCCGCCGCGCCGCGCGTCGCGCCGCGGGCTCCGCGTCGGCGGGGGCGTGCGGGGACGCGTCGCCGTCCGGCGGTGCGGCCGCGCGGCGACCGGCCCGCTCCCGGCGGCCCGTCAGCCAGTCGTCCGCCCAGGGTGGCGGCGCACCGGCAGTGACCGCGCCGCCCCCGCCCGACCAGAGCAGCAACAGCCCCAGCGCGTGCTTGCACGGAAACTTTCGGCTCGGGCAACTGCACTGGTACGCCGGGCCAGTGAGGTCGACGACGGCGCGGTGCGGCGTCCGGCCGCTGCCCTCGCACAGCCCCCACACCGCATCGCCGCCCGCCCCCGCCCCCGACCACGGCCCGGGCCCGGCGAGCCTGCCGCCCGCTTTACGTGATGCCTCGTCAGGCGCCAGTGCGAGCACCTGATCCGTCGTCCAGCGTTCCCCCTGCGAATTCATGTCACCGACGCTACGACCCGCCACTGACAATCGACCGGGAAGCGGAGTGGAAGTGCAGGTCAGAGGTGGTTTCGGGGCCGTTGTCAGTGGTCGGGTGCAGAGTGGAATCCGCAAGCGGCCGACGGCCTGCGGGGCGTCGGTGGCAGTTCGTTCGATGAGGGGGAGCCATGTCCGCGGACGGGTGGAAGACGACGGAAGCAGCGACGGGAGAGGCGACGGGCGGGACGGGGGAGGCGCCGCGCGAGCGGGCGTCGGAGGGTACGGGCGGCGAGGCCGGGGGAGCGGTGCTGCGGCCGCACGCGGAGGAGACCTTCGCGGACGAACTCGCCGCGCTGGCCGCCGCCGACGACCGGCCGCGGCCGGAGCGCTGGCGCCTGTCACCGTGGGCGGTGGCGACGTACCTCCTCGGCGGCACGCTCCCGGACGGCACGGTCATCACGCCGAAGTACGTCGGGCCGCGCCGCCTCGTCGAGGTGGCGGTGACGACGCTGGCCACGGACCGTGCGCTGCTCCTGCTGGGGGTGCCGGGGACCGCGAAGACGTGGGTGTCGGAGCATCTGGCCGCCGCGGTCAGCGGCGATTCCACCCTGCTCGTGCAGGGCACCGCCGGTACACCCGAGGAGGCGATCCGCTACGGCTGGAACTACGCCCGCCTCCTCGCCCACGGCCCCGGCCGGGAGGCGCTGGTGCCCAGTCCGGTGATGCGGGCGATGGCGCGTGGTGCGACCGCCCGCGTCGAGGAGCTGACCCGCATTCCGGCCGATGTCCAGGACACCCTCATCACCATCCTGTCCGAGAAGACCCTGCCCATCCCGGAGTTGGGCGAGGAGGTACAGGCGGTCCGCGGATTCAACCTCATCGCCACGGCCAACGACCGCGACCGCGGGGTCAACGACCTCTCCAGCGCCCTGCGCCGCCGCTTCAACACCGTCGTCCTGCCGCTGCCCGGGACCCCCGACGCCGAGGTGGAGATCGTCTCCCGCCGGGTCGGGCAGCTCGGCCGCTCCCTGGATCTCCCGGCCGTCCCCGAGGGGCTGGACGAGATACGGCGGGTCGTCACCGTCTTCCGCGAGTTGCGCGACGGTGTGACCGAGGACGGACGTACCAAGGTCAAGTCGCCCTCCGGGACGTTGTCCACGGCCGAGGCGATCTCCGTGGTGACCAACGGCCTGGCGCTGGCCGCCCACTTCGGGGACGGCGTGCTGCGCCCCGGCGATGTGGCCGCCGGCCTCCTGGGCGCCGTCGTCCGCGACCCGGCCGCGGACCGCGTCGTCTGGCAGGAGTACCTGGAGACGGTCGTCCGTGAACGGGACGGCTGGAAGGACTTCTACCGCGCCTGCCGGGAGGTGACGGCATGAGCGGGCCCGGCGGAGCGAGCGCGTCCGGCGGCGGGAGCGGGTCCGGCGGCATGCGCGGATCCGGTGGCGGTGGCGGGTCCGGGGGCATGAGCAGGTCCGGTGCGGGGGCCGTCCCCGCGGAGCCGGTGCTGCTCGGGGTGCGGCATCACGGCCCCGGGTCGGCGCGGGCGGTGCGCGCCGCCCTGGAGCAGACCGCCCCGCGCGCGGTGCTCATCGAGGGGCCACCGGAGGCGGACGCCCTGGTGCCGCTTGCCGGGCACCCCGAAATGCGCCCGCCGGTCGCCCTGCTCGCCCATGTCCGGGACGCCCCGGGGCGGTCGGCGTTCTGGCCGCTGGCGGAGTTCTCCCCGGAGTGGGTGGCCCTGCGCTGGGCCCTGGAGAGGGAGGTCCCGGTCCGCTTCATCGACCTTCCGGCCGCCCACTCCCTGGCGACATCGGAGCCCGGCCCGGAGCCCGGCCCGGAGCCCGGCCCGGAGCCCGGCCCGGAGCCCGGCCCGGAGCCCGGCCCGGAGCCCGGCCCGGAGCCGGGTGCCGGGGCCACGCCCGAGCCGCCGGAGGAGGCCCCCGGTGGCGGGCCCGCCACCGCCCCGGGTTCGCCGGGCGCCGCGCTCCGGACCGATCCGCTGGGCGCGCTGGCCCGGGCCGCCGGGTACGACGATGCCGAGGCGTGGTGGGAGGACGTCGTCGAGCACCGTACGGCGGGCGGGCCCGGGGTGGCGGATGCCCTGGCGCCGTTCGCGGCGGTTGCCGAGGCGATGGCCACTCTGCGGGAGACGTACGGCGACGGCGGGCATCCCGACGACCCGGTGCGCGAAGCCCATATGCGGCTGCGGGTGCGGGCCGCCCGGCGGGAGTTCGGGGACCGCGTGGCCGTGGTGTGCGGCGCCTGGCACGTTCCGGCGCTGGCCCGTCGTACGACGGTG
Source organism: Streptomyces sp. NBC_01525 (assembly GCF_045040405.1). Lineage (NCBI taxonomy): Bacteria > Bacillati > Actinomycetota > Actinomycetes > Kitasatosporales > Streptomycetaceae > Streptomyces > Streptomyces sp. NBC_01525. The sequence goes on from NZ_CP109397.1 coordinate 4,331,194, forward strand.
ACCGCCGACCGACGGCTGCTGACGGGTCTGCCCAAGGCCAAGGTCGAGCTGACCTGGGTGCCCTGGACGCACCGCCGCCTCTCCCGGCACAGCGGTTACGGCGCCGGAATCGCCTCGCCCGGCTGGTACGGCCATCTCTTCCGGGTGCCCGACCGGCCCGTCACGCGCTGGCTGACCAAGGCCGCCGGGCTGCTCCGGGCGGAGGACTACGCCGTCTCCCCGGCCCACGTCATCGAGGCGGTACGCCTTGCCGAAGGGCTCGCCGCGGTCCGTGGCCGACCGCTCCCGGGGCTCGCCGAGACCACCGACGCGATCCGCGCCGTGATGGGTGACGGTTCCGACGTCCCGGCCGCGCTGATCCACGACCGCCTCGTGGTCGGGGACGCCCTCGGCGAGGTGCCCGACGGCGCACCGGCCGTCCCCCTGCAACGCGACCTGACCCGCACCGCCCGCGCCCTGCGCCTCAAGCCGGAGGCCGCCGAGCGCGAGGTGGAGCTGGATCTGCGCAAGGAGACGGACGCCGGGCGCAGCCGCCTGCTGCACCGGCTGCGTCTCCTCGGCATCCCCTGGGGCGAGCCGGTCCGGTCGCGCGCCACCACCGGTACGTTCCGCGAGACCTGGCGGCTGCGCTGGGAGCCGGAGCTGTCGGTGAAGGTCGCCGAGGCCGGGATCTGGGGGACGACCGTGCGGTCCGCGGCCACCGCCAAGGCCGAGGCGGACGCGGGCGCCGCCACCGCGCTCGCCGAGGTCACCGCCGTCGCCGAGAGCTGCCTGCTCGCCGCGCTCCCGGACGCCCTGCCGCAGGTCATGCGCGTCCTGGCGGACCGCGCCGCACTGGACACGGACGTCGGACGGCTCGCCCGGGCGCTCCCCGCCCTCGTCCGCGCCGTCCGCTACGGCGATGTGCGCGGCACGGACGGCGCGGCGCTGCGCGAGGTGGCCGCGGGGCTGGCCGAGCGGATCTTCGTCGGGTTGCCGCCGGCCTGCGCCGGTCTCGACGCGGACGCCGCCACCGAGATGCGCGACCACCTCGACGCCACCCACCGGGCCGTCACCTTGCTCAGCCGACCGGAGACCATCGGGGGTGGCGGGGCCGTGGAATCCGTCGAGGCCGCCGCGGGCGCATCCGCCACCACCACGGAAGGCCCGACCGCCATCGGCGGCGGCCCCGCCGGGCCCCCGGCCCCCGGCCCCGCTCCCGGCTCTGCCGGGCCCCCGCCCCCCGGCAGCGGCCGCACCCCCGCGGACCGCTGGGCCCACACACTGCGCGCCCTCACCGGGCGGGAGCGCGTCCCCGGGCTGCTCCGGGGCCGTGCCGTGCGCCTCTTGCGCGATGACGGGCGGCTCGGCGACGACGGTGTGGAGCGGCTGATGGGGCTCGCCCTGTCGCCTGCCGCTCCGCCTACGGACGCCGCCGGTTGGATCGAGGGATTCGCCGGAGGCGGGGACGGCGACGGCATGCTGCTGGTCCACGACGAGCGGCTGCTGGCCCTCGTCGACGGCTGGCTGACGAGGGTGTCGGCCGAGGCGTTCACGGACGTACTCCCGCTGCTGCGCCGGACGTTCGCCGCGTACGGGCCTGGGGTGCGCCGTGCCCTCGGCGAGCTGATACGCCGAGGCCCCGCCGCCCTTGCACCGCAGGCGGCGGGGCCCGTCAGGGGCGCGGGTCCGGACGACGTCGTACCGGTACCGGGCTTCGGCCCCGGGCTCGACCGCGACCGCGCCGCCGCCGTCCTGCCCACCCTCCACCTGCTGCTCGGCTCCGTCCCGTACGCCAACGACACCTTGGGAAGGGCACGTTGAACACCATCGACCGCATGGACCCGCCCGCCACCCCGGGCCCCGCAACCGCCCGGCCGCCCGCCACCGCTCCCGCCGTCGCCACCGTTCACCCCGTCTCACCCGATGAACGCCTGCGGCGCTGGCGGATGGCGCTCGGCGGGGGCGACGCGGACGGTACCGGACGTGAACTGCGAGGCCAGGACCGGGCGATGGACGAGGCGCTCGGCGCGCTCTACGGCCGGGACGGTGCCGAGCGGGACGGCGACCGCCGGGACGCCGGGGGCCGCCGCGCCGCCGGGCTCGGTGCGTCCGCGCCCGGTGTGGCGCGCTGGCTCGGCGACATCCGTACGTACTTCCCCTCCCCAGTCGTCCAGATCATGCAGCGCGATGCCATCGACCGCCTCGGCCTGGCCGCGCTGCTGCTGGAGCCGGAGATGCTGGAGGCGGTCGAGGCGGACGTCCACCTGGTCGGCACCCTGCTCACCCTCAACAAGGCCATGCCCGAGACGACCCGGGAGACCGCGCGGGCCGTCGTCCGTAAGGTCGTCGCGCAGCTGGAGCGGCGTCTGGCGACGCGGACCCGTGCCACCCTCACCGGTGCGCTGGACCGCTCGGCTCGGACCGCCCGCCCCCGCCACCGCGACATCGACTGGGACCGCACCGTCCGCGCCAACCTCAAGAACTACCTGCCCGAGCACCGCACGGTCGTCCCCGAGCGGCTGATCGGTTACGGCCGTGCCGCGCGGTCCGTGAAGAAGGAAGTGGTGCTCTGCGTCGACCAGTCCGGCTCCATGGCCGCGTCCGTCGTCCACGCCTCGGTCTTCGGCGCGGTGCTCGCCTCGATGCGGGCCCTCGACACCCGGCTGGTCGTCTTCGACACCGCCGTCGTCGACCTCACGGAGCAGCTCGACGACCCGGTCGACGTCCTCTTCGGCACCCAGCTCGGCGGCGGCACGGACATCAACCGCGCGCTCACCTATTGCCAGTCCCGGATCACCCGCCCCGCCGACACGGTCGTTGTCCTCATCAGCGACCTCTACGAGGGCGGGATCCGCGACGGGATGCTCAAGCGGGTCGCCGCGATGAAGGCGTCGGGGGTGCAGTTCGTCTGCCTGCTCGCGCTGTCCGACGAGGGTGCGCCCGCATACGACCGGGAGCATGCGGCGGCTCTGGCGGCCCTGGGCGTACCGGCCTTCGCCTGCACACCTGATCGCTTCCCGGATGTCATGGCCGCCGCAATCGAAAAGCGCCCCCTATTCATACCGGACATGCCGGAGCAACGGTGACGGGTCGTACCGAGGGTCCTTGCGGCGTGGCCGCCGGGGCGGGCAAGGTCGCCGTATCGCCCACGACGTGAGCGGCACCACGGATTCCGGGCCGTGGCCGCCCCCGTCTTCCTGGGAAGCACTCCCCGTTTCCGCCGTCTCCGTCACCTCTGCCCGTGTACGCACGGTGCGTGGGCGATCGGCGCGCGGCGGTACGGCGCACCCGCACCACGCACGTCCGACTTCGTCGGTGGCCGTCGCCAACGGGCTGCCGGGGAAGGCCGGTTGTGCGCCTGGATCGCCCCGCCGCCGGGATCCGCCGTGCGGGCGGGACAGGACAGCCCGTCAGCTTCAGAAGCGAAGGATTGTCACCATGCGTCATCCCGTTCGCCGTTCCCTGGCCGTGGCCGCCGCCGCTGTCGGCCTGGTCGCCTTCGGCGCGACCGCCGCCCAGGCCGACAGTGACTGGGTCCCCTCCGACAGGACCGACCTGGGCGTTTTCCACGCCCTCACCGCTGCCGACGGCGGCCGGGTGATCCTGCCGCCGAGCGACGACTGCGACCCCGCTCCCGGTGAGATCTGCCGTGTGGACCCGGAGGACCCGACCGGTTACTTCGTGACGCGGCAGGCGTCGCTCCGGTCCGGTGAGGAGGGGAAGCTCATTCCCCGTGTCCCCGCCGCCGACGGTGACACCGGCCGCGTCATCTGCGACCAGAACGGCGACTGCTGGACGGACCGTATCGACCCCACGGTCCCCAGCATCCCCGGCCAGCCGCGCGGCTGAGCCCGTACGGAGGCGCTTCGGCGTCAACGGTGCCGGTAGCGGCACCGCGGTGGCACGCCGGTGACGCCGTGCCGCCCTCTCCCCGGTGCGTCTGAGTGCACCGGTGCCCCGAACTGCCGGGTGGTCCTCTGTGGGGGAGGATCACCCGGCCTCGGCGTTTCCGGACTCTCCGTGGCAAGCGGGTCGGCCCGTGTCACAGGTAACGAAGTGTCATGCACCCGCTGAATGTGCCGTACTCGACGGAGACCGCCGGTAAATCGAAAGCTGTTCGTACGCCATACCGGACATGGCGGAGGAACGTGACAGGAGTGCCAAGGGGACTTGCGGGCGCCCTGGCCCCTCGTGCAAGGATCGGGTCATCGCTTGATCACCCGTGACGAGAGCGACGCCGTGGCCCCTGCCCGGCGTCCCCGTCCTTCTGGGAAGGTCTCCTCCGTTGTCTGCTGTGTTCGTCGTGCCTGCCGCTGTGCGCCTGCCGCGCACCGTGGCCGTGCGGCGTGCGCTGCTGGCGGGGCTCTTCCTGGTGGGTTTCGTGGCCCTCGGCTTCGCCTTCGGCCCCGGCGCCCATGCGGACGACCGCACGGCGGGACTGCCGGGGACGTTCTCCCCGGCGTCCGCCGGGTCGACCGCGGGACAGTCGTCCGACCAGCCGTCGTCGCAGGTCCGGGCCGTGCCCGCGGACCGCGCGACGGCCTCGCCCGCCAAGGCCACGGCCGAGGCGGCGGCACCGGTCCGGGCCGCCACCCGGACCGGTGCGCCCGACCACCTGGAGCCCTCCGGAACCGCGGTCACGCGGCAGGAAGCCCAGGCGGGCGCGGCGACCGATCACCAGGCACGGGCCGCGGCCGGTGACCTCGCCGACGCCGTACGGCCCGCCGCCGAGCGCGCCGTCCAGGTCGTCGACCCGGTGACCGGCGTCGTACGGCAGGTGGGCGACGCGGCGGGTGCCGTGCTGCCGCTGCCGTCCGGAACGCACCCGGGGCACCCCGGTGACGGCGGTCGGCCGCAGCACGGTGGCGCTCCGCACGGAACCCCGCAGGGCGCCGCGCACCGCGTTGGACCTGCGGAGAAGGTGAACCCGTCTTACGTCGGCGGGGTGCGGGCGAAGGGTGCCGAGGGGGCGCGCAGCGCCGCTCGTGCGCCGGGTGCACCGAGCCAGGGCGGCGCGTCGGCGCCGCTTCCCAGAGTGACGTTCACGCCCACCTCGTCGAGCATGGGTGACGGTCACGGTCCCCGTGGCGACCAGCACGCCACGTGCGTGGCGGAGACCGCGTGCACCGGGTGGGTGCCCGGTGGTGCGCACCGGCCGGAGGGCGCGCCGACGCGTCACCGTCCCCACGACATCCTCGAATTCCCGGGCTAGAGCGGACCGTTCCGCGTCTCTCCTGACCTGCCGCGCGGGGGCGGCACAGGTCTGCCCATCACACCTCTGAATTCGAAGGATCCTTCCCATGCGTATCGCCATCCGTCGTTCCATCGCCGTCGCCGCCACCGCCACCGGTCTGCTGGCCCTCGGCGCCGTCTCCGCCAACGCCGCCGAACTGCCCGCCACTTCGGACCTGCCCGCCGTCGGCTCGCTCGCCAACGCGGGGAAGAAGGTGCAGGACACCGTTCCCGCCCTCCCCGCCGAGAAGGGCCTCCCGGCCGGTCTGCCGAAGGTGGCGAAGAAGGTGCCGCACACCATCCCCGCGCAGCACGGTGTCCCCGCCGGTCTGTCGAAGGCGGCGAAGAAGGCCCCGCGTTCGATCCCCGCGATGCACGGTGTCCCGGCCGCTTCGGACCTGCCCGCCACCCCGCGCATTCCGGCGCTTCCCACCACCCCGCGCGTTCCCGGTGTCCCGGCCGCTTCGGACCTGCCCGCCACCCCGCGCATTCCGGCGCTTCCCACCACCCCGCGCGTTCCCGGTGTCCCGGCGCTGCCCGCCACCCATGGTCTGGGCCCGGTCGTCAACGCCCTGGGCGGTATCCACACCACGATCGCCAAGGGTGACCAGTACGGGCGTCTCCAGGAGGACCTGAGCCGCGCCATCCCCGGCATCAACCTGGGCGATCTGACCAACCAGGCTGACCTCACCGGCTTCACCAACCAGGCCGACCTGACCAACCTGACCGGCCAGGTTCCGTCCGTTCCGGCGGTGCCCGCGACCCCCGGTCTGCCCAAGGCCCCGACCGTTCCCATGGTCCCGGCGATCCCGGCCGTCCCGGTCACCCCGACCGTTCCGGCCGTCCCGGCGCTGCCCGGTAAGCCCGCGCTGCCCGGTGCCTGCGGCTCCACCGTCGACGCTGTGTTCGCCCTCGTCCTCCCGGCCACCGAGCGGACCGTCGCCGGCGTGAACCAGGCTGCCGTGCGCGACATCGTCGTGACGCTGCTGCCCGCCGGAACCGTGCCCACCGACCTGACCGACCCGGCCAACATCCCCGCGATCCCGGGTGTCCCGTCGGTCCCGTCCGTTCCCTCCGTCCCGGGCGTTCCGGCCGTGCCGTCGGTCCCGGGCATCCCGGCCGGTGTGCCGTCGGTCCCCGGTGTCCCCGCCGGTGACACCGTTCCCTCGATCCCGGGTGTCCCCGCCGGCCACACGGTGCCCTCGATCCCGGGTGTCCCCGCGCTCCCGGCTCAGGGCGTCTGACGGCGGTAACTCCGCGACCGTCCCCCTGCGCGGGTGACGTCGCCTCATGAACAGCCGGGTGGCCCTCTGTGGGGGAGGACCACCCGGCTTCCTCATGTCCGGGTCCGGGCCGACGACGGCCCGGACCCGGATCCACGAGCGGGCCCGGCCCCACAGCCGGGGCCGGGCCCACATCCAGCTCTACGAAGCGGGAACCTTCAGCCGGTCCCAGCTGACCTTCCCCGGGATGCCGTCGGCGTCGTCGCCGGAGAAGCCGAGTTTCCGCTGCCAAGCTGCGTACGAGTCGCGGTCCGCGTCGGTCCACTCCGGGCCCGGGCCCTGGCGGTAGTGGCCGCAGCCCTCCGCCACCAGGCGTTCGCCCATCGCCGTGATGATCGCGCTCCGGGTGCCGGAGCGGAAGAAGTCCGTCCCGGGGAACGGCTCGTGGGCCGCGGGGCGCTCCCCGCCGCCCCCCGTCTCCCCGGCGTCGGCCGGTCCGGCCAGCCGCGCGCGGATACGGGCGCGCAGCGCGGCCATGGGGAAGCCGCGCGGGTCGACCTTCCCCGGCTGCCACTCCAGATGGCCGATGACGGAGCGCTCTCCCCAGCCGTGGGCGCGGCAGAGCGCCGCCGACGCCCGGACGATCGCCTGGATCTGGGCCTCGGGCCACGGGTCGTCGCCGTCGCCGAGGTTGATGCACTCGAAGCCGTAGAAGTGCGGGTTGCCGTCGGTGTCGGCTTCGTTGTCGTGCGGCAGCCGGCTCTCGCGGACGACGGCGCGCAGGACGTCGCCGTCGCCGAGCCCGGCGTGGTTGGCGCGGCCGTTGCCGACGAGGTGGATCTCGCCCTTCTTGTCGATCACCCCGTGGCAGAGCGGCCCGGGCAGATCGGACCGGCCCTCGTAGCAGAGGGCGACGGAATCGTCGGTGCCCGTGGTGGCGGTGTGGTGGATCATCACGCCGTTCAGCGGGCCCCAGGCGCCTTTGGCGTTGCGGTTGTGGGTGCGCCAGTCGCGTACCTCGTGGACGGTCAGCCCCTCGTCGCGCAACGCCTTGAGCAGGTCGGATGCGGTGAGCGGTGTCGCCATGAAACTCCCCCATGCAGTGGTGGTGGCCGTCGCCGGTCCGCGGCACCGAGGTGCGACGGCCGGTCCCGGCGTCCGGGCGTCGGCCGTACGGGTGGCCGGACGGCGCGGGCACCCGGCCCCGGGCCGGGCACTCCCCTTGTACCCAGGTGGACGGCGGGTAGTGCACCGGACCGTTGCGTGCCGTCCGCCCCGGGCCGCGACGCCCGGGGCGGGATCGCGCGCCGGGCGCTGTAAGGGCCGGCCCGTACGGGATCCGGCGCGCCGCCGTACCGGGTGGCCGGAATCGGGTGCGGATTTCGTGGTGGCGGCCGTTCGGGCGGCGACGTGAGGCGTTCCACAGTGACGCGGCCGGGGGCCGGGAAACCGCCGATCCGGGGCGTCCGTACGGGCGCTGCCTGGGCTTCTGTGACCGTAATCACCGCTCCAGTGCGAGCTGTGATTTAGGGCCGCACCGCCTGCGGCGATAACCTGCGAGACGGACATGCCGCGTATTCGGTCACCGTGTACGCCTCCCCTGTGACAGCGCCGTCACGTTGCCCTTCGCGGCACGCCCATCGCAGAGAACGACCCGCGATCACTACGGCGATTCTGAGAAGACAAGGGACGGACGCGCGTGGACCTGTTCGAGTACCAGGCGAGGGACCTCTTCGCCAAGCACGGTGTACCGGTGCTGGCCGGTGAAGTCATCGACACGCCTGAGGCAGCCCGCGAGGCGACCGAGCGTCTGGGCGGCAAGTCGGTCGTCAAGGCGCAGGTGAAGGTCGGCGGCCGCGGCAAGGCCGGTGGCGTCAAGCTGGCCGCCACCCCCGACGAGGCGGTCGAGCACGCGACCAACATCCTCGGCATGGACATCAAGGGCCACACGGTCCACAAGGTGATGATCGCGGAGACCGCTCCGGAGATCCTTGAGGAGTACTACGTCTCGTACCTCCTCGACCGCACCAACCGCACCTTCCTGGCCATGGCCTCCGTCGCCGGTGGCATGGACATCGAAGAGGTCGCGGCGACCACGCCCGAGAAGCTCGCCAAGATCCCGGTCGATGCCAACGACGGCGTCACCAAGGAGAAGGCCCGGGAGATCGTCGCCGCGGGCCAGTTCCCGGCCGAGGTCGCCGACAAGGTCGCCGACGTCCTGGTCACCCTCTGGAAGACCTTCGTCGCCGAGGACGCGCTCCTCGTCGAGGTCAACCCGCTGGCCAAGGTCGCCTCCGGTGAGGTCATCGCCCTCGACGGCAAGGTGTCCCTGGACGCCAACGCCGAGTTCCGCCAGCCGGAGCACGAGGCCCTGGAGGACAAGGCCGCGGCGAACCCGCTGGAGGCCGCCGCCAAGGCCAAGGGCCTGAACTACGTCAAGCTTGAGGGCGAGGTCGGCATCATCGGTAACGGTGCCGGTCTGGTCATGTCGACGCTGGACGTCGTCGCGTACGCCGGTGAGAACCACGGTGGCGTCAAGCCGGCCAACTTCCTCGACATCGGTGGCGGCGCGTCCGCCGAGGTCATGGCGAACGGCCTGGGGATCATCCTCGGCGACCCGGACGTCAAGTCCGTCTTCGTCAACGTCTTCGGTGGCATCACCGCCTGTGACGAGGTCGCCAACGGCATCGTCCAGGCCCTGGAGCTGCTGAAGTCCCAGGGTGAGAACGTCACCAAGCCGCTGGTCGTGCGCCTCGACGGCAACAACGCGGAGCTGGGTCGCAAGATCCTCAGCGACGCCAACCACCCGCTGGTGCAGCGCGTGGACACCATGGACGGCGCGGCCGACAAGGCCGCCGAGCTCGCGGCTGCGAAGTAAGGGACGAGGTCAGACACCACCATGGCTATCTTCCTCACCAAGGACAGCAAGGTCATCGTCCAGGGCATGACCGGTGCCACCGGCATGAAGCACACCAAGCTCATGCTCGGTGACGGCACCACCATCGTCGGCGGCGTGAACCCCCGCAAGGCCGGCGAGAAGGTCGACTTCGACGGCACCGAGGTGCCCGTCTTCGGTTCCGTCGCCGAGGCGATGGAGCAGACCGGCGCCGACGTCTCCGTCATCTTCGTGCCGCCGAAGTTCGCGAAGGCCGCCGTCGTCGAGGCGATCGACGCCGAGATCGGTCTCGCCGTCGTGATCACCGAGGGCATCGCGGTCCACGACTCCGCCGCCTTCTGGGCGCACGCCAAGACCAAGGGCAACAAGACTCGGATCATCGGTCCGAACTGCCCCGGCCTGATCACCCCCGGTCAGTCCAACGCCGGCATCATCCCGGGCGACATCACCAAGCCCGGCAAGATCGGTCTGGTGTCGAAGTCCGGCACGCTGACCTACCAGATGATGTACGAGCTGCGGGACATCGGCTTCACCTCGGCCGTCGGCATCGGTGGCGACCCGGTCATCGGCACCACCCACATCGACGCCCTGGAGGCGTTCGAGGCCGACCCGGAGACCGAGCTGATCGTCATGATCGGTGAGATCGGCGGCGACGCCGAGGAGCGTGCGGCCGACTTCATCAAGGCCAACGTCACCAAGCCGGTCGTCGGCTACGTCGCGGGCTTCACCGCGCCCGAGGGCAAGACCATGGGCCACGCCGGCGCCATCGTCTCCGGCTCCTCCGGCACCGCCCAGGCGAAGAAGGAGGCCCTGGAGGCCGCCGGCGTCAAGGTCGGCAAGACCCCGTCGGAGACCGCCCGTCTGGCCCGCGAGATCCTCGTCGGCTGACGGAAGTCCTTCCGGTAGCACCGGGCCCGTACCCCGTTGGGGGTGCGGGCCCGGTGTCGTTTTTCGTCAGTGGGTGGGTGGGGTGGTGGCTGGGGTCGGTGGGGAGGCCGGTGTGGCGGGGTGGGTCACCGGCGGGGTGACGGCCCGGGGCGCGGCTGACCCTGGGGTGGCCGGTCCGGGGGCGGCGGGCCCGGGCGGCGGCGACCCGGGAGCGGCCGGTCCGGGCGGCGGGACCGCCCGGGGTGCGGCGCCCTTCTGCGGGGCGGCGGACGGGGCGGTGCCCGGGGCCGGTTGGGGGCCGGGGTGGCCGCCGCCGGGGGAGGGGCGGGTGGGCTTGCCGTCCCCGGCGTTCCCGCTGTCGTCCGCCGCGTCGGACCCGTCGCTGTTCCAGGTGGACGGGTCGCCTCCGTAGCCGTCCGAGCCGTCGTCCGGTCCGGTGCCGGGTGCCGGGTTGCTGTGGGGGGCTCCGGCCGCGTCCCGGGGTGGCCGGTGGGTGCCCGGGGCCGTGGCGGGCCGGGCGGGGGTGGTCGCCCGGGGGTGGGCCGGGGGTGCGGGCGGTTCGTGCCATACGGCTGTGACCAGGGCGAAGACGGTGGTCGCGGCGAGCAGCCCGGACAGCCCGAGCGCGCCGTGGGTCAGGCGGCGCACGCTCAGATCGCTGCCGTCGCGCACCGCCTCGGCAGCGGGCGGCGCCACCGGCTGGGTGGCGGCGAGCGCCGCGAGCCGGTCGTGCAGGATCGCGCCCTGCTGCTCCGGGGACCGATCGGACAGCTCCAGCTCGGGCACCCTTTCCGCCACCGTCGCCCGGGCGTGGGCCAGCCGTCCGGCCGCCGCCCGGGTGCTCGCCTCCACCTCGGCGGCGGTCGCGCGGAGCCCCAGCCCGACGCCGTCGTGCAGCACCAGGGCCCGCCGGTACGGGGCGGGCAGCTCCAGCAGCGCGCCCAGCAGCGCCCGGTCGCCGGGGCCGGTGGGCGGCGGCGCGGGCGCGGTGGGCGTCGGCCGTTCCGCCGCCCGGCCGGTCCGCAGCCCGTGCCACGGCGACAGCGCGTACTCGTGGGCGGCGGCCCGCACCCAGCTCACCGGGTCCGGGTCCACGGCCACCTCGGGCCACCGCTGCCACGCCAGCCGGAACGCCCGCTCGACCGCCTCCTGGGCGCGCCGGGGCCGCCCGGTGAGCAGATACGCCTGCCGGATCAGGGCCTCCGCATGGTGCGTGTACAGGGCGTCGAACGCGGCGACGGCGGCGGCGCCGGGGTCCTGCGCCGGGCCCGGCCCCGGACCGGTCCGTACGCCGGGCCGGGGCGGGGCGATGGTGATGACCGGGAACTCCATCGTGTCCGCGGGGTCCCCGGTGAGGATCGGCAGCTCGGCGGTGTCGTCGAGAGAGGGGTCGGGGCGGGGGCCGTCCGCCCCGGTGTCGTGGTGTGCCGCCGGTGCGGTCCGGTCCGGGTCGGGTCGGGGATGCCGGTCCTCCGGCTCGGTGCCCGTCGCGGGGCGCGCGGGCGCCGGCGGGGTGGCGTTCCGCCGGGTCGGGGGGCGTCGTGCGGGGCGCTCGGGGTGCCGTCGGCGCGGGTTCTGTCGTTTGCGGTGACTCATGCCGTCCTCTCCACGCGTCCCCGGTGCTCCGGCGGTACGCGGTACGTGGTGCGCTGGGGGCCGCCGATCGAAGTGGCCTCTGGGTCGATCAAGGGATCGCGAAATATCCGGAACACAAGACAGTGTGAAAAACCTAATAAGCGGATCATGTGCGACACGTCGGTCATTTGGTCACTACGCGGATGAATCGGGTGTTGTTGGCAGCATGGCGCCGTGAGCCAGCTGACCGACCGTGGCCCCGAACCGTTCCCGCGCGGCCGCCCCGCCGCGCCCCCCTCCGCGATCGGCGCGGCCCTCTTCGGCGGGGCGACGGCTGCCGGGCTCGGCCTCGGCGTGGTCACCGTCGCGGTGCTCCTGGTGTGGGTCGCCTCGCCCTACCCCGGCAGCGACCCGGCGGAGGCCCTGCACCTCGCCGCCGACCTGTGGCTGCTGGCGCACGGCGCCGACCTGGTCCGCACCGTCACGCTCACCGGCGTACCGGCCCCGGTGGCGCTCACCCCACTGCTGTTCGGCGCGCTGCCCGTCTGGCTGCTCCACCGGGCCGCCCGCCACCTCCTCGCCGACCCGGACGACGACGGCCCCGAGGTCGCCTTGCCCGCGCACCCGGAGGCGTCGCCGGGCGCCCGGCTGGCGGCCCTGTTCGCCGGATATCTGCTGGTCGCGGCCGGTGCCGTGGTCTACGCCTCGACGGGCCCGCTGCGCGTTGACCCGGTCAGCGCCGCGCTCTGGATCCCCGCCGTCGCCGCTGGAACCCTGGCCCTCAGCGCCTGGTACGGCCACGGGTGCCCGGGGCCCGCAGCCCGGTGGGACGAGGTGCTGCCCCCTGGCGTGCGTACCGCCCTGGGGGGCGCGCGGGGCGTGGCGGTGCGCCGGGCGGCCACCGCCGCCACCCTCGCCCTGCTCGGCTCCGGCGCGGTGCTCACCCTCGTCGGCCTGGTCCTGCACGCCGAGTACGCTCGGCGCGACTTCCTGGCCCTCGCCCCGGACTGGGTCGGCCGCGGCACCGTGCTGCTGCTCTGCCTCGCCCTCCTCCCCAACGCGGCCGTCTGGGGCGCCGCCTACGCCCTCGGGCCCGGTTTCACCGCGGGCGCGGGCGGCCTCGCGGGCCCGCTGGGCACCTCGGCACCGGCCGCCCTCCCGCACTTCCCGCTCCTCGCCGCCCTCCCGGAACCCGGCCCCGGCACGCCACTGACCTGGTCCGTCGCCGCCGGACCGGTACTCGCCGGGGTGCTGCTCGGCCGGTACGTGGCCCACGCCGCGGCCCGGCCGGACGCCGGGGGGCCCTGGCGGCGCCGGCCCACCTTGGGCGTGGCGGCCCTTGCGGCCGGGGCCTGCGGCGCCGCGACGGCGATGCTCTCCGCTCTGGCGGGCGGCGCCCTGGGCACCGCGAGCCTCGCCCTGTTCGGCCCGACCTGGTGGCAGACCGGCCTCGCCGCCACCGGCTGGACGACCCTGATCGGCCTCCCGTGTGCGCTCCTGCTGCGTGCGTGTCGCCTCCATTCCCAGCGGAAGCGGGAGCGGCACGGGGAGGGAGCGGCGCCCGCGGTACCGGCGCCTGCTGGGCCGTACGTGGAGGGGGCGGGGGACGAGGCGGCCACGCCCGCACGGAGGCGCGGGTCCCGCCGCACGGGCGGCGAGGAAGGCGGCCCGGACCGCGCCCGGCGGCCCGGGCGGAAGGCCCGACGCGCGGCGCGCAAGGCCGCGAAGCCGGAGCGAAAAACCACGAGAGCGGAGCGGAAGGTCACGAGAGCGGAGCGGAAGGCGGCGAAGGCCGAGCAGGCGGACGCCGAGCGGCAGAGCGGTGACGGGGCGCCGCCGGACCCGTACGGGCTCGGCATCCTCGTCCACCGCTTCGACCCCTGGCACGAGGCCGACAACCGGGCGGCCCGCTGGGCGGAGCTGCGGGCCTACTCGGACGGCGAGCCGCCGGAGCACGAAGCGGAGGCCGACCCGCCGGAGCACGAAGCGGAGGCCGACCCGCCGGAGGGCGCCGCGAGGGCCGCCGCGGCCGAGGGCGCCGCCGCGGCCGACCCGGCCCCGGAGGAGCGGCGAGCCCCCTGACGCGGCCGGTGGTCCGGCTTTCACGTCAGGGGGCTCGAAGTGGCCCTGAGCAACCAGGGCAACCGGGTCACCGTCCCGCGGTTACTCCTCCTGGGATCCCAGCAGCGGCCGGAACTCCTTCGGGAGGAGCTTTTCGCAGGACTTGGCGGAGGTGCGGGTCAGGGCGTCGTCGACGCAGGTGAAGTAGTCGTGGTAGGCGAGCTTCACGAAGAAGGTCGCCGCCACCATCAGCAGCGCCAGGGACGCGGTGACCAGGCCGCTGACCGCCGCCGTGGTCTGCGGCCGGGTGGAGCCCGGTGTGGCCTGGCCGGTGCCGGAGGCGGACGGTGTCGGGCGGCCCTCCATGGCCGCCGTCGTCGCCGCGGCGGACGGCCGCCCGGCGCGCGGCTTGGCGCGCAGCGAACTGATCCCCCAGTAGAGGGCGAGCGCGCCGAGCAGCAACGCGACCTCCGGGAGGCTGAAGAGGGCGAAGAAGAACGCCCACAGACCGGCGAGCAGGGCGTAACGGGCGCGCCGCTGCGCCGGGTCGGTCGGGTCCCAGCGCAGTCCGCCGGAGCGTCCCTCGGGACCGCTCTGCCCGGTGGGGCGCCCGGGGCGGTTGCCGAAACCGCCGCTCTGCCGCCCCGGCTGCCGACTGCTCCACCGGCTGCCCCACGCCGGGGGCCCGTCCTCGCCCTGGCCGCCCTCGGGGTGCGAACCCTGGGAGCCGTCCTGCGCCCGTCGGCGCGGCCGCCACTCCTGGTCGGGGACGCCCTCGGGCGGCGGCGCGAAGGGGTTGCGCTCCTGCTGGCCGGAGTCGGAGTCGGAGCCGGGGCCGGTGCCGGGGCCGGTGCCGGAGTCGGAACCCGAGCCCGTACCGGAGCCGGAGTCGGAGCCCGAGCCGGGACCCGCACCGGGCCCGGAGCCCGTACCGGACCCCGCCCCCGAACCCGTACCGGACCCGGAGTCCCCGGGCTCCCCCGAACGCAACGCGAGGCCGCCGCTCCCCGGCCGTACAGCCGTGCCGTTGGGGACGGGAAGCCGCAGGGAGAAGGGAACGGAGGAAGCAAGGGCGGAGGAAAGGACGCCCTCTCCCGGCAGTCGGGCCGTCCCGGGGGACGTCGCGGGCAGCGGGAGGAGGGGGGCCGCGCGGCGGCGTCGGTCCGGCATCTGGAGTGAGTCTTCCCTTGTCTCGGCCGCCCTTCCGGCCGGGCGGCCGGGGGGACGAGCACCACGAACTGCATGCGTTCCTGCGCCTGACGCTACCTCCCGTGCCCGCCCCCGTCCCGTGGGGGCCGCGCGGTGTGCCGGTATCGTTGCTGACGGTCGGCGCCTTCGTAGGGTTCCCCGTATTTACGCGACCCATGGCTTCGTACGACCGCACAAAGGCGCCGGACGGAACCGTCCAGCGGCGGTGCGGGTGTCGGCCCGCAGCACCGCACGCCCACCGCACCGCAGCAGCACCACGCGAGAAAGACCCCCATCGTGGACCCCCTTCTCCCCCCGCGCCGCCCGGACGCCGAGGCGTCCCCGGTCCGGCTCGTCGTCCTCGTCTCCGGCTCCGGTACCAATCTCCAGGCGCTGCTGGACGCCATCGCCGAGGCGGGGCCCGCCGCGTACGGCGCGGAGATCGTCGCCGTCGGCGCCGACCGTGAGGCCATCGCCGGTCTGGAGCGCGCCGAGCGCGCCGGGCTGCCCACCTTCGTCTGCAAGGTCCGCGACCACGCCTCCCGCGCCGAGTGGGACGCCACGCTCACCGCCGCCACCGCCGCGTACGCGCCGGACCTCATCGTCTCCGCCGGGTTCATGAAGATCCTCGGGCCGGAGTTCCTGGCCCGCTTCGGCGGCCGGGTGGTTAACACCCACCCCGCCCTGCTGCCCAGTTTTCCCGGGGCCCACGGCGTACGCGACGCGCTCGCGTACGGCGCGAAGGTCACCGGGTGCACCGTCCACTTCGTCGACGAAGGCGTCGACACCGGGCCGATCATCGCGCAGGGCGTGGTGGAGGTCCGCAACGAGGACGACGAAGCCGCGCTGCACGAGCGCATCAAGGAAGTCGAGCGCACTCTGCTCGTCGAGGTCGTGGGGCGTCTGGCCCGTCACGGCTACCGCATTGAGGGACGAAAGGTATGTATCTCTTGACCGCCACCGCCGAAGACAGCAAGCGGCCGATCCGCCGCGCTCTGGTCAGCGTCTACGACAAGTCCGGCCTGGAGGAGCTGGCGCAGGGGCTGCACGCGGCCGGTGTCCAGCTGGTGTCGACCGGATCGACCGCCGGGAAGATCGCCGCCGCCGGTGTGCCGGTCACCAAGGTCGAGGAGCTGACCGGCTTCCCCGAGTGCCTGGACGGCCGGGTCAAGACGCTGCACCCCAAGGTGCACGCGGGCATCCTCGCCGACCTGCGGCTGACCGAGCACCAAAAGCAGCTCGCCGACCTCGGCGTCGAGCCGTTCGACCTGGTGATCGTGAACCTCTACCCGTTCCGGGAGACCGTCGCCTCCGGCGCCTCCCCCGACGAGTGCGTCGAGCAGATCGACATCGGCGGCCCCTCCATGGTCCGCGCCGCCGCCAAGAACCACCCGTCGGTCGCCGTCGTCGTCAACCCCGCCCGCTACGGCGAGGTTCTGGCCGCCGTTGCCGAGGGCGGCTTCGGGCTCACCGCCCGCAAGCGGCTCGCCGCCGAGGCGTTCCAGCACACCGCCGCCTACGATGTGGCCGTCGCCTCCTGGTTCGCCGCCGACTACGCCGCCGCCGACGACTCCGGTTTCCCCGACTTCCTGGGCTCCGCCCTGGAGCGCAAGAACGTCCTGCGCTACGGCGAGAACCCGCACCAGGGCGCCGCGCTCTACCTCGACCCGGCCGCGCCGGGCGGCCTCGCCGACGCCGAGCAGCTGCACGGCAAGGAGATGTCGTACAACAACTTCACCGACACGGACGCCGCGCGCCGTGCCGCGTACGACCACGACGAGCCGTGCGTGGCGATCATCAAGCACGCCAACCCCTGCGGCATCGCGATCGGCGCGGACGTCGCCGAGGCGCACCGCAAGGCCCACGAGTGCGACCCGCTCTCCGCGTTCGGCGGCGTCATCGCCGTCAACCGGCCGGTCAGCAAGGCGATGGCCGAGCAGGTCGCGGAGATCTTCACCGAGGTCATCGTGGCGCCCGGCTACGAGGACGGCGCGCTGGAGGCGCTGACCCGGAAGAAGAACATCCGGGTGCTGCGGGTGCCCGGCGCCCCGGCGGCGCCCGTCGAGGTCAAGCCGATCGACGGCGGCGCGCTCCTCCAGGTCACCGACCGCCTCCAGGCCGACGGCGACTCCCCGGCCGCCTGGACGCTGGCCGCGGGCGAGCCGCTGACCGCCGATGAGCTGGCCGAGTTGGCCTTCGCCTGGCGCGCCGGGCGGGCGGTGAAGTCCAACGCGATCCTGCTCGCCAAGGACGGCGCCACCGTCGGCGTCGGCATGGGCCAGGTCAACCGCGTCGACTCCGCCAAGCTCGCCGTCCAGCGCGCGGGCGAGGAGCGGGCGCGCGGCGCGTACGCCTCCTCCGACGCGTTCTTCCCCTTCCCCGACGGCTTCGAGGTGCTGGCCGAGGCGGGCGTCAAGGCCGTGGCGCAGCCCGGCGGTTCGATCCGCGACGAGCAGGTCGTCGAGGCCGCCAGGAAGGCCGGCGTGACGATGTACTTCACGGGGACGCGGCACTTCTTCCACTGAGCCCGCCGCCGACGGGCCGTGCGTCGTACCCCCGTGACGGCGCGCGGCCCGTCCGCGCAGCCGAACCTGGCACGGCCGCGCCCCGCCGGGTACCTCGTATGTGCGAGGTACCCGGGGGCGCGGCCACGCGGTTTTCTGTGGGGGACCGAGTCGCCCGGGAAACCGGGGGACCACGCCACCCGAACCATGGGGGAAGAGATGTTCTCGACACAGAAGCGCGCCGCCGCCCTGCTGATCACCGGTGCCGCGGCGACGGGCGCCCTGGCGATGGCGCCGGCCGCCTCGGCCACCCCGTCCGACGTCCACGTGGCCGGCAGCGGCATCGTCAAGGGCTCCGCCACGCTGTGGGCCAAGGACGTCAACGCGCACCAGAAGCCGTACGTCAGCTCCAAGGTCACCGCCCGTCACCTGGGCGGCACGGTGCCGGTGAAGTGCCAGAAGAAGGGCGGCAACGTGAGCTACCACGGCTACAAGAACAACTGGTGGGTGAACGTGCCCGGCAAGGGCTGGGTCTCCGCCGTCTTCTTCAAGGACGGCGCCAACTGGAAGCCGGTGCCGGGGATCCGCGGCTGCTGACGCCCGTGACGGCGGCCCCCGGGACCATGCCCCGGGGGCCGCTGCCTTCAGGCTCACGCTGCTCCGCCCGGCGTGTACTCCTTGAGATGCCGGGCGATCTCGTCCGTGTACGGCTTCTCCTTGGGGAGTACCCCGCCCGCCCGGTTCACCTTCTGGACCGACGTCCGGTACGCCGCGGCCATGGCCAGCCGCCGGTCCCCCTTGACGTCCCGCGACAGCGACCGCGAGATGTCGCACAGGTAGCGCCCGACCGCCGGGATGGACACCTCCGGCGGGAACGGCGGCTTCATCGCGCGTTCGCCGCCTGCCGGGCGGCGGTCGGGCGGGAGCCAGTAATAGAGGACGGACGGGGTCCAGCGGGCGATGCCGTATTCGTCCTTGGCGGGGTCGGAGAGGTCCGGGTCGAAGTTCGACTCCGTTTTCAGGAGGGCGGCGATCAGGGCGCTGGTGACCTCGGCGTTCTCGCAGGAGCGGGCGGCGTTGACAAGGGGCTTGCGGTAGGCGACGGGGATGCCGCGGTCGGTGCGGAGCTCGTCGGCGCCGTACGACGCCGGGTCCGGCGGCACGTCCCGTAAGGCGTACAGCCCGCCGCCGCCGAGGGCCGCGAGGGCGGTGGCCGCGGCCACCCAGACGCGGGGGCGGACGCGGCGCGGCCGCAGCCGGGGCAGGCGCGGCGAGGGGCCGGCGCCCGCGGCCTTCTCGACGCGGCGCAGCAGCGAGGCGGCGTCGTGCGCGGCGCGGGCGGTGTGGTCGCGGGCCAGGCAGTCGGTGACGATCTCCCGCCACTCCACCGGGAGCTGCGGCGAGAGGCGTAACTCCTCGGCGCCGCGCGCGTACCGCAGCAGGGCGTCGCGGCGGGCGGCCGGGCCGCCGCCGGGCAGCGGCGGGACGCCGGTCAGCAGCAGATGGGCGAGGACGCCGAAGGCCCAGATGTCGGCGGTCGGGCGGATCTGCCGCCCGTGCGCGGTGACCTCGGACCACAGCAGTTCGGGCGGGGTGCAGTCGGGGGTGGCGAACGCCGGGGCGTAGGCGTGGGTGCCGTCCATCTCAGCGGCGAGATTGAAGTCGCCCAGCCGCACGCAGACACCGTCGGGCCCGCCGCCGTCGGTGCCCGGCGGCATTAGCAGGACGTTGGCGGGCTTGAGGTCACCGTGCACCCAGCCCGCGTGGTGGAGCTGGGCCAGCCCCTCGCAGACCTGCGCGAGCAACGCGGGCGCCGCCGGCACCGGCCCGGGGGCCGACCGTCGCAGCAGATCCTCGACGGATCCCTCGGCGCGCTCCAGGACGAGGACGGTCGCGCCGTCCAGAGCCGGGCGCCCGGGATCGTCGACGGTCAGCGTCTCGAACATCCGGATCAGCCGGGGCCGTTGCAGCCTGCGGTGGACGTCCAGTTCGCGGCGGGCCAGGTCCTGGAGGTGGCGCAGCTGGCGCGGGGTGCGGGTGCCGGTGGGCAGGATCTTCAGCGCGGCGTCGTCCGGCAGGCCCTCGGCGGGGCCGGTGCGGCGGGCCGCGTAGACGCTGCCGAACGCGCCGGAGGCGAGCGGTGCGCGGACCGTCCAGCGGCCGATGCGGTAGCCCGCGGGGACGGTGACGGTGTGCCGGGCCCCGTCCGTCATGCCGGGGCCCGCCCGTCCAGGACCGCCAGATCGTCCTCGTCGACGAGGTTGAAGCGTAGCGCGAGGGAGACCAGGCTCTCCTTCTTGCCGTTGAGCCGGGGGCCGCCGTCCGCCGCCTCCGGTGGCTGTTTGAGGCGGAGTTTGACGGCGAGGTAGTCGACGTTCCACTGGACCGACGCGCGGCCCGCGGCCGGCCACACCGGGCGCAGCCGCGCGGTGATCTGCTCGACCGTCGGCAGCGGCGCGTGCGGGGCACCGCGCAGCCGCGACTCGCAGAGCGCGGCGAGGACCTGGAAGTACCGCTTGGTGCGGTCCAAGGGGAAGGCCGGGGCGGTCAGTTCGGCGCCGGTTCCGTCATCCGGTCCATCCGGCGCCGTCGGGTCCGCGTAGTCGTGGCGCGGCGCCCAGACCTCGAAGCTCAGCAGGTCACCGGCGGCGGGCAACACCACGCGGGAGAACTCGAACGGCACCGGTGCGTCGATCCGCCCCGGCGCGACCTTGATGTGTTCCCCGGCGCCCTCCGGGTTCTCCACGACGTACGTCTGGTGCGCGCTGAGATTGCCGATCGTCCAGTACGTGCCGGTGGCGGTGATCCGCCCGGCCGTACGGGAGACGCCGCCGTGGGTGAGCGGGAGGTGGTGGGCCGGGGCGCCGGGTCCGGTGGCGCGGCGGCCGAACGTCAGGGATTCGCCGGGTGCGAGACGGAGCTGCGAGGCCGGTCCGGTGCTGTGCGCGGGCACGACGATGATGCTGTGCATGGTCATTCCTTCCCCCGAGAACGCCAGGGGCAGGGTAGCGGCGGAGGAAGATCCCCCTCTCCCGTACCGGAAAAGTGTGACGAACGGTCACCGTGGGGCGGCCTGAAGCCCGCAGGCCCCGGAAAGACCGGCAGGCCCCGGAAAGGCCGCAGGCCCCCTCGCACGGACGCGGAGGGGGCCTGCGGACGGTGGAACGGCGTCCGACGGCGTCAGTAACGCGGGCGGTTGAACCACGCCTTGGCGTCTTCCTTCGAGGTGAAGGCGATGACCAGGATGCCCATCACGGTGTGGATCAGGCCCAGCGGGAAGACGGCGAAGCTGACCACCAGGGTCGCCGCGCCGAAGACGGTGGCGCCGATCCGGACGCCGTTGCTGCCGCTCGCGAACTGCAGCGCCAGCGCGACCGCCAGCACCGTGAAGATCGTGATGACCACGATCAGGGCGATCAGCAGGCCCTTGCCGAGGTTGGCCGCGGCGAGGGCGTCGTCCTGGCGGGCACTGTGCGATGCCTTGCTGACCGCGCCGAGGCCGGTCACCGCCAGGCCCAGACCGATGAGGTTCAGTCCGGCGAGCACGAACAGCAGCACCCGCGCGGCCTTCACCCCGCCGGGCATGCCGGTGAGCGGCGGCCGCTGCATCCCGCCCGGCGGCATCCCGCCGCCCGGGTAGGGACCGTAGGGCGCGGGAGGCTGCTGGGGGTAGCCGTAACCGGGCTGGGGGGCGGGCGGCTGGCTGTAGGGGTTCTGGTTCGGATAACTCACGAGCGGTGTCCTTCAGGCGGGGTGGCCGGATGGTCCGGGACGCGGTGGCCGGGCCCTCATGGCGCCGCGAAGGCCCCCGGCCGCGGGGCGGCGAGGGCCTTCGGGACGGCGCGGGGAGCGGCCCCGCTCCGGCTCACTGGGTCTTGACGACGACCGAGCTGACGATCTTGTCGGCGAAGGTCTGGGACTTCTCGTCCCACAGCGGCCACCAGTAGCCCAGACCGCACAGCGGACCGTCCACGGCGTGGCAGATCTTGCGGAGGAAGGCCATACCGAAGCCCAGCGGCTGACCGGTCGACTCGCTGACCAGCTTGATGTGCAGCGCCTTCTTACCGGGCGTCTGGCCGGTGCTGCCTTCCTTGGAGATCAGGAAGATGCCCGCGCCGAGCGTGACCAGGCCCGCCAGGGCGATCAGCAGGATCGCGAAGATCGGCATGCCGGTGGACGCGGAGTGGAGGGCATCGTTGGCGCACTGGGTGTCGCCCGGCGCACAGTTGTTGATGTCCGTCTGCACCGAGCTGGCCGACGAGGCGGCGACGATGATCGCGATGATGTAGAGGACGAGCGGCACGGCGAAGATGATCAGGCCGTCGATCAGGTACGCGCCGACGCGGGCGCCCCAGCTCGCGTAGCCCGTCGGCATACCGGGCATGCCGGGCTGGCCGGGGTAGCCGCCCTGCTGCGGGTAGCCGCCGTAGCCCTGCTGCGGCGCCTGCTGCTGCGGGTAGCCGTAGGGCTGCTGCTGGGGAGCGGCGGGCTGCTGCTGCGGGTAGCCGTAACCGGGCTGGCCGCCCTGCGGCGGGACCGGCGGCTGCTGGCCGTACGGGGCCTGCGGCGGCTGCTGCGGCTGCTGGCCGTACGGGTTGTTCGGGTCGCCGAAGCTCATGTGGTGTTTTCCTCCGTTGGGTCAGTGGGGGACGACGCGGCGCGACTTCGGAGGAATACAGGTTGTTTCACTTGGCTTGCCCCCGATGATGCCTGCGGCACTGGCCGACAATCCTTCTAGCTGTCGATGAACGTTGTCCAGTCGCGACGGGAAGGTGTTGTGCAAGTGCAATGATCAAATTCTACTTTTCGGGCGCCGACCAGCCCTGATGGGGTCCGGCGGGCCCTGATTGGAACGCGACCGCCTCCATCCGGGAGGATGGGGGTATGAGCGCCCAGATTCTCGATGGCAAGGCCACCGCCGCCGCGATCAAGTCCGAACTGACCGAGCGGGTGGAAGCGCTGAAGGCCAAGGGCGTGCAGCCCGGCCTCGGCACCGTCCTGGTCGGCGACGACCCCGGCAGCCGCTGGTACGTCAACGGCAAGCACCGCGACTGTGCACAGGTCGGCATCGCCTCCCTCCAGCGTGAGCTGCCCGCGAGCGCCACCCAGGAGGACATCGAGGCGGTCGTCCGGGAACTGAACGACAACCCCGAGTGCACCGGCTACATCGTCCAACTGCCGCTCCCCAAGGGCATCGACACCAACCGCGTCCTCGCGCTGATGGACCCGGCCAAGGACGCCGACGGCCTGCACCCGATGAGCCTGGGCAAGCTCGTCCTCGGCGAGACCGGCCCGCTGCCCTGCACCCCGTACGGCATCGTGGAGCTGCTGCGCCGCCACGGCGTGCAGATCAACGGCGCGCACGTCGTCGTGGTCGGCCGCGGCATCACCATCGGGCGCCCGATGCCGCTGGTGCTGACCCGCAGGTCGGAGAACGCCACGGTCACGCAGTGCCACACCGGCACCCGTGACCTGTCCACGCACCTCAAGCAGGCGGACATCATCGTCGCCGCGGCCGGTGTGCCGCATCTCGTCAAGCCCGAGGACGTCAAGCCGGGCGCGGCCGTCCTCGACGTCGGCGTCAGCCGGGACGAGAACGGCAAGATCGTCGGCGATGTGCACCCCGGCGTCGCCGAGGTCGCCGGCTGGGTCGCGCCGAACCCGGGCGGCGTCGGCCCGATGACCCGCGCCCAGCTGCTGGTCAACGTCGTCGAGGCGGCCGAGCGCGCGGCCGGCTGACCGACGGGCGAACGACCACCCACGACTGAGGACGACGGACGGCACGACGATGAACACGGAGGGACAGGCGGCCATGGGCGATGCAGCGCACCCGGACGGCGCGTCCGGGCCCCGGCGCCTGACGCGCCGCTTCCCGCAGCTGACGAGGGACACCGCACGCCCGCAGGGCGGCGGCCGGGCCGCACCGGGTGACTCCCCGGCACCGGCCCGCCAGTGGCCGCTGCTCTCGGTCATGGGCGGCGTCGGCCTCGGGCTGCTGCTCGTTGCGTTCGACGTGTCCCGGATCGGGGCGCTCATGATCGGCCTGTCCCTGCTGGGCGGCGCCGCACTGCGCTGGGCGCTGCCCTCGGTGGGCATGCTGGCGGTCCGCTCGCGCTTCACGGACATGCTCACGTACGGCGTGCTGGGCTTCGTGATCGTGATCCTGGCGATGATGGTGCAGCCCAAGCCGTGGCTTCACCTGCCGTTCCTTGAGGATCTCGTGCACCTCACGGTCCGGTAGGCCGGGCCTCGGGTATCTGGTGGCGGGCCGCCTTCTCCTTTGGGGGAGGGCGGCCCGTTGTGTGGGGCGGGGCGGGGCGGGGCGGTGTGGGCGTATTGCTCAGGGAGGGTTCCTGTTCCCTTCCGCGGGAAGGGCGGCAGGGGCTTGGCCGTATTGCTCAGGAAGGCTTCCTGTCCGATCCCCCGGGAGCGGTGGCGCGGGCCCGTGCAGTCGGCATCGGGATCGGCATCGGCATCGAGGCTCCGTCCACCAGTCCGTACGCGCCGGCCGGTGGTTCCGGGGCAGGCCGGTGCCTCGGGTATGGCGCCCCCGCCGACCTGTCGGGACGGCTGGGCCGGGGTGCGGGACGGGGCCGGGCGCGGGGTCGGGGAAGGGAGCGCGGAGCGCGGGCGTGTGGGGCCCCGAACGCGCCGGGAAGGCCCTCACAGCCCCCGTTTCCGCCGCTCACCCGGCGTGGAAATCTTGGTATTTGTAGGCAGATGGAGGCGCCTCCTTGCCGGGAGACACCGCATGCCTATGGGGTGAACATGGCGCGTTGGCAGGAACTGCCCGTTCCTCTGGACCACCGGGTGCGACAACTCGCGGTACGGATACGGATGCTGAAGGACCGCAGCGGGCTGAGCCTCACCGCCCTCGCGGCGCGGACCCCGTACAGCCGCGCGTCCTGGGAGAGCTACCTCAACGCCGAGCAACTGCCGCCGCGCGACGCCGTCGAGGCGCTGGCGCGGATCTGCGCGGCCGACCCCGTAAGGCTGTTGGCGCTGTGGCGGTCGGCCGCCGAGGCGTGGGAGGAGCGGTACCTGCCCCCGGTCGCCCGGTGCGGGGCGCCGGACCGGCCCGTGGTGCCCGCCCAGCTGCCCCGCCCCGGGGCGCCGCAGCCGGTCGACGGCGGCGAGGACGGCGGCGACGGCGGCGTACGGCCCAGGGTGGTGGGGGTGCTGGGCGGCGTGGTGCTGGCCACGTTCGTCGCCGGACTGCTGGCGGGCCGCCCCTGGCTGGGCCCGGAGGCGGTCGATGCGGTGCAGGGCGTGTTCACCGTCCGACGTGGCCAGGAGCGCGGCTGTGCGGTCATCCGCAGCGGCGGCTTCCTGCACGCCGGGCACAGCCGTACCGAGGTCCGGCTGCTGGACGTCGGCAGCACCGGCTGGGAGGTCGTCGAGGCGCAGTGCCTGCTGCGCCACCGCGGCTACGGCGCGGGCGCCGCCGACGGCGTCTACGGCCCGCGGACCGAGCGCGCGGTCCGCGCGTTCCAGAAGGCGTCCGGGCTGGCCCCGGACGGCGTCGTCGGGCCGGACACCTGGGGGGCGTTGCGGCGATGAGCGACGGGCCGCGCCCGGGGGCGGCGGGCCTGGGGCGTGGACCCGGGGCGCGGCGGACTGGAGCGCGGCCCCGGGGTGCGATGGAGCGGGGCGCCGCGCGGGGCGGCGCCCGAGGGC
This sequence comes from Streptomyces sp. NBC_01525, assembly GCF_045040405.1. Classification (NCBI taxonomy): domain Bacteria; kingdom Bacillati; phylum Actinomycetota; class Actinomycetes; order Kitasatosporales; family Streptomycetaceae; genus Streptomyces; species Streptomyces sp. NBC_01525. Next base: position 4,356,420 of record NZ_CP109397.1, read on the forward strand.
GGCGTAGCGGCGGAGGGCGCCTGCGGCGCGCCGTGCGGCGGTGCGCCCGGAGCGGGGCCAGGCGCCGCGTCCGGTGCGGCGTACGGTGCGGCGCCGGACCCCTCGGCGGGGCCGGGGCCCGGGGCCGGGCTGAAGTGGCGTGCCCCGCGGCCGGGTTGCATCCGTACGGCGTCCGACCGACCCCGTAGGGGAGCGGCGCGTGCGGGGCCGTGAGCGCCGGGGGCGTGCGCGGCGGCCGGGGGCGCCTGGTTCGATGGGGCGGGGGATCTGATGAACGGCCGGTGCCGGTGGGCGGCCCGGGGACGAACGGTGACCGTACGGCGCGACGCACGCGTACGGGGGAGAGGGGGAGGCATGCCGCGCTGGCGGGCGCTTCCGGAGGAACTGGAGCCGGAGATAAGGGAGTTCGTCCGGCAGATGCGCGGCGTCGTGGACCGCGCCGGGCTGAGCGTGTCCGACGTCGCGGAGCAGACCGGCACGCCCCGCGCCGACTGGGTGCGCCACCTCGACGGACGGCAGCCGCCGCCGCGCGAGGCGGTCGCCGCGCTCGCCCGGGTGGCCGGGGTGCCCGCCGCGCACCTGGCCGCCATGGGAGAGGCCGCCGCGGCGGCCTGGCGGCACCGTGCGGAGCGCGGCGACGGCCCGCCCGGGGTGCCCGGTGACGGCGCGCGGGGCGGCCGTCGGCGCCGCATCCTCCTGGCGGCGGGTGCGGGCGCCGCGCTGCTGGTGGTGGCCGCCGCGGGGCTGCTGGTCCGGCCCGGCAGCAGCGACGCGGCGCCCCGGGAGCCCGCCTCCGCGGCGACGGCGGAGCGGAGCGATCGCCCCGTCCCGCCGCCGGGCGTACGGTGCACGGCCGACGGCTGCATGGGGCGCGACCCGGAGGCGTCCGGCTGCGCGGCGAAGGCGGTCGCCACCGCCCGGGGCACGGCGGGCGGCGTGCTGATCGAGGTGCGCTACAGCGCGGACTGCCGGGCCGCCTGGGCCTGGATGGTGGGCGCCGACCCCGGCAGTCAGGTCAGCGTCAGCGCCCACGGCCACAGTGCCCGGGCCACCGCGGGCCGCAGCGGCGCCGCCACCACCCCGATGGTCACGGTCCCGGGCACCTCCGGCACGGCCACCGCCTGCGGCACCACCGCCCGCGGCGCCCAGGGGTGCGCGCAGCCGCTTGCCACGCCGGTGCCGGTGCCGCCGCCCGGCTCCGGCTCGTAAGGGGCTCGCGGGGCCTCGCCGGGGCGCGCGGCGAGGCCCAGCACGCCCCGTACGGCACGCCACGCACGCCACGCACGCCACGCACGCCGCGCCCGGCGAACCCACCCCGCCCCGCCCGACGAACCCCGCGCACCCGAGGGAGGCACCCGCCCGGCCGCCAAATCCCAGCCGACCCACACCCCCCTGACGTCACACCAGGAACCCGTGCCTCCGCGATGGTCCCCCAGGTACCGGCACTGCTCGGCCGTGAGCAGGGGCGGGGCGGGCGCCCGGTGGGCTGGCCGGTAATCGCCGACGGGCCCGGGGTGGCCCGTACCGCGGGGCATGCCGTCGCCCATCGCGGGCAGGCGGACAGCAACCCCCCACGGGTGTGTCCGACCCGGCGGCCGCCCGCGCCCCTCCTCCAGCGGGCGGCCGCCGTGTCGTACGGCCGGGGCGCGGCACGCCCGGCACCACGCACCCCGTGCAAGCCCCTTCGGGCAAGCCCGTAGGGGACGGGCCGGGGCAGGCTCTCGGCAGGCCCCCGCCGCACCCGTACGGGCGTACCCCGAGGCGTCCGGTGAGGTGTGCCACACCGGCCCGTCGTCGAGGGCGGGGCGGGGTCCGATAGCCTGACGGACAGGTCTCTCGATACCAAGAGACTCGTCGAGAGTCGTCGATGAGACCCCGAAAACGGGCAGACACCCACCGCCACCCCAGGTGGACCGGGGCTTGCCCCCGGAACACATCGCGCAGGAGATCGCCATGACCCGCACTCCCGTCAATGTCACCGTCACCGGCGCCGCCGGTCAGATCGGTTACGCCCTCCTCTTCCGCATCGCCTCCGGTCACCTGCTCGGCGCGGATGTGCCGGTCAAGCTGCGCCTGCTGGAGATCCCCCAGGGCCTGAAGGCCGCCGAGGGCACCGCCATGGAGCTGGACGACTGTGCCTTCCCGCTGCTCCGGGGCATCGACATCTCGGACGACCCGAACGTCGCCTTCGACGGCGCCAACGTCGCCCTCCTCGTCGGCGCCCGCCCCCGTACCAAGGGCATGGAGCGCGGCGACCTGCTGGAGGCCAACGGCGGCATCTTCAAGCCGCAGGGCAAGGCCATCAACGACCACGCCGCGGACGACATCAAGGTCCTCGTCGTCGGCAACCCGGCCAACACCAACGCCCTCATCGCCCAGGCCGCCGCGCCGGACGTGCCGCGTGAGCGCTTCACCGCGATGACCCGCCTCGACCACAACCGTGCGCTCTCGCAGCTCTCGAAGAAGACCGGCGCCCCGGTCTCCGAGATCCGCAAGCTCACGATCTGGGGCAACCACTCCGCCACCCAGTACCCCGACATCTTCCACGCCGAGGTGGCCGGCAAGAATGCCGCCGAGGCCGTGAACGACCAGGCGTGGCTGGCCGACGACTTCATCCCGACCGTCGCCAAGCGCGGCGCGGCGATCATCGAGGCCCGTGGCGCGTCCTCCGCCGCCTCCGCCGCCAACGCCGCCATCGACCACGTCCACACCTGGGTCAACGGCACCGCCGACGGCGACTGGACCTCCATGGGCATCCCCTCGGACGGCTCCTACGGCGTCCCCGAGGGCCTGATCTCCTCGTTCCCCGTCACCATCAAGGACGGCGCGTACGAGATCGTCCAGGGCCTGGAGATCAACGACTTCTCCCGTGAGCGCATCGACGCCTCCGTCAAGGAGCTGTCGGAGGAGCGCGAGGCCGTCCGCGGTCTCGGCCTGCTCTGACCCGCACCGCCGGGCGCTGACCTCCCCGGCGTACGCATCCGGCGCACGGCCACGGGCCCGCGCGGTCCCAACGGATCGCGCGGGCCCGGCCGTTGCGCCGCCCCCTGCCGCAATGGCGCTGGCCGGAAACCGCCCGCCTCCCCTATGCTGCCGCTCCGTAGGCTGCGCGGCGGAGGGCCCTCAAGGCCCGGGCCACGGCTCCGGACCGCGCCTTGGGGGGAAGAGCGGTGAGTCAGACGAACGTGCCTGCCCAATCGGGCGACCACGACGACCGGACGTCCTTCGACAAGGGGCCGGCCGCGCCGCCCCCACCCCCGGGGGCGCCACCGCCCGCCTCCGTCCCGCCCGCCGCCAGCGAGGCCACCCGCCTGCTGTGCGCCGGTACCTACCTGGACGGCACCTACCGCGACGCCGTCATCGAGGAGCTGTACGTCCACGAGGAGCGGTTCGCCGCCCCGTCCCTGGGCATCGACGCGGCCCGCGTCCTCGCCCACGCGCTGCGCGCCCGCCGCCTCGAACTGGGCTGGGCCGCCGCCCTCCTGGGCCTGTGGATCGTCTCCATCCCGCTCTCGTACGGCATGACCACGCTCTATGTCTGGCCCGTACTGCTGCTGGGCCTCGCCCGGTTCGTCCGGCGGCTGCCGTTGCCGCACTGGCTGGCGGGCGGCGCCGCCTTCCTGCTCCGCTGGTACGGACGGATCACCGCGGTCATGATCGCGGTGTTCCTGCTGACCGCGGCGTTCGGCGCCACCGCGTCCCTGGTGGAATGGCTCGTCCCGTGGTCGTCCGGCAGCGATTACTCCACCTACGCGTCCGACGGCGCCGCCGCGACCGACTGGACCGGCTCCGGCGCCTTCGACGACGGCTCCTCGTCCGGGCCGGGCCCCGTACAGATGTGGGTCACGCTGCTGCTGCCGGTCGCCGTCGCCGTCCTCGTCGCCCTCCAGCGCCGCCGGACCGCCCGCGTCCTCCAGGAGGAGCTCTCCCGCCCCCGCTTCCCCGACCTGCACCGCGATCCGGCCGAGGCGCACACCGGCGCCCGCTTCCAGCGGCTGCGCGAGCGGATCCGTACGGAACAGCACGGCCAGTTGGTGATGTACCGGCCGACCGACCCGTTCCGCGGCGCCGGGGAGGCGTACGGCACCTGGTCGCTCTCGGTGGAGCTGCGGCCCCGTACGGACGTCGAGGTCCGGCCGCTCGACAACGCCGCGTTCCTGGAGCGCATCGTCCCGCTGGTCGAGGCGTTGCGGGTGCCCTCGGCGCACCGCTCGCCGCGGACGCGGTCCGCGGTCCGGGACCGGCTGCGGGAGCTGGAGACCGATGAGTGCGTCTTCCTCCCGGCGGACGGCCTCCCGGCGCGCGCCGCGGCGCCGTACGCCCCCGTGGAGCTCGCCCGGCACCGCACCGAGGCGGTCGAGGAGGGCGGCGAGACCCGGCGGCACTTCCTGCGCATCCGGATCGGCGGCTGGCACGAAGGCGTGGTGACGACGGTCTTCGTACGGGTCCACACCCAGGGCGGCATGCTGATGCTGGAGGTCTCCCCCCATGTGCTGTGGCCGCTGCGGCAGCAGTTCCAGGACGCCGACCGCTTCGCCCACCAGGAGGCCCACCTCCACCCCGTCGTCCGGGGCCTCCGGGCGCTGATCGACACACCTCGCGCCGGGGGGCGCGCGGTCGCCACCCTCGCGCGGGGGGTGCGCTCCGTATGGCGGCTGGCCACCGGTGGCCACGCGGCCGCGCTGCCCGAGGGCCCCGGACTCGCGGTCCGGGAACTGGGCTCGTACGGCGATGCCTCGCTCTTCCAGGGCATGGACGCCGCCCGCTACCTCAAGACCGTCCAGCAGCGCGTCACCGCCGGGGTGACCACCGCGCTCCACGAGGCCGGGTACGTCACCGAGGAGTTCGAACGGCGCGTGGTCAACGTCGCCGAGGGCGGCGTCTACATCGAGTCGGCCCAGGGCGCGGTGGGCATCGGCGACCACAACACCGTCACCAACAACGACCGGCGCGGTGGCGCGCCCACGGAAGGGGCCCCACGTGGCAACGGCTGACGATCAGGGCAAAGGCATCCACATCGGCACGGTGAACGGCGCCGTCGCCATCGGCAACAACAACACCGTCACACAGAACAGCGGCGCGGGCCCGGTCACCGACCCGGCGCACGAGGAGCTGCTGCGCGCCGTCCGTGAGCTGCGCCAGGACCTGTCCCGCGCGGTCGCCACCCCGCAGATCGACGCGCTGGGCGGGGAGTTGGCGGAGACCGAGACGGAGATCGCGACACAGGGCGCGGCGGGCGCCGGGCGCCTGGCCCGCCTGCGGACCGCGCTCGCCGACGCCGGTTCCGTCATCGGACTGCTGGCCTCCGGGACGGCCGTCGCCGAGGCCGTCGCCGCGCTGGTGGGCGGATGACCGCACACGGCGGTGGTGCCGCCCGTTGGAACAGCGAGACCCAGCAGTGGGACGACGGCGCGCCGCCACCCGCGCCGTACACCGGCCCGCCGCCGCCCCGCCCGGCCTGGAGCCCGGTGACGGGCCCGGCGGCGCCGTCGGCCGCGGGCGGGGACGCACCGGGTACCGGCGGGGCGCCCGCGCCCGGCGCCGGGCCTGCTGCCGCCCCGGCCCCTCCTGCTGCCGCACCCGCCGCACCCGCCGCACCCGCCGCACCCGCCGCGCCCGCCGCGCCCCCGGCCGCACCGGCCCCCGCCCCGTACGCTGACCAGGCCGCGCTCGACGCGCTCCCGGGGAGCGTGGCGTGGGACGAGCGGCCGACGGTCGCCGGGCGCCGGTCCTCGCGCCGTACCGCCGCGCTCGCGGCGGGCGCCGCGGTCGCCGTCATCGGGCTGGGCTTCGGCGGCGGCTGGTTGCTGTGGGGCCAGGGCGGCGCGCCCGCACCGAAGCCCGCCCCGCACACCCCGACGGCCAGCGGCCGGGCGTCGTACCCGGAGCTGCCCACGGAACCCATGGAGCCGACGCCGACCGGCACCGGCCTCCCCGAGGGCTTCCACCTCGTCCACAACACCGACAAGGGCTTCACCCTCGCCGTACCGGAGGACTGGCAGCACGACTCCCGCACGGACGGTGAGTTCTACACGTCGCCGGACGAGCGCGGGCTGGTGCAGGTCTTCGAGATCCGCGAGCCGGACGAGACGCCCCGGCACTCCCTCGCGACCGCCGCGAAGAACCTGGCGGGCAACCCCGGCTACACGGAGATCGAGCGCGGCGCGTTCGGCGACGGCGCGCCCTCCCCGGACGCCGCCAAGCTGATCTACGCCTACGACAGCGCGCAGCTGGGCGAGCGGGTGCAGGTGGTGGACTGCGCGTTCAGCACGGACGACGGACGGCAGTTCGCGGTGCTGGTCCGCGGCCCCGCCACGGACTGGCCGCAGCAGGAGACGACGCTCCGGGCGGCGCTCAACGCGTTCGTCCCGCATGCGTGAGGGCGGGACGGGCGCCTGACGGCGGGGCGGACGCCTGACGGGCGGGCCGGGGGCGGCGGACCGCCCGGCCCGTGGCCCGGCGGTCCGCCGTCAGGCGGCCCGCGGCGCCGGAGGGCCCGCTCACCCCGCGGCCGCCCCGCTCACCCCGCGGCCGCCCCGCTCACTCCGCGCCCGTCCCGCCGCTCATCCCGGGAGCTCGGTCCGCTCCCACCACTCGTAGACCGGCAGCCGTCCCTCCTCCGTCTCCTCGTACCGGCCGGTGGCGCGGAAGTGTTCGTATCCGTTGCGCCAGGCGATCTTCATCTCCGGTCCCGGTGGCTCGATCGGCACGATCCGCTCCGGGAAGTCGGCGGGTCCGCCGCTCAGCACTGCCTTCGTCTCCGTGTCAGCCATGCCCGGATTGTCGTCCCGGGCCCGCCGTCGCAGGGCGGCGGCACGCCGACGCGGTACGCGCCGGGGCGGCGACGGGCGCACGGACGGCGGACGGTTTCCGGCCGGGCACCGGCGCCACCCCCACAGGTGGTTTGTCCGCCGACCCGACGCCCTACGGGCGGGCCGCTGCCCACACTGCGGGCATGACGGAACACGGTGAGGAAGTGCCCGCGTACCGCACCATCAGGGTCACCGCACAGGACGGCCCGGTGGCGGAGCTGTCCGAGGAGGAGGCGTGGCGGGCGCGGGAGCGCTATCCGGAGATCCTGGGGACGGGCGGCCCGGTCTTCTGCGCCGCGCGCGAGCGGGAACAGGGCGGCTGGGAGGTGCGGTGCGTCGGCGGCAGCGGCCCGCAGACCGCCCGGGACGCGCTGGCCGCCGAGTTCCGGCGGCGGGCCCGGCGCTCCGCCCGCACGGCGCACGCGCCCGCGTATCTGGCGGCCGCCGCCCGGCTGGAGCGGGAGCGGCCCGACGACCTGACCGTCCTGGGGGAGCGGTACCGCGTCGTCCGGTGCGAGGAGTTCGTCCGGATGGGCCCCGACGGACCGGAGCCGCCACGCCCCTCGGACCCGGACCCGGCGGTGTACGACGACGCCTGCCACCCGGGCCGGACGAAAGGGTTCGTCATCGACCCGGCGGTCGGCACGGGCATGTCGGCCGGCGTCCTCAAACTCGATCTGCTGCAGTTCGTCCGGGCGGAGGGCTCGGCGCCGCCGGACGTCGAACGGGACGAGCGGCGGGCGGCCGTCAGCCATCCCGGCGGGGTGCTGCTCCCGGCGGCGTTCATGGTCGCCGAGCGCACCGGCGGCGAATGGCAGGCGCACACCGCCTCCTGCGACACCCCGCAGGACGCCCGCGACGCGCTCACGATGTGGCTGCGCGTCCTCGCCCCCGTCACCCTCGAACTGGCCGGTGCGGAACGGGATGCGTACGAGCGGGCCGGCGACCGGCTGGCCCGTCGCCCCGGCAACGACGTACGCGTCGAGGGCCGTCCGGGCCGCTGCTTCAAGGTGGTACGCGTCGAACGGCTGGTCCGCATCGGCCCGGACGGCCCGGAGGGCCCCCGCCCCTCCGACCAGGACCCGGACACACCCTCCGCGGAACGGGCCCGGCAACGCGACGGCGCGCCGGACCGGGGACCGGGGCACGGCTGAGGGCGCCCAACTGCCGCGTCCCGGGCCGGTATCGGGTGAGGCAAGGCGCGACGGCCTCGCGCGCTGCATGCCGACGTCCCTGCCCCATACCGCTGTTGAACATCTCGACGTGCGCGACGTGGGCGGACACGCCGCTCCGCACCCGCCCGCCCAGGGTGAGGGCATGAACGCGCCCACCACAGCACAGCCCGGCGGCGGCACCGACGCGGACGCCCGTATCGCCGCACTGGAGGAGAACCACCGGCGGATGGCCGCCGAGATCGAGCGGCTGGAGGAAGAGGTCCAGGGCCTGCGCCGCCCCGGCCTCGGGTTCATCGCCCGGGTCGGCGTCGGCCTGATCGTGCTGATGACGGCCGTAGTACAAGGCGGTTGAACACGGCCGCACCTTCGCCAAGGTGGACCGGGCCTTCCCGTCCTCTCAGATCTGCTCGGTGTGCGCATTCAGGGACGGCCCCAAGCCTCTGCACGTCCGGGAATGGACGTGCAGAGGCTGTGGGACCGTGCACGACCGCGATGACAACGCAGCCCACAACGTTCTCTTCGAAGGGCGCCGTATCGTCGCCGCCGGACGGGCGGAGACGCTGAACGCCTTGTGGAGCGCCGGTAGGACCAGGACGAAATTCCCGGCACAGCGCGGTGAAGCAGGAAGCCCCCGGAAGGGCCGGCAGGCCCAGACCGGAATCCCTGGAATTCAAGCCAGGGAGCACGTCAAGTCGGTCCGCCGTACGAAGGCAAGGCGAAGGCGCGAAGGCAAAGGACAAGCCTCAGCTACTAGGCTGGGGCTTCCTCTTTACGTACGGGACAAGGGAGTTGGCATCGCCCCCCCGTTCGCCCCCTCACGTCTCCTGTGACGGCGGCTTCGCCCCCGGGAGCTGGTCCTCGACCTCGGAGATGTCGAGGCTCTGGGCGGCGGTCGGGGTCTTTGGCGAGACCTGGGTGCCGTAGTTGCTGAGGAGGATCGTCGCGGTCTGGTGGTCGACCTCGGTGGTGAGGCGGCGCGGTACGTGTTTGCCGTCGATGGCGACGTAGAGGGTCTGGCTGGCGCCGCCGCGGGTCTTGACGATGGGCAGGACCCGGGTGCCCTCCTGAACGGTCGATTTGCCCTTGCGCAGGGTCAGCTTCGGCTGGGGTGAGGCGCCCGGCGGGGCCGGGGCGGGGGATTCGGGGCTGCCGGAGCCCGCGGTCTGCTTCTGGAAGGCGGCCAGGTCACAGGCGGCGGCGATGCTCGCCGGGAGCGGGTCGTCGGTGGTGCCGTGCAGGTAGCGGCCCTTGACGCGGGCGATGACGGAGGCGGCGGCGTCCGCGGAGAGCTGGCCCTTCCAGAACGCATCGTCCGGCTTGAGCCAGATCTGGCGGCCGTGCTTGATCAGCTCCACCTTGCCGTAGCGGCCCTTGCTGATGGATCCGGTGCAGTCACCGGAGCGGTTCATCGTGATGTCGAGGCGGGTGGCGTCGACGCTGGTGCTGGTGCGCAGCCGCAGCGAGGTCGCCGCCAGCAGCTCCTTGCGGGCCAGCTCCGAGACCTGTCCGGCGGACTTCCCCGCCAGGTCGCCTTCGCCCCCGGAGTCTCCCGCCCGGGCCGTCCCGGCCCCCGCGAAACCACCGAGGAGGGCCGCGCCGCAGGTCAGGGCGGTGATACCGGTCGTGGTTCGCCGTCTGCTGCTCATCCGTGGGCACCTCCGCACCGAGATGGGCGTACGGCTATTCAGGGTACGTATGAGGACATTCAGTCGCACATTGAGTGACTCGGGCCACTTTCCCCGAAGGGTTGGGCATAGCTGTAGAGGTTTCGGGGAGGGGTCCCCGTTGCTGGTGGGAACCAGTGGAAGAAAATCGGTGACGGAAGGCAGACAGCGTGTCGGCAAGCGAGACCATTCACGTAGACGGGGTGTGGCGCGCCGCCGCATCCGGCGCCACGCGGGAGGTCCTCGATCCCGCCGACGCCACGGTGATCCAGCGGGTGGCCGAGGGCGGTGCGGAGGACGCCGACGCGGCGGTGGCCGCGGCCCGCCGCGCCTTCGACGAGGGCATCTGGTCCGGCACGCCGGTCGCCGAGCGCGCCGCGCTGCTGCGCCGCGTCGCCGACCTGCTCCAGCGCGACCGCGAGGAGATCGCGCTCATCGAGAGCCGCGACACCGGCAAGACCCTGGAGGAGGGCCGGGTCGACGTCGACGACGTCACCAACGCCTTCCGCTACTTCGCCGACACCGTCATGAACGAGAGCGGCGGCCGGGTCGTCGACGCCGGTTCCGCGGACGTGCACAGCGTCGTCGTCCACGAACCGGTCGGCGTCTGCGCGCTCATCACGCCGTGGAACTACCCGCTGCTCCAGGCCAGCTGGAAGATCGCCCCGGCGCTCGCCGCGGGCAACACCTTCGTCATCAAGCCCAGCGAGGTCACCCCGCTGTCGACCGTGTACCTGGTGAAGCTGCTGGCCGAGGCCGGTCTGCCGAACGGGGTCGCCAACATCGTCACCGGCGCCGGGGTGCCGGTCGGCCAGCGCCTCGCCGACCACCCCGACGTCGACCTCTTCTCCTTCACCGGCGGCCTGGTCAGCGGCACCAAGGCGGGCGCCGCTGCGGTCGCCGGTGCCAAGAAGATCGCCCTGGAGCTGGGCGGCAAGAACCCCAACGTGGTCTTCGCCGACGCCTGCACCACCGAGGAGGGCTTCGACACCGCCGTCGACCAGGCGCTGAACGCCGCGTTCATCCACAGCGGCCAGGTCTGCTCGGCCGGTGCCCGCCTGATCATCGAGGAGTCGGTCAAGGACCGTTTCGTCGCCGAGCTGTCCCGCCGTGCCGAGAAGATCAAGCTCGGCCGCGGCACCGAGGACGGTGTGGAGTGCGGCCCGCTCGTCTCCCAGCAGCAGCTCGACAAGGTCGAGGCGTACATCGCCTCCGCGCTCGCCGAGGGCGCGCAGCTGCGCAGCGGCGGCTCCCGCCCCGAGCCCAGTGACATCCGCCCGGCCACCGGCTACTTCTACTCCCCGACCGTCCTCGACGGCTGCCACCGGGAGATGAAGGTGGTCCGTGAGGAGACCTTCGGGCCGATCCTCAGCGTCGAGACCTTCACCACCGAGGACGAGGCCGTCGCGCTCGCCAACGACACCGAGTACGGCCTGGCCGGTGCGGTCTTCTCCGGCAACTCGGCCCGCGCCCGCCGCGTCGCCGCCCGGCTGCGCCACGGCACCGTGTGGATCAACGACTACCACCCCTACCTCCCGCAGGCGGAGTGGGGCGGTTTCGGCAAGTCCGGCATCGGCCGTGAGCTGGGCCCCTCCGGTCTCGACGAGTACCGCGAGTCCAAGCACATCTACGAGAACCTCCGGCCTGAGCCGGTCCGCTGGTTCGGCGGCTGACCACGCCGCACGGCGGGCGGCTTCCCTGACGGCCGCCCGCCGCCCCGCCGGGGCCCGGCCCCGGCCGCCCGGGGCCGCCCCCCGGGCCCCGCGTCGCCGCCCCACCCCTCCGCGGTACCGCAGCCCCACGCAGCAGCTCAGGCACTGTGCACGAAGGAGTACCCGCATGCCCCCGTCTTCCCCCGCAGCCCGCACCGTCAAGGCCGACTACGTCATCGTCGGCGGCGGTACCGCGGGATCGGTGATCGCCTCCCGCCTGACCGAGGACCCGGACGTCAGCGTCGTCGTCATCGAGGGCGGCCCCACCGACATCGACCGTGACGACGTCCTGACGCTGCGCCGCTGGCTCGGCCTGCTCGGCGGCGACCTCGACTACGGCTACACCACCACCGAGCAGCCGCGCGGCAACTCCCACATCCTGCACAGCCGCGCCAAGGTCCTCGGCGGCTGCTCCTCGCACAACACCCTGATCTCCTTCAAGCCGCTGCCGTCCGACTGGGACGAGTGGGAGGCCGCGGGCGCCGCCGGCTGGGGCGCCGCGAAGATGGACCCCTACTTCGGCAAGCTCCGCAACAACATCGTGCGGGTCGCCAAGAAGGACCAGAACGCCATCGCCACCGACTGGGTCGAGGCCGTCAAGACCGCCCTGGACGTGCCCGAGGTCGTCGGCTTCAACGACCAGCCGTTCGACGAGGGCGTCGGCTTCTTCGACCTGTCGTACCACCCGGAGAACAACAAGCGTTCCTCCGCCTCCGTCGCCTACCTCCACCCGCACATCGAGGCCGGGGACCGCCCCCACCTCACGCTGCTGCTGGAGACCTGGGTCCACAAGCTGGAGCTGGACGGCACCCGGGCCACCGGCGTCCGCGCCACCACCAAGGACGGCGAGGAACTGTTCGTCGAGGCCGGGCGCGAGGTGCTGCTCTGCGCCGGTGCGGTGGACACGCCGCGGCTGCTGATGCTCTCCGGCATCGGCCCGAAGAAGGACCTGGAGGCGCTGGGCATCGACTGCGTCCTGGACCTGCCGGGCGTCGGCGAGAACCTCATCGACCACCCCGAGTCGGTCATCGTCTGGGAGACCAACGGGCCGCTGCCCGGCAACTCCGCGATGGACTCTGACGCGGGCCTCTTCATCAAGCGGGACGCGAACCATAAGGGTCCCGACCTGATGTTCCACTTCTACCAGATCCCGTTCACGGACAACCCGGAGCGGCTGGGCTACGAGCGCCCCGAGCACGGCGTCTCGATGACCCCGAACATCCCCAAGTCCCGCGCCCGCGGCCGCCTTTACCTCACCTCCGCCGACCCCGAGGTCAAGCCCGCCCTCGACTTCAAGTACTTCGAGGACGACGAGGACTACGACGGCAAGACCCTCGTCGACGGCATCAAGCTGGCGCGGAAGGTCGCCGAGGCCGAGCCGTTCAAGAAGTGGCTCAAGCGCGAGGTCTTCCCCGGCCCCGAGGTCACCGACGACGCGGAGATCAGCGAGCTGGTCCGCAAGGCCGCGCACACCGTCTACCACCCCGCCGGCACCTGCAAGATGGGCGCCAAGGACGACGAACTCGCCGTCGTCGACCCGCAGTTGAAGATCCGTGGCCTGTCGCACATCCGCATCGCCGACGCCTCGGTCTTCCCGACGATGCCCGCGGTCAACCCGATGCTCGGCGTCCTGATGGTGGGGGAGAAGTGCGCCGAACTGCTCCAGGAAGCCCCCGCCCAGGGAGGTGATGCCTGATGGCTGCCACCGCCGCCGACGCCTCCGGCATAGCCGCCGCCGACGCCGGGACGGACGCCGGGGACCGGTCCCCGGCCGTCCCCGCACCCGCCACCGGCGCGGAGAACGCCGCCGACCGCGACGTCGTCTTCTCCGCCCGCCACCTGTGGAAGGTCTTCGGCCCCAAGGCCGACCGCATCCCCGACGACACCTCCCTGACCGGCCTGAGCGTCCCCGAGGTGCGCGAGCGCACCGGCTGCACGCCCGCCGTCCGCGATGTCTCCTTCGACGTCCACAAGGGCGAGGTCTTTGTCGTCATGGGCCTCTCCGGCTCCGGCAAGTCCACCCTCGTCCGCTGCCTGACCCGGCTCATCGAACCGACCGGCGGCTCCCTGGAGATGGACGGCGAGGACGTCCTCGGCATGGACCGCAGCGCCCTGCGCGACCTGCGCCGCCGCCGTGCCGCCATGGTCTTCCAGCACTTCGGTCTGCTGCCGCACCGCACCGTCCTCGACAACGTCGCCTACGGCCTGGAGATCCAGGGCGTCGGCAAGGCAGAACGCCGCGCGCGGGCCGCCGAGATGGTGGAGAAGGTCGGCCTCGCCGGACTGGAGAAGCGCCGCCCCGGCCAGCTCTCCGGCGGCCAGCAGCAGCGCGTCGGCCTGGCCCGCGCCCTCGCCGTCGACCCCGAGATCCTGCTCTTCGACGAGCCGTTCAGCGCCCTCGACCCGCTCATCCGCCGCGATATGCAGGAGGAAGTCGTCCGCCTGCACCGCGAGGAGGGCCGGACGATGGTCTTCATCACCCACGACCTCGCCGAGGCGCTGACCGTCGGCGACCGCATCGCCCTGATGCGCGACGGCGAGATCGTCCAGCTCGGCACGCCCGAGGAGATCGTCGGCTCCCCGGCCGACGACTACGTCCGTGACTTCGTCCGCGACGTCCCCCGCGAGCAGGTCCTCACCGTCCGCCGCGCCATGCGCCCGGCCGAGGGCGACGAGGCCGACCAAGGCCCGGCGCTGGCGCCGTCCACCCTGATCTCCGACGCCATCGAGGCCGTCGCCCGCTCCGGCGGCGCCGTCCGCGTCGCCGAGAACGGCCGCTGCCTGGGCATCGTCGACCACGCCTGCCTGCTGAACGTCGTCGCCCGCATGGACGTTGCCCGCACCGAGGTGGCCGCCTGATGCACCACGCCACCCCCCACGGCGTCGCCCTGCACGGCGCCGGCGTCCCCCACGCCCCGGTGCTGCCGCGGCTCCGTGCCGCGTTGCGGCGCCGCTGGCGCGAGGCGCAGCGCGCCGCCGCCATGAATGTGCGCACCGGCACCGTGAAACGGGGCCGCGCATGAGTGCCGCCACCGTCACCACCCGGCCCGACGCCCCGTCCGCCGGTCCGCTGCGCGCCCTGCTGCGCCACCGCGGCCTGGCCAAGCTGGTGCTGCTCGCCGTCGCCGCTGTGGTCCTCGTACCGCTGCTGCACGCCAAGTGGTCCGGCGGGGTGTGGCCCGAGGCGCTGACCGTCGACGTGTCCAAGCCGCTCGGCAGCGCCAGCGACTGGATCATCGACAACCGCGACAGCCACCCGCTGTTCGTCTACTTCCTCGGCCACCTCTCGAACGCCGTCGTCCTCTCCGTACGCGGCGTGTACCTGGTGCTGCTCGCCCTCGGCTGGATGGGCGTGACCGCCGGGGTCACCCTCGTCGCCTGGCGCGTCGCCGGATGGCGCATCGCCGCCACCGCCCTGCTGTCCTTCCTGGTCAGCGGCGTGCTGGGGATGTGGGTGCCGACGATGCAGACCCTCGCGCTGATGATCGTCGCGGTCATCGCGTCGGTCGCGGTCGGCGCGCTCCTCGGCCTCGCCGGCGGGCTGTCGGACCGGATGTTCCGGCTGCTGCGCCCGGTCCTGGACACCATGCAGGTGCTCCCGGCCTTCGCGTACCTGCTGCCGGTCGTGCTGATCTTCGGCATCGGCGTGCCCGCCGCACTGCTGGCCACCGTCGTCTACGCGGCGCCGCCGATGGCCCGGCTCACCGCCCTCGGGCTGCGCGGCGCGGACGCCGGTGTCCTGGAGGCCGTCACCTCGCTCGGCGCCACCGGACGGCAGCGGCTGCTGACCGCCCGGCTGCCGCTGGCCCGCAAGGAGCTGCTGCTCGGCCTCAACCAGACGATCATGATGGCGCTGTCCATGGCCGTGATCGCCTCGATGATCGGCGCCGCCGGTCTCGGCGACCGCGTCTACCAGGCCCTCGCCTCCGTCGACGTCGGCGCCGCGCTCGCCGCCGCCGTCCCGATCGTGCTGCTCGCCATCGTCATGGACCGCACCACCGCCGCGGCGGGCGAGAAGGCCGGGGGCGCCCGCGCCGCCGGGCCCGCCCTGCTGCGCGGCCGGCGCGGCTGGGCCGGGGTCGCCATCGTCACCGCCGTGGCCGCGGTCGCCGGACGGCTGGCCGGTTCGACGGTCTGGCCGACCGGCGCGACCGTCGCCATCGCCCGGCCCGTCAACCACGCCAAGGAGTGGATGGTCGACCACCTCTACTCCGGCGTCCCCGTCGTCGGCGGCACCGCCGACTGGGCCGCGCACTTCACCAACTGGGTCCTCAACCCGCTGCGCGACGGCCTGACCGCGCTGCCCTGGTACGCCACGCTGCTCATCATCGGCGCGCTGGCCTGGCTGATCGGCACCTGGCGCACCGCGCTGACCGCCGTCCTCGCGATGGCCGCGATCGGCGTGCTGGGCGTGTGGAAGCCGTCGATGAACACCCTGTCGCAGGTGCTCGCCGCGCTGGTGGTGACGCTGGTCATCGGCGTCGGCACCGGCATCCTCGCGGCGGGGAGCAAGCGGCTGGAGGCGATCTTGCGCCCGGTCCTGGACGTCATGCAGACCATGCCGCAGTTCGTCTACCTCATCCCGGTCGTCGCGCTGTTCGCCGTGGGCCGCGCCCCGGCGGCCGCCGCGGCCGTCGTCTACGCGCTGCCCGCCGTCATCCGCATCACCACCCAGGGGCTGCGGCAGGTCGACCCGGCGGCGATGGAGTCGGCGACCTCGCTCGGCGCCACCCGCTGGCAGATCCTGCGCCAGGTCCAGCTGCCGCTGGCCCGCCCGGCGCTGCTGCTCGCCGTCAACCAGGGCGTGGTCCTCGTCCTCGCCGTCGTCATCATCGGCGGTCTGGTCGGCGGCGGTGCCCTCGGCTACGACGTCGTCACCGGCCTCGCCACCGGCGACCTGGCCCTCGGCCTCGTCGCGGGTGTCGCCATCGTCTGCCTGGGCCTGATGCTCGACCGGGTCACCCAGCCGACCGAGCGCCGCGCCGCGAAGGGAGCCTGACCATGTCCCGTACCCGACGGATCGGCACCACGGCCGGTGCCTCGCTGCTGGCCGGGGCGGCGCTGCTCGCGCTGTCCGGCTGCGGCAAGGCCGATATGACCAAGCAGGCGTCGCCGTTCGCCGCCGCCAAGGGCACCAAGTCGGTGACGCTCTCCGTCCAGACCTGGATCGGCGCGCAGTCCAACGTCGCGGTCGCCACGTACCTCCTCGAACACGAGCTGGGGTACCACGTCGACACCGTCCAGGTGGACGAGATCCCCGCCTGGGACGCGCTCAGCCAGGGCCGGGTCGACGCGATCCTGGAGGACTGGGGCCACCCCGACCAGGAGAAGCGCTACGTCCAGGACAAGAAGACGATCACGGACGGCGGCGGCAACGGCGTCACCGGCCACATCGGGTGGTTCGTCCCCAAGTACTGGGCCGACAAGCACCCCGAGGTCACCAACTGGAAGAACCTCAACGCGGTCGCCAAGCAGCTCCGCACCCCGGAGAGCGGCGACAAGGGCCAGTTGATGGACGGTTCGCCGTCCTACGTCACCAACGACAAGGCGCTGGTGAAGAACCTCGGCCTGGACTACCAGGTCGTCTTCGCCGGATCCGAGGCGGCGCAGATCACCCAGATCCAGCAGTTCGCCAAGGAGAAGAAGCCCTTCCTGACGTACTGGTACGAGCCGCAGTGGCTCTTCAACCAGGTGCCGATGGTCGAGGTGAAGCTGCCGAAGTACACCGACGCGTGCGCGCAGAAGGGCACGAAGGATCCCGCGTCCATCGACTGCGCCTATCCGACGACGCCGCTGAAGAAGTTCTTCAACACCGAGTTCGCGAAGAGCGGCGGCGCTGCCTCGACGTTCCTGAAGTCCTTCCACTGGACCAAGGAGAACCAGAACGAGGTCTCCGAGATGATCGCCGCGGACGGCCTGACCGCCGACGAGGCGGCGAAGCGCTGGGTGGAGAAGCACCCGGACGTGTGGCAGCGGTGGTTGCCGAAGAATTGACATCCTCCCCCTCCTGAAGGAGGGGGATTCCTGGCTCAGGCTGCCTCCGGGAGCAGCGCTCCCGGAGGTCTTACGCCCTCGACACCAGCCGGGGTGAGACCAGCCCGGACCAGCATCACGCGGGCGGAGTTCTTGTCCCTGGGGGACACGGCTCCGCACGCGGTGCAGGTGTAGGTACGTTCCGAAAGAGGAAGTGCGTGCTTGGTTCTCGCTCCGCACGCCGCGCAGTCCATGGTGGTGTGCGCGGGATGCACGAGGCGGACGTCCCGCCCGTGCTTGCGGCCCATCTCGATCAGGGCTGTCTTGGTGGCGCCGATGGCCGCGTCTGCCGCCTTGCTGGCCATGGTGGTCTTGGCGAGAAACTTCGGCCGGAAGTCCTCGACGGCGATGGCGTCGTGGTCGGTCGCGACGCGCTTGGCCCACTTGCGGGCGGTGTCCTGGCGCTGCCGGGCGACCTTCTTATGCAGCTTCGCCGCCTGCTTCTGCGCCTCGCGGTAGCCGTTGGACGCGGCCTGTCCGCGCAGGGGCTTACGGCGGGCCATCATCCGCTGATAGCGGGCCAGCTTCTGCGCGGCGTTCTTCCCGTGCTGGGCGTGCGGCAGGTCGTGCGTGTCGCTCGTGGTGGTTGCGGTCTCCTTGATGCCCCAGTCCACGCCGATGACCTGGCCGGTCTCCGGGAGCGGCAGAGCCTCGGCGGCGACGACGAACGAGCAGTACCAATGCCCGAGGCTGTCCTGGTACACGCGAACCGAGGACGGCGCGGAGGGAAGTTCCCGCGACCACACCACCGTCAGAGCGATGCCGCCCGCAAGGTGCAGGCGGCCGTCCTTCAGCCGGAAGCCGTTCTTGGTGTAGTTCAGCGTCGGGAGCGCTTCCCGCTTCTTCTTCGGGCGGGGCATGCCCGCGCGCTGCCGGGGCGGAAGGCGCTTCTCGATGTCCTTCAGCGCCTTGGATCGGGACTTGGCGAAGTCCCGGATGGTCTGCTGTTGCGGCACCGATGCGCCTTCGCGGAGCCACGGCAGCTTGGCGCGAGCCTCGGTCAGCATCTTGTCGAGCTGCGCCGGGCCGCACGTCAGCTTGTCGTCGGGGTGCGCCCGGTTGCGGGCGTGCACCTGACAGGACTTGGCAACGCACTCGTTCCAGACCCACCTGCACCGGCTCCATTCGGCGAGCAGGGCGGCGCGGGCGGTCGACGACACGCGAAGCCGGTAGGTGTACCGGGCGCGCCCGGCATCCCCCGCCGCTTTTCGTGGTGTCACCATGACACCATTCTACCGCTACGGTTGAGGCATGGATCAAGAAGAAGTACGCATCACGCTCCGCCTGCCCGCCGATCTCCACGCATGGCTGGTCTCCGAGTCCAAGCGCGCCCGCAGGTCCCTCAACTCCGAGATCGTGCACCGGCTTGAGGCCGGGCGCGGCGACGTCCCGGCAGACGACCAATCGCCCTGACGGCGATTGCTCTTTCCCTGCCCTGCTCCGCAGGGGTCCGATTCCTCCCCGGCCTGAAGGCCGGGGCATCCTCGGAGATGTCTGGTGACCGACGGCGGCCGGCGAACGAACCCGGGGCGCGGCCTCGTATCCCTTCGGGGATGCGGGCCGCGCCCCGGGTTCGTTCTCAGGGTGCAGCGGCGGATCAGACGGCGCCGAACTGCCCGTCCTTGACGCCTGCCACGAAGGAGGAGAACGCGGCGGTGGGGAAGGCGAGGGCCGGGCCGTGCGGGTCCTTGGAGTCGCGGACGGGGACGATGCCGCGCGCGGCGGCGAGGTTGGCGGCGACCTCGATGCACTGGCCACCGTTGCCGCTGTAGGAGGACTTGAACCAACGGGGGGATTCGGTCGTCACGGGGTGCCCTTTCGTACCTGCTCGATCATGGCCACAGATTCCGCCTGGGAGAGCGCTTCGGCCTGTAGCTGATGGTAGGCCGTCAGTATGGGCAGCACGAACGTACTTTCCCGTTCGAGATGGCCCCGGTGAGTGGACTCCGCGTAGGACATCAGCGAGCGGTCCGGCATCGTGAGCATGGTGACGGGCAGGCTGAACGGTCTGCGCGCTCCCATGGAGAACGGCGCAACCTGCAATACGGTGTTCGGCAGCTCGGCGAACTCAAGCAGGCGTGCGAACTGGGCATCCATGACAGCAGGGGCGCCCATCGGCCGGCGGATGCATCCTTCGTCGAGCACCGCGAGGATCAGCGGCGACGGTGACCGCATGAGGGTGGTTTGCCGCTGCGCCACCAGCTCAACCCGCTCGTTGGCTTGCTCAGGAGTGATCGCTTCCCGCCGTACAGCATCTGCCTCCAGTGCCGATGCGTACTCCGGTGTCTGGAGCAGCCCAGGGATAACACCTACCTCGTACAGCCTGATTTCTGCGGCTCTTGCCTCATGCGTGACGTACTCCGGGAACCCTTCGATGAGCGCGGTGTAACGCACAGCCCGCGCCTGGCGTTGTAGCCGATCTCCCGTGCCGAGGGCCCTGTCAGCGCTCGCCGCGAAGTGGGGAGTTGGCGGGCGGCGGCCAGTTTCGACGGCGGAAATGTGCGTACCGGAGCACCCCATGCGCTCCGCCAGCTCGTCCTGCGTCCAGCCGCGCTCGTCCCGCAGTGCGCGTAACAGCTGTCCGAAGCGCGCGGCGGGTGACCTTTCGGGCTCCAGTTCCTTGCGGTTGACCATCTGGATAACCAACTCTCCGTTCAATTTGCGCAAGTTGAAGACGGCCCGACTGTAGGCCACGGCGAGTCCTCTTGGTGGTGGATTCACTACCAAGAGTTAAGGAGGGCTTCCATGACCGAAAAGGCTTCCTCTGCCCTGGCGGTGCTCTACATCTGTGCCGCCCGCCGTGATGCCGTCGCCGGAGTGGCCGAGGAGAGGGCGGTGCAGGAGGGCCGTGACTTCGCGGCCACGCGTGGCCTGAAGATCGTCACGGTGATCACCGACCCGTTCGGCGATCCCGTCCCCCAACGGCGCAGCGGGTGGCTTCGCGTGCGGGAGATGGCCGAGCAGGGTGAGGTGGAGGTGGTCATCGTCCGGTGGCCCAATGCCTTGTCCGTCGACCATGAACGGCGGTACCCCGAGATGAAGCACCTGTGCAGTTTCGGATGCCAACTACTGTTCTCCTGGGCGCCGTTGGCTGATGCGGTCGGCCTCAGGGGCACCTGGTGAGTCGCTGCACCGAACAGACCGCCGTCATGCAGCTGTTGGGCGCTGCCGACGTGGCGCGCATCCGCCCCTAGGCGCGTCCGGGGCGGGGCGGTGGCACCGATGCCACCGCCCCGCCCTCGTCATACGCCCCGCAGCTCCCGCGCCTCGGCCGCCACCGCCGCCATCGCCCGGCGCTGCTGCCAGGGCCCGAACGTGACCCGGGCGGCGCCGAGCGCGCCCAGCTCCCGCGGCGCGGGCCCGTCGGGGACGGCCAGCGCGTTGAGCGGCAGGCCGATCCCGGCGGCCAGCTCCGCCAGCTCCTCCGGGGGCGCGAGGATCGGGTAGACGCAGTCCGCCCCGGCCGTCGCGTAGAGCCGTCCGCGCCGCACCGTCTCCGCCACCCCGCCCGCACCGCGGACGTACGTGTCGACCCGGGCGTTGATCACCAGCGCGTCGCCCGCCACGGCGCGGACCTCCGCCAGCCGGTCCGTCTGACGGCCGGCGTCGACGAGGCCGCCGGTCGTGCGGTCGCCGTCCTCCAGGTTGCAGCCGACCGCCCCCGCCTCGGCCAGCCGCGCCACCAACTCCCGGGCGCCGAGCCCGTATCCGTCCTCCACATCCGCCGTGACGGGGACGTCCACGGCGCGGGCGATCCGGCCGATCGCGGCGAACATCTCGTCCGGCGGCACCTCGCCGTCCGCGTACCCGAGGGCGGCCGCCACCCCGGCGCTGGGCGTGGCGAGCGCGGGGAACCCGGCGTCGGCGAACGCCTTCGCGCTCCCCGCGTCCCACGGGCCCGGCAGCACCAGCGGCAGCCCGGGCCCGTGGTGCAGGGCGCGCAGCGCGGCGGCGCCCGTCAGCACGGTGCCCCGCCGGGACGGGCGGGCGTCAATGCCGTGGCCACCGGATTCACACCCGGCCCGGGGCCATCCGGGTGGTCACCGCGAAGCGGTTCCACGCGTTGATGGTGGTGATCAGCGCGATCAGCTGGGCGATTTCGGCGTCCTCGAAGTGCGCGGTGGCCCGCGCGTACACCGCGTCCGGCACGAAACCGTCGGTCAGGACGGTCACCGCCTCGGTGAGCGCCAGCGCCGCCTTCTCCTGCTCGGTGTAGTAACCGGTCGCCTCCTC
Organism: Streptomyces sp. NBC_01525; assembly: GCF_045040405.1. Classification (NCBI taxonomy): domain Bacteria; kingdom Bacillati; phylum Actinomycetota; class Actinomycetes; order Kitasatosporales; family Streptomycetaceae; genus Streptomyces; species Streptomyces sp. NBC_01525. The sequence goes on from NZ_CP109397.1 coordinate 4,378,049, forward strand.
CCAGGCGCTGAGGAGGTAGATCCGCTCCTCGCTCTCGCCGTTCTTACGGGCGTCCTTGGTGTGCATGTCCAGGCAGAACGCGCAGTGGTTGAGCTGCGAGGCGCGGATCTTGACCAGCTCGGCCAGGGCCGGGTCGATGCCCTTACGGGCCGCCGCGTCCAGCGCGATCATGGACTTGTAGACCTCGGGGGCCAGCTCGGCCATCCGCAGCCGGGGGCCGTGCTCCGCGGCGTCCGAGGGGGTCTTGGTGGTGTCGTTCGTCGTCGTCATGGCACCGAATCTACGACCGTGGTGGCACCCGCGTATGGTCCACTTCCATGGATAATTCCTGGGCCACCTCCTGGGACGCCTTCGGCCGCGACCTCCATCTGGACCTCGCCGGACCGGGCGGGCTGCGGATCTGCCTGATGCGGGCGCTGCGCGAGGCGGCCCGCACCGGACGGCTCGCCCCCGGCACCCGGCTGCCGTCCTCCCGCACCCTCGCCGCCGACCTCGGCATCGCCCGCAACACCGTCGCCGAGGCGTACGCGGACCTGGTCGCCGAGGGCTGGCTCAGCGCCCGCCAGGGCTCCGGCACCCGCATCGCCGACCGCACCCCGGCCCGCCCGGCGCCCGCCCGCCGCACCCCGCCGTCCGGCCGCCCCGCGCCCCGCTTCGACCTCACCCCGGGCACCCCGGACGTCTCCGCCTTCCCCCGCGCCCCCTGGCTCGCAGCCGCCCGCCGGGCGCTGAACGCCGCCCCGTACGACGCGCTCGGCTACGGCGCCCCGCAGGGCCGCCCCGAGCTGCGGGCGGTCCTCGCCGACTACCTCGCCCGCGCCCGCGGCGTCCGCGCCGACCCGGACCGCATCGTGATCTGCGCCGGGTTCATGCAGGGCCTCGCCCTCGTCGCCCGCGCGCTGACGGCTGTCCGCGGCCCGGCCCGCGGGTCCGCCCCCGCCATCGCCACCGAGGGGTACGGCCTCGGCTTCCACCGCGACGTCCTCGTCCGCGCCGGGCTGCGCACCGTCCCCCTCACCGTCGACGCCCTCGGCGCCCGCACCGCCGAACTCCCCTCGTACGACGGCGTGCTGGCGGCCCTGCTCACCCCCGCCCACCAGTTCCCGACCGGCGTCCCGCTCCACCCCGACCGCCGCGCCGCCGCCCTCGACTGGGCCGTGGCGCACGACGGCTGGATCCTGGAGGACGACTACGACGGCGAGTTCCGCTACGACCGCCAGCCGGTCGGCGCGCTCCAGGGGCTCGACCCGGACCGCGTGGTCTATCTGGGCACCGCCAGCAAGAGCCTGGCCCCGGCGCTGCGGCTGGCGTGGCTGGTGCTGCCCGACCGCCTCGTCGACCCCGTCCTCGCCGTCAAGAGCGGCGGCGAATGGCAGTCCGGCACCCTCGATCACCTCACCCTCGCGGAGTTCATGTCCGGCGGCGCGTACGACCGCCATGTGCGGGGGATGCGGCTGCGCTACCGGCGCCGCCGCGACCGTCTGGTGGCAGCGCTCGCCGCGCACGCCCCGCACATCGAGGTCTCCGGCATCGCCGCCGGACTCCACGCCGTCCTCGAACTCCCGCCCGGCACCGAGCGGTCCCTGGTCGAGGCGGCCCGCTGGCAGGGTCTGGAACTGAACGGCCTGAACACCTTCCGTGACCCGGCGGCCCGCACGATGCCCGCCCGCGACGGCCTTGTCGTCCCGTACGGAAGACCCCCGGAACACGCCTTCACGGGCGCCCTGGAGGCCCTTCTGCGGGCCCTGCCCCCCGACCCGTCCGCGAGCACCCTTTAGGGTTGGCACATTCATACGAATGCTCCACGGGGGAGACGGAAGATGGCCGAAAAAGCACACCGCCGACTGCGCTCGGGCACGGTGATCCTCGGCGGTATGGGCGTCCTCGCCGCGACGCTGACCGCCTGCGGCTCGGAGCCCGACAAGCGCTGCGTGGACCGCAACAGCTACGACGCCGCCCGCGGTTACCGCATCGTCGACGCCAAGTACTGCGGCACCTCCAGCGACACCTCGTCCCACGGCACCGGCAACCGCCGCACCGGCAAGCAGTCCGTCAAGGGCCGGTGGTACTACGGCCCCGGCAAGTCCGGCTCGTACGCCGACGGCGGCTCGTTCAGCAAGGGCGGCTCGGTCAGCCGCGGCGGCTTCGGCCACTCCGGCTCCAGCGGCGGGTGACCGGAACGTGGAGCGCCACACCCTCACCCCGCGCCCCGGCTGGCAGCAGACCGTCGAGGCCCAGGGCCTGATCTACCCGCTCACCCGCCACCCGGACGGTGAGCTGTGCCCGTACTGGGACGAGAGCGCGTACTACTCCTTCACGCTCCCCGAGGTCGAGGCGCTGGAGGAGACGGTCGAGGAGCTGCACGCGATGTGCCTGGCCGCCGCCGAGCACCTCGTCACCCACGACCGCCTCGCCGACCTCGGCGTCCACGACCCGCGCGTCGCCGAGCTGATCGCCGAGTCCTGGCACCGCCGCGCCGAACTCCCGTCCCTCTACGGCCGGTTCGACCTGCACTACGACGGCACCGGCCCGGCGAAGATGCTGGAGTACAACGCCGATACGCCGACGTCGCTGGTGGAGGCGGCGAGCCCGCAGTGGTTCTGGATGGAGGAGCGCTTCCCCGGCGCCGACCAGTGGAACTCCCTCCACGAACGCCTCGTCGACGCCTGGAAACGGCAGGCCCCGCTGCTGCCGCCCGGCGCCCCGCTGCACTTCGCGCACTCCGCCGGGGACGAGCTGGGCGAGGACCTGATGACCGTCGCCTACCTGGAGGAGACCGCGCGTCAGGCGGGCCTGGAGACGGTCGCGATCCCGGTGGAGGAGATCGGCTGGGACGGCCTGACCGGCCGCTTCGTCGACCAGCGGCTGCGGTTCCTCCGCGCCTGCTTCAAGCTCTACCCCTGGGAGTGGCTGACCACCGACGCCTTCGGACCGCACGTCCTGGACACCCTCGACAACGGCGGCGGCACCGGCTCCACGCTCTGGATCGAGCCGGTCTGGAAGATGCTGCTCTCCAACAAGGCGCTGCTCGCCGTCCTCTGGGAGCTGTACCCGGGCCACCCCCACCTCCTCCCCGCCTACCTCGACGGGCCCCGCGAGCTGGCCGGGACGACCGGCTACGCCGCCAAGCCGCTGCTGGGCCGGGAGGGCGAGGGCGTCACCCTCCACCCGCCGGGCGCCCCGGCGGCGCCGCGCGACCCCCAGGACCCGTGCTGCTACCAGCAGTTGGCGCCGTTGCCGGACTTCGACGGCAACCGCGTCGTCCTCGGCGCCTGGGTCGTCGAGAACGAGGCGGCGGGCCTGGGCATCCGCGAATCGTCCGGGCCGATCACGGATGAGTACGCACGGTTCCTGCCGCATGTGATCCGCTGAGGGGCCACGGGGGAGCGGGGCCGGGACCCGGGCGGGGCGCCTCGTACCGACGAGCCGACCGGGCCGCGTCCGTCCCGCCGGACACCCGCGCTCCCCGCGCACCCAGCGGCCCCGGAGGTGCGCCCCCGCGCCCGCCGACCCGGGCCGCGCGCCGCCGCCCGCCGCCGACCTCGCGCGGGGGAGTTCCCCGGACCTGAGACAATCGACAGCATGGCTCACGATCGCCCGCCCGTCGCCCACCACCGCCCCCAGGGGAATGGCTTCGCCATGCAGTCAGCTCCACGTGTGCTCTCCGGCATCCAGCCCACCGCAGGCTCGTTCCACCTCGGCAACTACCTCGGTGCCGTCCGCCAGTGGGTGGCGCTCCAGGAGTCCCACGACGCCTTCTACATGGTCGTCGACCTGCACGCGATCACCGTCCCGCAGGACCCCGTCACGCTGCGCCGCAACACCCGCGTCGCCGTGGCCCAGTTGCTCGCCGCCGGGCTCGACCCCGAGCAGTGCACCCTCTTCGTGCAGAGCCATGTTCCCGAGCACGCCCAGCTCGCCTGGGTGATGAACTGCGTCACCGGCTTCGGTGAGGCGTCCCGTATGACGCAGTTCAAGGACAAGTCCGCCAAGCAGGGCCAGGACCGCACCACCGTCGGCCTGTTCACGTACCCCGTGCTGATGGTCGCCGACATCCTGCTCTACCAGGCCGATCAGGTCCCGGTCGGCGAGGATCAGCGCCAGCACCTGGAGCTGACCCGCGACCTCGCGGACCGCTTCAACACCCGCTTCGGCGACACCTTCACGGTCCCCAACCCGTACATCGTCAAGGAGACCGCGAAGATCTACGATCTTCAGGACCCGTCGGTCAAGATGAGCAAGTCGGCGTCCTCGCCGAAGGGCATCATCGACCTCCTCGACGACCCCAAGGCCACCGCGAAGAAGATCAAGAGCGCCGTGACGGACACCGACACCGTCATCCGCTTCGACCGCGAGGCCAAGCCCGGCGTCTCCAACCTCCTCACCATCCTCTCCACCCTCACCGGCACCGGCATCCCCGAGCTGGAGAAGGAGTACGAGGGCAAGATGTACGGCGCCCTCAAGACCGACCTCGCGGGCGTCATGGTCGACTTCGTCACACCGTTCCGGGACCGTACGCAGGAATACCTCGACGACCCCGCGACGCTCGACGCGATCCTTGCGAAGGGCGCCGAGAAGGCCCGCGCGGTGGCCGCCGAGACCCTGGCCACCGCCTATGACCGGCTGGGACTCCTCCCCGCTGGGCACTGACCGGCACCCCGCCGGGCCGGTCACCCACCGGCCCGGCGGCCCCCGGACGGACCACCGAAGCGGCCCCGCCGGCCGCCCCGCCCCGCCCGCCCGGGGCCCGCACCGCCGCTGGGCGGTGCCCACACGCGTCACACTGGGAACGGTGCGACGCCTCGGACGAAGCGGCGCACCCCGTCGTGCGGCCCCCGTAGGGGCGGCCGTCGGCGCAGCGCACACAGTGGAGGGAGAACGCAGTGGGGACCGTAACGCTGGGCGTTTCGATCGTGGTCCCGGAGCCTTACGGCAGCTACCTCCAAAGGCAGCGCGAGGGCTTCGGCGACAGCGCGGCACACGGCATCCCCACCCACATCACCCTGCTGCCACCGACCGAGGTGGACCGGGACGCGCTGCCCGCCGTCGAACGGCACCTCGCCGAGGTCGCCGAGGGCTGCCGGCCCTTCCCGCTGCGGCTGGAGGGCACCGACACCTTCCGTCCGCTGTCGCCCGTCGTCTTCGTGAAGGTCGCCGAGGGCGAGGAGGGCTGCGCCGCCCTCCAGGCCCGGGTCCGTGCCGCGGGCGGGCCCTGCGCCCGTGAACTGCAGTTCCCGTACCACCCGCACGTCACCGTCGCCCACCACCTCGACGACGTCGCGATGGACCGCGCCCAGCACGAACTCCGCGACTTCCGGGCCACCTGGACCATCGGCGGCTTCGCCCTCTACGAGCAGGGCGCCGACGCGGTGTGGCGCCTGGAGCGCGAGTACCCCTTCGGGCCCCGCACCGCGACCGTCCCCCGCCAGGCCGGTCTGACGCGGCCGCCGGCGCCGTCCTGCTGAACGGCGCCGGGGCGCTTGACGACGGCCGTACGGGGGTGACGGCGCGGGCCCTGGCCCGTACGGCCCGTGGCGCGCGGCCGGGCCCGGACGCGGCTGACGGCGCGGGGCCTGGTTCCCCGGGGCCCCGCCCCGTATGCGGCTGAGGGCACGAGCCCCGCCCGTCCGGCTACAACGCCAACCGCCGGAACGTCCGCCGTGGCACATGCCGCAGCGCCGCCATCACATACCGCAGCTTCCCCGGCACCCACACCACCTCCGACCTGCGGCGCAGCCCCGTCTCGACCGCCTCGGCGACCTCCTCAGGCGTGGTCACCAGCGGCGCCGACGACAGCTCCGGCGTCATCCGCGTCCGCACCCGGCCGGGCCGCACCACCATGACGTGCACCCCGGACCCGTGCAGCGCGTCGCCGAGCCCCTGCGCGAACGCGTCCAGACCCGCCTTGCTCGACCCGTAGAGGAAGTCCGAGCGCCGGGCCCGTTCGCCGGACGCCGACGACAGGACGACCAGCGAGCCACGCCCCTGCTGCCGTAGCTCCTGGCCGCAGACGAGCGCGGCGGAGACGGCGCCGGTGTAGTTGGTCTGCGCGAGCCGTACCGCGTGCCGGGCGTCGCGTTCGTCGCGCGGCTGGTCCCCGACCACGCCGAACGCCAGCAGCACCATGTCCAGCTCGCCCTCGGCGAAGACCGCCTCCAGCGTCTCCCGGTGGCTGCCCGTCTCCAGCGCGTCGAACGCGACGGTCCGCACCTCCGCGCCGTACGCCCGCAGCCGGTCCGCCGCCTCCTCCAGGCCCGGCGACGGGCGCCCGGCCAGCCAGATCGTCCGGGTGCGGCGGGCGGCCAGCCGCGCCGCGGTGGCCAGCGCGATCTCGGAGGTCCCGCCGAGCACCAGCAGCGACCGCGGGCTCCCACAGGCGTCGTTCATGCGGCGACCGTAAACGGTGTGACATCCCTACTAGTCGTCCGAACCGCCCGCCCCGTCCGCGTCTCGCCCGAACGGGTGGCCGCCCCCGCACGACGGGCCGGGACCGGCCCCCGTACGCACCCGATTCCGGGGTACGCGGACGCTAAGGTTCCGGATCACCGGCCTGACGATGCGACGAGGGGAACGCCATGGACTGGCTGAGCAGGCTGCCGCTGATCGGCCCGGCGGTGACCTGGCTGATGGCCACCCACCTGTGGCGGGCCTGGACACGGATACAGCGGGTGCACTGGACCCGGCTGGCCGCCGCGATCACCTTCACCAGCTTCGTCGCGCTCTTCCCGCTGATCACCGTCGGCGCCGCGATCGGCGCCACCGTCCTCAGCACGAGCCAACTCCACACCCTGGAGACCCGGCTCGCCGCCCAGATCCCCGGGATCTCCGGCCAGCTCGACCTCGGCGCGCTGGTCGACAACGCCGGGACCGTCGGCCTCATCGCGGGCGCCGCCCTGCTCTTCACCGGCATCGGCTGGATCCAGGCGATGCGCGACTGCCTCCGCGCCGTCTGGGAGAAGGAGCACGACGACACCAACTTCTTCCTCGGCAAGCTCCGCGACGGTGCCGTCCTCATCGGTCTCGGCGGCGTCGCCCTGCTCTCCGTCGCCTGCTCCGCCTTCGCCTCCGCCGCCGTCGGCCACGCCGCCGACGCCCTGGGACTGGCCGAGGGCGGCATCGGCAGCGCCCTGCTGACCGCCGCCGGTTTCTGCATCGCCGTCCTGGCCGACTTCCTGCTGCTGATCTACGTCCTGACCCGGCTGCCCGGCGTCCGCCCCCCGCGCCGCGCCGTCGTGGTCGCCGGACTCCTCGGCGCCGTCGGCTTCGAACTCCTGAAACTCCTGCTCAGCGGCTACCTCAAGGGCGTCGCCTCGAAGAGCATGTACGGCGCCTTCGGCACCCCGATCGCCCTCCTGCTGTGGATCAACTTCACCGCCAAGCTCCTGGTCTTCTGCGCGGCGTGGACGGCCACGCAGGATCCGGCGGCGGAAGCGGATGAGAGGCGGCCGGTGGAGGGGCCGGACGGTGACGGGCCCGAGGGCGGGAAGCCGGGGAAGGGCGCCGGGGAGCCAGAGGAGGGCGGCGGGAAGCCGGAGGAGGGTGGCGGGAAGCCGAAGGAGGGTGGCGGGCCAACTTCTCGGAGCATCGACCGGAAGCGTTAAATCCGCTGGTCCGGCGGGTAGTTGGCCCGCAAGGGGGCCGCTGAACCCCTACGGGATTTTCCGTACGGGACCGGCCCTACGGGGCCAGGCCCGGCTCACCACAGCTGACGGGCTCAGCCCCCCGCCCCACCTCACCGCCGCCGCCGCGCCCCCCGCCGTACCGCCTCCGGCAACGGCCGACGCCGACGTACGAAGAGGGCCACCGCGCCCACCACGACCAGCGCACCACCGGCCACCCCGACCGCCGTCCACGCACCGCCCGACGAATCGGCCGCCTGCGGCGCGGAGGGGGCGCCGCCCTTGCCGGGCTTGCCGTCGTCGTGGTGCCCGGCGGCCGTCGCGTCCCCCTCCTCGCTCCTCGGCCCGACCAGCCGCCCGACCGGCTCGACCTTGCCCGCAGCCTCGAATCCCCAGTCGAAGAGCGCCGCGGCCTCCTTGTACGCCTCGTTGCGCTCTTCCTTCGCCGGGTTCATCACGGTCACCAGCAGCTTCCGCGCACCGTGCTGGGCGACGACGGTGAGCGTGTTCCCGGCGTTCGTCGTGTAGCCGTTCTTCACCCCGGCGATCCCCGGATACGGCTTGAGACCGAAATCGCCGCTGAGCAGCCGGTTGGTGTTCTGGATCCCGAACGACATCCGCTTGCCGTTCTTGTCCATCTCCCCGGGGAACTGCGCATTCGCCGTCGCGCAGTACTCCCGGAAGTCGGCGTTCTGCAGCCCGGCGCGGGCGAACAGGCTCAGGTCGTACGCGCTGGAGACCTGGCCCGGCGCGTCGTACCCGTCCGGCGTGACGACATGGGTGTCGACGGCGTTCAGATCCTTGGCCCGCTGCCGCATCTCCGCGACCGTCGCCTCGGTACCGCCGTTCATCGCCGCGAGCGTGTGCACCGCGTCGTTCCCGGACCGCAGGAAGACCCCGAGCCACAGGTCGTGGACGGTGTACGTCAGGTTCTCCTTTATCCCGACCAGGCTGCTGCCCGCGCCCATGCCCTGCAGATCCGCGGGCTTGACCTTGTACTTCTCGTCCTTGGGGAACTTCGGCAGAACCGTATCGGCGAACAGCATCTTCAACGTGCTGGCGGGCGGCAGCTGCCAGTGCGGGTTCTTCGCCGCCAGCACCTCACCCGACTCCGCATCGGACACGATCCACGACCGCGCCGTGATCCCCTGCGGCACCTTCGGCGCCCCGCCCTTCAGCCGCACCTGCACCCCCGGCACGCCCAGCCGCTCACCCCCGACCCGCGACATCACCGAGGGCGGCGCGGGCTCCTTCGCCCGCTTCGGCCCGTCGCCGTTCGCGGCGTACGCGGTCCCGCTGCCGAGCACCACGGGCGGCACCAGCAGCGCGGACACGGCGAGCGCGGAGACGGCGCGGGGGCCGCGCGGTGCGGGGACCCGCGCGGGCCGGGACGCGGGCGCCGTCCGGGGGCCCGGGACCGCACCGCCCGAGGCACCGGCTGAGCTCGGGCGGGGGGTGCCCGAGCCCGGGTGGGCGCTGCTCGGGGCGGACGCGGCGCCCCGGGGCGCGGGCGAGGGGACCAAGGAGGAGGACATCATCGACACGCTCGCGAACGTACCCGTCGCCCCTGTGCCCGCGTCGGGCGCCCTGCGAAATCTTGCCCCAGCACGGGCCACCGCGACGTTCTCCCGCCCCGCACCCCGGTCCTCGTCCGTCCCGGGGCTCTGAAGCTGGCTCACCTGGATCACCTTTCAGCGGTACTCGGCACAAGGGCGGCGACCCGGCAGAAGAACAGGCCGGACCGGTGCCGCCGCTGTCGCCCTCCCCCTGCTAGATGACGCGAACGCCCAACGGGTTGCGGCCCGCCCCCGGCAGCCGAAGACGTGCGGCAACCACCTCCGGACCGCTACGAATTCTCCCGCAGCCGCGCGTTCGCCCGCAGCCCACGGAAACCGATCACACCGATCGCCGTTCCCAGAAGGAAAGAGGTAATCGCCAACACCAGATGCACCCAGAAATACCCGGTCGGATTCCCCGCCCCGTCAAAGGCGAGCCCACTGGCATCTTTGACAAGGTTCTTGGCGAACGTGACCCACACCACCCAGGACCACACACCAAAGGCGAGCAGGAACCACGACACACGACGACCGATCTTCACGAAACGAGCTCCTCTACTACAGGGGGACTGTCCCAGTATCCAGCCCATCGGTCTGCGCTTTAACGGAGGGGCATGGTCGGGTTGCTGGCCGCGAAGTCTGACGTAGACACGGTCCGAAAGCCACAGGCGGAGACGCGTTCACGCCGCTTGGGCGGCTCCCCACCTGCGGGAGTTTGGCCGACTCAGACATGTCCGGATGCGGGGCGAGGGCGGCTGAATCTGCCCCCTCTCGGGGAATTGAGGCAAATGAAAGTAGTCTTTCCGTGCGTCCGTTCGGAATTGGAAAACGTAAAACAGCGACCTCTTCCTGACAAGTGTGACATTTTCGACTTGCTCTCCCTTTCCTCGCGCATCGGGATGATTATTTTGAGGTGCGACTCGCTCAATCCTCTCTGTCGTCTAGAGTGGGGTCGGATATTTATATGCGACTCTGGGAGGGGTAATTTATGAGTGGCGAAGAATCTTATGTGGAGCATGGAGAGCTCATGAAACTGGCGCGAAGTTTCGAGCAGCATGCCTATGACCTGGAGACGCATCTCAGAAAATTCTCCAGTGAGACTGGGGAAGAGGCGATTACCGACGGATTCGGCGTTCTCACCGAGTCTGAAGAGGTGACCACGGCGTACATTGAATACTCTGAGGATGTCGCTGGCGCGGTGAAATCCATATATACGCACCTGGATTCGATCGGCGCCGCACTCAAGCAGGTGACAAAGAACACGGAAGTCAACGATGAGAACGTTGGCTCGCTGTTCGGTAATGGGGTGTCTGTAAGTGAGTGATGGGGAGTCTGCGGCCGAGGAAATCGTAGAACTCGGGATCGAGATCGTCAATCCGGGAGGTCGTCCAGATGAATTAGAGCAAGCAGCCAAGGCGTGGCGGAATCTGAAGTCTGAAATAGATCAGATTTTCCGCAGGCTGGATAAGCAGGTGGAGGGTGTGATTGGTAACGCCTGGAGAGGTCCTGCCGCAGAGGCATTTCATGAGCATTGGCGAAAGTGTAAATCATCGGCAGATGCAGCCACTGAGAAGTTCGATGAAGCTGCCGACGGCCTCGATAAAGCCGCAAGGCGATCCGCGAGGTCAACTCGGAAATCCACGACATTTATCTGGAGATCGGAATTTCCATCGGCGTCTCGGTGGGGATGTCCTTTCTCACGCTCGGCGTTTCCGCTGCCACGGGTACGGCTCGTGTCGTCATGCTTGTGGAGAAGGCGCTCGATGCTGCGGGAAAGCTGGGGCGGATGCTCCGGGCGGTGGCGAATGCCTATAAGGCTTTCAAGAACTTCCATGCCCTGACCAGGGTGGCAGCTGAATTCGCCATGGAATCGGCCTCCGGCACCGCAGGTGGCGTGGTCACCAGCGTTCTCAGCGGCAAGGGTCCCGAATGGGAGACGAACCTCGCGGGCGGCATTGGTGGCGCGAGTCTCGGAGCTGGCGCAGGCAAGCTCGCCACGGCGTTGGGTGGTGGTGACCTCGTCAGTGGCGTGGTGGGCGGTGCGGTGGGCGGCGTCACCGGTGACGGGCTTGACTCTCTTGCCCAGGGAAAATCCATGGACATGCGGCAGACGGCCATCACGGCCGCTACGGGTGGTGCCGCGGGGGGAGCCGGTGGCGTGGCCAGAGGCTTCGATAAGGAAATGACCCGGATCGCACAGGACATCAAGTTCGAGGAGCCCACGCCCGTAGGGCACGAGGCCGGCATGGACAGGGCGTGGGGAACCACTGTTCCTGTGGCCGGCGGTGTTGCGGCGAACGAAGGCAAGGACAGGTGGGAAGACGTCGACAAGAGCACGAAGGAAGGGCGCTCGGGTGCCGAGAAGGGAACGCGAGGAAGAAGCGGTACCGCGACGGATGAGGTACGAGATGTCTTCGGCTGACGGTGCGGCTTCCCAGGGGGCGGGCGACGCGGGGCGGGTAGGCGCCAACCCCCGCCGGATCGGCGCCTGGTGTGGCGGGATCGCCCTGCTGTCTTCGACATCCATTCTTCCCCTATGGATTTTTGGGGAAGCGGATATACGTCGCACAGGGATCCTGATCGCCATGGCAATCGCCTTCCTCTCTCTTGTGGCGGCGATTTCCTATCGACGTCTGACGGGCGGCCCGAGGTCGTTTCATGCAGTGTCCACGGCGGAGTTTCTCGCACCAGGCACCGAATCTGAAAAATCCCTGAGATCTCCGTCGATGGTTCCTCTTTCTCTCCCTTCGAGGCGGGGTGTGCAGTGCCGTGTTATCGGCTGGTACGTGGGTTTTTTCACCGTAGTAGTGACGTTGATCGCGCTTGCGGCGGGATCGCCTGAGCGACCGGAGATGCTGCAGCGTCTCCACGATGCCGGCCCCGAGTTCACCGAGGTCGTGGTCGAAAAAGTCGGCGAAGTGGAGCGGCACGATCCGAGTCGTGGAAAAGACTTCTATGCGGCCACAGTGGTTGTCCGACTCGTCCCGCGGACGGCAGCTGGGGCGGCAGTGACAGCGACAGTGCGCACCGATACTCCCGAGCCCTTGGCCCCGGGCGATAAAGTGACGGTGCTTTACGCGCCCTCCCGGCCTGAGATTGGAGCAATCGCCGGAGACGAAAGTCGCCTCGGTGCATTCTTGCGCGGCGACACCATGTCGCCTCGCGGAGTGTGGGGCTATACCGGTGCGTGGGTAATCGCCATCGGGTTCTCCGTGTGGGGTCTCTGGGTCCGTTATGGATTCCGTTCATTTTCCCGGATGAGGGAAGGCGATCTGGCTGTTCGTGTCCGATTCATGGGCACGGACCACTGGCGACAGGGCACCGCCAACCAGCGGTGTCTGAGGCTGACCACTTCCTCCTCGAAGGCGGTCCACTTCCTCACCTACATCGCGAAACGGGAAGTCCCCGAGGGGTTGGAGGGGCAGGAGCTTTGGCTCTGCTGGGACGGACGCAGAGGGACCGGTGGCCATCGCTTCTCACCTCGCCGCGCCTCGGCGGCGCTGGTGTCCGATGACGGTTGGGTCCTGCATGCCTTGATCGCAGTGGAAGAAGCGGAAGCACTGGTCGGTGAGCACGTATCTATCAAGGCTCATGCCGTAACTGAGGCTAATCCTTCACCTGTTGGGGCTCAGGCTTCAGAGGCGCCGGAACCTCCGAAACGCCTCTTCCTCTGGGACCCTCGTTCGGCATGGCCACGCTTCGTGTCGGCCTGGGCCCTGGCGCTCTCCTCGCTCCTCTTCGCGTGTGGAGTCGCTCTGCTGTCCGGCGACCTCTCCGGCACATGGCGCTGGCTGACCGGCCTGGGCGGCGTGGTGGTGGCCCTGGCGCTTGCCCACGTCCTCACCATGCGCGAATCCCTCCTGGCGTTCATTGCGATGAACTCCGGGGGCGGATCGAGTGCCTCCGAGGCGCGGGGGCGGTGAACTGCATGTCTCGCGTGGAGGTTTGAGCTGAGGGGTGCACGGTCGGCTTGGTGGGCCTGCGTGCCCACCAAGCGACTCGTCAGGCCCGGACACGTCCCGGACGGATCAGGTTGCCTCAGCTTGGTAACAACACCTCTACAGAGCGTGGCATCATCTGGTACTAAATCGGACACTTCAGGACTTTCAATGTTGCCCGAACAGACCCTAACTCCCTAGTATTGACACTCTTTACGCTGCCCTTGGCGAAGGATTACCGGGCGCGGAATGAAGGACAACGGGGGAGTGGGACCAGTGGGCGAGAAGTTTCAAGTCGATCTCGATGAACTGGACGGAGTCGTGCGCCGTCTCAAGCACCTGCAGGCCGACATGGACGAGCCGAACCAGAAGATCAAATACAGCACGACGATCCCCAAGTCGGCGTTCGGCATTGGCTTCGATGAGGCCGAGGACATCAGCAGCGCTCACGACGAGATGCAGAACTACATGACGCAGGTCATCGCCGCCCTCCAGGACCTCATCCGGGACTTCGGGGGGAAAGCCGAGCGCAGCCACGGTGCGTACGACGACCAGGAGCAGGAGACGAAGACATCGATGAGCAGCTGACCCCGGCTGTGCTGGGGCAGGTGGATCGGCGATGACTAGGGGGAGAAGGCCATGCCTGGCCCGATGGACAACGACGGCAACAAGTCGTACGAGAAGCAGATCGATCAGAAGCACCGCACCGAGGGAATGAAGCAGTTCGACGGCTACAAGCCCGTCGAGAAGTCCAGTTCGGACTTCCATCACCACGGCATCAACGCGCTGCGGAAGATGGTGGAGAGCTCTTCGCCGGAGGAGCTGGAGCGGTCCGGTGATCACTGGCGGGCGTCGGCCGACCGACTCGGGGGCCAGGACGGTCAGGGTGGGATCCGTAAGGCGTTCATGGATGCCGTGGAGCACGCCTCGCAGCACTGGCACGGCACGGCCGCCGAGGCGTTCCGGCGTCAGGCGGGGAAGGTCCTGGTGAAGATCGACCGCACCTACGGCCACGCCCGTAACGTCGAGGCCATGCTCATCGGAAGCCGGGCGATGGGTCCTGAGTACGGTGTCGCCCACAGTTTGCGCGAGGCCAAGAAGGCCATGTCCAAGATCGAGGACCCGGGCAAGGTCGAGAGCGCGTTCAACTCGTCCGGCGACGACTCCCAGTTCCACAAGGACATGGCGAACCCCAAGATGGACGCCAAGATGGCCCTTGAACTCAACCGGGACAAGCTCTCGTTGAGCAAGGAGCGCCAGGTCGAGGCGGTCATCGTGATGGAGGAACTGGCGGCGAACTACCGAGTGCAGGGGAGACAGTTCAACCCTGGCCCGCCGCCCGGAAGCGACCCCGACTGGCCGACCCCTCCCCCTGAGTACAAGCCCCACCCGCCCGTCAACATGCCGACGATCGGTGGCGATCACCCGCGTCCGACCACGGTGACACCCCATGGTTCGGGCAACGGCATCCAGCGCGACGGCCTGGGGAACATCAAGTCGCTCGGACCGTCGCCCACCACCGGCCTCGACGGGGTCCAGGGCGGCACGTTGACGCCGACCCCCGGGAACGCCGGAGGCACATTCGGGTCCGGACATGCCGGTGGTGGCACCGGCAGCGGCTCGGGCGGAGCGGTGCCTCCGGGGTTCATGCCCGGAATGGCCGGTGGCGGGGGCGGAGCCATGCGGCTTGGCCCCGGAGCCGGTCGCTCCGGGATGCCGGGTGCGGGCGGCGGTGCCGCACGCGTCCCCGGCGGCGCGAAGGGCAAGCCGGGCGGCCCGGCCGGCGGCCTGAAGCAGGGCGGCGCCGGTCTGCACCGCAGCCGCGGCGGGGCGCAGGGCGGCCCCGGCATGGGTGGTGCCGCGGGCAAGGGCAAAAAGGAGAAGAAGCGCGAGGGCAAGGAGCGTCCCGACTACCTTGTCGAGGACGAAGAGACGTGGACTTCGCAACGTAATGTGGCGCCGCGCGTGATCGAGTAACGCGAGACGGCTCCGGCGACCCCGCCGGTGCTCAGAGGTGCCCCGCACGGCCTGGTGCGGGGCACCTTCGCCGGCGGTCGGCTGCCGCCCGGGAAGAAGCAAGTGAGGAGCAAGGCATGAGGGTCACACGTACCCTTCGCGCGACCGTTGGTGCTGCGCTGACCGGAGCGCTTTTCCTTGGCACCGGTGGGTGGGCCGTCGCAGACGAGTCAGGTAATGACCAGTGGCCGCTCACTGCCTTTGACGCGGCGAGAATCCACGAGCAGGCCACGGGTAAGGGCGTCACGGTGGCTGTGATCGATGCAGGCTTCCACCTGGAACAGCAGGATCTTACGGGGCAGTTCCTTCCGTTGCACAAGTTCAGCGGAGGCGTCGAAGGGCAGATGCAGGTGCTGCCGGGCGAGGATGTGCGGACGCACGGCACCAGCATGGCGGCCCTCGTCGCGGGGCACGGCCACGGAGCCGGTGGTCAGCAGGGCCTGCGTGGTCTGGCGCCGGGCGCCAAGATCCTTCCGCTGGCGGAGGACAACGCAGCCCCTGAAGCGACGCGTTACGCGGCCGACCACGGCGCGGACGTCATCAACATGTCCATCGGTGTCTCCAAGCACACCCCGGACATGTGCGAGGCGGTGCACTACGCGGTGGAGAAGGGCGTCGTCGTGGTCGCGGCGGTCGGCAACGACGCCGGGCCCAAGGAGAACTACCCGGCGGCCTGCCCCGGCGTGATCGGCGTGGGGGCAGTGGACGAGTACGGCAAGAGTTGGGACGGCAGCAACTACAACTCCAGCGTGGACATCGCCGCCCCGGGCGTCGACGTCCCCGTCCTCGGCGGTGACAGCTCGCGCTACGGCAAGTCCAGCGGTACCTCCATCTCCACCGCCTACGTCTCCGCCGCCGCCGCGCTCCTCAAGGAGAAGTTCCCGGACCTCACGCCTGGGCAGATCGCGAACCGGCTGGTGAAGTCGGCCGGGCTCCCGAAGTCGGCCGAGAAGGACGGGCTCAAGCTCCCCGACCCGCACTACGGCTACGGCTTCATCAAGCCGCTGGTAGCACTGACGAAGGACATCCCCGCCGGCCCCGCCGCCGGCCCCCTCCCGATGCCGGAGGGGAAGGCGTCGAAGACGCCTGTCGTAGCCGGTGCGGACAAGGGGCAGGACCCCGACCCGCCGATGGGTGGGAAGAAGGCGGTGCTGCTGTATGGAGGCATTGGGCTGGGTGTGGTGATCGTGCTCGGTGTGATCATCGGTGGTGTGGCGCTCGTACGCCGCCGGGGGAATGCGGGCAGCCAGTCCTGGGGCTGAGCCTCGCCCCCGTATACGAGACGCGTACGAAGGAGACTGCCGCTACGGCCGAGGCCGCTGCCCGATACAGGGTGGCGGCCTCAGCCGTGGTGCGGGGTGGGGGCGGAGAAATCCGGACGACACGCCCGGGCTTTCGCTGTTACGTTCCTGGTCATGGACCCCGTAGGTGAAAAAGAGATCCGTGCGTCCTTCGTGAACTGTTCGAAGGGGGAGGCGAGCCGGATCAATCTGCCCCGGGAGTTGGGGGAGCTGCCGTGGGAGGACCTCGACTTTCTCGGGTGGCGTGATCAGGGGGCGCCGGACCGGAGCTATCTGGTGGTGCCGCGTGGGGACGGGCTGACGGGGGTCACGCTGCGGGTGCCGCAGGGCGTGCGGCGGAGTTTCACGAAGACGACAGTCTGTTCGGTGTGCCTCACAGGGCATCCGGGCTCCGGCGTCAGCCTGCTCGCCGCCCGCCGCGCGGGGGCCTCGGGGCGCGAGGGGAACACCGTGGGGGCGTATTTCTGCGCCGATCTCGCCTGTTCGCTGTACGTCCGCGGGAAGAAGCGGTCACAGCTCGCGGCGCGGTACGAGGAGACGCTGCCGGTCGAGGAGCGGATCGCGCGGATGATGCGGAATCTGGACGAGTTCCTGGAGAAGGTGACGGCGGGGGCGTCGGCGGCCCGCAGGCGGTAGCCGGGGCCGGCTGCAGGCCCCCGCCCTCCGGCGTGCCCACGCCCAGGTCGTACCGGCGAGCCCCGCGCCCGGCCGCACCATCTCCGCCCCCCCTGAACGCAAAGAGCCCCGCACCCGAGAATCCGGATGCGGGGCTCTCCACGTAAGCCCAGGCCATCGGCCACCGGCCCAGACCATCAGCCACCACGTGACATGAGGCCCAGGCCGACAGGGGGATCAGAAGCGCCGGGTGATCAGCGCTCGCTTGACCTCCTGGATGGCCTTGGTGACCTCGATGCCGCGCGGGCAGGCGTCCGTGCAGTTGAAGGTCGTGCGGCAGCGCCAGACGCCGTCCTTGTCGTTGAGGATTTCGAGACGCTGCTCGCCACCCTCGTCACGGCTGTCGAAGATGAAGCGGTGCGCGTTGACGATCGCGGCGGGGCCGAAGTACTGACCGTCGTTCCAGAACACCGGGCAGGACGACGTGCACGCCGCGCACAGGATGCACTTGGTGGTGTCGTCGAAGCGCTCGCGGTCCTCGGCGGTCTGCAGGCGCTCGCGGGTCGGCTCGTTGCCCTTGGTGATCAGGAAGGGCATCACGTCGCGGTACGCCTGGAAGAACGGCTCCATGTCCACGACCAGGTCCTTCAGGACCGTCAGGCCCTTTATGGCCTCGACCGTGATCGGCTTCTGCGGGTTGATGTCCTTGATCAGCGTCTTGCACGCCAGACGGTTCTTGCCGTTGATGCGCATGGCGTCCGAACCGCAGATGCCGTGGGCGCAGGAACGGCGGAACGTCAGGGTGCCGTCCTGCTCCCACTTGATCTTGTGGAGGGCGTCCAGGACGCGCTCCTTCGGGTCGATGTCGAGCTCGAAGTCCTGCCAGCTCGCCTCCTCCGAGACCTCCGGGTTGAACCGGCGGATCCGGAAGGTGACCTTGATCGCGTGGGAAGCGGTGTTCTCGGCCGCGTCCAGCGCCGCGGAGTGCTTGTCGAGAGTCGGGGTGCTCATCAGTACTTACGCTCCATCGGCTGGTAGCGGGTCTGGACGACCGGCTTGTAGTCGAGACGGATCGACTCCTTGCCGTCCGCGCCGACCTCGCGGTACGCCATGGTGTGCCGCATGAAGTTGACGTCGTCGCGGTTCGGGAAGTCCTCGCGGTAGTGACCGCCGCGGGACTCCTTGCGGGCCAGGGCGGAGACCGCCATGACCTCGGCCAGGTCGAGGAGGTTGCCCAGCTCGATGGCCTCCAGCAGGTCGGTGTTGAACCGCTTGCCCTTGTCCTGGACGGACACGTTCAGGTAGCGCTCGCGCAGCTCACCGATCTTCTCGACCGCAGTCTTGATCGTCTGCTCGGTGCGGAACACCATCACGTTGGCGTCCATGCACTCCTGCAGCTCCTGGCGGAGCTCGGTGACGCGCTCGGTGCCGGTGGAGTTCCGCAGCCGCTCGACCTGGTCGACGACCTTCTGCGCCGGGTCCTCGGGCAGCTCGACGAAGTCGTGGTCCGCGGAGTACTCGGCGGCGGCGATGCCCGCGCGGCGGCCGAACACGTTGATGTCCAGCAGCGAGTTGGTGCCCAGGCGGTTCGCGCCGTGGACGGAGACGCAGGCGACCTCGCCGGCGGCGTACAGGCCCGGGACGACGGTGGTGTTGTCGGCCAGCACCTCGCCCTCGACGTTGGTCGGGATGCCGCCCATGGCGTAGTGCGCGGTCGGCTGGATCGGGATCGGGTCCGTGTAGGGCTCGATACCGAGGTAGGTCCGCGCGAACTCGGTGATGTCGGGCAGCTTGGCGTCCAGCTGCTCCGGCGGGAGGTGCGTGAGGTCCAGGTAGACGTGGTCGCCCTCGGGACCGCAGCCGCGGCCCTCGCGGATCTCCGTGTAGATGGAGCGCGAGACGACGTCACGGGACGCGAGGTCCTTCATGACCGGCGCGTACTTCTCCATGAAGCGCTCGCCGTCCTTGTTGCGGAGGATGCCGCCCTCACCGCGGGCGCCCTCCGTCAGCAGGATGCCCATCCGCCAGATGCCGGTCGGGTGGAACTGGAAGAACTCCATGTCCTCCAGCGGCAGCCCACGGCGCCAGGCGGCGGCCTGGCCGTCACCGGTCAGGGTGTGCGCGTTGGAGGTCACCTTGAAGAACTTGCCGGTGCCGCCGGACGCGAAGATGATCGACTTCGCCTGGAAGACGTGGATCTCGCCGGTCGCCAGCTCGTACGCGACGACACCGGAGGACTTCTTGACCCCGTCGACGTCGGTGAGCAGCAGGTCCAGGACGTAGAACTCGTTGAAGAACTCCACGCCCTCCTTGACGCAGTTCTGGTACAGCGTCTGGAGGATCATGTGGCCGGTGCGGTCCGAGGCGTAGCAGGACCGGCGGACCGGGGCCTCACCGTGGTTACGGGAGTGGCCGCCGAAGCGGCGCTGGTCGATGGTGCCGTTCGGGGTGCGGTTGAACGGCAGGCCCATCTTCTCCAGGTCGAGGACGGAGTCGATGGCCTCCTTCGCCAGGATCTCGGCGGCGTCCTGGTCGACCAGGTAGTCCCCGCCCTTGATCGTGTCGAAGGTGTGCCACTCCCAGTTGTCCTCCTCGACGTTGGCGAGGGCGGCGGCCATGCCGCCCTGCGCCGCGCCGGTGTGGGAGCGGGTCGGGTAGAGCTTCGTCAGGACCGCGGTGCGGCTGCGCTTCGTCGACTCGATCGCCGCGCGCATGCCCGCGCCACCGGCGCCGACGATGACGGTGTCGTACTTATGGATCTTCATTGGTCTCGTCAGCCCCGGCGTTAGCGGATGTTCGGGTCGAAGGTGAAGATCACCAGCGTGCCCAGGAGGACGGTGAACACCGTGGCGGTGTACAGCAGCATCTTCAGCCAGAAGCGGGTGTTGTCCCGCTGGGCGTAGTCGTTGATGACCGTACGCAGGCCGTTGGCGCCGTGCAGCATCGCGAGCCACAGCATCAGCAGGTCCCAGACCTGCCAGAACGGCGAGGCCCAGCGGCCGGCCACGAAGGCGAAGCCGATCTTGGAGACGCCGCCGTCCAGCACCAGCTGGATCAGCAGGTGGCCCAGGACCAGGACGACCAGCACGATGCCGGACAGCCGCATGAAGAGCCAGCCGTACAGCTCGAAGTTGGTGCGCGTCGACTTCGGGGTCTTACCGGTGCGCTTACGGGGCGGCTCGATGACCGGCGCCGGGTTGTCCGCGTCGTAGAGGGTGACGTCGGAGGCACCCGCGGGGGAGGTCGTTTCAGCAGACATCTCGCGTCATCAGCTCCCGAACAGCGTGCGCAGGGTGTGCTGCAGCACGGGGTAGAAGGCACCGGCCATGAGCACGACCCAGACGCCCACAACGGTCCACAGCATCTGCTTCTGGTACTTCGGGCCCTTGGACCAGAAGTCCACGGCGATGACGCGGAGACCGTTGAGCGCGTGGAAGAGGATCGCGGCGACGAGGCCGTACTCCAGCACGTTGACGATGGGTGTCTTGTACGTCGCGACCACGTTGTCGTACGCCTCGGGAGAGACGCGGACGAGAGCGGTGTCGAGGACGTGTACGAACAGGAAGAAGAAGATGAGGACGCCAGTGACTCGGTGAGCCACCCAGGACCACATGCCTTCCCGGCCGCGGTACAGCGTTCCAGCCGGCACGGAAAAACCCTCCGGGAGCGGGGATTGGGGCCTGCCGGCTTCTCTGTCGGTCGGCCCGGCCGGGTACGGTCCACCGGCCCTGGCCATCGTAGCGACGCCTTGTCGGTTCATTGCCCCGGGGCCCCGCAGGTGTGATCAAACAGCCACCAACGGGCTATCACACAAGAGCAAAACGGGATGTTATGGGCATCCCGTGATAAGGCGTGTCAAACGCCCGCGAATAGTGCGTCGCAGCTCATCGGCGGCGACGGCGCGCTCCTCGTCCGGGTCGTTGCCCAGCCGGGTGCGGATCCCGGCCAGCATCTGGTCCAGGACCTCGTCCTCGCCGTAGCCGTCGAGGCAGATGACGAAGGCGTGGCGGAAGCGGCGCTCGTACTCGGCGTGGGCGGCGCGCAGCGCGGTGTGCGCGGCGAGGGTGCCCGGGCCGGGGGCGCCCACCGGCGGCAGCGGGGAGGCCGATTCGGCGGCCAGCGCCTCGTCCAGATCGGGGGCGGAGAGGTCGTAGCAGCCCTCGTCGGAGGCGGCGAGCAGCGCGCCGAGATCCGGGTACGGGCGGTGCCGGGCCAGGCGCTGCGCCCAGCGGCGGCTGCCGCAGCAGGTCAGCAGCGTGGCGACGGCGTCGTCCGGCGGCAGGGCGTTGAAGGTGTGGGGCACGGCGGTGTCCGAAAGCGGCGACCGGGCGCCGTGGCTCTGCGAGGGTATGCCGCGCCAGGGCGCGCACGACGGGCGCAGCATCGTCGGCCGGGCGGCCGGAGTGTCACCGGACAGCGGGGGCTCCTCGGAAGGATCGGACATTCGGACGAGCAAGTGGTGCGGGTGGACGGGGTACGGCGGCCGACGGAAGCGGTGCGGGTTTCGGATCGCGGGCGCGGCGGCCGGGGCGTGTCGTGGCGACGGAGGCGTCGGCCGGGGCCGTCCGGAGACCCGGACACCCTGCGCGCGGTGTGATGAACCGAAACGCCACCGTAACGACGCGGGATGGGCGCTGTCCGACGGATGCGCGAATTTCACCCGGATGAGAGAGGTTTTCCCTAGGGATCGCCTGCGAAGCGACGGTGTCCGCCCGGGAGGCCGTGCGTCGGGGGCGTCCGTCGTGCCGGGCGGGTGCCGCCCCGGGCCCGGCCCTGGTGGGCGGAGCGCCCGGGACGCGGCGGGGCCCGCGCTCCCCGTACCGGCGGGTCCGGTCGCGGGGAGCGGTGGCACGGCGAGGAGAGAACCGAGCAGTAAGGAGCGCACGATGTCGTATCCGAGTCGGCCCGGACGCCCTGAACGGCCGAAGGCGGCGCCGGAGAATGCGCCGTCGGGGGAGCGGGCCGCGCCGCCCGGCGGCCGGTCGCCGGTGGCCCGGGCGGCGCTGCCCGCCGTGCTGGTGGCCGCCGCGCTCACGCTGGCCGCCTGCTCCGACGCGGCGGACTCCCAGGCGCCGGGCGCCACCGGCCGGGCGGCCTCCCCGGTGCCGACCCCGACCTGGCAGAAGGTCACCGGCGCGCCGCGCACCGTTCCCGCCGTACGGGACTTCCGTCCGGCCGACGGGCGTGGCTGGCGGCCCTCCAAGGGCGCCCGGATCGTGGTGCCCGCCGGGGAGAAGAGCACCGTCGCGGACGAGGCGCGGCTGCTCGGGCAGGACCTGGGCGGGATGCCCGTCGTCTGGGGCGATCAGCCCGCACGGCCCGGGGACGTCGAGGTGAAGCTCGCCGGGAAGGACGGCCAGGGGGTCCCGCAGCGGCCGGACAACGCGCCCACGGGCGACACCGCCGACGAGGTGTACACGCTGACCGCGCGCGACACCCGGCTCACGCTCGCCGCCCCCACCGACGCCGGGATCTTCTACGCCACCCGGACCGTCAAACAGGCGGTCCGCGCCGCCGGGGGGCTGCCGGAGGGCACGATCGAGGACCGGCCCGACCGGGCCCAGCGCGGGATGCTGCTGGACAACGCCCGTAAGCCGTTCACCGCGAGCTGGATCGAGGACCGGGTGCGGGAGCTGGGCGACCTCAAGCTCAACCAGCTCCAGCTGCACTTCTCCGACGACCAGGGCTTCCGCATCGAGAGCGACACCCACCCGGAAATCGTCTCCAAGGACCATCTGACCAAGGACGAGGTCCGCCGCATCCTGCGGCTCGCGCACTCCCGGCACCTCAGCGTCATCCCCGAGATCGACTCGCCCGGCCACCTCGGCGCCGTCCTCGACCACCACCCCGACCTCCAGCTGCGCAACGCGAGCGGGCGGGTGCTGCGCGGGGCGATCGACATCTCCCAGCCCGCCGCCGGGAAGCTCATCGACGAGCTGATCGGCGAGTACGCCGAACTCTTCGACGTGCCCAAGGGCGCCGCCGCGTACTGGCATCTGGGCGGCGACGAGTACCAGGCGCTGACGGCCCCCTCCCCGTCCGCGTCCTACCCGGGCCTGGCCCGGGCGGCCCGGAAGAAGTACGGGCCGAACGGCACCATCGAGGATCTGGCAACCGGCTGGCTCAACGACCGGCAGCGCGCCGCCGAGAAGGCCGGACGCGACCGGATCGAGGCGTGGAACGACGGGTTCTTCGCCGGCACGCGCGTCCAGGCGGACAAGAACCGCACCGTCGGCTACTGGACCGGCAAGGAGATCGGCGCCAACGACCCGGCCCGTTTCCTGCGCGAGGGCCGCAAGGTGGTCAATCTCAACGACGAGTACCTCTACTACGTCCTCGGCGAGCCGAATCAGTTCACCTATCCGACCGGTGAGCGGATCTACCGCGAGTGGACGCCCGCGGTGCTGCGGCACACCTCGCCCGTCGACGTCCCGGCGAGCATGACCACCCCGGACCGCATCCCGGGCGCGCGCTTCGCCATCTGGTGCGATCTGGCGCACGCGCAGACGCCCCAGCAGATCGCCCAGGGCATTCGGATGCCGCTGGCGGCGCTGTCGCAGAAGGTGTGGGACCCGCGGAAGCCCGCACTGAGCTGGGCGGACTTCCGGGCGCTGGCCACGAAGGTGTCCGGTACGGGCTGACCGGAGGCCCCGGCGCGAGCCTGACGGCGGGGGTGCGCGGGACGGCCGGGGCCGCCACCCCCCACAGGAGAGGCCCCGGCCGTCGTTCGCGGAGAGGCCCGTCACGGACCCCTCAACCGATACAGCGCCGTACGCGCCAAAAGCGTCACAGGGGGTGTGGAAGGCCGCGCCACAGTGGTCTGGACGGCGGCCGGGCGGGGCCCGTAACGTGCCAGTTCGCGCCGGTCGGCGCGCTTGTCGTACGTCTGCCGCGGCCGGGACCGGGCCGCGCCAACGGGGGGTTCGATGGATCGGTACGCGCCGTACGCGCCGTACGCGCCGTACGCGCCGTGCGTCCCGGGCCGCCCGTGGCGGATGCCGGGCCCGGGGGCGGCCGTGGTGATCAGCCGGGATACCGTCTGCGGAACCGCCGGGGTTACCGGGGGTTCCGCGGCCGTCGCCAGGGGCGGCGGCCGGTAGCGGAGCAGTGGGGCAGCAGCAAGGACCGGGCAGCGGAGATTCCGCACGCGACAGGATGGACCCGTGCGAGGGGACGACACTCAGCCGGACGACAGCCGGCTGACCGCTGCCGTGCAGGCGGCACAGGACGGCGATGAGGCGGCGTTCCGCGCGGTCTACCGTGCGGTGCACCCCCGGCTCCTCGGCTATGTGCGGACGCTGGTGGGCGAGGCGGACGCGGAGGACGTCGCGTCGGAGTCCTGGCTCCAGATCACCCGTGACCTGGGCCGGTTCAGCGGTGACGCCGACCGGTTCCGCGGCTGGGCCGCCCGGATCGCCCGCAACCGCGCCCTGGACCACATCCGGATGCGTGGCCGCCGCCCGGTGACCGGCGGCGACGAGAGTGAACTCGTCGACACTCCGGCCCTCTCCGACACCGAGGGCGAGGCGCTCGCCGCCCTCGGCACCGGCCGCACGCTGCGGTGGATAGCCACGCTCCCGCAGGACCAGGCCGAGGCGGTGGTGCTGCGGGTCGTCGTCGGGCTGGACGCCAAGAGCACCGCGAAGGTCCTCGGCAAGCGGCCCGGCGCGGTCCGGACGGCGGCCCACCGCGGGCTGCGCCGCCTGGCCGAACTCCTCGGCGAACGGGCGGAGAACGGGGACGCCGAAGAAGCCGGACCCGCGGCCGAGGGCGACGGTCCCGGACCCGGCGCGGCGGAGGGCGCCCCGGCCCGCCGGGCTACGGGCGGCCCGCGCGGGGGTGGTGGAACGATGGGCGGGGTCCCCGTACAGGGGCGAAGACGCCGTGACGGCGTGGCGGAATCGTACGTACCGGGTGTGACGGAAACGGCCGCGCGAACGCAGAAGGACATGTGATGGCCGACGACCGGTACAACTGGCTCGACAACGATGCCGCGGAGCGCCTGCTGCGCGGCGAGCCGGTCGGCACCACGGCACACGGCGCGCAGGAACTCGCCCGGCTGCTGGACGACGCGGCCCCGGCCGGACCCGGCCCGGCGCCGCTGCCCGGGGAGGAGGCCGCCGTCGCCGCCTTCCGCCGGGCCCACCACGCGGTACCGGCCCGCGCCGGTCTCGCCCGGCCCGTCCGGCGCGGTTTCGTCGTGGCGCTGGCGGCCTGCGCGCTCGGCGGGGTGGCGGTGGCGGCCGGTACGGGCGTGCTGCACAGCCCCTTCCGCCCGGGTCCCGCCCCGCCCCCCAGCATCTCCACGGACGTCAGCCCCGGCCCCTTCGAATCCCCGGCCCCCGGCACCACGACCCCCGGCTCTCCGGACGCGACGGCGGGGGAGCGGCCGACCGACGCCACCACCTCCCCGACGCCGGACACCAGCCACAGCGCCACCCCGTCGCCGTCCGGCACCACCCGGGGCCCGGGCCGTGGGGTGCCCGGCCTGCCCGGCAACGGCAAGAACGGTTCGGCGGAACGGCGTTCGGTGGTGCTCGCGCTCTGCCGGGACTACGAGGCGGGCAAGCGCGGCGACATGGACCGCGAGACCGTACAGCGCCTGGAGCGCGCCGCCGGAGGCCCGGCGAAGGCCCACGCGTTCTGCCGCCGCTACCTCCAGCAGCAGGGCAACGGGAACAGCGGCAACGGCGGCAACGGCGGCAATGGCAACGGCGACGGCGGCGACGGCGGCGGGAACGGCGACGGAAACGCCGACGGCGGGAACGCGGGCACCGGGCAGGGCGGCGGCCACGGCGGCGACGAGGACGGCGACGGACAACCGTCCACCGCACCGGAGACCCCGGCCCCCGCCCCCGGTTCCCCGGAACCATCCGCCTCGGACACCGTGACCCCGACGCCCTCCACCAGCGCGGACGGCACCGCTCCCGCCTCGGTGTGACGTTTTTGCGGCCCCCGGCGCAGTACTGAGTGAGCCGACTGGTCATCGGCGGCGCGTGGGCCGGGTTCCCCCCCCGTACCCAGGACCTCGCGCACCTGGCGCGGGCGGGGCACGTTCCCCCGGCCCTGCCCGCGCCCCCCTCTTTCCCCGCGCCGCGCGGGGCCCCTCTGCCTCTTCCCGGTGTCCGTCCGTCGGCGGGCGATTCCGTGGTGTCCGGTGGTGGACGGTCCGGCCGCAGGGCGGGGCGCGCGGGGGCTGCGTCACACTGGTGGCATGTCGTCACCCCGCCGCGCGTGCCCCGTCTGCACCCGAGAGATCGCCGTCGTCGGCGGCCGCTTCGCCCGCCACGACCCGCCCGGGCGGCGCACGGTGCTGGAGCTGGTCTCCTGCCCGGGGTCGCGGCGGATCGCCCCGATGATGGCGCCCGCGGAGAAGCTCTTCGACCCGGAGGAACCGCCGTTCCCCGGCCAGCAGCCGCTGTTCTGAGCGGCGCGCAGGCGTTACGGCACCAGGACGTCCAGTTCCGCCATCGCGCCGACCGTGATCTGACGCGTCAGCTCCTCGGCGCGCGTCGCGTCGCCGACCCGTACCGCCTCGGCGACCTGGACGTGCAGTGAGACCGCCGCCGGGTCCGGGTCGGTGAACATCACATGGTGCGCGGTGCGGCCGGTCAGCACCGCGGCGACGACATCGCCGAGCCGGGCGAACATCTCGTTGCCGGAAGCGGTCAGCACCACGCGGTGGAACGCGGAGTCGTGCACGAGGTACGCGTCGAGCTGCTGGCCGCGGGAGGTGGCGACCATGCCCATGGCGTGTTCGGTGAGCGCGGCGCACTGGGCGGGGTCGGCGTGGACGGCGGCGAGCCCCGCGGCGACCGGTTCGACGGCGGAGCGCAGCACGGTCAGCGAGCGCAGCTGCCGGGGGCGGTCCCGTCCGGCCAGCCGCCAGCTGATGACCCGCGGGTCGTAGACGTTCCACTCCTCGGGCGGCAGGACCGTCACGCCCACCCGGCGGCGGGAGGTCACCAGCCGCATGGATTCCAGGACCCGGATCACCTCGCGGACGACGGTGCGCGAGACGTCGAACGCCGCCGCCAGCTCTTCGGCGCGCAGGACCGTGCCCGGCGGGTGATCGCCCGCGGTGATCGCCGGACCGAGGGCTTCGAGCACCCGTGTGTGCGGCCCCTGCCCCTGGTTCTCCATGGGGATCACCCTACGTTCCGCCCGACTGCCTCTTTAAGTATGACGTTTGCGCCACACTCTCTTGAATAAGTCATACATAATGGGTTTCAGTGGGGTGTCATACCGAGGTCGAAGAAGACAGCGAGGTACCCGGGAATGAGCACGCCCCACGTCATCGTCGTGATGGGAGTTGCCGGAACCGGCAAGACGACGATCGGCCCGCTGGTCGCCGAGGCCCTCGGTGTGCCGTACGCCGAGGGCGACGACTTCCACCCGCCGGCCAACATCGCCAAGATGTCCGCCGGGACCCCGCTGGACGACGCCGACCGCGGCCCGTGGCTGGACGCCATCGGCGCCTGGGCCCACGAGCGGGCCGGGCGCGGCGGCGTGGTCAGCTGCTCCGCCCTCAAGCGCGGCTACCGCGACCGGCTGCGCGCCGCCGCCCCCGAGGTGGTCTTCCTCCATCTCACCGGCGACCGCGCGCTGATCGAGCGGCGGATGGCCGAGCGGAAGGGCCACTTCATGCCGACTGCGCTGCTCGACTCGCAGTTCGCCACCCTCGAACCCCTCGGCGCCGACGAACGTGGCGTCGCGGTGGACGTCTCGGGCACCCCCGAGGAGATCGCCGCCCGCGCGGCCGACGCGCTCCGCGTCGTCCCGGCCGCCTGAACCCGGGGCCCTCGGGCCCGGCGGCCCCCGCACCTCCCTCCCCTCCCTCTTCCTCCTAGGAATCGCCGTGACTCATCTCAGCGTCGAGATGCTGGCAGCGGACGCGGCCGAGCCGATCACTTCGGCCGGTCATGCGCAGCTGGGCATCGCCGTTCTGGCGGGCATCGCCGTCATCGTTGTGCTCATCACCAAGTTCAAGCTGCATGCCTTCCTGTCGCTGATCATCGGCTCGCTGGTGCTCGGCGCGGCCGCCGGGGCGCCGCTCGACAAGGCCATCGCCAGCTTCTCCACCGGGCTGGGCTCGACCGTCGCCGGTACGGGCGTGCTCATCGCCCTCGGCGCGATCCTGGGCAAGCTGCTCGCGGACTCCGGGGGCGCCGACGAGATCGTCGACACGATCCTGGCGAAGGCGAACCGGCGGTCGATGCCCTGGGCGATGGTGCTCATCGCCTGCGTCGTCGGGCTGCCGATCTTCTTCGAGGTCGGCATCGTGCTGCTGATCCCGGTGGTCCTGCTCGTCGCCAAGCGCGGCAACTTCTCGCTGATGCGCATCGGCATCCCCGCCCTGGCCGGACTCTCGGTCATGCACGGCCTGATCCCGCCGCACCCCGGGCCGCTCGTCGCGATCGACGCGGTCGGCGCCAATCTCGGCATCACCCTCGCCCTCGGCGTCGTCGTGGCGATCCCCACCGCGATCGTCGCCGGGCCGCTCTTCTCCCGCTACGCCGCCCGCTGGGTCGACATCCGGCCGCCCGAGAACATGATCCCCGAGCGCGCCTCGGCGGAGCTGGCGAAGCGCCCGCGGTTCGGCGTCACCGTCGCCACCGTGCTGCTGCCGGTCGTGATGATGCTGGCCAAGGCGCTGGTGGACATCGTCATCGACGATCCGGAGCACTCCGTGCAGCGGGTCTTCGACGTCATCGGCTCCCCGATGATCGCGCTGCTGACCGGTGTCGTCGTCGCGATGTTCACGCTGGGCCGCGCGGCCGGGTTCACCAAGGGCCGGATAGCCACCACCGTCGAGTCGTCCCTCGGCCCGATCGCCGGTGTGCTGCTGATCGTCGGCGCCGGTGGCGGCTTCAAGCAGACCCTGGTGGACGCGGGCGTCGGCCAGATGATCCTGGACATCTCCAAGGGCTGGAACATCTCCGCACTGCTGCTGGCCTGGCTGATCGCCGTCGCCATCCGCCTGGCGACCGGCTCCGCGACGGTGGCCACCATCTCCGCGGCGGGCCTGGTCACCCCGCTCGCCGCCGACATGAGCAGCACCCATGTCGCCCTGCTGGTCCTCGCCATCGGCACCGGCTCGCTGTTCTTCAGCCACGTCAACGACGCCGGATTCTGGATGGTCAAGGAGTACTTCGGCATGAACGTCGGCCAGACGCTCAAGACGTGGTCGGTGATGGAGACGTTGATCTCGGTGGTCGGCATCGCCTGTGTGCTGCTGCTGTCGCTGGTGGTCTAGCGAGCGACGCGATGCCTCTTCGCGACGGGGCCGTACGGGCGGGAGGGCCGCCGGTGCGGCCCCGTTCGCGTAGGCGGGCGCTACGGGGGGAGGGCTCGGTCAGTCGCCGCCGACGTCCGCCTGCGGAGGTACCACCGATCAACCTGCCGGGATCACCCGGAAGACGACCCGGTCCCGGATCTCCGCGAGGCATGCGCGAGCCTGCTCCTCGTGGTCGGCCGGAAGCGAGGCGGGCTGCGGCAGGCCGGCCTCACGCAGCCTCGCCCGGCACAGGTCCTTGTTCCGGGTGGTGTGAGCTGCCGCCGTACCGACGCCCGGGACACCGAGCGCCTCACCCACGGCGGCGAGCGGTTCCACACACAGGTCGCGGAACGCCGGCCCGCCGATGGCGAAGTAGATCAAGGGGCCGGCCGTCACCAGACCGATGGGGGCGGCCAGTGCCGATGCGGTGGACCACAGGGTGATCACCGGCTGCTCGTCCTCCTCGGTGAGAAAGGACTGCAGATATGAGTACGCGATCGGTGTGAACGGCGCGTAGATCAGGCCACCGAAGAAGAAGGAGATCGACGCGGTCAGCACATTCTGCGCGCCCGCCAGCCCGAACATGGCGGCGGCCCAGGCCGCGATGATGCCGACGAGGAGCGTCTGCTTGGGCACCGTGCGCAGATTGGTCGGAAACCCAGAGGGTATCGGGGTCCATTCTTATCAGCCATTTACGCTCGCCGGGCCTCTCGCGCAGGCTGAATCTGTCGTCCCATAGGCTTACCTCCTCACCCAGGTATCTGACCAGCTTCCGGTGGGCCCGGTCGGCGTCGAAGGATACGACGAGACCGGAACCATGAGCGATAACCTGGAGCGTTCGGCCGGCCCCTCACGCTGGGTAAATGCGGCGGAAGCCGATCTCGTTGTGGCGATCCGTATCAAGTTCTTGCCCCGGTAATAGGTGGTCAAGCAGACCGCGAGGGTGGCTCATTCCTGAGGAAACGACGTCGTGGAGTCTGGCCGAATGTTCGCCATGCAATCGATGGCGTAATTTTGTTCATTATTTATTTTGTGCGGGGTTTCCTATGGCATGAGGAAGCCGTCAGAGTTGGCTCATGCTCCACACCGCTCAGCCCACCGCCCCGATCGCCCCCTCCCCGAAGAAGGACCGCAGGCCCTCCACCGCATGGGCAGCCGCATCCTCCGCCGGTGTCGCCCAGGCGATGTAGCCGTCAGGACGTATGAGGTACAGGACGGGATCCGGGCCGTACGCGTCCCGGAGATGGCCGTACGCGTCGACGAGGTCGGGGGCCGCGCCCCCGGTGCGGACGATGCGCACCAGGTCCGGATCGACCGGAAGTGCGGCCGGATCGAGGTCGACGTCGCCCAGCGCCAGCAGCGTGAAGTGCGGCCCCCGTAGCAGGTCGAAGAGGCGGAGGGGGGAGCCGTCAGGGGTGGTGCACGGGGCGTCCGGGGCGCGGTCGCCCGCGTGGGGGGCGTCTTCGGGGATGTGGGGGCGTAGCTCGCGGGTGAGGGTGCTGTCGCGGTAGCCGATGCCCAGTTGGTGGAGGTCGCGGCCGCGGCGCCAGTTGCGGTTGCGGTGGAGGCGGGTGCTGGTGTCGAGGATGCGGGTGGCGAGGGGCTGGCGCTCGGCCTCGTAGGTGTCGAGGAGGGTGTCGGGGGCACCGTGGCGCAGGACCTGACCGAGCTTCCAGCCGAGGTTGTAGGCGTCCTGGACGCCGGTGTTGAGCCCCTGGCCGCCCGCGGGGGAGTGGATATGGGCGGCGTCGCCCGCGAGGAAGACGCGTCCGGCACGGTAGGTGTCGGCGCGGGCGGCCCGGGGGCGGTAGACGGAGGTCCACAGCACGTCGCGGATCTGCTCGGGGGCGAGGTGGGTGTGGCGGGCGAGGGCGGCGCGGGCGCCCGCTTCGCTGGGGTCGGGGGTCTCGTCCCGGGCGATGACGAATGCCTGGAAGACGTCGGTGCGGGCCAGCGGGAGCAGCATCACGAAGCCGCGCTTGTCCGGCAGGATCCAGCGGTGCCAGTGGTCGCGGTCGAGACCGTCGATGCGGACGTCGGCGAGGAGCGCGGCGCCCTCCTCCAGGGTCGGGCCGCTCATGGTGATGCCCAGGGCGTGGCGGACGGTGCTGCGGCCGCCGTCGGCGGCGACCAGATGGCGGGCGCGGACCGGGTGCGCCC
Source organism: Streptomyces sp. NBC_01525 (assembly GCF_045040405.1). Taxonomy (NCBI): domain Bacteria; kingdom Bacillati; phylum Actinomycetota; class Actinomycetes; order Kitasatosporales; family Streptomycetaceae; genus Streptomyces; species Streptomyces sp. NBC_01525. The sequence goes on from NZ_CP109397.1 coordinate 4,409,531, forward strand.
CGTCGGGGCCGCGGAGGGTGGCGGTCACGCCGTCCATGTCCTGGGCGAACGTGGTCAGTTCGGTGCCGAAGCGGACCTCGCCGCCCAGCTCCCGCAGCCGGTCGTGGAACAGCTCGACGGCGCGGAAGAGCGGCACCATCAGGATGTTGGCGTACGGGATGGCGGGCGTCGGCTCGTAGCGGTCGATGGCGAGGAAGGACTCGGCGAGGCGGCCGTCGCGCCAGATCCCTATCTCCGGGTACGGGCCGCCCGCCGCCAGGAGGGCGTCCAGCAGGCCGAGGTCGTCGTAGACCTCCAGGGAGCGCGGCTGGTGGCCGGTGCCACGGGCGCCGGGGGAGAGCGTCCGCTGCCGCTCGACGACGAGGGCGCGCAGGCCGCGGCGGGTCAGGTCGATGGCGAGGGCGAGGCCGGTCGGGCCCGCTCCGGCGATCAGTACGTCGATCTCGCCGGCGGAGCCGTCGGGGGTGGGAACGGCCGCGCCGGAGTCTTCCTTAACGCTGTTAAGTTCCATGCCTCCGAGGCTGCGCTTAACGGTGTTAAGTTGTCAACATGGTTTCGCGCATCGACCGGAAAAAGATGGTGGACGCCGCCCTCCGGCTGCTCAACGAGGTCGGTCTCGACAAGCTCACCGTCCGCCGCATCGCCACGGAACTGCACGTCCAGGCGCCCGCGCTCTACTGGCACGTCCGTAACAAGCAGGAACTCCTCGATGAGATGGCCACCGAGATGATGCGGCGGATGGCCACCCCGCTGATGGCGGAGCCCGTGCTCGCCACCCCGTGGCAGAAGCAGCTGGCCGACGCCTGCCGCGGCCTGCGCCGCGGACTGCTCGCCTACCGCGACGGCGCCAAGGTCTTCGGCGGCACCCGGATGGTCGGCCAGGGGTACGCCGCGCCGTTCGACGCGTTCATCCGGCGGCTCGTCGAGGCGGGCTTCGCCTTCCCCGACGCGGTCCAGGCGTGGTGGACCGCCTACAACTTCACCGTCGGCCTGGTCATCGAGGAGCAGTCAGTCCACCCGGATCCGGCCCACCCCGAGTACCGCGACCCGGCGTACGACAGCGCCGAGCGTGAGCGGCGGCTCGGCGACCGGTACCCGTACGCGGCGCGCGCCGGTGCCGAGCTGTTCGGCGACATCGAGCGGAACTTCGAGGCGGGCCTGCGGATCATCATCGCCGGGATCGAGGCGACCGTGGAGATACGGCCGGACGCGAGCTGAGACGCCCCCGGCCTGCGGCGCCCGGCCGCGCGCCGCGCCGCGTCGCCGACACGCACCAGGGGCGCGGACCCGACCGGCCCGCGCCCCCGTACGTACTCACCGTTCGCTCACCGTTCGCTCACCGCTTCGGGGCGCTCGCCCGTTTCAGCACCGGCGTCAGCGGGCGCTCCACCCAGCGGTGCAGCAGCCACGCCAGCAGCAGCATCGACGCGACGGTCAGTGCCAGCGTCGCGGACGACGGCAGTCCGGCGCCGATGTGCAGGGCGTGGACGACGACCCAGCCCAGGTGTTCGTGGACGAGGTAGAAGGGGTAGGTCAGCGCTCCGGCGACGGTCAGCCAGCGCCAGTTCGCCCACCGGAAGTGGCCCAGTGCGATGGCCCCGACGAGGACGAAACCGGCGGTGACGACCGCGACGATGCCGAACTGCGAGCGGTAGGAGAAGCCGCCCGCGGACGCCGGATGCCACAGCCCGGCCACCGCGAAATGCTGTCCGATCAGCCAGCTGACCAGCACGATCGACCAGGCGATCGGATCGCGGGCGCCGTAGCGGTGCAGCAGGTACAGCCCGATGCCGCCGATGAAGAACGGTGCGTACTCCGGCATCAGGACGGTGTCCAGCAGCGGTTCGTGCGCCGCCTGTGCCAGCGCCGCGGCCAGCGTCCAGCCCGCGCAGAACAGCACCACCCGGCGCCGGGTCGCCCCGGGCAGCACCACACAGAGCGCGAAGAGGGCGTAGAACCGCATCTCCGCCCAGAGTGTCCAGCACACGCCCAGCACCCGGTGCGCGCCCAACGGCATCTGGAGCATCGTCAGATTGGTCAGCACCTCGCTGGGCGACACCGTCGCGTACACCACGCCCGGTAGCGCGAAGACGGCCGTGACCAGCAGCACCGCGACCCAGTACGCCGGATACAGCCGCGAGATCCGGGACGCGATGAACGCCCGCAGGGTGCGGCCCCAGCCGCTGAGGCAGATCACGAAACCGCTGATCACGAAGAAGATCTGCACGCCCAGACAGCCGTACGCGAAGAAGCCCGAGGCGGTCGGGAACTGCACGGCGGGCGAGGAGCCCCACGCCGTGCCGATCTCGCCGTCGCGTCCGCCGTAGTGGTACGCGGCGACCATCAGCGCGGCCAGCAGTCGCAGCCCGTCCAGCGCCCGCAGCCGGGACGGCGCGCGGCGCGCCCGCTCCGCGGCGCCGGACGGCGCGGCGCCGGTCCCCCCGGCGGCGGGCGCCGGAACCGTCAGCTGCCCGGTCATGCCGACGCGACCCGCCTCTTCAGCCGCCGCTGCACCGCCCGCGCCCGGCGCGCCACCCGCAGCACGGCGGGGTTGCGCGGCAGGAACGCCAGCTGGGAGGGGACCGCGCCGGGCAGCGCCAGCGCGGTCAGCCGCCGCCGCTTGAAGTACCGGCGGGTGTACGGCGTCAGATGCGCCGACAGGTAGCGTTCGGCGGCCGGGCGCAGCCGCGGGTAGATCTGGTGCTGCATCGCATAGCCGACCGCCTCGACCAGCCCCGCCGGTACGGGCGTGACCGCGGTGGCCGCCGGGTCGTCGAGGTCCGGGACCGTCGCGTCGACGATCGTCACCGGGATGCGGTTGCTGTTCTGGTACGGCGTGAGCCGCTCCAGCAGTAGCCCGGTACCGGTCCGGGCGACCGGCAACCCGTAGAACGCGGACGCCGTCAGCAGCGCCGTGGAGAAGCAGCCGACGACGAGATCCGGCCGCATCCGGGCGTAGACGACCTCGGCGAGCACCGGGGTGTCCAGCACCGTCAGTGTGACGTCGAGCCGTTCCGCCTCCCGTTCCAGCAGCCGCGACCAGCGGGCCGGGGCCGACGGATGCGGTTTGAAGACCAGCGTGCGGTGGCCGCGCGCGACCGCGCCGCGCACCATCCGCACATGCAGGTCCTCCTCCTCCTGCGGCGTGAGGATGGAGAGCGCGGAGAGGTACTGCCCCAGCAGCAACGCCCCGCCCTCGGGGAGGTCCAACTCGCCAGCCGCACCGTCGAGTTCGCCGAGGACCTTGGTGAACGCCTCCGTCGGCACGGTCTGCGCCGCCACCCCGAACTCGGTGAGCAGCAGCGGGACGAGGCCCGGCACCAAGTCCAGGTGGAGGAGCCGGCCGATGCGGGTGCCGACCAGCGGGTCGAGCTTGTCGCGGGTCGGGCCGTAGCTCATCAGCCCGTCCGCGTAGACGTCGACCGGCGCGTCCGGGAAGAGTTGGGCCACCGCCAGCGCCGGGTTGACCTGGAGGGACTCGACGACCAGCGTGACGCGGTCGTCGCCCAGCCCCCACTCCTTGCGCAGATACCGCTCCCACAGCGGTACGTCGTCCGGGCGCGGCGACCAGCCGCCCGGGTGGAAGGGGCGGATGGTGTCGTTCCAGGACAGCACCCCGTCGAAGCGGGCGCGCAGCTTCGCGAAGCCGGGCGCCGCATCCAGCGCCGGGGTGGTCTCCGGCGTCGCCGCGTTGTTGCAGATCAGCAGCAGGTTGCGGTCGGTGGGGGAGAAGGCGTCGCTGTCCAGGGCGGCGGCGAGGGTCGCCGCGCCGTACAGGGTCGACGCCAGGAAGATGCGGGTCAGTGGCCGGGTACCCATCAGGCGGCGACCCCCGAGGCGACGGGCCGGCGGCGTAGCCGCCGCAGCCGGGACGCACGCTGCACATCCATGGAATCCAACGCTTCCCTCAGTACGTCCTGCGGCATACGCTTCAGCGCCGCCGCGCTCAATTCCCGCAGCGCGCGCGCCACCTGCGGTTCGAAACGTTCGATGGAACCGAGATGGTGCGAAATGATCGCGCAATACGTTCGGACCGCTTTCGGCAGCAGCGTGTCCGCATCGCGGTCCTGCGCGGTTTCCTCGATTACCTGATCGAATGCGCGCAGGAAATCCAATTGCCGGACATCGCCGATCTGCGTGAGCGACGACGCGACCCCGCGCCGGTAGAAAACGCCGAGCAGTCCGACCACCGCCATCGATTCCGCCTCGCGGTGCAGCCGCCAGATCCACGGCCGGTCCTCGGCCGTCCGCAGCCCGTCGCGGAACCGCAGCACACCGCTGTCCAGCAGCCGCCGGTGGTAGATGCCCGCCCAGGCGTATGCGTAGTCGACGGAGGTGGAGCGGTCGGCGGGCAGGATCACGTCGCGCGGGTTCATCACCACACCGCGCCGCCCGTGCGGCACCCGGCTGATCGTGCGGGCGCGCGCGGTGCACTGGACGTGGTCGGTGCGGACGAAGTCGCAGCCCAACTCCTCGATGGCGCCCAGCAGATCGCTCAGATGGCCCGGCGCCAGCCAGTCGTCGCCGTCCAGGAAGGTGAGGTACTCGCCGCGCGCCGCGTCCAGGCCGGTGTTGCGGGCGGTGGCGAGTCCGCCGTTCTTCTCGTGCCGCAGCAGCCGGGCGCCCGGCAGCTCGCGTGCGGCACGCTCCAGGATCTGCGGCGTCTCATCGCGCGAGCAGTCGTCGACGAGCAGGAATTCGAAGTCCTCCCGGGCGTTCGCCGCCAGGCTCTTGAGGGTGTCGGGCGCGTATGTCTGCACGTTGTAGAACGGCACGATGACGGAGAGCTTAACCACCCGGGTGACGTTAGGGGCGCCGCCGCCATTCGTCTTTACCGCGGGCGGACGGCGCGGTGAACGAAGAATGGCGGGACGGTTAACCGGACCGCATCGGCGGCCGGTTCGCCATTCGGCGACCCGCTGTTAACCGTTTGTTGCGCGGTGGTTGGCCCGCCGAACCGAATCGATTCCTAGCGTCATCGACGTGCCCTCACGTACCTCTTCTACGCCGCGGGTCGCGGTACTCGCCGATTCGGACACCCGGTGGAAATGGGGCGCTTTGACAGCGTACCGAATCCACCCGGAGGCCCGGCTCGACGGCTACCTCCTGCGCGGCCGCGCCACCCCCACGGTCCGCCAGCTCCACGAGGTCGGCGCGCGTGCGCAGACGCTGCGCGAGATCCGCGGGATCGACTTCCTCGACCTGATGCGCGCCGACGCCGGATCCGCCGAGCCCTACGACACCGTCGTCCTCGCGTTGGTCGGCGGCGGTGTCCAGGCGATGCTGCACGGGCTGGCCCGCGCCTGGGAGGGCACCGTCCGCCGCCCCGCCGTCGTCACCGGCTACGTCGGCGTGGTCTACGAGAAGCTCGCCGACGGGCTGCTGCTGCGCCACGGCGCGGACGTGGTGCTCGCCAACTCCCGGCACGACGCGGACCGCTTCCGCGCCGTCTACCGCGGCGCCGGCGCCGACGACTCCGCCGTCACCGAATGCGCCCTGCCCTTCCTCGGCGGCGACCCCTACGCCGGCGAACACGCCCCGTACACCGTGGTGTTCGCCGCCCAGCCGTCCGTGCCCGACAACCGCGCCGACCGCGGCTACCTGCTGCGCCGCGCCGTCGAGCACGCCCGTAAGCACCCCGACCGCGAGGTGCTGATCAAGCTCCGCAGCAAGCCCGGCGAGCACACCACACACATCGAGGAGCTGCCGTACCAGAAGCTCGCGGCGAAGGTCCCCGGCGGACTGCCCGCCAACTGCCGCCTGGTCTACGGCAACATGGGCGAGGTCCTGGACCGCACCGACCTGATGGTCACGGTCTCCTCGACCGCCGCGCTGGAGTCGCTGCACCGCGGCGTCCCCACCGCTGTCCTCACCGACCTCGGCATCCGCGAGGTCCTCGGCAACCACCACTTCCTCGGCTCCGGCTGCCTCGCCTCCTGGGACGACCTCGACGCCGGGCACCGGCCCGAGCCCGACGCCGACTGGCTCGCCCGCCAGGGCGTCTGCGCCGACGGCAGCTACCCGCGCGCCTTCGACGCGGTCCGCGCGAAGGTCGCCGCCCTGCACGCCGCCGGGCCGCTGCCGCCGCTCACCCCGTACTACACACCGCGCACCGCCCCCGGCTACCTCCCCGGCATCCTCGCCCGGCACGGCCTGGACCCGCACGGCGTGCCCATCGCCGGCTGCGCGCCCGAGGGCCGCGAGGCGCCCGGCGGGCTGCGCCGGGTCGCCCGCGACGCGGTCCGCGAGGCCGCCCGCGGCGCCTACCGCCACGGCGTGCAGCGCGTCGCCCCCGCCATCCGCCGCTGGGGGCAGCTGTGACCGTTCCGCCCGCCCGCCAGGGGAGCCCGCGCGGCCCCCGGAAGGAGCCCCCCATGCCGCACCGCCCGCCCGCCAGCCCGCCCGTCGTGGTGGCCGTCATCCCCGCGCGCGGCGGCTCCAAGGGCGTGCCCGCCAAGAACCTCGCGGCCGTCGGCGGCGTCCCGCTCGTCGCCCGCGCGGTCCGCGCCTGCCGCGCCGCCCGCCTGATCACCGATGTCGTGGTCTCCACCGACGACAACGGCATCGCGGCGGCCGCCCGCGGCGCCGGAGCCGTCGTCGTCCGCCGCCCCGGCGACCTCGCCGGCGACACCGCCACCAGCGAGGCCGCCGTGCGGCACGCCATGGACGCCTACGAGGCCGAGCGCGCCGTCCGCGTCGACGTGGTGCTGCTGGTCCAGTGCACCAGCCCGTTCCTCACCCCCGAGGACGTCGACGGGGTCGCCGCCGCCGTCGTCGAGGGCGGCGCCGACACTGCGCTGACCGTCGCCCCCTTCCACGGCTTCGTCTGGCGCGACGCCGACACCATGGCGGAGGCCGCCGGTGCCCTGGAGGACGGCACCCTGGAGGCGGCCGTGGACGCCGCCCCGGCCGCCCGCCGTGCCACCGCCACGGCCGTCGCCCCGTCCGGCGGCTACGGCGTCAACCACGACAAGTCCTTCCGCCCCCGCCGCCAGGACCGCCCCCAGGACCTGCTGGAGACCGGCGCCGCCTACGCCATGGACGCCACCGGCTTCCGCGCCGTCGGCCACCGCTTCTTCGGCCGCACCGAACCGGTCCGCACCGACCCGGCGCGCGTCCTGGAGATCGACGACCCGCACGACCTGGCGCGCGCCCGCGCCCTCGCGCCGCTCCTCGACGGGGCGACGCCCGGCGCGCTGCCCGGCGCGGACGACATCGACGCGGTCGTCCTCGACTTCGACGGCACCCAGACCGACGACCGGGTGCTGATCGACGCGGACGGGCGGGAGTTCGTCTCCGTCCACCGCGGCGACGGCCTCGGCATCGCCGCGCTCCGCAAGGCGGGCCTGAAGCTGCTGATCCTCTCCTCGGAGCAGAACCCGGTGGTCGCCGCGCGCGCCCGCAAGCTCCGCATCCCCGTCCTGCACGGCATCGACCGCAAGGACCTCGCCCTCAAGCAGTGGTGCGAGGAGTCCGGCGTCGCCCCCGAGCGGGTGCTCTACGTCGGCAACGACGTCAACGACCTGCCCTGTTTCGACGTCGTCGGCTGGCCCGTCGCCGTCGCCGGGGCGCATGACGTGGTGCGCGGCGCCGCCCGCGCCGTCACCGCCACCCCCGGAGGCAGCGGCGCCGTCCGCGAGATCGCCTCCTGGCTCCTGGGCCCGTCCCTCTGAACACCCCTTACCGCACCGCACGCCCGGGCACCGCGCCCGGCACCCACCCACACATGAAGGACCTCCCCATGAGCAGCAACTCCCGCATCCGTAACCTCGGCAACCGCGAGGCCGGCCCCGGCCGCCCCGTCTACGTCACCGGCGAGATCGGCATCAACCACAACGGCGACCTGGAGAACGCGTTCGCGCTGATCGACGCCGCCGCCGACGCCGGGTGCGACGCCGTCAAGTTCCAGAAGCGGACCCCGGAGATCTGCACCCCGCGCGACCAGTGGGACATCGAGCGCGACACTCCCTGGGGCCGGATGACGTACATCGACTACCGCCACCGCGTCGAGTTCGACGAGGAGGGCTACCGCGCGATCGATGAGTACTGCAAGAAGCGCAACATCGCGTGGTTCGCCTCCCCCTGGGACGTCGAGTCCGTCGCCTTCCTGGAGAAGTTCGACGTCCCCTGCTACAAGGTCGCCTCCGCCTCCCTCACCGACGACGAGCTGCTGCGCGCGATGCGCGCCACCGGCCGCACCGTCATCCTGTCGACCGGCATGTCCACCCCGAAGCAGATCCGCCACGCCGTCGAGGTCCTGGGCAGCGACAACATCCTGCTCTGCCACGCCACGTCCACGTACCCGGCGAAGGCGGAGGAGCTGAACCTCCGGATGCTCCACACCCTCCAGGACGAGTTCCCGAACGTCCCGATCGGCTACTCCGGCCACGAGACCGGCCTCCAGACCACCCTCGCCGCCGTCGCCCTCGGCGCCACCTTCGTCGAGCGCCACATCACCCTCGACCGCGCCATGTGGGGCTCCGACCAGGCCGCCTCCGTCGAGCCGCAGGGCCTGACCCGCCTCGTCCGCGACATCCGCACCATCGAGGAGTCCCTGGGCGACGGCGTCAAGAAGGTCTACGCGAGCGAGCTGGGCCCGATGAAGAAGCTCCGCCGCGTCCCCGGCGTCGTCGCCGAGGCGGAGACCGCGGCCCCGGCCGCGGTCTGACCGGCCCCGGGAAACGGCGGACACCCCCGTGACCGCATCCGAAGGCCCCCACGCCGAGTCGCCCGCGCCCGGCGCGGCGGCCCCACCCCGGGAGGCGGCGGCCACCCCCCGCCGCCTCCCGGGGGTGCCCCGCCCCCGCGACCGCGCCGCCACGGGGGCCACGGCCCTGCCCCCGGCCACGCTCGCCTTCGTCGAGAGCCCGGTTCAGCTGCTGAACGTGCTGGAGTGGGCCTACGAGGAGGGGGCGGGGGCGGTGACGGGTGCTCCGGGCGGCGCACGCGGCCCGGGCAACGCGGGCACGAACGGGGCGCCGGGCGGCCCGGGCCCGGACGGCAGTGGCCCGGACGTCGGCGCCCCGGGCGGCCCGGGCCTGACGGCTCCCGGCTCGCCGACCGGCCCGTCCACCCCGGGCCGCACCCCCCACTCCGCCCCCCTCACCATCGTCGTCCTCTCCCCGCACGACCCCATGACCCGCGGCCAGCTGCGCCGCATGGCCGAACTCGCCCGCGAGGAAGGCCACACCGTCCGCTGGGAGGACGCCCGCGGCGGCGCGACCGCACCGGTGCGCACCATCGGCGGACTCGCCCCTCTGCTGCGCCGCGCCGAACGCATCGTCATCGGCGACCCGTTCTCCCGCTATGTGCAACTGCTGCTCACCCTCGCCCGCGCCCGTGACCTGGTCGTCGTCGACGACGGCACCGCGACGATGGAGTTCATCGCCCAACTCGCGCGCGGCGAACGGCTGGTGCGCTGGCACCGGCACGGCAGCGGCCGGGGGGCGCGCGATCTGGCCTTCGCGCCGTTCGCCCGGGCCGCGCGCCGCCGGCTCACCCCGGCGCCGGACGGCGGCCGCCGCACCGTCGGCGTCTTCAGCTCCATGCCGGTCGAGGCGCCGCCCGGCGTCCGCATCGCCACCAACGCCTTCGCCTGGACCCGCCGCCGCTTCGGCCCGCCGCGCCTGACCCGCGCCGCCGACATCGTCGGCACCTCCCTCGTCGAGACCGGCGTGGTCGACGTCGACCGCTACCTGGAGGCCGTCGCCCATCTGGCCCGTACGCACGGCGCCACCCGCTACTTCGCCCACCGCCGCGAGCACACCGACAAACTCCACCGCCTCGCCACCGAGACCGGCCTGGAGGTGGTCCGCCCCGAACTCCCCCTGGAGCTGATCGCCCGCCGGGGCCCCATCGGACGGCTGATCGTCAGCTTCCCCTCGACGGTCGTGCACACCCTGCCGCTCGCCCTCGTCGGCACCGGCGTCCGCGTCGCGGTCTGCGACGTCGACCCGGCCTGGCTCACCAGCCGGGCCTCGCCCCGCGCCCAGGGCTTCCTCGACGACGTCACCGGCACCGCCCGCGGCGTCGACCGCCTGCCACCGGAGCGGCCGACGGAGCCGGGGCCGCCCGCGGAGCCGGAATGAGGTGACGACCTCGGGCGCGGAGAGCCGCCGGTCCCGGCTCGGCCCCGCCCCCGGCCGACGCGAAAACAAAAGGAAATACCCCACCCCCGGGTCATCCATGCGGCGTAAGGCTCGAAAATCTTCCCCTGACGGGCTGAACTTTTGTTGATCCAGGGACAGTTGCCCCTGCGGGGACCGTAACCTTCCCCGCGTGAGCCAACTGATGTACCCTGCCGCCGCCCCTGCCGCCGCCCCTGACCCGACCGACCCGCAGGACCTGCTCCCCGGAGCCCTCTCCGAGGCGTTGCACACCGAACTCATCGCCTTCCGCCGCGACCTGCACATGCACCCCGAGCTGGGTAATCAGGAGTTCCGCACCACCGAGACGATCCGCAGCCGTCTGGAGGCGGCCGGTCTGCGGCCCCGTGTCCTGACCGTCGGCACCGGCCTGATCTGCGACATCGGCACCGACCCGGCGGACATCACCCGCGTGGCCATCGGGCAGGGCGACGACCCCGACGCCCGCCCGCTGCTGGCCCTGCGCGCCGACATCGATGCCCTCCCCATCCCGGACACCAAGACCGTCGCGTACCGCTCCACCGTTCCCGACCGCGCCCACGCCTGCGGCCACGACGTCCACACCACCGTCGTCCTCGGCGCCGGACTGGTCCTCGCCGACCTGGCCCGCAGGGGCCAGCTGCCGTACCCGGTCCGGCTGCTCTTCCAGCCCGCCGAGGAGGTGCTGCCCGGCGGCGCCCCCGACGCCATCGAGTCCGGCGCCCTGGACGGCGTCGCCCGCATCCTCGCCGTCCACTGCGACCCGCGCGTCGACGCCGGACGCATCGGCCTGCGCACCGGCCCCATCACCTCCGCCTGCGACCGCCTGGAGGTCGCCCTCGACGGCCCCGGCGGCCACACCGCCCGCCCGCATCTGACCACCGACCTGGTCACCGCCGCCGCCCGCGTCGCCGTCGACGTCCCCGCGCTCGTCGCCCGCCGCGTGGACGCCCGCTCCGGCCTCGCCGTCACCTGGGGCCGCCTGGACGCCGGGCACGCCTGCAACGTCATCCCGCAGCACGCCGAACTCTCCGGCACGGTCCGCTGCCTCGACCTGGACGCCTGGCGGCGCGCCCCCGATCTCGTTCACGCCGCGATCGACGAGATTGCCACCCTGCACGGCGCGAAGTCGCAGACCACCTACGTCCGCGGCGTCCCGCCCGTCGTCAACGAAGCCACCTCCGCGCAGCTCCTGCACGACGCGATGACCGCCCGCTGCGGTCCCACCGCCGTCGAGTCCACCGAACAGTCCCTGGGCGGCGAGGACTTCTCCTGGTACCTGGAGCGCGTCCCCGGCGCCATGGCCCGCCTCGGCGTCCGCGTCCCCGGCAGCAACGACCGCCTCGACCTGCACCGCGGCGACTTCGACGTCGACGAGTCCGCCATCCGCACCGGCGTCGAACTCTTCACCGCCGCCGCGCTGCTGTCCGGGGCGGCCCCGGTCTTCTGAGCCCGCGCCCGTACCGGCCCCCGACGGCCCCGCACCCGGGGAGCGGCGGGGGCCGTCGCCTGCGCGCGGCGGCCGCCTCCCGTCAGGTCTGACGGGCGCGTTCCTGGTGGCGGCGGGCCTTCAGGCGGTTGCCGCAGGTCTTCATCGAGCACCAGCGGGCGGTGTTGGCGCGGCTGCGGTCGAGGAGGAAGAGGCGGCATTCGCCGTTGCCGCACGGGCGCAGCCGCCCCGGCCTGCGCTCCTGGACGTCGTACCAGGCGAGCACCAGCTCCACTGCGAGCAGCCGCTCGGGCGGCGCCTCCAGCTGCCACCGCAGGCCCGCCGCGTCGACCTCGGGCAGGCGGCGGACCCCGGCGAGCATCCGCCGCAGCTCCGCCTCGGGCACGGGCCCGCGGGTGGCGGCCTGGAGCACGTCCCGCGCCGTCCGCAGCCGGTCCAGCGCCGCCGCGTCGCCGGAGCCGCCGTGCTCGTGCGCCCACCGCCGCAGCGCGGCGTCATCGGCCCACCGGTCCTCCGGCCGGTCGTTCACCACCGGGGTGCTGTTCAGCGCATCGAGCAGCGCCCGTTCGTCGATCATCTCTGCCACCTCCCGGCTAACCCCATTCCATACCTTGACAGGTTACTCCGCATCCGCTCCACTGGAGGTACGGATAGCCATCGCAGAGGCTTTAAGGGGTTAGTCATGGTGGAGATCCGCCACCGGTACGCCACCGTGCACGGCCACCGCGTCTTCTACCGGGAGGCGGGCCCCCGCGACGCCCCGGCCGTCGTGCTCCTGCACGGCTTCCCCACCAGCTCACGCATGTTCCGCCGGCTGATCCCCGAACTCGCCGACGGCCCGGGGCTGACGCCCGCGCGCCCGGCGGGGCGAAGAGCCCACCGGGCGCGGTGCGGGATGCGGGGTTTACGGGTGGTACTTCTCCGCGACGACATCGGCGGCGCCGACCTTGGTGTCCATGGTGACGCGAACGGTCACGCTGTTGGTCTTGGCGGCCGTCTCCAGCTGCTCCACGTCGCACTTGTAGGTGCCGAAGCCCTCCTTGTCGATGGAGACATTGCCTTCGGGGTCGCCGCAGATCGCGGCCGCGCCGAGCACCCTCGTGGCGTTGGCGACCAGGAACGCCTGGTCCGTGCCGCCGCTGTCGGGCTTGACGATCAGCTTGCCGGGCGCGAGGTAGGACAGCTTGCCGACGATCGTCCGCTCGCCCCCCTGAGCGGCGCCGCCGCCGGTGGACCCGCCGCTGTCGCCGCCGGTTGTGGACCCGCCGCCACCGGTCGTGGTGTGCTCACCGGACCCCGCGCTCCGCGCGGACCCCTTGCCGCCGTCCTGCCCACCGGAGCTGCCCGACGCCGAGCCGCCCGTGGACTGCTCCCCGTCCTGCGACGCGGCCGAGGAGTTCACCTTGCCCGCCCCGGTGTCGCCCTGCCCGCAGGCGGTGACCCCCATCCCCAGCGCCGCGGCGGCGGCGACGGAAAGGGCGATACGGCGGCCGGCGCGGCCGCGGAAGCGGTGGGCGGTGGCGGTGATCATCATGTGCTCCCGATGCTGTGTTTCTGTCGTCTCGCTCCCGGACGCTCACCACTCTGGGCCACCGGCCTGCCGTTCCGCTAACGGGCGACTAATACGTGGCGGTTGGCCGACGGGACAGGTCCTGGCGGGCTGTGCTGCTCCTTCGGACGGTCGAGTCGCGGGCCGTCAGGCGACGGTTGACGCAGGCGGTGATGGCGGGCGCGACCGTGGTCATCGCCGGGCGCCAGCCCGGGACGGCGTTCACCTCGCAGAGGGTGTAGGCGCCGTCGGCCGCGAAGAGCAGATCCACCCCGGCGATGTCCAAGGCCAAAACGGTGGATGCTTCGACCGCCAACTCCTCCGCCTTCGGATAGCGGCCCCGAACACAGGTCGGCGGAGCCTCCGTTGCCGATGTTGGCGGCGAGGGCACCATGGCCGGAGGTGTGCAATACGGCGCCCACGGGCTTGCTATCGACCACCACCACGCGCAGGGCGCGGCCGTGCGAGGAAGCCACGTGTTCCTGGAAGAGAAACGGGACCTCCTGGGTGAGGCTGCCGGCCAGTTCGCTCAGCAGGTTCTGATCGGGGGCGAGGAAGACCTGACGCCCTTTGGTACCGCTGACGGCCTTCACCACGCAGGGCGCCTCCAGGTACGGGTTGCGGACGACGCCCGCGCGCCCCAGAGCCATCGGTTGCTCCCGTACGAGCATCCACACGTCGGCTGGTGCCGGGATCACCGACAGGCCACCATCTGCTGTCTTCACCTGGGCTCCTCACCCTTTGCCCCCTGGGGCGCGATGGCCGAGTCGAAGCCACTTTCCCAGTTTTGCCCTTACGGGTGTGCCACGCGGCCCCGCGAGAGAACGAACGAAAGCCCCGCCGCGCCCCGGGGGATGGGTGGCGCGACGGGGCTTCCGTCGTGGTCTGCGGTCCGGCTCAGGCGCGGAACTCTCCGGCCTTGACGCCCGCGACGAAGGACGCGAACGCGGTGGCGGGGACGGTCAGGGCGGGGCCGCGCGGGTCCTTCGAGTCGCGGAGGGGAACTATGCCGGTGGCCGCCGCATGCGCCGGAGCCCACTCGACGCAGGAGCCACCACTGCCGCTGAAGGAGGACTTGAACCAGGTCAGGGGGAGGGATTCGGTCGTCACGGGGTGCCCTTTCGCAACTGCTCGATCGTGGCCACGGATTCCGCCTGGGAAAGCGCTTCGGCCTGTAGCTGATGGTAGGACCTCACCAGCGGCAACACGGACGTGATCTCCCTGTCCAGATGCCCGTTGGTCTCGGACTCCACGTAGGACATGACGGAGCGGTCGGGCAGTGTCAGCAGGTTCACCAGCCGGTTGAACGGGCGGCGCTCACCTATGGCGTACGGAGCCAACTGAAGCACAGAGTTCGCCTGTTCAGCGAACTCAATCAGGTGGGCCAGCTGGTGCTCCATGACCTCTGTTCCACCGATCATCCGCCGGATGCAGCTCTCGTCCAGAACCACGATCACCATGGGCGGGATTCGCCGTACCAGGGCCGCTTGCCGTTCCGCCAGGGACTCGACTCGCTCACGGGCTTCTTCGGGGGTGAGCGTGCCCCGCCTCACGTGACCTTCTTCGATGGCGCGTGCGTACTCCGGTGTCTGGAGCAGTCCAGGAATCACGCCCACGTCGAACAGTCGTATCTCCGCCGCGTGAGCCTCCTGTCCTAGGTACTCCGGAAAGCCTTCCAGCAAGCTCCCGTTTCTGATCTCCCCCCAAGCGCGCTCGAACGACTCCGGGGTCCCTGTGAAGCCCAAGGTCGCATCAAGACTGCGCGAAAACCGCAGAGTCGGCGGCTTACGGCCAGTTTCCACCGCCGAGATGTGCCTGCCGGAGTAACCGACGAGTTCGGCGAGGTCGTCCTGCTTCCACCCCCGCGCTTCGCGAGCACTGCGTACGCGCGCACCGAAGGCCGCCTGCGGGCTTGCCTCGGGGTTCAGCTCCTTGATGTTTACCAACGTGCCCTCCACACCTGGAACGTTGAAGACGGGTCCGACGCTAGGCCACGCTAACCCTCCCCAGTAGTGGAATGGCTACGGAGAGGGACGGTCATGGCTGTCAGGATTGTCAGGATTCGCAGAGGTCGGCCCACGGAGCGTGAGGTCTCCGCCACGCCCCGCGCCACCCCACGCACCCGAGGTGACCTGCGATGACGGGCTACTTCGCCGAAGTCCGGTGCGAGGGACGGCCGTTCGGGTCCGACGTCACCGCGTCACACGTCCTGGGCACCTTTCGAACGATCTCGCCCGTCCTCGCCGTCCGCTGGCTCCGGGGTCAGGCCCGGCATCTCGCGGAACGGCTCGACCCGGACCCGGAGCGTGCGCCCTGGGTCCGGCCCGTCCGCTCACCCGCCGACGCACGCCCCCCACTCCGCCACCGCATCGGCGGACTCGCGCACCCGCTCCACGTACTTGCCGAAGACCCCTGGAGGTAGCCGTGCAGGAAACCCCCGCGGACCGGTCCGCCGCCCGCAGCTCCGCCCCCGTCGCCGCGCAGCACCTCACCGGCACCGACCTGGCCCACCACGTCCGCCTCCTGCCGTGGACCGCCGACGGCAAACTCTGCGTCCTCAGCACCAGCGGCCCCGGCAGCTTCCTCTCCCGCCTCGCCGACGGCGTCGAGGACGCCCAACTCGACGTCGGATACGACGTGTTGCGGCAGGGCTGCGCGGTCCTGGCCGACCCCCTGTCCCCCTACGGGGAGGTGCGGTACGCCGGGGTGCGGCTCGCCGAATGCCTGCGGGACGCACTGGGGATCGCGGAGTCGCGGGGGCTGCGGGTGCCCGAGCCGGAGGGAAGCGAGGCGGAGAGCCCTGGCCCCCGGCCTGCGTGACCTGCAGGCACCGTCTGCCCGCCTCTCGCGAGGGCCCGGTCGGTGCCGCCACGCGGCTCCACCGGCGAACGGGCCGCCTGCCCCTTCACCGGGTACCTCGCGGGTGGCGGCTCAGTCTCGACCGCGCCTGACCAGGGCGGGATTCCTCCGGACCGGAACCGCCTCCACCGGCCCCGCGCTCGGCCGACCCGGAGCCGCCTTCCGCTCATGATCGGCCTCCTTGCGCGACGTCGGTTGGCGCAGTCCCGGGACCACAGGTCGAGATCAAGCGTCGGCGGCTTCCTGGCGGGCACGGCGACGTGCCCTGCCCGTTCCCCCCACGCCCCGCTCCACGCGGAATTCGTTGCCTTCGGGGTCGAGCAGCGTCACCCACCCCGAGCCGTCCGGCCGCCGGTGGTCCTCGTGGACGGTGCCGCTGCCGCATCGCGCCGCCGCGCCCCGTGCCGCCCGAGGTCGTCGATCGCCGCCCCCGCCCGTGCCCCGAGGCGCCAGGTCCCCACCCCCTTCGCGACGAATCGATAACGGCAGCGTCGTGGAGGGTTTTGCGCCATGTCTACGCGCGTTAATCTCCCGCTAAGCCGGAGCCACAGGGGGCTCCGGGAGCGAAGGGAAGGCCCCGTGCGTCGGGTCACCAGGATTGCCGCCGCGGCCAGTGCCACCGTGGTTCTCGCGCTCACCGCCACCGCGTGCGGACAGAGCTTCGCCGAGGCGAACCGTGCCAAGCACGCGGGCGTCGGGCTCGCCTTCGACATCGGTGGCCGGGACGATCACTCGTTCAACGAGGCGGCCGCGCGGGGCACGGAGAACGCCCGGAAGGATCTCGGCGTCAACGTCAAGATGCTCACGGCGAAGAACGGCGAGACCGAGGCCGACCGTGAGCAGCGGCTGACGTCGTTCGCGGAGGCCGGGTACAACCCCGTCATCGGCGTCGGCTTCGCGTACAGCCAGTCGGTGCAGAACGTCGCGGAGGACTTTCCGGAGACGACGTTCGGCGTGGTCGATGCGGTGCCGACCGGCAAGAACGTCGATGCGATGGTCTTCGCCGAGCACGAGGGTTCGTATCTGGCGGGCGTCGCCGCGGCGCTGAAGAGCAAGAGCCACAAGGTCGGCTTCATCGGCGGCGTCAACAACGCGCTGATCCAGAAGTTCCAGGCCGGGTTCGAGCAGGGGGTGCGCGCCACCGACCCGAAGGCCGAGGTCGTCTCGCAGTACCTCTACCCGAACAACGACAAGGGCTTCAACGACCCGGCAGCGGCGAAGGCCAAGGCCGCGGGCATGCTCGACAGCGGTATCGACGTGATCTACTCCGCGGCCGGGCAGTCCGGCGCCGGGTCCATCGAGGCGATCAGCAAGCGCAAGGGCGCCTGGGCGATCGGCGTCGACTCGGACCAGTACCAGCAGGCGGGCCTCGCGAAGTACCGGGACTGCATCCTCACGTCGGTGGTGAAGAACGTCGACGTGGCCGTGTACGACCTGATCAAGAGCGTCGAGGACGGCAAACCGCTGACCGGCATCCACGCCTACGACCTCAAGAAGGACGGCGTCAAGCTCGCCACGTCCGGCGGTTTCATCAAGGACATCCAGCCGCAGATCGACGCGGCCCGGAAGAAGATCGTCGAGGGCAAGGTGAAGGTCAAGGAGACGCCGTAGCCCGGGACGGCACCGCCCCGGTGGCCCGGTCAAGGCCCCGGGGTCTCAGCCGTGCCCCTTCGTGACCCACGCGTGTCACACCCGCCCCTTCCGCTCCTTCATCCCCGAGGGGAGTGCGCCATCAACGCAGCACCCACGAGCAGCGCCCCGGCCCGGCCGGACGCCCCTGCCGTAGAACTCCGCGGAATCACCAAACGGTTCCCGGGCGTCGTCGCCAACCACGACATCCACCTCACCGTCCGCCGCGGCACCGTCCACGCCCTCTGCGGCGAGAACGGCGCCGGGAAGTCCACCCTGATGAAGATCCTCTACGGCATGCAGAAGCCGGACGAGGGCACCATCGCGCTGGACGGCACCGAGACCGCGCTGAGCACCCCGGGCGACGCCATCGCCCGCGGCATCGGCATGGTCCACCAGCACTTCATGCTCGCCGACAACCTCACCGTCCTGGAGAACACCGTCCTGGGCGCCGAGAAACTGCACGGCATCGGCGGGCGCGCCCGCACGAAGATCATGGAGATCTCCGACGCGTACGGCCTCGGCATCCGGCCCGACGTCCTCGTCGAGGACCTCGGCGTCGCCGACCGGCAGCGCGTGGAGATCCTCAAGGTCCTCTACCGCGGTGCCCGCACCCTCATCCTCGACGAGCCGACCGCGGTCCTCGTCCCGCAGGAGGTCGACGCGCTCTTCGCCAACCTGCGGGAGCTGAAGTCCGAGGGCCTGACCGTCCTCTTCATCTCGCACAAGCTGGGCGAGGTGCTGTCGGTCGCCGACGACATCACCGTCATCCGCCGCGGGACGACCGTCGCCTCCGTCGCGCCGGACGACACCACGCCCCAGCAGCTCGCCGAGCTGATGGTCGGCAGCGAACTGCCGTCGCCGGAGACCCGCGAGTCGACCGTCACCGATGAGCCGATGCTCCAGGTCGACGGGTTGCACCTGTCGGCCACCGACTCCGACGGCGCGGTCCGCACCGTCCTCGACGGCATCGGCCTCACCATCCACAAGGGCGAAGTGCTGGGCGTCGCCGGTGTCGAGGGCAACGGCCAGGCCGAACTGGTCGAGGCGATCATGGGGACCCGCACCCCCGACCGCGGCACCGTCACCCTCGACGGCGCCGACCTGTCGGGCACCTCCACCCGCCGCCGCCGCGAGGGCGGCATCGGCTACGTCCCCGAGGACCGCCACCGCCACGGCCTGCTGCTCGAAGCCCCGCTGTGGGAGAACCGTATCCTCGGCCACGTCACCGAACGCCCCAACAGCAAGGGCAAGCTCCTCGACCCGGCCGGTGCCCGTAAGGACACCGCACGGATCGTCGAGGAGTACGACGTGCGCACGCCCGGCATCGAGGTCACCGCGGCCTCGCTCTCCGGCGGCAACCAGCAGAAGCTGATCGTCGGCCGCGAGATGAGCCACCGCCCCAAGCTTCTGATCGCCGCGCACCCCACCCGAGGGGTCGACGTCGGCGCGCAGGCGCAGATCTGGGAGCAGATCCGCACGGCCCGCCGCGAGGGCCTGGCCGTGCTGCTGATCTCCGCCGACCTGGACGAGCTGATCGGCCTGTCCGACACCCTGCGGGTGATGTACCGGGGCCGGCTGGTCGCGGACGCGGATCCTGCCGTGATCACCCCGGAGGAGTTGGGCTCCGCCATGACCGGTGCCGCCAGCGGCCACCTCACCGCGGACGGGGACGCCGACACCGGCCGTCCCGCGTCCGGCGACACCGAGCCGACGGGCGGTGACCAGGCATGACCGCCGCCAAGCTGCCCGCACAGGGCGGTGCGCGCAGCGCCACCCGCGACAAGGTGGTCCTCGCCCTCGCCGCGCCGCTGCTCGCCGTCGTCGCCGCGATAGTCATCAGCTCGCTGGTCTTCCTGGCGTCCGGCGAGAACCCGTTCCGCGCGTACGGGATCATGGCCGATTACGGCCACTACAGCGACAGTCAGGTCTGGATCGTCAACAAGGCGGTCCCGTACTACCTGTCGGCGCTCGCGGTCGCCATCGGCTTCCGGATGAACCTCTTCAACATCGGCGTCGACGGCCAGTACCGCCTCGCGGCGTTCGCCGCCGCCGCGGTCGGCGGTTCGCTGGTGCTGCCCGGCGCCCTTCAGATCGTGCTGCTCATCGTCGTCGCGATGCTCGTCGGCGCGATCTGGTCCGGGATCGCCGGGCTGCTGAAGACCACCCGCGGGGTCAGCGAGGTGATCACCACGATCATGCTGAACTCCATCGCCGCGTCCGTCATCGGCTACTTCCTCCAGGACGGCCGCCTCGCCGTCAAGGACGGCAACCTCCTGCACACGAAGTTCCTGCCGGAGTCCAGCCACTTCTTCTCCTTCCCGACGCACCCCAAGCCGGTCTACGGCTTCGTGGTGATCGCGGTGATCGCCGGAGCCCTGTACTGGTTCCTGCTCTCCCGCACCCGCTTCGGCTTCGACCTGCGGGCGGTCGGCGCCTCCGAACCGGCCGCCGAGGCCAGCGGCGTCAGCGTCAAGCGGATGGTCGTCATCTCGATGCTGCTGTCCGGCGCCGCCGCCGGTCTGGTCGGCATGCCCACCCTGCTCGGCGAGTCCTTCCAGTACGGCACCGACTTCCCGGCGGGCATCGGCTTCACCGGCATCGCCATCGCCCTGCTCGGCCGCAACCACCCGGTCGGCATGGCCTTCGGCGCGCTGCTCTGGGCGTTCCTCGACCGCACCGGCTCCCGCCTGGAGTTCGAGGGCTACGCCCAGGAGATCGTCGGCGTCATCCAGGGCGTCATCGTGCTCTGCGTCGTCATCGCGTACGAGCTGGTGCGCCGCTACGGCCTGCGGCTCCAGCAGCGCAAGGTCGGCGAGGAACTGGCGGCCGCGGCCCGCGCGGCGGGCAGCCGCGCCGACGACGCCGGTAACAACGACAAGTCGGAGGTGTCGGCGTGAGCGCGGACCTCAAGCCCGCGGCGCAGCCCGTCGCGGCCGCCGCGAAGGGCGGGCGGCGCAAGCTGACCTACCCCTGGATCCTGCTGATCCTCGCGGTCGCCCTGCTCGCCGTCTCCGGCCTGCGGGCCCTGACCGGCACCGCGGACCTCACCTCCACCGGCCAGTTCGGCGCCGCGCTCTCCGCCGCCGTACCGATCGGCCTGGCCGGTCTGGGCGGCCTCTGGTCGGAGCGGGCCGGGGTGGTCAACATCGGCCTCGAAGGCATGATGATGCTCGGCTCGTTCGCCGCCGGGTGGATCGGCTGGCAGCACGGGCCGTGGGCCGCGGCCGCCGCGGGCATCGTCGGCGGCGCGCTCGGCGGCCTCGTCCACGCGGTCGCGACGGTCACCTTCGGCGTCGACCACATCGTCTCCGGTGTCGCCATCAACATCCTCGCCCTGGGCGCCACGCAGTACCTCGCCACCCTCTGGTTCGGCGGCGAGGGCAGCGCGGCGCAGGCGGCGGGCGGCAACGACAAGCAGTCCCCGCCGATGCCGGACATGCCGACGTTCACCGTCCCCGGCCTGTCGGACTGGCTCAACTCCGTCGAGGCGCACCACTGGTTCTTCGTCTCCGACCTCGCCGGGATCCTCGGCGCGGCCGTCACCAACGTCTCCTGGCTCACCCTCGGCACCGTCGCCCTCTTCGTCGCCACCTTTTACCTGCTGTGGCGCTCGTCGTTCGGTCTGCGGCTGCGGTCGTGCGGTGAGGCGCCGCTGTCGGCGGAGTCGCTGGGCGTCAACGTCTACGCGTACAAGTACGCGGCGGTGCTGGTCTCCGGTGCGCTCGCCGGTCTCGGCGGCGCGTTCCTCTCCATCGGCGTGCACTTCTACCAGGACGGCCAGACCGGCGGCCGCGGCTACATCGGCCTCGCCACCATGATCTTCGGCAACTGGCGGCCGGGCGGCGTCGCGATGGGCGCCGGACTGTTCGGCTTCATGGACGCGATGCAGCTGCGCAGCGGCGGGCCCACCGTCCACGCCCTGTTGCTCGGCCTCGCCGCGCTGCTCGCCGTCCTCGCCCTGCTGCGGCTGCGCGCCGCCAAGCGCGTCCAGGCGACGGTGGCCGCCGTCGTCGCCGTGGCGCTGGTGGTCTGGTACGCGGTCGCCGATACGGTGCCGCTGGAGCTGGTCGAGGCCAGCCCGTACATCGCCACCCTGCTGGTGCTCGCGCTCTTCTCGCAGCGGCTGCGGCCGCCGAAGGCGGGGGGCCGGCCCTACCGTCGAGGACAAGGCGCATGACCTCACAGGAGCCGGTCGACTGGACCGCTCTGCGCGCGCGGGCCCGGGACGCGATGTCCCGGGCCTACGCCCCGTACTCCGGGTATCCCGTAGGGGCCGCGGCGCTCGTCGACGACGGGCGGACGGTCACCGGCTGCAACGTCGAGAACGCCTCGTACGGCCTTGCGCTGTGCGCCGAATGCGGCCTGGTCTCGGCGCTGTTCGCCACCGGCGGCGGCCGTCTGACGGCGTTCACCTGCGTCGATGCGGCGGGCGAGGTGCTGGTGCCGTGCGGGCGCTGCCGTCAGCTGCTGCACGAGCACGGCGGTCCTGAGCTGCTGGTCGACACCGGCTCCGGAATCCGGCCGCTCGTCGAACTGCTCCCGGACCCGTTCGGGCCCGGACACCTGCGCGGCTGAGGGCGGTTGACGCGGCGGGCCGCCTCGGGGGGGGCGTCCGGGGCGGCTCCGGGGTTTCTCCGGGTGAGATCGGGGGCGCCCCGGAGCGTGCGCGCCGGGCGCCTTCGTACCGGACCCCGCGGTGCCGCGGCGTGTGCGCGCCGGGCACTCCCGGGCCGGGGCCCGCGGCGCCCCGCCCGTCCTGCCGTGCCGCCACGTGCGGCCCGGGTGGCGTTCCGCGCCATCCGGCCTCGCCCCTCCCTTTCTATGCGTGTAGAACAGGGGGCAACCGTTCGAAAGGAAGCCTCCATGGACGTCATCTCCGTCATCCGCACCAAGCGCGACCGCGGCGAGCTGACCGCCGATCAGATCGACTGGGTCATCGGCGCCTACACCCGCGGCGAGGTCGCCCATGAGCAGATGGCGGCCCTGGCCATGGCGATCTTCCTCAACGGCATGAACCGCACGGAGATCGCCCGCTGGACGGCCGCGATGATCAACTCCGGTGAGCGGATGGACTTCTCCTCGCTGACCCGTCCCACCGCCGACAAGCACTCCACCGGTGGCGTCGGCGACAAGATCACCCTGCCGCTCGCCCCGCTGGTCGCCGCCTGCGGCGCCGCCGTCCCGCAGCTCTCCGGGCGCGGGCTCGGCCACACTGGCGGCACCCTCGACAAGCTGGAGGCCATCCCCGGCTGGCGCGCCCAGCTCACCAACCCCGAGATGCTGGACGTGCTGCGCGACGTCGGCTCCGTCATCTGCGCCGCCGGTGACGGGCTGGCCCCCGCCGACAAGAAGCTCTACGCGCTGCGCGATGTCACCGGCACCGTCGAGTCGATCCCGCTCATCGCCTCCTCGATCATGTCCAAGAAGATCGCCGAGGGCACCGGCTCCCTCGTCCTGGACGTCAAGGTCGGCTCCGGCGCGTTCATGAAGAACCTCGACGACGCCCGCGAACTCGCCGCCACCATGGTCGAGCTGGGCACCGACCACGGCGTGCGCACCACGGCCCTGCTCACCGACATGGCCACCCCGCTCGGCCTCACCGCGGGCAACGCCCTGGAGGTCCGCGAATCCGTCGAGGTGCTGGCCGGGGGCGGCCCCCGCGACGTCGTCGACCTCACCCTCGCGCTCGCCCGCGAGATGCTGGACGCGGCCGGACTGCCCGACGCCGACCCGGCCAAGGCGCTCGCCGACGGCTCCGCCATGGACCACTGGCGCCGCATGATCCTCGCCCAGGGCGGCGACCCCGACGCGCCGCTGCCCGTCGCCCACGAGCAGCACACCGTCACCGCCTCCGCCACCGGCATCCTCACCGAGCTCGACGCGTACGCCGTCGGTCTCGCCGCCTGGCGGCTGGGCGCGGGCCGGGCCCGCAAGGAGGACCCGGTGCAGGCCGGTGCCGGGGTCGAACTCCACGCCAAGCCGGGCGACTTCGTCGCCGCCGGACAACCGCTGCTGACCCTCCACACCGACACCCCCGAGAAGCTGCCCTACGCCCTCGAAGCCCTCGACGACCAGGTCGTCGTCGGCCCGGCCGACACGACGTTCGCCGGTACGCCGGTGGTGTTGGAACGTATCGGCTGACCTGGGGTTTCCCGTATGGGTGGCGGTGATTCGTGGACGGGGCGCCCGCCCGCCGGGCATGCTGGGATGGGTGACGTCCCGATAGAGGAGACCGCCATGGGCGCACTCACCGTCGACCACACTCCGGACCCTGGCCGCGAGTGGGACGACACCGTCCGCATCTGGGAACAGACGGACGCGCCGGAGGGCTGCAAGGTGGAGATCATCGAGGGGATCGTCACCGTGTCACCGCCGCCGGACGGCATGCACAATGCCATCGCAGACGAACTGGCCGAAAGCCTGTACGCGGACAAGCCCAAGGAATGGGGGATCTACCAGACGCTCGGCGTCGCCGTACCGTCGCGGGAAGGGCTGTACCTCCCGGACCTCGTCGTCGCGCCGAAACAACTGGTCAGGAGCGATTCGGGGGGCTGCCTGCCGGCCGCCGCGTGTGAACTCCTCGTGGAGATCACCTCCCGGTCGAACGCGGCCCACGACCGGATCAGCAAGGCCGCGGGGTATGCCCGGGCGGGGGCCCCGCTCTACCTGCTCATCGACAGATGGGCTCCCGCCGGGCCGACCCTCACGCTCTTCGGCGAGCCGAAGAACGGGGTTTACCGCACCCTGAGCACGGTCAAGTTCGGGGAACCGCTCGACCTTCCGGAGCCGTTCGGCCTCACCCTCGACACCTCCAGCTTCCTGCCGGACTGACCGCCCCACGACGAAGGGCCCGCCCCACCAGGACAGGTGGTGGGGCGGGCCCTCCGGGTTCGGGGGCGGTTACGCGGCCTTCCGGAGCCGCAGCAGCCGCTGCTCGGTGAGCGCCTTGCGGGTGGCGTAGAGGGTGATTGAGGCGGCGGCGACCATGGCCAGCAGGCCGAGGACGACGGTGCCGTCCCAGCCCGCCGCGTGGAAGGCCACCGCGCCGAGCGCGCCGCCGATGCTGCTGCCCGCGTAGTACGTGCACTGGTACAGCGCGGACGCCTGGGCGCGGGCCGACTTGGCGGCGCGGCTGACCGAGGACGAGGCGACCGCGTGCCCGGCGAAGAACCCGGCGGTGATCAGGATCAGCCCGGCCAGCACCCCGGTGACCGCGTCGGAGAGGGTCAGCAGCAGCCCGGTCGTCGTCGTACCGACCGCGAGGTAGAGCGCGCCACGGCGCCCCGTCCGGCCGACCAGCTTGCCCGCCGCCGCGGACGACACCGTGCCGACGAGGTACACCAGGAAGATCGAACCGACGATGCCCTGCGGGAGGTTGAAGGGTTCGGAGACCAGGCGGTAGCCGATCACGGTGTAGACCGCGCCGAAGACCGTCATGAACAGCGCGCCGATGCCGTACAGCCGCCGCAGCAGCGGGTCGGCGAGGTGGCTGCCGAGGGTACGGGCGAGGGCGCGCGGGCCGACCGCGCGGGGTGCGAAGTGCCGGGCGCGGGGCACCAGCACCCGGAAGACCACCGCGCACACCACGGCCATCAGTCCGACCGCGGCGAGCGCCGCCCGCCAGCCCCACGCCTGCGCGACCCAGCCGGTCACGATCCGGCCGGACATGCCGCCGATGCTGTTGCCCGCCACGAACAGGCCGATCGCGCCGACCAGCGCCCGGGGGCGGACCTCCTCCGCGAGGAACGCCATCGCCGAGGCGGGCAGCCCCGCCAGCGCCACGCCCTGCGCGACGCGGAGCGCGATCAGCCAGCCCAGCGACGGCGCGAACGGCACGAGCAGGGCGAGCAGCGCGGCGACGGTGAGCGAGGCGGTCATCATCGTGCGGCGGCCGAAGCGCTCGGAGACCGCGCTGAGCGGGATCACCGCGACCGCAAGACCGAAGGTGGCGCCGGAGACCGTCCAGCTCGCCTGGTCCGGCGAGACGTGCAGGGACGCGGAGATCGCGGGCAGCAGCGCCTGCGTCGAGTAGAGCAGCGCGAAGGTCGCGAGACCCGCGGCGAAGAGGGCGAAGCTCATCCGGCGGTAGCCGGGGCCGCCCGGGTGCAGCTTGGCCGCGTCGGGGTCGACGGCGGCGGCCACGGGGGAGGAGTCGGGGGACGACAGGGGAGAGGCGACCGCACGGGTGGTGACGGACGCCCCGGTATCAGCGGGAGGCATGGTCCGAACATAGGCCGACCGTGTTTTATGCGTCCAATGCATAGAAACGTCATAATCGATGTGGTGACGTATGACAGCAGCTCACAGCGCGCTGTGTCACCGCTTCGCAACAGAAAAGACATGCAGGACGGGCAAGAGGAAGGGCGCCGGACGATGGCGACGGAACGGACACGGGCGCCCGACGGTGTCGATGTCGGCGACGGGTCGTGGGCGCTCGCCCTCGCGCCCCGTCTCGCGCAGTTCACCGCGGTCGCCCGGTACGAGCACGTCACCCGCGCCGCGCAGGAACTCGGTATGCCGCAGCCGACGCTCAGCCGGGCGCTGGTGCGGCTGGAGGGCGATCTCGGCGTCGCCCTCTTCGCCCGGCACGGCCGGACCCTCTCGCTCACCCCGGCGGGCCGCGCCTTCCGTGACCAGGCGGAGAAGGCACTCGCCGACCTGGACCGCGCCACCGAAGCCGTCCGCGCCGACGCCGACCCCGCCGCCGGGAAGGTCGCCTTCGGCTTCCTCCATACCCTCGGCTCCGAGACCGTCCCCGGACTGCTGCGCACCTTCCGCGCCGACCACCCCCGGGTCCGCTTCCAACTCGTCCAGAACCACGGCGAGGCGATGATCGAGCGGCTGCGCGCCGGCGACCTCGACCTCTGTCTGACCTCGCCGGTGCCCGACTACCCGGACCTCGTCGCCCGCCGCCTCGACGAGCAGAAGCTGCGGCTCGTCGTCCCGGACGACCACCCCCTCGCCGTCCGCAAGCGCATCCGGCTGGCCGAGGCGGCGAACGAACTCTTCGTCACCCTCGAACCGGGCTACGGGCTGCGCCGGATCACCGACGCGCTCTGCACCGAGGCGGGGTTCGCGCCCCGGATCGCGTTCGAGGGCGAGGAGGCGGAGACGCTGCGCGGACTGGTCGCCGCCGGGCTCGGCGTGGCACTGCTGCCGCCGCCCGCGGTGCCCCGGCCCGGCGTCGCCGAACTGACCGTCACCGCGCCCCGGGCGGTCCGCGAGATCGGCGTCGCCTGGCTCGACGGTCACCAGGACACCCCGCCGGTCGCCGCCTTCAAGAAGTTCCTGCTGAGCCGCCGAGGGCTGCTGCTGCGGTGAAATCCCCTCAACTCCCTTGTAAGCAAAGGGTGTTGCTATCGCCGTAGCGACTTCCCGAATCCGGCGGCCAGCGGCATCCGCAGGCCCAGCGGCGGCGGCGCGGCCATCGCGTCCTGCACCGGGCGGGCGAAGTCGTGGGCGAAGAGCGCGCCGAGCAGGAAGTCGACGGCCAGCGCATGGACCTCGGAGCGGTGCTGGAGCAGCGCATGACCGTCGGAGTGCACCTCGAACCGGCAGGTGTCCCGGTTGATCTTCTTGGCGCGCTCGGCGTAGCGGTACGACAGCTCCGGGTCGGTGCGCCCGTCGTTCGTCCCGTGGACCAACAGCACATGGCGGCCGATGAGTTGCTTGACCGGATCGGCCGCCCGCCGGGCCGGGCCGTCACCGGGCGTCTCCGCGCCGTCCGGTCCGGCGTCGTCCGCCGCCTCCGGGGAGCCGCCGTCCGCGCCCGGTTCCGGGAACCACGGCGCGAGCCCCAGCACCGCGCCGACGGCCGGATGGCCCGCCGCGTGCAGCGCCGCCCGCGCGCCCATGCCCGCGCCGACCAGGCAGACCGGTACGTCGCCGTAGCGCCGGACGACCTCGGCCACCGCCCAGGCGGCGTCCCGCGCCGGATCGGCCGCGTCGCCGTTCCAGCCCCGGCGGCGGTAGCGCACCACATGGGCGGTCAGCCCCTCGGCGCGCCCCGCGCGGGCCAGCCGGCCGGCGAGCGGCCGGACCGCGAGCGCCGACAGCGGCGACGGGCGTCCCGTACCGTCCGGAGCGCCGTCCGGCAGTAACAGCGCCACCCCGCTCACCGAACGCCCGGACCGGCCCGCGCCGCCTCGCCGCAGCGTGGCGCGTACCCCTTCGTCGCCGGACACTCCCAGCGGTTTTCCCAGCCGGGCGTCACGCACCGGCAGTGCTTGCTGAGTCATGCCCAGAACGATGGCAGATCGCGGGGAGCGGGCCACCCCGTGGACGGGTCACCGTTACGTATCGTTCGGTGAGTTCTACGCGCGTAGGCGCTACAGTGCCGCAATGACGAGCGAGACCAGCACCCTCCCGACCAGTGACCAGATCCGGCGCGCACCGAAGGTGCTGCTCCACGATCACCTCGACGGCGGACTGCGCCCCGGCACCATCGTCGACCTCGCCCGCGACCGCGGCTACGCCGGACTGCCCGAGACCGACCCGGAGAAGCTCGGGATCTGGTTCCGCGAGGCGGCCGACTCCGGTTCGCTGGAGCGCTACCTGGAGACCTTCGCGCACACCTGCGCCGTCATGCAGACCCGCGAGGCGCTGACCCGGGTCGCCGCCGAATGTGCCGAGGACCTCGCCGCCGACGGAGTCGTCTACGCCGAGATCCGCTACGCCCCCGAACAGCACCTGGAGGGCGGGCTGAGCCTCGAAGAGGTCGTCGAGGCGGTCAACGACGGCTTCCGTGAGGGCGAGCGGCGGGCCCGCGCGGCCGGTCACCGCATCCGCGTCGGCGCACTGCTCACCGCGATGCGGCACGCCGCCCGCGCCCTGGAGATCGCCGAACTCGCCAACCGCTACCGCGACCTGGGCGTCGTCGGCTTCGACATCGCGGGCGCCGAGGCGGGCTACCCGCCCACCCGCCACCTCGACGCGTTCGAGTACCTCAAGCGCGAGAACAACCAC
Organism: Streptomyces sp. NBC_01525; assembly: GCF_045040405.1. Classification (NCBI taxonomy): domain Bacteria; kingdom Bacillati; phylum Actinomycetota; class Actinomycetes; order Kitasatosporales; family Streptomycetaceae; genus Streptomyces; species Streptomyces sp. NBC_01525. The sequence goes on from NZ_CP109397.1 coordinate 4,438,110, forward strand.
TTCACCATCCACGCGGGCGAGGCGTTCGGGCTGCCGTCGATCTGGCAGGCGCTCCAGTGGTGCGGCGCCGACCGGCTCGGCCACGGGGTGCGGATCATCGACGACATCCAGGTCGGCGACGACGGCGCCATCACCCTCGGCCGCCTCGCCTCGTACGTCCGCGACAAGCGCATCCCCCTGGAGATGTGCCCCAGCTCCAACCTCCAGACCGGCGCCGCCCCCTCGTACGCGGAGCACCCGATCGGGCTGCTGCGGCGGCTGCAGTTCCGGCTCACCGTCAACACCGACAACCGGCTGATGAGCGGCACGACGATGTCCCGGGAGTTCGAGCACCTGGTGCGGACGTTCCGGTACACCCTCGACGACATGCAGTGGTTCACCGTCAATGCGATGAAATCAGCATTCATTCCTTTCGATGAACGTCTCGCCATGATCAACGACGTCATCAAGCCGGGCTACGCGGAGCTGCGCGCGGAATGGCTCTTCCCGAAGGCGGCCCCAACTTCCGTGTGACAAACGGCTTCTGAGGCGGCGTGAGCCGCGTACGGGGGAGCGGACGGGACGGCCGGGGCGATGCACACCGGCCGTTTTCCCGTGTCCGGGGATATTTGCGGCGGTACGGGCGGCTCACTACGTTGCGTTACCGGTCGACTCCCCCTCATGAGGACGTAATTGCGATGAAGCAGGGAACCATCAAGACGCTCGGCACCGCCCTCCTCGGCGTGGCCTTCGCCGCCACCGCCGCGGGCTCCGCGTCCGCCGCCCCGGCGATCGACGCCGGACAGCTCGGCGGCGTGCTCAAGAAGCTGCCCGTGAAGCAGACGGCCACCACCGTCTCCGGCGTCTCCAAGACCGCCCACTCGGCCACCGGCGACATCCAGGCCATCCCCAAGGCCAAGGGCAACCACCTCCTGGGCGGCCTGCCCACCCAGGCCCTCGGCAAGGCCCTCCCCCTCGGCGGCTGATCCCGGCACAGCACGCCCGTGCCCCGGTCCGACACCCCCGTACGGACCGGGGCACCGCCGTGTCCGGGCCCGTACGGCGCCGGTCACCAGGCGGAGGCGGCGCTCTCCGACTCGGAGGGCAGCAGCAGCCACAGCGCCAGGTAGACGAGGAACTGCGGGCCGGGCAGCAGACAGGAGAGGACGAAGAGCACGCGCATCGTCGTCGGCGTCGTACCGAAGCGACGGGCCAGGCCCGCGCAGACTCCGGCGATCATGCGGTTGTTGCGGGGGCGGACCAGTGCGGCGGCCATGAGGGCTACTCCTTCTCGACGGTGCGGAGCGGATTGCCCCGACACCTCAAAGGTAGGTACGCGACGCGGAGAGGACATCAGCCTTCGGAAGGGGGCCGACCCTGGTGATTTTCGGGGTCGGACCCCTGAGATCCTCAGCCCGGCGGCGGAGCCGCGCCCGGGCCCTGGGGACGACGGCGAGATGCGCCAAAGCCACCCCCAGGATGTTCAGCAGCAGCGCGTCGACGTCCGGCACGCGGCCCGGCACCGACGCCTGCAACGCCTCCAGGACCAGCGCCAGCAGCCCGCCCGCCCCCACCGTACGCAGCAGGGACAGCACCGGGGAAACGTTCAGGCGTCCGGCGGCCAGCGGCAGCAGCACGCCCAGCGGGGCCAGCATCAGCAGCGGGGCGCCGAGGTCGCACACCGCCGCCCACGGGCCGCGGGCCAGCGCGGCGCCGATCGTCGCCAGCGGTTCGACATTCGCCTCCGGGACCCAGGGCACCGCCCGGGGCCACAGCATCAGACGGCCGACGATCAGCAGATGCACCACGAGGAGGATCCGTCCGGTGGCGCGCATACGGAAGGTGGCGAAAACGCCGGGGCCATGCTGCACACAGCCCAGGACGCCGGGAGCGGCGGCCGTGGTTCCGCCCGCATCCGCCCGAGTGCGGGCAAGGCGGGTGGAATCCCGCCCCCGATCCGGCTGCCCCCCGGGCGTGTCCGCGAAGTCCCGCCTGGCTCGCGACGCCCGGCACACACCCTCGCGCGCGAGCCCCGCCCTCCGGGCGGACGACGGGACGTCACGGACACGCCCTACGGCACGATCGGTGTCTCCTCGACCGTGTCCCGCCCCGCGTCCGGGTGGGCGCGGACGTCGGCCGTGCAGGCGTAGCGGTGCGGCTCCGCATCGTCCGGGCCGCCGAGGATCGCCCGCCGCGGGTGACCGAGCGGCGCGGAGTCGCCGAAGGTGCAGGCGAGCTGGGCCAGCGCGAAGGACGGCAGGGCGTCCGGCGGGACGCTCAGCCGCAGGGTCCCTGACGGATCGCCCGGCCGCGCCCCGGCGATCGTCAGGTCCTCCGGCACCGCGGACGCGAAACCGGCCTCCTCCTCGCGCGGCGACGGCGGACGGCGCACCTCGTCGAGGAGGACCCGGGCCGCCCGCAGCTGCGCGGTGTCCGCAGGCCGGTCCGCGGTGCGCGGCACCGTGCGGGCGACGGGCACCAGCGCCCCGCCGCACACCAGATACACCCTGGCCGGTATCCGGTCGGGACCCTGCTCGTCCGCGCCTCGCTCCCGTACCTCGCAGCTGACCCGGGACGGCGCGCCCCCGGCGTCCACCGGGACGGTCGTGCCGCGCACCCCGCAACCGGCCAGCGTCAGGGCCGCGACGGCGGTCAGCGCACCGGCCCCCGGCCGCCGCAGCCGCCCGTCCCGGCTCACCGCCCGTCCTCCGTACCACTGCGGGCACCGGCGTCATCGGCGCCCGGTGCCCGGGGCGCACCGCCGCCCTCGGTGCGGTCGTCCCCGGCCAGCCGGGAGGCGTCCATCGGCAGCCGCAGCGTGAAGACCGCACCGCCCTCGGGAAGGTTGGCCGCGGTGATCTCGCCGCCGTGGATGTGCGCGTTCTCCAGGGCGATCGACAGGCCCAGACCGCTGCCGTCGGAGCGGGGCCGGGACGCGCTCGCCTTGTAGAAGCGGTCGAAGACGTGCGGCAGGACCTCTTCGGGGATGCCCGGACCGTGGTCGCGCACCCGGATCAGCAGGACGCCGCCGGGCGCAGGCCCGTCGTCCGGCTCCCCGTCGGACATCGCCGCGCTGCTGCCCGCGCGGACCGCGCCGGGCGCGCACCGGTGCTCCGTCCCCGCCGCGTCCTCCGTACGGACCGACACCCGCACCGGCGAGCCGCCGTGCTTGAGGGCGTTGCCGATGAGGTTGGCGAGGATCACGTCGAGGCGGCGCGGGTCGAGGCGGGCGACGATGCCGCGGTCGGCGTCCAGCTCGACGGCGTCCAGCCACGCCCGCGCGTCGATGCACGCCGTCACCTGGTCCGCGACGTCGACGCCGTCCAGCACCAGCCGGGCGGTGCCCGCGTCGAAGCGGGTCACCTCCATCAGGTTCTCCACCAGGTCGTTCAGCCGCCGGGTCTCGCTGACCACCAGCCGCACCGCGGGCTCGATCATCGGGTCGAGGGAGTCGGCCTCCTCCTCCAGGACCTCCGAGACCGCGGTGATCGCCGTCAGCGGCGTGCGCAGCTCGTGCGACATGTCCGCGACGAACCGCCGCGACGCCGCCTCCCGCGCGCTCAGCTCCTCCACCCGCTGCTCGACCTGCTCCGCCGTGCGGTTGAACGTCCGCGACAGATCGGCCAGTTCATCGGTGCCGGTCACCCGCAGCCGGGTCTCCAGCCGCCCCTCGCCCAGCTGCCGCGCCGCGTGCCCGAGCCGCTGCACCGGCCGCAGCACCATCGTCGCAGCCGCCTGCGCCAGCAGCGCCGAGCCGACCAGCGCCAGCGCCGTCGCGATCCCCAGCGACCAGGCCAGCGAGTTGAGGTCCTGCCGCTCCGTCGCCAGCGACTTCATCAGATAGCCGGTCGGCCCGCCGCCGGTCACCTTCGCCCCGGCGATCAGATACGGCACGTCCCCGACTTCCTTGCGCTGCCAGTACAGGTGGTGCGAGAAGCGGTTGGCGTCGTCCACCGGACGCGCGGTACCGACCGCCGTGCGCAGCGACTGAGGGACGCTCTTCGGCGTCAGCAGCTTCCGGTCCGTCGTGGCCACGCACTCCTTGCGCTCGGAGTCCGTGCCGATCAGCAGCACCGCGTAGTTCTGCGGCCCGGCCGCCATCTGCCGCGCCGCGTCCTGGAGTTCCCCGCACCGCGGCTGCACCGGCAGCGCACCGGCCCGCTCGCCCAGCGCCGTACGGAAGTCCTTGAGCACCGCGTTCTGGGTACGGTCGAGCACGGTGTTGCGGTTGAGCCAGTACGCGATCCCGGACGCGGAGACCGCCGCCGTCAGCGCGACCAGCGCGAAGACGAACACCAGCCGCATCCGCAGGCTCGTCCAGCGCAGCAGCCCCGCCGCCCGGCGCCGGAACCGCGGCAGCCGCCGGGCGCGGTCCGCCGCCCCGGGGGAGCCGTCCGTCACTGCGGGGTGTCCAGCCGGTAGCCGACCCCGCGGACCGTACGGATCAGCGTCGGCGACGACGGGACGTCCTCGACCTTGGCCCGCAGCCGCTGCACACAGGCGTCCACCAGCCGCGAATCGCCCAGGTAGTCGTGTTCCCACACCAGCCGCAGCAGCTGCTGGCGGGAGAGCGCCTGACCGGGGCGGCGGCTCAGCTCCAGCAGCAGCCGCAGCTCCGTCGGGGTCAGCTGAAGGTCCTCGCCGTTCTTGGTGACCGTCATCGCCGAGCGGTCGATCACCAGCGAACCGAACGTCGCCGAATCGCTGGACTCCCGCTCCCCGCGGCGCAGCACGGCCCGGATCCGGGCGTCCAGCACCCGGCCCTGGACGGGCTTGACCACATAGTCGTCCGCCCCGGACTCCAGGCCCACCACGACGTCGATGTCGTCGTTGCGCGCGGTCAGGAGAATGATGGGCAGTTGGTCCGTACGCCTGATCCGCCGGCACACCTCGAAACCGTCGATGCCCGGCAGCATCACATCCAGCACGATCAGATCCGGCCGCTGCTCACGCAGCAGCTGGAGGCCGTCCTCGCCCGACGCCGCGGTCACCACACGGTGACCTTGGCGCGACAGCGAGAGTTCGAGAGCCGTGCGGATGGCGTCGTCGTCCTCGATCAGCAACAGGAATGGCACGTCCGCCATTCTGGCCCATGGCCCCCCGCCGCATCGACCGGCCGGCGCCGCGGAACTCCGACCTGTCTCCCGGGCGCCGCCAACCGCTCCACGAAGAGCGCAAAAGACCCCCCAAGGCACATCTCCCACCGCTGTGACGTGCACATCGAGCATGTCGCGGCCCCTGTGACAGGGCTGTGACAGTCGACGGACACCGCGATGAAACTGCGTTGGCAGGGTTCTTGGCACCGGGAGGGACACCGACCGGAACAGACCGACGAACCAGGCTCTACCGACGGGGGGCGCGAGATGAACACCAAGCACGCCACGAGCACCGGCGCGGTGGTCACGCGTCTCCACGATGTCGCACGGGCCGCCGAGAAGTCCGGTGCTGCGGGAGGGCGGGGGTGCTTCCGCGGCACCGGACGTCAGCGGCAGCCGTACCGGATCGCCGTCGACGCCACGGTGAACGGCCCGGCGCCCGCCGGACGGCCGGAGGCCCCGGCGCCCACCGCGTCCGCCGCCGAGTCCGACGCCGCCTTCACCGCGTACGTACAGGAGCGCCGCGCCGCGCTCTACGCCACCGCCTACCACCTGACCGGCGACCGCTACGAGGCCGAGGACCTGCTGCAGAGCGCGCTGTTCTCGACCTACCGGGCCTGGGACCGGATCAGCGACAAGGCGGCGCTCGGCGGCTACCTGCGGCGCACCATGACGAACCTGCACATCAGCGCGTGGCGTCGCCGCAAGCTGAACGAATACCCCACCGAGGAACTGCCGGAGACGGCGGGCGACGTGGACGCGATGCGCGGCACCGAACTGCGCGCGGTGCTCTGGCAGGCGCTGGCCCGCCTCCCCGAGACGCAGCGCACGATGCTGGTCCTGCGCTACTACGAGGGCCGCACCGATCCGGAGATCGCGGACATCCTCAACATCAGTGTCGGCACGGTCAAGTCCAGCATCTGGCGCTCGCTGCGCCGGCTGCGCGAGGACGAGGTCCTCAGCTTCGGCCGTGACGAGGAGGAGTCCTTCGGCGAGCTGGTGGCCTGAAGGATGGGGAGAAGCCCGAGGGGATGAAGGGGCTGCGGACACGTCCCGGACACGGGGGATACGGGGGAACCGGCCCGAGCGGAGCACTCCGCGACGGCCGGACGTACCCGGGACGCGTCCGCGAACAAGGGGAAAACGGGGGAACACGGGGGAAGACGAAGCGGGTTCGGACAGCCGGGGGGCTGTCCGAACCCGCTTCGTCGTGTGTACGCAAGGGAGGGGCCGGGCCGCTCCGCAGCGACGCCCCCTGGGTGAAGCCCCCTACCGCAGGGCCCCTACCGCAGGGCCTCTTCCTGCACCTCGACCGTCGGCTCGAACCGGACCGGGAACGCCACGGAGTTGGCGATGAAGCACTTGCGGTGCGCCTCGTCGTGCAGTTCGAGCGCCCGCTCGCGCATGGTCTCCGACACCACCCGCACCCTCGGGTGCAGCACCGCCTCCGTGAACGCGCCGCCCCCGCTGCCGTCCTCCGCCATCGTGGCGCCGGAGATGTCCTCGTACCCGTTGACCGTCACGCCGTTCACGGAGCACAGCGAGAGGTAGGTCAGCATGTGGCACTGGGACAGGGAGGCGAGCAGCAGCTGTTCCGGGTTCCAGGCGTCGGCGGAGCCCAGGAACGCCGGGTCGGCGGTGCCGAAGAGCGGCGGCGGGCCCACCGAACTCACCTCGTGGTCGCGGTCGTAGTCGCGGTAGCCGCTGGTGCCCGTGCCCTGGTCGCCGGTCCAGACGACGCGGGTGCGGTAGGTGTGTTCCCTGGCCTTCGGCATGAACGTCCTCCTGAGACGCCGTTCGCGTTCCGGCGCCGGATCCGGCCGCCGGGCTCAGGGGGAGCCTACGTGTGTCACTTCCGGCCCGCCGCCGTACGGGAGATCCCCGCCCCTTCGGGGGATTCCGTCTCCCCGGGGCGCCCGTCCGGGCCCGCCGACCGCGCCGCCGCTATCCGGGCCAGCGCCTCGGGGCGGGCGCACGGATGGGCGCCGAGCGCCGACTGGCGTGCCACCACGGAGCGTTCGGTCCGCAGCAGCCGCAGCCCGCGGCGTATCAGATACGGCACCGGCTTACGGCTCTCGCGCACGTCCCGCAGCAGCCGTCGGCGGAACGTCGTGGTGGGCCGTCCGCGCAGGCAGAGGGCGTCGGCGAGCAGCCCGGCGGCCCGGCAGCGGTCGATCACCTCGGCGGCGAAGATGCCCTCCGCGACGAAGAGCGCGGCGCCGTCCAGCGTGACGTCCGCGACGCCGGTGCGGGCGCTCGCCCCGATGTCGTACACCGGGACCGCCGCGCGGCCCTCGTGGCAGAGCGCGGTGACGGCGGCGAGCGCGGCGTCCGCGTCCCAGGAGAGCGGCGAATCCCAGTCCGCGCCGCCGCCGTCGGGCAGCTGCGGCAGCGTCGGGTCGGTGCCCTCCTTGTAGAAGTCGTCAAGCCGGAGCACCGGCAGGCCCGTACGGGCGGCGAGGGAGGACTTGCCCGATCCGGAGGGACCGGTCAGCAGCAGAACGCGGGCGGGGCGCCGGGCGGCGGACGGAAAGCTCACGGGAGCCCATTGTCCGGCATGAGGCCCGCCGGGCCACCCCCTGGGGCGGGACCGCGACGTCGTGCCTGGTCCGGGACGTGCCGCGGCGGGCGGGCCCCGGACCGGGACGCCGGACGCCGCGGGTCCCCTCTGGGGCGGGCCGTGACGGTGTGCCGCAGGCAGGCCCCGGGCCGGGCCGCGACGGTGCGCCGCCGCCCCGCCACGAAGTGGATCGACCGGCACCCCATCAACTACGCTGTGCGGTCAAGCGATTACCCAAGGTTCCCTCTCCCGTGGAAGGTTTCCCACCGGGCGCCTTCCGCCCCACAGGCAGGTGGCAGCGCATGGCCTCACACGCACGTCCCAACCCCAACCGGCTCCCCCGTACGCTCCTGCGGGCCTCGCTCGCGGTCTCCGCCGCCGGAGCCGCGCTCGTGGCGGGCGGCGGCGCGGCGAGCGCGGCCCCGGTGACATCCACCGACACCGGCGCCACCGCGTCCGCGCTCTCCGGCGCGCTGCTCCACTCCGTGGCCGGGGCCACCGGCCCGGTCAAGAACCTCCAGCTCGACCCGCTGGCCAACACCTCCGTCGACCCGCTCGCCAACGCCGTCGGCACCCAGATCGCCGACTTCAAGCCCATCGGCACCCAGCTGGCGACCGACCCGGTCACCAAGGGCGGCGCGCTCAAGGACCTGCCGCTGATCGGCGCGGTCACCCGCCTCCTGCCGTAGGGCGCCCGGCCCCGGAACGCCGTACGGGCCCCGATCCGTGGAGGATCGGGGCCCGTATCGCCGTGCCGGGGTCTCAGACGCCCATCGGGTGCCACACCGTCTTCGTCTCCAGGAAGGAGAGGAGGCGGCCGGTGCCGGGATCGGCGGACCAGTCCACCGGGGCCGGGCGGCGCACCCGCTTGAGGTTGTCCGCCGCCGCGGCCTCCAGCTCCGCCGCCAGCTCCGCGTCCGCGCCCGCCAGATCGATGGCGTTGACGTCCTGATGGGCGGCGAGCGGCGCGCCCAGCTCCGCCGTACGGCCGGAGAGCAGGTTGACCACACCGCCCGGCAGGTCGGACGTGGCCAGCACCTCGGCCAGCGACAGCGCGGGCAGCGGGGCGCGCTCCGACGCCACCGCGACCACGGTGTTGCCGGTGACGATCGCGGGCGCGATCACCGACACCAGCCCCAGGAACGACGGCTCCTGCGGCGCCAGTACCGCGACCACACCGGTCGGCTCGGGCGACGACAGGTTGAAGTACGGGCCCGCGACCGGGTTGGCGGAACCGGCGATCTGGGCGACCTTGTCGGACCAGCCCGCGTACCAGACCCAGCGGTCCACGGCCGCGTCCACCTGCGCGGCGGCCTGCGTCTCCGGCAGCCCCTCGGCCGCTGCGACCTCCGCCGTGAACTGCGCCCGGCGGCCCTCCAGCATCTCCGCGACGCGGTAGAGGATCTGCCCGCGGTTGTACGCCGTCGCGCCCGACCAGCCGCCGAACGCCTTACGGGCCGCGACGACCGCGTCCCGCGCGTCCTTGCGGGACGCCAGCGGCGCGTTCGCCAGCCAGTTGCCCTCGGAGTCGGTCACCTCGTACACCCGCCCGCTCTCGGAACGGGGGAACTTCCCCCCGACGTACAGCTTGTAGGTCTTGAAGACGGAGAGTCGGTCAGCCATGGTGCTCGCCCTTCGGGGTCGACGGGGTCAGGTACGCCGCCAGACCGTGGCGGCCGCCCTCGCGGCCGTGGCCCGACTCCTTGTAGCCGCCGAACGGCGACGTCGGGTCGAACTTGTTGAAGGTGTTGGACCAGACGACCCCGGCGCGCAGCTTGTTCGCCATCCACAGCATCCGCGAACCCTTCTCCGTCCAGATCCCGGCGGAGAGTCCGTACGGCGTGTTGTTGGCCTTGGCGACGGCCTCCTCCGGCGTACGGAACGTCAGCACCGACAGCACCGGGCCGAAGATCTCCTCACGGGCGATGCGGTGCGCCTGGGTGACGCCGGTGAAGAGCGTCGGCGCGAACCAGTAGCCGGACGTGGGGAGTGCGCACTCCGGGGACCAGCGCTCGGCGCCCTCGGCCTCGCCCGCGTCGGCGAGCGCGGTGATCCGGGCCAGCTGCTCGGCGGAGTTGATCGCGCCGATGTCGGTGTTCTTGTCGAGCGGGTCGCCCACGCGCAGCGTCCGCATCCGGCGCTTGAGCGCGGTCAGCAGCTCGTCCGCGACGGACTCCTGGACCAGCAGCCGCGAACCGGCGCAGCAGACATGGCCCTGGTTGAAGAAGATGCCGTTGACGACGCCCTCGACGGCCTGGTCGAGCGGGGCGTCGTCGAAGACGATGTTCGCCGCCTTGCCGCCTAGCTCCAGCGTCACCTTCTTGTCGGTCCCGGCGACCGTCCGCGCGATGGCCTTGCCGACCTCGGTGGAGCCGGTGAAGGCGACCTTGTTCACGTCCGGGTGCGCGACCAGCGCGGCGCCCGTCGACCCGTCGCCCGTCAGGATGTTGACGACGCCCTTCGGCAGCCCCGCCTGACGGCAGATGTCCGCGAAGAACAGCGCCGACAGCGGCGTCGTCTCGGCGGGCTTCAGCACGACGGTGTTGCCGGTGGCCAGCGCCGGGGCGACCTTCCACGCCAGCATCAGCAGCGGGAAGTTCCAGGGGATGACCTGCCCGGCGACGCCCAGCGGGCGCGGGTTCGGGCCGTAGCCCGCGTGCTCCAGCTTGTCGGCCCATCCGGCGTAGTAGAAGAAATGGGCGGCGACCTGCGGCAGGTCCGCGTCGCGGGACTCGCGGATCGGCTTGCCGTTGTCCAGCGTCTCCAGGACGGCCAGCTCCCGCGAGCGCTCCTGGATGATCCGGGCGATCCGGAAGAGGTACTTCGCCCGCTCGGCGCCGGGCAGCGCGGACCACGTCACGAACGCCTTACGGGCGGCGGCGACGGCGCGGTCGACGTCGGCGGCGTTCGCCTGGGCGTACTCGGCCAGTACTTCTTCGGTGGCGGGAGAGACGGTCTTGTTGCGATTCCCATCCGAGCTGTCGACGAACTCGCCGTCGATGAACAGTCCGTAGGTCGGTGCGATCTCAACGACTGCGCGCGACTCCGGGGCTGGCGCGTACTCGAATGCCATGGGTCAGTCCACCGTAACGTAGTCGGGGCCGGAGTAGCGGCCGGTGCTGAGCTTCTGGCGCTGCATCAGCAGGTCGTTGAGCAGGCTGGAGGCGCCGAACCGGAACCAGTCGGGGGTCAGCCAGGGGCCGCCCAGCGTCTCGTTGACCATGACCAGGTACTTCAGCGCGTCCTTGGTCGTCCGGATGCCACCGGCCGGCTTCACACCGACCTGGACGCCGGTGGCCGCGTGGAAGTCGCGGACCGCCTCCAGCATCAGGAGGGTGACCGGCGGCGTGGCGTTGACGGCGACCTTGCCGGTCGACGTCTTGATGAAGTCGGCGCCCGCGAGCATCGCGAGCCAGGAGACCCGGCGGACGTTGTCGTACGTCTGGAGCTCACCGGTTTCGAAGATCACCTTGAGGTGGGCGGCGCCGCCTTCGGGCCGGGCGCACGCCTCCTTGACGGCCTTGATCTCCTTGAAGACCGAACGGTACCGGCCGGCGAGGAACGCGCCCCGGTCGATGACCATGTCGATCTCGTCGGCACCGGCGGCGACCGCGTCCCGGACGTCGGCCAGCTTGACCGGCAGCGCGGCGCGGCCCGCCGGGAAGGCGGTCGCGACGGACGCGACATGGATGCCGGAGCCGGCCAGCGCCTCCTTGGCGGTGGCGACCATGTCCGGGTAGACGCAGATCGCGGCGACCTTGGGGACGGTGCGGTCGGTGGGGTCCGGGTGGATGCCCTTGGCGCACAGCGCCCGCACCTTGCCGGGGGTGTCGGCTCCTTCGAGCGTCGTCAGGTCGATCATCGAGACGGCGAGGTCGATGGCGTACGCCTTCGCCGTCGTCTTGATCGAACGGGTACCGAGGGCGGTGGCACGGGCTTCGAGGCCGACCTTGTCGACGCCGGGGAGGCCGTGCAGGAAGCGGCGCAGCGCGCCGTCGTCGGCGGTCACGTCCGCCATCGACGCCAGCCGCCCCGCGGCTTCCTTGCCGTATGCGGGAACTGTGGTGGGCATGGTCACGAGGGGAGCATATCTACGCGCGTAGCGGCCTGTCATCCCCTGGGGAGGGGTCGGCGGGGGTGGGGGAGTGCGCGGCCGGGGAGTGCGCCGGGGGCGGGCCGGCCGGGCGTACGGGCCGGACGCGCACGCCCGGCCGGACCAGGCACGGCATTCCGCCCGACTGATGCCGTACCGCAATGTCCGGCATCCGGACGGTCAGGCAGAATCGGCAGCATGACGCGCCAGGAATCCGCCAGCACGGCCCCGCAGAAGTACGCCGAGCGCAGCTACCGCTCGCCCATGGGCCTGGTCGGCGGCGTGCTGATGATCGCGCTCGGCCTCTGGCTCGGCGGCGACGCGGTGCTGCGCGGCGCCGGGGACACCAAACTGACGGCGCTCTTCGCGCTGCTGCTCGGGGTGCCGCTGGTGGCCGCTTTCACACTGCGCCCGGTGGTGAAGGCGGGGGAGGACCGGCTGCTGGTGCGCAACCCGTTCCGGACCCTGACGCTCCCCTGGGGCGCGGTGGAGGACCTGCGGGCGTCCTTCTCCTGCGAGGTGTTCACCACCGGGGGCCGCAAGTACCAGCTGTGGGCGGTCCCCGTCTCACTCCGCCAACGCAAAAAGGCCGGCCGCCAGGCCGCCCGCGGCCCGGCCCCCCGCCGCTTCGGCCTCGGCGGCGACACCGGCCCGGTACCGCGCGCCATGGCCGACCAGACCGTGGACGACCTGCGCGAGATGAAGGCGCAGGCCGCCCATCGGGAGGGTGCGATCGGTGAGCCGGTGGTGCGCTGGGCGTACGAGGTCATTGCCCCGTGTGTGGTGGGGGTTGTGGGGTTGCTGGTGATGTTGGCGGTGTAGGGGCTCGGGGGCGCGCTGCGTCCCCCGCCCCCTCAGATCCCCGCCGCCCCGGCCAAATCCCTCTTCAACCCCGCAAGAACAACCGCCGCCCGCTCCCGCGCCTCCGGCAGGCCCTCGGCCGACGCGACCGGCAGGACGGCCTCCAGGTAGCACTTGATCTTCGGTTCGGTGCCGCTCGGGCGGACCACGACGCGGCCGGCCGTGACGCCGTGCTCGGGGGCGCCGGAGAGGGTGTAGCGCAGGCCGTCCGTCGGCGGGAGGGACGCGGTGCCGTGGGCCAGGTCCTCGGCCGTGGACACCGGCAGTCCGGCGAGCGTGGCCGGGGGCGTCGCGCGCAGCCGTCGCATCGCGTCGGCGATCAGTGACAGGTCCTCGACCCGGACCGACAGCTGGTCGGTGGCGTGCAGCCCGTACTCGACGGCGAGGTCGTCCAGCAGATCGGCGAGCGTCCGCCCGGACCGCTTCAGCTCCGCCGCCAGCTCGGTGATCAGCAGCGCGGCGGTGATGCCGTCCTTGTCGCGTACGCCCTCGGGGTCGACGCAGTAGCCCAGCGCCTCCTCGAACGCGTACCGCAGGCCGTCCACCCGGGCCAGCCACTTGAAGCCGGTCAGCGTCTCCTCGTACGGGAGCGCGGAGGCGGCCGCGATCCGGGAGAGCAGGGACGACGAGACGATGGTGGTGGCGAACGTGCCGGATGCCTGCTTGCTGACCAGGTGCGCGGCGAGCAGCGCGCCGACCTCGTCGCCGCGCAGCATCCGCCAGCCCGCGTCGGTGCCGGGCGCGGGCACGGCCACCGCGCAGCGGTCCGCGTCCGGGTCGTTGGCGATGACGAGGTCGACGCCGGGGCCCGCGGCGCGGGCGGTGGCGAACGCCAGGTCCATCGCGCCGGGTTCCTCCGGGTTGGGGAACGCCACGGTCGGGAAGTCCGGGTCCGGCTCGGCCTGGTCCGCGACGACCAGCGGCGCGGGGAACCCGGCGCGGGCGAACGCGGCGAGCAGCGTGTCCCGGCCGACGCCGTGCAGCGGGGTGTAGACGACGTGGGTGTCGCGCGGCGAGCCCGGGGTGAGGACCGCGTCGGTGCGCTCCAGGTAGGCGGCGAGGACGTCGTCACCGAGGGACTGCCAGCCCGACTCGGGGCGTGCCACGTCGTGCAGCGAGCCGACCGCGGCGATCTCCGCGGCGATCTCGCCGTCGGCGGGCGGCACGATCTGGGAGCCGTCGCCGAGGTAGACCTTGTAGCCGTTGTCGCGCGGCGGGTTGTGGCTGGCGGTGACCTCGACGCCCGCGACCGCGCCCAGATGCCGGATGGCGAACGCCAGGACCGGCGTGGGCAGCGGGCGCGGCAGCACCGCGGCGCGCAGGCCCGCGCCCACCATCACCGCCGCCGTGTCGCGCGCGAAGTCGGCGCTCTTGTGGCGGGCGTCGTAGCCGATGACGACGAGGCCGCCGCCGTCGCCGCGGCCCTTGAGATACGCGGCGAGCCCGGCGGCGGCGCGGATGACCACCGCGCGGTTCATCCGCATCGGGCCCGCGCCCAGCTCCCCGCGCAGCCCCGCGGTGCCGAACTGGAGGGTCCCGGCGAACCGGTCGGCCAGCTCGGTCACGTCACCGGCGTCGATCAGCCGGGACAGCTCGTCGCGGGTCTGCGGGTCGGGGTCCTCGGCCAGCCAGGTCTGGGCGAGACGGATCAGCTCCGCGGGGTCGGTGGCCACGTGATGCTCCTGACGACGGTGGGTGGGGCGGGGGATGCGCGGGACGGCGTCCGGACGGCCGGGCGCCGGACAGCTGGACGCCCGGCGGCGTACGGGAACGGGTCGACCGGACGGCGTACGGGGCCGGGGCGGGCGGGCCGGGTACGGCGCCCCGCCCGCCCCGGCCGCCGGGCTCAGAGCTTGCCGAGCACCTGCGCCAGCAGGCTGCCCATCCGCGTCGCGGAGTCGCGGCCGGCCTGCAGGACCTCTTCGTGGTTGAGCGGCTCGCCGGTCATGCCCGCGGCGAGGTTGGTCACCAGGGACAGGCCCAGCACCTCGGCGCCCGCCTCACGGGCGGCGATGGCCTCCAGCACCGTCGACATGCCGACCAGGTCGGCGCCGAGCGTACGGATCATCCGGATCTCGGCGGGCGTCTCGTAGTGCGGCCCGGGGAACTGCGCGTAGACACCCTCCTCCAGGGTCGGGTCGACCTCCTTGCACAGCGCGCGCAGCCGCGGCGAGTACAGGTCCGTCAGGTCGACGAAGTGCGCGCCGGCGATCGGGGAGGTGGCGGTGAGGTTCAAATGGTCGCTGATGAGCACCGGCTGCCCCGGACGCATCCCGTCGCGCAGACCGCCGCACCCGTTGGTGAGCACGATCGTCCTGCACCCGGCGGCGACGGCGGTCCGCACCCCGTGCGCGACGGCGGCCACGCCGCGGCCCTCGTAGTAGTGCGTACGGCCGAGGAAGACCAGCGCGCGCCTGTCACCGATGCGGTACGAGCGGATCTTGCCGCCGTGGCCCTCGACGGCGGGCGGCGGGAAGCCGGGCAGCTCGGTGACGGGGAACTCGTGCTCGGGCGCGCCCAGCGCCTCCGCGGCCGGGGCCCAGCCGGAGCCCATGACCAGGGCGACGTCATGGCTCTCGGCGCCGGTGAGTTCGCGCAGGCGGGCGGCGGCGTCCCCGGCGGCGGCCTGCGGGGCGCGGGCGGGGTCCGTGGTAACAGATGCGTTCACGCGGACGAGGGTAGCGGGAAATCCCCTACGCGCGTAGATGCTGCTGCGTACGGGGCCGGAAGGCGAGGGGGAAAGCGGAGATGCAGGGCTGGGTGGGCGGGAGCCAAGGGGCCGGGTGGGCGGGGCGAAGGGGGCCCGGAACGGCTGGTCGGGGACGCCCCTCCCGGGAGCGCCCCCGAAGGGCGGGCCGGACGCGCCGCCCGGCCGTCCCTCAGCAGGGGCGCTTGCGCAGCTCCATGACGTAGTCGTGCGGGGCGCCCGCCGATTCGGCCGCGTCGGCGATCTCGCCGAGATAGCGCGCGGACGGCAGACCGCCCTCGTAGCCGTTGAGGACGTAGATCCAGGCGGGCTCCTCGCCGTCGAGGGTGTGCACCCGCACCCGCATCCGGCGGTAGATGTCGAGGCCGACGCCCTCCCAGCGGTCCATGGAGTCCTCGTCCATGGGCGCGATGTCGTAGAGCGCGACGAAGACCTGCGAGCGCGGTGCCTCCACGATGGTGGCGAGGGCGCCCTCCCAGCCCAGCTGCTCGCCGCCGAACGTGAGCCGCCAGCCGTTGAGCCAGCCGGTGCCGCGCAGCGGGGAGTGCGGTGCGCGGCGGGACATCAGCCGCGCGTCGAGGTTGCCGGCGTACGCGGCGTAGAGCGACATGGTTCGAGAGTACGGGAGGTGGGCCCGCGTGCTCCTGGGGAACGGAGGATCCGGAGCCGGGAAATCCGCCGCCCGCCGCACCCCGCCGGGAAGCACCGCGCGGCGTGCGGGACAATGGAGGACGTGACTCGGATCGTGATCATCGGTGGCGGACCCGGCGGATACGAAGCGGCCCTGGTGGGCGCCTCGCTCGGCGCGGAGGTGACCGTCGTCGACTGCGACGGTCTGGGCGGGGCGTCGGTGCTGACCGACTGCGTCCCGTCGAAGACTCTCATCGCGACGGCCGAGGTGATGACGACCTTCGACTCCTCGTACCAGGAGCTGGGCATCATCGTCGAGGACGGCACGCCCGACCCGGAGCGGCCCGCCCGCGTCGTCGGTGTCGACCTCGGCAAGGTCAACCGCCGCGTCAAGCGCCTCGCGCTGGCGCAGTCGCACGACATCACCGCCTCCGTGACCCGCGCCGGGGCCCGCGTGCTGCGCGGCCGCGGACGGCTGGAGCCGGGGCAGGCCACGGACGGCTCCCGCAAGGTCACGGTCACGGCCGCCGACGGCACCGAGCAGACCCTCGTCGCCGACGCGGTGCTGATCGCCACCGGCGCGCACCCCCGCGAGATCCCCGACGCCCTCCCCGACGGCGAGCGCATCCTGAACTGGACGCAGCTCTACGACCTCGACGAGCTGCCCGAGGAGCTGATCGTGGTCGGCTCCGGCGTCACCGGCGCCGAGTTCGCCGGTGCCTATCAGGCACTCGGCTCCCGCGTCACGCTCGTCTCCTCCCGCGACCGGGTGCTGCCCGGCGAGGACCCGGACGCCGCCGCCGTCCTGGAGGATGTCTTCCGGCGCCGCGGCATGAACGTCATGGCCCGCTCCCGCGCCGCCGCCGTCAAGCGCGCCGGTGACCGCGTCGAGGTGACGCTCGCCGACGGCCGGACGATCTCCGGCACCCACTGCCTGGTCGCGGTCGGCTCCATCCCGAACACCGCCGGGATCGGTCTGGAGGAGGCCGGGGTCCAGCTGAAGGACTCCGGGCACGTCCGCACCGACCGGGTCTCGCGCACCTCCGCGCCCGGTGTCTACGCGGCGGGTGACTGCTCCGGCGTCTTCGCGCTGGCGTCGGTCGCCGCGATGCAGGGCCGGATCGCGATGTACCACTTCCTCGGCGACGCGGTCACGCCGCTGGACCTCCGGACGGTCTCTGCGAACGTCTTCACCGACCCGGAGATCGCCACCGTCGGCTACTCCCAGGCGGACGTCGACGCGGGCAAGATCGACGCCCGGGTCGTCAAGCTCCCGCTGCTGCGCAACCCGCGCGCCAAGATGCAGGGCATACGCGACGGCTTCGTGAAGCTGTTCTGCCGTCCGGGCACCGGCATCGTCGTCGGCGGCGTCGTCGTCTCGCCGCGCGCCAGTGAGCTGATCCACCCGATCTCGCTCGCGGTCGACAACAACCTCACCGTCGAACAGATCGCCAGCGCCTTCACGGTCTACCCGTCGCTGTCCGGCTCGCTCGCCGAGGTGGCCCGGCAGCTGCACACCCGTAAGGCGGCGAACGAGTAGCCGTCCGCGGGGCGCGGCGGGTGGCACGTTTGTGCCCCGGGTGCGCACGGCGGGTGAGGGGCGCCGGGGGCCGTTACGGGGCGCCTGGGGCTGACGCGCGGTCATGTCGCCGTTGCCGGGCGGGAGTTCGGGGTGAGAGCCCTCTATACCACTCGGTCACCCATGGTGTGAACAATTTCCGTTAATTGGTGCAACCTGCTGAAAACAGACGGTCGTTGGCGTTACTGTCAGTTTCGTGTTCGCTGCAGAACGTCGCCAACTGATCCTTGAAATGGTGCGGGCCAACGGAGCGGTGTCGCTCCGGGAGCTCGCCCGTGTCGTCCAGACCTCCGAAGTGACCGTACGCCGGGACGTACGCGCGCTGGAAGCGGAAGGGCTCCTCGACCGCCGGCACGGCGGAGCGGTCCTCCCGGGCGGTCTCGCCCGGGAATCCGGCCTGCCCCAGAAATCCCACCTCTCGACCGCGGAGAAGACGGCCATCGCCGACCTCGCCGCCGGTTTCGTGGAGGAGGGGGAGGCCATCGTCGTGGGAGCCGGTACCACCACCCAGGAGCTGGCCCGCCGGCTCGCCCGGGTGCCCGGCCTGACCGTCGTCACCAACTCCCTCCTGGTCGCCCAGGCGCTGGCCCACGCCAACCGCGTCGAGGTCGTCATGACCGGCGGGACGCTACGGGGCTCCAACTACGCGCTGGTCGGCAGCGGTGCCGAGCAGTCGCTCCAGGGGCTCCGGGTGTCACGCGCCTTCCTGTCGGGCAGCGGGCTGACCGCCGAGCGCGGTCTGTCCACGTCCAACATGCTCTCCGCCAGCGTCGACCGGGCCCTCGTACAGGCCGCGGGCGAGGTGGTGGTCCTCGCCGACCACACCAAGCTCGGCGCCGACACGATGTTCCAGACCGTGCCGACGGACCTCGTCACCCGCCTGGTCACCGACGAGCCCCCGGCCCACGCCGACCGCGCCGCGACGGAGTTGCAGGCCCTCGCCGACCAGGGCGTGCAGATCGCCGTCACCGGCACCGCCAACGGCGCGGCCACCGTCACGGCGGACGGCACCGCCGACCGGCGCGGCCACCGCCGGGAGGTGCCGCTGCCGGGGCAGCGCCGCAACCACCCACCGGGGGGCGCGGCCTCGTCCCTGCGCTCCGCCTCCCTGGGCGACGCGCCCCGCGTCGCCGATCTCGCGCCGCGGCGCCGCTGAACCGACGGAGCGCCCGCGGGGTCCCCGAGGACCCCGGCGGGCGCCCGCGGCGCGGTCGGCAGGCGCGCCCGACAGCCGCCGTGACGGCCGGTGTTCAGGGGCGCGTGAGGATCACCAGCTGCCGGGTCGCCCGGGTCATCGCGACGTAGCGGTCGACGGCGCCCGCGATGCCCGTACCGAACGACTCCGGGTCGACGAGTACGACCAGATCGAATTCGAGCCCCTTCGACAGCTCCGGCGTCAGCGACCGGACACGGGGCCTCGCGCGGACCGCCTCCGCCCCGGCGTCCCCGGCCTCGATGACGCAGGCCGTCCCGTCGTCGTGCGCGGCGAGCCAGGCGTCGAGGACCGCGTCCCGCTCCGCGACGGACCCGTGGGTGACGGGGATGCCGCTGCGGCGGATGGAGGTCGGCACGTTCGCGTCCGGCAGCGCGGCCCGGATGGCCGGCTCCGCCTGGTCCATGACCTCCTCCGGTGTGCGGTAGTTGATGCTCAGGGACGCCACCGTGACCCGGTCGAGCCCGACCCGCGCCAGCCGCTCCTGCCACGGTTCGGTGAACCCGTGCCGGGCCTGGGCGCGGTCGCCGACGACGGTGAAGCTGCGGGACGGGCAGCGCTGGATCAGCATCTGCCACTCGGCGTCCGTCAATTCCTGCGCCTCGTCCACGATGATGTGGGCGAACGGACCGGCGAGCAGGTCCGGTTCGGCGGCCGGCAGCCCGTCCTCGTCGATCAGGGCGTCCTGGAGGTCCTGCCCGTGCAGCATCGTCACGGCGCCCTCGCCGTCGTCGGCCCGCAGGATGCCGTCGATGACGGCGGCCCGGCGGTCGCGTTCGGCGGCGACGGCGGCCGCGTGGCGGCGTTTGCGCCGGGCCGCCTCCGGGTCGCCGAGCCGCTGCCGCGCCGCGTCGAGGAGCGGCAGGTCGGACACCGTCCAGGCGTGGGCGTCCGCGCGCTGGAGGCGGCGCACCTCGTCGCGGTCGAGCCAGGGGGCGCATCTGCGCAGATAGGCGGGGACCGACCAGAGGTCCCCGATGAGGTCGGTCGGCTCCAGCGTCGGCCAGGCGCGGTGGAGGGCGGTGAACAGCTCCCGGTTCCGCAGCAGCGACCTGCGCAGCAGCGCGGGGGAGAGGTCGTCGCCGTCCGTGCCGTGCTTGTCCATCAGCAGCGTGATCAGCTCCTCCCGGATCTGGTCGCGCGCCTCGTTGTGCGGCGTGCCCGGCTCGACGGCCGCGAACGCGACGGCCCAGTCGGCGGGGCTCAGCCACACGTCGGACCAGTGGGTCGTGACCGTCATCCCCTCGGTGGGCGGCTCCTCGTAGAGGGCGACGGCCGGTTCGACGGCCTTCACCATGTCCGCGGACGCCTTCAGCCGGGCCACCTCCGGGTCGGCCTCGGCCGCCGCCTTCGCCCCCTCGGCGACGAGGTCGCGCACGGTGCAGGTCTGTACGCCCTCCTCGCCGAGGCTGGGCAGGACGTCGGCGACGTACGCGAGGTAGGGCCGGCTCGGGCCGACGAAGAGCACGCCGCCGCGGCGGTGGCCCAGGCGGGGGTCGGAGTAGAGGAGGTGGGCGGCGCGGTGCAGGGCCACGACGGTCTTGCCCGTGCCGGGGCCGCCGTCGACGACGAGAGCGCCGCGCGAACCGGCCCGGATGACGGCGTCCTGGTCGGCCTGGATGGTGGTCAGGACATCGCGCATCCGCTCCGAGCGGTTGGCACCCAGGCTCGCGATGAAGGCGGACTGGTCGTCGAGCGCGGCGTGCCCCTCGCGGCCGTCCGCGGTGAACACCTCGTCCCAGTAGTCGCCGATCAGGCCGCGGGTCCAGCGGTAGCGGCGGCGGCGCACCAGTCCCATCGGGTCGGCGTGGGTCGCGGCGAAGAAGGGCTCGGCGGCGGGGGAGCGCCAGTCGACCAGGAGCCGGCGGCCGGCGCTGTCGGTGAGGCCGAGGCGGCCGATGTACACGGGCTCGGGGTCGTCCGCGTGCACGACGTGACCCAGGCAGAGGTCCAGGCCGAAGCGGCGCAGGGTGCGCAGGCGGCCGGCCAGCCGGTGGACCTCGGTGTCCCGGTCCATCGCCTCCCGGCCGAGGCCGCCGGGGGCCCGGCGTGCGGCGTCGAGCCGCTCGGAGAGTTCGGCGATCGTCTCCTCCAGCGTCGCGGCGACGGCCGCGAAGTGCCGTTCGTCACCGTCGATCAGCGCCGGGTCGGCCTTGGCGGCGAGCCGTTCGGGCAGGGCGAACGCGCCGGTGGTCAGGGAGGTCATCTCAGCAGCTCCGATCCGGAGCCGCGCACGCCGACGCCGCGGGTACGCACCCCCGCCGTCCGGCCCCGGGCCCCCGCGGGTGCGGCCCGGGCCCCCTCAGCGGCGCAACGCCACCGCACGACCCATGAACCGACAGCAACACACGCACTTCGTGAATCTCCCATTTCCGCAGGATCCGGCATCAGCCTGAGATTCTGCGGCACGAGGGGGGCCTTGCCGCAAGGCCCCCTGTGCGCTATACGTTGAGAAGGGCGGGGCGGGGGTACGGACACCCTGACCCAAGCGCCTGATCACCTTCGCTGATCGGCCGCCCGGACGGACAGGCCCGCAGCGCGCGGGGCGCAGCGTCCCCCCTCAACTCCCTTTCGGGACAGCCCTTTCGGCACAGCTCTTCGGCACAGCCCTTTCGGGCACGCCGCCGTCGGCCTCGCGCGTCGGCCGCGGGCGTTCAGTCCGCCGTGGGGTGGTCCGCCTTCAGCCCGGTCAGGGTGAGGGTCAGCAGGCGGTCGGCGAGGAGCGGGTCGTCCGGTGATTCCTCGGCAGCCAGGGCGATGCCGTTCGTCAGCTGCATCAGGTCCCCGATGGTGACGTCGGGGCGTACCGCACCGGCGCGCTGCGCGCGGGCCAGCAGGGCGCCGCCCGCCTCCCGCATCGGCACGCTGCACCGCGCCATCCCCGAGCTCTCGTCGGCCGTCGCCGTCATCAACGCCCGCGACAGGCCCCGGTACGTACCGGCGTGGGTGATGATCGCGCGCAGCCACTCGACCAGCGCCCGGCACGGCTGCGGCGCGTCCGCCAGCTCCCGCGCCTGCGCCAGCAGTGCCTCCACCTCGCTCTGGAAGACCGCGCCCATCAGCGACGTACGGTGCGGGAAGTGCCGGTAGAGGGTGCCGATGCCGACCCCGGCGCGCCGCGCGATCTCCTCCAGCGAGGTGTCCGTGCCGTGCTCGATGAAGGCGGTACGGGCCGCGGCCAGCAGCCGCTCGTAGTTGCGCCGGGCGTCGGCCCGCATCGGGCGCGGGCCGCCTGCCGCGCCGTCCGCCGCCTCGCTCCGCCGCGCGGCCGGCCGCCGCCCTGCCGTCTCGGTCGCCATCGCCGTCCTTCCTCACCCCGGCCGGTCCCGGCCCGGTGGCTCCAGGATGCCACTGACCGGGGTCGCGGCGGGCCGCCCGCCCGGGGCGCACGGGGTCGCTGCGCGCGCCCCTGACGGGCGCCCCCGGGCCCGGACGGTGGACGGGCGGCGTCCCGCGCCCCAATGCCCGGTTGCCGTCCGGCGACACCTCGCCGAACACCGCGGCGGGCCGCAACGCCACGCCCCCGAACACCATCAAACGTGGCGCAACAAGGTGTTCCGGGCCGGTGCGTGCCCCGGGCCGCCGGTACACCGAGGGGTCGGCACGGGCGCGCCCCGGCGGACCCCCCAAGACCTGGGGAAGACGTCATGGGGCTGACCAGCCGCCCGCTGTTGTACGCCGCCGTCCTGGCCGCCCTGGCCGCGGTCGCGCTGACCTGCGGCCTGTGGCCGCGCTTCGCCGGGCGCGGCCCGGGGGCCGTGCTCGGCCGTCTCGGCTCCCTCCTCGCCACCCAGCTCGCCCTCATCGCGGCGCTCGCCCTCGCCGTCAACGCCAACTTCCAGTTCTACGGCTCCTGGCACGAACTCCTCGGCCTCTACGACGACGCCCCCGGCGCGGTCGCCAAATGGGGCGGGGCCACGGGTGTCGGCCCGGCCGGGGACCCGTCGCAGGGCCTCGTCCAGCCGTCCGGCCCGGAAGGGCTCGACAAGGTGCACGGCCTGCCCAAGGGGCCGCCCGCGACGGCCGGGAAGGTGGAGACCGTACGGATCGTCGGCAAGCGGACCCGGCTGGTGGACCCGGCGTACGTCTATCTGCCGCCGCAGTACTTCCAGGACGCCTACGCCCGCCAGAGATTCCCCGTCGTCGTGGCGCTCAGCGGCTACCCGGGCGGCATCTACCTGCTGGGACAGCATCTGCGGCTGCCGCAGACCGCGGCGGCGCTCCAGCGCACCGGCGCCGTGCAGCCCACCGTCATCGTGATGCTGCGGCCCACCGTCGCCCCGCCCCGGGACACCCAGTGCGTCGACGTGCCCGGGGGCCCGCAGGCCGAGACGTTCTTCGCGCGGGACGTGCCGGACGCCCTGCGGTCCCACTACCGGGTCGGCCACGACCCCGGCGGCTGGGGCGTCCTCGGCTACTCCTCCGGCGGCAGCTGCGCCCTCCAGCTCGCCATGCGCCACCCCGAGACGTACACCGCGGCGGCGGCGCTCTCCCCGGACTACAAGGTCACCCCCGACCCGACCACCGGCGATCTCTTCGGCGCCGGGCGCGACCGGGTGCGCCGCCGCGAGGAGCACGATCTGATCTGGCGGCTGCGCCATCTGCCGCCGCCGCGGGTGTCGGTGCTGATCGGGACCAGCCGCCACGGCGAGAAGAACTACCCGGCGGCCCGGGAGTTCCTGGCCGCCGTCCGGCCGCCGATGCAGGCGGACACCGTCCTCCTCGACCAGGGCAGCCACAACTTCGCCACCTGGCGCCGCGAACTGCCCGCCGCCCTGCGGTGGATGAGCAAGGAGCTGACCTTCCCGGAGGACGTGGTGGGGGCGTCGTAACGGGCGGAGCGCCCGGGGCGCGCGGACCTCACGTGCGCGCCCCGTCGGCCGGGCGCGTGTCCCGGGCGGCCCCGGGCACGCGGAAGGCCCCGGCACAGGCGGACGCTAGCGTCCAGGCGTGCCAGGGCCTCCGTTGCGTACGGCCGGACGTCAGTCCTTGATTTCGCAGATGAGGGCGCCGGAGGTGAGGGCGGCGCCGACTTCGGCGGTGAGGCCCTTGATGGTGCCGGCGCGGTGGGCGTTGAGGGGTTGTTCCATCTTCATGGCTTCGAGGACGACGACGAGTTCGCCTTCGGCGACGGTCTGGCCTTCTTCGACGGCGACCTTGACGATGGTGCCCTGCATGGGGGAGGTGAGGGTGTCGCCGGAGGCGGCGGAGCCGGACTTCTTGGCTGCCTTGCGCTTGGGTTTGGCGCCCCCGGCGACGGCGGCACGGGCCAGCGGCATCCCCAGCGACGAGGGCAGGGACACCTCCAAGCGCTTGCCGCCGACCTCCACCACGACCGTCTCGCGGGCGTCGGCCTCCGCCTCATCCGCGCCGGCGGCGGCGAACGGCGCGATGTCGTTGACGAACTCCGTCTCGATCCACCGCGTGTGAACCGTGAACGGACCGGTCGAGCCGGTCAGTTCGGGCGCGAACGCCGGGTCCGTCACGACCGTGCGATGGAAGGGAATGGCAGTGGCCATACCCTCCACCGTGAACTCGTTCAGGGCGCGGGCGGCGCGTTGGAGGGCCTGCTCGCGGGTGGCGCCGGTGACGATCAGTTTGGCGAGCAGGGAGTCCCAGGCCGGGCCGATGACGCTGCCGGACTCCACGCCTGCGTCCAGGCGGACGCCCGGGCCGGTGGGTGCTTGGAAGGTGGTGACGGTGCCGGGGGCGGGCAGGAAGCCTCGGCCGGGGTCCTCGCCGTTGATGCGGAATTCGAAGGAGTGGCCGCGCACTGCCGGGTCGTGGTAGCCGAGTTCTTCGCCGTCGGCGATGCGGAACATCTCGCGGACCAGGTCGAGGCCGGTGACTTCTTCGGTGACCGGGTGTTCGACCTGGAGGCGGGTGTTGACCTCCAGGAAGGAGATGGTGCCGTCCTGGCCGACGAGGAATTCGCAGGTGCCGGCGCCTTCGTAGCCGGCTTCCTTGAGGATGGCCTTGGAGGCGCGGTAGAGCTCGGCGTTCTGCTCGTCGCTCAGGAAGGGGGCCGGGGCTTCTTCGACGAGCTTTTGGTGGCGGCGCTGGAGGGAGCAGTCGCGGGTGGAGACGACGACGACGTTGCCGTGCTTGTCGGCCAGGCACTGGGTTTCGACGTGGCGGGGGCGGTCGAGGTAGCGCTCGACGAAGCATTCGCCGCGGCCGAAGGCGGCGACGGCCTCGCGGACCGCGGAGTCGTAGAGTTCCGGGATCTCGTCGAGGGTGCGGGCGACCTTCAGGCCGCGGCCACCGCCGCCGAAGGCTGCCTTGATGGCGATCGGCAGGCCGTTTTCCTTGGCGAAGGCGACGACCTCGTCCGAGCCGGAGACGGGGTCGGGGGTGCCGGCGACCAGGGGGGCGCCGGCGCGCTGGGCGATGTGGCGGGCGGCGACCTTGTCGCCGAGGTCGCGGATGGCGTGCGGGGGCGGGCCGATCCAGGTCAGGCCGGCGTCGAGGACGGCCTGGGCGAATTCGGCGTTCTCGGAGAGGAAGCCGTAGCCGGGGTGGATGGCGTCTGCGCCGGAGTCCTTGGCGGCCTGGAGGACCTTGGCGATGTCGAGGTAGCTGGTGGCCGGGGTGTCACCGCCCAGGGCGTATGCCTCGTCGGCCGCGCGGACGTGCAGGGCATCCCGGTCGGGGTCGGCGTAGACCGCCACGCTCCCGATTCCGGCGTCCCGGCATGCACGGGCTACGCGGACAGCGATTTCGCCACGGTTGGCGATGAGCACCTTGCGCACGATGGGTCCTTCCTTGGCGCTACGCCGCAACACAACACACTGAACGCAGCGAGTTTAGGGACTGGCGACACCGCGTGCCGACCCGTTCCCCGGGGTGACCTTGCCCACACGGAGCGTGGCACGCGCGCCAGTGAGGGGTGCGAAGCCCCCTGACAGCCCAGGGTAGGCCCGGTTCCGCGGCGGCGGACGGGCGGCTCGATGTGGTCTAGGTCTCTGCCCGCGCGCGGGCGGCGGACCGTCAATTCTTTGTGGAGTCCCTACGAATGGGCGAAGGAAAGTTTGCGCCCGGCGCGGCGCCCGGGACCCCTCGGGAGGCGCGCCGGGCGCCGTCATCCGGAGCGTGCAGAACTCTTGCCCCGGCCGTTACCCGTTAGTAGCGTGCGCGCTGTCTTCTGTACTCGCGGTAACACGGCACGGCCCGCTCCACGCGGGCGCACGGCGGCGGGGCGTACGGCCCCGTCGGTAACGGCGGGCTCGGTAAGGGCGGAAGCAGGTGGGGACGGTGGCGGCGCGGAGACCGGTGGCGCTGGTGGCGGCCGCGGTGTTGATCCTGGAGGCGGGCGGCATCGTCCTGCTGAACTGGATCCTGAGCATCGTCGTCGACCGGCAGCAGATGTCCCTGGCGGGGCTGCGGCCCGGCGCGATGACCACGGGCGCACTGGCCGCCGGTGCGGTCGCCGCGCTCTCCCTCCTCGGCTGCGCCGCCCTGCTGCTGCGCACCGGGCTCCGCGACCGTCCGCCCGGCACCCTCGCCCGGATCGCGCTGATCTGCTGCGCCGTGGTGCACGCGGTGCTCGGCGCCTTCGTCGTCGGCATGGTCGGCTGGCTCGCCTTCGCCGCGCTGATGGCCGTCCTCGCCCTGCTGGTGCTGACGCTGGTGGCCTACGGCGAACGGCCCGCCGTCCCGGATGCCGGGGCCGACGCGGAGCCGGACGGCCCGGCCCCGGCCGCACCCACCTCGGCGTGAGCCCGGCGGGTACGGCCCCTCGGCGTGAGCCCGGCGGCCGGGCCCTGGCTGCCGGGGCCCGGCGGACGGCCCGGGCGGCGCACCGGACGGTCGAGCGCCGCGCCCACGGAGCCGCGGGTCGCCCGCCCTGGGTACGGGCCGCCGCCCTCCTACGCCCTACGCCCCATCCGCCTCACGCCCACAGATCCGTGAGGCGGATGTCCAGCTCGGCCAGGAGGCGGCGGAGCAGGGGGAGGGAGAGGCCGATGACGTTGCCCGGATCGCCGTCGATGCCGTCGATGAACGGTGCCGAGCGGCCGTCGAGGGTGAAGGCACCGGCGACGTGGAGCGGTTCGCCGCTGGCGACGTAGGCGGCGATCTCGGCGTCGTCGGGCTCGCCGAAGCGGACCGTGGTCGAGGCGGTGGCGGAGGTGCGGCGGCCGTTGGCGGTGTCGATGACGCAGTGGCCGGTGCGCAGCACGCCGGAGCGGCCGCGCATCGCCTTCCAGCGGGCGGTGGCGTCCTCGGCGTCGGCGGGCTTGCCCAGCGCCCGGCCGTCCAGCTCCAGGACCGAGTCGCAACCTATGACGAGCGCTCCGGCGGCCTCCGGGCGGGCGGCGACCGTGGTGGCCTTGGCCTCGGCCAGGATGCGGGCCAGCTCGCCGGGGGTGGGCGCGGTGAGCGCGTCCTCGTCGACCCCGCTGACGATCACCTCGGGGGCCAGCCCGGCCTGCCGGAGCAGGCCCAGGCGCGCGGGCGACTGGGAGGCGAGGACGAGACGGCGGGGGCGGGGCTCTTCGGTCATGCCCGCCATCGTACGGAGCGCCGGAGAGGCGCGGCGGGGCCTGTGGACAACCGCCCGGTCCGGGCGGTGGAACCACCCGCGGTCCGGTGCGCGTCCTCGGTGGTGGAGCGGTCCCGAGCCCGGCGGCGGGAACGATTACACGTCAACGCCCGGCCAACAACACGATGGTGAGCATCGAGGCGACCGCCATCACGACACCCATCCGACGGAGCCGCTTCTGCGCATGGCGCAGCTCCTCGGGAGGCTCGTCGGGCGGATCGGACCACAGCATGGTTCCGATCCTGCGCCCGTCACGTCGCGGGCGCCTGAGTACGCGTACTCAGGCGCCCTGGCGCACGGAACGCCCGCCCCCGGATGACCGGGGCAAACGCGGCGTGTGCGACGTACCTCACATACCGCCGGAGCGGCGGAACCGGGTCAGCGCGGCCAGTAGCTGGTGCGCCAGGCGCGCGGCCCCGGGTGCGGGGTCCGGCGGGCCGGGACGCGCGCCGCCGGATCGGACCACTCCGAGACCGGCGTCGTGTCCGGCTCGGCGCCGGTGGCCGCGGCGGCGCGGACCTGCACCACCGCGAGCGCGGCGGCCAGCTCCTCGGGCGTGGGGTTGCCCCGTACGACCTTGATCATGGTCTCCGACCTCCTACGACGCGGGCTACAGCGGGATGTTGCCGTGCTTCTTCGGGGGCAGCGCCTCGCGCTTGTTGCGCAGGGCGCGCAGCCCGCGGACGATGTGGTGCCGCGTCTCCGACGGCATGATCACCGCGTCGACATAGCCACGCTCGGCCGCCACATACGGGTTGAGCAGCGCGTCCTCGTACTCCTGGATCAGCTCCTGGCGGCGGGTGTCCTGCGCCCCCGGATCCTCGATGGCGGCGAGGGCGCGGCGGTGCAGGACGTTGACCGCGCCCTGGGCGCCCATGACCGCGATCTGCGCGGTCGGCCAGGCGAGGTTGAGGTCCGCGCCCAGGTGCTTGGAGCCCATGACGTCGTACGCGCCGCCGAACGCCTTGCGGGTGATCACGGTGATCAGCGGGACCGTCGCCTCCGCGTACGCGTAGATCAGCTTGGCGCCGCGGCGGATGATGCCGTCCCACTCCTGGTCCGTGCCGGGCAGGAAGCCCGGCACGTCCACGAAGGTCAGGACGGGGATGTTGTACGCGTCGCAGGTCCGCACGAAGCGGGCGGCCTTCTCGGACGCCTTGATGTCGAGGGTGCCCGCGTACTGCATCGGCTGGTTGGCGACGATGCCCACCGAGTGGCCCTCGACGCGGCCGTAGCCGGTGAGGATGTTCGGCGCGTACAGCGACTGGACCTCCAGGAACTCCCCGTCGTCCAGGATGTGCTCGATCGCGGTGACCATGTCGTACGGCTGGTTCGCCGAGTCAGGGATCAGCGTGTCCAGTTCGCGGTCGTGGTCCGACGTCTCCAGGTCCGCCTCCTCGGGGAAGGCGGGCGGCTCGGAGAGGTTGTTGGACGGCAGGTACGACAGCAGCGCCTTGACGTAGTCGATGGCGTCCTTCTCGTCGGACGCCATGTGGTGCGCGACGCCGGAGGTGGCGTTGTGGGTGCGGGCGCCGCCCAGCTCCTCGAAGCCGACGTCCTCACCGGTGACGGTCTTGATGACGTCGGGTCCGGTGATGAACATGTGCGACGTCTGGTCCACCATCACCGTGAAGTCGGTGATCGCGGGGGAGTAGACCGCGCCGCCCGCGCACGGGCCGACGACCAGCGAGATCTGCGGGATCACGCCGGAAGCATGCGTGTTACGGCGGAAGATCTCGCCGTACATGCCGAGCGAGACCACGCCCTCCTGGATGCGCGCGCCACCGGAGTCGTTGATGCCGATGACCGGGCAGCCGTTCTTCAGCGCGAAGTCCATCACCTTGACGATCTTCTCGCCGAAGACGCCGCCGAGCGCCCCGCCGAAGACCGTGAAGTCCTGCGAGAACACCGCGACCGGGCGGCCGTCGACCGTGCCGTAGCCGGTGACCACGCCGTCGCCGTACGGGCGGGTCTTCTCCAGCCCGAAATTGGTCGACCGGTGCCGGGCGAACTCGTCGAGCTCGACGAACGAGCCCTCGTCGAGGAGCAGGCCGATGCGCTCACGCGCGGTCAATTTGCCCTTCGCGTGCTGCTTTTCCACCGCGCGGGCGGAACCGGCGTGCGTGGCTTCGTCGATCCGCCGCTGCAAATCCGCCAGTTTGCCCGCGGTGGTGGTCAGGTGTGCTTCCGGCTCGGACATCGGGATGCGGCTCCTGCTCGTCCTGGACTGGTGCGCGTACGGGGGGACGTACGGCCTTGCTACCGCTTCGTAGCGTATCGGCGGGGGTGCTCAGCGGCACTGCGTCGTTGACCACACCTAGGCTGGTTCCATGACACCTCAACCGCCGGAAAACCAGGACAAAGACGGCCGCTCGCCGGAGCCCGGGGACGGCCCTGGCACGCCGGGCGCCAGCGGTGGCGGCCGCTGGAGCGATCTGGAGCGGCCGCCGCTCGATGTCCGGGCGCTCCGGCGGGCCCTGCTGCGCCCCGGCTCCCTGTGGACCGCGCTCGACGTCGTCGATGCCACCGGCTCCACCAACACCGACCTCGCGCTGCGGGCCGCCGCCGGCGCGCCCGAGGGCACCGTGCTCGTCGCCGAGGAGCAGACCGCCGCCCGCGGCCGCCTGGACCGCCGCTGGAGCGCGCCGCCCCGCTCCGGCATCTTCGTCTCCGTGGTGCTGACCCCCCGCGTCCCCCAGGAGCGCTGGGGCTGGCTGCCGCTGCTCGCCGGGGTCGCCACCGCCACCGCGCTCTCCCGAGCGGCGGGCGTGGACACCGCACTCAAGTGGCCCAACGACGTCCTGCTGACCGTGGGCGGCGCCGAGCGGAAGGCGGGGGGCATCCTCGCCGAGCGCGCCGGGGACGGCGTCGTCCTCGGCATGGGCCTCAACGTGTCGCTGCGCGAGGACGAGCTGCCGGTGCCCACCGCCACCTCCCTCGCCCTGGCCGGTGCGCACACCCTCGACCGCGACACCCTGCTGCGGGCCGTGCTGCGCTCCCTGGAGACCTGGTACGCCGCCTGGCAGGACGCGGACGGCGACCCCGTGGCGAGTGGGGTGCGGGAGGCGTATGTCGCGGGCTGCGCCACCCTGGGCCGCGCGGTCCGCGCCGAACTTCCCGGGGGCCGGGCGGTCCGCGGTGAGGCGGTGGCCCTCGACGGCGACGGGCGGCTGATCCTCGCGACCGGGGACGGCGTGCAGCAGCCGGTGGGCGCCGGTGACATCGTCCACCTGCGGCCGGACACGGACGGCGGCGGCTACAGCTGACCGGCCGCGTACGGCGTGCCGGTGGCCGAAACGCCGAGCGGTGCCCGGTCGGACGGCCCTGACCGGGCACGGGAGAGTGAGCCAGAGCACACCTGCCGTATCGTTGAGGCGGCCCGCCGGGGAGCGGGCCACCGGCGAGCAGTGATCGGAAGGGCAGTGCGCAGGGAGCGGACAGGGAGCGGGCGGTGACCGCCGGCGACGCGGGCGGCGGACCGCCCGAGAGCGCGGCCACGCCGGACGGGCCCGCCGCGGGCTCCGGCGACGCCGCATCCGGTGACGGCCCCGGTGAGCGGGGTCCCGGCGGCGCGGCGGCCCCCGCGGCCACGGACGAGCCCCCGCCCGGGGCGCCCTCCGGCGCGGCATCCGGGGCGCAGGGCGCCACGCCCGCCGACCCCGACGACACCATCGCCATCCGCCTGGAACAGCTGATCCTCGGCGCCGACCGCCGCTACACGCCGTTCCAGGCGGCCCGCAGCGCCGGGGTCTCGATGGATCTGGCGGCCCGGTTCTGGCGCGCCATGGGCTTCGCCGACATCGGGCAGGTCAAGGCGCTCACCGAGGCCGATGTGCTGGCGCTGCGGCGGCTGGCGGGTCTGGTCGAGGCCGGGCTGCTGAGCGAGGCGATGGCCGTTCAGGTGGCGCGCTCCACGGGCCAGACCACCGCCCGGCTCGCCGACTGGCAGATCGACTCCTTCCTGGAGGGCCTCACCGAGCCCCAGGACTCCGGCATGACCCGTACGGAGATCACGTACCCGCTGGTCGAACTCCTCCTGCCGGAGCTGGAGGAGTTCCTGGTGTACGTCTGGCGGCGCCAGCTGGCCGCCGCCACCGGGCGGGTCGTGCGCGCGCAGGACGACGACGAGATGGTCGACCGGCGGCTCGCCGTCGGCTTCGCCGACCTGGTGGGCTTCACCCGGCTGACCCGGCGGCTGGAGGAGGAGGAATTGGGCGAGCTGGTCGAGGCGTTCGAGACCACCTGCTCCGACCTGGTCGCCGCCCACGGCGGTCGGTTGATCAAGACGCTCGGCGACGAGGTGCTGTTCTCCGCCGACGACGCCGGGGTCGCCGCCGAGATCGGGCTGCGGCTCATCGAGACCATGACGCACGACGAGACCATGCCGGAGCTGCGCGTCGGCATCGCCTTCGGCACCGTCACGACGCGGATGGGCGATGTGTTCGGCACGACCGTCAACCTCGCCAGCCGCCTGACGTCGATAGCGCCGAAGGATGCCCTCTTCGTGGACCAGGCGTTCGCGGAGGAGCTGGGCCGCACCGGCGACGCCCCGGTCTCCGAGGCGGCCGCCGCGGCCGCGGAGAAGGCCGCGGCGGAGGCGGCGGCGAGCGGTCTGACGCCGGAGCTGCCGACGTACCGCTTCGCGCTCCAGCCGATGTACCAGCGGCCGGTGCGTGGTCTGGGCGTCGTCGAGCCCTGGCAGCTGACCCGGCGCGGGTGAGGCGCCGCGCCCGGGGCGGCCGCCGCGGTGGCGTTCCCCGGGGCGGCGTTCTGGGGGCGGTGTTCCCCAGGGCGGCCCCGGGCGGCCGTGAGTCCCGGTCGGGCCGGTCGGCCCTGTTCCCGCACGCCCTGACCTGACATGATCCCGGCGGAACCGAATCAACGGTCGTTAACCGGGAGGGTCGTATGCAGCGGTTCGGCGAATGGGTCCGCGTGGAGCGGCACGGCTACGTGGCGGAGCTGGTCATGGACCGGCCCGAGGCGATGAACGCGGTCTCGACGGCGATGGCCGACGCGCTGGCTCAGGCGTGCGCGTCCCTCGCCGCCGACGCCGCCGTACGGGCGGTCGTCCTCACCTCCACCCATGAGCGGGCGTTCTGCGTCGGCGCCGACCTCAAGGAGCGCAACTCCTTCACCGACGCGGACCTGCTGCGGCAGCGCCCGCGCACCCGCGCCGCCTACACCGGCGTCCTGGAACTGCCGCAGCCCACCGTCGCCGCGGTGCACGGTTACGCGCTCGGCGGCGGCTTCGAGCTGGCGCTGGCCTGCGATCTGATCGTGGCGGACGGCAGCGCGGTGGTCGGGCTGCCCGAGGTGTCGGTGGGTGTCATCCCCGGTGGCGGCGGGACGCAGCTGCTGCCGCGCCGGGTGGGGGCGGCGCGCGCCGCCGAACTCGTCTTCACCGCCCGCCGGGTACGCGCCGAGGAGGCCGTACGGCTGGGGCTGGTCGATCAGCTCGCGGCGGACGGCGCGGACCGGGCGGAGGCGCTGGAGCTGGCCGCGCGGATCGCACGGAACTCGCCGGTGGGGCTGCGCGCCGCGAAGCGGGCGATGCGGCTGGGTCACGGTCTCGATCTGCGGGCCGGTCTGGAGGTCGAGGACGCCGCCTGGCGCAGCGTGGCCTTCTCGGGGGACCGCGCCGAGGGCGTCGCGGCGTTCAACGAGAAGCGGGACCCGGACTGGCCCGGGGAGTGAGGCGCGGCGCCAGGGCGCGGCGGCGCGCGGGGGCGCCCGTCCCGCCGGTCCGCGCCCCGTCCGCCCCTCCGTCCCCGCGGGCGGCGTAGATCACCGTGGGTGAGGATGACGTCCCCGTGTGGGAGTCGCGCGTAAGGGGCGAAACGGGTTAAACATTCCTACGCTGTAGTACAGAGTGTGCTCACGGTGACGGAATGTGAGGGCCCGGTGACGGACGAGGGCGATGCGAGGCTGCGGGCTGTGGTGGAGCTGGCGCAGGCGATGGCGGCGGCGCGCACACCACGCGAATCCGCGCATGCCGCGGCGCAGGGCGTACGGCTGGCCCTGGGCGGCTCCTTCGCCGCGATCTCGAAGTGGGAACGCGAACGGGGAAAGCTGCGGGTGCTGGTCAACGTCGGTGAACTCGCCGACGGCGAGCAGGAGTTCCCGGAGGACGAGTCGTATCCGGTGCACGAGTTCCCGGAGATCGTCGGCCTCCCGCACGAGCGGCGGACTCCCGGCGGCGGGCCCGACGCATGGGTGGAGCGCGCCGACGGGCCCTGCGCGACGAGCGGTGCGCCGCTCTCCGGGGTGCCCGCGGCGGCCCGCCCTCCGGACGCGCCGCTGTCCGCCCCCGCGCAGGTGACGGCCGTCACCCCGGAGGCCGGCGGGCGCACCGGGAGCGCCAACCGGCGGCGGGTGGCCGCGCTGCGCCGCCGCGGCCGGGGCTGCTGCGTGGTGGCGCCGCTGGTGCTGCGCGGGCGTGCGTGGGGCGAGCTGTATGTGGCGCGGGCGGCGGGGGAGCCGGTGTTCGGGGCGGCGGACGCGGAGTTCGCGACGGTGCTGGCCGCCGTGACGGCCGCCGGGATCGCGCAGACCGAGCGGCTGGCGGAGGCCCGGCGGCTGGCCTTCACCGACGCGCTGACCGGGCTCGCCAACCGCCGCGCCGTCGACATGCGGCTGGACGAGGCGCTGGAGGTGCACCGCCGGGAGGCGGTCGTGGTCAGCCTGGTGGTCTGCGACCTCAACGGCCTCAAGCAGGTCAACGATTCGCGCGGCCACGCGGTCGGTGACCGCCTGCTGGAACGATTCGGCTCGGTCCTCTCGCTCTGCGGCGCGCGGCTGCCCGGCACCCTCGCCGCCCGGCTCGGCGGCGACGAGTTCTGCCTCCTCGCGGTCGGTCCGCCCTCCGATGGCGTGGTCGAGGTGGCCGCCGAACTCTGCGTGAAGGCGGCGGAGTTGGGGCTCGGGGACGGCGTCGCGGTCGGCGTTGCCTCGACCGGCGACCCGATCGGCCCGGTGCGCACCGCCCGGCGCCTCTTCCGTCTCGCCGACGCCGCGCAGTACCGGGCGAAGGCCGCCCGCGCCCGGGAGCCGGTGGTGGCCGGCCGGCACGGCGGTCCCGACGATCCCGTCGTACGCCTCGCGGACACTCCGGAGCGGCGGCCGGGGACGGAGCGCAGGCGGTTCCGGCGGTGAGGGCGGTACGGGGCGGGGAGCTTCGGGTGCGGGCGGGGATGCGGCTCGGCCTCGGGGGCGGCCGACCCCGGACCGCGGCCCTGCCCGGCGGCGATCCGGCCCCGGACGGCGCAGGCCGAGGCGGCGGACCGGCCCCGGACGGCGCAAGGCGCAGGCACCGGTTCGGCCCCCGGAACGGCCGGGCCGCAGGTGACGTGTGGGGCCCAGGAGCCGTGCGGGAACAGGGTAGTGACATCCCGGAATTCACTCTCTACTGTTCGTGAATATGGAGATGCACACTGTGGTGCTCGGGACGTCCGGCGCGACCGCCGAGGATGTCCTCGCCGTGGCCCGCGGCGACGCCCGGGTCGCGCTCTCCGAGGACGCCCTCGCGGCCGTCGCCGCCTCCCGCGCCGTCATCGACGACCTCGCGGCCAGGCCCGACCCCGTCTACGGCGTCTCCACCGGCTTCGGCGCCCTCGCCGTCCGCCACATCAGCCCCGGGCTGCGCGCCCGGCTCCAGCGCAACATCGTCCGCTCGCACGCCGCCGGGATGGGCCCGCACGTCGAGCGCGAGGTGGTCCGCGCCCTGATGTTCCTGCGCCTGAAGACCCTCGCCTCGGGCCACACCGGCGTCCGCCCCGTCGTCGTCGAGACCATGGCCGCGCTGCTCAACGCCGGGATCACCCCCGTCGTCCACGAATACGGCTCGCTCGGCTGCTCCGGCGACCTCGCGCCGCTGTCGCACTGCGCCCTGACGCTGATGGGCGAGGGCGACGCCGAAGGCCCCGACGGCACCGTGGTGCCCGCCGCCGATCTTCTCGCCGCGCACGGCATCGCCCCCGTCGAACTGCGCGAGAAGGAGGGCCTGGCGCTCCTCAACGGCACCGACGGCATGCTCGGCATGCTGGTCATGGCCTGCGCCGACCTCGCCCGGCTGTACACCTGCGCCGACATCACCGCCGCGCTCTCCTTGGAGGCGCTGCTCGGCACCGACAAGGTCCTCGCGCCCGAACTGCACGCCATCCGGCCGCACCCCGGCCAGGCGGTGGCCGCCGCCAACATGCGCAAGATCCTTGCCGGTTCGGGCCTCACCGGCCACCACCAGGACGACGCGCCGCGCGTCCAGGACGCCTACTCGATCCGCTGCGCCCCGCAGGTCGCGGGCGCCGGCCGGGACACCCTCGACCACGCCCGGCTGGTCGCCGACCGCGAGTTGGCCGCGGCCGTCGACAACCCGGTGGTGCTCTCCGACGGCCGCGTCGAGTCCAACGGCAACTTCCACGGCGCGCCCGTCGCGTACGTCCTGGACTTCCTCGCCGTCGCCGCCGCCGACCTCGGCTCCATCGCCGAGCGCCGCACCGACCGGCTCCTGGACAAGAACCGCTCGCACGGCCTGCCCGCCTTCCTCGCCGACGACCCGGGCGTCGACTCCGGCCTGATGATCGCCCAGTACACACAGGCGGCGCTGGTGAGCGAGATGAAGCGGCTCGCGGCGCCCGCCTCCGTCGACTCCATCCCGTCCTCCGCCATGCAGGAGGACCACGTCTCCATGGGCTGGTCGGCGGCGCGCAAGCTGCGTACCGCCGTCGACGACCTCGCCCGGATCCTCGCCGTCGAGCTGTACGCGGCGGCCCGCGCGGTGGAGCTGCGGGACGGTGCCCGCCTGTCGCCCGCCACCCGCGCCGTGGTGGCCGCGGCCCGCGAGGCCGGGGTCGCGGGCCCCGGCGGTGACCGCTTCCTCGCGCCCGACCTGGAGCGCGCCTACGCGTTCGTCCGCTCCGGCGCGCTGATCACCGCCGCGGAGACGGTCACCGGCCCGCTGGCCTGAGAGGCCGGGACGTACATATGACTACGGCGGCCGACCCCAGGGGCGGCCGCCGCTCCCGTATGCGTGACGAGGACCTGGCGTGACGAGGACCTACAGTGCACCGTCGTGGCCGCGCCGTACGGAGTAGCTGACCAGTCCGGCGCCGAGGGCCAGGCAGGCGGCGCCGCCGATGACGTACGGGGTGGTGTCCGGGGAACCGGTCTCGGCGAGGGAGCGGGCGGACGCGCTGTCGGTCCGCGGCACCAAGGCGCCCTGGGCGGCGCCGTTCCGGTCGGCGGAGGTCACCGCATCGGAGCCATGGGTACCGCCGTCCGAGACGGTGGCGGCGGTGGTCCGCGCGCCGGTGGCCGGGTCGCCGGGGGCGCCGATGATCGCATGCGCGGACGGGACGAACCACAGGGCGATCAGCACCGACCCCGCGGCTGCGGCGGTCAGCAGTGGTCGGCGTGCGGTCACAGGACAATCCCCCTTGCAGGTCCGGCGAATTGGCCGCTGACCTCAGATGTTAGTGACCGCCGCGGGTCGCGGGGAAGTCGGGCCCCGGAGTGCTTACCCTCCGTCCCATGAGCAATGGCGAGACATCACGGTTTGTACGGCTTCATATCGAACTGGTCATGGAGGTCATCGACCCCGGTCTGCTGACCGCCGCGGCGCTCGACCACGTCGCCACCGACCCCTCCCTCCCGGACAGCGGACGCCACCAGGCCCAGGAGGCGGTACGCGAGGACCCGGCGGAGGCGCTGGCCCACCTCGTCGACCCGTCCGACCTGGTCACCGCCGTCCCCGGCACGACCCTCGCGCAGGCGTCCTGGAGCTGCGAGGAGCGGACCGACTACGACCCGGACGCGGCGTGGGACGCCGATGAGTGGGATCTGGCGAGCGGTGGCGTCCCCGTCGAGGAGGAGGTCTGATCCGGCCCCGTCGTCACGGAGCGTGACCTCTGCCCGTGCGCCCCTCCGGGAGCCCCCGCGCCCCCGCCCCGGCGCCCCACGGCCCTCGTACGGCACCTGTCGTACGAGGGTCGATTTCTGTCCCGTACGAGGGGGGAAGTGGACCCCGTACGGGCCCGGAATCGCGGGCCTGCGGCGGGTTCGGGCCGTGATCCACGGCATCTCCGGGGCGTGTGCCCGCATTGCGTGTCGTTGCCCACACTTTGTCCGGATGCGGCGCGAACCACGGGAAAAATGGCGTTTCCTGGATGTCGGCCGGGGAGGCTGCCCCCGGTCTGCTGCTCGGGGATTCCTATCGGATCAATGGAGAAGCGTGTGATGACGGACAGCAAGCGCCGCAAGGGCTTCATAGCCACCGCCGCGCTGGCCGGGGGCCTGGTCGTGCTCTCGGCGTGCGGCAGTGCGAGCGGCGTGGGCGGCGGCGACAGCCACGCGCGCAGCGGTTCCACCCGCGCGCACGAGAGGTCCCTGCAGGTCGACGAGGCCGCGGCGCAGGACGCCTCACACGCCAAGATCAAGATCGCCCCCAAGGACGGTTCGTCCACCGCGGGCATCAGCAAGGACGCGAAGGTCACCGTCAAGAGCGGCAAGCTCACCTCAGTCACCATGACCGCCGTCGAGTCCAAGAAGACCGTCGACGGCACGCTCTCCGCCGACGGCTCGTCCTGGAAGCCGTCGCAGGACCTCGCCCGCGCGACGAAGTACAAGATCACCGCGCACGCCGTGGACTCCGAGGGCCGCACGGCGGTCGAGAACTCCACCTTCACCACCGTCTCCCCGGCGAACAGCTTCATCGGCAACTTCACGCCCGAGGACGGCTCCACCGTCGGCGTCGGCATGCCGGTCTCGATCCACTTCGACAAGCCGGTCAAGGACAAGAAGGCCGTCGAGTCCGCGATCACCGTCGCCGCCAGCAGCAACCAGAAGGTCGTCGGCCACTGGTTCGACAACACCCGCCTGGACTTCCGCCCCCAGGAGTACTGGAAGGCGAACTCCGAGATCACCGTGAAGCTCGCCCTCGACGGTGTACAGGCGTCGCCCGGCGTGCAGGGCGTCCAGAACAAGACCGTCCACTTCCACGTCGGCCGCTCCCAGGTCTCCACCGTCGACGCGAAGACGCACCTCATGACGGTGGTGCGCGACGGCAAGACCCTCAAGACCATCCCGATCTCGGCCGGGAGCCAGGACCACCCGACCTACAACGGCCGGATGGTCATCTCCGAGAAGTACGAGCAGACCCGGATGGACGGCTCCACCGTCGGCTTCACCAACAACGACGGCAAGGGCGAGTACGACATCCCCGACGTCCCGCACGCCATGCGCCTGTCGACCTCCGGCACCTTCATCCACGGCAACTACTGGGGCAAGGGCATCTTCGGCAACGTCAACACCAGCCACGGCTGCATCGGCCTGGCGGACGCCAAGGGCGCCGGCGACCCGTCCACGGACGGCGCGTGGTTCTTCACCCACTCGCTGATCGGCGACGTCGTCACCGTCGTCAACTCCCCGGACCACACGATCCAGCCGGACAACGGTCTCAACGGGTGGAACATGGGCTGGCAGCAGTGGGTGGCGGGCAGCGCGCTGGGCGGGTCGGCGTCCTGACGCCGACGGCGCCAGGCGCGGTGCGCCGCGCCTGGCACCGGCCCGCCCTCGTCCCCTCCGCACCGCGGCCGGGCGAGCCGCTCCGTACAGTGACCGGATGAGCGAACGTACGGACAACGGCCGGGACCGACACGGGGGCGGCGGCCGTGCCGAGGGGCGCCCCGGCGGGCGGCACGGCAACGCCGACGCCCTGCTCGGCGAGATCCTCGGCACCGTCCGCTACGCCGCCGACGGCGAGCCCACCGAGGATGCGGCCGAGGTCGGCGCCTCCCGGCTCGCCGCCGCCCCCGAGGGCTGGGAAGCGGTCTCCGCCGCCGTCGTCCGCGCCGCCACCGACGCCGTACGCCGCTGCTGGGCGGGCGGCTGGGAACCCGCCGACCTGGAACGCATCGTCCGCCGCGACGCCGCCGACCCCACGCAGGTCGGGCTCGTCGTGGACGCCATCGCCGCCGACGCCCGCTGCGGCACCCGCCCGCCGTCCGCCACCGCCCGCCGGGACGCCCAGCTGCGCCGGCTCGGCGCCGAGGTCTGGTGGCCGTCCGACGCCGGCTACCTCGACGCGCTCGCCGCCCGCCGCCGCACCACCCGCTTCGAGACGGCGTACACCGTCCTCCTGGCGCTGCGTACCCTCGCCCGGCTGCCGCGCCTCACCCCGCTCCCGGCCGCACCGCCACCCGCCGCCCGCGCCGCGTCCCCCGGCGCCTCCCGCGCCCTCGGCCGGATCCGCGGCCTGCTGGCCAAGGCCGAGGCGACCGACTACGCCGAGGAGGCCGAGGCGCTGTCGGCCAAGGCCCAGGAGCTGATGGCCCGTCACAGCATCGACGAGGCCCTGCTGGCCGGGGCCGACGCGACCGCGGGCGGCGGCCCCGGCGCGATCCGCATCGGCATCGAGGGCCCGTACGAACAGGCCAAGGCCCTCCTCCTCGACGCCGTCGCCACTGCCAACCGCTGCCAGGCCGTCTGGTCGTCCGACGCCGCCTTCTCCACCCTCGTCGGCTACGAACCCGACCTGGAGGCAACGGAGTTGCTCTACACCTCACTCCTCCTCCAGGCCACCACCGCCATGCACCGCGCCGCCGACGCCCACCACACCCGCGGCCGCGCCCGGCGCACCCGCGACTTCCGCCAGACCTTCCTCGTCGCCTACGCCGACCGCGTCCGCACCCGCCTGACCGCCGCGACCGAGGCGGCAACGGCCGAGGCGGCGACCGCCGGGGATGCGGGCGTGGGCACCGCCGGGGGCGCCGGGGCGGGCACCGGCGGCCTCCTCCCCGTCCTCGCCGCCCGCGCCCTGGCCGTCGAGGAAACCACCGGCACCCTCTTCCCCGACACCGCCCCCGTCCGCCTCCGCGGCCTGAACGACGCGGACGGCTGGCACCAGGGGAGGGCGGCGGCTGATCGGGCGCGGTTGGGGCAGGGGTGAGGGGGCGCCGCGCGGGGGCGGGGGGCGGCGGCGCGGAACCCCGCCCGCAGTGAGTTTCCCGGACCGGGAGTCAGCCCAGGTCGGGCCAGCTCAGGAGGTTCTCCAGGGTGGTGCGATCCCCCTCGCTCCGCAGGCTGTCCAGGGGGAGGCGGCCGTGCAGCGTGAGCAACAGGTCGCTCGCCGATCCGTACAGATCGGCGGCGGTGTCCTGGCGGCCGTCGATGACGTCTGAGCCCGACGCCGTCAGATCGATCAGCCACGACTCGCCCTCGGCGGCGTGCAGACCGACCCGGGCGGGCTCATGCGGCCAAGGCCCGGCGGTGCCGTGGCTGACGCCGAAGAACTCGGCGATGCCGTCGAGTGCGACAACCGCAGGTACGGGCCGGGGAGTTCCGGTGGCCGTTTGGGCGTCGAAGGCATGGACAGCGGCCTCCCGGACCTGATGCCGGGCCACGGCACCGCTCGTCGTCGGCACGTCGGACTCACCCCACCAGGTCCAGCAGCTCACCGCGGGTCCAGCGGCGCGCAGGGCCGCGACCAGCTCCCCGGTGGCCGCGGCCGAACGGGCCAGCAGGCCGGCTGTCAGCGCGTCGTCGGC
The DNA here is from genome assembly GCF_045040405.1 of Streptomyces sp. NBC_01525. Lineage (NCBI taxonomy): Bacteria > Bacillati > Actinomycetota > Actinomycetes > Kitasatosporales > Streptomycetaceae > Streptomyces > Streptomyces sp. NBC_01525. The sequence continues at coordinate 4,478,908 of NZ_CP109397.1, forward strand.
CGGTGCGACGGTCGGGGGCTTTCCGCTGGGGCCGTTCGTGACCGCCGCCGCCCAGAACCGGTGCACCTTCGTCAGGTGCGCGACGAGGTCGCGGAGCGACCAGTCGGGGCAGCTGGGGACGCGGACATCCAGATCGGGGCAGCCCGCGACGCTGTCACGCAGGGCGGCAGAGCGGTCCTGGAACAAGGCGAGCAGGTCGTCGAAGGCAGGCGTCTGAGGCATCCCCGCTTCGTATCACCCGGCACTGACAGTGGACCCAGCCCTTTACGGGCGTTCCTTCGGGGCAGGCGTACAGGACGGCGGTGCACCCGTCCGGAGCTGTGCATTCCGCCTCATTCCCCCGTCCACCCGCCAGGCGAACCGAAAGCCGGAAAGGGCGGCGGCACCGCGAACCGGGCCGCCTGCTGCCGCCGGTAGCACTCCACGAGGCGCAGACTCTCGTCATACCCCTTCCGTATGAGGCGAGGAGCCAGCGCGGCACCCACCAGGCTCGCCGCCCCCACCAGGCAGAACACCACACAGAGGGTCGCCAACTCTCGTACGGTCAACGCCAGTACGGCGAACCCGGCGGCGACGCCGACGAGCGTGAGCGCAATCCGGGCGTCGAGGCGCGGTTCTCCGCCGCCGCGGACGCCATGAACCATGTGTCGCTGTCCGTCTTCCGCTTCGACGGCGACGCGTTGGTCACACCCCACCTGGCACTGCTGGTGGGCCATGATTCGCCGCTGCTGCACTTCCGTCGCCAGGGGGACGGGGGAATGTTCGACCGCTTCGCCGAGCATGCGGAGGAGCTGTGGGGGCGGGGCCGGCCCGTGTGACCGGGGCGTCCTGGGCGTCCCGGCGGGGTGCGGTCGATGCGACAGCCCACGTAGGCGCGGTCAGCCGGACACCTCGATGTGGATCAGGATGTCCCCCCGGCCGCCGGCGCGGAGATGGGTGGCGCCGAGCCCGGCGAGCCGCAGGGTCTGGCCATGGCGGGTGCCCCGGGGGATACGGACCGTCTTCGTGCCGTCGAGCGTGTCCAACCGCACCGTGTCGCCCGTGGTCGCCGCGGCCTGAGGGATGGTCAAGGTGCAATGCAGGTCGTCCCCCACGCGCTCGAAGACCGGGTGCGGCAGCTCCACAAGCTCTAGGTAGAGATCCCCGGGCTCGCCGCCGCCGGGGCCCACCTCTCCCTCGCTGGCGAACTGTATCCGGGTCCCGTGATCGACGCCCGCCGGAATCTTGACCGTGAGCGTGCGGCGGGCGGGCACCCGGCCGTTGCCGTCGCACTGGTGGCAGGGAGGCGCGACGCTGCCCCGGCCCCGACACGTGGGGCAGGCACGCGCATCGGCGCTTCCGCCGGGAGCGCCGTGCCGGGTCTCCGCCTTCTCGCCGCGGCCCTGGCACGCTTCGCAGCGCGGCGCCACCGCGGCCCAGCCCGGCCCCGAGCAGCTTGAACACACCACCGCCGTATCAATGGTGAGTTCCTTCACCGTGCCCAGCGCCGTCTCCTCCACAGTGATTTCCTGCTGGACCAGGGAGTCCTGGCCGCGCATGACAGGTGTGTAGGGCAGGGGGGCCTTCGCAGCCCCGGAGAGCTCACCGGTGGTCTTCTCGCTCAGGTCTGCCGTCTCTTGCGGCGGCGGGCCCGGGGACGGGGCGCCCGGACCGCCTCGGACCGGTTCTCCCACCGCCCGGGCGATGGTGACGTGGTACTCCAGGTCCGCCCACATCCGCGGGTGCTGCTTCGCCCCGTCCCGGTGCAGGGACTCATACACATAGTCGTACAGCTCGGTGACGGTGATCCGGCCGTCCCCGTTCAGGTCGGCCGCGCCCGTGCGCAGGCCCTCGATCAGCGCACCCGTGAAACGGGACGGCTGAGGGGCCGCCGACTCGATGCTCTTCCCTTCCCAGGCGTACTCGGTCCGGTTGGTCGCGGTCAGTACGGCCCGGCCGTGACCGCCGAGTTCGTCGCGGACGTGGATCCGGCCGTCGCCCTTCGCACCGGGCAGGAAGGCTCCGCTGTAGCAGCAGTCGAGGAGGACGACGATCGTGCGGGCCCGGCAGCGGTCCATACGGTCGCGGAGGAAGGCGGCCGGGATCGCCGTGGACGCGGGCAGGTCGCGGTCCGTGTCGCGAGCGGCGAAGTAGAGGTGGCCGTCGTCGTCCTTGATGCCATGGCACGACACATGGAGGAGGAGTAGGTCGTCGCGGCTCCGGTTCAGGAAGAAGCGTTCGACGGCGCGCATCGCTCGATGGGCCGGCGCATCCCTCACCTGCTCGGCGCGGAAGGCACCGATGCGCGGGTCGGTGAGGACGTCGGCGAGGCCCGCGCAGTCCTGCTCCGGTGAGCGGAGCGTGCTGAGGGTGCGGTCGTCGTACGTGCCCGTCGCGATGAGGAGGGCGTGCCTGCGGCCTGGCCCCATGGAATCGGTCATGGAGAGCCTGCTCCGGCTACTCCTGGGCGGCGGGGGGTTCTCCGCCGCCTTGCGTGGAGGGCGCATCGGCCGTGGTCTGGATCTCCGTCGCCAAGAACGCCTCGACCAACCGCTGTTGCTGTTCCGGGGACGCATGGCCCAGCTCCAGCACGCGGCCGTCCACGTCGACCTTGACCGTGCGGACGGGGCGGCTTTGCATCCAGGTCTCCACCAGGCGCAGTACGGGCCGCAGCACCGTTGGCGCGAGCCCCACCGCGAGGGTACCGACCGCCATGAGCTCGCCGGTCTTGGCGCCCTCAGGCATGCCCTCGTCGGACCGGGCGGTCCGTACGTCGTCGACGTCGAGTTCGAGGATCCGGCGCCTCAGCTGCGCGGTGAGCTGGGCCAGTTCCTCCTGGTCCACGTCGGTCTCACCGGACACCACCAGGCTCATCCGGCTGGTTGCTGCCATCTCGTCCCCCGTTCGCCTGAGGCTTCCGGTCCAGGCGACGGAGATCAGGATCCGCCCCTTCGGGCGCTACCCGTCAACTCGCCTGCGTTCGGCCTCAGTTCGATGCGATTCTTCTTGAAGAGTAGCTCCTGACCACGCAGTGGGCCGGTATCGGTTCCGGTCGGGGCTGCTCTCCGGTTCGAAGGCGCTGACGAGCCGTCGTCGGGATCGCGGCCCGGGGAGACAAGCAGACGCGTCCCGCGAGCCGCGCCCGTTCCCCGGGCGGTAAACCCCGCGCTTGGGGTTCAGCCGTCGAACTCGGTCACCCCCACCGGGCAGCTCACCCCCGTCCCCCCGATCCCGCAGTACCCGTCAGGGTTTTTACTGCTTGAAAGATACTGCTGGTGGTACCCCTCGGCCGGGTAGAACGGGAGGTCGGTGGCGGGCAGGATTTCGGTGGTGATGGAGCCGTAGCCGCGGGAGCGCAGGACCTGGGTGTAGGCGTCGCGGGAGGCTTCGGCGGCCTGGTGCTGGGCGGGGGAGTGGGTGTAGAGGGCGGAGCGGTACTGGGTGCCGACGTCGTTGCCCTGGCGGAAGCCCTGGGTCGGGTTGTGGGACTCCCAGAAGAGCTTCAGGAGTGCGGTGTACGGGACGACGGTGGGGTCGTAGACGACGCGGACGGCCTCGGTGTGGCCGGTGTGGCCGCTGCAGACCTCTTCGTAGGTGGGGTTCGGGGTGTGGCCGCCCTGGTAGCCGACGAGGGTCGTGTGGACACCCTCGGTCTGCCAGAACTTCCGCTCGGCGCCCCAGAAGCAGCCGAGGCCGAAGTCGGCGATCTCGGTGCCCTCCGGGTACGGGCCGAGCAGGGAGGTGCCGAGAACGGTGTGCCGGGCGGGGACGGTGAAGTCCCGCTCCGGGCGGCCCTTGAGGGCTTCCTCGGGGGTCGGGAGGTGGTTCTTGAAGCGGGAGAAGAGCATCGCGATCAGGCTCCGGGGACGACGGCGGTGGTGGCAGGCGGCCGCCTGCCGTGGGGACGATGGCGTCAGCTGCAACGCCGGGCGGGGCGGTGACATTCCGGCGGAGGCCCCCCACCGGTGACCCGGTCACGTTCGGGGTGGCGGCCACCCACGGGGAGCCCCGCCGTGTCCCGCACCGGAGCCACAGGCCGTGGAAGGCCCCCGACGCGCCCAGAGCGCAGCGTCGAAGCCCCCTGGCCCCCGGAGCGACCGCTTCCGCCCGGCCCGCGCCGCACCATCCCACCGGAGGGACCGCTCACCCCGAGGCCCGCACCGCCCCGGCCGCCCCTCACTCCGGCCGTATGCCGCCCGTCGCCGTCCCCCCGCTGCGCTCCCATCCCGCGACCGCCAGCGCGCGATAGGCCGCGTACTCCGCCGCCGGGCTGTGACCGTACGACCATGGGACGGCGCCGACGTGGCCGTCGACCTCGCGCAGCTGCTCAAGGGCCTCGCCGTACCGTTCGGCGCGGACGAGGAACCAGATCAGGAGGTGGCGGACGTGCGGGGCCATGGGGTGGTCCGCCGGGGCCTCGCGGAGGGCGTAGTGGGCGCCCTCGATGGCCCGCTCGATGACCGCGCTCCGGTAGAGGCCGCGGACCATGTTGGCCTCGGGGAGGTGTTCGTAGACGGCGAAGAGGGGCAGCGCCGGGAGGAGGGTGCCCGTCGGTGCGCCGGAGGCGGCGCGCTCGGCGAATGCCTCCGCCTCCTCGCGCGAGCCGTGCCACTTCTGCGACCAGTAGGGGAGCGCCGCGAGGTGCGCGCCCATGTGGTGCGGTGCGCGGCGGGCCACCTTCTCCCACAGCTCGGCGTAGTCGGCGGGGCGGTCGTGCAGCCCTCGGGCGACGGCCAGCTCGATGACGTACGGGACCGGGCTGCCCGGGGCCAGCAGGGCCGCCTCGCCGCAGACCGTCCGGGCCTCCTCCAGGATCATCCGGAAGTCCTCCGAACCCGGGTCGCGCAGCGCCTGGAGGACGAGGAACTGGGCGTGCGTCTGCGCGCCCCCGGCGTCCTTGGGCGCCTCCAGCCGCCAGCGCCGCAGCCACACCCCGCCGCTGCGCGGCGCACCGGATGCGGCGTCCGGATCGTCCCGCTCCCGGGCCAGGTCGAAGGCGGCGGCCCCGGCCAGCGTCTGGACGCGCTGCCAGCGCCGCTCGTCGTCCTCGGGGGTGGCCCGCAGCAGCGCCGCCGCCGGGCGCCAGTCGTGGGTGCGCCGGATCTCCGCGAGGGCGTGCTCCAGCTCCTCGTCGGGGCCCGGCAGGCGGACGTCGAGTGCGTCGAGCGGGACGAAGCCGTAGCCCGCCACCGGGTCGGAGACCTGCGGCGGGCCCTGCAGCCGGAACTGCTGCGCGGCCCGGCGGCGCCGCAGCCAGGGCAGGAGGACGACACCGCCGAACGCGGCGGCGGCGAAGAGTACGAGCAGAGCGTCCATGAGGCGTGTCCCGGTCGGAGGCAGGTGGGGCGGAGCGGCGGGACGCGCGGTGTGTGCACGTCCTGCTCTATCCACTCCCCAGCGAACCAGAAAGTTCCGGGGGATCGGCCCGCCCGGAGGCGACTACCCTCGCTGTCCATGAGCGAACAGCGCGACCAGCGCCATCAGCACTTCGAAACCCTCGCCATCCACGCAGGTCAGGAGCCCGACGAGGCGACCGGCGCGGTGGTGACGCCCATCTACCAGGTGTCCACCTACAAGCAGGACGGGGTCGGTGGGCTGCGCGGCGGCTACGAGTACAGCCGCAGCGCCAACCCGACCCGTACCGCCCTGGAGGAGAACCTCGCCGCCCTCGACGGCGGCCGCCGCGGACTGGCCTTCGCCTCCGGCCTCGCCGCCGAGGACTGCCTGCTGCGGACGCTGCTGACCCCCGGCGACCACGTCGTCATCCCCAATGATGCCTACGGCGGCACCTTCCGGCTGTTCGCCAAGGTCGCGGAGCGCTGGGGTGTGGAATGGTCCGTCGCCGACACCTCCGACCCGGAGGCGGTGCGCGCCGAGCTGCGTCCCCGTACGAAGGCGATCTGGGTGGAGACGCCCAGCAACCCGCTGCTCGGCATCAGCGACATCGCGGCGCTCGCGGGTATCGCCCGGGAGGCCGGGGCCCGCCTCGTCGTCGACAACACCTTCGCCAGCCCGTATCTCCAGCAGCCGCTGGCGCTCGGCGCGGACGTCGTCGTCTACTCCACGACCAAGTACATGGGCGGCCACTCCGACGTGGTCGGCGGCGCCCTCGTGGTGGGCGACGACGCCCTCGGGGAGGAGCTGGCCTACCACCAGAACGCGATGGGCGCGGTGGCCGGCCCGTTCGACGCGTGGCTGGTGATGCGCGGCATCAAGACCCTCGCCATCCGGATGGACCGGCACAGTGCCAACGCCACCCGGGTGGCGGAGCTGCTGACCGCGCACCCCAAGGTGACGCAGGTCTACTACCCGGGGCTGCCGCAGCACCCGGGGCACGAGGTCGCCGCCAAGCAGATGCGGTCCTTCGGCGGCATGGTGTCGTTCCGCGTCGCCGGGGGCGAGCAGGCCGCGGTCGACGTCTGCGACCGCGCGAAGCTGTTCACCCTCGGGGAGTCCCTGGGCGGCGTGGAGTCGCTCATCGAGCACCCGGGCCGGATGACGCACGCCTCGACGGCCGGTTCCGCGCTGGAGGTCCCCGCCGACCTGGTCCGTCTCTCCGTCGGCATCGAGTCGATCGACGACCTGCTCGCCGACCTCACCCAGGCGCTGGGCTGAGCACCCGGTGCGGTGCGGTCACGGCTGCACCGCACCCCGGGGCGGGCGGTCTCCCGTAAGGGGAGGCCGTAGGGGCTCCGCACCCGGGGCGCATCGGTTTCGGCGCGCCCCGGGCAGGCCCCAGTCGGCTCAGGAGGCCGCGCCCGCCGGGGGCATCGTCGCGGTGATGGCGGCGAGGGAGATGTTGAAACGGGTCAACAGCGCGCAGAAGACGGCGCGTTCCTCCTCCGTCCACTCATCGGTGACCATCTCCATCAGCGCGCGGCGCGAGGCCCGTACCTCGCCGAGGCGGGTGCGGCCCCGTTCGGAGAGCTGAAGGACGACCGCCCGGCCGTCCTCGGGGTGCGTGGCGCGGTTGACCAGCCCGGACTCGACCAGCGGCGCGACCTGCCGGGTGACGGTCGAGGAGTCGATCCCCATCCCGGCGGCGAGCGCCTTGACGCCCATCGGGCCTTCCTGGTCCAGGCGGTTGAGCAGCAGATACGCGGCGCGGTCCATGGAGTTGCGCGCCTGGCCGACCCCGCCGAGGCGGCTCTGTTCGGCGCGGCGGGCGAACACGGCCACTTGGTGCTGCAGCGCGTCCAGAACGGCGGGATCGGTGGGGGTCGTCATGTCCGAAGAGGTGGGCATGGCCGGGTGCTCGCTTCATGGGGGGCTTAGGGACCGGGTGACAAGGTTACGCGGAAGTGGCCGGAGCCCGTCCGCCGAAGGCCCGGCGGCCCGTGCCCGGCCCGACCCGTAAGGGCGTGCGGCCACTCACCGGGCGCCCCTGACGTACGCCCCGACGCCCACCCTGACGTACGCCCCGACGCGGGCCCCGGCAGCCCTGACGTACGCCTTCGTACGAGGCCCGGCGGTTCGCTGCACCCGAAGGTGAGGCCGCTGCACCCCGGGGCGAGCCCGCTCCGTCCCGGCCCCGTTTCCCCGCCCTGTCCGCACCTTGGCCGGAAAAGGCCCGGTGGCCGCCGGACTGCCAGACTGGCGTCATGCTCGACCACACGCCGCCTTCGCACCCCGCGCGCCCCGTAGGGGACGCGGCCCCGCTCACCGTCGAGGACATCCGCGCGGCCCACAAACTGCTCTCCGGCGTCGCCCGGGCCACCGCCCTGGAGAGCAGCCGGTACCTCTCCGGGCTGGTCGGGGCGCCGGTCCACCTCAAGTGCGAGAACCTCCAGCGCACCGGCTCCTTCAAGATCCGCGGCGCGTACGTCCGGATCGCCGGGCTGACGGCGGCGGAGCGGGCGGCCGGGGTGGTGGCGGCGAGCGCCGGGAACCACGCGCAGGGCGTGGCGCTGGCGGCCTCGCTGCTCGGGGTGCGGTCGACGGTGTTCATGCCGGTCGGCGCCCCGCTGCCGAAGGTCGCCGCGACCCGCGACTACGGCGCCGAGGTACGACTGCACGGCCAGGTGGTCGACGAGACGCTGGCCGCCGCCCAGGAGTACGCGCACCGCACCGGCGCGGTCTTCCTGCACCCCTTCGACCACCGGGACATCATCGCCGGTCAGGGCACCGTCGGGCTGGAGATCCTGGAGCAGTGCCCCGAGGTGCGCACCATCGTGGTCGGCGTCGGCGGCGGCGGGCTGGCCGCCGGGGTGGCCGTCGCGGTCAAGGAGCTGCGGCCGGACGTCAAGGTCATCGGCGTCCAGGCGGCGGGCGCGGCCTGCTACCCGCCGTCGCTGGCGGCCGGGCACCCGGTGGCGGTCGAGGGGCTGTCCACCATGGCCGACGGCATCAAGGTCGGGCGGCCCGGCGACGTCCCGTTCCGGATCGTCGAGGAGCTGGTGGACGAGGTCCGTACGGTCTCCGAGGACGCGCTGGCCGGGGCGCTGCTGATCTGCCTGGAGCGGGCGAAGCTGGTGGTGGAGCCCGCCGGGGCGAGCCCGGTGGCCGCGCTGCTGGCGGAGCCGGGGGCGTTCGAGGGGCCGGTCGTCGCGGTGCTGTCGGGCGGCAACGTCGACCCGCTGCTGATGCAGCGGATCCTGCGCCACGGCATGGCCGCGTCCGGCCGCTACCTCTCGCTGCGGCTGCGGCTGACCGACCGCCCCGGGGCGCTCGCCACGCTGCTCGGCGTCCTGACGGAGGTGGACGCCAACGTCCTCGACGTCGGACACGTCCGCACCGGCCCGCGCCTCGGCCTCACCGAGGTCGAGGTGGAACTGCACCTGGAGACCTCCGGCCCCGAACACTGCGCCGAGGTGACGGCGGCGCTGCGCGGCGCGGGGTACAGGGTGGCGGAGTCGGAGTGAGGCGGGCCGGGCCCTAAGGGGCAGCCCCCACCCGCCGGAGGCCGGTCCCTAGGGGCAGCCCCCACCCGCCCCTACTCTTCCCTTTTTCGCAGCGCGCCCGCGCCTCGCCGACCGTAGGATTCGACCTGGAACTCGCCCAAACAACGGGGGTATCCCATGCCAGGTGCGATCCACGCCGAAGGTCTGGTGAAGACCTTCGGAGACGTACGGGCACTGGACGGCGTCGACATCGACGTGCCCGAAGGCAGCGTCCTCGGGCTGCTCGGTCCGAACGGCGCGGGCAAGACCACCACCGTCCGCGTCCTGACCACCCTGCTCCGGCCCGACAGAGGCGTCGCCACGGTCGCCGGGATCGATGTGCTCACACACCCCGACCGGGTGCGCCGCTCCATCGGCCTCTCCGGCCAATTCGCCGCCGTCGACGAGTACTTGACCGGCCGCGAGAACCTGATGATGGTCGGCCAGCTCTACCAGATGAGCGCCCGCGCCGCGAAGCGCCGCGCCCTTGAGCTGTTGGAACGCTTCCGCCTCGGGGACGCCGCGGACCGCCCCGCCAAGACGTACTCCGGCGGGATGCGCCGCCGCCTCGACCTCGCCGCCGCGCTGGTGGTCAGCCCGCCCGTGATGTTCATGGACGAGCCCACCACCGGCCTCGACCCGCGCAACCGCCAGCAGCTGTGGGACGTCATCCAGGAACTGGTCGCCGGCGGCACCACCCTGCTGCTCACCACCCAGTACCTGGAGGAGGCCGACCGCCTCGCCCACGACATCTGCGTGGTCGACCACGGCCGGGTCATCGCCCGCGGCACGTCCGACCAGCTCAAGGCCCGTACCGGCGGCGAACGCGTCGAGGTCGTCGTCCACACCCCCGAGCAGATCGCCGTCGCCGACGAGGTGCTGCGCCGCTTCGGCGACGGCGAGGGCACCCTGGACGCCCACACCCGCAAGCTCACCGTCCCGGTGACCGGCGGCGCCAAGCTCCTCGCCGAGGTCATCCGGGAGCTGGACGCCCGCGACGTCGAGATCGACGACATCGGTCTGCGCCGCCCCACCCTCGACGACGTCTTCATCTCGCTCACCGGCCACGCCGCCGAGGCGGGCGACGACGGTACGGGCGACGACGGTAGGGACGGCGACGGCGTCGAGGGCGGCCCGGGCGGCGCCGGACGCGGCCGCCGCAAGGCCGGGAAGCGCCGCTCCGCAGCCCGCGCTTCCGGAACAACCGGCGACACCCCCGACAGGCCCGACAGGCCCGACAGGCCCGAGACGGAGGCCGTCAGATGAGCGCCGCAACCGAAACTGCCCCGCTCGGCACCGCCCCCGCCCGCAACGCCGTCGGCCGCTCCGTCCGCGACTCCCTCGTCGTCGCCAAGCGGAACCTGATCCGCATGATGCGCATCCCCGAGGTGGTCATCTTCGGGCTGGTCCAGCCGATCATGTTCGTGGTGCTGTTCACCTACGTCTTCGGCGGTTCGATCAACGTCCCGGGCGCCCCAGCGGGCAGCGCCCAGGCGTACCGCGAATTCCTGATGGCGGGCATCTTCGCGCAGACCGTCACCTTCGCCACCGCCGGAGCGGGCGCGGGCATCGCCGACGACATGCACAAGGGCCTGATCGACCGCTTCCGCTCGCTGCCGATGTCCCGCGGCGCGGTGCTCACCGGCCGCACCCTCGCCGACCTGGTGCAGACCGCCCTCACCCTGGTCGTCCTCGCCGCCGTGGCGCTCCTCATAGGCTGGCGCAGCCACGAGAACGTCCTCAAGGTCCTCGGCGGCTTCGCGCTCCTGCTGCTGCTCGGCTACGCCTTCTCCTGGATCGGCGCGCTGATCGGCCTGTCGGTACGCACCCCGGAGGCGGCCACCTCGGGCGGCCTGATCTGGCTCTTCCCGCTGACCTTCATCTCCAACGCGTTCGTGCCGGTCAACGGCATGCCCCCGTTCCTCCAGCACATCGCGGAGTGGAACCCGTTCAGCACCACCGTGCAGGCGGCCCGCCAGCTGTTCGGCAACACCATCGAGGGCATTCCGTCCTCGGTGACCGGCGCCTGGCCGATGGAACACCCGGTCATCGCCTCGGCGCTCTGGTCCCTGTTGATCATCGTGGTGTTCCGCACGCTCGCGGTGCGGAAGTACCGGTCGGCCACGGCCTGATGAGGGACGGCGCGGCGACGGGTCCGGCGTACGGGCCCCGGGTGCGTGGAAGCGGCCCGGAGCGGAGTGCTCCGGGCCGCTTCTGTACGTCGTGGATCAGCCTGAAGACGGCTTGATCAGCCCGAGTACGGCTTGGCGTCGAGGACCTTCACGTTGGCCTTCTTGCCGTTCGGAAGCTCGTACTCCGCGTCGGCGCCGACCTTCTTGCCGTTCACGCCCTCGCCCAGCGGGGACTGCGGCGAGTAGGTCTCGATGGCCGAGCTGGCGTACTCGCGCGAGGCGAGCAGGAACTCCAAGGTGTCGTCCGGGTCTCCGTCGAACGCGATGGTGACGACCATGCCGGGAGCGACGACACCGGTGGCGGCGGGGGCCTCGCCGACCTTCGCGGTCTGCAGCAGCTGGGTGAGCTGGCGCACGCGAAGCTCCTGCTTGCCCTGCTCCTCCTTGGCCGCGTGGTACCCGGCGTTCTCCTTCAGGTCACCTTCCTCGCGGGCCGCCGCGATCTTCTCGGTGATCTCGGCGCGTGCGGGACCAGACAGGTACTCCAGCTCGGCCTTGAGCTGGTCGTACGCCTCCTGGGTCAGCCAGGTGACGCTTTCGCTGGTCTGGGTCACAGGTGCTCCTCGTCGGTACTGGGGATAAATCAAACGCCCTACCAGGGAAGGATTGCGCCTTCACGGGTGGGCGAAACCACGAGCCTAACAATTCCGGCACAAAACGGGGAAGAGGAAATCTTCAGGGAACCTTCCTGAGCGTGAATTCCCTGGTCGGGAGGGGTGCCCGCGAGTCGGGTGGGCGATCGCCCGGGCACGGCGCGGGCCGTCGGGCGGTCGGTCCGGCCGCCCGCGGGGCCCGGCTCCGGGGCCTCGGCCACCGCCAGGGTCCGCGTCAGCCACCGCTGGGGCCGGGGCAGCCACCGCCGGAGGCCCGGTCCGAGTGACCGCCGAAGGTCTCGGTCTCAGCGACCGTCGGAGGCGCCGGCCTCAGTGACTGCCGGAGGTCCTGGCCTCAGTGACCGCCGGAGGCCCCGGTCTCAGTGGCCGTCGGAGGACGAACAGCCGACCAGCTCTGCCGTGGTCGCCCGGTCCGTCGTCCGTACCGTCACCACCGTGTCGATCTGCTCCCCGCGCCCGTCGATGGTGACGTCCTTGCGCCCCACCTCGGCCTTGTCCGCGGAGACCGACCGCAGCGTGCAGACGCCCTTGGCGTCCCGGTCCTTGACGACCTCCAGATGCACCTTCACCGCGCTGTCCGACACGGCTTCCCAGGTGATCACGCGCCCGCTGAGCTTCTGGCCGCCGATGTATGCGACGCCACACCAGGCGACCACGCCGAGCATCGCCACCCCCAGCACCCCGCCGACGATCTTCAGTCCGCGGTCCTCGCTCCGGCCCGCCGACCGGCCGTAGCGCTTTTCGTCGGCCCCGTCGCGTACCGCGGTCATGCTCTGTCCTCCTGCTGCCGGGGCCGGGAGCCCCGGCCCCGCGGGTTCCCGTCCGGGGAATACACGGCCCCTCGCTTCGGTCACTATAGGAGGCATCTTCTCCAGCCTTTCACTGAGGATCGAGTCTTGACTGAGCAGCTGCGATTGATGGCGGTCCACGCCCACCCCGACGACGAGTCGAGCAAGGGTGCGGCCACCATGGCCAAGTACGTGTCCGAGGGGGTGGACGTGCTGGTCGCCACCTGCACAGGCGGGGAGCGGGGCTCCATCCTCAACCCCAAGCTCCAGGGCGACCCGTACATCGAGGAGCACATTCACGAGGTCCGTAAGAAGGAGATGGACGAGGCCCGGGAGATCCTGGGCGTCAAGCAGGAGTGGCTCGGCTTCGTCGACTCCGGTCTCCCCGAGGGCGACCCGCTGCCGCCGCTGCCCGACGGCTGCTTCGCCCTCCAGGATGTCGAGGCGGCGGCCGAGCCGCTGGTGAAGCTGATCCGCTCGTTCAAACCGCAGGTCATCACGACCTACGACGAGAACGGCGGGTACCCGCACCCCGACCACATCATGACCCACAAGATCACGATGGTGGCCTTCGAGGCGGCCGGCGACCCGGAGAAGTACCCCCAAGCCGGCGAGCCCTGGCAGCCCCGGAAGCTCTACTACAACCAGGGCTTCAACCGCCCCCGCACCGTCGCCCTCCACGAGGCGCTGCTGGCCCGCGGCCTGGAGTCCCCCTACGGTGAGTGGCTGGAGCGCTGGACCCAGTTCGAACAGCGCGAACGCACCCTGACCACGTACGTTCCCTGCGCCGACTTCTTCGAGGTCCGCGACAAGGCACTGATCGCTCACGCCACCCAGATCGACCCCGACGGCGGCTGGTTCCGCGTCCCGATGGACATCCAGCAGGAGGTCTGGCCGACGGAGGAATACGAGCTCGCGAAGTCGCTCGTGGATACATCCCTCCCCGAGGACGACCTCTTCGCGGGCATCCGCAACAATTGACCTCATGATGAGCGCGACCAGCACCCTCGCCCTGACGCACTTCGTCACCCTTGCCGACTCGTTCGACAAGGACAAGGTGACCCCCGGCATCCTCGGCTTCATCGTCTTCGCGGTCATCGGCGGTGCCGTATGGCTGCTGATGAAGTCCATGAACCGTCACATGGGGAAGGTGGATTTCGAGGAGAAGGAAGGGGCGACGGCCTCTGCCGGTGCCTCTGCCTCTCCTGCTTCTGCCTCCTCCGCTGCCGCCGAGAAGGCGAAGCCGGAGGCCGGCTGAGGCTGGGCATCGGGCCCCGCCCCGGGCCCCGGGCGGTGCGCCTGGGGACGGGGCGGGGTCAGGTGTGCCTCGGGCCCGGGGCGGATGGCCGGGCGGCGGACCCGCTCCGCTGAGCTGTGGCACGGCTGAGTCCGCCTCCGGGGACAGCGGTCGTCCCACTTCCTGGCGGGGCCGGGGCAAAGGGCGCCCGCCACGCCGTCCACCACCCCGCCACCCCCGCGCACGCAGCCCCCGTACGCAAAGATGACCCCATGCCCAACCGACTCGCCCACGCCACCTCCCCCTACCTCCTCCAGCACGCCGACAACCCCGTCGACTGGTGGCCGTGGGAGGCCGCGGCCTTCGAGGAGGCGCGGCGGCGGGATGTGCCGGTGTTTCTGAGTGTGGGGTACAGCGCGTGCCACTGGTGTCACGTCCTTGCGCACGAGAGTTTTGAGGACGAGGCGACGGCCGCGTTCATGAATGAGCACTTTGTGGCGGTGAAGGTGGACCGCGAGGAGCGGCCCGACGTCGATGCCGTGTACATGGAGGCGGTGCAGGCGGCCACAGGGCAGGGCGGCTGGCCGATGTCGGTGTTCATGACACCGGACGGGGAGCCGTTCTACTTCGGTACGTATTTTCCGCCTGAGCCGCGGCACGGCATGCCGTCGTTCCGGCAGGTGCTGGAGGGTGTGCGCAGCGCCTGGGCGGAGCGGCGCGGGGAGGTCGAGGAGGTCGCCGGGCGGATCGCCGCGGACCTGGCCGGGCGGTCCCTGGCCGCGTCGTTGTCGGCCTCCGCGCCTCCGGGGCCGGGGGATCTGGCCGGTGCGTTGATGGCGCTGACCAGGGACTTCGACGCCGTGCACGGGGGATTCGGCGGGGCCCCCAAGTTTCCGCCGGCGATGGTGCTGGAGTTTTTGCTGCGCCATCATGCGCGTACGGATTCCGAGGCCGCGGTGGAAATGGCCGAGGCGACGTGTGAGGCGATGGCGCGTGGCGGGATTCATGATCAGCTCGGGGGCGGGTTCGCGCGGTACGCCGTCGACGCGACGTGGACGGTGCCGCACTTCGAGAAGATGTTGTACGACAACGCGCTTCTCTGCCGCGTCTACGCGCATCTGTGGCGTGCCACCGGTTCCCGCACGGCCCGTCGCGTCGCGCTCGCGACCGCCGACTTCATGGTGCGTGAACTGCGCACCGTCCAGGGCGGGTTCGCCTCCGCGCTGGACGCGGACAGCGACGACGGTTCGGGCAGCGGGCGGCACGCCGAGGGTGCGTATTACGTCTGGACCCCTGAGCAAGTGCGGGAGGTGCTCGGTGAGGAGGACGGGGCCTTCGCCGCCGCGTACTTCGGGGTGACGGAGGAGGGCACCTTCGAGGAGGGGGCCTCGGTGCTGCAACTGCCGGACGGGGTCGGTCCGGTGGACGCCGAGCGCGTACGGTCGGTGCGGGAACGACTTCTGGCGGCGCGGGACGAGCGGCCGCGCCCCGGGCGGGACGACAAGATCGTCGCGTCCTGGAACGGGCTGGCCGTCGCCGCGCTCGCGGAGACCGGCGCGTACTTCGACCGGCCCGACCTCGTCCAGGCGGCCACCGACGCAGCTGACCTGCTCGTTCGCGTCCACATGGACGGGCAGGCCCGGCTGCACCGCACCTCCCGGGACGGCGTACCCGGCGACAACAGCGGCGTCCTGGAGGACTACGCGAACGTCGCCGAGGGCTTCCTCGCCCTCGCCTCCGTCACCGGTGAGGGCGTCTGGGTGGACTTCGCGGGCTTCCTTCTCGACACGGTGCTGGTGCAGTTCCGGGCCGAGGACGGTTCGCTCTACGACACGGCGGCGGACGCGGAGGCGCTGATCCGCCGCCCCCAGGATCCGACGGACAACGCCACGCCGTCCGGCTGGACCGCCGCCGCCGGGGCCCTGCTCTCCTACGGGGCGCTCACCGGCAGCGCCCCGCACCGGGAGGCCGCCGAGCAGGCGCTCGCCGTCGTCACGGCGCTGGCCGGTCGCGCGCCGCGCTTCATCGGCTGGGGGCTGGCCGTCGCGGAGGCGGCGCTGGACGGGCCCCGGGAGATCGCGGTCGTCGGCCCGCCGGACGACGCGGCCACCCGGGCGCTGCACCGCGCCGCACTGCTCGGCAACACGCCCGGCGCGGTCGTCGCGCTCGGCGCGCCGGACACGGACGACGCGGGCGCGGTGGCGCTCCTCCGGGACCGGCCGCTGGTCGACGGCGCCCCCGCCGCGTACGTCTGCCGCCGCTTCGTCTGCGAGCGTCCCACGACGGACCCGGACGAGCTGAGCGGGCGGCTCCGGGGGACGGTGGGGTGACGGGGCGGTGAGCGGCGGGCTGACGGCATGAACGGCCCGCCGGTGTCGTCAACCCTGACGGCACGACCGGCACCTTCTCGGTCGGAAGTACTCCGCCCAAGGGACGAGTTGACGCCGAGGGGAATCGGGCGTGAGATCGATACATGACTCAGCGCACTGCACGTGAAGTTCATCTGACGGCCCGTCCTGAGGGGCCGGTCACCGACGCGCTCTTCGCGGTCGTGGAGGTGCCGGTCCCCGAGCCGGCGCCCGGGCAGGTCCTGGTGCGCAACACCCTGATGAGCGTCGCGGCGGTGATGCGCACCCTCATGGACGAGTCCAGCGTGGTGCCGATCCCGCCGTTCGCGCTGGGCGAGCCGCTGAACGGACCGGCCGTCGGCGAGGTCGTCGCCGCGCCCGGCGGCGAGGTGGCCGTCGGCGACCTGGTGCAGCACCGCCTCGGCTGGCGCGAGTACGCGCTGGTGGACGCCGCGGCCGTGCAGCGGATCGATCCGGCGGTGCTGCCCGACCCGGCCGCCCATCTCTCGCAGGGGCCCACCGCGTGGATGGGTGTCGTCCGGGGCGCCGAAGTGCGGCCCGGCGACACCGTGTTCATCACCGGGGCGGCCGGTGGCGTCGGTTCCCTGGCCGGGCAGATCGCGCGGCAGCAGGGCGCCGCCCGGGTCATCGGCAGCACCGGCTCGCAGGCCAAGGCCGACTGCCTGGTCGACAACCTCGGGTACGACGCCGTGGTGATCCGGGGCGCGGGCCCGATCGAGGAGCAGCTGCGCCGCCTCGCCCCGGACGGCGTCGACGCGGTCTTCGACAACGTCGGCGGCGAGCAGTTGCGCGCCGCGTTCGCGGTGGCCAACCGCGGCGCGCGCATCGCGGTCGTCGGTGCGCTCGCCGCCCAGATGGGCGGGCACGGCACGGCCCCGCTGGAGATCGACACGTTCTCGCTGCTCGGCCGCGGCATCACGCTGCGCGGCGCCGCCCTCCACGACCACCTGGATCTGATCCCGGAGTGGAACGCCCGCTTCGGCGAGGGCCTGCGGGACGGCACGTTCACCTTCCCCCACACCCGCCTGCACGGCATCGAGCAGGCCCCGGCCGCACTGCGGGGGCTGACCGAGGGACGCCATATGGGTGCGGTGATCGTGGAGTTGTGACCCTGGGGCGATGGCCGGGGCCCGGCGGCTGACGGCGTTGTCGCGTCCCGGTCGATCCACGGCTTCCGGCGCGGGCCCAAGCCCAGCCGCCCCCGGCTTCCCGCGCGGGTGTCAGGACAGTTCAGGCTTCGGCCCGCGCGGCGTCCGGTGCGGTTGTAGCCTGCCGCCGTGGACAGCTTGCTCCGGCATCGATCACTCGTCCGGGAGGCCGCGGCGCTGCGGTCCGGTGCGGACGACCCCGTGGCGGCGGCGCGGCGCACCTGCGACCGTATCGACGCCGTCGACCCGCACGTTCTCGCCTTCGTGCCCGAACCGGACCGGCGGGCCCGGCTGCTGGACGAGGCGGAGCGCGCCGTCGCGGCGTGGGACAGCGCGACGGCGGGCGCCCCGGACCTGGCCAACCGGCCCGCCAAACCGCCGCTGTACGGCGTGACGGTCGGGGTGAAGGACATCATCCGGGTCGACGGGCTGCCCACCCGCGCCGGTTCGGTGCTGCCGCCCGGGGTGCTCGCCGGGCCGCAGGCCGCCGTCGTGGACCGGCTGGTCGCGGCGGGTGCGCTGATCGCGGGGAAGACGGTGACGGCGGAGTTCGCGGTCACCGCGCCGGGGCCGACGCGCAATCCGCACCATGTCGCCCATACGCCGGGCGGTTCGAGCAGCGGCTCGGCGGCGGCCGTCGCGGCGGGCATGGTGCCGCTGGCCCTCGGCACCCAGACCGTCGGCTCGGTGATCCGCCCGGCCGCGTACTGCGGCATCGTCGGCTTCGAGCCGAGCTTCGACCGCGTCCCGACCGCCGGGGTGATCCCCAACGCCGTCAGCTTCGACACGGTCGGCTGGTACGCGCAGGACGTCGCGGGCGTCACGCTGGCCGCCTCGGTGCTGTGCGACGGCTGGCCGGCCGAGACGGGCCCGGCGCCCGGACCGCCGCCGGTGCTGGGCGTGCCGGTCGGCCCGTATCTGCGTCGCGCGGACGACGAGGCGCTGGCCGCCCTCCAGGCCCAGCGGGAGGTGCTGCGCGGCGCCGGGTACACCGTCGTCGAGGTGCCGGTGATGGACGACTTCGAGGAGGTCGTCACCCAGCTGTTCACCATGAACCGCTACGAGGTCGCCCGCGCGCACACCGAGTGGTACGCGCGCTTCGGCGACCTCTACCGGGAGCAGACCGCGAACGCCCTGCACGAGGGCCACGCCGTCACGGACGCCGCCTACGAGGAGGCGCGCGCCCGCCGGGCCGAGTTCCGCGACCGGCTGGACGCGGCGCGGGTGGCCGCCGGCGCCGACCTGTGGCTCACCCCCGCTGCCACCGGCCCGGCCCCCTTCGGCCTCGGCTCCACTGGTACGTCGGTGATGTGCCTGCCGTGGAGCAACGCCGGTCTGCCGTCCGTGAGCCTGCCCGCCGGGCACGCCGCGAACGGCCTGCCGCTGGGCCTCCAGCTGGTGGGTCCGTACGGTTCCGATCCGGCGGTGCTCGCCTGGGCGGCGGGTGTGGAGGAGGCGCTGGGGGCGGGGTGAGTGGGGGGCCCCGGCCTCGGCCCGTCCCGCGTAGGCGACCCGTTCACCCCGCCGTGGCCATTCCGCCCGACGCGGCCCTCACTCCTTGGTGTGGCCTTCCGAACCGGGGGCGAAGGCCGGGCCCACTCCGGCGACAGCACCATCCGGCGACAGCACCAATCCCCGCATCAGCACATCCAGCGCCCGGCCGACCGCCGCCTCCAACTCCGCACCCCGGGAAGCGGCCGATCGCGCCGCGGACCCCGCCCCGCCCCGTACGGGCCCCTCCGCCCAACGCAGCAGCGCTTCCTGAAGGGCGGCGATCAGCGCCGTGCTGATCACCCGTATCTCCAGGTCATCGGCGGGTCGGCCGGTCCGGGCGGTGAGGGCGGCGGCGATGTGGGTGGCGTCGCGGGCGGCGTGTTCGGCGATGCGGCGGCGGACGGCGGGGACGTCGCGGATCAGCCGGGCGCGCCGCCGCAGCTCCCGCAGGTCCCGGACGGAGAGGCGGCCCGGCACCGTCAGGGCGGCGGCGCGCAGTGCGCCGGGCAGCGGTTCGCCGGCGGGGCGGGCGCGTATCGCGGCGGCCAGCAGCTCCCCGTAGGTGCCCCGCAGGACGATGTCCTCCTTGGCGGGGAAGTACCGCGCGACGGTGCTGGGGGAGACGTCGGCGGCTTCCGCGATCCGGTCGACGGAGGTCGCGTCGTACCCCAGGGAGTCGAAGAGGCGGAAGGCGGCGTCGCGGATCGCCTGCCGGGTGCGGCGCTTCTTCCGTTCCCGCAGCCCGTCGGCGGGCGCGGCGGGGCGCGGTACGGCGGGTGGCGCCGTACCGTCCGCGCGGGCGGTGGTCACCGGTGTCAGCCGTGCGAGTAGGCGACCAGAGAGATGCCGACGTAGTGCACCACGAATGCCGCCAGCGTGAAGGAGTGGAAGACCTCGTGGAAGCCGAACCAGCGGGGGGACGGGTTGGGGCGCTTGATGCCGTAGATCACGCCGCCCGCGCTGTAGAGGAGACCGCCGACGATCACCAGGACGAGGACGGCGATGCCGCCGGTGCGCAGGAAGTCGGGGAGGAAGAAGACGGCGGCCCAGCCCATCGCGATGTAGCAGGGGGTGTAGAGCCAGCGCGGGGCGCCGACCCAGAACACCCGGAAGCCGATCCCGGCGAGCGCCGCCGCCCACACCGCCCACAGCAGGATCTGCCCGCGGCTGCCCGGTACGAGCAGCATCGTCAGCGGCGTGTACGTACCGGCGATGATCAGAAAGATGTTGGCGTGATCCAGCCGTCGTAGCACACCACCGGCGCGCGGGCCCCAGTTGCCGCGGTGGTAGAGCGCGCTCACGCCGAACAGCAGGCAGGCGGTGAGCGTGTAAACGGCGCAGGCCACGCGGCCGCGGGTGCTGTCGGCGAGTGCGGTGAGGAAGACGCCGGACAGCAGGACGGCCGGGAACATCCCGGCGTGCAGCCAGCCCCGCATCCGGGGCTTGAGCGGGGCGGTCGCCGCCGGGTCGGCCGCGGCGGCGGGGGCCGCTCCGGCCGGTGGGACCGCTTCGGCCGTCGCGGGCGCGGAGGGGGGCTGGCTCGCTGCGGCATCGGGCGCGGAAGTCATGCCGGTCATGCTATCTACGGCACCGTAGGTTCCCGGTCTGAAGGCCGCCGGGCGGGCGACGGTGGACCCGGATGCGCGGGTGACGGGGCGGTCGGGTGAGGGGCGGGGGGTGCCGGGGACGCGGGCGCCCGGCCCTCCCCGCGGGCGCTTGACGCTTGCTTGGCACGCGCTTGACGAGGGCTTTTGGCCGCGGGTGTCCGTACGGGTGCGAGTGGTGACGGTCACCACGAGGCCCCCTGGACAGAAGCCCGTCGGGGTCGGATGATCAAATGAGTGCGTTCGGCACCGGATGAGCGGTCACGAAGCGTCCGGGTCGCAGCCCCCAAGGGGCACCAACCAAAGAAGCGGATTTCCCGGACCGAACCGGCAGCCTCGGCCCGGCCCGTCGGCAATCCGTCCACACCCTCATCTAGGAGCGATCGTGGCGCGCGACAACGCGGCTCCCACCACCCAGACCCGTCACCAGGAGCTCATCGCCTGGGTCGACGAGATCGCCGCCCTCACCCAGCCCGACCGGGTCGTCTGGTGCGACGGCTCGGAGGCGGAGTACCAGAGTCTGTGCGAAGAGCTCGTCGACAAGGGCACGTTCACCAAGCTCGACCCCGTCAAGCGCCCCCACTCGTACTACGCCGCGTCGGACCCCCGCGACGTCGCGCGTGTCGAGGACCGCACCTTCATCTGCTCCGCCAAGGAGCAGGACGCCGGCCCGACCAACCACTGGAAGGACCCCGCCGAGATGCGGGAGATCTTCGCCGGTGAGCAGGGTATCTTCCGCGGCTCGATGCGCGGCCGGACGATGTACGTCGTCCCCTTCTGCATGGGCCCGCTCGGCTCGCCGCTCTCCGCGATCGGCGTCGAGATCACCGACTCCGCGTACGTCGCCGTCTCGATGCGCACCATGACGCGCATGGGCCAGGCCGTCCTGGACGAGCTGGGCGACGACGGTTTCTTCGTCAAGGCCGTCCACACCCTGGGCGCCCCGCTCGCCGAGGGCGAGGCGGATGTGCCGTGGCCCTGCAACACCACCAAGTACATCTCGCACTTCCCCGAGGACCGCGAGATCTGGTCGTACGGCTCCGGCTACGGCGGCAACGCGCTCCTCGGCAAGAAGTGCTACGCGCTGCGCATCGCCTCCGTCATGGCGCGGGACGAGGGCTGGCTCGCCGAGCACATGCTGATCCTCAAGCTCACGCCGCCGCAGGGTGAGGCGAAATACGTCGCGGCGGCGTTCCCGTCGGCCTGCGGCAAGACCAACCTCGCGATGCTGGAGCCGACCATCCCCGGCTGGACGGTCGAGACCATCGGCGACGACATCGCCTGGATGCGCTTCGGTGAGGACGGCCGCCTCTACGCGATCAACCCCGAGGCCGGTTTCTTCGGCGTCGCGCCCGGCACCGGCGAGCACACCAACGCCAACGCCATGAAGACGATGTGGGGCAACTCCGTCTTCACCAACGTCGCGCTCACCGACGACGGCGATGTGTGGTGGGAGGGCATGACCGAGGAGCTGCCCGCGCACCTCACCGACTGGCGCGGCAACGACTGGACCCCGGAGTCCGAGACCCCGGCGGCCCACCCCAACGCCCGCTTCACCGTCCCCGCCGGCCAGTGCCCGATCATCGCGCCCGAGTGGGAGGACCCCAAGGGCGTGCCGATCTCCGCGATCCTCTTCGGCGGCCGCCGCGCCAGCGCCGTCCCGCTCGTCACCGAGTCGCTGACCTGGCAGCACGGCGTTTTCCTCGGCGCGAACGTCGCCTCCGAGAAGACCGCCGCCGCCGAGGGCAAGGTCGGCGAGCTGCGCCGCGACCCGTTCGCCATGCTGCCGTTCTGCGGCTACAACATGGGCGACTACATGGGTCACTGGATCAAGGTCGGCGCGTCCGCGGACGCCGCCAAGCTGCCGAAGATCTACTACGTCAACTGGTTCCGCAAGGACGACAAGGGACGCTTCGTGTGGCCGGGTTTCGGCGAGAACAGCCGCGTCCTGAAGTGGATCGTCGAGCGTCTGGACGGCAAGGCCGAGGGTGTCGAGACCCCGATCGGCATCCTCCCGACGAAGAACGCCCTGGACACCGACGGCCTCGACCTCTCCGACGCCGACCTCGACTTCCTCCTCACCGTCGACAAGGACGTCTGGCGCGACGAGGCGTCCCTGATCCCCGAGCACCTCAACACCTTCGGCGACCACACGCCGAAGGAGCTGTGGGACGAGTACCGGGCGCTGGTGCAGCGACTGGGCTGATGGGGGTGGCGCCGCCCGGTGGCCGGTGATGCCGGTGGTGTTGCCTGGCGGCGCACATGGAATGGACCGAGGGGCCTCGCGCTGTGGTGCGGGGCCCCTCGGTTTGTGGGGTGCGCGGGCCCCTGGGGCGTGCCCGGCCGGGCCGTCCGCCGTCTCCGGCTACGCCGTGGCGAGGTCCGGCCGGGCCGGAGTGGCGGGTGCCTCGTGGGCGGCGCGGCGTTCGGTGGCGAGGGCGGTGGCCGCCGCGTCGTTCCGCGAGGTGGCGACGGTCAGCGCGTGCCCGGCCAGGGTGTACGCCCGCTGGTGCAGGGCCCGCGCCCGCGCCGGATCCCCGCCACTCGGCTCGGCCCGCAGCGGATACCGCCCACCACGCAGCCGCGCCACCTGCCCGGCAATCCGCTCGGCCGCCGCCGCCAGCGCCTCCCCGTCCACCCCGGACGTCAGCGCCCGCAGCTCATCGGTGACCGTCAGCAGCGCGGTCAGGTGCCCGGCGAGGCGGATATCCAACTCCTCCGCCCGCGAACGGTGCGGAAACTCCCCGGCGGCGGCCATGGTGTGGACCGACTTGGAACGGATCGGTTCGTACATGGGATGGCCTCCTGAATGCGTCTAGGAAACTATCTTAGCTTAGACAGAGTCTAAAGTGGGGGTGGGTGTGAGGGGCCCTCGCGCGGCAGCGGGAGCGCGTACCGCCAGTGGGCGCCCGCCTCCCGCTCACCCGCCGCCGGACAGATCCTCCAGGCGCGAACGGAAAGCCGTGGCCCGGGGATCGGCATACCCGGACAGGTGGGACAGGGCCTCGGACCGGTGGGCGCGGGCGGCGCACGGGTCCTCCTGGTGGACGGCGGCGGCCAGGAGGTCGAGCTCCACGGCAAGCTGCCAGGAGTCTCCGAGGGCGCGGTGTACGGATACGGCCCGCCGATGGAAGTCCGCGCGGCCTCCGTGGAGCGGCCCATCTCGGCGTACGCCTGGCCGGCGCCGCGCCAGGCCAGGGCCTCGCGGCTGCGGTCGCCGAGCCGGCGGTGGAGCATGGCGGATCGTTGGTAGGACGCCAGAGCCTCGCCGTATTGACCCTCGGAGCGCTGGACGTCGCCGAGGGTGAGGAGCCAGTACCCCTCCAGCGTGTGGTCACGGAGGGCGAGGGCGATATCGAGTGCCTCGTCGATGGCCTGCCGGGCCGCGCCGGCATTCCCCTGCTCCAGGCTCAGCGCGGCCGTGAGGCGCAGGGCATTGCCCGTGCTGCTCCGGTTGCCCTGAGCGCGGTGGGCATGCAACGCCTCGCCGACGGCTGCGGCGGCTTCCGGAAGGCGGCCTGCGCTGAGGCGGGCGCCGGCGACATTGGACAACGCGACGGCGATCAGCCGGCGGTCCTCCACGGCCCGGAAGACGGAGACGCCGGGTCGTTGAGTTCTGCCGCGGCTTCCCCGCCGATGCGCCCCAGCTCCAGCCAGTCGCGCTCCGACGAGGAGGGGGGCCGCGCGGACCACATGACAGCGGCCAACAGCCAGGTGAGCTGCGCCAGCCCGTTGCGTGCGGCGCTGCGCACCACCGGGAGGAAGGAGGGGTGCTCCTGCTCGGACCAGTCGACTGCCGCGTGGTAGTCGGCGAAGGTGAGCGGCCGTACACCGGGCGGCGGCTCCGGCAGGGTCAGGTGCTCCTCGGATGGTGCGAGCCAGGTCTGCGCGGCGTCGGCCGTGTGCAGGTACCAGCTCATGAGCCTCCGTAGCGCCGCGGCCCGGTGCGCGGGAGTTTCCTCGGTCTGCACCAGGTCGGTCGCGTAGGCGCGCAGCAGGTCGTGGAACTGGAAGCGGTCCGGGGCGGTCTGCTCCAGCAGGTGGGTGCCGACGAGGTCGTCGAGCAACGGCGGGCCCGGTGGTGCGGGAGGTCGCCGAGCGCGGCTGCGGCGGCGAGGCCGAACTCCGCTCCGGGGTGCAGCCCGAGGAGCCGGAAGAGGCGCGCCGAGTGCGCGGACAGTGCGCGGTAGGACCAGGCGAAGACCGAGCGGACGGCCTCGGCTTCCTCGTCGATGCCGGTGCTGAGGGTGTCCCAGAGCGCGGACTCGTCCCGTAGATCGCTGATGAGGTCGTCGAGCCGCAGATACGGGTGGCTGGCGGCCCGTTCGGCGGCGATCCGCAGGGCCAGGGGCAGCCGGGCGCAGTAGCGGGCCAGCTCTGCGAGCTTGTCCTCGTCGTACTCGGGCCGGTAGTCCTTCGTGACCGCGTGCAGCAGGGCAACGGCCTCCGGTTCCGGGAGCGTGCCGAGGGTGATCCGGTGGGCGCCGTCGCGTACGGCCAGTCCGGCCAGGCGGTTGCGGCTGGTGACCACGACGAGGCTGTTTCCGCTGCCGGGCAGGAGCGGCCGGACCTGACTGACCGTTGCGGCGTTGTCCAGCACGATCAGCACTCGACGGTCGGAGAGCAGAGAGCGGTACAGGGCTGCCGCGTCATCGGTGTCCTGCGGCAGATCGCCTGCCGCCACGCCGAGGGCCCGCAGGAACCGTTGCAGTGCCTGGTCCGCTGTGACGGGCTCTCCGGGATCGTAGCCACGCAGGTTGACGAAGAGCTGGCCGTCGGGGAAGCGGTCCTTGACCTGGTGGGCCCAGCGCAGCACCAGAGAGGTCTTGCCCGCGCCCGCGGTACCGGCCACGACCTGCACGGAGATGACGACGTCGCCGCCGTCCCGGCCTGCCAGTACGGCGTTCAGCTGCCCCAGCTCCGCGGTGCGGTTCACGAAGGTGCGGATGTCGGACGGTAGTTGACGAGGACCGGGGCGGCGTGACGTGACCGGGGGCGCTTGGTGGAAGTGCACACCTCCGGCGATGCTCCCGGCCTGAACGACATCGTGAGTCGCCCCGGAGACGTCGTTCCGTGAGTCCCCGCGGTGTTCATTGCCGTGGTCATCCGGCATATCGATATCCGGCACGGCAATCGTGATATCCGGTCATGCCGCCGCCGGCGGAGCCAGCGGGGCCACCACACGGTCGAAATACGTCTGCATGCTCTCGGCCGCCACGTACAGTTTCTCCAAATACGCCGCCCATTCCTGTACGAGGTGGGGGTCGGTGAAGCGGATCGCTCCGTCGGGGCGCCCGCTTTCGGTGTAGATAACTCGGAAAAGTACGCTGTTGCCGAGGAGGGTCAGCTCAGGCAGGAGACCCTCGGTCTCGACCGAGGCGACCGCGGTGGCAGGCAGCACGCGGACGGGATGGCCGCACTCCGCACGCATGCGCAGCCAGTGCAGTTCCCACTGCACATACGGTGTCAGTGGTTCCTCCACGACCCGGATGCGATGGAAGGGCGCGCCCTGCGATTCCTGTTCCCGGGCCTCCTGAAGTGTGTCGTCACGCTCGGTTTCGAACAGGCGCAGGACTTCCGGCCAGTCCCCGTTGCGCAGGGCGTCGCGGCTTTCGTCGTTCGTCTCCTCGAAGTGCTGCAGCCGTTCGAGTTTCCAGGAATCGCTGCCGCGGATTTCCTTCCGGTGCTCCCGGAATTCACGGTGGTATTCCGGCCGAGTGAGCCGCACGCCCGATGCGTCGGGGAGCGGTGGAGCGGGAGTGCGGAGGTCAAGCATCGGGGATATCCGCCTTCGCTGCGCTGAGCATGTTTCCCGGGATGACGACCAAGCGCTCGTCAGGGCCGAGGCGTACGCCTTCCGGCAGGCGTGAGCCGTACTGGTCGCTGAGATCGCGGCCTATGACGGCCACATCGCCATTGCTCAGTTGCCAGATGTCCGGGCAATCCTCTTCGTCCTTGGAATTACCGAGTTCCGCCGCGGACTTCCCCAGCCGTTTGGTGAATAACGCTGACGGGTCGGCTTCCCAGGCGCGGGCCATGGCGGCCTCCAGATCCCGATGGCGTGCACGGTCCTGCGGACGATACCGGACACGACGGGTGCGGGGAGCGGGTGATTCGGCCACCACCGGCCATGCAGGTGGTGGAAGATCCCCGCCCCCGCGGCGCCTACTTCCCGTACCCCTCCAGGAACGCCCCGATCCGCGTCACGGCCTCCGTCAGATCATCCTTGTTGGGCAGGGTCACCAACCGGAAATGATCCGGCGTCGGGTGATTGAAGCCCGTGCCGTGGACGATCATGATCTTCTCCGCGCGGAGGAGGTCGAGGACGAGTTCGCGGTCGTCGGTGATCTTGTAGATCTTGGGGTCGAGGCGGGGGAAGGCGTAGAGGGCGCCCTTCGGCTTGACGCAGGTGACGCCGGGGATCTGGGTCAGCAGGTCGTAGGCCGTGTCGCGTTGTTCCAGGAGGCGGCCGCCGGGGAGGACCAGGTCGTTGATGGACTGGCGGCCGCCGAGGGCGGTGGCTACGGCGTGCTGGGCCGGCATGTTGGCGCACAGGCGCATGTTGGCGAGGATCGTCAGGCCCTCGATGTACGACGTGGCGTGGGCCTTCGGGCCGCAGACCGCGAGCCAGCCGCTGCGGTAGCCGGCGACGCGGTACGCCTTCGACAGGCCGTTGAAGGTGAGCGTCAGCAGGTCGGGGGCGAGGGCGGCGAACGGGGTGTGAGTGACGTCGTCGTAGAGGATCTTGTCGTAGATCTCGTCGGCGCAGACGATGAGGTGGTGGCGGCGGGCGATCTCGGCGATGCCGTGGAGGAGCGCGTCGTCGTAGACCGCGCCGGTGGGGTTGTTCGGGTTGATCACGACGATCGCCTTGGTGCGGTCGGTGATCTTGGATTCGATGTCGGCGAGGTCCGGCATCCAGTCGGCCTGCTCGTCGCAGCGGTAGTGGACGGCGGTGCCGCCGGAGAGGGAGACGGACGCCGTCCACAGCGGGTAGTCCGGTGCGGGGACGAGGACCTCGTCGCCGTCGTCGAGGAGCGCCTGCATGGACATCTGGATCAGCTCGGAGACGCCGTTGCCGAGGTAGATGTCGTCGACGGAGACCTCGACGCCCTTGGTCTGGTAATGCTGCATGACCGCGCGGCGGGCGGAGAGCAGGCCCTTGGCGTCGCCGTAGCCGTGGGCGGTGCCGACGGAGCGGAGGATGTCCTCCAGGATCTCCGGCGGGCACTCGAAGCCGAACGCCGCGGGGTTGCCGGTGTTGAGCTTGAGGATGCGGTGGCCTGCCGCTTCCAGCCGCATCGCCTCCTCCAGCACCGGGCCGCGGATTTCGTAGCAGACGTTGGCGAGCTTCGTTGACTGGATGACCTGCATGTCCGCCACCTTACGGGCGCTCAGGGGGCCCGGCGCGGTGTTTTTGCCCACGTTGGGCCGGTGGGGGAGCGGGCGGGCGGACCGGCTGCGGGGCGCGGTGGAGCGGCGGTACGCTCCGGGCGTTCGTCGGCGGGCGGCGTCCGGCCAGGGGCGCGTTCCGCCGGTCCGGGGCGGGTGCGCGGGGGCGAGATGGCGGCGGGGCGGAACGGTAGCGGTAGCGGTAGCGGTGTCGAGGGTGGCGGCGGTGGGGGGACGCCGTTCTCGTTGTTGAGCGATGAGCCGGTGACCGTGGCCGGGGGCGATCTGCTCGGGGCGCAGGCGGCCGCGCGGCGACTGGCGGGGCTGCTCGTCGCCTCGCGGCCCGCGACGCCGTTCACCCTCGCTGTCGACGCCGGATGGGGGATGGGCAAGAGCAGCCTGATGCGGCTGGTCGACGCGGAGCTGACCGCGCAGCCCGAGGTGCACACCGTCTGGTATAACGCCTGGACGTCGACCGGCGCGGACGCGCTGGAGGGGCTGATCAAGTCGGTCCTGATGCGGTTCGACCGGCGGGTGCTGCGGCGCGGGCTCCGGCGCGCCACCGAGCAGCGGGCGCTGCTGCGGGCGGTGCGCGCCGTGACGACGGTCGCCGCGGGGCCGCTGGGCGTCGCCGGTCTGGTGGACGAGTTGTGGAAGAACCTGTCCGTCAATTCGCAGGCCAGGAACGAGATGCGGACCGCCATCGGCGAACTGGTCGGCGAGTGGGCGCAGAACGCCGGTGAGCTGCGGCGACTGCTGGTCGTCTTCATCGACGACCTGGACCGCTGCTCGGAGGAGACCGTGCTGGCGGTCTGCGAGGCGGTGAAGATCTACCTCGACGTACCGGGGCTCGCCTTCGTCGTCGGCTGCGACCGCTCCGCGATGGGCCCGAACGGTCTGCTGCGCGATCTGTCGCCCGCCGGGTCGGCGTTCATGGAAAAAATTTTCCAGACGAGCTACCGCATCCCGGCACCGGACGGCCGCGGCGTCGAGGAGTACATCCGCTGGTGCGCCCGGACCGCGGGCGTCGAGCCGCTGCTGGACGACACGCTGGTGGAACTGCTGGCGCAGCGCAGCGCACGCAACCCGCGGCGCATCAAACGCCTGGTCAACGGCTTCGTCCTGGAAGCGACGCTGAACCCGGTGTGGCGCGACTTCGGCCCGGACGCGGTGCTGCGCACGCTGCTGCTCCAGTACTTCTATCCGGACTTCTACCGGATGATGACCGGCCCGTCGGGGACGGTGGACGGCGATGTGGTCGCGGAGTTCCGTACGTACCGGGCGGTGCGGCGCACGCTGCTGGCGCCGCGCGGGTCGGTCCCCGAGGGCGAGGCGGCTCAGGCGGCGCGGTTCGTCGCCCGGTACGACCTGGTGCTGCCGGACGGTCCGGACGCGCCCGGACCGGACGTGCTGGCCGCGCTGGAACGCCAACTCCCCAGGGAGTTCCCGGACTTGGTGCTCAATGCCGGGTTCACCTCGCTGATCGACGAACTGGTCGACCGGGACGACGCGGCCGGGCTGCTGCTGCGGCTGCGGGAGGGACCGTTGCTCTCCGGGGACGGCCCCGCCCGGATGTCGGCCGCCTGGGAGCCGCTGCGGGAGGTCCTGGCCGGGATGCGGGACGGGCTCGACGCCGACGGGTCGCCGCTCGCCTGGCCGGTGACGGCCCCGGAGGGCGGCCACCCGGACGGCATCCCGGAGCAGGGCGCCGCGTACCCCGAGCCGGGCGCCGCGTACCCGGAACTGCCGCCGGAGTTCCGGACCGGGGCGCGCCCGGAGCCGTTCCGGCCCGGGTCGGCCGCGTACGGGGATATCTCGTACGGGGATATCTCGTACGGGGACGCCGCCTACGGGGACGCCGGGCCGGGCGCCGAGCCGCAGGAACAGGGCGCGTCCGACGGGCGGGGGCAGCGGTTCGTGGCCGGGTCCGGCAGGTACGGCATGCGCGGCGGCTATGCGCTGCCGACGCTCGATGTGCTGTGGGTGGACGACCAGCCCTACCGCAAGGGCGAGGTGCGGACGGTGCTACGGAGCCTGGGGGCGCGGGTGCGGCATGTGGCGTCGAGCGGCGAGGCGGTCGCCGAACTGCGGTCGCGGCCGCCGGGCCTGCTGATCAGCGACATCAGCCGCCGCCGCAACCACACCGCCGGGTTCGCGATGGTGGAGAACTTCCGGCGGGAGCATCTGTACGACGGCCCGGTGATCTTCTACACCATCCGCCAGAGCCCCGAACGCGAGGACCGCGCCGCGTCGTTGGGTGCCCGCCTCACCAACCAGGAGGAGCAGCTGAGGGAGTTGGTGGTGGAGGCGATGGAGTACCGGGGGCGGGCGGCGCCGGTCGCCGACCCCGACCCTGCCCCGGACCGGGATTTCCCCCTCCCCTGACGATGCGGACGGTGACGCGCAGTGAGGCGTGGGGGCCCGCGCATCGAGGCGTACGGGGCGCGCGTTTCAGCGGCGTCCGCCCCCGCCGGAGGACCATCTGTTGAGCTGCCGGACCTCCTCGGCCAACTCTTCCCGCCGGGTCTCCTCGGGCCCGGAGGGCGGCTCCTTCGGGGCGCGCTTCCCGTCCCGCCGCTCCGTCACCGCGCGCTGCCCGTACCGGAAACGGCCTGGTGGAGGACTGCGGACAGGCGGCGGGCGGTGGTGGTGTTGCAGTTGCCGAGGGCGATCAGCGGGGCGCTGTAACTCCCGGCGAACGACGGCAGGTCGATGCCGAGCGAGGGGAGCGTGATGCCGTGCGCGGCGAGCGCGGCGCGCAGTTCCTCGGTGCAGTCGTCGATGTCGTCGTGGTGGGGGTAGTGGTAGGCGTGCGGCATGGTGTCGGCTTCCTGTGCGTTCGGTGACGATCCGCTCACAGCGTGACGCGGACCGGCGTACCGTGGAAGGCCCTTCCCTTTCGGTACGAAGACCGTGGAGCGGTGAGAAATGCCTGCACGCAAGGATGTTGACGGTTCGGAAAGCGTCCCCGCCTTCTACGGTTCCGAGCTGCGCTGGAAGCGGGAGGAGGCGGGCCTGACCCTGAAGGATGTGGTCAAGGACTGCTTCTACTCGGTGAGTTATCTGAGCGAGATCGAGCGGGGGCAGCGGCGGATGCCGGAAGATCTGGCTGCCCATGTGGATCGCGTGCTCGGCACGGATGGGTTCTTCAGGCGGCGGTGCGAGGACGTGCGGAAGGCGCGTCGGGTCGGCCACGCCGATTACTTCGCGCGAGCGTTGGAGGCGGAGCAGCAGGCGAAGACGATTGAGGAGTGGTATCCGGGGCTCATCCCGGGGCTGCTTCACACGGCAGCGTATGCGCGAATGATGGTGCTGGCCACGCACCCGCTGGCCTCTGACGAGGAGGTGGCGGTGAAGGTCACCGCTCGACTGGCGCGGGCCCAGATTTTCGAGGAGGACCACAAGACCCCGATGTACTGGGTGGTTCTCGATGAATCGGTGCTGCGTGAGCCACTGCTCCCGCCGGAGGAGATGGCCGAGCAGCTTGAGCGCATTGCGGAGTTGGGACGCCGTCGCCGGATCGTTCTGCAGATTCTTCCGCGTAAGAGCACGCCGCACGCGCTGATGATGGGTTCCGTCACGGCGATGACGTTCCCGGATGCCCCGCCGCTCATCTACATCGAGTCCGCGTACAGCGGAGACACCATCGACGATCCGGCGCTCGTGGAGAAGTACCGCAGGTCGTACGATCAGCTCAGGGCCGCCGCACTGCCCCCCGAGGCGTCCCTGGCGATGGTTGAAGCGACGGCGGAGGAATTCCGAAATGGCAAGCAGGCACATTGATTTGAGTGCCGCCGTTTGGCGAACGAGCACCTACACCAACGGCGACGGCGGCAACTGCATCGAGGTCGCCGACGACCTCCCCGGAATCGTCCCCGTTCGCGACACCAAGGACCGGGCCCGCGCCACGCTGATCTTCGGGTCCGGTGCCTGGGGCAGCTTCGTTTCGGCGGTCAAGGGCGGGGCGTTGCGCGCCTGACCGACCGGCCCGCCAGGACCTCCGTCCGATGGCCGTTCTCGATGACGAACTGGCCGTCGATGAGGACGTGCGGGATACCGGTGGGCAGGGTGCGCGGGGCGTCGAAGGTGGAGCCCGCGGCGACCGTGTCCGGATCGAAGAGGACGAGGTCGGCGCGGTAGCCCTCGCGGATCAGGCCCCGGTCGGGCAGGCGCAGACGGGCGGCGGGGCGGGACGTGAGGTGCGCGACGCACTCCTCCAGGGAGAAAACGCCCAGCTCACGGACGTAGCGGCCCAGGTAGTGGGGGAACGTGCCGTAGGCGCGCGGGTGCGGCTTGGCGCCCTGGAGGATGCCGTCGGAGCCGCCGGTGTGGACGCGGTGGCGCATGATGCGGCGGACGTTCTCCTCGTGGCCGACGTGCTGGAGGATCGTCGGGCCGAGGCGGTCCTCCAGGAGCAGGCGGCGGGCGACGGTCCACGGCTCCTCGCCACGCTCGGCGGCGCTGTCCGCGACGGTCCTGCCGACGTAGGCGGCGAGCGCCGGATCCGTCGTCCCGGAGATCTCGATGGTGTCCCACTCGATGGGGACGCCGTGGCAGCCGTCGGCGCCCTCGACCTCCATGGTGTGACGGATACGGGCGGCGCTCTCCTCGTCCCGGAGGCGGGCGAGGATCGCGTCCGGCCCGCCCTCGCTCGCCCAGCTCGGCAGCATCGCGACGAGCGTCGTGCAGCCGGGGGTGTACGGGTACGTGTCGAGCGAGATGTCGGCGCCGCCGTCGAGCGCCGCGTCGAGGAGGGCGAGGAGTTCGGGGGCGCGGTCCTTGTTGACGCCGAAGTTCATGGTGGCGTGGGCGAGGTGGAGGGCGCAGCCCGCCTCGCGGGTGAGGGCGACCATCTCCTCGTACGCCTGGAGCGCCCCGGCGCCGTAGGAGCGGTGGTGCGGGCAGTAGTAACCGTCGTACTCGGCCACGACGCGGCACAGTTCGGTCAGTTCGGCGTCGGACGCGTACATGCCGGGGGTGTAGGTGAGGCCGGAGGAGAGGCCGACGGCGCCCTGGTGCAGGCCCTCGGCGACGAGTTGCTTCATGCGGGCCAGCTCGTCGGGGGTGGCGGGGCGGTCGTCCCAGCCCATGGCGAGCATCCGGACGGTTCCCTGCGGGATGAGGTACGCGGCGTTGACGGCGATGCCCGCGCCGTCGAAGCCGTGGTCGAGACGGTCGAGGTAGCCGCCGACGGAGCGCCAGGAGAAGTCGATGTCGCTGCCATCACCGTTCCAGCCGGTGATCTGGGCGCGGACCTCCGCCAGGGTGCGGTCGTCGACGGGGGCGTACGACAGGCCGTCCTGGCCGAGGACTTCGAGGGTGACGCCCTGGGCGGCCTTCGCCTCGTGCGCCGGGTCGCGGAGCAGCGCGAGGTCGCTGTGGGCGTGCATGTCGATGAAGCCGGGGGCGAGGGCGAGGCCGTCGGCGGAGACCGTGTGGCGGGCGGACGGGCGCGGGCCGCCGTCGCCCTCGCGGTGCAGGGCGGCGATCCGGCCGCCGTCCAGGGCGACGTCGGCGCGGTAGGACGGGCCGCCCGATCCGTCGATGACGCGTACGTCGCGGAACACGGTGTCCATGGGTGGCTGCCTTTCGGTACTTCGGCCTTGCGGTCGAGCGTGCGGCCGGTGTCCGGGTCAGTGCGCCGGTCGGGTGGGGGAGGGGGACCGGCCGGGGCGGGGCCGGGGGGCTTCGTTCAGGAAGGCTTCCTGAACGAAGCCCCCCGGCCTCCGCTCCCCTAGAAGAACGTCCGGATGAAGTCGACGACCGTGCCGTCGGCCTCGACCAGGGGGATCAGCTGCCACTTGTCGAAGGACGTGCAGGGGTGGGAGAGGCCCATGCCGACCCAGTCGCCGACCTCCAGGGCGTCGGCGGACTCGGTGGCCAGCCAGGCGTGCTGGTCGGACAGGCCGGTGACGGTGACGCCGGTGGCGGGGCGTTCGGCGCCGTCCCGGGCGGAGCGGACCACCTGGGCCTGCGGCAGGTCGAGGTCGTAGGCGGCGTCACGCTTCCCGGCGTTGGCGAACGCCTGGTGCGGGGTGGGCCGGGAGACGACCTGCGCCCAGAGGCGGAACGCGGGATGGAGGGCGCCCTCTTCGGGGACGCGGTTGAACGGGGTGAGGTGGCGGTAGTGGCCGTCGTCGTGCGAGACGTACGCGCCCGAGCGCAGCAGCTTCAGGACCGGCGCGGACAGGTCGGGGATCTCGGCGAAGACCTCGGCGACAGCGTCGAACCAGGCGCTGCCGCCCGCGCTGACGACGATCTCGTCCACCCCGGCGAAGCGGCCCTCGGCGTCGAACGTGGCGGTGAGCGCCACCAGGCGGCGCAGCCAGGCGGTGACCTTGGTGTGGTCGGCCTCGGGGACCTCGCCCTCGTAACCGGCGACGCCGACGAGGCGGAGGGTGGTGGTCGCGGCGACGGCGGCGGCCACCTCGCGGCAGTCCGCCTCGGTGCGGGCACCGGTGCGGGCGCCCTCGCCCGCGCCCAGTTCGATGACGACATCGACGGGGCGGCGGGCCCCGGCGTCACGGAGCGCGGCGTCCATCAGCTCGACGCCGCGCGGGGAGTCGACGTAGCAGGCGAAGCGGAACTCCGGGTCGGCGTCCAGTTCGGCGGCGAGCCAGCGCAGCGCGGCGGGGTCGACGAGTTCGTTGGCGAGGAAGATCCGGGCGATGCCGTGGGCGCGGTAGACGCGGGCCTGGTGGGGGACGGCGGCGGTGATGCCCCAGGCGCCGTGCTCCAGCTGGCGGGCGAAGAGCTGCGGGGCCATGCAGGTCTTGCCGTGCGGGGCGAAGGCCAGGCCGTGGCGCTGCGCGTACGTCTCCATCAGCGCGAGGTTGTGCGCGACGGACTCGGCGGAGAGGGCGAGGACGGGGGTGGTGAAGCCGCCGTCGAAGAGGTTGCGGCGTTCGGCGGCCAGCTCGCCGACGGTGCGGCCCTCGGCGTCCGGGGGGAGCGCCTTGAAGCGGTGGTCGACGCGTTCGTCCGCGAGGGCCCGGGCCGCCGCCGTCGCGGGGGTGTGCGGGTCCGTGGCGGGCCGGTCGTCGGTGAGCCGGTTGTCGGCCATGGGGCCTCCTCAGGGATGGGTGCCGGGCGCGGGCTGCGTCGCGGCGTGCCGGGTCGGTGCTGGGCGCAGTATGCGCGAGGTGGCCGGGTGGCCGGGTGGCCGGGGGCCGGTGGTGGGCCGGATCGAAGCGGGGCGCCTCCGAGTGCCTGCATGCGTTGCGTATTGTGCAACGCTCATTGCGTATATCGCTTAATGGTGTTTAACATCCGAGCCATCACCGGGTCAATGGCGGGCGTCGGCGGTCGAAACGGCCGTGGCGCGCGCCTCGCCCCGGGCCGGAAATCCGGTGGTCGGAGCGGTCGTCGGCCGCGTCGCCGCCGGAGGCCCGGCACCCACCGCGACCACCACCGCCCGCCCGCGCCGCGACCGCCGCCCGGCCCTCGCCCCGAGCCGCCGCCCGGTACCGTCCGCCGCCGCGACGCGCGCCGGACGGACGGCCTCGGCGCCCGGCTCCGGTACGGCCGGGTCCCCGGCCACGGCGACGGCTTCCCCCGCACGGCACAGCTAAGGAGCACCACCCTCGTGACCAGGCTCTCGAACGCCAGCGGCACCGCAGGCCAGGACGGTGCCGCCGCCGAGCGCGGCGCCGGGCTCCCGGCGGGCGGCACCGACGTCGTCTGCCTCGGCGAGTCCATGGTCACCTTCCTGCCGTCCCGCCCCGGGCGCCTCGCCGATGTGCCGTCCTTCGACCGCGCCATCGGCGGCGCCGAGTCCAACGTCGCCTGCGTCCTGGCCGCCGCCGGACACCGCGTCCGCTGGGTCTCCCGGGTCGGCGCCGACGGCTTCGGCGACCACCTCGTCGCCGCCATCGCCGCGCACGGCGTCGACACCGGCCACGTCGCCCGCGACCCGCACCGCCCGACCGGCGTCTACTTCCGTACGGCGGGGGAGCGGGCCACCGGGGCCGACGGCGAGGAGCCCGGCACCGCCGAGGTCGTCTACTACCGCGCCGGTTCCGCCGCCTCCGCCATGACCCCCGGCTCCCCGGGGCCCGCCGCCCTCGCCGGGGCCCGGGTGCTGCACCTCACCGGCATCACCGCGGCCCTCTCCGACAGTTGCCTCGACGTGCTGCGTACCCTCACCCGCCGCACCCCGGGCCGCCCCCTCGTCTCCTTCGACGTCAACTACCGCGTCGGGCTGTGGCAGGGCCGCCCGCAGGGCCCGGAAACCCTCCTCGACCTGGCCCGCGGCGCCGATGTGGTCTTCGTCGGGGAGGACGAGGCCGCGGCCGCCTGGGATCTGCACGGGCCCGAGGCGATCCGCGCGGCGCTGCCCGAACCGGGCGTTCTCGTCGTCAAGCAGGGATCCGAGGGGGTCACGGTTCTCCACCGGGAGGGTGGGGACGGCAGGGATGGCGGGGAGGCCGGGGACGCCGGGGACGCCGCCGGTGCCGGGGCGACCGCGCCCGCCGCGCACCCTGTCGCCGCCGCGCCCGCCGCCCTCGCGGACACGCCCGCCGCGCACCCCGGCGCCGCCGCCCCCACCCCCGACACCCTCACCTACGCCCCCGCCCTCACCGTCGACGTCATCGCCTCCGTCGGTGCGGGTGACGCGTTCGCCGCCGGTTTTCTGTCAGGGACCCTGCGCGGGCTGCCGGTCTTCGACCGGATCCGGCACGGGCACCTGATGGCCGCCGCCGCGCTCACCGTCCCCGGCGACCTCGCCGTCCCCCCGCCACGCGCCCTCGCCGATCGCCTCGCCGCCCTTCCCGCCGACGACTGGGGGAGACTGCGACTCGGCCCCGGCTGGACGACGGGGCTGCACGACGCACGGGTGGAGGTCCCCCAGACATGAGCCAGACAGTAGACCGCGCACTGAGCATCCTTCCGCTGCTCGCCGAGGGCCCGGCCAACCTCGAACAGGTCGCGGTCCGCCTCGGCGTCCACAAGTCCACCGCGCTGCGGCTGCTGCGCACCCTGCACGAGCACGGCATCGTCTATCGCCAGCCCGACCAGCGCTACCGCCTCGGCGCCCGCCTCTTCGCCCTCGCCCAGCAGGCCGTCGAGAACCTGGACGTCCGCGATATCGCCCACCCCCACCTCGTCGCCCTCAACGAGCAGTGCGGACACACCGTCCACCTCGCCGTCTACGAGGAGAACGAGGTCCTGTACATCGACAAGGTCGAGAGCCGCTACCCGGTCCGGATGTACTCGCGGATCGGCAAGCCCGTCGCGATCACCGTCGCCGCCGTCGCCAAGCTGCTCCTCTCCGACCTGTCCGAACCCGAGCGCCGCGCCGTCGCGGAGAAGCTCGACTACCCCCTCTACACGTCCCGTTCGACGCCGAACGCCGCGGCCTTCCTGACCGAACTGGCCAAGGTCCGCGAACAGGGCTGGGCCACCGACCTCGGCGGCCACGAGGAGTCCATCAACTGCATCGGCGCCCCGATCCGCGGCGCCGACGGCCGGGTGGTCGCCGCGATGTCGGTCTCCGCACCGAACGTCGTCGTCACCGCCGACGAACTCCTCACCCTCCTCCCGCTGCTGCGCCGCACCGCCGACGCCATCAGCCGGGAGTACTCCGGAACAGCAATCCCCCGGCCCTGAGCCGGACCCGCACAGGAAGCCTGAACACCATGACCGAGAAGACCGCGCTCACCCCGGCCACCCACACCACCCCGCCGGCGAAGTTCTCCCACGGCGTCAAGAAGGGCAACATCCTCCAGGTCGCCGGCCAGGTCGGCTTCCTCCCCGCCGAGGAGGGCAAGGCCCCCACCCCGGCCGGTCCCACCCTGCGCGAGCAGACCCTCCAGACCTTCGCCAACGTCCGGGCCATCCTCGAAGAGGGCGGCGCGAGCTGGGACGACGTCATGATGATGCGCGTCTACCTCACCGACGTGGACCACTTCGCCGAGATGAACGAGATCTACAACGCCTACTTCGAGGAGCAGGGCCTCAAGGAGGCGCCCGCCGCCCGTACGACCGTCTACGTCGGTCTGCCCAAGGGCCTGCTCATCGAGATCGACGCGCTCGCCGTCCTCGGCTGACCTGACGGACCGGCCGCACCCGCCCCCCACCGAGCAACCGCCTTGCCCTTGAAGCACTTTCGCCCGCACCACCCGCCGCACGGCGCGGCGCCCCGTACCGCCGGGGTGCCGTGCCGCGGTCCGCCCTGCCCCGAGACGCATTCCAGGGGAGCCACCCGGACCTCCGGGCCCCGCTGACAACGGAGTCACACGATGTTCCTCGCCGCCGCCGCCGCCGCCGCCACCGCCCCCGCGCCACCGCCACCTCCGCACACCGGCGGGCTGCTCGCCCTGATACCGGGCACCGCGGGGTTGCTGACCGTCGCCGTCCTCGGCATCGCCCTGCTGCTTCTGCTGATCATCACGTTCCGGCTGCAGCCGTTCGTGGCGCTGCTCACCGTCTCCATCGCGGTCGGCCTGGGCGCCGGGCTCTCCGTCACCGAACTCTTCGGCACGGTCCAGAAGTCCGACGTGAAGTCCATGATCGAAAGCGGTATGGGCGGCACCCTCGGGCACATCGCGATCATCATCGGCCTGGGCACCATGCTCGGCTCGATCCTGGAGGTCTCCGGCGGCGGTGAAGTGCTCAGCACCCGCCTGCTGAACCTCTTCGGCGAGAAGCGCGCCCCGCTCGCCATGGGCCTGACCGGCCTCCTCTTCGGCATCCCGGTCTTCTTCGACATCGGCATCTTCGTCCTCGCCCCGATCGTCTACGCGGCGGCCAAGCGCGGCGGCAAGTCGATGCTGCTCTACTGCCTGCCGCTGCTCGGCTCGCTGTCGATGACCCACGCCTTCCTGCCGCCGCACCCCGGGCCCGTCGCCGCCGCGAGCCTCTTCCACGTGGACCTCGGCTGGATCATCCTGATGGGCCTGGTCTGCGGCATCCCCGCGGTCCTCGCGACGTGGGCGTGGGCCGCCTGGATCGGCAAGCGGATCTTCGTCGAACTGCCGCAGGACATGGCCGAGGCGGCCGACGAGGCGAAGGCCGCGGTCCTCGCCGAGCAGCGCGCCGCCGGGGTCACCCCGCAGGAGAAGCCGGTGTCCCTGGGCGCCGTCCTCACCATCATCCTGATACCGCTCGTCCTGATCCTGCTGTCGACGTTCTCGTCGATCGCGCTGGACCCCAGCACGTTCCGCTCGGTCATCGAGTTCTTCGGCAACCCGTTCGTCGCGCTGACCCTCGCGCTGTTCGCCGCGTACTACCTGCTCGGCATCCGCCGCGGCTGGTCGCGCAAGTCGCTGGAGCGGGTCTCCACCGCCTCGCTCAAGCCGATCGGCAACATCCTGCTGGTGGTCGGCGCCGGCGGCGTCTTCGGCGCGGTCCTCCAGGGCAGCGGCGTCGCCACCGCGCTCTCCGACACCTTCCACGGCGTCGGCCTGCCGGTCATCGTGCTGGCCTGGCTGCTCTCGCTGGTGCTGCGCGTCGCCCAGGGCTCGGCGACCGTCGCCATCGTCACCACCGCCGGGATCGTCCTGCCGCTCGTCCAGAACCAGGGCCTGTCCCAGCCGCACCTGGCGCTGATCATCATGGCGATCTCCGCCGGTTCGATCTTCGCCTCGCACGTCAACGACGGCGGCTTCTGGATGGTCGCGAAGTACTTCGGCATCTCCGAACGCGACACGCTGAAGTCGTGGACGGTGCTGGAGTCCGTCCTCTCGGTCGCCGGGTTCGCGGTGGCGGCGCTGGTGAGCTTGGTGGTGTAGGGGCCGGCCGGACGGATCGGGACGACCCCGGCGCTCCGGGCGGCGCAAGGTGGCACGGTGCGCCAACTTCCCCTTGATTCGGGCCGATTCATTGCCCTGGGGCCCGGGCCCGCCAACAATGCGCACGACAAACCGAAGGGCTGTTCGCCCTGCGGTACGCAGCGTGAGAGGACCCCACAATGAACCGACCTCTCGTCGGCACCCTCGCCACCGTCGTCCTGGGCGCCGCCGCCCTGGTGGGCACCGCCGGAACGGCCGGTGCCGCCTCGAAGCCCGGCACGGACGCCCCCCACACGTTCCGTGCGACCACGCCCATATCCGCCCCGGCGCAGCACGGCGTCCACACCAAGGCCGTGGACTTCGCCGGCACCGTCGCGCTCAGCAACTGCTCCGGCTCGATCG
The DNA here is from genome assembly GCF_045040405.1 of Streptomyces sp. NBC_01525. NCBI lineage: Bacteria > Bacillati > Actinomycetota > Actinomycetes > Kitasatosporales > Streptomycetaceae > Streptomyces > Streptomyces sp. NBC_01525. The sequence continues at coordinate 4,518,738 of NZ_CP109397.1, forward strand.
TCAAGCTGCCCACGTCCAAGGACACCGACCCGGCGATCGTCATGACCAACGGACACTGCCTGGAGTCCGGGATGCCCGGCGCCGGTGAGGTCATCGTCGACCAGCCCTCCAGCCGCAGCTTCACCGTCCTGGACGCCAACGCCGGTGACCTCGGCACCGTCAAGGCCACCAAGGTCGTCTACGCCACGATGACCGATACCGACGTCACCCTGTACGAAACCGGCTCCACCTACGCCGACATCCAGCAGAAGTACGGCATCAAGCCGCTGGAGGTGGACACCGCGCACCCCACCCAGGGGCACAAGATCACCGTCGTGTCGGGCTACTGGAAGCAGACCTACTCCTGCTCCATCGACGGTTTCGTCCCCCAGCTCAAGGAGGGCGACTGGACCTGGAAGGACTCGGTCCGCTACACCACCGACTGCAAGACCATCGGCGGCACCTCCGGCTCCCCGGTGGTCGACGACGAGACCGGCAAGGTCACCGCCATCAACAACACCGTCAACGAGGACGGTGAGAAGTGCACGCTCAACAACCCGTGCGAGGTCGACGGGAACGGCGAGGTCACCGTCCACAAGGGCACTCCGTACGGCCAGGAGACCTACGGCATCCCGAAGTGCTTCACCGCCGGGAACAAGCTCGACCTGAACGCCTCCGGCTGTGAGCTGCCCAAGCCGTCCGGCGTCCGCCGCTGATACCGCGTCATACGAAGAGGCCGGGCCCCGCGCGCACGCTACGCGGGGCCCGGCCCGTATGGGGGGTGGCGCTGGAGAGGCCCGCCGCATCCGGGCCCGCGCCACGGGTGGCTACGGCAGCCCGTGCACGTGCCCGCCGACCTGGGAGGCGAAGGCGTTGCCGTTCGCCGAGTCCCAGTTCGTCGACCAGGTCATCACGCCGCGCAGCCCCGGGTACGTCTTCGACGGCTTGAACGTGCCGCAGCCGCTGCCCTTCGTCAGGCAGTCCAGCGCGTCGTTGACCACCGACGGCGCGGTGTAGCCGCCGCCCGCCGCGCTGGAGGAAGCCGGGACGCCGAGGCCGACCTGTGAGGGATCCAGACCGTTCTCCAGCTGGATACAGGCGAGCCCGGTCAGGAAGTCCACCGTGCCCTGCGAGTAGACCTTGCCGTCACAGCCCAGCATCGAACCGCTGTTGTAGTACTGCATGTTGACGACGGTCAGGAAGTCCTTGATCCCCAGCGCCGTCTTGAAGTACTCGTTCTGCGGCGACTGCATGTCGATGGTCTGCGGCGCCATCGTCACCACCACATCGGGGTGCTGGGCGTGGACCGCCTTCAGCGCCTGCGTCATATAGGTGGAATTCAGGCCGTTCTCCAGGTCGATGTCGACGCCGTTGAAGCCGTACTCGTCCATCAGCTGGTTCACCGATGCGGCGAAGGCGTCCGCGGAGGCGGAGTCGCTGACCGACACCGAACCCTTCTCGCCGCCGACGGAGAGGATCACCGACGTGCCCGCCGACTGCTTCGCCTTGATGTCGGCCTTGAAGTCGTCCGCGGAGGAGTAGCCCACCGCCGGATCGAGGTGGAAGGTGATCTCGCCCGGCTTGCCCGTCGCGTCGGCGAAGGCGACCGCGATGATGTCGTACGCGTCGTCGACGTCCTTCAGCTTCTGGACGGTGGCGCCGTTGTCGAAGTTCTGCCAGTAACCGGTCACCGCGTGCTTGGCCACAGCGGACGCGCCCGCGGCCGGGGCGGATTGCCGGTGGCTCCCCGGCGCCGCCTGCGCGGTGCCCGCGGACAGCGCGCCGCCCGACAGCAGCGCCGTCGCGGCGGCCGCGGCCAGCAGCGCCTTCCTCGTCGTACCGGAACGTGTCTTCCTGCTTCGTGCGCCAACCACGACTGCCTCCGGATGTGGGGGAGTTGGGGGTGTGCGGATGCGCGCTCAGGGGCCCCTGTGCTGCCGTACAACGTGGTCCAGACCAATGCTCCTGTCAAGGTTTCCGACGCCACCCGTTGCCCCGTGCGGGTGGCGGGCGTGACGATGGCGGGGAGGTGAAGTGGCCCTTCCGCAGGGACCGCAGGCGCGGGGTGAGTGGCCCGGAACGTGTTCTCCCGGGCGTATCTCGCGGATAAAGTGCTGGACGTACGGCGCCGAGTGCGCAAGCAGTGCCGATCCGGGGCCCTCGGAGGCCGGAGGGAGTGGGGGAGCGCGTGCCGACCGCGATTGCCGTCACCGGCTCCGATCTCGCGTTGCCCGCCGCCGACCGCACCACCCCCGCGGCGGTGGTGCTCCCCGCCCCGCATCTCCAGCCGCTCGACGAGGCGTTGACGCAGACCGCCGCGGTCCTCGAACACCACGGCCACCTCGTCGTCCTCCACTCCGACGCCTGCCCGGAGGCGCACGTACGGCGGCTGCACACCCTCCGTGGCCTCCTGGAGAGCGACCGCATCGCTCTGGTCAAGGTGGACCTGCCGCCCCTGGGCCTCGCCGTCCTCGCCCGACAGTTGCGGGAACTCTCCCGCTCGGCGCTCAGCCCCGGCGTCCTCGCCTGCGCCGCCCGGCTGCTGGCGCACTACATCCACGCCGGGGCGCTGCTCGGTACGGTCGGCGGGCTGGAGCGCGTCGAGGTCGACCTCCGCGCCCATATGACGTCCTGGCTGCCCGGCGTGCAGTTCGCGGTCCTCGCCGCGCCCGCGCCGCACCTGGTCAGAGTGGAGCGCCACAGCACCGAGGCCGCCCTGCCCGCCCCCTCGTACGCCACGGAACTGGCGGTCGCCAGGGGGCATTTCAGCGGCGACTGGGTCGGCTCCGTCCTCGCCCCCGCCTGGCAGGTGCGCGGCGCCCAGGAGGTGCCGCTGCCCGCCGAGTCCGCCCACTGGTGGGGCACCCGCAAGCTCGTCGAGTTCGCCGCCGCCATCCCCGACCCGGCGCTGCTGCACCGCCTGGTCTCCTCGGTGCGCCGCGAGGACTGCGCCTGGTGCGGCCTTGAACTCCTCGGCGACCGCTGCGCGTTCTGCGGTACGGCCGGCCGCGGCGGTGAGCATGTTGCCGCAGGTGGACGCGCGGTGACCGGCGGCCCGGCGGGGGCGCGGAACGCGCCTGCGGCGTTGCCGCCGGGGAGCGGGCCGGGGCCCGCCGTGGACGGTGGCCCGGGGGCCGGGGAGCGGGTTTCCCCTGCTGTGGGGCCCGGACCGTTGCCCGGTGCGGTGCCGCCCGGTGTGGTGCCGCCGGGGGAAGCGCCGCCCGCTGCCCAGCCGTTCGGCGCGCCGGGAGTGCCGGGCGTTCCCGGGAGGCCGGGCACCCCCGGTACGGCGGGCGTACCGGGTCTCCCCGCGGTCCCCGTCTCGTTGCCACCGGACGCACCGCCCACCGGTTCGCCGTACCCAGGCGTGTACCCGGGCGGCCCGCCGCTCCCCGGTCCCCTACCCGGCGGCCCGTTCGCCGGACCGCCGCCCATCGGGCCACCGCCCATCGGGCCACCGCCCATCGGGCCCATGCCCCCCGCCTTGCCCCCCTTCGGCCCCCCGTACGCCCTCGGGCTTTCCCCGGTGGCGCCGCCCGGCGTGCCCGGGGGCGTTCCCCGTCCGCAGCAGCCCCGTCCCGCCCCGATCGAGGTCCCCCACCCATGAACGCACGTCAGCGCCGCGGCCTGATCCTGCTCCTGCTGTCGGTCCTCTGCGCGGCCGGCACCTTCGCCGGGGTGCTCTCCGTCATCCGTAACGTCGAGTCGAAGGTCGGCCCGGAGCGGACCGCGTACCGGCTGAAGGCCGATGTGGCGGCCTACACCCCGCTGGACCCGGGGCAGTTCGAGAAGGTGGCGATGCCCGAGCGCTGGCTGCCGCCGACCGCCGTCACCCACCTCGACGCCCTCAGCGGGAAGATAGCGGTCACCCCGCTCCACAAGGGCTCGCTGCTCCAGAACGACATGATCGTCGCCCGGCCCGCGCTCCAGCCCGGCCGCCAGGAGATCGCCATCATGATCGACGCGGCCACCGGCGTCGCCGGGAAGATCACCCCGGGCGCCCGGGTCAACATCTACGCCACCTTCGAGGGCAAGCGCCCCGAGGACAAGCCGGTCTCCAAGGTCATCGTGGCCGGTGCCCAGGTCATCGACGTCGGCAAGCTGACGCCGCTCGCCGCCCAGGACCCCGGCGACGCCTCCGGCACCCGCCGCGAGGGGGAGGCCGTCCCGATCACCTTCTCGCTCGACACCAAGGACGCCCAACGCGTCGCCTACGCCGAGTCCTTCGCCTCCCACGTACGCCTCGCCCTGCTCGCCCCCGGCTCCGACCGCGCCATCCCGCCGGGCGAGCGCACCTACACCCTGGACGGCGACAAGTGACCCGGAGGCCCCGGTGACCATCCGCATCCTGCCCGCCGTCGGTGACCCCGACGCCGCCCGCGCCCTGACCGCCCTGCTCACCGGGGTGCCCGACGCGGCCGCGGCGCCGCCGGTCGCCGACTCCGCCGCGCTCCTCGACGCGCTGGCCGGAGCCGCGCCGCCGGACGCCGCCGGGCCCGCCGCCGTCGAGGCGCTGCCCGAGGTCGTCCTCGTCCACGAACGCATCGGACCGCTGCCCGCCCTCGACCTGATCCGTGAGGTCGCGCTCCGCTTCCCCGCCGTCGGCGTCGTCCTGCTCACCGCCGACGCGGGGCCCGCGCTGTACTCCGCCGCCATGGACGCGGGCGCCCGCGGCGTCGCCGGGCTGCCGCTCGGCCCCGACGAACTCGCCGCCCGCGTCCAGGCCGCCGCCCAGTGGGCCGCCGGGGTCCGCGTCCACCTCGGCGGCGGCCGCGAGGCACCTCCGGGACCGGCCGGGACGCTGCTCACCGTCACCGGTGCCAAGGGCGGCACCGGCACCACCGTCATCGCTGTCCAACTCGCCCTCGCCGCCCGTCAGGCGGGCCGCCGCGTCGCCCTCGTCGACCTCGACCTCCAGTCCGGCGACATCGCCTCCTACCTGGACGTCCAGTTCCGCCGCTCGGTCGTCGACCTCGCCGGGATCGCCGACCTCTCCGCCCGTGTGCTGGCCGACGCCATACACGATCACCCCACCGGCCTCGCGCTGCTGCTCGCGCCCGAGGAGGGCGAACGCGGCGAGGAGGTCGACGACCGTGCCGCCCGGCAGATCGTCACCGCGCTGCGCGCCCGCTACGACGTCGTCATTGCCGACTGCGGCTCCCAGATGCAGTCCGCCAACGCCGCCGCCGTCGAACTCGCCGACACCGCCCTGCTGGTGACCACCCCCGATGTCGTCGCCGTACGCGCCGCCAAACGCCAGGTCCGGCTCTGGGACCGGCTGCGGATCCGTAAGGCCGGGTCCACCCTCACCGTCGTCAACCGCCTCACCCGGCACACCGAGATCCAGCCCCCGCTGATCGCCAAGGCCACCGGCACCACCGTCGCCGCCACGACCGTCCCCGCCGCCTTCAAGGAGCTCCAGCCCTGCGTCGACTCCGGCCGGATGCAGGACCTCGACGCCCGCTCCACCGTCCGCGCGGCCCTGTGGGCGCTCGCCGGTGAACTGGGCCTGGTGGCCGCCTCGTCCGGCGTCCCCCGCCTCAAGTCCGGCCACCGCACCCGCCCGTCCCTGACCGGCCGCCGCCGCAAGGCCCTGACCGCCGGGCCCGCTGCTCCCCAGGCCGCCCCCGGCCCGTCCGCCCCTTCGGCCCCGGCCGCTCCGTACGAGGAAGGCTGAGCGGGGTGGGGCGGGTCCGTGGGGCGGGGAGCGCGGCGCGGTGCGGACAGGGCGGCGTGGTGCGGGCGGCCCGGTGCGGTGACCCGAGGCGTGCGGCGCGGTGCGGCCCGGTGCGTCGGACCGGTTGCGGCCAGGCCGGTGCGGCGCGTTCCGCCCGTCCCCGTCCCGCCCGGGGGGCCCCGCGGCCCCGCTACGCCGGAGACCGCGGCCAGGTCACGGTCGAGTTCGCCGGGATGCTCCCGCTGATCCTGCTGGTGCTCGTGCTGCTGTGGCAGTTCGTGCTGCTCGGCTACACCTTCTCGCTCGCCGCGCACGCCGCCGACCGGGGCGCGCGCGCCGCCGTCGCGCTCCGGGGCGGCGGCCCGGGCGCCTGCCGCACCGCCGCCACCGGCGAACTCCCCGCCTCCTGGCGCACCGCCGCCACCACCACCTGCGCCGCCGGCTCCGGCCTCTGGCACGCGACCGTACGCCTCAAGGTCCCGGTCCTCTTCCCGGGCGCGGCCGCCTTCCCCTGGACGGTCAGCGGCACGGCGGGAGCCGTTGACGAGGAGGGGCGATGAGCCGGCCTCCGTTCCGCGGGACGCGCCGTACGGGCCCCGGACAGGCCCGTACCGCCGGGCCCGGGCCGACCCGTACCGCCGACCCCGGGCCGACCCGTACCGCCGGGCCCGGCGCATCCCGTACCGCCCGCGCCCCCGGCGCACGGCCCACCGCCCCGCGCCTGCGCAGGCGCGACCGTCTCCGCCTCCCCGCCCGCCTCCGCGCCCGCGCCCACGCCTGCGACCGCGGCCAGGCATCCATCGAATTCCTCGGCTTCCTGCCGTTGCTGCTGGTCGTCGCGCTCGCCGTCGTCCAACTCGGCATCGCCGCCTTCGCCGTGCAGCAGGCCGGTACGGGCGCCCGCGCCGCCGCCCGGACCGCCTCGCTCGACCCGCTCGACCGCCCACGCGACCCGGCCGCCGCCGGGCGCGCCGCGATGACGGGGTGGGTCGCCGACCGGGCCCGGATCGGCGTCGACGGCGCGGGCGACGCGGTCCGTGCCACCGCGACCGTCACCCTGCCCTCCCTCATCCCCGGTGTCTCCCTCGGCACCGTCAGCCGCAGCGCGACGATGCCCCGCCCCGCGGCCGCGCACGTACCGGGTGCCGCCCCGGAAGGAGTCCTCGCGCCATGAGCCTCAAAGGCCGGATCGCCGCCCCGGAACCGGAGGGCGAGGCCCGCTCCGACGGACGGCTGGTGCCCGTCTACCGCGCCAAGCTCCTCCAGGAGATCGACCTCGCGGAGATGTCCGCGCTGACCGCCGCCGAACGCCGCTCCCGCCTGGAGCGCGTCCTTGGCCACATCATCAGCCGCGAGGGCCCGGTCCTCTCCACCGCCGAACGCGATCTGCTCATCCGCCGCGTCGTCGACGAGGCGCTGGGCCTCGGCGTCCTCGAACCGCTCCTCGAAGACGCCTCCATCACCGAGATCATGGTCAACGGCCCCGACCGGATCTACGTCGAACGCCACGGCCGCGTCGAGCCCGTCCCCGTCCGCTTCGCCTCCCACGAGCAGCTGATGCAGACGATCGAGCGGATCGTCTCCACCGTCAACCGCCGCGTGGACGAGTCGAATCCGATGGTCGACGCCCGGCTGCCGTCCGGCGAACGCGTCAACGTCATCATCCCGCCGCTCGCCCTCAACGGCGCCGTCCTCACCATCCGCCGCTTCCCCCGCGCCTACGCCCTCGCCGAACTCCTCGGCATGGGCACCCTCGACGAGCAGACGCTGCTGCTGCTCGCCGCCCTCGTCCGCGCCCGCTTCAACATCGTCGTCTCCGGGGCCACCGGCGCCGGGAAGACCACCCTGCTCAACGCGCTCTCCGGGCTCATCCCGGACGGCGAGCGGATCATCACCGTCGAGGACGCCGCCGAACTCCAGCTCCAGCAGAGCCACGTCATCCGCCTGGAGTCCCGCCCGCCCAACGTCGAGGGCAAGGGCCGCATCACCATCCGCGACCTCGTCCGCAACTCCCTGCGCATGCGCCCCGACCGCATCATCGTCGGCGAGGTCCGCGGCGGCGAGACCCTCGACATGCTCCAGGCCATGTCCACCGGCCACGACGGCTCCCTCGCCACCGTCCACGCCAACAGCGCCGAGGACGCCCTGATGCGGCTCCAGACCCTCGCCTCCATGTCCGACGTCAAGATCCCCTTCGAGGCGCTGCGCGACCAGATCAACAGCGCCGTCGACTGCCTCGTCCAGCTCGGGCGCGGCGCCGACGGCGCCCGCCGCATCACCGAGGTCGCCCTCCTCGACTCCCGCGGCCACCAGGCGTACCGCCTCGCCGCCGTCTGCCGCTTCGAGACCGAACCGATGACCGCCGACCGGCAGGTCCACGGCCGCATCCGCCACTTCCCGCTGCCGCGCCGCACCGCCGAACGCCTGCGGATGGCGGGCGAGTCCGTCCCGCCCGCCTTCGGCGTCGCCGCCACCGACGACCAGCTCGCCACCCGGGAGACCCGATGACGCGCGCCCTCGACCCCGCGCTCCTCACCGTCGGCGCCGCCCTGCTCAGCTGCGCCCTCGCCGTCGCCGGACTCCAGCTCTACGCGTCCGGGCGCGACCGGCGCCGCGCCGTCGTGGACCGGCTCGCCGACGACCGCCTGCCGGTGTCCGGCCGGGGCCGCCGCTTCGCCGCCCTCGACCGCGCGGTCCGCGCCACCCGCTACGGCCGCCGCCTGGAGAAGCGGCTGGCCGCCACCGGACTCGACGCCACCCCCGGCGAGTTCACCGCCTACCTGGCCGGGACGGTCGTCGCCCTCTGGCTGCTCGCGCACGCCGTCCTCGCCGCGTTCTTCGGGCCGATCGCCGCGCTCGCCGCCGTCTGGGCCGCGTTCGCCTTCCTCGACTGGCAGCGCCGCAAGCGCACCGAACGGTTCATCAACCAGCTCCCAGAGCTGTCCCGCATCCTCGCCAACGCCACCCAGGCGGGCCTGGCGCTGCGCACCGCGCTGGGCATGGCCGCCGAAGAGCTGGAGGCACCGGCGGGTCAGGAACTGGCCAAGGTGTCCGACAAACTCGCCGTCGGTCACTCCGTCGAGGAAGCGCTCGGTGAACTCGCCGAACGCCTTCCCTCCCGCGAACTCGTCGTCCTCGTCACCACCCTGGTCCTCGCCAACCGCGCCGGCGGCACGGTCGTCGGCTCGCTGCGCAACCTCACCCGCACACTGGAGGAGCGCAAGGAGACCCGCCGCGAGGTCCGCACCCAGCTCTCCCAGGTCACCGTCACCGCGTACGTGGTGCCGCTGCTCGGCATCGGCACCCTGCTGCTGATGAACCGCATCGCCCCCGGCGCCATCGACCGGATGACCTCCTCCTTCCTCGGCCAACTCGCCGTCGTCGCCGCGTTCGTCCTCTACGGACTGGGCTTCTTCCTCATCCGACGGCTCTCCAAGATCGACGTCTAGGGACAGGCAACGCATGGGCACCGGAATCCTGCTGGCGCTGCTCTGCGCGCTGTCCGTCGCGGGCGTCTGCGGCGGACTCGCGCTCTACCGCCGCGAGGCGAAACTCCCGCCCGACCTCGCCCTCTCCCTGGAGGTCGGCGCCCGCCGCACCACCGCCGTCGGCTCGGCCGTCGACCGTACGGGCATGCGCTACGCGCCGCTGGTGCTGCGGCTGATGGGCCCGGAACGCGTCTCGCGCCTGCGCCGCCGCATCGACCTGGCGGGCAACCCGGGCGGGCTGACCGTCGACCGCTACGCCGCCCGGCGCGCGGTCTACGGCGCGCTCGGGCTGTTCGGCGCGTTGGTGATGTTCCTGCGCGGCCAGCCACTGCTCGGTGTGCTGATGGTGCTGTTCGCCTGCTTCTGGACCGAGGTCGGCATCCGCTCCGCCATCCGGCAGCGCAAGGACACCATCGAACGGACCCTGCCGGACTTCCTCGACGTCCTCGCCGTGGTCGTCAGCGCGGGGCTCGGTTTCCGCCAGGCCCTCGACCGCGTCGCCGACCGCTACGAAGGCCCCTGGGCAGACGAACTGCGCATCACCCTGCGCCAGATGGACATGGGCGTCAGCCGCCGTACGGCCTTCGAGGAACTGCGCAAACGCAACGACTCCGAGCAGGTCGCGCAGTTCGTCACCGCGCTCCAGCAGGGCGAGGAGCTGGGCGCGCCGATCGTCGACACGCTCATCCAGATCGCCGACGACATGCGGCGCACCGACGCGCAGAACGCCCGCCGCCGGGCCGCCCGCGCCGTCCCCAAGGCCACCATGGTCGTCACCACCTTCATGGTCCCGGCGACCATGATTTTGCTGATCGCCGGGTTCTTCCTCGGCTCCGGCACCGATTTCGGCTCGCTGATGGGGAAATGAAAGCCGCCGAATTGGCGCCGCCATACTCACCCGGACGCGCCGCGCGCCGCGCCCGGACGGCCGTATCGCCGGACCGCTCCGGGCGCCCGGCGGAGCGCCGCGTACCGGATGTGGGCACGCGGCCAAAACCGTACGCGGACGACGGCGGCTTGCCGCCAACTCCTTCGCAGGAGCAACGAGTTGTGTCACAGTGGAGCCGCCATCGAGGTACGGGATGTCCCGCGCGGGGACCGCAGGGGGATCGGGGGTGAACGGAGTGCGAGGGGCGCCGCTTCCGCCACGCACGCCGGATGGCCGAATTCTTTCGCTCTGGCCCCTCGCCGTGTCCTCCGAACAGGTTGGGGTAGGGATTCCCTGTTCCACGAGCGCCTTTCCGGCGTACTTTTCTCGTGTCGTGACCGCGAAGCTACGCGCCGACACCACGGGGACTGCCCAGCCGGACCAGAGAGGTGCGGGGGCCCATGGAGGAGAAGTCGATGGTGAAGCGGATTGTGGGGAACGACGACCGGGGGCAGACCTCGATCGAGTACCTCGGCATCATCGCGGTGGTTGTGGCGATCGTCCTGGTGCTGTCCACCACGGACTTCGGCAGCCAGATCGCGAACGCCATCGCCGACAAGATCTCCGAAGTCGTCGGCATCTAGCGGGCCGCGCCCCCGCACCCGCCCCGCCCGGCGCTGCCATGACCGCCCCCGCCGCCCGCCCGCCGCGCGATGCCGGACAGGCGTTCCCGGTGTACATCGTGGCGGTCGCCGGGCTGCTCTTCCTCGCCCTCGCGTTCTTCGCCGTCGGCCAGGCGGCCGCGAGCCGGGGCGGCGCCCAGACCGCCGCCGACGCCGCCGCCCTCGCCGCCGGGCAGAAGTACCGCGACCGGCTGACCGAGAACCTCTTCGACGCGCTGCGCTCCGGCGCCGACTGGCGCGATCTGCTGGAGGGCCGCGGCGCCGACTCCCGCGCCGCCTGCGACAACGCCGGCTGGTTCGCCGGACGCAACGACGCGGTCCTCACCGCCTGCACCCCCGACTCCTGGCCCACCTCCTTCGCCGTCCAGGTCCGCGCCCGCTCCGCCGTCGGCCGCTCCGTCGTCCCCGGTACGGAGTCCGCCCACGCCCGGGCCACCGCCACCGCCGTCGTCGAACCCCGCTGCCACGCGGGCGCGACCGGCGACACGCCCCCGACAACCGGACCGCACACCCCCGGCGGGGGAGTACCCTCCTCCACCCCCGGACACGGCACCGGCGACCCCGGTGAGGGAAAGGGGAAGGACGACCCCCACGGCACGGACGACGCCCCCCTCCCCGGGCTCGTCTGCGACGGGAAGGCATGGCATCTGGAGCCCGGCGATCTTCACGACGGCCGCGGACTGCCCGAGGCCACCGACCTCTTCGCCGTACGGCTCGCCCGATGACCGCGCCGCCGGTCCCGGGCGCCGCCGACCGCCCACCGAACCGCTGACGACCGAAGGATTGGCACCCATGAGCATGCGGCGCACCACGAAAGCCGCCCGAGGAGCGGCCGCCACGGCCGTCGCGGTCGGCCTGGCGCTGGTCGTCGCCGGCTGCGGTGACGGCGACGCCGGGGGAGGACGGACGGACGACCGGGCCCCGGCCCGCAACGCCGGTCCCGCACCCGCCGAGCCCACCGCCCCCGCCGCCGACGTCGACAAGGCCATCGGCGAGATGAAGGGCCCGGACGGCGTCACCGTCACCCTGCACTCCGTCGTCCGCGACTCCGGCGGCTTCGTCACCGTCAACGGCACCGTCGCCAACCACGGCACCCGTGTCTTCAACGCCATCGACTGGCGCTCCAACGAATCCGAACTCCGCTCCCGCTCCTCTCTCTCCGGCGCCACCCTCGTCGACAAGGCGGGCAAGAAGCGGTACCTCGTGCTGCGCGACACCGACGGCGAATGCCTGTGCACCACGGGCCTGAGCGGGTTGCGGCCCGGCGAGAGCCGCCCGGTTTTCGCGCAGTTCCCCGCCCCGCCCGCCAAGGTCACCGAGGTCGACTTCCAGCTCCCGACGATGCCGCCCGCCGACGTACGGATCACGGAGTGACCGCGCCCATGCCCGCGACGCACCCGCCACGCCCCCACCCGACCGGCACCCGCCCCACCGGTACGCATCCGCCGCGCGCCGCCCGGACCGGACGCGCCGTCACCGCCGCCGCCCTGCTGCTGGCCACCGGGCTCGCCGCCCCCGTGGCGCACGCCGACACCCCGCCCGGCCTGACCGAGGACACCACCCCGCCGGTCGCCATCGATGCGCGCGATCCCGATCTGCGGATGGTGCAGGGCGCCACGCTGGCCCCGTCGAAGGTCCTGAACATCAAGTCCGTCGTGGAGACCGACGACGGCGCCGAACGCCGCCAGGACACCAACGACAATGTGACGTTCGCGCTCCAGGCGGAGGTGCTGTTCGGCAAGGACAGCGCCGAGCTCACCGACGACGCGCGCTCCCGCATCGCCGCCATCGCCGACGAGGTCACGAAACAGCACGCCAAGAAGCTGCGGGTTTTCGGCTTCACCGACGACCTCGGCTCCGCCGCCCACGGCGTGACCCTCTCCCGTGAACGCGCCGGAGCCGTCCAACGCCGCCTCGCCGAGGACCTCGGCTCCGCCGTCACTTTCGAAATCCGCGGCTACGGCGAGCAGTACCCGATCGCGGACAACTCCACGGAGGAGGGGCGGAAGAAGAACCGTCGGGTGGAGGTCAGTTTCCCTCGGGAGGATTGACGTATCAGGGAGGGTTCCTGTGGGTGGTGATGGGGCGCCGGGGTTTGCTGGTCCTTTCGCAGGCAACTCTCTGGACCTTCCGGGCGGCGCCGCCACCGCGCGGCTCCCCGCCGAAGGGCGCCCGTGGCCCCGTCGCCTACGGGGCGGCTCCGCCGAAGGGTGCCCCGGCCTCGTCCCCTACGGGGCCGCTTCCCCCGTACGAACCGTCAGTTGGGCCCCCGCCACCAGCCCCCACCCGGCCATCGCCCCCGCCGACGCCTCCAGCACATGGCGGGCACGCGGACGCGGCAGCCCCAGCCTCCCCGGTGGCATGGTGCGCACCGCGAGCACCCGCAGCTGCCGGTCGAGATAGGCGACATCGATCGCGAACCGCATCCCGAAGGTGTGCACCCCGCTCGCGGGCGTCAGCAGCAGCGCTCCCGCCACCCCGTCCCGGCCCAACAGTCCCCGTCTGCGCGCCCGGTAGGACGCGGCGATCTCCACCACGACCGGAGTGCCCGCCCCGTACATCGTCCCCGTACCGTCCCGCCAACGCGCCATGGCCGCCGTTCTACCAGCCGTCCGCCCGCGGAGGTACGGGCGCCCCGGGCCCGCCCGCCCGCGACCGTGCGGGCGCCCCGCGCCGTCCCGCCGTCCCGCCGGGCCGGTCCCGCGCCCGGGCCCCGCGCTCCATGGCCATCGGGTGACCCGACGCTGATGATCCTCGCCGCCGCCTACGGTGCCGCCGGAGTGCTGCTGCCCCGGCCCGTCCACCGGCTGAGCGTCGACCCGGACCCCGGCTGGCGCACCGGCTGCCCCCGGGGCCACCCCCTCACCGGATCGGCCCACGGCTGGCTGCTGCTCGCCGGGCGCCGCCGCCGGGTCCTGGCGCCGCGCGGTCCCCGGTGGACTGCCGCTCGGCCCGCACCTGATCGTCGGGGCGCTCTGCGGGCTGCTCCCGGCGGTCGCGGCGGCCGCCTGACGAGGGTCGCGGCGGCCGTCCGGGTGGCGACGGTGCGCCCCGGCGCGCGACCGGGGCACACCGGTTCTGCGATGTTGCGCACACCACAGGGCTCATGGGGTTATGGTGGAAGCCCCCCCTCGGGCCGGTCCGTATCCCCCCACGGACCGGCCCGCTTTTTCTTTCCGGTTTTCTTTCCGGCTCCGTTCCTGTGCCTTTCGCCGTGCCCGGCGCACGCCAGGGGCACTCGGCACAGGGGGCGCACACCGCCTCCCGGGCACGGGACCGGCCCGGAAACCCGGGCCCCGGGCCTCCCGCCGGACTCAGCTCCGGCGGGCCCAGATGTTCACCCCGTCGGTGGTCTGCGCGAACTCGTCGATCTCCGACAGCTCGGCCTCCGTCAGCGCCGGGGCGCCCAGCGCCGCGATGTTCGCCTCCAGCTGCGCCACGCTGCTCGCCCCGATCAGCGCCGACGTCATCCGCGGGTCCCGCAGCACCCAGCCCAGCGCCAGCTGCGCCAGCGACCGGCCCCGGCGGGCGGCGATCTCGTTGAGCCCCCGCAGCCGCCGTACCACGTCCTCGGAGAGCAGTCCCGGGTCGAGCGACTTGCCCAGCGAGGCACGTGAGCCCTCCGGGACGCCGTGCAGGTACTTGTCGGTGAGCAGCCCCTGCGCGAGCGGCGCGAACGAGATGCAGCCCATGCCCTCGCTCTCCAGGGTGTCCAGCAGCCCGTCGCCCTCGGTCCAGCGGTTGATCATCGAGTACGACGGCTGGTGGATCAGCGCCGGAACGCCCATACCGCGCAGAATCCGGGCCGCCTCCCGGGTCTGCTCGGAGCTGTACGACGAGATTCCGGCGTAGAGCGCCTTCCCCTGGCGGACGGCGGACGCGAGGGCGCCCATCGTCTCCTCCAGCGGGGTTTCCGGGTCGAAGCGGTGCGAGTAGAAGATATCGACGTAATCGACACCCATCCGCTTCAGTGAGGCATCGAGTGAGGAGAGGAGATATTTCCGCGAACCCCATTCGCCGTACGGGCCGGGATGCATCCGATATCCCGCTTTGGTCGAGAGAATGATCTCGTCGCGGTAGGGCCGGAAGTCCTGAGCGAAGATCTTCCCGAAGTTCAGCTCGGCGGACCCGGGCGGCGGACCGTAGTTGTTGGCCAGGTCGAAGTGGGTCACGCCCAGGTCGAAGGCGCGGCGCAGGATCGCGCGCTGCGAGGCCAAGGTGCGGTCGTCACCGAAGTTGTGCCAGAGTCCCAGAGAGATGGCCGGAAGTTTCAGGCCGCTGCGTCCGGTGCGCCGGTACTCCATGGAGTCGTAGCGCGAATCCGCGGCGCAGTACGGAGAAGAATCAGTCATGGTCAACTCCCTATCACGGTCCTCAGAGACACCTGATGGGGCTGCCGACACGCCCGAGAAGTAAAGTACGTACTTAGGCGACGGGGCGACCGCCAATGGGCACGGAGGGGCTGGACCACACTCATGCTGCGATCTTCCGGGATGCGTATCCCGTATCCGCAGGCACTGCGGAATCTGGTCTACCGGCTGTATGCACGGCGGGTGGAGGGCCGGCTGGACCACAGCCAGGTGCCCAAGCACATCGGGGTCATCCTCGACGGCAACCGCCGCTGGGCACGGGCCGACGGCCGCACGCCCGAGCAGGGCCACCAGGCCGGCGCCGTCAAGATCGGCGAACTGCTGGGCTGGTGCGCCGAGACCGATGTCGAGGTGGTCACACTCTGGCTGCTGTCGACCGACAACCTCGACCGGCCCGAGGTCGAACTGACGCCGTTGCTCGGCATCATCGAGAACACCGTGCGCGACCTCGCCGCCGACGGCCGCTGGCGCGTCCACCACGTCGGCAACCGCGACCTGCTGCCCTCGGGCACCCAGCACGTCCTCAAGCAGGCGGAGGAGGACACCGTCGACAACACCGGCGTCCTGGTCAACGTCGCCGTCGCGTACGGAGGCCGCCAGGAGATCGCCGACGCGGTCCGCTCCCTCCTCCTCGAACACGCCGACCGCGGCACCTCCTTCGAGGAGCTGGCCGAGACCGTCGACATCGACCTCATCTCCAACCACCTCTACACCAGCGGCCAGCCCGACCCGGACCTGGTGATCCGCACCAGCGGCGAACAGCGCCTGTCCGGATTCATGCTCTGGCAGTCCGCGCACTCCGAGTACTACTTCTGCGAGGTCTTCTGGCCCGCCTTCCGGAAGGTCGACTACCTGCGCGCCCTGCGTGACTACGCGGCCCGCAACCGGCGTTACGGCGGCTAGCCCGCCGCATCCGTTATGCCCGGTACGTGCCCCTCGGAGGTGCCCCGGTGAAGCTCCGGCCCCGGTTCCTCCCGTGCCCCGGTCACCCCAGGTGGTGGCCGGGGCGCGGTCGTAGGCGGCGCGCGTCATCCAAGGTTCACCGCCTGTGCGCCCGCGCGCCGGGCATGGGCGCACCCCAACGCGGGAAGGTTCCTGGCAGGTCGGCGTCCGGAATCAGACACGGGCGCCGTATCTCAGCGGACGGCATGGGGCCGTCCGCCGGGGAGGCCCTTTGCGCATCACGGAGGCCCGTGCGACCCGCACGGACGACGCGGAGGGCCGGTGTTCGGCCCGCGCAGCGCGGCCAGAACCCGGTCCTGTCCCCCGCGACGCCGTCGCACCCCGACCTCATCCGAGGGGGTTCGTCCACCCGTGGTGAACAGCAACAAGCGCCGTGAGAGCGGCCGGCACACCTACGTCCTCGACACCAGCGTCCTGCTGGCCGATCCAGGCGCCATGTCCCGCTTCGACGAGCACGAGGTCGTCCTGCCGGTCGTGGTGGTCACGGAGCTGGAGGCCAAGAGGCACCATCCAGAGCTGGGGTACTTCGCACGGCAGGCGCTGCGCCTGCTGGACGAGTACCGCGTACGGTTCGGGCGGCTGGACGCGCCCTTGCCCATCGGCGACCTGGGCGGCACCCTCAGAGTCGAACTCAACCACTCCGACCCCGGGATCCTGCCCGCCGCGTTCTGGAACGGCCACAGCCGCGTCGGCGACAACGACGCACGGATCCTCGCCGTCGCCCGCAACCTCCAGGCCGAGGGGTACGACGTGACCGTCGTCTCCAAGGACCTGCCGATGCGGATCAAAGCGTCGTCCGTCGGACTGCTCGCCGAGGAATACCGCGCCGAACTGGCCGTCACCGACTCCGGCTGGACGGGCATGAGCGAGATCGCCGCCACCGCCGATCAGGTCGACGAACTCTTCGCCGACGAGGTCGCACACGTACCGGAGGCCGCCGAGCTGCCCGTCCACACCGGGCTCGTCCTCCAGTCGGAGCGCGGCAAGGCGCTCGGCCGGGTCACCGAGGACGGCGCGGTGCGGCTGGTGCGTGGCGACCGCGAGGCGTTCGGCATCCACGGCCGCAGCGCCGAACAGCGCATCGCCCTGGACCTCCTGCTGGACCAGGAGGTCGGCATCGTCTCCATGGGCGGCCGGGCCGGCACCGGCAAGTCGGCGCTGGCGCTCTGCGCGGGCCTGGAGGCGGTGCTGGAACGCCGTCAGCACCGCAAGGTGATGGTGTTCCGGCCGCTGTACGCGGTGGGCGGGCAGGAGCTGGGCTATCTGCCGGGCAACGAGTCCGAGAAGATGAGCCCCTGGGCGCAGGCGGTCTTCGACACGCTCTCGGCGGTGACGAGCAAGGAGGTCATCGAGGAGGTCGTGGAGCGCGGCATGCTGGAGGTGCTGCCGCTGACCCATATCCGCGGCCGGTCGCTGCACGACGCGTTCGTCATCGTCGACGAGGCCCAGTCCCTGGAGCGGAACGTCCTGCTGACCGTGTTGTCCCGGATCGGGGCCAACTCCCGGGTGGTGCTGACGCATGACGTCGCGCAGCGCGACAACCTCCGGGTCGGGCGGCACGACGGCGTGGTGGCCGTGGTGGAGAAGCTGAAGGGCCACCCGCTCTTCGCGCACGTCACGCTGACCCGCTCGGAGCGCTCGCCGATCGCCGCGCTGGTGACCGAAATGCTGGAGGACGGCAGCATCTGATCCGGTGTGTACGACAGGACGCCGCCCGGAGAAGCCAAGGAGCTTAACCGGGCGGCGTTCTGATGCGCGGGAATATGCGGGAATCTCAGGGGGGTAAACCGGGTGTGAGCTTTCACACCCGGTGGAGAATTGATTCCCGGTGGCCCCGTCGGGCAGAGTCTGGGTCCTGTCAGGCCCCGCATACGGCACCACCAGCATCCCCAGAGGTGCGGCACCACCCGAACTTCATAGTGAACCGCCGTATGCCGCCCGAGCACCACGCGAACCCTGAGGGGGACGTACCGGGCCCGTGCCTCCCGTGACCAGTCGCCCCCGCCGCTCAACAGGGGGCGGAACAAGGGAAGCCAGCGCCAGGGGCACGATTGCGTCCGCGAGGTCACCTATGCGGGCGATGCTGGAAGGAAATCGTGTGAGCCGGATCTCGGTCCGGGGATTCGCCGTGGCCTCCGCCACCGCGGTCACCACCGTCGGCGCCGTAGTCGGCGTCGCTGCAGGCAACCAGCCGGGCTTGGATGGCAGCAACACCCAGGCCACGGCAGCCGACGCGACGATCGCCGACCTCCCCGCGGGCCAGCAGGCCCAGGTGCAGACGGCCTCCCTGACGCAGCAGGCGGACGACCAGTCCACCCAGGCCGATGTGGCAGCCCTCAAGTCCGCGCAGGAGTCGGCACGCAAGGCCGCCGCACAGACCGCGCAGGAGAAGAAGGACGCCGCGGACGAGGCGAAGGCGAAGGCCGACGCCGAGGCGCGGAAGAAGAAGCTGGAGGTGTCGCGCTCCGCGACCCGTGACGCCAGCGACTTCGTCGCCAAGGGCTCGTACACGATCGCCGAGACGCAGGCCATGGCGCGCCAGATGATCCCGGGCGAGCAGTTCCAGTGCTTCAGCAACATCGTGAACCACGAGTCCGGCTGGAACTACCAGGCCGTCAACGCCTCCTCGGGCGCCTACGGTCTGGTCCAGGCGCTGCCCGGTTCCAAGATGTCCTCCGCGGGCGCCGACTGGCAGACCAACCCGGCCACCCAGATCAAGTGGGGGCTGAACTACATGAACAGCCGCTACGGCAGCCCCTGTGGCGCCTGGAGCTTCTGGCAGCAAAACAGCTGGTACTAGACGTACCCCGGCCTCCGGCCGCACCGCACGTACGCCCCGAAACCCCCGACCGCGTCAGCGTCGGGGGTTTCGTGTGTCCCGCACAGGTAACGTCGTCCCGTCAGGAGTGGGGGGCGGGAGGGGAAGAAGAACGACATGTCCAGATTGCCTCAATGGGTCGGCGGGCTCGGCGCCGGTCTGACGCGGCTCGCGCACCGGCTGGAGGAACAGCGCCGCCGGACGGAGGCCGCGGCGGCGGCCGAGGACGCGGAGGCGCTGCGGCGTGACGGGAGTCCCCGGCCCCTGGGCGGGACGGATGCCGCCGCGGCCTCGGGGGGAGCGCGGTCGGGGCCTGAAGTGCCTGTGGTGGGGGAGGAGTCCGTGGCGGCGAAGGAGGCCGTGGCACCGGAAGCCGCTGCTCCGGAAGCTGCTGCGCCGGAGGCCGTGACGCCCGTGGCCGCGGCGTCGGCGTCCGGGAGCACCGCGCCGCCGTCCGAGGGGGAGGCGGGTACGGGCCGTGCAGCCGCCGTCCCCGCACCGCCCGCCTACGCTCCGGCCGTTGCCGCGCGGCCCGATCCGGCGTCGGCGGTGCCGTGGGGGGTGCGGGTCGCCGCCGAGGCGGGGTGGCGGCTGCTGGTGCTGGCCGGGACGCTCTGGGTGCTGGCCCAGGTCATCACCACCATCGAGCTGGTCGTGCTGGCCTTCGTCGCGGCGCTGTTGATCACCGCGCTGTTGCAGCCGACGGTCGCCTGGCTGCGGCGCCGGGGGCTGCCGCGCGGATTCGCCACCGCGCTGACCTTCATCGGCGGCTTCGTCATCATGGGCCTGGTCGGCTGGTTCGTCGTCTGGCAGGTGCAGGCCAACATCGACTCGGTCTCCGACCGTATCCAGGAGGGCATCACCGAGCTGAAGGGCTGGCTGCTCAAGAGCCCGTTCCATGTGACCGAGAGCCAGATCAACAACATCGCCAAGAACCTTCAGGACGCGGTCGGCGCCAACACCGAGGCCATCACCTCCGCCGGTCTGGAGGGCGTCACCGTCGTCCTTGAGGTGTTCACCGGCATCCTGCTGGCGATGTTCACCACGCTCTTCCTGCTCTACGACGGCCGGCGGATCTGGGAATGGATGCTGAAGCTGGTCCCGTTCGCCGCCCGCGAGGGTGTGGCGGGCGCCGGGCCGCGCGCCTGGCGGACACTGACCGCGTACGTCCGCGGCACGGTGCTGGTCGCCCTGATCGACGCGTTCTTCATCGGCACCGGGCTCTACGTCCTCAAAGTGCCGCTGGCCGTGCCGCTCGCCGTCTTCATCTTCCTGTTCGCCTTCATCCCGCTGATCGGCGCGGTGGTCTCGGGCGCGCTGGCATGTGTCGTCGCGCTCGTCACCCAGGGCATGTTCACCGCGCTGATGGTGCTCGCGGTGGTCCTGGCGGTGCAGCAGATCGAGGGCCACATCCTCCAGCCGTTCATCCTGGGCCGCGCGGTCCGCGTCCACCCGCTCGCGGTGATCCTCTCCGTCGCGGCGGGCGGCCTGATCGCCGGGATCGGCGGCGCGGTGGTCGCCGTCCCGCTGGTCGCCGTCACCAACACCGTCGTCGGCTACCTCCGTTCGTACTCCCTGGAACAGGCGGTACGGATGGCGCCGCAGCCGCGCGGTGCCACGGCGATCGGGGTGGCACCGACGCCGGCGCGGCCGCCGTCGCGGGACTGACCGCCCGCTCCGGAAACGCGAAGAAGCCCCGTGGACCCAACGGTCCACGGGGCTTCTTCACGGTGCGCGGTGCGCGGGCGGATTACTCCGCCAGGGCGGCCTCGGCGTCGAGGGTGGCGCCGACGGCCTGGAGGACGGCGGCGATCTTGACGGCCTCCTGGATCGTCTCGCGGTCCACACCGGCCTTGCGGAGCACCTGCTCGTGCGAGTCGAGGCACATACCGCAGCCGTTGATGGCCGAGACGGCCAGCGACCACAGCTCGAAGTCGACCTTGTCCACGCCCGGGTTGCCGATGACGTTCATCCGCAGACCGGCGCGCATCGTGCCGTACTCCGGGTCCGACAGCAGGTGCCGGGTCCGGTAGAACACGTTGTTCATCGCCATGATGGCGGCGGCGGACTTGGCGGCCTGGTACGCCTCGGGGGAGAGGTTGGCCTTGGCCTCCGGCTCCAGCTCGCGGAGCACCTTCGGCGAGCGCGAGGCGATCGCGCAGGCCAGGACGGTGCCCCACAGCTGCTGCTGCGGGAGGTCGCTGTTGCCGATGACCGAGCCGAGGTTCAGCTTCAGGTCCTTGGCGAAGTCCGGTACGGCGGACTTCAGTTCATCGAGAGCCATGTCGGATCAGCTCACTCGCCCGAGAGCAGCGAGACCGGGTCGAGGGTCTCGTCGCCCTTGGACCAGTTGCAGGGGCACAGCTCGTCGGTCTGCAGGGCGTCGAGGACCCGCAGGACCTCCTTGGGGTTACGGCCGACGGAGCCGGCGGTCACCATCGTGAACTGGATCTCGTTGTTCTGGTCGACGATGAAGACGGCGCGCTGCGCGAAGCCGTCCTCGCCCTCGATGCCCAGGTCGCGCATGAGCTCGTGCTTCGAGTCGGCGAGCATCGGGAAGGGCAGGTCGGTCAGGTCCGGGTGGTCCTTGCGCCAGGCGTGGTGCACGAACTCGGAGTCGCCGGAGAAGCCGAGGATCTGGGCGTCACGGTCGGCGAACTCGTCGTTCAGCTTGCCGAAGGCGGCGATCTCGGTGGGGCACACGAAGGTGAAGTCCTTCGGCCACGCGAAGACGATCTTCCACTTGCCTTCGTAGGTCTTGTGGTTGATCTGCTCGAACTCCTTGCCGGACTCGAGCGAAACGCAGGCGGTCAGATCGAACTCGGGGAACTTGTCGCCGACAGTGAGCACGCGCTCTCCTTGCAACACCGGAAGTCCCTTTTGGGGCATTCCTTGAGGGTTGGACGGATAACACAGTGCCATACGGAGTATTGATCAGGGAAATAGCCAGAGTTGTTGATGTTGATTGGATGGGGTTATCAGTGCTGTTCGGAGGGTGTCCTGTGTGCCGCTGAGCGGTGTCGGGGCGCCGAAAATCGGTCTACGGGTGCGGGGGGAAGCGCCGTGGAGGAGGCCGGAGCCGGTGGGCGCGGGCGTTCGGGCGGCGGCTCCGTAGACTGGAATGTGTTGATCGGAGGTGGTTATCAGTGGCGTCGCCGGTGAGCGGGGGACGGGCGCGGCAGCCGAGTCTGGCGCAGCTGCGGGCCTTCGTGGCGGTCGCCGAGCATCTGCACTTCCGGGAGGCGGCGGCCGAGATCGGGATGAGCCAGCCCGCGCTCTCCGGGGCGGTGTCGGCGCTGGAGGAGACGCTCGGCGTACAGCTGCTGGAGCGGACCACGCGCAAGGTGCTGCTCTCCACCGCCGGGGAGCGCGTCGCGGCGCGGGCCCGTGCGGTGCTGGCGGCCGTCGGGGATCTGCTGGAGGAGGCGGAGGCGGCCCGCGCACCGTTCACCGGGGCGCTGCGGCTCGGCGTGATCCCCACCGTCGCGCCGTATCTGCTGCCGACGGTCCTGCGGCTGGTCCACGCCACCTACCCCGACCTCGACCTCCAGGTCCACGAGGAGCAGACCGCCTCGCTGCTGGACGGGCTCGGGCACGGGCGGCTCGATCTGCTGCTGCTCGCGGTGCCGCTCGGCGTCCCGCAGATCACCGAACTCCCGCTGTTCGACGAGGACTTCGTCCTGGTCGCGCCGAAGGAGCACTGGCTGGGAGGGCGCGGCGACATCCCGCGGGAAGCGCTCAAGGAGCTGGATCTGCTGCTGCTCGACGAGGGGCACTGCCTGCGCGACCAGGCCCTCGACATCTGCCGGGAGGCCGGGCGCGAGGAGGGCGTGCCGGTCACGACCAGCGCGGCGGGCCTGTCGACGCTGGTCCAGCTGGTGGCCGGCGGGCTCGGCGTGACGCTGCTGCCCCGTACCGCGCTGCGCGTGGAGACCGCCCGTAACGACGAGTTGACCACCGGGTACTTCGCCGATCCGGCGCCCGCCCGGCGGATCGCGCTGGCGATGCGCAGCGGCGCGGCGCGCCAGCGCGAGTTCGAGGAGTTCGCGGCGGCGCTGCGGGTGGCGATGCGGGGGTTGCCGGTGCGGATGGTGGAGGCGGGGGACGGGGTCGCCGCGCCGTAGACGCTCGGGCCCGTCCCCGGGCGCCCGGCCCTTCGCGCCGTGAGCCGACCGGACCGGCCCCCGTTCACTCCGTCCGCAGCCCCTCCGGCCGCATCATCCGCCACAGGGGCGGCAGGCTCAGGGCCGTGACGAAGAGGATCACGCCGCCGCCGATGCCCGTCATTCCGGCCACCACCGGCCAGTCCACCCGTACCTCGGCGTGGATCATCCGCAGCAGCAGTGCGCCGAGCAGCAGACCGCAGCCGACCGCGAGGGCCAGGCCGAGCAGGACCGGGACCGCCGTCTGCCACAGGACCGACCAGCTCAGCGCGGACCGGCGGACGCCGAAGGCGTGGAGGGAGGAGAGGATCCGGCGGCGTTCGTGGAGCTGTTCCACCGTCGAGATGATCAGGCCCGCGCCGATCAGCAGGAGAGTGACCGTGGCGGCGGCGAACAGGCCGTTGCGGACGCCCGAGTAGGCCCGGTCGTGCGGGTTGTCCACCGCGGAGCTTTCGTACACCGCCGGGGTGACCAGC
Source organism: Streptomyces sp. NBC_01525 (assembly GCF_045040405.1). NCBI lineage: Bacteria > Bacillati > Actinomycetota > Actinomycetes > Kitasatosporales > Streptomycetaceae > Streptomyces > Streptomyces sp. NBC_01525. Next base: position 4,542,223 of record NZ_CP109397.1, read on the forward strand.
GCCAACGCGGTACGGATGCGTTCGACGGCGTCCGGGACGGAGCGGTCGAAGCCGACGCGCAGCGCCATGTCACCCATGCCCAGGCGGCGCACGTCGACCGTGGACGGGGTGGCCAGGACGTCGTAGCGGTGGTCGTCCGGCCCCTGGCCCGTGTGGCGGAGCCGGACCTGACGGGCGTCGGCGGGGATCGTCCACGGCTGCGGGGTGGCGCGGTCCTCCGGCGAGAACGCCGGGTTGAGGTCGAGGGCGCCGCCCGGCCGTACCGTCTTCGTGTCGCGGCCCTGTGCCACGAAGACGTCGCCGTCGCGGCAGGAGTCCAGCGCGGCCACCCGGCGCAGTTCGGCGCAGCTGCCGATGGCGAGGTTCGGGAAACTGTCGCTGCCCGGCAGGGTGTCCGCGGTGGCCTCGATGACACCGCGGGCGTCCGTCACCCCCGGCGTGGCGCGCACCGCGGTGAGCGCCCGTTCGGTCTGCCGCCAGCTGTCGGCCTGCGCGGTGTAGCCGAGCCGGGGCAGCGCGCCGGAGCGGGCGTACGCCTCGGCGAAGCCGAACTGCATACCGGTGAAGAGCATATGGATGGCGATGGCCCCGGCCACCGCGACGGTGATGCCGCTGACCGCGCGGGTCGCCGCACCCCCGGCCAGCTGGAGGCGGCGGATGGCCAGCTGCCAGGGCACCGGGCCGCCGTGCAACCGGCACACCACCGCCTCGACCAGCCACGGCAGCAGCGCCGTGACGCCGAGCAGCAACAGCATCGAACCGACGGCCAGCTCCGTGGTGTTGGCGGCGGTGTCGTCCCAGCCCTGCCGCCGGAGCAGCGGGACCAGCAGCGCCGCGCCGAGCACCGGCGGCAGCAGCCGCCACCACAGCCGGCGGCGCGGCGCGGGCCGCCGGCGCACCACACCGAGCGGATCGACCGTCACCCCGCGCTGCGCGAACAGCGTCACCAGGACCGAGACGGCCGGGACGAGGACGGCGATCAGCGCGGCGGGCAGCGGGCCGGGCCGGATGTCGGCGGGGAAGACGTTGATGTCCCACAGGGTGATCGCCCCGGCGGTCTGCCGGGCGGCGAGGAACAGCGCGGTGCCGCCCGCCAGCCCCAGCGCCGAGCCGAACAGGGCTTCCCCGGCGGCGACCCGGCGGGTGGTGGCGATGTCCGAGCCGAGCAGCCGCAGCGCCGCCAGCCGCCGTTCGCGCTGGTCGTTGCCGAACCGCGCGGACGTCCCGATGAAGACCGTCACCGGCGTCAGCAGCGCCACACACGTCATGATCACCAGCAGCGTGCCCTGCGGCGTCAGCGGCCGTGGGGTCCAGCTCCTGCCGAAGTGGTCGATGCGGTACGCGTCGGGCGGGCGCAGCGTCGTGCCGCCCGCGACATACGTCAGCTCTGCCGGGCCCTGGAGCCCCGCGTCGCCGATGACACCGGTGACCTTGTACGGGAGCCGCTGCCGCAGCAGGGCGCTGCCCGGCTCGGCCAGCAGCTCCTTGAGTGCCGGGGAGACCCGCATCTCGCCCGGTCCGGGAAGGCGGTCCATGCCGGGCGGTACGGGCGGGTGCGCGCCGTCGGGCCGGACCAGGCGGCCGCGGATCCGCTCGCCGTGGAAGACGGTGTCGGCGCTCGCATAGCGCACCGTGGTGTCGCCGCGCGGCGGTTCGTGCAGCTGGCCCAGGTTCTCGCGGGCCTTCTCGCGGCCGTGCCAGGCGTTCATCAGCGTCGGTACGGACGCGCCGACCAGCAGCACGGCGACGCCGAGGGCCACGCCGACCGCCGTCAGGGCCGTACGCGTCCAGCCCTCACGTCCGCCGCCCGCGGCGAACCGCATCCCCATCAACAGGTCGCGGCACCAGCCACGCGCCCGGACGGGTACGGGCGCGGCGGGAGTGGTCACCGCAAGCCCGCCAGCAGGTCCTTCACCTTGCCGTCGCGGACGGTGATCTCGCGGTCGGAGTAGGCGGCGACGCGGGTCTCGTGGGTGACGAGGACGACGGCCGCCCGGGTCTCGCGGGCGGCGTCGGTCAGCAGCGTCATGACGCGCTCGCCGTTGAGGGAGTCCAGGGCGCCCGTGGGCTCGTCGGCGAAGACGACCCGGGGGCGGGTGGCGAGGGCGCGGGCGACGGCGACGCGTTGGCCCTGCCCGCCGGAGACCTCGCCGGGGCGCTGCTTGTGGACGTCCTCGACCTCCAGCCGCTCCAGCCACTCCCGCGCCTGCCGTTCGGCCTCCTTGCGGCGGGCGCCGTTGAGGCGGAGTGGCAGGGCGACGTTCTCCAGGCAGGTGAGTTCGGGGACGAGCTGGCCGAACTGGAAGACGAAGCCGAAGTCGCTGCGGCGCAGGGCGCTGCGTTCGGCGTCACTCATGGCCGTCAGGTCGTGGTCCCCGTAGCGGATGGTGCCGTGGTCGGGCCGGATGATCCCCGCCAGGCAGTGCAGCAGCGTGGACTTCCCGGAGCCGGACGGACCGAGGACGGCCACGACCTCACCGGGGTGGACCGAGAACTCCGCACCGTCCAGCGCGGGCGTGGCGCCGTACGCCTTGTGCAGGTCGCTCGCGGCGAGCAGTGAACCCTCGGGCGTCATTTGTGCACCGTCTGCGCCAGGCTGTCGAGCCGGGCGGCGGTCAGCTCCAGCCAGCGCAGGTCGGCCTCCAGATGGAAGAGCGCGTGGTCGCAGATCAGCTGGTCGGCGAGGTCGCCCTGGCGCTTGCGCTCGGTGAGCCCGCGCATCAGCCGCAGATGCTCGGCCCGCTGGGTGTCGAGCAGCTCGGCGGCGTCCCGTCCGGTCATCAGCGCGAGAACGACCTTGGTGTACAGCGTCGACTGGAGATACGGTTCCGGCTTCTCCGGGCGGCTGAGCCACTGGCCGACATCGGTGACACCGGCGTCCGTGATCGCGTACCGCTTGCGCTCGGGGCCCGCACCGGCCTCGACGCCGTCCACCTCGACCAGGCCGTTCTTCAGCAGCCGGGACATCGTCGAGTAGACCTGCCCGTAGTGCAGCGGACGGTCGTGCCCGAAGTGTTCGTCGAAGGCCCGCTTGAGGTCGTAGCCATGGCGGGGTCCGGACTCCAGGAGGCCCAGCAGCGTATGACCGATTGACATGGCGACCACCTTACGTCGTGGGTGTATCCGGGGTGTATACGCTTGATTTATACGTACCCGGTACGGGCACGGGAACGCCCCGCGCGACCCGGTCACCCGGGCCCCGCGGGGCGCGTTCCGCACGGTGGCGCGTCACTCCGTGCGCAGGCCGTCCGGGCGCATCAGCCGCCACAGCGATGGCAGGGTGAGCAGCGTGACGAGGAGGACCAGCAGGCCCCCGGCGAGCGGCAGCGGCCAGACGCCCGCCCAGTCGTAGTCGGCCTTGCCCGCCATCCGCAGCAGCCCGGAGCCGAGCCCGAGCCCGGCGGCCACCGCGAGGGCCAGCCCCAGCGCGACGGGCACCGCCGTCTGCCACAGCACCGACCAGGCGAGGGTGGAGCGGCGGGTGCCGAAGGCCACCAGCACCGACAGCAGCCGCCGCCGCTCACGCAGCTGCTCCACGGTGGTGACCAGCAGCCCGGCGGCGACCAGCGCCATCGTCACGGTCGAGCCGAGCAGCAGCCCGGTGTGCACGCTGGCGTACTGCGCATCGCTCTCGGTGTCGTGCACCGTCGAGACGAACACCTCCGGGCCCAGCGCGGCGGCGGTGTTGCGGACGTGTTCCTCGGCGTCGGGCACCGCGGGATCGGTACGGATCAGGACGCGCGCGTACGGGTCCTGGAGCCGGGTGGCGTCGAGGACGCCGGGGGTGGCGAGGACGCGGAGCGAGAGGTCGCCCGTCGGGTCCCTGCGGGCGGCGACCTCGCGGGTCCGCTCCGGGACGGTCCACAGGCGGGGCGCGCCGATCGGCTTGCCGGTGTCCCCGTCGGCGTTGAGCAGGACCTGCCCGCCGGGGCGGGCGGCGGCGCGGACTGCCCCGGCGTCGGACGCCGGGCCGCCGTGCACGGCGAGGAAGACGTCGCCGTCGCGGCAGGGGCCGGTGTCCGCCACCTCGCGGAGCGAGGCGCAGTCGCCGACGGTCAGCGGGGCGCCGGGCGGGAAGTCCTCGCCCTTGCGCAGCGGACCGGGCCGGGTCACGTTCGCCTCGATCAACGCGTGCGTGCCGCGGATGCCCTCGGTTCCCGCCAGCCGCGCGATGCCGCGGCGGAGGCCGGCGGTGGTGGACTCCGGCAGTGACACGGACATCTGGGCGCGGCTGGAGTCCTGCCCGGTGCGCCGGACGAAGTCGCTCTGGAGGGCGGAGACCAGCAGTTGCAGCGCCAGCGCCCCGGCCACCGCGACACAGATGCCGCTGACCGCGCGGGCCGCGCCGCCGCCGCTCAACTGGAGCCTGCGGACGGCCAGTTGCCAGGCGACGGGCCCGCCGCCGAGCCGCCCGACGACCGCCTCGATCGCCCACGGCAGCAGCGCCGTGACGCCGCACAGCGTCAGCACCGCGCCCACCGCGACCGGGTAGACGTCGCTGCCGCTCTGCCGCGGGTCGAGCCGCCCGCCGAGCAGCAGGATCGCCGGGCCGCCCACCAGCAGCGGCAGCCGCCACCACAGCCGTCGGCGCCGTACCGTACGGCCGCGGACCACGCCGAGCGGTTCGATGGCGACGCCGCGCAGCGTGAAGAGGGCGACCGCGAGGGCGGCGAGAGGGACGGCCACCGCGATCAGCGCGGCCAACGCCGGGAGCGGTGTCACGTCGGAGGGGAAGGCGTTGATGTCCCAGAGCGTGACCGACCCCGCGAACGTACGGCAGACCAGGAACAGTGCGGTGCCCAGCACCAGTCCGCACAGCGCGCCGAAGAGCGCCTCACCCGCGGCGATCCGGCGGGTGGTGGCGACATCCGCGCCGACCAGCCGGAGCGCTGCCAGCCGCCGGTCGCGGCGGTCGCCGCCGAAGCGGATCGCGGTGGCGATGAAGACGGCCACCGGCATCAGCAGCACCACACACGCGATGATGATCAGCATCAGCAGCATCGGACTCATCGGCGGCCCGGGATCGTCGGCGCCGAAGCGGGCCAGGCGGAACGCGCCGTTGTCCACGGTGAGGGCGTCGCTGGTCAGGTAGTACGCCAGCTCCTTCGGCCCGAGCAGCCCCGCGTCGCCGATGGTGCCGGTGATCACGTACGGCAGCCGCTCGCGCAGCAGGGCGCCGCCGGGCGAGGCGAGCAGGGAGCGCAGGGCGGGGGAGACCACCATCGTGCCGGGGCGCGGGTACGCGGTGACGCCTGGCGGGAGCGGGGCGTCGGGTCCCTCGGGGCGTACCCGGGTGCCGAAGACCCGCTCGTCGCGGAAGGTGGTGTCGCTCCCGGCGGCGAGCACGGTACGGGCGGAGGCGGACGGCGGCTCCTCGCCGTTGAGCAGCTGACGGGCCATGGCCCGCTCGTGGCGGCCCTCCATGAGGGTCGGCACCGACGCGGCGCCGAGCAGCAGCAGGACGCCGAGGCCGACGCCGACGGCGGTCAGCAGCGTACGGGTCCAGCCCTCGCGGCCCCCGGCGGCGGCGAACCGCAACCCCATGCCGAGGTCGCGGAACCAGACGGCCGGGCCGTGCGGCGGTACGGGACGCCGGTGCGGTGGGCGCGTCATACGGCGGTCACCGCTTCCCTGACCTTGCCGTCGCGGACGATGACCTCGCGGTCGGAGTAGGCGGCGACGCGGGCCTCGTGGGTGACGAGGACGACGGCCGCCTGTGTCTCACGGGCGGCGTCGGTGAGGAGGCCCATGACGCGCTCGCCGTTGAGGGAGTCGAGGGCGCCGGTCGGTTCGTCGGCGAAGAGCACGCGGGGGCGGGTGGCGAGGGCGCGGGCGACGGCGACGCGTTGGCCCTGGCCGCCGGAGACCTCACCGGGGCGGCGCCCGGCGACGGGGTCCACCTCCAGCCGCTCCAGCCAGCCGCGCGCCTGCGCCTCGGCGGCCTTGCGCGCCACCCCGGCCAGCCGCATCGGCAGGGCGACGTTCTCCAGGCAGGTGAGTTCGGGGACGAGCTGGCCGAACTGGAAGACGAAGCCGAAGTCGCTGCGGCGCAGGGCGCTGCGTTCGGCGTCGCCCATGGCCGTCAGGTCGCGGTCCCCGTAGCGGACGGTGCCGCGGTCGGGCCGGATGATCCCCGCCAGGCAGTGCAGCAGCGTGGACTTTCCGGAGCCGGAGGAGCCGAGGACGGCGACGACCTCACCGGGGTGGATCGAGAACTCCGCGCCGTCCAGCGCGGGCGTGGCGCCGTACGCCTTGTGCAGACCACCGGCGTGGAGTAGTGAGCCGGACGGGGTCATGGGCGGGCCTCCGTGGGCGCGGGCAGGGGACGACCTTCGGGCATGCGCCGCACTCTACACGAGGTGTATACATCGTATGTATAGAGGTGAGGGTGGGGGAAGGTGCCTCCCGATCCGGCCGGTCGGGCGGTGGTCCGGGCTCACGCCGGTCCGGCGGCCGGCCGGTTCGGCGGTGCCCCGGTCCGCGCCGGTCGGTCCGGCGGTGGCCCGCCCGTCCTGCCCGTCCCGCCCGGCCCGGTCAGTCCGCCGCTCCGTCCGTACCGGGGTCCGGCTCCTTCGGGGGCCGCCCCCGCCGCGGCGGCCCACCCGCCCCGCGCGGCAGCCGGCCCGCGTCCGCCAGCGCCCTCCGCAGCAGGAACTCGATCTGCGCGTTGGTGCTGCGCAGTTCGTCGCCCGCCCAGCGGGCCAGCGCGTCGTGGAGCAGCGGGTCCAGCCGCAGCAGCACCTGCTTGCGCTGCTGCGGCCGTCGCGCGGGTTTGCGGGCGCCGCCGCCCGCTCCCTCGGGGCTCTCGTCACTCACTGGTAGAGCGAGCCCGTGTTCAGTACCGGCTGGGCGGCCCGGTCGCCGCAGAGCACCACCATCAGATTCCCGACCATGGATGCCTTGCGCTCCTCGTCCAGCTCGACGATGCCCTGCTCGCTGATGCGCACCAGCGCCTGCTCGACCATGCCGACCGCGCCCTCCACGATCTGCTGCCGCGCCGCGACCACCGCACCGGCCTGCTGCCGCTGGAGCATCGCCGAGGCGATCTCGGGCGCGTACGCGAGGTGGCTGAAGCGGGACTCGATGATCCGCACACCCGCCGCTTGCACCCGCGCGGTCAGCTCGGCGGCCAGCTTCTCGGTGATCTCCTCGGCGTTGCCGCGCAGCGACAGGGCGTCCTCGTCGTGCGCGTCGTAGGGGTACTCGATCGCGATGTGCCGGACCGCTGCCTCGGTCTGGGTGGCGACGAACTCCAGGAAGTCGTCCACCTCGAAGAGCGCCTGCGCGGTGTCCTCGACCTTCCAGACGACGATCGACGCCAGCTCGATCGGGTTGCCGTACGCGTCGTTGACCTTCAGCACCGCCGTCTCGTGGTTCCGCACCCGGGTGGAGATCTTCCGCGCGCTGGTCAGCGGGTTGACCCAGCGCAGCCCGTCGGTGCGGATGGTGCCGACGTACCGGCCGAAGAGCTGGATCACCCGCGCCTCGCCCGGTGCCACCATCTTCACGCCGGTCATGCAGAAGAACGAGGAGAGCAGCAGCAGGATGCCGACGATGATCAGCGGGGCGGCGACCGCGGGGCTGCCGCCCGAACCGGCGACGCCGCCGCCGATGATCATCGCGATGCCGAGGAAGACGCCGAGCACGGTCAGCAGCAGCGCCAGACCGCCCGGAATGCTGTGCGCGGCCCTCTCGCGGACCTGCGGGGAGGGCATCTCGGGTGCGTCGGCGAGCGGTGCACCGTCTCTGGGCGGGGTGACGGGTGTGGTCTCGGACATGGAAGCCCCGTTTCTCGTGGCGCGCCCGGATGCCGGACGCGGGGCCGGCGGCGCGCCCGGGCGGTCCCCGGGTGCGATCTCACCGACTCATCAAAGTGATATCACTTTAACGCCTTGACCCGTCCGATGCGCAACTCTGCGTCCGCGGTTCCGTCACGCCAGGTGCTGTTTGTCACGTAGGAAAAGCCCTTGATCGATGAGTATTTGGGGGCAGATGCGGTGTTAGCTTCAACCGCTGACCCAGCTGGGGGCGGTACGAGCGAAAGTGACAGGAGCCATGGGCCGAGCGGACGCGACACGAGCGCGGCAGGGGAGCCGCGGGACCGGGCCCCGACGCCCGAAGGGCCGGATACGCCGCCTCTTCACCTGGAAGAAGATGCTCGGCACCTTCTTCGGGATATGCCTGCTCGGCATAGCCGCCGCCTTCGGCCTGTACTTCTACGTCGACGTCCCCGCGGCGGGCACCGAACTCGCCACCGCCCAGAGCAACGTCTACAAGTACGCCGACGGCAAGGTCCTCGCCCGCACCGGCAAGCTGAACCGCGAGAGCGTGCCGCTCAGCAGCGTGCCCCTGAAGGTGCAGCACGCCTTCGTCGCCGCCGAGAACAAGACCTTTTACGACGACTCCGGCGTCGACCTCAAGGGCACCTTCCGCGGCATCTACAAGACGCTCCGCGGCGAGGGCAAGCAGGGTGGCTCCACGATCACCCAGCAGTACGTGAAGAACTACTACCTCAGCCAGGAGCAGACGGTCTCCCGCAAGCTCCAGGAGATCGTGATCTCCCTCAAGGTCGACGCCGAGAAGGGCAAACCGGAGATCCTCGACGGCTACCTCAACACCAGCTACTACGGGCGCGGCGCCTACGGCATCCAGGCCGCCGCCCAGGCGTACTACCGCAAGGACGCCGACAAGCTCACCGTCTCCCAGGGCGCCTACCTCGCCGCGCTGCTCCAGGCCCCCAACCAGTACGACTGGGCGCTGGCCACCCCGGCGGGCAAGAAGCTCGCCCAGGAACGCTGGGCCTACACCCTCGACAACATGGTCGAGATGAAGTGGCTCTCCCAGGCCGAGCGCGACCAGCAGAAGTTTGACGTGCCGAAGGATCCCAAGCCCCAGGAGGGCCTGACCGGCCGCACCGGCTACCTCGTCAAGGCCGCCAAGGACGAACTCTTCGCCCACGGCGTCGACGAGAAGAAGTTCGAGCTGGGCGGCTGGACCGTCACCCTCGGCATCGAGAAGGACAAGCAACTCGCCCTGGAACAGGCCGTCAAGCGCAAGCTCACCGGCGACCTCGACCCCAAGGCCCGCGAGGCCGACCGGGACGCCCAGCTCGGCGCCGCGTCCGTCGACCCGAAGACCGGCCACATCGTCGCGATGTACGGCGGCGCCGGGTACACCCAGCACTACATCAACAACGCGACGCGCCAGGACTACCAGCCGGCCTCCACCTTCAAGCCGCTGATTCTCGCCACCGCCCTGGAGAACCACGCCACCACCCAGGACGGCCGCCCGATCACGCCGGACACCGCCTACGACGGCACCAACCGGCGCCCGGTCACCGGCGGCACCGCGCCGTTCGCGCCGCCCAACGAGGACCAGCGCAGCTACGGCAACATCACTGTCCAGAAGGCGATGAACAACTCCGTCAACTCGGTGTTCGCGCAGATGGGCGCCGATGTCGGCCTCGACAGCCTGAAGAAGACCGCGACCTCGCTGGGCATGAACGGCGCCCGGATGGACGTCCAGCCCGCCATGACCCTCGGCAGCATGGGCGCCAGCCCCGTCCAGATGGCCGGGGTCTACGCGACCTTCGACAATCACGGCCGGAAGGTCACCCCGACCCTGGTCACCAAGGCCGAGCACGCCACCGACCCGGAGCCGGATCTGCCGGACCCGATCGGCGACCAGGTGCTCAGCCGGAAGACCGCCGACACCGTCACCTCCGTGCTGCGCGGTGTGGTCGACGACGGTACGGCCACGGCGGTGCAGGACACCTCGTACCAGGCGGCGGGCAAGACCGGCACCTCCGACGACAACAAGTCGGCGTGGTTCGTCGGCTACACGCCGAAGCTGGTCACCGCCGTCGGCATGTTCGGCGAGGCCGAGGGCGGTAAGCAGGTCACCCTCCGCGGCACCGGCGGCGGCGGCCGCGTCAACGGCGGCGGCTACCCGGCGCAGGTCTGGGCCGCCTACAACGCGGCCGCGCTCGGCTCCGGCGCCGGAGCCACCTTCGACCTGGACGCCGACTCGGGCATGGGCGTGGCCCCGCCGCCCCCGACGACCGACACCGCCCCGCCGTCGAAAACGCCGTCGGGCACCCCGACCGAGACGCAGAGCCCGTCGGGCACGCCGTCCACCGACCCGACGCCGACCGGCTCCGGCGCCCCGACGCCCACCGACACCAGTTCGGCGCCGACCGACCCCGGCACCGGCGACCCCAACGGCGGCACCACCGGCGGCCCGGGCGGCAACGGCGGCCAGAGCAACGGCGGCAACAACGGCACCGGCGGCACGGGCAACGGCCCCGGCGGCGCCGGCGGCCTCAACGGGCTGAACTGACCGGCCCCCCCCGCACAGCCCGCGGCCCCCGCCTCGTACCCACGAGGCGGGGGCCGCGGCCGTGCGGCGGCCGGGATCAGCCGCCGTTGACCTTTTTGGCGATCCGGTCGCCGAGCTCCTTGTCGACGTTGCGCCAGTACTGCAACGCCCGCTCCAGCACCGGCTTGCTCACACCGTTGAGCAGATGCCCGGCGACATTGCTCACCAGCCGGGCGCGCGCCGCGTCGTCCAGCACCTTGCGGACCATCGTCCCCGGCTGCCCGAAGTCGTCGTCCTCCCGGCGCTTGGTGTACGCCTCGCGGACCAGCTCACCGGCGGTCTCCCAGCCCACCGGGTCCGTCGACTCCTGCGTGGCCGCCGCCGGACCCCCGTAGGAGTTCGGCGCGTACGGCCGGGCCGCCCGCGACGGATCGAACCGCATCGGCCCGTCCTTCGCGTACGAGTGGACCGGGATGTGCGCCCGGTTCGGCGGCAGCTGGGCGTAGTTCGGGCCGATCCGGTACCGGTGCGTGTCCGGGTACGAGAACAGCCGCCCCAGCAGCATCTTGTCCGGCGACGGGCCGATGCCCGGCACGAGGTTCGACGGCTCGAACGCCGCCTGCTCGATGTGGATGAAGAAGTCCTCCGGGTTCCGGTTGAGCGTCATCCGCCCAACCTCGATCAGCGGGTAGTCGCCGTGCGGCCACACCTTCGTCAGATCGAACGGGTTGAACCGGTAGTCCGGCGCGTCGTCGAACGGCATGACCTGCACATACAGCGTCCACGACGGGGCGTTGCCACTCTCGATCGCGTCGAAGAGGTCCCGGCGGTGGAGGTCACCGTCCGAACCGGCGAGCCGGTCCGCCTCCTCCTGCGTGAGGAAGTCGATGCCCTGGTCGGTCTTGAAGTGGTACTTGATCCAGAACTTCTCCCCTCCGGCGTTGACCCACATGTACGTGTGCGAGCCGTAGCCGTTCATGTGCCGGTACGTCTTGGGGATACCGCGGTCGCCCATCAGCCAGGTGACCATGTGCGCGGACTCCGGCGACAGCGTCCAGAAGTCCCACTGCATGTCGTTGTCGCGCAGCCCGTTGTCCGGGCGGCGCTTCTGCGAGCGGATGAAGTCCTGGAACTTGATCGTGTCGCGGACGAAGAACACCGGGGTGTTGTTGCCGACCAGGTCGTAGTTGCCCTGCTCGGTGTAGAACTTCAGGGCGAAACCGCGCGGGTCGCGCCAGGTGTCGGGGGACCCCTGCTCACCGGCGACGGTCGAGAAGCGGGCCAGCATCTCGGTCGTCTTGCCCGGCTGGAAGAGATCCGCCTTGGTGAACTGGCTGACATCGTTGGTGACCTTGAAGAAGCCGTACGCGCCGCTGCCCTTGGCGTGCACCACCCGCTCGGGGACCCGTTCCCGGTTGAACTGGGCCATCTTCTCGATCAGATAGTGGTCGTGCAGCAGGATCGGACCGTCGGGGCCGACGGTCAGTGAGTTCTCGTCGCTCCCGACGGCGATGCCGACGTTGTTCGTCGTGTGCGGGACGTTCTGCGCGGGGCTGGACATGGAGGAGCGCCTCCGTTTCGACGGGGAAGTGGGGGAGTGGGGGGGGCCAGTCAGTCCCTTTTGTCCACCCAAGCAGTCAACGCCGCCGACGGCATGTCGGCAACCCTTGCCCGATGGCCGTGTCCTGATGGCCCCGGAACGGCAGGCGCCCGGCCCTTACGGGACGCCACCCCGGAGGGCGCCCGGCCCTTACGGGACGCCACCCCGGAGGGCGCCCGGCCCGGATCGCTCCACCCGGCCCTTACGGAACGCCCCTACGGGCCACGCGCCCTCCGGCCCCCGCCGCACACGACGGAGCCCCGCCCGGCTGCCCGGACGGGGCTCCATACCGCCGCACGCGCCATGCGTCCGGCCGGGTGATCAGCGCGCCGCGGCGCCCGGCGGCATCGACAGCTCGAACCACACGACCTTGCCCATGCTCAGCCGGGTGGCGCCCCAGCGCCGCGCCATGCGGTTGACGAGATACAGCCCGCGCCCACCCTCGTCCGACGGCCGCGCCTGCCGCAGCCGCGGCAGCTGCGGGACGTCGTCACCGACCTCGCAGCGCAGCACATCCGTCCGCAGCAGCCGCAGCGTCACCGGCCGCTCCGCGTACCGCACCGCATTGGTGACCACCTCGCTGACCAGCAGCTCCACCTGATCCGTCAGCTCCTCCAGGCCCCAGCGCGACAACGCCCGCCGGGCCAGCCGACGCGCCTGCCCCGCCGTCTGGGCCTTCGGATCGAGATACCAGTACGCGACATCGCTGGGTGCTATCCCGTCGAACCGCGCCGCCAGCAACGCGATGTCGTCATCACGGTCGCCGGGGCCGAGCATGTCCAGCACCTCGTCGCAGAGCGGCTCCAGCGGCGGCGGATTCGGGCCCGTCAGCCGCGCCGTCTCGGCCAGCCGCTCCCGCAGCTGCTCGATGCCGGTCCACACGTCCCGGATCCGCGACTCCACCAGACCGTCGGTGTACAGCACCAGCGTGGCGCCCGCCGGGGCGTCCAGCTCCACCGCCTCGAAGTCCACGCCGCCGACCCCGATCGGCGCGCCCGCCGGGACCCGCAGCACCTCCGCCCGGCCGCCGCGGTGCAGCATCACGGGCGGCGGATGCCCCGCGTTCGCCACGATGATGCGGTGCGCCACCGGGTCGTACACCGCGTACAGGCACGTCGCCATGCGGTCCGAGCCCAGCCGCTGCGCCTGCTCGTCGAGGTGGTGCAGCACCTCCTGCGGCGGCAGATCCAGACCGGCCAGCGTCTGCGCCGTCGTCCGCAGCTGCCCCATGATCGCCGCCGACGTCATCGAATGCCCCATGACATCCCCGACGACCAGCGCCACCCGGCTGCCCGGCAGCGGAATCGCGTCGTACCAGTCGCCGCCCACCCGCGCCGTCTCCGCCGCGGGCAGATAGCGGCTCGCCAGGCGGACGCCGGTGGGCTGCGGCAGCGAGTCCGGCAGCATCGTGCGCTGCAACGCGTCGGCGATGTACGCCTCCCGGCCGTAGAGCACCGCCTTGTCGACGCCGAGCGCGGTGTGCGTCGCCAGCTGCGCCGCGACCAGCAGATCGTCGCCCTCGAACGCCGGACGGTCCGGGCGGCGCAGGAACACCGCCGCGCCGATCACCCGGCGGCGGCCGCGCAGCGGCGCCAGGATCACCCGGCGCCCGCCCGGCAGTTGGGTGCCGTCGCCCAGCAGCTCCGGCAGTGCCGTCCGTGCCGCCGGGACATCGCCGAACAGCGGCCGCACCCCGCGCAACACCTCTGCCAGCGGCCCGCCCGTCAGCACCTCGGCCAGCTCCGCGGCGCTGCCGCCCATCGCCGGGCCCAGATCCGGCTGCGCGGGCAGCACCGGCAGCCGGATGCCGTTGGTGTCCGGCTCCTCCGGGATCCGGTCGGTACGCCGCAGCCGCAGCACCATCGGCTCGGTCGGCCGCTCGTCGCCCACCGGCAGCGGATCGCGCAGATACACCAGGATCGCGTCGGCGAACGTCGGCACCGTCGCCCGGCAGAGCCCCAGCACGATCTCGTCGAGGTCGATGCCCCGGGCGATCCGCCGGGTGGCCGCGCCGATGAACCGCAGCCGGTCACCGCCCGCCTGCCGGGCCGCCGCCACCTCGTCACCCTCGCCCGGATGGTCCGCCCGGGCCGGAGGCACCGGCGCCGCACCCTCGCCCGGCACCACCGCGCCGCCCGCCGGACCCGTGGGCGGCGGGACGAACGCGCCGGATGGCCCGTCGTCGCCCGGCGGCCGCGACCGGCCACCCTCCCGCGGCCGCCCGATGCCCTCGGCCGGTACGTGGCCGGTGCCCGGCCGCGGCTCACCGGGGCGCGGCTCGCCCTGCTCCGGCGGCTGCGCCCCGCCGACCGCGCCGCGCGCCGCGAGTCCGTCGTCGTACGGGGCGTGCCCGCCGGCCGTACGGGGACGGCCGTGGCCCGCGACCGGCTCGCCGCCGCCCGGTCCGGCACCGGCCGTGACCAGCGGGGCGTCCGGCGGTCCGGCGGCCGCGCCGTTCTCGCCGCGCACGGCGAAACCGGCCCCGGGCGGCGGCGCGAAGCCCGCCGCCCCCGGCTGCTGGAGGGCGCTGCGCGGATCGGGCACCGCGCCGAACGGCGCCGAGGAGCCCGGGCCCCGTGCAGGGGACGCCGAAGGAGCGGCAGGCGGGACCGGCTGCCGCAGGTGGTGGGAGGTTGGGTGCTCCGTCACGCGTGGGATTCCATCCGTCCGGGGCTGCGCGCCCGACGCGCCGCGTGTCAAGTGCGCCGGGGCGACGCGCCTGACCCGCTGCGTCTCAAGCGCGTCGCAGGTGCAGAAAGAGCTGGATCTCGGGTGGTACGTCCGTACTGGCCGGGGCGTACGCGTAGGAATCCTCCCCGGCGATGTCGAAACCCGCGTCGCGCACGACACGGCGCAGGTCCTCGCGCAGGAAACCCGATACCCGGATCGAGTTGCCCAGGAACGGAATCGTGAAGTCGTCCACATCGGCCTCGACCATGGACAGGGCCATCACCCCGCCCGGCCGTAGCAGATCATGCAGCATCCGCAGCGCGTAGGGAATCTCCGCGCGCGGCAGCAGCAGCAGGGTGAAGTACGCCGTGATCCCGTCGAACGACCCGGGGCCGCCCAGCGAACCGTTTCGCAGCTCCGCGACGTCCAGCCGGTGGAACTCCGCCCCGGGGACATTGTCCCCGGCCAGCTTGACCATCGAGTGGGAGAGGTCGATGCCCACCACCCGATGGCCCGCCTCGGCAAGCTGATGGGAGGTGGGCAGACCGGTGCCGCAGCCGACGTCCAGCACCCGCGAGCCGGGCGGCAGTTCACCGGCCAGCCATGCGGCGGACGACACCTGTCCGTCCTTGTGCGGGAACGCTTCGTCGTAGCGGTCGCCGATCGCGTCGAACGCCTCGGCCTGGCCCGCCCGGTCCAGAGCTAACCGGTTCAGGCCCTCGTACTTGTCGTAGTTGTCAGCGCTCACGACCTCGCCTCTCCTGCGACCGCGGTCAAGTTCGGTTGTATGGGGTGGAGTTGCGCCTGTGCAGTCTCGCGGAGGACGATCCTACGGTTCGTGGCCCAGGGCATAGCAAGGGGGCTCGGCACCCTGCCCGCCAAGCGGGCGGAGGAGTTGCCCATAGGCGCGTCTTTCCACCGTTCGCCCCGTTCACTCGCCCGTCTCCGCCTTTCCTCTCTTCGCCCGCTCACTACCGCAAACGCTCGGGGACACGGTCCCAGTCCTGCGGCAGCGACGGCAGCTCCCATGCCGGATCGGGCCTCCACTCCTCCCAGCCGTCCCGGAACGGCGCGTCCCACGCGGCGATCCGCTCCACCGCCGCCCGGCCCGCGGCCCGCACCCGCGCTGCCTGCCCCGGTGGCATCAGCCCGTCCCGCTGCGCCTGGTCGAACTCGTCCTCGTCCCGCCACTCCCAGCTGCGGTCCGGGTAGACGCACAGGTCGAGGAAGTGGTCCTGCGAATCGATGCCGTCCGCCCAACGGGCGCGCGGCTCCTCCAGATTCACGTACCAGTTCTTGAACTGCCACTCGCGCTCCCAGAACAGCCACACCGACCACGGCTCGCCGGGCCGCGCCAGCTTCAGCACGCCCGTACCGAACCAGCGGTCGTACGAGATTCGCCGCGGCTTGGTGTACCGCGTCGCCAGCGGCTCGCGGTGCACCGCGGTGCCGTCGGCCATCACCGGCTTCACACAGGCGGTGCCGGGCGCCATCCACACCGCCAGCAGGTCTTCGGTGTCCCGGACCACCGTCACCGGGCGGCAGATGTGGAAGCGTGCGGCGTCGGCGTTGTCGCGGTACCGCCACAGGATGTGAGTGCCGGGCGCCCACCGCGCGGCCGGTACCGCCGCCCGCCGCGGCCCGGGAGCCTCGTGCCCGGCCGGCGCCCCCGCCGTGGTCCCCGCCCTCTCCGCTGTCATGGCCAGATCTTAGGGCCTGCCGCGGCCCTTTCGCCGTCCGCCCACAGGGTGCCGCGGGCGGCGGCGCGAGGCAGGGCCGGAAGGGCGCCGGCGTACGCCGTGACGCGGGACGCCCGCGCCGTCACGGGTGCGTCATCCGCAACACGTCGAGCGCCTCGTCAAGTTGCGCGGCCGTCAGCAGCCCCCGCTCCACATAGCCGCCCTCGTCGACCACCTGACGGATCGTCTTCCGTTCCGCGAGCGCTCTCTTGGCGACCTTCGCGGCCTCCTCGTACCCGAGGTACTTGTTGAGCGGGGTGACCACCGACGGCGACGACTCGGCGTACTCGCGGGCCCGTTCGGCATGGGCGGTGATGCCGTCGACCGTGCGGTCCGCAAGCAGCCGGGCGACGTTGGCCAGCAGGCGGATGGACTCCAGGACGTTCTTGGCGATCACCGGGAGCATGACGTTCAGCTCGAAGTTACCGGCCGCACCGGCCGCGGCGACCGTCGCGTCGTTGCCGGTGACCTGCGCGGCGACCATCAGCACCGCCTCCGGGATCACCGGGTTGACCTTGCCCGGCATGATCGAGGAGCCGGGCTGGAGATCGGGCAGGGCGATCTCGGCGAGGCCGGTGCGCGGGCCCGACGCCATCCAGCGCAGATCGTTGGCGATCTTCGTCAGGCCGACCCCGATGGTCCGCAGCTGACCGCTGATCTCCACCACGCCGTCGCGCGCGCCCTGCGCCTCGAAGTGGTCGCGCGCCTCGGTGAGCGGCAGTCCTGTGGTGCGGGCGACCCGCTCGATCACCGCGGCGGAGAAGCCGGGCGGGGTGTTGATGCCCGTGCCCACCGCCGTGCCGCCCAGCGGGAGTTCGGCGAGCCGGGGCAGCGAGGCATGCAGCCGCTCGACGCCGTACCGTACCTGCGCGGCGTACCCGCCGAACTCCTGCCCGAGCGTCACGGGCGTCGCGTCCATCAGATGCGTCCGCCCCGACTTGACCACCTCGGCGAACTCGGCCGCCTTGCGCTCCAGGGCGGCCGCGAGATGGTCGAGCGCCGGGATCAGATCGCGGGTGACCGCCGCCGTCGCCGCGATGTGGATCGACGACGGGAACACGTCGTTGGACGACTGGCTGGCGTTGACCTCGTCGTTGGGGTGGACGTCGCGCCCCAGCCGCTCGCTCGCCAGCGTCGCGATGACCTCGTTGGCGTTCATGTGGGAGGAGGTGCCGGAGCCGGTCTGGAAGACGTCGACGGGGAAATGCTCGTCCCACCGGCCCGCCGCGACCTCCTCCGCGGCTTCGGCCACAGCCCGCGCCACCTCGGCGTCGAGCACGCCCAACTCGGCGTTGACCTGGGCCGCGGCGGCCTTGATATGGGCCAGCGCCTCGATATGGGCCCGCTCCAACCGCTGCCCGGAGACGGGGAAGTTCTCCACCGCCCGCTGGGTCTGCGCCCGCCACTTCGCGTGGGCGGGCACCCGCACCTCGCCCATGGAGTCGTGCTCGATGCGGTACTCCGCGCCCGCTGTGCTGTCCTGCCGTGCCGTCCTGTCGCTCACCTTCGCCACCTCCGACGGGCACAGCGTCCGGCGGCTCCGCGGTGTTCCCGACGACCGTGGGTTACCGCTGGTAATGCCCCGTGCGGGCTACATTCCGGCGCTCCCCCGGGGAGCGCCGGAAACGGGCGCGGTGACCGCCGGACTCAGTGCGCGATGCCGTCGATCAGCTCGCGGGCACCCTGCCGCAGCAGCGCCACCGCCACCGACGTGCCCAGCGTCGCCGGGTCGAGGCGCCCGGCCCACTCGTGGGCGTTGAGGACCGTCTTGCCGTCGGGCGTGAACACACAGGCGCGCAGCGACAGATCGCCGCCGCGCTCGGCGCGGGCGCACCCGGCGATCGGGGAGTTGCAGTGCCCCTGGAGGACGTGGAGGAACATCCGCTCCGCCGTCGCCTCCCGGTGGGCGGCCGGGTCACCCAGGGGGCTGATGGCGTCGATCAGTTCCGTGTCGCCCTCGCGGCACTGGAGCGCCAGGATCCCGGCGCCGATCGGCGGACACATCGCGTCCGTGGACAGCACCTCGGTGATCACGTCCGGACGGCCGATGCGCTCCAGACCGGCGACCGCGAGCAGCAGCGCGTCCGCGTCGCCCGCGGCCAGCTTCTCCATCCGGCGGTTGGCGTTGCCGCGCATCGGTACGCACTCCAGATGCGGGTGCGAGGCGGCGAGCTGCGCCCGGCGGCGCACCGAGGAGGTGCCGATACGGGTCCCGGCGGGCAGCTCGTCCAGGGTGAGCCCACCGGGGTGGATGAGGGCGTCGCGCACGTCGTCACGCTTGAGGAACGCGGCGAACGCCGTCCCGGCGGGCAGCGGCCGGTCGGCGGGCACGTCCTTGACGCAGTGCACCGCCAGATCGGCCTCACCGGCCAGCAGCGCCGCGTCGACCTCCTTGGTGAACGCGCCCTTGCCCTCGACCAGCGACAGATCGCCCAGCCACTTGTCCCCGGTGGTCTTCACGGGGACGACCTCGGTGCGCACCTCCGGATGGAGCGCGGACAGTTCGGCGCGCACCCGCTCCACCTGGGCGAGCGCCATCGGCGAGTCACGGGAGACGATGCGGATCAACTCAGGTGCGGACATGGGTCCACGATAGGACGTCGGACCCGGGGGCCGTACGGCGGCGGGCCGTGGTTCCCGTACGGGTCCGGGGGTTGTCCCGTACGGGACCGGGCCGCGGTATCCGGGGCGCCCCGGCGCGCGGGACGCCCGGTGCGCCGGCCCCGCACGCCCGTGGCACCCGGTGGCACCCGGTGGCGCCCGGTGGTCAGCGCAGCGCGGCGGCCCGCCTGCGGAGTTCGGCGTGCAGCCCGCCGTGCACCTCGGCCGGGGGCAGCCACTCCTTGCGGAGCTTGGCGACGCAGGTGTAGTTGCTGTCGCAGACGTTGGCCAGCGGCGACTCCACCGCCTGCGTCACGAACTGGTACGCGTCCAGCTCGCTCAGCCCGAAGTCCCGCGCCAGCCATTGCACCAGGTCCAGCTGCGAGATGCGGAAGGCGTCCTCCAAGGGGCGCGCCGAACCGGTCGAGATCAGATGGGTGTCGGACTCGATGCGCGGCCAGGGCGTTGCGACGCCCTTCAGCAGCTCCACGATCACCACCGTGTGCATCGCCGTCTCGACGGCGACGCCGCAGGTCTCGCCCTCGCCCTGGCGCGCGTGCCCGTCACCGAGGCTGAACAGCGCGCCCTCGACGTTCACCCCGAGACAGCAGGTGACCCCCGCGCGCATCTCCGGGGTGTCCATGTTGCCGCCGTGCGCGTCCGGGACGAGCGCGGAGCGCACCTCCAGGTTGGCCGGAGCCACCCCGACCGTGCCGTGCATCGGCTCCATCGGGAGCGTCAGCGTGTGGTCGCTGTCCCGGGCGGTGAAGCGGCACAGCCGCCGCTCCCGGTCGAGCTGCCAGATCCACACCGCCTCGGGGAGCGGCGGATGCAGCGCGGCGGTGGCGTGGGTGGCGGTCAGCGCCCCGAAGAGCGGCACGGTCGTCGACGCCGCCCAGTCCCGGCGCGGTTCGACGGAGACGAAGTGCACCGCCAGGGTGTCCCCGGGCTCGGCGCCCTCGACGTGGAACGGCCCGGTCTGCGGATTGACGTACGGGAACGCGCAGACCCGCGAGACCAGGTCGTCGGCGGTACGCACCCGCCCGCCGAAGCAGTCCTCGGTGTACACGTCCAGGACGGTGCCGGGCGCGATCCGCGCGACGGGCGGCGCGCCGCCGAACGTCCAGGCGTACTCCTGCGCGGTGGGCCGGACGGTGAGCACGCGCGGGTCGTCGGCGGGGTCGGTCATCGGGACTCCTCATCGTGGGGCGGATCGGACGGCTCGGGCGGGGCGCCGGGCCGGGACGCGTCCGGGAGTGCGGCGGGGCCGGACGCGGCGGGGCGTGCGGGGGAGTGGGGCGCGCCGGGGCGCGCCGCCGGTTCGGACGCGCCCGCCCGCGCGCCGTCCGCCGGGGCCGGGCCGGTGGCCGGGCCCGCCTCCGGACCCGCCTCCGGACCCGCCTCCGCCTCGATGCCGACGAGTCCGGTCACCGCCAGCGCGTCCGGCCGCCGACGCCACACCACCGTGACCACGACCAGCCCGACGGCCGTCCAACCGGCCACCCCCGCACCCGCGTACGAGACCGGCGCGGTCAGTTTCTCGACGAACGGGAACGCCGGGATCCCGGCGGCGGTGAGCAGCGCCGGGGTGAACGCGGCGATGCCCAGCAGCGGGAGGAGCAGATGGCGCATCGGGCGGAACGCGGCGCGGCGACGGCGCAGGAAGTACCCCGCGCAGGCGGCGTTGGTCAGCAGATAGACCGCGATGATCGCGGTCACCACCACCGTCGCCAGCAGCAGGAACGCGGTCCTTGGGCCGTACGCCCGGCCGAGGAGCAGCGCCGCGCCCAGCGCGATCACGAACTGCGCCGCCAGCCCCACGACGGGCGAGCGGTGCACCGGATGCACCCGCGCGAACGCCCGGGGGAAAAGCCCGTCCCGGCCCAGCGCGAAGGCCGTCCGGGTCGAGGCGTTGGTGGCCGCATTGGCGTTGGCGACCGTCGAGTTGACCACCGCCAGGAAGATCAGCACCCAGAACGCCCCATAGGACGCGCGGGCCACCCCGTCCCAGGACGCCGCCCCGGACGGCCCGAAGGAGGCGAACGCGTCCGGCCCCACGTACACCGTGATCGCGTACGTCGTCAGGACGAACAGCAGCCCGACGGAGAGCGCCGCCCCGAGGACCGCGCGGCGCAGCGTACGGCGCGGATCGCGGGCCTCCTCCGCCAGCGGCGCCGCCGCCTCGAACCCGGCGAACGCCAGCACGGTGTAGACCGAGCCCGCGATGACACCGGACAGCCCGGGGTGGTCCGGCGGGGTGTGCGACGTCCCGAACACCGTCAGGGTGTTGTGCCGCCCGGCGGCCGCGATCAGCAGCACCGCGAGCACCACGAAGACCAGCACCTCGAACACGCCGAGGACGGTGCCGAACCGCGCGGACGCCCGTATCCCGTAGAACCCCGTCACCACGATCACCACCGCCCCGGCGACCACCCACGGCCACCACAGGTCCGCCGGATATCCGGGCCACTCCTGGTGCAGCGTGTCCGCGACCGTGAACCCCAACTGGAGCAGCAGCAACGCCGGTACCAACGCCTCGACCAGCAGATACGTCCAGGCCACCAGGAAGCCGACGACGGGGTGCAGCCCCTGGGCGCTGTACGTCGCCACCGAACCGGCCGACGGCAGCTGCCGGGCCAGCTCCGCGACGGACGAGGCGGTGAACAGGCAGGCCACCAGAGCGATCAGCACCGACAGCGGCAGCGCCCCGCCCGCGTACGCCGCCCCCGCCGGGATCGACACCGCGACGGCGGCGGCCGGCGCCATCGACGTCACACTCTGGAACAGCACCTCCCGCAGCCCCACGGCGTCCCGCCGCAGCCCCGGACCGGCCCCGCCCGCCCGTCGCCGCCCCGCGCGTCCCTGCTCTGCCACGGCCGCTCCTCACGACGTCGTCGGACCCCGCAGCGTAGGGAGGCGGCCCCGGTGACGGAAGACGCCATACGGTCATGCCGCCGACGCTCCCCGGGGGGCACCGGTGCCGACGGCCGAAATCGCTTCGCGGGCCCCGGTGTGGAAGGGTGGAATCTCGTCGAAAGCACCTCGGTGAAGGGAGAAGCGCATGTCCTCGAAGCGACGCCGCAAGAAGAAGGCACGCAGCAAGAACGGAGCCAACCACGGCAGCAGGCCCCAGTCCTGAACCGTCGGCTCCATCCCGACAACGCCGATGCCTCGCCCCTGTGTTGGGGGCGGGGCATCGGCGCGTGCGAGGGCTATGCGCCGGGTGGGGCACCGGGCGCGCCGGGCGGTGCGTACGGCGGCGTCTGCGTCCCCGGAGGCGCGTACGGGGGCGGCACATCGGTCCGCCGCCGGGCCGCCCGGTCGTACAGCGCCAGCGCGACCGCGCCGCCGAAGAACACGACCGCGACCATGCCTGCGAGGACATGAACCTCACCCGAACGGAAACGGTTGATCGCCGCGGCCCCGGTTCCGATGCCCATGGCCACCAGGGCGCCGATCTGCCGTGATCGCGCCCGGGGATTCGGAGCCTGCGCCAAGGCGCGCCGTACATCCGGAGGCGGCGGGCCGAAGCCGGGCGCCGGCGCGAGGCCCGTGGTGCGGTGCATGACCAGGGACGTCGGCCCGCCCCGCGAGGTCTCCCACCGGGTGACGGCGCAGCCGTACCGGTGGCCGAGCAGCGCCGTCTCCTCGGCGGACATCCCCGTTCCGGTGACCCGGACCTTGACTTCCGGCCGCCCGTCGAAGGAGCGGAGGATCTCCTCCCGGCGTCTGCGGCGCCGGGACGAGGTGCCCACCGTGCCACTCCAGAGGGAGACGGCGATGGCGCACACGGCGCCGCACGCGAGGACGATGAGGACGGCGTACAGCGCTGTTCTCATACCGCGGACCCCTGATCGACCGGACGACGACACGGCGGCGGCGGCACCCTTCCCACCCCGGTCACCCGGCGGCCCCGACCGCCACGGCACCGGCCACCGGGCCATCTGGAGCTCCGTCCCGCGTCCCCCTCGGCACGAACCGCACGCTTCGCAGAAACGGCAACAACAGCGCGCAATAGTCCGCCCAGTGGTCGGTGCTGGGGGTGTTGAACGTCACCGTGGCCAGCGTCTGCGCCCCGGGGACGGCGTCCGGCGGTACGGGGATGAAGACCTGGAGTTGGGACACGTCGAGGGCGGCACCATCGCTGGGCGCACCGGACGCGCCCGCCGGGTCGGCCGCGCCGGACGTTCCCGTGGCTTCCGCGGATATCCGCAGCGGCTCCGGCCGCCGGACCGCGAGCGTCGCCGGGCCGCACGGCAGCGTCAGGGTGCTGACCTCCGTACCGGAGCCGTGTTCGGCGAGGACGGCGCCCATGCCCGCGACCGCGGCAGCGGTGTCCCGATAGGCGAGCGGGGAGAGTCCGAGGGTCAGGGTCCCCATCGACCAGGCGCCGCGGAACCGGCCGAAGCAGGTGGCGGCGTAGCGGATGCCCGTGGCCGCGAGCAGCGCCGATGCCCTCGCGTACTCCGTGGTGAGCCGGGCGATCCGTCCGGACGGCGGACCGGCCCCGCCGTCGACTTCCAGGCGCGCTCTCACCTCGGCCTCCGCCTGTTCGGTGGAGAGCCCGGGAACGACCTCCCGGAAGACCGACGGAATCTCGAAGGCGACGCCTACCGCACTCATTCGACTCACCATGATCGCTGGACTATCGACTATCGCTGAATTGCTGCCTCGCCACCGTCCGGCCGTGGCCCGCGGGGACGGTCCGCACGGCGGCATCGGCCGGTGGCCGATGCCGGGGAGAGGGATACCGGGGTGGGGCTGCTTCGCGGTGCCGCGTCCGCCGCGCCGGTATTCCCGCCGGAGGATTTACGGAATGGCGGGCCGGGCGCGGGGGAAAGGGCACCGCGCAGGAGGAGAACCGGGCGTTCCGCGCTGTGGGACGGGCCCCGGCAGGGCCGTGAGCGGGCGGCCGTCGGCCTCGTGACGCGCGGGACACGGCGCTCAGGGAACGGGAGAAAAGGCCGCGCTGTGGCGGCGCGTCCGGCGTTCGGCTCGATTTCTCGGCAGGTCCGGCCGTCCGGCGCCGACCGTGAAATCCCTGGAATCGAACCGGTACATCGATGACTCCCGTACGACGAACCGCGCAGCGACCGGCATTCCCGGCCGATAAAGCCATCAGAGGCTAACACGGTGATATTGCGTGCCCGTGCCCGCGTCGCCGCGTGCAACTCCCGTACGGAAGTGGGGAATTCCCCGGAATCGGGCGCCGGGGGAAATACCGGCAGAACGCGTCCGGCCGCCACCCCGCACGGGGTGACGGCCGGACCGGCGGGGCGCGCCAAGGGCTGCGCGGGGCGCGCGCGGCACCCGCGTACGCCCCTGGCGACTACACCCCCTGACGCACCGGAATGCTGGTGAACGTCGGCGCGGGCGCCGGGTCCTGGAAGAAGTCGTTGCCCTTGTCGTCGACGACGATGAAGGCGGGGAAGTTCTCGACCTCGATCCGCCAGACCGCCTCCATGCCCAGCTCCTCGTACTCCAGGACCTCGACCTTCTTGATGCAGTCCTGGGCGAGGCGGGCCGCCGGACCGCCGATGGAGCCGAGGTAGAAGCCGCCGTGCGCCGCGCAGGCGTCGGTGACCTGCTGGGAGCGGTTGCCCTTGGCGAGCATGATCTTCGAGCCGCCGGCCGCCTGGAACTGCTCGACGTACGCGTCCATCCGGCCCGCGGTCGTCGGGCCGAACGAACCGGACGCGAAGCCCTCGGGCGTCTTGGCCGGACCGGCGTAGTACACCGGGTGGTTCTTCAGGTACTCCGGCATCTCCTCGCCGGCGTCCAGCCGCTCCTTGATCTTCGCGTGGGCGATGTCACGGGCGACGACCAGCGTGCCGGTGAGCGACAGCCGCGTCTTGACCGGGTGCTTGGTCAGCTCGGCCAGCATGTCGTCCATCGGACGGTTCAGGTCGACCTTCACCGCGTCGAGGTCCGGGCCCGCGCCCTTGGTCAGCTCCTCGTCGGTGGTCTCCGGCAGGAAGCGCGCCGGGTCGGTCTCCAGCTGCTCCAGGAAGACACCCTCGGCGGTGATCTTCGCGACCGCCTGGCGGTCCGCCGAACAGGACACCGCGATGGCCACCGGGCACGACGCGCCGTGCCGCGGCAGGCGCACCACGCGCACGTCGTGGCAGAAGTACTTGCCGCCGAACTGCGCGCCGATGCCGATCTTCTGCGTCAGCTCGAAGACCTTCTCCTCCAGCTCCTTGTCCCGGAAGCCGTGGCCGGTCGGCGAGCCCTCGGCGGGCAGCTCGTCCAGGTAGTGCGCGGAGGCGTACTTGGCGGTCTTCAGCGCGTACTCGGCGGAGGTGCCGCCGACGACGATCGCCAGGTGGTACGGCGGGCAGGCGGCCGTACCCAGCGAACGGATCTTCTGCTCCAGGAACTTCATCATGGAGGTCTCGTTGAGGACCGCCTTCGTCTCCTGGAAGAGGAACGACTTGTTGGCGCTGCCGCCGCCCTTCGCCATGAAGAGGAACTTGTAGGCGTCACCGTCGTTCGCGTACAGCTCGATCTGCGCCGGGAGGTTGGAACCGGTGTTCTTCTCGTCCCACATGGTCAGCGGGGCCATCTGCGAGTACCGCAGGTTGAGCTGGGTGTACGCGTCGAAGATGCCGCGCGAGAGCGCCTCCTCGTCGCCGCCCTCGGTGAGGACCTGCTGGCCGCGCTTGCCCATGACGATGGCGGTGCCGGTGTCCTGGCACATCGGGAGCACGCCCGCCGCCGCGATGTTGGCGTTCTTCAGCAGGTCCAGCGCGACGAACCGGTCGTTGGCGCTGGCCTCCGGGTCGTCGAGGATCTTGCGGAGCTGCGCGAGGTGCGTCGGGCGCAGGTAGTGCGCGATGTCGTGCATCGCCTCGGCCGCCAGCTTGCGCAGCGCCTCCGGCTCGACCTTGAGGAACGTACGGCCGTCCGCCTCGAAGGTGCTCACGCCCTCCGACGTGACCAGGCGGTACTGGGTGGTGTCCGCGCCTACGGGGAGCAGATCGGTGTAGGCGAATGCGGGGCCGGAGGGGCGGGAGACGGGGGGCATGGGGGCCATTCCTCACTCGACAGGGGGTTCCGCTGGCATCTGCGGCAGCACCGACCAGCGTAGAACCCTGACGGGACGCGACGGCTGTGAGGTAAGGCTCAGTCGCCCTGGGGGCGTACGAGGGGCGGCGGCGCGCCTCTGAGAGCCGACCCTGACGCATCCCGGAAGGCTGCCCTGAGGCGCCCCGGAGATGTGCCCCGACGTGACCGGATGCCTCGAATCCCTGTTCGCGATGTATCGCGTTTGGGTATGTTGGGGCTGTGGATGCTGACAACCGGGGGACCGACCCCGCGACCCCCGCCGGACCGCGCGACGACAGCGGTCGGCAGCCCGCGCGTCAGGAGCGGCGGCCGGTCGACATGACCGAGCCCGTCGCCGAGGCCGACCTCCGGGCGTCGGACGCGGACCGCGACCGGATCGCCGAGATCCTGCGGGAGGCGCTGGCCGAGGGACGGCTGGACGCCGAGGAGCACGCCGAGCGGATCGACGTGGTCTACCGCGCCAAGACCCTGGGCGAGCTGGAGCCGATGGTGCGGGACCTGCCCGCACCGGGCCACGCGGGCCACACGGCGCCGCAGCGGCCCGCCGCCGAGGCGCACGCCGCGCCGGTGCCGGACCAGAGCCTGGTCGCCGTCTTCAGCGCCTCGACCCGTAAGGGCCGCTGGCGGGTCCCGGCGCGGATCAACGCCGTGGCGATCTTCGGCAGCGTCGAGATCGACCTGACCGAGGCGCTCTTCCCGCAGCAGCAGGTGCAGATCAACGTCACCGCGATCTTCGGCAGCGTCGAGATCCGCGTCCCGGAGAACCTCACCCTGCGCAGCAGCGGCTCCGGCGTGCTGGGCTCCTTCGAGGTGGCGACCAACGACGCGGTCGAGCCGGACGCCCCGGTCGTCCAGGTCAACGGCTACGCACTCCTCGGCAGCGTGGAGGCCAGGCCCAAGCGCGGCGCCTGGGTCCGCGACCTCATAGGCAAACTGCGCGACGACCGCCACCAGCTCCGCGAGCAACTGCGCGAGGACCGCCACGACCGCCACGACGCCCGGCGCGTGGAGCGGTACGACCGCCACGACCGCTTCCGCAAGGACGACCACTGACGGTGGGCGGCCCGGGGCGGCCCAGTGGCCCAGGACGGTCCGGCGCGGCGTAGGCGTCCGCGGGACGGCCCGCGACACCCGCGTGCGCCGGCGTCCGGATCGCCTCGCGGCGGCGCCCCGGAGCCCGTTCCCGATCACCACGGTGTGCATAAGCGCGGGTACAGCGGGTAGGGCTGGGGGCATCGTCTCTCGTACGGCGGCGGGCTGCGAAGCGCCGTGCGCAGAGGGACGGACCAGGGTGCCGCCCACTTCGCCGAAGCCGTCGTCAGGAGTAGACCGTGCTGCTACCGCAACAGCCCCTGCAGGCCGCCGCTGCCGTCCCGTCCCAGCGAGTCCCCTCACGTGACGAGGCCGGCCCCTGGCATGCCGAGGCCGCCTGCCGCCGGGACGAGGCCGGACTCTTCTTCGCCCCGTCCAAGGAGCCCACCGCCGCCCGGCTGGCGCGCGAGGAGGCGGCGAAGCGGGTCTGCGCCCGCTGTCCCGTGATGCTCGAATGCCGCGAGCACGCCCTGCTCCAGCCCGAACCGTACGGCGTCTGGGGCGGCCTGACCGCCGCCGAGCGGCGCGTCGTCCTCACCCGGCGACGCCGCCGCGAGGCCGACATCCCGCGTCAGACCCGGATGCCGGCCGCGGGCTGAGCACGGGCGGCACGGCGCGCGCGTCCCGGGGAGCAGCCGAACGGCTCCCGCCGGGACGCGCGCGGTGCGCCGCCCGTCGCCCGGATCAGCTCGGGCGCTCGAAGTCGACCGTGCTGTACGCGCGCAGCTTCGACAGCCGGTGCTGCGAGTCGATCTGGCGGATCGTTCCGGACTTCGAGCGCATCACCAGGGACTGCGTGTAGGCGGTGTCCGCGCGGTAGCGGACGCCGCGCAGCAGGTCGCCATCGGTGATGCCGGTGGCGACGAAGAAGACGTTG
Organism: Streptomyces sp. NBC_01525; assembly: GCF_045040405.1. NCBI lineage: Bacteria > Bacillati > Actinomycetota > Actinomycetes > Kitasatosporales > Streptomycetaceae > Streptomyces > Streptomyces sp. NBC_01525. Next base: position 4,570,187 of record NZ_CP109397.1, read on the forward strand.
TCGCCCTTGACCAGGTCGTCGATGGCCAGGACCTTGTCCAGGTCGTGCCCGGCGTCGAGGGCGCGCTGCCGCTCCGCGTCGTCCTTGGGCCACAGCTTGGCCTGGAGGGCGCCGCCGAGGCACTTGAGCGCGCAGGCCGCGATGATGCCCTCGGGGGTGCCGCCGATGCCGAGCAGCAGGTCGACGCCGGTGCCCTCGCGGGCCGCCATGATCGCGCCGGCCACATCGCCGTCCGCGATGAACTTGATGCGGGCGCCGGCCTCCCGGACCTCCTTGACCAGACCGTCGTGGCGCGGCCGGTCCAGGATGACGACGGTGACGTCCTCGACGGCGGAGCGCTTGGCCTTGGCGATGCGCTTGATGTTCACCGCGACGGGCGCGTTGATGTCGACGAAGTCGGCGGCCTCGGGGCCGGTGGCGAGCTTGTCCATGTAGAAGACCGCGGACGGGTCGAACATGGAGCCGCGCTCGGCGACGGCCATCACGGAGACGGCGTTGGCCATGCCCTTGGCGGTCAGCGTCGTGCCGTCCACCGGGTCGACGGCCACATCGCACTCGGGGCCGGTGCCGTCGCCGACGCGTTCGCCGTTGTAGAGCATCGGGGCGTTGTCCTTCTCGCCCTCGCCGATCACTACCACGCCGTCCATCGACACGGTGTGGATCAGGGCGCGCATCGCCTTGACCGCCGCGCCGTCGGCGCCGTTCTTGTCACCGCGCCCGACCCACCGGCCCGACGCCATGGCGCCGGCCTCGGTGACCCGGACCAACTCCAGGGCGAGGTTGCGGTCGGGGGCCTCGGGGCTGACCTCTAGGGGGGACGGGAGCTGATGCTCGGACACGAGCGCACCTTTCTGTACGGCTACTGCCGCAGGTCTGAGGGTGTCTACGATTTTATCGGTACGCCGCGAAACTGAGCAGGCGGCCCTTCGCATGAGCGGTGCGGCGACCGGCGGGAACGGGCCGCACCCGGGGTATCTGCACGGCGCCGCGGGGGCCGTGTCCTGATCGTCCGGGCCATGGGGGACGATAGGGACGTGGCTGGAATGCGAGGCAGACAAACGGTACGGGACATGGTCCTGTCGCTGGCAGTGATCGGCGTGCTCGTCGCGGCGATCTACATCTTCATCCCGCACGACGACAGCGGTACCGCGGAGAAGAACGCGGTCCAGACCGTCGACACCCGCGTCGAGATCGCCACGGCCCGCCGGGCGGCGCCGTACCCGGTCGCCGCGCCGGAGGGGCTGCCGAAGACCTGGCGCGCGACCTCCGTGTCGTACCGCGCGACCGAGGACGGCAAGGGCGGCGCCTGGCATCTGGGGCTGCTCGACCCGGAGGAGCAGTACGCGGCGGTGGAGCAAAGCGACGCGCCCGCGGAGAAGTTCATCCAGGACGTCACGCTCGGCGCCACGCGCGCCAAGGGTGAGCAGGCCGTCGGCAGCAAGAAGTGGGACCGCTACAAGGGCGAGAAGTACAACGCGCTGGTACGCGAGGAGCCCGGTGTGACGACGGTGGTCACCGGCACCGCGCCGTACGGCCGCCTCGCCGAGCTGGCGGCGGCCCTGGTGGCGAAGAAGGGCTGACCGGGCCCGCGCCCCGGAGCGACGACGAAGGCCGCCGCACCCCGTAGGGGGAGCGGCGGCCTTCGTGTGCCGGGCGCCACCGGGGGCGGCGGCCGTCCGGGCTCAGACGGTGGTGACGGCCTCGGCGTAGTCGAGGCGGGGCGAACGCGGGAAGAAGGCGTCGGGGCCCGGCTTGCCGAAGTTGATGACGAGGAAGGACTTCTGCGTGCCGTCGCCGAAGAACTCCTTGTCGACGGCGGCGAAGTCGAAGCCGGTCATCGGGCCGGCGGCCAGCCCGGCGGCGCGGATGCCGAGGATGAAGTAACCGGCCTGCAGGGTGGCGTTCTGGGTACCGGCGACCTCGCGGACGGCGGCCTCGGAGAAGAAGGCGTCCTTGACGCCCGGGGCGTGCGGGAAGAGCTGCGGCAGCTTCTCGTGGAAGTCGAGGTCCACGGAGAGGATGGCGGTCAGCGGCGCGGCCAGCGTCTTCGGGCCGTTGGCGCCCATGGCGTGGGCGATCAGGCGCTTACGGGCGTCCTCGGAGCGGACCAGCGTGAGGCGCAGCGGCGACTGGTTGAACGCGGTCGGCGCGAACTTCACCAGGTCGTAGATGGCCTGGACCTGCTCGTCCGTCACCGGCTCGTCCGTGAACGTGTTGGCGGTCTGGGCCTCGCGGAAGAGGAGGTCCTGGGCGGCGGCGTCAAGGGCGAGAGACATGGAAGCACCTCGGTGAGTCAGATAGGGGAGGGTCGGGGCTGCCGATCCGGTGATGTCTAGGCGCTCCACTGTAGCCGAGTTAGATTAATTTTCAACTAAAGCGGCGAGGGGTGTGAGGGGGTTCACGGTGTGGTGTACGGGTCGCGTCGTGCCCGTAGGCGGGCGGCGGGTGCGAGTCGGTCCGTGACCCGGGCCTGTGGTTCGGGGCCTGCGGTTCGCGGTCCACGGGCGGCACCGGACCCGGCGGGCCTCACCGGGGCAGTAGCCGGAACCCACCGACGTCACCGCGTCAGCCGGACGCCGTCGACGTCACCGGGGCGGCCCGAATCGGGCGACCTTACCGGGGCGGCCCCGATCGGGCGACCTCACCGCCGCGGCTCCCGCCGCCGGGCACGGGGTTGGCCCGCCGCCCCGGGGGTCAGCCCCGGTCGCCGTCCCCCTCGGCCGTGTCCGACTCGGCGAGGGCCGCGTCCAGGCGGGCACGGGCGCCGTCCAGCCAGCGGCGACAGACCTTTGCCAGCTCCTCGCCGCGCTCCCAGAGGGCCAGGGACTCCTCCAGCGTCGTGCCGCCGGCCTCCAGGCTGCGGACGACCTCGATCAACTCGTCCCGCGCCTGCTCGTAACCGAGGGTGGAGTCCACGGGCGCCACGGGCTCAGGGGTCTGCTCATCGGCCGCACCGCGCTCCGCGTCCGCCATCTCGTCCGTCTCCGCCTTCGCCATGCCGTCCAGACTAAGCGCTGGGTGTGACAGCGCCGTCGCCGTCGTCGCCGACCCGTACCGTGAAGCCGCCCTCGGACACCCGTGCCCGCAGCTCCTCGCCGTCGGTCACCTCGGACGGGGAGCGCACCGCCGTACCGTCGCGCCGCTGCAGGACGGCGTAACCGCGCTCCAGCGTCGCCTTCGGGGAGAGCGCGACCACCCGGGCCCGGGTGTGGGACAGCTCCGAGTCGGCGCGGTCCAGCAGATGGCCGAGTGTCCGGCGGCCGCGGCCGAGCAGCGCCTCGACCTGTTCGGCGCGGTCCGTCACCATCCGCTGCGGATGGCGTATCGACGGGCGGCTCAGCGCCGCCGCGAGCCCCCGCTCCTCCCGCTCCAGGAAACCGTCGACCGCGCGCAGCGCCCGCTCCCGCAGCTGCCGCACCCGCGTCAGCTCCTCGCCGACGTCCGGTACGACCTTCTTCGCCGCATCGGTCGGGGTGGACGCCCGCAGGTCGGCGACGAGGTCGAGCAGCGGGGTGTCCGGCTCGTGGCCGATCGCGGAGACGACCGGGGTGCGGGCCGCGCCGACCGTCCGTACCAGCCGCTCGTCGGAGAACGGCAGCAGATCCTCCACACTGCCGCCGCCGCGCGCCACGACGATGACGTCCACCTCGGGCAGCGCGTCCAGCTCCCGTACCGCCTCGATGACCTCCGACACCGCGCGCGCCCCCTGGACCGGGACGTTGCGCACCTCGAAGCGGACGGCCGGCCAGCGGTGCCGGGCGTTCTCCAGGACGTCCCGCTCGGCGGCGCTCGCCCGGCCGCAGACCAGCCCGATCAGCTGCGGCAGGAATGGCAGCGGCTTCTTGCGGTCCAGGGCGAACAGGCCCTCGGACGCCAGGGACTTCTTCAACTGCTCCAGCCGCGCGAGGAGTTCGCCCACGCCGACCGGCTTGATCTCCGCGGCCCGCAGTGACAGCTGGCCGCGCGGCGCGTACCACTCCGGCTTGGCGTGCACCACCACCCGGGCGCCCTCGCTCACCACGTCCGCCACCTGGTCGAAGACCCGGCGATAGCACGTCACGCTCAGCGAGATGTCGTGTGACGGGTCGCGCAGCGTCAGGAACACCACCCCGGCGCCCGGCCGCCGCGACAGCTGGGTGATCTGCCCCTCGACCCAGACGGCGCCGAGCCGGTCGATCCACCCGCCGATCAGCCGCGACACCTGGCCGACCGGGATCGGTGCTTCGGGAGACGTGGAGAGAGCCATACGAGCGAGAGTATCGGCGACCACCGACAACGGCCGGGGACCGCCGCCGTGCGGTGCGCGCGCCGGGACCACGCCGTGCCCGCGGTCCCCCGCCGGGACCCCGGGCCGGGCGATACGTCGTGCCCGTACCGGGCTACCCATCCGCCCCGGCGAAGCCGCAGGCCCGTACCCGGCGAGGCCCCGCACCCGGCACAGCCCCCGGCCCGCACCCGGCGGCGAATCCCCAGGCCCGCACCCTGCGAGGCCCCGCATCCGGGAGGCCCCGCCTACCGCCCCGTCTTCCCCTCCCGCCGAGCCCCCCAGTACTGGAACCCCAGCACCCCCAGGCCCACCGCCAGCCACACCGCGCCCACCAGCTGGGCCGTCCGGGACGCCTCGACGATCACCGCGACCACCACGGCCAGACCCACCACCGGCACCACCACATGCCGCAGCACGCTCGGCACCTCCGCGCGCCGCCGGACCCGGAACCAGCCGATCACCGACGCGTGCAGCAGCGCGAACGCGGTCAGCGCGCCCACGTTCACGATCGACGACAGATGGTCGAGCCCGTCGGCCCGCCGCGCCGCCCACACCGCCGCCACCAGCGTCACCACCGCCGCGCCCAGCAGCGCCCGGCGCGGCACCCCGCTGCCCACGTCCACCTTGGCCATCGCCCCCGGCAGCCGCCGGTCCCGCGCCATCGCGAACAGCAGCCGCCCGGCCGCCGCCTGCCCGGCCAGCGCCGCGAACGCCGCGCCCAGCGCCTTGCTCGCCGCCACCAGATCGTGCAGCCAGCCGCCCACCGACGCGTCGACCGTCGCGTAGAACGCCTCACCCTGCGTACCCGGCTTCGCCGCCAGCTCCGCCGCCGACATCGGGGCCAGCAGCGCCGCCAGATACGTCTGCACCGCGAACAGCACACCGGCGACCACCAGGCAGGTGATCACCGCCCGCGCCACCCGGTCCGCGCCCCGCTGCCCGGCGCCCGCCGGTCCGTGCGCCCCCCGCGCCTCCTCCGCGAACGCCGCGATGGCGTCGAAGCCGAGATACGACAGCACCGCCACCGACACCGCCGCCAGCACCGCCGTCATCGAGAAGGAACCCTCACCGGTCAGCGGCGCCGCCCAGCCGCGCTGCGCGCCGTGCGCCACCAGCTCCGCCACCGCGGCGACCACGAACACCGCCAGCACCGCGATCTCCATCGCCAGCACCGCGAACCCGACGACCGCCGCGGTCCGCACCCCCCACAGGTTCAGCAGCGTCGTCACCACCACCGCCAGCGCCGTCCACACCCACTGGTGCACCTCGGGGACGAGCGCGTGCATCGCGATCCCGGAGAACAGATACGCCACCGCCGGGATCAGCAAATAGTCCAGCATCGCCATCCACCCGGCGATGAACCCGGCGCCCTCACCCAAACCCACCCGGGCGTACGTGTAGACCGACCCCGCCTGCGGCGCCACCCGCACCATCTGCGCGTACGAGTACGCCGTGAACGCCATCGCCACCGTCGCGACCAGATAGACGAGGGTGATCGCCCCGTGCGACTTGGCCTGGAGCGTGCCGAAGATGCCGACCGGCGCCATCGGGGCGATGAACAGCAGCCCGTAGACGATCAGATCCCGGAAGGTGAGTGTCCGCCGCAGCACCGGAGGGCTGCTGCTGCCCTGCTCCGGGGCCTCCACCGCCCCGCTCTCCCCGCCCGCCGGATCACCGGCCGTCCCGCTCGCCGTGTCGTTTTCCGGCATACCGCCTCCTTGATCGTGTCCGCGAAGTCCGGCCCGGCGCCCGGCGCCCGGTACGTACCTTCGCGGCCCTCAGTCTGGGCCACCGGAGCGATCTCTGTGCGGTGCGGTACGCCCGTACGATGGGACGCATGACTGCTACGCCCGGCCCGTCACCCGCCACCGCCGCGAGCGGAGACGCCCCGCGTCACGGTGACACCCCGCAGCCCGCACGCACCCCGAGCGCGGACGCCCCGCGCGAGCGCCGGCGGGTCCTGCTCGCCGCCCCCCGCGGCTACTGCGCGGGGGTGGACCGCGCGGTGATCGCCGTCGAGAAAGCCCTGGAGCAGTACGGCGCTCCCGTCTACGTACGCCACGAGATCGTGCACAACAAGTACGTCGTGAAGACCCTGGAGAAGAAGGGCGCCATCTTCGTCGACGAGACGGCGGAGGTCCCCGAGGGCAACATCGTCATCTTCTCCGCCCACGGCGTCGCCCCGACCGTCCACGAGGAGGCGCGGCGCGGCAAGCTCGCCACCATCGACGCGACCTGCCCGCTGGTCACCAAGGTCCACAAGGAAGCCGTCCGGTACGCCAAGGAGGACTACGACATCCTCCTCATCGGCCACGAGGGCCACGAAGAGGTCATCGGCACCAGCGGCGAGGCGCCCGACCACATCACGCTCGTCGACGGCCCCGAGGACGTGCGGAACGTCGAGGTCCGCGACCCGGACAAGGTCGTCTGGCTCTCCCAGACCACCCTCTCCGTCGACGAGACGATGGAGACGGTCGGCGCCCTCAAGGGCCGCTACCCCAACCTCCTCTCGCCGCCCAGCGACGACATCTGCTACGCCACCCAGAACCGCCAGATCGCGGTCAAGCAGATGGGCGCCGACGCCGACCTCGTCATCGTCGTCGGCTCCAAGAACTCCTCGAACTCCGTCCGCCTCGTCGAGGTCGCCCTCGGCGCCGGGGCCAAGGACGCCCATCTGGTCGACTACGCCGACGAGATCGACGAGAGCTGGCTCGACGGCGTCACCACCGTCGGCGTCACCTCCGGCGCCTCCGTCCCCGACGTCCTCGTCCACGGCGTCCTCGACCGGCTCGCCGAGCGCGGCTACGACGACGTCGAGACGATCACCGCGGCGGAGGAGTCCATCGCCTTCTCGCTGCCCAAGGAGCTCCGCCGCGACCTGCGCGCCGAGGCCAAGGCCGCCACGGAGGGCTGAGGACCGCAGCCCCCGGGAACCGGCCGCCGTGACATCCGTACCGGCGGCCGGTTCCCCGTTCCTGGGGCGCTCCGCGCCCACCGCGCCTAGCCTTTTCCCATGAAGGTCTTCGGCGTGGACATCGGCGGATCCGGCATCAAGGGCGCCCCGGTCGACCTGGAGCGCGGCGAGCTGGCCGAGCCGCGCCACAAGGTCCTCACCCCGCAGCCCGCCACCCCCGGCGCGGTGGCCGACAGCGTCCGCGAGGTCGTGGCGCACTTCGGCTGGACGGGCCCGGTCGGCGCCACCTTCCCCGGCGTGATCACCGGCGGTTTCACCCGTACCGCCGCCAACGTCGACAAGGGCTGGATCGGCACCGACGCCGCCCAGCTGCTCACCGGACGCCTCGGCGGCGACTGCCCGGTGACCCTCCTCAACGACGCGGACGCCGCCGGGCTCGCCGAGATGCGCTACGGCGCCGGGCACGGCCACCGCGGCACCGTCATCGTCCTCACCCTCGGCACCGGCATCGGCTCCGCCCTCTTCACCGGCGGCCGCCTGGTGCCCAACACCGAGCTGGGCCATCTGGAGCTGAACGGCCACGACGCCGAGACCCGCGCCGCCACCCATGCCAAGGAGACCGAGGGACTGAGCTGGTCACACTGGGCGCGGCGGCTGCGCACCTACCTCGCCCACGTCGAGATGCTCTTCTCACCCGAGCTGTTCGTGATCGGCGGCGGGGTCAGCCGCAGGGCCGACAAATTCCTGCCGCTGCTCGACGGCATCAGGGCCGAGATCGTGCCGGCTCGGCTTCGGAACGACGCGGGGATCGTGGGTGCCGCGATGGCTGCACACGCCGCTCGGGCTGCGGCGCCACCTGCCGCGGACGGTTACCGGGAGCCCGCCCCGGCCCCCGCCCCTCCGCCGCACCGGGACGCTCCGCCGGACGCCGGCTCCCCGGACGCGCCGGTCGCGTCGCCGGTCGGCTGGCCCGACGCCGCGCGATGAGCACCACCTTGCGCACCAGTGCGAGGAACACGCAGACCAGCGTCCCCGCGTAGAGCCAGCCCGCGCTCAGCGCCAGCACGCTGAAGACGCCCATCACCAGCCCGCCGAACCCGCCGGCGCCGTGCTCGATCGGCACCGCCCCGAGCGTGAACGCGATGGGCAGCGCCACCGGCGCCGCGATCAGGTCGTACGGCCGTACCCACAGCCCCGCGCAGAACGCGACCAGGACGAAGAACACGCCGTACGGGGTCTGTGCGCCGTCCAGGAGCAGTTCGTCGAGGGCGGCGAAGGCGAGCAGCGCGAGGGTGCTCAGCAGGCCGCACCCCAGGCCGGTCAGTTTCGGCGCGGGCATCCGCCGCAGCACCGCCACGACCCGGGCGGGCAGTGGCCGCCGGCCGGCCCGGTAGACGGTCGCGGTACCGGCGGCCCGCCGCTCGGCGTCCGCCGGGCCCGCGCCGGACCGTTCCCGGCCGCCGGACGGCCCCGTCGCCGGGCGCGGCAGCCGGGGATCCTGGACCGCGGAGGGCCCGCCGCTCGCGGACGGGCGGTGCTGGGGTGCGCGCGCATCTCGTTGCTCCACCCGCCAACGGTAGGCCGCTAAGTGGTATTAACAGGCTTTGGGACACGCCAGGGGCCTGCATCGGCGGTGCGTTCGAGGAGCCCGTACCGGGCCGGGCGGGCCGCCGCGGGCGCCCCGTAAACTGGTGGATCGGCCCCTTCGGGAGCCGTGTCCGCCCTCACCGCCTCGCTCCCCGGGAAGTTGCCACCGTGTCGCTCACGATCGGAATCGTCGGACTGCCCAACGTCGGCAAGTCGACCCTGTTCAACGCCCTGACCAAGAACGATGTGCTGGCGGCCAACTACCCGTTCGCCACCATCGAGCCGAACGTCGGCGTCGTCGGCGTCCCCGACACCCGCCTGGCCAAGCTCGCCGAGATCTTCTCCTCGGAGCGGATCCTCCCGGCGACCGTCGACTTCGTCGACATCGCGGGCATCGTCCGCGGCGCCAGCGAGGGCGAGGGCCTGGGCAACAAGTTCCTGGCGAACATCCGCGAGTCCGACGCGATCTGCCAGGTCATCCGCGCCTTCGCCGACGAGAACGTCGTCCACGTCGACGGCAAGATCTCGCCCCGCGACGACATCGAGACGATCAACACCGAGCTGATCCTCGCCGACCTCCAGACCATCGAGAAGGTCCTGCCGCGCCTCCAGAAGGAGTCGCGCATCAAGAAGGACATCGCCCCGAAGGTCAAGGCCGTCGAGGAGGCCAAGGAGATCCTGGAGCGCGGCGACACCCTCTTCTCCCAGGGCATCGTCCAGGGCTCCGGCAACGAAGAGCTCCTCCACGACCTCCACCTCCTCACCACCAAGCCGTTCCTCTACGTCTTCAACGTCGACGAGGACGAGCTGACCGACGAGGCGTTCAAGGCCGAGCAGCGCGCCCTGGTCGCCCCCGCCGAGGCGATCTTCCTCAACGCCAAGCTGGAGGCCGACCTCGCCGAGCTGGACGAGGAGGACGCCATGGAACTCCTCCAGTCCGTCGGCGCCGAGGAGCCCGGCCTCGCCACCCTGGCCCGCGCCGGCTTCATCACCCTCGGCCTCCAGACCTACCTCACGGCCGGCCCCAAGGAATCCCGCGCCTGGACGATCAAGAAGGGCGCCACCGCCCCCGAGGCCGCCGGCGTCATCCACACCGACTTCCAAAAGGGCTTCATCAAGGCCGAGGTCATCTCCTTCGACGACCTCGTCACCACGGGCTCGGTAGCCGACGCCCGCGCGGCCGGCAAGGCCCGGATGGAGGGGAAGGACTATGTGATGCAGGACGGGGATGTGGTGGAGTTCCGGTTCAACGTGTGATGGGTGAGCGGACGCAACGGCGTTGATCTGAACGGGCGTTCAGATCATGAGGGGCCGATCCTTCGGGGTCGGCCCCTTGCCTGTACCGCCTGAGGGGGGTGTTTCCACGGTCCCTCTCTTCTTCCTTCGAAAGTCCCCAACTGGGCGATCTGCGCCTGTAGTTGTGGGCCCGTTGGGCGACATGCTCATGGAATGCCCTGGCGCAAGGCTCAGATTCAGCCACCTCCCCCGCAATCGATGGTCCTTTTGCGTGAGCTGGTGCGGCAGGGCATCAGCGGGAGAACACCTCGAAGCGGACGATCCGGGCCGCTCCCTCAGGCGTCGGAGGGAGCGTGCGGTCGAGGAAATCGCGGGCGTAGGCAGGGGGATCGGGCGCGGGGGAGTCGGGAGGGGGGAGCCCCTGTATATAGGTGCGGTGGGCGGCCAGGGAGGCTACGGCCGCGTCGAAGCCGGGGCCCACCTCGACCGCGTGTGTGGGTGTGGGGGACCCGGCCACGGCGACCCGGCGGACGCCGTTCCAAGGGGGCAGGCCCTCCTCCGTGACGAGGTCGGGGAAGATCCACCGGTTACCCGCGTCCGTGGCCGCGTCCAGGGTGGCGCGGCCGACGGTGCGGTGGTCGGGGGTGTTCCAGTGGCCGCCGGGCCAGGTGTCGTGGTGGTTGAGGGTGAGGAGCAGGTCGGGGCGGTGGCGGCGGATGGCGGCCGAGAGGTCGCGGCGCAGGGCCGGGGTCGGGGTGAGGGTGCCGTCGGGGTGGTCGAGGAATTCGACGGTGTCGACGCCTACCAGGGCGGCGCCGGTGCGTTCCTCGGCCTCGCGGACCGTGGCGCACTCGCCGGGGGTGAGGCCGTCGATACCGGCCTCGCCGTGGGTCACCAGGAGATAGGTGACGGTGCGCCCGGAGGCGGTCCATTCGGCGACGGCGGCGGCCGCACCGTACTCCAGGTCGTCGGGGTGGGCGGCGACGGCGAGTGCGCGGTGCCAGTCGTCGGGCAGGGCGGGGAGCGGGGTGGCGTTGCCGGTCATGGGTCTCCCTCGGCGTGCGGCCCCCGCGGCGTCCCCGTCACCCATTTCCTTGATCCTTATGCCGGATGAGCTGGGCGTCATCACATTGGGCGATTTCCTGGCCCAAGGTTGCGGGTGGCGACGCGCAGTTGCCACGCTGTTACCGACTGCCAAGCTGTTGGGAGAGGCACGTGTCTTTCGGTGAGCAGCCCGCGTACCTCCGTGTCGCAGGCGACCTGCGTCAGAAGATCGTCGACGGCGTACTGCCGCCACACACCCGTCTCCCCTCGCAGGCCCGCATCCGCGCCCAGTACGGCGTCTCGGACACCGTCGCGCTGGAGGCGCGCAAGGTGTTGATGGCCGAGGGGCTCGTCGAGGGACGCTCCGGCTCCGGCACGTATGTGCGCGAGCGCCCCGCCCCTCGCCGTATCGCCCGGGCCGGGCACCACGCCGGACCGTCCTGCACGCCGTTCCGGCAGGAGCAGACGGACGAGCGGGTCACGGGCAGCTGGGAGTCGAGCAGCCGCCAGGAGGCGGCGGGGGGCGGGGTCGCCGGGCGGCTGCGGATCGAGCCGGGCGCGCGGGTCATGCGGACGCGGTACGTCTATCGCGCGGAGGGCGAGCCGGCCATGGTCTCGACGTCCTGGGAGCCGCTGGAGATCACGGGCCGGACGCCGGTGATGCTGCCCGAGGAGGGGCCGCTGGCGGGGCGCGGAGTGGTCGAGCGGATGGCGGCCATCGATGTCGTGGTGGACAACGTCGTGGAGGAGATCGGCGCCCGGCCGGGGCTGGCCGAAGAAGTCATGGTGCTGGGCGGTGTGCCGGGCCATGCTGTGCTCGTCATCTCGCGGACGTACTTCGCCGGGGGGCGGCCCGTGGAGACCGCCGATGTGGTCACCCTCGCCGACCGGCACCGCGTGACGTATCACCTGCCGGTCAGATAGGCCCGGCGCGACGGGGGCGGGAGGAAGCGAAGAGGGGGACGGGGGAGACGGGCACGGGGCCTCGGGACGGGTCCTCATACCGCCCGTAACGCCAGTTTCATGCGGGCTCGTTGTCCGTATTCATTCTTATTTGTCGGCTGCACCGTGTCGTGGGAATAGTCACACCCGCTCGCTGGGGCGGGGCTTTTCGCCGGGTGGGGGATTCCGATCATCCGATTTCGCTCTTACGATGGCGAAGTTTGTGCACGGCACGGGGGAAGACCAGGAGACCAAGCACGTGAGCACGACGAAAACCCCGAGCGCGGAGCAGGGCTCGCACTCCAATTACCGCCGGTCCCTAGGGACCATCGCCCTGACCGCCACTGGTCTCGGGTCCATCATCGGCTCCGGTTGGCTCTTCGGAGCCGAGCGGGCCGCTGCCATCGCCGGTCCTGCCGCCATCCTCGCCTGGGTGATCGGTGCGGTCGTCGCACTCACCATCGCCCTGACCTACACCGAGCTCGGGTCGATGTTCCCGAAGGCCGGCGGCATGGTCCGCTACGGCCAGTACTCCCACGGCTCGCTCGCCGGTTACCTCGCGGCGTGGGCCAACTGGATCGCGATCGTCTCCGTGATCCCCGGTGAGGCCACCGCCTCCGTCCAGTACATGAGCTCCTGGGACTTCGGCTGGACCCATGCGCTGTACGACGGCAAGGAGCTGACCGGCACCGGTGTGGCGCTGGCCAGCGTGCTGCTGATCTTCTACTTCTTCCTGAACTGGTTCGCGATCACGCTGTTCGCGAAGACCAACACCGCGATCACGGTCTTCAAGGTCGTCGTTCCGATCCTGACCGCGAGCGCGCTGATGATCGCGCACTTCGACACGAGCAACATCAAGGCCGCCGGCGGCTTCACGCCGAACGGCTGGAGTTCGGTCTTCACCGCCGTCGCGGTCTCCGGCATCGTCTGGGCCTACAACGGTTTCCAGTCGCCGCTGAACCTCGCCGGCGAGGCGCGCAACCCGGGCCGCTCGCTGCCGAAGGCCGTCATCGGCTCCATCATCATCGCCCTGGTGATCTACGTCGCCCTCCAGATCGCATTCCTGATGGCGGTGCCCGGCGACAAGCTCGCCTCCGCCGGTGGCTGGGCCGGTCTCGGCTACAACTCCCCGCTCGCCGACCTCGCCATCGCCTGGGGCCTGAACTGGCTCGCGATGCTGCTCTACGCCGACGCGTTCATCTCGCCGTCCGGTACGGGCATGATCTACGCCGCCACCACCTCGCGCATGATCCACGGCGTGCAGGAGAACGGCCACCTGCCCGGCATCTTCGGCAAGGTCGACAAGAAGACCGGTGTGCCGCGTCCGGCGCTGGTGCTCAACCTCGTCATCGCCTTCCTGTTCCTCGCGGTCTTCCGCGGCTGGGGCTCGCTCGCCGAGATCGTCTCCGTCGCCACGGTCATCTCGTACATCACCGGCCCCGTCGCCGTGATGTCGCTGCGCCGTCTGTCGCCGGGCCTCAAGCGGCCGGTGCAGCTGAAGGTGATGCCGGTCATCGCCCCGATCGCGATGGTCTTCGGTTCGCTGGTGCTGTACTGGGGCCGCTGGCCGCTCACCGGCAAGGTCATCCTGATCATGGCCGTCGGTCTGCCGGTCTGGGCCTGGTACGAGATCGGCAAGCCGCTCAGCCAGGGCCGCAAGCCGTGGGCCGAGCTGCGTCCGCACCTCAAGGCCGGTGCCTGGATGGTGGCGTACCTCCTGGTGATGGCGCTCGTCTCGTACGCGGGCGGCAAGGAGTTCGGCGGCAAGGGGTATCTGCCGGAGGGCCTGGACCTCGTCGTGGTCGTCCTCATCGGCCTCGCGTTCTACTTCTGGGGCGTGCGGAGCTCGTGGCGTAACCCCTCGCTGGTCGCGGTCGAGGAGGAGATCCGCGCGGCGGAGCAGGCCGAGGAGCCTTCCGGTGCGGTCACCGTCGGTGCCCAGCGCTCCGGTGACGGCGACGGTCCCGACGACGACCGTCCCTCGGACGGCAAGGTCCGCAGCGACGCCTGACCGGCGCCACCCCCGGGGCCCGGCCCCGGTCCGATGCACCACCGAGCCGTACGGCTCCACCGGCCACTCGCAGGCCCTCCCGGTTCGCCGGGGGCCCGCGGGTGGCCGGTTCCGTCTCTCTTTGTGCCATTCCATATCCGCTGCGTGAAGGTCGGGCGTAGGCTCGGGCATATGCAGGATGCGGTTTCGGTATCGGCCCGGGAGGGGCACGGCATGGCGCGCGGTACTGCGGACGGAGCGGTGTGATGGGTGACGGTGGGACGCGACTGCCCTGGCTCGTCATTCGTCAGGACGAAGGCGGCCACCGCTATCGGGTGGGCCGGTACGCCACCCGCGCGGAGGCCGAGCGGGTCGCCGGGTGCCTCGACGGCGACGGTGACCAGCAGCTCTACGTGGTGGAGAAGGTGGATGTGACGACGGGCTGAGCGGGTTGCGGGGCGTGGTGTGCGCCGTAGGCTGCCGCGTATGACGACGGTGCGTGTGGTGGTGGGCGGCGCGGTGCTCGACCGGGGGCGGCTGCTGGCCGCCCGGCGCAGCGCGCCGCCCGCGCTGGCCGGTCGCTGGGAGCTGCCCGGCGGCAAGGTGGAGGACGGTGAGAGCCCCGAGCAGGCGCTCGTGCGCGAGCTGCGCGAGGAGCTGGGCGTCGAGGCGGAGCCGCTGGAGCCGATTGCCGGCGAGTGGGCGCTGCGCCCCGGGTTCGTGCTGCGGGTGTGGGCCGCCAAGCTGGTGTCCGGCGAGCCGCGGCCGCTCCAGGACCACGACGAGCTGCGCTGGCTGGAGCCGGACGAGGAGCTGTCGGTGGACTGGCTGGACCAGGACCGTCCGGCTGTCGCCGAGGCGATGCGGCGGCTGCGGGAGGGCGAGGGGCCGGGTGGCGCCGCGCCGCGTCCGCCGTCGCGGGGCACCGTGCCCGGTGGGCGTACCCCGCTCTGAGCGTGACAGGCCGCCGGTGGCCCGTCGGGCCCGCGGTGACGGGACCCGGCCGGGGGACGGGTTCGTCCGGGTGGCGCGGGCGGCCGCGCGCAGGCGGTACGGACGGGCAATTATCGGGTATGTCCTGATTGACTCTTTTGTAGGTGGGTGTGGTGGGCAACCGCACCATGGGGAGTGATCGGCGTGAGCGACAGCGCAGCGGCAGGGGCCTCCGAATCGGCACACGCCGCAGTCCGCCGTCGTGACACGGTCTCCGGAGCGTTCCCCATCGCCGAATGGAGTTTCCCCGCCGAGCCCGGCGCCGTCCGCACCGCGCGGGCCACGGTCCGCACGACCCTCGCCGACTGGGGCCTGGAGTCCGTCGCGGACATCGCCGTCCTGCTCGTCAGCGAACTGGTCACCAACTCCCTGACGTACGCCAGCGGTCCGATCGGCGTCCGGCTGGAACAGCTCGGCGGCGGACTCCTCGTCGAGGTCTCCGATCCGCTGCCCGATCCGCCGCTGGAGCGCGCCGCCGAACCCGATGACGAGGGCGGACGCGGACTGCAACTCGTCGCCCGCGCCTCGCGGCGCTGGGGGGCGCGGCGCGGGAAGAGCGGCAAGACCGTGTGGTTCGAGCTGTCGGTGGCTGGTTAGGAGACAGGTGGATCCGGTCGCCGCGCGTCGTTGCCCATTCGTCGGCAAACCGTGCCGGGGCCGCGATCGAGACTGTGCTGTGATCGTGAAGACCGTGTTCCGAAGTGCCGAGGTGCTGATTTACTCGGCAGGTCCGGTCCGGGCACGATGAGCTGGAGGGGACGGGGCTCGTGAGCGAGTTGTCATCCGGCGGGACGGTTCCCGCGCAGACCGCAGGTCGCGGCGGGAAGGGCCCGGCCGACCCGGTCCTCGTCCCGCCTGCCCACGCGCCGCAGGAACCGCCGGTGTGGCAGTCCAGCCGGCCCGGGTCGATCTACGACTACATCCGGCTCGCGTCCTTCTCCCTCGGACCCGACGGCCGCATCGACGGCTGGAGCGAACGGGCCGCCGACATGCTCGGCATCTCCGCGGTACAGGCCGTCGGCAAGGACCCCGTCGAGGCGTTCGTCCCCCGCGAGCTGCGCGAGACCGGGCACCGCGCGGTCTCCCGGATCCTCGACGGCCGGGAGTGGACGGGCCTGGTGCCCTATCGCCGCGCGGACGGCGGCGAGGCCGACGGGCTCGCGGAGATCTACGTCATGCCGTCCGCGAAGGAGACCGGCGAGCGGGCCGCGCTCTGTCTCGTCGTCGACGTCCGGGCGCTGCGCGGCATCGAGACCGACCTCGCCGCCGCGCAGGCGGTATTCGGTCAATCCCCGATGGGCTTCACCCTCTTCGACACCCGGCTGCGGCTGCTCCGCGTCAACGAGCGGTTCGCCACGGTCTTCGGCGGCCCCGCGAGCAAGTACCGCGGTGGCACCCCGTACGACTTCCTGCCGCGGGCCGAGGCCGAGCGGATGACGGTGGCGCTGCGCCGGGTGCTGGACACCGGCGAGGCGGTGACCGAGATGCAACTGGTCGGCGTGGTGCCCGGCGCGGAGGACCGGCGCCGCTGGTCGATCTCGCTCTACCGCCTGCACGGCGCCAGCGGCCGCCCCATCGGCGTGGCCGCGCTCGCCTCCGACGTCACCGGGCGCCGCCGCGCCGAACGCGAGGCCGCCAACGCCCGCCGCAACCTCGCGCTGCTCAACGAGGCGGGCGCCCGCATAGGCAACTCCCTCGACCTGGAGACCACCGCCCGCACCCTCCTCGACGTCGCCGTCCCGCAGTTCTGCGATCTGGCCTCCGTCGACCTCTACCAGGGGCTGCTGGCGGGCGACGAGGCGCCGCCCGGGATGAGCGACGGCAGTGCGGAGCTGCGCCGCGTCGCGTTCTCCAGTGCCGTCTCCGACGCGCCGCTCGCCACCATGCCCTGTACGCCCGAGGGCGGGCCGGTCGCGGTCGGCGCGGTGCACCGCTACCCCTTCAACTCCCCGTGCGCGGGCGCGCTGCGCACCGCCCGGGCGCAGATCGTCCCCGGCCGGGAGAGCGAGGAGGGCCGCGAGCTGGGTGCCGTGGTGCACTCCACCCTCGCCGTGCCGATGGTCGCCCGGGACACCGTCGTCGGGCTGGTGCAGTTCTCCCGGACGAAGGGCAGCGAGCCGTTCGGGGAGCGGGACACCGCCCTCGCCGTGGAGCTGGCGGCCCGCGCCGCGGTCTGTATCGACAACGCCCGGCTCTACCGCCGCGAGCACGAGCGGGCGCTGATGCTCCAGCGCAGCCTGCTGCCGCCCGGCGACCCGGAGGCCGCGGGCCTCGACATCGCCTGCCGCTATCTGCCGGGCACCACCGCCACCGAGGTCGGCGGCGACTGGTTCGACGTCATCGAGCTGCCCGGCCACCGTACGGCGCTGGTCGTCGGCGACGTCATGGGCCGCGGGCTGCGCGCCGCCGTCGCCATGGGCGAACTGCGCACCGCCGTCCGCACGCTGGCCCTCCTCGACCTGGAACCGGCCGAGGTGCTGGCCGCGCTGGACGAGGTCGCCCGCGGGCTGGGCGGTGGCGAGGGCCGCGGCGGCAAGCGCTCCGCAGCGGGCCGCTCCACCGTCCCCGGCGTCCCGCACGCCGCCGGGACCGCCGACCTCTCCGAGGTCTACCTCGCCACCTGCGTATACGCCGTCTACGACCCCATCAGCCGCTGCTGCACGTTCGCCAACGCCGGGCATCTGCCGCCGGTGCTGGTCGAGGAGGGCGCGGACGCGGTGCTGCTGGACGTACCGCCGGGCATGCCGCTGGGCGTGGGCGGCGAACCGTTCGAGGAGACCGAGGTGGAGCTGGCGGACGGCGCGCTGCTCGCCCTCTACACCGACGGCCTGGTGGAGTCCCGCGACCACCCGCTGGACGAGGGCCTGGAGGCGTTCCGTAGCGCGCTGTCGGACGCCGGCCGGCCGCTGGAGGACGCCTGCGACCACGTCCTGTCCACCCTGGACACCTCGCACGGCGAGGACGACATCGCGCTGCTGATGGCCCGGGTGCACGGGCTGCCCAAGGACGCGGTGGGGGACTGGAGCCTGGCGCCGGAGGCCCGGTCGGTGGCGCGGGCGCGGGAGCTGGCCCGCGACCAGCTCACCGACTGGGGCCTGGAGGAGCTGGTGGACACCACCGAGCTGCTCGTCAGCGAGCTGGTCACCAACGCGCTGCGGCACGGCCACGGCGAGATCCGGCTGCGGCTGCTGCGCGACCGGTCACTGGTGTGCGAGGTGTGGGACGCCGACCTCGCCCAGCCGCGCCGCCGCCGCGCCCGCGACACCGACGAGGGCGGCCGCGGCCTCCAGCTGGTCGGCCTGCTCAGCGCGGGCTGGGGCAGCAGACGCACCCCACGCGGCAAGACCGTGTGGTTCGAACTCGCCCTGCCCGACGGCGACCATCCGGCGCCGGATGCGACCGAGGCGTTGTTGAGCATGTTCTAGCGACGGGGCCGCCCCGTACGGCGGGGTGTTCCGCATACGGGGTGCTCACCCCGCCCCGGGCGCACCGCGTCCCGCCGACCGGCCCGGTTGTGCCTCCCGCGGCCCGGCCCCGGCCCCCGCCCGGCTCAGGGTGCGTGCCGGTCCTTCGCCCCCAGGCCCTCGTCCTCCGCGTCGGACCACAGGGCGCTGTCGTACGGGGCGTCGGGGACGGGGACGATGCGGTCGCCGTCGGGTCCGGTGGGGCGGGCGGTACCGGCTCCGGCGCGGAGCAGGCGCAGGCTTTCGCCCAGGTGATCGGTGTCGCTGCGTACCCGGCGGATGTCGAGCCCGTCGCCGAGCCGTCGCTCCAGCCGCTCCACGGCGCGTACCAGCTCGTTCAGGGTGCGTTCGGCCGCCGTCAGCTCGTCGTGAAGGGACATGGTCCGCCCTCTCTGCCGAAAACGTCGTCCGGGAAGGTCGGCGGGCGCCGGGACGAGGTCTCCGGAGCGCGGGGACGACCTCCCACGTCCCGAGTGTCGCGCGTCGCGGTGGGGTGGGAAAGGCGGGGCGGGCCGCTCGGCCGCCGGGGCCGCCGTTTTGAGCGGCGGGCGCCCGCTGCCGTGCCGTTCCGGAGGCCCGCCTCCTGCTTCTTGCGCCGGGCGGGTGGCCTTGCCCCGGGGCGCCGCCGTGTCGGGCGGCCGGGCCGTCCCGGGTCGCCTTCAGTGGGGGTGCCATAGATGTGATGAGCCGCTAAGTGGGCCGGACGTGTCACGGCGGCTCGCCGCGGCGTCGGCGAGCCCCGGAGGTAACAGCCATGACCGACCACGTCAGCCCAGGCCGCGCCGTGCGCCGCAGGCGCCGCGCCGTCCTCCTCGCGGCGGGGGTCCTGCTGCCGCTGCCGGTCCTGGCCGGGTGCGCGGACGACGACGGCGGCGGCGCCTCGGGCCTCGCCCAGGACATCGCGGCGGCGCCGCGCGGCCGGGTCGCGAACGGCGGCACGGTCCGCTGGGCGGTCGAGGCGCTGCCCAGCACCCTCAACGCCTTCCACACCGACGCCGACGCGGCCACCTACCGGGTCACCGGCGCCGTCCTGCCCTCGCTCTTCACCCTCGACCGCAGCGGCACCCCGCAGCGCAACGCCGACTACCTCACCGCCGCCGACCTCACCACGCGTGAGCCCCGGCAGGTCGTCGTCTACAAGCTCAACCCCAAGGCCCGCTGGAGCGACGGCCGCCCGATCGGCGCCGCCGACTTCGTCGCCCAGTGGAAGGCGCTGCGCGGCACGGACCACGCGTACTGGACCGCCCGCAACAGCGGCTACGACCGCATCGCCAAGGTGGAACAGGGCGCCGGGCCGCACGAGGTCAAGGTCACCTTCGCCAAGCCCTACGCGGACTGGCGGGCGCTCTTCACCCCGCTCTACCCGCAGTCCGTCATGGTCGGCGCCGACGCCTTCAACGACGGCGCCCGCGACCGGCTCCCGGTGACCGCCGGGCCGTTCGCCGTCGGCGACCGGAACTCCGACGACGGCACCCTCACCCTGGAGCGCGACCGCCACTGGTGGGGCGCGCCCGCCAAGCTCGACCGGCTGGAGCTGCGCGCCGTACCGCGCGGGAAGCGGGCCGACGCGCTCAGCTCCGGTGACGTCGACGTCGCGGAGGTCGACGCGGCCGTCGCGAAGAAGATCGACGACGTGGGCGGCGCCGCCCCCGCCGGTGTCCCCAAGAGCGTCCACGCGGGCAACGCGGGCGCCCAGCCCGGGGCCGGGCAGGACGCCGCGGACCAGGAGCCCGCCCCGCGCGGCGCGGTCGCCGCCGACGCCGTGCGCGCCCAGGCCGCCGCCCGCGGCTCCGAGGCGGCGCGCGCCGAGGCCCGGGCCGCGGCCGTCGCCAGAACGCTGCGCGGCTACGCCGTCCGCCGCGCGTTGCAGCCCGCGTACACCCAGCTCGCGCTGAACGGCGGCAGCGGGCCGCTCAGCGACGACCGGGTGCGGCGCGCGGTGGCCCGCGCCATCGACCGGCAGGCCCTCGCCGACACCGTCCTCAAACCGCTGCGGCTGCCCGCCACGCCGCTCGGCAGCCATCTGCTGCTGTCCGGGCAGGAGGGGTACGCCGACCACAGCGACGCCGTCGGCGGTACGGACACCGACGCCGCGAAGACGCTGCTCGCGGACGCGGGCTGGCGTGCGGGCCGGCCCAGGCCGGGCTCGCCGCAGCCCGCGCAGGGCGACGCCCAGGCCGGTCACGGCGGCGCCCCCGGCGACACCGCCGCGGGCGGCCGGGAGCGGGCGGGCGAGCAGATCGCGGCGCAGGCGCCCGCGGTGAAGAAGGACGGCAAACCGCTCACCCTGCGCTTCGTCGTGCCGGACGGCCCCGCCTCCGCGGAGCTGCGGACCGTCAGCCACCGGATCGCCACGATGCTCTCCCGGATCGGTATCGCCACCGCCGTCCAGAAGGTCGCCGACGACAGCTACCTCCAGGACCACATCGAGGCCGGCGACTACGACCTGGCGCTGTACTCCTGGCCGGGCACCGCCTACCCGTCGACCGACGCCCGGCCGGTCTACGCTAAGCCGCAGCCCGCCCCGGACGGTTCGCTGAGCGTCGGGCAGAACTACACCCGCGTCGGCAGCGACCGCGTCGACCAGCTCTTCGACCAGGCGGTCTCCGACCTCGACCCCAAGGCCGCGCGGGAGGCGCTGAACAAGGCCGACGCCCGGATCTGGGCGTCGGCCGGTTCGATCCCGCTGTACCAGCGGCCCGAGCTGGTCGCCACGAAGAAGTCCCTCGTCAACATCGGCTCCTTCGGCTTCGCGGCCCCGCGCTTCCAGGACATCGGCTACGCGAAGTGAGCCCCGGCCCCCGCCGCCGCGCCGACCCGGCTGACGGCGCGGCGGCGCCCGGGTGGAATCGGGTCGGCGCGAGCCCGGACAATCGGTGAGAACGCCCAGGTCAGGCCGGGTGCGGGCAGGCTGCGGCGGCCGATGCCGCGGCAGCCACGTACCATGGGGTGAGGCCGTGGCGTCTCATGCCCGGCAGGCGCGCGTACCGGACCGTACGCGCCGCCCACCACGATTCCGGGAGAAGCGCCGCAAGTGCCCACGCGCCACGACATCCGTAACGTCGCCATCGTCGCCCACGTCGACCACGGCAAGACGACCATCGTCGACGCCATGCTCAAGCAGGCGGGGGCCTTCGCCGCTCACCAGCTCGACTCCGTCGACGACCGGGTCATGGACTCCAACGACCTGGAGCGCGAGAAGGGCATCACCATTCTCGCGAAGAACACCGCGGTCAAGTACCACCCCAAGGACGGTGGCGACCCGATCACGATCAACATCATCGACACCCCCGGCCACGCCGACTTCGGTGGCGAGGTCGAGCGCGGTCTGTCGATGGTCGACGCGGTCGTGCTGCTGGTCGACGCCTCCGAGGGCCCGCTGCCGCAGACCCGCTTCGTGCTCCGCAAGGCCCTCCAGCAGCGCCTGCCGGTCATCCTGTGCATCAACAAGACCGACCGCCCCGACTCCCGTATCGACGAGGTCGTCAACGAGACGTACGACCTCTTCCTCGACCTGGACGCGGACGAGGAGCAGATCGAGTTCCCGATCGTCTACGCCTGCGGCCGTGACGGCGTCGCGTCGCTGACCAAGCCGGAGGACGGCACCGTCCCGGCCGACTCCACCAACCTGGAGCCGTTCTTCACCACGCTGCTCCAGCACGTCCCGGCGCCGGAGTACGACGAGACCGTCCCGCTCCAGGCCCACGTCACCAACCTCGACGCGGACAACTTCCTCGGCCGTATCGCGCTGCTCCGCGTCGAGCAGGGCGAGCTGCGCAAGGGCCAGACCGTGGCCTGGATGAAGCGCGACGGTTCGGTGCAGAACGTCCGCATCACCGAGCTGATGATGACGGAGGCGCTGACCCGCAAGCCCGCCGAGGTCGCCGGCCCCGGTGACATCTGCGCGGTCGCCGGTATCCCCGAGATCATGATCGGCGAGACGCTGGCCGACCCGGAGAACCCGGTCGCGCTGCCGCTGATCACGGTCGACGAGCCCGCCATCTCGATGACCATCGGTACGAACACCTCGCCGCTGGTCGGCCGTGGTGGCACCGGCAAGGGCGCGGACGCCAAGAACGCGGTCAAGGACCGCAAGGTCACCGCCCGCCAGGTCAAGGACCGCCTCGACCGCGAGCTGATCGGTAACGTCTCGCTGCGCGTCCTGGACACCGAGCGCCCCGACGCCTGGGAGGTGCAGGGCCGCGGTGAGCTGGCGCTGGCCATCCTGGTCGAGCAGATGCGCCGCGAGGGCTTCGAGATGAACATCGGCAAGCCGCAGGTGGTCACCAAGCAGATCGACGGCAAGACCCACGAGCCCGTCGAGCGGATGACGGTCGACGTGCCCGAGGAGCACATGGGCGCGGTCACGCAGCTCATGGGCACCCGTAAGGGCCGGATGGACAACATGTCCAACCACGGCTCCGGCTGGGTCCGCATGGAGTTCGTCGTCCCCTCCCGCGGTCTGATCGGCTTCCGCACGGAGTTCCTGACCAACACCCGCGGCACGGGCATCGCCCACTCCATCCACGAGGGCCACGAGCCGTGGTTCGGCGAGCTGAAGACCCGTAACAACGGTTCGCTGGTCGCCGACCGCTCCGGTGCGGTCACCGCGTTCGCGATGACCAACCTCCAGGAGCGCGGTGTGCTCTTCACCGAGCCCGGCACCGAGGTGTACGAGGGCATGATCGTCGGCGAGAACTCCCGCGCCGACGACATGGACGTCAACATCACCAAGGAGAAGAAGCTCACCAACATGCGCTCCGCCTCGGCCGACTCCTTCGAGGCGATCGTGCCGCCGCGGAAGCTCTCCCTGGAGCAGTCGCTGGAGTTCTGCCGCGACGACGAGTGCGTCGAGGTCACCCCGGAGGCGGTCCGTATCCGCAAGGTCGTCCTCGACCAGAAGGAGCGCGGCCGCACCGCGTCGCGCGCCAAGCGCTGACGCCCCGGGCACCGCTGATACGACGAAGCGCCCCGCAGGACTCCGGTCCGGCGGGGCGCTTCGTCGTGTGCGGGGGGGCGGACACGAAGCGGCTTATATCGCGGTGGAATGATCTTGTCAATGGTGGCTTGGCCTCGGCCAGTTGGCGTGGTGTCCGCATTCCGGAGCAATACGCGAGTGACGTTGCCCACCTCGTCCCTTTCCTGCACGTGTGGATAGTTTGCTTTGTCCGAATTTCGAACTCTCTCAATGGAAGATGTGATCTGATCGAGACCCTTTACGCGTGGTTTATGGCCGAAACGTGACTGAGACTGGGCGGTATTGAGCTCGGGTCAATGGGTCACGCGCCGTAAGAAGCGCCGACTCACGAGCATCGGGGGCTGGTTGTGGACTGTCAGGGGTGTCAGTCGCGCCGGCTCCTTTCCATATCGAGAAATGGACTCATGAGGAGGCAATCCATGCGCGGTGCCAAGAGCGCCACCTGGGTCGCAGGAGCGATAGTCGTGGCCCTGGGGGCCACGGCCTGTGGCGGCGGCAGCAGTGCGAGCGCCGAACCCGGCGTCGTCCGGGCCAACTGGGGTGACCCGCAGAACCCGCTGGAGCCCGCCAACACCAACGAGGTGCTCGGCGGCAAGGTCCTCGACATGATCTTCAGCAACCTGAAGAGCTACGACCCGAAGACCGGCGAGGCGAAGAACGACGTCGCGCAGTCCATCGACACCAAGGACCAGCAGACCTTCACCATTAAGGTGAAGAAGGGCGAAAAGTTCTCCAACGGCGAGCCCGTGACGGCCCGTTCGTTCGTCGACGCCTGGAACTACGGCGCGCTGAGCACCAACGCCCAGAAGAACTCGTACTTCTTCGCCGACATCCAGGGCTACGACAAGGTCGCGCCCGCCGAGGGCAAGCCGACCGCGAAGACCCTCTCCGGCCTCAAGGTCGTCGACGAGCACACCTTCACCGTCACCCTCGACGAGAAGATGTCGACCTGGCCGCTGCGCCTGGGCTACAAGGCGTTCGCGCCGCTGCCCAAGACGTTCTTCAGCGACCACGACGGCTACCTCGCCAAGCCCGTCGGCAACGGCCCGTACGCCGTGGACACGTACGACAAGGGCAAGCAGATGAAGCTCGTCCCCAACGCGCACTACACCGGGGACGACAAGCCGCAGAACAAGGGCGTGCTGCTCAAGGTCTACACCGACTCCAACGCCGCCTACGCGGACCTCCAGTCCGGCAACCTCGACGTCGACGACGACGTGCCCGCCGAGCAGATCCGCAACGCCAAGTCGGACCTGAAGGGCAATTACCTCTCGCAGCCGGCCGGTATGAACCAGGTCATCACCTTCCCGCTGTACAAGGACGGCTGGAACAAGGCGGGCATGGAGAAGGTCCGCAAGGGCCTGTCCATGGCGATCGACCGCAAGGCGATCACCGACAAGGTCTACAACGGCACCCGCACCCCCGCCACCGACTTGACCTCGCCCGTCCTCGGCGTCGCCAACGGCTACAGCAAGGACGTCTGCGGGGACACCTGCACGTACGACCCCACCGAGGCGAAGAAGCTGATCAAGGAAGGCGGCGGCATCCCCGGCGGGAAGATGACGATCAGCTACAACGCCGACAAGGACTCCCACAAGCAGTGGGTGGACGCCGTCTGCAACAGCATCAACACCGTGCTGGGCGACGACAAGGCGTGCGTGGGCAACCCCGTCGGCACCTTCGGTGACTTCCGCAACCAGATCACCAAGCAGGAGATGACCCAGCCGTTCCGCTCCGGCTGGCAGATGGACTACCCGCAGATCGAGAACTTCCTGACCCCGCTGTACGCGACCGGCGGCGCCTCCAACGACGCCAAGTTCAGCGACCCGAAGTTCGACGCGCTGCTGAAGAAGGCCGGCTCCGAACCGGACGTCAAGAAGGCCACCGACCTCTACAAGCAGGCCGAGAAGATCGTCCTCGACAAGGTCGTCAGCATCCCGCTCTGGTACCAGAACGGCACCGCCGGCTGGTCCGATCACGTCTCCGGCGTCCAGCTGAACGCCTTCAGCTTCCCGGTCTTCACCAAGGTCAAGGTCACGGACTGACCCGACGCGGCCGCCCCTGAGGCCGACGGGCTCCCGCCCGTCGGCCCCTCGGGGCCGTGGCCCCGCGCGCGAGAACACACCCGCTCACGGCGGCAGGAGCAGCCGGACACGCCCGCGACCACCCGGTCCCGGACGCGGTCCCGGCCGCCCCCGCGTCGGCGCTTTACTGGAGGACACATGGGGCGCTACGTCATCCGACGCCTGCTCCAGATGGTGCCCGTCTTCATCGGCACCACTTTCTTGATCTTCGTCATGGTCTACGCACTCGGCGACCCCGTCGCCGCGATGTTCGGAGACCGGACGCCCGATCCGGCCACCGCCGCCCAGATCCGGGAATCCCTGCACCTCGACGACCCGCTGTGGAGCCAGTACCTGCAGTACATGGCCGGGATCTTCCGCGGCGACTTCGGCACCGCCTTCAACGGCACGCCCGTCGCCGAACTGATGGGCTCGGCCTTCCCCAACACCATCAAGCTGACACTGGTGGCCTTCGCCATCGAGGTCGTCGTCGGCGTCGGGCTCGGCATCGTCGCCGGGATGCGCCGCGGCCGCCTCGCCGACACCGGCGTGCTGGTCTTCACCCTGCTGGTGATCTCCATCCCGACGTTCGTCACCGGCTATCTGCTCCAGTACTTCATCGGCGTGAAGCTCGCCTGGGCCGCCCCCGCGGTCTCCAGCGATGTCGCCTTCGGCGAACTGCTGCTGCCCGGCATCGTGCTGGCCGGCGTCTCCCTCGCGTACGTCGCCCGGCTCACCCGTACCTCGATCGCCGAGAACATCCGCTCCGACTACGTCCGCACCGCCACCGCCAAGGGCCTGCCCCGGCGCCGCGTCGTCGGCGTGCACCTGCTGCGCAACTCGCTGATCCCCGTGATCACCTTCCTCGGCACCGACATCGGCGCCCTGATGGGCGGCGCGATCGTCACCGAGCGGATCTTCAACATCCAGGGCGTCGGCTACCAGCTCTACCAGGGCATCCTGCGGCAGAACGCGCCCACCGTCGTCGGCTTCGTGACCATCCTCGTGGTCGTCTTCCTCGCCGCCAACCTGATCGTCGACCTGCTCTACGCGGTCCTGGACCCGAGGATCCGTTATGCCTGAGATCACCGAACGGGCCCCCGCGACCACCGACGGAACGGCCCCCGCGGCAGCCCCCGAGGCGGCGGCCGCGCCGCGCAGCCTGTGGGGCGACGCCTGGCGGGACCTGCGCCGCAACCCGATCTTCTACCTTTCCGCCGTCCTCATCCTCTTCCTGGTCGTCCTCTCGATCTGGCCGAGCCTGCTGACCGGCACCAGCCCCTACGCCTGCGACCTCGGCCGCTCCCAGCAGGGCCCGGCCCCGGGCCACCCCTTCGGCTTCACCACCCAGGGCTGCGATGTGTACGCCCGCACGGTGTACGGGGCCCGCGCCTCCGTCGTCGTCGGCATCTGCACCACCCTCCTCGCCGCCGTCCTCGGCTGCGTCTTCGGCGGGCTCGCCGGGTTCTTCGGCGGCTGGTGGGACGCGGTGCTCTCGCGGATCGGCGACATCTTCTTCGGCATCCCCGTCCTGCTCGGCGGCATCGTCTTCCTCTCCGTCATCAAGGGCGGCTCGATCTTCACCGTCGTGCTGCTGATGGCGGTCCTGGGCTGGCCGCAGATCGCCCGTATCGCGCGCTCCGCGGTCATCTCCGCCAAGCAACAGGACTATGTGCAGGCGGCCCGCGCCCTCGGCGCGAGCACCCCGCGGATGCTGCTGCGGCACATCGCGCCCAACGCCCTCGCGCCGGTGATCGTCGTGGCCACCATCGCGCTCGGTACGTACATCTCGCTGGAGGCGACGCTGTCGTTCCTCGGCGTCGGCCTCAAGCCGCCGACGGTCTCCTGGGGCATCGACATCTCGTCCGCCGCCACCCAGATCCGTAACGCGCCGCACATGCTGTTGTGGCCGGCGGGGGCGCTGAGCATCACGGTGCTGGCGTTCATCATGCTCGGCGACGCGGTCCGCGACGCCCTCGACCCCAAGCTGCGCTGAGGGAGGCGTACATGACCACCACCGAGAACAAGCAGGCCGTCCCCGCGCCGCGCGCCAGGCAGCAGGCGGGCACCCCGCTGCTCCAGGTCCGCGATCTGCACGTCGAATTCCACACCCGCGACGGCGTCGTCAAGGCCGTCAACGGCGTCAACTACAGCGTGTCGGCGGGCGAGACGCTGGCCGTGCTCGGCGAGTCCGGGTCCGGCAAGTCCGTCACCGCCCAGGCCATCATGGGCATCCTCGACATGCCCCCGGCGAAGATCCCGCGCGGCGAGATCCGCTTCCGCGGCGAGGACATGCTCACGATGTCCGCCGACGCCCGCCGCCGCCTGCGCGGCGCCAAGATCGCCATGATCTTCCAGGACGCGCTCTCCTCGCTGAACCCGGTGCTGACCGTCGGCTACCAGCTCGGCGAGATGTTCCGCGTCCACCAGGGCCTGTCCAAGAAGGCGGCGCTGGCCAAGGCCGTCGACCTGATGGACCGCGTCAAGATCCCCGCCGCGAGGAGCCGGGCGGGCGACTTCCCGCACCAGTTCTCGGGCGGGATGCGCCAGCGCATCATGATCGCGATGGCGCTGGCCCTGGAGCCGGACCTGATCATCGCGGACGAGCCGACCACGGCCCTCGACGTCACCGTCCAGGCCCAGGTCATGGACCTCCTCGCGGAGTTGCAGGCCGAGTACCACATGGGCCTCATCCTCATCACCCATGACCTCGGCGTCGTCGCCGACGTCGCCGACAAGATCGCGGTGATGTACGCGGGCCGCATCGTCGAGACCGCCCCCGTCCACGAGCTGTACCGGAACCCGGCGCACCCCTACACCCGCGGTCTGCTGGACTCCATCCCGCGCCTGGACCACAAGGGCCAGGAGCTGTACGCGATCAAGGGCCTGCCGCCCAACCTCCTGAACGTGCCGCAGGGCTGCGCCTTCCACCCGCGCTGCCCCAAGGCGCAGGACCTCTGCCGTACGGACACCCCGGCGCTGCACACCCTCGGCGAAGGCCGCCGCAGTGCCTGCCACTTCTGGAAGGAGACGGTCAATGGCTGAGCCGGACAAGGCGGTTGCCGCAGGCGCCCGTGAGCCGATCCTCCAGGTCCGCGGCCTCGTCAAGCACTTCCCGCTCACCCGGGGCGTGCTGGTGAAGAAGCAGGTCGGCGCGGTCAAGGCGGTCGACGGTGTCTCCTTCGACCTCTACCGGGGCGAAACCCTCGGCATCGTGGGGGAGTCGGGGTGCGGCAAGTCGACCGTCGCCAAGCTGCTGATGAACCTGGAGCGGGCCACCGCCGGTGAGGTCTTCTACCGGGGCGAGGACATCACCAAGCTGTCGGGGCGCGCGCTGAAGGCGGTGCGCCGCAACATCCAGATGGTGTTCCAGGACCCGTACACCTCGCTGAACCCGCGGATGACGGTCGGCGACATCATCGGCGAGCCCTTCGAGATCCACCCCGAGGTGGCGCCGAAGGGCGACCGGCGGCGCAAGGTGCAGGAACTCCTCGATGTCGTCGGGCTCAACCCGGAGTACATCAACCGTTATCCGCACCAGTTCTCCGGCGGCCAGCGCCAGCGCATCGGCATCGCCCGCGGCCTCGCGCTCAACCCGGAGATCATCATCTGCGACGAGCCGGTCTCCGCGCTCGACGTCTCCGTCCAGGCGCAGGTCGTCAACCTGATGGCCCGGCTCCAGCAGGAGTACGACCTCAGCTACCTCTTCATCGCCCACGACCTGTCGATCGTCCGGCACATCTCCGACCGGGTCGGCGTGATGTACCTGGGGCGGATGGCCGAGATCGGCACCGACACCGAGATCTACGACCACCCCACGCACCCGTACACCCAGGCGCTGCTGTCGGCGGTGCCGGTGCCCGACCCCGAGGCGCGCGAGGGCCGCGACCGGATCATCCTCACCGGCGATGTGCCGTCCCCGGCCGACCCGCCGTCCGGCTGCCGCTTCCGCACCCGCTGCTGGAAGGCGGAGGAGCGGTGCGCGACCGAGACGCCGGAGTTGGCGGTACCGGCCCGCTTCCGCGACGCGGCGTCCCCGGCGGCCCACCCGTCGGCCTGCCACTTCGCGGAGGTCCGGGACGTGGTGGGCGCGGCGTAGATCCGTCGCGTACGGCTTCGGGCCGGGGTCCGCGAACGTGCGGGGCCCGGCCCGATGCGTGTGTACGGGGCGGCTCGGTGCCGGGGAGCCGGGCGCGCGCCGCTTCGGCTCGGTCGTCGTACGGGGCGGCCGCGTGCTCCCGGCGGCGCGGCCCGGTTGCCGTGCGGCCCGTCCCCGTTCAGTTGTCGCGCGGGACGACCCGGACCCAGGTGCGGTCGGCGGTGAGGTAGCGGTCGACCGCGAGTCCGGCGCGCTCCAGGGCGGCGTCGAACGCCTCATCGGTCAGCGGGCAGGACAGGAACGTCTGCGTCCAGCGGGCGTCGGCGAAGTCGTACTCGACGTGCACCGAGCGCACGCCCGGGCGCACCGGCTCGGAGGAGACGATCCGGATCAGCCCGCCGTCGACGCGGCGCTCGGACGGGACGCGGTCGTGCCGGTCGGGCGCCTCACGCTGGATGAGCACGCAGCCGTCGTCCTTCACATGGCGGCGGCAGGTCGCCAGCATCCCCTCGCGCACGCCCGGACCCGCGGCGTGGACGAGGAACGAGGCGAGCAGGACGACGTCGAACCGGGCGTCCAGGGACAGTTCCTCGATGGCGCTGCGGACCGTTCCGGCGCCGCTGATACGTTCCAGCATCTGCGGGGACTCGTCCACGGCGGTGACGGCGAAGCCGCGGTGGACCAGCGGATGCGTCATCCGCCCGGCCCCGGAGCCCAGTTCGAGAATGCTGGACGCCGGGCGCACCGCGCCCTCGATGATGTCCGGCTCCTCGCCCACCGGCAGCCGTTCGTACAGTTCGACCGCACAGCCGTCCGGGGTGATCGCCCCCGGCCCACTGCCCTCGTATCCCTCGCGCACCCGGTGTTCCATAGCCACATGCCAACACGGCGCTACCGGCGGCGAAAGGGGCCTTTCCGGACAGGGCGGGCCGCGCTCCGGAGTGCGCGGGGGCGTATGCGGACGCGCGCGGACGCGGGCGGACGGTGCCGGGAGCGGCGGGCCAGGGGTGGCCGGTTCGCCCGCACGGCCCACGGGGCCAGGGGCCGGGCGGGTGCCGGGGGAGGCGGATCCGAGGGCGTGGGCCTCACCCGACCGGCGTCCGTGCACCCGATCGGCCCGCCGCCCGGCCGCCGCGCACATGGGCGGATTCCGCGCCCCACGGAGTAATGCGTCCCGCCGCCGGAGTGCAGCACACCCCGCTTTGGGCTCTTATGTCGTTTACGTGGCCTGAGAGCTGAGGAGGCGCCCATGCGTGGAGCCGAACGCACGAAGTGGGTCGTATGTGCGGTGTCCGTCGCCCTGGCGGCGACCGCCTGCGGGGGCGGGGTCGACACCCGCGGCTCGGGCGCCGCCGGAATCGTCAGCTCCTCCTGGGGGGACCCGCAGAACCCCCTCGAACCGGCCAACACCAACGAGGTCCAGGGCGGCAAGGTCCTGGAGATGATCTTCCGGGGGCTCAAGCGGTACCACCCGAAGACCGGCGCGGCGGAGAACGTGCTCGCCGCATCGATCGACACGACCGACTCCCGGCATTTCACCGTCACCCTGAAGCCCGGCTGGACCTTCAGCAACGGCGAAAAGGTCACCGCAAAATCGTTCGTGGACGCCTGGAACTACGGTGCACTGCTCGGCAACAGGCAGAAGAACGCGCCGTTCTTCCAGTACATCGAAGGATTTGATGCCGTCCACCCGGAGAACGGCAAAGCGACGGCGAAAACCCTCTCCGGCCTCAAGGTCGTCAGCCCCACGAAATTCACCGTCGCGCTGAACCAGAAATTCTCCAGCTGGCCCGACACCCTCGGCTACAACGCCTTCAT
Source organism: Streptomyces sp. NBC_01525 (assembly GCF_045040405.1). Taxonomy (NCBI): domain Bacteria; kingdom Bacillati; phylum Actinomycetota; class Actinomycetes; order Kitasatosporales; family Streptomycetaceae; genus Streptomyces; species Streptomyces sp. NBC_01525. Next base: position 4,601,582 of record NZ_CP109397.1, read on the forward strand.
GCCGCTGCCGCAGACGTTCTACACCCATCACGACGCCTGGGTGAAGAAACCCATCGGCAACGGCCCGTACCTCGTGGACTCCTACACCAAGGGCTCCGCGATGAAACTGCGGAAATGGGAGCAGTACCCGGGCGCCGACAAGGCCAGGAACGGCGGAATCGACCTTCAGGTCTACACCGACAACAACACCGCCTACACCGATCTCCAGGCGGGCAACCTCGACCTCGTCGACGATATTCCCGCCACCCAGCTCAAGAATGCCCACGCCGACCTCGGTGACCGCTACATCAACCAGCCCGCGGGCATCATCCAGACCCTCACCTTCCCGATGTACGACAAGATCTGGAACAAAAAGGGAGGCGACAAGCTCCGCCGCGGTATTTCGATGGCCATCGACCGCGCCTCGATCACCAAGGAAATCTTCCAGAACACCCGCACCCCTGCCACCGACTGGACCTCACCCGTCCTCGGCGCCAAGGGCGGATTCCAGGAAGGGGTCTGCGGCGAAGCCTGCGAATTCCACGCCGCCAAGGCGAAAGCGCTGGTCAAGGAGGGCGGCGGGCTCCCCGGCGGCCATATGACCATCGCCTACAACGCCGACACCGGCTCCCACCGGGACTGGGTCGACGCGATCTGCAACAGCATCAACAACGCCCTCGACAACGACAAGGCATGCGTCGGCGCCCCCGTCGGCACCTTCGCCGACTTCCGCAACCGCATCACCTCCGACAAGATGACGGGCCCCTTCCGCACCGGCTGGCAGATGGACTACCCGCTCATCCAGAACTTCCTCCAGCCGATGTACTACTCCAAGGCGTCCTCCAACGACGGCAAATACAGCAACCCGAAGTTCGACAAACTCATCAACGAGGCGAACGCCGCCCCCGACCGCAAGACAGCCATCGCCACATTCCAGGACGCCGAGCGGATCCTCGCCACGGACATGCCCTCCATTCCGCTCTGGTACCAGAACGGCAACGGCGGCTACTCCGACCGGATCGCCAATGTGGCGCTGAACCCCCTCAGCGTCCCCGTCTACAACGAGATCACGGTCCACTGAACCAGAACCCGGAGCCCTCATGGGACGCTATGTGATCCGGCGACTGCTCCAGATGATCCCGGTGTTCATCGGCAGCACGCTCCTGATCTTCCTCATGGTGTACGCGCTGGGCGACCCGGTGGCCGCACTCTTCGGCGACCGGGCACCCGACCCGGCCACCGCCGCCCAGATCCGCGCCGACCTCTACCTCGACCAGCCGCTGTGGAAGCAGTATCTGCACTACATGGCGCAGATCTTCCAGGGGAATTTCGGCACCGCGTTCAACGGCCAGCCCGTCACCGAACTCATGGCCGCCGCCTTTCCCGTCACCCTGCGGCTCACCCTCGTCGCCATCGTCATCGAAATGGTCGTCGGCATCGTCCTCGGCGTCTTCAGCGGACTGCGGCGCGGACGCACCGTCGACACCACCGTGCTGATCTTCACCCTCGTCGTGGTCTCCATCCCCACCTTCGTCAGCGGCTACGTCCTGCAATTCCTGCTCGGCGTGAAAGGGAACTGGGTCAAACCCGCCGTCTCCACCGACGCCCCGCTCGGCGAACTCCTGCTCCCCGGACTCGTCCTGGCGCTGGTCTCCCTCGCCTACGTCACCCGGCTCACCCGCACCTCCCTCGCGGAGAACGCCCGCGCCGACTACGTCCGCACCGCCGTCGCCAAGGGGCTGCCGCGCCACCGCGTCATCACCCGCCATCTGCTGCGCAACTCGCTGATCCCGGTGGTCACCTTCATCGGCACCGACATCGGCGCGCTCATGGGCGGCGCCATCGTCACCGAGCGCATCTTCAACATCCACGGCGTCGGATTCCAGCTCTACCAGGGCATCCTGCGCCAGAACTCACCCACCGTCGTCGGCTTCGTGACCATCCTCGTGCTGGTCTTCCTCGTCGCCAACCTCCTCGTCGACCTGCTCTACGCCGTCCTCGACCCGAGGATCCGCTATGCCTGACCCCTACGCGCCCAAAGAGGCCATCACCCACGGCGACGGCGGGCCCGCCGCGCTCGCCATCGGCGAGGCCGAATCGCTGGAGCGGCCCCCCGGCGCCGGACCCGGCGGCGCCCCCACCGGCAAACCCCGCAGCCTGTGGAGCGACGCCTGGCACGACCTGCGCCGCAATCCGGTCTTCCTGATCTCCGCGCTGATCATCCTGTTCCTGCTGGTCATCGCGGTCTGGCCGCAGCTGATCGCGGACGGCAACCCGTACCGCGCCGACCTCGCCAAGGCCCAGGCGGGACCGGAGCCCGGCCACCCCTTCGGCTACGACACCCAGGGCCGCGACGTCTACACCCGCGTCGTCTACGGCGCCCGCGCCTCCATCACCGTCGGCGTCTGCGCCACCGCCGGAGCCGCCCTTCTCGGCAGCCTCCTCGGCGGGCTCGCCGGGTTCTTCGGTGGCTGGTGGGACACGCTGCTCTCCCGGATCGCCGACATCTTCTTCGGCATCCCCGTCATCCTCGGCGGCCTGGTCTTCCTCTCCGTCGTCACCAGCTCCACCGTCTGGCCGGTCGTCGGTTTCATCGTGCTGCTCGGCTGGCCGCAGATCGCCCGCATCGCCCGCGGCGCCGTCGTCACCGCCAAACAGAACGACTACGTCCAGGCGGCCCGCGCCCTCGGCGCAGGGAACGGCCGCACCCTGCTGCGGCACATCGCCCCCAACGCCGTCGCCCCGGTCATCGTCGTCGCGACCATCGCCCTGGGCACCTACATCTCGCTGGAGGCGACGCTGTCGTTCCTCGGCGCCGGGCTGAAACCGCCCACCGTCTCCTGGGGCATCGACATCTCCGCCGCCTCCACCTCCATCCGCAACGCGCCGCACATGCTGCTGTGGCCGGCGGGGGCGCTGAGCATCACGGTGCTGGCGTTCATCATGCTCGGCGACGCGGTCCGCGACGCCCTCGACCCCAAACTGCGCTGAGGAGCGGGCAGATGACCAGCAACGACAGCGTCACCGCACCCCGCCCCGAGACCACCGGCACCAACGGGCCGCCGCTCCTCGACGTCCGCGACCTGAAGGTGGAGTTCCGCACCCGCGACGGCGTCGCCAAGGCCGTCAACGGCGTCAGCTACCGCGTCGTCGCCGGGCAGACCCTCGCCGTCCTCGGCGAATCCGGGTCCGGCAAGTCCGTCACCGCCCAGGCGATCATGGGCATCCTCGACTCGCCGCCCGGCTTCGTCACCGGCGGCGAGATCCGCTTCCAGGGCCGTGACCTGCTCACTCTCGGCCGGGAGGAACGCCGCCGGGTCCGCGGCACCGGTATGGCGATGATCTTCCAGGACGCGCTCTCCGCGCTGAACCCGGTGATGTCCGTCGGCGCCCAGCTCGGGGAGATGTTCCAGGTCCACCGCGGTATGTCCCGCAAGGCGGCCCGCGCCGAGGCCGTCGAGCTGATGGACCGCGTCAAGATCCCCGCCGCGAAGAGCCGGGCCGGTGACTATCCGCACCAGTTCTCGGGCGGGATGCGCCAGCGCATCATGATCGCGATGGCGCTGGCCCTGGAGCCGGACCTGATCATCGCGGACGAGCCGACCACGGCCCTCGACGTCACCGTCCAGGCCCAGGTCATGGATCTCCTCGCGGAGTTGCAGGCCGAGTACCACATGGGTCTCATCCTCATCACCCATGACCTCGGCGTCGTCGCCGACGTCGCCGACACCATCGCCGTCATGTACGCCGGGCGCATCGTCGAGAACGCCCCCGTCCACCACCTCTACCGGGCCCCCGCTCACCCCTACACCCGCGGTCTGCTGGACTCCATCCCGCGCCTGGACCACAAGGGCCAGGAGCTGTACGCGATCAAGGGCCTGCCGCCCAACCTGACCGCCATCCCGCCCGGCTGCCCCTTCCACCCCCGCTGCCCGCTCGCCCAGGACATCTGCCGCACCGACCGGCCCCCGCTGTACGACGTGGCCCCGGGCCGCACCAGCGCCTGCCACTTCTGGAAGGAGACGCTCGATGGAGCCCGATGACCGCCGGACCTCCGACGCCACCAGCCTGCCGGGAGGCCCCGCCGGGAGTGTCGTGGGCGGGGGAGTGGTGGGGGCGGCGGCGGGGAGCCTGGCGGCCGCGGTTCCGGCGGTGGCCGGCGGGGCCGGCGGGCGGGCCGCCCGCGGTGAGCCGGTGCTGGAGGTCCGCGGCCTCGTCAAGCACTTCCCGCTCACCCGCGGCATCCTCTTCAAGAAACAGGCCGGCGCGGTCAAGGCCGTCGACGGTGTCTCCTTCGACCTCCGACGCGGTGAAACCCTCGGCATCGTGGGGGAGTCGGGGTGCGGCAAGTCGACCGTCGCCAAGCTGCTGGTCGGCCTGGAACGCCCCACCGCCGGGGAGATCCGCTACCGCGGCGAGGACATCACCAAGCTCTCCGGCCGCGCCCTGAAGGCCGTCCGCCGCAACATCCAGATGGTGTTCCAGGACCCGTACACCTCGCTGAACCCCCGGATGACGGTCGGCGACATCATCGGCGAGCCCTTCGAGATCCACCCCGAGGTGGCGCCGAAGGGCGACCGGCGGCGCAAGGTGCAGGAACTCCTCGATGTCGTCGGGCTCAACCCGGAGTACATCAACCGTTATCCGCACCAGTTCTCCGGCGGCCAGCGCCAGCGCATCGGCATCGCCCGCGGCCTCGCGCTGCGCCCCGAGATCATCGTCGCCGACGAACCCGTCTCCGCCCTCGACGTCTCCGTCCAGGCGCAGGTCGTCAACCTCCTGGCGAAGCTCCAGGACACCTTCGACCTCAGCTACGTCTTCATCGCCCACGACCTCTCCGTGGTCCGGCACATCTCCGACCGAGTCGCCGTGATGTACCTCGGCAGGCTCGCCGAATCCGGCACCGACGAGCAGATCTACGACCACCCCACGCACCCCTACACCCAGGCGCTGCTGTCGGCGGTGCCGGTGCCCGACCCCGAGGCGCGCGAGAGCCGGACCCGGATCCTGCTCGCCGGGGAGGTGCCGTCCCCGGCGGACCCGCCCTCCGGCTGCCGCTTTCGCACCCGCTGCTGGAAGGCCCAGGAGCTGTGCGCGAAGAAGGTCCCGCCGCTCGACGTCCCGCCGCGCTTCGCCACCCCGGACGCGGGCCCGGCGGCCCACCCGTCGGCCTGCCACTTCGCGGAGGAACGACGGGTCGTGCCCGGCGAATGAGCTCCGGCCGAGCGGCGGCCCGGTCAGTAGCCGTACACCCCCAACTCCGTGATCGTGGCGAAGAGATGGGCCCAGACCTCCCGCGACGGCGTCTCCGCGTCCAGGGCCCGCGGGTCCAGCTCCGCCATCCGGAACTCGTAGTCGTACTCCGCGCCCGCCTCCTCCGGGTACGGGTCCCAACTCGCGCCCATGTACCGGCGCAGGGACTCCAGGAAGAGCGTGAACGTCTCGGCGTCCCGGGAGAGGAAGAACGGCGGGTGGACGGTATCGCCGTCGGTGTGGCGCAGGCGTATCTCACCGGTGGCGCGGTGCACGCAGACCGTGCCCGTCTCGTCGTACCGCAGCTCGAACGTGCCCAGAACCAGCAGTTCAGGGTCCTCCGGCAGCGACCGCAGCGCGTCGGTGGCGGCGAAGGAGGAGACACCCCCGGCCCACCAGGCGGGCAGACCCACGTCCCGCAGGAACGCCCGGGTGGGGCCGTGCTCCAGGGCGGCGGGCAGCTCGGCCTCCGGTATGCGCCGCACGCCGTCGGGGCCGAAGGCGTCGTCCATCCGCGCGGCGGTGAGCGGGCCGTCGTCGTCCGGGGTGTCCAGCCCGCCCGGGCTGCCGTCCTTGGCGGAGGCGTACGACGCGCCGCCGGTCGGCCAGCCCTTCAGCACGGCGGCGTCGACCCGCAGCACGGCGACGCCCCGCGCCTCCTGGAGGAGATACCGGCCCCGGGTGTCCAGCGGCTCGGGCTCCTCCCAGGTGGGCGGCACCGCCAGTGCGGGATCCTCGTCGTCCGTGCCGAAGAGGTAGGGAAGCTCGTCGTCAGCGACGCGCAGCCGCTCCGCCGCGCCCGCGGGCGGCGCCGCCACCGGCGCACCGGAGGCGAGGTCGAACCAGCGGCTCGGGCACCACATGCCGGACACCTCCAGCAGCTCCCGGCCCTCGTGGACGAATGCCGCCGCGCTGCTGTCGCCGCTGAGATTGGGGTGCGCCGTGTAGTGGCCCACCGGGCGCCACCAGGCCCACTCCGTGCGCCACGGCATCCCGGGCTCGGCCGCCGCGACCCGCTCGGCGTACGCGGTGTGCCCCAGCACCGTGGCGGCGAAGTGCAGCCAGGAAGCGAACTCGGCGCGCGCCACCACCGCCCCGCCGAATATGGCCTCGGCCTGGCGGAACACGGTCCGGCCGTTCTCCGCGGCGGCGCTGCCGCGCGGCAGCGACGACAGCTGCTCGCGGATCTCCGCGCGATCGGCGCGGAGCAGCTGGGTGGGGTCGGCGAGAACGGCGTCGAGCGTGGCGTCCGGAAGCGGCGTCCCGGTCGCGTGCGGCGTATCGGTCGTCATGCAGGAATCCTCGCACCCACCACTGACAATCCGACCGCGAGCGGACGACGGCCCTGCCCAGCCGCCCACACCCACCGCCCTTACCCCGTAAGGGACTTCACCCCGAACCCGTAAGGGACCCCGACCTGCGAGAGGCCGATGCCCGCCCCGTACCCCTTAGACGTCGTTTCTTTTGGTGTTTGGTGGTCGTTGGGCAGGTCGTGACGGATCTGGTTGAGCGGTTGGTGCCGGATGAGTTGTGGGTGTTGTTTCGTCGGGTGGTTGAGCTGACGGTGGTGAGGCGTCCGCAGGGTGGGGGCCGGGCTCGGGCGGGTGATCGTGAGGTGCTCGCGGCGATCTTGTTCGTGGCGACCTCTGGTTGCACCTGGCGGCAGTTGCCGCCGGTGTTCGGGCCGGCCTGGCCCACGGTCTACCGGCGTTTCGCGCAGTGGAGCCGGGACCGTGTGTGGGCCCGGCTCCACCGCGTCATCCTCGACGAGCTCGGCGCGCGAGGTGAGCTGGACTGGTCCCGGTGTGCGATCGATTCCGTCAGCGTCCGGGCCGCAAAAGGGGGCCTTTGACCGGACCGAATCCGACCGACCGTGGCAAGTTGGGATCGAAGATCCACCTGATCGTCGACCGAAACGGACTGCCGCTGTCGCTGGGGATATCCGGCGCCAACATGCACGACAGTCTCGGTCTGGCGCCGCTCGTGCGGGGCATCCCGCCCATCCGGTCCCGATGCGGCCCGCGTCGCAGGCGTCCGGCGAAGCTGCACGCCGACAAGGGCTACGACTATCGTCACCTGCGGCGATGGCTCCGCGAGCGCGGCATCACCCCTCGCATCGCCCGCAAAGGCGTCGAGCCCTCGCAACGGCTCGGCCGCCACCGCTGGGTAGTGGAGAGAACAGTGTCATGGCTGAGCGGCTGCCGACGCCTCCACCGACGCTACGAACGCAAAGCGCAACACTTCCTCGCCTTCGTCGGCATCGCCGCAGCCCTCATCACCTACCGCCGCCTCACCAAATGAAACGACGTCTAAGGAACGGTGTCGGACACGAGAACTTCCTGAGCGGATCCGCCAAGTCGGCGCCACCCCGGGTGGGCACCATCGCCTACCCAGAGCCAGTCCCTGTCGGTGGTACCTGCTGCGTCTGATCCCTGCGCTCATGCCACTCTCATGCTGCTCTGCGTCACTCGCCTTCCTGCGCTCACCTCGTCTCGGAGAACCCCTACGACGCAAAGCGACCTGCCGCATTCCTGCTACTTTTCACCATAAAGCCCAAATAGTCGCCCACTCCCAAGATCTGTCTTAAATCAACCCCTCCTGGTGGCATCGAACGCAAAATCAGATTAAATTCACGACTCATTCGCACTCACGACCAGAGTGCCGAACACAAATCCGGGGGGAATTGTGAATCACACGGCGAAGCTTGGAACACTTGCGGCCGCACTCGCTGTCGGTGCACTCGGAGCCAGTGTTACCGTGGCCACGCCAGCTTTGGCGCAGAGCAAGGGGGGCGAGTCCCGAGCCAGCGCCCCTGAAAAGTTCTTCAAGCCTGGCGCCAATATCTTGGTCAAGCGGAATTCAGGCTCCGCCGCCCCATCCATGACGGTGGCCGCCAACGACGCCATCAGCAGCGACACCCATCAGCCCCACGCGACCTTGATGGCGAAATATGCCATCAAGTTCAAGAATAAGAAGTACAGGGGCGAAGTGTGCGGCACTCGCGTGGTACAGAAGACGAGTGGCCGCGGTAAGACCACGCTCGTGATGACGGTAGAGAAGTCCGTATCAGCCCAAGTGAACGCCGAGTTTGGGTTCAGCGCCAAGGGGCTCTCAGCTACGGTGGGCTTCAACACGCAGAAGTCGTACACCGTTTCGAATCAAACCCGCTACGAGGTTCCCAAGGGGAAGATGGGGTTCGTTGAGGCATACCCCCTCTACGACATGTACGAGGCCCAGGGGTACGATATGACCGAACAGTACGTGGGGATTGCTGTTGCACTGAAGCCCATTGGTGTCTGCTTCAATCAATGGACGCAGTAGCCTAGAAACTTCATGAACGAAAGGGCGGTCTCGTGGCCAAGGGGATCCTGAAGGCGGCCACTGGGGCCGCCCTTTCGGTCTTTTGCGTTGCCTGCACGATGCAGGGCGGCGGTGGTGGTGGTAGCACCTCCCCCGCCAATTCCCCAGCAAAGTTCGCGCCAATAAATCAACTCACAGCGATTAACCTTGAAGGGGATCCGCTTTCTGCAACGGAGATCTCTAGTACGCATGACGCCCCCAAAGCGGTAGGGGAAGTACAGGCTGGCACCTACCGCGTAATTTCTTACACTGAAGAAAATGCATGCGGGCTCCTGGTGATCGACGCGAAGAACCCCAAACGGCCGTTCATCAATCTCGTTTCAGAGTGGCCGCGCAGCGACTCAGAAGGCAGCCGACGCTACGCCGCCGGTCCGTATAACTTCACTTCAGGCGCAGGCGCTAACGGATCTCACTCACAGGCCTCCATTTACTGCAGCAAGAGCGCAATGGTCATCGAGTTCAGGCCCGGGGAAAATGCGACGGTAACTGGAAAAAAGGGCCACATTTCGCTCAAGAAGCGTCATTCCAACACTGAGCCAGTGGTCATGATCGCGGGTTCAGACGATGCACGCAAGATCGTTGCTGCCCAAGTCCAGCAGCCTCGCACCTGATACTCACCGACCAACGACGCCCCGGCGACGCACTCATCCGCCTGGGCCGCGAACACCGCGCCTGGACACTCGCCGTACTCGGTGACCGGCTCGGTTGCTTCCCGGCCACCGTCTCCCACCTGGAACGCCGCAGCCGCGTCGTCGACCTCGACTTGGTGCATCGAGCCTCTTGTGAAGTCGGTGTGCCGCGACACGTCTTGGTGAGTTCCTTAGACGTCGTTTCATTTGGTGAGGCGGCGGTAGGTGATGAGGGCTGCGGCGATGCCGACGAAGGCGAGGAAGTGTTGCGCTTTGCGTTCGTAGCGTCGGTGGAGGCGTCGGCAGCCGCTCAGCCATGACACTGTTCTCTCCACTACCCAGCGGTGGCGGCCGAGCCGTTGCGAGGGCTCGACGCCTTTGCGGGCGATGCGAGGGGTGATGCCGCGCTCGCGGAGCCATCGCCGCAGGTGACGATAGTCGTAGCCCTTGTCGGCGTGCAGCTTCGCCGGACGCCTGCGACGCGGGCCGCATCGGGACCGGATGGGCGGGATGCCCCGCACGAGCGGCGCCAGACCGAGACTGTCGTGCATGTTGGCGCCGGATATCCCCAGCGACAGCGGCAGTCCGTTTCGGTCGACGATCAGGTGGATCTTCGATCCCAACTTGCCACGGTCGGTCGGATTCGGTCCGGTCAAAGGCCCCCTTTTGCGGCCCGGACGCTGACGGAATCGATCGCACACCGGGACCAGTCCAGCTCACCTCGCGCGCCGAGCTCGTCGAGGATGACGCGGTGGAGCCGGGCCCACACACGGTCCCGGCTCCACTGCGCGAAACGCCGGTAGACCGTGGGCCAGGCCGGCCCGAACACCGGCGGCAACTGCCGCCAGGTGCAACCAGAGGTCGCCACGAACAAGATCGCCGCGAGCACCTCACGATCACCCGCCCGAGCCCGGCCCCCACCCTGCGGACGCCTCACCACCGTCAGCTCAACCACCCGACGAAACAACACCCACAACTCATCCGGCACCAACCGCTCAACCAGATCCGTCACGACCTGCCCAACGACCACCAAACACCAAAAGAAACGACGTCTTAGGGGCACCACGAAGAATCGGACCTCGCCCACACGGACCCCACCACGAACCCCGAAAGGCCGGCCCCCGAAAAGACCGACCCCGAAAAGGCCGAAGCCCGCCTCCCGTGAATCTGGGGTGTGGGAAGCGGGCTCCGGCTCCGAGTGGAGGCTGTTGAGACCGGGTCAAAGGGTCTTGCCGGAGGAACCGGCGTCGTGCGCCGGGCCCTCCTGCGGTGCCTCCTCGATCGCGGCCAGTGCGGGGTCGAGGACGATGTCCTCACCCCGCGCCGCGATCGTCGGCTCCTCGGGGAAGTGGCAGGCCGTCAGGTGGCCCGCGCCGTTCCCGGTGATCTGGACCAGCGGCGGCTCCTCCGTCGCGCACTTGTCCTGTGCCTTCCAGCACCGCGTACGGAACCGGCAGCCGGACGGCGGGTTGACCGGCGAGGGCACGTCACCGGCGAGCCGGATCCGCTGCTTCTCCTCCTCGGCCGCCTCGGTGAACTTCGCCTCCGGCACCGCCGACAGCAGGGCATGGGTGTACGGGTGGCGCGGCCGGGTGTAGATCTCGTCGCGGGTGCCCACCTCGACGACCTTGCCGAGGTACATCACCGCGACCCGCTGGCTGAAGTGCCGGACCACCGCCAGGTCGTGGGCGATGAACAGGAACGCGATGCCCAGCTCCCGCTGGAGGTCCTGGAGGAGGTTGACGACCTGCGCCTGGATGGAGACGTCCAGCGCCGAGACCGGCTCGTCGGCGACGATCAGCTTCGGCTCCAGGGCGAGCGCCCGCGCCACGCCGATGCGCTGGCGCTGGCCGCCGGAGAACTCGTGCGGGAAGCGGTTGTAGTGCTCCGGGTTGAGGCCGACGGTCTCCAGCAGCTCCCGGATCCGCTTCTCGCGGCCGCCGGGCGGGTTGATCCCGTTGATCTCCATCGGGCCGCCGATGATGGTGCCGACGGTCTGCCGCGGGTTCAGCGACGCGTACGGGTCCTGGAAGATCATCTGGATCTCGGAGCGGACCGGCGCCAGCTGCTTGCGGTTGGCGCGGGTGATGTCCTGCCCGGCATAGGTGATCTTGCCGGAGGTCGGCTCCATCAGGCGGGTCAGCAGCCGGCCGGTGGTCGACTTGCCGCAGCCCGACTCGCCGACCAGGCCGAAGCTCTCGCCCGCGTGCACGGTCAGATCGACGCCGTCGACCGCCTTGACCGCGCCGACCTTCCGCTTGAACGGGAAGCCGCCGTAGATCGGGAAGTGCTTGGTGACGCCCTCGGCGACGAGCAGCGGCTCGCCCGCCGCGGGCGCGGCGTCCCGGGGCGAGGGGAGGGTGACGTTGTCTGTCATGGTGATGGCTCCCTAGCCCAGCCGGGGCTTGATCTGCTCGGTGAAGAAGGTCTGGCGCTGCTCCGCGCCGAGGTGGCAGGCGGCGGCCCGCCCGTCCGGCAGCGCCGGGCGCTTCTCGGTGCACAGCCCCCCGGCGACCTCGGCGGTGAAGGCGCAGCGCGGGTGGAACGCGCAGCCCGACGGCGGGTTCAGCAGGCTCGGCGGCGACCCGGGGATCGGGTGCAGCGCCTCGTTGACGTCCGAGGACAGCCGCGGCATGGAGCTGAGCAGTCCCCAGGTGTACGGGTGCTGCGGCTGCGTCAGGATCTCCTTGACGGAACCGCGCTCCACGGCCCGGCCCGCGTACATCACCAGCAGGTCGTCGGCGGTGTCGGCGACCACGCCGAGGTCGTGGGTGATCAGGATGATCGCGGAGCCGAACTCCTGCTGGAGGTCCTTGAGGAGGTCGAGGATCTGCGCCTGGACGGTGACGTCCAGCGCGGTCGTCGGCTCGTCCGCGATCAGCAGCTCGGGGTTGCAGACCAGCGCCATCGCGATCATCGCGCGCTGGCGCATACCGCCGGAGAACTGGTGCGGGTAGTCGTCCACCCGCAGGTTCGGCTGCGGGATGCCGACCTTGGTCAGCATCTCGATGGCGCGCTGGCGGCCCTCGCGCTTGGAGGCGCCGGTGTGCTTCATGTACGGCTCGGCGATCTGCCGCCCGACCGTGTAGTACGGCGACAGCGCGGTCAGCGCGTCCTGGAAGATCATCGCCATCTTGTTGCCGCGGAGCTTCTCCAGGGTCTTCTCCCGGGCTCCGGTCAGCTGCTGGCCGTCCAGGTGGATCTCGCCGCTGATCTCCGTCGACTTGGGGTTGTGCAGCCCCAGGACGGCGAGGTTGGTGACGGACTTGCCGGAGCCCGACTCGCCGACGATGCCGAGGGTCTGGCCGCGTTCCAGGTCGAAGGAGAGGCCGTCGACCGCCTTGACGATGCCGTCCTCGGTGGAGAACCGCACGTGCAGGTCGCGCACGGAGAGGAAGGGGTCGGACCCGGTCGGGGCCGGTGTGCCTTCGGTCGTGGGGAGTGTGGTCACTTCAGGCTCTCCTAGGACAGGCGCACGCGCGGGTCGATGAAGGCGTAGGCCGCGTCCACGATGATGTTGAACACCAGGATCAGGGCGGCGCTGAAGAGCATCACGCCCAGCACCATGGGCAGATCGAGGGTGATGACGGAGTCGATCGCCAGCCGGCCGATACCGGCGAGCGAGAAGGTGAACTCGGTGATCATGGCGCCGCCGAACAGCGCGCTGAGGTCCATGCCGAGGATGGTGACGATGGGGATCAGCGAACCGCGCCAGGCGTAGCGGAGGAAGACGTAACGCGCCGGCATGCCCTTCGCCTTGGCGGTGCGGACGTGCTCCTCCTGGAGCTGCTCGATCATCGTCGAGCGGGACATACGGGTGTACTGCGCGGTGAAGATCGTCGACATCACCAGCCACGGCAGCAGCAGGCCCATGAACCAGCCGGCCGGGTTGCTGGTCAGGTCCACGTACTTCGGGGAGTCCATCACGCCGCTGTAGACGAAGATGCCCAGGACGATGGGGCCGAGGATGTAGATCTGCACCGAGCTGAGGATCATCGAGACGCTGGTGACGGCCTTGTCCAGGAAGGTGCCGCGCTTCCACGCGGCGAGCAGACCGGCGCCGATGCCGATGACGAGGAACGCGACGGCGCCACCGAGGGCCAGCGAGGCGGTGGTGGGCAGCCGGTCCACCATCGTCGCCCAGACGTCCTGCTTGGTGGCGAACGAGTAGCCGAAGCAGGGGGCGCTGCAGTGCCCAATGCTGTAGTCGCGGCCGACGAAGATGCCGGACAGGAAGTCCCAGTACTGCGTCGGCAGGGGCTTGTCGAGGCCGAGGTTCTGGTGGATCAGGGCGACGTTGTCGGCGGTGCAGTTCTTACCGCAGGCCATCAGGGCCGGGTCGCCGACCGCGAAGAACACGAAGAAGGTGACGGCGCTCAGCAGGATGAGGGTGACGATCGCGCCGAACGTCCGGCGAAATAGAAAGGGAAGCATGACAGTTCGCTGCTCTCAGGACGGCGGCGGCTGTGGGCGATGAGGGGTGGTGGCGAAGGCCCCGGAGAGCGCGCGCTCCGCCGTGCGCGCGCCCTCCGGAGTGCCTTCCGGACGCTTACTTCTTGAGGAAGAGCGTGTTCGGGTCGAGGTAGCTGACGTCGTTGTTGTAACGGGCGCCGCCGATGTTCGAGCCGTAGAGCTGGAGCATCTTCGTGTAGAAGACCGGGGCTGCCGGGTTGACCTTCTCCACGATGTACTGGTGCAGCTTCTCCCACTCCTCGGTCGCCTTCTTCGCGTCAGCGATCTTGCTGATGCGGGCGATCTCGGCGTTCACGTGCTTGTCGTTGACGTGCGAGTAGTTCGACGAGCCGTCCTGGATGGTGGTGCCGTCGTACGACGGCGGGATCACCGTGGAGGCGTCCGGCCAGTCCTGGCCCCAGCCGGTCATGTAGATGTCGAAGCCGTTGTCGACCTTGCCCATCTGCTGGTACCAGGAGGCCGAGTCGACCTCCTTCTTCTGCACGTTGAAGCCGGCGTTGTTCAGCGCGTCCTCGATGAGGACGGCCTCCTTCTGGCGGGCCTCGGTGTTGGAGTAGGCGTAGACGAGCTTCATGCCCTTCTTGCCCGCCTCCTTCAGCAGCTTCGCGGCCTTCTCCGGCTCACCGTTGGGGTGCGACAGCTTGCCGTAGGGGTCGTAGCCCTTCTTGTAGCCCGCGACGGTGGGGGCGAGCAGACCGCCCGCGACCTCGCCGCCGTAGCTGCCGCCGTTGACCCGGACGATCTGGCTGCTGGGCAGCGCGTAGGTGATGGCGTCACGGATCCGCTTGTCCTTGATGCGGTCCATGTTGAAGTTCATCTGCCACACGTAGGGCTGGTAGCCCTGCACCAGGCGCTTGCTGGCGCTGGGGTCGCTCAGCACCTGCTTGGTCGTCGTCGGCTCGACCGGGTTGGTGAAGCTGACGGCGTTCTTGGCCTCACCCTGGTCGGCCATCAGCCGCTTGGTGGAGTCCGACGGCTGGTGGTTGAAGGTGATGTTGTACCCGTCCGGGTACTGGTGCCGCATCGCGTCGGTCTTCGGGTCCCAGTTGGTGTTGCGCACCAGCTGCATGGACTTGCCGGCCTTGAAGGACGCGATCTTGTACGGGCCGGAGGTGACCGGCTTGACGTCGTAGTTGTCCTGGGTGTCCTTGGCGCCGTCCGGGACCACGCTGTAGCCCGGCATGGTCAGCGCGTAGGGCAGCTGCGACTGGGGCTGCTTGAAGTGGAAGACGATGGTCTTCTCGTCCGGGGTGTCCAGGACGCTCTTCGGCAGGTGGTCGCCCTTGTACGGGCCGTCCGGCAGCGCCTTGCGGTACGTGGTGCCGCCGCCCGACAGCCACTGCTGGATGTAGGTGGGGCCGTCGGTGATGAACTTCGCGTAGGTGCGCTCGAAGGTGTGGCGGATGTCCTTCGAGGTGATCGGCGTGCCGTCCTCGAACTTGATGCCGTCCTTGAGCGTGTACTTCCAGGTCTTGCCGCCGTCGGACATCTGCCCGGCGTCGGTGGCGAGGTCGCCGACGACCTTCTGCTTGCCGCTGTCGTCCTGCTGGAAGCTGGTGAGCCCGCGGAAGATCAGCTGCGACAGCGCCTTCATGTCGCTGACGTACATCTGCGCCGGGTCCAGGTGGTTGAAGCTGTCACGCTGGTAGACGCGGATGGTGCCGCCGGACTTGGCGTCCTTGACCTCCTTGGCCGGGCCGGTCGAGTCGGCCGCGGTGCCGAGGGGGACGGTGCCCGACTGCGACGCCGCGTCGGCGTCGGTCTGGGACTTGTCCTTGCCGCTGCCGCTGCCGGCGCTGCATCCGGTGAGTGCGAGCGAACCGGCCGCCAGGGCGACTATGGTCGCGCGTGCTCTGCGCGTGGAGAGTGCGTTCATGAGGTCAAGCACCTGCCTGTCAGTTTGGTGTCCTGATGTGCTGTCTGACGCTTCCGGTGGGAGGCCGGTGCGGGGGCGACAGCGGCCCCCCTCAAGTGGACTCTCAGCGCCCGGATTTGGGGTCGAAGGCGTCCCGGACCGAGTCCCCGAGCAGGTTGAAGCAGAGGACGAAGATGACCATCGCGGCGCCCGGGAAGAGCAGGAAGGTCGGGTCGCTCTCGTAGATGTTGCCCGCGGTGCGGAAGAGGCGGCCCCAGTCGGGGGTCGGCTCCATGATCCCGACGCCGAGGTAGGACAGGCCCGCCTCCGCGGTCACGAACAGCGGGAGCATGTAGGTGCTCTGGACCAGGATCGGCGTGACCACGTTCGGCAGCAGCTCCTTGCGGATGATCCGCCAGGGCGAGGCGCCGGTGATCTTCGCCGCCTCCACGAACTCCCGCTCACGGAGCGAGAGGACCTGACCGCGCAGGAGTCGCGCCAGACCCATCCAGCCCAGCGCCCACTGGACGAGGATCAGCGCCACCACACGGATGTACGTGGGGGTCTCGTCGCCCGGCGGCACGAAGAGCGCCACGACGACGGGCATGAACGCCACGAACGTCAGCTGGCTGGGGAAGGCCATCAGGAAGTCCATGACCCGGCCGAGCCAGTAGTCGGTGCGCCCGCCGAGGTAGCCGGCGGTGACACCCAGGATGGTGCCGGTGAGGACCACCAGAATCGTTACGGCGACCGAGATGCCCAGCGAGGTCCGCATGCCGTACAGCAGCTGGGTGAACAGGTCACGGCCCAGCTGGGGCTCGACGCCGAACCAGAAGTCGCCGGAGACACCGCCGTTCGGGCCCGAGGGGAAGCCGAACTCGTCGAGGAGGTTCGGGTCGCTGTTGGAGTAGAACGTGTAGGGGTCCTTGCCGTACAGCGACGCGATGACGGGGGCCAGTGCCGAGACGGCGAAGAATGCCAGGACGACGATGGCGCAGATCACGCCGGTGCGGTCCCGCTTGAACCGCGCCCACATCAGTTGGCCGGGGGAACGGCCGACGAGCTCACCGCCCTTGTTCTTCTCCTTCTTCAGACCCTCCGGCTCCAGCCCTGGGGTGTCGGACTGTGCAGCCGCGGTCTGGGATGGACTAGTCATCGCGAAGTGCCCCCGCGCCGAGTTCTCTTGGAACGTGAAGCGGCGCCGGTCGCACCGCTGGATGAGCGGACTTTCGCAAGTGATTTATGGCGGAGTCAAGGGGATCGGGGGCGCTGATGTGCAGGCGGTTCGCTTCTTGAGCGAAGATTGCGCAGATTGACGCCAGGGCGTGCTTGACACCCTCGGGAGATGTACGGAATAACGGACATAAGGTGTTCAATTGCCGTAACGCGACGGCAACTTGACCGTCGCATCACCGATATACGGACGCGTCTTGCTGAACTGCGTACGGCCGTGCGGTGTCACGGGCCGACCGGGGGGCGAACGGCCACCCCGGCCGGAGCCCGTACCGCCGCACCCGTCAGTCCGCGTCGCGGAGGCCCAACGACCGCTTCAGGAAGTCCACCTGGAGCAGCAGCAGGTTCTCCGCCACCTGCTCCTGCGGCGTCATGTGCGTCACCCCGGACAGCGGCAGCACCTCGTGTGGACGGCCCGCCGCCAGCAGGGCGGAGGAGAGCCGCAGGGAGTGCGCCACCACGACGTTGTCGTCCGCCAGCCCGTGGATGATCATCATCGGCCGGTGCGGCTCCCGCGCCCCGGACAGCCCCTCGTCCGTGAGCAGCGAGTTCGCCGCGTACACCGACGGCTCCTCGTCCGGGTGGCCGAGATACCGCTCCTGGTAGTGGGTGTCGTACAGCCGCAGATCGGTGACCGGGGCGCCGACCACCGCCGCGTGGAAGACGTCCGGGCGGCGCAGTGCGGCCAGCCCCGCGAGATAGCCGCCGAACGACCAGCCACGGATCGCGACCCGCGTCAGGTCCAGCGGGAAGCGCTCGGCCAGCGCCTGGAGGGCGTCCACCTGGTCCTGGAGCGCCACCTCCGCGACCCGCCGGGAGACCGCCTTCTCCCAGGCGGGGGAGCGTCCCGGGGTGCCCCGGCCGTCCGCGACGACCACCGCGAAGCCCTGGTTCGCGAACCACTGCGACGTCAGGTGGGCGTGGTGCGCCGCGACCACCCGCTGGCCGTGCGGCCCGCCGTACGGGTCCAGCAGCACCGGCAGCGGACCGTCGCCCTCCGTGTAGCCGTCCGGCAGCAGTACCGCGCACGGAATCTCCCGCTCCCCGGCGAGAACCAGCCGCGGCCGCGCCGTCAGCACCGGCTCCTGGGCGTACGAGCCGATCGCTGCGACGGTCTCCTCGGCGCCGTCCGCACCCAGCCGCACCACCTCGACCCGGGCCCCGGGCCGCTCCAGGCACGCCTGCGACAGCACCACCACCTCGCCGCCGCGCACCGCCGACGTCACCGTCGGGTACGGACGGGCGCCGACCCGCTCCGGGACCGCCGGGCCGTCGCCGCGGTGACGTACGCGGTGGACGCCGATGTCGTGCATCTGCGGGCCGCTCGCCGCGAACAGGATGTCGTCCTCGCCGATGTCCAGCACCGCGCGGACATGCAGCGGCGCCGCCGTCAGCGCCCGGTCCCCGGCGAACAGCCGCCGCGCGCCGGGCTCCGCGCCGTCCGCGCTCTCAGGGGTGTCCGCGATCCGGACGAGCCGTCCGTCCGGCGTCCACGCCGGGACGCCCGGGACCAGCTCGTTCCACACCGGGTCCGTCTCCTCGCGCACCGTGCGCGTCGCGCCGGTCTCCGGATCGACCGCCAGATAACGCTGGGTGCGCTGGTCGCGGCTCTGGACGAGCAGCAGCGGCGGGCCCGCCGCCGACCAGTGCACCCGCGTGAGATAGGGGAATCGCTCGCGGTCCCATGCCACGTCCGTCCGGGACCCGTCGAGACCCAGGAAGGCCGCCGTCACCTCGGCGTTGGGGGTGCCCGCCGCCGGGTACGCGACCTCGGCGGGCTTCCGGTCCGGGTGCGCCGGGTCGGCGATCCACCAACGGCGCACCGGAGCGGTGTCGACCCGCGCCACCAGCAGCCGGTCGCTCTCCGGTGACCACCAGAAGCCGCGGTGGCGGCCCATCTCCTCCGCGGCGATGAACTCCGCGAGCCCCCAGGTCACTTCGGGCCCGTCCGGAATGGCCAGCGCCCGGTCACCGCCGCCGTCGCCGTCCGCGCCGTCGCCGCCGTCCGCCGGCACCACCCGCAGCGCGCCGTCCGCGACGTACGCCACATACCGGCCGTCGGGCGAGGGGCGCGGGTCCACCACCGTGCCCGTGGCGGGGAGCTCGCGTGCGGTCCCGGCCCGCAGCTCGGCGATGAACAGGCGGCCCGACAGCGCGAACGCTGCCACCTCGACCGCCGCGTCCACGGCGTAGCCGACGATGCCCGCCGAGCCGTCCCGGGTGCGCTCCCGGCGGGCCCGTTCGGTCGCCGACAGCTCCTCCTCGGCACCGGACAGCAGGGCGAGCGGATCGGCGGCGGTGAACTCCCGGCCCTCGGCGACGTCGAGGACCCACAGCCGCTGGGTCCGGTCGGTGCCGGAGCCGGAGCGGAGGAAGACGACGCGGCCGCCGTCCGGGGAGACGGTGTAGCCGCGCGGGGCGCCCAGCGTGAAGCGCTGCGTACGGGCGTGCTGGCGCGGAAAGGGCACAGAAGCAGGCTGTCCGGTCATGAGGCCGAGCCTAGGGCGTACGCCCGGCCCGCGGACGGAACTTGGGATACCGCCCGGCCCGGGGGCCGGAACGCCAGCCGTCGCACCAGCGAATCCGGCGTGCGCCCCTCGTCTGCTCCCGTGCACCGACATATGCGCGCGCCCGGAAAGTTATGATCCCTTGCGCGTAGTGGGTGCGGGGTAAAGAGCCCTTTGCATTCCCGGGAGTTGAGCCGCGACGGCGGTTTCGCCCCCTCATATCTGTCCGGTCCGTGCGTACTTGGAGGTGAACCGCCGTGGCACTCTCGATTTCGGCGGTGGTGCTGCTGGCGATCATCGTCTTCTTGCTGGTCAAGAAGGCCGGGCTGAAGGGCGGGCATGCGTTTGTGTGCATGCTGCTGGGCTTCTATCTCGCCAGCTCGTCCGTGGCCCCGACGATCAAGCAGCTGACGACGAACGTCGCCGGGATGCTCGGGGGTATCAAATTCTGACGTACAGCGCGTAGGGCCTGCGACACCACGCCCGCGCCGCCCGCCCGGCCCCCGGACCACGCCCCGGGGACCGGGCGGCGGCATGTCCGCGCCCGGTGGGTGCCGCGGCGCGGGCGTACGGGGTGCGCCCGGGCGCGGTGCCGGTGGCGCGTGGGCCGGGCGCGGCCGGTGCCGTGGCCGCCGGTCACGGGTGCCGTGGCCGCCGCCGGGCGCGTGTGCCGGGCGCGGGCCCCGGCTCGTAGGCTGTTCCCATGACGGAGCCCGCCCCCACCCCGCCCGCGCGCCCCGGCGCCGACCGGCCCCGCCGTCTGCTGCTGGTGCACGCGCACCCGGACGACGAGTCCATCAACAACGGCGTCACGATGGCCAGGTATGCCGCCGAGGGCGCCCACGTCACGCTCGTGACCTGCACCCGCGGCGAGGAGGGCGAGGTCATCCCGCCCGAGCTGGCGCATCTGGCGCCCGACCGGGACGACGCGCTCGGCCCGTACCGCGTCGGGGAGCTGGCCGACGCGATGGCCGCGCTCGGCGTCGCCGACCACCGCTTCCTGGGCGGTGCGGGACGCTACCGCGACTCCGGGATGAGGGGCGCCCCGCAGAACGACCGTCCCGGCGCCTTCTGGGCGGCGCCGCTCGACGAGGCGGCGGCCCCTCTCGTCGCCGTCGTCCGCGAGGTCCGCCCGCAGGTCCTGGTCACCTACGACCCGGACGGCGGCTACGGCCACCCCGACCACATCCAGGCGCACCGCGTCGCGATGCGCGCGGCGGAGCTGGCCGCCGACGGCGCGTTCCGGCCGGACCTCGGCGCACCGTGTGCGATCGAAAAGATCTACTGGAACTGCAGCCCCCGCTCGGAGGTCGAGAAGGGCTTCGCGGCCCTGCGCGCCGCGGGCCGTTCCTTCCCCGGCATCGCCGCCGTCGACGACGTCCCCGGCGTCGTGGCGGACGGTGAGGTCACCGCGGAGATCGCGGGCGAGGCGGCGCACCGCGCGGCGAAGACCGCCGCGATGCGGGCGCACGCCACCCAGATCGCGGTCGACGGCCCGTTCTTCGCCCTCTCCAACGACCTCGGGCAGCCGCTCTTCGGCACCGAGTACTACCGGCTCGTCCAGGGCACGGCCGCCCCGGCGGCGGACGGCCGCGAGCATGACCTCTTCGCGGGCCTCTCCGAGGGCCCCACGGGCGCGCATCTCACCGACGGCCACCAGGAAGCGGGCGCATGAGCGCGGAGAAGAAGAACGGCACTCCCCGGACACGGGCGGGTGGTACCGGCGCGCGCCCCGCGGGCGGCGGCGGGGGCGGCGCCGCGGCGGCGATGGCCCGGCCGGTGACGCCGGGCCGGATCGCGCTGTACGTCCTGCTGCTGGTCGGCGGGGTGCTGGTCGCGCCCGCCGGGGCGCTGCTCCAGGCCGCGTGGTTCCCCGGCGGACTGCTGTTGTCGCTGGCCGGTCTCACCGGTCTGCTGTACGGCGGCGGCCGGGCCACCGAGACCGTCTCCGGGGTGCTGGTGCCGGGCGCCGCCTGGCTGGTCACCGTCTTCCTGCTGCTGGGCACCACCCGTCCGGAGGGTGACTTCCTCTTCGGCGCCGGGCTCGGCTCGTACCTCTTCCTGCTGGGCGGGATCCTGGTGGCTGTGATCTGCGCCACCGCGGCGCAGCGGCGGGCGCTGGGTGCACCGCCCGGCCGGGCCGCCTGATGACGGGCCTCATACCCGCACACAATCCGTAGCGCACGGGGTGAGTTGGCCGCGCGCCGGGGGTTCGCCCGTCGTCGTGGTCTTCCCGTGCTCTTCGGGTACCCCTGTGCGGCGGCCAGTATGGTGGTGCGCGCCGCCGCGCCGCCCTCGGGGCGCTTCCCCGGTCCTAGGGCCTGTCGTCACACTCCCGCCTGCCGCGCGACGCGAGGCCCGCCCTCCGGGCGGACGACGGGAGTATGACGCCGGACCCTGGGCCCGGGATCAACTCTGACGAGCGGCGGAGCCAACCGGGAGAACTTGCTTTGAGTCGTGAATCTGACAGTTCGTCCTCCGGCCCCCAGGGCCGGGGCAACGCCGTCTACCCCTCGGGAACGCCGCCGTACGGCACCCCCAGGGGAGAAGGTGAGGCGGCGACCGGTGCCGCCGCGCAGCCGGAGGAGCAGAAGACCGAGACCACGCTGACGACGCGGATCAAAATCAACATTCCGGGTTCGCGGCCCATCCCGCCCGTCGTCGTGCGCAAGCCCGTGGGGGAGGAGTCCGGCATGAGCGCAGCGAACGGGGCGACCGGAGCGAATGGCACGTCAGGGGAGGGCGCCGCGCCCGGCCCCGACGCGGCGGCGGACCCGGCGGGCACCGCGCCCCGGCTCCCGCGCCGCGCGCCCGCGGCCCAGCGCCCCGGCGGCGCGACGGCCCGGCCCGGCGCCCCGACCGGCTCCGGCGAGACCACCAGCTCCTGGTTCGCCCCCCGCAAGGGCCAGAGCGCGTCCTCGACGACCGGCTCGCACCGGGCGCCCGGCGCCTCGTCCACGACGGGCTCGCACCCGGCGCCCGGCGCCTCGCCCACCACCGGCTCGCACCCGGTGCCCGGTGCGCCGGACGCGGGCGGCGCCGCGCCGTCGCGCCCCGACATGCCGTACTTCTCGGACGCCCCGGCCGGGGGCGCCGAGCCGTCCGGCGGTGACCCGCTCGGCCTCTCGCCGTTCGACGGCGGTGGCCGCCCGGCCCGCGAGACCTCGCCGTTCGACGCCCCGGCGCCCGGCGCCGCCTCGCCGTTCGACGCGCCCGCCGGTGACCTCAGCCCGTTCGACACGCCCGCGGCCGCGGCGCCCAGCGGTCCCACCACCGGGCCCGCCCGGGGCAGGAGCGCGGTCACCCTGCCGCCCGGCTTCAGCGACCCGGGGGCGCGCGGCGACGCCGCCGCGCCGGTCGCCGGGTCCGGCGGCGGTGCCCCGTCCGGCATCACGGGCGGGCTCACCGCGGGCCCGGCGGGCGGCCCCGCCGGTGGCCCGAAGTCGCCGTCGCCCAAGGGGCCCAAGGGCCCCGGGCCCCGCTCGGGTGCCCGCGACCGCGTCTCCGGCGACACCCTCGTCGGCGGCATCCCGAGGGTCCCCGCACCGGACGGTCCGTCGGGGGCTTCCGGCAAGGACGGTGCGGCCGCCGCCCCGGCGTCGCTCCCCAAGATCCCGGAGCCGATCAACCCGACGAAGAAGAAGGGCCGCAACAAGCTGGTCCTGGTGGGCGCCGGAGTCGTCGTCCTCGCCGCGGTCGCCTACGGCGCCGGGCTGCTCCTCGACCACGCCGACGTGCCCAACAACACCAGCGCGCTCGGTGTGGACATCGGCGGGCAGGCCAAGGACGAGGCCGTCAAGAAGCTGGAGGCGGCGCTCAAGGACCGCACCGACCAGCCGCTGAAGCTCACCGTCGACGGCGCCGAGCAGAGCCTCGACCCGGTCAAGGCGGGCCTCGGCATCGATGTGCAGGCCACCGTCCGCAACGCCTCCGGCCGGGACTACAACCCGGTGTCCGTCATCGGCTCGCTCTTCGGCGTCGCCCGTACCGCGCAGCCCTCGATGACCACCGACGACGAGAAGCTGGAGATCGCGCTGCGCCAGGTCGCGGGCGGCTCCGGCGGCGCGGAGCCGGGCGAGGGCGGCATCACCTTCGCCGGTGGCCGGGCCGTCCCGCACTACGGCAAGCCGCACAAGGCCGTCGACGTCGCCGCGTCCAAGACGAAGGTCGCCGACGCCTACCGCGAGCGCGTCACCACCGGCACCCAGCCGACGCTGACACTGGCCGCCTCCACGCAGCGGCCCCGGGTCTCCAAGGAGGCCGTGGACAAGGCGCTCAAGCAGTTCGCCGAGCCCGCGATGTCCGGCCTGGTCACCGTCCGCACGGACGCCGCGCACACCGTGTCGTTCAGCCCGCAGAAGTCCATCCCGAAGTTCCTCTCCTTCCGGCCGGGCGCCGACGGCAGCCTCGTCCCGTACTACGACAGGGCCGCCCTCCAGGCGCTCTACGGCGACACCTTCAACGGCGTCCTGCTCACCAAGGGCGACGGCAGCAAGAAGCCGGTCACGCCCGCCGAGGTGGCCAGCGCCGTGCAGCTGGCGCTCCAGGGCACCACGCCCGCCGACCGGGTGCAGACCATCGGCGGGGACGCCGGCTGACGGGCCCCGCACCCCGGCGACAGGCCCCCGCGACAGCTCCCACGGAGCGACCGCGGGGGCCTGTCGCATGACAGATGTCATGACGGAGTGCGGACAGCCGACACTGCCGCGGCCACCCGCCACCAGCGAAACTTGACGGCATGACGACAACCTCAACCGCGGCCCCGGCCGCCACGCGCCGGCCGGGCCCGGCCCCCGTGGTCAGCTTCCGCGGGGTCACCAAGCGGTACGGCACGGTGCGCGCCGTGGACGGCATCGACCTGGAGCTGCACCCGGGCGAGACGGTCGCCCTGCTCGGCCCCAACGGCGCCGGCAAGTCCTCCACCCTCGACCTGCTCCTCGGGCTGCGCACCCCCGACACCGGCACCGTCGGCGTCTTCGGCACCACCCCGCAGCGGGCCATCGCCCAGGGCAAGGTCGGCGCGATGCTGCAGAGCGGCGGCCTGATGCAGGGCGTCAAGGTCCGCGAACTGGTCGGCCTCGCCCGGGACCTGCACCCCCGCGCGTACCCGCTCGACGACATCCTGCGCGCCGCCGACCTCACCGACATCGCCGACCGCATGGTCGACAAGCTCTCCGGCGGCCAGGAGCAGCGGGTCCGCTTCGCCCTCGCCACCGCGGGCGCGGGCGACCTGATCGTGCTGGACGAGCCGACCACCGGCATGGACGTCTCGGCCCGCCAGGCGTTCTGGGGCACCATGCGCGCCCAGGCCGAGCAGGGCCGTACCGTCCTCTTCGCCACGCACTACCTCGAAGAGGCCGACGCCATCGCCGACCGCGTCATCGTGCTGCACCGCGGCCGGGTCCTCGCCGACGGCACCGCCACCGAGATCAAGGCCCGCGCCGGGGCCCGCCGGATCGCCTTCGACCTGGACGGCACCGTCGATCGCGAGGCGCTGCGCGCGCTGCCCGCCCTCACGGCGCTGGAGGTCTCCGGCCGCACCGTCCGCATCCAGTCGCACGACGCCGACGCGACCGTCCACGCGGTCTACGGCCTCGGCCTGTACCCGCGGAACCTGGAGGTCGCCGGGCTCGGCCTGGAGCAGGCGTTCCTCGCCCTCACCGCCGCCACCGACACCACCACCGCCGGGGAGGCGGGACGATGACCACCCTGATCACGCTGGAGATCCGCCGCGCGCTGCGGAACAAGAAGTTCATGTTCTTCTCGGTGATCTATCCGCCGGGTCTCTACCTGATCATCGCGGGCGGCGCGGGCGGCAGCCCGATGCCCGGGATGAAGCTCGACATGGGGCTCTACTACATGGTCGCGATGGCTGCCTTCGGCGCCATGACCGCCGTCCTCCTCGGCAACAGCGAGCAGATCGCCAAGGAGCGCGAGCGGGGCTGGGTGCGGCAGCTGCGGCTGACCGCGCTGCCCGGCCGCGGCTACGTCACCGCCAAGATCGCCGCGGCCGCCACCGTCAGCCTGCCGTCGATCGTGCTGGTGCTGCTCGCCGGCGCGCTGGTCAAGGGCGTCCGCCTCGACGCCTGGCAGTGGGCCGGCATCGCCGCCGCCACCTGGCTCGGCAGCTTCGTCTTCGCCGCCCTCGGCGTCGCCATCGGCTACCTCGCCACCGGCGACGCGGTCCGCCCGATCAGCATGCTCTGCTACTTCGGCCTGGCGTTCCTCGGCGGCCTGTGGATGCCGCTGACGATCCTGCCGCAGTGGGTGCAGAACATCGCGGAGTACGTCCCCACCCACGCGTACACCGCCCTGGGCACCGCCATCGAGGGCGGCAGCGCACCGCACCTGAAGGACGTCGCGATCCTCCTGGTATATCTGGCGCTCTTCATGAGCGGCGCGGCCTGGCTGTACCGCAAGGACACCCGGAAGGCATGACGACGGTGACAACGGAGCACGGGGCCGAGGAGCCCCACCCGATCAGGGTGGGGCAGCCGCCCCGCACCCGGCGGCAGGCCGTCTCCAAGGCGCTGTGGGTCGCCGTCTGGATGCTCTACCTCGCCGGCCCGATCGCCGACCTCTTCACCGGCTCCGCCCCGCTCACCACCCGCGTCCTGGGCGCCACCGGCCTCGCGGTGTACGTGGCGCTCTACTTCGCGCTGGTCTTCCGGCACCTGTGGCGGGGCGTCACACCGCGGGCGGTCTACCCGCCGCTCGCCGCGCTGCTGGTGCTCTCCGCCGTCCTCGCCTGGAACCTCGGCGCCACCTGGCTGGTGCTGTTCCTCTTCACCTCGGTGGCCACCGGCGTCGTCCTGCCGTGGGAGCACGCCCGCTGGTCCGTCCCGGTCGTCACCGTCGTCCTGCTGCCCCTCGGCTTCCGTTTCCCCGAGGTCCGCGGCTACTACCTCTTCGCGTACGCCCTCCCGGCGCTCGGCAGCGGCTACACGATGATCGGAGTGCAGTACCTGATCCGTACGACGAAGGAGCTGCGCGCCGCGCGGGAGGAGGTCGCCCGCCTCGCCGCCAACGACGAACGGCTGCGGATGGCCCGTGACCTGCACGATCTGCTGGGCCACTCGCTCTCGCTGATCACGCTCAAGAGCGAGCTGGCGGGCCGGATGCTGCCCGCCCGGCCCGAGGACGCCGCGGCGCAGGTCGCCGACATCGAACGGGTCAGCAGACAGGCCCTGGTGGACGTACGCGAGGCCGTCACCGGCTACCGCAGGCCCCGCCTCGCCGTCGAACTGGCCGGGGCCCGCGCCGCGTTGCGCACCGCCCGGATCACCGCCGACGTCGACCCGGCCCTGGAGCGGGATCGCCCGCTGCCGGAGGCGGTCGAGGGCGCGCTGGCCTGGGCGCTGCGCGAGGCCGTCACCAACGTCGTCCGGCACAGCGGGGCCGGGTGCTGCACCCTGCGGCTCACCGAGGAGGCCGGTCCGGACGGCTCGCCCGCGCTGCGCCTGACCGTCTCCGACGACGGCGTCGGCGCCCCGCGCGGCACCGCGGACGGCAACGGGCTCGGCGGCCTCCGCGAACGGCTGGCCCTGACCGGCGGGCAGGTGGAGACGGGGTCGGCCGAGGGCCGGGGCTTCCTGCTCGCGGCGGTCGTGCCGCTGCTGGAGGAGGACGGGGCGGACGAGGCCGGGGATGGTCCGGCGGACGAGGCTCCCGCGGCGCCGCCCGCCTCCGAACCGGCACGGTAGCCCGGCGGCGGTTCGGGGAGGGCCCGGCGCCCGGCCCCGGAACCCGTGCGCCCCGGGCCGCACGGGCTCGGGACCGCGCGCCCCGGCTGCGGGGACCGCCCGTAAGCTGGCCGCATGATCCGTCTGCTGCTCGCCGAGGACCAGTCCATGGTCCGGGAGGCGCTGGCCGCGCTGTTGGAGCTGGAGGACGATCTGCGGGTCGTCGCCCAGGCGTCCCGGGGCGACGAGGTCGTACCGCTGGCCCGGGAGCATGACGTCGACGTCGCGCTGCTCGACATCGAGATGCCCGGAATGAGCGGTCTGGACGCGGCCGCGGAGCTGCACACCGCGCTGCCCGGCGTCCGGATCGTCATCCTCACCACCTTCGGGCGGCCCGGCTATCTGCGCCGCGCCATGGAGGCGGGCGCCGCCGCGTTCCTGGTCAAGGACGCCCCCGCGGCCCGTCTCGCCGAGGCCGTACGGCGGGTGCTGGGCGGCGAGCGGGTCATCGACCCGGCGCTCGCGGCCGCCGCGCTCGCCGACGGCGTCAGCCCGCTCACCGACCGCGAACGCGAGATCCTGGTCCGTGCGGATGAGGGCGGCACCCAGGCCGAACTGGCCCGCCACTTCCACCTCTCCCAGGGCACCGTCCGCAACCACCTCTCCAGCGCCATCCGCAAGACCGGCGCCCGCAACCGCGCGGAGGCGGTCCGCACGGCCCGCGAGAAGGGATGGCTCTGAGCGGACGCGTCCGCGGGGCCCACGTGACCGGGGCCCGCACCGTACGGGTGCGCCGCCCCCGGCCCGGCACCGAGGCGAGCCGCCGCCCGCGGCCCCGTACCGAGGTGAGCCGCCGCCCCCGCAACGAAGCGCTCGCCCCGATGCCCGTCCGCAGGGCCTCAGTTGAGCAGCGCCCGGGCCTCCGCCGCCCGCCCCCGTACCGTCTCCGCCGTCGCCGGGTCCACCGCCTCGACCACCCGGGCGTACTCCTCCAGCTCGGCGGCGCCCTCCAGGAAGCGGCCGCAGTTCACCAGCAGTTGGGCGTGGTCGTGGCGGAGCCGGGCCGGGTGGCTGGGGAGCAGCAGGGCCAGTTCGACCGCCCACAGGCCCACCGGGCCGTGCTCGGGGCGGGCCTGCGCCCAGGCCCGGATGTTGCGGAGGATCCGCGCCACGATTTCCAGCGGATCCGCGGGGAGCAGCATCGGCGCCGTAAGCGCAGCCCCGGCGCCCGCCACCAGCTCCGCCGCGTCCGCGTCGGACAGCAACCGGCCCCCGGCGAACGGATCGGCCAGCACATGCGTCCCGTGCGGATCGCCGAACCCGACGACGAAATGGCCCGGAAGCGCCACCCCGTACACCGGCGCCCCGGCCCGCCGGGCGACCTCCGTCCACACCACCGACAGCAGGATCGGCAGCCCGCGCCGCCGCCGTACCACCTCGTGCAGCAGCGACGACTCCAGCCGCCGGTAGTCGGCGGGCGTCCCGCCGAAACCGAGACGGCGGCCCAGCAGTTCGCCGACGTTACGGGCCCACGCCGCCGGGCCGCCCTCCGGGGCGAACGGCAGCTGACCGGCCAGTTCGTCCAGTGCGATCTGCACGGCGTCCATGCCCGCCTCGTCCAGCGCCGGATCGCCCTCCGCCGCGATCAGCAGGCACAGCAGTACGAGATCGGGACGCTCGGCGCGCGCCTCCTCGGCGAACCGCCGACGCTGTGCCCGGCGCGCCTCGTCCGCCTCCTCGGGCCCGCCGGGCCCGGCCCCGCTCAGGGCGCCACCGCCGCGGGCGCGGCCCGGTAGTGGTAGCCGTGGTGATCGGTGAACCCGAGCCCGTCGTAGAGCCCGAGCGCCGCCGCGTTGTCCGCCTCGACCTGGAGATACGCGGCCGACGCCCCCTCGTCCAGGGCGCGGGCGGCGAGCGCCGCCATCACCAGGCGGGCCAGCCCCCGGCGCCGCGCCCCGGGCGCCACCTCGACCGCCGCGAACCCGGCCCACCGGCCGTCCACCACACAGCGCCCGATCGCCTCCGTGCCGCCGTCCGCACCCTCAACCGTCGCGAACCACACCGACGGACCGCCGGTCAGCACCGCCCGCGCCTCGGGCACCGGCCCCTCCGCCCGGTGGTAGCGCGCCAGCCACGCCGCGTCCGGCGCGCGGTCCAGGCGTACCCGCGTCAGGTCCGCTCCGGTGTCGGCCAGCGGCGCCAGCGCGGCGGTCCGCACCAGGGTGTGGCCGGACGCCGTCCAGCCGCGCCGCTCCAGACCGTCGGCCAGCTCCTCGGTGGCGTCCGGGCGGCCGGTGGTGACGGCGATGACCGGCGGCAGGGACCGCGCGGTGTACCACCGGACGGTGTGCGCCAGCGCCTCGTCCAGCGGGACGCCGGGGTCGCCGAGCGGCAGCACCGAATTGGCCCGCCGGGTGAAGCCGCCGGACGCCCGCAGTGTCCACCCGCCGAGATGTGCGGTCTCGACCGCCGGCCAGCCGCGGGCGGCGACCTCCGTCAGTTCCCGGACATCGGCCGCCGGGCCCCGCCGCCGGGCCGGGGCCGCGGGCACCACCTTGGCCGCGACCAGCAGTTCTTCCCCGACCCGGACCTGCTCGCCATTCCTGCGTGTGATGATGAGCACACCGTCGGTCCAGGATGTGAGCACGCCGACCGCGTCCGTGAACGCCCACTGACCTGCACTGTCGTCCGTACGCCGCCGGACAGATACCCTTTTGCCCACGTCAGCATGGGTGATGCGAACTTCAGCACGACCGTCGGTCATGAATTCCACCGCTCTTCCCGCCCCTCTTGTTCGTCTCGTGCCCGGGAACGGAGATACTAGGTGTGGGCATCGACGACGCCGCGCTCCCGCGCGCCCTGCGGCGGCCTGCCAATTGGTCCGCCGGCCCTACCGAGGAGGAACGACAGCGTGACCTACGTCATCGCGCAGCCTTGTGTCGACGTCAAGGACAAGGCATGCATCGAGGAGTGCCCCGTCGACTGCATCTACGAGGGCTCCCGGTCCTTGTACATCCACCCGGACGAATGCGTCGACTGCGGGGCCTGCGAGCCGGTCTGCCCGGTCGAGGCGATCTTCTACGAGGACGACACCCCTGACGAGTGGAAGGACTACTACAAGGCGAATGTGGAGTTCTTCGACGAGCTGGGCTCGCCCGGTGGTGCCAGCAAGCTCGGCCTGATCGAGCGCGACCACCCCTTCATCGCCGCGCTGCCGCCGCAGAATCAGTAAGCGGTCCCGCGGCGCCCCGAAGGTCTCGTACGGCACCGACCGCCGTGCGGGACCTTCGCGCATTCCGGGTCCCGGCGCGCACCCGCGACGCCGGACCCGGCCCCCGCGCCGACGTCCCCGACGACGTCACCCCGCACCAGAAAGAGAGCATCGTGGGCGCAGTCTCCTCCCTCCTTCCGGTCTTCCCGTGGGACCGCCTGGAGCCCTACAAGGCCACGGCCGCCGCACACCCCGACGGCCTCGTCGACCTCTCCGTCGGCACCCCCGTCGACCCGGTGCCCGCGCTGATCCGCGCGGCGCTGACCGACGCGGCCGACAGTCACGGCTATCCCACGGTCTGGGGCACCCCCGCGCTCCGCGACGCCCTCACCGTCTGGGCCACCGACCGCCTCGGCGCCCGCGGCCTGAGCCATGCGAACGTCCTGCCGGTCGTCGGCTCCAAGGAGCTGGTCGCCTGGCTGCCCACCCAGCTCGGCCTCGGCCCCGGCGACAAGGTCGCCCACCCGCGCCTGGCCTACCCGACGTACGAGGTCGGCGCCCGCCTCGCCCGCGCCGAACCGGTCGCCTACGACGACCCGACCGACCTGGACCCGGCCGGGATCAAGCTGCTCTGGCTCAACTCGCCGTCCAACCCCACCGGCCGGGTCCTCGGCGTCGACGAACTGCGCCGCATCGTCGCCTGGGCGCGGGAGCACGGCATCCTCGTCGTCAGCGACGAGTGCTACCTCGAACTGGGCTGGGAGGCCGACCCGGTCTCCGTGCTGCACCCGGACGTCTGCGGCGGCTCGCACGACGGCCTGGTCGCCGTGCACTCGCTCTCCAAGCGCTCCAACCTCGCCGGTTACCGCGCCGCGTTCCTCGTCGGCGACGCCGCCGTCCTCGGTGAGCTGCTGCAGATCCGCAAGCACGGCGGGATGATGGTCGCCGCGCCCGTCCAGGCGGCCACCGTCGCCGCCCTCGGCGACACCGCGCACGTCACCGAGCAGCGCGAACGCTACGCCCGCCGCCGCAGCGCGCTGCGCACCGCGTTCGAGGCGGCCGGGTTCCGCATCGAGCACAGCGAGGCGTCGCTCTACCTCTGGGCGACCCGCGACGAGCCCTGCTGGGACACCGTCGGCCACCTCGCCGAGCGCGGCATTCTCGTCGCCCCCGGTGACTTCTACGGACCGGCCGGTGACCGGTTCGTCCGGATCGCCTTCACCGCGACCGACGAGCGCGTCGAGGCGGCCGTCCGCCGCCTCGCGTAGCCGTACGCGAAGGGGCCCGGGGAGCGCGAACTCCCCGGGCCCCTTCGCGTTGCGTGGCGCCGCTGCGCCTGCCGTCAGCCGCCGAGGGGAAGGCCGCCGAGCAGGCCCTTCCCCTGCGTCGGGAGGTTGCCGGCCACGCCCTTCACCGCGTTGGTGGGCAGCGTGTCGGTCGACAGACCGTCCTTGCCGGTCTTGCTGAGGATGTTCCCGACGGTGCCGGCGGCGTGCTGCGTGGTCGGCGCGGCCCGCTGGACGACCGGGCCCGCGGTCTCCACCAGCGCCGGGGCGAGCTTCTCCGCCGCCGCGCCACCGGCCTCGTTCACCAGGCCGACGCCTTCGTGCGCGACCTGGTCGACGGTCTCGCTGGTGCGCGGCGAGTCCAGGGTGGTCAGTCCGCCCAGGTCGGTCGTGCTCGGCAGGGGCGCGGCGGTCGCGGAACCGGCCGCGGCGACCACGGGCGCCGCGCTCGCCGCGACCAGCAGGGCGGCTCGGGCGATCCGGCGCGTAACGGGGAGGGACATGGTGCTCCTTTGACGGAGAGGGGCGCGTACTTCTGACAGATGGGCACGGAGGTGCCGAGTCCGCCGGGCGGACGGACGCCCTGACTACCGCGTCAGCCCTCCGAAGGTTGCGGTGAAGTCCGGTAAAGAATTGATAACGCGTCACATAATCCGCCGTGGCGAAAGGCGGGCAATATGCGCATCCGCCCGCCTCTCGCGGCGCTGCCGCATCCCTTGTTCCGTAAGGGAATTAACCTTCCCCGGTCGCCCGCGACGGGGCCACGCTCCCGATCGTTCCGGGAAGGGGCGGGCGTGCCCCGATGGAGGGAAGCGCCGGACTACTGCCCGGTGGTGATCCGTACGGCGGACGCCGGACCGGGGCCGCCGGGGTCCGCGCCGCGCCGCCAGCCCTGTTCGGCGTCGGCCGCCCGCCAGGTCCGCCCGGCGTAAGAGATCTGTTCGACGCCCAGCTCGGCGGAGTGGGCCACCGACCACAGCGCCACCTGCCAGCCGCGCCGCACCCCGCCGTCGTCCCCGGAGCGCGCCACCGGCACGGTCAGCGTCCGCCCGCCGCCCGCGCCCTTGGCGTCCTGGGCGCCCGGCTCGGACAGCACCCCGGCGCCGAACTCCCGCACCAGCCGCTCCCGCACCCGCGCGGTGCCCGCCGCGTCCGTGCCGCCCCCGCCGCCCGTATCCGCACCCTTCGCCGGGCGGGGCACCACGCAGGACAGTGCCGCGCCCCGGCGCCCGGTCAGCGCGTCGGCCAGCAGCGCCGCGTCCGTCTCGTGCTTCGCGTACGCCAGCGGATAGCCGCTGCGCTGCACCCGCTGCGCCGCCTCGGTCAGCGGCAGCTGCTCGTAGCCGGGCACCTGCACCAGATGCGCGTAGAACTCCCCGGCGGCGTAGATCGGATCCATGATCTGCCGGGACGTGCCCCAGTCCTGCGAGGGGCGCTGCTGGAAGAGGCCGAGGGAGTCCTTGTCGCCGTGGCCGAGGTTGCGCAGCCCGGACTCCTGCATCGCCGTCGCCAGCGCGATCGTCACCGCCCGCGGCCGCAGCCCCCGCGCGGACGCCACCGCCGAGATCGTCGCCGCGTTCGCCGCCCGCTCCGGACTCAGCTCGTACGCCGCCCCGCCGTCCGCCGCCGCCACCGTGCACCGCGGCTCCCCGGGCCCGCCGGTCAGCTG
Organism: Streptomyces sp. NBC_01525; assembly: GCF_045040405.1. Taxonomy (NCBI): domain Bacteria; kingdom Bacillati; phylum Actinomycetota; class Actinomycetes; order Kitasatosporales; family Streptomycetaceae; genus Streptomyces; species Streptomyces sp. NBC_01525. Next base: position 4,634,719 of record NZ_CP109397.1, read on the forward strand.
CTGCACCGCGACGTACGCCCCCGCGCCCAGCAGCGCGGCGACGGTCACGGCGGTACGCCACGGACGCCGCCGACGGGAGGGAGAGGAAGCTTGCACGCGGCCCACCGTAGCGAAGCCCGGCGGGCCAGGGCCTGCCGCCCGGACTGCTCTGCCCTCCGGGCGGACGACGGGAGTCCGACGGCAGGCTCTAGGGTTGAGCGTATGGACCGCTCCACAGACCACCCCGCCCTCGACCTGTCGCTCGACGCCGCGGAGCTCACCGCGCGGCTCGTCGACTTCCCCTCCGAGAGCGGCAACGAGAAGGACCTCGCCGACGCCGTCGAGCACGCCCTGCGCGCGCTGGACCACCTCACCGTCGACCGCTACGGCAACAACATCGTCGCCCGCACCCACCTGGGCCGCGCCGAGCGGGTGGTGCTCGCCGGTCACCTCGACACCGTCCCGATCGCCGACAACGTCCCCTCCCGCCTCGACGACGAGGGCTACCTGTGGGGCTGCGGCTCCTGCGACATGAAGTCCGGCGTCGCCGTCCAGCTCCGGGTCGCCGCCACCGTCCCCGAGCCCAACCGCGACCTCACCTTCGTCTTCTACGACCAGGAAGAGGTCGCCGCCCACCTCAACGGCCTCGGGCACGTCGCCGCCGCCCACCCGGACTGGCTTGAGGGCGACTTCGCCGTCCTCCTGGAATCCTCCGACGGCGAGGTCGAGGGAGGCTGCCAGGGCACCCTGCGCGTCCTGCTGCGCACGAGCGGTGAGCGCGCCCACTCCGCCCGCGGCTGGATGGGGTCGAACGCGCTCCACGCCGCCGCCCCGATCCTGACGAAGCTCGCCGCGTACCGGCCGCGCCGCGCCATGATCGACGGACTGGAGTACCGCGAGGGCCTCAACGCCGTCCGCGTCGAGGGCGGCGTCGCCAACAACGTCATCCCGGATGCCTGCACCGTCACCGTCAACTTCCGCTACGCCCCGGACCGCACCCCGGAAGAGGCGCTGGCGCACGTCCGGGAGGTCTTCGCCGACTGCCCGGTGGACGAGTTCGTCGTCGATGACCACTCCCCGGGCGCACTGCCGGGCCTCTCCCACCCGGCCGCCAAGGCGTTCATGGAAGCCGTCGGTGGCACCGCGCGCCCCAAGTTCGGCTGGACCGACGTCTCCCGCTTCAGCGCCCTCGGCGTCCCGGCCGTGAATTACGGCCCCGGCAACCCGCTGCTCGCCCACAAGCGGGACGAGCGCGTCCTCGCCGAGCGCATCGGCCACTGCGAGGAGCGGCTGCGCGCCTGGCTGACCAGCTGACGCGGTTCTCGGCGGTGCGCCCGCCCCGGGTGGGCGCACCGGTCCGCGCCGCCCACCGCGGGATCTACGCTGAAGCGGCAACGATCTGTCAGCGGAGGGAGCACGACATGGCCAGTCTCGAAGGAGCAGCGGCCCCCGAGGAGCAGCGGCTGGGCCCCGTACTGCGCCGTCACGACCAGGTGCAGCACAGCACCACGGACCAGCGGCTGCTGGACTCGGAGGGCTCCTCGGAGTGGGTGCACACCGATCCGTGGCGGGTGATGCGCATCCAGTCGGAGTTCGTCGAGGGCTTCGGCGCGCTCGCCGAACTCGGCCCCGCCGTCAGCGTCTTCGGCTCCGCCCGCACGCTCCGTGACTCCGCCGAGTACGCGGTCGGTGTGAAGCTCGGCCGGGCGCTGGTGGAGGCCGGTTTCTCGGTGATCACCGGCGGTGGCCCCGGCGCCATGGAGGCGGCCAACCGGGGCGCCCACGAGGCCGGCGGCACCTCTGTGGGCCTCGGCATCGAGCTGCCCTTCGAGCAGGGCATGAACGAGTACGTGAACCTCGGGGTCGATTTCCGGTACTTCTTCGTCCGGAAGACCTGCTTCGTGAAGTACGCCCGCGGCTTCGTCGTGCTGCCCGGCGGACTGGGCACCCTGGACGAGCTGTTCGAGGCACTGACCCTCGTCCAGACCCGGAAGGTGACCCGCTTCCCGATCGTCCTCTTCGGCACCGCCTACTGGAGCGGCCTGGTCGACTGGCTGCGCGAGACGCTGATCGCCGAGGGCAAGGCGTCCCCGCGCGACCTGGAGCTCTTCCACCTCAGCGACGACGTGGAAGAGGCGGTCGCCCTGGTGACGAAGGAAGTCGGGCCGGGGGTGCGGTAGGGCCTCCCCGCGGGGCAGCGCCGACGCCTCCCCGCGGGCCGGCGGGCGCGGCTTCCTCCGGCGGGCCCGCCGGGCGCGGCCCCGCCCCCTCCCCGGGCCGGTCAGGCCAGCCCGCGCCGGGCGACCGCCGGTGCCCGGTGACCGGCGATGGACGCGACCATGTCCAGCACCTGCCGGGTCTCGGCGACCTCGTGGACGCGGTAGACCTGCGCGCCCAGCCAGGCCGAGACGGCGGTGGTCGCGAGGGTGCCGAGGACACGCTCCTTGACCGGCTTGTCCAGGGTCTCGCCGACGAAGTCCTTGTTGGAGAGCGAGACCAGCACCGGCCAGCGGGTGTCGGTCATCTCGTCCAGCCGCCGGGTCGCCTCCAGGCTGTGCCGGGTGTTCTTCCCGAAGTCGTGCCCCGGATCGATCATGATCGCGTCGCGCCGGACGCCCAGTTCCACGGCGCGCTCAGCGAGCCCCAGCGTGACGCGCAGGATGTCGGCCATCACGTCGTCGTACGCCACCCGGTGCGGACGGGTACGCGGTTCGGCGCCCCCGGCATGGGTGCAGACCAGGCCCGCGCCGTGCCGGGCGGCGACCTCCGCGAGCTTTGGATCGACGCCGCCCCAGGCGTCGTTGAGGACATCGGCGCCCGCCGCGCAGACCGCCTCGCCGACGTCGTGCCGCCAGGTGTCGACGCTGATGACCACGGACGGGTGGCGCCGCCGGACCTCCGCGACGAAGCCGACGGTGCGCCGCGCCTCCTCCTCGGCGGTGACCTCCTCACCGGGACCGGCCTTGACGCCGCCGATGTCGATGATCGCGGCCCCCTCGGCGACGGCCTGCTCGACGCGGGTGAGCGCCGCCTCGTCCTGGAACGTCGCCCCCTGGTCGTAGAAGGAGTCCGGGGTCCGGTTCACGATGGCCATGATCACCGGTTCGTGCGCGTCGAACTCGCGTTTCCCCAGCCGCAGCATTCTCACTCCTTCTCAGTGGTCCGCCAGCGACCTTAACTGTCACACCCGCATGGCACGATCGGGGCAGGTGCATCTTCCGGGGAGTTGGTCGTGTTCTGGTTTCTGCTGATCGCCATGGTCGTGGTGGTCGCCGTGGTCACCCTCGTCGTCGTGGGCGGCGAGCGCGCCGGGCTGCGCGACACCGAGCCGGAGCAGCTCTACGACCCGCTGCCCCAGGAACGCCCGCTGACCCGCGCCGACATCGACGCCGTACGCTTCGCGGTCACCGTCCGCGGCTACCGCATGAACGACGTCGACGACGCCCTCGACCGCATCGGCGCCGAGCTGGCCGAGCGGGACGCCCGGATCGCGGAGCTGGAGGCCGCGCTGGCGGGCGTCCACGCCGCGTCCATGGGCGGCCCGGGCCTGATCCGGGACGACGGGTCCGCGGACGACGCACCGACCGGGGCGGCGGCACCGCCCGAGGGACAGGGCCCCGGCCCTGCGGAGGGGAACGACGGAAGCGGGGAGACGATGCGGACGACGAAGCGGGTCCGGCCGACCGGCGAGGAGCCGGAGGCGGACGGCGGGGCCACCGCGGCGCCGGAGTCGGAGGGCCGGTCATGACGGGTGTGGTGAGCGCCCCGGACGGCGTTCCGCGCTGCCCCTGGGGCATGGAGTCCGAGAAGATGGCCGATTACCGCGCGTACCACGACACGGAGTGGGGCCGCCCGGTCCACGGCGACGATGCGCTCTTCGAGCGGATGTGCCTGGAGGCGTTCCAGTCCGGCCTGTCCTGGATCACGATCCTGCGCCGCCGGGAGGCGTTCCGCGCCGCGTTCGCCGGGTTCGGCATCGCCGAGGTCGCGCGGTTCACCGATGCCGACGCCGAGCGGCTCCTCGCCGACCCCGGCATCATCCGCAATCGCGCCAAGATCGCCGCGACGCTCGGCAACGCCCGGCTCGCCGCCGCGCTGGCCCCCGGCGAGCTGGACGCCCTGATCTGGTCGTACGCGCCCGAGCGGGCGGGCCGCCCGGCGCCGCGTACCTTCGCCGACGTCCTGCCGGTGACCCCGGAGTCCACCGCGCTCGCCAAGGACCTCAAGAAACGCGGCTTCCGCTTCGTCGGCCCGACCACCGCGTACGCGCTGATGCAGGCGTGCGGCCTGGTCAACGACCATCTCACCGGATGCCACGCCCGGGAGGCGACGGAGCGGGCGGCGGCCGCGGGCTGAGCACCGGGCCGCCCCGCCGTTCCGGTCCGGGCGGCGCGCCCCGGGTCAGCGCCCGAGGTAGACCGGCTTCTCCTTCTTCACGAACGCCTCGACGGCGATGTGGTGGTCCTCGGAGGCACCGGCCCGCGCCTGGAGTTCCTCCTCCTTGGCGAGCGTGTCGGCCAGGGTGTGCCCGGCGCCGAAGGCCAGCGACTCCTTGAGCGCGGCGTACGCGAGGGTCGGGCCCGCGGCGAGGCGCCGGGCGACGGCCGCCGCCCGGTCGGCCAGCTCCGCGGCGGGCACGACCTCGCTCGCGATGCCCAGCGCGTACGCCTCCTGCGCGTCGATGCTGCGGGGGAAGAGCAGCAGGTCGGCGGCGCGGCCCGGTCCGACGACGCGCGGCAGCGTCCAGGACACCCCGGAGTCGGCGGTGAGCGCGACCCCGGCGAAGGAGGTGTTGAAGGACGCCGAGTCGGCGACGACGCGGTGGTCGGCGGCGAGTGCGAAGCCGAAACCGGCGCCCGCCGCGACGCCGTTGACGCCCGCCACCACCGGCTTGGGCATCCCGGCGAGCGCCGTGACGATGGGGTTGTAGTGCTCCCGCACGGTGCTCATGGTGGCGCCGTCGCCGCTCTCCCGGTCCGCGGCGAGCAGCCCGATGTGCTCCTTGAGGTCCTGGCCGACGCAGAACGCGCGGCCGGTGGCGGTCAGCAGGACGGCGCGGACGGCGGGATCGGCCGCCGCGTCCCGCAGACGGTCCCGGAGCGTCACCTTCGCGTCGATGTTCAGGGCATTCATCGCGTCGGGGCGGTTGAGGGTGATCGTGGCGAGTCCGTCGGTCACGTCGTAGAGCACGGTGTCGGCCATGAGTGAGGATCCCTCCGTCGCGGGTGGCGCCGCCCGTCGGGGGCGGTCAGCGCTCAGGATGCCGGAGATCATCCGGCCCCGGCATGTGACGTACGTCAAAGAATGAGGGTGGCCCGGGGTGTGCAGGGTGGCGCAGTATCGCAGGCCACTCACCGAATTGAGGGGGTTTGGGGGAGCGCGTTGCCGAAGGGAAGCTGTCCGATGTTGGTCATCGGGTCGTTCGATGCGGGATAATGGCCTGGAAGCAATGTGTTCGATGCCGGTGACGCATGCGGAGATGCGGCCGTCGGCGGTCGGCTGAGGTTGAGCTGGTTTCAGGAAGGGGAACGAGCATGGCGGCCATGAAGCCGCGGACGGGTGACGGCCCGCTCGAGGTGACCAAGGAGGGGCGGGGCATCGTCATGCGGGTTCCGCTCGAAGGCGGCGGGCGACTCGTCGTCGAGCTGACACCCGACGAAGCCAAGGCCCTGGGTGAGGCACTGGAAAAGGTCACCGTCTGAGAGGGCGGCCCGAACTGCTGCGGTTCCCTGGGGCGCTGACCCCTGGTACCCCCAGCCGATGATCACGGCCCCGGCCGGCGCGCCTCGTGCGCTCCCGCCGGGGCCGTTCGTCGTGACGGGCGGCTCGTCGTCGCGGCGGCGCGCTCCGGGGCCGGTGCCGTGGCCCTGTCGGACGCCTCAGCCGCGTTTGACCGCGCACAGCAGACCGTCGCCGACCGGCAGCAGCGACGGTACGAGCAGGGAGCTGTCCCGGACGGCACGCAGCAGCTCGCGCAGGCGCAGCACCTCGTCGGGCTGCGCGCCGGAGTCGACGGTGCGGCCGTCGGCGAAGACCCCCGCGAAGCAGACCAGACCGCCGGGGCGCAGCAGTCGCAGCGCCTCGGCGAGATAGTCGGTGCACTCGCCCAGATCGCCGTCGCAGAACACCAGGTCGTAGCCGCCGTCGGCGAGCCGCGGCAGGACGTCCAGCGCCCGGCCGGGGATGAACCGCGCGCGGTTCCCGGCGAAGCCCGCCTCGCGGAACGCCTGCTTGGCGAAGGTCTGCCGCTGCGGTTCGAGATCGACGGTGGTCAGCACGCCGTCCGGCCGCATACCGTGCAGGAGGTAGATGCCCGACACGCCCGTGCCGGTGCCGATCTCGGCGATGGCCTTGGCCCCGGCGGTGGCGGCGAGCATGCGCAGTGCGGCTCCGGTGGCGGTCGACACCGTACGGATCCCGGCGTCGCGGGCGCAGCCACGGGACCAGCGCAGGGCGATGTCGGTCGCGTCGTCGATGGTCCCGGCGCCGTACGCCTCGGCGAATGCCAGGCCCGTCTGCCGGTTGCCGGTAATGGCCCTCTCCTGTCCCCGTAGTTGACGCAACGGTGACTGTATCCGCTGCGTGCGGGAACCCGCAGATGGGACCGGGCGTTGACGGGGGACAGGGGGGATGCGCGGGTGAAGACCGACGGAGACGTGAAGCAAGCACAGAAGCAGGACCAAATGCAGGTCAAAACTGCTTATCCGGAGCTAACGGGCGAGGTGGATATGGTAGGGGCTCTACTGGACACCACCAGAGCCACCAGGGGAGGTGCGGCTGCGACGGGTGACCGCCGAGGGCGCAGACGCCTGAGACGGCCGTTCGTCGAGCCGAAATCCGTGACCAACACCGCTGACCGTCTCCGCACCCACCACTCCGCTCCTACCGCGACCTTCGCCGCAGACGCGGATGCGCAGGCGTGGACTCCCCCCAGTTGGGAGGAGATCGTCAGCACCCACAGCGCCCGGGTCTACCGTCTCGCCTACCGCCTCACCGGCAACCAGCACGACGCCGAGGACCTCACCCAGGAAGTGTTCGTCCGCGTCTTCCGTTCGCTGTCGACGTACACGCCGGGGACGTTCGAGGGCTGGCTGCACCGCATCACGACCAACCTCTTCCTGGACATGGTCCGCCGCCGCCAGCGCATCCGCTTCGACGCGCTGGCCGACGACGCCGCCGAGCGGCTGCCCAGCCGGGAGCCGTCGCCGCAGCAGCACTTCAACGACACCCACTTCGACGCGGATGTACAGCAGGCGCTGGACACCCTGGCGCCGGAGTTCCGCGCCGCCGTCGTCCTGTGCGACATCGAGGGCCTGTCGTACGAGGAGATCGCCGCGACGCTCGGCGTGAAGCTCGGCACGGTCCGCAGCCGGATCCACCGTGGCCGCTCGCATCTGCGCAAGGCGCTCAAGCACCGCTCCCCGCAGGTGCGGGCCGAGGAGCGCGAGCAGCGGTCGCTGGCCGCGGTGTCCACCGGGGAGGTCGGAATCGCGTGAGCCCCATTGGCGGTGCTTCCCCCGCCGAGCAGCATCTCGGTGACCGCCTCGCAGCCCTGGTCGACGGCGAGTTGGGACATGACGCGCGGGAGCGGGTGCTCGCGCACCTGGCGACCTGCGGACGGTGCAAGGCGGAGGCCGACGCCCAGCGTCGGCTCAAGAGCGTCTTCGCGCAGGCCGCGCCACCCGGCCCCTCCGAGGGGTTGTTGGCGCGGTTGCAGGGGCTGCCCGGAGGAGATCCGGACGGCCCCGGCGGCGGGCTGGGCGCCTTCGGACGCGCCGAATTCGACCGGGACGGCGGCGGCTTCGGCTATCCGCCCTCCTCCGGTGCGCATGCGAGCGACGTCCGCGCGCCCCGGCAGCGGGGCTTCCGTATCCATGAGAGCGAGCGTTCGGCGGCGCCGCGCCGCCGCTTCGCGTTCGCCGCGGCCGGGGCCGTCTCGCTGGCCGCCCTCGCCCTGGGTGGCACGCTGCCGCTGGAGGCCGCGATCGACCCGTCGGGCCGCCAGGACGGCACCGGCACCGCCGTCGTCCCGCTCAGCGCCACCCCGGTCGCCGGGAGCAATCCGCTCCGCGACGCCGGGCTGCTGACCTCCGGGGGAGTCGCCGGTCCGGTCGCGTCCGTGGCGCCCGGCGCGACGGGCCTCTACGGCCCCTCCGTGCCGACCTCCTCACCCCCGGCACGGATACCGTCCGGTGGCCGCTTCGGCCCGTTGATAGCCCCGCCCGGTCAGGACGCCGACCGGCACCCCGCACCCCTCACCGTCGGTACCGCCCGCGCCCCGGGCCCGTACACCCCCGTCGCCGGGCCTCTCCGCCCGCTCGTCGGCTCCGCGGCATCCCCCACCCCCGCCTCCCGCCCGCCCGCCGCTGCTCCGCGCTGACCGCCGCCGCGCTCTGTCACAGGGAACTGGTTGAATCGCTGCGGGGCGGTGCGTGTCGTCGACGTGCGCACGGTCCGCGAGGTGGCGGTGGCCCGCGCAGGTGCGGGCGAATGGTGGGGAGAGCATGGACGACGGTACGGCCACCGGGCCGAAGCTGAAGTGGTGGAGCCGGCCGGGGCACACCCCCGACCCCCAGCCCCACCCGGGACCGGGTCCGCAGCCCCAGCCGGTGGCCGCCGAGGGGAGCGGGGCCCTGCCGGAGCCGGCCCTTCCCGCCGCCGGTACGGGCGCGCCGCCCATCGACGGTACGGGCCCGCAGCCGGGCACCTCGGGCGGCACCCAGCCTGGTGCCCCGGCCTCGGCTGGGGCACAGCCGTTGCCCGCGGGCGGCGCGGGCCCGCAGCCGGGTGCCTCCGGTGCGGCCTCGCCGCAGCCCGCTGCTTCGGCCTCCACCGGTCCGCAGCCGGTCGCCTCGCCCGGGGCCCAGCCCCTGCCCGTCGACGAGTGGCCGCCGCCGGAGCCGCTGGCGGCCACGCGGGCCTCGGTCGCGGCCGGTTCCGCGGCCCGGGCGGCGTCGTCCCCGGCCGGTCCGGAAGCCGTCGCGGCGCCCGGGGCCCCGGGCGCGCCCGAAGCCCCCGCCGAGGCACCTGCCGCCGAGCCCACTGTCCCCGTCTCCCGCGCCACCGTGCAGCTCACCAAGGCCGAGCCCGACGCGGCACCCGCACCGACGGGCAGTCCGGCCGCTGCCTCCGACCGCCCCCGCCCCCGCCACCCCCAGGACCCCTACGGCACGCCCCCCTACGGCGACCCCGGGCCCTGGGCGCCCGCGCCGCCGGTGCAGCGGCCGGTGACCACTCCGGCGCACGGTACCCAGCTGCCGCAGACCGTCGCGGCGGGCGGCTACGGCACCGCCGCGCCACCGCTGCCGGGGGCGCTGCCGCCGCAGGCGCCCGCGCTGCCGTACGGTGAGCAGCCGCTCCCGGCCGAGCTGCCCGTTTCCCCGCAGCCGTATCCGCAGGGCGGGAACGGGACGGACGGCGGCGGGTTCGTGCCGCTGCCCGCCGTCGTGGGCGCCGACGCGCCGCTGCCGCCGGAGCGGCCCGTACCGCACCACGAGGCGTCCGGTGAGCACGGCCACCTCGTCCCGGCGCACCCGGGCGGCGCCTGGCAGCAGTACGACCCGTGGAGCCCGCCGGGGCAGCACGGCCTCGCCGTGCCGCCGCCGGTCCGGCGTGCGAGGCGTGGCCCGCTCGTCGTCGGCGCGGTGCTGCTGGCGCTGCTCGCCGGGGGCGTGGGCGGCACCGTCGGTGTGTACGTCGAACGCCACGGCGGGCCGGGCGACATCATCCTGCCGCAGGACGACGAGGCGCCCCGGCCCCGCGATCCGCACAGCGTCGCCGGGATCGCGCAGACCGCGCTGCCCGGAGTGGTCACGCTCCACGTACGGGGCAACGCCGAGCAGGGCACCGGCACCGGCTTCGTCCTCGACACACAGGGCCACATCCTCACCAACAACCACGTCGTGGAGCCCGCCGGGGACGGCGGCGAGATCTCGGTGACGTTCAGCGGCGGGCAGACCGCCAAGGCGCGCGTGGTGGGCCGCGACAGCGGCTACGACCTCGCCGTCGTCCAGGTCGACGGCGTCTCCGGGCTGCACCCGCTCACCCTCGGCAACTCCGACGCGGTGCGCGTCGGCGACCCGGTGGTGGCCATCGGCGCGCCGTACGACCTCGCCAACACCGTCACCGCCGGGATCATCAGCGCCAAGCAGCGGCCCATCACGGCGGGCGGCGAGAAGGGCGACGGCAGCGATGTGTCGTACGTGGACGCGCTACAGACGGACGCGCCGATCAACCCGGGCAACTCCGGCGGACCGCTGGTCGACGGCCGGGCCCGGGTGATCGGGATCAACAGCGCCATCCGCGCGGCCGACGGCTCCAGCCCCGACGGCACCACCCAGGGCGGCAGCATAGGGCTGGGCTTCGCCATACCGATCAACCAGGCCAAGCGGGTCGCCGAGGAGCTGATCAACACCGGCCGGGCCACCCACCCGGTCATCGGCGTCACGCTGGAGATGGAGTACCCGGGCGACGGCGCGCGCGTCAGCGGCCTCGCCAAGGACGGCCGGAACCCGGTCACCCCGGGCGGCCCCGGCGCCAAGGCCGGGATCAAGGGCGGCGATGTCATCACCCGGCTGGACGGCGCCCCCGTCCACGGCGGCGAGGAGCTGATCGTCAAGATCCGCAGCCACCGGCCGGGCGACACGCTGACGTTGACCCTGCGCCGTGGTGGCAAGGACCGCACCGTCCGCCTCACGCTCGGCTCGTCCGGCACCGGCTGATCGTTTGCGCGGTGTTGGCGCGGGTGACTCCCGTGCGGCGTGCGGGGCCAGGTACCGTGAGGGGTGGCCTGGCCCCGGGCCGCCTACCGGCCGCGGACAACCAAGGAGCTGAAGGTGTTCTTCGACATAGGACTCCCGGAGCTGTTGGCTCTCGCGATCCTCGGTGTGCTCATCTTCGGCCCGGACAAGCTGCCCAAGGTCATCCAGGACGTGACGGGCTTCATCCGCAAGGTCCGGGCGTTCTCGGACAGTGCCAAGGAGGACATCCGCAGCGAGCTGGGCCCGGAGTTCAAGGACTTCGAGTTCGACGATCTGCGCCCGAAGAACTTCGTCCGTAAGCACGTCCTGGAGAAGGACGAGTACGGCCTGAAGGATCTTCAGGAGATCCGGGACGGCTTCGACCTCAAGAAGGAGATGGCCGACGTCACCGACGCGGTCCGCAGCTACGACGACGCCCCGTCGGGCGGCGGACGGCTGAACCTCTCCAAGGACGGCGCGTCCTCCTCCGGCCGCATCGACCTCACGAAGAAGCCTTCCGGTGGCCTGGCCCCGGGCGAGCGTCCGCCCTACGACACCGACGCCACCTGAGCCTGCTCCCTCCGCCGTATCCGCGGTGCACTCGCCCACCGGGCGGATGTCGCACGTCGCGGGCACGCCCTTGCGCTCTGTCCCGCCCGGCCAGTGGCTATGCTCCCGGTGTCCGGGGTGAGGACGCCTGAGGGGGGGCGGGCCGCCCACGACACAGGGCAACGAGGAGGCTCCGCGCAGATGGAGACGGTGAGTCGGGCTGCGGCCCAGGCGGATACGGCCGACGCGGGGCGGAAGGTCGACGGCTATCTGCTGGCGGCCTTCCCCTGGTACGGCCTCGATGAGGCGTTCACCGGCCCGCGCTGGCTGATGCGGGTCGGCGCCGCCGCCGACGGCACCGTCGAACACGGTGCGACCGGCCACGGCGAGGAGCCGACGATAAAGGTCGAGACCCCCAAGGACGAGCGGTTCACGGTCGTGGTGACGGTCGCCGGGCGGCCGGTGCGGCGCAGCGGCGACGGCACCGGCGTGCTGGACGCCACCTCCGTCTCGACCGCCGCGTGGCTCGCCGGTTCCGGGCTGCTCGCGCACACCTGGCCGTCGACGATGGACCGCGCGCTGCGCCAGGACTGGCTGGACCAGCAGACCGCCCTCGCCTGGGAGCTGGCGGACGACCTCGACGGCGAGGGCTGGAGCGAACTGCTGCTGCCGGTCGACGGTGAGCCGACCCCGTTCCGCTACCGCGAGTCCGCGTACGGCTGGGTGCTGGCCGGGTCGGCGGGCGGCGGCGAGGAGGGCGTGCACATCGGCGCGTACGGCCGGGGGATGAGCGCATACGGCCTCGGCTTCGGGGCGATCAAGGACCTCGCCGCGTACGAGGGCTGAGCGCGGCGCCGATGCGGCGAGGGGGCGGACCGGAGACTTCCGGTCCGCCCCCTCGGCGGTGTGGCGGAGGATCCGCCTCTTCGGCGGACGGTCCGCCGCAGGTCAGCAGGTCAGAACTTGTTGCGCGGGGTGATCCCCAGCGACATGCCCTGGAGGCCGCGCTGACGGCCGCCGAGCTTTCCGGCGATGGCGCGGATCGCAGCGCCCGCGGGGGAGTCGGGGTCGCTCAGCACCACCGGCTTGCCCTCGTCGCCGCCCTCGCGCAGCCGGACGTCGATCGGGATGGACCCGAGCACCGGCACCTTGGCACCGGTCGTCTTCGTCAGGCCCTCGGCAACCCGTTCGCCGCCGCCGGTGCCGAACACATCGACCATCTCGTCGCAGTGCGGGCACGGCAGCCCGGACATGTTCTCGACCACGCCGACGATCTTCTGGTGGGTCTGCACCGCGATCGACCCGGCCCGCTCGGCGACCTCGGCCGCCGCCTGCTGGGGCGTGGTGACGACCAGGATCTCGGCGTTCGGGACGAGCTGCGCCACCGAGATGGCGATGTCGCCGGTGCCGGGCGGCAGGTCGAGGAGGAGGACGTCGAGGTCGCCCCAGTACACATCGGCGAGGAACTGCTGGAGGGCGCGGTGCAGCATCGGGCCGCGCCAGACGACCGGGGCGTTGCCGGGCGTGAACATGCCGATGGAGATGACCTTCACGCCGTGCGCCGACGGCGGCATGATCATGTTCTCGACCTGGGTGGGACGGCCGTCGGCGCCCAGCATCCGCGGGACGGAGTGACCGTAGATGTCGGCGTCCACGACACCGACCTTCAGACCGTCCGCCGCCATCGCCGCGGCGACGTTGACCGTCACCGACGACTTGCCGACGCCGCCCTTGCCGGAGGCGACCGCGTAGACGCGGGTCAGCGAACCGGGCTTGGCGAACGGCACCTCGCGCTCGGCGGTGGTGCCGCGCAGCGCCGCCGCCAGCTCCTTGCGCTGCTCGTCGCTCATCACGTCCAGCTCGACGCTCACGCCGGTGACGCCGTCGACGCGGGAGACCGCCTCGCGGACGCCGGAGATGATCGTCTCGCGCATCGGGCAGCCGGAGACGGTGAGGTAGACGACGACCGCCACCGCGCCGTCCGCCGCGATGTCCACCGATTTGACCATCCCCAGTTCGGTGATGGGGCGGTGGATCTCGGGGTCGTTCACCGTCGCGAGCGCGTCGCGGACCGCGTCCTCGCTCGGCGCGGCGCCTGGGGGCGTGTCGGTAGCCATGCCTCGATATTACGGCGGGGTAGGCGTGTGGCGGAAAGCCCGTTCAGCGGTCGCGTTCGTCACGCTCCGCCTCGTCCGGCTGCCGCGTCTCCAGCTCCCTGATCAGCTCCGCCAGCTCGGAGCGGATCCAGTCGCGGGTGGCGACCTCGCCCAGGCCCAGCCGGAGCGCCGCGATCTCCCGCGTCAGGTACTCGGTGTCGGCGATCGACCGGTCGTTGCGGCCACGGTCCTGCTCGTGGGTGACGCGGTCGCGGTCGTCCTGACGGTTCTGCGCCAGCAGGATCAGCGGCGCCGCGTACGACGCCTGGAGGGAGAGCGCCAGCGTCAGGAGGATGAACGGGTACTGGTCGAACCGGAGGCTCAGGGGCACGGTGACGTTCCAGCCGATCCACAGGATGATGGTCACCGTCATCCAGACGAGGAACCGGCCCGTGCCCAGGAAGCGGGCGATCTTCTCCGACATACGCCCGAACGCGTCCGGGTCGTACTCCGGCAGCAGGGAGCGGCGCGGCACCCGCGGCTGGTCGAGGCGGACCCGGGGGCGCTCGTTCGCACCGCGTCGCAGCGCCGACGAACCGTTCGCCCGTGCCCGGACGCCGCCCCGCTCCTCAGGCCCCACCGTCGTCCACCTCCGGCGCCCACCCGGCGTCCTCGGGCGGACTCAGCTCCTCGCCGTGCAGCTCCGTCTCCCGCCAGTCGTCCGGCAGCAGATGGTCGAGGACGTCATCGACGGTGACGGCGCCCAGCAGCGAGCCGCCGTCGTCGACGACCGGCGCGGAGACGAGGTTGTACGTCGCCAGATGACGGGTCACCTCGGGCAGCGTGGCGTCCGGTGGCAGCGGCGGCAGATCGGTGTCGGCGATCGAGCTGACCAGCGTGAACGGCGGATCGCGCAGCAGCCGCTGGAAGTGGACCACGCCGAGGAACTTGCCCGTCGGCGTCTCGTCGGGCGGCCGGCAGACGTAGATCTGGGCGGCCAGCGCGGGGGAGAGGTCCGGGTCGCGCACCCGGGCCAGTGCGTAGGCGACCGTCGCGTCCGGCCGCAGCACGATCGGCTCCGTCGTCATCAGACCGCCCGCGGTGCGCTCCTCGTACGCCATCAGGCGCCGGACGTCCGCGGCGTCCTCCGGGCGCATCAGCGTCAGCAGCCGTTCCTTCTCCTCCTCGGGGAGTTCGGAGAGGAGGTCGGCGGCGTCGTCCGGGTCCATCGCCTCCAGGACGTCGGCCCGGCGCTGCTCCTTCAGCTTGCCCAGGATCTCGATCTGGTCGTCCTCGGGCAGCTCCTCCAGGACGTCCGCGAGCCGGTCGTCGTCGAGGGCGGCGGCGACCTCCGCGCGGCGCTTGGCCGACAGGTGGTGCAGTACCCCGGCGAGGTCGGCGGGGCGCAGCTGCTCGAAGGTGGCGAGCAGGTTCTCCGCGCCCTGCCCGTGTTCCTCCAGCGAGAACCCGGTCACCGCCGACCACTCGACGGTCAGCGCCTCCCCCTTGCGGCGCAGCGCCCCGCCCTTGCCCCGCCGGACGAAGACCTTGTCGATCTCCCAGTCGCGGCGGGCGGGGAGCTGGATGATGCCGATGTCGAGGACGGTGACCTCCTCGCCGGTCTCCACCAGCCGCACCCGGCGGTCGAGGAGTTCGCCGAGGACCAGCGTCTCCGAGGCGCGCTGCTCGAAGCGGCGCATGTTGATCACGCCGGTGGTGACGACCTGACCGGACTCCACGCCCGTCACCCGGGTCATCGGCAGGAAGACGCGGCGCCGCCCGGCGACCTCGACGACCAGCCCCAGCAGCCGGGGCGGGCGGCCCTTACGGGTGCCGCTGCCCTTCGTCCGCAACATCGCGACCAGGTCGCGGACCCGTCCGACCTGGTCGCCGTTGGGGTCGAAGACGGCGACGCCGGACAGGTGCGAGACGAAGACCCGGGGAGTCACCACCGCCATGCAGCGCGCCTCCGTTCCTCCGGCCGATCGGGTGTGGGGACGGTAGTAGGGACAAGGGAATATCTGCACAAAGGCGTCAATCCGGGTTCAGGCTAACGCGCCCGGCTCGTCCGCGCCCCGGCGAGCGGCCCGTACGGCGGCGGACGGCGGGGGCGCCGAAGTGCCCCGCGCGACCGGTACGCTGCCGTACTGCTGTCGAGGTCACCCGTAACAGGAGGCAGAGCCGACGTGAGTGCAACCCCCTCGGGGCCGGGCCCCCGAACCGTGGCCGTCACCCCTCGCGCCGGGCGGACGGCGCTCCTGGGGGCGGTGTGCGCGGGGCTGGCCGTGGCGCTGGCGGGGTGCGCCGAGGATCCGGACGCCGGGACGAACGGCGTCGGCAAGCTGCCCGCCCCGAAGATCGAGGCGAAGGCGCGGGCGGCGGCCGAGAGCGCCGGGACGGTCCGCCTCTCCGGCAGCTTCGTCAGCCAGGGCGCCACCTACAAGCTGGACATGCACCTCGCCGGCGACGGCGCCAAGGGCCAACTCACCACCCGTAAGTCGACGTTCGCGCTGCTGCGGGTCGGCGACGCGCTCTACCTCAAGGCGGACGCCGCGTTCTGGGCCGGGGAGAAGGCGGGCGGCGGCGGGAACGACGCGGCGGCGGCGGACAAGCTCGGCGGCAAGTACGTCAAGGTGCCCGCCGCCGACCCGGTCTACAAGCGCTTCAGCGGCTTCACCGACAAGGACACGCTGCTGGCGAGCCTGCTCGCGCTGCGCGGCACGCTCGCCACCGGCGACCACGCCACCGTCGGCGGGGTGAAGACCATCCGCGTCGCGGGCGGCGCGGGCTCCGGCGGCACCCTCGACGTCTCCCTGGAGGGCACGCCCTACCCGCTGCGCCTGGAGCGCGGCGGCGACGCGGGCACGGTCCGCTTCGACGACTGGGACAAGGGCGTCTCCCTCAAGCCGCCGTCGCACGACCAGATCGTGGACTACGGGAAGCAGGTCTCGGCGGCTTCGGGGGGCTGAGGGACACGGCCGCGAGGCCGGGGCGCGGGGCGCGACCCGCACCGGCGCTCAGCCCTTACGCCCCCGGCGCAGCAGCTTGGGCAGAGCCGCCGGGACCGGGCGGCGGGTGATCGCGGGGGAGGGGAGCGGCGGGGCGGCGTGGGCCTCGTCCGGCATGGTGCCGGGGCGCTGCTCGGCGCCGCCGACGGGCTCCAGCCGCAGCACCCGGCACTCGGCCGCCCAGCGCTCCAAGATCGCCTCCGCGTCCGGGGCGTTGAGCCGCTTGCCCTTCAGTTCGTCGACCGCGGTGCGCCACGCCGCACTGTCCGGCGCCGTCTCCACGACGCGCGCCTGCCATGCCACGAGGCGGCCGCCCTTGTCCTTGCTGCGGACGGTGACCGTCGCGGTGGTGCCGTCGGCCAGCCCCAGATCCGCCAGCGGCTGCTCGCCCGCGCCATCGCCGACCAGGCACGCCGCGCCGTCCACCCACAGATGCCACAGTGCCCGGGACGGGCCGGTGGCCCCCCGTACCCAGATCAGGCCGGACTTCTTCGTGGCCTCTTCGATGAGCGCGCGGTCCTGGAGCGCCTGCGACGTGGTCGATGTCATGCCCGTCAGCCTAATCGGCCTGGTACGGGCGCGTCAGAGCCAGCCGTTGCGCTTGAAGCCGCGGTGGATGCCGAAGCAGAGCGCGACGGTCGCCACCAGCACCGCCGGGTAGCCGTACTTCCAGTGCAGCTCCGGCATGGAGTGGAAGTTCATGCCGTAGATCCCGGCGATCATCGTGGGGACGGCGAAGATCGCGGCCCACGAGGTGATCTTGCGCATGTCCTCGTTCTGCGCGACGGCCGCCTGCGCGAGGTTGGCCTGGAGGATGGAGTTGAGCAGGTCGTCGAAGGAGAGCACCTGCTCGTTGACGCGCGCCAGGTGGTCGGCGACGTCGCGGAAGTACTTCTGGATGTCGGAGTCGACGGGCCGCATCGGCCGCTCGCTCAGCAGCTGCAACGGCCGCAGCAGCGGCCCCACCGCGCGCTTGAACTCCAGCACCTCACGCTTGAGTTGGTAGATCCGCCCGGCGTCGCCGCCCCGGGTCGCCCCCCGGCCGGTGCCCGAGCTGAAGACGTCGATCTCCACCTCGTCGATGTCGTCCTGTACGGCACCGGCGACCGCGATGTACCCGTCGACGACCTGGTCGGCGATGGCGTGCAACACCGCCGACGAGCCCTTGGCCAGCAGCTCGGGGTCGTCCTGGAGGCGGTGACGCAGCGCCCGCAGCGATCCCTGGCCGCCGTGCCGGACGGTCACGATGAAGTCCCGGCCGGTGAAGCACATCACCTCGCCGGTCTCCACGACCTCACTGGTCGCGGTCAGCTCGGCGTGCTCGACGTAGTGGACGGTCTTGAAGACCGTGAACAGGGTGTCGTCGTAGCGCTCCAGCTTCGGCCGCTGATGGGCGTGGACGGCGTCCTCGACGGCGAGCGGATGCAGCCCGAACTCCGCGGCGATACCGGCGAATTCGGCCTCCGACGGCTCGTGCAGCCCGATCCAGGCGAAGCCGCCCTCGGCCCGGACGCTCGCCATCGCCTCGGCGGGGGTGCAGGCTTCCTGCACCCGGCGGCCCTCACGGTAGACGGCGCAGTCGACGATGGCGCTGTTCACACAGGCCGGGGCGGACTTCTCGTAGCCGAAGGCGGCGCCGTCACGGCGGCGGGAGGGACGGACGGCGGCGCGCAGGTCACGGATCATCGACATGGCAAGCTCCTTCACGGGCCGGCCGTCGTGCGCGGGGCGTAACGCAACCCGGAACGTGGACGTACGAGGCGTCATCGGCCGTACGTCCGCAAAGCGGGCGGCGTTCGGTGCCGGGGCACTGACGGCGCGCGGAGAATTCGAGGAATTCGCTGAGAGATACGGAACAGAAGGGCGAAGGCGCTCTTCCGTCATCTCCGTCCGACGCGAAGGAACTTCGCATGTTTCCCCGCTGGACTGCGGGGTACGGAAGCCTTCGGCTCAGAAGATTCGCTGCGCGAGCGGGATGACAGGAGAACTATCGGTACTGCACGGTCGACTCGGATCCACCGCAGCCCCACCTCCTCCGGCCGGTCCCCGCTGGGGGACAGCGTCATTCCCTGACCAGATGGCAGGCTATCAGCCGTCCGTGGTGCCACCGCGCCGCTTTGCCTGTTCGATACGAAGCCGATTCACGGCCTTCTCCGACACGCCCGCATCCGGGTCCGCCGCCCGGCCCCGGGGCCGGGCGGCGGCGCCGTCGGGTGGCCCTCCGGATGCCTCGCGGGGCCGCTTTATGCTCGCCCCATGTCTGACGTTCTCGATCTGGTCGAAGCCCGGCTGCGCACCGCCCTGGGCGAGCCGGACGCCCGCGCCGCCGTCACCTTCCTCGGCACCGACCGCATCGAGGTGCTGCGCTTCGTCGGTGACGGCGTGGTCCGCTACGCCTCGCTCGGGATGTCCGCCCACCCGATGACGGACCCGGCGGGCTCCGCGCCGGGCCTGGGCGCGCCCCCGTCGGTGGTCTTCGCCGACCCGGTGGCCGGGCCCCGCGCCGAGTTGGTGATCACGCTGCGGCCGGGCCGCGCCGATATCGACAAGGTGCTGCGGCCGCTCGCCGTGCTCGCCGCGTCACCGCAGGTCGAGGGCGTGGTGGTGGCGCCGGGCGCCTCCCTGGACACCGGCGAACCGCTGTGGCCCGGCGCCGGGTTCACCTCCGTCCTGGTCGCCGCGTCCGGCGGCCTCGTCGAGGATCTGGAGCTGGACGCGCCGCTGGATCCGGTGCGCTTCCTGCCGCTGCTGCCGATGACGCCCAACGAGGCGGCGTGGAAGCGGGTGCACGGCGCGGAGGCGCTCCAGGAACGGTGGCTGGCGCAGGGCACGGACCTGCGGGACCCGCTGCGCGGCGGCGCGGACCTGTCGTGAGGCGCGCCCGCGGCCGGACCGTGCGAGGCGTCGCCGGGGCCCGTGCCGGGTGCGCGGCGGCCTCCTGGGCCGTGTCCGGCGGGCCCCGTACCGGTGTGCGGAACATTCCGACCGGTCGGGTGATCGTCCTTGACGCGACCGCGTGGCTGGAGGACCGTGGATCCCTATGAGGGGTGAACCCAGTTGCCCGAAGTGCGGTGGCCGCGTCCGGGCGCCCGGTCTCTTCTCCGACTCCTGGCAGTGCGCCGTCCACGGCACCGTGCAGCCGCTCCAGCCGGTCGTCCTGCCGAGCGTCGAGGCGCTCGGCGTTGTCGTGAACCGTTCACAGGTCCCGGTGTGGATGCCCTGGCCGCTGCCGGTCGGCTGGCTCTTCACGGGTGTGGCCTGCGCCGGTGACGACCGCAGCGGCGGCCGTGCCACCGCCGTCGCCTGCTCGGGACCCGGCCCGCTCGGCGGTCCCGGCGAACTCCTGTTGATCGCCGAGGAGCTGGGCGTGGGGCTCGGCGCCCGTTACGCCGGGATCGACGGCCCGGACCCCGGCCCCGGTATGCACGTCGACGCCGCCCCGCACACCAAGATCCTCACCTCCGGCCGCCCGACCCCGATGTGGCATGTCGAGGGCTCCCCGGCCGACCGCGTGGTCTTCGCCGGGGAGGCCCGCGGGCTCTGGCTGTGGGCGATCGTCTGGCCCGAGCAGTCCGGCCTGCTGATGTACGACGATCTGGTCCTCACCGATCTGCGTGAGGCGGGCGCCGAGGTCGACCTGCTGCCGTGCGGGGCGCTCTCCCCGCGGCTCCTGTCCTGATCCCCGGGCCCGGCCCCGTGTCCTGGGGGTACGGCAGGTGCCCGTACGTCCTCCCCGAGGCGGACGGGGGTCTTCCGCGGGCCGGTATCCTTGCCGGGACGCCCTGTGGCGCGCCGACGGCGGCCGCGCGGGGCGCCCGTCCGGTCACCGTCCCGTCCCGCAGGGGGGAGTTCAGCGTCGTGCGCATCGATCTGCACACCCACTCCACCGCGTCCGACGGTACGGACACCCCCGCCGAGCTGGTGGCCCACGCCGCCGCCCGCGGGCTGGACGTCGTCGCACTGACCGACCACGACACCGTCGCCGGGCACGCCGCGGCGCGCGAAGCGCTGCCCGCCGGGCTGACGCTGGTCACCGGCGCCGAGCTGTCCTGCCGGGTCGAAGGCACCGGGCTGCACATGCTCGCCTACCTCTTCGACCCCAAGGAGCCCGCGTTCGCCCGCGAGCGGGCGCTGCTCCGCGACGACCGGGTGCCGCGCGCCCAGGGCATGGTCGCCAAGCTCCGTGAGCTGGGCGTCCCGATCACCTGGGAGCAGGTCGCTGCCATCGCCGGTGACGGCGCCGTGGGACGGCCGCATGTGGCCACCGCCCTGGTCGACCTGGGCGTCGTCCCCACCGTCTCCGACGCGTTCACCTCGCAGTGGCTGGCCAACGACGGCCGCGCGTACGTCGACAAGCACGAGCTGGACCCGTTCGAGGCGCTGCGGCTGATCAAGGGCGCGGGCGGCGTCGCCGTCGTCGCGCACCCCGCGGCCGTCAAGCGTGGCGCCTGTGTGCCCGAGGGCGCCCTCGTCGAGCTGGCCGCCGCCGGTCTTGACGGCATCGAGGTCGACCACATGGACCACGATGCGCCGACCCGTGCCCGGCTGCGCTCTCTCGCCGCCGAGCTGGGGTTGCTGACCACCGGCTCCAGCGACTACCACGGCAGCCACAAGACCTGTGAGCTGGGCGAATACACCACCGACCCGGAGATCTACGGCGAGATCGTGCGCCGGGCCACCGGCGCCTTCCCCGTCCCCGGCGCGGGCGGCTGAGCCTCCGCCGCCGGAGTCCGGCGGTCCCTTCCTTCCGGCGCCCGTGCAGATGCGGTGCGCCCGCGCGCCGCCGTGCCGGTGCGCCGTCCCCCTCCGCTCCATCTCCCTCGCAAGGCCATTCATCACCGTGTTCGACGTCGCTGCCTTCAGTACTCTCTTCGTCACCCTTTTTGTCATCATGGATCCCCCCGGGATCACCCCGATCTTTCTCGGGCTGGCCGCCGGGCGGCCCGCCAAGGTCCAGCGCCGGATGGCCTGGCAGGCGGCGACCGTCGCGTTCTGCGTCATCGCCGTCTTCGGGCTCTTCGGCCGCCAGATCCTGGGCCGGCTGCACATCAGCACGCCCGCCCTGATGATCGCGGGTGGTCTGCTCCTGCTGCTGGTCGCGCTGAACCTGCTCACCGGCAAGTCCGAGGAGCCCACCCAGACCAAGGACGTCAACGTGGCGCTGGTCCCGCTGGGCATGCCGCTGCTGGCCGGGCCCGGCGCGATCGTGTCGGTGATCCTCGCCGTCCAGCACGCCCACGGCTTCACCGCACAGCTGGCGGTGTGGACCGCCATCGTGGCGATCCATGTCGTCCTCTACCTGGCGATGCGGTTCTCGCTGCTGATCATCCGGGTCATCAAGGACGGCGGTGTGGTGCTGGTGACCCGGCTCGCGGGCATGATGCTCTCCGCGCTCGCCGTGCAGCAGATCATCAACGGCGTCACCCAGGTCGTCCAGGGCGCCTGACGGCGCCCGGCCCCCGGACGCAGTCGCGCCCCCGTACGGCACTTCCGTACGGGGGCGCATCCGTGCGTACCGCGCGGGGCGGCGTCGGTGTTACCGGGCGGCGACGGTGTCGGCCGGGCGGATGTAGATGCGCTGGCCGATTGCGGCGGCCTGCTGCACGATCCGGTTGACGGAGGCGGCGTCCACGACGGTGCTGTCCACGGCGGTGCCGTCGACATCGTCCAGGCGCATGATCTCGAAGCGCATACGGCTTCCCTTCGTCTGATCCTCCTGCAGGAGAACTGATGGATGGCGAGCGCGGGCGTCGCTGCCCGAGCTTCCGACCTGTCCAACGTCCTGGCCCCCTGCAAACATTCCCTACGCTAAGGAAAATTTTCGATGGTCTAAGTATTTGCAGGTGAGGAAGCGACGACGAGCCCGGCCGGAACGCCGCGGACACCGGTTCGTACGGCCGCAGGTCAGCGCGCGCCGTCACCGGGTACGCGTCCCGGACGGCTCAGTGCTCGCCCCAGAAGGCGGCCAGCGCGGCGGCGGTCTCCATGGGGCGCTCCGCGTTGGGGGAGTGCTCCGCGCCCGGGACGACCGTGCGGCGGGCGGCCAGCCGCGCCGCCATCTTGTCGATCAGCGGCACCGGCCAGGCGTAGTCCACCGTGCCGGAGACGAGGTGCTTGGGCAGCGGCACCGCGGCCAGCTCGTCGACCCGGTCCGGCTCCTCCAGCATCTGCCGCCCTGTGGTGATCAACTGCTCGGGGACGGTCGCCAGCCAGCGGCGCCGCAGGAACTCCCCGATCTCCGACGGCGTTCCGGCGCCCGGCGCCTCCGGCGGGTCGAGCGCCCGCATCGCCTGCCAGACCGTCGCCATGTCCAGCGTGCCGAGCGCGTCGATCAGCATCCGTACGCGGTTCTGCTGCGCCGGGTCGATGGCCGCCGGGCCGGAGCTGAGCACCGTCAGCGACCGGAACGGCCCCGGGTCCGTCAGCACCGCGGCCCGGCACACCAGCCCGCCGCACGAATGCCCCAGCAGATGCACCCGGCCGCCCAGCGCCCGGGCCTGCGCCAACACGTCCTGCGCCAGCGCGCCCTGCTCGTAGGCGGCGACGTCACGGGGGCCGGGGGACTCGTACTGCCCGCGGCCGTCCACCGCCACCGCCCGGAACCCGGCCGCCGCGAGCGGCGCGAGCAGCGCGATGAAGTCCTCCTTGCTGCCCGTGAACCCCGGGACCAGCAGCGCCGTACCGAGCGGCGCCCGCTCGGGCCGGGCGTCGTGCACGGCGAACTCCCCGCGCGCGGTGACGAGGCGGTACGCGCTGGCGCACGGGGGCAGCGAAAGTGTCGGCGGCCTGCTCATGATCCGAGGCTATCCGGCCACGGCGGGCACGCCCCCGCGCAGGGACGCGCCGACGCCCCGGAACACCCCGACGGCCCGCCCCCGCCGGATGGGCGGGAACGGGCCGTCGGTCGTGCGCTGCGGATCAGCTCTCCGGCGTCGCCTCGGCGGCCGGGGCCTTCGCGCGGGTGCGGCGGCGGACCGGCTTCGCGGGGGCGTCGGCGGCCTCCGCGGTGTCGGCGGCCTCCGCCGCCTTCGCCGCGGCGGTCTTCCGGGTGCGCTTCGGCTTCGCCGGGGCCTCCTCGCCGGAAGCCTCCGGTGCGACGGCCTTGGCGGCGGTCTTCCGCGTCCGCTTCGGCTTCGCCGGGGCGTCGGCGGCCTCGGCGGTGTCCACGGCCTCCGCCGCCTTCGCCGCCGCGGTCTTCCGCGTGCGCTTCGGCTTGGCGGGGGCCTCGGCGCCCTCGGCGGTTTCCACGGCCTTGGCCGCGGCGGTCTTCCGGGTCCGCTTCGGCTTGACCGGCGCCTCCTCGGCGACCGGGGCGGCGGGCGCCTCCACGGCCTCCACCACGGCCTGCGCCTCTACGGCCTCCACCACGGCCTGCGCCTCGGCTGGCTTCGCCGCACGCGTCCGGCGGCGGCGCGGCTTCGCCGGGGCGGCCTCCGCCTCCTCGGCGGCGGGTGCGGCGGGCTGCGCGTCCGCGACCGGCGTCACGGCCTCGGCCGCCGCCCGGCCCGTACGGGTACGGCGCCGACGGCGCGGCTGCCGGGACTCGCCCTCGGCCGGGGCGCCCTCCGCCGTGTCCAGCGCGGCGTCCGCCTGCGGCTGCGGGGCCGCGTCACCGTCGACGGCCGAGCCGCTACGGGTACGCCGCCGCTGCCGCGGGGTACGGGTCCGCTGCGGGCGTTCCTCCGTGGCCTCCGGGGCCTGGCCGCGACCGCGACCGCGGCCGCCGGTCTCACCGAGGTCCTCGACCTCCTCGGCGGCGAGCCCGGCCCGGGTCCGCTCCGAGCGCGGCAGCACGCCCTTGGTGCCCGCCGGGATGTGCAGCTGCTCGTAGAGGTGCGGGGAGGTGGAGTACGTCTCCTCCGGCTCGTCGAACGAGAGGTCCAGCGCCTTGTTGATCAGCTTCCAGCGCGGGATGTCGTCCCAGTCGACGAGGGTGACCGCGGTGCCCTTGGCGCCCGCGCGGCCGGTGCGGCCGATGCGGTGCAGGTAGGTCTTCTCGTCCTCGGGGGACTGGTAGTTGATGACGTGCGTCACGCCCTCGACGTCGATACCGCGGGCGGCGACGTCGGTGCAGACCAGGACGTCGACCTTGCCGTTACGGAAGGCGCGCAGCGCCTGCTCGCGGGCGCCCTGGCCGAGGTCGCCGTGGACCGCGCCGGACGCGAAACCGCGCCGTGCGAGCTGGTCGGCGATGTCGGCGGCGGTCCGCTTCGTCCGGCAGAACACCATCGCCAGGCCCCGGCCGTCGGCCTGGAGGATGCGCGCGACCATCTCCGGCTTGTCCATGGAGTGCGCGCGGAAGACGTGCTGGGTGGTGTTGGCGACGGTCTGGCCCTCGTCGTCCGGCGCGGTGGCGCGGATGTGGGTGGGCTGCGACATGTAGCGGCGCGCCAGCGAGATGACCTGGCCGGGCATCGTGGCCGAGAACAGCATGGTCTGCCGCTTGGCAGGCAGCAGCTGGATGATCCGCTCGACGTCCGGCAGGAAGCCGAGGTCCAGCATCTCGTCGGCCTCGTCCAGCACCAGGCTGCGGACCTTCGAGAGGTCGAGCTTGCGCTGGCCCGCGAGGTCGAGCAGGCGGCCCGGGGTGCCGACGATGACGTCGACGCCCTTCTGCAACGCCTCGACCTGCGGCTCGTAGGCCCGGCCGCCGTAGATCGCCAGCACCCGGACGTTACGCACCTTGCCGGCGGTGAGCAGGTCGTTGGTGACCTGCTGGCACAGCTCGCGGGTGGGGACGACGACGAGCGCCTGCGGCGCCTCGGTCAGCTGCTCGGGCGTGGACCGGCCCGCCTCGACGTCGGCGGGGACGGTGACGCGCTCCAGCAGCGGCAGGCCGAAACCCAGCGTCTTGCCGGTGCCGGTCTTCGCCTGGCCGATGACGTCGCTGCCGGAGAGCGCGACGGGGAGCGTCAGCTCCTGGATGGGAAAGGGGGAAATGATGCCGACGGCTTCGAGGGCCTCGGCGGTCTCGGGGAAAATCCCGAGCTCTCGGAACGTAGACAGAATCTTGCCTCTTCTGTGAGACGCGGCGTGAGGCGGCGAAGGGGGTCGTACCGCGCTTCGTACGGGATGTGTACGGGCCGGGTTGCAAAGCCGACGGCGCGCGGGACCACTGCCAACGCTCAGGCACTCCTGCCGCGAGCGGTGTCCCTCCTGCTGATGCGTACGTCGCGTACGCGCCGCGGGGGAGGGCGGTCGGGTTGGAGCCGATCGGGCCACCGACCGGGCATCCGCATGCATGGAACGACCCGCCGATACTCGGCAGGCGCATTACCACTGTACCCCGGATGCGACGGGACATCCGAAGGCTTGTCTGAGTGAGAAAGGGAACAAGCCGCCCGCGCCGCGCGGCCGGACACGGTCCCGGCCGGTCGGGGCGGGCGCCACGGGACCCGGCGGCCCGGCGCTGCGGGGGCTGTCCGGCGACTATTGTGCCGGTCATGGAGACGCCAGACACCGCCACCGCCGACGCGCCGGAACCGACCGGGATCGCCGCCCAGACCTGGACGGAGGCATCCGCCGAGCCGCACTACCGCGCCGCCGTGATCGACCTGCTGGGCGCCCTCGCCTACGGCGAGCTGTCCGCCTTCGAGCGGCTCGCGGAGGACTCGAAGCTCGCGCCGACCATGGACGACAAGGCCGAACTGGCCAAGATGGCGTCGGCGGAGTTCCACCACTTCGAGCGGCTGCGGCGGCGCCTCGCCGACATCGAGGCGGAGCCCAACGAGGCGATGGAGCCGTTCGCCGCCGCGCTGGACGAGTTCCACCGCCAGACCGCGCCGTCGGACTGGCTGGAGGGCCTGGTCAAGGCGTACGTCGGCGACTCGATCGCCAGTGACTTCTACCGGGAGGTCGCTGCCCGGCTGGATTCCGACACCCGGGACCTGGTGCTGACCGTCCTGGACGACACCGGCCACGCGACCTTCGCCGTCGAGAAGGTGCGCGCCGCGATCGAGGCGGACCCGCGGGTCGGCGGGCGGCTGGCGCTGTGGGCGCGGCGGCTGATGGGCGAGGCGCTGTCGCAGGCCCAGCGGGTGGTCGCCGACCGCGACGCGCTTTCGACGATGCTGGTCGGCGGCGTCGCCGACGGCTTCGACCTGGCCGAGGTCGGCCGGATGTTCTCCCGGATCACCGAGGCGCACACCAAGCGGATGGCGGCCCTGGGCCTGGCGGCGTAGGCGACGCCCCGCGGACATGACGACGGCGCGGCCCCGGACCACCCGGTCCGGGGCCGCGCCGTATGTATACGGGGGTGTCAGGCGGGGGCCGAGCCGCGCAGCGCCCCGCGGGCCGGGCGGATCAGCACCGAGAGCAGCGCGGCGCCCACGGCGACGGCCGCGGCGAGCGTCTGGACGGGGTGGCCGGGGCCGAGGATCGAGCGGGTCAGCAGCGCGCCCAGCAGAGCGGCGACCGGGCCGGTGGCCAGCGCCAGGGAGCGGGCGGGGAACCGTTCCGGCAGTTGGCGGGTGGCGGTGAAGGAGAGGGCCAGACCGACGACGACGGCGCCCAGAGCTTCCCAGATCATGCGTGTTCCCTCCCGCGTTACGGCTGACGACCGGACCGACCGGACGAACAAATCGGTCGTAGGCGGTGGTACCCATCAGCCACGCTCAGCAACCCTC
The DNA here is from genome assembly GCF_045040405.1 of Streptomyces sp. NBC_01525. Taxonomy (NCBI): domain Bacteria; kingdom Bacillati; phylum Actinomycetota; class Actinomycetes; order Kitasatosporales; family Streptomycetaceae; genus Streptomyces; species Streptomyces sp. NBC_01525. The sequence goes on from NZ_CP109397.1 coordinate 4,661,715, forward strand.
ATGCCTCCGTTCCGCCGAACCTGTGGGGAAGCAGGGGTGCATGGGGCGGATGAGGCGAGCCGTTCCGGCCGGGAGCGCGGACGGTGGCGGGGTGCCCTGGGTGCGGGAGGGCGAACCGGAAGGGGAAGCGGAAGGCCCCGGAAGCGGGAGAGGGGCGGCTCCGCAAACCGGCGAGCCGCGGCCCCGCAACTCGTACCGCCGTGGTCCCGTCGGGCCGCGCCCCCGGAAAACGCCGACGGCGGCCGGGATCGGAAATCCCGGCCGCCGTCCGCGGTGTGCCTCGGGCGCCTGTGGGGCGCCCCTGGGTCAGAGTGCGCCGAAGCCGACCTTGCGGACCGACTGCTCGCCGATCTCCACGTAGGCGAGCCGGTCCGACGGGACCAGGACCTTGCGGCCGTGCTCGTCCACCAGGCTCAGCAGCGGCGACTTGCCGCCGAGGGCGTCGGCGACGGCGCCCTCCACCTCCTCGGCAGTCTGCGCGCTCTCGAGAACGATCTCGCGGGGCGCGTGCTGCACGCCGATCTTGACCTCCACGGCTGATGTCCCTCCGACGGTCAGTTGGGTGCGCGGCCAGCCGCGCCGTACGCACCACACATTAGCCCGGTACGGGGAGGTGCAGGGCGCCCCGGGGCACGCCGGGAGCGAACACGGTCAGTGGGCATCGATGCCGTGCAGCGGGAAACCCGCGATGCCCTTCCACGCGAGGGAGGTCAGCAGGCCCACCGCGGTCTCCCGCGGGACCTTGCTCTCGGCCGCCAGCCAGTAGCGCGCCACCACCTGCGAGACGCCGCCGAGGCCCACGGCCAGCAGCATCGACTCGTCGCGCGAGAGGCCGGTGTCCTCGGCGATCACCGCGCAGATCGCCTCGGCGCACTCCAGCGAGACCTTGTCGACCCGCTCGCGGACCGCCGGTTCGTTGGTCAGGTCCGACTCGAAGACCAGCCGGAACGCGCCGCCCGGGTCCTCGACGTAGGCGAAGTAGGCGTCCATCGTCGCCGCGACGCGCTGCTTGTTGTCGGTCGTCGACGCCAGCGCCGTCCGCACCGAGTGCAGCAGCGCCTCGCAGTGCTGGTCGAGCAGGGCCAGGTAGAGGTCCAGCTTGCCCGGGAAGTGCTGGTAGAGCACCGGCTTGCTGACGCCCGCCCGCTCGGCGATGTCGTCCATCGCCGCGGAGTGGTAGCCCTGCGCGACGAATACTTCCTGTGCCGCACCCAGAAGCTGGTTGCGCCGTGCTCGGCGCGGCAGACGTGTGCCCCGCGGGCGTGCCGCCTCGGTCTGCTCGATGGCGCTCACGCTGCCTCCCAGAAGTCGTTCCGTACGCGGCGTACGCAAGGTGGTACACCGCGCCCGCCATCGTACTTTTGGGTAACCGGGCTGTGGGCGGTCGGAGCCGAGAAAATCCGGTCCGGGCCCTTGTGGGAAGGTGACATAACACCCCAGGTCATCGATATTCGTCTTCGTTGAGTTCCACGACGCGGGCCTGTTCGGCGCGGTCCGCCTCGTTCGCGGCGTCGAGGTCGGTGCCGGACAGTGTCTCGTCGCGGTGGGGCGCGACGTCCGCGTGCTGTTCCTGGGCGTCGGCCTCCGGAGCCTCGTCGGAGAAGCCGGTTTCGTTCTCCTCGTCGAAGGTGTCCGGGTCGCTCGGATCGACCGGCATGGTGCTCCCTCTCTGGAGTCTCTCGGTCCGCTGTGCCTTCCTCGCCCCGGGCTGCGGGCGGTTCGGATCCTCCGGCCGTGGGCGGGCCGGGGCGCCCTTCGTATCGAGCCTAGGAGAGCGGGCGCGGCAGCGCGATGCGGTGTGTGACGGCGAACACATCGGTACGCGCGTGATCATCTCGTAACATCGACGGCATGTCTTCGACGGAGTCGCCCGACACCCGGACCGCAGCCCTTCCGGTGCCGCCCGGAGGTCCGGGACGGCCCGGCCCGCAGGAGGCCGCCGAGACGCTGCGGCTGGTGCCGCTCTCCGGCCTGACGCTCGGTGTGCGCACCCCGGCGCCGCTGTCGGAGTCCGGTGCGGCCGCGGTGCGGGAGCGGGAGCGGGAGCCCGCGCTGTACGTCCACGGGCTCGGCGGCTCGTCGCGGAACTGGTCGGCGCTGATGCCGCTGCTCGCCGACCGGCTCGACGGCGAGGCGCTCGATCTGCCCGGCTTCGGTGAGGCGCCGCCGCCCGACGACGGCAGCTACGCGGTCGCCGCGCAGGCCCGCGCGGTCATCCGGTATCTGGACGCGGCCGGGCGCGGTCCGGTCCACCTCGTCGGCAACTCCATGGGCGGCGCCGCCGTGACGCGGGTGGCCGCCGCCCGGCCCGATCTCGTCCGCACTTTGACGCTGATCTCGCCGGCCCTGCCGGAGCTGCGGCCGCAGTTGACGGCGGTCCCCACCGCGCTGCTCGCGGTGCCCGGCGCGGCCCGCCTCTTCGCCCGCCTCACCCGCGACTGGACGCCCGAGCGCCGCACCCGCGAGGTGCTGGGGCTCTGCTACGGCGACCCGCGCAACGTCACCCCCGACGGCTTCCGCGACGCGGTCGAGGAGTACGCCAAGCGGCTCGAACTCCCGTATTTCTGGGAGGTGATGGAGCGCTCCGCCCGCGGACTGGTCAATGCGTACACCCTGGGTGGGCAGCACAATCTGTGGCGGCAGGCGGAGCGGGTGCTCGCGCCGACGCTCCTCGTCTACGGTGGGCGCGACCGGCTCGTCTCGTACCGGATGGCGCGGCGGGCCGCCGCCGCTTTCCGCGGGGCGCGGCTGGTGACGCTGCCCGAGGCCGGGCACGTGGCGATGATGGAGTACCCGCGGACGGTGGCGCGGGCCATCCGGGAACTGATCGACGACACAGCGGCGGCCGATACGGGCAGGAGCTGACGGAGCGGTGGGACGGCACAGCCGAGGCGGGACACCGGACGGGCACGACACGACGGAGACGGCGGTGCCGCGCCCGGCGCCCGCGGCCGAGCCGGGCACCGGGCGCCGCAGGCGCGGACCGGGCGACGGTGAACGGCCGCACCCGGCGGAGCCCGCCGCCCGCCCGGGCCCCGCACGCGAGGGCGTGCGCGGCGGCCACCCCGAGCAGCGGGAGCCGGGCGGCGGCTGGGGCCTGCCGCCGTCGGTCCCGGGGGCCTCGGCGCCCGGCCCGCCCGCCGTCCGCCGCCCCACGTCCCGGCCGTCCGCCGCGGCCGCGCCGCGGGTGCCGCGCCCGCGCGCGGCCGCCGAGCCGGACGCCCGGCTGCCGGACCCCGCCACCGCCGAGGTCCGCCCCGGCGCGGACGCGACGGCCGGTGCCGGTGCGCTCGGTGACGCCGGGCCCCGGCCGGAGTATCTGGAGGCGTTCGACGTGCCGGCCGCCGGGGCGCCGCGCGGGGAGGACGGGCCGGTGGACACCGGCCGTTCCGTGGTCTTCGCGCGGGAGACGGCTCCGTCGGACGGCGCTGTCCCCGTCGGTACGGACATGGTGGACGGGGACGGTGGGCCGGACGGGCCGCCGTCCGCCGGTGCCAGGAAGGGCGGGCTGGGCCGGACGTTCACCGGTGTCGCGGCGGCCGCGGTGACCACCGTGCTCGCCGTGGTGGTGGCCGGTCAGGTCGCCGAGCAGCGGCCGGACGGCACCGGCCACTCGGGCGGCGGGCCCGACCGCACCGACCCGCAGGACGAGGGCGCCTCGCGCTCCGGGGACCGGCCGCAGGACGCCAAGCCCGCCTCGTACGCGCAGCGGATGGCCGAGCCGTTCCCGCTCGACGCGAAGCTGACCGCCTCCGGGAAGTTCATGCCCGTCGGCGGCGCCGCGAAGGCGCCCGGCCGCGGTCATGTCGTCCGCTACCGCGTGGACATGGAGACCGGACTGCCGCTGGACGGCCAGCTGTTCGCCGACGCGGTGCACAAGACCCTCAACGACGACCGGAGCTGGGCGCACGGCGGCACCCGGACCTTCGAGCGGGTCGCCTCCGGCGGCGCGGACTTCGTCATCACGCTGGCCAGCCCCGGCACCACCCATGTGTGGTGCGCCAAGTCGGGTCTTGACACCTCCGAGGACAACGTCTCGTGCGACTCGGCGGCGACCCCGCGCGTGATGATCAACGCGTACCGCTGGGCGCAGGGCGCGAAGACGTACGGGCCGGACAAGATGTACGCCTACCGTCAGATGCTCATCAACCACGAGGTCGGCCACCGGCTCGGCCGCGACCACGAGGCTTGTTCCCGGTCCGGGGCGCTTGCGCCGGTGATGATGCAGCAGACGAAGTTCCTGACGACGGACGGCGCCACCTGCCGCCCCAACTCCTGGCCGTATCCCGGCAGTCGCTGAGCCGGGCGGGGCGGCGGGCCCGTCGGGCCGACGGCACGCCGTCCTCGTATGTGAGATATGCGGTCTCTCATCGCGAGACACCTTTGCCAGAAATCGGCCATGCGTTCCATAGTTCTGCGCATGCCGCACCGTCACGCCGTCGCCCCCGCCGCCATAGAGCTGGCGCTGATCGGCGTGTCCGTGCAGTCCGTGGCCGACATCGACTGTCGCTGAGGCCCCACCCGCGCCACGGACCGTGACGCCCCGGCAATCGCCGCGCGGCCGACGGTCCCGGGCCGGTTTCCTCCCCCTGCGAACCGTGTGACCTCTTCCCGCACGCCCGCGCCGGGGTGGCCTCGTGCGCACCGCGCCCGCCACCCCGCAGCCGGGCGCGGTCCCGCTGCGAAAGGCGAACCCGTCATGGCCGAACCGGCCCGCACCCCCCTCCGCTCCCGCCGGCTGCTGCTGACCGCGCGCCGCGTCGCCGCCGCCGCGATCGGCGTCACCCTCGCCGCCGGTGCCACCGCCTGCGGCCCGAAGGACGCCGCGGACGCGGGCGCCGACGCCGCGCCGCACAAGGGCGGCACCCTCACCGTCCTCAACTCCGAGCCGCAGACCGATTTCGACCCCGCCCGGCTCTACACCTCCGGCGGCGGCAAGGTCCCCACGCTCGTCTTCCGCACCCTCACCACCCGCAAGCGCGCGAACGGCGCCGCGGGCACCAAGGCCGTCCCGGACCTCGCCACCGACACCGGACGGCCCAGCAAGAACGCCACGGTGTGGACGTACACCCTCAAGGACGGCCTGAAGTTCGAGGACGGTACGCCCATCACCAGCGCCGACATCAAATACGGCATCGAGCGGTCCTTCGCCGCCGAACTCTCCGGCGGCGCCCCCTATTTGCGGGACTGGCTGATCGGCGGCGAGAAATACCAGGGCCCGTACAAGGACAAGTCCAAGGACGGGCTGAAGTCCATCGAGACGCCCGACGACAAAACCCTCGTCTTCCACCTGAAGAAGCCCGAGGGTGAATTCCCGCTGCTCGCCACGCAGACGCAGTTCGCGCCCGTACCGCGCGCCAAGGACACCGGCACAAAATACGAGGAGCACCCCGTCTCCTCCGGCCCGTACCAGGTCGTCAAGAACACCGGGGACGGCGAACATCTGCTGCTGAAGCGGAATCCGCACTGGTCGGAGAGGACCGACAAGGAGCGGCACGCCTACCCGGACACCGTCGACGTCCGCTCCGGTCTCGACTCCGCCGTCATCAACCAGCGCCTCGCCACCGGCTCCGGACCCGACGCCGCCGCCGTCACCACCGACACCAACCTCGGGCCCGCCGAACTCGCCCGCGTCTCCGGCGACAAGGAACTCGAAAAGCGCGTCGGAACCGGCCACTTCGGCTACACCAATTACCTCGCCTTCAACCCGAAGGTGAAGCCGTTCGACAAGCCCGAGGTACGGCAGGCCATCGCCTACGCCGTCAACCGCCGCAGCGTCGTCAACGCCGCCGGCGGTTCCTCCCTCGCCGAACCGGCCACCACCTTCCTGCCCGATCAGAAATCCTTCGGCTACACCGGCGCCGACCCTTTCCCCGCCGGCAGGACCGGAAATCCGGAAAAGGCCCGGGAACTGCTCAAGAAGGCCGGATATCCGCACGGCCTGAAGATCACCCTCACCCACTCCACCGCCAAGAACTTCGCGACCAGCCCGGAGGTCGCCACCGCCGTCCAGGACGCGCTGAAGAAGGCCGGCATCACCGTCGAGCTGAAGGGGCTGGAGGACAACGACTACAAGGACACCGTCCACAGCCTCAAGGACGAACCGGGCCTCTTCATCGGCGGATGGGGCGCCGACTGGCCCTCCGGCGGCCCGTTCCTCGCCCCCATCTTCGACGGCCGCCAGATCGTCAAGGACGCCTACAACTTCAACCACGCCCAGCTCGACGACGCCGCCGTCAACCACGAGATCGACGCCATCAACAAGCTCACCGACCTCCACACGGCCGCCGCCCGCTGGGGCGCTCTCGACGACAGGATCGGGGAGCAGGCCCTCTCCGTCCCGCTGTTCCACCCCGTCTACAAGCGGCTGCACGGCAAGTCGATCCGTAACGTCGTGATCAGCGACTGGGACGGCGTCCTCGACATCTCCCAGGTCGCGGTCAAGTAGGCGCGGCACCATGAACGACACCCCCTCCACCGGAGCATGGCGGCGGCTGCGCACCCGCCCCTCGGCCGTCGTGGCCGCCGCCGTGCTCGCGGCCCTCGCCCTCCTCGCCCTCGGCGCCCCGCTGCTGACGGCGCTGGAGGGCCAGGACCCCACCACGTACCACGACCAGCTCGTCGACTCCGCCCGCGGCGGCGTCCCCTACGGCTCCTTCGGCGGCATCAGCGCCGACCACTGGCTCGGCGTCGAACCCGGCACCGGCCGCGACCTCTTCGCCCGCCTGCTGTACGGCGCCCGCGTCTCCCTCCTCGTCGCGCTCGGCGCCACCGTCGTCCAGGTGGCGCTGGGCGTCGCCATCGGGCTCGCCGCGGGCGCCGGGGGCCGCCTCCTCGACTCCGTCCTCAGCCGCTTCACCGATGTGCTGGTCGCGCTGCCGATGCTGGTCTTCGCCGTCGCGCTGACCGCGATCGTCCCGGCCGGATTCCCCCGCCCGCTGCTGCTGATCCTCGTCATCGGCCTGCTGAACTGGGGCGGCACCTCCCGCATCGTCCGCGCCCAGACGCTGTCGCTGCGCCAACGCGACCATGTCGCGGCGGCCCGCCTCGCCGGGCGCACCCCCACGCAGATCGCCCGCCGCGAACTGCTGCCCGCCCTCGCCGCGCCCGTCCTCACCTACGCGGCGCTGCTGGTCCCCACCAACATCGTCGTCGAGGCGTCCCTGTCGTTCCTCGGCATCGGCGTCACCCCGCCGACGTCCTCCTGGGGCCAGCTGCTCTCCACCGCCACCACCTGGTTCCGCGCCGACCCGCTGTACGTCCTGCTGCCCTCCGGCTGCCTGCTCGTCACCGTGCTGGCCTGCACCGTCCTCGGCGACGCCGTCCGCACCGCCCTCGACCCGCGCGAACGCTCCCGCCTCGCGGTCGGCACCCGCGCCGCCGCCCGACCGCCGAAGGGCGCCACCCGATGACCGCCTACGTCCTGCGCCGGACCGGCGGCGCCCTCCTCGTCCTGCTGCTGCTCTCCGTCGCCGTGTACGCGCTGTTCTACGTCGCACCCGGCGACCCCGCCACACTCGCCTGCGGCCCGCGCTGCAACGCCGAGCAGATCGCGCAGGTCCGCGACCAGCTTCAGCTCGGCGAACCGCTGCCGGTGCAGTACCTGCACTTCCTCCAGGGCCTGGTCACCGGCCGCGACTACTCCACCGGCACCGGCGTCCTGCACTGCCCCGCGCCCTGCTTCGGCCTCTCGTACCAGAACGACCAGCCGGTCGCCCAGCTCCTCGCCTCCCGGCTGCCGGTCACCGCCTCGCTCGCGGTCGGCGCCATGGTGCTGTGGCTGCTGCTCGGCGTCGGCACCGGACTGCTCTCCGCGCTGCGCCGCGGCGGCGCCACGGAACGCGTCCTGACGGTGCTGACCCTCACCGGCACCGCCACCCCGGTCTTCATCACCGGACTGCTGCTGCTGATGGTCTTCTGCGCCACCCTCCAGTGGCTGCCGTTCCCCACCTACGTGCCGCTGACCGAGGACCCCGAGCAGTGGGCGTGGAACCTGCTGCTGCCCTGGACCACCCTCGCCCTCCTGGAGTCCGCCAAGTACGCCCGGCTGACCCGCTCCGCCACCCTGGAGACGCTCGCCGAGGACCACATCCGCACCTTCCGCGCCTACGGGCTGCGCGAACGCCGGATCGTCGGGCGGCACGCGCTGCGCGGCGCCCTGCCGCCCGTCGTCGCCCTCAACGCCGTCGACCTCGGCACCATGTTCGGCGGCGCGATGCTCACCGAATCCCTCTTCGGGCTGCCCGGCCTCGGGCGGCTCACCGTCGAGTCGGTCCGCACCGTCGACCTCCCCGTCGTCGTCGGCGCCGTCCTGGGCGTCGGCGCCGCCGTCGTCCTCGCGGGCGCCGTCGCCGACGTCCTCTACGCACTCGCCGATCGAAGGGTGACGCTGACATGACCGCCCCCCTGGCCACGGAACCGGCCACGGAACCGGCCGAGGCCCCGGCCCCGGCCGACCCGCTGGTCGAGGTCCGCGACCTCACGATCACCTTCCCCGCCACCGGGGGCGCCGACGCCGTACGCGCCGTCGACGGGCTCTCGTTCACCCTCCGGCCCGGCGGCGCCCTCGGCATCGTCGGGGAGTCCGGCTCCGGCAAGTCGACCGTCGCCGCCACCCTCCTCGACCTGCACCGCGGCACCGGCGCCCGCACCGAGGGCACCGTCCGCGTCGCCGGGACCGACGTCCTCGCGGCGCCCGAGGCCGACCTGCGCGCCCTGCGCGGCGCCACCGCCGCGATGATCTTCCAGGACCCGTTGTCCTCCCTGGACCCGTACCACTCCCTCGGCGACCAGATCGCCGAGGTGCACCGCGTCCACCGGCCCGGCGTCTCCCGCCGCGCCGCCCGCGCCCGCGCCGTGGAAGCCCTGGACCGGGTCGGCATCCCCGACGCCGCCCGCCGCGCCCGCTCCCGCCCGCACGAGTTCAGCGGCGGCATGCGCCAGCGCGCCCTGATCGCCATGGCCCTCGCCTGCGAGCCACGGCTGCTGATCGCCGACGAGCCGACCACCGCCCTCGACGTCACCGTCCAGGCGCAGATCCTCGACCTGCTGCACACCCTGCGCACCGAGACCGGCACCGGACTGCTGCTCGTCACCCACGACCTCGGCGTCGTCGCGGGCAGCGTCGACGACGTCCTCGTGATGCGCGGTGGCCGCGCCGTCGAACACGGCCCCGTCACCGAGGTCCTGGGTGCGCCCCGAGAGCCCTACACCCGTGCCCTCCTCGCCGCCGTCCCCCGGATCGAGACGGCGCGCGAGCGGGCGGCGCACGCCGGGGTGGCGTACGAGGAGGAGGGGCGCGAGGCGGGTGCCGCGCGCCGTGGAGCCGATGCCGGGCGCCGTGGCCCCGCGGCCGGGCGACCGGCTGATTCTCCGCGTCCGGCCGGGCCCGCGCGCCCGGACGATTCCGCGCCTCCGGACGATTCCGCGCGCCCGGACGAGCCCGTGCGTCCGGCCGTCCCCGCGGCCCGTACCGCCGTCGCGACCGTCACCGACCGCGTGCCTCGGCCCACCACGGGCGACGACGACCACAACGGCGCCCCGCTGCTCGAAGCGCGGGGACTGCGCCGGGAGTTCGGCCGCGGCGGGCCCCTGGGCTCGGTCCTCGGCGGCGACCGCACCGTCGCCGTCGACGACGTCTCCCTCACCGTCGCCGCGGGTGAGACGCTCGGCCTCGTCGGCGAGTCCGGCAGCGGCAAGACCACCGTCGGACGGATGCTGGTCCGCCTCCTCGACCCCACCGCCGGGACCCTCCGCTACCGGGGCCGCGACCTCGGCACCCTGGGGGAGCGCGCGCTGCGGCCGCTGCGCGGCGAACTCCAGATGGTCTTCCAGGACCCGGTGTCCTCCCTCAACCCCCGCCGCACCATCGGGGAGTCGGTCGCCGACCCGCTGCGCGCGGCGGGCGGCCTCGACGACGCCACCGTCGTCCGCCGGGCGCGCGAACTCCTCGAACGCGTCGGCCTCGACCCGGCGTGGTACCACCGCTACCCGCACGAGTTCAGCGGCGGCCAGCGCCAGCGCATCGGCATCGCCCGCGCCCTCGCCCCCGGGCCCCGCCTGCTGGTCTGCGACGAACCGGTCTCCGCCCTGGACGTCACCACCCAGGCCCAGGTGATGGACCTCCTCGCCGAACTCCGCCGTGACCTCGGCCTGTCCGTCGTCCTGATCGCCCACGACCTCGCCGTCGTCCGCGCGGCCAGCGACCGCGTCGCCGTGATGCGGGCCGGACGCATCGTCGAGGAGGGCCCCGTCGACACCGTCTACGACCACCCCCAACACCCCTACACCCAGGGGCTGTTGGCGGCCGTACCGGTCCTCGATCCGGAGGTTGCCGCCGAGCGGCGGGCGGCGCGCGCCCGCGTCTGAGCCGTCCGGCACGCCGTGCGCCGGGGGAGCGGTGAGGGCCTCGGGGAGATGCCCCGGGCCGCGTCCGTGGGATCCCGTCCGACCGCGCCCCCGGACCGCACCCGCACCAGGGCGCCCCGGGGGCGAACTCACTGCTTAGCGTATAAGAACGCCCCGTGGGGTGGAAAGTTACGACCGTTCACCCCTTCCGGTGGCGCGATGGACAACCGTCCATCGCGCCACCGGGCCTTTTGCGTAGCGTCGTTCCGCAACCGGCGGCCCGGACCGTACCGCCGGATGCCGACACACGCCGAGACCGCAGAACGGGAGTGGACACGTGCACATCGGACTGCTCACCGACGGTGCACACCCCGGCGCGCCGTGTGGCGCCCGGCGCTGGTACGACCGGCTCGTCCAGGGGCTGCCCGGCCACGAGTTCACCGAGTTCGCCCTCCCCGCACCGCCCGCCGCCCGCCCCACGGACCCGTCGTACGCCGACGGGGCGCGCCGTACCGGTCCCGTGCCCGGCCCGGCGGCCCGCCGCGCCGACGGCCGGGGCCGCACCCCGGACCGCGCCGCCCGCCGCCGCTTCGCCCGCCACTTCGCCGAACTCGCCGCCGCGCTCGCCGTCCAACCCGGCGGCACCGCCACCCAGGCGGACCGTTTCGCCGCCGGTCTCCACGGCCTCGCCGACCTCGCCCGCGACCACGCCGACCTGCCCGCCCTGCTCCGCTCCGAGGCCGCCCTGCGCCTGCTGGAGCGCGCCTGCCGCGCCCCCGGCGCACTCCCCGCCGCGCACGCCGTCCAGGTCCCCGACCTCCTCGCGGTCACCACCCACCTCGACGAGGCGCTGCGTCCGCTCTCCCTCGACTGGTACGGGGACGGCGCCCCCGGCCTCGACACCGTCGACCTCTGCCACGCCACGGCCGCCGGTCCGACCGCCCTCGCCGGGCTGCTGGCCAAACGCTTCTTCGGCACCCCGCTCCTGGTCACCGAGGACGGCCCCGGGCTGCGCGCGCACCACCTCGACCGCGCCACCACCCCGCTGAACGCCCCGGCCCGCGCCCTCCTCGCCGCCTTCCAACGGGCCCTGGCCGCCGAGACGTACGCCCGCGCGACGCTCATCACCCCCGGCACCGCCCATGCCCGCCGCTGGCAGGAGCGGTGCGGTGCGGCGCCGCAGCGGCTGCGTACCGTCCACCCGGGCGTGCCCGCCGGGCCGTTCCTCCGGGTGCCCGACGCCGTGGCCGACGGTGCCACCACCCTGGTGTGGGCCGGTCCCGTCGAACCGGCCAAGGACCTCGCCGGACTGCTGCGCGCCTTCGCCCACGTCCGCACCGCCGTGCCCGACGCCACCCTGCGGATCGTCGGCGGGCCCGGCGACGCCCCCGACGCCGCCGCCTACCTCGCCCACTGCCGGGCCCTCGCCGACCGGCTCTTCCCCGGGGCCCCGGGCCCGGTCCGCTTCGAGGAGCCGGCCGCCCCCGGGGCGCCCCCCGTCGCCGATGCCTACGCCACCGCCGCCGTCGTGGTGCTCTCCGGCGTCGACGAGGGGTTCCCGCACACCCTGGTGGAGGCGATGTTCAGTGGCCGGGCCACCGTCTCCACCGACGCGGGGGCGGTCTGCGAGGTCATCGGCGGCACCGGCCTGGTCGTCCCCGCCGGTGACCCCCGCGCCCTCGCCGACGCCTGCCTCGCCCTGCTCACCGACCCGGCCCGCCGCGCCCGCCTCGGCGCCGCCACCCGCGCCCGGGCCCTGGAACTCTTCACCGTCGACCGCCACCTCACCGCCTTCCGCGGCATCTACCTCGAACTCCTCGCCCACGCCCACCCGGACCCCGCCCCCGGCACCCCGCACCCCTTCGCCCGCCCCGCCGAGACCCACCTCCCCGGGCGTCGCGGCGACGCCGCCCCCCGTACGCCCCCGACCGACCGCACCCCGAGCTGGGCCGCACCCGGGCCGCGCCGCCGCCCGGCGGCCACAGGAGGAGAGGCGCGATGACCCCGGGCACGGACTCCCAGGACCGCGAGCCCTCCCGCACCCCCGGCCGCCCGGCTGCCCCGGGGCGCCCGGCCCGTCACTCTGCCACCGCTTGGCGCGCGACCCGACGCCCCCTCGGCGCGGGGCGCCCGACCCGGGAGGCGACGCCCGTCGGACCGCTGTCCACCGGGTGGCGCGCGGCCCGGGAGGCGACGCCCGCCGGGCGCCTGTCCTCGGACGCGTCCGCCCCCGGGCAGCCGCCTCGGGACGCCACCCCCGCGGGGCACCTCTCCTGGGACGAGGTCCCCGCCGTACGCCCGCCCCGGGATGCGACCCCTGCGGGGCGTCCGCCCCCGGACGCGACACCCGCGGCGCACCCGCCACGAGAGGCGTCGGCCACCGAAAACCCGCCCCTGGAAGCGTCTCCCGCCCAACCCGCCGATCCCGTACGCACCTTGATCCACCGTCACCGCCGCCTGTGCGCGCACGCCGTCGACCCGTTGGAGATCGCCGCCGGGCTGGAGGCACACGGGGTCACCGACCGCACCGCCGCCCGCTTCCGGCACCGTGACGTCTTCTCGCTCGCCGAGGAGCTGTACGCACGGGTGCCCCGCGCCCGTGCCGCCGCCGCGCCGCCCCGGGAGCCCGTCCGGCGCGGGGCGGCCGTGCGGGCCGTGCTCCAGCTGCTGCCGGGGGCGCTCTGCGCGGCCACCCTCACGGCGCTCACCGCCGTCCATCCGGGGCACCCGCTCGCCCGGCCCGCCACCGCCGCCGTGGGCACCGTCCTCGTCCTCCTCGCGCTCCGGCTGTGTCTGCGCGCCGGTCCGCTGCACCTCCGCCGGGCCGGGCGCCCGTCCGCGACCGCCGTCCTCGCCGTCGCCTGGGCCGTCGGCCACGCCCTCCTCGGCGACGCCCCGCTGACCGCACTCCTCTCCGGCGGGCCCGACCTCCCGCTGTCGTGGCCGCACCCCGACCCCGCCACCGCGCTCGCCCTGACCTGCGCCGTCGCGCCCGCCGCGGCGCTCGCCCGCTGGTTCGCGCGGCGCGCCCGGCGCGGCCTCGCCGTCAGCCGGGGACTGGGCGAACTCGCCTCCCGCGTCCGCCCGTTGCTGCTCGGCGCCACCCTGCTGTACGCCGCCGCGCAGCTCGCCCTGCTGCTCGGCGCCCGCCCTCTCACCGGCGGCCCCGCCGACCCGCCCGCCGCCCTCGTCGCCACCACGGCCCTGGGCACGCTGCTCTTCCTCGCCCGGCTGCTGGCCGTCCACGGCTTCCCCGCCGCCGCGGTCGCCGGGCCCGCGGCGGCCGCCGCCCTCGAAGTCGTCGCCCTCGCCCTGGTGCTCATCGCCCGGCTGCCCGGCGCGGGGGCGCTCGCCCGGCCGGTGGACGCGCTCACCGCCGCCGCGGGCCCCGCCGCCGTACCGGCCGTCGCCTGCGCCACCGCCGCCCTCGTCCTCCTGGGCCACGCCCTGCGCACCCTCACCGGCGCCCGGGCCCACCCCGCCCCCGAGGAGCCGGAGGCGGCCCGGCCATGATCCGGCGAAAAGCCCTCCCGCCGGCCCCGGGCACCGACGCCCCACGGGCCCCACCCGTGCGATCGGCGCGGACCACGACCCCCTCCGGGCCGCCGTCCCGCGGCGGCCGCCCGCCCGCGGCCGAACCACCACCACCGCCCCGTCCCACGAGGAGCACGACACATGAACGTCCACCCGACCGCACGCCATGAGCACCAGGGGGTCGCCCGATGAGGGTTCTGCTCATCGGCGCCAACGGCTACCTCGGCCGCTATGTCGCCGACCGCCTGCTCGCCGACCCCGCCGTCCAACTGACCGTGCTGGGCCGCGGCGACGACGCCGACGTCCGCTTCGACCTCGCCACCGGCAGCCCCGGCGCGCTCACCCGCTTCCTCGATGCCGTCCACCCCGGCGTCGTCGTCAACTGCTCCGGCGCCACCCGCGGCGGCGCCCGCGACCTCACCCGCCACAACACCGTCGCCGTCGCCACCATCTGCGAGGCGCTGCGCCGCAGCGGCTGCGGCGCCCGCCTCGTCCACCTCGGCTGCGCCTCCGAGTACGGCCCCTCGCAGCCCGGCTCGTCCACCGCCGAGGACGCCGTACCCCGCCCCGGCGGCCCCTACGGCGTCAGCAAGCTCGCCGCCACCGAACTCGTCCTCGGCTCCGGCCTCGACGCGGTCGTGCTGCGGGTCTTCTCACCCGTCGGGCCCGGCACCCCCGCCGGATCGCCGCTCGGGCGGCTCGCCGAGGCGATGCGCCGCGCCATGCAGTCCGGCGACGGCGAACTGAAGCTGGGCGGCCTCGGCGTCCAGCGGGACTTCGTCGACGTCCGCGATGTGGCGCGCGCGGTGCACGCCGCGTCGCTCTCCGCGGCGCAGGGCGTCGTCAACATCGGGACCGGGCGCGCGGTGCGGCTGCGGGAGGCCGCGTCCGTCCTCGCCCGGGTCGCCGGATTCGGCGGCGCCCTGCACGAACTGGACTCGCCGCCCGCCCGGTTGATCATCCCGGGCCCGTCCCCGGAGCACGGCGCCGCGCCACCCACGTACCCCTACCCGGACGGCTGCGGCACCTGGCAGCAGGCCGATGTGCGCACCGCGCGCGACCGGCTCGGCTGGCGGCCGCGGATCGGACTGGAGGAATCCCTCGCCGACATCTGGATGGAGGCCGCATGCCGCATCTGACCACCGCGGGCACGACCCGCACCCCCACCGGCGCCGGTCCCTTCGGGGCCGGCGTCCCGGGCATCGCCCACCCGCTGCTCGCGCCCACCGAGTGGGCCGAACTGCTGCGGGTCTCCCGGGGGTTCGTCGCCCCCAGGGAGGCCCCCCGGGGTGTGGCGGGGCCGGTGCCCGGCTACGCCCCGGCCGCCCCGGTCCACCGGGCGGTCCTCGACGTCGCCGGGGGCCCCGGCGACCGCCCGGACTCGCGCTGTCTGCCCGCCGCGGCCCGACTGCGTGAGACGGGTGTCCGCCTGTTGGGACATCTCGATCTGCGGTACGGCGCCCGGCCCCTCGGCGAGTTGATCGCCGACGCCCACCGCTTCCTGGAGTGGTACAAGGCCGACGGATTCCTGCTGGGCCGCGCCCCCGCCGGGCGGGACGCGCTGCCCGCCACCCGCCGCACCGCCGCCGCGCTGTGCGGCCTCACGGACGGCACCTGGGACCCTGCCCGGCTACTGGGACGATTTCGTCTCGCGCATCGGACCGGGTGTCTTGGAATGAAGACGGGCGTGGCAGTGTTACGGACAGAACAACCGTACTGACCCACACCGACCAACCCCCTTGTTGAGGTCTTCCGTGTCGCTGCCACCCCTGGTCGAGCCCGCTTCGGAGCTCACCGTCGACGAGGTCCGCAGGTACTCCCGCCACCTGATCATCCCCGACGTGGGGATGGACGGGCAGAAGCGGCTGAAGAACGCCAAGGTGCTGTGCGTAGGGGCCGGCGGCCTCGGCTCGCCCGCCCTGATGTACCTCGCCGCGGCCGGCGTGGGCACCCTGGGCATCGTGGAGTTCGACGAGGTCGACGAGTCGAACCTGCAGCGCCAGATCATCCACAGCCAGGCGGACATCGGCCGCTCCAAGGCCGCGTCCGCCAAGGACTCGGTGCTCGGCATCAACCCGTACGTGAACGTGATCCTCCACGAAGAGCGGCTCGAAGCCGAGAACGTGATGGACATCTTCAGCCAGTACGACCTGATCGTGGACGGCACGGACAACTTCGCCACCCGCTATCTCGTCAACGACGCCTGCGTGCTGCTGAACAAGCCGTACGTCTGGGGCTCCATCTACCGCTTCGACGGCCAGGCGTCCGTCTTCTGGAGCGAGCACGGCCCCTGCTACCGCTGCCTCTACCCGGAGCCCCCGCCCCCCGGCATGGTGCCCTCCTGCGCCGAGGGCGGCGTCCTCGGTGTGCTCTGCGCGTCCATCGGCTCCATCCAGGTCAACGAGGCGATCAAGGTCCTCGCCGGTATCGGCGACCCGCTCGTCGGCCGCCTGATGATCTACGACGCGCTGGAGATGACGTACCGCCAGGTCAAGGTCCGCAAGGACCCCGACTGCGCGGTCTGCGGCGAGAACCCCACCGTCACCGAGCTGATCGACTACGAAGCCTTCTGCGGCGTCGTCTCCGAGGAGGCCCAGGAAGCGGCGATGGGCGCGACGATCACGCCCAAGCAGCTCAAGGAGTGGATCGACGCCGACGAGCAGATCGAGATCATCGACGTCCGCGAGCCGAACGAGTACGAGATCGTCTCGATCCCCGGCGCCAAGCTGATCCCGAAGAACGAGTTCCTGATGGGCAACGCCCTCCAGGACCTCCCGCAGGACAAGAAGATCGTCCTGCACTGCAAGACCGGCGTCCGCTCCGCCGAGGTCCTCGCCGTCCTCAAGTCCGCCGGATTCGCCGACGCGGTCCACGTCGGCGGCGGCGTCATCGGCTGGGTCCACCAGATCGAGCCGGAGAAGCCCGTCTACTGACCGCGTCACCGGGGGCCGTTCACGCCCCCGCCCCGCGCACCGAAGGCGCCGCCCCGCACCGTGCGGGGCGGCGCCTTCGCCGTGGCCGGACCCGGCCGTTCCTCAGATCTCGCCCTTGCGCGTCAGGTGCGTGAACGCCAGCCAGCCCGGCAGCACCGGCAGCCAGAACGTCATCAGCCGGAACAGCAGCACCGCCGGGAACGCGACGTCGCCGCCGAGTCCCGCCAGCGTCAGCGCCGTGATCAACGCGCCCTCGACCGCGCCCACACCGCCCGGCGTCGGCGCCGCCGAGCCCAGCGCGTTCCCGGCGAGGAACGCCACCGCGATGCTCGCGTAACTGAGCTGATCGCCGCCCCCGAAGGCACGCACGGACGCGTCCAGGCACATCACGTTCGCCGCCGTCAGCAGCAGCATCCCGCCGATGCCGGTCACCAGCTTCCCGGGCCGCTGCAGGATGTCCAGCATCCGCGGCACCACCCCGGCGAACAGCGACCGCACCCGCGTCACCACGAACTTCCGCAGCACCGGCACCGCCGTCACCACCAGCACCAGCACCGCCACCGTCAGCAGCCCGGCGATGACCGTACGGGACGGCGACAGCTGATCGTCGCCGCTCTCCGTCCCCGTCAGATACCCGAACGTCAGCAGCAGCAGGACGTGCGCGCCCAGCCCGAACAACTGCGAGGCGCCGACGCTCGCCACCGCCAGCCCCGGCCGCACCCCCGCCCGTTGCAGGAACCGCGTGTTCAGCGCGACGCCGCCGATCGCGGCGGGCGCCACCAGCTTCACGAAGTTCCCCGCGATCTGCGCGATCACCGTCCGGACGAACGACACCTTCTCCGTGACGAACCCCAGCAGGCTCATCGCCGCCGCGATGTACGTCGTCCCGGAGAACACCATCGCCACCAGCACCCAGACCCACTGGGCCTCGCTGATCACATCGAGCAGGTTGAAGTGGGCGACCTGCGACATCAGCTGCGACAGCAGCAGATACGCGGCGAACGCACCGGCGATCCAGCTGATCAGGATCCGCGGGCTCAGCCGCTCCAGCTTCGCCGGTTCGATCACCGCCGTCGGACGGATCAGCAGCACCTGCCGCCGGATCTGCGCCAGCAGATCCTCCTCGCGCGCCTCCTCCGACGCCTCGTCCAGCGCCCGCTTCTCCGCCGCCTTCGCCTGCGCCCGCATCGCCCGCAGCCGCTTGCGGTCCGCGGGCTCGGACGCCGCCAGCTCCTCGCGCGCCTCCTTCGCGGACCGCGACGCCGCCAGCACCGCCTCCCGCTCCCGCGCCGACCGCTCCCGGGCCCGCTGCCGCAGCGTCGCCCGCGTCGCCCGGCTCAGCGCGATCGGCTGGAGCAGCGGCAGACTGTCCGCGACCGCGTCCGGGCCCAGCACCTCCACCGCTGTCGCCACCGCCCGCTCCGCACCGACCCGCAGGCCCAGCGTCGTCAGCAGCTGCGCGACATCCATCCGCAGCACCAGGTCACCGGCGGCGATCTCCCCGCCGCGCAGCTCCGTCAGCGTCACCTTGCCGGAACGATCCACCAGCAGCGCGTCACCGACCAGCCGCCGGTGCGCGATCCGCCGCGACTGCAACGCCGCGACCTGCTCCCACGTGCTGCGCATCACCGCGTCGGTGATCTCCTCGTCGTCCAGCGCGTCCAGCCGCCGCCCGCCGATGTGCTCGTAGACCAGCATCACCGCGTCCGGACCCAGCTCCGACGTGGCGATCAGCTTCGGCGCACGGGCACCCGCGGCGATCGCGGCGTACGCCAGCAGCGCCTCCTGCTCCAGTGCCTGCCGCAGCGACTGGAGACTGCGGCGCTGGTTGATACCGCGCAGCGACAGGCGCCGCCACACCCGGTAGAAGAAGCCCTGCGCCTGCTGTTCGCGGTCGACGACCGTCACATCGATGGGCGGACCGTCCTCCCGCGTCACCAGATAGCGGCGCCCGCGATCGGCGTGCTCGGGGCGGTCCGGATTGGCGACGTCCTCGGAGCGCAGCGCGCTCACCGGACGGAACCCCACCCGCCGCAGCCCCGCCAGCAGATGCTGCCCGGTGGGCCGCACATTGGGGGTGCCGACGGCGTACAGCGTCCCGTACGCCACCGTCCAGCCGATCAGCACCGTCGTGACGATCGCGAACGGTGTGGTGTACCGGCCGACCAGCACCGCGAACGCGTCCAGCAGCAGCACGCACCACATCGCGACCCGCCACCGCGGGCGCCGCGACATGCCCACCGCCGTCATGTACGCGATGACCGGCGCGAGATAGCTGTGCACCGGCGTGGTCAGCGACCCGTCGTGCATCCGCTGCGTCAGCGCCGCCCGGATCGAGGCGGGCGCCGCCTCCGCGACCCACAGGTCCGTCGCCAGCGACACCCCGTGCGCCAGCACCGCGGCCAGCACCCCGTCGGCAATGCGCAGCCCGTCCCGTTTGATCAGCCGCTCGACGGCGAACGCCACCGGAACGATCAGCACCGCCACGCTCGACGCCAGCCCCGCGAAGTTGATCAGCAGCCGCGGGGCCTGGCCCGCACCCTTGCCGATGTCGTCGGCCAGCCCCTGCGTCGTGGCGTGCGCGAACGCCGCCAGCGCCAGGACCAGCGCGATCCCCGCGATACCGAGCAGCAGCCGCAGCAGGTCGGCCGGGCGGTGCACCCGCGCCGGCAGCAGCGGCTCGTCACCGGACACCCGGTCCGCGTGCTCCGCACCGCCCGCGCACCCCGCGCTGTCACACGTCGCCAGGTGCGAACCGGTCCGGGGCACGTCACCGCCCTCGCCGGACCCCGCGGCCACGGCGCCCGCGGGCCGCTCGGGCCCCGCATGCTCCACGTCCGGCTGCGGTCCGGCTCCCTGCTCGTGCCCCTGCGGCGTCCGCTGCGCGTCGTCGCCCGCGTGAGGTGCGGGCCCGTCGGGTCTCTCGGACGCCCCGGGTCGTTCGGCCTTCTCGATCGTGCTCGCCTTTTCGGTCGCGGAGACCGCGGACGGCCTCCGTTGCTGCTTCCCCTGATCCACCGCCGGACGGTCGGCCCGGCGCCTGCGCGCGGTGCCTCCCGGGACGGTGGCGGCGGCTCCGGGCTGCCGGACGTCACGGGCGCCGGCCTCCCGAGGAGGCGCCGCGCCCTGCCGTCCGGACGTCGCTTTTCGCTCACGTCTCACCAGTCACCGCCCGCAAGATGGTGGCACGGCCGTGCGGGGGGCGGGGGGATCAGGGTGCTTTTCGAGGGCGCGGGAAGCGGAAGCCGGGCCCCCGCTACCGGCCCGGCGCCCGCCACGGCACCCGCTTCGAGCCTCCCGCATCCCGGGCCCCCGCGCGCGCCGCGCACGGCCCCGGCCTCGCGCCCCGCGCCGTTGTCGGTGGGGTACGGCAGGATGGACCGAATGAGTGGCCACCGCGACGGCACCGCACCTGACCCCTCCCGGGGCGACGGCCCGCCCCCGGAGGGCGCCCGGCCCGCACCCGAGCTGCCCGACTACGCCGAACGCGTCCTCGGCGTCGCCGAACGGATCCCGCCCGGCCACGTCCTGACCTACGGTGACATCGCTGCCCGCCTCGCCGCCGAGGACCGCGACGGCCGCGGCTCCGGCGGCCCCCGCCAGGTCGGCCGCGCCATGGCCCTCTATGGCGGCGCGGTCCCCTGGTGGCGCGTGGTCCGCGCGGACGGCGCCCCGCTGCCCGGCAGCGAACACCGCGCCCTCGCCCACTACCGCGCCGAAGGCACCCCGCTGCGCACCGCCGCCGACGGCTCCGCCACCCGCCTCGACATGCGCCGCGCCCGCTGGGACGGCCCCCTCGATCCCGCCGACGACTGTGAGGTTTCCGACACCGGCCCCGGCGCCCGCCACGTCGTCGACCTCACCCACCTCCCGGGCCTCCCGGAGGGCGCCGTCCCCACGGGACCCGCCGCCCCCGGAGGCGGCGACGGCACCCCGGCCGAGGAACGCGCCGCAGGTCGCAGCCGCGACGGCGGCAGCGCGGCCCCCGACGGCCCGGCCGCGCGGGCCCGGCGCCGTGGCCGCGGCGGGACGGCGCGTTCCTGAGCCCACGCGCCCCCGCCGCCCCGGGACGCCCTGTGGACGGCCGCCGCCCCGCCCGCCACCTGGCGTAGCGTCGAGGTCCAACGCCGACCCGGACGGCCCGGACCGGCCGGACGCCGACGGCAGGACGGCGCCCCGCCCACCGTGGCCCCGCACCGTCCGCCCCGTCACGACCCGTACCTCCACCAGAACCGGCGATCCACGTGAGCTCCTCCTTCTCCGACACACCGCGACGCCCGCGCCCCCGCGCGTCGCGGCGGGACGCCCCCGGCCCGTACCGCCTGGTGCGGACCGACGTGGGGCCCATGGAGCCTCCTGCCTTGGACGCGGCGCAGCGCGCGGTGGTTCAGCACCGCGACGGACCGCTCCTCGTCCTCGCCGGGCCCGGCACCGGCAAGACCACCACCCTCGTCGAGTCCGTCGCCGCCCGCGTACGCCGCGGCACCGACCCCGAGCGGATCCTCGTCCTCACCTTCAGCCGCAAGGCCGCCGTCGCCCTCCGCGACCGCCTCGCCGCCCGCCTCGGCACCACCGCCCTCCCGCAGGCCACCACCTTCCACTCCTTCTGCTACGCCCTGGTCCGCGCCCACCAGGACGCCGACCTCTTCGCCGACCCGCTCCGGCTGCTCTCCGGCCCCGAACAGGACCTCGTCGTCCGCGAACTCCTCGCCGGACAGGCCGACCTGGCCGCCGCCGGACGCGCCCGCGTCACCTGGCCCGACGAACTCCGCGCCTGCCTGACCACCCGCGGCTTCGCCGACGAGGTCCGCGCCGTCCTCGCCCGCAGCCGCGAACTGGGCCTGGGCCCCGACGCCCTCGCCGCCTTCGCCCGCCGCACCGGCCGCCCCGACTGGGGTGCCGCCGCCGCCTTCCTCGCCGAATACCTCGACGTCCTCGACGCCCAGGGCGTCCTCGACTACGCCGAACTCGTCCACCGCGCCGTCCTCCTCGCCGAGGACGCGGCCACCGGCGCCGCCGCCCGCCTCACCGCCGCCTACGACGCCGTTTACGTCGACGAGTACCAGGACACCGACCCCGCCCAACTCCGCCTGCTGCGGGCCCTCGCCGGGCCCGGCACCACCCGCGGCGCACCCGGCACCCCCGGCCGCACCCTCCTCGCCTTCGGCGACCCCGACCAGTCGATCTACGCCTTCCGCGGCTCCGACGTGAACGGCATCCTCGACTTCCCCACCGCCTTCCCCCGCGGCGACGGCACCCCCGCACCCGTCGCGGTGCTCACCACCGCCCGCCGCCCCCGCGCCGCCCTCCTGGCCGCCACCCGCCAACTGGCCCGCCGGATGCCGCTCACCCGGCTGCCCGCCGCCACCGTCCACGCCCACCGCGATGCGGCCGCCGTCCGCAACGGCGGCCGCATCGACGTCCTCACCTACCCGACGCCCGGCGCCGAACTCGACAACATCGCCGACCTCCTGCGCCGCGCCCACCTGGAGGACGGCGTGCCCTGGCACGAGATGGCGGTCCTCGTCCGCGCCGGGGCCCGCTCCCTGCCCGGTGTCCGCCGGGCGCTCACGTCGGCGGGGGTGCCGCTCGACATCGATGGCGACGATCTTCCCCTTCGCGATGAGCCCGCGGTGGCGCCGCTGCTCACGGCGTTGCGGGTGGCTGCGCGGGCGGCATTGGGGCGTGGCGGGGGTGCTGCGGATGGGGCTGGGGGCGCGCCCGTACCGGACGGCCCGGGGGCCGAGCCCGTGCCCGCGCCCGTACCGGACGGCCCGGGGGGCGCCGCCGTACCCGGCGCCCCGGTGGCCGACCCCGCCCCCGCGACATCCGTCGCCCCCGCCCACCTCACCCCCGAGACCGCCCTCGACCTGCTCACCTCGCCGCTCGGCGGGATGGACGCCGCCGACCTGCGGCGGCTGGGGCGGGCCCTGCGGGAGGAGGAGCGGGCCGCGGGCACCGCGCTGCCCCGGCCCTCCGACGAACTGCTCGCCCGGGCGCTCGCCGCACCCGAACGCCTCATCGCCCACGACCCCGCCTACGCCCGCGGCGCCCAGCGCCTGGGCCTCCTCCTGCGGACCGCCGAGGACCTCCTCGCCACCGGCGGCACCGCCGAAGCCGCCCTCTGGGAACTGTGGAACGGCACCCCCTGGCCGCAGCGCCTGGAACGCGCCGCCCACCGCGGCGCCGCCGCCGGGCGCAACGCCGACCGCGACCTCGACGCCGTCGTCGCCCTCTTCGAAACCGCCGCCCGCGCCGAGGAACGCACCGGCGGCCGCGGCGCCCTCAACTTCCTCGAAGAGCTCGACGCCCAGGACATCGCCGCCGACACCCTCACCCGCCGCGTCCCCACCCACGACGCCGTACGCCTGATGACCGCCCACCGCGCCAAGGGCCTCGAATGGCGCCTCGTCGTCGTCGCCGGGGTCCAGGAAGGGCTCTGGCCCGACCTGCGCCGCCGCGGCTCCCTCCTCGAAGCCGACCGCATCGGCCGCGACGGCCTCGCCGAACCCCTCACCCCCGGCGCCCTCCTCGCCGAGGAGCGCCGCCTCTTCTACGTCGCCGCCACCCGCGCCCGCGACCGCCTCGTCGTCACCGCCGTGAAAGCCGCCGCCGACGACGGCGACCAGCCCTCCCGCTTCCTGACCGAACTCGGCGTCACCCCCCAGGACGTCACCGCCCGCCCCCGGCGCCCCCTGGCCGTCGCCGCCCTCGTCGCCGAACTCCGCGCCACCACCGTCGACCCCGCCGCCACCCCCGCCCTCCGCGACGCCGCCGCCCACCGCCTCGCCCGCCTCGCCGCCCTCCGCGACGACGACGGCCGCCCCCTCGTCCCCGCCGCCCACCCCGACCACTGGTGGGGCCTGGCCGAACCCACCCACAACACCACCCCCCTCCGCGACCGCGACCACCCCGTCGTCCTCTCCGGCAGCGCCCTCGACCAGCTCGCCCGCACCTGCTCCCTCCAGTGGTTCCTCGGCCGCGAGGTCAAGGCCGACGCCCCCGCCACCGCCGCCCAGGGCTTCGGCAACGTCGTCCACGTCCTCGCCGACGAGGTCGCCTCCGGCCGCACCCCCGCCGACCTTGCCGTCCTCATGGCACGCCTCGACTCCGTCTGGGACGCCCTCGCCTTCGACGCCCCCTGGAAATCCCGCCAGGAGAAGGAGAATGCCCGCGACGCCCTGGAACGCTTCCTGCGCTGGCACACCGACGAACGCGACATCCGCGGCAGCACCACCGCCGCCTCCGAGCACGACTTCGACGTCACCCTCGACGCGGGGCCGCACCAGATCCGCATCCGCGGCACCATGGACCGCGTCCAGCGCGACGACCAGGGCCGCGCCTACGTCGTCGACTTCAAGACCGGCAAGCAGAAGCCCACCGGGCCCGACGTGGAACACCACCCCCAGCTCGCCGTCTACCAGCTCGCTGTCCGCCAGGGCGCCCTCGACGACGCCTTCGACGGGCGGACCCCCGACACCGCCGGTGCCCAGCTGGTCCACCTCCGCCTCGGCGCCCCCCGCAAGGAGGGCGGCGACGCCCTGCCCGCCGTCCAGACCCAGCCCCCCCCGGACGACACCTGGATCGGCGGCCTCCTCGCTGAAGCGGCGGGGCGCGTTCTCGACGAACGGTTCACGCCGACCACCGGGACCCACTGCACCCACTGCGCCTTCCGCGCCTCCTGTAGCGCGCAGCCGGAGGGGCGCCAGATCATCGAGTGACGGCCCGGGGCGGTCGGGTGCGTTCAGGTGCGTTCGGTGTCGGCACCTGCGGCTCCCGACGTCCGGCACTTCGGGGCCCGGCGCCCTCGGAACCCGGGCCTTACGGGTACCCCACCCGCCCCGGATTGACGTATCCGCAGGTGAGAGCCGCTATCGCGCCCTGCGCGACGCCCGCCGGGACGGGAAATGTCAGTCCCGCCCGTTACCGTTTTCGATGTGCCCGCGCCACTGACCGACCCCGAGCAGCTCAAAGAACTCCTCGGCATCCCCTTCACCCCGGAGCAGACGGCCTGCATCACCGCGCCGCCCGCCCCGCAGGTCATCGTGGCCGGAGCCGGATCCGGCAAGACCACCGTCATGGCCGCCCGCGTCGTCTGGCTCGTCGGCACCGGCCAGGTCGCCCCCGAACAGGTCCTCGGCCTCACCTTCACCAACAAAGCCGCAGGCGAACTCGCCGACCGCGTCCGCACCGCCCTGCACGCCGCCGGAGTCACCACCCCCGCCGACGACCCCACCACCCCCGACGCCCACCCCGGCGAACCCCGCATCTCCACCTACCACGCCTTCGCCGGCACCCTCCTCAAGGACCACGGCCTGCGCATCGGCATCGAGCCCGGCGCCCACCTCCTCGCCGACGCCACCCGCTTCCAGCTCGCCGCCCGCGTCCTGCGCGCCGCCCAAGGCCCGTTCCCCGCCCTCACCACCTCTCTCCCCACCCTCGTCGACGACCTCCTCGCCCTCGACGCCGAGCTCGCCGAACACCTCGTCCCCCCCGCCCGCCTCCAGGCGTACGACACCGAGCTGCTCACCACCCTCGAAGACCGCCCGCTGACAAACGCCGACCTGCGGAAAGTCCCCGAAACCGCCCGCGCCCGCCGTGAACTGACCACCCTCGTCACCGCCTACCGCGACGCCAAACGCCGCCGCGACCTCCTCGACTTCGGCGACCAGATCGCCCTCTCCGCCACCCTCGCCACCACCCGCCCCGACGTCGGCGCCCTCCTCCGCGACGCCTTCCGCGTCGTCCTCCTCGACGAGTACCAGGACACCTCCGTCGCCCAGCGCCTCCTCCTCTCCGGCCTCTTCGGCGCCGGATCCGGCCCGGACGGGGGATGCGGCACCGGCCACGCCGTCACCGCCGTCGGCGACCCCTGCCAGGCCATCTACGGCTGGCGCGGCGCCTCCGTCGCCAACCTCGACGACTTCCCCGCACACTTCCCGTTCCCCGACGGCACCCCCGCCCGCCGCTACGCCCTCAGCGAGAACCGCCGCAGCGGCGGCCGCCTCCTCGACCTCGCCAACACCCTCGCCGCCCCCCTCCGCGCCCGCCACACCGGCGTCGAAGCCCTCCGCCCCGCCCCCGGCGCCGAACACGAGGGCACCGTCCGCTGCGCCCTCCTGCCCACCCACGCCGAAGAGCTGACCTGGCTCGCCGACCACCTCGCCCACCTCGTGCGCACCGGCACCCCACCCGGCGAGATCGCCATCCTGTGCCGCACCGCCACCGACTTCGCCCGCATCCAGGGCGAACTGGTCGACCGCGACCTCCCCGTCGAGGTCGTCGGCCTTTCCGGACTCCTCCACCTCCCCGAGATCGCCGACCTCGTCGCCGTCTGCGAGGTCCTCCAGGACCCCACCGCCAACGCCGCCCTCGTCCGCCTCCTCATCGGCCCCCGCTGGCGCATCGGCCCCCGCGACCTCGCCCTCCTCGGCCGCCGCGCCCGCACCCTCGTCCACCACACCGGCCCCGCCGACGACCCCGCCCGCCGCCTCGCCGAAGCCGTCGAAGGCACCGACCCGGCCGAAACGCTCTCCCTCGCCGACGCCCTCGACACCTTCCTCGAAGGCGACGGCCCCGACGACGGCCTCCCCTTCTCACCCGAGGCCCGCGTCCGCTTCGCCTACCTCGCCACCGAACTCCGCGACCTGCGCCGCTGCGTCGGCGACCCCCTCATGGACGTCCTCCACCGCGTCCTCTCCACCACCGGCCTCGACATCGAACTGGCCGCCTCCCCGCACGCCCTCGCCGCCCGCCGCCGCGAAACCCTCACCACCTTCCTCGACACCGCCGCCGGGTTCGCCGCCAAACAGGGTGGCGCCGCCCTCGACGGCGACGCCACCCTCGCCGCCTTCCTCGGCTTCCTCCGCACCGCCGCCCGCCACGAAAAGGGCCTCGACAGTTCCCTGCCCGGCGGCGACAACACCATCAAGATCCTCACCGCCCACAAGTCCAAGGGCCTCGAATGGGACGTCGTCGCCGTCCCCGGCCTCGTCGCCAAGCAGTTCCCCAGCGAACAGCCCCGCGACTCCTGGACCACCCGCCCCAAGGTCCTCCCGCACACCCTGCGCGGCGACGCCGCCACCCTCCCCGACGTCGGCACCTTCGACGCCCGCGGCCTCAAGGCGTTCAAGGAGGCGATGAAGGACCACCAGTCCACCGAGGAACTCCGCCTCGGCTACGTCACCTTCACCCGCCCCCGCTCCCTCCTCCTCGGCTCCGGCCACTGGTGGGGCCCCCAGCAGAAGCGCCCCCGCGGCCCGTCCGCCTTCCTCGAAGCCCTCCGCACCCACTGCGAGGCCGGCCACGGCGAGATCGAGACCTGGACCGACGCCCCCGAGGACGGCGCCGAGAACCCCACCCTCACCGCAGAAGCCACCACCCACGACTGGCCCCTGCCCCTCGACCCCACCGCCACCACCCACCGCCGCACAGCCGCGGCCACGGTGCGGGCCCACCTCTCCCGCCTGCCGGAGGGGCCCGCCGCTCCCGGCGGTCAGGCCACGGACCCGCAGTGCGACAGTGGCCCCGCCCACGCTGCGACGCCCTACGACGAGCCGGGCCCCCACGATGAGCCCGACCCGTTCGACGCACCCGATCCCTACGGCGACCCCGACCCGTTCGACGTACCCGATCCGTACGAGGAGCCCGCCCCGTATGGCGACACCGATGCGTACGGCGACACCGAGCCGTACGAAACCACGTCCGTCCGCCCCGATGGCGAGGACGGACCCGGCCACGGCCCGGCGGATGGCCCTGCCCACACCTCAGCCCGCCCCGACGCCGACGACACCGACCTCTTCGCGGGCGAGGCGGACCCCCTCCCGGCCCGTACCCCGCAGCACCCCGCCGTCCCCGGGCCCCGCCACCCCGCAGCCGACGCCCCGCACGCCGCCCCCACCGGCCACGACGACACCGCAGGCCACAGCGGCACCGATCACGACGGCACCAGCCACGCCCCCGCCGGCCACGACACCCCCCTCCTCCCCGAAGACCGCCGTACCCTCGCCTCCTGGGACCGTGACCTCGACGCCCTCACCGCCGAACTCCGCCGCGCCCGCGCCACCGTCCGCGACGTGCCCCTCCCGCACGCCCTCAGCGCCACCCAGCTGATGCGCCTCGCCGCCGACCCCGACGCCTTCGCCCGCGAACTCGCCCGCCCCATGCCCCGCCCGCCGCAGCCCGCCGCCCGCCGCGGCACCCGCTTCCACGCCTGGGTCGCCTCCCGCCACGAAGACCTCACCCTCCCCCTCCACGACCCCGACGACCTCCCCGGCGCCGACCCCGACGCCCACCCCGACATCGCCGACGAAAGCGACCTCGAAGCCCTCAAGGAAGCCTTCGCCCGCACCCCCTACGCCCACCGCGCCCCGTACCGCGTCGAAGCCCCGTTCCGTATGACCCTCGCCGGACGCGTCATCAGCGGCCGCATCGACGCCGTCTACACCCACCCCGGCCCCGACGGCGGCGACCACTTCGAGATCATCGACTGGAAAACCGGCCACACCCAGGACGCCGACCCCCTCCAACTCGCCCTCTACCGCCTCGCCTGGGCCGAACGCCACCACCTGCCCCCCACCGCCGTCGACGCCGCCTTCCTCCACGTCCGCACCGGCACCCTCATCCGCCCCGCCCACCTCCCCGGACGCCCCGAACTCGAACGCATCCTCCGCGGCGAGACCGCCGACCGCCCTCACCCGGAAGGCCGATAGGCTCGGACCCATGAGCACCACCCCGGACAGCGCCGTCCACGCGTACCTCACGGCCCACCGCGAGACCTTCCTCGCCGACCTCGCCGACTGGCTGCGCATCCCCTCCGTGTCGGCCGACCCCGGCCACACCCCCGACGTGCGCCGCAGTGCCGAATGGCTCGCCGCCAAGCTCACCGCCACCGGCTTCCCCACCGCCGAGATCTGGGAGACCGACGGCCACCCCGCCGTCTACGCCCACTGGCCCAGCGACGACCCCGACGCCCCCACCGTCCTCGTCTACGGCCACCACGACGTCCAGCCCGCCACCCGCGACGACGGCTGGCACACCGACCCCTTCGCACCGCACACCGCCGACGGCAAGCTCTACGCCCGCGGCGCCGCCGACGACAAGGGCCAGGTCTTCTTCCACACCCTCGGCGTCCGCGCCCACCTCGCCGCCACCGGCCGCACCACCCCCGCCGTCCACCTCAAACTCCTCATCGAAGGAGAAGAGGAATCCGGCTCCCCGCACTTCCCCGACCTCATCGCCCGCCACGCCGACCGCCTGGCCTGCGACGCCGTGATCGTCTCCGACACCGGCATGTGGTCCAAGGACACCCCCACCGTCTGCACCGGCATGCGCGGCCTCACCGACTGCCAGATCGACCTCCACGGCCCCGACCAGGACATCCACTCCGGCTCCTTCGGCGGCGCCGTCCCCAACCCCGCCACCGAAGCCGCCCGCCTCGCCGCCGCCCTCCATGACGCCGACCGCCGCGTCACCATCCCCGGCTTCTACGACGGCGTCACCCCCCTCACCGACCAGGAACGCGCCCTCTTCGCCGAGCTCCCCTTCGACGAAGCCGCCTGGCTGAGCACCGCCCACTCCCACGCCACCCTCGGCGAAGCCGGCCACACCACCCTGGAACGCATCTGGGCCCGCCCCACCGCCGAGGTCAACGGCATCTCCGCCGGCTACCAGGGCCCCGGCGGCAAAACCATCGTCCCGGCCACCGCCCAGCTGAAGCTCTCCTTCCGCCTCGTCGCGGGCCAGGACACCGACGCCGTCCAGCAGGCCGTACGCGACTGGATCGCCGCGAACCTCCCCGACGGCATCCGCCACACCCTCACCTTCTGGGGCGCCACCCGCCCCTGCCTCACCCCCCTCGACCACCCCGCGCTCCAGTCCGTCGTCCGCGCCATGGGCCGCGCGTTCGGCAAGAAGATCCGCTTCACCCGCGAAGGCGGCTCCGGACCCGCCGCCGACCTCCAGGACGTCCTCGGCGTACCCGTCCTCTTCCTCGGCATCTCCATCCCCTCCGACGGCTGGCACGCCCCCAACGAAAAGGTCGAACTCGACCTCCTCCTGAAGGGCGCCGAAACCACCGCACACCTCTGGGGCGACCTCGCGGAGAACTGGCACACCACCTGACCCGCCGGACCGCCCACCGCCCCACACGCAGCAACCACCCACGCCACAGGGGGAGTTGGAGACAGCAGTGACCACCTGGACCGACCACCGCGCAGACCGGCCGATCACCTTCAGCGCACCGAGCGGCATCGACCGCTCCGCACACCACCGCCTCGATGAGGCATGGCTCGCGGCGGCCTGGAGCCACCCCTCCACGCGCGTCTTCGTGGTCTCCGGCGGTCAGGCCCTCATCGACGACACCCCCGACGGCCGCACCGAACTCATCACGACACCCTCCTTCGAGGCGCCCCTGACCGAGGCCCACCGCTACTACCTCGGCACCGACGACGACGGCATCAGCTACTTCGCCCTCCAGAAGGACGCCCTACCCGGCCGCCTCGACCAGTCCGCCCGCGCCGCCGGACTCCGCGAAGCCGGTCTGCTCCTCTCCCCGCGCGACGCCGGACTCCTCGTCCACGCCGTCGCCCTGGAGAACTGGCAGCGCCTCCACCGCTTCTGCTCCCGCTGCGGCGAACGCACCGTCATCGCCGCCGCCGGGCACATCCGCCGCTGCCCCGCCTGCGGCGCCGAGCACTACCCCCGCACCGACCCCGCCGTCATCATGCTCGTCACCGACGACCAGGACCGTGCCCTCCTCGGCCGCCAGGTCCACTGGCCCGAAGGCCGCTTCTCCACCCTCGCCGGGTTCGTCGAACCGGGCGAATCCATCGAGCAGTCCGTGGCCCGCGAGGTCTTCGAGGAGGCCGGAGTGGTCGTCGGCGACGTCGAATACGTCGCCAGCCAGCCCTGGCCCTTCCCCTCCAGCCTGATGCTCGGCTTCATGGCCCGCGCCACCTCGTCCGACATACACGTCGACGGCGAGGAGATCGAGGAGGCCCGCTGGTTCTCCCGCGACGACCTCCGCGCCGCCTTCGAATCCGGCGAGGTCCTGCCCCCGTACGGCATCTCTATCGCCGCCCGCCTCATCGAATCCTGGTACGGCAAACCGCTGCCCAAGCCCTGACGGGCCGATGCACGGCGGCGCTTTCCCGGCTGAGGTGGAGGAGCGCCGCTGTGGTGTCCGTGCCTGCCTCCGCGCGTGTTCTCCTCCGTACGGTCGTTTCCGTGGACGGGCGCCCGGACACGACCGTGCCCTCCCCGGAGAACTCCGGAGAGGGCACGGACGGCGCACGGTGCCTCAGACGGCCAGCGCCTGCTTGACCTGATTGAGGCTCGGGTTCGTCATGACGATGTTCTCGCCGCCGGACGGGGGAACCACCAGCACGGTCGGCACCGTCTGGTTGCCGCCGTTCGCCTTCTCCACGAACGCCGCGGAGTCGGCGTCATGCTCGATGTTGATCTCGGTGTACGCGATGCCCTCGCGGTCCATCTGGCCCTTCAGCCGACGGCAGTAACCGCACCAGGTCGTGCTGTACATCGTCACAGTGCCCGCCATGCGTCCCGCGCTCCTTCGGTAAGACTCTCGAACAGAAGCCGCCGTACCGGCCCGGGCCAGTAGCCCGAGCCGTTTCCGACCGGGGCCTCAGGGGCCGGTCGGAGTGGCGACGCCATGGAAGAACGCAGCGGGGGGCTGGAGCATTCCCGGGGGGCCTCCCCGCCCCCCTCCCCCCCCCGCCCCGGGGGCCCCGCCCCCACCCCACCCCTCCTCCACCGCCCCCGTGATCCATCCCAGCAGCCTCTGCGCCCGTCCGGCAGCGTCTGGCCGCTCTGGCTCCAAGCGTCCGGCTGCTGTAGTACCCCCACTCCAGCAGATTTCGGCTCGGAGCGTCGTCGGCTGTCCACAGCGGGCTCTTGCGGTATTACCGGTGCCGGGTCCCCTGTGGACAGTTTTGGGGGGTTCGGTGACGGACCTGGCAGCATGGCGGGGTGACTGCAGCATCGGATTCCTCTCTTTTCCCGCAGGTCCCGGATTCGGCCGATGCGGTGCTCGACGGGCTCGACCCGGAGCAGCGCGAGGTGGCGACGGCGCTGCGTGGTCCGGTGTGTGTGCTGGCGGGTGCGGGCACGGGCAAGACCCGGGCGATCACGCATCGGATCGCGTACGGCGTGCGGTTGGGGGTGGTGCAGCCGGCGAGTGTGCTGGCGGTGACGTTCACGGCGCGGGCGGCGGGGGAGATGCGGGGCCGGTTGCGGCAGCTCGGCGTGGGTGGGGTGCAGGCGCGGACGTTCCATTCGGCGGCGTTGCGGCAGTTGCAGTTCTTCTGGCCGAAGGCGGTGGGCGGGGAGGTCCCGCGGCTGCTGGAGCGGAAGGTGCAGGTGGTCGCGGAGGCGGCGGCGCGGTGCCGGGTGCGGTTGGACCGCGCGGAGCTGCGGGAGGTGACGGGGGAGATCGAGTGGTCGAAGGTGACGCAGACGGTTCCGGCGGATTATCCGGCGGCGCTGGTGAAGGCGGGCCGCGCGGCGCCTCGTGATGCGGCCGAGGTCGGGCAGATCTACACGATGTACGAGCAGCTGAAGCGGGAGCGCGGCGTCATCGATTTCGAGGACGTGCTGCTGCTGACGGTGGGGGTGCTGCAGGACCGGCATGACATCGCGGAGCAGGTCAGGGCGCAGTATCAGCATTTCGTCGTCGACGAGTACCAGGACGTCAGCCCGTTGCAGCAGCGCCTTTTGGAGCTGTGGCTGGGGGAGCGGGACTCGCTGTGCGTGGTGGGCGACCCGGGGCAGACGATCTACAGCTTCACCGGCGCGACCCCCGATCATCTGCTGAATTTCCGGACGCGTCATCCGGGGGCGACGGTGGTGAAGCTGGTGCGGGATTACCGTTCGACGCCGCAGGTGGTGCATCTCGCGAACGGTGTGCTGGCGCAGGCGAGCGGGCGGGCGGCGGAGCAGCGTCTGGAGCTGGTGTCGCAGCGTGCGCCGGGCCCGGAGCCGGTGTTCGTCGAGTACACCGATGAGCCGGCGGAGGCGGAGGGCGTGGCCCGGCGGGTCCGGGAGCTGATCGCGTCGGGGGTGTCGGCGGGTGAGATAGCGGTGTTGTTCCGCATCAACGCGCAGTCCGAGGTGTACGAGCAGGCGCTGGCGGATGCGGGCGTGCCGTATCTGCTGCGGGGCGCGGAGCGGTTCTTCGAGCGACCGGAGGTGCGGGAGGCGGGCGTGGCGTTGCGCAGCGCCGCGCGCTTCGGGGGGAATGACGCGCTGCTGGACGATGCGGTGGATATGCCGTCGCAGGTGCGGGCGGTGCTGAGCACGAAGGGCTGGACGGGGCAGCCACCGGCGGGTTCGGGCGCAGTGCGGGACCGGTGGGAGTCGTTGGCGGCGTTGATGCGGCTGGCGGAGGATTTCGCGCGGGCGCGCCCGGAGGCGTCGTTGGCGGATCTGGTGGCGGAGCTGGACGAGCGGGCGCGGGCGCAGCACGCGCCGACGGTCGAGGGCGTGACGTTGGCGTCGCTGCATGCCGCGAAGGGCCTGGAGTGGGACGCGGTGTTCCTGGTGGGGCTGACCGACGGCATGATGCCGATCTCGCATGCGACGTCCGACGCGGAGATCGAGGAGGAGCGGCGGCTGCTGTATGTGGGGGTGACACGGGCGCGGGAGCATCTGGCGCTGTCGTGGTCGCTGGCGCGTTCGCCGGGGGGCCGGGCGTCGCGTCGTCCCAGCCGGTTCCTGAACGGTCTGCGGCCCGGCGGCGGTGGCGCGCCGCGCCGCGCTGGGGGTGCGGCCGTGGGCGGTGTGGAGCGCGGCGCGGGCGGGGTGTCCGGTGGTTTCCGGCGCCGGGACCGTAAGCCGGCCCGGTGCCGGGTGTGCGGGCGGACGCTGACGGACGCGGGCGAGATGAAGCTGATGCGGTGCGAGGGCTGCCCGTCGGAGCTGGACGAGGGGCTGTACGAGCGGCTGCGTGACTGGCGGGCGGAGCAGGCGGAGCGACTGTCGCAACCGACATTTTGCGTGTTCACCGACAAGACGTTGATGGCGATCGCGGAGGCGGTGCCGGGGTCGGCGGGGGAGCTGGCGCAGATCTCCGGTGTGGGACGGCGGAAGCTGGACCGTTTCGGGGCGGACGTGCTGGCGCTCTGCGCAGGTGAGGAGCTCGGCGACGGTGTGGTGGAGGGCCTTGGGGAAGGCGGCGACGAGGGCGGTGGGGTAGCCGCGGAAAACTCGTCGGAAAAATAGTTTGCGCGCGCGGACGGCATCCCCATAGCCTTCGGAAGCACGGTGATGACGGGCTTCCGGGTCCGGAAGTATCCGTGTTGTACTTGAACATGTTTGGAACGGGATTCCCGGTCCACCGAGACGCCGAGAGGAGGCGAGCCCAATGATCAGCTTCATCGAGATGAACAAAATGACCGATCGTTCGGTCGTCGCCACCTGCTCTCTCGGCTCCTCGCTCCTGGGTACCGGTATGTCCGACTTCGGTCGCCTCTCCGGTGTCGAGGTCAAGCGTCCCGAGGCCCTCCTGTCCCTCGTGGCGGAGGAGCGCAGTGCGCGACCGGCGCAGGCACCTGCGGTAGCGGCAGTGGCGGCAGTGGCGAATGCCTTTGTCTCCGCGGCAGCCAATGGTGCCGGATCCCAGCAGCAGTACCGCCAGCATGAAACGTGGGCCTACCGCGGCCTTGAACCCTGGAGAGATCCAGCCTGATCGGCATGATCAGGTCGGCGCCTTCCAGGGCCGCGGAACCCCCACCGGGATCCGCGGCCCTTTTGTTTGCCCAGCGCCCGGCCACCGCCGGGCCACACAGACGAGGAACACACACCGTGCAACTGCAGACGCACACCCCGTCCGTAGCGACCGACCTGATCCCTCCGCCCGATCCCCAGGAGAACTCCTTGCTGCCCCTCACCGAGCTGGACAACGAAATCGACCGTCTCGGCGCCGCCGTGCCGTGCCGGACCTACGACCCCGAGGTCTTCTTCGCCGAGTCCCCGGCGGACGTCGAGTACGCCAAGTCGCTGTGCCGTACCTGCCCCGTACGCGAGGCGTGTCTGGCGGGTGCCAAGGACCGCCGTGAGCCGTGGGGTGTCTGGGGCGGTGAGCTGTTCGTCCAGGGTGTCGTCGTGGCGCGGAAGCGACCGCGGGGCCGTCCGCGCAAGAACCCGGTCGCGGCATGAACACCCGCGGCACAGGAACGATCGACCGTCCCGGTACGCGGGACCCCCGGAAGCAGGACCCAGCGATGAACCCCACCGTCACCGAAATGCCCGCACCCGTGAACTCCGGTGCGATCGAGTCGCGTCAGAACAGGAACCTCGAGATGCAACTCATCCCAGAAGCCCTGGCGCGTGCCCATG
This sequence comes from Streptomyces sp. NBC_01525, assembly GCF_045040405.1. Taxonomy (NCBI): domain Bacteria; kingdom Bacillati; phylum Actinomycetota; class Actinomycetes; order Kitasatosporales; family Streptomycetaceae; genus Streptomyces; species Streptomyces sp. NBC_01525. The sequence goes on from NZ_CP109397.1 coordinate 4,696,883, forward strand.
TGCACGAACGCCTGCAACAAGCCGAGTCCGAACACAGGGGCCACCGGCTCGCCGCCGCGCGGCGTATGCAGCGGCGTGCGGAACGCGCGTCGCTCCGCGCCCGCCGCGCCCTGGCCATGGCCGTGACGCAGTGACGCGGTAGCAGAATCACGAGGGCGTGTCCGCGGAGTCCCTGGCCGGTTGGCCACGGCGGAGGCGATGCGGCGGGCACGCTCCGTGTGTTGTGGGCCCGGGGCCCGTCCGGCTGGGCGGGCCCCGGGCGCGTGTCTCCGTCGTGGCGGGGCCTGCGGGGATATCGTCGTACGGTGGACCGCACGACGCACGGCACGGCGCAGCAGCCGACGGCCGAGACCGATATCGAAGCCGGGGACGGCCCGGGCACGAGCCCGGGCAGCCGGGACGGCGCTGCCCCCGGCGCCTCCTGCGCCCGCTGCGGCGCCGTCGCCGAGGGAAGCCCGCCGCTGTGGACCTGCTCGGTGGAGAACGGCGTCCGCCGCTACTTCTGCGACGGCTGTGCGCGGGAGAACCTCCGTGCCATCGAAGGGCGCCTGGACTCCGTCGACTGGTGACCTCCACCGTGCGGTGGTGCCGCGGCGCCCCGGTGTCAGCCGGTGGGTTCCTCCGCCGCCACGCGGCCTTCCAGCTCCGTCGTCTCCTCCTCGTCGGCGGGCTCGTCCAGGGGGACGAAGCCCGGTAGCCAGTCGATGAGTTCGTCGCGTAGCCGGACCTCCGCCCCCAGTTGGCACAGGACTCCGATGGTGCTCAGCGTCACCCGGTGTATCAGCAGGTAGGCCGGGGGGAGGTTGAGCTGCTTGCCCAGCTGGTGGGCGGGGGAGCGGGGGTCGCCGATGCGGGTGGCCTGACGCCGCATCCAATCCCGGGTGAAGGTGAACTCCTCGGCCTGCGCCGGTTCGATGATCGGCAGCAGGTACTCCAGTACCGCCTCCGGGTCCAGCTCGATGGACTCCTTCACGAACCCTTCGTCGCACAGCTGCTGGTAGACCGCCTCGGCCTGCCCATCCAGCGTCATCCGCAGCGCGGTGCCGATCGTCGGCGGAAGGCCCTCGGGCAGCCGGTCCACCGTCCCGAAGTCCAGGACGCCGAGTTGCCAGGCGCTCACCGGCCCGTCGTCGGCCAGCAGCCGGAAGTTGCCCGGATGCGGGTCGGCGTGCAGCAGTCCCGTACGTGCCGGGCCGGAGAACAGGAACCGGGCCAGCAACTGCCCCGCGCGGTTCCGCTGCTCCGGGGTGCCGTCGGCGATGACCTCCGCCAGCGGTATGCCGTCCAGCCACTCGGTGACCAGGATCTGATCGCTCTGGTGCACCACGGCGGGGACCCGGACGTCCCCGTCGCCGTCGAACTCCGCGGCGTGTGCCCGCTGCGCCTCGGCCTCCAGCGCGTAGTCCAGCTCCTCCGCCACCCGGTTCCGCAACTCGGTGATCAGCGGTTTGACGTCCATGCCGGGGATCAGCGGGCCCAGCAGGCGGGCGAAGCGGCTCAGTTGGGTGAGGTCCGACAGCAGTGCCTCACCGGCGCCCGGGTACTGCACCTTCACCGCGACGGGACGGCCGTCGTGCCACACCGCCCGGTGTACCTGGCCGATCGACGCGGCGGCCGACGGCCTGTCCGCGAACTCCTGGAACAGCTCCCGCCACTCCTCGCCCAGCCGTTCGGCGAGGACCGTGTGCACGGTGCTCGTCGGCATCGGCGGTGCCGCCTCCTGAAGCTTGGTCAGCGCCGCGCGGTAGGGGCCGGCCACCTCCTCCGGCAGCGCCGACTCGAAGACGGACAGCGCCTGCCCGAATTTCATCGCCCCGCCCTTCAACTCACCCAATACCTTGAAGAGCTGTTCGGCGGTGCGTTGCTGCAGTTCGCGGCCGACGATCTCGGCCGACCTGCCGCCGATCCGCTTGCCCAGGCCCCAGGTGGCGCGACCGGCGAACCCCAGGGGCAGCGCGGCCAGCTTGGCGGTGCGGGTGACCGCCTTGCGGGGAAGATCAGACATGCGCCCCTCCAACTCACACTGCCCCCAAGCGGGGTTACTCCGTCATTGTGGCGTGCCGCCGCTCCGGATCCGAGGCGCCGTCGGACGCCGCCGACCGCGCGGCACCACACCCGCACTCCGGGTGCGGCACGATCGATGAGGTGCGTATGCCCGCACCCGGCAGCGCGAACTCCAGCCGGGCGCCCGTGCACGGCGGCAACGTCCCGTCGAGGAACGTCAACGCCTGCGCCGCCGCCTGTCCCGCGACCGTCGTCGCCAGCGACGCATCACACGCCGGGACCGCGGGGGATCCCCGGCCCGACCGCCACTGTGCCAGCAGCCTCGGCCACGCCGGTTCCGCCTCCGTACGCCGCAGCTCATCGCAGCCGGCGCACGCGGAGAGGCCCGGCACCACCAGCGGCCCCACCACACCCGTCCCCTCCATCACGCCCGCGTACAGATGCGGGATACCGGCCGTCAACAGCGGCTCGGACAGCAGCGGATCGGGGGTGTACGCCCCCAGGTCATCCCGCGGGGTGAGGATTACCAGGGACAGACCCGGCTCGCCCGACTCGCTCACCGGGACCACCGGACGCGGGACACGTCCCCACGGCGATGCCTCCCGCACCAGCCGCCGCGCGGCCACGTCCCGCCGCTCACCGACCTGATCCGCGCGATACCCGCCGGGCAGTACGTCCCACGGCTCGACCTTCCCGCCGTCCAGCACCTCCACCCGGCCGATGCCCGACGCGGACAGCAACGCGGCGACGGCCGCCCCCACCCGGCCCGCGCCCCGCACCCGCGCGCGGACCGCCCGTCGCGCCCCTATACGTCCCCACGCGCCGGTGGCCTCCGGATACCGCACCGACAGCGACGCCAGGTCCGGCCGGAGCCGGGCACAGGCCGCGCCGTCCGCCCGGACCGCGTCGGCCCCGGGACCGCCCCCGGACGCCACCTCCAGCAGCCCCGCGGCGCCCAGCCGCTCCACCACACCCCGCGCACGGGCGGGCGACAGGTCCAGCGCATGGGCCTGGGCGATCAGCTCGTCCATGGTGCGGGTGCCGTCGATCATGTCGAGGAAGTAGCCCGTCGCGATGTCGACGGGACCCACCACCACCGCGTGCGCCGGTGCCACGCCGTACCGCACCGTCGCCCTGTCCAGCCAACCGCGCCGCAGCGCCGGTTTGATCATCGGACGCATCGCATCCGCCCCCGTTCACCGGTCCTTCCGCGGTCCTCCGCGGTGTGTGAACACAGCATGCGCCGACGGCCGGAACACCCCCCGAGTTGTCCACAGGCCCGCGCCGCGCGGTCATACGAATGCGACGGGCTGTGGACGACCGGGCCGTCTCCGGCCGGGGCCGGGATGTCAGTGGCCGCGAGTAGCCTCGGGCGCGGCCCACCGGCCGGCCACCCGTCCACCGCGGAGAAGGAGAACCCCCTGCGACCCACCACCCCCGACCCCCGTGGCTCCACCCCCGGCACCCCGACCGCGCCCGGCCCCGTCGAGGTGCGCCGCAGCGCGCGTCGGCGCAGCACCGTCTCCGCCCGCCGGGAGGGCGACCGCACCGTCGTCCTGATACCGGACCGGATGTCCCGGGCGGAGGAGGAACGCTGGGTCGCCGTGATGCTGGAGCGGCTCGCCGCGAAGGACGGCAGGCGGCGCCCCGGCGACGCGGAGCTGACCGAGCGGGCCGCCGCACTGTCGGCGCGGTTCCTGGGCGGCGAGGCCCGCCCGGCGTCGGTGCGCTGGGTCACCAACCAGAACAGCCGCTGGGGCTCGTGCACCCCCGCCGAGGGCACCATCCGCCTCTCGCACCGCCTCCAGGGCATGCCGGAATACGTCGTCGACTACGTACTGCTGCACGAACTCGCCCACCTCCTGGTGCCCGGCCACGGCCCGCGGTTCTGGAAGCTGCTCGACGCCTACCCACGCATCGAAAGGGCCCGGGGCTACCTCGAAGGCATCGCCGCCGCCGAGCGGCTGCCGCACCCGTCCGAACCGGACGACTGACACCGGCCGGCGCCGGTCACACGCCCCGGCATCCCGCGTTGTCAGTGGCAGCGGATAGCCTGGCTCGCAGTACCAACTCACAGCCGGAGCGGGGGGACAGGCGTTACCTATGGCCAGGGAATTCCAGCGGGGCCACAAGGCCAGGATCGGTGACCTGACGGCAGGGACCGACCTGTACGTCGGCGTGCAGATCGGTGGCCCGGGGCTCACCTTCGACATCAGCTGTTTCGGCTTGGACGCCGACGAACGGCTCTCCGACGACCGGTACTTCGTCTTCTTCAACCAGCCCGCCTCGCCCGAGCAGGCCATCCAGCAGCTCGGCGAACAGGCCGGTGACACCCAGTCGTTCCGGGTCACCCTCGACCGCATCCCGCCGCACATCCGGAAGCTGTCCTTCACCGCCGCCCTCGACGGCGCCGGTCAGGTCTCCCGGATCGGCTCCGGCTACCTCCGCATCGTCGCAGGCGGTGAAGAGGTCGCCCGCTACTCCTTCAACGGCTCCGAGTTCAGCACCGAACGCGCCGTCATGCTCGGCGACTTCTACCTCAAGGACGTGTGGCGGTTCGCCGCCGTCGGCCAGGGCTTCGACGGCGGCCTGGAGGCGCTGCTGAAGAACTTCGGCGGCGAGGCCGTCGAGGAGGAGGCGACGCCCGAGCCCGCGCAGGCCGCGCCCGCTTTCGCCCCGCCCGCCGCATCGGCCCTGGCCTTCGCCCCGCCGCAGGCCCCGGCGCCCGCACAGCCGCCGCCCGCTGCCCCGCAGCAACCGGCCCCCGGCTTCGGTGCACCCCAGAGCGCCCCGCCCGCCGCGCCGCAGCCGCCCGCGCCCCAGATGCACAACGCGCCCACCATGGCCGCGCCCCTCGCCCCGCCCGGCGCCCCGATGACGCCGCCCGCCGCCCTCGTGCCGCCGCCCGCGGCCCCTGGCATCCCCGGCGGTCAGCACCCGGCACCGTACGGGCAGGCCCCCGGCGTGCCGCACTCCGGGCAGGCGCCGGCCGTGCCACAGGACGGTGGCCCCGGTCTCGGCGTCGTGCTGGAGAAGTACAAAGAAGCCCCCACCGGGCAGCGTTGGACGCTCCAGAACAGCAAACTGGTCCGCGTCGACCTCGGCGTCGACGGGCAGCCGGTCCTCGCCCGCCAGGGCAGCATGGTGCTCTACCAGGGCAAGGTCGACTTCCACTACAAGGGCGCGGGCCTCCGCGGCCGCATCGTCGGCAACGCCACCGGCCAGGAGATGCAGCTGATGCGCTGCACCGGCCAGGGCCAGGTCTTCTTCGCCGAGGACAGCGCCCACATCCACCCCGTCGAGCTGCAGGGCGACGCCCTGTGCGTCTCCGCCGACAGCGTCCTCGCCTTCGACGAATCGCTCCAGCACGAAGTGCGCCGCGTCGAAGGCCACGGGATACCCGGGGGCGCCCTGTTCACCCTGCAGTTCCAGGGCACCGGGACCGTCGTCGTCAAGACCCGCGGCACCCCCGTCGTCCTGCCCGTTACGCCGACCACCTTCGCCGACGCCAACGCCGTCGTCGCGTGGTCCGCCGCCGCGCAGGTGATCGTCTCCAGCCAGGTGAGCATGCGCCGCCACGCCTACCCCGGCCACTCCGGCGAGTCCGTGAACCTCCAATTCCGCGGCGCACCCGGCAACTTCATCGTCGTCCAGCCCTACGAGGTCTGAGGGAGCCCGCCACCATGACCCAGCAGCAGCTGTCGGGCTACGCCCCGACCCCGCCCGCCGCCCGCATGGAGAACCACGGCAGCGCCATGGCCAAGATCGCCATGCAGAGCGGCCACGACGTCTTCGCCCGCACCGGATCGATGGTCGCCTACGAAGGCTTCATCCAGTACGAGCCCAACCCGCCCGCCGTCCGCCAGATGGCCTCCCAGTGGGTCACCGGCGAAGGCGCCCCGCTGATGAAGTGCAGCGGCGACGGCATCCTCTACCTCGCCGACTACGGCGCCGACGTCGTCTGCATCCACCTCAACGGCGAGTCGCTGTCCGTCAGCGGCACCAACCTCCTCGCCCTCGACGCCCAGCTCCAGTGGGGCGTCCAACGCGTCAAGGGCATGGCCAAGTTCGCCGGTCAGGGGCTGTTCAACGTCGGTATATCCGGCACCGGCTGGGTCGCCCTCACCTCCCGCGGCACGCCCATCGTCGTCGACTGCGGGCGCGGCGTGGACGAGACGTACGTCGACCCCGACGCCCTCGTGGCCTGGTCGACCCACCTGAAGATGAAGGGCAAACGCAGCTTCAAGGCGTCCTCGATGATCGGACGCGGCAGCGGCGAGGCGTACCAGCTCGGCTTCTCCGGCCAGGGCTTCGTCGTCGTCCAGCCCAGCGAGGACAGCACCGACCGGCTCCGGGCCCGGGGCTGAAGGGGGACCGAGGAACATGCAGAGCCCGCTTTTCGCCCACACCGAGGCACAGACCCAGGACCGCTACGCCCTGCAGAACTCCCAGCTGCTGCGCGTCGCCCTCGAAGGGCACGAGGACCTTCTCGCCCGCAAGGGCTCCATGGTCGCCTACCAGGGACTCCTCGAATTCGAGGGCGACTACCAGACCCAGGGCCAGCACCGCGCCCGCGCCGTCACCGGCGAGGGCCTGGACCTGATGCGCATCTCCGGCCAGGGCACCGTCTACCTCGCCAACCTCGCCCAGTACGTCCACATCCTCGACGTCGACCACCAGGGCCTCACCGTCGACAGCAGCTACGTCCTGGCGCTCGACTCCGGACTCCACTGGGACGCCGTCTCCGTCGACAGCCGGTACGGCATCTCCGGCACCGGCAAGTACCAGCTCAACATCGCAGGTCAGGGCAAGGTCGTCCTCATGACCTCCGGTCAGCCGCTGATGCTGCCGGTCACCCCCGAGACCTACGTCAACGCCGACGCCGATGCGGTCGTCGCCTGGTCCGCTTCGCTGCGGGTCCAGATGCAGGCCCAGACGCACTCCTCCGGCGTCTGGCGGCGCCGCGGCAGCACCGGCGAAGGCTGGGAGCTGAGCTTCCTCGGCCAGGGATACGCCCTGGTCCAGCCCAGCGAACTCCTTCCGCCGCAGAACGCCGTCATAGGCTCCGGCCTCGCCGCGCAGTTCGGCATGGGCCAGCAGGGCGCCCGCGGCTACAACCAGGGCAACATCTTCACCAACTGAAGGCGCCGGGGCAGGGCTGGAGGCGGAGCCAACCGGGCCCAACCCTCCGCCCTCCGGCGACCCGGCCCCGGCCGACGGCTGCCCGGCCACCGCCCGCCACGCGGCCCCGGCCGACGGACACCCGGCCACCGCCCGCCACACCGCTCCGGCCGCCGTTCGCCCGGCGCACGGCTCGCCGCCTACAGCAGCGCCCGCGCGCCGTCCACCAGCCGCACCACCGACTCATCGGCCACGGCCGCGACCTCGTCGTACCGGAACCACCGCAGATCCAGCGACTCGTCGCTGATCCGCGCCACCGCGCCCTCGGGCGCCACCGCCGCGAACTGCACATCCAGATGCCAGGCACACGGCGTGTGATGGCGGTCCAGCCGCACCGGGCCGCCGGGCAGCAGCTCCAGCCCCCGCGCGATACCGGACTCCTCACGCGCCTCGCGCAGCGCCGCGTCCGCCAGCGTGGCGTCGCCGGGCTCGCAGTGGCCGCCCATCTGCAGCCACATCTTCAGCTTGCGGTGCAACGTCAGCAGCACCCGCCCGCCCGCCGGGTCGATCACCAGCGCGCTGGCCGTCAGATGCCCCGCCTTGCACGGCTTCCCCATGCCGTCGGGGTGCGCGGTCAGATGCTCCAGATACGCCAGCCGCAGCTCTTCCTGGGCGGGCGACGGCGCGGGCCACTCCTTGAGCGCCCGCGCCGCCTCGTCATGCAGGCTCACCGGCCACCGTCGCCCTTGGCACCGTCCTCGCCGTCCTCACCGGGCTCGCCGGACGCCTGCGGCTTCCGCGGCTCCGAACCACCGCTCGCCGCGTCGCCCAGCATCTTGTCCAGCTCGGAGAAGTCCATCTGCTCGTGGTGCACAAAGCCGTCCGGGTCGTCGAGATCGGCGGCGGTCGGCAGCATGTCCGGGTGCGCCCACAGACCGTCGCGGCCCTCCAGGCCCCGCGCGTCCGTCAGCGACGCCCACAGCCGGGAGGCGTCCCGCAGTCGCCGCGGACGCAGCTGCAGCCCGATCAGCGTGGCGAACGTCTGCTCCGCCGGGCCACCGGTCGCCCGGCGTCGCCGCAGCGTCTCACGCAGCGCGTCGGCGGACGGCAGATGCGGCGCCGCGGCGGCGTGCACCACCGCGTCCACCCAGCCCTCGACCAGCGCCAACGCCGTCTCCAGCCGCGCCAGCGCGGCCTTCTGCTCCGGGGTGTCCTCCGGCTGGAACATGCCCTGCTGCAGCGCGTTCTGCAGCTCCTCGGGGTGCTGCGGGTCGATCTGGCCGACGACGTCCTCCAGCTTCGAAGTGTCGACCTTGATGCCGCGGGCGTACCCCTCCACGGCCCCGAACAGATGCGAGCGCAGCCACGGCACATGCGCGAACAGCCGCTGATGGGCGGCCTCCCGCAGCGCCAGATAGAGCCGCACCTCCTCCTCGGGCACGCCCAGACCGGAGCCGAACGTCGCGATGTTCTTGGGCAGCAGTGCCGCCTTCCCGGCCGGACCCAGCGGCAGGCCCACGTCCGTCGAACCGACGACCTCGCCCGCCAGGACGCCCAGCGCCTGCCCGATCTGGGTGCCGAACATCGCGCCGCCCATGGAGCGCATCATGCCCAGCAGCGGACCCGCCATGGCCTGCATCTCACCGGGCAGCACATCGCCCATCGCCGACCCGACGCGCTCCGCGAGCGGATTCACCAGGTCCTTCCAGACCGGCAGGGTCTCCTCGACCCACTCCGCCCGGCTCCACGCCACGACCGTCCCGGCGCCCGACGGCAGCGACGTCACACCGTCCAGCCACAGGTCGGCCAGGCGCACCGCCTCCTCGACCGCGGTGCGCTCACCCGGCGAGACGGACGCGTCCTTGCCACCCGCCTCGGTGCCCTGCGCGACCGTCTGCCGGGCGATGTCCTTGGCCATCTCCCAGTTCACCGGCCCGCCCTCGTACGAGAGCATCTGGCCGAGCTTCTGGAAGGCGGCGCCCAGGTCGCCCGGGCTCATCTGGCCCTCCGGGCCGCCCATACCGCCGAAGAGCGCCGCGAACGGATTGTCCGCGCCACCGCTCCCGCCACCGAACCCGAACGGGTCCGCGGGGCCCTGGCTACCTCCCTGGCCGCCCTTCTTCTTGCCGTTGTCGCCGTCCTCCGGCTCCTCCGGCGGAAGGCCGAATCCGAATGGGGTGTCACTCACGGGTTTCCTCGGCTCGTAGGGCCGCCGGCCCCGGGCCGACGGCGGCTGCCCGACATCACCCTCCAGCGTAGACACCCTCAGCGCATCGGGGCTCGGTGCTCCGCTGTCGGGACGCCTGCGGCAGGATGGACGCCACCTGTACGTACGCGCCGGTACGCATACGCACTGAAGACAACCGCTGGAGACGCCCGGTGAGTTCCCCAGATCCGACCGTTCGCGCAGCGCGAAACGCTGACGCGCCGACCCTGCAGACCGGACGCGGTACCGAAGAACCGGCCCCGCGGCCCGGCCGCCGCCCCGTCATCGCCGTCACCGGAGCCGCAACCGGCATCGGCGCGCTGCTGACCCGCGCCCTCGTCGCGTCCGACGAGGTCAAGCAGGTCATCGCCATCGACGAGCGGCGCGGCGACATCCCCGAGGCCCACTGGCACGTCCTGGACATCCGGGACCCGGCCATCGCCGAGAAGCTGCACGGTGCCGACGTCATCGTCCACCTCGCGCTCGACCTCGACCTGGAGTCCGACGCCGCCGCCCGCACCGCCTACAACGTCCGCGGCACCCAGACCGTCCTCACCGCCGCGGCTGCCGCCGGGGTGCACCGCGTCGTGCTCTGCACCTCCGCGATGGTCTACGGGGCGCTGCCGGACAACGACATCCCGCTCGCCGAGGACGCCGAGCTGCGGGCCACCGCCGACGCCACCGGGGTCGGCGACCTCCTGGAGATCGAACGCCTCGCCCAGCGGGCGCCCCGCGCCCACCCCGGCCTGAACTGCACCGTCGTACGGCCCGCCGTCCTGGTGGGCGGCACCGACACCGCGCTGACCCGGTACTTCGAGTCGCCGCGCCTCCTGGTCGTCGCGGGCTCCCGCCCCGCCTGGCAGTTCTGCCACGTCGAGGACCTGGTCGGCGCCCTGGAGTACGCGGCCCTGGAGAAGGTCGAGGGCGAGCTGGCGGTCGGCTGCGACGGCTGGCTGGACCAGGAGGAGGTCGAGGAGCTGTCCGGCATCCGGCGCATGGAGCTGCCGTCCTCCGTCGCCCTGGGCGCCGCGGCCCGGCTGCACCGCATCGGGCTGACCCCCTCGCCCGCCGGGGACCTCGCGTACACCATGCACCCCTGGGTGGTCAGCGGCAGCCGGCTGCACGAGGCGGGCTGGCGGCCCCGGTGGACCAACGAGGAAGTCCTCGCCGAGCTGCTGGAGGAGGTCGCCGGGCGGCACACCGTCGCCGGACGCCGCCTCGGCCGCAAGGACGCCACCGCCGCCGGTGCCGCCGGTGCGACCGTCGCCCTCCTGGGCACCGCCGCCCTGGTACGCCGCGCCCGCAAGGCCCGCCGCCGTATCTGACGCGCCCCCCGGGCACGGCGTGCAGGGGCCGCCCCTGGAGGACCCTCCGGTCCGTGCGCCCCGCGCCCGGGGGAAACGGCCATTCCCCTTCCGGGGCGCGGTGCGGCACGATGGCGGCATGTCTGGCACGCACGTCACCCCGACCCCAGGCCGTGACCACCCCGGAGAGCGGGCGGCGGCCGACCCCGTCCGGCTGCTGGCGATCCGCGAGACGCCGCTCTCCGTCGACGAGGTGTTCGCGGCCGTCGGCGACGCCGCGGCGGGCGGCACCGCGCTGTTCGTCGGCACGGTCCGCTCGCACGACGGCGGCACCGACGTCGACGCGCTGGGCTACTCCGCGCACCCCACGGCCGAGGCGGAGCTGCGCCGGGTCGCCGAGAAGGTCGCCGCCGACTTTCCGGTCCGCGCGCTGGCCGCCGTCCACCGGGTCGGCGACCTGACCGTCGGCGACCTCGCGGTCGTCGTCGCGGTCTCCTGCCCGCACCGCGCCGAGGCGTTCGCCGCGTGCCGCAGGCTGATCGACGACCTCAAGGCGACGGTGCCGATCTGGAAGCACCAGACCTTCTCGGACGGCACCGAGGAGTGGGTCGGCGCCTGACGACGCGCCCCTCGGTCACGCGCCCGGCCCCGCCACGCCGCCCGGACGGCCCCCGGGCACGGAGCCGACCGGGTGGGCGGGTTCCGGTTGCGTAACTCGCCCCCTGCCGTGAGCGTTGACCTGGCAGATGGTTAATCTGCTTATTCGTCGATAGCGGTGGGACACTTTCGGGAGGCCACTATGGGTGCGCTCCTCTGGCTGTTGATTCCGGTCCTCGCCGCGCTCGCCGCCATGCTGTGGAGCACCTGGGCACAACGCAACCGCAGGAGCGGCGGCGACATCGCGGAGCTGGCCGGATACGAACGCTTCCGGGCCGCGATGGAGCGCGAGCACTCCGGATCCGATCTGGTCTGACCCGGCGTCCGCCCGCCGCACCGGAGCACACCGGGCGGCGGGCGGACACCGGTCGGCCCGCCCGCCTCGTACGGACGGCCCCGCGAGCCGGTTGTCATACCCGTCCCGTACTGTCGTTCCATGCCACGCCGCACCGCGACGCTGCTCGCCTCGACACTGATGCTGATCGCGCTGCTCTGCGCCGGGGTGCTCATTCCCGTGCCGTACGCCGAGATGTCGCCGGGCCCCACCGTCAACACCCTCGGCGATCACGAGGGCCAGCCGGTGCTGCGGATCTCCGGCCGCAAGACGTATCCGACGACGGGTCACCTCAACATGACCACCGTCCGCGTCACCGGCCCCGACTACTCCATGAATCTCCTGGAGGCGGTCTACGGCTGGCTCGACCCCGACAGCGCGGTCGTCCCGCACAAAACGCTCTACCCCGAGGGACAGACCGCCGAGCAGGCCGACCAGGAGAACGCCGAGGAGTTCTCCCAGTCCCAGGAGAGCGCCAAGGTCGCGGCGCTGAACCAACTGCACATCCCCGTCGCCACCCAGACCGTCGTCGCCTCCGTGCTCAAGGGCAAGCCCGCCGACGGACTGCTGCACGCCGGGGATGTGATCAAGGCGGTGGACGATACGCCGGTGAAGGCGAAGGACGACGTCACCAAGCTCGTCACCCGTCACAAGCCGGGAGAGAAGGTCGTCTTCACGGTCATCCCGGCCAAGACCGCGGCGGCCGACGAGAAGAAGGGGCAGCGGCCCGAGAGCGGCCGCAAGAACATCACGGTGCCCACGGTGAAGGCCGACGGCGGCCGCGCCCTCGTCGGCATCCAGGCGGGCGTCGACCACATCTTCCCGTTCTCCATCGACGTCAAGCTCGCCGATGTCGGCGGCCCCAGCGCCGGGCTGATGTTCGCCCTTGGCATCGTCGACAAGCTCAGCTCGCAGAGCCTCACCGGCGGCAAGTTCATCGCCGGTACGGGCACCATCGACGACCAGGGCAAGGTCGGCCCGATCGGCGGCATCTCCATGAAGACGGTCGGCGCCCGCGCCAAGGGCGCCGAGTACTTCCTCACGCCGAAGGACAACTGCGCGTCCGCAGCGAAGGACACCCCCGAGGGCCTCACCCTCGTGAAGGTCGACACCATAGGTGACGCCGTCCAGGCGCTGAAGAAGATCAGCAGCGGGCACACCGCCGGTCTGCCCAGCTGCTCCACGTCCCGCTAGGGCCGCGTACGGGGAACCGCCCCGTACGCCGCCCGTTCCCGGTCACGCCTCGAACGTCGCCGCCAGCGCGTCCGCGAGGCCCGGCACCAGCGAGGCGCCCGTGAGCACCTCGGACGTCGCGTCCTTCTCGCGCAGCCGCAGTGCCGATTCGCGGGAGCCGTCCCGCAGCACCGCCACCGTCATCCGGACCTCCTGACGGTCCGGGTGCTCGGCCACCCACGTGGCGAGCTGCTTCTCGTCCAGCCCTGCGGGCACTGAGTCCTCGGCCGACGGCGGCAGCATCAGCCGCTCCACGGTCAGCGCGCACCCGGCGACCGCGTCGGGCCAGGCGATGGTGGCGAGGAATTCGTCGAGCGGGGTCTGCGCGGGGATCTCGTCCTGCTCGACGGGGGTCAGCGACGCGGCCGCGTCGTCGTCGATGCCCAGCTGGGAGGCGAGTGCGGGCTCCTGTGCCCGCAGCTTGGCGGAGTCCACGAGGGCGAAGAGTCGGGCGGGCTGGTCCCAGCCCAGCCCGGCGCTGTACTCGTCGATCTCGAGTACTGCGCGGGTCAGCGGAGAGGCGGCGAGCGGGGTGCCGTCCACGGGGTTGTTCGTCATGTTTCACATCGTGCCTTGTGAACCCCGGAAATCGGGAACCGGGTAAAGCCTTCGTAAGTTGGTTCAGTGGGTCCTACTATCTCCGGGCCTGTTCCACACGACAGCGAACTTCGAGGTGCGCACCTTGGCTTTCCAGATGCCGGACCGCGGCGGAGGCCCCTCCGGGCCACGGATGAGAGTCGGCCGGCCGTCGCGGCGGGCCCGGACCCTTTTCATGACGGTGGGCGTACTGGCCGTCCTGGCCATGCTCTTTGTGATGTTCTCCGGGTTCTGGACCGACTGGCTCTGGTACCGCTCGGTGAAATACGCCTCCGTCTTCACCACCACGCTGTGGACGAAGATCGGCCTCTTCGCCGTCTTCGGCGTGGTGATGGCCGTGGTCGTCGGCGTGAACATCTGGCTGGCCCACCGCCTGCGGCCGCCGCTCAGCGCGATGTCCATGGAGCAGCAGAGCCTGGACCGCTACCGCATGAGCCTGGCGCCGTTCAAGAAGTGGGTGCTGCTGGCGATCTCCACGGTCATCGGCCTGATCGCCGGAGCCTCCGCGTCCGGTGAGTGGCGCACCTGGCTCCAGTGGATCAACGGCGTGCCGTTCGGCCAGAAGGACCCGCAGTTCGGCAAGGACGTCGCGTTCTACGCCTTCGACCTGCCCTGGTACCGCTTCCTGCTGAGCTTCGGCTTCGCCGCCGCGGTGCTCTGCCTGGTCGCCGCCGCGCTCACCCACTACCTCTACGGCGGCCTGCGGCTCACCAGCCCCGGCTCCCGCGCGACCGCCGCGGCCACCGGCCATCTGTCGGTGCTGCTGGGCATCTTCGTCTCGCTCAAGGCCATCGCGTACTGGCTCGACCGCTACGGCCTCGCCGTGAAGTCGAGCGGGCTGCGGTCCGCCGACGGCTGGACGGGCCTGCGGTACGTCGACGCCAACGCCTATCTCCCGGCGAAAACGATCCTGTTTTTCATCGCGGTGATCTGCGCGGTGCTGTTCTTCGCGACCCTGTGGCGCCGCACCTGGCAGCTGCCGGTCATCGGCTTCGGTCTGATGGTCCTCTCGGCTGTGCTGATCGGCGGTCTGTACCCGGCGATCGTGCAGAAGTTCCAGGTCCAGCCGAACGAGCAGGCCAAGGAAGCGCCGTACATCAAGCAGAACATCAAGGCGACGCGGGACGCGTACGACATCCAGGACTCGAAGGTCACCGGCTACAAGGGCGACTACCAGCCCGGCAGCAAGGGTGAGAGTCAGAAGCTCCGGGACAACGCCGACACCACCGCCAGCATGCGGCTGCTCGACCCGAACGTCGTCTCCCCGGCGTTCCAGCAACAGCAGCAGGTGCGCGGCTACTACCAGTTCCCCTCCACCCTCGACGTCGACCGGTACAAGGACAAGGACGGCGTCGAGCAGGACACCGTCATCGGTCTGCGCGAGCTGAACATCGCCGGTATCCCCGAGCGCAACTGGATCAACGACCACTTCAAGTACACCCACGGCTACGGCGCGGTGGCGGCGAAGGGCACCGAGATCTCGGAGGGCGGCGGCCCGAAGTACACCGAGTCGGACCTGCCGTCCAAGGGCAAGCTGCCCACGTACGAGCAGCGGATCTACTACGGCGAGAAGACCACGCAGTACTCCATCGTCGGCGGTCCGCAGAAGGAGCTGGACTACTCCGACGACAGCGGCGAGAAGAGCTACACCTACCAGGGCAAGAGCGGTGTCAGCCTCGCCAACCCGGTCAACCGCGCCGCGTACGCGGTGGCGTTCGGCGAGCCGCAGATCCTCTACTCCGGGGCGATCGGCGACGGTTCGCGGATCCTGTACAACCGCACGCCCAAGGAGCGCGTCGAGGCGGTCGCGCCATGGCTGACCATCGACGGCGACGCGTACCCGGCGGTCATCAACGGCCGGGTCCAGTGGATCGTCGACGCGTACACCACCAGCAACGGCTATCCGTACGCCTCGCGGACCACGCTCGGTGACACCACCGCCGATTCGCTCACCAACGGACAGCGGGCGGTGATGGCCCAGCAGAACCAGGTCAACTACATCCGCAACTCCGTGAAGGCGACGGTCGACGCGTACGACGGCTCGGTCAAGCTCTACCAGTGGGACAAGGCGGACCCGGTCCTCAAGACCTGGATGAAGTCCTTCCCTGGCACGGTCGAGCCGCGCAGCGCGATCAGCCCGCAGCTGATGGAGCATCTGCGCTACCCGCAGGACCTCTTCAAGGTCCAGCGGCAGCTGCTGACGACGTACCACGTCACGGACCCGGGCACCTTCTACACCGGCTCCGAGCGCTGGCAGATCCCCAACGATCCGACGAACAAGTCGGGCAACTCCGTGCCGCCGTACTACCTGAGCATGAAGATGCCGGACCAGAAGGATCAGACGTTCTCGCTGACGACGACGTTCACGCCCAACAAGAGGGACAACCTCGGCGCGTTCATGGCTGTCGACGCGAACGCCACCAGCGGCGACTACGGCAAGATCAGAATCCTGAAGCTGCCGTCGGAGACGCCGGTCCCGGGCCCGCAGCTGGTGCAGTCGAAGTTCAACTCCGATCCGCAGATCGCCAACGAGTTGAACATCCTCAAGAAGTTCGGTGACTCGGAGATCGAGTACGGCAACCTGCTGACCGTGCCGCTGGACGGCGGTCTGCTCTACGTCGAGCCGGTCTATCTGCGCGGCGCCAACACCAACTACCCGCTCCTGAAGAAGGTGCTGGTGAGCTACGGCGACGACAAGCCCGTCCTGGAGAACTCCCTCAAGGACGCGCTGGATGTCGTCTTCGGCAAGAAGGCACCGAGCAGCACCGCACCGGGCGAGGAACCGCCCACCGGTGGTGAGACGACCCAGCCGCCGTCCGACCAGACGGTGCAGGAGGCACTGACCGACGCACAGAAGGCGTACGAGGCGGGCGAGAAGGCCCGGGTCGACGGCGACTGGAGCGCGTACGGCGACGCCCAGAAGAAGCTCAAGGAGGCGCTGGACCGCGCCGCCGCCGCCGAGAAGAAGGCGGAGAAGAAGGGCGGCGGCTCCGGCGGCTGACCGCCCGTGCCGCCCGTGGTGGCCGCCGGTCTCCCCGGCGGCCACCGGGCGCGGCGGGGCCGGTGCGGGACCCCGCGTCAGCCCCGTCCCGCGCCGTGGTAGGTTGAGAACACAACGACGCGGGGTGGAGCAGCTCGGTAGCTCGCTGGGCTCATAACCCAGAGGTCGCAGGTTCAAATCCTGTCCCCGCTACTGACGACGAGGGCCCGGATTCTTCGAGAATCCGGGCCTTCGTCATGAGCGCGGTCGCGCCGGGTACCCGTCCGGTCGGCCGCGTTCTCCCTGCGTACGGCCGCGTCGAACAGTCGATGTGTGGAACCTGTGTGCTTGAGTTTGGCAAGTCGTTGTGTCGGGAAGTCGACAAAACGCTGAAGTGACCTCGCCGGGTGCTGTATACCAGGTGTACGAGGGTTACGGGTGGTGCGACGATGGCTCTTATGGGGGACAAGGCAAGGTTGTTGGAGACGGACCGGTTTGTGCATGCGCCTCACAAAGGGCGCACATCCGAGTTGCCGATGGACGAAATGGACGCCGCGGAGGCGGCCGAGGCGTCGGAGGCCGTGACCGAGACCGGTCACCGCCGCGCCGCGGAGGCCGGCGACACCACGGCCATGAGCGCACTGGGCGCGCTGCTGCTGCGCCGCGGGGATCTCGACGGCGCCGAGCCGTACCTGCGCTCCGCGACGGTCGCGGGCGACCGCGCGGCCGCGAACAATCTCGGCGTACTGCTGCACCAGCGGGGCTACGCGGACGAGGCGGCGGGCTGGTGGCGGATCGCCGCGGTCGCCGGTTCCGCCGCCGCCGCACACGCCCTCGGGCGCCACCACCGCGAGCGCGGCGACGAACCCGCCGCCGAGTACTGGCTGCGCCAGTCCGCCGAATCGGGCCACTGCCTGGGCGCGTACGCCCTCGCCGACCTGCTCGAACACCGCGGGGACGTCGGCGCCGAGCGGTGGTTTCGCACCGCGGCCGAGCGCGGGCACCGGGAGGCGGCCTACCGCCTCGCCCGGCTCGTCGAGGAGGGGCGCGGCGCGGACCGCCGTACGGCGCCCGCCTACGGCGAGCTGAGCCGGGAGGCCGAGGCCGAGCAGTGGTACCGCCAGGCCGCCGCGCGCGGACACCGGCGCGCGGCGCTCCAGCTCGGCACGTTGCTGGAGGAGCGCGGCGACGTCCAGGAGGCGGGCCGCTGGTACCTCTCCGCCGCCAAGGACGGCGAGCCGAAGGCCGCCTGCGCGCTCGGCTTCCTGTTGCGTGACGCCGGGGACACCGAGAGCGCCGCCGAGTGGTGGCGCCGCGCCGCCCAGGACGGCGACGGCAACGCCGCCAACGCCCTGGGCGCGCTCCACGCCGACCGCGGCGAGCTGCAGACGGCGGAGCGCTGGTACCGCGCGGCGCTCGACGCGGGCGACGTCAACGGCGCCTACAACCTCGGGCTGCTCTGCGCCGAGCAGGGCCGGGCCGGGCGCGGCGAGCAGTGGTATCGCCGCGCCGCGTACGCCGGACACCGCGAGGCCGCCAACGCGCTGGCCATCCTGCTGCTCCAGCGCGGCGACGCGGCCGGTGCCGAGCCGTGGTTCTCCAAGGCGGCCGAGGCCGGGAGCGTGGACGCGGCGTTCAACCTCGGCATCCTGTTCGCCGGGCGGGGCAGCGAGCGCGCCGCACAGATCTGGTACGAGCGGGCCGCCGCGGCCGGGCACACCGAGGCGGCACTCCAGGTCGCGATCGCGCAGCAGCGCGACGGCGAGGACGAGGCGGCGGAGCGCAATCTGCGGTGCGCGGCGGACGGCGGCAGCGCGGAGGCAGCGTTCCGCCTCGCCGACCTGCTGGACCGCCGGGCCCGGGAGGCCGACGAGCCCTGGCCCGCGGGCGGGGCGCGGACGCCGGACGCCGAGTCCACCCGCTGGTACGAGAAGGCGGCCGCCCAGGGGCACCGCCACGCACAGGTCCGGGTTGGCATGCTCGCGGCGGCCCGGGGTGAGACGGTCGAGGCGGCCCGCTGGTACCGCGCGGCCGCCGAGGCCGGGAGCCGCAACGGCGCCTTCAACCTCGGACTGCTCCTGGCCCGGGAGGGAAGCCTGCCCGAGGCCGCCCTGTGGTGGCAGCGGGCGGCCCGCGACGGCCACGGCCGGGCCGCGCTCCGGCTGGCGCTGCTGGCCGCGCGGCGCGGGGCGCTGGCCGAGGCCGGGTCGTGGTGCGCGCGCGCCGTGGAGCTGGGGCCGCCGGAGGTCGCCGAGCGGGCGGCCCGGCTGCAGGAAGCGCTCCGGGAGGAGCTGAGTGCCTGACGGCGTTCCCCGGGCGCGGTCCGGCGCCGCCTCCGGGGAACGGATTTGCGCTGGTCGTCGGCGTGGGTCTAGAGTAAGCATCACAACGACGCGGGGTGGAGCAGCTCGGTAGCTCGCTGGGCTCATAACCCAGAGGTCGCAGGTTCAAATCCTGTCCCCGCTACTGAAGACGAAGGCCCGGATTCTTTCGAGAATCCGGGCCTTCGTCGTATGCGCGGCCGCTTCCGTATGCCGGGGCGCGGGTAGGGCAACGGCCCGCACCCGGGTGGGGTGCGAGCCGATCAAGGTGGCGGGGCGGCCCGGACGAGGGCGGGCCCGCGGTTCAGGAAGTGGCGGCGCAGGTGGGGCAGAGGCCCCGGTAGGTGACCGTCACCTCGGAGACCTGGAAGCCGTACCGCTCGGGCTCGGGGAGTGCGGAGAGCGGGTCGCCGTGGAGGTGGACGTCCCGGATGGTGCCGCAGCGCGAGCACACCAGGTGCTGGTGGTCGTGGTGGGCGTTGGGGTCGTAGCGCTTGGCGCGGCCGTCCGTGCTGACCTCCAGCACCTCGCCGAGCGAGACCAGTTCGCCGAGGGTGTTGTAGACGGTGGCGCGGGAGATCTCGGGGAGCCGTTCGGTCGCGCGGGCGTGCACTTCGTCGGCGGTGTAGTGGACGTGGACGCCGTCCAGCACCTCGGCGACCACGCGCCGCTGCGCGGTCAGTCGCCAGCCGCGTTCCCGAAGCCGTTCCAGCAGGTCACTCATGCCATTCACCTATCAGTCAGATACGCCCAGGGTAACAGTGCACCGTCCATCACCGGATCGGGTACGACTTTCGGAGTCTTCTTGACTTAGACAATGTCCAATGTAGGATCGGCAGCGGCGCAAGCCAAGGGCAGGTAGCAGACTTCAGGAGGCGCACGTGTCGGTAGAGAGCACCACGGGACCGCTGACCACGGAGTCCGGAGCTCCGGTTGCGGACAACCAGAACAGCGAGACGGCCGGCCTGGGTGGACCCGGACTGATCCAGGACCAGCTCCTGATCGAGAAGCTCGCCCACTTCAACCGCGAGCGGATCCCGGAGCGCATCGTCCATGCCCGGGGCGCCGGTGCGTACGGCACCTTCACCGTCACCGCGGATGTGACCGGGTACACCCGCGCGAAGTTCCTCTCAGAGGTCGGCAAGCAGACCGAGACGTTCCTGCGCTTCTCGACCGTCGCGGGCAACCTCGGCGCGGCCGACGCGGTGCGTGACCCGCGTGGCTTCGCGTTGAAGTTCTACACCGAGGACGGCAACTACGACCTCGTCGGGAACAACACCCCGATCTTCTTCATCAAGGACGCCATCAAGTTCCCGGACTTCATCCACACCCAGAAGCGCGACCCGTACACCGGCTCGCAGGAGGCGGACAACGTCTGGGACTTCTGGGGCCTGTCGCCCGAGACGACGCACCAGGTGACGTGGCTCTTCGGCGACCGCGGCATCCCCGCGTCCTACCGCCACATGGACGGCTTCGGCTCGCACACCTTCCAGTGGAGCAATGAGGCGGGCGAGGTCTTCTGGGTCAAGTACCACTTCAAGACCGACCAGGGGATCAAGAACCTCACCGGCGAGGAGGCCGCCAAGGTCGCCGGCGAGGACCCCGACAGCCACCAGCGCGACCTGCGCGAGTCCATCGAGCGCGGTGACTTCCCGACCTGGACGGTCGGCGTGCAGATCATGCCCGCCGCCGAGGCCGCGAACTACCGCTTCAACCCGTTCGACCTCACCAAGGTGTGGCCGCACGCGGAATACCCGGTCATCGAGATCGGCAAGCTGGAGCTGAACCGCAACCCGCAGAACATCTTCGCCGAGGTCGAGCAGTCGGCCTTCTCCCCGCACCACTTCGTGCCGGGCATCGGCCCCTCGCCCGACAAGATGCTTCAGGGCCGCCTCTTCGCGTACGGCGACGCGCACCGCTACCGCGTCGGCATCAACGCCGACCACCTGCCGGTCAACCGTCCGCACGCCACCGAGGCGCGCAGCCACGGCCGGGACGGCGTCCTGTACGACGGCCGCCACGCGGGCGCGAAGAACTACGAGCCGAACAGCTTCGGCGGTCCCGTCCAGACCGGCCGTCCGCTGTGGGAGCCCGCCCAGCTCTCCGGCGCCACCGGAGAGAGCGCGGCGCCCTCGCACGCCGAGGACGACGACTTCGTGCAGGCGGGCAACCTCTACCGCCTGATGTCGGAGGACGAGAAGGAGCGGCTGGTCAACAACCTCGCGGGCTTCATCGCGAAGGTCTCCCGCGACGACATCGCCCAGCGCGCGATCGACAACTTCCGCAAGGCGGACGCGGACTACGGCAAGCGGCTCGACGCCGCGGTCCAGGCCCTGCGCGGCTGACCGGCCACCCCGCGCGCCGGGCCGCCTCCCTCCGGGGCGGGCGGCCCGGCCGCGGGCGGCCACCCGCTTGCCGTACCAGCCGAAGAGGCCGGATGCCACTGGGCTCCGGCCTCTTCGTGCGCCTTCCGGCGGACGCTCGCCCCCGGGTGCGGCGCCGCTCAGCTGCGGGCGTCGCCCACGTACGAGAGCAGATCGTCGTGGAGCAGGCCGTTGGAGGCCGCGGCGTTGCCGCTGTGCGGGCCCGGTACGCCGTCCAGCCCGGTGAAGCGGCCACCGGCCTCCTGCACCACGACGGCGCACGCCGCCATGTCCCACAGCGACAGTTCCGGCTCCGCGCAGATGTCCACCGAGCCCTCGGCGACCATCATGTACGGCCAGAAGTCGCCGTACGCGCGGGTCCGCCAGCAGTCGCGGCTCAGGTCGAGGAAGCCCTGCAGCTTGTCGCGCTCCTCCCAGCCGGTCAGCGACGAGTACGCGAACGAGGCGTCCCGGATGCTGCCGACCTCGGAGACGCGCAGGCGGCTGGCGGAGGTCAGGCTGCGGCCGGTGAAGGCGCCCAGCCCCTCGGCCGCCCACCAGCGACGGCCCAGGGCCGGAGCGGAGACGATGCCGACGACCGGGCGGTCACCGCCCTCGCCCCGTTCCATCAGCGCGATCAGGGTGGCCCAGACCGGGACGCCGCGCACGTAGTTCTTGGTGCCGTCGATCGGGTCGATGATCCAGCGCCGCGGACCGGCGCCCTCGATGGAGCCGAACTCCTCGCCGAGGACGGAGTCGCGCGGCCGGGCCCGCTGGAGATGACCCCGGATCAACTCCTCGGCGGCCTTGTCCGCCTCGCTCACCGGTGTCATGTCCGGTTTGGTCTCCACCTTGAGGTCGAGCGCCTTGAACCGCTCCATGGTGGCGGCGTCCGCGGCGTCCGCGAGGACGTGTCCGAGACGGAGATCATCGTGATAGTCGGGCATGTACGAACAGTATCGACTGGTATACGCGGACAGCCACACGGTCGGGCTCCGCCGGGCGGATAAGCCCCGGACGGCCGCACGCGGCGCCCCTTGGCAGTCCCTGGCGGCGCCTCAATTCTGTGCGCACACCGGTCATATGGGACCGGGGTGTGTCCGCAAAGTCCCGCCTGGCGTGCGACGCGACGTTACGGGCGCGGCCCCGTGAGGTACGGCGGTCCGTCCCGGCGCGGACGGACGGGGCCGGGCGGCGCGGACCGGGCGGCGCGGCGTACGCCCCGCTGTCAGTGCGCCGAGCCCGACAGTTGCAGGCCGATGACGCCCACGATGACGAAGGCGATGGAGACGAGCTTCAGGGTGGAGACCAGGTCGCCGAGGAAGGCCATGCCGTAGACGGCGGTACCGGCGGCGCCGATGCCCGTCCACACCGCGTACGCCGGGCCGACGTCCAGCTTCCGCAGCGACAGCGTCAGCAGGCCGAAGCTGCCGAGCGCGAACGCGGCGAACGCGATGGTCGGCCAGAGGCGGGTGAAGCCGTGGGACAGCTTGAGACAGACCGCGAAGCCGGTCTCCAGGAGTCCCGCCACCACGACGAGCAGCCACGCCATGTCCCATGCCTCCGTCCGTCGGTGACCGCTTCGTCCGCCTCGGTGTGATTATGCAGTTACCCCGGACGGTGGGCAGGGGATTGCGTCGGTCAGTCGCCCTCGCGTCGCTCGCGGGCCGCCAGCAGCCGGCGCAGCGAGTACAGCCGCGCCGGATCGGCGTGCCCCTCGGCGACCCAGCCGTCCAGCGCGCAGTCCGGCTCGTCGTGGCTGCACGCGCGCGGGCAGCCGTCGGTGCCCGGCATCAGATCGGGGAAGGCCAACACGACCCGCGCGGGGTCGACGTGGTGCAGCCCGAAAGAGCGCACACCCGGTGTGTCGATCACCCAGCCGCTGTCGTCGGGCAGCGGCAGCGCGAGCGCCGAGGTGGTGGTGTGGCGGCCGCGGCCGGTGTGCGCGTTGACACGGCCGGTGGCCCGGCGGCGGTCCGGCACCAGGGCGTTGACCAGCGTCGTCTTGCCCACGCCGGAGTGCCCGACGAAGGCGGTCATCCGGCCCGCCAGCCGCTCGCGGACCCGGTCGGCGGCGGAACCGTCGGCCAGCTCGTCGCGGTTGGTGACGAGATAGGGGACGCCGAGCGCGCCGTACGACGCGAGGAGGGTGTCGGCCGGGGCGAGATCGGACTTGGTGAGCACCAGCAGCGGATCGAGCCCCGCGTCGTACGCCGCCACCAGACAGCGGTCGATCAGCCGGGGGCGCGGCTCCGGGTCGGCGAGGGCGGTGACGATGGCGAGCTGATCGGCGTTGGCGACGACGACGCGCTCGTACGGATCGTCGTCGTCGGCCGTCCGGCGCAGCGTCGAGGTACGCGGCTCGACCCGCACGATGCGGGCCAGGGTGTCCTTGGCGCCGCTGAGGTCGCCGACCACCGCGACCTGGTCGCCGACGACGGCGCTCTTGCGGCCCAGCTCACGGGCCTTCATCGCGGTGACCGTGCGGTCGTCGATGAGGACGGTCAGCCGCCCCCGGTCGACGGTCAGGACCAGGCCCTCGCTGGCGTCCTCGTGCTTGGGGCGGATGTTGGTACGCGGGCGGTTGCCCTTGCGGTTCGGGCGGACCCGGACGTCGTCCTCATCGGGATTCTTGCCGTAGCGGCGCATGGCGGCGGAACCCTCAGCCTCTCCGGGCGGCCGGTGTGGCCGGGTCGAGCATCGTGTTCCACAGGGCGGGGAAGTCCGGCAGGGTCTTCGCGGTCGTCGCGACGTTCTCCACCTGCACCCCCTCGACGACGAGGCCGATGAGCGCCGCGGCGGTCGCCAGGCGGTGGTCCTCGTACGTGTGGAAGACGCCGCCGTGCAGCGGGCGCGGGCGGATGTGCAGGCCGTCGGCGGTCTCGGTGACGTCACCGCCGAGGTTGTTCAGCTCCTTGGTGAGCGCGGCGAGGCGGTCCGTCTCGTGGAGCCGCAGATGGGCGACGCCGCGGAGCGTGGACGGGGAGTCGGCGAGGGCCGCGACGGCGGCGATACCGGGGGTCAGCTCGCCGACCTCGCCGAGATCGACGTCGATGCCGTGGATCGCGCCGCCGCCGGTGAACGTGAGCCCGGCGTCGGTCAGCTCGCAGGAGCCGCCCATCGCGGTGAAGATCTCGCGCAGCGCGTCACCGGGCTGCGTGGTGTGCGCCGGCCAGTCCGGGATGGTGACACGGCCGCCGGTGACCAGCGCCGCGGCCAGGAACGGCTGGGCGTTGGAAAGGTCCGGCTCGACGACGAGATCCCGGCCCAGCAGGGCGCCCGGGGTGACCCGCCAGACGTTCGGCTCGCCGCCCGCCTCCGGGGTGTCGACCTGGGCCCCGGCGGCGCGCAGCATGTCGACCGTCATCCGGATGTGCGGCATGGACGGCAGCGCGGCGCCGGTGTGCCGCACCTCCACGCCCTGGTTGAAGCGGGGCGCGGAGAGCAGCAGCGCGCTGACGAACTGGGACGAGGAGGAGGCGTCGATGGCGACCGGGCCGCCGTCGAGGGTGCCGGTGCCGTGCACCGTCATGGGGAGCGCGCCGCGGCCGTCGTCGTCGATCCGGGCGCCGAGGGCGCGCAGCGCCTCGATGACCCCGCCCAGCGGACGCTCGTACGACCGCGGGTCGCCGTCGAAGCGGACCGGGCCGTCGGCGAGCGCGGTGACCGGCGGCAGGAAGCGCATGACCGTACCGGCGTTGCCGACATCGACGGTGGCCGGGCCGCGCAGACCGGCCGGGATGATCCGCCACGCCTCGCCGCCACCGGGCTCGGCGGAGCTGGAGGACGCGGTCTCCTCGATGCCGACGCCCAGGGTGCGCAGCGCCTCGGCCATCAGGAGCGTGTCGCGGGAGCGGAGCGGGCGGCGCAGCCAGCCCGGCTCGGCGGCGAGGGCGGCGAGCACCAGACCGCGGTTGGTGACCGATTTCGAGCCGGGCACGGTGACGGTCGCGTCGACCGCCCCCGACGCGACGGGGGCGGGCCAGAGGGCGGGGAGTGCGGTGCTCTCGGTCATGCCCTCACTTTAATCGCTGGGCAAGGGTGCCCATCCTGATCAAAAACGGTGCGACTGTGACGTACCTGCGTCGCACACCGCGCTGATCAGGCAACCGTCCCGTCGCGCCGCCGCCCGCGGCGTCCGCGATGCGCACGATCGAGGGATACGCACCCGGGGAGGCCCGGTTTCGCGACGGTACGGGCCGGATCGGCCGCATACACGGTCCGCCGCCGGGCCGCCGCGGGCGCGGGTCAGGCGCCGAGCAGCCAGCGGCCGCCGCCGAACAGCGAGCAGAGCGTCACCACATGGAACAGCCCGATCCAGACGAACGCCGGGGCGTGCGTCAGCCGGGCCAGCTGATCGGGGTCGGAGTCCGGCGCACCGCTCGGCGACCCCGGACGCAGCGCGGGGCCGCGGCGGCGCTTGCGCTGGAGTTCGAACACCGGCCGGACGCCGCCGAGCAGCAGGAACCACACCGCCGCGTACGCGAAGCCCGCCTGGACGTCGGCGGGTGTCAGCCAGGAGACGAGGAGGAAGGCGGCGCCCGTCAGGACGACGGTGAGGACCCCGTAGGCGTTGCGGATCATCACCAGCATGGCGAGGAGCAGCAGTGTCGCACCCCACAGCAGCGCCGTGATGTGGCCCGCCGCCAGGAGCGCGGCGCCCGCCAGCCCCAGCAGGGACGGGGTGATGTACCCGGCGACCGCGGTCAGGATCATGCCGAGACCGGTCGGTTTGCCGCGCGAGACGGTCAGACCGGAGGTGTCGGAGTGCAGCCGTATGCCCTCCAGGCGGCGGCCGGTGAGCAGCGCCAGCAGGCCGTGGCCGCCCTCGTGGGCGATGGTCACCGCGTTCCGGGTCAGCCGCCAGGCCGGGCGTGGCAGGACGGCCGCCAGCGCCAGCACCCCCGTCGCGACCACCAGCCAGACCGGCGGGTCGGGCTGGGTCCCGAAGACGCGGCTCCCTATGTAGGTGAGGCGATCGGTGTCCATGTCGTCCCTGTCGTCCCTTCGTATGGCCTGGCAGTGTGGCACGCCTGCCCGGACGGTACGCGGCGGGTCGCGGGGCCGGGCGCGGAGGGGGAGCGGGGGCGCGTCCGGCGGGGCGTGCGCCGGGCCGCGGACCGGGTCGGGCACCGGGGAGCGCGGCGGCCTACCCTGGTGGGTCAGCAGGTCAAAGGGGTGGATTGCCGTGTGTGGCAGGTATGCAGCGAGTCGCGGACCCGAGGAGCTGACAAAGACCTTCGGGATCCGGCACCTGGACCCCAAGGAGACGCTCGCCCCGGACTACAACATCGCCCCGACCGTCCCCGTACAGGCGGTCCTGGAGCGCCCCCTCAAGGGCGCCGCGGCCCAGGCGTTCCCCCCGGGGATGCCGGTGCGGCAGCTGCGCACGCTGACCTGGGGCCTGGTGCCGTCGTGGTCGAACTCGCCGGACGGCGCCGCGCGGATGATCAACGCGCGGGCCGAGACGGTCCACGAGAAGCCGTCCTTCCGGCAGGCGTTCGCCGCCCGCCGCTGTCTGCTCCCCGGGGACGGCTATTACGAGTGGGTGACCGCTCCCGAGGAGCGGGATCTGGAGGAGCGCGGGGTGAAGAAGCGCCCCCGTAAGCAGCCGTACTTCGTGACGCCCGCCGACGGCTCGGTGATGGCGATGGCCGGTCTGTACGAGTTCTGGCGCGACGCCACGCTGCCCGCCGACCATCCGCGGGCCTGGTGGGTGACGTGCACGGTCATCACCACGGCGGCCGAGACCACGCCGCTGGCCGGGGCGGACGGCGGCGAGGGGCCGCAGTCGCTCGCCGCCATCCACCCCCGGATGCCGCTGGTGATGCCCCCCGACCGCTGGGACGCCTGGCTCGACCCGTCCCCCACCGACCCCGACGGGCTGCTCACCCTGCTCGCACCGCCCCCGGCCGGGCTGATGCGCGCGTACCCGGTGCCGACGGCCGTCAGCAACGTCCGCAACAACGGTCCGGAACTGCTCACCGAACTCGACGGGCCCGAGGTCGGCACCTTGTTCTGAGGGGCGGCCCCTGGGGAGGCCGGGGCCACGGTCGCTGGGGGAGCGCCTTCTGCGGGCCGCCCCTCGGGTGTGCCGCTTCTCCGTCCCGCCCCCGGCGGGCCCGTGCGGCCGAGGCGTCCCCGGGGCGGCAGGATGGGCGTATGACTTCCGGTGTGCACGAGAGCGAGACGGTCGCCACGCCCGTGGGCGAGGCGCGGATCACCTGGTTCCGGGCGCCCGTACCGGCCCGGGCGGTGCTGGCGGTCAGCCACGGCGCCGGGGGCGGTATCGAGGCGCGTGACCTGCGGGCGCTGGCCGCCGCGCTGCCCGTTCGCGGCTACACCGTCGCGCTCGTGGAGCAGCCGTGGCGGGTCGCCGGGAAGAAGGTGGCGCCCGCCCCCAAGACCCTCGACGCCGGGTGGACGGCGCTGTGGCCGGCCCTGGAGAAGCCCGGTCTTCCGGTCGTCGCGGGTGGCCGCAGCGCGGGGGCGCGGGTCGCCTGCCGCACCGCGCGCGAACTGGGCGCGCACGCCGTCCTCGCCCTCAGCTTCCCGCTGCACCCGCCGGGCCGCCCGGAGAAGTCCCGCGCCGACGAGCTGACCGCCTCCGGGGTGCCGACCCTCGTCGTCCAGGGCGGCCGGGACCCCTTCGGGCGCCCCGAGGAGTTCCCGCCCGGTACGGAGCTGCGGGAGGTCGCCCACGGTGACCACGGCTTCGCGGTGCCCAAGCGGGCCGGGGCCACCGAGGACGCATCGATGGCGACGCTGAGGGACGCGGTGGCGGAGTGGCTCGACGGCCTTTTCGGCTGAGCCGCGGCGCGCGGGCCCGCGGTCCCGCCGACCGGCGCCCCGCGCCCCCGGCGCGCCGTCTCACTCCGAGCGCCCCCGGGGCCGGGCGCGGACATGCATCCGCTCGCCCTGGCGGCCGAAGAGGCTGAGCAGTTCGACCGGCTTGTCGTCCGCGGGCCCGAACCAGTGCGGCAGCCGGGTGTCGAACTCGGCCGCCTCGCCCGCCCTCAGCTCCACATCGCGGTCGGCCAGCAGCAGCCGCAGCCGCCCCGACAGGACGTACAGCCACTCATACCCCTCGTGCGTGCGCTGCTCGGGCGGGCCCGGGACCGGGTCGACGACGAGCTTGAACGCCTGGAGGGCGCCCGGCTGCCGGGTCAGCGGCACGAACGTCATGTGCGCCCGGCGCTGCGGCACCGCCCGCACCCGGGGGTCGCCCACCTCCGGGGCGCCGACCAGTTCGTCCAGCGGCACTTGGTGGGCGCGGGCCAGCGGCAGCAGCAGCTCCAGGGTGGCGCGGCGGCGCCCGGACTCCAGGCGGGAGAGGGTGCTGACCGAGATGCCCGTCACCTCCGACAGCGCGGCCAGGGTCACCGAGCGCTCCTGCCGCAGCCGCCGCAGCCGCGGCCCGACCTCACCGAGCACCCGTTCGTACGCGTCATCCGTCATGTCCCCATTGCCGAAGCGGCAACGCGCTTTGTCAACCGCCGCCCGCAGCGGGCCGTCGCGAAAAGGCGTCGCGGGCCGGGAATGCGGCGCGGGGCGCGGCTGTTGTCCGTGGCGTAGGACATCCGTACACCACTCGCGCAGTACGAGGAATGGGAGCTCGCCGCATGGGAATCGCCTGCCCCGCTCGTCCCGCCGCCGACCTGCGGTGGCCGCAGACGCAGGTATCGCAGACCGCTCCGGCTGGAGCGGTGGCGGCCCGGGATCGTCGTCTATTCTCCGAATCGAGTGGATCCGCATCCGGGTCCGTCACGGTATTGGAGGAGGTGGGTCCGGTCACCGGTACCGACGCAGGGACCGACGGCACGGCACGGGAGCACACCGCGGACCGGGAGGAGAGCGCCGCCGAGCGCAACGCACGCTTCGAGCGCGACGCCCTCACCTTCTTGGACCAGATGTACTCCGCCGGGCTGCGCATGACGCGCAATCCGGCCGACGCGGAGGACCTGGTGCAGGAGACGTACGCCAAGGCGTACGCGTCCTTCCATCAGTTCCGGGAAGGCACCAACCTCAAGGCGTGGCTCTACCGCATCCTGACCAACACCTTCATCAACTCCTACCGCAAGAAGCAGCGTGAGCCGCAGCGCAGCGCGGCGGAGGAGATCGAGGACTGGCAGCTGGCGCGCGCCGAGTCGCACATGTCCACCGGACTGCGCTCCGCCGAGTCGCAGGCGCTCGACCACCTGCCCGACTCCGATGTGAAGGCCGCACTCCAGGCCATTCCGGAGGAATTCCGCATCGCGGTCTATCTCGCGGACGTCGAGGGCTTTGCGTACAAGGAGATCGCGGACATCATGGGGACACCCATCGGCACGGTGATGTCCCGTCTGCACCGCGGCCGGCGCCAACTGCGCGGCATGCTGGAGGACTACGCCCGGGAGCGCGGGCTGGTCCCGGCCGGGGCAGGGGCTGCCACGCAGGCACCGCAGCCGCACGACCGGAAAGGCTCGGGATCATGAGCTGCGGAGATCCGCACGACAAGGACTGCTCCGAGGTGCTCGACCACCTCTACGAGTATCTCGACCGTGAGATGCCGGAGGGTGAGTGCGAGAAGTTCCAGGTGCACATCGACGAGTGCTCGCCGTGCCTGGAGAAGTACGGTCTCGAACAGGCCGTCAAGAAGCTCGTCAAGCGCTGCTGCGGCCATGACGACGTCCCCCGCGACCTGCGGTCCAAGGTCATGGGCCGTATCGATCTGATCCGGGCCGGTGAGACCGTCCCCGAGGTCAGCGTCCTCGACCAGGCCCGTCACGACGCGGCCCGGAACGACGACACCACCGGCGCCCGGGGCGCGGACGGTGCGGCCGACGCCGCCGTGTCCCCCGCCGAAGCGGCGGAATCCGCCGATGCACGTACAGAGGCCGCGCGCGCCGAATAACGCCGCGTATCACCCGAAGGGATGAGTGGCGGGGCTTTTCTCCCCGCTCGCCCCCCGATGCGCCGACGCGTCCGCCCGACCGCCTCTATCCTCGCCGCACCCCCGCACCCCCGCACCCCCGCACCCCCGCACCCCCGCACCCCCGCACCGCGCATGACGCTGCGCGGAATCGGGCCGTGGTTTCGGGGAGGAGGGCGCGATGCGGGCGCTGCCGCCGGCCGCGCGTGGCTGCATCACAGGGGCCGTCCTGGCCCGGCGGTGTGCGCCGCCCCGGCCGTCCGGCTCGGGCCCGGCGCCCCCTGGGCGGACGCCGCCGCCCTCACCGCCCTCACCGCCCTCACCGCCCTCACCGCCCTCACCGCCCTCCATGCGGGCTGCGAGACGGTGCGCCACCGCCCGCTCCCGGGCATCCGGGTCCCGGCCGGTACCGGTCCGTTCTCACGGCGCTGCCCGCCCTGCCGGCCGGGGCGTTCCTGCTGCCCCCGCCACTGGCCGCGCTGACCACCGTCCCGGGCGCGCTGCTCGCCCCGGCCGACGAGCCTCGCGCACCGCCCGCCGCATCTGGCACGCGGCCGGACTCGCCCGCCTGCTGGGCCGCCGCCCGGCTCTTCGACGCCGCCGGACCGCGGCCGCTCACCGCCCCGCACTTCCCCTGGGTGCTGCTGCCCGCCCTCGCCACCGCGGCCGTCTTCTGCGCCGTGCTCACCGCCCTCGACGGCGCGGTACGGGTCACCGCCGAGGGCCAGCCGCCGCGCACCGCCTGGCGCGGTCTGCTGCGCGGCTCCCTCGGCCCGCATCTGATGCACGGCCTCGCCGGGCTGATGACGGCGGTGCTCTGGAGCGGCGCGTACGGCCCGGCGGCGGCGCTGCTGGTGCTGCCGCCGATGTACCTCTCGTGCTGGGTCTTCGCCCAGTACCACCAGGAGCGCGCCGCCCACCGGGCCACGATCCGCGCGCTGGTGCAGGCCGTCGACATCAAGGACCGCTACACCCGCGGCCACGGCGAACGCGTCGGCCGCGCCTCCGTGATGATCGCCCGGGAACTGGGCCTGCCCGAGGACCGTACCGAGGCGCTGCGGATCGCCGGGACCCTGCACGACGTCGGCAAGCTCGGCGTCCCCACCCGGCTGCTCCGCAAGGAGGGCCCGCTCACCCCTCAGGAACGTTCCCTGATCGAACTGCACCCCGAGTACGGCCACGAATCGTCCGGGGCATCGGCTTCCTCGGGGAGGCGCGGGAGGCGCGGGAGGTGATCCTCCACCACCACGAGCGGCTCGACGGCCGCGGCTACCCCTACGGCCTCAAGGGCGCGCAGATCCCCGAGTGCGCCCGGGTGGTGGCCGTCGCCGACGCCTTCGACGCGATGACCTCCACCCGCTCCTACCGCCGGGCCCGCCCCGTCCCGGCCGCAGTCGCCGAGCTGCGCAAATGCGCCGGGAAGCAGTTCGACCCGCGGATGGTGCGGGCGCTGGCCGCCGCCCTGGAGCGGCACGGCTGGCACCCGGACCTGATCACGTCGGCCGATCCCGCCCCTGACCTGCCGCATCCCACAGGCGGCCCGCCCCCGGGGCCGCAGCTCCCCGCGCCCGGCTCGCACCGCGGCGGTAGCGGTGCGCCGCGTGGCCGGCACGCCGCCCCGCGCGGTGGCCGCGCCCGGCACCATTCCGGCCGGTCCGGTGACGCGTGAGCGGCCCGGCGGCCCGCCCGGACACCCTGCCGCCCCCGGGGACGGCGCACCCCGGCGACGACACCCGGCGGGCGGCCCGGCCCCCCTCGGGCGCCGCCCTCGCCGTGGCGATCCGTACGACCGCGGCCGGTCTCGGGCTCTGGGCCCTCGTCCACACCCTGCGGTCCGGTGTCGCGCAGCCCGGTGTCGCACTGGCCTTCGGGGCGCTGATCGCCGTGGGCGAACTGGCCCGGCAGGGACCCGCCGGGGCGCACCGGGCGCCCGAGGAGCGGGAACGCGCGCCCCTGGGCGCGGCGGGCGCGCTGGCGTACGCGCTGCTCGGCGAGGTGGCCGGGGCGCCCGCCACACGGCCCGGCGCAGACCCTCGTGGTGGTCGGCGTCGCGGGTCCGGTGGGTCTGGTGCCGCGGCCTGGCCGCGGGCCGGCCGGTGACCGTCTGGCGCGGCACCTGCTGACCTGCGGATTCGCCGCGACCTGTGTGCAGCCCCTGTACGCCGCCGGGCCCCTCGCTTCCTGGGTGGGCCGGGGCCATGCGCCGCCCCTGGTGCTGCTCGGGCTGCTGGCGCTCACCGCGCGGGGCGACGCGGTCCTCGCCGCCGCGTTCGCCCGCGCCCGCAGCGGCCGCCCGTACGGGGCGCTGCTGCGCGGGGCGCTGCGGGCGTCCGGCGGCATCGGCCCGGCGATCGGCGCGACCGGCGTGGCCATCGCGCTGGCCACGGCGGTCGCCGGGCTGTGGGCGCTGCCGGTGTTCTCGCTGCCGCTGCTGCTGACCCAGTGCGCGCTGCGCCGCTGCGCGGCCGTCCGGGCCACCAACCGCCAGACCGTCGCCTCCCTGGCCCGCGCCACCGAGATCGCCGGGTACACCCCGCCCGGCCACGCCCGCCGGGTCGCCGCCCTCAGCCGGGCGGCCGGCGGGGAGCTGCGGCTGCGCGAGCCCGATCTGGATCTCCTGGAGTACGCCGCGCTGATGCACGACATCGGGCAGCTGCCGCTCGTCGACCCGGTGCCGTCGGGTGCGACCGCGCCGCTGCCGCCCGCCGAGCAGCGCCGGATCGCCCTGCTCGGCGGCGCAGTCGTCCGGCAGACCGGCGTCCCCGCCGAGGTCGCCGTGATCGTCGAGCGGCAGGCCGATCCCTACCGCGAGCAGCCGGTCACCGCACGCATCGTGCGGACCGTCAACGCGTACGACGACTGGGCGGGGCGGACGGCCGGGCCCGACGGGGCGCCGTGGGCGCTGGAGCGGCTGCGGCTGGCGGTCGGGCGGGACTTTGAGCCGGGCGTCGTAGAAGCGCTCGTGAGGGTCCTGGCCCGCGGCGGCCGCACCACGTGAGGCCCGTGGCGCCACAGCCTTCCCCAGAGTTCCGCCCCTGGTGAACGCACCGGGCAACCCATGGGTAATGAGCGCCCGCCGAGATGGGCATGGTTGGATGCGAAGGAAGCCCCGCAGAGGGGATTCAGGGGGAGCACGCAGGGCAAGGGAGCCGCAGGGGCCCCGGCGAAAACGCTGAGGCCGACGGCAATCTGTGGCAGGTTGCCAGTGGGCCCCCGGGTGGCCCCGGGCGCCGCTCGGGACACCACCTCCAGTGGCATCGAGCAACCAGCAGGCGGGAATCGTGAAGATCTTCGGCAAGGTACGGCACCGGCCCTCCGCCTCGTGGCGGCAGGCGACCGACCGGGCTTTCACGCTGATCGGCGACGGCCGTTACGACGACGCGGGCGCGCTGCTGACGCGCGCCGCCGACATGGAGCCGTGGCTCTCGGAGTCCTGGTTCAACCTCGCCCTGCTGCACAAATTCCGGCACGACTGGGAGCAGGCCAGGGCCGCGGGGCTGCGCGCGGTGGCCCTGCTCGACCGCTCCCCGGGCGCGCCCGACTGGTGGAACGTCGGCATCGCCGCCACCGCCCTCCAGGACTGGCCGCTGGCCCGCCGCGCCTGGCAGGCGTACGGGCTGAAGGTCCCCGGCGGCGGGGTCGCGCAGAGCGAGCCGTCCGGGATGGCGCTGGGCAGCGCAGCGGTCAGGCTGTCGCCCGAGGGCGAGGCGGAGGTCGTCTGGGGCCGCCGTCTCGACCCGGCCCGGATCGAGGTGCTGTCCATCCCGCTGCCGTCCTCCGGGCGGCGTTGGGGCGAGGTGGTGCTGCACGACGGCGTCCCGCACGGCGAACGCACCACCGCCGCCGGGCCCTCGTACCCGGTCTTCGACGAGATCGAGCTGTGGGCGCCGTCGCCGGTGCCCACCTGGGTCGTCCTGCTGGAGGCCGCCACCGAGGCGGACCGGGACGCGTTGGAGCGGCTGGCGGCGGACGCCGGGTTCGCCGCCGAGGACTGGTCGTCGTCGGTGCGGCTGCTGTGCCGTACGTGCTCGGAGTCCAGCATGCCCAGCGACGAGGGCGACGGTGAGCATCTGGACCCGCACGACCACAGCGAACCGGGCCACCCCGGGCCGCTCGGCCACCGCACCGCGGGCTCCGGTTCGCTCTGGGTGCCCGAGCGGGAGTGCGGCATAGCGGCGCCCGCCGCCCTGGTGCGCGGGCTGCTGGACGGCTGGGTCGCGGACAGCCCGGACACCCGTGAGTGGCGTGATCTGGAAGAGGTCTGCTGACCGCCTCGCCGCCCCCGTAGGCTGGAGGGCGACTAATCAGGGTTCCAAGGAAGGCGTACGGCGGAGATGGCCCAGCAGCCTGTGTTTGATCAAGACGGTGAGCAGCGCGTGGACGAGTTCGTCGACGACACGACGGACGCGGCGGAGCGGGAGAGCGCTCACCGTGAGCGGGGCACGTCCCGGCCGATCACGGTTGTCGGCAACCCCGTGCTCCACAAAGAGTGCCAGGACGTCACGGAGTTCGGCGACGAGCTGGCGCAGCTGATCGACGACATGTTCGCCAGCCAGCGCACCGCCGAGGGCGTGGGCCTGGCCGCCAACCAGATCGGTGTGGACCTCAAGGTCTTCGTCTACGACTGCCCGGACGACAACGGCGTCCGCCACGTCGGCGCGGTCTGCAACCCCGTCCTCGACGAACTCCCGGCCGCCCGCCGGATGCTGGACGATTCCAACGAGGGCTGCCTGTCGGTGCCCGGCGCCTACGCCGAGCTGGCCCGCCCCGACTACGCCGTCGTCCGTGGCCAGGACGCCCAGGGCAACCCGATCTCCGTCGAGGGCACCGGCTACTTCGCGCGCTGCCTCCAGCACGAGACCGACCACCTCTACGGCTACCTCTACATCGACCGCCTCTCCAAGCGGGAGCGGAAGGGCGCGCTGAAGCAGATGGCCGAGCAGGAGCCGCGCTACCCCGTCGTCGCCAACGACTGACCGGCGCACCGGCCGAAAACGCCGAGCGGCCCGTGGACGGAATCCCGTCCACGGGCCGCTCGTGGTGTGTGTCCTAGAAGTCGTCGTCGAACGAGACCGAGCCCTCGACGGCGACCTGGTAGGCCGACGCCCGGCGCTCGAAGAAGTTCGTCAGCTCCTGGACGTTCTGCAGCTCCATGAAGGAGAACGGGTTCTCCGAGCCGAAGACCGGCGCGAAGCCCAGCCGCTGGAGCCGCTGGTCGGCGACGCACTGCAGGTACTCACGCATCGACGCGGTGTTCATGCCCGGCAGGCCCTCACCGCACAGGTCGTGCGCGAACTGCAGCTCCGCCTCGACGGCCTCCTTGAGCATCGCGACGACCTGCTGCTCCAGCTCCGCGTCGAAGAGCTCCGGCTCCTCGTTGCGGACGGTGTCGACGACCGAGAACGCGAAGTCCATGTGCATCGTCTCGTCGCGGAACACCCAGTTGGTGCCGGTGGCCAGACCGTGCAGCAGGCCGCGGGAGCGGAACCAGTACACGTAGGCGAACGCGCCGTAGAAGAACAGGCCCTCGATGCAGGCGGCGAAGCAGATGAGGTTGAGGAGGAAGCGGCGGCGGTCGGCCTGGGACTCCAGGCGGTCGATGGACTCGACGGAGTCCATCCACTTGAAGCAGAACTCCGCCTTCTCCCGGATGGACGGGATCTTCTCGACGGCGGCGAACGCGGCGGCGCGGTCGTCCGGGTCGGGCAGGTAGGTGTCGAGCAGCGTCAGATAGAACTGGACGTGCACGGCCTCCTCGAAGAGCTGACGGCTCAGATAGAGCCGCGCCTCGGGGGAGTTGATGTGCTTGTACAGCGTCAGCACCAGGTTGTTGGAGACGATCGAGTCACCGGTGGCGAAGAACGCCACCAGGCGGCCGATCAGGTGCTGCTCGCCCGGGGAGAGCTTGGCGAGGTCGGTGACGTCGGAGTGGAGGTCGACCTCCTCGACGGTCCAGGTGTTCTTGATCGCGTCGCGGTAGCGGTCGTAGAAGTCCGGGTACCGCATGGGCCGCAGGGTCAGCTCGAAGCCCGGGTCGAGGAGGTTCTTCGTGCCGGTGGTGGCGGTGTGGGCCGCGGCGGCGTTGGGGGTGAGGGTGGTGTCGGGCATTACTGGCAGGCCTCGCAGGACTCGGGGTTTTCCAGGGAGCAGGCGACCGCTTCGGGGTCGGTCACCGGCAGCTGAGCGGGGACGGCCGCGCGGGCGGACTGCGCGATCCGGGTCGCCGGACGCGAGCGCAGGTAGTACGTGGTCTTGATGCCGCGCTTCCAGGCGTAGGCGTACATCGAGCTGAGCTTGCCGATGGTCGGCGACGCCATGAAGAGGTTCAGCGACTGGCTCTGGTCGAGGTAGGGCGTGCGGGCCGCGGCCATGTCGATCAGCGCGCGCTGCGGGATCTCCCAGGCGGTGCGGTACAGCGCCCGGGTCTCCTCGGGGATCCAGGGGACGTCCTGGACCGAGCCGTTGGCGTCGCGCAGCGCGTCCCGGGTGCGGGCGTCCCACAGCCCCAGCGCCTTCAGCTCCTCGATCAGGTACGCGTTGACCTGGAGGAACTCGCCGGAGAGGGTTTCGCGCTTGAAGAGGTTGGAGACCTGCGGCTCGATGCACTCGTAGACGCCCGCGATGGAGGCGATCGTCGCGGTCGGGGCGATGGCCAGCAGCAGCGAGTTGCGCATACCGGTCTCGGCGACGCGGGCGCGCAGCGCGGCCCAGCGGTCCGCCCAGAGCGGTTCGGCGTCCGGGTAGTGGTCGGGGTGGAGCACCCCGCGGGCGGTACGGGTCGCCGACCACGCCTGGTGCGGGCCGTGCCGCTCGGCGAGGTCCGCGGACGCCTCGTAGGCGGCGAGCATGATCCGCTCGGAGATCCGGGTGGACAGCGCACGCGCCTCGGGCGAGTCGAACGGCAGCCGCAGCCGGAAGAAGACGTCCTGGAGGCCCATCAGGCCCAGACCCACCGGCCGCCAGCGGGAGTTGGAGGCCGCCGCCTGCTCGGTCGGGTAGAAGTTGATGTCCACCACGCGGTCGAGGAAGGTGACGGCGGTGCGGACGGTGGCGTCCAGCCGCTCCCAGTCCATCGCGTCCTCCCACCCGGCGGCGGGGTCGCCGAGGTGCGCCGCGAGGTTGACCGAACCGAGGTTGCAGACCGCGGTCT
Source organism: Streptomyces sp. NBC_01525 (assembly GCF_045040405.1). Classification (NCBI taxonomy): domain Bacteria; kingdom Bacillati; phylum Actinomycetota; class Actinomycetes; order Kitasatosporales; family Streptomycetaceae; genus Streptomyces; species Streptomyces sp. NBC_01525. Next base: position 4,734,064 of record NZ_CP109397.1, read on the forward strand.
CGCCGTCGTCGGTGACCTCCAGGATCTCCGTGCAGAGGTTGGAGGAGTGGACGACCTTGCCGGGCTCGGCGGTCTGGTTGGCGGTGCGGTTGGCGTGGTCCTTGAAGGTCATCCAGCCGTTGCCGGTCTGCGCCAGGGTGCGCATCATCCGGGAGTACAGCACCCGCGCCGGGACCTGCTTGGTGGCGCGGCCCTCGGCCTCCGCCGTGCGGTACGCGGCGTCGAACTCGTCGCCCCACAGGTCGACCAGCTCCGGGGCGTCCGAGGGGGAGAACAGCGACCAGTCGGCGTCGGCCTCGACGCGGCGCATGAACTCGTCGGGGATCCAGTGCGCGATGTTGAGGTTGTGGGTGCGCCGCGCCTCCTCGCCGGTGTTGTCGCGCAACTCCAGGAACTCCTCGATGTCCGCGTGCCAGGTCTCCAGGTAGACGCAGGCGGCGCCCTTGCGACGCCCGCCCTGGTTGACCGCCGCGACCGAGGCGTCCAGGGTCCGCAGGAACGGCACGATGCCGTTGGAGTGCCCGTTGGTGCCGCGGATCAGCGAACCGCGGGCCCGGATACGGGAGTACGAGAGGCCGATGCCACCGGCGTGCTTGGAGAGCCGGGCGACCTGGTGGTAGCGGTCGTAGATCGAGTCCAGCTCGTCCAGCGGCGAGTCCAGCAGATAGCAGGACGACATCTGCGGGTGGCGGGTGCCGGAGTTGAAGAGGGTGGGGGAGGAGGGCAGGTACGACAGCGAGCTGGTCAGGCGGAACAGCTCGGCGACGTCGGCCAGCGCCCGCGCCGAGTCGTTCTCGGCCAGACCGCAGGCGACCCGGAGCAGGAAGTGCTGCGGGGTCTCGATGACCTGCCGGGTGGTGGGGTGGCGCAGCAGGTAGCGGGAGTGGACGGTGCGCAGCCCGAAGTAGCCGAACCGGTCGTCGGCGCCGTCGGCCAGCGCCCGGGTGACGAGGGCGTCCAGCTCCTCGGCGTGGGTGGCGACGAAAGCGGCGGTGGAGTCGGAGATCAGGCCCTCGCGGTGGCCGGCGGCGACCGACGCGGAGAACGAGACGGCGCCCTCGCGCGCGGCCTCCTCGGCGATGGCGAGGGTGAGCAGCCGCGCGGCGAGCTTGGAGTACTGAGGCTCGTCGCCGATCAGACCGGCGGCGGCGTCGATCGCCAGCTCCCGCAGCCCGGCCTCGTCGGAGCCGGGGTGGCGGCCGCGGAGCGCGGCGGCGGCGATCTTGCCGGGGTCGGTGGCCGTCAGGTCGGCGGTCAGCTCGGTCAGGGTGCGCAGCAGGGCGGTGCCGGGCGGGTCCTGGCCTGGGGCGTCGGCGGGGAACGTGGCCGTCTCAAGCGCTGCGGCCTCGGCGTCGGTCGCGGACTGCGGTGGCGCGGTGGTCACGTGGTGCTCTCCCTCACTCGGCGGGGGCCGGAGGGAGGCGCGACGGACGTCCACGGCGGGCGGCGGCGCCCGGCGGCACACAGGGGCGCTCGGGCGCGCGGAGGCCCGCGCGGCGTCCACCGGCCCATCCCTCGGGGCCCGGACATCTCGACGTCCGGACCAGGGCGGCGCGGACGTACCATCGGCAGGTCTTCGGACTCACGGGGCGCACGCCGATCAGGCGATATCGGGGGATATCTGCGCTCTCGTACACCATTGCGGGACAGTTCCGGACTCACACCGGATTCCCCTGCGGCGACAGCGAGGACGAGCATACATGTGGTGGTGGGCTCTTGGGTGCACCCCCATATCTAGTGCGGTGTGGTGAGGGATGGGTGGCTGTCAGTGGTCTCGGGTCGGCCGAGCCGTGCCACGACTGGGCGAGCGGGCCTTCGCCCCGAACAACAGGCCGCCGCGTCCCGGAAGGAACACGGCGGCCTGCGGGGAGAGGTCGCGTCCGCGACGTCAGCGGCCCGCCGGAACGTCCGCCGTCGCGGGCGGCAGATCCGGCGTGACGCCCTTGTCGCCGGCGTCCGCGGTGTAGTCGCCGGGGCTGGTCTCGTCGATGCCGTCGGGGGCCTTGAGTGCGCGCAGGACGACGGTCAGGACGACCGTCACCACGACGTTGAGGACGAACGCCGTCAGGCCGATGTAGCCGATCTGGCCGATGCCGGGGATCTCCGCGCTGGAGCCGCCGAAGTGGGCCTGCGTCGGGCTCGCCACGCCGTAGGCGGCGAGCGTGCCGTAGGCCATGCCGACCGCCCAGCCGGCCAGCAGCGCCCAGCGGTGGAACCACCGGGTGAACAGGCCGCCGACCAGCGACGGCATCGTCTGGAGGATCCAGATGCCGCCCAGCAGCTGGAAGTTGATCGCCACGGTCTTGTCCATGCTGAGCACGAAGACCAGCGCGCCGACCTTCACCAGCAGCGACACCAGCTTGGCGACCTTGTGCTCCTGCTCGGGCGTGGCGCCGGGCCGCAGGAAGTCCTTGTAGACGTTGCGGGTGAAGAGGTTCGCCGCGGCGATGGACATGATCGCGGCGGGCACCAGCGCGCCGATGCCGATCGCGGCGAACGCCACGCCCGAGAACCAGCTCGGGAACATGTCCTCGAAGAGCTGCGGGATGGCGAGTTGGGCGTTGCCGTGGGTCTCCGTGCCCGCCTTGATCGCCATGAAGCCGAGCAGCGCGAGGAAGCCCAGCATCAGCGAGTACAGCGGCAGGATCGTGGTGTTGCGGCGGATCACATTGCGGCTGCGGGAGGAGAGCGTCGCGGTGATCGAGTGCGGATACATGAACAGCGCGAGCGCCGAGCCGAGCGCCAACGTGGCGTACGCCCACTGGCTGTTCGGGCCGCTCGCCAGCTCACCGCGCGGTTTGCCGGTCGGGCCCGGTTCGGCGAACGCCTTGCCCGCCGCGTGGAAGATCGCGTCGAAACCGCCGAGCTTGATCGGGATGTAGATGATCGCGACGGCGATGACCAGGTAGATCAGCCCGTCCTTGACGAACGCGATCAGCGCCGGGGCGCGCAGCCCCGAGGAGTAGGTGTACGCGGCGAGCACCGCGAACGCGATCAGCAGCGGCAGGTCCTTGACGAACCAGTTGGTGTTCTCGCCGCCGCCGACGCCCATCACGTCCAGGACCGCCTGGATGCCGACGAGTTGGAGGGCGATGTACGGCATCGTCGCCAGGATGCCGGTCAGTGCGACGGCCAGCGACAGGCCCTTCGAGCCGAAGCGCCCGCGCACGAAGTCGGAGGTGGTGACGTAGCCGTGCTTGTGCGAGACGGACCAGAGGCGGGGCAGGAAGGTGAAGATCATCGGGTACACGAGGATCGTGTACGGCACGGCGAAGAAGCCGGACGCGCCCGCCGCGTAGATCGCCGCCGGGACGGCCACGAAGGTGTACGCGGTGTAGAGGTCGCCGCCGAGCAGGAACCACGTCACCCAGGTGCCGAAACTCCGGCCGCCCAGCCCCCATTCGTCGAGGCTGGCGGACTGCTCGGCCTTGCGCCAGCGGGCCGCGAGGAAGCCCATGACGGTGACGGCGATGAAGAAGAGGACGAAGACGGTGAGGGCGACGCCGTTGACGCCGTCGGTGCCGGATACGGCGAGCGCGGAGGAGGGGAGCATCACGTGGCCGCACCGCCCTTACGGGCGCGGTTCTCCCGCTGGACCAGCTTGTACGCGATCATCGTCAGCGCCGTGGAGATCAGCACCCACAGCATCTGGTACCAGTAGAAGAACGGGATGCCGATGAGCGTCGGCTCGATCTTCGCGTACGAACCCACCCAGAGCATCGCCACGAACGGAGCGATCAGGCACAGTCCGGCCACCACACGTGTCGGTGTGACGACCTGTCTGGAAGTGGGTGTTCCGTCGTGCTCTGTCATGGCGGCTCCGTCCCTGGCGCTCTCCTGCGATGGGCTGGAAATCTATGGCAGGGCCGCGTCAGCCGTCACTAGGTGTCCGCATATCGGTACGGCAACGGCGGCCATCGGAGCGTCCCTTGGGGCGCGCGGGAGGCCGCCGTGCGCCCGTCGGACGCCGCGTACGTCACTCCACCGGGCGGCTCAGCCGGGCGACGAACTTGTAGCGGTCGCCGCGGTAGACCGAGCGGACCCACTCCACCGGACGGCCCTGTGCATCGCGCGAATGGCGGGAGAGCATCAGCATCGGCAGACCGACATCCGCACCGAGCAGCCCGGCCTCGCGGGGCGTGGCCAGCGACGTCTCGATGGTCTCCTCCGCCTCGGCGAGCCGCACGTCGTACACCTCGGCCAGCGCGGTGTAGAGCGAGGTGTACTTGACGAGGTTGCGACGCAGCGCGGGGAAGCGCTTGGCGGACAGATGGGTGATCTCGATGGCCATCGGCTCACCGCTGGCCAGCCGCAGCCGCTCGATGCGCAGCACCCGCCCGCCGGTGGCGATGTCCAGCAGCCCGGCCAGCCGGTCGTCGGCGGTGACATAGCCGATGTCCAGCAACTGGGAGGCGGGCTCCAGACCCTGGGCGCGCATGTCCTCGGTGTACGAGGTGAGTTGCAGTGCCTGGGAGACCTTCGGCTTGGCGACGAAGGTGCCCTTGCCCTGGATGCGCTCCAGCCGCCCCTCGACCACCAGCTCCTGGAGGGCCTGGCGGACCGTGGTGCGGGAGGTGTCGAACTCCGCGGCCAGCGCCCGCTCCGGCGGCACCGGTGTGCCCGGCGGCAGCGTTTCGGTGATCTCCAGCAAGTGCCTTTTGAGGCGGTAATACTTGGGTACGCGGGCGCTGCGTGTGGCCGTCGTGCCGTTCTCCGTGCTGCCCCCGTCGGTCTGCATGACCCGCCCTTCCGCCCTGTGTTCCGCTGCCGTCACCGGCTCCTCCGTACCTTGCGCCTCACATCGTGGCACGGGCGTGGTCGCCGGGCCCTTCCGAGGGCCCGCACCCGGCAGATGTCGGTCCGGTAACGGAGCCGACAGCGACTCTTATACACCCTTGACACCCCAAAAGGTCTAGGCCAAGCTGCGGGGCACTGGTCTAAACCATTAAAGACCGCACCCGGCCTCTAGGGGAGAGCGCAATGAAGCGTGGGCTCATAGCAGCGACCGCGGTCGCGGGAATGCTGATGAGTGTCGCTGCCTGTGGGTCCAGCGACGGCAGCGGTAACGGCGCGGACGGCTTCAAGGGCCAGAAGCTGACCGTGTGGGTGATGTCCGGCTCCAATCCGTCGCAGTGGACGGCCCAGGTCTCCAAGGAATTCGAGCAGAAGACCGGCGCCACCGTCGACTTCAAGGTCCAGCAGTGGGACGGCATCCAGCAGAAGCTGACGACCGCCCTGTCCGAGGACAGTCCGCCCGACGTCGTCGAGATCGGCAACACCCAGACCGCCGCCTACGCCAAGGCAGGCGCCCTGCTCGACCTCGGCGACCTCAAGAAGCAGATCGGCGCCGACTGGAGCGACTCCTTCAACAAGGCGGCGATGGCCGACGGGAAGCAGTACGCGCTCCCGTGGTACGCCGGCAACCGCGTCGTGATGTACAACAAGAAGATCTGGGCGAAGGCCGGGATCAAGGACCTCCCGACGACGCGCACCGAGCTGTTCAAGGCGTTCGACACCATCAAGAAGAAGACCGACGCCGAACCGCTCTACCTGCCCGGCCAGAACTGGTACTTCTTCGACGGCCTGACCATCGGCACCGGCGCCGACCTCGTCAAGAAGAGCGGCGGCAAGTGGGTCTCCAACCTCGCCGACCCCAAGGTCGCCAAGGCGATGGACATCTACAAGACCTACCAGTCCTTCAGTGACGCCCCCAAGAACAAGGACGAGGCGACGCCGCAGCAGGCCGAGGTCTTCGCCAAGGGCAAGACCGGCGCGATCATCGCCATGGGCTACGAGGCGGCCACCGCCGTCAAGGCCAACCCGGACATCAAGCAGGACATCGGCTTCTTCACCCTCCCCGGTGAGACCGCCGGCAAGCCCGAGGGCGTCTTCCTCGGCGGCTCCAACTTCGCGGTCGCCGGCGGCAGCACCGAACAGGACCTCGCCAAGGAATTCCTCAAGGTCGCGCTGTCGAAGAAGAACGACGCGCAGATGGTCAAGGAGGTCGGCTGGAGCCCCAAGTCCCCCGACCTGGCGAGCGCCGCGAAGGGCAACCCGGCGGCCGAGGCGGCGGCCCCCGCCGCCGCGAAGTCCGGCGGCACCACCCCGCTCATCCCGGAGTGGGCGGCCGTCGAGAACGTCCCGAACCCGATCAAGAACTACATGACCGCCGTGCTGAACGGACAGACCGCGGACGACGCCGCCAAGGCCGTCGAGCCGGAGATCAACAAGCGGCTCGCCCAGCAGTAGGGCGACGGCCACCGAAGGGGCGCCGCCCGTCCGGGGGCGCCCCTTCGCGGACCCGGCACACCCGGTCCCTCCGTACGCCCGGCCGCCCCCGGCCCGTACGGAGGCACCGCCAACGCGCGCGACATCGGTACGAAGGGGAGCGAACGGCCATGGCAGTGCAGCTCGACGACGCGGTGGACAAGAGGGCGCCGCGCATCGGCAAGGGCGGTGCGCCGCCGTCCGGCCGCGCCACCGGCACCCGGCGGACCCGCACCGGCAGAGCCACGCCCTATCTGCTGCTGCTCCCCGCGCTGCTCGCCACCGCCGTCTTCCTCGGCTGGCCGATGGTCCGCAACGTCCTGCTCTCCTTCCAGACCCTCAACATGAAGGAGCTGATCCAGCACCTGACGGTCTGGAACGGCACCGGAAACTTCCAGGAGATCCTGGGCAACGAGGAGTTCTGGCGGGTCACCCTCCGCACGCTTGTCTTCACCGCCGTCAACGTCGTCCTGATCATGGCGCTGGGCGTCCTCATCGGCCTGCTCCTCGCCCGGCTGGGCACGAAGATGCGGCTGACGCTTTCCGTCGCGCTGGTGCTGGCCTGGGCGATGCCCGTCATCGCCGCCACCACCGTCTTCCAGTGGCTCTTCGACTCCCGCTACGGCGTCGTCAACTGGGTCCTCGACCAACTCGGCTGGCACGCCATGGCCCACTACGACTGGGTCGGTACCCAGCTCTCCACCTTCTTCGTCATCACCCTGCTGATCGTCTGGCAGTCCCTGCCGTTCGTGGCGCTCAACCTCTACGCCGCGACCACCACCATCCCCAAGGAGCTGTACGAGGCGGCCCGGATGGACGGCGCCGGGACCTGGAAGGTCTTCACCACCGTGACCTTCCCCTTCCTCAAGCCGTTCTTCCTCGCCACGACGTTCCTTGAGGTCATCTGGGTCTTCAAGGCGTTCCCGCAGATCTTCGCCATCAACAAGGGCGGCCCGGACCGGCTCACCGAGACCCTGCCGATCTACGCGTTCACCGAGGGCGTCGGCAACCTCCACTTCGGCATGGGCGCCGCGATCTCGCTGCTCACCATCGCCGTGCTGCTCGCCATGACCGCGTACTACCTGCGTCTGACGCTCAAGCAAGAGGAGGGCGAGCTGTGAAGCGCTCGCTCGCCGGCCGGATCTGGCCCAACGCGACGGCGGTCGCCCTCGCCCTCGGCTTCGTCTTCCCCGTCTACTGGATGTTCAACACGGCGTTCAAGCCGACCGGCGACATCCTCAGCGACGTCCCCGTGTGGTTCCCGCTGCACGGCACCTTCGCGCACTTCGCGACCGCCGTGGGCGCCCCCGACTTCTGGACGCTGGCGGGCAACTCCGTCCTCGTCACCGCCCTTGCCGTCGGCCTCTCCCTGCTCATCGCGCTCTGCGCCGCCTTCGCGCTGACCCGGATGCGGTTCACGGGCCGCAAGACGACGCTGCTGGTCTTCATGGTCGCGCAGATGGCGCCGTGGGAGGTCATGGTCATCTCGATCTACATGATCGTCCGCGACGCCGACATGCTGAACAGTCTCGTCCCGCTGACCGCCTTCTACATGCTGATGGTGCTGCCCTTCACCCTCCTGACGCTGCGCGGTTACGTCGCCGCCGTACCCAAGGAGCTGGAGGAGTCCGCGATGGTCGACGGCTGCTCGCGCCGCCAGGCGTTCACCAAGGTCGTCTTCCCGCTGCTCGCCCCCGGTCTGATGGCCACCTCCCTCTTCGGTTTCATCACCGCCTGGAACGAGTTCCCGCTCGTCCTCGTCCTCAACAAGGAACCGGCCAAGGGGACCCTGCCGCTGTGGCTGTCGCAGTTCCAGAGCCAGTTCGGCGACGACTGGGGCGCCACCATGGCCGCCGCGTCGATCTTCGCCGTGCCGATTCTGGTCCTCTTCCTCTTCCTCCAGCGCAAGGCCGTCGGCGGCCTCACCTCCGGCGCCGTGAAGGGATGACCCGGACCCCATGAGCACCACCCGTACCCGCGCGGCCACCGACACCCTCACCCGCGACGCGCTCACCGTCCTCCAGCCCGGCTTCCGTGGGACCACCGCCCCCGACTGGGTGCTGCGCCGCCTCGACGAGGGCCTCGCCGCCGTCGCCGTCTTCGGCCGCAACGTCGAGAGTCCGGACCGGCTCGCCGCCCTGACCGCGCAGTTGCGCGCCGTACGCGACGACGTCCTGGTCGCCGTGGACGAGGAGGGCGGCGACGTCACCCGCCTGGAGGTGCGCACCGGATCCTCCTACCCGGGCAACCTCGCGCTCGGCGCCGTCGACGACCCCGCGCTCACCCGCGCCGTCGCCCGGGACCTGGGCCGCCGCCTCGCCGCCTGCGGTATCCACCTCAACTGGGCGCCCTGTGCGGACGTCAATTCCGACCCGGGCAACCCCGTCATCGGAGTCCGCTCGTTCGGCGACGACCCGGCGCTGGTCGCCCGGCACACCGCCGCCTACGTCGACGGCCTCCAGTCCGCCGGGGTCGCCGCCTGCACCAAGCACTTCCCCGGCCACGGCGACACCGCCGTCGACTCCCACCACGACATGCCGCGCGTCGGCGTCGACCTCGCGACGCTCCGGGAGCGGGAGCTGGTGCCGTTCCGCGCCGCCGTCGCCGCGGGCACCCGGGCGGTCATGAGTGCGCACATCCTGCTGCCCGCCCTGGACCCGGTCCGCCCGGCCACCCTCAGCCCGGCCGCCCTGCACGGTCTGCTGCGGGCCCCCGAGGCCGAGGGCGGCCTCGGCTTCGACGGGCTGATCGTCACCGACGGCATCGAGATGCGCGCCATCTCCGCCGCCTACGGCATCGAACGCGGCAGCGTCCTGGCCCTCGCCGCCGGCGCCGACGCGCTCTGCGTGGGCGGCGGACTCTCGGACGAGGAGACCGTGCTGCGGCTGCGCGACGCGCTGGTACGGGCGGTCCGTGACGGTGACCTGCCGGAGGAGCGGCTGGCGGATGCCGCGGCACGGGTGCGCGCCTTGGCGGAGTGGGTCCGAGGGGCCGGGGGCGCGGGCGCCGGGGCTTCGGGCGCTTCGATTCCGGGCGCGGGCGCGGAGGAGGGGGCCGCGCCCGCACCCGGGCTGATTGCCGCCCGCCGTGCGCTGCGCCGCACCGCCCGGGAGCCGTTCACCCCGCTCACCGAGCCGGTGCACGTCGCCGCGTTCACGCCCGTCGCCAACGTCGCCGTCGGCGACGAGACCCCCTGGGGCGTCGCCGCCGAGCTGACCCGGCTGCTGCCCGGCACCACCACGACCGTGTACGGCGCCGAGCGGGCCACCGCCGAGGGCACCGAGCAGCTGGTCGCCGCGCTGCTCACCGGGGCCGGGCGGCGCCGCGTGGTCGCCGTGGTCCGCGACGCACACCGGCACCCCTGGATGGCCGGGGCGCTCACCACCCTGGTGGCCGCCCGCCCCGACACCGTCGTCATCGAGATGGGCGTACCGCAGGCGCCGCCGTGCGGGGCGCTCCACCTCGCCACCCACGGCGCCGCCCGGGTCTGTGCCCGCGCCGCGGCCGAGGCGCTGACGGGCGCAGCGGCCGAGGGCTGACCCGGCCGCCACAGACCGACGGCCGGGACGCCCCCGCGTGGGGGGAGCGTCCCGGCCGTCGCCGTGTCCCGATCGTCTACAGGCCCTGCCACTCCGGCTTGGCCGCGTACGTCGCCCGGAAGTAGTCCGTGAGCTTCAGCTCCGACGCGGCGGCCTCGTCGACCACGACCGTGGCGTGCGGGTGCAGCTGGAGCGCGGAGGCGGGCACCACCGCGGCGACCGGGCCCTCGACCGCCTGTGCCACGGCGTGCGCCTTGCCCGCGCCGGTCGCCAGCAGTACCAGGTGGCGCGCCTCCAGAATCGTGCCGATGCCCTGCGTGATGACGTGGTGCGGCACCTCGTCGAGGCTGTCGAAGAACCGCGCGTTGTCCTCGCGGGTCTGCCGCGTCAGCGTCTTGATACGGGTGCGCGAGGCGAGCGAGGAGCACGGTTCGTTGAAGCCGATGTGCCCGTCGGTGCCGATCCCGAGGATCTGGAGGTCCACCCCGCCGGCCGCCCGCAGCGCCTCGTCGTACGCCGTGCAGGCCGCCGGGATGTCGTCGGCGGAACCGTCGGGTCCCAGGAAGGAACCCTTATCGATGCCCAGCGGTTCGACGACCTCGCGCAGCACCACCGAACGGTACGACTCGGGGTGCCCGGCGGGCAGCCCGACGTACTCGTCGAGCTGGCAGACGCGGACCCGCGAGGCGTCCACCGCCCCGGATGCGACCTGCGCGGCGAGCGCTTCGTAGATGGGCAGCGGGGTCGAGCCGGTGGCGACACCGAGCAGCGCGTCGGGCTTGCGGCGCACCAGGGCGGCGAGGGCGTCGGCGATGAGCGAGCCGCCTGCCGTGGCGTCCGGAACGATGACAACTTCCACGCGTGGCCTGCCGTTCTGAAGAATGGGGTCTGGTGGTATAGACCAATCTATCAGAGGGGGCGCCCCCGGGCCCGGCTCACGAAGATCGTCTTCGCGCCCGCGAAACGGCATCGAATTCCCGGCCCATTCGCGGGTTCCACCGTCCGTACCGAACCCTCCACGCTCCGTTTATTCACCACCCGGTCCTCGCCGTTCGGAATTCCGTAATTCCCTTACGGGAAAGGGAAAATGGAGGCGGCGCCGGAAAAGGGGGGCGGGAAAGCGCCGGGCCGGAAATAGAGTGCGCCGCCGGGCCCTGTCCGACGGGGAACGGGCCGGCCCGGCGACGCACCTGAGCGGTCGCCCGGGGGGAAGCAGGCGGGCGACCGAGTGGGGAGGTCACGTGGTGACGCGCCTCCAGCATGGGCGCGCGGAATCAAAAGGCCGTCAACGGGGGATCAACGCCAGATCCGCCCTGCCCCACCCCGGGCAACAGGGCGCCGTCATGGCTTCGCTTGGGGGCGTCCGGCCGACCGTGCGGCGCATCCGGGCCCGAAAACACCCGCGGGCCGCGGCGCCTGGACAGGACCCTCAGCCTGTCCGGCACCGCAGCCCGGAGCTACATCGGCCGGTTCCGTAGGGCGGTCGGGCACCCCGAGTGCGGTAGGGGTGGCGCCCGCCCGGGAACCGGTCGATCGGAGACCGTCGCGTAGTCAGGGCAGAGAACGCGCCGGTCTCGATCCACCCTCCTGTGCGGGGAGGGCGGAAGTCTGTAGCAGAAAACATTGTGGACTAGACCATTCTGATCTGTCCATGCCCATGCGGGACCAAAGATCCGTGCCGCCGGGCCGCCCGCCCGCACGGTACGGCCACCCCAAGGGAAGCCCTCCGCGCGGAGAACACGGGAAGAACAGGGACACCGTACGCCGGTAGGCTCGCTGGCGTGCCCTCCATGAACGATCTCGTACGCCAGCACACCGCTCTGAGCGACTCCGACCTCGAGTGGCTGCACCTGCTCGTCTCGGAATGGCAGCTGCTGTCCGATCTGTCCTTCGCCGACCTGGTGCTCTGGGTGCCCACCCTCGACGGCACCCGCTATGTGTCGGTGGCCCAGATGCGGCCGAACACCGGGCCCACCTCCTACCAGGACGACATGGTCGGCCACCTCGTTCCACGGGGCCGCCGCCCGATGCTGGACTCCGCGCTGGACGAGGGGCGGATCGTCCGCGAGGGCGACCCGGAGTGGCGCGAGGAGGTGCCGGTCCGCGTCGAGTCCATCCCGGTCCGCCGCGAGGGCCGGGTGCTGGGCGTGATCGCCCGCAACACCAACCTCCTCACCGTCCGCACCCCGAGCCGCCTGGAGCTGACCTACCTCCAGAGCGCCTCCGACCTCGCCCAGATGATCGCTGCCGGAACGTTTCCGTTCCCGGCCCAGCAGGTCGACATGGACGCCTCACCGCGCGCCGGCGACGGCCTGATCAGGCTCGACGCGGACGGCGTCGTCCAGTACGCCAGCCCCAACGCGCTCTCCGCCTACCACCGCCTCGGCCTCGCCGCCGACCTGGTGGGCCATCACCTCGGCCGCACCACCGCCGAACTGGCGCCCGCCCGCGGCCCGGTGGACGAGGCACTGGTCAAACTGGCCAGCGGCTGGGCGCCGAGGGAGTTCGAGGTGGAGGGCGACGACGGCGTGATCCAGCTCCGGGCGATCCCGCTCAAGCCCAAGGGCACCCACAGCGGTTCGCTGGTGTTGCTGCGCGACGTCACCGAACTCCGCCGCCGCGAACGGGAATTGATCACCAAGGACGCCACCATCCGGGAGATCCACCACCGGGTGAAGAACAACCTCCAGACCGTCGCCGCGCTGCTGCGCCTCCAGTCCCGCCGGATGGACTCTGCCCAGGGCCGCGAGGCGCTCGACGAGGCGGTGCGCCGGGTCGGCTCGATCGCGATCGTCCACGAGACGCTGTCGCAGAATCTCGACGAACGCGTCCAGTTCGACGAGATCGCCGACCGGGTCCTCGCGATGGTCGCCGAAATCTCCCCCGGCAAGGTCTCCACCCGCCGCACCGGCCGCTTCGGCATCCTTGACGCCGAGGTCGCCACCCCGCTGTCGATGGTGCTGACCGAGATCCTGCAGAACGCCCTGGAGCACGCCTTCGACGAGGGGGAACAGGGCGCGGTCGAGGTGGGCGCGGTACGTGGCGGCAGCCGTACGGAGCCGCGGCTGCTGGTCACCGTCCAGGACAACGGCCGCGGTCTGCCCGAGGGCTTCGACCCGCACAGCGCCGGAAACCTGGGCCTTCAGATCGTACGGACCCTGGTGGAGGGGGAGTTGGGCGGCACGTTCGACATGGTGCGCGCCACCGAGGGCGGTACGCGGGTGCTCCTCGACGTACCGGTCCGGCCCGAGAAGAGCTGAACCGACCGGGCGCCGCGGCCACCGGGGGAGTGGTGCGGCGGTGGCCCGCACAGCAGTAAGCCCCGGACCACGAGGTGGTCCGGGGCTCAAAGCTCACGTTGCTCTGCGCATCGGGGGTACTGCGCGCTGCGGCTCGGGGGCCACGGGGAGTCTGTGTCAGGCGCTGGCGTTGCGCGCCCGGTTGCGAGCTGCACGGCGCTTCATCGCGCGGCGCTCGTCCTCACTCAGACCACCCCAGACGCCGGAGTCCTGGCCGGACTCGAGCGCCCACTGCAGGCACTGCTCCATGACGGGGCAGCGGCGGCAGACGGCCTTGGCTTCCTCGATCTGCAGGAGCGCAGGACCGGTGTTGCCGATGGGGAAGAAGAGCTCGGGGTCTTCTTCGCGGCAAACGGCGCGGTGACGCCAGTCCATGGCTGCTCCATCTCCTCGTATAACGGGAACGTTGCTTGTGAATGTGAACGCTTTCACGAATCCCTCCGCAGGGGAAGGGCCGAATACCAGTCGACAAACTGGTGCGGTCCTGTGGAATGAGGAGGGGATTCGGGCTCTCAAGGGGGCTGGTGAAGCTGCCGTCCCGATCGCCATGAAGAGACTCGCAAACCTCGGCGACGGATACAACCCCTACCGGAAACTTTTTTTTGATTCCTTGGTGTCGCCTAGGTCACAGCCGTACTTCTAGGGGGTGGAAGTCAGCCTAAACGTTCGAGTGAAAGGACTTTAGGCCCTACTGCTCACACAATCACACGCAGTGCCCGGCGTACGCCTGTGAACGTCACACTCGTACGCAGTCCCAGGTGGTCTCCGTCCATCTGAAAGGGCAGCGGCACCTGTGAATGCAAGGTGAAGGCCGTCAGGTCGTGCAGTGACAGTGCGTGCTTGCCGCGGGGGCCGCGCTCCGGTGTGGAGGTCAGCAGCTGGGTCGCGTAACGCGTCACGGCGGCGGGGGAGAGACGGCTCAGGGCGAAGACGTCCAGCGCGGTGTCGAACGAGGCATCCGGAAGCGGGTAGAGCGGGCGATTGCCCAGGTAGCTCCAGGGAGAGGTGTTGCAGATTATCGACATCACCAGGCCGTCGGTGATCTCCGGGGCGCCGCCGCCCGGGGCCGGACGTTCCAGGGTGATGGTGCCCTGGCGGCGGTTCTGGTCGCCCAGGAACTGCCGGACGACCTGGCGGACATAGAGGCTGTGGGTCGAACGCTTGCCGCGCTCGCGTTGCTGTTCGACGCGGCCGACCACCCCGGCGTCGAAGCCGAATCCGGCGCAGAAGGTGAACCAGCGCCCCGGTGTGGCCTCGTCCTCGCTGCCGGGGGTGCCCGCGGCGTGCCCCAGGCCGACCGTGCGTTCGCTGCCGTCCCGTACCGCGTCCAGCAGGGCGCCGGTCGCCTCCACGACATCGTTCGGCAGGCCGAGCGCGCGGGCGAAGACATTGGTGGAGCCGCCGGGCACCACGGCCAGGCGGGGGTGGGACTCCGGGTCGGGGCCGTGCGTCAGCAGGCCGTTGACGACCTCGTTGACGGTGCCGTCGCCGCCGAGCGCCACCACCAGCTCGGTCCTGCCGTCCTCGGCGGCCTGCCGGGCGAGGTCGCGGGCGTGGCCGCGGTACCGGGTCTCGGCGACCGTCAGATCGAGATCGCTGGCGAGCGCATGGGCCAGAACGTCACGGGTGCGGGCACTGGTGGTGGTGGCAGCGGGATTGACCACGAGAAGCGCGCGCATGACCGCCAGCGTACCTACCTGCTGGTACCGGCCCGGCGACGCACCTCCCCGGAAGGCGTCGCGGGCGGGGAGCCGCGGTGCCGACCGGCGCGGCGACCCGGGGGCGGCCGGTGGGCGGCGGGGGCGGCGCTACCCTGCTGAGGTGAGCAGTCAGCAGCAGAAGAAGTCCGCACGCCAGGCCGCCGCCGCACCCGCGGCCCCCGAGCGGCCCGGACCGCGCCCGGCCCGGCTGAGCGCCGCCGCGGTGCTCACCGCCGTCGAAGGCGTCGCCCTGGCCGCCCTCGGCCTCTTCCTGCTGATCGAGGGCGTCACCGGCTCGCCCGACAGCCCGCAGCAGGCCGTGACCGGCGCGGTGACCGTCCTCGCGCTGGCGGTGCTGCCGCTGGTCGCCGCGCGCGGGCTGTGGCTGCTGCGCCGCTGGAGCCGCGGCCCCTCAATGATCACCCAGATCGTGGCGCTGCCCGTCGCCTGGACGCTGATCAACGGCGGCGGCGCGCTGATCGCGGCGGGCGTCGCGCTGGCGGTCGCCGCGTTCGTCGTCCTCGGCCTGCTGGTCAACCCGACGGCCACCGTGGCGCTCGGTATCGGCCCGCGGGAGTAACCGGCGGGAACGGCGGAGGGGGCGGGGTCCACAACGGACCCCGCCCCCTCCGCCTGTCACGGCCGGGTGCTCACTCCTCGACGAGGAGCCGGTCGCGCAGCTGGGCCAGGGTGCGGGCCAGCAGCCGGGAGACGTGCATCTGCGAGATGCCGATCTCCTGGGCGATCTGCGACTGGGTCATGTTGCCGAAGAACCGCAGCAGCAGGATCTTCTTCTCCCGCGGCGGCAGATCCTCCAGCAGCGGCTTGAGGGATTCGCGGTACTCCACGCCCTCCAGCGCCTCGTCCTCCGCGCCGAGTGTGTCGGCCACCGCGGGGGACTCGTCGTCGGTGTCCGGGACGTCGAGGGAGAGCGTGGAGTAGGCGTTCGCCGATTCCAGACCCTCCAGGACCTCCTCCTCGGAGAGCGACAGATGCTCCGCCAGCTCGTGGACCGTCGGCGACCGGCCGTGCCGCTGGGACAGCTCGGCGGTCGCCGTCGTCAGCGACAGCCGCAGCTCCTGGAGACGGCGCGGCACCCGGACCGCCCAGCCCTTGTCCCGGAAGTGCCGCTTGATCTCGCCGACGACGGTGGGCGTCGCGTAGGTGGAGAACTCCACGCCGCGGTCCGGGTCGAAGCGGTCGACGGACTTGATCAGGCCGATGGTCGCGACCTGGGTGAGGTCGTCCAGGGGCTCGCCGCGGTTACGGAACCTGCGCGCCAGGTGCTCGACCAGCGGGAGGTGCATCTGCACCAGGGTGTTGCGCAGCTCCGCGTGCTCCGGGGAGCCGTCGGGGAGCTTCCGCAGCTCGTAGAACATCGCCCGTGCGCCGCTGCGGTCGTGCGGGTCGTGGGCGTGCGCCGGTTCGTGGGCGTGCGGGGGCTCCGGAGCGCCTTGGGGCTCCGGAGTCTCCTGGGACGGACGCGGCGTGTGCTGCGCCCGCTCGCCCTGCTGCTCGCTGTCGTCCATGTGGTCCGCCCGCTCTGCCTGCTCCGCTGCGTCCGGCCGGCCGCCGGGGTTGTCCGCGCCCGTCGGGTGCGGCCGGGCCTGCTGGTCCGGGATGGTCGCACCCGGCGCGATCCCCGCGCCGCGTTCGAGATCTTTCACGGGGCCCCCTGTTCGGTCATGACGGTCCGGGACCGGCGCCGCGCTCCTTGTAGAGGCTGATGGTGACCGTACGGTCCTCGGCGACGGCGGAGTCGACCTTGCCGGCCAGTGCGGAGAGCACCGTCCAGGCGAAGGTGTCGCGCTCGGGTGCGCGGCCGTCGGTGGTCGGCGCCGAGACGGTCACCTGCAGCGCGTCGTCGATGAGACGGAAGACGCAGCTCAGCACGGAGCCGGGGACGGCCTGCTGGAGCAGGATCGCGCACGCCTCGTCCACCGCGATGCGCAGGTCCTCGATCTCGTCGAGGGTGAAGTCCAAGCGGGCTGCGAGTCCGGCCGTGGCCGTACGCAGCACGGAAAGGTAGGCACCCGCAGCGGGCAGCCGGACTTCCACGAAGTCCTGGGTCCCGGGCTCGCCTGCGATCTGGGACACCCTCACCTCCAAGGTGGCACAAGCTGGATTGAGCTGATACGTGTTGAGTTGATGTGCGTGGCCACGGTGCCGCTCCGGTCGTTCCGCCGGTCGTTCCCGCAGGACGTGGCGGTGGTGCGGCGCAGCACATGGTCGGCTGTGACGCTACCGCGATCCGCGGGCCGGTGTCGCCCGGAAAGAGCATGACTGTCGTCCGGAATGCGAACGGATCCGGGGGCTCCCGGAACCGCTTTCGTCACTCATTGTAAACATATGAGTACGTACAGTGGCTAGGGGTTGGGGGCGTCAAATCCTCGACGGTGACGCTCCGTTGACCCGCGTGGTGTCCGCGAGGGCGTGCAGTTCCTTTCCAGTGAGCCGGAAGACCGTCCATCCGTCCATGGGCTGCGCGCCGATCGACCGGTAAAAGCCGATGGACGGTTCGTTCCAATCCAGGACGGACCACTCGAAACGCTCGTAGCCGCGGGCGACACAGGTCTCCGCGAGCGCCGCCAGCAGCGCCTTGCCGTGGCCCGCGCCGCGTGCGTCGGGGCGGACGTAGAGATCCTCCAGATAGACACCGTGCGTGCCCGTCCACGTCGAGAAGTTGCGGAACCACAGGGCAAAGCCCACCGGCTCGCCGTCCTCCTCCGCCATCAGCGCGAAGGCCGCGGGCTGGGGACCGAAGAGCGCTTCGGTGAGCTGCGCCTCGGTCGCCTGCGCGGCCTCGGGGGCGCGTTCGTACGTGGCGAGTTCGTGGATCATGGCCAGGATGACGGGGACATCGGCGACGGCTGCTTCGCGGATCATGCCGCCAGGCTAAACCGCGCCGGTGACAGCCCGGCAGGGAGGCCGGGAAAGGTGCCCGGAGCGCGACCGGGCGGGATGCCGGAGCGCAACCGGCAGCCGGGCCGGGCGCGCGGTCCGTACCGTCGCGCGGCGGCCGTGGAGCGCCCCGGGGCCGGGGCCCCGCCGCCCTCACACCAGGAGCTGGTCGGTGAAGCACCACCGCCAGGACTCGCCCGGCTCGAAGGAGCGCATCACCGGGTGGCCGGTCCGCTCGTAGTGCGCCGTGGCGTGGCGGAACGGCGAGGAGTCGCAGCAGCCGACATGGCCGCAGACCAGGCACAGCCGCAGCTGGACCGGGTGGCTGCCCACCTCCAGGCACTCCGGGCAGGTGTCGGTCAGCGGGGCGGGTTCGGCGCGTGGCAGATCACGGACGTGCACACACTCGCTCATGATGGCCAGGTTAGAACGGCGGCGCCGGAGGCGGGCCGCGCCGGTGTGTCAGAGGGGTACGGGACGGGCCGATGGACGTCATGCCGCTGCTGTTGCTGATCGCGGGGAGCGCCGCGGTCGCCGCGCTCGCCCGGCGTACGCCCGTACCGGCGCCGCTGCTGCTGGTCGCCGCCGGGATCGCCGCCGCGTATGTCCCGGGGGTGCCGGACTACACCCTCGATCCGCACATCGTGCTGCCGCTGGTGCTGCCGCCGCTGCTGCACTCCGCGGCCCTGGAAAGCTCCTACCTGGACCTACGGGCCAACTGGCGGCCGGTGGCGCTGCTCTCCGTCGGCTACGTCCTCTTCGCCACACTCGCCGTCGGCCTCCTCGCCCACCTGGCCATCCCGGATCTGCCGCTGACCGCCGCGCTCGTCCTGGGCGCCGTGGTCGCGCCGCCCGATGCGGTCGCGGCCACCGCCATCGCCCGCCGCCTGGGGCTGCCCGGCCGGATCACGACGATCCTCCAGGGGGAGTCCCTGGTGAACGACGCCACCGCCATCACCGCCTACAAGGTGGCCCTGGCGGCGGCGGTCGGCGCGGGCGCCACCTGGGGCGGCGGGGCCAAGGAGTTCGCCGTCGCCTCCCTGGGCGGCATCGGCGTCGGCCTCGTCCTGATGGTGCCGCTGCACTGGCTGCGCCGCCGGGTGCGGGCGTCGCCGCTGCTGGAGAACACCCTCTCGCTGCTCATCCCGTTCGTGGCGTACGCCGCCGCCGAGCAGATCGGGGCGTCCGGGGTGCTCGCCGTCGTCGTCGTCGCCCTCTACCTGGGGCACCGCTCCTGGCAGGTGGACTTCGAGACCCGGCTCCAGGAGGCGGCCGTGTGGCGGATGGTGTCGTTCCTGCTGGAGTCCGCGGTCTTCGCGCTGATCGGGCTCCAGCTGCCGGTGGTGCTGCGCGGCCTGGGGGAGTTCAGCGGCGCGCAGGCCGCCGCGTACGCCGCGCTCGTCTTCGTGGCGGTGGTGGTGGCGCGGTTCGTGTGGGTCTTCCCGGCGACGTATCTGCCGCGGGCGTCGGCCCGTATCCGGGAGCGGGAGCCGGACGTCACGGCCGCGGCGCCGCTGATCGTCGGCTGGGCCGGGATGCGGGGCGTGGTGTCGCTGGCCATCGCTTTCTCCATCCCGGCGACGGTGCACGACGGCGGTCCGTTCCCCGCCCGCAACCTGGTGCTCTTCCTGACGTTCACCACCGTCATCGGCACCCTCGTCATCCAGGGGCTGACGCTGCCGCCGCTGATCCGCGCCCTGAAGCTGCCCGGCCGCGACGCGCGCACCGAAACGCTCGCCGAGGCCCAGGCGCAGAACGCGGCCTCCCGCGCCGCCGAGGAACGCCTCGAAGCCCTCCTCGCCGACGACAGCAACGCCCTGCCCGGCCCCCTGGAGGACCGGCTGCGCACCGTGATGGAGCGCCGCCGCAACGCCGTCTGGGAGCGGCTGGGCACCGTCAACGAGACGACCGGTGAGACCGCCGACGAGACGTACCGCCGTCTGGCCGGCGAGATGATCGACGCCGAACGCCGCGTCTTCGTCCGCCTGCGCGACGCCCGCCGTATCGACGACGAGATGCTGCGCACCCTGCTCCGCCGCCTCGACCTGGAGGAGGCGGCGGCCTATCGGGAGGAGCGGGGGTGAGGGGCGCCGTCGGCCCGGGTGCCCGACGGCCGTACCCCGCTCCGCCTGGTCTACGACCGCAGAAACGCGTCCCCATGCGCCCTGATGTGTGCCTCCAGCGCGCTCAGCGCGTTCCGGGTCGCCTCCGGGGAGCCGCTGCCGCTGTGTTCGGCGTAGTAGGCGGTGCCCAGCTTCTTGAGGAGGTCGTTGCCCGCCCGCTGCTGCTGGACCTCGTCCACCTTCTGCTTGCCCTGTTCGAGGGCGCTTTGGGCCTGCTCCTTGGCGCGGTCGAGAAAACCTGCCATCACTGCCTCCTGTGAACGATCGGTCTCGTCGGGATCAACGGCCCGTCCGGCCGCCGGGTTCCCCGTGCCAGGCTCGGGCACCCGGGCGGGGGGCGCGAGGCGGGCGGGCCGTTGGGCGGGCCGGGGCACGGTGCCGGGTCGCGCGCCCGGGCCCCGCGCCGCGGTGTCGGGCACGGTAAACGGGGCCCCGCCGCGGGGTGCGGGAACGGCCGGGTTAGCGTGGCCGATATGGACTACCAGGCCGTTCTTGACGAGGTAGCGGCCTATGCGCGGCCGTATGCGGGGCAGGGCGAGGTCGCCGATTACATCCCGGCGCTCGAACGCGTCAGCCCGGACCGGTTCGGGATCGCCCTGGTCGACATCGGCGGCGCGGTGTACGGGGCGGGCGACTGGGAGACGCCGTTCTCCGTGCAGTCGATCTCGAAGGCGTTCTCGCTGGCGCTGGTGATGGCGCACGCCCACGACGACGACATCTGGTCCCGGGTGGGCCGGGAGCCGTCGGGTACGCCGTTCAACTCCCTGGTGCAGTTGGAGTGGGAGAACGGCATTCCGCGCAATCCGTTCATCAACGCGGGCGCGCTCGTCGTCACCGACCGCCTCCAGACCCTCACCGGTGACGCCAGTACGACGATGCTGCACTTCCTGCGGGAGGAGAGCGGCAACGAGGACCTCGCGTTCGACCAGGCGGTGGCCGATTCGGAGGCCGACCACGGGAACCGGAATGCCGCGCTTGCGCACTTCATGGCGTCGTTCGGGAATCTGGAGAACCCGGTCCCCAGCGTCATTGAGCACTATTTCTGGCAGTGCTCCATAGAGATGAGCTGCCGGGATCTGGCGACGGCCGGGGGCTTCCTCGCGCGGCACGGGCTGCGGGCCGACGGCACCCGGCTGCTGGAGGCGCGGGAGGCCAAGCGGATCAACGCGGTGATGCTGACCTGCGGCACCTATGACGCGGCGGGGGAGTTCGCCTACCGGGTGGGGCTGCCCGCCAAGAGCGGCGTCGGCGGCGGGATCCTCGCCGTCGTACCGGGCCGCTGCACGCTGTGCGTATGGAGCCCGGGTCTGGACCGGCGCGGCAACTCCGTCGCCGGTGCCGCGGCGCTCGACCACTTCACGACGCTCACCGGCTGGTCGGTGTTCTGAGCCGCCGGGCCCGGCCCGGGGGGGCGCCCGCCCGGCGCCGGTCGCGTTGTGGCGGCGATCTTCCTGGCGCATCGTGGGCGTAGGAGGTGCACCGCCATGGAGCACGAGATGCGCGCGGAGTACGAGGACGGCGTGACGCCGGGGCCGGAATCCCCGGTCAAGATCTGGCACATGGTCCGCTTCGAAGGGATCAAGGCGATGTGCGGCCGGATCCTCGGGGAGTCCGCCGCCACCCAGCCGGCCGATCTCTGGGGCACGCCCGAGGGCGAGCCGTTCTGCCATTCCTGCGGTGCGATGTACCTGCGCGAGGTGCCCTGAGCGCAGGTGCCTCCGGTGCTGTCCGGCCTGGTCAGGGGCAGTGGATGATCTGTCCCGCGTAGGAGAGGTTGCCGCCGAAGGCGAAGAGGAGGACCGGGTCGCCCGCGGCGATCTCGCGGCGTTCGACCAGCTTGGACAGGGCCAGCGGCACCGACGCCGCCGAGGTGTTCCCGGAGTCCACGACGTCCCGCGCGACGACGGCGTTGACCGCGCCGATCTTCCGGGCGACCGGTTCGATGATCCGCAGGTTGGCCTGGTGGAGCACGACCCCGGCCAGGTCGGCGGGGGTGATGCCGGAGCGTTCGCAGACCTGGCGGGCGATGGCCGGGAGCTGGGTGGTGGCCCAGCGGTAGACGGTCTGGCCCTCCTGCGCGAAACGGGCCGGTTCGCCCTCGATGCGGACCGCGTGGCCCATCTCGGGCACCGAACCCCACAGCACCGGGCCGATCATCGGCTCCTCGGACGCGGTGACCACGGCGGCGCCCGCGCCGTCACCGACCAGGACGCAGGTCGTCCGGTCCGTCCAGTCGGCGACGGCGGTGAACTTCTCGGCGCCGATCACCAGCGCCCGGGTCGCGGACCCGGCGCGGATGGCGTGGTCCGCGGTGGCGAGGGCGTGGGTGAAGCCGGAGCAGACGACGTTGATGTCCATCGTCGCGGGGGCCGTCAGGCCGAGGGTGGCCGCGACGCGGGCCGCGGTGTTCGGGCTGCGGCCGGTCGCCGTGCAGGTCGCGACGAGGACGAGGTCGATGTCCTCGGGCGGGACGCCGCTGGAGGCGAGGGCCTTCGCCGCCGCCTGGGCCGCCATCGCGTCGACGGTCTCGTCGGGCCCGGCGATGTGCCGGGTGCGGATACCGACGCGGCTGCGGATCCAGGCGTCGTCGGTCTCCACCATCGTGGCGAGATCGTGGTTGGTGAGGACGCCCGGTGGCTGATGGTGGCCGACCGCGAGAACGCGTGAACCTGGCATGTCATACCCTCCGGACCTGCGGTGTCGTGCGACCAGTGTGACCCGCGGCGGGCGAGCGTCCCTTGCGAGAACCGCCAATCTTCCGCCGTCTTCTCTGGAGAGATCCGACGCCTACCGGGCCCGGCCCCGCAGGCGCGTGCGACGAGGCCGGGGGCGCGCGGGACGTTTGTGCGTGCTCCGGGGCCCGGCCGCACCCGGTACGCGAACCCGTCCGCAAGCTGTACGCCGTCCCGGTCCGTACGCCGTCCCGGTCCGTACGCCGTCCCGGTCCGTACGCCACCCCGTACGACGGAGGCGGGCCCCCGGCCTCCCCGGCCCGGGCCCCGCCTCCGTGCGATCTGCTCGTACCCTCACTCCGCCGTCGCGCGGAAGCGGCGCAGGCGGAGGCTGTTGCCGACGACGAAGACCGAGGAGAAGGCCATCGCGGCGCCCGCGATCATCGGGTTGAGCAGGCCCGCGGCGGCCAGCGGCAGGGCGGCGACGTTGTAGCCGAAGGCCCAGAAGAGGTTGGTGCGGATGGTGCCGAGGGTGGCGCGGGCCAGCCGGATGGCGTCCGCCGCGGCCCGCAGATCGCCGCGGACCAGGGTGAGGTCCCCGGCCTCGATGGCGGCGTCGGTGCCGGTGCCCATGGCCAGGCCCAGATCGGCGGTGGCCAGCGCCGCCGCGTCGTTGACGCCGTCGCCGACCATGGCGACCGTACGGCCCTCGGCGCGCAGCCGCTCGATCACGGCGACCTTGTCCTGCGGCAGCACCTCGGCGATGACCTCGTCGATGCCGACCTCGGCGGCGACCGCCTCGGCGACCGCGCGGTTGTCGCCGGTCAGCAGCACCGGCGTCAGACCCAGCGCCCGCAGCCGTCGCACCGCCTCGGCGCTGGTCTCCTTCACCGCGTCGGCGATCACCAGCACCGCGCGGGCCGCGCCGTCCCAGGCGACCGCGACGGCGGTGGCGCCCGCCTCCTCGGCCTGCCGCTTCGCCGTCGCCAGCGGCTCCGGGAGCGTCAGCCCGGCGTCGGCCAGCAGCCGCTCGCGGCCGACCAGCACGGTGTGGCCGTCGACCTTGCCGCGTACGCCGAGACCGGGGACGTTCTCGAACTTCTGGGGCACCGGCAGCGCACCGGACACCGCTTCCTCGGCGGCCGTGGCGACGGCGCGGGCGATCGGATGCTCCGAAGCGTGCTCCAGCGCACCGGCCAGCCGCAGCGCGGTGGCGCGGTCCACGTCGTCGGCGAGGTGGACGCCGGTCAGCGTCATCACGCCGGTGGTGACCGTGCCGGTCTTGTCCAGGACGACGGTGTCGACGGCGCGGGTGGACTCCAGCACCTCCGGGCCCTTGAGCAGGATGCCCAGCTGGGCGCCGCGGCCCGTCCCGACCATCAGGGCGGTCGGGGTGGCCAGGCCCAGGGCGCACGGGCAGGCGATGATCAGCACCGCTACGGCGGCGGTGAACGCGGCGGTGGCACCGGCGCCGGTACCGAGCCAGTAGCCGAGGGTGCCGACCGCCAGCGCGATGACCACCGGCACGAAGACCGCGGAGATCCGGTCGGCCAGCCGCTGCGCGGCGGCCTTGCCGTTCTGCGCCTCCTCCACCATCCGCGCCATCCGGGCGAGCTGGGTATCGGCGCCGACCCGGGTCGCCTCGACGACCAGGCGGCCCCCGGCGTTGACGGTGGCGCCGGTGACGGTGTCGCCGGGCCCGACCTCGACCGGTACGGACTCGCCGGTCAGCAGGGCGGCGTCCACCGCGGACGAGCCCCCGGTGACCCGGCCGTCGGTGGCGATCTTCTCGCCGGGGCGGACCACGAAGAGGTCGCCGACGGTCAGCTCCGCGGTGGGGATACGGACCTCCCGGCCGTCGCGCAGCACCGCGACGTCCTTGGCGCCCAGCTCCATCAGGGCGCGCAGCGCGGCCCCGGCCTTCCGCTTCGCGCGGGCCTCGAAGTAGCGGCCCGCCAGGATGAACGTGGTGACCCCGGCCGCGGCCTCCAGATAGATCGAGCCGCCGCTGTCCCCGCGGGTGAGGGTCAGCTCGAAGGGGTGGTGCATGCCGGGCATCCCGGCCGTACCGAAGAACAGCGCCCACAGGGACCAGCCGAACGCGGCGAGCGTCCCCATGGAGATCAGGGTGTCCATGGTGGCCGCGCCGTGCCGCAGATTGGTCCAGGCGGCGCGGTGGAACGGCCACGCGGCGTAGACGACCACCGGGGCGGCGAGCGTCAGCGAGAGCCACTGCCAGTTGGTGAACTGCAGCGCCGGGACCATCGCCATGAGGATCACCGGGACGGACAGCACCAGCGCGGTCAGCAGCCGCTGCCGCAGCGCGGTGAGGCCGTCGTCCGCGGGCTCCGTCGCGCCCTCTTCGTCCGCCGACTCCGGCACCGGCGGCGCGGGGACCGCGGCGGTGTAGCCGGTCTTCTCGACGGTGGCGATGAGGTCGGCGGTCTCCAGTGCGCTGCCCTCGTCGAGGGAGACGCGCGCCTTCTCGGTGGCGTAGTTGACCGAGGCGGTGACGCCGTCCATGCGGTTGAGCTTCTTCTCGACGCGCGCCGCACACGAGGCGCAGGTCATCCCGCCGATCTCCAGCTCGATGTACTGCTCTCCGGGCACGGTGATCACGACTGCTCCTCGTGGTGTGCGTACGGGTGGGGGGTATGCGCGGAACTGTGTGGTGCGGGAGGTACGGGCGGCGCCGGGGCGCCGGTGGCGCGGCCGATGCCGAATCCGGCGGCGAGCACGACCAGCAGGATCAGTGCGTAGCCGCCGAGCAGGACCGGAGTGGTCGGTGCCTTCATGCCGTACTCCTCACAGGGATACCGGAACCCGGAGCGCGGGTGCTCCCAGGGGCGGGGGACGGCGGCGCCCCCGGCGTCCCTACGTGTCCAACTGTATACCCCCCAGGGGTATTTCGCCACGGCGCTGCGACCCGCCCGACGGCGCCCGCGCGCCGCCACCACGCGCGCCCGCGCCCCGCCGTCACGCGCGCCGCTCCCGGCCACCACGCGCGCCCGCTCCCTGCCGCCCGGCGGTCCGGGACGCCATACTGAGCCGGTGTCGATGATCCGTAGCCTCCGCCGCGCCGTCCGGCTGCCGCAGCCGCGCACCCGCGGTGTCGACCTCAGCCACCCCGCCCGCTCGCCGCTCGGCACCGCCGTCGTCAACTGCGCGGTGTACGAGAACGGCGTACGGCAGCCCGGCGACCACCCCGCCGACGAGGCGATCCGCCGGGTGCGCCGCTCCGGGGCCGGATTCGTGTGGATCGGGCTGCACGAGCCGACGGAGACCGAGTTCGCGGGCATCGTCGAGCTGTTCGGGCTGCATCCGCTCGCCGTCGAGGACGCCGTCCTCGCCCATCAGCGCCCGAAGATCGAGCTGTACGACGGATCGCTGTTCACCGTCTTCAAGACCGTCCGCTACGTCGAGCACGAGCAGCTCACCGACACCAGCGAGGTCGTCGAGACCGGCGAACTCATGGTCTTCACCGGCGCCGACTTCGTGATCACCGTCCGGCACGGCGGCCACGGCTCCCTCGGCCCGCTCCGCGAACAGCTGGAGCAGGATCCCGAACAGCTGGCCATCGGCCCGTCGGCGGTCCTGCACGCCATCGCCGACCTCGTGGTGGACGACTACCTCGACGCCGCCGCCGAGATCCAGGACGACATCGACGATGTGGAGAGCGACGTCTTCTCCCTCCGCGGCGGCGGCGGTGCCGGCCGGATCTACCAGCTCAAACGCGAGGTGCTGGAGCTCAAGCACGCCGTCGCGCCGCTCGACCGGCCGCTCCAGACGCTGGTGACCGAGCCGATGCCGCACGTCGACGCCCGGCTGCGGACGTACTTCCGGGACGTCGCCGACCACCTCGACCGGGTCGTCGAGCAGATCACGTCCTTCGACGACCTGCTGAACTCGATACTCCAGGCGCATCTCGCGCAGGTCACCGTCGCGCAGAACGAGGACATGCGCCGGATCAGCGCCTGGGTCGCGATCCTCGCCGTCCCGACCATGGTCTGCGGCGTCTACGGCATGAACTTCACCTACATGCCGGAGAAGGACTGGACGTTCGGATACCCGCTGGTCATGGCCATCACCTTGGGCCTGTGCCGGCTGATCCACCGTGGCTTCAAACGCAACGGGTGGCTGTGATGCAGGACCCTTCCTGAGGGAGCGGGCGGTTGTGTTCAGGGACCCTTCCTGAGGGAGCGGATGGCTGTGTTCAGGGACCCTTCCTGAGAGAAGGGGTGGCTGTGATCCGATTCAGGCACCCTTCCTGAGAGACAGGGCCCGGTAGAGAAGGCCCCCGGCGCGTTACCGCCCCGCGACGTGGAGAGGCCGCGCCGCCCCGAACCCCGCCGCGATCTGCGGGACCAGCAGCACCAGCAGGAGCGTCAGCGGCACCGTCCAGCTGCCCGCCGTGTCGTGCACCGCGCCCAGCACCGCCGGACCGGTCGCCGCCAGGATGTAGCCGAAGCACTGCGCCATGCTCGACAGCTGCGCGGTGTGCCGGGCGTCCGGCGCCCGCTCCACGATGAAGAGCAGTGCCAGGCTGATCGCCCCGCCCTGCCCCAGCCCGAGCAGCGTCATCCAGGCGTACGCCCCGCCGGCCGGCGTGGCCAGCAGCCCCGCGAACGCCACCGCGCACAGCAGCGCGCTCACCGCGGCGAGCGTCCCGGCACGCAGCCGCCGCCCCACGATCACCGGGGCGAGGAACGAACCCGCGATGCCCAGCAGCGACGAGTACGACAGCATCCACCCGGCGTCGCCCGCCGACATCCCGGCGTCCTGCAGCACCGTCGGCAGCCAGGCGGCGGCCGCGTAGTAGCTCAGCGACTGGAGCCCCATGTAGCCGGTGACCTGCCAGGCCAGCGGGGAGCGCCACAGGCCCCGCACCGGGTGCGCCGCCGCACCGGCCGCACCGGCCGGGACGCGGGTACGGGTGCCCACCTGCGGCAGCCAGCAGACCAGCGCCACCACCGCGAGGGCGCCCCAGCACGCCAGCGTGGCCTGCCAGCTCAGCCCGGCGGCCCGCTGCACGGGGACGGTCACCCCGGCGGCCAGCGCCGCGCCGCCGAACAGCGACATCGAGTACAGGCCGGTCATCAGCCCGGCGCGGGCCGGGAAGTCCCGCTTGATCAGGCCGGGCAGCAGCACATTGGCGACCGCGATCCCGGCGCCGATCACCACCGTCCCGGCGAACAGCGCCACCACCGAATCCACCAGCCGCAGCGCGGTCCCGGCGCCGATCAGGGCCATCGTGCCGAGCAGCGACCGCTCCATCCCCAGAAGGCGGCCCAGCCGGGGTGCGACCGGCGCCAGCAGCCCGAAGCAGAGCAGCGGCAGCGTCGTCAGCAGACTCGTCGCCGCCGCCGACATCCCGCTGTCGTCCCGGATGGTCCCGGCCAGCGGCGAGACCGCGACCAGCGCGGGCCGCAGGTTCAGCGCCAGCAGGACGACGCCCAGCCCCAGGTACAGGGCGCGGCGCCCGGTGGGGACGGCCGCGGGCTCCGGGGTGGCGGGGCGCGGCGGCGCGGTGGTTATCGGGCCGTCGGCGACGGCGGGTCCGGGGTCAGACACGGTGCTCTCCGGTGGTGTGCGGGCGCCCGGCGGCCCGGGCACCGTCGCCCGTGGCACCGCGCAGGGCGTCCCTCGCTTCGGTCAGATGCGCCAGTACGGCGCGTTCGGCGGCGTCCGCGTCGCCCGCCTCGATGGCGTCGACGACCGCGGTGTGGCCGTCGAGCTGGTGGTGCACCGCATCCGGTACGTGCGCGGCGAGCACCGCGTGCAGAGTGCCGCGCAGCGCGTCGCTGAGATGCGCGTACAGATCCGCCAGCACACCGTTGTGCGCGGCCTGCGCGATCAGCTGGTGGAAGCGGACATCGGCCTCCACGAACGCGTCGGTGTCCCCGGCCTCCCAGGTCCGCACCCGCTCGGCCAGCACTTCCCGCAGCGCCGCCAGATCCGCGGGCGTCCGCCGCGCGGCCGCATGGCGCGCCGCGTCCCGCTCCAGCGCGGCCCGCACCTCGTACGCCTCCAGGCTCTCCGCGTGGCGCAGCCGGCGCTGCACCGCAGCGCCGAAGTCGCTGCGGGCGCGGACGTAGGTGCCGTCGCCCTGCCGGGCCTCCAGCAGCCCGGTGTGGACCAGCGCGCGGACCGCCTCGCGGACGGTGTTGCGCCCGACGTCGAGCTGTTCGACGAGGGCGGGCTCCGGCGGGATCTTCGCCCCCACCGGCCACTCGCCGCCCTCGATCAGCGCCTCCAGCTGCTCAATGACGAGGCCGACCAGGCTGGTACGGGCGGTACTGCGCAGCGGCATCGGCGCGGCGTCCTCTCCTCGGACCGGGACGGCGGGCCGCCCACCGGCCCGCCGCGTTCTGCTGGTCATGGGAACATCCCATGTTTCTGCTGTCAAAAGAAGCCGTGCGGGAGAACCGGGCCGCGCACGCACCTGCGGCGGAGTCCGTGAAGGACTCCGCCGCAGGGCCGCGTACGGGGAAGGCGTGCACGGGGTGGCCGTACGCGGGGCCGCCCGGTGGTCCGGGAAGGGGACCGCCGCCGTGTCCGGACGCTGTCCGCCGGTGGCCCGCGCCGGTCGGGCGCGGGCGGCCGGGGCGAGGGGGGCCGGACACGGCGGGCGGGTGGGGAACCCCCGCCGGAAGACGTATGACGCCACGTCGGGCGTCATGCCGGGGCGCCGCACCGGTGGTGTGTCCGGACGGGGCGTCAGGACCGCACACCGGCCGGTGCGTCGGGCAGGTGGGTCAGGACGCCGTGGGAAGGAGCCCCGCCAGGCCGTTCGCCCACAGCTGGTTGACCTGGGCGCGCTCGTTGGCGTCCGGCTGGGTGTTCTGGCAGGACGTGCCGGGGCCGCCGCCGGACATCAGCTCGCTGCACGGGCCCTCGTAATGGTCCGGCAGACCCAGCACATGGCCGGTCTCGTGGGCCACGACGCGGGTGGAGTTGTACTCCTGGTTCTGCTGGTAGTCCAGGAAGACGTAGCCGCTGCCGTGGCCGTCGGTGCTGGCGTACGAACCGCGTGGGTCGTTGCCCTCGCGGTACTGGAAGTCGCCGCCGCCTTCCTGGAGCTTGACGTTGGAGACCGCGCTGTTCCAGATCTGCGCGGCCTGGGATATCTGGCTCGCGAACGTCGGGGCGCCGCTCGCGTCGTAGGTCACGGTGACCGACTGCGCGTGCGGGTTCGCCTTCAGCTTCTTCGCCGCCGACTTCAGCACGGCGTCGAAGAACGCCTTGGTGTCGGCCTTCTGCGCGGCCGAACCGGTGTACGCGGCCACCGAGGCGGGCGTGGAGCGATGAGAGGTGGGGGCGGAGGGCGTCGCGGACGCCGGGACCGCCGCGGTGAGCGCGGCGGCGAGGCCCAGGCCGAGCGCCGCCGACAGCGCCGTCTTGGGAGATCTCATGTGGGGGCTCCTTAATTTCCGAGGGCTACGGCCGCCGTGTGGGGCGGCGGCCGGGGCCCCGGATTTCTTGGTGCCGCCGAGTCTGGACGCAGTTCACCCGTGAGGCGGAGATGCCAGGAGGCGATAGGGCGGCTCAATACCCCAGGGGAAAGGGGCAGTTCATGGCGGTTCAGGAGTCTGGTGTGACGCCTTCGCGCATGGCTATGCTCCCCGCGTGGAGCTAGAGGTGAGGCATCTTCGAGCCCTGTGCGCCATCGCCGACTCCGGCAGCGTACGGAAGGCGGCCCGTCAGCTGGGCATGACCCAGCCGTCGCTGACCACGCAGCTCCACCGCATCGAGAAGGCCCTCGGCGGCCAGCTCTTCTTCCGCGCCGCCACCGGCAGCCGCCCCACCCCGCTGGGCCATGTGGTGCTCTCCCGGGCCCGCCCGATCGTCGCCGACATGCGGGCCCTGGTCGACGAGATCACCGCCGTCTCCGTCCGCGAACAGGGCGCCCGGCTGCGCATCGGCAGCACCAGCAGCCGTGCCGTCGCGGGCTGGCTGCGCCGCCTCCGCGCCCGCCTGCCCGGCACCGACCCCGCCCTGCGCATCGACGTCTCCGCCAACGCGCTGCTGCAGATGGTCTCTTCCGGCCAGCTCGACGCCGTCTTCGTCCACGAGGTCGAGGGTGCGCCGCTGCGCGTACCGACCAACCTCGACCAGCACGAACTCATCGCCCGCGAACCGCAGTTCATCGCCCTCCCGGCCACCCACCCGGCCACCACCAAGGAGGTCGTCGACCTCGCCGACCTGGCGGGCGACCCGTGGATGGTCGACCCGACCGTGGACGGCGAATGGGTCGGACTGCGCCGCATCTGGGCCGCCGCCGGGGTCAACCCGCGCGTCGTGCACGGCGATTACCTCACCGCCGCCGACCTCGTCGCCGCCGGCGAGGTGGTCACCCCCTGCCAGCCGACCTCCCGCCCGCGCCACGGCATGGACATCCGCCCCCTGCGCGGCGACCCCCTCGCCGTCCGCCTCTTCATGGCCTGCCGCTCCGACGCCACCCTCGCCGCCCCACCCGAGGCCCTCTTCGCCGACCTCACCGCGTCGTACACGGAGATCGCCTGGGCCAGCGCCGCGTACCGGGCGTGGCTGCTGCGGAAGGGGGACGGGGGGCTGCGGAGGGGATTGGCTTCGGCGTAGGGGGCGCGGCCCGGCGCCCGGATGGCGCAACGCGCCGAATTTCCTCCCCTGCGCGTGCAGCCGGGAACGAGGGCCCCGCCGCACATGCCGAAGGGACCCGGCGGAACATCCGCCGAGCCCCTTCGAAGCGACACTGGTCTGCGGGGGTGCACCACCCGCAGGGCGCCGTGGGTCCGATCCGGGGGATCAGGCCTTCTTCGTCTCCCAGAAGATGCGGTCGACCTCGGCGATGAGGTCCAGGGCCTTCTGGCCGGTGGCCGGGTCGTTCGAGCCCTTGGCGGCCGAGAGGGCCTTGAGGGTGTCGTTGACCAGCTGGTGCAGCTCCGGGTACTTCTCGAAGTGCGGGGGCTTGAAGTAGTCGCTCCACAGCACCGAGATGTGGTGCTTGGCCAGCTCGGCGCGCTGCTCCTTGATGAGGACCGCGCGGGTGCGGAAGTCCGCGTCCTCGTTGGCCTGGTACTTCTCCTGGACGGCCTTGACCGACTCGGCCTCGATACGGGCCTGGGCCGGGTCGTACACACCGCAGGGCAGGTCGCAGTGGGCGCTGACCTTCACCTTGGGGGCGAACAGGCGCGAGAGCATGTTCAGTCCTTCCTCGTGATCGTCTTCTCACGGGCGAGATTACTCGGTGCCGGAACCCTTTTCTCGGGCGGCCCGTGGGTCTTAGGGCAAAAGTCCGGCCACCGGCCGGGACTGATGGAGGATGGACCGGTGAGCTGGAGGGATGGTCCGGTGGGTGCCGGGCCGGGCCGGACCGGGAGGTGGGCTGGATGCCCGAGCGGGTGGACGGGCGCGGGCCCGGGAGCGGCGACGGGCCGGGGCCCGGGGCGCGGCGGCGCGGGCCGGTGTTCGGGCTCGCCGAGGTGTACAACCCGTCGATGCTGCCGACGCTCCGGCCCGGCGACCGGCTGCTGCTGCACTACGGCGCGGCCGTCCGGCCGGGTGATGTGGTGGTGGTGCGGCACCCGTTCCGGCAGGACCTGCTGATCGTCAAACGGGCCGTCGAGCGGCAGGACGGCGGCTGGTGGGTGCGGGGCGACAATCCGCAGGTGGTCAACGACAGCCGCGAGTTCGGGGCGGTGCCGGACGAGCTGGTGGTGGCGCGGGCCCGGGTGCGGCTGCGGCCGCTGGGGGCTCAGCGCTCGCCGCTGGCCGTGGCGTCCTGGGCGCTGTCGGCGGTGCGTCCGCTGCGTGCGGCGCGTTCGCTCTCCAGCCTCTTGCGGGCGCGGTAGGCGGCGACGTTGGCGCGGGTCGCGCAGCGGTCGGAGCAGTAGCGCCGCGAGCGGTTGGTGGAGGTGTCGACGTAGACGTTCCGGCAGGGGCGGGCCTCGCAGACGCCCAGCCGGTCCACGCCCAGTTCGGTGAGGTGGAAGGCGAGGCCCATGCAGGCGGTGGCGGTGTAGCCGGCGGTCGCGTTGGCCGCGTGGTCGGCGATGTGCATGTGCCAGTCGGGGCGGCCGTCCGCGTCGCGGTACTCGTGGCCGGAGATCTGCGGGCTGACCGGGAACTCCATCATCAGCGCGTTCAGCAGGTCGACGGCGCGGACCTCGTCCCCGTCGGCCGCCGCCTCGAAGACGGTCCGCAGGCGGCCGCGGACCGCGCGCAGCCGGGTCACATCGCTCTCCGTGGCGCGGCGGGCGATCTGCTGGGCGGGCCCGAAGAGCGCGCGGACCGCCTCGACGGAGGTCAGGCTGTCGCCGCCGCGCTCGGGCTCCTCGGTGTTGACGAGCCGCACGGCATAGTCCGAGTAATAGGCCAGTTCCACTTGTAGTCCTTACGGGGGCGGGCTATCGTTCCGGGCAGGTGGCCGTAATGGGTGTTGTGGCTACGAGGGTATTACACGTGGAAGGGGTTCGTGATGACGGAGACCGTGGACGGGGCCGACTGGCAGGCGTGGCAGGACAGTTGGGACCGGCAGCAGGAGTGGTACATGCCGGACCGCGAGGAGCGGTTCCGGGTGATGCTCGACATGGTCGAGGCGCTGGTGGGCACCGCGCCCCGGGTGCTCGACCTCGCCTGCGGCACCGGCTCGATCTCCGACCGGCTGCTGAAGCGCTTCCCGGAGGCCGAGAGTGTCGGCGTCGATCTGGATCCCGCACTGCTGGCCATCGCCGAAGGGTACTTCGCCGGTGACGCGCGGGTGCGGTTCGTCCGTGCCGATCTGAAGGACCCCTCCTGGACGCGGCAGTTGCCGCACGAGTCCTACGACGCGGTGCTCACCGCCACCGCGCTGCACTGGCTGCACACCGAGGACCTGCGCGGGCTCTACGGGCAGCTGGGCACCGTGGTGCGCGACGGCGGCGTGTTCATGAACGCCGACCACATGCCGGAGGGGTCCACCCCGCGGATCAACGCCGCCGACCGTGCGCAGCGCCACGCCCGGATGGACCGCGCCAAGGCCGCCGGTGCGGTCGACTGGGCCGACTGGTGGAAGCTGGCCGCCGCCGACCCGCTGCTGGCCGGGCCGACCGCCGAGCGGTTCGAGATCTACGGGGAGCACGCCGACGGCGACACCCCCTCCGCGCAGTGGCACGCCCAGGTCCTGCGGGACTCCGGCTTCGCCGAGGCGCGGACGGTGTGGCGGTCGCCGAGCGATGCGCTGGTGCTCGGGTTGAAGTGAGGCGGGGGTGAGGCCGGGGGCGCACCCTTTCGGAGGCGCGCCCGGCCCGTGCCCCGGCCCGCGCCCTCCTGCCGTACGGCGGCTGCCCGGCCCCGCCGCCGTACGGCCGTCCCGGCTCCCGGGCCCCCGCTGCCCGTGACCTGTCCGGGGGCCGGACGCCCCGCCTCCGGGCGGCGGACACCGTTTATGGTGCGGGCATGACACCTCAGACGCCGCAGACGCCTCACAGTTACCTCTCCGACCTGTTCTCGCTGGAGGGTCTGAATGCCGTGGTGACCGGCGGCAGTTCCGGTATCGGCCGGGGGATCGCCGGGGCGCTCGCACGGGCCGGGGCGCGCGTCGTGGTCGTCGCGCGCCGGGAGGCGGAGCTGGCCGCCACCGTCGACGAGCTGACCGCCGACGGCCGCCGGGCCGCCGCCGTGAGCTGCGATCTGGGCAGCCGCGCCGGGGTGCGCGCCGGGGCGGAGGAGGTGGCCGCGGTCTTCGGCGAGCCCGACATCCTGGTCAACAGCGCCGGGATCAACCTGCGGCCGCCGATGGGGGAGATGACCGACGAGGTCTGGGACGCCACGATGGCGGTCAACCTGGAGGCGCCCCATCTGCTGGGGCGCCGGTTCGGCCCCGGTATGGCCGAGCGGGGCTTCGGCCGGATCATCCACGTCAGCTCGCAGCAGGCGCACCGCGCGTTCGTGCAGAGCGGGGCCTACGGGGTCTCCAAGGGGGCGCTGGAGTCGCTGGCGCGTTCGCAGGCCGAGGCGTGGTCGCCGCACGGCGTCACCTGCAACACGCTGGTCCCGGGCTTCGTGATGACCCCGCTCAACGCGCAGCTGTCGTCCGACCCGGAGCGGGTGGCGGCGCTGGCCGCCCGCACCCTGACCGGCCGCAACGGGCTGGCCGAGGACTTCGCGGGCGCGGCGGTGTTCCTGGCGAGCCGCGCCTCCGGTTACGTCACCGGGCAGTCCCTCTTCGTCGACGGCGGGTTCTCCGTGCACTGAGGGCGGCCGCCCCGAACGCGCCGGAGGCGGTACGCGCCCCCAGGGCCCGTACCGCCTCCGTAATCCCGCCGGGATCAGCCCCGGCCCCGGATCACAGCACCTTGGACAGGAACGACTTGGTGCGCTCGTGCCGCGGGTTGCCCAGGACCTCGCGCGGGTGGCCGGACTCGACGACCACGCCGTCGTCCATGAAGACCAGCGAGTCGCCGACCTCACGGGCGAAGCCCATCTCATGGGTGACCACGACCATCGTCATACCGTCCGCGGCCAGG
This sequence comes from Streptomyces sp. NBC_01525, assembly GCF_045040405.1. Classification (NCBI taxonomy): domain Bacteria; kingdom Bacillati; phylum Actinomycetota; class Actinomycetes; order Kitasatosporales; family Streptomycetaceae; genus Streptomyces; species Streptomyces sp. NBC_01525. The sequence goes on from NZ_CP109397.1 coordinate 4,769,050, forward strand.
TCCTTCATCACATCGAGGACGTCGCCGACCAGCTCCGGGTCGAGCGCTGAGGTCGGCTCGTCGAAGAGCATCAGCTTCGGCTCCATCGCCAGCGCGCGGGCGATGGCGACGCGCTGCTGCTGGCCGCCGGAGAGCTGCGAGGGGTAGTTCCCGGCCTTGTCCTTCAGGCCGACGCGGTCCAGCAGCTTGGTGGCGCGCTCCCGGGCGGACGCCCGCGACTCGCCCTTGACCTGGACCGGCGCCTCCATGATGTTCTCCACCGCGGTCATGTGCGGGAAGAGGTTGAAGCGCTGGAAGACCATGCCGATGTCGCGGCGGCGGGCGGCCACCTCGCGGTCGCGCAGCTCGTAGAGCTTGCCGTTCTGCTCGCGGTAGCCGACCAGCTCACCGTCGACCGACAGCCGCCCGGCGTTGATCTTCTCCAGGTGGTTGATGCAGCGCAGGAACGTCGACTTGCCGGAGCCGGACGGGCCGATCAGGCAGAAGACCTCCTTGGGCGCCACCTCCAGGTCGATGCCCTTGAGGATGTGGGCCGCGCCGAAGGACTTGTGGACGCCCTCGGCCTTCACCATCGGGGCCCCGGAGCCCTTGGCGGGGGCGGACTTGCTGGCGGTCATGCGGCACCTCCGGCGCGGTGGAAGCTCCCGGCCAGCTTCGCCTTGGCGCGCTGGAGCGGGGTGGGCGGCAGCTGGCGGCTGGCGCCGCGGGCGTAGTACCGCTCCAGGTAGTACTGGCCGATGCTGAGCACCGTCGTGGCGATCAGGTACCAGGCGGCGGCGAGGATCAGCATCTCCACCACGACACCGGAGTCCCGGCCGACGTTCTGCGCGGCCTGGAGCAGGTCGTAATACTGGACGGCGATGACCAGCGAGGAGGTCTTCAGCATGTTGATGACCTCGTTGCCGGTCGGCGGGACGATCACCCGCATCGCCTGCGGCACGACGATCCGGCGCAGCGTCTTGGCGTGGCTCATGCCGAGCGCGTGCGCCGCCTCCGTCTGCCCCTCGTCGACGGCGTTCAGGCCCGCCCGGCAGATCTCCGCCATGTACGCCGCCTCGTTGAGCCCGAGGCCCAGCAGCGCGCACAGGAACGGCGTCATGAAGTCCGACCACTCGTCCTTGTAGATCGGCATGATGTCGATGTACTGGAAGACGAGACCGAGGTTGAACCAGAGGAAGAGCTGGACGTAGACCGGCGTGCCGCGGAAGAACCAGATGTAGAACCACGAGACGGACGAGGTCACCCGGTTGTTCGACTGGCGCATCACCGCGAGGATCACGCCGAGCACGATGCCGATGACCATCGACAGCACGGTGATCAGCAGGGTGTTGCGCAGACCCTTGAGGATGTCCGCGTTGAAGAGGTATTCGGGGATGGCGCCCCAGTTGACGTTCCCGGAGGCGAAGGCTTGTACGAGCGCCGCGATCACTCCGAGGACGACGAGCGCCGCCACCCAGCGGCCGTAGTGGTGGACGGGGATGGCTTTGATGGACTCGGGCGGGGACGGTGTGCCGGCCGGGGACCGGTCCGACTTCTCGACGTCGACTGACACGGATGCTGCCTTTCGGAGGTTCAGCGGATCGGCGGGGAGGGCGCGGAAGCGGGCGCCGCGGCGGTCAGGAACCGCCGTTGAGCTTCGCTTCCGGGACCGCCGCTTCCTTGACGTCCCACTTGTCGAGGACCTTGGCGTAGGCGCCGCTCTTGATGGCGCGCTCCAGTGCTGCCTTGAGCGCGTCGCGCAGCTTCTCGCTGCCCTTGGGCACGGCGATGCCGTACGGCGCGGCCTTCACCGGCGCGCCGCCGACCATCTGGAAGTCGTTGCCGTGGCCGGAGACCTTCACGGCGTACGCGGCGACCGGGTAGTCGCTGGAGACCGCGTCCACACCGCCGGTGCGCAGCCGGGTCTGGGCCTCGGAGTCGTTGTCGAACGCCTCCATGGCGATCGGCTGCTCGCCGTTCTTCTCGCACTTCTTCGACTGGTCCTTGGCCAGATCGTGCGAGACGGTGCCGCGCTGCACCGCGATCTTCTTGCCGCACAGGGCGTCCCAGCCGTCGATGCCCTGCGTCTTGCCCTTCTGGGTGTAGATCGAGACGCCGACGTTGAGGTAGTCGATGAAGTCGACGCCCTCACCGATCTTCTTGCCGGTGCTGGAGTCGATGCCTTGCTGGCGTTCCCTGGTGTCCGTCATCGCGGACATCGCGATGTCGTACCGCTTGGACTTCATGCCGCCCATGAGGGTGTCGAAGGTGGCGTTGTTGAAGTTCAGCTTGACGCCCAGTTCCTTGCTCAGCACGGCCGCCAGATCGGGGTCGATGCCCTCGATCGCGCCGTCGCTGCGGAACTCCACCGGCTTGTACGTGATGTCCGAGCCGACCTGGATGAGCGCCTTCTCCTGGACGTCCTTGGGGAGCAACTTGAAGAGCGGGGCGCTGGTGTCACGATTCTTCACCGCCTCACGGCGGGCGACGGCCGCGTCGGTCTGGTCCCCGCAGGACGTCAGCAGCAGCGCGGCCGCGACCGCGGTCGCCCCGGCCACGGCTGTCCGAGACCTGCCGGAGGCCGTGCGACGGGTGGGACGTGCGGTCATGCTGATCCTCCTGCGGATGGGGAAAAGCCGGCGGGCAACGGCCGGGAAGAAGGGCTCACAGCCACCCCGACCTCGGTCGATGGACGGAATCCTGCCATCAGGGATCCGATATTCGGACTGCCGTTCAGGTCAAAATCGGATAACGGACCAGGGGTGTTCGGCTCGGCCTGCTCCACCGCCGTGCGGTGACCGGGATCTACGGCACGGGCCCCTCTGCCCCGCCCGTCCGGATGTCTCGAAATATGGACGAGGACCCCTAACCCTCCCGGGGATTCGCCCCATTGATCTTTATTGCCGGATCCGCCGGGGGGTGGGGTGACGGATCTGGCTCGTCGCCCGCCACGCCCGTCCGGTAGAAAGGGGCGTTACACCCCTCATCCGGGGCTCAGGGCGCGTGTGCGGCGCGCCCGGCGTCCGTACCTCCCCCCGCGTACCGGTCATCCGGCGCGCAGGGAACGGACGCGGTGCCCGCCCACCTCCCAACCAGGGGTGGCCACCCTCACCATTTACGAACAAAGGGGTTCAACAAAGTGGCAGCGGAGATCGTCAATCCTCGCAGCGACAGCACCGACGAGGGGGCCGACGGCGTCGGCGCCTCCTTCGACCCGGCCTTCGCGCTGCACCGTGGCGGCAAGATGGCCATCCAGGCGACCGTCCCCGTCCGCGACCGGGACGACCTGTCCCTCGCGTACACGCCGGGCGTCGCCAAGGTCTGCAGCGCCATCGCCGAGCGGCCCGAGCTGGTGCACGACTACACCTGGAAGTCTCAGGTCGTCGCGGTCGTCACGGACGGCACCGCGGTGCTGGGCCTGGGTGACATCGGCCCGGAGGCGTCCCTCCCGGTGATGGAGGGCAAGGCCATCCTCTTCAAGCAGTTCGGTGGCGTGGACGCGGTGCCGCTCGCGCTCGCCACCACCGACGCCGACGAGATCATCGAGACCGTCGTCCGGCTGGCGCCCTCCTTCGGCGGCGTCAACCTGGAGGACATCTCCGCGCCCCGGTGCTTCGAGATCGAGCGCAAGCTCCAGGAGCGGCTGGACATCCCGGTCTTCCACGACGACCAGCACGGCACCGCCGTCGTCACGCTCGCGGCGCTGCGCAACGCCGCCAAGCTGACCGACCGGGCGCTGGGCCAGCTGCGCGCCGTCATCTCGGGCGCGGGCGCCGCCGGTGTGGCCATCGCCAAGATCCTCATCGAGGCGGGCATCGGCGACGTCGCGGTCTGCGACCGCAAGGGCATCGTCTCCGCGGGCCGCGGCGACCTCACCGAGGTCAAGCGGGAGCTGGCCGGCTTCACCAACAAGGGCGGGCGGACCGGTTCGCTGGAGGACGCCCTCGACGGCGCGGACGTCTTCATCGGTGTCTCCGGCGGCACGGTCCCCGAGTCCGCGGTGGCCACCATGGCGAAGAACTCCCTGATCTTCGCGATGGCCAACCCGACCCCGGAGATCCACCCGGACGTCGCCCACAAGTACGCGGCCGTCGTCGCCACCGGCCGCAGCGACTTCCCGAACCAGATCAACAACGTGCTGGCCTTCCCCGGCATCTTTGCCGGTGCCATGAAGGTGCGGGCCTCGCGCATCACCGAGGGCATGAAGCTCGCCGCGGCCGAGGCGCTGGCCGCCGTCGTCGCCGACGAGCTGAGCGCCGAGTGCGTGATCCCCTCGCCGTTCGACGAGCGCGTCGCCCCGGCCGTCTCCGCCGCCGTCGCGGCCGCCGCCCGTGCGGAGGGTGTGGCACGCGCCTGACGCGTGCCGCGGCCTCGCCGCGTTGCCGACGGGCCGGGCCCGCGCCTCTTGGGGTGCGGGCCCGGCCCGTTGTGCGTGCGGGGCCCGGCCCGTTGGGGGTGGGGGAGCGAGGGGCGTGGCCGGGCCCGGTGCCCGGCTCGTGGTGGCCGGGGCCCGGTCCTTCGTCCCGCCCGGTTCCGTGCCCCCGGCGCCGTACGCCGGTCCGTCCACGCGGCGCGCGTCACAGCTCCGCCCCGTACCGCGTCGGGCGTCCGCGGCCTAGGTTGGCCTCATGTTTGCTGCCTATGCCGCGCGCATCGACCGAGACCAGCCGCTCAGCGGCCTCGAACTGGGCGAACGCCCGGCCCCGGAGAGCCGCCCCGGCTGGACCACCGTGAACGTCAAGGCCGCCTCCCTCAACCACCACGACCTGTGGACGCTGCGCGGGGTCGGCATCACCGAGGACGCGCTGCCGATGATCCTCGGCTGCGACGCCGCCGGGACGGACGCCGACGGCAACGACGTCGTCCTGCACTCCGTCATCGGCCAGACCGGCCACGGCGTCGGCCCCGGCGAGACCCGTTCCCTCCTCACCGAGCGCTACCAGGGCACCTTCGCCGAGCAGGTCACCGTCCCCAGCTGGAACGTCCTGCCCAAGCCGAAGGAGCTGACCTACGAGGAGGCCGCCTGCCTGCCCACGGCCTGGCTCACCGCGTACCGCATGCTCTTCACCAACGCCGGGGTGCGGCCCGGCGACAGCGTTCTCGTCCAGGGCGCGGGCGGCGGCGTGGCGACCGCCGCGATCGTGCTGGGCGCCGCCGCCGGGCTGCGGGTCTTCGTCACCAGCCGCGACGAGGGCAAGCGGCGCCGCGCCGTTGAGCTGGGCGCCGAGGCGGCGTTCGGCAGCGGGGAGCGGCTGCCGCACCGGGTGGACGCGGTCATCGAGACGGTCGGCGCCGCCACCTGGTCGCACTCGGTCAGGTCACTGCGCCCCGGCGGCACCCTCGTCATCTCGGGCGCCACCAGCGGTTTCCACCCCGAGCGCACCGAACTCAACCGGATCTTCTTCCTGGAGCTGAAGGTCGTCGGCTCGACGATGGGCAGCAAGGAGGAGCTGGCGTCGCTGCTCAGCTTCTGCGCCGCCAAGGGCGTCCGCCCGGTCATCGACTCCACCCTGCCGCTGGACCGGGCGCGCGAGGGTTTCGCGAGGATGGCGGAGGGCGACCTGTTCGGCAAGGTCGTCCTGACGGTCTGAGCGGGGACGACGGAGAGCGAGGGGCGAAGTGGGCGACGGCATACGGGTGTTGCGGGCGGCGGAACGGGTCGCCGCGCCGTGGAGCAACGGCGGCGGGGTGACGCGCGAGATCGCCGCCCACCCCGACGGCGCGGGCTGGGACGCCTTCGACTGGCGGGTCAGCCTGGCCGACGTCACCCGCGACGGCCCGTACTCCCCGCTGCCCGGCATCCGCCGCGTCCTCACCGTCGTCGACGGCGCCGGACTGCACCTGACCGTCGACGGCACCACCCACCCACCGCTGCCCCGCCACACCCCCTTCGCCTTCCCGGGCGCCGCCGCCACCGACTGCCGCCTGGTGGACGGCCCGGTCGTCAACCTCAACGTCATGGTGCGGGAGGGACGGGCGGACGCGGAGGTCGCGGTCGTACGGGGCGGGTGCGATCTGCCGGGTGGGTCCGGGCCGAGGCTGGTGGTGGCGTTGCCGGGCGGTACGGCGGCCGAGCCCGGTGAGCCCGACGGTACGGCTGCGGTCCCGGCGGGGGCGGTGGTGGCCTCGGGCGGTGCGGTCGTGGCCGAACTCGGTTGTCACGACGCGGTGTTGTTGCCCGGCGGGGTGACTGCGGAGCTTCGTACGGGTGGGGTTGCCGCGGTGATCACGTTGGCGGGGGAGAGGGCGGACGGGGCGCGCTGACGGGCGGGCCGGTGCGGCGTCGGGCTCGGGACGGGCGGGGCGCCGCACCGGGCCCGGGCGCCGGACCGTGACGGCTACGGCGTGCTGCCGCGCGCCGCGAGGACGGCCACCACCGGGGCGGACGGGCCGGCCGGCCGGGCCGGCGGAGGCGGCGCCAAGGACGGCGGGGACGAAGGCGACGACGGGGGCAACGGGGAGAACCGCGGCGGCGAGATGAGCGACGCGGCCGCCGCGGCGCCCACCGCATCCACGGCGCCCACGGCACCCCGCACCGGCGGCAACTCCCCCCGGGAACACGGCGTTACGGGCGCCGCCCCCGCATCCGGCGGCCGGATGCCCGCCGCGAGGAGCGCATGGTTCAGCGGGCGCAGCAGCAGGTGCAGGCGTTCGGCGCCGGACCGGCCGAGCGCGCGCCAGGGACCGGCCGCCAACTGGTCCGTCAACCGCTCGATCGCCTCCCGCTCCCGCAGCCCCCACGCGGTGGCGCTGCCGTCCGGTGCGATCCAGCCGCGGGCCGCGAGCCGGTCGTGGGCGTCGCTCCACTCCTGGGCGCTCCAGCCGCGGGCGGCGGCGGACGCGGGGGCGGCCCAGCCGTGACGGTCCCGTCCGCCGCCCGCCGCCGCATGCGACACCAACGCCTCGCACGGGTCCAACCCCCAGGTCAGCAGGGTCGCGAGATGGCCGTCACCACGATGCTCACGGAGCACCGCCGCGGCCTGCCACAGCACCAGATGCGGCGGCCCGGGCCACGGCAGATCGCGGTTGGCGGCGGCGAGCGGACGCGCCACGGCGTGGGCGTTCTCGGCGGCGCGGCGGGCCAGTTGGGCGGCCTCGGCCACCTCGGGGCCGGACAGCCGGTCGCCCAGCAGCCGGGAGAGCGCGCGGTCGACGGCCCGCAGCCGTGCATCCAGCACCGCGCCCGGCCGGGCCGTCGCCCAGATCCGTGGTACGTACTGGGCCACCAGTCGCGGCGCGAAGGTGTAGAACGCCGCGGTCACCAGCTCCGGGCCCACGGCCCCCAGCGGAGCCGTGCGCCAGGCGAAGTAGCCGGGACGCCGCGACGTGGTGTCGTAACCGAGGCCCGCCGCGACCCGCTGGGCCTCGGGGGCGGAGTAGGCGGTGGCGTGCAGCGGTTCGAGCTGCTGCCACATTCGGCGGGCGACCGAAGGGTAGTCCGACATCGCTGTACCTCATGGCCTTCACGATGCGTGCGTGCAGAGAGGGAACGGCCGTTGGCGCGCGCCGCGAGGGCCAGGCCCTGTCGTCGGGGTCCACGCCTCGGGCGCGTCCGCGGACCGTGTGGTGCCGGTACGGGGCGGCGGATGCCGTACGGAACGAGGCGCCCCGCACGGACGTCGGGGCGCAGCCCACGCCGCGACCCGCTCCGCACACGGCCACCGACCGGACACCGGACCGGGAACCCCGCACCGGCCCCGGACGAAAAACCGTGCGACAGATGACGTTCCCCGATTACGCGCCGTGAATCCTGGCTGCGATGAATAACTCTCCGTGATGGCGGGTGAGGAGAGGTGGAGAGGGGTGGGGAGGGGCGTGAAGGGCCGGGAAGGGGCGCGCAGGGGCGACGCGGCAGCGAGGCGAGCGGGGAAGGGGCGGGACGGGAGAGGACGGGGAGCGAGCCGGACGCCCCGGCGGGGCGGGAGATGGCGGGGAGAGGCGGGAGGGAGACGGCGCGGAGGGGGCGGGGCGCCGCGGCGGGACGGTGCGCCCCTTCCGGGTCGAACTGTGCCGAACTCCCGCTCCCCAGCCGCTACTTCCCCCCGCCGGCCCCGGCCCCGGCCCCGGCCCTTGGCCCCTGGCGCCCCCTGCCCCTACTTCTCCGTTCCTCGCGCTTCCGGCTCCCGCAGCACAGCGCCGATTTCGGTGGCGGTCGCCGCGAGCCGTTGCCGGGCCCGGCGTACCTGCTCGGCGGTGATGCCGTGATCGCGGGCGGCGTCCCGGAGGTCGTCGCGGAAGCGGTCCAGCAGACGGTCGAAGTCGCGGGCCGGATCGGGGCCCGGCGGCTCATCCGCCCACTCCGGCGCGGACGGTTCCCCGGCCCCCGCCCGCCCGGTCGCCGTGTGGTCCGCGCCCGGCCGGCCCTCGGTGGCGGCTCCGCCGAGCCCTGTTCCTCCTGCGAAGCGGCCCACCTCACGGGAGACCTCCGACAGCGCCTCCCGGACCGCGCCCGCCCAGTCGCCGGACCGTACCCGCTCCTGTGCCTGCTCCTGGACCCGCCGGAGGGCCTGCTGCACCTCTTCCCGGGCGAACGCCTGGGCCTCGCGGGCCTGTTCGCGGGCGCGGCGCGCCTCCTGTTCGGCGCGGCGGCGCTCGTCCTTCGCCCGGCGGGCCTGCTCCTTCCACTCCTCCTTGGCCCGCCAGAACTCCTCCTTCGCCTGCCGCCACGCCTCCTTGTCGCCGGACGTGCCCTCGCCCTCCGGCCCCGCGCCGTCGCCGCCCTGGCGGCCCTGCGTCCGTGCCTGCTGGGCGGCCTCGCGGATCTCGCGGCGCAGGTCGCTTGCCGAACCGCTCACATCCGCCCGGATGTCGGAGGCCAGCGCGGCCACCGAGTCGCGTATCTCCAGCTCCAGCTCGGCCAGTTCTCCGCCGCGTCCGGCCAGCTCGGCACGGCCCGCCTCGGTGATCGAGTAGACCTTGCGACCGCCCTCGGTGGCGTGCGTGACCAGGCCCTCGGCCTCCAGCTTCGCCAGCCGCGGATAGACCGTACCGGCCGACGGCGCGTACAGGCCCTGGAAGCGCTCTTCCAGCAGGCGGATGACCTCGTAGCCGTGGCGCGGATTCTCGTCGAGGAGCTTGAGGAGATAGAGGCGCAGACGGCCGTGGGCGAAGACGGGAGGCATGGTCAGAGCACCTTCTTCTCTATGGACGGGGTGGCCGGGCCGTCGCCCGGGTGGCCGCCGTCCCCGGTCTCGAAGGCCGGTCGGCGCAGCAGCGCGAGGCCACCGGAGACGGTGGTGGCCTTCAGTCTGCCCGTCCCGGAGCCGAGCGTTCCGCTGATGTTCTTCGCACCCCACCGGCCACCGACCCGCAGCGTGTCGAAGGCGTTGGAGACCGTGCCGCTGGTGGTGCCCGCCTCTACCCGGGTGTCGGCGGGCTCCGGGAGCCGGATCGCCACCTCGCCGGAGACGCTGGTCAACTGGATGTCCGCGCCCCGGTCCGACGGATCGAGGTCGAGGACCATGTCACCGCTCACGGAGTCCGCCTGCACCGTGGCCGCGCCGCCGTCCAGCACCGTCAGATCCCCCGAGACGGAGTGGAACCGCAGACCGCCGGTGACGCCCTGCGCCTCGACCCGGCCCGAGACGGTCTCCGCGCGCACCTCGCCGGTCAGCCCGACGAGCGTGCTGTCGCCCGAGACGGTCCGCACCCGGGTGGGGCCCGCGATGCCCGTCACGACCGCTGTGGCACCGACCACGCCGACGTCGACACGGGTGGCGGCCGGGACGGTCACCGACACCACCGCGCCGTGCTCGCGCCACGCCTTGCGCTGGAGGAAGGTGAACAGCTCCTTCCAGGGCCCCTTCCACGGCGGGTTGTCGTAGCCGATGGAGAGGGTTCCGTCCTCAAGGGAGACGGTCAGCGGCTCGCCCGTGACCTCACCGATCTCCACCCGGGCCGGGCCCTCCTCGGCCGAGCCCACCACGTTGACCGCGCCGCCGCACACCCGGATCTCCAGGGCCCCCACGGGCTCGTCGATCTCCAGGGTGCGGGGCTCGGTCACGCGGAGGGGAGGGTGCGACCGTTCGTTCCCCGGCGTGCCGGATCCGGACGTGGGAGAACTCGACGTACCAAAACTCGACTCGCTGGACATACCGACCCCCGGTTGGATGGAAGCGCAACGCAACATATCGCGTCTTCGCCATACACGATATATCGCGCTCCGGTGAAGTCAAGAGAGAAGCCGCCAGGAGAGAAGCCGCCAGGAGAGAAGCCGCCAGGAGGGAAGCCGATGGACAAGGCAGCGGTTCACGCGGCAAAGGGCCGGCGGCCAAGGGATGCCCCTCGGCCGCCGGCCCTTTGTCGCGTCGCCCCTCGGGGCGCTCGTCCGCTACTCGTCGTCGTCCTCGTCGTCCAGCCGCGCCAGCCAGGTCGCCAGCCGCTCCACCGGCACCTCGAAGTCCGGGTTCAGATCGACGAACGTACGCAGCTGATCGGCCACCCAGCCGAGCGTGACCTCCTCCTCGCCGCGTCGGCTCTCCAGCTCTTCGATGCCGCGGTCAGTGAAATACACGAGCTCTCCACCAGGGGTCAGTAGGACGTTCCCGGCCAGGATAGGCAGGCCGGACAGAGCGCCGCGCAGCCACCCGCCACCGGGACGGGCGGCGACGCCGCGCAGCGCGCCCCGGGACGGGCGCAACGCCGTGCCCGCCCGCCGCCCCCGGAAGCGCGGGCGGGCACGGCGAAGGGCCCGCCCCCTCGTGGGGACGGGCCCTCCGGTGTCCGGGTCACCGGGGCGGGCGACTACGCGTCGAACGCCTCGGCCATCAGCTGGGCCTGCTCCGCCTGGTGACGCTTGGCGGAACCGACCGCGGGCGACGAGGAGTGCGGCCGCGAGATGCGGCGCAGACGCTCACCGTGCGGGATGTCCGCACCGACCGCCAGATCCAGGTGGTCGATGAGGTTGAGCGCGATGAACGGCCACGCACCCTGGTTGGCCGGCTCCTCCTGCACCCACAGGAACTTCCCGGCGTTCGGGTACTTGGCGATCTCGGCCTGGATCTCCTTGCCCGGCAGCGGGTACAGCCGCTCCAGGCGGATGATCGCGACGTCGTCGGCACCGCGCTTGTCCCGCTCGGCGGCCAGGTCGTAGTAGACCTTGCCGGAGCAGAGCAGCACCTTGCGGACGTTCTTCGGGTCCGCCTTCGCGTCGCCGATCACCGGACGGAAACCGCCGGTGGTGAACTCCTCCGCCTTCGACGCCGCGGCCTTCAGACGCAGCATCGACTTCGGGGTGAAGACGACCAGCGGCTTGTGGTGCGGGTTGTGGACCTGCCAGCGCAGCAGGTGGAAGTAGTTCGACGGCAGCGTCGGCATGGCGACCGTCATGTTGTTCTGCGCGCACAGCTGGAGGAAGCGCTCGATCCGGGCCGAGGAGTGGTCCGGGCCCTGGCCCTCGTAGCCGTGCGGCAGCAGCAGCGTGACGCCGGAGGTCTGGCCCCACTTCTGCTCGGCGGCGGTGATGTACTCGTCGACGACGGTCTGCGCGCCGTTGACGAAGTCACCGAACTGCGCCTCCCACATGACCAGCGCCTCGGGGCGGGCCAGGGAGTAGCCGTACTCGAAGCCCATGACCGCGTACTCCGAGAGCAGCGAGTCGTAGACGTTGTAGCGCGCCTGGTCGTCCGAGAGGTACAGCAGCGGGGTGTAGTCCTCGCCGGTCTCCCGGTCGATCAGCACCGCGTGGCGCTGGCCGAAGGTGCCGCGGCGGCTGTCCTGGCCCGACAGGCGGACCGGGGTGCCCTCCAGCAGCAGGGAGCCGATGGCGAGGGTCTCGCCCATACCCCAGTCGATCGTGCCGTCCTCGATCATCGACATACGGCGCTGCAGCTGCGGCAGCAGACGCGGGTGGACGGTGACCCGGTCGGGGATGTTGACCTGCGACTCGGCGATGCGCTTGACGACCTCGTGGGAGATCGCGGTCCTGACCGCCACCGGGAACTCCGCCTGCGGGTCCGGCACCTCGGCCGCACCCGGGGCCGAGACGGCCTCGCGGACCTCGGCGAAGACCTTCTCCAGCTGGCCCTGGAAGTCCTGGAGCGCCTGCTCCGCCTCCTCCAGGGTGATGTCGCCCCGGCCGATCAGCGACTCGGTGTACAGCTTGCGCACCGAACGCTTCTTGTCGATCAGGTCGTACATCAGCGGCTGCGTGAACGCCGGGTTGTCGGTCTCGTTGTGACCGCGGCGGCGGTAGCAGATGAGGTCGATGACGACGTCCTTGTTGAACGCCTGCCGGAACTCGAACGCCAGGCGGCCCGCGCGGACGACGGCCTCGGGGTCGTCGCCGTTCACGTGGAAGATCGGCGCCTCGATCATGCGGGCCACGTCGGTCGCATACATCGACGAACGCGACGACTCCGGGGCGGCGGTGAAGCCGACCTGGTTGTTGATGACGATGTGGACCGTGCCGCCCGTGCGGTAGCCGCGCAGCTGCGACATGTTGAGCGTCTCGGCGACCACGCCCTGACCGGCGAAGGCGGCGTCACCGTGGAGGGTGACCGGCAGGACCGTGAAGTCCGTGCCGCCCTTGTTGATGATGTCCTGCTTGGCGCGGCTGATGCCCTCGATGACCGGGTCGACCGTCTCCAGGTGGGACGGGTTCGCCGCGAGGGTGACCTTGATCTGCTCGCCGTCCAGGCCGGTGAAGGTGCCCTCCTGGCCCAGGTGGTACTTCACGTCGCCGGAGCCGTGCATCGACTTCGGGTCGAGGTTGCCCTCGAACTCCCGGAAGAGCTGCGCGTAGGACTTGCCGACGATGTTGGCGAGGACGTTGAGGCGGCCGCGGTGGGCCATGCCGATGACGACCTCGTCCAGCCGCGACTCGGCGGCCGAGTCGATGACCGCGTCCAGCAGCGGGATGACGGACTCGCCGCCCTCCAGCGAGAAGCGCTTCTGGCCGACGTACTTGGTCTGCAGGAACGTCTCGAACGCCTCGGCGGAGTTCAGACGGCGCAGGATGCGCAGCTGCTCCTCGCGCTCGGGCGAGTTGTGCGGCCGCTCGAGACGGTCCTGGATCCACTTGCGCTGCTTGGGGTCCTGGATGTGCATGTACTCGATGCCGGTGGTGCGGCAGTACGAGTCGCGGAGCACGCCGAGGATGTCGCGCAGCTTCATCATCGACTTGCCGGAGAAGCCGCCGACCGCGAACTCGCGCTCCAGGTCCCACAGGGTGAGGCCGTGCTCGATGATGTCGAGGTCGGGGTGCTTGCGCTGGTGGTACTCCAGCGGGTCGGTGTCGGCCATGACGTGGCCGCGGACCCGGTAGGAGTGGATCAGGTCGAAGACCCGGGCGGCCTTGGTGACGTCGTCGTCGTGGGAGACGTCGATGTCCCGCAGCCAGCGGACCGGCTCGTAGGGGATCCGCAGCGACTTGAAGATGTCGTCGAAGAAGTCGTTCTCGCCGAGCAGCAGCTGGCTCATGATGCGCAGGAACTCGCCGGAGGCGGCGCCCTGGATCACGCGGTGGTCGTACGTGCTGGTCAGCGTCATGACCTTGGCAACGCCCAGCTTGTTCAGGGTGTCCTGCGAGGTGCCCTGGAACTCCGCCGGGTAGTCCATCGCGCCGACGCCGATGATGAGGCCCTGGCCGGGCATCAGACGCGGCACGGAGTGGACGGTGCCGATGCCGCCCGGGTTCGTCAGCGACGCGGTGACTCCGGTGAAGTCGTCCATCGTCAGCTTGTTGTTGCGGGCGCGGCGGACGATGTCCTCGTACGCCTGCCAGAACTCGAAGAAGGTGAGCGTCTCGGCCTTCTTGATGGCGGCGACGACGAGCTGACGGTCACCGTTCGGCTTCACCAGGTCGATGGCGAGGCCGAGGTTGACGTGCTCGGGCTTGACCAGCGTCGGCTTGCCGTCCTTCTCCTGGAAGGAGTAGTTCATCGACGGCATGGCCTTGAGGGCCTGCACCATCGCGTACCCGATGAGGTGGGTGAAGGAGACCTTCCCGCCCCGGGCGCGCTTGAGGTGGTTGTTGATGACGATGCGGTTGTCGAACAGCAGCTTCACCGGGACCGCGCGGACGGACGTGGCCGTCGGCAGATCCAGGGAGGCGTTCATGTTCTTCGCGACGGCGGCCGACGGGCCGCGCAGCGTCACCAGCTCGGGACCGGCCGGGGTCTCGTCCGCGCCGTCCTTCTTGGCGACGGGCTTCGCGGCGGCGGCCGGCTTTGCGGCGGGCGCGGCCTTCACGGGCTCCGGGGCCGCCTTGACGGGGGCCGGGGCGCTCGCGGCGGGCTGCGCCGGAGCGGCGGGCTTCGCGGGCGCCACGGGCTTCTCCTGGGTGGGCGGTACGGGGGCGGGGCCCTCGGCCGGCTGGCCCGGGGCGGCAGTGGCGCCGGGCTTGTAGTCGGCGAAGAAGTCCCACCAGGCCCGGTCTACCGAGTTCGGGTCCTGGAGGTACTGCTGGTAGATCTCGTCAACGAGCCACTCATTCGCACCGAAGGCGGCGGCAGGGGACTTCCCCTGCCGGTCCTGGTCGGTCGAAATGTTCGAGCTGTTGGGGGACTGTGGCGACACGGCGGCAACCGCCCTCTTCCGCTTCCTAAGGTGGTGGACAGCGGAAATAAAGGCTACGCCTCTTGTGACCTTTGGTGCAGTCCGGGAGGGGTACAGGTAGCGCACGTCACATTCGCCGACGGGTTTCGAGGCATGACTTGGCGGGAAACACTCGGAGTTTGCCCGTGCGCGGGTACGACTCGCCACGGGTGCACCCCCCTGATCGGGGCGGTGCACCGCCGTTCGTGTGCTTCCGGCACCGACCCTACGCCACGGGCCGTCAGCTCCGGCCGGACTCCGTCCCCGGAAGAGTGACCCGGATTCGGCATCCGCGATCGGATTCGGCCACGCCGACGCGTCCGCCGTGCAGATCCACCGCCCAGCGCGCGATGGCCAGGCCCAGCCCCGTACCGCCGTCGGACCCCGGACCGGACGGCGCGGGCCCGCCGCGGTTGAAGCGTTCGAAGACGCGGTAGCGCTCCGCCTCCGGGATGCCCGGGCCCTCGTCCTGCACGTCCAGCTCCAGGCTCTGCGGCCCCTCGCCGCGCCGGGCGTGCACGGTGACCCGGCCATGGCGCGGACTGTGCTTGATCGCGTTGTCGATGAGGTTGGCGACGACCTGGTGCAGCCGCTCGGCGTCCGCGTACGCGGTCAGTTCCGGGGGTGAGACGTCCAGGTGGAGATGGACGTCCGTACGGGTGTGGGTGCCGGACCCGGCCGTTCCGGCGAGGGTGGAGGCGCCGCGGCTCATGTTGGCCTCCTTCAGCACCCCGGACAGGTACGGCCACACCTCGAAGCGGCGGCAGTGCAGCGGCACGACGCCGTTGTCCAGACGGGAGAGGTCCAGCAGATGCTCGACGAGACGGCCCAGCCGCTCGGTCTGCTGCAGCGCCGTCCGCATGGTCTCCGGGTCCGGCTCGGAGACGCCGTCGACGACGTTCTCCAGCACTGCGCGCAGCGCCGCGATGGGGGTGCGCAGCTCGTGCGAGACGTTGGCGACCAGCTCCTTGCGGTGGGTGTCCACCGCCTCCAGGTCGGCCGCCATGCGGTTGAAGGCGCTGGCCAGGTCGCCGAACTCGTCGCGCCGCTCCGCGCGCACCCGGCGGGTGTAGTCGCCGTGGGCCATCGACCGCGTCACGTCCGTCATCTCGTCGAGCGGCGCCGTCAGGCTGTTCGCCACGAACTGCGTGATCAGCAGCGACGCGATGATCGAGAAGACGGTGATCACCCGCAGCTCGGTCGCCGAGTGGATGGCGACGAAGACCAGCAGCGTGGTGATGATCACCGAGACGACGACCAGCGCGCCGAGCGCCGCCTTCACCGAACGGTAGGGATCGAGCGGCCGCAGCCCCTCCCACAGGCGCCCGGCCAGGGCACGGCCGCGCGCCCGCCACCCACGCGTCATGCGGGCGGGGTCTCCAGGGCGTAGCCGACGCCGTGGACCGTACGGATGCGCTCGGCGCCGATCTTGCGGCGCAGCGCCTTGATGTGGCTGTCGACCGTGCGTGTCCCGGACGCGTCGGCCCAGTCCCACACCTCCGCCAGCAGCTGCTCACGGGAGAGCACCGCGCGGGGCGTGTTGGCCAGGCAGACCAGCAGGTCGAACTCGGTCGGCGTCAGATGGACGTCGGCGCCGCGCACCCGGACCCGGCGCTGCGCGTGATCGATCTCCAGCTCGCCCAGGCGCAGGATGCCGCTGCGCGGGGTGTGCGCGGCGAGCGCCGCCCGCTCGACGCGGCGCAGCAGGACGTGCACCCGCGCGGCCAGCTCCCGCATGGAGAACGGCTTGGTCATGTAGTCGTCCGCGCCGACTCCCAGCCCGACCAGCATGTCGGTCTCGTCGTCCCGCGCGGTCAGCATCATCACCGGCACCGGGCGCTGCGCCTGCACCCGGCGGCAGACCTCCAGGCCGTCGAAGCCCGGCAGCATCACATCGAGGACCAGCAGGTCGGGCTGCCACGCCTCGGCGGTGTCGACGGCCGCCGGGCCGTCCGTCGCCGTCTGCACCTGGAAGCCCTCGGCGCGCAGCCGGGTCGCGATGGCGTCCACGATCGTCGGGTCGTCCTCGACGACCAGCACCCGGCGCTGGGCGCCCGGCGTGGCCGCGGCGGTGCCGCCCTGGCTGGTCTGAGTCTGGTCCATCGCCCGCCCCTGCATGTCCCCGTGTGCCTGGTCGCGTAGTGAGTGGACGTGCGGCAGCGGCGCGCGGCGGCCCGTCGCGGGGCGCGGGCCGCCGCGCCGCGTCACATCCAGGGGAGCAGCGTAAGCGCACGGTGTGACTGTCGGCTACGCGCCCTTGTGCGCGAGGTGAACGACGTCGGGGACACCTCGGGCGACAGGTACCTCTTCCGTGCGAACGCGCTGGAAACCGGCATTCCGGAGGGCCTGGTCGAAGGCGGGCGACGGCTGGGCCGACCAGACGGCCAGCACCCCACCCGCCGTCAGCGCCGCCCGGCAGGCCGCGAGCCCGGCGGGGGAGTAGAGCCCGTCATTGCCGTCGGTGACGGTCCAGTCCGGCCCGTTGTCGATGTCCAGACACAGTGCGTCGTACGAGCCAGGGGCCGCGTCGTCGCGCAGATGGGCCACCAGATCGGCGTGCACGATCGCGGTGCGGGGGTCGGCGAGCGCCCGGCCGGTCAGCCCGGACAGCGGGCCGGTGCGGTGCCAGTCGATCACCGCGGCCTCCCGCTCGACCACCGCGATCCGCCCCCAGCGCTCCTCCTCCACCGCTCTGACCAGCGAAAACCCCACGCCGAGGCCGCCGATCAGCACGGCCGGACGCTCCCGCTCCGGCGGCAGACCGGCCAGCGCCGCATCGATCAGCAGCCGCTCGGAGCGGCCGTCGGAGGTGTCCATCAGGAAGCAGCCGTTGGCGATGATCTCGTGGACCGGCGCGCCACCGGAGCCGTCCGCGCCGCCGCGCCGGCGCAGCACCACCTCGCCGTACGGACCCTCGCGGCGGTCCAGTGTGACCGGGCCCTCCGCAGGACCGGCCGAGGTCGGGACATTCGGGTCGGGGGGAACGGGAGTCATACGGGCCATCCTGGCCAACCGCGCGGACGCCGGTCCAACCGATGGTTCGGGCAACGCGGCGGGCCCGCCCCGGGTTGTGTGCCGTGACGTAGCTCACGTGGAGCGGGCGGTCGCGTGGTGAACGGGCGGGCGTCGCCGGGCGTTGAGCAGGGCGGGCGTACGGAGGGCCGGAACCGACGGGGAGGGGCGGCGCGGTGAGCGGAGCGGGGCGGTCGGGCCGGTGGCCGTGGCGGTTGCTGCCCGGGCCCCGGGCGACGCCGTTCACCTTCTGGTACGCGTTGCTGCTGGTGGGGACCTCGCTCTTCGCGGCGTACGCGGACCCGGTGCGGGTGGCCGAGCTGCTGCGGGGCTCCAGCACCGACGCGGCGCATCTGGCGGCGACGCCGCTGCGGGTGCTGGTGGCGAGCGCGCTGTGGATCGACGGCGGGCTGCTCTCCGGGTTCGCGTTCGCCTTCGTCGTGGTGCTGGCCACGCTGGAGCGGCGGGTCGGCGCCGTGCGCACCGTCGCGGTCTTCCTCGGCGGCCATGTGCTGGCCACCCTCGCCACGGAGCTGCCGGTGGGCGCCGCCGTCGCCACCGGGGCGCTGCCGCCCGGCGCGGCGCACCGCCTCGACTACGGCATCAGCTACGGCGTGATGACCTGCGCCGGAGCGCTGGCCGGGCTGCTGCCGGGGCGGCTGCGGTGGCCGCTGCTCGGCGGCGCCGCCTGCTACGCCGCGGCGGACCTGCTGACCTTCGCCGACCCGCTCAGCTCCTGCGGCCACCTCCTCTCCCTCGCCCTCGGTGCGGCCGCCTGGCCGCTGCTGCGCCGGGGGCGGTCCGGCCCGCGTCCGGTGCGGCTCCACGGGGATCTGGGGCATCCGGCGCTGCGGCGGGCGGCGGGGCGTGCGGTGCCGGGGTGTGCGGTGCCGGTGGCGGGGGTGCGGCGGCGCTGAGCTGGCTGTCGGGCGGGCGGCGGGCGGTGGCGGCCCGGCCGCCGCGCCCCGCGTCCGCCCCGGGTCGCCCCGGTCACGGCCCGCCCGCGCCCGGTTCGCTGCCCTCACCCGCCCCCGGCGTCCACACGTAAGGCGTCGTCGTGGTCACCGCATGGAAGCCGAGGCGGCGCAGGATCGGGGCGCTGGCGCCGGAGGCGTCGACCTGGAGGAGGTCCGCGCCGTGGGCCACGGCGAGTGTGGCGCGGGCGGCGACCAGCGCGCGGTAGACGCCGTGGCCGCGCCAGGCGGGCAGCGTCGAGCCGCCCCACAGGCTCGCGAAACCGGTGCCGGGCCGCAGCACCAGCCAGCCCGCCGAGACCACCTCGCCCCCGGCCTCCGCCACCAGGACGGCGATACGGTCGGGGGCGGCGGCCACCCGGGCGGTCAGATCGTGGGCCAGCCAGCCGTGGTCGTCGCCCCAGACCGCCGTCTCCATGGCCGCGATGCGCCGCATATCGGCGTCGTCGGTGACCCGGCGCAGTGTGACGCCCTCGGCGAGTACGGGCTCCCCGGCCATCTCCCGGGCGCGGCCGATGAGCACCGTCTCCCGCTCCTCGGGCACGAACCCGGCGGCCCGCAGCCGCTCGGGGAGCTCTTCCGGCAGGTCGTGGTCGCGGGTCTTCCACTCCACGGCCTCGCCCCGGGCGGCGAACACCGCGCACTGCCGGGCGATCAGCGCGTCCAGTGCGGCGCCGCGTACGCCCAGGTCCGGCGGGCCGCTGACGAAGCCGCGGAACTGCCCGGTCAGCCGCGTCAGCGGCCCGTCCCGCTCCGCGGTGACGCCCCGGGGCAGGTCCGGCGGGACGTCCCGCATCCGCTCGTCGTAGGCCGCGAGCAAGCCGTCGATGTCCGTCACGGTTCGACGGTACGAGGGAGGGCAAGCGGTTTTCCGCGGCGGCGGGCGTGTCGTGGTGCCCGGTGGGCGCGGTGGCGGGGGGACCGGACACGGGGGCGTCGCGCCGGACGGCGATCCGCTGATCGCTCACGGCGAACACGGACCGGGGAACATCTCCCCGCTCCCCGGCATTGAGTGGGAACAGCTCAACTTGCCTGCCGAAGGGGAGATCATGGCTTCGTCGTCCCACACGCTCACTCTGCCGGTGCTGCCCCTCGATGACGAGGTGGTCCTGCCCGGGATGGTCGTGCCGCTGGACCTGTCGGACGCGGACGTACGGGCCGCTGTGGAGGCCGCGCAGTCCGCCGCTGTCCAGGGCAACAAACCGGAGGTGCTGCTTGTGCCCCGGGTCGACGGCACCTACGCCGCGATCGGCACGCTCGGTCGGATCGAGCAGGTCGGCCGGTTGTCCGACGGTGACCCGGGCGCGCTGATCCGCGGGCTGCGCCGGGTACGCATCGGCTCCGGGACCACCGGCCCGGGCGCCGCACTCTGGGTGGCGGGCAGCACCGTCGAGGAGACGGTGCCGGGCACCGCCGACGGCGAGGGCGGCCGCACCCTTCCCGGCGCCGTGACCGAGCTGGTCACCGAGTACAAGGCGCTGGCCACCAGCTGGCTGCGCAGGCGCGGCGCCTGGCAGGTCGTCGACCGCGTCCAGCAGATCGAGGACGTCTCCGCCCTCGCCGACAACGCCGGGTACTCGCCGTTCCTCACCACCGAGCAGAAGGTCCGGCTGCTGGAGACCACCGACCCGGTCGCCCGGCTGAAGTTCGCCACCGAGACGCTCCGCGACCATCTGGCCGAGCAGGACGTCGCCGAGTCCATCGCCAAGGACGTCCAGGAGGGCGTCGACAAGCAGCAGCGCGAATTCCTGCTGCGGCGGCAGCTGGAGGCGGTCCGCAAGGAGCTGTCCGAGCTGAACGGCGACGCCGACGACGAGAGCGGCGACCACCGCGCCCGCGTCGAGGCCGCCGCGCTCCCCGAGGACGTCCGCAAGGCCGCCCTCAAGGAGGTCGACAAGCTGGAGCGCGCCGGTGACCAGAGCCCCGAGGGCCCCTGGATCCGCAACTGGCTCGACACCATCCTCGAACTGCCGTGGAACGAACGGACCGAGGACGCCTACGACATCACCGGGGCGCGCGCCGTGCTCGACGCCGACCACGCCGGTCTGGAGGACGTCAAGGAGCGGATCACCGAGTACCTGGCGGTCCGCAAGCGGCGCGCCGAACGGGCCGACGCCGCCGATGCCGAGGCCACCACCGGCGGCGGGCGCCGCGCCGGGGGCGCCGTGCTGGCGCTGGTCGGGCCGCCCGGTGTCGGCAAGACCTCGCTCGGCGAGTCCGTCGCCCGGGCCATGGGCCGCTCCTTCGTCCGGGTGGCGCTCGGCGGCGTACGCGACGAGGCGGAGATCCGCGGCCACCGGCGGACGTACGTCGGCGCGCTGCCCGGCCGCATCGTCCGGGCGATCAAGGAAGCCGGTTCGATGAACCCGGTGGTGCTGCTCGACGAGATCGACAAGGTCGGCTCCGACTACCGCGGCGACCCCGCGGCCGCCCTCCTGGAGGTCCTGGACCCGGCGCAGAACCACACCTTCCGCGACCACTACCTGGAGGTCGAACTCGACCTCAGCGACGTGGTGTTCCTCGCCACCGCCAACGTCCTCGAAGCCATCCCCGGGCCGCTGCTGGACCGGATGGAGCTGGTGCGGCTGGACGGCTACACCGAGGACGAGAAGATCGTCATCGCCCGCGACCATCTGCTCCCGCGCCAGCTGGAGCTGGCCGGACTCGCGCCCGGCGAGGTCACCCTTACCGACGACGCGCTGCGCAGCCTGGCCGGGGAGTACACCCGCGAGGCGGGCGTACGGAACCTGGAGCGCGCGGTGGCCCGGCTGCTGCGCAAGGTGGCCGCCCGGCACGAACTGGGCGAGCGGGAGCTGCCGTTCACCGTCGGCACCGAGGAGCTGCGCCCGCTGATTGGACGGCCGCACCACACCCCGGAGGCGGCGCAGGATCCGGCCGTGCGGCGGACCGCCGTGCCCGGGGTGGTCACCGGACTCGCGGTCACCGGCGCCGGTGGCGATGTGCTGTACGTCGAGGCGTCGCTCGCCGACCCGGAGACCGGTGCCTCGGGGCTGACGCTCACCGGCCAGCTCGGCGACGTGATGAAGGAATCGGCGCACATCGCGCTGTCGTTCCTGCGCTCGCGCGGCGCGGAGCTGGAACTTCCGGTCGGCGACCTCAAGGAGCGCGGCGTCCATCTGCACGTACCGGCCGGAGCCGTCCCGAAGGACGGGCCGAGCGCGGGCGTGACGATGACGACCGCGCTGGCCTCGCTGCTCTCCGGCCGTCAGGTGCGGCCGGATGTGGCGATGACCGGTGAGGTGTCGCTGACCGGGCGGGTGCTGCCGGTCGGCGGGATCAAGCAGAAGCTGCTCGCCGCGCACCGTGCGGGCATCACCACGGTGATCATCCCGCAGCGCAACGAACCGGATCTGGACGAGGTCCCCGAGGAGATCCTCCAGACCCTCGACGTGCGGCCGGTCACCGATGTGCGCACGGTGCTGGAGCTGGCGCTGACCGACGCGGCGACGCCGGTCCGCGACCCGGCCGCACCGGACGGGGCGGTGCCCGCCGCGGCGTGACGGACGCGGCGGGCCATCGCACCGGGGCCCCTTCCGCACAGCGCGGGAGGGGCCCGTTTTTCACGGTTGCGGCCGTCAGCCGTTGGCGAGGGCCTGGAGCCGGTCGTACGCGCCGTTGAAGGAGTTGTGGTCCCCGACGTCCGGGCCGGTCGAGGTGTACTGCCAGATGGTGTGGAAGCCCCACCCGCCCGGGAGTTCACCGACCGAGGAGCCGTAGCGCGGCACCCACAGCGGGTTGACGCCGCCGAAGCCGGTGTTGTTGCCGGTGCACTGCTTCCACCAGCTGGTGGAGGTGTAGATGACCGCGTCCCGGCCGGTGCGCGACTTGTAGGTCGCGAACCAGTCCTTCATCCAGTTGACGAGCCCGGTGGCGGTCATGCCGTAGCAGGTGTCGCCGTACGGGTTGTACTCCATGTCCAGCGCGCCCGGCAGGGTCTTGCCGTCCTTGGACCAGCCGCCGCCGTGGTCGACGAAGTAGTTGGCCTGGGCGGCGCCGCTGGAGGTGTTCGGCGTGGCGAAGTGGTACGCGCCGCGGATCATGCCGATGTTGTATGAGCCGTTGTACTGCTGCGCGAAGGAGGGGTTGGTGTACGTCGTCGACTCCGTCGCCTTGACGTACGCGAACTTCACGCCGCTGTTCCACAGCGCCGACCAGTCGACGTTGCCCTGGTGACCGCTGACGTCGACACCCTCGACCCCGGCGAGCAGCCCGGTCGCCGGGCGGACCGAGCCGGTGCCCTCGTGTGCGGCGATCTGCGATCCGGCCCAGTCCTGGGCGGGGTGGGACGGTTCGGGCGCGTCCTTGGCGGGGGTCGCGGCGGCCGTCGCGACGCCGGGCAGGCCCAGCAGCAGCGCGAAGAGCGCGAGCAGGGCGCTGGCCACGGTGGCCAGGGAGCGGGTGCGGTGCGGGGAGCCCGATCTGTGCACGAGCATGCGTGCCTCCGGATTTCGTTGAGGTGACCTGAGGGGGGATGACGGAGCCGCGGCGGACCGCGGCCCCGGTGTCACGCGCCGCCGGGGTACGGCGGCGACCGCCGCGGGGCGCGGCGGAGTGCGGTGCGTGGTGCGTGGTGCCGGAATTGCGGGTGCCGACGTGCAGGTGCGGAGATGCGGTGTGCGTGGTGCGCGCGGGCGCCCGTCGGTGCGGACGCCGTACGCGGACCGGGACGGCCGGGCACCCGACGGACTTGGTGTGGCCATGCCAGAAATGACGGTACGCGCGTAGACCTCGGCGATAAAAGAGGGACACGGGGCTGCCGTTGGTCTAATCCTGCGAAATACTGGCGGAGCTGCGGCTTCGGCGGCGGCGAGCGGAAACTTTTCACGAACGGAAACGCCGGAAAGGGTGCTGACGTGCACAACACCGGAGCCGATGGAGCGGCGGACCACGGCGACGCGGCGGGTGTGGACCACGTATTCCTCGCCCTGGAACGCGAGTTGGCGGTGTTCCTGCGCCGGGCCCGCGCCTCCTCGGGCGAGCTGGCCCGCGAGGTCCACCCCGACATGGAGCCCGCCGCGTACGGCCTGCTGGTGCGCCTCTCCGACGCCGGGGCGCAGCGCGCCACCGACCTGGCCGGGTACTTCGGCGTCGGCAAGGCGACGATGAGCCGTCAACTGCACGCCCTCGAAGGGCTCGGCCTGGTCACCCGCGAGCCCGACCCCGCCGACGGCCGCGCCGTCCTGGTCCGCCTCACCGACGAGGGCCACGACCGCTACGGCCGGGCCCGCCTCGCCCGCCGCGCCCGCTACGCCCGCCGCCTCGCCGCCTGGGACCGCGCCGAGGTCGCCGAACTGAGCCGCCTGCTGCACCGCCTCAACGCCGAACGGGAGGGGGAGGACGGGGCGTAGGGCATGCCCGTGGAGCCGTCCTGCGGCCGGGCGGGGCGCCGCACCAGCCGGCCCGCCGCCGCACGATGCCCCGCCCTCACGGCTCCACGTACACCACCGCCGCGTCGTCCCGCGCCTTGCCCCGCGGGTACGCGGCGCCCTCCGGGTCCGCCGCCTCCGCCGCGCGGACCGCGTCGATCAGCGCCTGCGGGCCGTCGCGGGCCACCAGCGCCGCGCACTCCTGCCAGGAACCCTCGCGGAACACCTCGACCCAGCGCCCGGCGCCGTCGCTGAGCGCCGTCAGCGCCCGTACATCGGCGTGCGGTGTGTATCCGGTGACCGCGCGGGCGGCGACCGACGGATCGGCCGCCGCCGTGAAGAACCCGCCCTCGGCGTTCCGCAGCGCCTCGACGGAACGTACGTACCGGCGGGCGGCCGCCGTGCGCGCGGCCGAGCCGCGTGGCAGCGCCCGCAGCGCCTCGCGTTCGGCGCGGACCGCCGGGGTCAGCTCGTCGAGCCGGGTGTCGCGCACCGGTGTCACGGAACCGTCCGCGCGCGTCAACAGCAGGGCCGAGTCGGAGAGTACGAGGTGTTCGACGCTCTCCTCGGACCACCGCACGGCGACCACCGTGGCCTGCGGGGTGCGGGGGTGAGAAAGGTCACACGCCGACCGGTGAATGGCGGCCGTACGGGAGATGGCTGCCGCGAGCACCTCAGGGAGCGTCATGTCCCGGTGCGAAACCGACAGTTCGAGCATCGCGCCCCCGAGCCGCGCGGTGAACCACGGCACCGGATGCATGCACCCGTAGTCGCCCTCGGGTGGGGTCACGCCGTCCAGCAGCACCAGGGTTCCGCCCTGGCCGGACGCGGGCAGAGCGACGGAAGCGTAGTCCTCGTTTGGGTGTTGGGGATCGCCCGGTGCGACGGCGAGTTCGATGCGCATGCCGGGCAGTCTGCCGGAGCGGCGGCGGGCGGCGGCGGTGGCGGCGCCGCGCGGGCGGGTGGACGGCGGACCGGCGTCCGGTGCGCGCGGCGGGGCGGCCCGTGCGGGGGCGCGCGCGGTGCGGGCGGGCATCTTTGCAGGAGCCGACCGGTTCTCCAAACGCACCACAGGGTTGCGCCGGGTTGCACCGAGAATCGGCCACGCGTGGAAGTTGATGGTCAACTTCCGATTGATGTTCACTCATTCGCGTGGCCGGGCAAGTGTTGCCGAGCCACTGCGCGGAGCCGGTGGAAAGGTCGCTTCCCGAACCATGGGGGGCGGGCCGGGACATACGTCGCGCCGCGCAAGACCGGGCTGTTTCCCTTCGCGGAAGTGTGCACTGCTGCGGTTTCGCGCAGGTTTGCCCCGCGAGCGGAAACCGAGCCGGACCCGCGCGCCACACGGCGTGGGCAGGCGAGACAGGAATGCGAGCAGCGGTGCGGAAGAAGCGGCTTCGGGGCAGCGCAGGGAAGCCGGGAACGCCGGCCCGACCGGTCCCGGTACCGGATACGGGCACAGGCCCCGGCAGGGACGCGACGACCGGTGGTGACCCCGCGGGCAGGCGCCCCGCGCGGGTGCGCAACCGTCTGATGGGCGCGGTGGCGGTGGTCGCGGTCGCCGTCGTGGGTGCCGGTGCCCCCGGCATCAGCGCCGCGGTGGACGACACCCACACGAGTCAGCGCCTTGTCGATCTCGCCCAACTCGACGCACGGGCGATAGCGCTGTCCCACTCCCTGGCGGACGAGCGCGACACCATGACGTCGTACGTCGCCACCGGGCGCGGCGGGAGCACCGCCGCCGGTTACGAGGCGCTGCGCGCCCGCGTCGACCGGCAGCTGCGCGATCTGCGCGCCGCCTCCCAGGGCGCGTCCGGCGAGACCGCGGTCTACGCCGCCGCCGAGAAGCAGCTCTCCGGGCTGCCGCAGATCCGTCAGGAGGCCCTGGCCGGACCGGCGACCGCGCAGTCCACCTACGAGGCGTACACCCGTACCCTCCAGGCGCTCGGCGCGATCGCCGACGACATCGCCCGCTCCCTGCCCGGACGCGCGGACGGCGCCGACGCCGACACCCGTGCGCTGCCCGCGCTGGGCCGCGCCGTCGAACAGGCCGCCGGGACCCGCGCGCTGCTGCTCGCGGCGCTGCGGGCGGGCGGCGAGCAGCCCCAGCTGTCCGCCGCAGCGCAACTCGCCCACCTGCGCGAACAGGGTTCCCTCGCGGACTTCACGCAGGTTGCCGGGGAGCGCACCCAGGACCGCTACGACGCCACGGTCAACGGCGCGGACGTCACCACCGCCGAGCGGTACCTCACCCGCCTCACCGACCAGCCGCGCATGGACGCCGCCGACATGGCGCTCAGCCGCTCGCGGGTCCAGGCCACCCTCACCGCCCGGATCGACCTGATGCGCGGCGTCGAATCGGCCCTGGCCACCCAGGAGATCCAGCGCCTCTCCGACCTGCGCGACGACGACGTCACCGCGCTGGAGGTACGGATCGCCCTGGTCGGCGTCTGCCTGCTGCTCGCGCTCGGCGTCTCGATCTCCGCCGCCCGCTCCATGACCCGCCCGCTGGCCGCGCTGCGGCTCGGCGCCAAGCGGGTCGCCGCGGACCCGGCGCACGAGGAGCCCATCGCCTTCAAGGGCCGCAACGACGAGTTCGCCGCCGCCGTCCGCTCGGTCAACGCGCTGCACGCGCAGGTCGCCGCCGTGGCCCGGCGCACCGCCGAGCTGGAGGGCGAGCGCGGCCGGCTGATCACCGCCCGGCAGCGGCTGGCCGACGAGCGCGAGGTGCTCGACGGCGAGCGCGACGCGCTGCGGGCCGAGGTCGGGGAGCTGACCGAGCGGCTGGCGACGCTGCGTACCGGCGTGCACGGCCGGTACGTCAACCTCGCGCTGCGCACCGTCGGCCTGGTCGAGCGTCAGCTCCATGTCATCGAGTCGATGGAGGAGCAGGAGCAGGACCCCGAGGCCCTGGAAACCCTCTTCAAGCTCGACCACTTCGCCGCGCAGATGCGCCGCAACAGCGAGAACCTGCTGGTCCTGGCCGGTACCGAGCACGGCACCGGTCACCCGGGCCCGGTGCCGCTGCTGGACGTGCTGCGCGCCTCGGTCAGCGAGATCGAGCGCTACGACCGGGTGATCATCCAGTCGCTGCCGCCGCATGCGCAGATCGCCGGGTTCGCCGCCGACGACCTCAGCCACCTGGTCGCCGAACTCCTGGAGAACGCCACCGCGTTCTCCCCGCCGGAGGCCCATGTCGAGCTGTCCGGCTGGCTGCTGGAGACCGGTGAGCTGATGCTCTCGGTGCAGGACGAGGGCATCGGCATGACCGCCGAACGCCTCGCCGAGCTGAACGAGCGGCTCGCCGACGCGGAGGCCGCGTCCACCTCCGAGTCCATCGACGAGGCCCTGGGCCTGGGCCTGTACGTCGTGGTGCGGCTCGCCGCCCGGCACGGCGTCCGGGTGCAGCTGCGGGCCCAGCAGCAGGGCGGCGTCACCGCCGTCGTGGTGCTGCCCGGTTCGATCCTGCCGACCCGCCCGGGTCCGGTGAACACCCGCGCGGGCACGCCGGTGTCCGCCGGCCCGACCCTGCCCGGTTCGGTCGCCGAGGCGAACTCCAACGCGCTCCAGACGCGGGTGCCGCGCACCGACCAGACGGCCCTCCCGAAGCGCGGGGCGGGCCCCGCGCAGCCCGCCGTGGCCCCGGCCCCGCAAGCCGATCCGCTGGTCGCCGCAGCCGAGCGCGCCATCGACGCGGCCGGACTCCCGGACCGCGGCGTGCCCACGGACCGGAACCCGGCGGCGCAGGCCCCCACCGGGCCGCAGATGCCGAGGGACCCGCAGGTGCGGGCCCCGCAGGCTCCGGCTCAGGCCCCGCGGACGCAGATAGCTCCGCAGGCGCAGGCTCCGGGCACGGCCCGGGCCCCGCAGGTTCAGGCCCCGCAGGCGCCGGGCCCGCAGGCGCCCGTCGCCCCCGTCGTCCCGGACGCGGCCTCCGGCCGTCCCGCACCGGCCGGTCCCGTCGCCCCGTACGTCGAGGCGCCCGCCGCCCCGCAGGTGCAGGCACCGCAGGCCCCGGCCGCCCCGCAGGCACCCGTCGGCGGCAGCCCGTACGGGCCGATGTCGTCCGGCCCTTACGGCGAGCCCGGCACCGGCAGTCACCGCCGTCCGGCGGAGCCCGCGGCACCGGCCGACCCGTACGCCATCGGGCCCGACCAGCACACCCGGCCCGCTCCGGCCGCGGAGCCCGCGCAGGCGGCCGCGCCGCACGCCGAGGCGACCGCACCGGGCGCCGGGGAGCAGTCCGCGGTGCCCGAGCAGCGCCGTACGGACCTGGGCCTGCCCAAGCGGACGCCCAAGATCGTGGCGCCGAAGGAGAACGCCGCCGCGCCGCGCAAGACCGGCAAGGCCAATGCGGAGGCGCTGCGCCGACGGCTCGGCGGCTTCCAGCAGGGGGCGCGCTCCGGACGCCGCGAGGTCGAGGCGGAGTTCGGGGGCCGTCCGGAGGGCCCGGGTGGCGCGGCGCAGCCCGCCGCGCCGCAGGACCGGGCCGCGCAGCAGACCAGCTCACAGATGGACACCGGCGGTGCGGGGGCCCCGGGGATGAGCCACGTTGTCGAGGAGGCACGCGATTGATGGCCCAAGCGCCCATTGCCCACGGAGCAGGCGGCCGGAGCACCCAGGCCCGGAACCTGCACTGGCTGCTGACCAATCTTGTCGACGAGGTCCCAGGGATTCTCTCCGTCGCCGTCGTCTCCTCCGACGGTCTGCTGCTGCTCTCCTCCGACCCCGGACAGGGCGAGGCGGCGGTGCATGCGGAAGGCGGGGGGCCCCGCGGCTCCAGCGCCGACCTGGCCACCATCGTCTCCGGACTGGGCAGCCTCACCTCCGGCGCCGCCAAGCTGATGTCCGGCGGGCTGGTCAAGCAGACCATGGTCACCATGGACGAGGGCAGTCTTTTCGTCATGTCGATCAGCGACGGTTCGCTGCTCGGCGTGCACGCCACCCCGGACTGCGACATGAGCATCATCGCCTACCACATGGCGCTCTTCGTCGGCCGTGCCGGACATGTCCTCACCCCCGAACTCCGCAGCGAGCTGCGTAAGTCGATGGAGAGCGCCCAGTGAGCACCACACCCCAACTTCCCGTGCGCGGCGGGGACCGCAAACCCGCGCGCGTACGACCGTATTCGTTGACCGGCGGCCGGACCCGCTTCGGTCACGTCCTGCTCGTCGAGACGTTCGTCGCGGCGCTCGACGCCCCCAGTGAGCGGCCCGAGCTGACGTCCGGTGGCTGGGGCGACCGGGTCATGCCGGAGATGCGCGCCATCGTGGAGCTGTGCCGCCGGATGCGTTCGGTGGCGGAGATCTCCGCACTGCTCAATATGCCGCTCGGCGTGGTCCGGGTGCTGCTGAGTGACCTCGCCGACCAGGGAAAGATCCGCGTCTACGGCACCGGTCACGGCACCGGCCGGCCCGACCGCGCGCTGCTGGAAAGGGTGCTGAGTGGACTTCACAGGCTCTGACACGATAACGGCCGGTGCGGCGGGCGCCGACGGCGTGGACCTGTTCGCCGGCGGTGCACGGTCCGCCGCCGATGCGGGCCTGCAGAGCTGGCAGACCGACCGTTCGCGCGCCCCGATCGCGACGAAGATCGTGGTCGCCGGTGGCTTCGGCGTCGGCAAGACCACGTTCGTCGGCTCGGTCTCGGAGATCACCCCGCTGCAGACCGAGGCGGTGATGACGCAGGCCAGCGCGGAGACGGACGATCTGACCGCCACGCCGGAGAAGAAGACCACCACGGTCGCGATGGACTTCGGCCGCATCACGCTCGACCAGGACCTGGTGCTCTACCTGTTCGGCACGCCCGGACAGCAGCGCTTCTGGTTCATGTGGGACGACCTGGTGCGCGGGGCGATCGGCGCGATCGTGATGGCGGACACCCGGCGGCTGGAGGACTGCTTCCCGGCGCTCGACTACTTCGAGAGCTGCCAGCTGCCCTACGTCGTCGCCGTCAACCACTTCGAGGGGACGTCGATGTACGCGGTGGAGGACGTGCGGGACGCGCTGACCGTGCCGCCCCACGTACCCATCGTGATCATGGACGCGCGGAACCGGCCCACCGTCGTCCAATCGCTGCTGGCACTGGTCGGTCACGCGTTGGCCGAAACGCCCGAATAGGCTGCCGCCCGCACCGATCCACCCCCTCCCCGAAGCAGCAGCAACGCAGAGAAGAGCACCACCATGCGGAAGATACTCGTCGTGGGAGCCGGTCAGTCCGGCCTCCAGCTCGCCCTTGGCCTCCAGTCCAAGGGCTACGAGGTCACCCTGATGTCCAACCGCACCTCCGACGAGATCCGCTCCGGCCGGGTCATGTCGACGCAGTGCATGTTCCACACCGCCCTCCAGCACGAGCGCGACCTCCAGATCAACTTCTGGGAGAACCAGGCGCCGCGCATCGAGGGCCTGGGCGTCTCGGTCGCCGCCCCCGGCAGCTTCGAGTCCCCCGAGGGCTCCCAGCGCGCCATCGACTGGGTCGGCAAGCTCGACGGCCACGCTCAGTCCGTCGACCAGCGGGTCAAGATGGCCGGCTGGATGGAGACCTTCGCGCAGCGCGGCGGCCAGCTCGTCATCCACGGCGCCGCAGTCTCCGACCTGGACTTCTTCGCCAGTCGCTACGACCTGACGCTGGTCTCGGCGGGCAAGGGCGAACTGGTCTCGATGTTCGGCCGCGACGCGTCCCGCTCGCCGTACGACACCCCGCAGCGCGCCCTGGCCGTCGCGTACGTCCACGGCATGGGCCCGCGCCCCGAGCACCCGGAATTCGACGCGGTGCGCTGCAACCTCGTGCCCGGCGTCGGCGAGCTGTTCGTCATGCCGACGTTCACCAACTCCGGCCGCGCCGACATCCTCTTCTGGGAGGGCATACCGGGCGGTCCGCTCGACGCGTTCCAGGGCGTCAAGGACCCCAACGAACACCTGTCGCTCACCCTCGAACTGCTGGAGAAGTTCCTGCCCTGGGAGTACGCCCGCTCCACGAAGGTCGAACTGACCGACGCGCAGGGCACGCTGGCCGGGCGGTATGCCCCGACCGTGCGCAACCCCATCGGCCGGCTGCCCTCCGGCGGTCTGGTCCTCGGTGTCGCGGACGTCGTCGTCGCCAACGACCCGATCACCGGCCAGGGCTCCAACTCCGCCTCCAAGTGCGCCGCCGCCTACCTCTCCTCCATCGTCGAGCGTGGCGACCAGCCGTTCGACGCGGAGTGGATGCAGGCCACCTTCGAGCGCTACTGGCAGACCGCGCAGCACGTCACCAAGTGGACCAACGCGATGCTGGCGCCGCCGCCCGAGCACGTGCTGAACCTGATCGGCGCCGCCGGTCAGATCCAGCCGGTCGCGGACCGCTTCGCCAACGGCTTCAACAACCCGGCCGACTTCGAGAACTTCTTCTTCGAGCCGGAGAAGACCAACGCGTACCTGGGGTCGTTCGGCGGCCCGGAGTCCTGACCTCCGGACCGTCCGTCCGCCGCTTCCGTCCGCCGTCCCCGGCTCAGTGCCCGGGGGCGGCGGACGTGGCGTATCCGGCGTCCGCCGCCCCCGGCGCCGGGCCGTCCGCGGTGACCTGACGGGGCGCGGTGTAGCCGGTGACCGGCCGAGCGGCGGGGTCCGGGCGGACGGCGCCGAGCGGCGGGTTCGAGGCGAGCGGGGAGAGGCGGACGGTGGTGCCCGGGCGTGGTGCCTGGACGACCTTCCCGGCGCCGACGTACAGCGCCACATGGGTCGCGCCGGGGAAGTAGACGACGAGGTCGCCGGGGCGCAGCCGGTTCAGCGGGACGTGCGGGAGCCGCTTCCACTGCTCCTGGCTGGTGCGCGGGATGGTTCGCCCGGCGTGCGACCACGCCTGCGAGGTGAGGCCGGAGCAGTCGAACGCGTCGGGCCCGGTGGCGCCCCAGACGTACGGTTTGCCGACCTGGCGCAGGCCGTAGGCGATGGCCCGGTCGCCCGCGGACGAGGGGGCGCCCGCCGCGCCGAGCGCGCCGCGGGATTCCAGCGTCCGCTGCGCGGTGGCGGCGCCGTCGCTCTCCAGCCGGTCGAGCGCGGCGATCTGGTCCTCGGAGAGCTGGGCGAGCAGCCGCTCGACGTCCTTGAGGCGGTACCGCACGGTGGCCTGCTGCCGGGCGCGCTGTGCGGTGAGGGCGCGCTGCCGGTCGAGGGCGGCGTCCGCCTGCCGGGCGAGGGTGTCGGCCTGCCGTGCGCCGCGGGCCATCCGGTCGATGGTGGCGGCGGCCTCGGTGGCGGCGGTGTGCAGCAGATGGCTGCGGTCCATCGCCTGCTCCGGGTCGTCGGCGAGCAGCACCCGGACGTACGAGGCGAGGGTGGCGGGGCCGCCGCCCTGGTACTGCTGGCGGGCCAGCCGCCCGGCGTCGGCGCGGGCCCCGGCGAGCCGGGCGCGGGCCTGTTGCAGCCGCTCGTCGAGGCTCTTCGCGCGCGCCTGCGTCGCCTTGAGGTCCTCCTGGGTGGCGTTGTACGCCTCGGTGGACTCCTCGGCGGAGCGGTAGAGGGCCTGGAGGCGGCGGAGGAGGGCGGCGGGGCTGTGGGGGTCCGGGGCCGGGTCGCCGGGGGAGGCGGACGCCTCGGCCGTCGTCGCCGGGTCCGGGGCGGGGGCCGCGGTGGCGGTGGCCGCGGGGCCGGTCAGCGCGGTGGCGCCGAGGAGCAGCGCGGCACCGGCCGACCGCAGGGAGCGCGACGACTGCGGTGCGGGACCGGACATCTGACCACCTCCGACGCCGACGGCCGGGCGCCGGGGTGCCCGGTGCTCCGGCCGTCCGGCCGTATCCGTGACGTGCGAACGGTGGGGATGCTGCCACGGTGGGTGGTGATTTCTGAACGAAGGCGGAGGAAGCGGGCGGTCGGCTCACCCGATCGGCGCCGGGCGGCCCGGTGTGCGGGGCGGGGCGCGGCGTGGGGCCAGGTCCGCGCCGCTCAGCGGCCGAAGTAGGCGTCGAAGTTCTTCTGGAACTCCCAGTCGTTGTAGCGGTCCCAGTTGATCGACCAGGTCATCAGGCCGCCGAGGTCCGGCCAGGCGCCGTGCGGGGTGTAGCCGCCGCAGTCGGTGTTCTTGGTGAGGCAGTTGAGCGCCTTGGTGACGTCGCCGGTCGAGGTGTGGCCGTTGCCGGCGTTGGGCGAGGCGGGCAGGCCGATCGCCACCTGGGAGGGCTTGAGCGGCGGGAACACCTGGTCCTTGTTGCCCGCGACGGGGAAACCGGCGAGCAGCATGTCCGTCATCGCGATGGGGAAGTCGGCGCTGCCCATGGTGTGGTACTGCTCGTCCAGGCCCATGATCGGTCCGGAGTTGTAGTCCTGGACGTGCAGCAGCGTCAGATCATTGCGGAGCGCGTGGATCACCGGCAGATACGCCCCGGCGCGCGGGTCCTGACCGCCCCAGGGGCCGGAGCCGTAGTACTGGTGGCCCAGCTGGACGAAGAAGGTCTCCGGCGCCATCGTCAGCGTGAACTTCTCGCCGTACTTCGCCTTGAGCGACTTCACCGCCGCGATGAGGTTGACGACGGAGGGCGTGGTGGGCTTGGTGAAGTCGGTGTCGCCGTCGTCGAGGGAGAGGGAGTGGCCCTCGAAGTCGATGTCGAGGCCGTCGAGCCCATAGCGGTCGATGAGGGCGCCGACGGACGTCACGAACGCGTCCCGGGCGGCGGCGGTGGTCAGCTGGACCTGGCCGTTCTGCCCGCCGATCGAGATCAGCACCTTCTTGCCCGCGGCCTGCTTCGCCTTGACCGCGGCCTTGAACTCGTCCTCGCTCTCCACGCCCGGGCACTCGCTCTGCGGGCACAGCGAGAAGCGGATGTCGCCGGAGGTGGGGGAGGTCGGCTCACCGAAGGCCAGATCGATGAGGTCCCAGCTGTCGGGGACGTCGGCGAGGCGGGTGTAGCCGGAGCCGTTGGCGAAGCTGGCGTGGAGGTAGCCGACGAGGGTGTGCGCGGACGCGGCGGCGGGCCGGGCGGCGGACGGGGCGGGCGCCGCTGCGGCGTGCGCCGGTCCGGTACCGGCCAGGGCGGTGAGCACCGCGGTGGTGGCGATGGCGGCGAGCGCGGCGGGCAGGGCGCGACGGCGGCGGGCGGCGGCGCGGCGGATGCGGCCGGGACGGTCGGGGCGGGGCGAGCCGGTGCGCATGGTGCTGCTCCTTCGGTCGACGGCGCGGAACGGTGGCACGGGGCGGTGCACGGGCGGTGGCGCGGTGTCGAGGCAGGGGAAGCCGCCCCTGAAGGGGGCGATCCGGTCAGGGAGGCGGGGCGGCTCCCCCGGGCAGGAAGCAAACAGGACTAGACCATTGGGTGTCAATGGTCCGGACCAGGGCGGGTGGAGAGGGTGTGGGCGTGGGGAGCCGGCGGGGCGGGCGCCCAGGGGCGCGTCCGAGGAGGGCGCCCGGGTCCGGCACCCGCCGATGTCTCAACCCGCTTTGCTCCAGGGCCACGTGAGCCGCCCCCGCCCCGCATCCCCCTCGGGGTCGTACGCGTAGCGCCAGCCGCGGGGCAGGCCGAGGCGGCCGGGCGGGCCCGGGACGCGGCGGTAGACGTGCACCGTCGGCGGGGTGCCGTCGTCGTGCGGGACCGGCACGGTGTAGACCTTCGGCGGACGGCCGGTGGCGCCGACGAGGACCGGCAGCACCCGGCCGTCCAGCGGGCCGCCGGTGAACGGGGTGTTCTCGCTTCTCACGGCGCCAGTGTCACACCGGGGGAGCGGGACGGGACGCGTCAGGGGTGCGGGCCGGTGCCACGGCAGGAGCCGGGTGGCTCACGCCGGGCCCGGGCCGCGGCGTCGTTCAGAGCAGATGACCGGCGTCGCCGATGACCGGCACGGTGCGGCGGGCCAGGTCGCCCACCCGGCCCTCGCGGGTCTCCAGCGCCAGCGCCCGCCGCACCACCCGGGCCGTCTGCGGGTCGCGCGCCGCCGTCGAGGTCAGCAGCGCCATGAAGTGGTCGACCAGCCAGTCCCGCAGTTCGCCCAGGTCCGGGTGTTTCTCCTCGTCCAGCCAGATCAGCGAGGCGGCCTCCACCGCCGTGATCCACATCCGGACGGTCATCCGCAGCCGCCGCCCCGGCTCCGGTGCGCCGAGGTGGTGCAGGATGTGGTCGGCCGCGGCGCGCCGGACCTCGTCCACGATCGCCGACGTCCGGGACGTCTCGACCACGCTGCCGCCCTGGAGCAGCGCGCTGAACCCTGCGTCGTGCTCGTCGACGAAGGCGAGATAGCGGTCGAGGGCGTGCGAGAGGCGCTGGGTGAGCGGGCCGGCCTCCGGTTCGTCGAAGCAGCCTTCGAGGGCGTCGGCGGCGCTGCGCAGGGCCGCCTCGTACAGCTGCTGTTTGCCGCCGGGGAAGTAGCGGTAGACCAGCGGCCGGGAGACCCCGGCGGCGGTCGCGACGTCGTCGAGCGTCACGTCCTCGGGCGCGCGGTGGGCGAACAGTCCCAGTGCGGCGGCGAGGAGTTGGCTGCGGCGCTGCTCCACGCCCATCCTGCGATAGGCGGGTCGGGGTACTGCCGGGGCGGTGCCGCTGCCGTTCATACCAGCAGCGTAACCGCCCCGCGTTCGCGGCCGCACGGACGGCCGGGCCGCCGCCCGCCGGTCCGTGCGGATCAGGCCAGCAGCCCGGAGCTGCGCCACAACTTCCGGCCCACACCGCGCAGCACGCCGATCTCGTCGAGGAAGTCGGTCAGCCGCTTGGCGCCGGACTGCATCACCTCGCGGCGGTGCCCGCTCGCCCGGACCTGCGCGACGGCCTCCCGCCGGTCCAGGCCGACGTTGCTGTACACCGCCGGGTTGACGAACGCGACGGAGAAGACCCGCGCCGCCTCGCCCGCGCTGACCCGGGTCAGCTCCCGCTCCCAGCGCGGCGCGGTCACCATCTGCCGCCGCAACTCCTCCCGCGCGTAGCGCACATGGCGCGCCTCCTCGACGACATGGATGCGGGTCACGCCGCGTACGAGGGTCTGCACCCGCTCGTCCGGGAAGGTCAGCCGCTGCATCCAGTCCAGGATCTCCTCGCCCAGCAGGGTGCAGGCGAACGAACCGGGCGTGGTGGAGACGGTCTTGAGGATGCGGGCGAGGTGGTGGTTGAGGCGCGAGACCGGGTACGCGGGCGCGCCGCTGCGGGTGATCAGCCGGGCGAACATCTTCGAGTGGCGGCACTCGTCCGCGATCTCGGTGAGCGCGTAGCGGACGTGTGCGCTGGTCACCGGCTTGTCGTAGAGGTGCCGCACCAGCAGCTGCATCAGGATGATCTCGAACCAGATGCCCAACGACGCGAGGGATGCGGCCTCGTGCCGGGAGAGGTCCTGCTGCTGCGCGACCGGCATCCGGCGCCACAGGGGCGTGTCGTAGAGCGACACCAGCTCCGGCGGCCAGTACCACTTGCCGTCTTCGAGCGGTGCGTCCCAGTCGAGTGCGGTGTCGGGGTCGAAGGAGTGCTTGGCTGAGGAGTCGAGCAGGCGCTCGGCCACCTGCTCGCGGTCCTTGAGCAGCCCGAGGGCGTCCCGCAGGACCTCGGTGTCCGGGATGGTCATCGCGGTCGTCGCGCTCGTCATGGCTGTGGCTACCTCGCTCATGGGTTACCAGCGGTCACATCTTATAAGACTGTGCGTCAGTAAGCCCGTCAATCCCCCGCACACGACTTCTTGACCCGCCGGTAAGCAGCGTGTGAGCCTGCGGGTGACCCCGCCGCCGTACCGCATCGCACGACGCGTTCCCCGGCCGGCGGGCGGAGCGTGATGACAGGCCCCAGCAGCCCGGTGAGCCGAGGAGACGCCCGTGTCGAGCCGCGAGACCTACACCCAAGAACCCGCCGACGGCCTCCTATGGGAGGTCCCCGCCGCCGGAGCCGCCCGCTTCAGCTGGGAGTACGACGAGGGGCGCGCCCGGCTCCTCGCCCTCTACCAGAAGGGCAAGGACAAGCAGTGGGACGCCACCACCCGCATCGACTGGGACCAGGAGGTCGACCCGCTCGACCCGCTCGGCACCCCGGACGAGTCGACGGTCCTGTACGGCACGCCCTACTGGGACCGGATGTCCGCACGGGACCGCGGCGCGCTGCGCCAGCACTTCGCCGCCTGGCAGTTCAGCCAGTTCCTCCACGGTGAGCAGGGCGCGATGGTGTGCGCCGCCCGGATCACCGAGTCCGTGCCCGACCTCGACGCGAAGTTCTACTCCGCCACCCAGGCCATGGACGAGGCGCGGCACGCCGAGATCTACAGCCGCTTCCTGCACGAGAAGATCCAGCTGCTCTACCCCGTCAACGACAGCCTGCGCGCCCTCCTCGGCGACACCCTGCGCGACGCCCGCTGGGACATGCCCTACCTCGGGATGCAGGTGCTCATCGAGGGGCTGGCGCTGGCGGCGTTCGGCATGATCCGCGACACCACCACCAAGCCGTTGCCGCACCAGATCCTCGCCTACGTCATGCAGGACGAGGCCCGGCACGTCGCCTTCGGCCGGATGGCGCTGCGCGACCACTACCGGCAGCTCACCGACGCCGAACTGCGCGAACGCGAGGAGTTCGTCATCGAGGGCTGCTATCTGATGCGGGATCGGCTGCGCGGTCTGGAGGTCCTGGAGAACTTCGGCATCCCGCGCGCCGAGGCCCTGGAACTCACCGAACAGTCGGAGTTCCTGCACCTCTTCCGCAAGCTGCTCTTCAGCCGCATCGTGCCGTGTGTCAAGGACATCGGCCTGTGGGGCCCGCGCCTGCGCCGTGCCTACGCCGACCTGGGCGTCCTCGACCTGGGCGACGCGGAGCTGGACACGCTGATGGCCCAGGACGAGGAGCTGGCCGAGCAGTTGGACGCCCGCCGCTTCGCCGCCGAGGAGGCGGCCCGCACCGCCGAGATCGCGGCGACGGTCGCGGAGGGGGCTGCGGAGGACGGCGGTGAGGGGCGGGGGTGAGGCCGGGCGGGCGGGGCTTGAGGCCGATCGGGCGGGGCAGGCCGGGCATCCCGCCTGCCACGGGCGCCCTGACTGCCACGTCTGTCCCGGGCGCCCCGCCGCCTCGTCCCGGCGCCCGGCTCAGCCTCCGTCCGCCGCCGCCCGCAACGCGTCGACATCGAGCTTCTGCATCCCCAGCATGGCCTGCAACGCGCGCTGGGCGCGCGCCGGATCGGGGTCGGCCATCAGCTCGCCGAGCGCGTCGGGGATCACCTGCCAGGACAGGCCGTAGCGGTCCTTGAGCCAGCCGCACGGACCGGTGCGGCCGCCCTTGCCCAGGGCGTCCCAGTAGTAGTCGACCTCCGCCTGGTCCGCACAGTTGATCAGCAGCGAGATCGCCTCGTCGAAGGTGAACTCCGGGCCGCCGTTGATCGCCGTGTACGGCTGCCCGTCCAGCTCGAAATCGACGGTCAGCACCGTCCCGGCCGGGCGCGGACCGGCCTCGCCGTAGTACGAGACCTGGGTGATACGGGAGTGGGGGAACACCGAGACGTAGAACTCGGCGGCGTCCTTGCCCTGGGTGTCGAACCAGAGATTCGGGGTGATCTTCGGCATGGCGGGCTCCTGGTGTCGGCGGACGGGACGCGCGTCCCACCCCCTGACAACGACCGTGCCACCCTGGCGCGGCGCCCGCCATTGGGGTACCGGCCACCCGCCCGCGACCGGGCCGGTCAGCACCTCGTAGGCGGGTCCGCTACCCGGCCAGCCCCAACAGCGCCCGCATCCGGGCGTACTTCGCCGTCAGCCGCTCCCGGGTCGGCCCGTCGAGCACCGCGAGCCGCGCCGGGTCCGCGTTGTGGGCCAGGTCGGCCGTCTTGACCAGCAGCGCGCCCGGTGTCGCCAGGATCCGGGCGGCGTACGCCTCGGGCGGCTCGCCGTCCCGTTTGGTGACGGCGAGGACCATCGCCTTGGTCGCCTCGGCCAGCGCCGCCCGCGCCAGCCGGTCCGCGGAGAGCGCCCCGTCCTCGACGGCGTCGTGCAGCCACGCCGCGGCGATCTGCTCGGGGCCGCCGCCCCGCTCCCGCACCCCGTCGGCGACCGCCGCCAGATGCTCCGCGTACGGGCGGCCCGCCTTGTCCGTCTGCCCGTCGTGCGCCCGCCGCGCCAGCGCCTCGACCTCCGCCGTGGTGAGCATGGGCGCCGCACCGGACACCGTCGTACCGCCGTCAGGTTCCGTCATGCGGTCATTGTGCCGGGGTGCTCGGGCCGGGAAGGGGCCGGGCCGCATGGTGCGACGGGCCCGGGCCGCACGTCGTGGCGTGGCCCCGTACCCGCCCCCTCACCGCAGCGCCGCCCGCATCACCGCGCCCGCGATCGGGGCGGCGCTGCCGCCGCCGCTGATCTCGGTGCGGTCGGCCGCCGCGTCCTCGACGACCACCGCGACCGCCACCGCCGG
Organism: Streptomyces sp. NBC_01525; assembly: GCF_045040405.1. Lineage (NCBI taxonomy): Bacteria > Bacillati > Actinomycetota > Actinomycetes > Kitasatosporales > Streptomycetaceae > Streptomyces > Streptomyces sp. NBC_01525. The sequence continues at coordinate 4,808,259 of NZ_CP109397.1, forward strand.
TTCGGCGGTGTCCTCGCGGCGTGCCCAGGAGATGAACCACGCGTAGGGGGTGCCCTCGTTGTGCACGCCGTGCTGGGCGGTCCCGGTCTTGCCGCCGACGACCGCGCCGTGGATCGCGGCGCGGTGCCCGCTGCCGTGCTCGACGACGTCCACCATCAGTTCCTGGAGCCGCCGGGCGGTCGCCGGACTCATCGCCCGGACCGGCGCCGGGCGCTCCGCCGCGGCGAGCGCCGTCCCCGACGGGTCGGTCACCTCGTCCACCAGATACGGCGCCGCCCGCTCCCCGTCGTCGGCCACCGCCGCCGCGACCGTCGCCATCTGGAGCGGCGTCGCCGTCGTGTCGTACTGCCCGATCGACGACAGCGCCAGCTGCGCCCGGTCCATCGACGTGTCGAAGGTGCTCGGTGCGACGGGCGAGGGGATGCGCGGCCCCCGCCCGTCGAAGCCGAAGGCCCGCGCCGTGCGCACCATCGTGTCCAGCCCCGCGCCGACGCCCAGCCGCGCGAAGACCGTGTTGCACGAGACCCGGAACGCCTCCCGCAGCGACGCGTCCTCGCAGTCGTCCGACTCGTTGACCAGCATGGTGTCCGTACCGGGCAGGGTGTACGGATCGGGGGAGTCGGTGGGCTCGTCCGGGTCGTCGACCAACCCGCCCTCCAGCGCCGCCGCGGCGGTGACCACCTTGAACGCCGAACCGGGCGGATACGTCTGCCGGATCGCCCGGTTGAGCATCGGCTGCCGCGCCGCCCCGGTCAGCCGCCGCCACGCCGCCGTCACCTTCCGGCCGTTGCCCGACAGCTGGGCCGGGTCGTACGAGGGGGTGGAGACCAGCGCCAGGATGCGGCCGGTGCGCGGTTCGACGGCGGCGACCGCGCCCGTCCGGCGGCCCAGGCCCGCGAACGCCGCGCGTTGCATCGCCGGATCGATGGTGGTCGCCACCGACCCGCCCCGCCGCCGCGCCCGCGTCAGCCCGTCCCACCAGGGGAACGCCGTCAGCCGCGGATCGGTCCCGGACAGCACCCCGTCCTCGGCCCGCTCCAGCAGCGAGGTGCCGTACGTCTGCGAGGAGAACCCGGTGACCGGCGCGTACAGCGGCCCGTCGGTGTACGTCCGCTCGTGCCGCAGCCGCCCGCCGCTGTCGTGCGAGCCGGTCACCGGCCGCCCGGCGACCAGTACCGCGCCGCGCGGCTCCGCGTACCGCGCGATCTGCGCCCGGCGGTTGGCCGGATCGGCGGCCAGCTCCGGCGCGCGGAAGACCTGGACCCACGCCGCGTTGCCCAGCAGCGCGACGAAGAGCAGCAGACAGAAGACGGCGGCGTGCCGGGTGCAGCGGATCACCGGCCCGCCTCCGGAGCGCGCCCGGCCACCGCCACCGCCGCGGTCCCGACCATGTCCCGCAGCCCGTCCGGGGCGTCCGGCGCGTCCCCGGGAGGCCGTCGGGCCCGGTCGCTGAGGCGGATCAGCAGGGCCACGATCAGCCAGTTCGTCACCAGCGACGAGCCGCCCTGCGCCAGGAACGGCAGTGCCATCCCGGTCAGCGGGATCAGCCCCATCACCCCGCCCGCGATGACGAAGACCTGCACCGCCGGGAGCGAGGCGAGGCCCACCGCCAGCAGCCCGCCGAACGGGTCGCGCAGCCCGAGCCCGGCCCGGAAGCCGCGCGCCACCAAGATCGCGTAGAGCAGGAACAGCACGGTCAGCCCGGCGAGCCCCAGTTCCTCCCCGAACGTCGCCAGCAGGAAGTCGGACTTCATGGCGAAGCCGATGAGATACGAGTCGCCGCGGCCCAGCCCGGTGCCCAGCAGACCGCCCGCCCCGAACGCGTACAGCGACTGCGCCAGTTGCCCGGGGCCCGCGCCCGCCGCGACGCCGGCGAACGGATGCAGCCAGTCCTCCACCCGGCTGTGCACATGCGGCTCCAGCACCGCGACGGCGGTTGCGCCCGCGCCCGCCAGCAGCAGCCCGACCGCGAGCCAGCCCAGCCGCCCGGTCGCCACGTACAGCAGCACCACGAAGATGCAGAAGTAGAGGAGCGAGGTGCCGAGGTCGCGTTCGAGGACCAGGATGGCGACGGTCAGCAGCCAGACCGCGGCGACCGGGCGGAGTATCCGCAGCGCCGTGCGCCGCGCCGCGCCGGGGCCGTCCGCCGGGGGCGCCGCGCGGTGGGCCGCGAGCCGCGCCGCGAAGAACACCGTGAGCAGTACCTTCGCGAACTCGCCCGGCTGGATCGAGAACCCCGCCAGCCGGATCCAGATCTTCGCGCCGTTGACCGCCGGGAACGCCAGCGGCGCGAGCATCAGCGCCAGCGCCAGCGCCGCGCACACCGGCCCGTACCGCGCCAGCTTCCGGTGGTCGCGTACCAGCAGCACCGCCGCCGTGAACAGCGCGATCCCGACCGCCGACCAGACCAGCTGGGCCGGTGCCGCGTGGTGGCCCGGCGTCGCCAGGTCCAGCCGGAAGATGAGGACCAGCCCGAGCCCGTTGAGGAGGACGGCGACCGGCAGCAGCAGCGGATCGGCGTGCGGGGCGCCGCGCCGCACCGCCAGATGGGCCAGGAGCGCGAGGGCGCCGAGCCCCGCGCCGTACCCCGCGGCGCCGCCGGGCACCGCGCCCCGCACCGTCAGCCCGACGACGGTGTACCCGCAGACGCTGATCAGCACCGCGCCGGTCAGCAGGACCAGCTCGACGCCGCGCCGTCGGGGCACCAGCGGGAGGGGCGGCGGACGGTCCGCCGCCGAGGCGGCGGACGACGCCGGGGCCGGGGGCGGGGCCGTTGCCGTCATGCCTGGCAACGTAGCAAGTAAGGCGGCTTATATGTGTTATGTCGGTTCATGCGCTGCTCATGTCGGAATGCGATTTCTTCGGGGGTAATTCCGATTCGTTCCTCCGGGGGTACGGGCGCGACACCGGGCGGCCGGGTCGAGGGAACGCGGGATTCCACGGGACGGCAGCGGGTCGGCGTACCGGGAGCGGGGACGCGTACGCCCCGGCGCACGGAACCGGAGTCCGCACTCCGGGCAACTCCGTACCGGAAATCGGCGTCCTGGTAAAGGAAGTTCAGGGTGGTGCCTCGGCCGGTACGGGAGTGATGGATGAAGGTCGGGTGGGGGGTCAGGGGAATTCCAGGGGTGCCCCCGACGCGTATCAGGGCCGTTGGGCCCTCGGCGCCGCCAAGGGCGCTTTGTAAACTCGACGCGAAAGACAAGGGCCGAGCGCGTCACGCCGGCCGCGGGCGACCGGCGATGCCGGTCGACGTCACGGACCCGCGCCGTGACCGCCGCAAGCGAGGGGCAGGGGATGCCGGAAAGACATCCCCTACGGCGTACGGCACCACCGCGGACGCCGGGCGGACGCCCCGCGCTTCCTCGGTCCCTCCGGGCCGCCGAGTGCGGATGACCGTCCCCTCCCCGACGAAAGGCAGTATGAGCGTCATGACGACACTCCGTTCCCGGATCATCGCCTGGGCCGGCCGCCTGTATCTCGCGAGAACGCGGAAGAAGGGCTTCGATCTCTCGCGGATGTCCTTCCTGCCCGAGTCCGTGCTGATGCCGCTGCGGCGCGACGGCCTCGACCCGGTGCCCGAGCTGGGAGCCGTCCGGGAGAAGGAGCCCATCACCAAGCTTCCGGTGCCGATAGCCGCGAACGTCTGGCTGGTCACCGGCTACGACGAGGTCAAGGCGGTGCTCGGCAAGGCCAACGCCTTCAGCTCGGACTTCACCCACCTGGTCGGCAAGGCGGGCGCGGAGGCCGAGCAGAACCCGGGCGGTCTGGGCTTCGCCGACCCGCCCGTCCACACCCGGCTGCGGCGGCTGCTCACCCCGGAATTCACCATGCGCCGCCTGAGCCGCCTCACCCCGCGTATCCACGAGATCGTCGAGGAGCGGCTGGATGCGATGGAGCGGGCCGGCAAGGACGGCGAACCGGTCGACATCGTCCAGGCTTTCGCGCTGCCCATTCCCTCTCTGGTGATTTGCGAACTCCTCGGTGTGCCCTATGAGGACCGTGCGGATTTCGAGCGGCTGAGCGCCGCGCGCTTCGACCTCTTCAGCGGCGCCAACGCGTCCTTCGGCGCCATATCGGAATCCCTGACCTATTTCCGTGAGGTCGTCAAGAAGCAGCGCAAGGACCCGGGCGACGGTCTCCTCGGCATGATCGTCAAGGAGCACGGCGACACCGTCAGCGACGAGGAGCTGGCCGGTCTCGCCGACGGCGTCCTCACCGGCGGCTTCGAGACCACCGCGAGCATGCTGGCGCTCGGCGCCCTCGTCCTCCTCCAGGACCCGGACCACTTCGCGGCACTCAAGGACGGCGACGAAGCCGTCGAACGGTACGTCGAGGAGCTGCTGCGCTACCTCACCGTCGTCCAGGTCGCCTTCCCGCGCTTCGCCCGCGAGGACCTGGAGATCGGCGGCGTGCGGATCGCCGCCGGCGACATCGTGCTGTGCTCCCTGAGCGGCGCGGACCGCGACGGCGCCCTCGGCCCCGACATGGAGCGCTTCGACCCCGACCGCAACGTCCCCTCCCACCTCGCCTTCGGCTACGGCATCCACCGCTGCGTCGGCGCCGAGCTGGCCCGGATGGAGCTGCGCGCCGCCTACCCGGCCCTCGTCCGCCGCTTCCCCACGATGCGCCTCGCCGTCGAACCGGAGAACCTGAGCTTCCGCAAGCTCTCCATCGTGTACGGGATCGACTCGCTGCCGGTGCAACTGGGCGGCTGAGCCCCGCCCTGACGCGTCCCGCCCCGGCGCGCTCGTCCGGCCTCCGGTACGGACGGGCACGCCGGGGCGAGGCGTCTCCGGGGCCAGGGGGGAGCCGGCCGGGCCGAGCCCCACCCCGCCCGCCAACTCGTCCTCCTCCCCGGCCACTCGACGGCCCACCGTTGCCCGCCTCCTCCCCGCGCCCTACATTGAGCCGCGCCCATCCGGCTCCACCCGCCGTACCGTCGGCGGGACTTGGGAGGATCGATCCATGCGCATACGCGCCTCCGTCCGTACGTCCGGCCACGCCCCGGGGCGTGACCGCGGCACCCCGCCCGGCCGTCGGCGCCCCGCGCCCCTGCGCGCCGCCGCGGCCGTCGGGGCGGCCTTCGCCGCCGCCCTCGCGCTGACCGCCGCCGCGCCCGCCGGAGCGGCCCCGGCCCCGGCAGCGGCTCCAGCCGCCCGGTCGGCGCAGCCCGTCGAGTACTTCACCGGGCCCGGCGGTCACCCCCGCCACACCACCGTGCCCGCCTCCGCCCCGCTCGCCCCGGCCGCGCGCACCGCCATCGCCGCCGACGGCGACGTCACCCCGCTCGTCCGGAACGGCCCGGTCGCCGACAAGCTCGACGTCGTCTTCATCGGCGACGGCTACACCGCCGACCAGCAGGAGGACTTCCACAAGGCCGCCCGCGCCAAGTGGGAGAAGATGACGGCCGTCGAGCCGTACGCCTCGTACACCAAGCTCTTCAACGTCTGGGCCGTCGACGCCGTCTCCCATGACTCCGGTGTCTCCGGCGACCCGACCCAGGACGTCGTCCGCAACACCGCTCTCAGCTCCGCCTTCTTCTGCAACGGCACCGAGCGGCTGCTCTGCGTCGACACCGCGAAGGTCGAGGCGTACGCCGCCAAGGCGCCCGCCGCCGATCTCGTCGTCGTCCTCGGCCACTCGTCCAAGTACGGCGGCGCCGGGTACAACGCCGTCTCCTCGCAGGTCGGTTACGACGGCATCGCCACCGCCTCGTCCGACAACGACCAGTCCGACCAGATCGCCGTCCATGAGACCGGCCACTCCCTGGGCAAGCTCGCCGACGAGTACGACTACGGGCAGGAGGGCACCTACACCGGCCCCGAGCCCACCGATTCCAACATCTCCACCCTCGGCGCGGACGCGATGAAGTCCCAGCAGAAGAAGTGGTTCCGCTGGCTGGGCCAGGAGTCCCCGGACGGCGGCACGGTCGGCGCGTACGAGGGCGGCGGCTACTACGAGAAGGGGATCAACCGCCCCACCGACAACTCGATCATGCGGACCCTGGGGCAGGAGTTCAATCTTCCCGGCCGCGAGGCGATGATCGCCGGATTCCACCGCCACTCCAAGACGCTGACCGCCGAGGTGCCCACCGGGCGGCCGCTCCCCCGGAGCGGCTCGCTCCGCGTCACCCCGCTGCCGGGCGCCGTTCCGCACTGGTACGTCGACGGCCGTGAGGCCCGCTCGGCGCGCGGCGCGACCACGGTGCGCCCCGCCGCCCTCGGCGTCCCCGCCGACGGCCGCCCGCACACCGTCACCGTCCGCGCCACCGACGCCACGGACGCGGTCCGTGACCCGTCCCTGCGCTCCCTTCTCACCACCGAACTGAGCTGGCGCGTCACCGGCTGACCGACCGCGCCGCACCGCCCCGCGGGGGCGGCCCCCGGGACCGAATCCCCGAGGGCCGCCCCCGTCGGCGTATATGATTGCGATATGCATCTATCGCTGCCGCCGGAGCCCGAACGGGGCCCGGCGCCGGGCGAGATGCGCACCGGGCGCGCGGCCCCGGGCCCCGCGCGGCCCCACCGTCGCACCGACGGCCCCGCCCCGGCCCACGGCCATATCCCCGCATCGTGCACCGCGCCCCAACTTCCGTACTGCACCGCCGAGTTGGCCGCCCACCGCGCCGTCGCACCCCCGCCCCACGCCCCCGAACCGGAGGTCAATTGACCACCCCAGCCGCCGCCACGACCCAGGACACCACCGCAGTTGCCGACGGCGACCGCCCCGGCCCCGCGCCCCGGCCCCGGACGGGCCCGCTCGCCCCGTACCGCGTCGCCGGGCCCAGACGCTGGTGGGATCGGGTCCTCGCGGCCGATCCGGGGCTCGGTCAACTCCAGTCCGGGTGGCGGTCGCTGGTCTCCATGACCGCGGCGCTGGCGACCGGCTACGGCATGTCCGTGGCGCTGGACCTGCCCGCCGTCCTCGCCATGACGGTGGCCGGGATGATGGGCCTGATGAGCGCGTTCGTCATCGCCGAGAACACGCCGCTGCGGCTGGCCCGCGCCACCCTGTGGATGCCGCTGCCGTACTCCGCCGCCCTGCCGGTCGCCGCCTGGCTCCGCCCGGACCGGCTGCTGGAGATCGCCCTGATGGTGACGGCGCTGGCGCTGACCTTCCTCCTCGCCCGCTTCGGCACCCTCGCGCTGCTCACCGGCATGATGACCTTCAACGCCTTCATGGTCGGCATGATGGCCGCCGTCCCGCTCGCCCTCTGCGGTGAGCTCTTCGTCGTCGCGCTGACCGCCTCCGCCGCGGTCCTCGCCGCCCGCCTGCTCCTCTGCTATCCGATGCCGCGCGAGGACCTGCTCCGTACCCAGCGCGCCTTCGTCGTCGAGGCGCGTCGCGTCGCGGACGCCGCCACCGCCGCCCTCGACCCGGACGCCGACCACGAGGTCGCCATCGCCCGGATGCGCCGCAGCCTGCGCCGCCTCAACACCACCACCGTCACCATCGACGGCCGTCTCGCCCAGCCCGAGGTCGCCGCCGACCCGGTCGCCGCCGAACTCCTCCACCGCCACCTCTTCGACGCCGAACTCGCCCTGCGCGGCATCGGCGAGGCCCTCACCCACCTCACCCGCCTCCAGGTCCCCGCCCCGCTGCGGGAGGCGATGGTCGTCGGCCTCGTCATCGCCCGCGACACCCCGCTCGGCCGCGCCGACGCGCTCCACCCGGCGGCCCAACTCATCCGCCAGCAGGCCGCGTTCGTCCTCGACGATCCGCAGGCCGGACCCGCCGACGCGGAGGCCGCGGCCCTCGCCCGCCGCGTCGGCGACCTGCTGGACTCCCTCGCCGACTCCCTCGCCCACTGGCTCGACCTCGGCAGCCACACCCCCACCGCCCGCGCCGAGGTGCCGTTCCGGCCGACCGTCGCCCTGGAGAAGGGGCAGCCCGCGGGCACCGGCGAGGTCGCCCGGCGCGTCGTCGCCGCCCGCAGCGACCACGGCTGGCGCCGCGCCGTCCCGTATCTGCGCGTCCCGCTGCACGCCGCGGTCGCCTCGGCGCTCGTCTGCCCGCTCACCGACGCCATCGACCCGCGCCGCTTCTACTGGGGCCTGGTCGGCGTCATGATCACGCTGTTCGGCACCAGCACCACCCACGAACGGCTGCGGAAGTTCGTCCACCGCATGGCCGGGACCGTCGCCGGGGCCGTCCTCGGCATCCTCCTGCTCCGCCTCATCGGCCCCGGCCACGTCTACGCCACCCTCACCGTCATCGTCCTCGGCCTCGCCGCCGGCTCCTGGGGCATGCAACGCCGCTACGCGTACTGGGTCGTCGGCCTTGTCACCGCCCTCACCCAGCTCTACGGCATGACCACGCCGAACGACGCCCTGGAGGGCCTGCTCGCCGAACGCCTGCTGGACAACGGCCTCGGCGTCCTCGCCGCCACGGCCTGCGCCGCGCTGATCTTCCCGGTCTCCAGCCGCCGCCTCGCCCAGGAGGCCGAACGCGGCTACCTCTCCGCGATGGAACACCTCCTCGCCCAGATCGCCCTTCGCTGGGACCAGCCGGACGCCCCGGTCCGGCTGCGCGGCGCCGCCCGCGCCATCGACGCCGCGCTCTTCCCCGTCCACGGCGTCCTGCGGCCGCTGATCCGTATGCCGCTGGGCATCCGCGGCCGCGGCACCGAGAACCGCCTCGCCCTCCTCACCCACGCCACCGGCCACGCCCGTGCCCTCGCCGCGGCCGCCGACACCGATCTCGACCTCGCTCCCCACCTGAGCGCCCGCGTCCGCCAGATCCTCACCACCCTCACGACCTCCCTGCACGCCCTCGACCGGCACGCCGCGGGCGCCCCGACACCCGGTACCTGGACCCGCGTCGGCCCTCTCCTCCGCGACCTCGCCGCCCACCTGCGGGGGCCGTCCGGACCTCGCGCGGACCGGCTGCGTACGGCGTTGCATGAACTTGCCGCTCTGGACGAGGCGTTGGCGGCGTACGCGGAACAGCGCGGCTTGACCCTGGCCGCTGCGACACCCGCCGCGCCTGCGCCGCGACCCGTCTCCGCCGCGGCTGCCGTCGATCGCCGTACCCAGCAGGCGCTGGCGGCTTGGGCGGCCCGTAATCGGGCGGCGCATCCGCGGGAGGTGGGCGGCGCCTCGGCCGCGCGGGTCACGATGGCCGCCGGGACTCCCGGACCCGCCGTACGCACCGAACTCGCCCCGGGCGCGCGCACGACGGGCACCACGGTCACCGGCACCCTCCGCTGCACCGACCACCCCGGCGGCTGCGACGCCTGGATCACCATCGTCAACGCCCGCGGCAAACGCCGCGCCACCAGCCGCGCGACCGGCGGCCACTACCGCATCCCCGCCGTGCCGCCCGGCAGCTACACCCTCATCGCTTCCGGCTCGGCCCATCCGCCGCGCGCCGCGTTCCTCTCCGTACGCGCCGGAGCGGGCGAGCTGCGGCACGACATCGACCTGGAGCCGGTGGGCGGGGCCTGAGCGGGGGCGTGCCCGGAAACGGCAACGGGGCGCGGGCCGTCACCACCGGCCCGCGCCCCGCACCCTGCACACCGTCACCTCACCGAGGCTTGATCTCCATCGGACGCCCGCCACCGGGCAGCGCGAGCACACCCGCACCCTCCAGATTCCCGGCGTGCCAGGCCCCCTGCTCCAGTGCTTTGGGCCACTGCCGCCGCGGTCGCGTCCCACGGGTGGACATGTCCCTGGTCCACTCGTCTGCGTCCCCGAGGCGCAGCCGCACCGGAACGCCGATGTCCTTGTTCCGCGGAATCCGCCGCACCGCGGCCACCGGGCGCCACGGGTGAGCTTCCAGCAGGCGGCGGATGCGCTTCAGGGCGCGCAGGGAGATCACGTAGTAGTAGAGGAAGCAGATGTAGACGAGCAGGGTGATGGCTCCGATCGCACCGATCAGATTCCCGCCGCCACGCCCCCTGCGCCCGCTCCACTTCACGTCGGACAGCGAGATGACCCCGAACCCGTCGAGCAGGGTGAGCGCGATGAAGAACACCACCCACCCGACCGTCCAGCACGTCAGGAGTATCCGCACCCGCCGACGCTCCGCGGCCCAGGCGGACCGTGTTCCCGCATCCTCGAAGGCGACTGTGTCCGGAACCGTATACGCCGCAGACCTCACCAGAAAGTCCCCCTTTTCGAACATCAGGCCATCGACACCGGGAAAGGACCGTCTCCCGAGGTCGGAGATTACAAGAACTTGATAGTTGCTATATCTTATCCTGACGTCACGCCGGGCGGTGCATGGGTGCCCCAATTGCCCCTCGTGCGGCGTATGTTCACTTCGTTTGCTGGGGGAGGAGAGGTTTACCGGTGTCCGACGAGTTCAAGATGGATCTCACACAACTTGGGTCATTCGGCCGCGTGTTGAAGAAATCCGTTTCGGATCTGGAGAGCACACGCAAAGCCCTTTCGTCCGTCAGTGCCGAACAGATCGGCACGGCACGGCTGGACGAGGCGTGCGAGACCTTCCAGGAGCGGTGGAAGTACGGCACCAGCGAGCTGAAGGAATTGATCGAGGCGGTCGACGAAGGCGTGGAGAAGACCGCGCTGAGCTACAAGGAGATGGAGCAAAACCTCTCCAAGGCGCTCAAGAAGATGGAAGAGACCGCAGCCACTAATGCGGGGGAGCGCTGACCATGGCCGCAAATCCTTATCCGAGTCTGGGCTGGAATCCGGTCCCCGGACTCCCCGAATCGGTCACCGGTCTCTACACCAAGGTGAAGGCGGCGGCCGACACCCTGAACAACTGCTACCAGCAGATCGATTACCTCCTCGGCGCCAGCTCCAGCTGGCAGGGCGACGCCGCCAGCGCATTCCGCGACACCGTCGACGGCGACCTCAAGGTGGCCGTGATGAACGCGGGCCACTCCCTGGACAAGGCTGCAAAATGCCTCAAGGGCTGGGAAGGTGATCTCTCCTCCCATCGCGATCTGGCGAAGAAATACGATGACGCCGCGCGGGAGAAGAAGACCGACGCCGACAGCGCCCAGAAGCGCTACGACGCGGCCAAGGCGGACCCGGACCTCAAGCTCGGCGGAAAGGAATACCCCAGCCAGGCGGAGGCGGATGCCGCCACGGACCGTCTGCGGGCCGCCGAACGAGCGCTCAACGAAGCGTCCAAGCAGGTCGATGACGCCAACACCGCCTACGACGACGTCCTGAAAAAGGCACGCGAACTCGAAGACCTGCACAGCCATCGCGCCAACGACGTCGCCGGAAAGCTCGACGAGGCCGACGACAAACTGGCCCCCAAGGAACCGGGCTGGTTCAGCAAAGCGCTCAGCGCTATCGGCGAAGGACTCAAGTGGCTCGGCGACTTCCTCGTCGAGCACGCCGGAACCATTGGCGCCATCGCCGGTCTCTTGGCGCTGCTCCCGACGCCGCTGGCGCCGCTCTTCGCGGGTATCGCGGTCGCCGCCAGCGCGGTGTCCATGGCCAAGAACCTCTCCAGCGAGGACTTCAGGGACGCTCTGACGGGCAAATACGGCTGGAAGGAAGGCATATTCGCCGGAGCTTCCATGGTCGGCGACGCCCTCGGCATGGTGCCGGGCGTCGGTGCCCTCGCCCGGGCGGGCAGCGAGGCGGGGCTCGCGGCGGCGGTCGCGCGCGAAGGCGGCGAAGCCATGTCGCTCGGCTCGAAAATGGGCAAATTCGGCAGCGAAATCGTGCCGGCCTTCAGCTACAAGGCACTTGACGTCGCCACCGCGCCTGCCACCGGAGCGCTCCAGTACGGCATCAACGGCGTCAACGTGGCGGCCAACATGGCGTCGTCCATGGAAAGCCTCGGAGTGCTCCCGAAGGACGGCCTGGGGCATGACGGTGCCGAGGTCACCAAGGGTGTCGCCGCCGGCACCGGTCTGAAGGGCGGCGCCACCGAAATCATTACCGACGTAGCAGAAATGGTGAGGGGCATCCGTCTGTGAACGGCCTTATCGACACGACAGCGGCCGAACCGAAACCAGAATTCTGGTACGGACTGCCCTACGGCTACCTCCCGTTGGACCTCCAGCCCACCCCTGAGGGAATCCAGGAGGCGGCCCGCCAGATCACTCTGCTGCCTCCCGAGCACCGCGACCGCGCCGACCAGATATTCCGGCTCTACGCGTCCGTCCTCACCATGCTCCGGAAACGCGAGGTGATGGGGTGCGCCCTCGGAATGCACCCCGACGACGACGGCGAACCCACCCTGTCCGTGCTCACGGTCTCCACCGTCGCGACCACGGGCGCCAATCCCAACGCCGTCCTGATGCAACTCCTGGGCGGCGACAGCACGGGAACCAGCCGCGCCGACGGCATCGTCCCGGTGGAAATCCCCGTCGGCACCGGATACGTATGGGAAACCGTCCGCCGCACGCCTTCACCGGCCGCTCCCCCCGAGGGATCGGAAGAGGGAACGGAAGAAGAATCCCGCGAAGGCACCGTCTGGCAGGGCACGGTGGCCATCCCCCGCCCCGGCAACGCATCGATCGTCATGCTGCAACTGGTCACCCCCGCCGTGGAATGGGCCCAGGATTACCGCGGCGTGCTGCTCGGCGTCGCCCGCACGGTGTCCTTCACGGACCCGGCGGAGGAGTCCGCGGCGAACGGGAATTCCGGACCGTCCGCCGCCCCCGACGCAGCAGAAAGGAGCCCCTTCGGATGACCCCGGAAGAGCGCGTGCGAGCCAGGCTCCGGAAGGCCGTGCCGGCCCCTTACCCGACCGACGGCACGGATTTCGGGAGAGCGCTGAAGTACCACTACACCACCGCCACGAAGAGCTTCCTGAAATTCTTCCCGGTGTTCTTCCTCCTCTGGGTCCAGCTGCTCGTGTTCCAGAACACCTACCTGATCCCGCTGGCCCTCATCGGTCTCTTCGGCGGCCTGATCGTCCTGTTGGCGTTCCGGGAACGCATGGCACTGACCCGTAAGTGCGCGCGGGTGCTCCGCACCTATCCCCTGGAATTCCGCACCCCGGTGGAGAAGGACGGCCAGTACGCGTCCCACACCCTCTACCTCCGCCTCGGCGGACGCCACGAGGACGCCCCCACGCTGCGCGCGAAGGATCCGCTGGGCCGCTCCGACTGGCCGGAGCTGGAGGCGGGCGTCTGGTTCGCCGGAGACGAGCCGTTCGGCGGCGCGGCCTTGGTCCCGGGCACCGGCGAGCTGCTGTTTTTGCAGCCGAAGCGCTGGGCGGACAGCGACAAGGAACGTAAAAGCGCGGGCCCCGTCCGCACGAAGCAGGCATCCCGCGCGGGCATCACCCGCCCCAGCCGCCACCGCTGACCAGGGCTCCCGCAGCCTCCGGTGCCCCGCGCGCGCCCCGCTCGGCGGCAGGTCTAGCGTGGTGACCCGTGACACCGACACCGTTTTCCGCCGGTTTGCCGGAGCTGACCGCCGCACGGCTGGCCGACAGCTGGCAACTGGACCCGTACGCCCTCGCCCTGGTCGTGCTGCTGGGTGGCCTCTACGCCTGGGGCGTCGTACGGCTGGCGCGCCGCGGTGAACGATGGCCGGTCGCCCGGAGTGCGGCGTTCGCGGGCATCGGGCTCGGCGCGATCACCGTGGCGACCATGTCCGGGCTGGCGGTCTACGACCACGAACTGTTCTGGCCGGCAGCGGTGCAGAACATCGTTCTCGACCTGATCGCCCCGCTCGGCCTGGCGCTCGGCGACCCGCTGGCACTGGCGCTACGGGCCCTGGGCGAACGGTCGCCGACCGCCCGCCGACTACGCGGCGCACTCTCCGGCCGCCTGCTGCGCCTGCTGACGTTCCCGCTGGTCAGCACCGTCCTGGTGCTCGCCTCCGAGCTGGCGATCTACTTCACGCCGTACTTCACGACAGCGCTGCGACACGGCCCGCTGCACGAGCTGATGTACCTGCAACTCCTCGTCGTCGGCACCCTCTTCGTCCTGCCGATGCTCACCCGCGAGGAGCTGCTGCCCACATGGTGCAGCCATCCGGTACGGGCCCTCCTTGTCCTCGTCGACGGGCTCGTCGACTCCGTGCCCGGCATCGTCGTGATGACCAGCGGCACCCTGGTCGCCGGCGGCTGGTACACCGCCCACCACCGCCCCTGGGACCCCAGCCCGCAGCGCGACCAGATGATCGGCGGCGGCCTCATGCTCACCCTCGCCGAGCTGATCGGCCTGCCCTTCCTCATCGCGGTCTTCGCGGAGTGGGTACGTTCCGAACGCGGCAGGACGGTGGCGTTGGACGCCCGACTGGACCGCGAGTTGGCGACGGCGGCGGCGCCGGTCCCCCCGAGTGCACCGGCCGTGCCGGACGCCACGGGGACGCCGGCCGACACCAAGGCGCCGCACCCGGAACTGACCCGCCCCTGGTGGGAGACGGACCAGGGCGCGGTGGGGGAGCGGTACCGGCGTGGGGGAGGCGGAGCCCCGAGGGGCTGAGGCCCACCAAGAGCGACATCGATACGGCCTGACGAGCGTGACGGAGGGCCTCGCGAACGCGGAGCGGGAGAAGGCCGAGAGCCATGGGAAAGGGCGGGAGCCGGTGAGACCGACTCCCGCCCTTTCCTGATGGCATACGCCTACAGATACGCTAAGACCCTGACATCAGTGTTTCCACTTATGTCAGGGTCTTCAGGCACCTCATGAAGGGTGCCCCCGGCAGGATTCGAACCTGCGCACACGGCTCCGGAGGCCGTTGCTCTATCCCCTGAGCTACGGGGGCGTTTCGCTGTGTTGCTCTGCGACGGGTAGAACACTACCAGCTCCGATGGGGTGTTCCGGCACGTGATTCCGGGGAGGGACGTGGAGATCGTTCCGCGGGTCCGGGAGCGCCGCCCCGGCCGACGGCCACCGCCACCCACACGCGCCCCGCGGAGGCCCGGCCCAACCCCCGACTCCGTGCCTTAGCGCATGTCAGAGGCGCAGGAGGGGCGGTCGGGGAAACGTCCCCCGCGCGGGGGCGAAGTGCGGAAAAGCGGTACGCCGCCGCAGGCGGGCCCCTAGTCTCGTCGTGTGCCTGGCTTGTGCGGTCGGATCCTTGTTGTGGATGACAGCAAGGGGATCCGGCAGTTGATCAGGGTCAACCTTGAGCTGGAGGGCTTCGAGGTCGTGACCGCGGCTGATGGTGCCGAGTGTCTGGATGTCGTGCACCACGTGAGACCCGATGTGGTGACCCTTGACGTCGTGATGCCGCGGCTCAACGGTCTGCACACGGCGGCGCGGCTGCGGGCCGATCCGCGGACGTGGGACATCCCCATCGCGATCATCAGCGCCTGCACCCAGGGGGAGACGGACAGTGGTGAAGCCGTGGGCGTCGACGCGTTTCTGAGCAAGCCGTTCGAGCCGGTGGAGATGGTGCAGACGGTGGCGCGGCTGGCCCGCAAGGGGCGGCGGCCGACAGCCGACGGCGACACCGCGGTGGCGGACCGGCTGGCGGCGGAGCGGGCCGCCGGGATGGCGCTGGTACGACAGCAGCCGGGCCTCACCGAGCACGTCGCGCATCTCGACTGCGGCGACCATCTGGACCGGCAGGATCACCTCGCGCCGTACGGCGGCCGCGAGCGGTACCACGGCTGGCGGGGCGATCTCGGCGACCGCCGGGCGTCGTCCTGAGCGGACCGCCGAGGTCTTGAGGTGACCCCGACGTCGCCCTGAGCGGCCCGGGCGCCGCCCCCACCCGACCCCAGCCACCGTCCCCACCCTGCCCCTGCGCACCGTCCCGGGCGACCCGACAGGGCCCCCGGCCGGCCCCCGCTGTCCACCAGGCGAAACCTGGTCGCATGGGTGCCCCCCTTCTCCCCTACGCTTGTCCTGTGACCCCCGCCGAGTTGTCCCGTACCGTCCTGCGCTCCGTGCGTGGTGCCGTGGCGGAGCGGGAGCTTTCCGTGGTGGTGCCGGAGCGGGTCGTGGTGCGGCCCGCGCCGCACTCCGGGGACTACGCGTCCAACGTCGCGCTGCAGCTCGCCGCGGGTGCGGGGCTGCCCGCCCGTGAGGTCGCCGAGGTGCTGCGCAAGCGGCTGGCCGGATGCGCGGGCATCGCGCGGGTCGAGGTCGCCGGGCCCGGATTTCTGAACTTCACCCTGGGGGACGGCGCACCGGCCGAGCTGGTCCGCACCGTCCTCGCGCAGGGACCGCGGTACGGCACCGGCGGCGCCCGCCCGGGCCGCCCCGGAGCCGCGACCGCGCCGCCGTCCGGGGGCGCGCGGGGGCTCGCCGTGGCCGAGGCCCTGGCGCGGATCGACGCGGCCGTGGCCGACCGCGGGACGCGGCCGGGCGACGTCGCGCCGGACGCCGGAGCCGCGTCGTCCGACGGTGCGCGGGCCGAGCTGGCCCGGCTCGTCGCCCGGCTCGGCGAGGACGAGGCGCGGTGGGCGCTGCTGCGACCGGCCGCGCACGACCCGGTGCGGCCGCCCGAGCGGCCCACGCAGCGGGAGGAGAACCCGCGCTTCCGGGTGCAGTACGCGTACGCCCGCGCCCAGGCTGCGGTGCGCAACGCCCGCGAGCTGGGTTTCACGGGAGCGCCGGGCGACACCGGCCCCGAGAGCCACATCGAGACCGGCCCCGACCCGGACACCCACGCCCTCCACCTCCTCCTCGCCGATTTCCCGGACGCCGTCGCCGCCGCGGCGCGGTACCGGGCGCCGGACCGCGTGCTGCGGCATCTGGAAGCGGTGGCCGATGCGTATCTGCGCTGGCAGGACGGGTGCCGGGTGCTGCCCGTCGGTGAGGAGAAACCCTTGGCCGTGCACCGCGCCCGGGTGGCCCTCGCCGAGGCCAGCGGGACGGTGCTCGCCAACGGCCTCCGCCTGCTCGGCGTCTCCGCACCCGTACGACTTTGAACGACATCCGAGGGGATCTCCACCACCATGAGCCGTTCCGCCCACCCTGCCGGGCCCCGTCACGCCGATGTGCTGCCCGAGGGGCACTACGCCGGGCCGCCCGCCGACCTCAACTCCCTTGACCCGCGGGTCTGGTCGCGTACCGTCCGGCGCGACGCCGACGGCCTGGTGACCGTCGGTGGACTCGACGTGAAGACGCTCGCCGAGGAGTTCGGCACCCCCGCGTACTTCCTCGACGAGGACGACTTCCGGGCGCGCTGCCGGGCCTGGCGGGAGGCGTTCGGGACGGGCGCCGACGTGTACTACGCGGGCAAGGCGTTCCTGTCCCGCGCGGTGGTGCGATGGCTGACCGAGGAAGGGCTCAACCTCGACGTCTGCTCCGGCGGTGAGCTGGCGACCGCGCTGGACGCGGGGATGCCCGCCGAGCGGATCGCGCTGCACGGCAACAACAAGAGCACCGAGGAGATCACCCGCGCAGTCGAGGCCGGCGTCGGGCGGATCGTGCTCGACTCGTTCCAGGAGATCGTGCGGGTCGCGCACATCGCGCAGCGGCTCGGCAAGCAGCAGCGGGTGCAGATCCGCGTCACCGTCGGTGTCGAGGCGCACACCCACGAGTTCATCGCGACCGCGCACGAGGACCAGAAGTTCGGCATCGCGCTGGCCGGCGGGCAGGCCGCCGAGGCCGTGCGGCGGGCGCTCACCCTCGACAGCCTGGAGCTGACCGGCATCCACAGCCACATCGGCTCGCAGATCTTCGACATGGCCGGGTTCGAGGTCTCCGCCCGGCGCGTCGTCCAGCTGCTGACCGAGGTCCGTGACGAGCACGGCGTGGAGCTGCCGGAGATCGACCTCGGCGGCGGCCTCGGCATCGCGTACACGTCGGACGACGATCCGCGCGAGCCGCACGAGATCGCGAAGGCGCTCGGCGAGATCGTCACCAAGGAGTGCGAGGCGGCCGGGCTGCGCGTGCCGCGGCTCTCCGTCGAGCCGGGCCGCGCCATCGTCGGCCCCACCGCCTTCACGCTGTACGAGGTCGGCACCGTCAAGGAGCTGGAGGGGCTGCGGACGTACGTCTCCGTCGACGGCGGGATGTCCGACAACATCCGCACCGCGCTGTACGACGCGGAGTACACCGTCGCGCTGGTCTCACGCACCTCGGACGCCGAGCCGATGCTCTCCCGCGTCGTCGGCAAGCACTGCGAGAGCGGCGACATCATCGTCCGGGACGCCTTCCTGCCGTCCGACGTGGCCCCCGGTGACCTGCTGGCGGTGCCCGCCACCGGCGCGTACTGCCGCTCGATGGCCAGCAACTACAACCACGCGCTGCGGCCGCCGGTGGTGGCCGTCGCCGGGGGCGCCGGACGGGTCATCGTCCGCCGGGAGACGGAGGAGGATCTCCTGCGGTTGGATGTCGGATGACGAACTTGTTCGCGTGTCCGGCGCGGACGACATAAATGTCTCGGTATCCGGACGAGGTGCGGAAAGTGCCGTCCGGTGCGTGAGACTGAGAAATCACCAAGAAGAAAAACGGCAGTATCGATGAAAAGCAGAGGTCGAATGATGCGTACGCGTCCGCTGAAGGTGGCGCTCCTGGGCTGTGGTGTGGTCGGCTCAGAGGTGGCGCGCATCATGACGACGCACGCCGACGACCTCGCGGCCCGCATCGGTGCCCCCGTGGAGCTGGCCGGGATCGCCGTCCGCCGCCCCGACCGGGTGCGCGAGGGCATCCCGGCCGAGCTGATCACCACCGACGCGATGGAGCTGGTCAAACGCGAGGACGTCGATGTCGTCATCGAGGTCATCGGCGGCATCGAACCGGCCCGTGAGCTGATCACCACCGCCTTCGCGCACGGCGCCAGCGTCGTCTCCGCCAACAAGGCGCTGGTCGCCGCCGACGGCGCCGCGCTGCACGCCGCGGCGGAGCGGCACGGCGCGGACCTCTACTACGAGGCCGCGGTCGCCGGCGCGATCCCGCTGGTCCGCCCGCTGCGCGAATCGCTCGCCGGTGACAAGGTCAACCGCGTCCTCGGCATCGTCAACGGCACCACCAACTTCATCCTCGACAAGATGGACACCAGCGGCGCCGGATACAGCGAGGCGCTGGACGAGGCCACCGCCCTCGGGTACGCCGAGGCCGACCCGACCGCCGACGTCGAGGGCTTCGACGCCGCCGCGAAGGCCGCGATCCTTGCCGGGATCGCCTTCCACACCCGCGTGACCATCGATGACGTGCACCGCGAGGGCCTGACCGAGGTCACCGCGTCCGACATCGCCTCCGCCAAGCGGATGGGGTGCACCGTCAAGCTGCTCGCCATCTGCGAGCGTGCCGCGGACGGCGCGTCCGTCACCGCCCGGGTGCACCCCGCGATGATCCCCCTCAGCCATCCGCTGGCCTCCGTCCGCGAGGCGTACAACGCGGTGTTCGTGGAGTCCGACGCCGCAGGTCAGCTGATGTTCTACGGGCCGGGCGCCGGCGGTTCGCCGACCGCGTCCGCGGTGCTCGGCGACCTCGTCGCGGTCTGCCGCAACAAGGTCGCCGACACCACCGGGCCGGGGGAGTCCGCGTACACGCGGCTGCCCGTCAGCCCGATGGGCGAGGTCGTCACGCGCTACCACATCAGTCTCGACGTGGCCGACAAGTCCGGCGTGCTCGCGCAGGTCGCCACGGTCTTCGCCGAGCACGGGGTGTCGATCGACACCGTCCGTCAGCAAGGGCGGCCCGACGGAGACGGCGAGGCATCCCTCGTCGTCGTCACCCACCGGGCGGCCGACGCCGCCCTGTCGTCGACCGTCGAGGCTCTGCGTGAGCTGGACACCGTCCGCGGTGTCGCCAGCATCATGCGGGTCGAAGGGGAGTAAAGGAACCCATGTCTGCCAATTCCACCGCGTCCGCCGCGAACCGTCAGTGGCGCGGAATCATCGAGGAATACCGTGACCGGCTGCCGGTCAGCGACACGACCGAGGCGGTCACCCTGCGGGAGGGCGGCACGCCGCTCGTCCCCGCGCAGGTGCTGTCCGAGCGCACCGGCTGCGAGGTGCACCTCAAGGTCGAGGGTGCCAACCCCACCGGGTCCTTCAAGGACCGCGGGATGACGATGGCCATCACCCGCGCCAAGGAGGAGGGCGCCAAGGCGGTGATCTGCGCCTCCACCGGCAACACCTCCGCCTCCGCCGCCGCGTACGCGGTGCGCGCCGGGATGGTCTGCGCGGTGCTCGTCCCGCAGGGCAAGATCGCCCTCGGCAAGATGGGCCAGGCGCTGGTGCACGGCGCGAAGATTCTCCAGATCGACGGAAATTTCGACGACTGTCTGACGCTCGCCCGTGGACTTTCGGACAAGTATCCGGTCGCACTTGTGAATTCCGTGAACCCTGTGCGTATCGAGGGCCAGAAGACCGCGGCGTTCGAGATCGTCGACATGCTCGACGACGCGCCCGACATCCACGTCCTGCCCGTCGGCAACGCCGGGAACATCACGGCATACTGGAAGGGCTACCGCGAATACGCCGCCGACGGCATCGCCTCGCACACCCCGCGGATGTGGGGCTTCCAGGCGTCCGGCAGCGCCCCGATCGTGCGCGGCGAGGTCGTCAAGGACCCGCACACCATCGCCACCGCCATTCGCATCGGCAACCCTGCGTCGTGGTCGTTCGCGGAGCAGGCGCGGGACGAGTCGGGCGGCTTCATCGATGAGGTGACCGACCGTCAGATTCTGGCCGCCTACCGGCTGTTGGCCGCGCAGGAGGGCGTCTTTGTGGAGCCCGCGTCGGCCGCCTCGGTCGCCGGTCTACTCAAGGCCGCCGACGAGGGCAAGGTCGACCCCGGTCAGCGCATCGTCTGCACGGTGACCGGCAACGGCCTCAAGGACCCCGACTGGGCGGTGGCCGGTGCGCCGCAGCCCGTCACCGTCCCGATCGACGCGGACGCCGCCGCCCAGCGTCTCGGTCTCGCGTAACCCGGAAACCGCACACGCCGGGCGTACGGCGGGTCACCAGCTCCCGGGGCAGGTGACCCGCCGTGCAGCAAAGAGTGCAAAGGCTGCAAAGTCAGAAGTGAGGCACGGCTCGGTCTGCGACACGCACCGTGCGCCTCCCGTGCGCCCTGTGTCGCCACAGAACCTTCCTTCGATAGGCTGGCAGTCAACTCCCCTCCGCACGGCATGACGTAGTGGTGTGCAGGGCAGGTCAGAACAGTCCCCGGCGGCCGACCGGGCGCCTCGGCGCCGCGGTGGCGCGGGGCATACCGCAGCATCAATCAAGGAGAGTCATCGAGCGATGGCCGGTCCCGCGTTCCGTGCCGCCGCCGTCCGGGTGCGCACCCCCGCCACCAGCGCCAATCTTGGCCCCGGCTTCGACGCCCTCGGCCTGTCGCTGGGGCTGTACGACGATGTCGTGGTGCGGGTCGCCGACTCCGGTCTGCACGTAGACATCGCAGGTGAGGGCAGCGAAACCCTCCCGCGCGACGAGAGTCATCTGCTCGTACGCTCCCTGCGCACCGCCTTCGACCTGCTCGGCGGGCAGCCGCGCGGGCTGGAAATCGTCTGTGCCAACCGCATTCCGCACGGCCGGGGCCTCGGCTCGTCGTCGGCCGCCATCTGTGCCGGAATCGTCGCCGCGCGTGCCGTCACCATCGGTGGTGAGCAGAGACTCGACGACGCCGCGCTCCTGGAGCTGGCCACCGAGATCGAGGGCCACCCCGACAACGTCGCCGCCTGTCTGCTCGGCGGCTTCACCCTGGCCTGGATGGACACCGGGGCGGCCCGCGCGATCCGGATGGAGCCGGCCGCGTCGATCGTCCCCGTCGTCTTCGTCCCCGGGAAACCGGTGCTCACCGAGACCGCCCGCGGACTGCTTCCGCGCACCGTCCCGCATGTGGACGCCGCGGCCAACGCCGGTCGCGCCGCACTGCTCGTCGAGGCGCTGACCAGGCGCCCCGAGCTGCTGCTGGCCGCGACCGAGGACCGACTTCACCAGGAATACCGCGCCCCCGCGATGCCGGAGAGTGTGGCGCTGGTGAACCGACTGCGTGCGGACGGTGTCCCCGCGGTCATCTCCGGTGCGGGCCCGACGGTGCTCGCACTGGCCGAGGACGCCTCGGCCGACAAGGTCGCCGCACTGGCGGGAGAGGGCTGGGCGGCCAACCGGCTGGCCCTCGACGCGGCGGGCACATGCGTCCTGCCGCTCGCCGGGTGACCGACGCGGGTGATCGACGATTGCCGGTCTTGGGAAGGGGGAATGTTTGTTGGATCCGGTAGTGTTAACCTCAAGTCAGTACTCGACGCCTGAGTGGCGCGATGCTTCGTGTCCCTATCGGGACCACCTTTCTTCCGGGAGCCTCCCAAACTGCTCGAAGCAATAGCCCGAGCAGGAGTGAGCACGCTCCGGAATCGGCGTGACGGACATGGGTCACACAGCATCCCTTCGCGCCGGACCAATGAACTGATCTTTCCGCCGTATCCGGCGGGACCACCGCCCCGGCCCGGTTCGCAACACCGCGGGACCACCAGCCGGACAGCACAACCGGTCGCCGAGCCAGACAGGCCGACGCCCGCTCCAGGGAAGGACCCTTCGTGAGCGACACCACCGATCTGATGGGCGTGCGCACCGATGGCAGTGCCACCGCGCCCGCCACGGACGCTCCCGCCGCGCCTGCCACCGGTGCTGCCGGCACCACGCGGCGCCGCCGTTCCGGTACCGGCCTCGACGGCATGGTCCTGGCAGAGCTGCAGCAGGTCGCCTCCGGCCTCGGCATCAAGGGCACCGCGCGGATGCGCAAGAGCCAGCTGATCGAGGTCATCAAGGAGAGGCAGGCCGCGGGCTCCTCCGGCTCCGCCAAGGCCGACGCGCCCGCCGAGACCGACACCAAGCCCAAGCGCCGTACCACCTCCAAGGCCCGTACGGGTGACGGCGACGCCGTCAAGGCCGCCGACAAGCCGGCCAAGGCCGACAAGACCGCCGAGAAGCAGGCCGGTCAGCAGATCGACATTCCCGGTCAGCCGGCCAGCGACGAGCAGCCGGCCGGCGAGCGCCGCCGCCGCCGGGCCACCGCGGCCGCCGGCAGCCCCGAGGGCGCGGCCGACATCAAGGCCGAGCCGAAGGGCAAGGCCGACACCGCCGTCGACGAGCGGCCCGCCAAGGGCGAGCAGTCCGATCAGCAGCACAAGGCCGGCGACCGCCAGGACCGCGGCGACCGTCAGGACCGCGGTCAGAAGGGCGACCGCCGCGACCGCCAGCAGGGCCGCCGCAACAAGAACGACGGTGGCGACGTCGGCAGCCAGGGCGACCGCCGCGACCGTCAGGACCGTCAGGACCGTCAGCGGGACAACCGCCACGACGACGGCGACGACTTCGAGGGCGGCCGCCGTGGCCGCCGTGGCCGTTACCGCGACCGCCGGGGCCGTCGCGGCGGGCGCGAGGAATTCGGCAACGAGCCGCAGGTCTCCGAGGACGACGTCCTGATCCCCGTCGCGGGCATCCTCGACATCCTCGACAACTACGCGTTCATCCGGACCTCCGGCTACCTGCCGGGCCCGAACGACGTGTACGTCTCGCTCGCCCAGGTCCGTAAGAACGGTCTGCGCAAGGGTGACCACGTCACCGGTGCGGTCCGCCAGCCCAAGGACGGCGAGCGCCGCGAGAAGTTCAACGCGCTGGTCCGCCTCGACACCGTCAACAGCGTGGCGCCCGAACAGGGCCGCCAGCGCCCGGAGTTCGGGAAGCTGACGCCCCTTTACCCGCAGGAGCGGCTGCGCCTGGAGGGTGAGTCGAGCGGTCTGACGACCCGGATCATCGATCTGGTGACGCCGATCGGCAAGGGCCAGCGTGGTCTGATCGTGGCCCCGCCGAAGACCGGTAAGACCATGATCATGCAGGCGATCGCCAACTCGATCACCCGCAACAACCCCGAGTGCCACCTGATGGTCGTCCTCGTCGACGAGCGGCCCGAAGAGGTCACCGACATGCAGCGGTCGGTCAAGGGCGAGGTCATCTCCTCGACCTTCGACCGTCCCGCCGAGGACCACACCACCGTCGCCGAGCTGGCCATCGAGCGCGCCAAGCGTCTCGTCGAGCTGGGTCACGACGTGGTCGTCCTGCTGGACTCCATCACCCGTCTGGGCCGCGCGTACAACCTCGCGGCGCCCGCCTCCGGCCGCATCCTGTCCGGTGGTGTCGACTCGACCGCGCTCTACCCGCCGAAGCGGTTCTTCGGCGCCGCGCGCAACATCGAGGACGGCGGTTCGCTGACCATCCTGGCCACCGCGCTGGTCGAGACCGGTTCGCGGATGGACGAGGTGATCTTCGAGGAGTTCAAGGGCACCGGCAACCTGGAGCTCAAGCTCGACCGCAAGCTCTCCGACAAGCGGATCTTCCCGGCGGTGGACGTCGACGCGTCGTCCACCCGTAAGGAGGAGATCCTGATGGGCGCCGACGAGCTGGCCGTCGTCTGGAAGCTGCGTCGGGTGCTGCACGCCCTGGACCAGCAGCAGGCGATCGAGCTGCTGCTGGACAAGATGAAGCAGACGAAGTCCAACGCGGAGTTCCTGCTCCAGATCCAGAAGACGACGCCGGGCATGGGCAACGGCAACGACTGACGCCCGGCCGCGCAACGCCGCCACGAAGCCCCCGCACTTTCGCGTGCGGGGGCTTCGCGCTGTCCGGGCCCGGCACGAGGGGTGAACCGCCGACGACCGGTCCGTATACCTCCGTCCGGAGGTGTCCCGCTGAGACCTTTCGCACAGGAGATGCCCGGAACCGACCGCTTGGCGGTGGCCGGAAACCGGCCATCGGTCCAGGTCGGGACGGACGTACGGGCCGGACGGCGGTGCGCGTGCGTCCGCCCGTGTCCGCCCGGTGCGTACAGGTCGCTGTGCAACCCTTCCGTCCGGCTCCCCGTCTCCCACGACATGACGCGCCGTGCCCGCACGGGGCGGGCGGGGGGCAGCGCATACGGACCGAGGAGCACATGGCCGACAGCAACGGGACGCAGAGGGCGACGGCGAGCCGCCGCAGCCGCATACGCGCCACGGGGCGCCGTCGCAAGGCGCGCAGCCGACGCCGCCGCGCCCTGACCCTCACGCTCTGCGCCGCGGTCAGCTGCCTGCTGCTCACCGGCGCCGGACTCGGCTACGTCTACTACCAGCTCAACGGCAACCTCAAGGGCATCGACATCAACGCCGCCCTCGGCAAGGACCGGCCCGACAACGTCGACAACGGCTCCCTCGACATCCTCGTCCTCGGCTCCGACTCCCGGTCCGGCAGCAACGCCGCGTACGGCACCGACGAGGGCGGCGCGCGCTCCGACACCGCGATGGTGCTGCACGTCTACAAGGGCCACAAGAAGGCGAGCGTCGTCAGCATCCCGCGCGACACCCTCATCACCCGTCCCGCCTGCGTGAAGGACGGCAAGGAGGTGGCCGGCGCGCGGCGGGCGATGTTCAACACCGCCTACGAGGTCGGCGGCCCCGCGTGCGCCGTCAAGACCGTCGAATCACTCAGCGGCATCCGGATGGACCACTTCGTCGAGGTCGACTTCACCGGCTTCAAGAAGCTCATCGACGCGCTCGGCGGCGTCGAACTCACCACCAGCAAGCCGATCGACGACAACTCCAGCCATCTCCACCTGCCCGCCGGGCATCACGTCCTCACCGGTGAGCAGTCCCTCGGGCTCGTCCGCACCCGGCACGGCGTCCCCGGCGGCGACGGCAGCGACCTGGGGCGCATCCAGCTCCAGCAGACCTTCGTCAAGGCGCTGATGCAGCAGGTCAAGAACGTCGGCGTGCTCACCAGCCCGGCCAAGCTCTACGACATCGCCGACACCGCCACCAGGGCCGTCACCACCGACACCGACCTCAACTCGGTCGGCGCGCTCACCGGCCTCGCCAAGTCCCTCGGCTCCCTCGACTCGCAGAACATCCACATGGTCACGCTGCCCGTGGAGTACGACAAGCTCGACCCGGCGCGCGTCGTCCCGCTGCCCCGGCAGACCGCGCAGGTCTGGGACGCGCTGCGGCAGGACCGCGCCATCCCGAAGACCGCGCTCAAGGACTCCGCGGGCGACAAGGGCGGTACCGGCTCGTACGTGAAGTAGCCGCGGCCCCTTCGGGCAGCCACGCGATGTGGAGGCCCGGGGACGGCGCGTAACCGTCCGGCCGCCGGGGTTTCCCCGCTCCCGGGGCGGGGAATACCCGGCGGTCCACCCCGGTTTTGGGAGATGCGACAAGTCCTGGCAGACTGGACCGTCGGCCCCGGTTCACGTGACGCAAACCCGCGGCACGACCCGGAGCACTCCCGAACCTAGGAGATCCCCTTGAAGCGCGACATCCACCCGGAGTACGTCGAGACGCAGGTCAGCTGCACCTGTGGCGCGTCCTTCACCACCCGTAGCACCGTCGAGGGCGGTGGCATCCGTGCCGACGTCTGCTCCGAGTGCCACCCGTTCTACACGGGCAAGCAGAAGATCATGGACACCGGTGGCCGTGTGGCCCGCTTCGAGGCCCGCTTCGGCAAGGCCGCCGGTTCGGCCAACAAGTAGCGACCCGCAAGGCGCCGGTTGCCGGTCGCCCCTCCGAGGGGCGACCGGACCGGCGCTTTGTCGTCCAGGCCACGGACCCGGCCGGGGGTCCGGCACGCCGCGGCTGTTGTGCCGCACCAGGTGACCGGCACCCGGAAACACCAGTCAGCTAAGGAACCCCACGATGTTCGAGGCGGTCGAGGAACTGATCGGCGAGCACGCCGGTCTGGAGAAGAAGCTGGCCGACCCCGCGGTCCACGCCGACCAGCGCGAGGCCATGCGGCTCAACAAGCGCTACGCCGAACTCACCCCGATCGTCACCACCTACCGTTCCTGGAAGCAGACCGGCGAGGACAGGGAGACCGCGCGCGAATTCGCCGCGGACGACCCGGACTTCGCCGACGAGGTCAAGGAGCTCGACGCCAAGCGCGACGAGCTGACCGAGAAGCTGCGGCTGCTGCTCGTCCCCCGCGACCCGAGCGACGACAAGGACGTCATCCTGGAGGTCAAGGCCGGTGAGGGCGGCGAGGAGTCCGCGCTGTTCGCCGGTGACCTGCTGCGGATGTACCTGCGCTACGCGGAGCGGGCCGGCTGGAAGACCGAGATCCTGGAGGCCAACGAGTCCGACCTCGGCGGCTACAAGGACGTCCAGGTGGCCGTGAAGACCAAGGGCGGCGGCGGGGCCACCGAGCCGGGCCAGGGCGTCTGGGCCCGCCTGAAGTACGAGGGCGGCGTGCACCGCGTCCAGCGCGTCCCCGCCACCGAGTCGCAGGGCCGCATCCACACCTCCGCCGCCGGTGTGCTCGTCACGCCCGAGGCCGAGGAGGTCGAGGTCGAGATCGGCCCCAACGACCTGCGGATCGATGTCTACCGCTCCTCCGGTCCCGGTGGCCAGTCCGTCAACACCACCGACTCCGCGGTGCGCATCACCCACCTGCCGACCGGCATCGTCGTCTCCTGCCAGAACGAGAAGAGCCAGCTCCAGAACAAGGAGCAGGCGATGCGCATCCTGCGCTCGCGGCTGCTGGCCGCCGCCCAGGAGGAGGCCGAGCGCGAGGCGTCCGACGCCCGCCGCAGCCAGGTCCGCACCGTCGACCGCTCCGAGCGCATCCGGACGTACAACTTCCCGGAGAACCGCATCTCCGACCACCGCGTCGGCTTCAAGGCGTACAACCTGGACCAGGTGCTCGACGGCGAGCTGGACCCGGTCATCCAGGCGTGCGTGGACGCCGACTCGGCGGCCAAGCTCGCCGCCGCCCAGTAAGACCCGCACCACCCGCACGCCCGCACGACCGGCTGGAGGAACCCGTGAACCTGCTGCTCGCCGAGGTGGCCCAGGCCGCCCAGCGGCTGGCCGACGCCGGGGTGCCCTCACCGCGCTTCGACGCCGAGGAGCTGGCCGCGCATGTGCACGGCGTCAAGCGCAGCCAGCTGCACACGGTGGCCGACGCCGACTTCGACGCCCGGTACTGGGAGGCGATCGCCCGCCGCGAGGCCCGCGAACCGCTCCAGCACATCACCGGCCGCGCGTTCTTCCGCTACCTCGAACTCCACGTCGGTCCCGGCGTGTTCGTGCCCCGCCCGGAGACCGAGTCGGTCGTCGGCTGGGCCATAGACGCGGTACGCGCCATGGACGTCGTCGAACCGCTCATCGTCGACCTGTGCACCGGCTCCGGCGCCATCGCCCTCGCCCTCGCGCAGGAGGTGCCGCGCTCCACGGTGCACGCCGTGGAGCTGTCCGAGCAGGCCCTGACGTACGCCCGGCGCAACGTCGAGGGCTCGCGGGTCAACCTCCACCACGGCGACGCGCTGACCGCGCTGCCCGAGCTGGACGGCCAGGTCGACCTGGTCGTCTCCAATCCGCCGTACATCCCGCTCACCGAGTGGGAGTACGTCGCCCCCGAGGCCCGCGACCACGACCCCGAGCTGGCGTTGTTCTCCGGTGAGGACGGCCTGGACACCATCCGGGGCATCGAGCGGACCGCGCACCGGCTGCTGCGGCCCGGCGGGCTCGTCGTCATCGAGCACGCCGACACCCAGGGCGGCCAGGTGCCGTGGATCTTCGCCGAGGAACGGGGCTGGGCCGACGCGGCCGATCACCCGGACCTGAACAACCGGCCCCGTTTCGCCACCGCGCGCCGGGTGACGCCATGACGGCCGCCCCGACGCCCGATGTATCCGTTCCGCACGAGGAGGACCGTTAAATGGCACGGCGATACGACTGCAGCGACGCGACCGACCGCGCGACCGGTCTGCGTGAGGCCGCGTCGGCCGTCCGCCGCGGCGAGCTGGTCGTTCTGCCGACCGATACCGTCTACGGCATCGGGGCCGACGCGTTCAGCGCCGACGCCGTCGGCGATCTGCTGGCGGCCAAGGGCCGCGGCCGCGGTATGCCCTCGCCGGTCCTCATCGGCTCGCCCAACACCCTGCACGGCCTGGTCACCGACTTCTCCGAGCAGGCGTGGGAGCTGGTCGACGCGTTCTGGCCCGGCGGTCTGACGCTCGTCGCCACCCACCAGCCGTCGCTGACCTGGGACCTCGGCGAGACCCGCGGCACCGTCGCGGTACGCATGCCGCTGCACCCCGTCGCCATCGAACTCCTCACCGAGTTCGGCCCGATGGCGGTCTCCAGCGCCAACCTCACGGGACACCCCTCCCCGCAGGACTGCGACGCCGCCCAGGAGATGCTGGGCGACTCCGTCTCCGTCTACCTCGACGGCGGCCCCACGCCCGCCGCCGTGCCGTCCTCGATCGTCGATGTCACCGGCCGCATCCCGGTGCTGCTGCGCGAGGGCGCCCTCAGCGCCGAGGAGCTGCGGAAGGTCGTGCCCGAGCTCGAGGTGGCCAATTGATGGCGCCCCTGGGGCGCGGCATAACGGGGCCCGGCGAGACCGCCTTCCCGTCGGTGCCGCCGTCCGGCTACGCCGCCGCCGTCCAGGCCCGCACCGCGGCGCCGGTCGCGCCCGCCCGCTTCCGGATCCTGCACGTCAGCACCGGCAACGTCTGCCGCTCGCCGATCACCGAGCGGCTGCACCGCCACGCGCTCGACCTGCGGCTGGGCGGTGCGGGCAGCGGCGGCCTGGTGGTGGAGAGCGCCGGTACCTGGGGCCATGAGGGCGCGCCCATGGAGACGCACGCCGCGACGGTCCTCGCCGACTACGGCGCCGACCCGGCCGGGTTCCTGGGCCGCGAACTGCTCGATGAGCACGTCATCCGCGCCGACCTGGTCCTGACCGCCACCCGCGACCACCGCGCCCAGGTCATCTCGATGGGCCACTCCGCGGGCCTGCGCACCTTCACGCTGAAGGAGTTCAACCGGCTGGTGCGGGCGATAGACCCGGCCACTCTGCCGGAGCCCGACCCGGAGCTGCCCGACTGCGGCCTGGTCGAGCGGGCCCGCACCCTGGTCGGCGCCGCCGCCGCGCTGCGCGGCTGGCTGCTGGCGCCCGACCCGGAGTCCGACGAGGTCTACGACCCGTATGGCGCCCCCATCACCTTCTTCCGCTCCATCGGCGACGAGATCAACCAGGCCCTGGATCCGGTGGTCACCGCCCTCACGGGGGTTCCGGCGCGGGCGTAGGGGGTGCGTGCGGGCGGGCACCTGGTGGGTGCCGGCGCTCGCGCTCCTGGCTCGCCGTACGCCGGCCCATCCGTGGCCCTGGCCCGCCCTCGTAGCCGCCTCTCCCGGCCGTCTCCCGCCCCCGTGGCGAGGCTCGTACGCCCGGGCCCCGCCGCCGCGCCCGATCGCTGCACCGCGCCTACATTGGACGTGAGTCCCCGCACGAGGCCCGGAGCGCGCCATGTCCGCCACCACCGCGTCACCCCGCAGCACGTCACCGGCCGACACGCGCCCGGGCACCTCGCCGGGCCCCGGAACGGCTGCCGACGCCGGGGCGTTCCCGGCGGATTTCGCGGCGCTGGCCGCCGCCGACCCGGAGATCGCCGGGGTGCTGGTCGGCGAGAGCGCCCGGCAGAGCGAGACGCTTCAGCTGATCGCCGCGGAGAACTTCACCTCGCCCGCGGTCCTCGCCGCCCTCGGCTCCCCGCTCACCAACAAGTACGCGGAGGGCTATCCGGGCGCCCGCCACCACGGTGGCTGCGAGATCGTCGACCTCGCCGAGCGGATCGCCGTGGAACGCGCCAGGGCCCTTTTCGGCGCCGAACACGCCAACGTCCAGCCCCACTCCGGGTCCTCCGCCGTCCTGGCCGCCTACGCCGCCCTGCTGCGCCCCGGAGACACCGTTCTGGCCCTGTCCCTGCCGCACGGCGGACACCTCACCCACGGCTCGCCCGCCAACTTCTCCGGCCGCTGGTTCGACTTCGCCGGATACGGCGTCGACGCGGCCACCGGCCTCCTCGACCTCGATGAGGTCCGCGCCCTGGCCCGCGAGCGCCACCCCAAGGCCCTGGTCTGCGGCTCGATCGCCTACCCGCGCCATATCGACTACGCCGCCTTCCGCGACATCGCCGACGAGACCGGCGCCTACCTCATCGCCGACGTCGCCCATCCCGCCGGGCTGATCGCCGGGGGAGCGGCGCCCAGCCCGGTGCCGTACGCGGATGTCGTCTGTGCCACCACGCACAAGGTGCTGCGCGGGCCGCGTGGCGGGATGATCCTGTGCGGTGCGCGGCTCGCCGAGCGCATCGACCGGGCGGTGTTCCCGTTCAGTCAGGGCGGCGCGCAGATGAACTCCGTCGCCGCCAAGGCCGTCGCGTTCCGCGAGGCGGCCACCGACGCGTTCCGCGGCTACGCCCGGCGGACCGTCGCCAACGCCCGCGCGCTCGCCGCCGCCCTCGCCGACCAGGGCCTGACGCTCGCGACCGGCGGCACCGACACCCATCTGATCGTCGCCGACACCGCGCCGCTGGGCCTCGACGCCGGGACGGCGCGGGGGCGGCTGGCCGCCGCCGGGATCGTCCTCGACACCTGCGCGCTGGCCTGCCCGGACGGCACGGCCCGGCGTACCGGCATCCGCCTGGGCAGCGCGGCGGTGACGACGCAGGGGATGGGCGGGGCGGAGATGGCGCGGATCGCGGAGCTGATCGGGGCGGCGCTGCGCGGGGACGCCGCGGTCCGCCCGCGCACCGCAGCGCTCGTCGGCGGTTTTCCGCCGTATCCCGGCCGGAACTGATCGGGAACCGCGTACGGCCCCCTTCCGTCACACTCCGCGGGGACGGTGACGGACGTCCGTCACCCGGCAGCCCGCCACCTGTGTGTACGGCGTGGTCGTGGACCCGCATAGGGTGTGGGGCTGTGATGGCCAGCTATATCTGTGGGGCAGCCCGTGCGTGAATACCTGCTGACGCTGTGCGTCACGGCCGCGGTGACTTATCTGCTGACCGGCCCGGTGCGCAAGTTCGCCATCGCGGCCGGGGCGATGCCGGAGATCCGGGCCCGTGATGTGCACCGCGAGCCGACTCCCCGGCTCGGCGGCATCGCGATGTTCGGCGGGTTGTGCGCGGGCCTCCTGGTGGCCTCCCATCTGACCAATCTCAAGAGCGTCTTCGCGGACTCCAACGAACCGCGTGCCCTGCTCTCCGGCGCCGCGCTGATCTGGCTGCTGGGCGTGCTGGACGACAAGTGGGGCGTGGACGCGCTGGTCAAGCTCGGCGGCCAGATGGTCGCCGCGGGCGTGATGGTCCTCCAGGGTCTGACGATCCTGTACATCCCGATCCCGGGCGTCGGCACGTATCTGCCGTCGCCGACGCAGGGCACGCTGCTGACCGTCGCACTGGTCGTCATCACCATCAACGCGGTGAACTTCGTCGACGGTCTCGACGGTCTCGCCTCCGGCATGGTGTGCATCGCCGCCGCGGCGTTCTTCATGTACGCGTACCGCATGTGGTTCGGCTACGGCATCGAGGCGGCAGCCCCCGCGACGCTGTTCTCGGTGGTGCTGATGGGCATGTGCCTGGGCTTCCTGCCGCACAACCTGCACCCGGCGCGGATCTTCATGGGCGACTCCGGGTCGATGCTGATCGGCCTGGTGATGGCGGCCGGAGCGGTGTCGGTGACCGGTCAGGTCGACCCGGACCTGCTCAGCCTGAAGACCGGCGGTATCCGCGAGGCGACGCACTCGATGGTGCCGGTCTACATCCCGCTGCTGCTGCCGCTGACCGTCATCGCGGTGC
This sequence comes from Streptomyces sp. NBC_01525, assembly GCF_045040405.1. Classification (NCBI taxonomy): domain Bacteria; kingdom Bacillati; phylum Actinomycetota; class Actinomycetes; order Kitasatosporales; family Streptomycetaceae; genus Streptomyces; species Streptomyces sp. NBC_01525. Next base: position 4,840,672 of record NZ_CP109397.1, read on the forward strand.
CGGTCGCCGACCTGATCCTGGCGATCGTCCGGCGCACCTGGAACGGCCAGTCGCCGTTCGCCGCGGACCGCGGACACCTCCACCACCGGCTGCTGGAAATCGGTCATTCCCACAGCCGCGCTGTCCTGATCATGTACTTCTGGTCGGCGCTGATCGCGTTCGGCGCGGTCGCGTACTCGGTCAACAACGCGAGCATGTGGATCGTCCTGGGCATCGTGCTGCTGAGCGCGGTCGGGCTGGTGCTGCTCCTGCTGCCGCGGTTCACGCCGCGGGCGCCGATGTGGGCGCAGCGCATCGTGCCGCCGCGCTACCGCAGGGTCGTTCGCCCGGAGACCGGCGAAGCCGCCGCGGGGGAGTCGGCCGAGGGCGTGCGGGGGGAGCGGGACGAGGCGCGGGAGGCGGTCGCCGCGGGGCTGCACGGCGCCACCGCGATCGGCGAGCGGTCACGCTTCGTGGAGCGTCGCCGGGCGGACAGTCACCGCTGAAACTCGTGTGTGACGCCGCTGATGTCCGTCAACTGCATCGCTAAATCGGGTGACTTGGCCCTATAGCAGACAAAGTGCCGCCTGTCGCTGCACCAACGCGCGGGGTCACGCTCACGTGTGACGGGCGGCACACGATAGAGGTAAAGACCTCATCAAATAGTTTGTGATACCGTTCACGAGACTCGGCGACAGAGCCGAAGGTCCCTACAGTGCGGGGCCTTTGGGCTCAGCAGGTTCTTCCGCCGCCCGGGTCTACGCTCGTCCCTGACGAACACACCCCCACCCCTTGCCGGAGCGCCGCCATGCAGTCGAATGACGCCCGACTTCTCGTCCATGCCCTCGTGCCCACGCTTGCCGCCGGCGTCGTCGCCGTCGCGGTCAGCGCCGCGCTCGTCGGTGGCGCGGGGGCCGTCGGTGCCGTGATCGGCACCCTGTTGGTGGTTCTCGTCATGGGAGCGGGACTCGTCGTCCTGCAGCAGACCGCGAAGAATTACCCGCAGCTCTTCCAGATGATGGGCCTTCTGCTCTACTCCGTGCAGATCCTGCTGGTCGCGGTCTTCCTGCTGACTTTCAAGGACACAACGCTCTTTGATACGAAGGCATTTGCCTTCACGTTGCTCGGCGCCACCCTCGTGTGGATCGCTGCACAGACCCGCGGTCACATGAAGGCGAAGATTCTCTACGTGGACCCTGACTCCGCAGAGGCGAAGAAGGCGGAGACGGCGGGGTCGCCGACGTGACACGTAGGGCCGGAATAAAAGCCCGATCACGGGCCTGCTATCGTCCGGTGCCAACTGCGGCACAGTCGGCGCAGGCGGCTGAGCACCCGAGTTCCACGAGCTGGAGCCGGTGGGCCTCGTGGCCGATGCCTGCGATCCGACCCGGCCCAGCGCCGAGACGCCGCCCCCTATTCCGCAAGACCAGTCCAGTGCCGCTCCGTGGCTCAATGCCGCGCCGACACAACGAGGTTGCCGTACCCATGCGCCACGCTGAAGGAGCCCGCGGTGAGTGCTGAAACGATGCTCGCCTTCGACACGGAGTGCCACCTTTTTATCCCGGGGTGTGGCTTCGAGGCCCCGGGCCTTCATTCGTTCGTCTTCGAACCGCTCTTCACCATCGGCGGCTTCAATTTCAACAAGCCGATGCTGCTGGCTCTGCTGAGCACGGTCGTCGTGGTGTGGTTCTTCTGGGCCGCCTTCGGTCGCGCCAAGGTCGTGCCGGGCAAGCTCCAGATGGTTGCTGAGGCGGGTTACGACTTCGTGCGCCGCGGGCTCGTGTACGACGCGCTCGGCAAGAAGGAGGGCGAGAAGTACGTCCCCTTCATGGTCTCCCTGTTCTTCTTCGTGTGGATCATGAACCTCTGGTCGATCATTCCGGTCGCCCAGTTCCCGGTGACCTCGGTCATCGCCTTCCCCGCGGGTCTGGCCCTGATGGTCTGGGTCCTGTGGATGTTCCTCACCTTCAAGAAGCACGGCTTCGTCGGCGGCCTGAAGAACATCACCGGCTACGACAAGTCGCTGGGCGCGGTCCTGCCGCTCCTGATGATCATCGAGCTCTTCTCGAACGTGCTCATCCGGCCCTTCACCCACGCGGTGCGACTCTTCGCGAACATGTTCGCGGGCCACATGCTCATCGTGATGTTCACCATCGCCAGCTTCTACCTGGCGAACGGCTTCGGCTTCGTCTACGCGGGCGCCTCGTTCGTGATGACCATCGTGATGACCGCTTTCGAGCTGTTCATCCAGGCCGTCCAGGCGTACGTCTTCGTCCTCCTGGCCTGCAACTACGTGCAGGGCGCGCTCGCCGAGCACCACTGAGCACCCCGCCTCCCCATACCAACAGACGTCCGGTGGCCAACCCCCACCGGTCCTTGAAAGAGAAGGAAGAACCGGCATGTCCGCTCTCCAGACCCTCGCCTCCGCAGACGCGTTCACCGGCAGCGCCAGCGCGATCGGTTACGGCCTGGCCGCCATCGGCCCCGGCGTCGGCGTCGGCATCATCTTCGGTAACGGCACCCAGGCCCTGGCCCGTCAGCCCGAGGCCGCGGGCCTGATCCGCACCAACCAGATCATGGGTTTCGCCTTCTGTGAGGCGCTCGCCCTCATCGGCATCGTCATGGGCTTCGTTTACAAGTAAACGAAACGCACCGACGATCCCCTTAGACGGAAGGCATTGACGTGACCCTGGTCAGCCTGGCGAGTGAGGTCGAGGTTCCCGAGAACCCGCTCATCCCGCCGATCCCAGAGCTTGTCATCGGCCTGATCGCCTTCTTCATCGTCTTCGGTTTCCTCGCCAAGAAGCTCCTTCCGAACATCAACAAGGTTCTGGACGAGCGCCGCGAGAAGATCGAAGGCGGCATGGAGAAGGCCGAGGCCGCACAGGCCGAGGCCCAGCAGGTCCTGGAGGACTACCGGGCCCAGCTCGCCGACGCCCGCCACGAGGCCGCGCGCCTGCGCCAGGAGGCGCAGGAGCAGGGCGCGACGCTCATCGCCGAGATGCGCGCCGAGGGCCAGCGGCAGCGTGAGGAAATCATCGCTGCCGGTCACGCCCAGATCGAGGCCGACCGCAAGCAGGCCGCGCAGTCCCTGCGCCAGGACGTGGGCAAGCTCGCCACCGACCTGGCCGGCAAGCTCGTCGGCGAGTCCCTGGAGGACCACGCCCGGCAGAGCCGGACCATCGACCGCTTCCTCGGCGAGATCGAGGCCAAGGCGGCGTCGGAGACGACGAAGGCTGAGGCCGGCCGATGAACGGAGCGAGCCGCGAGGCACTCGCCTCCGCACGCGAGCAGCTCGACGCGCAGACGGACAACGCGTCCGTCGACGCGACGAAGCTCGCCGAGGAGCTGGCTGCCGTCACCGCTCTGCTCGACCGCGAGGTCTCGCTGCGTCGGGTCCTGACCGACCCGGCGCAGTCCGGCGAGGCGCGGGCCGAGCTGGCCGACCGGCTGCTCGGCACCAAGATCGGCGGTCCGGCCGCCGCCCTGGTGTCCGGCATGGTCCGGTCCCGCTGGTCGCGTTCGCGTGACCTCGCCGACGCGATGGAGGAGCTGTCCTACAGCGCCGACCTCGCCGCGGCACAGCGGTCCGGTCGGCTCGACGACGTCGAGGACGAGCTGTTCCGGTTCGGCCGGATCCTCACCTCCAACGGCGAGCTGCGCCGCGCACTGACCGACCGCAACGCCTCGGTCGCCGCCAAGACCGAGCTGGTGACCACGCTGCTGGGCGGCCGGGCCAACCCGGTGACCACGCGCATCGTGGGCCGGCTCGTGGCCCAGCCGCGAGGCCGTAGCCTGGAAGCAGGGCTCGATGCCCTCTCCAAGCTGGCCGCGCACCGACGCGACCGCGTGATCGCGGTGGTCACCACGGCGGTGCCGATGGACGAAGGACAGCGCACGCGCCTCGCCGCCGCGCTGGCCGCGGTCTACGGACGGCAGATCCACCTGAACCTCGACGTGGACCCCGAGGTCCTCGGCGGTGTGCAGGTCCGGATCGGCGACGAGGTCATCAACGGGAGCATCGCGGACCGCCTCGACGAGGCGGCACGGCGGATGGCCGGCTGACCCAGCCACCAACTCAAGAGCTGCACCACCGGTGACAGAGCACCGGCACCGACGGGCCGGACCGAGAGGTCCGGCCGCGGCCGGGAGCCCGCGCCGGGAGACAGCACAAGCACGACGGCGGCCCGAGTTGGGCCGTAGGCGGAAACCCCCTGGGGACGTAACCCCAGACCCCCGCAAGTAACTTCGGGCCCAACAAGGAGAGCAGGGAACCCAGATGGCGGAGCTCACGATCCGGCCGGAGGAGATCCGGGACGCGCTGGAGAACTTCGTCCAGGCGTACAAGCCGGACGCGGCCTCGCGCGAGGAGGTCGGCACGGTCAGCGAGGCCGGTGACGGCATCGCGAAGGTCGAGGGCCTTCCCTCGGCGATGGCGAACGAACTGCTGAAGTTCGAGGACGGTACCCTCGGTCTCGCGCTGAACCTCGAAGAGCGCGAAATCGGTGCGGTCGTCCTCGGCGAGTTCAGCGGTATCGAGGAGGGCCAGCCGGTGCAGCGCACCGGTGAGGTGCTCTCGGTCGCCGTGGGCGAGGGCTACCTCGGCCGCGTCGTCGACCCGCTGGGCAACCCGATCGACGGCCTCGGCGAGATCGAGTCCGAGGGCCGCCGCGCCCTGGAGCTGCAGGCTCCGGGCGTCATGGTCCGTAAGTCGGTCCACGAGCCGATGCAGACCGGCTACAAGGCCGTCGACTCGATGGTCCCGATCGGCCGTGGCCAGCGTCAGCTGATCATCGGCGACCGCCAGACCGGCAAGACCGCCCTGGCCGTCGACACGATCATCAACCAGCGCGACAACTGGCGCTCGGGCGACCCGAAGAAGCAGGTCCGCTGCATCTACGTCGCCATCGGCCAGAAGGGCTCCACCATCGCGTCCGTGCGCGGCGCGCTGGAGGAGGCCGGTGCCCTGGAGTACACCACCATCGTCGCCGCCCCGGCGTCCGACCCGGCGGGCTTCAAGTACCTGGCGCCCTACACCGGCTCGGCCATCGGCCAGCACTGGATGTACTCCGGCAAGCACGTCCTGATCATCTTCGACGACCTCTCGAAGCAGGCCGACGCCTACCGCGCCGTGTCCCTGCTGCTGCGCCGCCCGCCGGGCCGCGAGGCGTACCCGGGTGACGTCTTCTACCTGCACTCGCGTCTGCTGGAGCGCTGCGCGAAGCTCTCCGACGAGCTCGGTGCCGGTTCGATGACGGGCCTCCCGATCGTCGAGACCAAGGCGAACGACGTGTCGGCGTTCATCCCGACCAACGTCATCTCCATCACCGACGGTCAGTGCTTCCTGGAGTCCGACCTGTTCAACGCGGGCCAGCGCCCGGCGCTGAACGTCGGTATCTCGGTCTCCCGTGTCGGTGGCTCCGCCCAGCACAAGGCCATGAAGCAGGTCTCCGGCCGTCTTCGTGTGGACCTCGCCCAGTACCGCGAGCTGGAGGCGTTCGCCGCCTTCGGTTCCGACCTGGACGCCGCCTCGAAGGCCCAGCTGGAGCGCGGTAAGCGCATGACCGAGCTGCTCAAGCAGGGTCAGTACGCTCCGTACCCCGTCGAGAACCAGGTCGTCTCCATCTGGGCCGGCACCACCGGCAAGATGGACGACGTGCCCGTCGAGGACATCCGCCGCTTCGAGCGGGAGCTCCTGGACCACCTGGGCCGGGAGAAGAAGGACCTGCTGGTCAGCATCGTCGAGGGCGGCAAGATGTCCGACGACACCATCCAGGCGCTCACCGATTCCGTCGCCGCCTTCAAGCAGCAGTTCGAGACCTCGGACGGCAAGCTTCTCGGTGAGGACGCTCCGGTCAGCACCGCCAAGTGACGACGGAAGGGACCTGATCCATGGGAGCCACGCTCCGGGTCTACAAGCGTCGCATCCGCTCCGTCACCGCGACCAAGAAGATCACCAAGGCGATGGAGATGATCGCCGCCTCGCGCGTCGTCAAGGCGCAGCGTCAGGTGGCGGCATCGACGCCGTACGCGAGTGAACTGACCCGCGCGGTGACAGCGGTTGCCACCGGCTCGAACACCCAGCACCCGCTCACGACCGAGGCGGAGCGGCCGACCCGCGCCGCGCTGCTGCTCATCACGAGCGACCGCGGTCTGGCCGGCGGCTACTCCTCCAACGTCATCAAGGCCGCGGAGCTGCTCACCGAGCGGCTCCGGGCCGAGGGCAAGGAGGTCGACGCCTACATCGTCGGGCGCAAGGGCGTGTCGTACTACGCCTTCCGCGAGCGGGCGGTGCAGGAGTCGTGGACCGGCTTCACCGACAGCCCGACGTACGCCGACGCCAAGGCGATCGCCGCACCGCTGATCGCCGCCGTGCAGAAGGACACCGCCGAGGGTGGTGTGGACGAACTCCACATCGTCTTCACGGAGTTCGTGTCGATGATGACGCAGACGGCGCTCGACGACCGGCTGCTGCCGCTCAGCCTCGGTACCGCCGAGGGCGAGCAGGAGGAGCCGGCGAAGGGCGGGGAGATCCTTCCCCTCTTCGAGTTCGAGCCCTCGGCGGAGGACGTCCTCGACGCCCTGCTGCCGCGGTACGTCGAGTCGCGGATCTACAACGCGCTGCTCCAGGCCGCCGCCTCGAAGCACGCCGCCACGCGGCGCGCGATGAAGTCGGCCACCGACAACGCCGAAGAGCTCATCAAGTCGCTCTCGCGGCTTGCCAACGCGGCCCGCCAGGCCGAAATCACCCAGGAAATCAGCGAGATCGTCGGTGGCGCCAGCGCCCTGGCCGACGCGACCGCGGGGAGTGACTGACAACTATGACCACCACTGTTGAGCCGACCGCCGCGTCGGGCGTGGCCGCAGGCCGCGTCGCGCGGGTCATCGGCCCGGTTGTCGACGTGGAGTTCCCCGTCGACGCGATGCCGGACATCTACAACGCGCTGCACGTCGACGTCGACGACCCTGCCGAGCAGGGCACGACCAAGACGCTGACCCTTGAGGTCGCCCAGCACCTGGGTGACGGCGTCATCCGGGCGATCTCGATGCAGCCCACCGACGGTCTGGTCCGCCAGGCCGCGGTGACTGACACCGGTGCGGGCATCACCGTGCCCGTCGGCGACATCACCAAGGGCAAGGTCTTCAACACCCTCGGCGAGATCCTGAACAAGCCCGAGGCGGCCGCCCAGATCACCGAGCGCTGGCCGATCCACCGCAAGGCCCCGAGCTTCGACCAGCTCGAGTCCAAGACCGAGATGTTCGAGACCGGCGTCAAGGTCATCGACCTGCTGACCCCGTACGTCAAGGGCGGCAAGATCGGTCTGTTCGGTGGTGCCGGTGTCGGCAAGACCGTTCTGATCCAGGAAATGATCTACCGCGTGGCCAACAACCACGACGGTGTGTCGGTGTTCGCCGGTGTCGGTGAGCGCACCCGTGAGGGCAACGACCTCATCGAGGAGATGACGGACTCCGGCGTCATCGACAAGACCGCGCTGGTCTTCGGTCAGATGGACGAGCCGCCGGGCACCCGTCTGCGCGTCGCCCTGGCCGGTCTGACGATGGCGGAGTACTTCCGTGACGTCCAGAAGCAGGACGTCCTCTTCTTCATCGACAACATCTTCCGGTACACCCAGGCGGGTTCCGAGGTCTCCACGCTGCTCGGCCGTATGCCGTCCGCGGTGGGTTACCAGCCGAACCTGGCGGACGAGATGGGCCTCCTCCAGGAGCGCATCACCTCGACCCGTGGTCACTCGATCACCTCGATGCAGGCGATCTACGTCCCCGCGGACGACCTGACCGACCCGGCGCCGGCCACCACCTTCGCCCACCTGGACGCGACGACCGTTCTGTCCCGTCCGATCTCGGAGAAGGGCATCTACCCGGCGGTGGACCCGCTGGACTCGACGTCCCGCATCCTGGACCCGCGGTACATCACGCAGGAGCACTACGACTGCGCTTCGCGCGTCAAGACGATCCTGCAGAAGTACAAGGACCTTCAGGACATCATCGCGATTCTGGGTATCGACGAGCTGGGTGAGGAAGACAAGCTCACCGTCTACCGCGCCCGTCGTATCGAGCGGTTCCTCTCGCAGAACACCCACGTCGCGAAGCAGTTCACCGGCGTCGACGGTTCGGACGTCTCGCTCGACGAGTCGATCCACGCCTTCAACGCCATCGCGGACGGCGAGTACGACCACTTCCCCGAGCAGGCCTTCTTCATGTGCGGTGGCATCGAGGACCTGGAGAAGAACGCCAAGGAGCTGGGCGTCTCCTGACCCCGGCTTCGGCACCGGGGGCGGCCCTGGCCGCCCCCGGCCCGTACGACCACTAGTATTTGACCCAACATCTGCCGGACCCGGCAGGTGGAGACCCGAGGAGCCATCGTGGCTGAGCTGCACGTCGAGTTGGTCGCAGCGGACCGGCAGGTCTGGTCCGGTGAGGCCAGCCTGGTCGTCGCGCGCACCTCGTCGGGCGACATCGGCGTCATGCCCGGACACCAGCCGCTGCTCGGCGTGCTGCAGTCGGGCCCGGTGACGATCCGTACGACCGGCGAGAGCGGGGACGGTACTGTCGTCGCCGCGGTGCACGGCGGCTTCATCTCGTTCGCCGACAACAAGCTGTCTCTGCTCGCAGAGATCGCCGAGCTGTCGGACGAGATCGATGTCCAGCGCGCGGAGCGGGCACTGGAGCGAGCGAAGTCGGACGCTGACGCGGCCGCCGAGCGTCGCGCCGATGTCCGGCTGCGCGCGGTGACGGGCGTTCACTGAGCCCCGTCACCGACGAGATCGATCCTCAGCCGCGGGCTGCCCGGAGACTTCCGGAGCGGCCCGCGGCTGAGGCAATGCAGGTGCGTTTCCCTCCCTCGCGCCCGACCCGGCGCGGGGATCCCCCACAGAGGCGAGGAGGTCGGTCGAGATGGTCCTCGCTCTGCTCGTGAGCGGCGCGGTCGTGGTACTGGTGCTGCTGGGGCTGTTCGTCTTCGGGCTGCGACGGCGGCTCATCCAGCGGTCCGGCGGCACCTTCGACTGCAGCCTGCGCTGGAACGTACCGGAGGACGAAGGCGAGCCCAGCGGCAAGGGCTGGATCTACGGCGTCGCCCGCTACAACGGTGACTGCGTCGAGTGGTTCCGTGTCTTCTCCTACGCGCCGCGGCCCCGCCGCATCCTGGAGCGCTCCGCCATCGAGGTCGTCGAGCGCCGCACCCCGCAGGGCGAGGAGGAGCTGGCGCTGCTCTCCGACTCCGTCGTCCTCGTCTGCCGCCACAGTGGCACCCGCCTGGAACTGGCGATGAGCGAGGACGCCCTCACCGGCTTCCTCGCCTGGCTGGAGGCGGCGCCGCCCGGGCAGCGGGTCAATGTTGCCTGAAAGAGAGCCCCGCTGAAGGGGGTGCCCCCGGACGGAGTCTGGGGGAGGGCCAATGTTGCCTGAAAGAGAGCCCCGCCCTACGCCGCCGCGGCCGACTACGGCGGCGGTTCCACGCCCAGCTCCTGGGCCAGGACGGCCGCCTGCACCCGGCTGCGGAGTCCCAGTTTGGCCAGCAAGCGGCTGACATGCGTCTTCACGGTGGCCTCGGCCATCTCCAGCCGCACCGCGGCCTCGGCGTTCGACAGGCCGCGGCCCAGTACTCCCAGGACCTCCCGCTCGCGCCGCGTCAGCGCCTCCAGCACCGCGGGGCCGGGCCCGGGCTCCGTACGTTCCCGGGGTGCGGAGGTCCCGGCGAATTCCGCGATCAGACGGCGGGTGACCGCGGGGGCGATGAGCCCGTCCCCGGCGGCCACCGTGCGCACCGCGGCCAGCAGCGCCGTGGCGTCCATGTCCTTGAGCAGGAATCCGGCGGCACCGGCGCGCAGGGCACCGAAGACGTACGCGTCGAGGTCGAAGGTGGTCAGCACCAGGACGTCCGCCAGCCCCTCGGCGACGATCCGGCGGGTGGCCGAGACGCCGTCCAGCCGCGGCATCTGGATGTCCATGAGGACGAGATCGGGGCGCAGCTCGCGGGCGAGGCGGACCGCCTCCTCGCCGTCCGCGGCTTCCCCGGCGACCTCGATGCCGGGGTCGGAGCGGAGGATGAGGACGAGCCCGGCGCGGACGGCGGACTGGTCCTCGGCGACGACGACGCGCAGCGGGCGCGGGGGTGTGCCGGTCATGTCGGGGGTGCCTCCTCGGTGGCGGGGAGTGTGGCCCGTACCCGCCATACGGTGCCGTCGGGGCCGTCCGCCGGGCCCGCGTCGCAGACGCCGCCCAGCAGCGCGGCGCGCTCGCGCATGCCGGTCAGTCCGGCGCCCGAGCCCGGCACCCGCGCGCCGCCCGGCCCGCGGCGGGTCCCGTACGGGCTGGTCACGACGAGGATGAGCGGGCCGCCTGGCGCCCGGTCGAGGCGGACGGTGACCTCGCCGGGCGTGGCGTGTTTGAGGGCGTTGGTCACGGATTCCTGGACGATGCGGTAGGCGGCCAGCTCCACGGGGGCGGGGAGGGAGGCGGGGGTGCCGCCGGGCCGGGCGGCACCGTCGCCGGTCCGTGTGCCGTTGCCGGACCGGGAGCTGCCGCTGAGCCGGGCCCCGTCCTCGTACCCCTGGCGGCCGTCGTGGAGGCTGAAGGCCAGCCCGTCGCCCGCCCCCGTCGCCCGGACCCGGGTGAGGAGGGCCGGGAGGCCGTCGAGGGTGGGGACGGCGGGTGGTTCGCCGTCGGCCTCGGAGCCGCCGGAGGCGCGCAACAGTCCGATGAGGCGGCGCATTTCGGCCAGGCCCCGCACGCTGTTCTCGCGGATGACGCCCAGCGCCTCCCGGGTCGCGGCCGGATCGTCGAGGGTCTGCGCGGCGGTGGTGTGCAGCGCGATGGCCGACAGATGCCCGGCGACGACGTCGTGCAGCTCCCGCGCCATCCGCGCGCGCTCCCCGGCGACCGCCTGTGCCCGGTCCATCCCGGCGAGCAGCGCGGTCTGCTCGGCCCGTAGCCGGGCCGCCTGGGCCGCGTCGCGGTGGTGGCGGACGATCAGGCCGGTCCAGGCGGGGGTGAGGGTGATCAGCCCGAGGAAGACGCCGACGAACAGCGCCTGCGGGTCGCGGGCCACGGCGAGCGCGATCAGCGTGCCGAGGACGGTCGCCAGCGCGGTGCCCGGCGGGATGCGGCGGGCCGCGCGGGGCCCGCCGTGGAGGACCGCCGCGTACACGAGGTCGGTGAACATTACGACGGTGGCGAGCAGCGTCCCGGCGCAGGTGTCCAGCGCGAGCGCGGCGGTGGCGAGCGCCAGGCCGGTCAGCGGTGCGGTGCGGCGCAGCAGTTCGGCCCCGGCGGCGACGGCCGGCGCCACCAGGGACGCCCACGGCGGCAGCCCCGGCACCGGTGGCGCGCCGCGCAGGCCCAGCGCCCACAGCAGCACCCCGCCGAGCAGCCCGGCGGCCGCGATGAGGACGTCGTCGCGGTGCGGGCGGACGGGGCGGGGGAGCGGCGGCACCCGTCCATCCAACACGGCCGGGGCGGCGCCCGCCTCGTCGTCACGGTGACTGTCCCGGCGCCGCCACTACATCGAAAGATGCAGCCGGAATCGTCGTCGGCGACGACGTCCCGGGCGGGGTGGCGGCGGCAGTCTTGAGGCGTCCCGGAGGAGGAACGCCATGGTTGTCACGTTGATCGTCGTCTGCGAGGTCGGGTTCTGGGTGCTGCTCGCGGCCGGTTTGGTGCTGCGGTACGGGTGCCGGATGCCGCGCACCGGAGCCGCCGTGCTGCTGCTGGAGCCGCTGTTGGAGCTGGTGCTGCTGACCGTCACCGCGATCGATCTGCGCACCGGCGCCACGGCGGACGGGAAGCACGGCCTCGCCGCCGTCTACCTCGGCTACACCGTCGCCTACGGCCACTACACGATCCGCTGGGCCGACGGCCATGCCGCGCACCGGTTCGGCGGCGCCCCGCGGCCGGTGAAGCCGCCCCGCCACGGCCTGGCCCGCGCCCGCCACGAGGGGAAACTGTGGCTGCGGACGGTCGCGATGGGCGCCGTCGCCGCCGGGCTGCTGGAGCTGGCGGCCTGGTACGTCGGCGACGGTGACACCGCGACGTTGCGGGAGTGGCAGCTCACCATGGCCCGGCTGGTGGCCGTCCACGGGGTGATCGCCCTGTCGTACCTGCTGTGGCCGAAGAAGGCGCCGGCCGGGGAGCCGGAGGCGGCGCGGCGGCGCCCGAAGGTGCTGCGCTGAGCGCGGTCCGGGCCGCCGGCGGGGGCGCCCCGGACCCATACGACTACGGTCACCGCTCGTACGACTGCGACTGCGACTACGGATACGACTACCGCTCGCCGCCCGGCACCCACAGCACGTCCCCGACCTCCTTGTTGGCCGTACGGGCCAGGATGAACAGCAGGTCGGAGAGGCGGTTGAGGTAGGTGGCGGTGAGCGGGTTCATGGTGTCGCCGTGCTCCTCGAACGCCGCCCACGTCGCGCGCTCGGCGCGGCGGACGACCGTGCACGCCTGGTGGAGCAGCGCGGCACCGGCGCTGCCGCCGGGGAGGATGAAGCTGCGCAGCTTCTCCAGCCGCTCCAGGAAGCGGTCGCAGTCCGCCTCCAGCTTGTCGATGTAGCTCTGCTCGACGCGCAGCGGCGGGTACTTCGGGTCCTCGACGACCGGGGTGGACAGGTCGGCGCCGACGTCGAAGAGGTCGTTCTGCACGCGCAGCAGCACCGCCCGGACGTCCTTGGGCAGTTCGCCGAGGGCCAGGGCCACACCGAGCGCCGCGTTGGCCTCGTTGGTGTCCGCGTAGGCGGCGATCCGGCGGTCGGTCTTGGCGGTGCGGCTCATGTCGCCCAGGGCGGTGGTGCCCTTGTCGCCGGTGCGGGTGTAGATGCGCGTCAGATTCACCATGGCACGAGCGTACGCGGCGGGCCGCCGGGCGGATCCGGCGCGCCGGGCCCGGCCGCCGAGGGTCCCTAACTCCGCCGCGTGCGGGGTCGTCTGACGGCCTTCCGGGTGACGCGGGACACGGACGGACGGGCCGCCGGGCGCCGTTCGCCGGGGGCCGGGCGTGACGCGTGTCTCTTACCTACCAAACGATCGCTCAGTACGGATAACGTCACCCTGACCGATTCTGGAACACACAGGGTGTGAGGGGACAGCAGTGGCAAAGAAGCTCGCCGTCATCGGTGCCGGACTCATGGGATCCGGTATTGCGCAGGTCTCCGCCCAGGCGGGGTGGGACGTGGTGCTCCGCGATGTGACGGACGGGGCGCTGGCCCGCGGCAAGGGCGGTATCGAGGCGTCGTACGCGAAGTTCGTCGCCAAGGGGAAGCTGGACGCGGACGCCGCCGAGCAGGCGCTGGCCCGCATCACCACCACGACCGATCTGGACGCGGTCGGCGACGCGGATGTCGTCGTCGAGGCGGTCTTCGAGAAGATCGAGGTCAAGCGGGAGATCTTCCAGGCGCTCGACAAGCTCGCCAAGGACGACGCGGTCCTCGCCTCCAACACCTCCGCGATCCCGATCACGAAGATCGCCGCGGCCACCTCCTGCCCGGAGCGGGTCGTCGGCACGCACTTCTTCTCGCCGGTGCCGATGATGCAGCTGTGCGAGCTGGTGCGCGGCTACAAGACCAGCGACGAAACCCTCGCCATCGCCCGCGAGTTCGCCGAGTCCGTCGGCAAGACCTGCATCGTCGTCAACCGCGACGTCGCCGGTTTCGTCACCACCCGGCTGATTTCCGCACTGGTCGTCGAGGCCGCCAAGCTCTACGAGTCGGGCGTGGCGAGCGCCGAGGACATCGACCTCGCGTGCAAGCTGGGCTTCGGTCACGCGATGGGCCCGCTGGCCACCGCCGACCTCACCGGCGTCGACATCCTGCTGCACGCCACCGACAACATCTACGCCGAGTCGCAGGACGAGAAGTTCGCGCCGCCGGAGATCATGCGGCGGATGGTCGACGCGGGCGACATCGGCCGTAAGAGCGGGCGCGGGTTCTACGCGCACTGAACGGCGGCGCGTCCTGGCATCCTGGAAGGCTCAGGAGGAGGCATGTCCACGGGCGCTGACGTGACGTCAGATCGCGGACGGCGAAGTGGTCACCCCGTCGGGTGAATTCGGTATCGGTTCGCTCACGGGCGGCAACTTCGCCGTCGGAGAGGCAGTCAGTTCGGTAGACCTCCAGCACGGCACCACACCATTCGGGGAGCGCATATGCACATCAAGGGCGACCACGCCGAGCTGATCGTCGGGGGCCGCCTCGACGTCCGCAGCGCGGCGGACGCCCGTACGGCCCTGCACACCGCCGTCGACTCCGGATGCGGCGATCTCGTGCTGGATCTGACCGAGCTGGACTCCTGGGACGCCACGGGGCTCGGCGTGATCATGGGGGCGCACCGCCGGGCGGGCCGGGTCAACCGCCGTCTCGTGCTGCGCGGGGTGCCGCCCCAGATGCAGCGGCTGCTGGTCGCCACCCGCCTGCACCGCATTCTCGCCATCGAGGGCGGGCTCGCGGCGGAGACGCTGCCCCGGGTGTGAGTCCCGGCGGGCCCGGGACGGCCGCGTTCCACGGCAGTCCCGGGCCGTTCACGTCCGTCGATTCCGCGGTCATACCGTCGGAACGGGTCGTTCCGGACATGTCAGGGCCCCGGCGGCGGGCCCGTACCATCCCGGGGCTAGGGTCACCTCCGCGTCCGCGGCACCCGCGGCGGCTGACCCCGGCCCCGCCCGCACCGCGCGGCCGGGGGCCGGCCGGACCACACGACGACGGCGCGCACCCGGTCACGAGGACGGGCCCGCGCGGCCGGGCGGAGCGAACAGAAGGGCATCTGGGGGCTGTGACCATGGACCCGAACACCCGGCGGGGACCCGACGAGAGCGGTATCCCGGCGGGCGGCGACGAACCCGGCGCACCGGCCTTCGGCGGGATGCAGACCGGCCCCGAAGAGCCCGTCCGCACCGTCCGCCTCGTCGCCGGACGCTACCTCGTCACCGTCAACCCCCTCGACGGCAGCGAGATGGAACCCTGCCCGCCCGGGGAACGCCCCGCCGACCCCGACCGGCGCGACGCCGAGGAGCGCGCCGAGGCCGCCCGCGCGGCGGCGCCCCCGGTGCCACCCGGCGCGCCCGTCCACGCCTCCCGCACCGCCACGCTGGAGGAGCGCGGCGAGGAGACCGAGCGGCTGGTGCGCCTGCTGACCCGCGGCCGTTCGGTACGGCTCACCGGGCCGTCCGGCGCGGGCCGCACCCGCCTCCTCGACGCCGTCGCCACCGCCTGCACCGGGATCGCCCCCGACGGCGTCGTCCGCCTCTCCGGCTACCACCGCACCCCCGCCGACCTGCTGTACGCGCTCCTCGCCGCCGTCCACCGCGCACCGCAGCACCGGCCGGACCGCGAGGAGCTGCCGCGGCTGCTCGCCGGGATCGGCGCGATCGTCGTCCTCGACGACCTGGAGTTCGGCGGCCGGGCCCTGGACGAACTGCTCGACGCCACCCCCGAGTGCGCCTTCCTCTTCTCCGCCACCCCCGACGTCGCGGCGCCCAGCCCCGGCTGTCCCGTCGAGGAGGTCTTCCTCGGCGGCATCGGCCGCGCCGCCGGTCTGCGGCTCCTGGAGCGCGCCGTGCAGCGGCCGCTGGCCAACGAGGAGACCGCCTGGGCCGCCGACCTGTGGTTCGAGTCCGAGGGGCTGCCGCTGCGCTTCGTCCAGGCGGCGGCGCTGCTGCGGCTGCGCGACCGGCCCGGCGGCGCCCCCGTCGACGGCCCCGGCCTCTTCGCGCCCGCCTCCGCGGGCGTCCCCGGGCAGCCCCACGCCCCGCTGCCCTCCGCCGCCGACACCGCGGCGCCCGCGCCGCTGATCGCCGGACGGCTGGGCCCGGCCGCCCAGGAGACGCTGCGCTTCGCGGTGGCGCTCGGCGGCGAACTCCCGCACCAGGCCCACCTCCCCGCCCTCACCCAGGACGCCCACGCCGACGCCGCCCTCGGCGACCTCCTCGGCTGCGGGCTGATCACCCCGGCGGGCGGCCACTACCGGCTCGCCGCCACCGTCCGGGACCAGCTGGCCGCCGCCGGATACGCCGACGGCGCGACCGCCCGGGCGCACACCGCGGCCCAGCACTACGCCTGGTGGGCCGGGCACCCCTCGGTCACCCCGGAGCGCGCCGCGGCCGAGGCGGACGCCGTGCTCGCCGCGATGGCCGCGCTCACCGCGGGCCGGGAGAGCGGCCACGCCAGCGCCGCCGTGCTGCTGGCCCGTACCGCCGCTCCGGCGTTCGCCGCCGGGCTGCACTGGAGCGCCTGGGAACGGGCTCTGCGCCACGGCCAGGAGGCCGCGCGGCTGGCCGGTGAGGTCGCCGAGGAAGCCTATTTCCACCATGAGTTGGGCGTCCTGGCGCTCTGCGGCGACAGCCTCGACCGGGCGCGCGCCGAACTGGAGGCGTCCATCGGGCTGCGCGGGGTGCTCTCCGACCGCAGCGGCGCGGTGGCCGGCCGCCGCGCCCTCGCCCTCGTCGCCGACCGGGAGCGGCAGAGCGCCGAGGGCACCGGCTCCCCGCCGCCGCCCGCGCCCGGCGCCGCCGTGCCGCTCGCGGCGGCGGCGCCGTCCACCGGGCCGCGCCAGGCCGCCTCCGGCCCGAAGACGCCGGTGGCCGGGACGCCGGTCGTCGCCTCCCGCCCCGCGCCCGCCGGGAAGAAGGGCGACGAGACCGCCGTCCAACCGGCCCTCGCGGCCCGGAAATCCGCCACCACGCGCCGCAATCTCACCGCGGCGGGCGCGGGCGTGCTGCTCGCCGCAGTGCTCGGCACCGTCGTCACGCTCGGCGCGACCTCGGGCGGCGACGACAACCGCCCCGGCGGCCGCACCACCCTGGAACAGCCCACCGAACCGGACGACGCGGAGCCGACGACGCCCGGGGACACCTGGTCCCCGCAGGTGCCGCCGCCCGCCACCGCCGCCTCGGCCACGCCGTCGCAGGAGGCGGAGAGCCCGTCCCCGTCGACGGATGCGCCCACCACGGCCTCGGCCACCGGCTCCCCGACGCCGACGGACCCGTCGACCGGCCCGACCCGGCCCACCGGCCACCCCACCGAGCCGACGAGCCGCCCGACCCGGCCCACCCACCGGCCGACCGAGCCGACGCCCACCGGCGACCCGACGGACGAGCCGACGACGCCGGACCCGACCGACCCCACCGGCAAGCCGACCGGCCAGAGCCCGTCCGCCTCCGATCCGCAGACCCACGGCACCGCCGCCCGCACGGCCACGCTGTCGGGCACCCCGACGGCCTGACGGCGCGGCGGCGGCTCCGGCCCGTACGGGCGCTCCCGTACGGGCCGTGCGACGCCCGTACGGAAACGCGCAACGGCCCGGTACGGATCCGGCCGCCCCTGGGGGCAGCCGGGCGCGTACCGGGCCGTCGTACGGGACCGGAGGGTCGCCGGGGTCAGAAGAGGCGGAGCTTGTCGTCCTCGATACCGCGCAGACCGTCGTAGTCGAGCACCACACAGCCGATCTTGCGGTCGGTGGCCAGCACCCGGGCCTGCGGCTTGATCTCCTGGGCGGCGAAGATGCCCTTCACCGGCGCCAGGTGCGGGTCGCGGTTGAGGAGTTCGAGATAGCGGGTGAGCTGCTCCACACCGTCGATCTCGCCACGCCGCTTGATCTCCACGGCCACGGTCTGACCATCGGCGTCGCGGCACAGGATGTCCACCGGGCCGATGGCGGTGGGGTATTCGCGCCGAATCAGCGAATAGCCCTCGCCAAGGGTTTCGATGCGGTCGGCGAGCAGCTCCTGGAGATGGGCCTCCACGCCGTCCTTGATCAGACCGGGGTCGACGCCCAGTTCGTGCGAGGAGTCGTGCAGGACCTCCTCAAGGGTGATGATGAGCTTCTCGCCGCCCTTGTTCTCCACCGTCCAGACCTGGCCGTCGCCCTCCTTGAGGGTGCACGGCGGCGACATCCAGTTGAGGGGCTTGTAGGCGCGGTCGTCCGCGTGGACGGAGACCGAACCGTCCGCCTTCACCAGGATGAGGCGGGGGGCGGAGGGCAGATGGGCGGTGAGCCGGCCCGCGTAGTCCACGGAGCAGCGGGCGATGACGAGACGCATGGGGCGTCACGCTACTCGACCGGAGGCCACCCGCGCGATTCGCCCCGGAGACGCGGACGTTTCCGGGGGAAACCCCCGCACCTCCGGCGGCGGCCCTTGGCTGGTTGTCTGTGCAATCTTCTGGTGCCGGGCTCTTGCGCGGCCTACCGTTGATGCGGGGGGTCGTGAGGCAGACACGCTCCGTCGCGATGCCCCATATCCCGTTCCGTGAGGCCCCCCGTTCCGGCGGGGCCGCGAGAGGAGAACCTCATGTCGCTCGACGTCTCACCGGCCCTCCTCGAACAGGCCGAGCGAGGCGAGGTCGACGAAGCCGCATTTGTCGACTGCGTCCGCACCTCCCTGCCCTACGCATGGGGAATGATCAGCTCGCTGGTGGACCGGCTGAAGGCGGACGGCGGGGAGTTCGCCGACAATCTGACGCCGCCGCCGGACGAGCAGGCGCGCGGTCAGTTGCTGCGTGCGCTGGCGAGCGATGCGATCCGCGGATCGCTGGAACGTCACTTCGGTGTACGTCTCGCCTTCCAGAACTGCCATCGCGTCGCGGTTTTCCCCCTCGACCCGGCGGTCGACGACCGCCTGGCCCGCTTCACCTCCATCCGCGGCCAGTTGCTGAACCAGTCGCCCGTACTCCGCGACTGCTGACCGCTTCCGCTGCCGCCGCGCACCCTTTCCACGCGCCCTTCCGGCGCCTTGCACACGGGTGTGCGCGGCAGCGGCACCGACCGGACCGCTGACCACACCGACGTACCGCGCGGCACCGTACGCCCCGTCCGGCGGACGGGGCGTACGGCCGGTCACCCCAACTGCGGTGTGACGTCCCCGCCGAGGCGGCGGACGTTCTCCTCGGTGGCCGCCAGATCACCCGAACCCTCGACGAGCAGCGCATGGGTGGTGATGCCCGTACGCTCCGCCGTCGCCGCCAGCTTGTCCGCGCACTGCCGCGGCGTCCCGACGGGATGCAGCGCGCACAGCTTCTCCGTGTACGCGACCGGGTCCCGCATGGCGCGGACCCGGCCGTCGACGGTGACATGCGCGCCCAGCCCCTGGCGCAGCCAGCCGGGCATCGCCTTCGTCAGCGTCTCGACCGCGTCCCGCCGGTCGTCGGCGATCTGTACCACACCGGCCGAGACATGGCGGGCGGCCGCGATCTCGTCGCCGCCCCGCCCCGCCTCCCGCGCCGCGGTCCGCCACAACGCCACCATCTCGGCCTTCTCGTCGTCCGCGCAGTGCATGCCCAGCAGCATCGGCAGCCCGCGCGCGGCCGCCAGCCGCACCGACGCGGGGGAGGTGCACGCCACCAGCACCCCGGGGCCCGGCAGTTCCGCGTCCGGGGCGTCGGGCGGCGCCAGCGCCTGCGCGGGGCGCGGCACCACCGCCACCTCCCGGAACGCGTACCGCTCGCCCGCCGCACCGACCCGCGGTTCGCGCAGCCAGCGCAGCAGCAGATCGAGCGCCTCCGGGAAGCCCCGCTCGTACGCGGCGAGACCGGCGCCGAAGACCTCCAGATCGACCCAGGGGCCGCCGCGGCCGACGCCGAGGGTGAAGCGGCCGCCGGAGGTGAGGTGCAGCAGCGCCGCCTGCTCACCCAGCGCCACCGGATGCTGGGTCGGCAGCACACTGACCGCGGTGCCGATGCCGATCCGTTCCGTCCGGCCCAGCAACAGGGCGGCGAGCGTCACCGCCGACGGGCAGACGCCGTACGGCACGAAGTGGTGCTCCGCCAGCCATACGTCATCGAGCCCCGACCGCTCCGCGACCTCCGCGCAGCGGACCGCTCTGTACAGCGCTTCCCCCTGTCCCTGGCCCGGGAATTGAGCGGCCAGGACGAAAGCCCCAACGCGCATCGCTCTCTGCCTCCTCGCAGCCGACGCGGCTTTCCCCACTCAGGCAATAACGGCTGACACGTGCCGAAGGCACGGTCCGGCGCACGGTTCTGCTGATGATCGCAGGAACGCACCGGGCCTGCCGCGCCCGCCTGTCCGGCGCGTACGCTGGTGACGGCCCGTGACCCCGCAGATCTCCCGAGGTGCCCTGTGTCTCCGCGTCGAAACCGCCAGCATGGCGGTGCGAAGCCCGCCGAACGCGCAGAGGGGGACCGCTACGGTCTGGAACAGACCGCGGAGTGGCGCGGGGAGGAGTGGGTCGTCCGGCACGTCGGCGGTGGCGGCGCCGCCAAGCACTACCGCTGCCCCGGCTGCGACCAGGAGATCCCGCCGGGCATCCCGCACGTCGTGGCCTGGCCGCAGCTCGGCGACGTCGACGACCGCCGCCACTGGCACAGGGCGTGCTGGAACGCCCGGGACCGCCGCAGCGCCCGGCTCCAGCGATCGCGGAACGCGCCGCGGTACTAGCCCGGCACTTGGGCCGTGCCTTCCCGGTCCGCCGCCTCCCGCAGCCGCCACAGCCAGCCCAGCGGGGTGAGCCGCAGGCGGCGGGCGACCGACCGGGAGGCGTGGTTGTCGGCGGTGGCGCTGTGGAAGAGCGCCTCCTTGCCGTGGCGGGCGCGCCGGGACCAGGCGGCCACGACGGCCGGGGCGAGGCCCCTGCCGCGGAAGTCGGCGCGGGTCCAGATGCCGGCCTCCGCGGTGGTGGCGCCCGCGGCGGGGGTGTGGCAGATCGACACGGGCTGCCCGTCGTGCACCGCCATCGCCCACGCGCCCGCGCCGCCGCCGATCAGCTCGGCCCACTCGCCGGGCTGCCAGTTGCCGGGCCGGATCAGCTCACGCGCCGCGGCGCGGCCCTCGTCGGAGGAGACGAGGACGGGCAGCGGCGCCGGGCCCGGGTCCGGGAGCGGCGTGGGGAAGACGAAGCAGGGGCCGCCCTCCAGGGAGACGGCCCGGTCGCCCAGGGATGCGGCGAGCCGCACGAGCGGGTCGGGGCGCAGGCCGGGCGCGTACGGCTGGTCCGTGTCGTCGAGGGCGTCCAGATGCGCGAGGGCGGGGCCGAGCGCCGCCAGGCGGGCCCGGGGCGACCAGGCCCAGAGCGCCGGCACGGAGCGGTTCCGTACGCGGGCGGGCGGGCCGCCGGGGGAGCGTTCGAGGCCGTGGACCGCGTCGACCTCCAGGGCCAGCAGCCGTTCCTCGTCGTGGATCACGCCCGCGAGGGTAGTGGTGCGGCCGTCGGACGTCACCGGGTTTTCCGCGGGGTGCGCACCGCGTACGGGAACGGCGAAGGGCGTGCCCGCCGGTCCCGCGCCGAGGCGGAACGGGCGGGCACGCCCTGGTGTCCTCCGGGGAGGAGCCGTCCTACACGTCGCGCTTCGACTGGGCGGCGAAGGCGGCGCCCAGGACGACCGCGGTGACGCCGACCAGGATCCAGAGGGGCTCCCAGCCCTGCGGGCCGGTGTCCGTGCCGAGGAACGGGTTGCCGTACAGCGACGCCAGCGAGTTGGGCACCGAGTACTCGATCAGGGCCTTGCTCACCGACTTCAGGCTCTCCGAGCCGAGCATGAAGACCGCCAGCAGCATCGGCAGCAGCACCAGGCCGAGCATGGCGCTGATGGCGCCCGCGGAGTGCCGCAGCAGCGAGCCGACGGCGAGCGCCAGCAGGCCGAGCACCGAGACGTACAGACCGGCGCCGACGGTGACCCGGAACCATTCGCCGGACGTCGGGTCCGGGCCGCTGACCATGCCGTTGGTGAGCACGGCGACGAGCGTGGTGGTGATCGTCGTGATGACGAAGGCCAGCGCGGTGAAGACGATCGCCTTGGCGGCGAGCACCCGGGCGCGGCGGGGGCAGGCGGTCATCGTCGTACGGATCATGCCAGTGCCGTACTCGGACGAGATGACCAGGACGCCGAGCGGGATGATGCAGAGCGTGCCGAGCAGGACGCCGAAGAACGCCATGCCGAGCTTGGGGTCGACGAACCGCTGCGTGCCCAGCGCGAGGGCGGTCAGCGTGCCGATGCCGAAGATCAGGACGAAGAGCGCACCCAGCGTCCACAGCGTCGAGCGGACCGAACGGATCTTGGTCCACTCGGAGGCGAGCGCATGCCCGAGGTGGGTGGAGCGCACCGGGATCGGCGAGGTGTACCCGGCGGGCGCACCCTGGGGCGCGCCGGGATGCGGCTGCCCCTGGTGGAACGCGGGGCCGGGCTGCTGCGCAGGGGCGCCGGGCCCCTGGGCGGGCGGCTGCGGGGCCTGCGGGGCGCCCGCCTGCGGGATCTGCGCGGCGGGGCCCGGCTGACCGGCCGGTACCGGGGCACCGGGCTGCGGGGCGCCGGGGCCCGGCTGACCGGGCGGGGCGGCCGGGGCCTTCAGCATCATCGTGCCGGGCTCCTTGGCCAGGCCGCCACCGGCCGCCAGCGGCTGCGGCGGCGGGCCGTCGCCCTGGTGCGCGGGGAGCTGCTGGGCCGTGAGCATCATCGTCCCGGCCTCACGGGCGGGCGGCTGCGGCACGGCGCCGAGCACGACGGTGCCGTGCTCCCGGGCGGGCTGCCGGCCTTGGGGGGCGGCGGGTTGCGCCGGGGTGGCGGGCGGCTGGCCCTGGCTCGCGGGCTGTCCCTGCGCCGCGGCGTCGTTCGGGCCGCGCTCGGGCTGCGGCTGCTGAGGGCTGGTCATCGGGCCTCCTCGTGGTGCGGCGCGGTCATGTCGGCGGGAGCGGCCGGCGGCATCGGGACCGCGGGCGGCTGCGGGGCGTACGGGTTCGGCTGCGCGCCGGGCACCGGACCCTGCGGCACCGGACCTCCCTGGGCGGGCGGCGGGTACCCCTGACCCGGGGCGGCCTGCGGCGCGTACGGGCCCTGGGGGGCGTACGGGTTCGGCTGCGCGCCGGGCATCGCGCCCTGGGACGCCGGGCCGCCCTGGGCGGGCGGGAAGCCGTGCGGGGCGCCGAGCTGCTGCGGGTACCCGGCGGGCGCCTGCTGGAGTCCGGTGCGTGCGTCGGAGGTCGAGCGGTAGTCCACCGCGCCCTGGGTCAGGCGCATGTACGCCTCCTCCAGGGACGCCTGATGCGGCGACAGCTCCCAGAGCCGGACGCCCGCCTCGTGGGCGAGATCGCTGATGCGGGGGAGCGGCAGTCCCGTCACCCGCAGCGCGCCGTCCTGCTCGGGCTCGATCCGGGCACCGGCCTCACCGAGCGCCGCGGCCAGCTTCTCGCGCTGCTCCGGCTCTGTGCCGGGCGTACGGACCCGGGCGAAGTCGGCGGAGTTGGCCGAGATGAAGTCCTTGACCGGCATGTCCGCCATCAGCTGGCCCCGGCCGATCACGATCAGATGCTCAGCGGTCAGCGCCATCTCGCTCATCAGGTGCGACGAGACGAAGACGGTACGGCCCTCCGCCGCCAGCTGCTTCATCAGGTTGCGCACCCACAGGATGCCCTCCGGGTCGAGGCCGTTGACCGGCTCGTCGAAGAGGAGCACCTGCGGGTCGCCCAGCAGCGCGGCGGCGATGCCCAGCCGCTGCCCCATGCCGAGGGAGAAGCCCTTGGAGCGGCGCCCCGCGACGTCCTGGAGACCGACCACGCCGAGCACCTCGTCGACCCGGCGGGCCGGAATGCCCGACAGCTGCGCCAGCGACAGCAGATGCGCCCGCGCGCTGCGCCCGCCGTGCACCGCCTTGGCGTCCAGCAGCGCGCCCACCTGCCGTGGGGCGTTGGGGAGCTGGCGGAACGGACGGCCGCCGATGGTGGCGTGGCCCGACGTCGGGGCGTCCAGGCCCAGGATCATGCGCATCGTCGTGGACTTGCCGGAACCGTTCGGCCCCAGGAAACCCGTGACGGTGCCCGGCCGCACCTGGAACGACAGGTTGTGCACGGCCGTCTTGGCGCCGTAGCGCTTCGTCAGGCCGACTGCCTCGATCATTCTCCGCCCCTCGCGAGATGGTCGGG
The DNA here is from genome assembly GCF_045040405.1 of Streptomyces sp. NBC_01525. NCBI lineage: Bacteria > Bacillati > Actinomycetota > Actinomycetes > Kitasatosporales > Streptomycetaceae > Streptomyces > Streptomyces sp. NBC_01525. The sequence continues at coordinate 4,864,523 of NZ_CP109397.1, forward strand.
GCAGAGGCGCCCTCGTGCCCCCGTGAGGATTAGGAGGCTATCTGTCCCTTGACGGTTCTCGCCAAAACGGGGCGCGGTCGGCCGCACCCACGGCTCGCGCCCGCCCCGCACTCCCCACGCCCCCGCCCCCGTACGCCCCGCTCAGGCGTCGCGCCGCTTCAGCAGGACGTAGCCGCAGATCAGCGCCGCTGCCGTCCACGCCGCCATGATCCCGAAACCGCCCCACGGCCCGTACGGCACATCGGTGTCGCGGGGGACCACCTGCATCACCTTCTGACCCGCCTGGTCGGGCAGATACCGGCCGATCTTCCGGGTGGCGGAGACATTGCCGAGGATGTTGGAGACGAGGAAGAAGAACGGCATCAGGATGCCCAGCGACAGCATCGGGCTGCGCAGCATCGTGGCCACAGCCATCGAGAACAGCGCGATCATCGTCATGTACAGCCCGGCGCCGAACACCGCGCGCAGCACCCCGGGATCGCCGAGGTGCGCCCGGTGGTCGCCGAGCATCGCCTGCCCCGCGAAGAACGCGAGGAAGCCGGTGGCCAGGCCGACGACGAAGACCAGCGCGGTCGCCACCGTCAGCTTGCAGAACAGGAAGGTGCCGCGCTGCGGTACGGCCGCCAGAGAGCTGCGGATCATGCCGGTGCTGTACTCGTTGGAGACCACCAGCACCCCGAACACGATCATCGCCAGCTGGCCGAGGCCCATCCCGGCGAAGCTGATGTTGGTGGCGTCGAAGGCCAGCCGGTCGCGCACCGGCATGGTGCGGAAGTCGTTCGCCGCCAAGGCGCAGATCAGCATGGACAGCGCGACGGTGACGACCACCGCGATGCCCAGCGTCCACACCGTCGACCGCACCGACCGGATCTTCGTCCACTCCGAGCGCAGCACCTGCCCGACCGCCGCCATCGTCAGCTCCCCTTCTTCCGCCAGTCGCTGTCCCAGCCACCGGGTGCGGCCGCCACGCCGGGCGGCGCCGACGGCACCGGCCCCTCGGCCCGCCCCGGCTCCCCGTCGTGCGCGTGGTACTCCACCGATTCCGCCGTCAGCCGCATGAACGCCTCCTCCAGCGACGCCTGCTGCGGACTCAGCTCATGCAGCACCAGACCGTGCCGGGCCGCCAGTTCCCCCAGCCGCTCCGACGGCTCCCCGTCGACCTCCAGGGCACCGCCGGCCGCCTCGACCGCCACGATCCGCTCGGCGTGCAGCACCTCCCGCAGCCGCTCCGGCTCCGGCGACCGCAGCCGTACGAACGCGCGCGAGTTGCCGCGGATGAACTCCGCCATCGACGTGTCCGCGAGCAGCCGCCCACGCCCGATCACCACCAAATGGTCCGCGGTCAGCGCCATTTCGCTCATCAGATGCGAGGAGACGAAGACGGTACGGCCCTGGGCGGCAAGGTTCTTCATCAGGTTGCGGATCCAGTGGATGCCCTCCGGGTCGAGGCCGTTGACCGGCTCGTCGAAGAGGAGCACCCGCGGATCGCCCAGCAACGCCACCGCGATCCCCAGCCGTTGCCCCATCCCGAGCGAGAAGCCCTTGGACCGCTTCCTTGCGACGGAGGTGAGGCCGACGGTGTCCAGCACCTCGCCGACCCGGAGCCGCGGAATGCCGTTGCTCTGCGCCAGACACAGCAGATGGTGGTACGCGCTGCGCCCGCCGTGCACCGCCTTGGCGTCCAGCAGCGCCCCGATCGACCGCAGCGGATCCGTCAGCCGCCGGTAGTGCTCCCCGTCGATCCGCACCGAACCGGACGTCGGATTGTCCAGGTCCAGCATCATGCGCATGGTGGTCGACTTGCCCGCGCCGTTCGGGCCGAGGAAACCGGTGACGATGCCCGGCCGCACCGTGAAGGTGAGGTGGTCCACCGCGACCTTGTCACCGTAGTGCTTGGTCAGCCCGTCCAGCTCGATCATGTAAGCACGCTAAAGCCGCCCGGAAGCCCCCGCCACCGGGCGGCCGCCGCCCGGACGGCCGAGCGCCCCCGCACCGCCTGACAGGCGGACCGAGGGCGCTCGTACGGGCCGGAAGGGCGCCGGGCGTCAGCGGGACTGCTGGGCCGGGACGCCGCGGGAGGCGGTCTCGTCGTCCGGGACACCGGCGGCGGCGACGGCCGCGCCGGTCAGCGTCGCTAGCATCTCGCGGACGTTGGTGAGCTGGGCGTTGATCGAGTCGCGGCGGTTGGTGAGCGCCGCCAGCTCGCGCTCGGACTCGCTGCGGACGCGGTCGGCCTTCTGGTTGGCGTCGGCCACGATGTCCTCGGCCTGGCGCTGCGCGGTCTCCACCGTCTGACGGGCCCGGCGCTCCGCGTCCGTCCGCAGCTTCTCCGCCTCCAGCCGCAGCTGCTCGGCGCGGTGCTCGATCTCCGCAAGGCGCTTTTCGGCCTTGGCCTGACGCGAGGCGAGGTCCCGCTCGGACTGCTCGCGGCGCTTGGCGAGGTTGGTCTCGAAGTCCGCGGCGGCCTGGGCGGCCTTGGCGCGGGTCTCCTCGAAGAGGAAGTCCGCCTCCTCCCGCTTGGACTGCGCGTCCTTCTGGGCCTCGGAACGGAGCGTGGACGCCTCGCCCTTGGCCTTCTCGACGATCCGCGTACCCTCGTCCTCGGCCTTCGCCTTGCGCTCGGCGGCGAACTGCTCGGCGTCGTTACGGACCTGCTGGGCGGCCGACTCGGCCAGCTCGCGGTGCTGCTCGGCGGAGCGACGGGCGTCCTCGCGCAGCTCCTGGGCCTCCTCCTCGGCGAGACGGAGGATCTTCTCCACGCGGGCCCCGAGCCCCGCGTACGACGGCTCGACGTCGGTGACCTGGGCCTGGGCGTTCTGCGTTTCGAGGTGCAACTCCTCGATCCGCTTTTCCAGCGAGGTGATACGGGCCAGCGCGCTGTCGCGGTCCGCGACAAGCTTTGTAATGCGGTCATCCACCTGACCGCGGTCGTACCCACGCCGCACGAGCTCGAAGCCGAAGGGGGAGGAAGTGTCGCTCATGGGGTTCCTGTCGAAAGAGACCGGTGAGGTGATAAGGAGAATCCTAGGGGCCCGACCGGCGTGTCATCGAGCCCATGTCCGTTTGAAGAGGAGAATGACCCCTCATTTGAGTGGCTACCCTTCAGACTGCTTGCCACTCGAACGAGTTGACGAAGCCCCTGCGGCGGCCTTGCCGCCCCCGGCCTTACCGTCCCCGGCACCCGGCGTCTCGAACGACTCCAGGGCCTCCAACACATCCTGCACCCGCGAGATCTCGGTGTTGATGTCCTTGCGGCGGCGCGACAGGACCTCCAGCTCCCGGCGGCCCTCCTCGATGATCCGGGCGGCCTCGGCCTCGGCCTCGGTGTGCATCCGCTCCGCGTTGCGCACCGCCTCGGCCCGCTTGTTCTCGGCCTCCTTGATGAGCCCTTCGGCCTTCTTCACCGCCGCGATCCGGACCCGGCTGGCCTCGCTGTTCGCGTCCGACACCAGCTTTTCGGTCTTCTCCTCGGCCTCCGTCTGCTGCTGCGTCGCCTGCGCGATGAGCTTGTCGACCCGCTCACCGGCGTTCTTCATCGCGGCCGACGACTCCCGGCGCGCCCGGTCGTGCAACTCCTCGACCTCGGACTCGACGCGGGTCCGCAGCTCCTCGGTGCGCTCCCTTATGGCCGTCGCGTCCCCGCGCGCCTCGCTCAGCAGCGTATCGGCGTCCGTACGGGCCTTCTCCACCCGCGCGTTGCCCTCCGTCGTCGCCTCCTGGACGATCCGGTTGGCCTCCTTGCGGGCCGCGCCGACCATCGTGTCGGCCTGCTCCTCGGCCGCGGCGGCCGCCCGCACGGCCTCCTCCTGGGCCTTCGCGACCAGCTGATCGGCCTGCTCGGCGGCGTCCGCGCGGCGCTTGGCGGCGTCCTTGCGCGCCTCGTCCAGCAGCCGGTCGGTCTCCTCCTGCGCCTCCGTCCGCAGCCGCTCCGCCTCGGCCTCGGCGTCCTCCTTGACCTTGGCCGATTCGCCGCGGGTACGGGTGGCGTGCTCCTGCGCCGAGGTGACCGTCTCGGCGGCCTCGGTGCGCAGCCGGTCCGATTCGGCGGACGCGGCGGCCACCATGCGGTCGGCCTGCTCCCGGGCGTCCGACCGCGTACGGTCGGCGTCCCGCTCGGCCTGCGCGCCGGTCTCGGCCGCCTCCGTCCGCAGCTTCTCGGCCTCGGTGCCCGCTTCCTTCAGCAGCTCGTCGGCCTGGACCGCGGCGTCCGAACGGGTCTTGTTGGCGGCCTTGCGCGCCTCGTCGCCGGTGCGCTCCGCCTCCGTCCGCGCCTGCTCCCGCGCCTGCTCGGCCTCCTCCCGAAGCCGCTCCGCCTCCGCGGTCGCCGCGGCCAGCCGCGCCCGCGCCTGCTCCTCGCCCTCGGCGCGGATCCGCTCGGCGGCCTCCTGGGCCTCCTTGACCGTACGGTCGGCGTCCTCCTGCGCCGAAGCGGTCAGCTCCGTCGCCTCGTTGACGATCCGTTCGGCCTCCGCGCGGGCCTCGGTGATCAGCCGGTCGGCCTGCTCCGCGGCCTCCGACCGGATGCGGTTGGCGTCGCCCCGTGCCTCCGCACGGGCCCGCGCCGCGTCCTGCTCACCGGCGGCCAGCGCGTCCGACGCGTCGGTCCGCAGCTGCTGCGCCTTGGCGGTGGCGTCCGCGACCAGCTTCCCGGCCTGCGCGGTCGCCTCGGTGACCAGCCGGTCGGCCTGCTCCGCGGCCTCCGTACGGGCCGTGCCCGCGTCCCGGCGCGCCTCGTCGAGGACCTCCGCGGCCGCGGCGCGCAGCCGCTCGGACTCCTCGATGGCCTCCGCCACCGTCCGCTCCGCCAGCTCCTGTGCGGCCTGGGACGACTCCTGCGCCTCCTGCCGGACCCGCGTCGCGTCCTCGGATGCCCGCTCGCGTTCGGCGTAGGCGTCCGCGCGGACCCGCTCGGCCTCCTCGCCGGCCTCCGTCCGCGTCCGCCCCGCCGCCTGCTCGGCCGCCGACCGCAGCCCGGCGATCTCCTCCTCGGCCTGCCCGTGCAGCCCGGAGACCGCATCCCGCACCTCCTGCGCGGCGGTCTCGGCGGTCGTCACCAGCTCATCGGACCGCTGCTCGGCCTCCCCGACCAGCCGCTCCGCCTCGGCCTGCGCCTCGCTGACGCGGGTACGCGCCGACGTCAGCAGCTCCTCGCTCTGCTCCCGCGCCGCGGTGCGCTCCTGGTGGGCCTCCTCGCGGGCCTCGCCCAGCAGCTGCTCGGCCTCCCGGCGGCGCCGCGCGGCCTCCTCCTGCGCCGCGGACAGCGCCTCGGCCGCTTCGTTACCGGCCCGCTCGGCGGCCGCCTCGGCCTCCGAGCGCACCCGGTCGGCGCTCTCCTGCGCCCGGCCCTTGAGCCGCTCCGCCTCGGCCGCCGCCTCGGTCCGCAGCCGCTCGGCGGCCGACTCGCCCTCCGTACGGGCCGCCGACGCGTCCTGCGCGGCCTCGGTCCGCAGCCGCTCGGCCTCCTCCTCGGCCTGCTGCTGGAGCGTACGGCGCCGCTCGGCGGCCTCCGTCTTGAGCCGGGCCGCCTCCTCCTGGGTCTCGCGGCGCAGCCGCTCCGCCTCGGCGCGCGCCTCGCGCAGCGCCTCCTCGGCCGACGCGACCTTCTCCTCGGCGTCCGCCGTGAGCCGGTCCAGCTCGGCCTGCGCCTCCTCGCGCCGCTCCGCGACGGCCGTCTCGGTCTCCTCGCGCAGCCGCGCCGCGGACTCCTCCGCCTCCGACGCGACGAGCTCCGCGGTCTGCGCGCCCTCGGAGCGCAGCTCCTCGGCCTCGGTACGGGCCCGCTCCAGCGCCTGCTCGGCCTGGCGGCGCAGCGTGGTGGCGCGCTCGATGGCCTCGGTGCGGACGCGCTCGCTCTCCGCCCCGGCCTTGGTACGGGTCTCCTCGGCGTCCGCCTTCGCCTTGGTCAGCAGCTCCTCGGCGGACCCGGCCGCCTCCTCGATCTGCTGGACCGCCTCGCGGCGCGCCTCGCCGCGGATCCGCTCGCCCTCCGCGACGGCGTCGGCGCGCAGTTGCTCCGCCTCGCCGCGCAGCCGCCGTGCCTCCTCCTGGAGTTCGGCGGTCTTGGCGCGGTACTCCTTGGTGTCGTCCTTCGCCGCGCCCTTGAGCTGCTCGGCGGTGTCGTGCGCCTCCTCGCGCAGCCGGTCGGCCTCCGACTCGGCCTCGGTGCGCAGCCGTTCGGCCTCCTCGGCCGCCGCCTTCGTGGTGGCCTTGGCGTCCTCGGACGCCTTGGTCAGCACCTCCTCGGCGGTCCGCGCGGCCTTCGCCAGCTGCGCCGCGGAGTCCTCCGCCGCCTTGCCCCGGGCCTCCTCGCGCGCCTCGGCGACCAGCCGCTCGGCCTCCGTCGCGGCGTCCGCCCGCAGCTGCTCGGCCTCGACCCGCAGCGCCTCGGCCTCCTTGGTGGCCTCGCCGACCAGCCGGGCGATCTCCGCCTTGGCCGTACGGGTGCGCTGCTCGTTCTCCGACTCGGTGGCCGACAGCCGCTTGGTGGCGTTCTGCTCCGCCTCGTCGACCAGCTTCTCCGCCTCGGCGCGCGCCTCGCGCAGCGCCGTGTCGGCCTCCTTCAGCCGCGTCTCGGCGGTACGGGTCAGCTCGGCGGCCGTGCGGCGCGCCTCCTCCGACTCGCTGCCCGCGCTCGAACGCAGCTGCTCCGCCTGGTCGGTGGCCTCCTGGGCCTGGGTGGAGGCGGCGCTCAGCAGCCGGTCGGCGTCGGCCCGCGCCCGGCGCAGGATGGATTCCGCTTCGGTGCGGGCCTCCTCCGCCGCGGTGCCCAGCCGCTCCCGGGCCTGCTCGGCCAGCCGCTGCGCCTCGGCCCGCGCGGCCGACAGCGCCTGCTCGGCCTCGGCCCGCGACTCGTCCATCAGCCGGCGGGCCTGGGACTCCGTACGGGCACGCAACTGCTCGGCCCAGGCGACGTTTTCGTTGACGTGCGACTCGACGGTCTGACGGCGCTCGTTCAGCTCCTCGTCGAGCCGCTGGCGGCGCTCGACGGCCTCGGTGTGCAGCTCGGACTCCATCCGGGCCTGCCGCTCGGACTGCTCCTGGAGCAGCCGCTGGGTCTGCGCCCGGGCCTCGCGCAGCTCCCGCTCGGAGTCGGCGCGCAACTGCTCCGCCTGCATCTGGGCGTTGCGCAGCAGCTGTTCCGCCTGGTGACTGACGTTGTCGTAGGCGGGCCGGCTCGCGATCGTGCGGCGCGCCTCGTGCAGCTTGGCGCGCAGCACCTCGACCTGATAGCCGAGGTCGTCGGCGTGCTGGACGGCCTTGTCCCGCTCGGTCTTCAGCCGCTCCATCTCGGCCTCGAACTGCGAGAGGTGATCGGCCTCAGCCCGCTGACGCTCCTGGCGCTCGTTGCCCCGCACTGCGCGGTCCCATCCGTCCCATGGTCAGGTGGCGGCCGTCCCCGGTGCTGCGGACGATCGACCCGTACACGTCACGTCGTACGAGGCTGCGTCCCCGGAGCCGACCCTTCCGAAGAAATGGTGTCAGATCATCGGCGGAGTATGGACCGAGCCCCATTCCCAGGAAGCGCTCGCACCGTGCGTGAGCACCTCGTACCCCGGCCGAAGCAGCACTCTACCGGCCGGGGAGGACATCGGTCAGTGGTCGGCCGGGGCGGAGGGTGCCGCCGTGACCAGTTCGGTCAGCACGCCGTGGCAGTCCTTGGGGTGCAGGAACGTGATCCGTGACCCCATGGAGCCGGTCCGCGGCTCGTCGTAGAGGACCCGGACGCCCTTGTCGCGGATGTCCGCGGCGTCGGTGTCGACGTCGGCGGTGCCGAAGGCGATGTGGTGCACGCCCTCGCCGTTCTTGGCGAGCCACTTGCCGACCGCGGAGTCCTCGCGGGTGGGCTCCAGCAGCTGGAGGTAGGAGGCGCCGCCGTCCGAGGTCTCGTTGATCTTGAGCATCGCCTCGCGGACGCCCTGCTCCTCGTTGATCTCGGAGTGGAACACCTCGAAGCCGTACGTGGCACGGTAGAACTCGACGGTCCTGTCCAGGTCGAAACAGGCGATCCCGATGTGGTCGATTCGCGTCAGCATGGCTCCAGTGCACCGCTCGCACGGCCGGTTACGCAACGTGCGCGCCGTCACACCCACTTGCCGGTGACCCGGCGCGTACCCCTCAGTACATTGACGGGAACCCTCGTTAACTTCCCTGCAAAGGAAGGCCGCACCGCATGTCTGCAACGAACGGAACCAACGGCACCACCTCCGTGATCGTGGCGGGGGCGCGCACCCCCATGGGTCGTCTCCTCGGCTCCCTGCGCTCCTTCTCCGGCGCCGACCTCGGCGGGGTGGCCATCAAGGCGGCGCTGGACCGCGCGGGCATCGGCGGCGACCAGGTGCAGTACGTGATCATGGGTCAGGTGCTCCAGGCCGGCGCGGGCCAGATCCCCGCCCGCCAGGCCGCCGTCAAGGCCGGTATCCCGATGAACGTCCCGGCGCTGACCGTCAACAAGGTCTGCCTCTCGGGCCTGGACGCCGTGGCCCTGGCCGATCAGCTGATCCGCGCCGGGGAGTTCGACGTGATCGTCGCCGGTGGCCAGGAGTCGATGACCAACGCCCCGCATCTGCTGCCGAAGTCCCGCGAGGGCTACAAGTACGGCGCCGTGCAGATGCTCGACGCGATGGCGCACGACGGCCTCACCGACGCGTTCGAGAACATCGCGATGGGGGAGTCGACCGAGAAGCACAACACCCGCCTCGGCCTCGCCCGCCCCGAGCAGGACGCGTTCGCCGCCCGCTCCCACCAGCTCGCCGCCGCCGCGCAGAAGAACGGGATCTTCGAGGCGGAGATCACGCCGGTGGAGATCCCGCAGCGTAAGGGCGAGCCGGTCGTTTTCAGCCAGGACGAGGGCATCCGCCCGGAGACCACCGCCGAATCGCTCGGCAAGCTCCGCCCGGCCTTCGCCAAGGACGGCACGATCACCGCGGGCTCCGCCTCGCAGATCTCCGACGGCGCCGCCGCGGTCGTGGTGATGAGCAAGGCCAAGGCCGAGGAGCTGGGCCTGGAGTGGATCGCCGAGATCGGCGCGCACGGCAATGTCGCGGGCCCCGACAACTCCCTCCAGTCGCAGCCGTCCCACGCGATCCTCCACGCCCTCGGCAAGGAGGGCCTGACCGCCGAGGATCTTGATCTGATCGAGATCAACGAGGCGTTCGCCGCGGTCGCCGTGCAGTCCGTGAAGGACCTCGGGGTGTCCCACGAAAAGGTGAACGTGAACGGTGGCGCCATCGCGCTCGGCCACCCCATCGGCATGTCCGGCGCCCGCCTCGTCCTCCACCTCGCGCTGGAGCTGAAGCGGCGCGGCGGCGGCACCGGCGCGGCCGCCCTGTGCGGCGGTGGCGGCCAGGGCGACGCGTTGATCCTCCGCGTCCCGGGGAAGTGAGCACCACCGGCCCGCGCCGGTGAACCGCACCGTTCGTACGCACCCGTAGAAGCCGAAGGAGCCGAGCAGCGATGGTGGACGTCCCGCAGCTGGTGGAGCAGGCACGGCAGGGCCGGCCCCGGGCGGTGGCCCGGCTGATCTCCCTGGTGGAGGGAGCCTCCCCGCATCTGCGGGAGGTGATGGCGGCGCTGGCCCCGCTGACCGGCAACGCCTATGTCGTCGGGCTGACCGGCTCGCCCGGCGTCGGGAAGTCCACCACCACCTCGGCGCTGGTCACCGCGTACCGCAAGGCGGGGAAGCGGGTCGGGGTGCTGGCGGTGGACCCGTCCTCGCCGTTCTCCGGCGGGGCGCTGCTCGGCGACCGGATCCGGATGAGCGACCACGCCTCCGACCCCGGCGTCTACATCCGGTCGATGGCCACCCGCGGCCATCTGGGCGGCCTCGCCTGGGCGGCGCCGCAGGCGATCCGGGTGCTGGATGCGGCCGGGTGCGACGTGATCCTCGTCGAGACGGTCGGCGTGGGGCAGTCCGAGGTGGAGATCGCCTCCCAGGCCGACACCAGCGTGGTCCTGCTGGCGCCGGGCATGGGCGACGGCATCCAGGCGGCGAAGGCCGGAATCCTGGAGATCGGCGACGTCTACGTGGTCAACAAGGCCGACCGGGACGGCGCGGACGCCACCGCCCGGGAGCTGAACCACATGCTCGGGCTGGGCGCCGCGCGGGCCGCCGGGGACTGGCGGCCGCCGATCGTCAAGACCGTCGCGGCGCGCGCGGAGGGCGTCGACGAGGTCGTCGAGGCGCTGGAGAAGCACCGGGCGTGGATGGAGGAGCACGGCGTCCTGGCCCGCCGCCGCCACGCCCGCGCCGCCCAGGAGGTCGAGACCATCGCGGTCACGGCGCTGCGCGAACGGATCGGCGACCTGCACGGCGACCGGCGCCTGGAGGCCCTCGCGGACCGCATCGTCGCGGGTGACTGCGATCCGTACCGGGCGGCGGACGAGCTGGTCGAGGGGATCACCGGGAGCTGACGCGGGCTGTACGGCTGCGGCCCCGGCTCCCGCACGGTGCGGGAGCCGGGGCCGCAGCCGTTGGGCCGGGACGCGGCGGCTCAGTCGTCCGCACCGTCGTGGTCCCCGGCACCGTCGTGGTCGGCGTGGTCGTCGTCCGCCGGGGCGGCGCTCACCGCGGCCGTGCGCGGGTCGACGAGGTAGGTGTGCTCCCGGCCGTCCCGGGTGACGGTCTCGACCTCCCAGACGGCCTTCGCGGGGTCGTCCTCGAAGTCCACGGACGTCACCGTGCCACGCCGCTGGCCGACGGCGCGGGCGGCGTCCGCCGCGCCCACCGTGGTGCCCCGCAGCGCCGCCCGCGCCCGGTCCTGGCCGTGCGCGCCGCTCGTGTCCCGGTCGACGTGGGAGTGGAGCACGCGGGTGGTGAGGGCGTCGAGGGTGAGGCCGTGCCAGGCGCCGTCGCGGCCGAGCACGTCGGCCTCCCAGACCAGGGCGCCGCGGTCCTCGTCCAGTTCGATCTCGGTGACCGTGCCCGGGACCGCCCGCACCGCGGCGACGGCGGCCTGTGCGGCGCCGGTCTTCGCCCCGGCGGCCCTCTGGGCGTCCCCGGACTCCTCGCGGCCGTCCGCGCCGTCCGCCCCGGCGGTCGCCGCGAGTTGTGCGGAGGTCTGGGCGCCGGACTGCGGGCTGCCGGGGCCGTCGTCCGTGGTGACGGCGACGGCGGTCGTGGCGCCCCCGGCGATGAGGACGGTGGCGGCGGTGGCGGCGAGAACGAAACGGCGCTTCATGGTGGTTGCTCCCCTGTGATCGGCGATGACCCCACCGTGGCAAAACGAAGCTGAAGCGGAGCTGAAGGACCCTGAAGAGCGCTTCAGGAACGGGGTGCGAAGCTGAGCGCATGCCTGATCCCACGCCCGCGCGCCCGTTCCGCCTGCTGATCGTCGAGGACGAGAAACGGCTGGCCCGCGCGCTCGCCGGCGGCCTGCGCGCCGAGGGCTACACCGTCGACGTGGTCCACGACGGCACCGAGGGCCTGCGCCGCGCGGGCGAGGGCACCCACGACCTGATCGTGCTGGACATCATGCTGCCGGGGCTCAACGGCTACCGCGTCTGCGCCGCGCTCCGGGCCGCCGGGAGTGACGTGCCCGTCCTGATGCTGACCGCCAAGGACGGCGAGTACGACGAGGCCGAGGGGCTCGACACCGGCGCCGACGACTACCTCACCAAACCGTTCTCGTACGTGGTCCTCGTCGCGCGGGTCAAGGCCCTGCTGCGGCGCCACGGGCGGACGGCCGCGCCGGTGCTGCGGATCGGTGCCCTCACCGTCGACCAGGGCGCGCACACCGTGCTGCGGGACGGCGCCGAGGTGACGTTGACCGCGAAGGAGTTCGCCGTCCTGGAACAGCTCGCGCTGCGCGCCGGGGAGGTGGTCTCCAAGGCCGAGATCCTCGACCACGTCTGGGACTTCGCCTACGAGGGCGACCTCAATATCGTCGAGGTGTACGTCAGCGCCCTCCGCCGCAAGCTGGGCGCCGGGCACATCGTCACCGTGCGCGGCGCCGGGTACCGGCTGGTGGCCGATGCGTGAGGCGTTCGGTTCGGTGCGCGCCCGGGCGACGGCCGGGGCGACGCTGGTGGTGGCGCTGGCCCTGGTCATGGCCGGGACGGCGCTGCTGCTGGTGCTGCGCGGCAACCTCCGCGACCAGACCGACCTCCAGGCCGAGGTCGCCGCCCGCGCCGTCGCCGTACGGGTCGCCACCGGCTCCGTCCACGGCGATCTGCATCTGCCGGACGGCGACGACCGCCCGGTGGTGGTCACCGACGACGACGGCCGGCTGCTGGCCGTGGGCGACGAGGTCGAGGAGGTCGACGGGCGGCGGGTCACCGGCGCGCCCGACGGCGACGGCTCCGACGAGGTGACGGGCGACGGCCATCACGGCGAGGTCGACGACGACGTGAAGGTGGCCGACGGCACCGCGACCGTCGACGGGCACCGCGCCGACTACCGTTTCGCGACCGTCGAGGCGGAGGACGCCAGCGGCCGCAAGGCGGTGGTGCGCGCCGGGGCGCCGCTCGCGCCGTCCCAGCAGGCCGTGGGCTCGCTCCGGACCGCGATGCTGATCGGCCTGCCGCTGCTTTTGCTGGTCGTGGCGGGCGTGACCTGGCTGGTCACCCGGCGGGCGCTGCGGCCCGTGGAGGGCATCCGGGGCGAGATGGCCGCGATCACCGCGAGCACGGACCTCGGCCGCCGGGTGCCGGTGCCCGCGGCGCGGGACGAGATCGGGCGGCTGGCGCGGACCACCAACGAGACGCTGGCGGCGCTGGAGGCATCCGTCGAACGGCAGCGCCGCTTCGTCGCCGACGCCTCCCACGAGCTGCGCAGCCCCCTCGCCAGCCTCCGCACCCAGCTGGAGGTGGGCGCCGCCCACCCGGAGCTGCTGGACGTACCGGGCGCGGTCGAGGACACCGTACGGCTCCAGCAGCTCGCCGCCGATCTGCTGCTGCTGGCGCGGCTGGACGCGGGGGAACGGCCCGTCGGCGCGCCGGTCGCGCTGGCCGCGCTGGTGCGGGAGGAGATGTCGCAGCGGCCCGCCGACCGGATCGCCGTCACGGCCGGGTGGCTGGACGAGGCCGAAGTGACCGGGTCGCGGAGCCAGTTGGGCCGGGTGCTGGGCAATCTGCTGGACAACGCGCAGCGCCACGCCACCGCGGCGGTGCGGGTGGAGGTGGTGCGTGAGGGCGCGGAGGCGGTGCTGCGGGTCGACGACGACGGGCCGGGCGTCCCGCCGGGGGACCGCGAGCGGATCTTCGAGCGGTTCGTCCGGCTCGACGACGCGCGGGCGCGGGACGACGGCGGCGCCGGGCTGGGGCTGGCCATCGCCCGGGACGTGGCCGAGCGGCACGGTGGTTCGCTGCGGGTGCGCGAGGGGTCGGTGTTCGAGCTGCGGCTGCCGGTGACGCGCTGACCTGCGGCGGAGCGGGGGCGGGCCGCGGGGAGCAGGGCCTGCTCCCGGGCGCGCCGCCGGTGCCGCGGTCCGGGGGCGGACCGCGGCGGGTGGGCTCAGAGGGCGCCGCGGTGCTCCCGCAGCCGGGCGGCGACCGGCCCCAGCGAGGAGTGCAGCTGCGCCAGGCCCTCCGGGGTGAAGAGGTCGATGAAGTGCCTGCGCACCGAGGCGACATGGTGCGGCGCGACCCGGCGCATGGTCTCCCAGCCCTCGTCGGTCAGGACGGCGTAGAGCCCGCGGCGGTCCGATTCGCAGTGCTCACGGCGGACCAGACCGGCGTTCTCCATGCGGGTGATCTGGTGCGAGAGACGGCTCTTGGACTGCAGGGTGCTCGACGCGAGATCGCTCATCCGCATCCGGTGGTTCTCGGCCTCGGAGAGGTTGACGAGGATCTCGTAGTCGTTGTTGGTCAGCCCGAACGGCTGGAGATCGCGCTCCAGTTGGTGCATCAGCAGCCTGCTGACGTCCAGATGGGTACGCCAGGCGCGCTGTTCCTGGTCGGTCAGCCAGGGGGTGTCGCTGTCGGTCGTCATGGATGAATTCTACCCGTAAAAGTTGAATGATGAAATAAATGCGGGTCGATCGGGCGGACCGTGCGACGGCCGCCGGTTCCGGCTCCCCGGGCCGGACGTGGTGGCTCAGGCGTTCGAGCTGCTCACCGTGCGCAGACTACCGTTCACAGCCCGAAACGTTGCTGGAGGCCGCCGAACGCACCTGGCAGCTGCGGCACTTGTGAGCCACTTCCTCCGCCGGGACCCCCGCCCCCGGGAATACCCGGCTCCGACGCCATCTCGCCCGTCGGCCGCTCCGCCATCAACTGCTCCGTCGACTGCAGCAGGACCGTACCTGCACCCACGAACTCGAATTGGTGCTCCTCGCCCGACACCCCGCCCAGGCCGGTGTGCGCCCGGACACCGCCGAGGAATCCCCGCAGGTACTGATGGTCGTAGTGGTGGCACGGAGACGGGCAGTCCGCCCAGCCGACGAGGGCCTGCGGGTCCACCCGGATCGGCGGCTCGGCGAAGACCACCGGGCCGTTGGACGCGGCGACGAAGGTGCCGGTGCCCAGCAGCGTCAGAAAGCCCGGAATGATCGACTGCTTCAGCGACAGAGATGGCTGAAACGCGAGCAGATTGCCGGAGCGAATGGTGAGGTTGCCGTCGTCGAGGTCGTAGGAGTTGACGTCGAATGCCCGGTCGGCGAGGACCATCTTGCCCCGGCCCTCGGCCACCACCCAGTCCGCCGCATGCAGCGGTGAATGGAAACTCGTCGAGATCAGCCGCTCCAGCGGACCGTGCCCGACGCCGTGGAAATCGATCGCGCCGTAGTACGCGATCATCTTTCCCTTCTGCAGAAACCACTGCCCCTGAAGCTCCACCGAGAACGCGTAGGCATTGACGTTGTCGTTCCGCGGCAGGGTGTGGACGTCGTGGATGACGGGTGTGCTCACAGCTTCTCCTCCGACGCCTGTACATAGACGGTGCCCTGGCCCGACAGCTCCAGCTGGAACGCCTCGCCCGAGCCGCGGCCGACCATCTCGCGCCAGCCGAGCGCGGCGGAGAGCTTGTTGCGCACTTCGCCGCGGTGGGCGACGTACGCCTGCGGGTCGACGTGGACCGGTTGCTGCGGGGAGATCGGCAGCGCGATGACGCCGCCGTGGGCCATCACCGCCGCCGAGCCGTGCCCCTCAAGGGTGGTGGTGAACAGGCCCTGGCCGGTGACCTGGCCGCGCACCATGCCCATCACGCCGCCCTGTGAGCCCAGGAACATCGTGCCCTGCCGTAGTGAGCCGTCGAACGCCAGCAGCCGGTCGGCCTCGACGTACAGCGTCTCGCCCGTGAGGTCTATGACCTCGACGTGATGGCCGCCGTGGCCGAACATCACCGTGCCGTCGCCCTCCACCGTCATCAGCGGGGTGGCCTCGTTGGCCAGGCGGCGCCCGATCATCGAGCCGATGCCGCCCTGACCGCCCTGGATGTTCGGCGTGAAGGAGACCTCGCCGCGGTAGGCGAGCATCGCGCCGCGCTGGCTGAACAGCTGCGCCCCCGGCGTGATCCGCGCCTCGACCATGCGGGAGTTGAGGACCGTGAACGGCATCAGACCTCACCGCCCACGGTGTTGCGCTCGCTGGGCTGGACGTACACCAGGCCCTCGCCCTCGAAGCGGATCTGGAACGCCTCGCCGGACCCCTCGCCCAGGAACGTGCGGAAGTTCACCCCGGACTGGAAGTGCTGCTTGAGATCGCCGGTGTGCGCGATGTACGCGCCCGGGTCGACCTGGAGCGGATACTCCCGGGTGACCCGCAGCACCACCGCCTGGCCGTCGGAGAGCAGCGCCGCCTGGCCGGTGCCCTCCACGGTGGTGGTGAACAGGCCGTTGCCCTGTGAGGCGCCGCGCAGCCCGGTGAAGGTGGTGCCGGTGCGCAGCGCGGCGTCCGTGCAGAGCAGATTGCTCGCCTCCACGAACAGCTTCTCGCCGTGCAGCTGCACCAGGTTGATCTCGCTCGCGCGGTCGGCGAAATAGCAGGTGCCCTGCCCCTTCACCTCCATGACCGCCATCTGCTCACCGGTCAGGCGCCGGGTGACCATCCCGCGCAGACCCTCACCCCCTCCGGTCTTCTTCTTGAACGACATCTGTCCCTCGTACGCGACCATCGCGCCGTTCTTCGCCTTGACGGCGTCGCCCGACATGTCGACGGCGAGCACCTTGCTCCCGTGGAGCCGAAACTGAGCCACGTCCCGAACGGTAGCCGCAGCGCCACCCGCCGCGGGAGGCCTGTCGACCCCTGATCCGCTCGGGGATCGCCCCCATTCCTCCCGGGCGCCGGGAGGCGTTCCTCCCCTACGGGGCCGCCGCCCGGCCCCCGGCGCGGCGGTTCCGGGAGCGGCTGTAACAATGGACGGCAGGCTTGTGAACCCTTGCACAAGCCGCTTGCCCCCTCCGTCTGTCGCCCCCTGCCACCCGAACGAGGTTCCCGTGGACATCAAGACCGCCGCCGCACTCCACCGGCTCCGCCTGATCTCGGCCCCCGAGGCGATCTCCTTCCTCCTGCTGCTGTGCTGCTCGGTCCTCAAGCGCACCACCAGCTTCGACGGCGTCATGGTCATGGGCATGGTCCACGGCGTGCTGTTCATCCTGTACGTCGTCTTCTGGCTGGATGCCTGGAACCGCGCCAAGTGGGACCTGAAGACCGCCGCCCTCTACTTCCTCCTCTCGGTGCTGCCCACCGGCGGGTTCTTCGCCGAGCGCAAGCTCAAGCGCGAGGCCGAGAGCTCCGTCATCGCCGCCCGCGCCCGCCGGGAAGGCACGGTCAACGCATGATCGTCGCCTTCTCGGTCAGCCCGCTGGGCGTGGGCGAGGACGTCGGCGAGTACGTCGCCGATGCCGTCCGCGTCGTCCGCGAGTCCGGCCTGCCGAACCGCACCGATGCCATGTTCACCTCGATCGAGGGCGAGTGGGACGAGGTGATGGACATCGTCAGGCGCGCCGTCGCCGCCGTCGAGGCCCGCGCGGGCCGGGTTTCCCTGGTCCTCAAGGCCGACATCCGGCCGGGCGTCACCGACGGCCTGACCTCGAAGGTCGCCACCGTCGAGCGCCACCTCGCCGCCGACGCCCCGGCGGACGGCGACGCCCCGGCCTGACCCCGCGCGGCCCCGGCCCCGTACCGCCGCGCCACCCGACGGCCCGTCCGGCCGACGCTCCCTCCCGTACGGGACCGGGCGTCGGCCGGACGGGCCGTTCGCCTTCGGGAAGCGCGGCGGGTCGCCCGTATCCCGAGACGCGTCCGACCGGTATATGGCCGCCCGATAGGGTCGACGGCGTGCCGAAGCCGCTCAGTCTTGCTTTCGATCCCATCGCGCGCGCCGATGAACTCTGGCAGCAGCGCTGGGGAGCCGTGCCGTCGATGTCCGCGATCACCTCGATCATGCGGGCCCACCAGATCCTGCTTTCCGAGGTGGACGCGGTGGTCAAGCCGTACGGTCTGACCTTCGCGCGCTACGAGGCGCTGGTGCTGCTCACCTTCTCGAAGGCGGGGGAGCTGCCGATGTCGAAGATCGGCGAGCGGCTGATGGTCCACCCGACCTCGGTCACCAACACCGTCGACCGGCTGGTCACGTCGGGTCTGGTCGCCAAGCGGCCCAACCCCAACGACGGCCGCGGCACCCTCGCCACCATCACCGGTAAGGGCCGCGAGGTGTGCGACGCCGCCACCCGCGACCTGATGGGGATGGACTTCGGCCTGGGCGCCTACGACGCCGAGGAGTGCGCGGAGATCTTCGCGATGCTCCGCCCGCTGCGCGTCGCCGCGGGCGACTTCGCCGAGGACTGACCGGGCCGCCCGCCGGGAGCCGCCCGGCCCCGCGCCGGGGCCCGCCCGGCCGCCCGCCGGAGGCTCGCCCGGCCGTCGGCGGCGGACCCGCCCGGCCGCCCGGCCAAGGCATCACCTGCCCTTTCCGTCGCGCACCGGACCGGCCACCGGCACGCCACGGGGGTGGCGAAGATCGCCCCAGGAGGTCCGGTTACGCTCGGGGGCATGAAGCCCAGCGTCCTGACCCGCTACCGGGTGATGGCCTACGCCACCGCCGTCATGCTCCTCGTCCTGTGCGCCTGCATGGTGGCCAAGTACGGCTTCGGTGCGGGCAAGGACCTCACCCTCGTCGTCTCCCAGATCCACGGCGTGCTGTTCATCATCTACCTCGTCTTCGCCTTCGACCTGGGCTCCAAGGCGAAGTGGAAGTTCGGCAAGCTGCTGTGGGTGCTGGTCGCCGGTACCATCCCGACCGCCGCGTTCTTCGTCGAGCGCCAGGTCGTCGCCGAGATCCGGCCGCAGCTCCAGGACGGGACACCGCAGCCGGTCAAGGTCTGACCGCGCCGCACCGCCGCCGCCACGCGCCCTCCCCACCCGGGGACGGGCGCGTTCGTGCTGTTCAGGGCAGGTAGGGAACCGGTACTGGGCCCGGTACGGCGGACACGACGGCGGCTTGCCATCGACAAGTACTAGGACGTCCTAGTAAATTCGGGGTATGGACGCCGACGCGATCGAAGAGGGCCGCCTCCGCTGGCAGGCTCGGTACGACTCCGCCCGTAAGCGCGATGCGGACTTCACCACGCTCTCGGGCGACCCCGTGGAGCCCGTCTACGGCCCGCGCCCCGGCGACACCGTCGACGGCTTCGAGCGGATCGGCTGGCCCGGCGAGTACCCCTTCACTCGCGGGCTGCACCCCACCGGCTACCGGGGCCGCACCTGGACCATCCGCCAGTTCGCCGGCTTCGGCAACGCCGAGCAGACCAACGAGCGGTACAAGATGATCCTGGAGGCGGGCGGCGGCGGCCTCTCCGTCGCCTTCGACATGCCGACGCTGATGGGCCGCGACTCCGACGACCCGCGCGCGCTCGGCGAGGTCGGCCACTGCGGCGTCGCCATCGACTCCGCCGCCGACATGGAGATCCTCTTCCGGGACATCCCGCTCGCCGATGTCACCACCTCCATGACGATCAGCGGCCCCGCCGTCCCCGTCTTCTGCATGTACCTCGTCGCCGCCGAACGCCAGGGCGTCGACCCCGCCGTCCTCAACGGCACCCTCCAGACGGACATCTTCAAGGAGTACATCGCCCAGAAGGAGTGGCTCTTCCCGCCCGAGCCGCATCTGCGGCTGATCGGCGACCTGATGGAGCACTGCGCGGCGAAGATCCCCGCGTACAAGCCGCTCTCCGTCTCCGGCTACCACATCCGCGAGGCCGGGGCGACGGCCGCGCAGGAGCTGGCGTACACCCTGGCCGACGGCTTCGGCTACGTCGAGCTGGGCCTCAGCCGCGGCCTGGACGTCAACACCTTCGCGCCCGGCCTGTCCTTCTTCTTCGACGCGCACCTCGACTTCTTCGAGGAGATCGCCAAGTTCCGCGCCGCGCGCCGCATCTGGGCCCGCTGGATGCGCGACGTCTACGGCGCGACCAGCGAGAAGGCGCAGTGGCTGCGGTTCCACACCCAGACCGCCGGGGTCTCGCTCACCGCCCAGCAGCCGTACAACAACGTCGTCCGCACCGCCGTCGAGGCGCTCGCCGCGGTCCTCGGCGGCACCAACTCCCTGCACACCAACGCCCTCGACGAGACCCTGGCGCTCCCCAGCGAACAGGCCGCCGAGATCGCGCTCCGTACCCAGCAGGTGCTGATGGAGGAGACCGGCGTCGCCAACGTCGCCGACCCGCTGGGCGGTTCGTGGTTCATCGAGCAGCTCACCGACCGGATCGAGGCGGACGCCGAGAAGATCTTCGACCGGATCAAGGAGCGCGGCGCCCGGGCCGTCCCGGACGGACAGCACTCCATCGGCCCGGTCACCTCCGGCATCCTGCGCGGCATCGAGGACGGCTGGTTCACCGGCGAGATCGCCGAATCCGCCTTCCGCTACCAGCAGTCCCTGGAGAAGGGCGACAAGAAGGTCGTGGGGGTCAACTGCCACCACGGTTCGGTCACCGGCGACCTGGAGATCCTCCGCGTCAGCCACGAGGTCGAACGCGAACAGGTCCGCACCCTCACCGACCGCAAGGCCGCCCGCAACGACGCCCGCGTCACCGCCTCCCTCGACGCGATGCTCACCGCCGCCCGCACCGGTGGCAACATGATCGAACCCATGCTGGAGGCGGTCCGCGCCGAGGCCACCCTCGGCGAGATCTGCAATGCGCTGCGGGACGAGTGGGGCGTCTACACGGAGCCGGCGGGGTTCTGAGCGGGGCGCGGCTGGACGGCCGCGCCTCCCCGCCGCATCGCCGGGGACCACGGAGTCGTTCGCGCGCGGCTGGGGCGAGATCAGGCACGGCAGCCTGCTGGAGGGATATCCGGAGTACGTGGGGTGCGAGGCCCGGGCGGTCGAACTCCGGATGTTCCAGATCGGGGTCATTCCCGGTCTGCTTCAGACGCCCGCGTACGCAAGGGCCATGGAAGAGGGCAACGTGAGGCGGGGCACGCTCACGCCCGAGCAGGCTGATGAGCGCGTCGCGGTTCTGATGGATCGCCAGGCGGCGCTGGTGCGCCCCAGGCCCCCCACGATGCTCGTGGTGATGGACGAGAGTTGCGTGCGCCGTCCGATCGGTGGCGCCGAGGTCATGGACGAGCAGCTGCGGCACCTTGTGAAGTTCGCCCAGTTGCCGAACTCGATGCTCCAAGTCGCCCCGTACGACATAGGCGAGCGGCGGCCCTTCAACCTGCCGATCAACCTGCTGACGATGTCGGACCGGTCCATGATCGCGTACGCGGAGTCCCAAGCGCAGGGGCACTTGGACCGGGAAGCGACGTTCGTGCTGTCCGTACTGTCGGCCTACCATCAGTTGCAGGCCGAATCGCTGTCCCAGGCGGAATCCGTGGCCATGATCGAGCAGTTGCGAAAGGGCGCCCCGTGACGACCGACTCCCTCCCCCTGACCTGGTTCAAGTCCTCCTACAGCGGCAACGGCGGTGAGTGCATCGAGATCGCCGCCGACCTCGTCGCCTCGCGCGGTGTGGTCCCCGTCCGCGATTCCAAGGATCCGCAGGGCCCGGCGCTGAGCGTTCCCGCCACCGCGTTCGCGTCCTTCGTCGCGGGCGTCAAGGCAGGCGAGCTCCGCACCTGAGCCGGTCCGCGTACGACGAAAGCCCCGCCCGAGCCTCCGAGTTGGAGGGCGGGCGGGGCTTTCGTTCGGCCATCTCGCGGCCGGAAGAGGCGTACGGCGTGCGGTCGGCCCCGCCTCAGTCGAGCCCCGCCAGCCCCGCCAACAGGATCGTGGCGAGGCGGCGGGCCCAGACGGTGTCGACCGGTTCCGCGGAGACCAGGGTGCGGTGGACGACCGTTCCGGCGATGACGTCGAAGATCAGGCCGACCGTCTCGGCGGCGGCCCGGGCGCCGTCGTGGTCGGGCGGGTCCGGGGGGAGTTCGCCGCGTTCCTGGGCGCGTTCGCGGCCCAGGACCACCAGGCGCATCTGCCGGTCGACGATGGCGGTGCGGATGCGTTCGCGCAGCGCCGCGTCGGTCGTCGACTCGGCGACCACCGCCATCAGCGCCGCCTTCGTCTCCGGCCGCTCCAGCAACCTGCCGAACTGCAGGACCACGCCCTCGATATCGGCCTGGAGGCTGCCGCGGTCGGGGAGTTCCAGCTCGTCGAAGAGGACCGCGACGGCGTCGACGACCAGTTCGTTCTTGTGGGCCCAGCGGCGGTAGAGCGTGGTCTTGGCGACCCCGGCGCGGGCGGCGACATCGCCCATGGTGAACCGGCCCCAGCCCAGATCGACCAGGGCGGCCCGTGCCGCGTCGAGGATCGCGCGGTCGGTCTCGACGCTGCGCGGGCGGCCCGTGCGGCGTTTTCGGGGGCAGGAGTGCGGCATGCGGGCGACCATACCGGCCAGTAGTACCGTTCTCGGTGCGGGTCGTGAGGCAGATCACGACGGCGGCTCTCCGGCGGGGGTGCCGCCGCGGGACCACCAGCAGTTACGCTACGGGTCGTAGCGTAAGAGCGACGATCACATCGGCCCGGGTGGGGACCCGCGGCCACGCAGGGGCCCCGCGAGGGGCCGGAATCGGGCGCCAGGCCCGGCCGTGCACCGCATCCCGGCGGAGTGTACGGACGGCCGGAGCATCCGGGAAGAGGGTCCGGTGCGGCCCGCGGGCCGGATTTTCGGTATCGCTTTCCGGAACGGGCCGTTCAGGGGGGAGGATGGACCCATGCAGCCACGCAACATGTCCATGAGTGGAGTCGTCGACCTCGCAGCGGTGAAGGCCGCCGGGGAGGCGAAGCAGAAGGCCGAGCAGGCGCGCGCCGAGGCGGCGCGCACGGGCGAAACGCCCGCCGCCGGCACCCCCTTGGTGATCAATGTCGACGAGGCGGGGTTCCAGCAGGACGTCCTGCAGCGCTCCACCGAAGTGCCGGTCGTCCTCGACTTCTGGGCCGAATGGTGCGAGCCGTGCAAGCAGCTGGGTCCGCTGCTGGAGCGGCTGGCCGGTGAGTACGCCGGAAAGTTCGTGCTCGCCAAGGTCGACGTCGACGCCAACCAGATGCTCTTCCAGCAGTTCGGTGTGCAGGGCATCCCCGCGGTCTTCGCCGTCGTCGCCGGGCAGCCCATCCCGCTGTTCCAGGGCGCGGCCCCCGAGGCACAGATCCGTCAGGTGCTCGACCAGCTGGTCCAGGCCGCCGAGCAGCAGTTCGGCATCGTCGGTGCCCCCGTCGACCCGCAGGCCGCGGGTGCCCCGGCCCCCGTCGAGGCCCCGGCCGGTCCGTACGACGCGGCGCTGGCGGCCGCCGGTGCCGCGCTGGACGCCGGTGATCTGGGCGGCGCCGTGCAGGCGTACAAGAACGTCCTCTCCGACGATCCCGGCAACCCCGAGGCGAAGCTCGGGCTGGCCCAGGCCGAACTGCTGCGCCGGGTGCAGGACCTCGTCCCCGCCGACGTCCGCAAGGTCGCCGCGGAGAACCCGGCCGATGTGCAGGCGCAGATCCACGCCGCCGACCTCGACCTTGTCGGTGGTCATGTCGAGGACGCCTTCGGCCGTCTCGTTGACACGGTCAAGCGCTCCGCCGGTGACGACCGGGAGGCCGCGCGGGTGCGGCTGCTGGAGCTGTTCGAGGTGATCGGCACGGACGATCCGCGGGTCGTCTCGGCGCGTACCGCGCTGGCCCGGGTCCTTTTCTGACGGTCCCCAAGGGCCCGCCCGCCGACCGGGGCGTACGCCGGCCGGGTGAAATGATCAGCGGCCACGCTTTGCCAAACCTTGGCAATCGTGGCCGCTGTTACTCGTAGTAAGTCCGACGGGGTGATGTGTCGGCATACGGTCGCGGATGCCCCGTATTTCCGGGTCGAGCGCGGCGACGCTGCGTGCCCGCGCGATATTGGTCGGTCGCGCCCCGGTGATCTGCCCGTTACCCGCAAGTAACGAACCCCTTGTGCGGCGGCGTGGAATGCACCACGATCGGCCACGCTCGGTCCCTTTCCGTAGTCCGGCAGCCGGCCGGCGCCACGGGCAGATGGGTCCCCACCGAGTGGGTCGGCGGCCCCTGTTGCCGACCGTGGGCAGGGGGGTCCCCGCCATCAACGGCAGGGCCTGTCCAGGAGGTTGCGCGAGAGCGTGGCCAGTGGTTGTCGCTCGGGGGTGATCGCCGGTATTCGGAACGCCTTGCGCCTTTCGAGCACGGGCGCTCTCCTTCCCGAGGACGTAGCACTTCTCCCATCCCGGGTACCGCGGAACTCGACCGAGTCCGCCGGTGCCGGAGATGTACGTCCGAGAAGGAGGAAAGTCATGGAGTCCCTGGCTCGTGGCGGGACCAGATGGAAGCGGTTCGCCGTCGTCATGGTGCCCAGCGTCGCGGCGACCGCCGCGATAGGCGTCGCCCTGTCGCAGGGCGCCCTCGCGGCATCGTTCAGCGTGTCCGGCCAGCAGTTCAAGGTCAGCACCGACCGACTGGAGGGCACCGGCTTCGTTCAGTACGGAGCGGTTGACGCCCAGAAGGACGGCAAGCAGGTACCGGTTGCGGTCTCGGCGTTCTCCGACGCCAAGATCAAGAACCTGTGCCAGTCGGTCGTCGTGCCGGTGCCGGTCTTCGGCGATGTGTCGATGAAGCTGATGGCGGGTGGCGGCGCGACACCGGTCGTGGCGAAGAACCTCTACATCGACCTCGATCAGCTGAACGCCGATGCGACCTTCAAGAACATCAACATCGGTGTGGCCGCGGGGTCGACGTCCAAGGGCCCCGGCATGAAGAAGGGCGACAAGGCCGACCCGGGTTCGTTCGCCCAGGAAGCCGACAAGGCCACGCTGACCGGCGTCCAGCAGACGGCGTGGGCGACCACGGCCGGCACGTTCAAGCTGAGCGGCCTTCAGATGAAGGTCAGCAAGGGCAAGAACGAGTGCTACTGACGCGCTGAGCGTACGGGCGCGGGGCGCGAGGCCGCGGCCGCGCCGTGGTGACCCCGCGCCTGTCCGCCGATGACGTCAGCAGTCACGTAGTCCAGCCCAGAACCACCGTGCGCGCCGCGTGGATGCGGGGCCGAACGAAGCGAAGGTATGGCATGAGCGCCGACACGCGACCAGGACTGAACGAGAACCTTGGACGGAAGCGTCTCGCGTTCCGGCAGTGGCGCGGGCAACGCCCGTTCTGGGCCGGTCTTCTGACGCTGCTGGCCGGTCTGCCGATCATGTACTTCCCCTACGCCAATCTCACGATCGGTTCGCTGACCCTGCGCATGGCGACCACCGCCGGTGCCGGATCGCTGATCATCGGCGTGCTGTTGGTCGTGCTCGGTCTGACCCTGTGGTTCCAGCCGGCCTCGCGGGTCTTCGCGGGGGTGGCGGCCATCCTGCTGTCCCTCGTCTCCCTGGTCGTCTCGAACTTCGGTGCCTTCCTCGTCGGCTTCCTGCTGGGACTGTTCGGCGGGGCGCTCGGCGTCTCGTGGGCGCCGGGCCGGGCGGCGGCGGAGGGCGGCGGCCCGCAGGGCGCGCGGGCCGGTGCGGCGGTCGGCGGGCAGCCGGTCGCGGCCGGTGCGGCTCCGGGATCGGGCGACGGACTGGACGACCTGTCAGGAACGAGCCCGACCAACGGAACGAACGGGAGGCACCGTGCCGGGTGACGAGCTGCACGAGAACGCAGCCGCCGGGGCGAGATCCGGACCGAGGCACGCGGCGCCGAAGAAACCGCTGCTGACGCGGTTCCATGTGCCCGCGGGCAAGGCGATAGCCATCGCCGCGATGCCGTCCGCCGTGCTCATGGGCATGGGGTTCACGCCCCAGCTGGCGGTGGCCAAGCCGGCGCCCAAGAGCCCCTTCAAGGACGGCCCGTGCGTCACCGCTCCGGACCAGCAGGAGCAGGAGGCGCAGGCCAAGGAGAAGGCCGCCAAGAAGAAGGCCGCGGCGGAGAAGGCCGCCAAGGACGCCGAGGCAGCCAAGAAGAAGGCCGCCGAGGAGAAGGCCGCCGAGGGCGGGGAGAAGGGGAAGGCGCCGGGTCCGGGCACGCCGTCGCCCGACGCCTCGCCGTCGCCGTCCGGCTCCGCGTCCGGGGGCGAGGACGCCGGCTCCGCGCCGTCCCCGTCCACCACCCCGTCGTCGTCCCCCACGGACGACGAAGGCAACCCCTGGTACGACCCGCTGGGCTGGGGCAAGAAGATCGAGGACGCCGTCCCGCCCGGCGGCGCGAAGGACTCCGGCACGGAGAGCGGCAAGGACGCCGCGTCGCCGGGCCCGAGCCCGTCCGCGATGTCGGAGCCCTCGAAGCAGCCGGACCCGTCGAAGCCGTCGTCCGGGAAGACCGCCGACCCCGTACGGGACGCGGCCGACAAGGCCGCGGAGCCGGTGCGGGACGCGGCGGACGAGGCCGCCGAGGGGAAGGGCGACGCCGCCGGGCCCACGGCCGGTGCGACGGCCGACCCCGGTGCGCCGGACGCGGACGGGAAGAAGTCGTTCCCGTGCGTCGTCGAGAAGAAGTCGGACGGTACGGACGAACAGCCCCCGGCCGCCGTGCCGGAGGGCCCCTGGCACCTGGAAGCCTCGTCGCTGACGCTGAAGGAACTCGACTACAAGGGCGTGGTCAACCTCCGGACGCCGAGCGGGCGGACCAAGCAGGCGCTGAAGTTCACCGCCGGTGGCATCGACATCGGTGACCTGCACCAGATCGTGGACGGGCCGAACGGCCTCAAGTACCACGTCCGGTCCACGCCGGGCTCCACGTCGACCATCCGCGACGGGCAGGTCACGCTCTACACCGAGCGGTTGCAGGGCAACCTCTTCGGGCTGATCCCGATCGTCTTCGACCCGGAGCACCCGCCGCCCATCAACATCCCGTTCGCGTACTTCACCAAGGTGAAGCTCGCCCAGTCGGGACAGTTCGGCGGCACCCTGCACGTCCCCGGGCTGCACGAGACCATCGAGAACAGCTGAGGCAACGGATACGGCGGTGGCCGCCCCCTTCCGTGGGGGCGGCCACCGCCGTATCCGTGTCACCGGCGCCGGATCAGCTCTCGCCGCCCAGGCGGTGGACGCGCACCATGTTGGTGGTGCCGGGGATGCCGGGGGGCGAACCGGCCGTGATGATCATGGTGTCGCCCTCGTTGTACCGCTGGAGCTTGAGCAGCTCCGCGTCGACGAGGTCGACCATCGCATCGGTGTTGTCGACGTGCCGCACCACGAACGTCTCCACACCCCAGCTCAGCGCGAGCTGGTTGCGGGTGGCCGGGTCGGTGGTGAAGGCCAGGATCGGCTGGGCCGCGCGATAGCGGGAGAGCCGGCGGGCGGTGTCACCGGACTTGGTGAACGCCACCAGCGCCTTGCCGCTGAGGAAGTCCGCCATCTCGCACGCCGCGCGGGCCACCGCGCCGCCCTGCGTCCGCGGCTTCTTGCCCGGGACCAGCGGCTGCAGGCCCTTCGACAGCAGCTCCTCCTCGGCCGCCTCGACGATCTTCGACATCGTCTTGACGGTCTCGATCGGGTACGCGCCGACCGACGACTCCGCGGAGAGCATGACCGCGTCCGCGCCGTCCAGGATCGCGTTGGCGACGTCGGACGCCTCGGCGCGGGTCGGCCGCGAGTTGGTGATCATCGACTCCATCATCTGGGTCGCCACGATCACCGGCTTGGCGTTCCGGCGGCACAGCTCCACCAGGCGCTTCTGCACCATCGGGACCTTCTCCAGCGGGTACTCCACCGCGAGGTCACCGCGGGCCACCATCACCGCGTCGAAGGCCATGACGACCTCCGTCATGTTGGCGACCGCCTGCGGCTTCTCCACCTTGGCGATGACCGGGACGCGGCGCCCGACCTCGTCCATCACGCGGTGCACGTCCTGGACGTCCTTGGCGTCGCGGACGAAGGAGAGCGCGACCATGTCGCACCCCATCGCCAGCGCGAACTTCAGGTCCTCGATGTCCTTCTCCGACAGCGCGGGGACGTTGACCGCCGCGCCGGGCAGGTTGAT
This sequence comes from Streptomyces sp. NBC_01525, assembly GCF_045040405.1. Taxonomy (NCBI): domain Bacteria; kingdom Bacillati; phylum Actinomycetota; class Actinomycetes; order Kitasatosporales; family Streptomycetaceae; genus Streptomyces; species Streptomyces sp. NBC_01525. Next base: position 4,891,839 of record NZ_CP109397.1, read on the forward strand.
GCCCTTGTGGTCGGAGATGACGCCGCCCTCGATGACGATGGTGCGCACCCGCGGGCCGTCGACATCGACGACCTGGAGCGCGACGTTGCCGTCGTTGATGAGGACCGGGTCGCCCTTGGAGACGTCGCCGGGCAGGCCCTTGTACGTCGTGCCGCAGATGCGCTTGTCGCCGGGGACGTCCTCGGTGGTGATGACGAACTCGTCGCCGCGCACCAGCTCCACGGGGCCGTCGGCGAACGTCTCCAGGCGGATCTTCGGACCCTGGAGGTCGGCCAGTACGCCCACCGCGCGGCCGGTCTCCTCGGACGCCTTGCGGACGCGGTGGTACCGCTCCTCGTGCTCCGAGTGGGTTCCGTGGCTCATGTTGAAACGGGCCACGTTCATACCGGCCTCGATCAGCGTCTTCAGCTGGTCGTAGGAGTCGACGGCGGGGCCCAGGGTGCAGACGATTTTCGAACGGCGCATGGGCTGAATCCTATCGGTTTTGTTTCGGAGCGGAATATTCCCCCGAAGGCGGGCGCGGAGCTAGGCGGTGACCAGCGCGTATGTCTGCTGGGCGATCTCCAGCTCCTCATCTGTCGGGACCACGGCGACCGCGACCCGGGCGCCCTCGGGCGAGATCAGCCGCGGTTCGTCGGACCGTACGGCGTTGCGGTCGGCGTCCACGGCCATGCCCAGCCCCTCCAGACCGGCCATCGCCGCGGCGCGCACCGGGGCGGCGTTCTCGCCGACGCCCGCGGTGAACGCCACCGCGTCGACCCGGCCGAGCACCGCGGTGTAGGCGCCGAGGTACTTCTTCAGCCGGTGGATGTAGATGTCGAAGGCGAGGGCCGCGGCCTTGTCGCCCTCGTCGATACGGCGCCGGATCTCCCGCATGTCGTTGTCGCCGCAGAGCCCGACCAGCCCGCTCCTCTTGTTGAGCAGCTCGTCGATCTCGTCGGCGGACATCCCGGCGACCCGCTTGAGGTGGAACGTCACCGCCGGGTCGATGTCGCCGGAGCGGGTGCCCATCACCAGGCCCTCCAGCGGCGTCAGCCCCATCGAGGTGTCGACGCACCGGCCGCCCGCCACCGCCGACGCCGAGGCGCCGTTGCCCAGGTGCAGCACGATGACGTTGACCTCGGACGGGTCCTTGCCCAGCAGCCGGGCGGTGCGGCGCGAGACATACGCGTGCGAGGTGCCGTGGAAGCCGTAGCGGCGGATGCGGTGCGCATCGGCGGTGGCCACGTCGATGGCGTAACGGGCCGCGTACTCCGGCATCGTGGTGTGGAACGCGGTGTCGAAGACCGCGATCTGCGGCAGGTCGGGGCGGAGCGCCTGGGCGGTGCGGATGCCGGTGATGTTCGCCGGATTGTGCAGCGGCGCGACCGGCACCAGCCGCTCGATCTCCTTGAGGACCACCTCGTCGATGACGGTCGGCTCGGTGAACTTCAGGCCGCCGTGCACCACACGGTGCCCGATCGCGGCAAGTTGCGGCGAGTCGAGGCCCAGGCCGTCGGCGGCCAGCTCCGCCGCGACCGCCTTCAGCGCCGCGTCGTGGTCGGCCATCGGTCCTTCGTGCACCCGCCGTGCGCCGCCGGTGGCCAGCGGCGTGTGCACCAGCCGCGAGGTCTCCTCACCGATCCGCTCGACGAGACCGACGGCCAGCCGACGGCTCTCCGCCATGTCGAGCAGCTGGTACTTCACCGACGAGGAGCCGGAGTTGAGGACGAGGACGCGGGTGGGGTTGGCAGTCATGAAGCGCTTTCCGGTGGTTGCGGGACGGGGCGGGCGCGGGTCAGACGGCACCGGCGCCGGGCGGGGCGCCCTGCGCCTGGATCGCGGTGATGGCGACGGTGTTGACGATGTCCTGCACCAGCGCGCCGCGCGACAGGTCGTTGACCGGTTTGCGCAGGCCCTGGAGGACCGGTCCGACGGCGATGGCGCCCGCCGAGCGCTGCACCGCCTTGTAGGTGTTGTTGCCGGTGTTGAGGTCCGGGAAGATCAGCACCGTCGCCCGGCCCGCGACCTCGGATTCGGGCAGCTTGGTGCGCGCCACGGAGGCGTCGACCGCCGCGTCGTACTGGATCGGGCCCTCCACCAGCAGATCCGGCCGGAGCTTGCGGACCAGCTCGGTGGCGCGGCGGACCTTGTCGACGTCGGCGCCGGAGCCGGAGGTACCGGTGGAGTACGACAGCATCGCGATCCGCGGCTCCACCCCGAACTGCGCGGCGGTGGCGGCCGACTGGATGGCGATGTCGGCGAGCTGCTCGGCGTCCGGATCCGGGTTGACCGCGCAGTCGCCGTAGACGAGGACCCGGTCGGCCAGGCACATGAAGAAGACGGACGAGACGATCTGCGCGTCCGTCTTGGTCTTGATGATCTCGAAGGCCGGGCGGATGGTCGCCGCGGTCGAGTGCACCGCGCCGGAGACCATGCCGTCGGCCAGGCCCTCCTGCACCATCAGGGTGCCGAAGTACGACACGTCGGCGACGACGTCGTACGCCAGCTCGTAGCCGACGCCCTTGTGGGCGCGCAGCTCCGCGTACCGCTCGGCGAAGCGTTCGCGCAGCGGCGACGCCTGCGGGTCGATGATCTGGGCGTCCGCCAGATCGATGGCGAGGTCGGCGGCGCGCTTGCGGATCGCCTCCTCCTCGCCGAGCAGCGTCAGCGCGCAGACGTCGCGGCGCAGCAGCACATCGGCGGCGCGCAGCACCCGCTCCTCACCGCCCTCGGGCAGCACCACCCGGCGCCGCCCGGACCGCGAGCGCTCGATCAGCTCGTGTTCGAACATCATCGGCGTGACCCGGCCGGAGCGGGCCACGGAGATACGATTCGTCAGCTCGACGGTGTCCACATGCCGTTCGAACAGGCCGAGCGCGGTCTCCGCCTTGCGCGGCGCCGCGGCGTTGAGCTTGCCCTCGACGGCGAACAGCTCCGCGGCCGTCGGGAAGGAGCCGCCGGGCACCGAGACGACCGGGGTGCCGGGCGCCAGCCGGTCCGCCAGCGCCATGATGTCCGGGCCGGGCCGCTCGTCCAGGGTGAGCAGCACCCCGGCGATGGGCGGGGCGCCCGCGCTGTGCGCGGCGAGCGACCCGATGACGAGGTCGGCACGGTCCCCGGGCGTCACCACCAGGCACCCCGGCGTCAGCGCCTTGAGGAACGTCGGCAGCATCGCGCCGCCGAAGACGAAGTCGCGGGCGTCGCGGGCGAGCCCGGAGTCGTCACCGAGCAGTACCTCCGCGCCCAGGCTGTGCACCAGCTGCCCGACGGTCGGCGCGGAGAGCGCACCGTCCTCCGGCAGCGCGTAGCACGGCACCGGCAGTCGCGCTGCCAGCCGCTCGACGACGGCCTTCTGCAGCCCCGGATCGACGCGGTTGACGACGAGGGCGACGACATCGCAGCCGAGCGCGGCGTAGGCGCGGTAGGCGTTCCGGGCCTCCGCGCGCACCGCCTCGGCCTCCTGGCTCTGACCGCTGACCACCGGGATCACCGCGGCGCCGAACTCGTTGGCGAGGCGGGCGTTGAGGCCCAGATCGTCCGGCAGGTTGGTGGCGGCGTAGTCCGAGCCGAGGACCAGGACGTACTCGTACTCCCGGGCCACCGCGTGGAACCGTTCGACCAGCCGGGAGACCAGTTCGTCGGTGCCGTGCTCGGCCTGGAGGCCGGCGGCCTCGTCGTAGCCGAGGCCGAAGGCGGATTCGGTGGGCTGGCTGAGGCGGTAGCGGGCCCGCAGCAGGTCGAAGAGGCGGTCCGGTCCGTCGTGGACCAGCGGGCGGAAGACGCCCACCCGGTCGACGTGGCGGGTCAGGAGCTCCATCACTCCCAGCTCGACGACCTGACGGCCGTCGCCGCGCTCGGTACCGGTCACGTACACGCTGCGTGTCACGCGTGCTCTCCGTCCATCCGTTGTCGCCAGGGTCAGATCAGCCGGGGCAGTCAGAGTAGGGTCGGAAACAGCCGTTATGGCGGGCTCGCCCTCTTGACCATACCCGCGGCTCCGGGGCGGTCGCGCGTCCCGGTTTCCCCGAGGGAAAGGGCCCGGGAGAAGGGCGGGGCGCCGGGCGGGTGAGGGCGCGCCCGGACGCCCCGTGGAAGAATCGGACCGGCCGCGCGACCGACAGCGAGCACAGGAGACACAGCACGATGCGTATCGGAGTCCTCACCGCCGGCGGCGACTGCCCCGGGCTGAACGCTGTGATCAGGTCCGTCGTCCACCGCGCCCTGACCGGCCACGACGACGAGGTCATCGGCTTCGAGGACGGTTTCAAGGGACTGCTCGACGGGCGTTACCGCAAGCTCGACCTGGACGCCGTCAGCGGCATCCTCGCCCGCGGCGGCACCATCCTCGGCTCCGCCCGCCTGGAGCGCGACCGGCTGCGCGAGGCGTGCGACAACGCCAAGGACTTCTCCCGCGAGCACGGCATCGACGTCCTCATCCCGATCGGCGGCGAGGGCACCTTGACCGCCGCCCGGATGCTGGCGGACGCCGGACTGCCGGTCGTCGGCGTGCCCAAGACGATCGACAACGACATCTCCTCCACCGACCGCACCTTCGGCTTCGACACCGCCGTCGGCGTCGCCACCGAGGCCATCGACCGCCTCAAGACCACCGCCGAATCGCATCAGCGGGTGATGGTCGTCGAGGTCATGGGCCGCCACGCCGGATGGATCGCCCTGGAGTCCGGTATGGCCGGCGGCGCCCACGGCATCTGTCTGCCGGAGCGCGAATTCGACGTGAACGACCTGGTCCGGATGGTCGAGGAACGGTTCTCGCGCGGCAAGAAGTTCGCCGTGATCTGCGTCGCCGAGGGAGCTCACCCCGCGCCCGGCACGATGGACTACAAGAAGGGCGCCATCGACCGGTACGGCCACGAGCGGTTCTCCGGTATCGGCAACGCCCTCGCCGTCGAGCTGGAGAGGCGCCTCGGCAAGGAGGCCCGCCCGGTCATCCTCGGCCACGTCCAGCGTGGCGGCACCCCCACCGCGTACGACCGCGTCCTCGCCACCCGCTTCGGCTGGCACGCCGTCGAGGCGGCGCACCGCGGGGAATTCGGGAAGATGACGGCGCTGCGCGGCACCGACGTCACGATGGTGCCGCTCGCGGAGGCGGTCACCGAACTGAAGCGGGTCCCCGCCGACCGGATGCGGGAGGCCGAGTCGGTCTTCTGACCTGCGGCCCGTCCGGACACGGCGGCGGCGCGCCTCCCCGGTGGGGGACGGCGCGCCGCTGTTGTCGTGCCCGGCCGTCACTGGGCGCCGATGGCCTCCAGCATGTTCAGCTTCGCCGCGCGGCGGGCCGGCCAGACGGCGGCCAGCACGCCCACCGCCAGGGCGATCGCCACGAACAGCGCCAGCCGTCCCCACGGCAGCAGCGTCTCGTAGAGTTTCCAGGACGAGGCGAGCATGGAGCCGCCGGCCCAGGAGAGGAACAGGCCCACGCCGATGCCGAGCACCGCGCCGAAGAGCGAGATGACGACCGACTCCAGCCGGACCATCCGCTTGATCCCGGTCCGCGCCAGGCCGATGGCGCGCAGCATCCCGATTTCCCGGGTCCGCTCGAAGACCGACATCGCCAGGGTGTTGATCACGCCGACCACCGCGATGACGACGGCCATGCCCAGCAGCCCGTAGACCATGTTGACCAGCATCCCGATCTGACCGGCGTTCTCCCGGCGCAGGTCCTCGTGGTCCTGGACCTTCACCAGCGGGTTGTCACCGAAGGCGGCCCGCAGCTGCGCGGCCGTCGCCTCGGAGGCGCCGTGCGCGGTCTTGACCAGCAGCGAGTCGTCCTTCGGACGCTCCGTCGGGGTGGCGACCAGCGGCAGGTCGGAGAGGGCGTCACCGGCGATCTCGTTGTCCTCGTAGACGGCGGCGACCGTGAGGTGGCGCTTCTTGTCGCCGAAGAAGCTGACGTCGAGGCTCTGTCCGGTGTGCTTGCCCGCCTTGTCGGCGACGCTCTTCGCCAGCGCGACGGCGTCACCGTGCACCGCGCCGAGCGAGCCCTGGACCACCTTGAGGTCCGTGACCCGGCCGATCGTGCGGAGGTCGGTGCCGTTGAGGTGCACCGCGTCCTCGCCGAGGAGGAAGGCGGAGTTGCGCAGCGGCGCCACCGCCGTCACGCCGGGGACCTGCGCCGTCTTTGCGGACAGCTTCGGGTCGAGGCCGGAGTACGTGGACGTGGTGATCTGGTAGTCGGCCGTCAGCTGGGTCGAGGTCATCCGGTCGACGGCGGACTGCGCGGAGTGGCCGACGACGGTCATGCCGGTGATCAGGGTGAGGCCGATCATCAGCGCCGAGCCGGTCGCGGCGGTCCGGCGCGGGTTGCGCAGCGCGTTCTCCTTGGCGAGCTTGCCGACCGTACCGAAGAGACGGCCGGTGACCGCGCCGGTGAGGAAGACCAGCGGGCGGGAGAGGAGCGGCGCCAGCACGATCACGCCGATCATGGTGAGCGCGGAGCCGAGCATCGCGATCGGCAGGTCGTCGCTGGACTCCAGCGTCGAGGCCCAGAACATCACGGCCACACCGGCGCCGCCGACGACGGCGCCGAAGATGTTGCGGAGCACCAGGCTGCGCGGCGCCGCCTGCGTGTCGACCGTGCTCAGCGCTTCCACCGGCGCGATCTTCGCCGCCCGGCGGGACGGCAGCCACGCGGCCAGGACCGTCACGACGGTGCCGGTGGCCAGCGACGCGAGGACGGTGACGGGGCTGATGACGAGCGGCCCGTCCGGCAGCCCGGCGTCGTTGGCGTTGAGGACGGCGCGGATTCCCGTGGCGATGCCGACGCCCAGGCCCATGCCGACGACGGAGGCCACCACGCCCAGCAGCGTCGCCTCGATGAGCACCGAGCGGACCACCTGGCGGCGGGAGGCGCCGACCGCGCGCAGCAGGGCGATCTCGCGGCGGCGCTGGGAGATCAGCATGGTGAAGGTGTTGGCGATGATGAAGATGCCGACGAACAGTGCGATCCCGGCGAAGGTCAGCAGCGTCGAGGTCAGCGCCTTGTTCTGCTCGGCGAGCAGCACGCTCTGCTCCTCGGCGAGTGCCGTGCCGCTGGTGACCGTCGCCCCCTTGCCGGGCACGGCCGCGCGGACCTCGCGGGTCAGCGCCGCCTCGTCGGCGCCGGGCGCGGCCGACACCACCAGCTCGTCGAACTGGCCGGGGTGGAGGTAGAGCCGCTGCGCGGTGGCGGTGTCGAGCAGCACCAGCGAACCGCCCGCGGTCACCTTCGGGTCGTCGGTGGCGACGAGGCCGACCAGCTTCTTCGCCAGCACCGGGCCGTTGGTGGCGAACCGTACGGTGTCGCCGATCCGGTAGCCGGCCTTGCGCGCGGTGGCCTCGGCCATCGCGATCTCGCCGGCGGCGGCCGGGCCGCGGCCCCGGACCAGCGGATAGCGGCCGTCCTTGCCGTCCGGGCCGGGCTGGTAGTTGGCGGCGAGGTTCTGCCACGCCTCGCCGACCGGCTTACCGTCCTTGGCGGCGAGGACCGCGTCGCCGGTGATGTCGGCCCGTACGGCCCGTACGCCGGGCACCGCGCGGACCTTGGCGGCCGTCTTGTCGGTGAGGACGGTGGTGCGCCGGTCGTCGGCCTTCGGGGGTTCCGACTCGGCCTGGACGGAGACGGCGACGTCGTCGAGGTTCTTGGCGGAGGCGTTCTTGAGGGCGTTGCCGACGGTGTCGCTGAAGACGAGGGTGCCGGAGACGAAGGCGACGCCGAGGAGGACCGCGAGCACGGTCATCATCAGCCGGGCTTTGTGCGCGAAGAGGTTGCGCACGGCTGTTCGCAGCATGGTGTGTCAGTCCTGGGGCCGGAGGCTCGGATGGGGTGGCGGGGCGGTGCGGCGCGGGGCCGGGGTCACTGCGTACGGCCGCGGCCGTCGAAGCGCCGCATACGGTCCAGGACCGCGTCCGAGGTGGGCCGGTGCAGCTCCTCGACGATGCGGCCGTCGGCGAGGAAGACGACGCGGTCGGCGTAGCCCGCGGCGACCGGGTCGTGGGTGACCATCACGACCGTCTGGCCCATGGCGCGCACCGACTCCTGGAGGAAGCCCAGGATCTCGGCGCCGGAGCGGGAGTCGAGGTTGCCGGTCGGCTCGTCCGCGAAGATGATCTCCGGCCGGGCGACCAGGGCGCGGGCGACCGCGACGCGCTGCTGCTGGCCGCCGGAGAGCTGGCCGGGGCGGTGGGTGAGGCGGCCGGAGAGGCCCACCGTCTCGATGACGGCGTTCATCCACGCCGGATCGGGCTTGCGGCCCGCGATGTCCATCGGGAGGGTGATGTTCTCGGCGGCGGTCAGTGTCGGCAGCAGGTTGAACGCCTGGAAGATGAAGCCGATCTTGTCGCGGCGCAGCTGGGTCAGCTTCTTCTCGCCGAGCGCCGCCAGCTCCACGTCGCCGATGCGGGCCGAGCCGGACGAAATGGTGTCCAGCCCCGCCATGCAGTGCATCAGCGTCGACTTGCCGGAGCCGGACGGACCCATGATCGCGGTGAACTGGCCGGTGCCGAACTCGACGGAGACCGAGTCCAGCGCCACCACCCTCGTCTCGCCCCCGCCGTAGACCTTGCTGAGGTCGGCCGCGCGGGCGGCGACACCGGACGTCGCGAGGGTGGGTGCGGGGACGGCAGCCGCATGGGACACGGGAACTCCTGGGAACGGGACGGGCAACGTGCTCCCATCGTCGGCCGCGGCACCCGTCAGCGTCGTCGCCCCGAGGGACCGAAAGCGGCACCGGCCGGAAGTCCGACGCCGGGCCCGCCGGTCCCTCTCAAGGGGGACGGCCGGTCCGTCCACAGGGCGAGGACCGGCCGGTGCCGTACGGCCCACGGGCCCGCCGGGGCGCGGGAGTTGAGGTGCTCCCGGGCCCCCGGAGGGTGCGCCTTCCGCGCGTTACGGCCCCACGGCCCCGGCGCGCCCGCGCCGCCGCGCTACCGCCCCGACCAGCGGTACCGCAGCTCCGGGCGGCCCACCTGGCCGTACTGCGGGGCGCGGGCCGCCCGGCCCGTCTCCACCAGGTACTCCAGGTAGCGGCGGGCGGTGATCCGGGAGATGCCGACGCCCGCGCCCGCTTCGGTGGCCGACAGGCCGTCGGGGGCGGCGCGCAGCGCGTCGGTGACCGCGCGCAGGGTCGCGGAGGTCAGCCCCTTGGGCAGCGCCGCCGGGCGCGGGTTGCGCAGCGCGGCGATGGCGCGGTCCACCTCGTCCTGCCCGCTGGCCTCGCCCGCGGTGGAGCGGAACGCGGCGTACCGCTGGAGCCGGTCGCGCAGCGTCGAGAACGTGAACGGCTTGAGGAGGTACTGCACCACGCCCAGCGACACGCCCTCGCGCACCATCGTCAGATCGCGCGCCGAGGTGACCGCGATGACGTCCGCACCGTGCCCGGCGCCGCGCAGCGTCCGCATCAGCTGGAGCCCGTGCCCGTCCGGCAGATAGAGGTCGAGCAGCAGCAGGTCGACGGTGTGCTGGTCGAGGTGGCGGCGGGCGTCCGCGCCGGAGTGCACGGTGCCCGAGACCGTGAAACCGGGCACCCGCCCCACGTACAGCGTGTGCGCGGCGGCGGCCACCGGATCGTCCTCGACGACGAGGACCTTGATGTCGGGGGCGGTCATCATGAGGCACCGCCGTCCGTCGTCCCGGGCAGCGGCAGCCGTACCGTGAAGCGCGCGCCGCCGTCCGGGGCGTGGTCGAGGGTGAGGGTACCGCCGTTGCGCCGGACCGCCTGCTGGACGAGGGCCAGGCCCAGCCCCCGGCCGCGCGCCGGGGCGCCCGCCGTGGGCCGTTTGCTGCTCCAGCCGCGGCGGAAGATCTCCGCCGCGCTCTCCTCGGGCACGCCGGGCCCGTTGTCCGCCACGCGCAGCAGCAGTTCGCCACCGTCGGAGCGGGCGGTGACGGTGACCTTCGGCGGAGCGGCCGGGCCGTCGCTCTCCGGTGGCGCGGCGCCCGAGGTGGCGTCCGGCGCCGCCGCGTCCAGGGCGTTGTCGATGAGGTTGCCCAGCACCGTCACCAGGTCGCGGGCGGGCAGATCCGGCGGCAGCAGCCCGTCGTCGATCCGGCTGTCGGCGGTCAGTGCCAGCTCCGCGCCGTGCTCGTTGGCCTGCGCCGCCTTGCCCAGCAGCAGGGCGGCGAGCACCGGTTCGGCGACCGCGCCGACGACCTGATCGGTCAGCGCCTGGGCCAGCTCCAGTTCGGCGGTGGCGAACTCCACCGCCTCGTCGGCGCGGCCCAGTTCGATCAGCGACACCACCGTGTGCAGCCGGTTCGCGGCCTCGTGCGCCTGCGACCGCAGCGCCTCCGTGAACCCGCGTACGGAGTCCAGCTCGCCGGACAGCGCCTGGAGTTCGGTGTGGTCGCGCAGGGTGATGACGCTGCCGCGGTGCTCCCCGCCGGAGACCGGCGCGGAGTTGACGACCAGTACCCGCTCGTCCGTCAGATGCAGTGCGTCGATCAGCGGCCCCGGTGCGGTCAGCGCCGTCGCCAGCGGCGCGGGCAGCCCCAGCTCCGCCACCGGACGGCCCACCGCGTCGTCGGCCACCCCGAGGAGTTCCCGGGCGCCGTCGTTGATCAGCGAGACCCGCCGCCGCCCGTCGAGCATCAGCAGTCCCTCTCGCACCGCGTGCAGCGCCGCCTGGTGGTAGTCGTGCATCCGGCTCAGCTCGGCGGCGTTCATCCCGTGGGTGTGGCGCCGCAGCCGGGCGTTGATGACGTACGTCCCGAGCCCGCCCAGCGCCAGCGCCGCCGCGGCCACCCCGAGCAGCGCCAGTACCTGATTGCGCAGCTGCTCGCTGATGGTGGCGACGGTGATGCCGGAGCTGACCAGCGCGGTGACGCGGTCGCCGTGCGCGGGGTCGCGGACCGGCGCGATGACCCGCACCGACGGCCCCAGCACGCCGAGGTGCGTCTCGGTGAACGTCTCGCCGTGCAGCGCCCGTCCGGTGTGCCCGAGGTACGTCCGGCCGATCGCGTCCGGCTCGGGGTGCGTCCAGCGGGTGCCGTCCGGCGCCATGACGACGACGAAGTCGACGCCCGCGTCGCGCCGCAGCCGCTCGGCGTACGGCTGGAGCACCGCCGTGGGGTCGGCGGTGCGGGCGGCGGCGATCACCGCGGGCGAGTCGGCGACCGCCGTCGTCACCGCCGTCGTCTGCCGCCGCGCGGTCTCCTTCGCCTGCCGCCCGGCGCTCGCGTACGCGAAGAGCGCGCAGCCCGCGACGACCACGGTCACCAGCAGGACCTGCATCGCGAAGAGCTGCCCGGCGAGGCTGCGGGGGCGACGCAGGCGCCATGGCGTCCGCGGAAGGGCAAGGTGCATGCAAACAGTCTGCCCGGTCACTTTTATATGAACGAAATGCACGTAAGGGTGACGCACGCCACAGGTCAGGTGCATAGTCGCCGGGATTCGTTGCGCCCGAGCCGCAGATTCAGCGCGCAACCGTAGAGCGAGGAGGCAGCCGTGGCTGCAAAGACGCCGCCGTCGGGTGGCACCACCGGGGAGAACGCGCCGAAGAAGCGGGACCGCACGCATTTCCTCTACATCGTCGTGATCGCGGCGGTGCTGCTCGGCATCGCCGTGGGCTTCATCGCCCCCGGTGTCGCCGTCGAGCTGAAGCCGCTCGGCACCGGGTTCGTGAACCTCATCAAGATGATGATCTCGCCGGTCATCTTCTGCACGATCGTGCTGGGCGTCGGCTCGGTCCGCAAGGCGGCCAAGGTCGGCGCCGTCGGCGGTCTCGCCCTCGGCTACTTCATGGTGATGTCCACCGTCGCCCTCGCCATCGGACTGGTCGTCGGCAACATCCTGGAGCCCGGCTCGGGCCTGCACCTGACCGAAACGGTCCGCCACGCGGGCCAGGCGCAGACCGCGGGCGGCGGCGAGTCCACCGCCGACTTCCTGCTCGGCATGATCCCGAAGACGCTGGTCTCCGCCTTCACTCAGGGCGAGGTCCTCCAGACGCTGCTGGTCGCGCTGCTGGTCGGCTTCGGGCTGCAGTCGCTCGGCAAGGCGGGCGAGCCGGTGCTGCGCGGGGTCGGGCATCTGCAGAAGCTGGTCTTCCGCGTGCTGTCGATGATCATGTGGGTGGCGCCGGTCGGCGCCTTCGGCGCCATCGCCGCGGTGGTCGGCGAGACCGGAGTCGACGCGCTGAAGTCCCTCGCCGTCATCATGGTCGGCTTCTACCTCACCTGCCTGCTCTTCGTGATCGTCGTCCTCGGGACGCTGCTGCGGCTCTTCGCCGGGGTGAACATCTTCCTGCTGCTGAAGTACCTGGCGCGGGAGTTCCTGCTGATTCTGTCGACCTCCTCCTCGGAGTCGGCGCTGCCGCGGCTGATCGCCAAGATGGAGCACCTGGGCGTCAGCAAGCCCGTGGTCGGCATCACCGTCCCCACCGGCTACAGCTTCAACCTCGACGGCACCGCCATCTACCTGACGATGTCCGCGCTGTTCGTCGCCGAGGCGATGGGGAAGCCGCTCGCCCTGGGGCAGCAGATCTCCCTCCTCGTTTTCATGATCATCGCGTCGAAGGGCGCGGCCGGCGTCACCGGCGCGGGCCTGGCCACCCTCGCCGGCGGCCTCCAGTCGCACCGCCCCGAACTGGTCGACGGCGTCGGCCTGATCGTCGGCATCGACCGCTTCATGAGCGAGGCGCGGGCGCTCACCAACTTCGCCGGAAACGCCGTCGCCACGGTCCTCATCGGTACCTGGACGAAGGAGATCGACAAGGCCCGGGTGGGCGAGGTCCTCGCCGGTCAGCTGCCGTTCGACGAGGCGACGCTGAACGAGGACCACGGCGTCCCCGCACCGGCCGATGACGCGCCGCGGGCGGACGGGGCGAAGGAGCTCGCCGGGGCCTGACCGGACGCGCGGCGGCAGTTCCTCGGGACCGCCCGCGCCGCGTGGTGACGGCGCCGGGTGCGCTGCGTTCCACCGCCGTACGGGGCGGGTGCCTTCGGGCGCCCGCCCCTTCCGCTTTCCCGCCCCACCTGCGGATACGCCGTGTCGCGCCCCGTTCCCCGCCCTCGCCGGACGGCCGTTGTCAGTGGTGTGCGGCACCATGCAGGGAACGGGATGACAGCGGCCGGTGGTGCACCGGCCGCTGGTGAACGAGGAGCGGGGCATGGGCACATGGGGGACGGGTCCGTTCGGCGGCGACGCCGCGGCGGACCTCGTGGTGCGACTGGGCGCGCTGCCGGAGAACCGCCGCCTCTTCGCGGTACGCACGGCACTGGCCGACGCCGTCGAGGAGCGCTGGTACCTGGACGCACCGGAGGGCGAGACGGCGGTGGCCGCGGCCGCGCTGCTGGCGGCGGCCCGGCCGGGCGGTACGGGCGGTGCGGAGAGGGGCGGTGCGGCCGGTACGGAGTCGGGCGGTACGGGCGGGGCCGGTGTGGAGAGGGCCGGTGCGGGCGCGGTCGGCGTGGCCGGGCCCGTCGTGTGCGGGGGTGCGGCGGTGTCCGTGCCGCGCTGTGTCATACCGCAGCCGCCGCCCGAGCTGACCGGTCTGGCCGTCCGCGCCCTGGACCGGGTGCTCGCCCCGGATTCCGAACTGGCCGAGCTGTGGGACGAGTCGGACTCCGGACCGCAGTGGCGGGCCTCGGTCGCCGGGCTGCGGGCCGCGCTCGGACCGGTCGCCCAGCGGGTCTGAGGGGAGCGGAGACAGCGGGGACGGCCCCCGGCCGGGACGGCGGGATTCCGGCGGTCCGGGAGGCCCCGTGCCCGGCGGGCCTGGCGGCCCCGTGTCCGCCGCTCCGGTCAGGCCGGGCGCAGCCAGAGCGTGGCCAGGGGCGGCAGCGTGACGGTGAGCGAGGTCTCCCGGCCGTGCGCGGGCACCGGCTCCGGCGTCAGCGCGCCGGGGTTCTCGACACCGCCGCCGCCGTAGCGCGCGGCGTCGGTGTTCAGCACCTCACGCCAGGCGGCCACGGTGTCCGGGACGCCGAGCCGGTAGCCGGGGCGGACCACGGGGGAGTAGTGGGTCACGGACAGCAGGGGGGAGCCGTCGGCGGCGAAGCGCAGAAAGGCGAAGACGTTGTCCTCGGCGGCGTCCGCGTCCACCCACGCGAAGCCCGCCGGGTCGGTGTCCCGCTCCCACAGCGCGGGCGCCGCCCCGTAGGCGCGGTTGAGGTCGCGCACCAGATCCCGCACCCCGCGGTGGTCCGGCTCCGCCGCGTACGACGGGTCCAGCAGCCACCAGTCCGGGCCGTGGCGCTCCGCCCACTCCGCGCCCTGGGCGAACTCCTGCCCCATGAAGAGGAGTTGCTTGCCCGGGTGGGCCCACATGTGGCCGAGGTAGGCGCGGTGGGTGGCGCGCCGCTGCCACCAGTCGCCCGGCATCTTCGACACCAGCGACCGCTTGCCGTGCACCACCTCGTCGTGCGAGATCGGCAGCAGATAGTTCTCGGAGTAGGCGTAGACCATGGAGAAGGTCATCTCGCCGTGGTGGTACCTGCGGTGCACCGGCTCCTTGGCGACGTACCGGAGGGAGTCGTGCATCCAGCCCATGTTCCACTTCAGCCCGAAGCCCAGCCCGCCGAGCCCGCCCGCGCCCGGCTCATGGGTGGCGCGGGTGACGCCGTCCCAGGCGGTGGACTCCTCGGCGACGGTGACCACCCCGGGGCAGCGGCGGTGGACGGTCGCGTTCATCTCCTGGAGGAAGGCGACGGCGTCCGGATTCTCCCGCCCGCCGTGCGCGTTGGGCGTCCAGGCGCCCTCCGGCCGCGAGTAGTCGAGGTAGAGCATCGATGCCACGGCGTCCACCCGGAGCCCGTCGATGTGGAACTCCTCGCACCAGTACACCGCGTTGGCGACGAGGAAGTTGCGGACCTCGGCCCGCCCGTAGTCGAACTCCAGCGTCCCCCAGTCCGGGTGCGCGGCCCGCGCCGGATCCGGATGCTCGTACAGCGGCCGCCCGTCGAACTCCGCCAGCGCCCAGTCGTCGCGCGGGAAATGCGCGGGCACCCAGTCGATCAGCACACCGATCCCCGCCCGGTGCAGCGCGTCGACCAGATACCGGAAGTCGTCCGGGGTGCCCATCCGCGCGGTCGGCGCGTAGTAGCCGGTGACCTGGTAGCCCCAGGAACCGCCGAAGGGATGCTCGGCCGGGGGCATGAACTCCACATGCGTGAAGCCGAGATCCTGTACGTACGCGGGCAGCTGCGCCGCGAGCTGCCGGTAGGTCAGGCCCGGTCGCCAGGACGGCAGATGCACCTCGTAGACGGAGAACGGCGCGGCGTGCGGCGGCCGGGCGCCCCGCGCGGCCATCCAGGCGCCGTCCCGCCACTTGTGGTGCGAGACGTCGACGACCGAGGCGTTGGCCGGCGGGCACTCCGTGCGCCGGGCCATCGGGTCGGCGCGTACGGTGTGCGAGCCGTCCGGCCGGGCGATCTCGAACTTGTACAGCTCACCCGCGCCGACGCCGGGCAGGAACAGCTCCCACACCCCCGAGGCGCCCAGCGACCGCATCGGGAAGGCGGTGCCGTCCCAGTGGTTGAAGTCCCCGAGGATCCGCACCCCGCGCGCGTTCGGGGCCCAGACGGTGAAGCGGGTGCCGGTGACGCCCTGGTGCGTCAGGACGCGGGCACCGAGCGCCTGCCACAGCTGCTCGTGCCGCCCCTCGCCCAGCAGCCGCAGATCCGGCGCGCCCAGCGCCGGGAGGAAGCCGTACGGGTCGCGGACCGTCAGCGTGGCGTCCGGGTACGCCACCCGCAGCTCGTACGCGGGGACGGCGCGCAGCGGCAGCACCCCGGCGAACAGCCCGTCCCCCTCGGGCCGCAGGACCGCGCACCGGCCCCGGGTGACGACGGCGACCTTTCGGGCGTGCGGCCGCAGCACCCGGAAGAGCACCCCACCGGGCACCGGCCGCGCCCCGAGCACGGCGTGCGGATCGTGGTGCGCACCGGCCAGCAGGCGGGCGCGGTCCTCGTCGGGGAGGGGGGCAGCCTGCCGTACCTCCGGGGCGTCAGCCGCGCCCGGAACGGCGGCAGCTCCGGCCGAGGTTGCCGACCTCGCCAGGTCGGTCGGCCCGGTCGCCTCCCGGACGGCGGTCGGCGGTGCGGCGGGGCGGCGGCGGGACGGCGGGCGGACGGTCATGGGCGGCCTCCTGGGCGGGGCGACGGACGATCGGCGGACGGAACGGTCGGGCGGGGACGGGCGGCAGCCGCACGCGACGGGGCGACACCCACGGGAGGCGGCGGCACCGGCGCACCGAAGGAGCCCCGCAGCCGTCGCAAGGCGCCCCGGCGGCACACGCCCGGGCCTTCACCCCCCGTCGGCCAGCCGCCGCACCGCCGCCATCGGTACCGGCAGCCAGTCGGGCCGGTGCCGGGCCTCGTAGAGCACTTCGTAGACGGCCTTGTCGGTCTCGTACGCGCGCATCAGTTCCGGTGCCGCGCAGGGGTCGGGGCCGCCGCCCTCCACATAGCCGCGGCAGTACGCCTCCCGGGTGCGGCGCGCCCACTCCAGGGACCAGGCGTCGCCGCCCGAGGGGCCGCTACGGGCCGCGTAGTCGAAGGAGCGGAGCATCGCGGCGACATCGCGGACCGCGGGCTGCGGGCGGCGCCGCTCGGCCAGCGGGCGGGCCGGTTCCCCCTCGAAGTCGATCAGGGACCAGCGGCCGGGGCCCCGGGCCGGGCGGAGCGTCTGCCCCAGGTGCAGATCGCCGTGGATGCGCTGCGCCGCCCAGCTGCCGCCGCCCCGCCCGGCGGTGGCGAGCGCATCGAACGCGGTGCGCAGCCCGGCGCGGTACGGCCGCAGGCCGGGCACCGCACGGGCGGTGCTCTCCAGCCGGGCGCGCATCCCCGCCGCGATGGACTCCAGCTGCGGACGGCGCAGCGCGACCGTGGGCAGCGCCCGGGCGAGCGCGGTGTGCACCTCCGCGGTGGCGCGGCCCAGGGCCCGCGCCGGAGCGGTGAAGTCGGCGCGCCCGGCCAGCGCCGCCAGCGCCAGCTGCCAGCCGTCGGCGCAGCCCGGCAGATACGGTTGGAGCACGCCCAGCGTCGTCGGCTCGGCACCGCGCTCCGGCGGGCGGGCCTCGAACCACGCGACGGGCGCGGGCACCCGCGGGCACCCCGCACCGGCCAGCACGCGCGGCAGCTCCAGATCCGGGTTGAGGCCCGGCGTGACCTGGCGGAAGACCTTCAGGATCAGCGTCTCGCCGTAGACGAGGGAGGTGTGGGACTGCTCCGCGGCGAGCGGGCGGCCGGGCAGCCGGGGCGGGATCTCCGCGCCCGCCTCGCGGTGGAAGTCGAGCACCCCGATGCGGCCCGGCAGCCGCAGCCGCTCCAGCAGCAGCCCGCACAGCCGCCCGTCGAGCAACGCGTCGTGGACGGCGTGGCCGCGCAGCGGGCCGCCTGCGGGGCGGCCGATCAGCGCGGGCGCCAGCCACGGCGGCAGCTCCCGGCCCACGCCCAGCAGTAGTTGGTAGCAGTCACCGCCGGGTGGCGCACCGGCCGCCGGGGCCGTCGCCTGCTCCACGCGGACCAGCAGATGGAGCAGGCCGGGCGGCCCGCCGGCGGCGGCGCCGGGCAGCAGCTCGGTCGCGGAGAGCAGGGTGAAGCCGGTGATCAGCCGCCCGTGCCCGGCGAACCACCGGCGGCCGGGCAACCAGTCCGCGAGGAGCGGCGCGAGCGAGGAGAGCAGATCGGGCGCGGCGGCGAGCGGAGGCCCGCCGGATCTGGGCGGAGCACCGGTCGAGGCGGGGTCCGGCATGGGGGCGCGTCCTTTCCCGGGGCACTCGACAGGATGCGCAAAGTGTCCCGGAATGCGGCGTTCTCCGTGCGGCGGCGCGGGGAGCGTACCCCCGGACGGAGTCCGCCGGGCCGGACGCCATCACGGCGCGGGCGGGCCCGCCCTGCGGCCGGACCTGCCCGCCCCCGGACGGACCTCCGCCCGTACGCGCAGGTCGGCGCACGGGCGGAGGGCGGCCCACGGACCGGGCGGGCGGCGGGCCCGCCCCCGCGTCAGACGGCGTTGCGGCGGAGCCGGAACCAGTAGAAGCCGTGGCCCGCCAGCGTCAGCAGATACGGCAGTTGGCCGATCGGCGGGAAATGCACCCCGCCGATCAGTTCCATCGGATGACGTCCGTCGAATTCCGTCAGATCCAGCTCCGTCGGCTGGGCGAAGCGCGAGAAATTGTGCACGCACAGGACGAGATCGTCGTCCGCACCGCCCTCGCCGGGCGCGGCCCGCAGAAAGGCGAGGACCGCCGGGTTGCTGGAGGGGAGTTCGGTGTAACTGCCGAGCCCGAACGCCGGATTCTGTTTCCGGATCTCGATCATCCGGCGGGTCCAGTGCAGCAGCGACGACGGGGAACTCATCGCCGCCTCGACATTGGTGACCTGATAACCGTGGACCGGATCCATGATGGTCGGCAGGGTGAGCCGCCCGGGATCGCAGGAGGAGAATCCGGCATTGCGGTCCGGGGTCCACTGCATCGGGGTGCGAACCGCATCGCGGTCACCGAGCCAGATGTTGTCCCCCATGCCGATCTCGTCGCCGTAATAGAGAATCGGCGAGCCCGGCAGGGAGAGCAGCAGGGCGGTGAAGAGTTCGATCTGATTGCGGTCGTTGTCGAGCAGTGGGGCGAGGCGGCGGCGGATGCCGATATTGGCCCGCATGCGCGGGTCCTTGGCATACTCCGCGTACATGTAGTCGCGCTCTTCGTCGGTCACCATTTCGAGGGTCAGCTCGTCGTGGTTACGGAGGAAGATGCCCCACTGGCAGCCGGACGGGATCGCCGGGGTCTTGGCGAGGATTTCCGATACCGGATAGCGCGATTCGCGGCGTACCGCCATGAAGATACGCGGCATGACGGGGAAGTGGAACGCCATGTGGCATTCGTCGCCGCCGGTCGCGTAATCGCCGAAGTAGTCGACGACGTCCTCGGGCCACTGATTGGCCTCGGCCAGCAATACGGTGTCCGGGTAGTGCGCGTCGATCTCGGCGCGGACCCGCCGGAGGAACGCGTGCGAGCGCGGCAGGTTCTCGCAGTTGGTGCCCTCCTCGGCGTAGAGGTACGGCACCGCGTCCAGCCGGAAGCCGTCGATGCCCAGGTCGAGCCAGAACCGCAGCGCGGAGATCATCTCCTCCTGGACCGCCGGGTTCTCGTAGTTGAGGTCCGGCTGGTGGGAGAAGAAACGGTGCCAGTAGTACTGCTTGCGCACCGGGTCGAAGGTCCAGTTGGACGCCTCGGTGTCGACGAAGATGATCCGCGCGTCGGCGTACTGCTTGTCGTCGTCCGCCCAGACGTAGTAGTCGCCGTACGGCCCCTCGGGGTCGTTACGGGAGGACTGGAACCACGGGTGCTGGTCGCTGGTGTGGTTCATCACCATGTCGATGATGACCCGCATACCGCGCTGGTGGGCGGCGTCGACGAATTCCACGAAATCGGCGAGGTCACCGAATTCGTCGAGGACCGCGGTGTAGTCGGCGACGTCGTAACCGCCGTCCCGCAGCGGGGACTTGAAGAACGGCGGGAGCCAGAGGCAGTCCACGCCCAGCCATTGCAGGTAATCGAGCCGCGAGGTGAGGCCCTTGAGGTCGCCGACGCCGTCTCCGTTGCTGTCCTGGAAGGAACGGACCAGGACCTCGTAGAAGACGGCGCGTTTGAACCAGTCCGGATCACGGTCCTTTTCCGGCGTGTCCTCGAACGTGTCATGCACGGGCTCGTTGACGATCAATTGGGTGACCCTCCGATCGGTGAGGACGGTCGCAGGGACAGTACGTGCGCGGGCGCGGGCGACTGGCCCGGATCGAGCCGTACATAGTTGTCCCTGCCCCAGTGGTAGGTGTCGCCGGTGAGCTCGTCGCGCACCGGGAAGGAATCGTCCCGGCCGAGGCCGAGTTCCGGCATGTCCAACGAGACCGTGGCCTCCTGGGTGTGGTGTGGATCAAGGTTCACCACGGTCAGGACGGTATCGGCGCCGCGGCCGTGGCCCGCGCGTTTGGAATAGGCGAGGACCGCTTCGTTGTCGGTGGGATGGAAATGCAGCCGCCGCAGTTGCTGAAGGGCCGGATGGCGGCGGCGGACGCGGTTGAGGGTGGTGAGCAGCGGGGCGAGGCTCTTTTCGCTCCGGGCCGAGGCCGCCCAGTCGCGGGGCCGCAGTTGGTACTTCTCCGAATTCAGATACTCCTCGCTGCCCGGCTCCGCGGGCTCTGCCTCGCACAGCTCGTAGCCCGCGTAGACGCCCCAGGTGGGGGAGAGGGTGGCGGCCAGCACCGCGCGGACGGCGAAGGCGGGACGCCCACCTCTTTGGAGGTAGCCGTGCAGGATGTCCGGGGTGTTGACGAAGAGATTGGGCCGCAGATAACCGGCGCCCTCGCCGGACAGCTCGGTGAGGTAGCGGCTCAGTTCCTGCTTGGTGTTCCGCCAGGTGAAGTAGGTGTACGACTGCTGGAACCCGGCGCGGGCGAGGGCGTGGACCATCGCGGGGCGGGTGAACGCCTCGGCGAGGAAGAGGACATCCGGGTCGGTGCGGCCCACCGCGCCGATCACCGTCTCCCAGAAGTGCACCGGTTTGGTGTGTGGATTGTCGACCCGGAAGATCCGCACGCCCCGGTCCATCCAGAAGCGCAGCAGCCGCTCGGTCTCACGGACCAGCCCCCGGAAATCGGTGTCAAAGTCGAGCGGATAGATGTCCTGGTACGTCTTCGGCGGGTTCTCCGCGCAGGCGATGGAGCCGTCGGCGCGGTGCCGGAACCACTCGGGGTGGCGGGTGACCCAGGGGTGGTCGGGCGAGCACTGGAGCGCGAAGTCGAGCGCGACCTCCATCCGCAGATCGCGGGCGGTGCGGACGAAGTGGTCGAAGTCGTCGAAGGTGCCGAGGTCCGGGTGGAGCGCGTCATGGCCGCCGTCGGCGGAACCGATGGCCCAGGGGGAGCCCACGTCGTGCGGTCCGGCGGTCAGGGAGTTGTTGGGGCCCTTGCGGTGGGTGGTGCCGATGGGGTGGACGGGCGGGAGATACACGACGTCGAAGCCCATCGCGGCGACGGCCGGGAGCCGTTCGGCGGCGGTGCGCAGGGTGCCGCCGACGAGGGTGCCGTCCGGCCGCGCGGTGGCGCCCTCGGAGCGGGGGAACAGCTCGTACCACGAGCCGTACAGCGCGCGGCGGCGCTCGACGAGGAGCGGCAGCGGGGCGGCGGCGGTGAGCAGCTCGCGCAGCGGGTGGCGGGCGAGCGCGTCGGTGACGGCGGGGGCGGTCGCGGCGGCGAGGCGGGCGGCGGGCGGCGCCGTGGTGTCGCGCAGCGCGTCGGCGGCGGCGAGCACCGCCTCGCGTCCGGCGTCCTTGGGAACACCGTCGGCGGCGCGGGTCAGCAGGTCGGCGCCTTCGCGGAGGGTGAGTTCGGTGCCGAGCCCGGCGGGGATCTTCACGGCGGCATCGCGGCGCCAGGTGGTGACCGGGTCGGCCCATGCCTCGACGGTGTACGTCCAGCGGCCCTCGGCGTCCGGGGTGACCTCGGCGGTGAACCGGTCGGTGCCCGGGCGGAGTTCGGCCATCGGGGTCCAGGGGCCGGTGCGGCCCGCGGGACCGGTCAGCACGACATTGGCGGCGACGGCGCCGTGGCCCTCGCGGAAGACGGTGGCCGAGACGTCGAAGGTCTCGCCCGCCACCGCCTTCGCGGGGCGGCCGTCGTCGAGGCGGGGGCGGATGTCCAGGACAGGGATGCGACCGATCATGGGCTCACCAGAGAATCGTCAGGTTTTGCCGGAATTTCTCCTTTCTATCCGTTCCGCTGGGGGAGTCGGTGTGCGAGGAGCGGGGGGCCTGCCGCCTTCACCCGGTTGGCGGCCGGGGCGGCGCCGGCCGGTCCGCGGCCGGGTGCCGGGAGGGCGGGGTGGCCCGGAGTGGCGCGAGGGCCACCTCGGAGTCCCGGAGTCCCGGAGTCCCGGAGTCCCGGAGTCCCGGAGTCCCGGAGTCCCGCAGTGGCGCGAGAGCCGGGACATGACGGAACGGCGGAACGGCGGAACGGCCGGGGAGAGAGTTCCCCGGCCGTTCCGCCGTTCTCGGGGCGCCGACCGCACCCGGGGACACGTCACAGGGGTCCCGGGCGGATCGGCGTGGTGCCGGGCGCCGTGTCGCACGGCGCCCGGCGTGGTGCGTTACTTGACGGCGACGCCGTTCCAGGCGGCCTCGACGCCCTTGACCTCGGCGCTGTCGGCCTTGTACAGGTCGGTGGCGGCCTTGACGGTGGCCTCACGGGCCGCCTTGTAGTCGGTGTTCGAGGTCATGTACTCGCTCAGGGCCTTGAACCAGATCTTCTCGGCCTTGTCCCGGCCGATGCCCTCGACCTTGGAGCCGTCGGCGGTCGGGCTGTCGTACTTGACGCCACCGATCTCCTTGGCGCCGCTGCCCTCGGACAGCAGGTAGAAGAAGTGGTTGGCGACACCCGACGAGTAGTGCGGGTCCAGGCCACCGGTGCTGGAGTCCCAGTTGTCCTGCGACTGACCGTCCTTGGACGGCTTGTCCATGTAGCGCAGCGGCGTGCCGTCACCGTTGATGTCGATCTTCTCGCCGATGAGGTAGTCGCCCGGGTCCTCGGAGTTGTTCGCGTAGAACTCGACCGAGGTGCCGAAGATGTCGGAGGTGCCCTCGTTCAGGCCGCCGGACTCACCGCTGTAGGTGAGGTTGGCGGTGGCGGAGGTGACACCGTGCGACATCTCGTGGGCCGCGACGTCGATGGCGGTCAGCGGGGCCTTGTTGCCCTCGCCGTCGCCGTACGTCATGCAGAAGCAGCTGTCGTCCCAGAAGGCGTTGACGTAGTTGTCGCCGTAGTGGACGCGGGAGAAGGCGCCCTTGCCGTCACCCTTGATGCCGGTGCGGCCGTGCACCTCCTTGTAGTAGTCCCAGGTCAAGGCGGCACCGTAGTGCGCGTCGACGGCGGCGGTCTCCGGGTTGTCCGGCTTGCCGTTGCCCCAGGTGTCGGTGGAGTTGGTGAAGAGCTTGCCGTCGCCGTCCTCGGCGTTCTCCAGGTTTGTGGTCTTGTGACCGCCGCGCTCGCCGTCGGTCAGCGTGAAGTTGCTGCCGTCCTTGGTGGTGCCGAGGTCGACGGTGCCGCTGAACTCGCTCTCGCCCTTGCCGGTACGGATGTCGTCGTACTGGAAGAGCTTCTTGCCGGTGTTGGCGTCGGTGATGACGTGCATCCGGCTCGGGGTGCCGTCCTTCTTCACGCCGTTGACGACGGTGTCGTACGCCAGGACGGGCGAGCCGGAGGCGGCCCAGACGACCTTCTTCGCGGCCTGCGCGCCGGTCTGCTTGGCGCTGATCGACTTGGCGGCGGTGCCGTGCGCGCGCTGCGCGGCGGCGGCCGCGGTGATCTTCGGCGTGAGGGAGGCGACCTTGATGGTCTTCTGGGTCGACTTGGTGGTGCTCTTGATGGAGCCGTCCTTGGCACGGTGCACGACCATGTCGCCACCGAGCACCGGCAGACCGGCGTAGGTGCGGTCGTAGCGGGTGTGGACGGTGCCGTCGGCGTCCTTGATGACGTCCTTGACGACCAGCTGCTCCTGGGCGCCCAGGCCCAGCTCCTTGGCCGTCTGCGCCTTGGCGGCGCTTGCGTCGCGGATCAGCTCGGCGCGGTGCGAGGTGGTGAGGGCGACCGGCGCGCCGCCCTTGGCGGCCGGGGCGGTCGAGGCGCTCGCCGTGGCGGCGACGCCGGCGACGAGGGCCGCGGCGGCGACGACAGCAGTGCCGGTGATGCGGGCCTTGCGGGATATGCGGGGGGTCACGCGTGCTCCTTCAACTTTGCCAAGTGGTGGGGGTGCAAAGCGATGCGGGTGTGACGTGCGTCGGGAACATTGCCATTCCGAACGCGTTCATGTCAGGACGCTGAGAGCAGGTTGGCCGAAATTCGTCGGTAGGGGTGTACGCGCGATCCGCGCAACGGAAACGGGCGCCGCCCCCGGAGGTCCGGAAGCGGCGCCCAATTCGCCGTTTTCGCAGGTGGGTTCCGTGCACCGGTCGGCCTTTCGGCCATGCCACGCCGAGATGACCGGCCGGTGCCGTCACCGGGTCAGGATGTCACTTTCCGGCCGACACCCGGGAGCCGACGTTCACCGCGGCCCAGGTGTTGGCGACCGTGTTGTACGTCGCGCTGCCCTGGCCGAAGAGGTCGGCCGCGGCCTTGAGGGTCGCGGTGCGGGCCGCGGCGTAGTTGGTGGACGAGGTCATGTACTGGCTGAGCGCCTTGAACCAGACCTTCTCGGCGTTCTTCCGGCCGATGCCCGGCACGGACTTCCCGCCGTACGTCGGGCTGTCGTAGTGCACGCCGTTGACGTCCTTCGCGCCGCTGCCCTCGGACAGCAGGTAGAAGAAGTGGTTGGCGACGCCGGACGAGTAGTGCACGTCCTTGTTGCCGACCGTGCTCGACCAGTAGTCGGCCGACGCGCCATCCTTGGAGGGCTTGTCCATGTAGCGCAGCGGCTCGCCGTCGCCGTAGATGTTGATCTTCTCGCCGATGAGGTAGTCGCCCGGGTCCTCGGCGGTGTTGGAGTAGAACTCCACCGCGGTGCCGAAGATGTCGGACGTCGCCTCGTTCAGGCCACCGGACTCACCGCTGTAGATGAGACCGGCGGTCGCGGCGGTGACGCCGTGGGACATCTCGTGCCCGGCGACGTCCAGCGCGGTCAGCGGCGCGGCGTTGCCGCTGCCGTCGCCGTACGTCATGCAGAAGCAGCTGTCGTCCCAGAACGCGTTGACGTAGCTGTTGCCGTAGTGGACGCGGGAGTACGCGGCGACGCCGTCACCGTTGATGCCGGTGCGGCCGTGCACCTCCTTGTAGTAGTCCCAGGTCTCGGCCGCGCCGTAGGCGGCGTCCGCGGCGGCGGTCTCGGCGTTCTGCGGCGTGCCGTTGCCCCAGGTGTCGGTGGAGTTGGTGAAGAGCTTGCCGGTGCCGGACGAGCCGTGGTTGAGGTTGTACGTCTTGTGCCCGCCGCGGCCGCCGTCGGTCAGCGTGTAGGACGATCCGGAGGCGGTGGTGCCCAGGGTGACCTTGCCGCTGTACTCGGTGTTGCCGATGCCGTTCTCGATCCCCTGGTACTGGAAGATCTGCTCACCGGTCGTGGCGTCCGTGATGACGTGCAGCTGGTTGGGGGTGCCGTCCTTCTGGAGCCCGCCGATCACGGTCTCGTACGCCAGCCGCGGGGTGCCGTCGGCGGCCCAGACCACCTTGCGCGGCGCCTTGTCGGCGGCGGCCTTCGATGCGCCCAGGGAGCGGGCGGACGAGAGCGCCTTGGCGGACACGGCGGACGGTGCGACCTTCGCAGTGGTCGTGGCAACCTTCAGCTGCCGGGTCTGCGCCTTGGTGACGCCCTTGACGGCGCCGCCCTTCGCCTCGTGGACGATCAGGTCGCCACCGAAGACCGGCAGGCCGTCCAGGGTCCGCGCGTAGCGGGTGTGGGTGGTGCCGTCGGCGTCCCGGGAGACGTCCTTGACGAGCAGCTTCTCCTGCGCGCCGAGCTTCAGTTCCTTGGCCGTCGCCGCGGTGGCGGCGCCGGCGGCGCGGATCAACTTGCCGCGCTGGGCGGGGGAGAGCTGCGCGGGCAGGGCGCCCGCGACGGGGGCGGCGTGGGGTGCGGCCGGGTGAGGGGTGGCCGCGGTGCCGGTCCCGGTCTGCACGCCGACGGCGAGCATGGCCGTGGCGGCGACGAGGGCTCCGGTTGCGACGGCGCGACGAGGGGGGGTGCGTCTCACACTGACTCCTTCTGCGGGGCTGCGGCAGGGCCGCGGCCGAGGGGGACCGGGCGGCGGAGGGCCGTCCGGGCAGAGCGAGGCAGAACACTTGGAACGTGTGTGGGGGGAGACGGTGCCGACTGCCGCACGGTGGGACTGTGGGGGTCCGTGTGGCGGCTGCCGGGAAGAGTGCCACCGCCGCGAGGTCCTTGTCAGGGCCCCTTCAACTAATTGGCCGGAAACCGTCCGTAGCCCGGAATGCGAGTTCGGAATGCGGACACCGGGAGCGTGTGGACCGCCGGGGTGCAGGCCCAGGTGGTGCGGGGGTGGGCATGGGGCGGCTGGAATACGTGGGTTTGAGGGGTGGTCAGGACCGCGTCGGTTGCCCCGAGGAGTCCCCGTGCCAGGTGCGCCACAGGGCCGCGTAGGCGCCGTCGGCCGCCACGAGGGCGTCATGGGTGCCGAGTTCGGTGATCCGGCCCGCCTCCATGACGGCCACCCGGTCCGCGTCGTGCGCGGTGTGCAGCCGGTGCGCGACGGCGATGACCGTACGGCCCTCCAGTACGGCGGCGAGCGCCCGTTCGGTGCGCCGTGCGGTCCGCGGGTCCAGCAGCGCCGTCGCCTCGTCGAGGATCAGGATGCCGGGGTCGGCCAGCACCACCCGGGCCAGGGAGAGTTGCTGGCTCTGTGCCCCGTCCGGGAGGTGGCCGCCGGGGCCCAGCTCGGTGTCGAGCCCGGACGGCAGCGCCGCCGCCCAGTCCGCACCGACGGCGGCGAGCGCGGCGTGCAGCGCGGCGTCGGCGGCGCCGGGCGCGGCGATCCGCAGGTTCTCCCGGACAGTGCCCAGGAAGACATGGTGTTCCTGGGTGACCAGCACCACCTGACGGCGCAGCTCCTCCGGCGGCAGCGCGGCCACCGGTACCCCGCCGACCGTCACCGTCCCCGCACCCGGCGCCTCGACCCCGGCCAGCAACCGGCCCAGGGTGGACTTCCCGGCCCCGGACGGCCCGACGAGCGCGAGCCGCTCCCCCGGCCGTACCGCCACCTCCACGCCGCGCAACACCTCGTCGCCTGCTCCGCGCGCGTACGCGTAGCGGACGCCGTGGGCCTCGATCCGGCCGCGGGGGGCGGGGGCGGACGGGGCGTCGGGTGTGGCGCCGGGGGCCGGGGACGATGCCGCTTCGGGGGCGGCCGGTTTCCCGTCTGCTCCGGGGGTGCCCGCCTCCGCGTGCCCGCCGGGCCCGACCGCCTCCGTCCCCACGCCCGCCACCCGGGCGAACGCCGCGGCACCGGCCTGGAGTTGCTCCGTACGGAACAGCAGCGTGTCCAGCGGGGCCGACAACTGGCCCAGCAGCACCGCCGCCGACACCACCGCGCCCAGGCTCACCACGCCCGCGTCGTGAAGCGCCCCGCCCGCCGTCAGCGCGGCGGCCACCGGGACCGTGTACGAGAAGTCCACCACCGGGAAGAGCACGCTACGCAGGAACAGCGTGCGCAGCCGGGTGCGGCGGCACCGTTCGATCGCCCGCCGGGCCGCCGCCGCGCGGCTCTCCTCCAGACCGAGCAGGTCGACGGTCCGGGCACCGGCAGCGGTCGCCGCGAGCAGCCCGGCCAGCTCGGACTGGGCCGCGCCCTCGTCGAGATACGCGGCCCGCGCCCGCCGCAGATACCAGCGCACCGCGAACCCGCACCCGGCCAGCCCCAGTGCACATGCCCCGAGCAGCGGATGGAGCACCACCACGGCGCCCAGCAGGAACAGCGCCTGGACCACCGCGACCGACACCTCCGGTGCCGCATCGCGCAGCGTCCCGGCGACCGACGCCACATCCGCCGTGCCACGCGCCGTCAGATCCCCGGTACCGGCCCGCTCCACCACCGCCGGGGGCAGCGCCAGCGCCCGGTCGACGAACCCCTCCCGGACCCGGGCCAGGGCCCGTTCGCCGAAGCGGTGCCCGACGTAGCGCGCGGAGCGGCCCAGCAGCAGCTGGAGCACCGTACCGACCACGATGAGCAGCGTCAGCCGGTCCACCGCGGCGGCGCCACCGCCGCTCCGTACGGTGTCGACGATCCGGCCCAGCAGCCACGGACCGGCCAGCCCCGCGCCCGCGGCGAGCGCGTTGAGCACGAGCATCAGCGCGAAGGCGCGGCCGTCGCGCCGGATCAGCCGGCCGGCCGCGCGCCGGGTTTCCCGGGGGGAGGCGACCGGGAGGGCGGCGTCCGGTGGTGGTGTGGCGTCCGGTGTCGGTGGGGCCGTTGCGGCGGTCTCCTCCGTTGCGGCGGCCTCTTCTGTCACGGTGCCTTTCTCCGTCACGGTGTCTCCTCGGCGACGGGGGCGGGCTGCCCGGGTACCTCGTCCACGGGGGCGCGGCGCGCGGGCAGATCGCCTCCGGGGGCATCCGGGGCGTCCGGCACATCCGGGGCGTCTGGGACGGCCCCGGGCCCGGCAGGGGGTTCGTCGTCCGCGCCCCGCACCACCAGCGCGCGGTACTCCGGGGCGGAGGCGAGCAGTTCGCGATGGGTGCCGACCGCCGCCACCCGCCCGCCGGACAGGTGGTACACGACATCCGCCCGGTCCAGCACCAGCGGTGAGGTGGCGGCGATGACGGTCGTACGGCCCGCCCGGGCGGTGTGCAGCCGGGCCGCGACCGCCGCCTCGGTGTGCGCGTCGACCGCCGACGTCGGCTCCACGGCGAGCAGCACCTCCGGATCCGCCAGCAGTGCCCGGACCAGGCGCAGCCGCTGCCGCTGCCCGCCGGAGAGGTTGCTTCCGTCCGCGTCCAGCCGCGCGTCCAGGCCACCGGGCAGCGCCCGCACGATGTCCTCCGCCGCCGCCGTGTGCAGTGCCCGGGCCACCGCGTCCGCCGGGCGCGCCCGGCGCCCCGAAACGGCCTCGCGCACCGTGCCCGCGAACAGCGCCGCCTCGTTGTCCGCGACCAGGACCCGTTCCCGCAGCCGCGCCACGTCCACCGCGTTCAGCCGCACCGCGCCCCAGGTCGCGGCGGTCCCGGCGACGCCGCCCAGCCGGTCGACCACCGCGGCGGACTCCTCGGGCCGCGCCCCGGCCAGCACCGTCAGCGTCCCGGGCACCACCTCGACGCCGGAGACCGGATCCCGCAGCACGGACGGCACCGGCGGCCCGTCGCCCCCGTCGCTGCTGCCGCCCCGCGCGTCGGGTGCCAGGTCCAGGAACCGCACCACCCGGCGGGCGGCGACCAGCCCCCGGGTCACGTCGTACCCCGCCTCGATGAGGAACGACACCGGCGCCGCCAGCGCCGCCGTGTAGCCGTACACCGCGACCAACTCGCCTACGGAGAGGGCCCCGTCGGCGGCCATCCGGGCCGCGAGCCAGGTGACGGCGGCGAGGAACAGCGCCGGGAGCCCCACGCCCAGCGCCTGGATCCAGCTGGCGTGCGCGCCGACGCGGTACCCCTCGGCGAGCAGCGCCGCCGACTCCCGCCGGTACCGCGCCGCGAACACCTCCTTGCCGCCCAGCCCGCCGAGCACCCGCACCCCGCCGACCAGATCCGCCAGCCGGTCGGCCAGCCCGCTCTGCCGCTCCCGGTAGCGCGCCTCGGCGCCCTCCAGCCGCCTCAGCAACGGCCCCACCAGCACCGCCAGCGCCGGAACCCCCAGCAACACCAGCGCGGCGAGCGCCGGGTCGACCGCCAGCAGCAGCGCCGCCACCACCCCGTACGCGATGACCGCGCCCACCCCCGGGCCGGTCAGCGTCAGCGTCTGGCTGATCACCCCGACGTCCCCGATGCCGATGGTGACCACCTCGCCCGCCGTCACCCGGTGGGGCAGCGACGCCCCCAGCCGCAGCGTCTGGTCGACGACGACCCGCACCGTGCGGAACGTCGCGTCCATCCGTACCCGGGTCATGGTGCGGTGGCGGGCGATGGCGAGGGCGGCGTTGAGCGCACCCATGGCCAGCAGCGCCGCCGTCCAGCCGAGCAGCGGCCCCCGGCGACCCGGCACCAGCCCGTCGTCGAGGGCGCGGGAGAGCAGATACGGCGGCATCATCAGCCCCGTCATCCACAGCGTGCCGAAGGTGGCACCCGCCGCCACCCGGGGCAGCTGGCGACGCGTCAGCCACAGCAGATAGCGCGCGGCGCTCCGGTGGTCGGGCGTCTCCCGCCCCGAACGTGCCGCCGGACGGCCCGAGTTCCCCATGGCCGCACCCTACGGGGCGGCCCCTGGGGCGTGTCTTCCCGGTCTTCGTGGGCCTGTGACGCACGAAGACCGGAAAGACACGCCCCAGGGGTCAGCGGCGGACGGCCCGCAGCAGGACGAACTTCGGGTCGGAGGCGACGACCTCGCAGTTGCCGAAGAGCCGCCGCAGCCGGACGTGGTAGCCGAGGTGGCGGTTGCCGACGACCCACAGCTCACCACCGGGCCGCAGCACGGCGCGCGCACCGCCGAACATCCGCCGGGCCGTCGCATCGGAGGTCGCACGGTGGGTGTGGAACGGCGGATTGTTCACCACGAGGTCCACCGAGCCGGGCGGCAGTCCCGTCAGCGCGTCGCCGACGGTGAACTCTGCCCGCGCCCCGTCCGGCGCGTTCGCCGCGAAGGTGGCGCGCGCGGAGGCCACGGCGGAGAACGACTCGTCGACGAAGACGGTCTCCGCCTCCGGGTTGGCCAGCGCCATCGCGGTGCCGACGACGCCGTTGCCGCAGCCCAGGTCGACGACGCGTTCGGCGCCCCGCCGCGGGGGGAGGTGGCCGAGGAGGAAGCGGGTCCCGATGTCCAGCCGGTCGGCGCAGAAGATCCCGGCGTGGTTGGTGACCGTCCGCCCCGACATCACGCCGACGTCCCCGGGCAGCGCGTAGCTGCGCGGCCAGGAGGGGGCGGCGGGGGCGAGGGCCGGGTCCGGGGTGCAGAAGATCAGCCGCGCCTTGCGGACGGCGAGGGACGTCCGGGTCGGCCCGAGGATCTGCTCGAACAGCTTCAGCGTCGAGGTGTGGATCTCGGAGACCATGCCGGTGCCGACGATCCGGGTACCCGCATGCACCGCGGGCGCCAGCCGACGCAGCTGCTCCTCCAGCAGCGCCAGGCTCTTCGGCACCCGGACCAGCAGCAGATCGATCCGCTCCGGGGGCTCGTCCAGCACCGTCCGCAGTTGTACGGCCCCGTCGGCGACGCCGTTGCGCCGCAGGTTCGCCTCGGTGGCGCGTTGGGTGAGGTAGGAGTCGGTGAGGTGGACGGGGGCGGGCCCGGCTCCGGGTTCGGCTCCGGTTCGGGGCTTGGCCTCGGCTCCGGCGGCCTCGGCTCCGGCGGCCTCGGCTCCGGCGGCCTCGGCTCCGGCGGCCGCGGGCCCGGGCCCGGTTCCGGCTCCGGCCTCGGTATCGGGCCCGGTTCCGGCTCCGGCCAGTGCGGTGGTGAGGGCACCCCAGCGGTCGCCGAGGATGACGGTGGTGCCAGTGCCAGTGCCAGTGCCAGTGCCGGTGCCGGTGCCGGTGCCGGACGGGCCGGGCGGCTCGGGGGCGGCCCCGGTGTCCGGGGCCGCGCCGGTCCCGCTCTCCGCGAGATGGTCCAGCAGATAGGCGTCGGCGGCGTCCCAGGCACGGAGCGGGTCGCGGGGGTCCTCGGGGAAGCGGGTGAGGTCGAACGCACCCCATGACGTCGTGAAACGGTTCATCGTGGATTCAGGCTAGCCGAGGCGCGACGTCGCCGGAGCGGGAGCCGGGCGGGGGCTGGGGTCTGGGGGTGCGGGGTCGGGTGTGGCTTGGCCCGCGCCCCGGGGCGCGGCTCGGCCGGAGGGGCCGGGCTGCGGCGTGGTGCGGGCCAGGGGTGCGGGGCTCGGGGCGGAGAGGGCAGCTCACCACCAGGGCGATGTCCGCCGGGGCGACGCCCGCGTCCGCCAGCGCCTGGGCCAGACCCCGGCGTCGCGGCCGGTGGTGGGCCTCGGTACCGGGGTCGGCGGCACCGATCCCGGTGTCGAAGAGCAGCAGCCCCTCCGGACTACGGACCAGATACGCGAGGACCGGCTCGACCCGTGGCCGCGGCCCGCCCGTCTCCGACGCGGGCCGTACGAAGTACCCCGGATCGAGGCGGCGCACCGCTGTGTCCTCCCTCATCCGGCCATGCTGCCGGAGCACCGCCGCCCGGCCAACGGGCCGTCGGCGACGCGTCGTTCGCCGTACGCGGACAAGCGGCCACCCGGCGCCGGGCGGAGCGAGGCCGACCGGGCCGAAGGCCACCGCCCACGGCCGACCGGCCCGGAGCCGACAGCCCGGCGCCAGGCCGTAC
Source organism: Streptomyces sp. NBC_01525 (assembly GCF_045040405.1). Classification (NCBI taxonomy): domain Bacteria; kingdom Bacillati; phylum Actinomycetota; class Actinomycetes; order Kitasatosporales; family Streptomycetaceae; genus Streptomyces; species Streptomyces sp. NBC_01525. The sequence continues at coordinate 4,923,718 of NZ_CP109397.1, forward strand.
CCACCACCCCGATACCGGACGCAGACGAGCCCCACGCCCCGGCTCACCCCACGCTGTCCCGCCATGCCCGGTGCAGGTCGGCGAAGCGGCCGCGGTCGGATATCAGGGTGGCGGGGGTGCCGTCCTCCACGATCCGGCCGTCGGCCATGACCAGCACCCGGTCGGCGATCTCCACCGTCGACAGGCGGTGCGCGATCACCACCGCCGTCCGGCCGCGCAGCACGGTGTCCATGGCACGCTGCACCGCCCGCTCGCCCGGTATGTCCAGCGAGCTGGTCGCCTCGTCCAGGATCAGCACGGCGGGGTCGGCGAGCAGCGCCCGCGCGAAGCCGACCAGCTGCCGCTGGCCCGCGGAGATCCGGCCGCCCCGCTTGCGGACATCGGTGTCGTACCCGTCCGGCAGCGCGGCGATGAAGCCGTGCGCGCCGATCGCCCGGGCGGCGTCCTCGATCTCCGCGCGGGTGGCGTCGGGCCGCCCCAGCGCGATGTTCTCGGCGACCGTCCCGGAGAACAGGAACGCCTCCTGGGTGACCATCACCACGCCCCGGCGCAGCTCGGCCGACGGCAGTTCCCGCAGGTCCACGCCGTCCAGCAGGACCCGGCCCTCGGCCGGGTCGTAGAACCGGGCCAGCAGCTTCGCCAGCGTCGACTTCCCGGCGCCGGTCGAACCGACCACGGCGACCGTCTCGCCCGCGGCCAGCCGCAGGCCGAAGCGGGGCAGCACCTCGCCGCCGGTCCGGTACGCGAACCGCACGTCCTCGAAGACGACCTCCCGCCCGGGCCGCCCGTCGGAGGCCGGGGGCAGCGCCGCCGGGGCGGACGGCTCCGGGACCGACGGGCGCTGGGCCAGCAGACCGGCGATCTTCTCCAGCGAGGCGGCCGCGCCCTGATACGAGTTGAGGAACATCCCGAGCCGGTCGATCGGGTCGTACAGCCGCCGCAGATACAGCACGGCGGCGGCCAGCACGCCCAGCTCCAGACCGCCGGTCGCCACGCGGTAGGAGCTCCACAGCACGATCGCGGCGACCGCGAAGTTGGCCACCAGCCGCGACCCGACGACATACCGGGCCATCTCCAGCAGGGTGTCGCCGTTGACGCCCTCGTGGGTGCGGTTCAGCGCGGCGAACGCGGCGTCGTTGGGCCGCTCGCGGCGGAACGCCTGCACCGGGCGGATGCCGTTGACCGTCTCGGTGAACTTCACGATGACGGCGGCGACCGCCGACGACTTGCTGCTGTACACCCGCAGCGAACGCCGCTGGTAGGAGCGGACCAGCAGCGCCAGCGGCCCGGCGGAGGCGAGCGCCGCGGCACCGGTGCGCCAGTCCAGGTAGAGGAGCATCGCGGTGATCCAGACCGTGGAGAGCACGACGGAGATCAGCTCCTCCAGGCCCTCGTCGAGGAGTTCGCGCAGCGACTCGACGTCCGTGGTGGCGCGCGAGATCAACCGGCCCGAGGTGTACCGCTCGTGGAAGTCGAGGCTGAGTGCCTGCGCGTGCCGGAAGATGCGGCCGCGCAGCTCCAGCAGGACGTCCTGGCTGATCCGGGCCGAGCAGCGGACGAAGAGGTACTTCAGCCCGCCCGACACCACGGCGCACAGTGCGGCCGCGACCGCCACGGTGACCAGCGGGCCGTGGTCCCCGGCGCGCAGCGCGGGCACCGCGCGGTCCAGCGCGAACGCCACGAGCAGCGGCCCGGCCTGCACCGCGGCCTGCTGGAGCAGCAGCATCACGGCCGAGAGCGTCACCCACCGGGCGTGCGGGGCCAGCAGCGACCGCAGCAGCCGCCGCGACGCCCCGGGCGGGGCCGGGAGGACGTCCCGTGCGAAGGCGTCGCCGTCACCGGGCGGCGGTGCGGACGCGGGCGGGTCGGCGGGTACGGCGCCGGGTGCGGGGGCGGTCGTCATCGGGTGCCTCCGGAGGTGCCGCGGGGCCGGGACACCGACCCGGCCGTCACGGGGTCGGTGCCGGACATCAGCCCGGCGTACTCGGCGTTGTCACGCAGCAGTTGGTGGTGGGTGCCGACGGCGGCTATCCGGCCGCCGGAGAGCAGCGCCACCCGGTCGGCCAGCAGGACCGTGGACGGGCGGTGCGCGACGATCAGCGCGGTGGTGGTCGCCAGGACCTGCCGCAGCGCCGCCTCGACCAGCGCCTCGGTGTGGACGTCGAGGGCGGAGAGCGGATCGTCGAGGATCAGGAAACGCGGCCGCCCGGCGACCGCGCGGGCCAGCGCGAGCCGCTGCCGCTGGCCGCCGGAGAGGCTCATGCCCTGCTCCCCGACCTGGGTGTGCGGCCCCTGGGGCAGCGCGGAGACGAAGCCGTCGGCCTGCGCCACCGCCAACGCCCGCCGCAGATCGGCCTCCTGGAGGTCCGCGCCGCCCATCAGGACGTTCTCGGCGACGGTCGCGGAGAACAGCGCCGGCTCCTCGAACGCCACCGACACCAGGCCACGCACCTCGTCCCGGGAGAGCGCAGTGAGGTCGCGGCCGTCCAGGGTGATCCGGCCGCCGGTCGGGTCGTACAGCCGCGGGACCAGCGCCGTGAGCGTCGTCTTCCCGCTGCCCGTGGCCCCCACCAGCGCCATCGTCTCCCCGGACGCGATGCGCAGATCGACCCCGCACAGCGTCGGCGGGGCGTCCCCGGGCGCGTCGGGATAGCGGAACTCGACACCGGAGAAGACGAGACCGCCGGAGTCGTCGGAGCCGGAGCACGGGCCGGAGTCGGAGCACGGGCCGGAGCCGTCCGTGTCGTCGGCGGTGGCCCGCGGCCCGGGGGACGGGTCCGACGCCTCCGCCAACGGTGCGTCCAGCACCTCGAAGTACCGGTCGGCGGCCATCGCCGCCTCGTTGCTCATCGCCAGCAGGAAGCCGATGGAGTCCACCGGCCAGCGCAGTGCGAGCGCCGTCGACAGGAAGGCGACCAGGGTGCCGGCCGAGAGCGCGCCGTCCGCCACCTGGACGGTGCCCAGCACCAGCGCGGCGCCGATCGCCAGCTCCGGCAGCAGGGTGATGAAGCCCCAGATCACCGCAAGCAGCCGGGCCTTGCGCAGCTCGGTGGTGCGCAGGCCATGGGTCAGCCGCCGGAACATCCGGGCCTGGCTGCGGTGGCGGCCGAAGCCCTTCACGATCCGGATGCCGAGGACCGACTCTTCGATCACCGTCGTCAGATCACCGACCTGGTCCAGCGCCCGGCGTGCGGCCAGCGCGTACTTCGCCTCGAAGACCGAGCACAGGATCATCAGCGGCACGACCGGCGCCAGCAGCATCAGCCCCAGCGAGAAACGCTGGGTCAGCAGGATCGCGCAGCCCACGAGGATCGTGGCGCCGTTGACCAGCAGGAACGTCAGAGGGAACGCCAGGAACATCCGGAGCAGCTGGAGGTCGGTGGTGGCGCGGGAGAGCAGCTGGCCCGAGGCCCAGCGGTCGTGGAAGGAGACCGGCAGCCGCTGGAGGCGGGCGTAGAGCCGCTCCCGCAGGGCCGCCTCGACACCCGCCAGCGGCCGCGCGACCAGCCAGCGCCGCAGCCCGAACAGCCCCGCCTCGGCCACCCCGAGGAACAGGAGGAAGCCGCCGCCCAGCCATACGCCGCCGGGCGCGCCCGCGGCGACCGGGCCGTCCACGATCCACTTGAGCACCAACGGGATGACCAGACTGATGCAGGACGCGATGACGGCGACGGCCGCGGCCGTGAACAGCCGCGCCCGCACCGGCCGGACGAACGGCCACAGGCGCAGCAGCGACCGCACGGCGGAGTGCCGTGGGGGCTCGGAGGACGGTGGACGGGCGGGTGTGCTCGCGGTGGCATCCATCACAGGCGAGAGTAAGGGCGGCCACTGACAACGCTCATGTGCTTTTCCCGCCGCACCGCCCCGGCCGAACCCTCACCCACCGCCCGGGCCTGGGCGTGTCCGCAACGTCCCGTCGTCCGCCCGGAGGGCGGGGCTCCCACCGCCCCGATCCGCGCCTCCGCCGGAACCGGCCCCCGCCGTCCCCGTACCACCACAAGGCCGCATCCCCTACGGGACACGGCCGTGCCGGGCCGTCACTTCCAGTGTGTTAACCGTCTCATCGGTCACAATTCGTCATATGTCCGGTGATGAGAAGGATCGCGCCCCCCGCCCGCCGGCCCGCCGCCCCGTGCGGCTCCGGCGTCTCCTCCGTCTCGCCCTGGTGCCGGTGTGCGGCCTGACCGCGGTGACCGGCTGCGCCGTCCCCGACCTGCTGGGCGGCGACAAACCGCCCGGTCCGGAGCAGGGCATCGACATCGAGCCCGGCGACGGCGCCCGCGATGTCAGCGAGAGCGGACGGTTCGTCATCCGGGTGCCCGACGGGCGGCTCCAGCGGGTGACGGTGCGGCGCACCGGCGACGGCGGCGCGGCGCGGGTGCCGGGCCGGATCGCCCGGGACGGCCTGAGCTGGCGGCCCACCGCGCCCCGGCTGGAGGCCGCGGCGACGTACACCGTGGACGCGGTGGCGCTGGACGGCGCGGGCGACCGCAGGTCCCGGCACACCACCTTCACCACCGGCCCCGCCAAGCTGGCAGCCTCGCTCCTCCCCGAGGACGGTGCGACCGTCGGCACTGGAATGATCGTCTCGCTCCAGTTCAACCACCCGATCCCCGACCTCGCCGCCGTGCAGCGGGCCGTCCGGGTCACCGCGGAGCCGGACGTCGAGCTCGCCCCCCACTGGTTCGGTGACCAGCGGCTGGACTTCCGCCCGCGGGAGCGCTGGCGGCCCGGCACCACCGTCACCGTCGACCTCCGGCTGGACGGCGTCCGGGCCGGTCCCCGGACGTTCGGCGCACAGCGCGAGACCGTCCGCTTCCACATCGGCAGGGACCAGACCAGCATCATCGACGCGGCCCGGCACACCCTGACGGTGACCCGGCAGGGGGAGAAGCCGGTGACGCTGCCGGTCACCGCGGGCGACGAGAAGAACCCCACGTACAACGGGAAGATGGTGATCCTGGAGCGGCAGCGGGTGACGCGGATGGACGCCCGGACCGTCGGTTTCGGCCGCGCCTACGACATCCCCGACGTGCCGCATGCGATGCGCCTGACGACCTCCGGGACCTTCCTGCACGGCAACTACTGGGCGGACCCCGACATCTTCGGCGACGAGAACACCAGCCACGGCTGCGTCGGTCTGCTCGACAACAAGGGCGGCAAGGGCGCCACCCCGGCCGGTTGGTTCTACACGCAGTCGCTCATCGGCGACATCGTGGAGGTCCGCCACTCCCGGGACCGCACCGTCGCCCCGGACAACGGCCTCGGCGGCTGGAACATGCCCTGGACGCAGTGGCGAGCGGGGACGGCCCTGTAGCCCCGGGGCGGCAGTCGACGCGAGCCGTCAACTTCCTTGCCCGCAGGCCGATATGACGTGCCGCCCCGCCTTATCCCTCTTTCTCCCTGTCCATCCGCCCCGACCGGATCCCGTGCCGCACTCGCCGGACACCGCACTGTCAGACCGGTGTGGTTATCTAACGGAACGCGCGTGGCCCTGCCCATCGGTGGGCGGTGCCGTGCCGAACGGCGGTGTCCTGCGCGCGGGGGAGTGCGTGCGGCGCGAGGGGAAGAGGGGCCAGAGGTGCATCAGGCGATATCCGGAGAGCCGATACGACGGTCGATACGTCGGCGGCCGATACGGCTGCGGGCACGACGAGGCGCGGCCGTGGCCCTCGCGCTCGGCTCCGTTCTCCTCGCCGCGGCGTGCGGGGACGGTACGAGCGGGAAGGACCCGGCCGACAGGGCGCGCACCGCGCACGGCCCCTCGAAAGCGGTGCTGACGATCGCGCCCCGGGACGGCGCGGACTCCGTCGCCACCAGCGGCGCCCTCGCGGTGACCGCCCGCTGGGGCAAGCTCCTCTCCGTCAAGGTCAAGGACGCCAAGGGCCACGACGTACCGGGCCGGATATCCGGCGGCGGTACCGGATGGCAGCCCACCGGGCACCTCGGGGTGGCGACCACCTACACCGTCGACGCCGTGGCCGCCGACGCGGAGGGCCGGAAGGCCACCCGGCACGCCCGCTTCACCACGCTCACGCCGAAGGAGACCTTCACCGCGACGTACACGCCGGAGGACGGCCGGAAGACCGGCGTCGGGATGCCGGTCTCGCTGCGCTTCAGCCGCGGCATCACCGACCCCGCCGCCGTGGAGAAGGCCGTCGAGGTCACCGCGGAGCCCGCCGTCCCCGTCGAGGGCCACTGGTTCGGCAACGACCGGCTGGACTTCCGCCCCGAGAAGTACTGGGCGCCCGGCACCGAGGTCACCCTCCGGCTCCGCCTCGACGGTGTCGAGGGCCGGCCCGGTGTCTACGGCACGCAGTCCAAGAAGGTGGCGTTCACCATCGGGCGCAGCCAGGTCAGCACCGTCGACGCCCGGTCGAAGAAGATGACCGTGGTCCGCGACGGCAAGAAGATCAAGACCATTCCGGTCTCCGCCGGGGCGCCCGGCACCGAGACGTACAACGGCCGGATGGTGATCAGCGAGAAGCTCCAGGTGACCCGCATGAACGGCGAAACTGTCGGCTTCGGCGGCCAGTACGACATCAAGGACGTCCCGCACGCCATGCGGCTGAGCACGTCCGGCACCTTCCTGCACGGCAACTACTGGGCGGGCCGGGACGCGTTCGGCAGCCGCAACGCCAGCCACGGCTGTGTGGGCCTCTTCGACCAGCGCGGCGGCGGCGATCCGGCCACCCCCGCCGCCTGGTTCTTCCGCAACTCCCTCGTCGGTGACGTGGTCGTCGTCAAGAACTCCCACGACGAGACGATCCAGCCGGACAACGGCTTCAGCGACTGGAACCTCTCCTGGAAGGAGTGGAAGGCGGACCGTCGCTGAGCCGGTGGCGCCCGGGCCCGGGGCGGTGTGCGGCACGTCGGTGCACCGTACCCAGCGCCGTTAACGACGACTAACCTTCGCGGTATGACTGTGAACTTCGAGATCGCCGACGGCGTCGGGACCATCCGGCTCGACCGCCCGCCGATGAACGCGCTGGACATCGCCACCCAGGACCGGCTGCGCGAGCTGGCCGGCGAGGCCACCCGCCGGGACGATGTCCGCGCCGTCGTGGTGCGCGGCAGCGAGAAGGTGTTCGCCGCCGGGGCGGACATCAAGGAGATGCAGCGGATGGATTACGCCGCCATGGTGGTGCGGTCCAAGGCGCTGCAGGAGGCGTTCAGCGCCATCGCCCGTATCCCCAAGCCGGTGGTCGCCGCGGTCACCGGCTACGCCCTGGGCGGCGGCTGCGAGCTGGCGCTCTGCGCGGACTTCCGGATCGCGGCGGAGAACGCCAAGCTCGGCCAGCCGGAGATCCTGCTCGGCGTCATCCCGGGCGCCGGGGGCACCCAGCGGCTGTCGCGCCTGGTCGGCCCGTCCAAGGCCAAGGACCTGATCTTCACCGGGCGGCACGTCAGGGCCGGCGAGGCGCTGACCATCGGCCTGGTCGACCGTGTCGTTCCCGCCACCGAGGTCTTCGACGCGGCGCACGCCTGGGCGGCGCAGCTGGCGAAGGGCCCGGCGCTCGCGCTGCGCGCCGCCAAGGAGGCCGTCGACGCCGGTCTGGAGACGGATCTCGAAACCGGCCTGGCGATCGAACGCTCCCTGTTCGCCGGGCTGTTCGCGACCGAGGACCGTGAGATCGGCATGCGCAGCTTCGTCGAGGAAGGCCCCGGCAAGGCCAAGTTCCGCTGAGGGGCCGGGGGTTGGCGGGGCGTGGGAACGGCCGGTGCGCCGTGCCTCGTGAGAGGGAATCGCGCCGATCCGGCCCCGTGCGGGCCCGCCCCGTGCCGCCGCCCCGGCAGGCGCCTCCCGGCGCGGTCGCCTCGCAGCTCAGGCAGGTGACGGTGGTGTCATGAACGCCGCCGCGACGGGCCCCGCGGCGACCGGAACCCGGCGCTCCCCGGTACGGGATTCCGCCGGTTCCGGTCCCGCGGGTGTTGCGCAGCGGCCATGATGGGGGCATGGCGGGCCTGGAGGAATCGGAGCAGCCGCAGCCGCTGTGCGGCACGGCTGCCATCTGCCGGGGAGTCCCCGGTGCACCGGAGAGCGACGGACCGGCACCGGGCGCCCCGGGGCCCGTGGTGCTCGATCTGCTCGGCGACCCTTCCGTGGACGAGGTCCTGTTCCCCTCGCGCCCCGAGTCCGCCGGCGCCGCCCGCCGGCTGACCCACCGGGTCCTCTTCGACCAGTGGGACCTGTCCCCCCAACTCGCCCAGAACGCCGTCCTGTTGGTGTCGGAGCTGGTGGGCAACGCCGTACGGCACACCGGCGCGCGGCGGTTCGGGCTGCGGATGCTGCGGCGGCGCGGCTGGATCCGGATCGAGGTGCGCGACCCCTCGCGCGGGCTGCCGTGTCTGATGCCGGTCCGCGAGCTGGACGTCAGCGGCCGGGGCCTCTTCCTCGTCGACACGCTCTCCGACCGCTGGGGCGTGGATCTGCTGCCGCGCGGCAAGACCACCTGGTTCGAGATGCGCACCGGCGACCGCTGAGCCGGGCGGCGTACCGCCCCCGGATACGCGACTGGGGCCTCCCGCAGGGTGGTGCGGGTGAGGCCCCAGTGTCGCCCCTCGGCGGACGGAAGGGGTGTGTCCGCGGGGGTGGAACGACCTGGCCCGGGTCAATGGGGGTCGTTGCGAACGACTATGACAGGTCCGGCCTCCGATGCCAAAAGTGCATTGCGGACAATGTGTGACATCGAGGGATCAAGTCCAGGGAGATCCCAGGTGAGGTGTGCCACCGGCCTTGCAAACGACGGTTTGTTTACCGGTTGCCTCGATGTATATGCGGCGCTGTGGCGGTCCCGTCCGCCGGTGCCACCGCCCGGCGGGTGCCGCACCGCCCGTGGCGGGCTCCGGTTCTCCCGCGTTGTGCGCCCCGGCGCCGTGCCTCCTTCGGATGGCGGTCCGTGCTCGGGAGGCGGCGCCGTGGTCCGTAGGATGGGGCCGCTCGCGGACGGGGATCATCACGGCCGCGCGCGGGCGACCGCGACGGTGGCGTGCGCCGGGGTATTCGCGCACGCCAGGACGAGGAAGGAGGGCCATGACAGCCACCCGCCGACCGGCGGCCGCGATCTGGCTGCTCCTCCTCGCCGTGACCTTCGGCCCGTTGCTCTGCCGTACCGGCGGCGACCAGTCGTGGGGGGCCGTGCAGGCCACGGCCATGGCCGGCCCCCGGGCCACCGGCGCACCGGCCGCTCCCGCCCTGCGCGACGCGGCGCCCCCGGAGGACACCGCGCGCCCGGCGGAGCCGCGTACCGACACGGCGCCCCCGACCGGCGACCGCGCCGACGCCGCCCCCGACCGCACGCACCGCCTCGCCGCGCGGACCGACCTCGTCGACGTCCCCCGGCACTGCTCGGGGCGGCATGCGCCGGGGCCCGACGAATCGGCGCCGCTGCCCACCCCGCACCGCGGGGAACCGCTTGCCCCCAGCGTCGCGGTACCGGCCACGCTCGCCGCCGCGCCCCCCGCCCGGCCCGTCCCGGCACGCTCCGATACCGGCCCCGCGGGGCCCGCCGACCCCGCCACGCTCCTGCCCGTACTGCGGATTTAGCGGCGCCCCACGCGAGCGCCGCCGCGCTCCCGTGTGCCCGCATCCGGACCGGCCCGTGCCGCGTCGCCGCCCCGTGCGGCCCGCCACCGCCGTCCGGCCCTTCCGCCACCCCGGTACGACTGGAGAACCTGTGCCCACCCTCACCTCACCCACCCGCAAGCTCGCCGCCGTCGGCGCGATCATCGCCCTTCTCATCGCCGTCGTCGCCATCGGCATCGCGGCCGGACGGGCCGTCGAGGACGGCCGCGGCCCCAACGAACCGAAGGCCGCCGCCCCGGAACCGCAGGAGGACCCGGCACAGCGGCGCCTCTACGACCGGCTCGCCGAGCGCACCAGCCGCCGCGAGGCCGGTGACGCGCTGGCCGTCGGCCAGAAGGACGCCCCGGTGGTCCTCGTCGAATACGCCGACTACCAGTGCTCGTTCTGCGGCCGGTTCACCCGCGAGACCCAGCCCGAGCTGATCAAGAAGTACGTCGACGCGGGCACGCTGCGCATCGAGTTCCGCAACTTCACCCTCTACGGCGCCGACTCCGAACGCGCCGCCCGCGCCTCCTGGGCCGCCGGGCGCCAGGGCCGTTTCTGGCAGCTGCACGACGAGCTGTACGCCAAGACCCGCAAGGGCGACGCGCTCGCCGAGGACAAGCTCGTCGCACTGGCCCGCACCGCCGGGGTCGAGGACATCGAGAAGTTCCGCACCGACCTCGACAGCGAGGCCGCCCGCAGCGCCCTGAAGAAGGACCAGGAGGAGGGGTACGAACTGGGCGTGCAGTCCACGCCGTCCTTCCTGGTCAACGGCCGCCCGGTGTCCGGTGCCCAGCCCACCTCCGTCTTCGCCGACGCGATCGAGAGCGCCGCGAAGGCGGCGGCCGGGAAGACGGCGGGCAAGGGGAGCGGCAAGTGACCGACATCGGGTACCTCGCGGCGTTCCTCGGCGGCGCCCTCGCGCTCGTCAGCCCGTGCAGCGCGCTGCTGCTCCCGGCGTTCTTCGCGTACTCGCTCTCCCACCCGGGACGGCTGCTCGCCCGCACCGGCGTCTTCTACCTGGGGCTCGCCACCACGCTGGTGCCGCTCGGCGTCGCCTCCACCGCCGCCAGCCGGCTCTTCAACGGCCACCGCGACCTGCTGATCACCGTCGGCGGCTGGGTCGTCATTACCATGGGGCTCGCGCAGATCCTCGGCCTCGGTTTCGCCTCCCGCCGCGCCCAGGCCGCGGCCGCGCGGATCACGCCCCGCTCGGCCGTCTCCACCTTCCTGCTGGGCTGTGTCTACGGGCTGGCCGGATTCTGCGCCGGGCCGATCCTCGGCGCGGTCCTCACCGTCACCGCGGTCAGCGGCTCACCGGTCTACGGCGCGTCGATGCTCGCCGTCTACGCGCTGGGCATGGCGCTGCCGCTGTTCGTCCTCGCCCTGCTCTGGGACCGCTACCGGCTGGGCAGCCGCGGCTGGCTGCGCGGCCGGGAACTGCGCCTCGGCAGGCTGCGGCTGCACACCACCTCGCTCCTGTCCGGCCTCTTCTTCATCGCCATCGGCGTGCTCTTCCTCCGCTACAACGGGACCAGCGCACTGCCCGGCGTCCTCGACGCGGAGGCGGAGTTCCGCGTCGAGGAGTGGGTGGCGTCGATCGGCAACGCCGTGCCGGACTACGTACTGATCGCGCTGGGCGCACTCGTCGTCGCCGTGGTCCTCGGCCGGATCGCCCTGCGCCCGGAGAAGGAGCCGCGGGGACAGGACGCGCCGGAGTGAAACGACGGGCGGCATGAGACGGCCCCGCAGGCCCCGGCCCGGCGCGACGCGGGGCCTGCCGGGGCCTCGGGCCGTCCGGGCCCCCGCCACGACCGCCCTACGCGCTGCGCCGCCCGCCGGGCCGTTGGCGGCGGTGGTGCAGGCGGACCGGGGCGTCGGCCCGTCTGCGGCGGTCGTTGCAGAGCAGGCATTTGCCGTACCCGGGCGGCAGCGGGTCCTCCGGGTCGCCGTGGAGGGGGTCGACCGCGCCGTGCGGATGGAGCGCACAGCCGGTCGGGCCGGTGGCCTCGCCGAGCGAACCGGCGGCGGTGAGCGCCCGGCGGAGTGCGTCGACGAGCTGGTCGGCGTCCCGCCGGGTCGGCGTGGCCCGCAGGGACGAGGCGATGTCGGAGGCGGTGGTCAGCGCGGTGCGGAGTTCGCGCAGCTGTGCGTAACCCATGCCTCGGAGCGTAGGCGCCCCCACTGACAGTGGATCTTCCGATCGTGCTTCGTGGTCTCCCATGGCCGCATCCCTGCCCGCCGCGGCCGACGTCTTAGCCCCCGGAAGCTTGCTGTCGCCTTACCGGCGCATGACAGGTCCGTCCCCACGTACGGGCCGGGCGGACGGGCCCGCGCACGCCCGGACCGCCCCGGACGGCCTGCCCCGTACGCGCCCGGGGCGCCCACAGACGGCGAAGGGCCCGCCGGAAAGCGCACCGGCGGGCCCTTCGTATCGCGCATCGGCCGTCACGGCGCGAGCGGCAGCTCCCGCTTGTGGGCGGTGACGTGGTAGCGGCGGACGATGGCGTCGCGCACGGCATCGTCGACCGGCCGGCCCTCCAGGAAGTCGTCGATCTGGTCGTACGTCACGCCCAGCGCGTCCTCGTCCGGCTTGCCCGGGTCCAGCGTCTCCAGGTCCGCCGTCGGCACCTTGACGACCAGCTCGTCCGGGGCGCCCAGGGCCGCGGCCACCGCGCGCACCCGCCGCTTGGTCAGGCCGGTCAGCGGGACGACGTCGGCGGCGCCGTCACCGAACTTGGTGAAGAAGCCGGAGACCGCCTCGGCGGCGTGGTCGGTGCCCACGACCAGACCGTCCTGGGCGCCCGCCACCGCGTACTGCGCGATCATGCGCTGCCGGGCCTTGATGTTGCCCTGGACGAAGTCCTGGTGGGCGGCGTCGCGGAACTCCAGCCCCCCGGCGACCGCCGACACCAGCGCGGCATCGCTCGCCGGACGGACGTCCACCGTCAGCAGCCGGTCCGGCCGGATGAAGTCCAGCGCCTGCTGCGCGTGCTTCTCGTCGGCCTGGACGCCGTACGGCAGCCGCATCGCGAAGAACGTCGCGTCGTGGCCCGCCTCCCGGGCGCGCTCCACGGCGAGCTGGCACAGGCGGCCCGCGGCCGTGGAGTCCACGCCGCCGCTGATGCCCAGCACCAGGGAGCGCAGGCCCGTGGAGGTCAGCCGCTTCGCGAGGAACGCGACCCGGCGCTCGATCTCGTGCCCGGCGTCGAAGGACGCGCTCACCTGGAGATCCCGGGAGATCTCCTGCTGGGCCATGGACGCCGGGTCACTCACGGCTGCTCCTCGTTCTGTCGGAATCCGGTCGGCCGGACGCACCGGCCACCGGAAACCTTATGCCGGGTGCGCCCACTTCTTGAGGGCGGCCTTGCTCGCGAAGTCCGCGACGTCCTTGTCGAGCGGCCGGTCGGTGTACTGGTGGATGCGCCACTTCGCCTTGATCCGCGGATGCCCGGCCTTGACGTAGTCGGCGATCCACAGTCCGTCACCGGCGTACGAGGAGGTGTCGTGGTGCAGCCAGAACTCGCGGTTGCAGTAGAGCATCACCCGGTGCGTGGGGCGGAGCTTCTTCACCTCTCTCAGGAACTGGTCCTTCTGCGCGTTGCTCGCGTAGGTGCCGCTGCCGGTGGTCTCCCAGTCGGCGGCGAGGATGTCGCCCCCGACCGAGGCGCACTTCTCGACGAAGTACCGCGCCTGCGCCGCGATGTTCCCCGGCCACAGGAAGTGGTAGAAGCCGACCACGCACCCGGCCTTACGCGCCTTCGCCGCCTGCGCCGACTGGTGGGGGTTGAGGTACGAGCGGCCCTCGGTGGCCTTGATGATCACGAAGTCCAGCCCGTCCGTGGAGAACGACGTGTTGTACGAGCTGACATCGACACCGTGCAGCATGAGCGGCCTCCCGCCGTTCCGACCTGCTTCTTCGAACCGTCCACTGCGTTCCAGCAGTTCAGCACGTTCACTGGGGAAGACGCCAGATCGCTACCGAGAAGTTCCGCAGGGTGACGGCCAGTTGGCGCGAAGGGGGAAACCACTACGGCGCGGGACGGTCGAGGTGGCGGCGTCGAAAAGGTGACCGGGGATCAGCCGATGGGCTGCGTGGGGTGGCGCAGTTGTTCGGCGGCGTCCGAGACGCGGCACAGCAGCTCCACGAAGACGGTCCGTTCGGACGGCGCCAGCGGGGAGAGGAACAGCTGGTTCATCCGCGCGGTGCGCACCGCGAGCTTCTTGTGGACGCGGACGCCCTCGTCGGTGGCGCGCAGCGCCGCGCGGCGGCCGTCGCGCGGATCGCGGATCTTGTCGACCATCCCGCGCACCACCAGCCGCCGGATCACCTCGGCGATGGTGGAGCGGTCCAGGCCGACCCGCTCGCCGACGGTGCGCTGATCCAGCCCCTCCTCGCCGACCAGGGAGTTGAGGACCGCGAACTGCGGGGAGGTGACCTCCTCGGAGACCATGGTCGTCCACAGCAGGGTGTGTGCCTGCTGGAACCGCCTGGCCAGGGGACCCGGATGGCTGCTGAGGTCGAGCGTGGTCACGCCGCCTCTCCTTCCCCGTCGAAGCTCGGGCCCGTACGCACTGTGCGTCCGGAGCGACACTCATTGTAGCGGCGCGCCGTGCCCGGGATAAGTGCCTTGACCAGGCAGAATGTGCTATGGACAACCGTCCGGGGGGAGGTTTTCGGAGGCGGGCGGCTGGGCACGAGCCGTGCCGGGTCCGGGAGGACGGGTGCCGGCCGGTCCGGACGCGTGCGGCGCCGCCGTCGCCGGACGGTCAGACGCCTGAGCCAGGGTGCTGCCGAGGCGTCCACCACTCCATGAGCCCCCACAGCCCGAGTGCGAACGCGGCCCCGGCCGCGAGCGCCGCGACCCAGGGGCGCCCCACCCGGCGTGCGGTCAGCGCCCAGACCAGGGACGGGACCAGCGCGCCGCCGAGCGCGATGAGGGGAAGATCGACGTAGAGCACGCTGAGATCGCGGGACTGGCCTTCGAACCCGCCGTCGATGTTCAAGGCGGCCCGGGGCGCCCACACCAGCGCCGCGATCGCCGCACCGAGGCAGGCGAGGAGACATCCGGCGCCGACGGTGGCGCCGGGTGCGCTGCTCATGTTCCGTCCAGGGGCATCGCCGCTCATGACAGTGACAGACGCACGTGGCGCGGTGCGTGGTTCCGGCGGGACGGCCGGCCGCCCGCCGCGGGCGCGGGTGCCGACGCGGCGGCGGGCCGCGGTGCCGGTCCGCCCGGCGCGCGGCGTATGTGGGGCACAACTCGGGGATACGTCGATGATCCACTTGGCCCGTAGGAGTGATCGTTTGCGCTGGGGGTGTGCCTGAGCACTCGATCGCGCCCTTGCGCGGCACGATGGTGGGCCGACGGCCCCGGAGTGGTCGCGTGCAGGGAGGCGGCTCATGCAGGTGGAGGGTGGAGATCCGGCGCGGGTGTTGCGGACGCCACGGGCGGCGGGTGTGGCGGGGGTGGTGTTCGCGCTGCTGTTGGCTGCGGTCATCGTGCTGGTCCGTCTCGCGCTCCCTGGCCAGGCGAACGGTGCGGCGGCCGCGGTGGCTGATCCATCGCGCCGTGACGCTCTGCAGACGGCGCTTACCCTGGTGCCGTTCGGCGGGGTTTTCTTCCTGTGGTTCATGGGTGCGGTACGCGATTACGTCGGTGCGCGGGAGGACAGGTTCTTCGCCACGCTCTTCTTGGGCAGTGGGCTGCTGTTCGTTGCGATGCTGTTCGCGCTCGCGGCCTCGGCCGAGGGCTTGGTGGGGCCAGCCGGCGCCTCGCAACTGGCGGCAACGCCCCAGGGTTGGGAGGCGGGGCGGCATTTCACCTACACGGTGCTGTTGAGTTATGGGATGCGTATGGCGGCGGTGTTCACCTTGTCCACTACGTCGATCGGGCGCGGCCTGGGTCTCTTTCCCCGCTGGCTCGGCTGGCTCGGGTTCCTCGTGGCGCTGGTGCTGCTCTTTGTCGTCACCAGCGTCCCGTGGTCCGAGCTGGTCTTTCCTGCTTGGGTGCTGGTCGTGAGCAGCCGCGTTTTCTGGTCCTCGTTTCGGGGTCCGCAGGTGCCGAACGCCGCTTGAGCAGGGTGGGGCGTTGGCCGGTGTGGGCGTTTGTGCCGAGGAGGGTGGAGGCTGGGCGCATCGGCCGACTGTGCGGGCTGGTGGATGCGGGTGGATCCTGGGTGTGTGGGATGGCGAGTTACCACGCACGGGGACGTACCGAAGGCGCCCTCGGGGATGCGGACGGACTACGTCGGGGCTGTTTACGGCTCAATCCTTGCGGCGTCAGTGGTGGCCACCGCCGGGACGCTCGGTCCGTTTCCCCGCATCAAGCTGATGCTGCTCCTGCTCATCACCGGTGTGGTGTTCTGGGCGGCGCACGTCTACGCGCGCCTCGCCGGGGAACGGCTGTTGTATCACCCCGTGACCTGGGGGGAGGTCCGCCGGGTCGCTGTGCGTGAATGGCCGATCGTCAAGGTGGCCGTTCCGCCCGCCGCCGCGGTAGCGATCAGCTCGCCGTTCGGCCTGGGGATGGCGGGCACCACGTGGTGTGCGCTGATCGTCGCCCTGATCGAGCAGGTGGGCTGGGCAACCGTCCCCGTCGTGCGGGGCGGCGCCACGGTACGCGTGGTGTTGGTCAACGGTGCTGTCAATCTCTTGCTCGGAGCGGTTATCGTGCTGGCCAAGGTGGTGCTCGAACACTGAATCGCCACCGATAGGAGCTGGACGGCTTCATCGGGGTGGGCCAAGCACCTCGTCGGCGCTGCGGGGCTCCGTGCGCGGCTGGTCGTTGAGCCTGTGGCGTTCTATGGAGGATCGCCGGTAGACCTCCTTGCGGGCCCGCATGATGTTGCCCAGGGGGGCGTGTTCGGCGGTGACCCGCCAGGGCGTGAAGGACAGCGCGTCCATCTTCGCCAGGTTTTCCGGGCCGGAGATGTCCTGTTGTGGCAGCCTCAGCCTGGCCACGGTGACGGACGGCGAGAGCTGTTCGGGCCACTCCACGGTGGTGTCCTCCACTGGCATGCGCTCCAGGTCGGTGCAGAGTTGGACCTGGATGTCGAAGGCGTAGGGACGCTCCTGCAGTTCGGCTTGCAGGGCCGGTCGGAAGACCTCCGGCGCGGAGGCCGGGTCGATGTCGCGCCGGACCACCGCGGCGGCGGCGGACGGATCGGGGGTGATGCGCACCTTGGCGATGTAGTCCCCGTGCCGGACCGCACCCATCGTCCAGTAGCTCGACAGCAGTACGTTGACCGGGAGGATCTTGGACAGTCGCAGGAAAGCCAGGAACTCGTCCCACGCCCAGCTGCCCTGTTCCAGCGTTCCCTTTCCGGTCACGAATTCGGTGAAGAAACGATGTGCGCCGGGGCGGCCCTGGGAGAAGTAGGACGGCGCGTTGAGGAACAGTTCCTGGATGAAGAGGTAGTGCTCGATCGTGTTGCAGAAGAAGATCGGTCCGTTGATGTTGGCGTAGTCGAAGGTGCCTGTGTCCGGTTCGTCTTCCAGCAGGGTCGGGCCAGGGATGTCGAAGATCTTCAGTGCCAGTCCGGTGGCGCTGCCCAGTCGCGCGTCGGCTCCGGTGTGAGGCGAGCCGTTGGAGAAGCGGATGAGCGCGTCGTGGGTTCCCGGAGTGGCGTAGATGCCCTGGGCGTACTCGGGGGGAAGCCCGTCCAGGATCTCCACTTCCCCTCGGACCAGCCCGTAGCCCTTGGCATGGGCGTCGCGAAGGGCCTGTCCGGTGCCGCCCGCCTGGACCGACTCGGCGATGAAGCTCTCGGTCTTGTCGATCACCGTTTGCAGGCTCTGGTCGAAGTTCGGGTCGTCGTCTTCGACGTCAGGTGTGTAGCGGACGAACGGTGTTGCCATGACTTCGGCCTCTCCTCGGAGAGCATGATCGGATCCTAGGGCGAGGGGAATCGCCGTCAGTCCTCCAGTTCGGCGAGCCAGCGCAGAGCACGCAGACCCGGCAGGAAGCAGTACTCGCCGCCGCGGGTGACCACGAAGCTGGGTAGGTTCTGCAGGCGCCGGCGGACCGGCTTCTCCGGGATGGTGACACTGCCGGTTCCGCCGTGGTGCCCGGCCACGGGGTCCTTCTCGCCGGGGTGGCCGATGAAGTTTCCGTCGTTGACCCACTCGGCCTTGATGAACTCGAACTGTCGTTCCAGATGGGCCCCGATGAATACTCCGACCAGGCCGCGGTCGGCACCGTCGTCCTCCAGCACGCCCTCCGGAAGCGGCGGTCCGTAGGTGGTGCCACGGCGGATGAGGCGGTGCATCCGGGCGTCGCCGATGATGGTGGAATCGCGGGGGTTGGTGCGCCGGATGTGCGCACCGGCCGGGCACCGGAAGCCTCGGTCGTCGTTCTCCCGGTACAGGAAGTTGTTGACGCGGTGCGGATCGGCCGCCAGCTCCGGATCATCGTGCTCCGGCGCCAGCGCCAGCGGTGCTCCGCTGGGCCAGCGCCCGACCATCTTCGCCGCCAGGAGGGCCTCCTCCTCGGCGCTGGAGCTGTTCGCGCGCAGGTACTGCCGCCAGGCCGCCACGTTGGTGTGGACCTTGCGGACGGCCACGTAGGTCCCGTTGCGCCCCAGCACCTCAGGGCTGGGCATGGGCGGCAGGCTCCCGGTCTCGTCGGGGTAGCCGAGGATGAACTCTCCGGCCTTGATGGGGGCTTCCTGCGGGTTGGAGCCGGGCAGTCCGACGCCCTCGATGTTCGGATGGCTGATGCCGTCACGGAAGCCGAGGGTGGTGCGTCCGGTCGGGAGCTGGTGGACGTCCTGCTGCCAGATCACCTGGACGCCGGGCGTGTCCTCGTAGGCGGCACGGGCCTGCTCCAGCTCCTTGCCCAGTTGCGCCGCATCGGAGGAGAGGGCGCTCAACGCGATGTGAACGGAGCCGGTTCCAAACGGTGCCTCCCAGTGAGCCGGTGCACTCTCACCCACGTCGCCGATCAGCTCCCCGCGGGCGGCCATGCCCTCACGAAACGCCTGCGGAAAGCTGTCCAGCGACTCCTGCGGCACCCCCAGGGCCTCAAGTCCCTGATAGGTGAACGCCACGGCGACCCAGGCATCCCGGCTCCGGTCCGCCTCGGGCAGACCAGCCGCGGTCAGCGGGAGCAGCCGCCGCAGGAGGGCGCGCCCTGCATGGCGGTCATCGACGCGCAGGAAGATGAACTTTCCCTGGTAGGGCACGGGCCGTGGTCGTAGGGCCCCGCTCTGGACGTCGTCGATCTCGACGCGCACGCTCGCCACGCTGGTGTTTGCCGCCGTGTTCATGGTCGCTTGTGCCTCCACATCGGTCTCTGCCTGAGCAGCCCTGCAACGGCTGACTCGCACCAGCCGACGCGGTCCACCGATGGTGGGTCGGCTCTGAGGGGTGGCTGTGTCCGGGTTCTAGGCCGAGGCTTCCTCCAACAGCTTCTGGAAGGCCGGCGTGGCCACCAACTCCGCGTTGGCCGGGTTGTCCAGCGCGGCCCGGAACTCGGGGGTGTCCAGCACCTCCTCGAACGCCTCGTCCACTCGGTGGTCCTTCCAGATCTGCTGCACGGTGAGATCGGGATAGGAGCTGACGAAGACCCCCGCGGGTTCCTGGTGGGCGACGAACCAGTCCTTCACCCCTGGATCACTGACGCCGGGGAACCCTTCGCTGTGCGCGAAGATCGTGTCGAAGTGCTTCCCCACCACCGTTTTGCCGAAGTCGTCGATGTAGGTGTCCCAGGAGCCGTCGAAGACGCTGGCGAACATGAACTGGGTGTCGTTGTCGAAGATCACGTGCCGTGCGTCGTGCAGAGTGCCGATCTGGCGCAGCGCAGCACGGTTCTCCGCGCCGGCGATCTTGGCGAGATCCTTGCGCAGAGCATCCGCGTGGCCCGGCTTGATCTTCGTAAAGACGGTGAACTCGCTGCAGACCCCATCCGACTTGCCCGGGCGCTCGGGGTGAGCAGGTTGGGCTGCACCTGTCGTCGCAGTCATCGTGAGATCCTCCTGCCTACGGTCGATGCGAGGGTCTCCTGGCGCGCGGATCGTGGCGCGCCGTCGCCCTCGCCTCTTCATCGTCACCGCGGATGCTCTGCCTCGCATCCTCGCCCCTGAGCGATGCGGCCACTCGGGGCACCCGCCTGATCACTTCACCGGCCGATGGCCTTCCCGCACCCGCGTCCGGGAAGGCAGGAACGCGGGTGCGGGAAGGCGCATACCGGGGACCTCGCCCCCGGACAGGCTCCCGAGGACAGATCCGGCCAGGCGCAGGACCAAGAGCAATGCCGACTGGGGCATCCCAGGGACTTTTCAGGGACTTTCACCCTGTCCCGGGGACTTCCGAGGGACTTTCCGCCGAGTAAGCAGGGAAGGCCCTGACAGCGCTGAAGGAGACGAACGCGCTGGTCAGGGCCCATTTCCTCAGCACTCGATGATGTTCACCGCGAGACCGCCCCGCGCGGTCTCCTTGTACTTGACCGACATGTCGGCGCCGGTGTCCTTCATCGTCTTGATGACCTTGTCGAGGGAGACATGGTGGCGGCCGTCGCCGCGCAGCGACATCCGGGCCGCGGTGACGGCCTTGACGGACGCCATGCCGTTCCGCTCGATGCACGGGATCTGCACCAGGCCGCCGATCGGGTCGCAGGTCAGGCCGAGGTTGTGCTCCATGCCGATCTCGGCGGCGTTCTCCACCTTCTCCGGGGTGGCGCCCAGGACCTCGGCGAGGCCGCCCGCCGCCATCGAGCAGGCCGAGCCGACCTCGCCCTGGCAGCCGACCTCCGCGCCCGAGATGGAGGCGTTCTCCTTGAAGAGCATGCCGATCGCGCCGGCGGCGAGCAGGAAGCGGACCACGCCGTCCTCGTCGGCTCCGGGCACGAAGTTCACGTAGTAGTGCAGGACGGCGGGGATGATCCCGGCCGCGCCGTTGGTGGGGGCGGTCACCACCCGGCCGCCCGCCGCGTTCTCCTCGTTGACGGCCATGGCGTAGAGGGTGATCCACTCCATGGCGTGCGCCTGCGGGTCGCCCTCGGCGCGCAGCGCGCGGGCGGCGTTGGCGGCCCGGCGGCGGACCTTCAGCCCGCCCGGCAGGATGCCCTCACGGGTCATACCGCGCGTCACGCACGCCTGCATCACGCGCCAGATCTCCAGCAGCCCCGCGCGGATCTCCTCCTCGGTACGCCACGCCTTCTCGTTCTCCAGCATCAGCGCGGAGATGGACAGCCCGGTCTCCTGCGTCAGCCGCAGCAGTTCGTCGCCGGTGCGGAACGGGTGCGTCAGGACGGTGTCGTCGAGCTTGATCCGGTCCTCGGCCGCCGCGTCCTCGTCGACGACGAAGCCGCCGCCGACCGAGTAGTACGTCTTCTCCAGCAGCGGGGCGCCGTGCTCGTCGTACGCGAAGAGGGTCATGCCGTTGGCGTGGTACGGCAGGGAGCGGCGGCGGTGCAGGATCAGCTGGGTCGCCTCGTCGAAGGCGATCTCGTGGGCCTCCCCTATCTCGGCCGCCAGCAGGCGCAGCCGCCCGCTCTCGCGGATCTCGGCGACGCGGGTGTCGGCGTTCTCCACGTCGACGGTGCGGGGGGAGTGCCCCTCCAGGCCGAGCAGGACGGCCTTGGGGGTGCCGTGGCCGTGGCCGGTGGCGCCGAGCGAGCCGAACAGTTCCGCGCGCACCGAGACGGTCTGGGCGAGCAGTCCGTCCTTCTTGAGGCGGCCGGCGAACATCCGGGCCGCGCGCATGGGGCCCACCGTGTGGGAGCTGGAGGGGCCGATGCCGATGGAGAAGAGGTCGAAGACGGAGATGGCCACGGTGGCGGACTCCCTTGTCTGCTCGTGAGGGGCGGTGCGGGCGGGGAGGGGGATCGGGGAGGTTGGTGCGGGTTTCGGGGCGTATCGGTGCCGGCTGACGAGCGTAACCCGGACACGGTGCGGGTCGCCGGACGCGGTCCTAAGGGCGGCCGTCGGCCCGGGGAACGGCGGGTGCCGGGGCGGTCGGGACTCCCCGCGCGGAGGGTCGTACGGAACGATCGAGGGACGGGCCCGACCGGCGTACGCGGCCGCCGTCCGCACCCGTTTCACGGCCTGTGCGCCGGATCGTTCTGCATCTTCGGGCAGGCAGACGGCGAGCCCGGGACCGGGGCCCCGGGCTCGTGGCCCGTACCGCCTCCGGGCGCCGGCGGTGCGGCGCCCGGAGGAAACGGCGCGCGGCGGTGCGCCGCGCGCCCCCTCTCAGAGAGTGGGGTAGAGCGGGTGCTTCGCGGTGAGGGCGGCGACCCGCGCCTTCAGCGACTCGGCGTCGTAGACCGGCTTCAGCGCCTCGGCGATGACGTCGGCGACCTCGCGGAAGTCGTCGGCGTCGAAACCGCGGGTGGCCAGCGCCGGGGTGCCGATCCGCAGACCCGAGGTGACCATCGGGGGCCGCGGGTCGTTCGGGACAGCGTTGCGGTTGACCGTGATGCCGACCTCGTGGAGGCGGTCCTCGGCCTGCTGGCCGTCCAGCTCGCTGTTGCGCAGGTCGACCAGGACGAGGTGGACGTCCGTGCCGCCGGACAGGACCGAGACGCCCGCCTCGGTGACGTCCGGCTGCACCAGGCGCTCGGCCAGGATGCGGGCGCCGTCCAGGGTGCGCTGCTGGCGCTCCTTGAACTCGGCGGACGCCGCGATCTTGAAGGAGACCGCCTTCGCCGCGATGACGTGCTCCAGCGGACCGCCCTGCTGGCCCGGGAAGACCGCGGAGTTGATCTTCTTGGCCAGCTCCTGGGTGGAGAGGATCACGCCGCCGCGCGGACCGCCCAGGGTCTTGTGGGTGGTGGTGGTGACGACGTGGGCGTACGGCACCGGGTTGGGGTGCAGGCCCGTGGCGACCAGACCGGCGAAGTGCGCCATGTCCACCATCAGGTACGCGCCGACCTCGTCCGCGATCCGGCGGAAGGCGGCGAAGTCCAGCTGACGCGGGTAGGCGGACCAGCCCGCGACGATCAGCTTCGGGCGGTGCTCACGGGCGAGGCGCTCGACCTCGTCCATGTCGACCAGGCTGGTCTTCTCGTCGACGTGGTAGGGCACCACGTTGTAGAGCTTGCCGGAGAAGTTGATCTTCATGCCGTGGGTGAGGTGACCACCGTGGGCGAGGTTCAGGCCCAGGATGGTGTCGCCCGGCTTGATCAGCGCGAACATCGCGGCGGCGTTGGCCTGCGCACCGGAGTGCGGCTGGACGTTGGCCGCCTCCGCGCCGAAGAGCTCCTTGATGCGGTCGATGGCGATCCGCTCGACCACATCGACGTGCTCGCAGCCGCCGTAGTAACGACGGCCGGGGTAGCCCTCGGCGTACTTGTTGGTGAGAACCGAGCCCTGCGCCTCCATGACGGCGACCGGAGCGAAGTTCTCCGAGGCGATCATTTCGAGGGTGGACTGCTGACGGTGCAGCTCGGCGTCGACGGCGGCGGCGACGTCGGGGTCGAGCTCGTGGAGGGAGCTGTCGAGAAGCGACATGGGTCTTCTCCTGGAGGGTCAGGGGGGCGCGGAGCGCTTCCGGTACGGGCGGCGGCCGAGTGGCGGACTCAGCCGGCGGTGAAGGCGGTGTATGCGTCCGCGGAGAGCAGGTCGCCCGGCTCCGCGGTGACCTTCACCTTGAACAGCCAGCCGCCCTCGAACGGGGCGGTGTTCACCAGCGAGGGGTCGTCGGTGACACCCTCGTTGACCTCGGTGATCTCGCCGTCGACCGGCGCGTAGAGATCGCTGACCGACTTGGTCGACTCCAGCTCACCGCAGGTCTCGCCTGCCGTGATCGTGGTGCCGACCGCCGGGAGCTCCACGTAGACGACATCGCCGAGCGCGTTCGCCGCGTGCTCGGTGATGCCGACCGTCGAGACGCCGCCCTCGGCGTCCGACAGCCACTCGTGCTCCTTGCTGTAGCGCAGGTGCTGGGGGTTGCTCATGGGTCGATTCTCCTGTACGCGAGGGTGTGGTGGTGAAAGGGGTCTTGCACAGTGAGACACACCGGTGGCGGCCGGGCCGCACCGGCCCGGCGCGGCGGCCCCACCCGGGGTGAGGTGTCCCGCTACGGGCTACGTCGCCCGCATGCGGATACGGGGCTACTTCTCCCGCTTGTAGAAGGGCAGCGCGACGACCTCGTACGGCTCGTGGCTGCCACGGATGTCGACCTTGACGCCTTCGGTGCCGGGGGCGGCGTGCGCGGCGTCGACGTACGCCATCGCGACCGGCTTGCCGAGGGTGGGCGACGGCGCCCCGGAGGTCACCTCGCCGATGACGGTGCCCGCGGCATCGACCACCGCGTAGCCCGCCCGCGGCACCCGGCGGCCCTCGGCGATCAGGCCGACGAGCGTGCGCGGCGGCTGCTCCTCGGCGCGCGCGGCGGCCGCCTCCAGCGCGGCGCGGCCGACGAAGGCGCCGCCGTTGGACGTCTTCTCGAACTTCACGACCCGGCCCAGACCCGCGTCGAACGGCGTGGTCGCCGTCGTCAGCTCATGGCCGTAGAGCGGCATGCCCGCCTCCAGGCGCAGCGTGTCGCGGCAGGACAGACCGCACGGCACCAGACCCACGTCCTTGCCCGCCGCCAGCAGCGCCTCCCAGAGCGCGGCCGCGTCCTCCGGCCGTACGAACAGCTCGAAGCCGTCCTCGCCGGTGTATCCCGTACGGGCGATGAGCGCGGGCACCCCGGCGACCGTGCCGGGCAGCCCGGCGTAGTACTTCAGCCCGTCCAGGTCGGCGTCGGTGACGGCCTTGAGGATGCCGGGGGACTCCGGGCCCTGCACGGCCAGGAGCGCGTAGGCGTTGCGGTCGTCGCGGATCGCGGCGTCGAAGCCGCCGGCCCGGGCGGTCAGCGCGTCCAGGACGGTCTGCGCGTTGGAGGCGTTGGCGACGACCAGGTACTCCTGCTCGCCCAGGCGGTAGACGATCAGGTCGTCGAGGATGCCGCCGTCCTCCTGGCAGATCATGGTGTAGCGGGCGCGGCCCGGCTTCACGGAGCCGATGTTGCCGACCAGCGCATGGTCGAGGAGGTCGGCCGCGCGCGGGCCGGTGACGGTGATCTCGCCCATGTGGGAGAGGTCGAAGAGACCGGCGCGGGTGCGGACGGCGACGTGCTCGTCACGCTCGCTGGCGTAGCGCAGAGGCATGTCCCAGCCGGCGAAGTCGGTCATGGTCGCGCCCAGCGCGCGGTGGACGGCGTCGAGCGCGGTGCGGCGGGGGGCATCGGTCATAGTGGGCTCCCGGACAGGATGAGAGGACATGTCTCCCCATCTGTCATCGGAACCTGAGAGGTTCACCGGAATCCCGCGAACGGGCCGGTTTGCACCTTGGGTGGAGCCGCTCCCGGACCGGGCCGCGGCTCGCTTTTCAGATCTGCCTCGCCCGCGCGGTATAGGGGCCTGAGAGATTCAAGGGAGGACTTGCTCCTTCGGCGCCCCGGCGTGCGGCCGGGGACTCTCCCGCGCGGATTCAAGCGGCCGGTATGGAGTTGACCGTGCACGGCGGAACACAGGAGTGCACGTGGCGCCGACATCATTGCATGGGAACGCCGCACGTAGGAGCCCCGGCCCGGAACCCACGGGACGGACCGGACGGAGCGCCTCCGCCCGGCCCCGCCCCAGCTCGCGTGGCCCCGTGCGCCCCGGATGCCATGGCACCGGAACGCCCCATGCCGTGAAGGGCATTACCTTTCCTTGACACTGTGCGGGGGATGGGGGCGGGCCGCCGCCCGGCCCCGCCGAACGGGGAGGGGCGATCACGGTGCAGAGCGAAGCCGCGCGCACGGCCACACCGGGGGGCGGGGGCGCCGCGCCGTCCGGGCTGGTGCCGGGCCCGCGCACGCCTTGGGGCCCGCGCACGCCTTGGGGGGCGCGGGCGGGGCGGAGGTCGGACGATGCCCCGGGCTCGGACGATGCCCCGGGCTCGGCGGGCGGCCCGGGCTCCGGCGATGCCCCGGCTCCGGGCGGCACCTCGGGCCCGGCTCCGGGCGGCACTTCGGGATCGGGCGGCGTCCCGGCCCCGGGCTGCGCCCCCGCCGCGTCCCCCTCCACCCCCGCCGTCACCGACCTCCGCGCCCGCCCCACCGCCACGCTCCCGCCCGAACTCCGCTTCCCCGCGGGTGCCGTGGTCGTCGTCTCCGGGCTGCCCGGCAGTGGCAAGAGCACCCTGATGCACCGCGTCGTACCGGCGGCCGACGACGGGGGCGCGCCCGTCCACCGCGTCGACTCCCAGGACGTGCGCGCGCGCTGGGAGCGCGGCCGGTTGCGCCGGGTGCCGTACGTCCTCTACCGGCCACTCGTCCGGGTGGCGCACTACCTCGGGCTGCGCCGGGTGCTGCGCTCGGGCCGGGGCGCGGTGGTGCACGACTGCGGCACACAGGCCTGGGTGCGCCGCTGGATCGCCCGCGCCGCGTGGCGCGGCGGGCGCCGCCCCCACCTGCTGTTGCTCGACGTCCCGCCCGAGGTGGCGCGGTGCGGCCAGCGCTCGCGCGGGCGCGGGGTGTCCGGCTACGCCTTTGCCCGGCACCGCGCGGCCGCCCGGCGGCTGATCGGGGACGCGGCGGCGGGCCGCCCGCCCCGGGGTTTCGCCTCGGCCGTCCTGCTGGACCGGGCCGCGGCGGACCGGCTGCGCGTGCTCCGCTTCGACGGGGGAGGGCCCGCGGCCCGGGCGGCGGACGCGGCGCCGCCGCCACTCGTCTAGGCTCGTCGGCCAGAGCGCGCGGTACGGAAGCGGATGGATGGACATGAACTTTCCCGAGCAGGGGATCGAGCAGGGAATACCGCAACTGGCGTGGCCCGCCAACGCACTCGAAGAGGTCCTCGGGGCCTCGGTCGGCCACCCCGGCGCGGGCGGCCGGATCGTGGAGGTGCTGGGCCGCAGCCGGGTGTGGGTGCCGCTGCCCAACGGCGGCGGTCCGGACGCCGCGGGCCCCGGTGGCCGGGGCCTGGATCTGCCCACCGTCCAGATCGACGACGCGGCGTACGTCCCGGTGTTCAGCTCCGAGCAGGAGTTCCTGCGGACCGTCGGCACGCACATGGCCTTCACCGTCGCCCCGGCGCAGGAGTTCGCCCGCGGGCTGCCGCCGCTGCTCGGTATCGCCGTCAACCCCGGCGGCACGGTCGGCACCACGCTGCCCGCGCCCGCGGTGGCCGAGCTGTGCCGGGAGGCGGTGCCCGGGATGCCTGCGCCCCTCGGCGGCCGGGTGCGGCTCTTCGAGCCGGACTGGCAGGAGGAGCCGGTGGACTTCCTCGCGGCCGCCGGGCTGGAGTTCTCCGGCGTTGGAATTGTCCGAACTGCCCGTCGCGCCCTGGCAAGTGTGGAGGGCGACACGCCCGCGCTCTTCGTCGGCGTGGAGATCGACGCCACCCTCGCCGACCCCTTCGACGACGCCACCCGCGAGGTGGCCCTCACGGCCCTGGGGCGCGCGCTCGGCGCGGTTCCGGTGGCCTGGCCCGTCCAGTTGGTGCTGCTGGACGTCGCCCAGGGCGATCCGGTCGCCGACTGGATGGGTGCGCGCGTACGGCCCTTCTACTCCCGGGACCACTCGTAAGCTGGACGGACGACGGGCGGACGTACCCCACACGGCCGCCGGAGAAGGGACGGACCACGTGAGCGCGGGTGCGCATCAGGGAGCGGCGGCAGGCCGGGTCGAGCAGATGCTGGGGCAGGTCACGCCCGGCCGCTACGACGCCTACGAAGCGCTGCTGCACGCGCTCGCCGCCGGTCAGGTCTGGATGCTGCTCTGGCACGGCCGCGCCGGGATGCCCGACGCGCAGTACGGGAACATGGAGGTCGACGGCCTGGGCTACGCGCCCTGCGTCACCTCCGCACCCGAGTTGGCCGCCTCCGGCTGGAACCGCGACCACGAGTTGGTCACCGGTGTCGAGATCGCCGCCGCCCTCTTCCCCGACCGGTGGGGCCTGTGGCTGAATCCGCACGCCCCCGGCGGCGGCGTCGGCATCCCCTGGCTGGATCTGCGCCGCATCGCCGGCGGCCTCGACCGGCTGCCCGCCGGACCGCTGCGCATCACCGAACCGGTCATCGACCTCCCGCAGTTCTACGCCCTCCTCGCACAGAACGCCCACCGCACGCCCGCCGTACGGTCGTTGCGCCGCGCCTGGGTGCAGCCCGCCCTCGGCGCGCCGTACCTCGCCCTCGGCCTGGACCTCTACGACGCGGGCCAACAGGGCGTGGACGCCGCCCGGTTGATGATCCAGCAGTCGATCGGCGCGGTCCCGGACGGGCTGCCCGTCTCGACCGTCGCGATGAACGACGAGTACGACCCGGTCGGCATGTGGATGCGGGCCTGCGCGCGCCCCTTCTTCGATCGTGAGGGCTATGGCACCCCGGTGCAGCCGCCCGCCCCCGGGTACGGCTACCCGCGCCCCTACTGACCCGGCGGCGCGCCCACCGGGCCGCCCCGGAGTTGCGCCGCCTCGGGCACGGCGCCCCCAATTGCCCTGTTTGCCCGTAAGTTGACGGGCGTTTTCCCGCCACGGAATTCTCCGCTCAGACGTCCATTCCGTCCGCATAGCGGAGACTTGTGGACCACATCACAGTTGCGCATCCATTCACCTTGGGGGCTGGTGAGTGATCGCGAATCGGATGAAGACTCCGGCAGCAGGGCATCGGCCCTGTGTACGAACACCATCCGGACACCTGCCAGGTGAACGCGCGACGTTTCGCGTGGCGAACGTTCCGTGCATCCGTACGAGGGCGTGCGGCGGCGATGGGGACCAGGCCGCGAGCGCGGCGGGGCGTGAGGCCGGCCACCGTCGGCCGAGAGGGGTCAAAGGCACTGTGACCGCACCGATCGAGACCACCGGCGCGGCTGCCCAGACGCAGCCGGAAGCGGTGCTGAAGGGCGTGGAGGGCAAGCGGATCGAAGGCCGCTCGCTGGGCCGCATCGCGCTGCTGCGCTTCCGGCGCGACAAGGTCGCGGTGGCCGGTGCCATCGTTGTCATCCTGCTCATCGCCGTTGCCGCGCTCTCCCGCCCGCTCCAGGCACTGCTCGGTCTCGACCCCGACAGCCCCAACCAGTCGCTGATCGACCCCAACACCACGCTTCCCAAGGGCGACCTGGGCGGCATGAGCGGCGATCATCCGCTGGGTGTGGACCCGAAGTTCGGCCGCGATCTGCTCGCCCGGGTGCTGGAGGGCTCCTGGGTCTCGCTGATCGTCGCCTTCGGCGCCACTGTGCTGTCGGTGGCGATCGGCACGGTCATGGGCGTGATCGCCGGTTTCTACCGCGGGCGCGTCGACGCGGTGATCAGCCGGCTGATGGATGTCTTCCTGGCGTTCCCGCTGTTGCTGTTCGCCATCGCGATTTCCGCCTCGCTCCAGGGGGGCGCTTTCGGCCTCACCGGACTGCCGCTCCACCTCTCCGTGCTGATCTTCGTGATCGGCTTCTTCAACTGGCCGTACATGGGCCGCATCGTGCGGGCACAGACGCTGTCACTGCGGGAGCGGGAGTTCGTCGACGCGGCGCGCGGCATGGGCGCGCGCGGCCCGTTCATCCTCTTCCGCGAACTGCTGCCCAACCTCGTCGGCCCGATCGTCGTCTACTCGACGCTGCTGATCCCCTCCAACATCCTCTTCGAGGCGGCGCTGAGCTTCCTGGGTGTCGGCATCCAGCCGCCCCAGGCGTCCTGGGGCGGCATGCTCAACCAGGCGGTCAAGTACTACGAGGTCGACCCGCAGTACATGCTCGTCCCCGGTCTCGCCATCTTCGTCACCGTGCTCGCGTTCAACCTGCTCGGTGACGGTCTGCGGGACGCACTGGACCCCCGCGGCGGCCGCTGAGCCGGCCCCCGCCCGCCGCACCACGTCCAGTCGTTCCGAAGTTTTCCGAAGTCATTTCTCGAAGTGTTCGACGATTGAAGGGGAGCGCCACCATCATGCGAAGGTCAGTTCCGGTCGCGGCGATAGCGGCCATCACCAGCGCGGGCCTGCTGGCCGGCTGCACCGGAGGGGCCGGATCCACCGCCTCCGGCAAGGCGAACGCCGCCACCGAGGGAATCGTCAACGCCTCGGACGCGAAGGGCGGCACGGTCACCTACGCGATGAGCGACGCCCCCGAGTCCTTCGACCCGGGCAACACCTACTACGCGTTCGTGTACAACTTCAGCCGCCTCTACGCGCGTTCCCTGACGACCTTCAAGCCGGGCCCCGGCCCCAAGGGCAACGAGATCGTCCCGGACCTCGCCGAGTCCAAGGGCAAGTCCTCCGACGGCGGCAAGACCTGGACGTACAAGCTCCGCAAGGGCGTGAAGTACGACGACGGCACCGACGTCACCTCGCAGGACGTCAAGTACGCCGTCGAGCGCTCCAACTTCGCCCGCGACACGCTGTCCCTGGGGCCCAACTACTTCCAGCAGTTCCTCAAGGACAACGACGGCGGCGGCTACAAGGGCCCGTACAAGGACAAGAGCAAGTCCGGTCTGAAGTCGATCGAGACGCCGGACGACCACACCATCGTCTTCCACCTCAAGAAGGCGCTCGCGGAGTTCGACCAGCTGGTCAGCGCCCCGCAGACCGCGCCGGTCCCGCAGGCCAAGGACAAGGGCGCCGACTACACCAGGTCCGTGGTCTCCTCCGGTTCGTACAAGTTCCAGGACTACCAGGAGGGCAAGCAGCTCACCCTCGTCCGCAACCCGCACTGGTCGGCGAAGACGGACCCGCTGCGCAAGCAGCTGCCGGACAAGATCGTCCTGAAGCTGAAGGTGGCGCAGTCCACCATCGACAAGGACCTGCTGGCCGGGAACACCACCGTCGACCTGGCCGGTAAGGGCGTCGACGCGCAGACACAGGCGCAGCTGCTGACCGACGCCAAGGAGAAGGGCAACACCGACAACGCCCTCGGCCAGCGGCTCAACTACCTGTCGATCGACACCAAGGTGAAGCCGTTCGACAAGCTCGCCTGCCGCCAGGCGGTCGAGTACGCCGTCGACAAGAAGGCCGTGCAGACCTCTCTCGGCGGCCCGATCCGCGGCGACATCGCCTCCACCGTCCTGCCGACCGACATCCCCGGCTACGAGAAGTTCGACCTGTACCCGCAGAAGTACTCGGGCGACAACCTCGACCTCACCGAGGCGAAGAAGAAGTGGGCCGAGTGCGGCGCCGGGAACGTCTCCACCACCATCCTCGCCCGCAGTGACCGGCAGGAGGAGGTGGACGCGGCGACCTCCGTCATCTCCTCGCTGAAGAAGCTCGGCATCACCGCCAAGATCCAGCAGTACCCGAGCAGCAAGTACTTCTCGGACTATGCGGGCGTCCCGACGTTCAACAAGAAGAACAACGTCGGCCTGATCATGATGCAGTGGGGCGCCGACTTCCCGACCGGCTACGGCTACCTCCAGCAGATCCTCAACGGCAAGGCCATCTCCAGCTCCGGCAACGTCAACCTCTCCGAGACGGACGACCCGGAGATCAACAAGCTCCTCGACTCCGCCGTCGCCAACCCCGACAAGGCCGGGCGCGAGAAGGCGTACGCCGAGATCGACAAGAAGGCGATGAGCCAGGCCCTGATGGTCCCGCTCACCTACTTCAAGGTCCTGAACTACCGCTCCCCGAAGGCCACGAACATGGTGGCCACCTCGGCCTACAGCGGGCAGTACGACTACCTCAACATCGGCGTCAAGAAGTAAGTCCCGGAAGGCAGGTGAAGGCATTGGCGCCCGCGGCCGGCCCCCTCGGCCCCGCGGGCACCGACGCCGCATCCCCGTGTTCTCGTACCTCATCCGCAGGGTGATCAGCGCGGTGATCCTGCTGCTGATCGTCAGCGCGGTCACCTTCGGCATCTTCTTCCTGCTGCCGAAGATCGCCGGGCAGACCACCGACCAGCTCGCCCAGCAGTACATCGGCAAGTCGCCGACGCCCGCCGACATCGCGGCGGTGAAGAGGAACCTCGGCCTGGACAAGCCCGTGTACGAACAGTATTGGGAGTTCCTCAAGGGCATCTTCACCGGCGTCGACTACAAGTTCGGCCCCGAGGCGGCGCGCTGCCACGTCCCGTGCTTCGGCTACTCCTTCAAGACCCATATCGAGGTCTGGCCGGAGATCCAGTCCCGCCTGCCGGTCACCCTGTCGCTCGCCCTCGGTGCGGCCGTCGTCTGGCTCGTCTCCGGCATCACCACCGGCGTCATCTCCGCGCTGCGCCCCGGATCGCTCTTCGACCGGCTGTCGATGGGAGTCGCCCTGGCCGGTGTGTCGCTGCCGATGTTCTTCACCGGAGCCATCGCGCTGGCGCTCTTCACCTACCAGTGGCCGATCTTCGAACGCAGCGATTACGTCCCGCTCTTCGACAACCCCCTCCTGTGGGCCCGCACGCTGGTCCTGCCCTGGGTGACGCTGGCGTTCCTCTACTCGGCGCTCTACGCCCGCCTGACCAGGGCGGGCATGCTGGAGACGCTGAGTGAGGACTACATCAGGACCGCGCGCGCCAAGGGTCTGGGGGAGCGCACCGTCGTCGTCCGGCACGGGCTGCGCGCCGCCCTCACCCCGCTCATCACGGTGTTCGGCATGGACCTGGGGCTGCTGCTCGGCGGTGCGCTCATCACCGAACAGGTCTTCTCGCTCCAGGGCGTGGGCGCCTTCGCCGTCCAGGCGATCACCGCCAACGACCTGCCCAACATCCTCGGCGTCACCTTGCTCGCCGCGTTCTTCATCGTCCTGTGCAACCTGGTGGTGGACGTCCTGTACGCCGCCGTCGACCCGCGCGTGAGGCTCTCGTGACCGACTCCGACGACACCGCATCCGGCGCCCCGGGCCCGACCGGCAACCCTGAGCCGTCCGGCGGTTCCGCGTTCCTCGACGTCCGCGATCTGAAGGTGCACTTCCCGACCGACGACGGCCTGGTCAAGTCCGTCGACGGCCTCTCCTTCACGCTGGAGAAGGGCAAGACCCTCGGCATCGTCGGCGAGTCCGGTTCCGGCAAGTCCGTCACCTCGCTCGCCGTGATGGGCCTGCACCGGGCGTCGCGGCGGCAGCGTGCCAAGGTCCGGATGTCCGGCGAGATCCGGCTGGACGGCCAGGAGCTGATCGGCGCCGACCCGGACGAGGTGCGCCGCCTGCGCGGCCGCCGGATGGCGATGATCTTCCAGGACCCGCTCTCCGCACTGCACCCCTATTACACCGTCGGCAAGCAGATCGTGGAGGCGTACCGCGTCCATCACGACGTCGACAGGAAGACGGCGCGCAAGCGGGCGATCGAGATGCTGGACCGGGTCGGCATCCCGCAGCCGGACAAGCGGGTGGACGACCATCCGCACCAGTTCTCCGGCGGTATGCGCCAGCGCGCGATGATCGCGATGGCGCTGGTCAACAACCCCGAACTGCTCATCGCGGACGAGCCGACGACCGCGCTGGACGTCACCGTCCAGGCGCAGATCCTCGACCTGATCCGCGATCTGCAGAAGGAGTTCGGCTCCGCGGTCATCGTGATCACCCACGACCTGGGCGTGGTCGCCGAACTCGCGGACGACCTGCTGGTCATGTACGGCGGACGGTGCATCGAACGCGGCCCCGCCGACAAGATCTTCTCGGCACCGCAACACCCCTACACCTGGGGTCTGCTCGGCTCCATGCCGCGCATCGACCGGGACCACACCGACCGGCTGATCCCGGTCAAGGGCTCGCCGCCCAGCCTGATCAACGTCCCCTCCGGGTGCGCCTTCAACCCGCGCTGCCCGTACGCGGACGTGCCCAAGGACGACCTCACCCGTACGGTCCGCCCCGAACTCACCGAGGCCACGACCGGCCATTTCTCCGCGTGCCACATGGCACCGGCGGAGCGGAAGCGGATCTGGACCGAAGAGATTGCGCCGAAGCTGTGAGCGAGAACGAGAACGAGAAGAAGAAGGCCGGTAAGGCTGAGAAGGCGCCGGAGGCCGAGAAGGCCGCTGAGGTCGTGGAGGCCGAGAAGGTCGCCGGGGCCGGGGAGCCCGCGGAGGTCGCCGAGCCTGCGGAGGTCGCCGGGGCCGCGGAGGTCGCCGAGGCCGTGCCCGCGCAGCGGGAGGACGCCGACGAGGTGCGTACCCCGCTGCTGCGGGTGCGCGGGCTGACGCGGCACTTCCCGATCACCAAGGGCCTGCTCAAGCGGCAGGTCGGCGCCGTCCAGGCGGTCGACGGCATCGACTTCGACGTGTACCCGGGCGAGACGCTGGGCGTGGTCGGCGAGTCCGGCTGCGGCAAGTCGACCATGGGACGGCTCATCACCCGGCTCGACGAACCCACCAGCGGCACCGTCGAGTTCGAGGGGACGGACATCACCCACCTCTCCTCGGGGCGGCTCCGCCCGATGCGCCGCGACGTCCAGATGATCTTCCAGGACCCGTACGGGTCGCTGAACCCGCGGCACACCATCGGCGGCATCGTCTCCACCCCCTTCCGCCTCCAGGGCGTCGAACCCGAGGGCGGCGTCAAGAAGGAGGTGCAGCGGCTGCTGGAACTGGTGGGCCTGAGCCCGGAGCACTACAACCGCTACCCGCACGAGTTCTCCGGCGGCCAGCGCCAACGCATCGGCATCGCCCGCGCCCTCGCCCTCAAGCCGAAGCTGGTCGTCGCCGACGAACCGGTCTCCGCGCTGGACGTCTCCATCCAGGCGCAGGTCGTCAACCTCATGGACGACCTCCAGGAGGAGCTGGGCCTGACGTACGTGATCATTGCGCACGACCTCTCCGTCATCCGGCACGTCTCGGACCGGATCGTGGTGATGTACCTCGGCAAGATCGTCGAACTGGCCGACCGTGCCTCCCTGTACGCCGCGCCGATGCACCCCTACACCAAGGCGCTGATGTCGGCGGTGCCCGTACCCGACCCGCGGCGGCGCACCGAGCGCGACCGCATCCTGCTCAAGGGCGACGTACCGTCCCCGATCAACCCGCCGTCCGGCTGCCGCTTCCGCACCCGCTGCTGGAAGGCGACCGAGACCTGCACGACGACCGAACCGCCGCTGGTCTCGCTCAAGGACGGGCACAAGGTGGCCTGCCACCACCCGGAGAACGCCCCGGGGCCCTCGGAGGTGTCCTCCCGGACGTCGTGACGGCCGTGCCCCGCGGTGGCCGGGGCACGGGAACCGGACGTTCTTCGGGGCGTCGGCAGCGGATGCCGACGCCCCGAAATCTCTGTGCATTCCTTGCAACCCCCGGCGTCGGCCCGGTGTTTCTTCTGTGAGACGGGACGGCAGGCGGTCCCGCGGCGCCGGTGGCGCCGTGACCGGCCGACGCCCTCCCGTGGTCCGGAGAGACGGGAGTGCGTCCGATCATGACCACCGAAACCCCTGCCGAGGAAGCGGCCGGAGCCGACCGTGACTTCGCCAAGCTGTGGGCCGGCCAGTCGGCCAGCCTGCTGGGCGACCAAGTCATGGTGCTGGGCCTGCCACTGCTCGCCGTGGCGGCGCTAGACGCGACCCCGGCCCAGGCGGCCCTGATCCCGATGTTCCTCTTCGGCCCGTTCCTGCTGCTCGGACTCCCGGCCGGAGCGATCATCGAACGGCTGCCGCGGCGCACGGTCATGATCGGCTGCGATGCCCTCCAGGCCGCCTGCTTCGCCCTGATCGCGGTGCTCGCGCTGACCGACACCCTCTCGCTCATCGGCCTGCTGGCCCTGGTCGGCGTCGCCGGATGCGGCACGGTCTTCTTCCAGGTCGCCTACACCTCCTATCTGCCCGTGCTCTTCACCGGCACGAAGAAGCTGCACCGCGGCAACGCCCGGCTCTTCTTCTCCGAATCGGTCAGCCGGTCGCTCGGCCCGGTCATCGCGGGCCCCGTGATCGCGTTCGTCGGGGTGGCGGCGGCGGTCGCGCTGAACTCCCTCACCTTCGCGCTCTCCGTGCTCGCCGTGTTGTGGATCCGCACCCGCGAACCGAAGAAGCCGGTGCAGGAACAGGCCCGTGAGCGCGGCTGGCTGATCCGGGACGTCGGCGAGGGGCTGCGGTTCTTCCTCAAGCACCCCCGCCTGGAGCCGGTGATCCTCTGCGGCACCGTCTACGTCCTCTTCCTCACCATGGTCGAGGCGTCCCTGGTGCTCTACAGCCGCGAGGAACTGCACCTGGGGGCCGTCGGCATCGGCCTGGTGGTGGGGGCGGCGGCCGCCGGATTCCCGGTCGGCAATCTGCTCAGCGGACGGATGGTGGAGCGCTGGGGCATGGCCCGCACGCTGATCACCGGCGCCTCCGTCTCGGTCCTCGGCCTGGTGCTGATGCCGGTCTCCGGCGGCCTGGGGTCGATCGCCGGGCTCGTCATCGGCAGCGTCATCCATGGCGTCGGGGAAGGCGCCTTCGGCCCCACCTCCCAGACCTTGCGGCAGACGGACTCCCCGCCCGAACTCCTCAGCCGCGTCAACTCCGTCCAGCGCTTCCTGCTGTGGGGCAGCATCCCGCTGGGCAGCGCCCTGGCCTCCGGCGTCATCGCCGGATTCGGCCTCAGCGCGGCCGTCTGGGTCGGCGCGCTCGGCACGGTCCTGTGCCTGCCGGTCCTCGTCCGCAAGGGCATCCGCGCCCAGTTCCGCGGTTCGTCCCACCCGGAGGACGGCGGCGGCACGGACGCCGGTGGTGACGCGGACGCCGCGCTGCCCGCACAGCCGACCGCCGTCACCCAGCCCCTCGACACCTGAATCGGCCCCTTCCGGCCCGCCCGTCGCCGCCGCCGTCCGCCGCACCAGCGGCCCGCACGTGAGGAGAGACCGCACATGCCCTACGCGCCCGGTATCGAGGAATTCATCGAACGCAGCAACAACGCCATGCCGCCGGACTTCTACCGCCACCCGGTGGCCGAACAGCGCCGCCTTTACCACGGCCTGACCGTCGCATTCCCCTACGAATACCCTGAAGGCGTCACCCACGCCGACGACATCGTGCGGCACGGCGGCGAGGAGCACCGCATCCGGGTCTACCGGCCCGAGCGGCGCCGGGGCCGGGGCGTGCTCCTCTACATCCGCGGCGGCGGCTTCGTCGTCGGCTCCCTGGAGACCCACCACACCGCCGTCGCCGAACTCGCCGCCCGCTCCGGGCTGACCACCATCGCCCTCGACTTCCGGATGGCGCCCGAGCATCCCTTCCCGACCGCGCTGGAGGACTGTTACGGCGCCCTGTGCGGAGTGGTCGCCGCGGCGGACCGCCTCGATGTGGACCCGGAGCGCGTCGTGGTCTGCGGCGACAGCTCCGGCGGCAACATGGCCGTGGTGCTCTCCATGATGAGCCGGGACCGCCGCGGGCCCGCGCTCCGCGGCCAGGCGCTGATCAGCCCGGTCCTCGATTTCACCCGCTGGCGGCACGGCGGCGAGGACGTCCCGCTGCTCACCGGCGGCGAGATGGAGTACTACACCGCCTGCTACTGCCCCGACGCCGCCCGAGCCGCTGACGCCTATGTCTCACCGCTGGTCTCCGGCACCTTCGAGGGACTGCCCGCCGCCTACATCATGGGCGCCGAGATGGACTCCCTCCGCATCGACTCCGAGGAGTACGCCAAGAACCTCCGGAACCACGGCACCGCCGTCCACCTGGTCATCGAGGAGGGCCTGGTGCACGCCGCCGTCCGCGCCCGCGCGCTGAGCCCCGCGGTCGACGACGCCTGGGAACGCTTCTGCCACGCCGCCGCCGCACTCGCCGAAGGAGGCACGCCCCATGACCACTGACCTCCCCGGCGCGGGCGGCGCGCCCGGCCCCGCCGTCATCGTCGACCCGTACTCCTCCGGCATGTACTTTGCCCCGGCCTTCCGGGAAGCGGGCGTACGGACGGTCGCCGTCCTCTCCCGCCCCGAGGTCATGCCGGTCTACGCCCCGTCGTGGCGTCCGGAGGACTTCGACGAGATCATCCGGTACGACGGCGCGAGGGAGCCGGTCGTCGCCCGGCTGCGGGAGCTGGCCCCGAGCTGTGTGGTGGCCGGTGCCGACCCGGGCGTGGAGCTGGCCGATCTGCTCGCCGCGCGGCTCCTGCCCGCCACCGCCAACGTCCCCGACCTGGCCGCCGCCCGGCGCGACAAGGGCGCGATGGCCGCCGTCGTTGCCGCCGCGGGGCTGCCCACCCTCGCCCAGATCTGCACCGCCGATCCCGAGGAGGCCCGCGCCTGGATCGCCCGCGCGGGGCTGACCGGCCGCGATCTGGTGATCAAGCCGCCCCGCAGCGCCAGCACGGACGGCGTCGAACGCCTGCCGCGTGGTGAAGGATGGCGCGAGGCGTTCGAGAAACAGCTCGGCAGCCCCAACCAGTGGGACGTCATCAACGACCGCATGCTGCTGATGGAGTACGCCACCGGCACCGAGTACGTCGTCGACACCTTCAGCCATCACGGGCGGCACACCGTCGCCGACGTCACCCGCTACTCCAAGGTCGACAACGGACCGCATATGGCGGTCTATTCGACGATGGAGTGGCTGGCCCCCGGCGACCCGGTCGTCGCCGAGCTGACCGACTACACCCGCGGCGTCCTGGACGCCGTCGGCATGCGCTTCGGCGCCGCCCATGTCGAAATCATGTGGACCGCCGACGGCCCCCGCCTCATCGAGCTGAACGCCCGCCCGCACGGCGGCGGCCACCCCCCGTTCAACCGCCACGCCACCGGCGACAGCCAGATCGACCGGACCGTCCGCAGCGTGCTCGGCGGCCCCGGCGCGCGGATACCCGACAGCTTCGACCTGCACCGGCACACGCGGGTGGTGTTCCTCATCAGCCGCGCCGCCGGAACGGTCACCAACGCCGAGGTCTTCGACGCCGTCCAGGACCTGCCGTCGCTCCACCACTCCGCCGTCCACCTCCGCAACGGCCAGCGCCTGGGCGTCACCCAGGACCTGCTGCAGACCCTCTCGCTGGGCTTCGTGGTCCTCGCCCACGAAGACCCCGAGCAGGTCGAGGCCGACTGCCGGGCGGTACGGCGCATGGAGGAACGCCTCCGGCTGGACCCCGTCTGACGGCCCCGCACCGCACGATGCGGCACCGCACCACACCGCACCACGCGACAACGCACCACACGGAACAGAAAGAAGCGGAACCATGTCCCACGACGCACCGGCCGTCCGGCACCCGGACGGCGCGTACCACGAAGCCAACGGCCACCGCCTCTGGGTGGAGAGCGAAGGGCAGGGCGACCCCGTCCTGCTGCTCGCCGGGCTCGGCCCGGCGGGATCGCATGTCGTCTTCCACCCGCACTTCGACGCGCTCGCCTCCGACCACCGCGTCCTCTACGTCGACCTGCACGGACGCGGCCGCTCCGACACCCCGGACGACCTCACGGAGCTGACCTTCGCCCGCGACGTCGCCGATATCGCCGCCCTCCTCACCACCCTCGACCTGGGCCCGGTCCACCTCTACGGCTTCTCCTACGGCGGACTGCTCGGCCAGGCCCTGGCGCTGGACCACCCGGAGACGGTGCGCACCCTCACCCTCGCCAACAGCCTGCACAGCCCGCAGATGTGGCAGCTCAACCACGAGAACATCAACCGGGAACTGGAGTTGCAGTTCCCCGAGGTGTGGGCGCGGATCACCGCCCTGCGGGAGCGGGGCGTCCCGTCCACCGACCCGGCGATGCAGGCGGAGTTCGCCGCCGCCGTGAAACCGGTCCGCTTCCACAACCCCGACCACGCCTCGCTGCTCGCCACCGAGCCCGGCGCCCGCAACCTCGCGCTCTACCCCCTCTTCTGCGGCGCCGACGTCGACTTCACCGTCGGCGGCGAAATCCCCCGCATCCCCGACTTCCGGCCGCGGCTGGCGGAGATCGAGGCGCCCCTGATGGTCCTGGCCGGACGGTACGACCGGGCGCTCTACCCGGCGCTGCAGCGGGAGTTCGTCGAGTGGGCGCCGCGCACCCGCTTCGAAATGCTGGAGCGCAGCGGTTCGTTCGGCCATGTCGAGGAGCCGGAGACCGTCCACACCCTGCTGCGCGAGTTCTGGAAGGAGCACTGAGCGTGCCGGACACCACCGACGTCGGCGCGGGTACCGCCGCCGGCACCGTCAGTCTTCTGCAACGCTTCCCGGTGAAGTCGATGCTCGGCGAGCGGCACACCGCCCTCGACATCGACGCCCGCGGGGTGGTCGGCGACCGCCTGTGGGCCGTCCGTACACCGAAGGGCAAGTACGGCGCGGGGAAGAGCACCCCGAGGTTCGCCTCCACCCGTGACCTGCGCCTTTTCTCCTCGCGGTACGACGGCGAGGTGCCCTGTATCGCCTTCCCCGGCGGTGAGCGGTGGCGCGGCGACGACCCCGGCGTCCACGAGGCGCTCTCCAAGGCGCTGCGCAAGGACGTCACCCTCGCCGCCGAGGAGAACGTGCCACTGCTCGACGCCGGGCCCGGCATCGTCCACCTGGTGACGACCGCGTCCCTGGCCCATGCCCGGGCGCTGCTGCCCGACTCCGTCATCGACGTACGCCGTTTCCGCCCCAACATCCTGCTCGACACCGCGGAGGCCACCGGCCCTGTGGAGGACGCCTGGGTGGGCCGGACGCTGGCCGTCGGCGAGGCGCGGTTCGAGGTCGTGGAGCGCACCGAACGCTGCGTCATGGTCAACCACGACCGGGAGGGACTGCCCTACGACGGGCGCATCCTCAAAACATTCCGGCAATCCAGCGGAATGTGTTTCGGCATCTACGCGAAAGTGATCCGACCTGGCGGTATACGCACCGGCGACCGGGCCGTGCTGCTCGACTGAGCGGTGGGGCCCGATGCATAACCGTAATCCCCGCATTCCGCGGAACTGGCGAAGTGTCAACGGTGTCCATTGGGTGAAGGACGAGATGTCTGAGCGACTGACCGAGCATCTGGCCCGGGATCTGGACGGCGGCTTCTCGGAGCTGGTGCGGATCCACGGCTCGGCCGTGCGCACCTACCTGTACCGCGTGACCGGGTCGGCGGCCGAGGCGGACGATCTGGGACAGGAGACCTTCCTGCGGGCCTACAAGGCGCTGCGGGACTACACGCCGGGGCGCCGCCGGGAACTGCGTCCGCGGGCCTGGCTGCTGAGCATCGCCACGAATGTGTGGCGCAACGACATCCGGTCCAAGGTCCGGCGCCCGGTCTCGGCCGCCTGTGTGGAGGACTACTCCGACAGATGGGCGGACACCGGTCCCGGCCCGGAGGAGTGGGCGTCGCGGATCGCGGAGCGGGAGATGCTGGGCGCCGCCCTCGGCAAGCTGCCCGAGCGCTCCCGTACCGCGGTCGTGATGCGGCACGTACTGGGCATGAGCTATGCGGAAGTCGCCGAGGTGCAAGGGTGCCCGGTCGGCACGGTCAAGGCGCAGGTGTCACGGGGCCTGCTGGCGTTACGGGAATTACTGGGGCCGGAAGCGGCACACCTGAGGGAGGTGAGGACGTGAGTGGAGGAGTGAACGGGCAGGGCACCGGTGAACCGGCGCTTGCGCGGGCGCTGGCGGAGCTGGCGGACACCGGCCCGACCCCCTTCGAACTGAAGGTGCTGCGGTATGTGGGTATCCCCGAGGACCGCTACGACACCTATGTCCGTGTCGAGGCCCCCGCAGGGGGGCTGTATGTGGCACAGAGCGGCCCGGTGGTGACGGGAGCCGTCCTGGCCGCGGTGGTCGGCACGGCGCGTGATTTCGAGGAACGGCATCTGGCGGCCACCGGCCGCAGCGCGGTGCCGGGCACCGCGACCGCGCCCGGGGTCCGCCCCGCGGTGCGGACCGGTCGCGCCCGGCAGCTGCGGATCAATCTGGCGGGGGCGGGGCTGACGGACACCGAGTCCGCCGTCCTCGACGCGGTCCGCTCGATCCCGTACGGGCAACTGCGGCCCACCTCCTGGGTGGTGCGGGAGGCCGGGCTTCAGGGGGCGGCGGTCCCGGACGCCGAGCCTCCGGACGCCGAGCTTCAGGACGGTGTGCCCCGGGGCCGTACCGCGCAGGTGGCCGCGGCGCTGGCTCGTAACCCGATACAGCTGCTGATCCCCTGCCACCGCGTCACGGACGACGAGGGGGTGCCGCACGACGCGGCGTACGGCGGGGCGGTCGGCGCCGCGCTGCGGGAGGCGGAGGGCATCAGCCCGGAGCGGGTCCGTGCGCTGGTGCGGACGCACACCGTCTTCCTCGGCAGCGACACCACCCATATCTACTGCCATCCGCTGTGCGCGCACGCCCGCCGTATCACCCCGCGGCACCAAGTCCCCTTCCGGTCCGCCCGCGATGCCCGCCGGGCCGGATACCGACCGTGCCGGTCCTGTCGGCCGCTCGCCGCATGAGCTGACCGCCGCGGCGCACACGGGCCGCCCTGCATGCGCGCCGGGCGGCGGCCACCTCCGCCGGGCCGGTCGGCGCGGCCGCGCGGCCGCCCGGTGCGGCGCCGGGGCGGTCCCGGTCGCCGACCGTTGTTGCTTCCCGAAGGAGTCCGTCATGTCCAGGAAGAAGAAGGCCGAGCCGGAGACCGTGGGCCTCGCCACGCAGGAGACCGCTGTCGGGCGGATGACGCTCGCGGTCTCCGACGAGGCCCTGCTCTACTGCGGCTTCGCCTTCCCCGAGGAGGTCCGTAAGCAGCTTTCCCGGGTGACGCCGTGCTGCACCGAGGAGGAGGCGGGGGTGTCCGCCCCGCAACAGGACCAACTGGCGCAGGTGCGCGAGCAGTTGGCGGACTTCCTCGCCGGTCGCCGCCGCGATTTCGCCCTGCCCATGGATCTGCGGCTGGCCACCCCGTTCTGCCGTGAGGTGGTGCTCTCCCTGACCGGCCTCATCCCGTACGGCCACACCCTCACGTACGCACAGCTCGCCGAGAGGCTGGGGCGGCCGGGCGGGGCGCGGGCGGTCGGCGTGGCCCTGGGGGCCAATCCGCTCTGCGTCGTCCTGCCCTGCCATCGCGTGGTCGGCGCCTCGGGGAAGCTCACCGGGTACGCCGGGGGGCTCGCCGCCAAGCGGCTGCTGCTCGAACTGGAGGCGGGTGCCTGAGCCGAACCTCCGACGCGGTGTGGCCCCGCCACCGGGCCCTGTCGTGACCCGCTTCCGCAGCCGTCCCATCAGTGCCACGCCAGCCTGATCGCGAAGCTGATGAAGACCACGCCCACCACGCCGTCGACGAGCCGCAGTCCACGACCCGGTACCCGCGGTGCGCGCCGTCGGGAGCGGGCCAGCCCGTGCAGCAGATGCACTGCCGAGATCACACAGGTCAGCCAGAGCGCCGCGAGGGCAAGGTAGACGCCGGTCAGCACGCCCATGCTCAGTGCCCATGGGGCACCGGGCGGCACGAACTGCGGGAGATACGCGAGCAGGAACAGCCCCACCTTCGGATTGCCGCCGGTGCAGAGCATCCCTGTCCAGAAGTAGCGGCGTGCGGCGGGGGAGAGGGAGCCGAGCCCGGAAGCGGAGCCGAGCCCGCGTCCGGGAGCGCCGGAACCGAGCCTGGCCTCGTGCCCCGGCCCGGCCTCGGGCCCCGCACCGGAGCGGCACCCCGGACCACCTCCGGCCCCGGCGCCCGCTCCCGGTCCGGTCCCGGCCTCCGGGCCGGCGCCAACGTCCGCCGCTCCCGGCCCCCGTGCCGCGGC
The DNA here is from genome assembly GCF_045040405.1 of Streptomyces sp. NBC_01525. Classification (NCBI taxonomy): domain Bacteria; kingdom Bacillati; phylum Actinomycetota; class Actinomycetes; order Kitasatosporales; family Streptomycetaceae; genus Streptomyces; species Streptomyces sp. NBC_01525. Next base: position 4,966,707 of record NZ_CP109397.1, read on the forward strand.
CCGGACCGCTCTCAGTCCCCAGACGAGCATCACCACCGCCCCGCACCACTGGAGCGCGGTCAGCAGCCTGGGGTCCGTGCGCAGCAACAGGGCGACGCCGGTCAGCGCCAGCACGCCGTGCAGCGCACCGGCCGTGATCATGCCGACGGCGGCGACCGCCGCCTGGCGCCGTGCGCCGGTGTGCAGTACCAGCTGGGTCACCAGCGCGGCATCGGGGCCCGGGGTGGCGATGACCAGCAGGGAGGTGCTGAGGAAGAGAAGGCCGGGCACTGCCGCTCCTTGGCTCGTGCGCGGGCGGACGCGGTCAGGCCGGTGCCGTGCCCGGGACCACGGGGAGTCCGGGCACGGCACCGGCCGGTCGGCGGCGCGGGGCGCGCCGCCGGATCAGCAGGCCAGCGCCGGTGACAGCGGGCGGTGCTGGTGCGATACCTCGGCCTGCGGCGGATGGGGGAGGACGGCCCGCACCGTCCGCCCCGTGCGGACGGCGGGAATCCGCTGCCGCATCCGCACCGTGGCGGTGCGCCGCTCGTGCCAGGGGCAGATCAGGGACTTGCCCTCGGGCCCCTCGGCGGCCAGATGGAGCGGGCCGCCGCGGTGCGGGCAGTCGGCACGCATGACGAAGGATCCCGACGCGGTCCGCACGTACACGTACGGTGTGCCGTCGACCTCCACGCAATTCCCGCGGCCGGTGGCCGCGAATGTCAGGACAAGCACTTCTTGTAGTCCCCCACGGAGTGGATCTGGTAGACGCATTCCTCGGATTCGATGATGGCGCCGTGCAGCCGGTTCTTCTGGATGACGGTGCCCTCACCGGCTTCGAGGATCTGGTGCGAGTCGAAGCCGCTGACGAATTTCATGGTGCCGGAGACGATGTGGCACAGCTCGTCGCCGTCGTGGCAGTGGGTGTTGGAGAGTTCGCCGTACGGTTCGACGATATCGGCGACGGGTGCGGTGACCTTGCCGCTCTCGATCGCCGCCCACACCGGTGCGTGCAGCTTCTTGAATTCCGGCCCCTTGTCCATCCAGGCGATCTGGGTGGCGAAATCGTCGTCGGAGACCGCCTGGATGACGCGGTACTCCTCGATGCCGCGGACGATTTCCGGGATGATGTGCTCGCCGTGTTCCTCGATGAGCGGGTCGATGAGCTTCTCCAGGGCCATCCGGCCGTGGTGCTGGTCGATGTGGACGTGCTCGGTGAAGTACTCCACATCGGCCTTGTCGCCGAATACCGAGGTGAGGACGGACGCCGCGCGGCGGCAGAAGTCGACGAGCGTCGCCTCCGTGTAGTAGAGGGCGCCGACGTAGCGGAAGAACAGTTCGTGGTTCTTCCCCAGGTAGTGGAAGTAGTTGTTCATCAGCAGGCTGCTGTTGAGGTAGTACTGCCAGTACCGGTGGATGTCGGATGCGAGCCCCGCCGACTCCAGCGTCCGCTCGAAGAGGCGGCTGTGCTTGGTGTCGTGGACGCCGTAGCCGTACTCGTCGATGATGATTTTGAACCATTCGGACTGCGTGGCGCCGTAGTGCCCGAGGACGTTGCGGATCATCGGCGACGCCTCGGAGAGGAAGTCCGGGGCGAACTGGATCAGCCACATCCGGGCGGCGCGCTCGCGGTCGGTGGAGGAGAGGATCGCCTTCTCCGTGAGGGACGCCTCGGCCGGATCGTCCGCGCCCAGCGACTCGATGTAGGCGTGGAAACTCTCCTTCGTCCACTTTCCGGAGATCTCGACCTCGTCGTCGAGGAAACCGAACGCGTACTTCTCCAGCGCCGGTCGTATCGCCTCGCCGAGGGCGCGGTTGCTGGGGCTGTAGAACTGCTGGAAGTCCTCCCATTTACCGTCCTTCAGGCCGGACTTGGGGAGGAACACCAGATCCGCCTCGTAGACGCTGGTGAGGACCCGCTGCACGGCCAGACTGCTGTAGTCGAGAATGTTCTCGCGGCCGGGCACGGCATCGTAATCCAGATGCGGCAGGACCTGCGGGCGCAGCTGGCGGCGGTAGGGGTTGTCGTTGTTCTGCCACTCCTCGTTGTCGAGGTAGATCGGATTGCTCGCGTACCGGACGACCGCATCGCGGAGTTCCTGGCCGTGCAGCTCGAAAGGAACGTACGCATTCGGAGCGTGGCTCATGTCACGGTGCCTTTCTGGTCCGAAGATTGGCGGTGCGGTTCAGACGACGGTGAGCTGGTTCTCCGTCCACCGCAGTTCCATGTCGAGGCTTTCGCCCGCGGTGACGGATGCCGGTTTGTCGAAGAGGAGCAGCGCCTGCATCCAGTGCGACTCCGGATTGTCCGGCGCGTTGCACAGGTCGAGGCCGTCGTACAGCTTCAGCGAGAACCACGACAGCAGACCGTGCGCCCGGCCGCCCGTGGTGACCGGGACCGTCAGGCGGCGGCTGCCCGGCAGCAGCGGGTCGTGCGCCAGGTCGAACGCGGCCATCTCGAACGGGTCGGAGAGCAGCCGGTGCGGCCAGGTGTGCATCCGTACCGGGAAGTGGCCGCGGGTGGCGACGGTCTCCATCAGCGACACGTCGAAGCCGTGCGCCTCGTGGACCCGGTTGAGGTTGACCATGGCCGGGCTGTCGACCAGTTGGCCGTGGAGGCGGGCGGAGACTGGCATCATCACGCCGCCGGGGGCCAGCAGATGTTCGCGGGCGTGGCGCACGGTGGGCAGCAGCCCCTCGCCGATCAGCCCGCAGTCGACGATCTCGGAGATCAGCACATCGGCGCGGCGCGGCAGGTCCCGGCCGACCTCGATGGCGGTGGAGAACTTCGTGAGCACGGTGATCGAGTCGGACATGCCGTGCTCGGCGATGATCTGACGGGCGATCTCGGCGAGCAGCGGATTGCCCTCGCAGGTGTAGACGTGTGCGGCGCCCGCCCGGACGGCGGCCATGGCCAGCAGCCCCGTGCCGGAGCCGATGTCCAGGACGGTGGCGCCCGGCGGGATCGCGCGGCGCACGGCGGTGGCCAGCGCCTCGTTGCGCGCGGTGTCGTTGAGCATGGCGAAGTGCCAGCGGGGCACGGTGCGTTGGGCGATCTCGGCGAAGGCGCGGGTGCCCGGCACCGGCGCCGCCTGGGGGGAGGCCAGCGCGTCGACGGTGGTCCGGATCAGCTCGTTCAGCGTCTGCGCCTGGGCCTGTAGCGAGGCCAGAGCGAGACGCAGCTCCGGGGATTCCCCCCTTATCGGCGACGGTGCGTTCGCGAGGGATACGCCGGGCGGAAATCCGTCGGTCGGCGTGTTGATGGTCGTTACCATGATGGTCTACGCACACTCCCATGTGTGGGGTCTTACCGGCGTCGGAATCAACCCGAGAAGGATTTCGGTGCGAACGACATACAGGGATTACCGGCGAGGGGGAGCAGAGGGCATCTCCTTTCCTCGCCGTGGTGATGCGGTGCGGCGGAAAATGCTGCCGACCGTCACGTTCTCAGAAAAGCAGATGCCGCTCGCATCACGCAATGGAATGCGGTGCACCCTGCGATATGGGGAAGCTACTGCGGTACTTTTCCGTGCGGCGCGCCCGCGGCCGCGTAAACGCCGAGTGCCGCCAGGGCGAGCGTGGTGTGGCGGTACCACGCGGTCCACGTCCGGACCTCGGTACGGGTGAACTGCACGCTCTCGCACGCCCCGGGCGCGGCGCGCAGCGTGTGCCACCCGCCGCGCGCGACGGCGGCGAGCACGGGCACGGCGGTGTCCTGCGGTGCGTGCGCCAGATAGTGGCCGGTGCGTCCGGTTCCCGGGTGACGCTGGGTCAGCAGCAGACGGACGAGGCCGCCGGGTCCGGCCGCGCCGAGCGGCACCGCCGACCACTCCCAGGACGGTGCGAGGGCGTCCGGCACACCGGGCCCCGCGGCGCTGCGGGCCAGTACCCCGGCGGGCAGAGCCGGGCCGCCTACGGTGCGGACCGGGTACCCGGCGGAGACGGGCAGGACATAGCCGGTCGCCCGCTGCTCCAGCCAGCCGCGCAGCCCCGCGTCCTGGCCGCGCGTCAGATCGCCGCTGACCCAGGCGAACGGGACCCGGGCGGCGTGGGCCCGCTCCACGAGGCGCTGCGCCAACTCCGTCCGGGGCCGGTGGGCGGTGCGGTCGGCAGGCACCCCCGCCTGATGGCAGCGCTGGGCGTCCTCGGCCCAGGAGGGCGGCAGATACAGCTCGCGGTCGAGGACGACGGTGCCCAGTGGCGAGGTGTAGGAGGCGAGCAGCGTGGTCTGGCAGTTCTCGACGCGGCGGGCGGCGGCGGCGTACTGGCGGGCGACGGCCACCGACTTGTCGCCCTTCTTGACGGTGTCGATCTGGCCGAGTGTCAGCACGCCGTCGGGGTGCCCGAGGTGTTCCAGCACCTGGCCGCGGACCGCGTCCTGGAAGGCTTCCAGCTCCCAGCGGGCCCGGGTGAGCAGCCGCTGCATGCGCCAGGGCGAGCCGTCGCCGACGCGGTGGGCGAGCCGCCAGCTGTTTCCGGCGCCGGTGCCGCCGAGCAGCGCGCGGACGTACCGCAGGGCCTGGGCGCGCGGTTCGGGGCGGGCGAAGAGGGGGCCGATGCGGGTGCCGAGCGCGTCCAGTGCCGCGTCGAGCCGGGCGTCGAACGCGTCGGCGTCGCCGGGCGGTGTCCGCTCCGCCTCCGGGGGTTGCGGTACGGCGGCGGGGGGACCGGCCTCGGGCGCGCTGGCTAAAGGGGGCCGGGGCAGGGGCGCCGCGCCGGGTGAAGGCGGGGCGGGAGCGAGTGGCGAGGCGAGCGGGGGCACAGGTGTTCCTCCGTTGCGTAGGGCGAGCGGGAACTCGTGATGCTGCGGGAGGTGTGCGGCCGGGCGGCGCACGGGTGGTACCTGTTCAGCGGTGGAAAAACCGCGCGTCAGCACATTCCTGACCGGAAAAGACCTGTCCGGAATGGTGGCGGTAAAGGAAATGCCGGGGAGGGCATCGGAGAACGGAGTCCGTATTTCGCGACGAATCGAGGGTGTCGCCGCGTGGGTCAGTACGGCTCCGGAGGATCGTCATCCGTATAACAGGGGTGGGCACCCGGTGAGTTGATCATGCCGCTTGCCCCTCTCCGTGTGGTCTTGGGATGAAGGACGTCAGATTAACAGGCGACGGGTTCAGTCAGACAACTAAAGAAACAGTAAAATTGACGATCCTTCTTCCCCTGTTGATCCAATTGTCCCGGCTGAATTATGGCCGGTCCGCATCTCTTTCCGGGGCGCCGTGCAACCCATCGCGCCCCGGCGGTGTTTCTACCTGTTCAGGCGAAGCCGCCGCCCGGGCCGCGACCCCGCCCCGCGGCGGAGAACCCGCACGTCGCGCCCGTGTACGCCCCGGTGGGCCGCCGCGCCCCGCACCACGGTGCCCACCGCGGCGCGTTCGCGTACGGCGCCGATCGGCCACCGCGGACGGGCCGCCCGCAGGGGGCGCGCCAGGTACGGCCGGGCCGCCCGTGCCCGGGTGGCGGGAAGTCCCGGGCCCGCATGACGAGTTGGCAAAGTCCCGCGCCGGGAGCCGCGGCGGCGGGCAGAGTCGGCCCGCTGCGCCCCGTACGAATCCCACATCCGTGTGTCCGAAGAGATGGGCTCACCATGGCACTCTCCGTATCCGCACTCCGCCGCCCCCGGCTGCTCTCCCTGGCCGCCGCCTGCACCGTCGCCGCCACGGTCTGCGGCGTGGCCACCGCCCCCGGCAGCGTCGCCGCCGCACCCGTCGGCACCCCCGGCGCGCCCGGCGCGGGCGACACCTACTTCCCGAACCTCGGCAACGGTGGCTACGACGCCCTCCACTACGACCTGGGCGTCAGCTACCACCCCTCCTCCGGCCGCCTCGACGGCCGCACCACGCTCACCGCCCGCGCCACCCAGAACCTCAGCGCCTTCGACCTCGACCTGCAGAAACTCGATGTCGCCGCCGTCCGGGTCGACGGTCGCCCGGCGCGCTTCACCAGATCCGGCGACGAACTCACCGTCCGGCCCGCGCGGATGCTGCGCGACGGCCGGACGTTCCAGGTGACCGTCACCTACAGCGGCGTGCCCCAGCCGCTCGGCGGGCCGATCATCTTCGGCTCCGACTACGGCTGGATGAAGACGAAGGACGGCGTCTTCGTGGCGTGCGAGCCGAACGCCGCCTCCACATGGTTCCCTTCCAGCGACCACCCCGGCGACAAGGCGACGTACGACATCCGCATCGACGCGCCCAAGGGGCTGACCGGCGTCTCCAACGGGCGGCTGATCGACTCCGGCGAGCGCGGCGGCCGCTCGTACGCCCACTGGCGCGAGAGCCGCCCGATGGCGACATATCTGGCCACCGCCACGATCGGGAAGTTCGACGTCCGCACCGGCACCACGCCCGGCGGCACGCCGATCTACGTCGCCACCGACCCGACGCTGCCCGCCGGGAAGGTCGATGTCTACGGCGTCACGGCGGAGGCCACGGATTACTGGTCGAAGGTGTTCGGGCCGTACCCCTTCGAGGAGACCGGCGCCATCGTCGACGACATGCCGCAGGCGGGCTTCTCCCTGGAGGTGCAGTCCAAGCCCGCCTACTCGGCGGTCCGCAACGAGTCCACCATCGTCCATGAACTGGCCCACCAGTGGTTCGGCGACTCCGTCTCCGTCAAGGACTGGCAGCACATCTGGCTCAACGAGGGCTTCGCGAGCTACGCGCAGTGGCTGTGGGACGAGCACAAGGGCACCAAGAGCGCCCACGACGCGTTCCGCGAGGCGTACGCCGCGACACCCGCCGACGACCCGTTCTGGAAGATCAAGGTCGCAGATCCGCAGTGGGACACGATGTTCTCCCACGCGGTCTACGACCGGGGCGCGATGACCCTCCAGGCGCTGCGCGAACGCATCGGTGACACCGCGTTCTTCACGCTGCTGCCCGCCTGGACCGCCGCCCACCGCTACGGCAACGCCGAGACCTCGCAGTTCATCGCGCTGGCCGAAAAGATCTCCGGCCAGCGGCTGGGCGACCTCTTCGACGCCTGGCTGAACACCGGCTCCCGGCCGCCGCTGCCGAAGCCGTAAGGCCGCCGCCCCGGCCTCGTCAGTCGTCCGCGCCCCCGTGGCGCGCCGAACGGTGCGGCCGGGGCAGGTGCAGCCCGAAGTAGACCGCGCCCATCCGCAGCGCGAAGACCAGTCCGGCGGAGGCGGCGGTGGCCGCGGTGCCGCCGATGCCGAGATGGTGCAGGGCCAGCAGGAGGGCGGCGCCGGCCAGCGCGGCGATGGCGTAGACGTCCTCGCGCAGCAGCAGTGGCGGGAACTCCCCGCACAGCACATCGCGGATGACCTCACCGGCCACGCCCGTCAGCACCGCCAGGATGATCACCGCGAGCGGGGTGGCGCCCGCGTCGATGGCGGCGCGCGCCCCGATCACGGTGACGACGGCGAGCCCGACCGCGTCGACGACCAGCAGGGACTTCCGCGGCAGGGTCCAGAAGCGGAGATAGACCATGGTGGCCACGCCGACGCAGATGATCAACGTCAGCAGTACCCAGTCGTGCGTCCAGTAGAGCGGGTGCCGATTGAGGATCAGATCGCGCAGCGTGCCGCCGGAGATCGAGGCGGCGAAGGCGAGCACCAGACCGCCGAAGGGGTCCATGTTCGCGCGGTACGCGGCGAGCACGCCGCTCGCGGCGAACGCGGCGACACCGAACAGGTAGAGCACGTGCAGCATGCCGGGATCATCCCAGGCCGCGGCGGTGCGTCTACCCGCAGGGCGCCGCAAACCGACACTACCAGTCGGTAACTTTTCGGTGTAGCGTTCCGGCCATGGCACAGGTGACCCTTGGCAACAGCGAGTTCGACCGGGACACGGCGGTGGTGCGCCGCGCCCCGGGGCGCTACGATGCACAGCTCTCCGCAGGCTGGACGATCATCCGGGCCGTCAACGGCGGCTACCTCCTCGCCCTCATGGGCCGCGCGCTCGGCGACGCCCTGCCGCACCCCGACCCGTTCTCGGTCACCGCGCACTACCTGACGGCGTCCGTCCCCGGGCCCGCCACCCTCCGCACCGAAGTGGTCCGCACCGGCCGCACCATGTCGACCGGCACCGCCACCCTCGTCCAGACCGCGCCAGACGGCACCGAGGTCGAGCGGATGCGGGTACTCGCCTCCTACGGCGACCTCGCCGCGCTCCGCGACGACGTCCGCACCAGCGCCAAGCCCCCGGAGCTGCCCCCGTACGAGCACTGCCTGGGCACCGGCAGCGCACCCGACGGCGGATCGGCGATACCGGGCAGCACCGCCATCGCCGACCGGCTCGACATCCGGCTCGACCCGGCCACCTCGGGCTGGGCCATCGGCGCGCCCTCCGGCAAGGGCGAGATGCGCGGCTGGTTCGGCCTCGCCGACGGCCGCGACCCGGACCCGCTCTCCCTGCTGCTGACCGTCGACGCCATGCCGCCCACCGCCTTCGACCTGGGCCTCTCCGGTTGGGTGCCGACCGTCGAGCTGACCTGCCACATCCGCTGCCGCCCGGCTCCGGGCCCGCTGCGCGTCGCCGTCACCACCCGCAACCTCGCCGGTGGCTTCCTGGAGGAGGACGCCGAGGTCTGGGACTCCGCCGACCGCCTCGTCGCCCAGTCCCGCCAGCTGGCCCGGGCGCCGCTGGGGGACTGAGGGTCCGGGCCGGGGCGCAGCCCGGTGGCGCTCGCCGAGGCGACGTACTCACGCACCAGCGCCCGGTGCAGCGCGGGCGGCAACTGCGTGAAGACGTCCGCGTGCCGCCCCAGCAGCCGGTACGCCGGGGACTCCCAGGGCGCCATCGCCACCGGGTCCACCAGTGCCAGCCGGGCATGGCGCGCGCCGTGCAGCAGATGCGCCCGCAGCGCCACACAGCCCCCGAAGTCGTGTGCCACCACGGCCGGTTCGGTCAGCCCCCAGTGGTCCAGCAGCTCGGTGAGGACCACCGCCTGCGCGGCCAGCGAGACGTCCTGCCCGGCGCGCATCTCCGAGGCGCCGTAGCCCGGCATGTCCCAGACATGGACCCGCCGCCGCCCGGCCAGTGCGCGGGCCACCGACCGCCAGACGTGCGACGAGAACGGCGTTCCATGCAGCAGGGCGACGGGCGGCTCCTCGCTCTCCTCCGGGCCGAGCACGGCCCAGCGCACCTGCCCGGTCGAGGCGGCGAACGTACGGTCCAGGTGGCACGGCACCTCTTGCGTCGCTGATGTCATGACCGTCAGGCTAATGACTCCTTACGGAGGGCGTCGAGAGGCCCGACGGCGGGCACGCGGGCGGTGCGGCGCGGCGGCGCCCCCGCGCGCCGGACATGCGCCCCCGGGGGCCCGGACGGCCGCCCGTAGAATCGGGGGCACCATGGTTTACCTCGACCACGCCGCCACCACGCCGATGCTCCCCGAAGCGGTCCAGGCGATGACCGCTCAGTTGACCGTCACCGGTAACGCGTCCTCGCTGCACGCCGCCGGACGGCGATCCCGGCGCACCGTCGAGGAGGCGCGCGAATCGCTCGCCGCCGCCCTCGGCGCCCGCCCCAGCGAGATCGTCTTCACAGCCGGCGGCACGGAGGCCGACAACCTCGCGGTCAAGGGCCTGTACTGGTCCCGCCGGGACGCCGACCCGGCCCGCACCCGCGTCCTGGCCAGCCCCGTCGAGCACCACGCCGTCCTGGACGCCGTGGAATGGCTCGCCACCCACGAGGGCGCCCGCGTGGAGTGGCTGCCGGTCGACTCCTACGGGCGGGTGCACCCCGACGTGCTGCGCGAGGCCGTCGTCCGCAACCCCGCCGATGTCGCGCTGGCCACCGTCATGTGGGCCAACAACGAGATCGGCACCCTCCAGCCGGTCACCGAACTCGCCGCCGTCGCCCGGGAGTTCGGCATCCCGCTGCACGCCGACGCGGTGCAGGCGGTCGGCCAGACCGAGGTCGACTTCGCCGCGTCCGGACTCGCCGCCATGACGGTCTCCGGCCACAAGATCGGCGGCCCGTACGGCATCGGCGCGCTGCTGCTGGGCCGGGAGTGGGCGCCCGTGCCCGTGCTGCACGGCGGCGGCCAGGAGCGTCAGGTCCGCTCCGGCACCCTCGACACCCCCGCGATCGTGGCCTTCGCCGCCGCCGCCCGCCACGCCGTCGCGCACCGCGAGGAGTTCGCCCGCGAGATCGGCGGCCTCCGCGACGACCTGATCAAGGCCGTACGCGCCGCCGCGCCCGACGCCGTCCTGGGCGGCGACCCGGACCCGGCCGGGCGGCTCCCCGCCAACGCGCACTTCTCCTTCCCCGGCTGTGAGGGCGACTCCCTGCTCCTCCTCCTGGACGCCCGGGGCATCGCCTGCTCCACCGGCTCCGCCTGCACCGCCGGGGTCGCCCAGCCCAGCCATGTGGTGCTCGCCACCGGCACCCCGCCCGAGCTGGCCCGCGGCACGCTCCGCTTCTCCCTGGGCCACACCTCGACCGCCGAGGACGTCGCGGTGCTCGCCGAGGCCATCGGCCCGGTGGTCGAACGGGCCCGGCAGGCCGGACTGAGCTGACTGGGGGCGGCCCCGTTACGCGGCGCCCTTGGGCGGGGTCTTCCGCAGCTCCGCGCGGACCAGCCGCAGATAGCCGTCCCAGTCCCAGTGCGGCCCCGGGTCGGTGTGATCGGCGCCGGGCACCTCGGAGTGGCCCACTATGTGCTTCCGGTCGGCGGGGAACCCGTAGCGGCGGCATATCCCGGCCGTCAGCCGCGCCGAGGCGGCGTACATCGCCGTCGTGAAGTCCTCCGGGCGGTCCACGAAACCCTCGTGCTCGATGCCGACGCTCCGCTCGTTGTACGCGCGGTTGCCCGCGTGGAACGCCACGTCCAGCTCCCGGACGACCTGCGCGATATGGCCGTCCTTGCGCACCACGTAGTGCGAGGCGGCCGCGTGGAACGGATCCTGGAAGACCTTCAGGGCCGTCGCGAAGCTGCCCTGGACGACATGGATCACCACACGGTCTATGGGGTAGTCGTCCGGGCGGTCGGCCCGCCGCCAGTTCGCCGGGGACGCCGCTGTCCACTCCGCGCCCGGCTGGTCGACGGCGCCGGGTGTCCGCGGCTTCCCGGCTTCCGGCAGCAGCCCGCCACGGGCCGCGACCGCGGAACCGGCGGCCACCACCGCGGCGCCGCCGATCCACAGCACCCGCCGTCTGCTGATGCCGGACCCCGTCCGTTCCGTCTTCCCCATGCGCTGGACAACGCGTACGGGCCTGTCGGTGGTTCCGTCTACTCTGGAGAAGTTATGACTGACGCACCCCGCCGCCTGCGCGTACTCGCCGCCATGTCCGGCGGTGTCGACTCCGCCGTCGCCGCCGCCCGCGCCGCCGAGGCCGGACACGATGTGACCGGCGTGCACCTCGCGCTGTCCGAGAACCCGAAATCGTTCCGGACCGGCGCCCGCGGCTGTTGCACCATCGAGGACTCCCACGACGCCCGCCGCGCCGCCGACGTCATCGGCATCCCGTTCTACGTCTGGGATCTCGCCGAGCGCTTCCGCGAGGACGTCGTCGAGGACTTCGTCGCCGAGTACGAGGCCGGCCGCACCCCCAACCCCTGCCTGCGCTGCAACGAGAAGATCAAGTTCGCCGCGCTGCTCGACAAGGCCCTCGCCCTCGGCTTCGACGCCGTCTGCACCGGCCACTACGCCACCGTCGTGCTGCGCGAGGACGGCAGCCGTGAGCTGCACCGCGCCTCCGACATGGCCAAGGACCAGTCGTACGTCCTCGGGGTGCTCGACGACCGGCAGCTGGCGCACGCGATGTTCCCGCTGGGCGACACCCGCACCACCAAGGCGGAGATCCGCGAGGAGGCCGCCCGGCGCGGCCTGTTCGTCGCCAAGAAGCCGGACAGCCACGACATCTGTTTCATCGCCGACGGCGACACCCAGGGCTTCCTCGCCAAGCGCCTGGGCACCGCCGAGGGCGCCGTCGTCGACGAGTCCGGCAACCGCCTCGGCAGCCACGACGGCGCCTACGGCTTCACCATCGGCCAGCGCAAGGGCCTGCGCATCGGCACCCCCGCCCCCGACGGCAAGCCGCGCTACGTCCTCGACATCTCCCCGGTCGACAACACCGTCACCGTCGGCCCCGCCGCCTCCCTCGACGTCACCGCCCTCACCGCGATACGTCCCCGCTGGTGCGGCCGCCCGCCGGCCGACGGCCCGGCCACGTACACCGCCCAGTTGCGCGCCCACGGCGGCGAGACGGAGGTGCGCGCCGAGCTGGTCGACGGCGAGGAGCTGCACGTCACCTTCGCCGAACCGGTCCGCGGCGTCGCCCCCGGCCAGGCCGTCGTCCTCTACGACGACACCCGCGTCGTCGGCTCCGCCACCATCGCCACGACCCGGCGCCGGGCGGCGGCGGGGGCGTAGGGGGTCCGCGGTCGGTCCCGGAGGGGAAGGTTCCGTGCGGGGGCCTTCCCCTCCGCCGGGCGCGGCCGGATTCCGCGGTGCGGATGAGGTTTTCCCCACAGTGCTCTCGATGTGGGGCCCTGCGGCAAATAGTCTCGGAGCTGCGACAGGACGTTTCCGTAAGCCGCCGCCCCTTTCGATTTCGTCAGGAATCGGGGCGCGGGCGGCTTTTCGTCGGTCAGGAAGGGATCCGAAAGCATGTCGACTGTTCAGTCCGAGGGCCGGTCCGGAGTTCACCCGGGGTGGCACAAGGCCCTGCACGCGGAGCTGGTCCGGCGGAATCCCGGGGAGCCGGAATTCCACCAGGCGGCGCTGGAGGTGCTGGAGACGCTGGCCCCGGTGCTCGCGGCGCGGCCGGAGTTCGCCGAGGCCAGGATCGTGGAGCGGATCTGCGAGCCCGAGCGGCAGATCATCTTCCGGGTGCCGTGGCAGGACGATTCCGGGGCGATCCGCGTCAACCGGGGCTTCCGGGTGGAATTCAACAGCGCACTCGGTCCGTACAAGGGCGGACTGCGGTTTCATTCCTCGGTCAATCTCGGAATCGTGAAGTTCCTCGGTTTCGAGCAGATCTTCAAGAATTCTCTCACCGGCCTCAATATCGGCGGCGGCAAGGGCGGCAGCGACTTCGATCCGCACGGCAGGTCCGACGCCGAGGTCATGCGGTTCTGTCAGTCGTTCATGACGGAGCTGTACCGGCATCTGGGCGAGCACACCGATGTGCCGGCCGGTGACATCGGCGTCGGCGGCCGCGAGATCGGCTACCTCTTCGGCCAGTACCGGCGGATCACCAACCGCTGGGAGGCCGGGGTGCTCACCGGCAAGGGCCTCGACTGGGGCGGCTCCAAGGCCCGTACGGAGGCCACCGGGTACGGCAACGTCCTCTTCACCGAGGAGATGCTGAAGCGGCGCGGCGAGGAGCTGGACGGCCGTCAGGTCGCCGTCTCCGGCTCCGGCAATGTCGCCATCTACACCATCGAGAAGGCCCAGGCGCTGGGCGCACACGTCCTGACCTGCTCGGACTCCGGCGGCTATGTCGTCGACGAGAAGGGCATCGACCTGCCGCTGCTCCAGGAGATCAAGGAGGTCGAGCGCGGCCGCATCTCCGAGTACGCCGAGCGGCGCGGCAGTTCGGCCCGGTACGTCCCCGGCGGCCGGGTGTGGGACGTCCCCTGTGACGTCGCGCTGCCGTCGGCCACCCAGAACGAGCTGGACGCGGACGCCGCCCGCACGCTGATCCGCAACGGCGTCAAGGCCGTCTCGGAGGGCGCGAACATGCCGACGACCCCGGAGGCGGTGACGCTGCTGAAGGACGCCGGTGTCGCGTTCGGGCCGGGCAAGGCCGCCAACGCGGGCGGCGTCGCCACCAGCGCGCTGGAGATGCGGCAGAATTCCGCGCGCGAGGCGTGGAGCTTCGAGCGGGCCGAGGGTGAACTCGCCGCGATCATGCGGCACATCCACGACACCTGCTACGAGACGGCCGAGCGCTTCGGTATGCCGGGCGACTATGTCGCGGGCGCGAACATCGCGGGCTTCGAGCGGGTCGCGGACGCGATGCTCGCCCAGGGCCTGATCTGACGCGCCCGGCGGCCCCGCCCAACGACGTGCGGGGCCGACGGTGCCGGTCGCCCGCCCGGCACGGCACCTCCGCGCCACCTCCGCCGCGGCCGCCCGAGGGGCGCCGCGCCCCGGCTCGTAAGCTGGCGCGTATGAACATCTGCGTCTTCTGTTCCGCCGCCGACCTCGACGACCGTTACGTCACCCCCGCCCGGCAGTTCGCCGAGCTGATCGGCAAGGGCGGCCACTCCCTGGTGTGGGGCGGTTCCGACACCGGCCTGATGCAGGTCATGGCGGACGGCGTGCAGGAGACCGGCGGACGGCTGATCGGCGTCTCCGTGGAGTTCCTGGCGCACAAGGCGCGCTCCGGCGCGGACGAGATGGTCGTCACCCGGGATCTCGCCGAACGGAAGGCGCAGCTGCTGGAGCGGGCAGACGCCATCGTGATCATGGTCGGCGGCACCGGCACGCTCGACGAGGCCACCGAGATCCTGGAGCTGCGCAAGCACGGGATGCACACCAAGCCGGTCGTCCTGCTGAACACCGCGGGCTTCTACGACGGCCTCAAGGCACAGTTCCAGCGCATGGAGGCCGAGGGCTTCCTGCCGCTGCCCCTGACCGAACTGGTCTTCTTCGCCGAGGACGGCGTGGGCGCCCTGGCGTATCTGGAGGAGCAGGCGGGCATCACCGCCTGACCCGGCTCGCGGCGGCATACACCCAGGTCACTCGGGTGTTCGGCGATATGCGGCCCTTGCGGGGGTATGGGTGGAGTGCCCGCGGCGGCTCGTTAGGATCGGGGTATGGGTACGCACTTGATCACGGGCGCAGGGTCGGGCATCGGAGCGGCGGTCGCACGGCGGCTGGCGGAGCGCGGGGAGGACCTGTGGCTGCTGGCCCGGGACGCCGGGCGGGCCAAGGAGCTGGCCGCGCGGTACCCGGGCGCCCGGACGCTGGTGGGCGACCTCGCCACCCCGGAGAAGCTCGACTGGGCGCTGGGCAAGCAGCCGCTGCCCGAACGGCTCGACTCGCTGATGCACATCGCCGGCGTCATCGAGCTGGGCGCGATCGGTGACCTCGGCGCCAAGGCGTGGCAGCGGCAGCTCGCCGCCAACCTCGTCTCGCCCGCCGAGCTGACCCGGCTGCTGCTGCCGCTGGTCCGCGTCGCCAAGGGGCACGTCGTCTTCGTCAACTCCGGAGCCGGGCTGCGCGCCAACCCCGAGTGGGGCGCGTACGCGGCGAGCAAGCACGGCCTGAAGGCGCTCGCCGACGCGCTGCGCGGCGAGGAGCACGGCAACGGCGTGCGGGTCACCTCCGTCTACCCGGGCCGGACGGCCACGCCGATGCAGGCCCGCACGCACCAGCAGGAGGGCAAGGAGTACGACGCCTCGCGCTGGATCGACCCCGAGTCGGTCGCGACGGCCATCCTCGCCGCCGTCGACCTGCCGCGGGACGCCGAGATCAACGACCTCTCGGTCCGCCCGGGGCGCTGAGCACCGCGCCCCGGGGAACGCCTGCCTCTCCGGGGCGCCCCCGTGAGCCCCGGGCGGGCCACCCGCCACCAGGTGACGTACCGCGTCATACGCTTCCGGGGTGAGCGAGAACAGTACGAGTGAGCGCAGCGGCACGGACGAGCGGGGCGGCGCGCGCCCCTGGGGCGCGGGGACGGCGACTGCCGTGGGCTCGATGCCCGGCGGCGACGCGCGCGAGGCGGTCAGGACCGTCACCGGCTCGCTGGAGACCTTCCCGCACCTGCCGGAGCTGCCCGCCCGCGGCCCCGGAGCCGACATGATCGGCCGGACCTGCGGCCTCCTCGTCGAGCTGTACGCCCATGTGGAGCCCAGCGGCTGGCGGATCAGCGACCGCCCCGGGCGCGACACCCGCCGCGCCCGCGCCTGGCTCGGCGAGGACCTCGACGCCCTGGAGGAGTTCACCCAGGGGCACGAGGGCCCGCTGAAGGTCTCCGCCGTCGGACCGTGGACCCTCGCCGCCGCCCTGGAGTTGCGCAACGGCGAGGCCGCCGTCAGCGACCGCGGTGCCTGCCGCGACCTGACCGCCTCCCTGGCCGAGGGGGTACGCGCCCACCTCGCGGACCTCCGGCGCCGGGTGCCCGGCGCGCGGCCCGTGCTCCAGCTCGACGAGCCGTCGCTCACCGCCGTCCTCCAGGGCCGGGTGAAGTCCGCCAGCGGATACCGCACCCACCCGGTCGTCGACCGCGCCGACGTCGAGGCCGCGCTGCGGACCGTCGTCGACGCCGCGGACGGCGTCCCCGTCGTCGTCCATTCGTGCGCGCCCGCCGTCCCGTTCGCGCTGCTGCGCCGGGCCGGTGCCCAGGGCATCTCGTTCGATTTCTCCCTGCTCACCGAGCGTGAGGAGGAGGCGATCGGCGAGGCGGTGGAGGGCGGCACCGCGCTCTTCGCCGGGGTGGTGCCCGGCGTGGACGGCCGATTGTCAGACCCTGCCGGTAGCGTCATGGGTGTCAGGACGCTGTGGCGCAGGCTGGGGCTGACGCCGGGGACTCTCGCCGAGTCCGTGGTCGTCACCCCGTCGTGCGGGCTCGCGGGCGCTTCGCCCGCATACGCCCGCTCCGTGCTCGCCCACGTCGTCCGGGCCGCGACCTCGCTCGCAGACAACCCTGAGTGACGACCACTCACGGATCACGGGAGGACAAGACGGTGGCTGGCGAACAGCACGCAGTGGCATCAGAGGTGCCCGCGGCGGCGCGGGAGGAGCACGCGCGGCTCGCTGAGCAGATCGAGGAGCACCGCTTCCGGTACTACGTGAAGGACGCTCCGGTCATCAGCGACGCGGAGTTCGACCGGCTGCTGCGCTCCCTGGAGGCGATGGAGGAGGCACACCCCGAACTGCGCACCCCGGATTCCCCGACCCAGAAGGTCGCCGGTGCGTACGCCACGGAGTTCACCGAGGTCGAGCACCGCGAGCGGATGCTCTCCCTCGACAACGCCTTCGACGACGAGGAGTTGGCCGCCTGGGCCGAGCGGATCGCCGGGGAGCTGGGCGGCGACCCGAAGAGTGCCGGTTACCACTTCCTGTGCGAGCTGAAGGTGGACGGCCTCGCCGTCAACCTCACCTACGAGCACGGCCGCCTCACCCGCGCCGCCACCCGCGGCGACGGCCGCACCGGCGAGGACATCACGCCCAACGTCCGCACCATCGCCGAGATCCCGCACCGCCTCACCGGCGAACGGATCCCGGAGCTGGTCGAGGTCCGCGGGGAGGTGTACTTCCCCATGGAAAAGTTCCTGGAGCTCAACGAACGCCTCGTCGCCGACGGCAAGCCCCCGTTCGCCAACCCGCGCAACGCCGCCGCCGGTTCGCTCCGCCAGAAGGACCCCAAGGTCACCGCCACCCGGCCGCTGCACATGGTCGTCCACGGCGTCGGCGCCCGGCAGGGTTTCGCCATCGACTGTCAGTCGCACGCCTACGACCTGCTGCGCGAATGGGGCCTGCCCACCGCCGCGCACAACCGCGTCGTCGACTCCCTCGCCGCCGTCCGCGAGTTCATCGCCCGCCACGCCGACCCCGAGATCCGCCGCACCGCCGTCGCGCACGAGATCGACGGCGTGGTCGTCAAGCTCGACGAGATCCCGCTCCAGGGTCGGTTGGGCTCCACCTCCCGCGCCCCGCGCTGGGCCATCGCCTGGAAGTACCCGCCGGAGGAGGTCAACACCAAGCTCGTCGACATCCGCGTCGGCGTCGGACGCACCGGCCGCGTCACGCCGTACGCCGTCGTCGAGCCGGTCACCGTCGCCGGGTCCGAGGTCGAGTTCGCCACGCTCCACAACCAGGACGTCGTCAAGGCCAAGGGCGTCCTCATCGGCGACACCGTCGTCATCCGCAAGGCGGGTGACGTCATCCCGGAGATCCTCGGCCCGGTGGCCGATCTGCGCGACGGCGGCGAGCGGGAGTTCGTCATGCCCGCCGACTGCCCCGAGTGCGGTACGCCGCTGCAGCCGGCCAAGGAGGGCGACATCGACCTGCGGTGTCCCAACGCCCGCTCCTGCCCCGCGCAGATCCGCGAGCGGCTCTTCTACCTCGCCGGGCGCAAATGCCTGGACATCGAGAACTTCGGCTATGTCGCCGCCACCGCGCTCAGCCAGCCGCTGGAGCCCGCCGAGCCGCCGCTGAAGGACGAGGGCGACCTTTTCGGCCTCTCCATCGAGCAACTGCTGCCCATCAAGTCCTCTGTCCTGGACCCGGATTCCGGCCTGCCCAAGAGGGACCCGAAGACCGGCGAAGAGAAGATCGTGACGTTCTTCGCCAACCAGAAGGGCGAGCCGAAGAAGAACGCCCTGGCCATGCTGGAGAACATCCAGGCGGCCAAGGAGCGTCCGCTGGCCCGGATCATCACCGGCCTGTCGATCCGTCATGTCGGCCCGGTGGCCGCCGAGGCGCTGGCCCGCGAATTCCGCTCCATCGACCGCATCCGCGAGGCCGACGAGGCGGAGCTGGCCGCCGTGGAGGGCGTCGGGCCCACCATCGCCGCCTCCCTCAAGCGCTGGTTCGAGGTGGACTGGCACCGCCAGATCATCGAGAGCTGGCGCGCGGCCGGTGTCCGTATGGAGGAGGAGCAGCAGGACGACGAGGGCCCGCGCCCGCTGGAAGGCGTCACCGTCGTCGTCACCGGCACCCTGGCGTCCCACACCAGAGATGGCGCGAAAGAGGCCCTGCAGAGTCTCGGGGCGAAGGTGACCGGTTCCGTTTCCAAGAAGACCGGATTCGTCGTCGTGGGTGACAACCCCGGTTCCAAGTACGACAAGGCGATGCAGCTGAAGGTGCCCGTTCTGGACGACGACGGCTTCGCGGTGCTGCTGGAACAAGGGCCCGACGCGGCACGTGAGGTAGCGGTCACGCCGCCCGAGGAGGAGTGACAGGCCAGCCCCTTCGGCGCATACCAGAGTGATCGGGATGGCCGGGTCGCATTCGGGCAACCGCTGCCGATCGCTGCCCGTAGGGGCCCTTCGCGTCCTACTGTTGAGGGGTGCGCCTGCCGTGGCGCGGGCACAGCCGGCTGTGAGAGGGATCGGAATGAAACCGACCGACAGCGCCGCTCCGGCGTCGCGGCTCCGCCGGCTTGTCGTGCCCGCGCTGCCCGCCGCCTTCACGGTCCTCGCGGGCCTCACCCTCCTGACCGGGGTGATCTGGACACTGGGCGAGCGGCGGGAGCTCTTCCCCTCCGGCACCGTCGGCTGGTCGCTCGCCGTCCTCACCGGCATCATCGTCGGCCATCTCGTCGCCCTCGGCCGCGACCGCTGGTGGGGCGGCACCGGCTCCGGTGCCGCCCTCGCCCTCGCCGTCGTCCTCCTCTACGGCTGGATGCCCGCCGTCCTGGTCAGCCTCGCCGTCGTCGTCCTCGTCGGCGCGGCCCGCCGCCACCGCTGGCGGCAGGCCGTTCTGCACGGTGCGGTCGACCTGCTGGGCGTGGGGGCCGCCGCCCTCGCCGGCACGGCCCTCGGCAGCACGGCGACGGTCCGCCACCCCTGGCGGCCCGAGGCGTGGGATCTCTCCGTCCTCCCGCAGGTCGTTGCGGCCGCCGCCTGCTATCTCCTCGTCACCCGCGGCCTGTTGTGGTGCACCCTGCTGCCGCGCGGCGGCGGCCTGCCCACCGTCACCCGGACCGCGCTGACCCGTCAGATGCTCGTCGGCGTCGCCCTGTTCGGCATCGCCCCGCTGATCGCCGTCACCGCCGACCACGCCCCGCTGCTGCTGCCGCTCTACGCCGTCCCGCTCATCGCCCTCGACTCCACCCTCTGGATCGCCCGCGCCCGCGCCGAGGAGCAGCTGCGCGATCCGCTCACCGGACTCCCCAACCGCCAGTGGCTGTTGGAGCGCACCTGGTCCGCGCTGGACGAGGCCGAGCGGATCGAGGCCCGGTGCGCCCTGGTCCTGATCGACCTCGACCGCTTCCGTTCGGTCAACGACACCCTCGGGCATCTCGCCGGTGACCGCCTGCTGCTGCAGATCGCCGACCGGCTGCGCGCCGCCCTCCCGCGCGGCGCCGAGGCGGCCCGTCTGGGCGGGGACGAGTTCGCCGTACTGCTCCCCACGGCCGATTCGCTCACCAGCGCCCAGCGGGTGGCCCGCAACCTCGTCGCCGCGCTGGGCTCCCCCCTCGACCTCGACGGTCTGACCCTCGTACTCGAAGCGAGCGCGGGGGTCGCCGTCTTCCCGGACCACGCGCTGGACGCCGAGGGATTGCTGCGCCGCGCCGACGTCGCGATGTACCAGGCCAAGCGGGACCGCAGCGGCGTCGAGGTCTACGAGGCCCGGCGCGACGGCAACACCCCCGACCGCCTCGGCCTCCTCGGCGATCTGCGCCGCGCCCTCGACGCCGGGGACGTCGAGCTGCACTACCAGCCGAAGGTCGGCTTCGACGGCCATGTCGCGGGCCTGGAGGCGCTGGTGCGGTGGGTGCACCCGGACCGCGGGCGGGTGCCTCCCGACGAGTTCATCGCCATCGCCGAGACCTCCGGCCTGATGCCCCGGCTGACGGAGTACGTGCTGGAGACCGCGCTCGCCCAGGTGGCGCGGTGGCGGGCGATGGGCCTGGAGGTGCCGGTCGCGGTCAATGTCTCGCCGCGCGATGTGCACTCGCCGGGCTTCGCCGGTGCGGTCGCCGCCCGTCTCGCCCGGCACCGCGTCCCTCCCGGAGCTCTCCAGCTGGAGATCACCGAGCATGTGCTGCTGGAGGACCCGCAGCGGGCGGCCGACACCCTCGCCGGGCTGACCGGGCACGGCGTCAAGATGTCCCTCGACGACTTCGGCACCGGCTACTCCTCCCTGGTCCATCTGCGGCGGCTGCCGGTCAGCGAGCTGAAGATCGACCGTTCCTTCGTGGCCCGGCTCGCGGTCGACAACGAGGACGCCGAGATCGTCCGCTGCACCCTCGACCTCGCCCACTCCCTCGGGTTGCTGGTCGTCGCCGAGGGCGTGGAGGACGACGAGACCTGGGAGCGCCTGCGCGACCTCGGGTGCGACGCCGTGCAGGGCTGGCTGGTGGCGGCGGCGATGCCACCGGACGAGACCACCGCCTGGCTGCGCGCCCGTGGCAAGAGCGGTTGGCACCGTGAATCG
The DNA here is from genome assembly GCF_045040405.1 of Streptomyces sp. NBC_01525. Taxonomy (NCBI): domain Bacteria; kingdom Bacillati; phylum Actinomycetota; class Actinomycetes; order Kitasatosporales; family Streptomycetaceae; genus Streptomyces; species Streptomyces sp. NBC_01525. The sequence goes on from NZ_CP109397.1 coordinate 4,987,717, forward strand.
GAGACGGCCGCCCTGGCGGCGGAGAAGGCGGCAGACCGCCCTTCGGGACAGGTCCTGAACTGAGGACCCGGCCACCGGCCGTCCCACCTCCCCGCTCCGACCACACCGACCGGCCGTCGCCGGATGCGTCCGCCGCGCCTGGGGAAGCCCGTGCGGCGGACGCGTCCGGCGAGCCTGCCGCGTCCGGCGAGCCCGGGGGAGCCGCCACGCCCGCCGAACGGGCCTCGCCCGCCACATCAGGCGCACCCGGCGAACCGTCCCCGCCCGCCGCACCCGGCGAAGCCACCCCGCCCGGCGCCCCCGACGCCCCGCCCGCCGGGAACCGCTGACCCCGGGCCACGGCGGCACCGGGCGCGTACCGCACCGGGCCCGTACCGCACCGCCGGGCCCGTACCGCACCGGAGCACCCTGCCCGCCGAGGGCGCCCGGGCCGCCCCGCCGGTGCCGCCCGTTCGCCCCGCAGGAACGCAGGCGCGGCTCCGTACGCCGGGGCCATAGGATTGGGCCGTACAGATTCACGTAGATCTCCGACAGATTCACGTTCACGAAGAACTCCGAGAACCAGCAGAGGAACGCTGCATGCCTGGCATCACGCGCGAGGAGGTCGCCCACCTCGCCCGGCTGGCACGTCTGGAGCTGAAGGACGAAGAGCTCGACCACTTCGCCGGACAGCTCGACGACATCATCGGCGCGGTCGCCCGCGTCTCCGAGGTCGCCGATCAAGACGTACCGCCGACCTCCCACCCGCTGCCCCTGACCAACGTCATGCGGGCGGACGAGGTCCGTCCGTCGCTCACTCCCGAGCAGGCGCTCTCCGGCGCCCCCGCCCAGGAGCAGCAGCGTTTCAAGGTGCCGCAGATCCTGGGGGAGGAGTGACCGACATGGCAGACCTGATCAAGCTCACCGCCGCCGAGACCGCGGCGAAGATCGCGTCCGGCGAGGTCACCGCCGTCGAGGTGACCGAGGCCCATCTGGCCCGTATCGAGGCTGTCGACGAGAAGGTGCACGCCTACCTCCACGTCGACCGCGAGGGCGCGCTGGCCCAGGCCCGCGCCGTCGACGAGAAGCGCGCCCGCGGCGAGAAGCTCGGCCCGCTGGCCGGTGTCCCGCTCGCGCTGAAGGACATCTTCACCACGCGGACGATGCCCACCACCGTCGGCTCCAAGATCCTCGAAGGCTGGATCCCGCCGTACGACGCGACGCTCACCCAGCGCCTCAAGGACGCCGACGTCGTCATCCTCGGCAAGACCAACATGGACGAGTTCGCCATGGGGTCCTCCACCGAGAACAGCGCCTACGGCCCGACCGGCAACCCCTGGGACCTCACCAAGATCCCCGGCGGTTCCGGAGGCGGCTCCTCCGCCGCCCTCGCCTCCTTCCAGGCACCGCTCGCCATCGGCACGGACACCGGCGGCTCCATCCGCCAGCCCGCCGCCGTCACCGGCACGGTCGGCGTCAAGCCCACCTACGGCGCGGTTTCCCGCTACGGCATGGTCGCCTTCTCCTCCTCCCTCGACCAGGGCGGCCCCTGCGCCCGTACGGTCCTGGACGCGGCGCTGCTGCACGAGGCGATCGCCGGCCACGACGAGCTGGACTCCACCTCCATCGACGCGCCGGTCCCGCCGGTCGTCGAGGCGGCCCGCAACGGCAGCGTGCAGGGCATGCGCGTCGGCGTCGTCAAGCAGTTCCGCGGCGAGGGCTACCAGGCCGGTGTGGTGCAGCGGTTCGAGGAGTCCGTCGAGCTGCTGAAGAGCCTCGGCGCCGAGATCGTCGAGCTGGACTGCCCCTCCTTCGACCTGGCGCTCTCCGCGTACTACCTGCTCGCGCCGTCCGAGTGCTCCTCGAACCTCGCCCGGTTCGACGCGATGCGCTACGGCATGCGCGTCGGCGACGACGGCACGAAGTCCGCCGAGGAGGTCACCGCCCTCACCCGCGAGGCCGGCTTCGGCGACGAGGTCAAGCGCCGCGTCATCCTCGGCACCTACGCGCTCAGCTCCGGCTACTACGACGCCTACTACGGCTCGGCGCAGAAGGTCCGCACGCTGATCACCCAGGACTTCGCGAAGTCCTTCGAGAAGGTCGACGTCATCGTCTCGCCGACGACGCCCACCACCGCCTTCCCGATCGGTGAGCGGGCCGACGACCCGATGGCGATGTACCTCGCCGACCTGTGCACCATCCCGACGAACCTCGCCGGAAACGCCGCCATGTCGCTGCCCTGCGGCCTGGCGCCCGAGGACGGCCTGCCCGTCGGACTGCAGATCATCGCCCCCGCCATGAAGGACGACCGGCTGTACCAGGTCGGAGCCGCCGTCGAGGCCGCCTTCGTGGAAAAGTGGGGCCACCCGCTGCTGGAGGAGGCACCGTCACTGTGAGCAACATCGGCAAGAAGGCCAAGAACTTCAAGAAGTCGAAGTCCGGCGTGTACCTGTCGATCGGCACCACCGCGTTCGGTGCCTTCGGCGTGTTCAAGCAGGCCAGGGAGGCCCGCAACGATCACGACACGCTGCGGCTGATCGACGCCGGCGTCTCCGCCGCGGCGATCGTCACCGGCCTGGCGATCCTCTACCGCGAACTGAAGCGCCTGGGCGACGACGACGTCCTGCTGGGCTGAGAGGGAAAGTTTCACCGTGACAGTCACTGACCTGGTGCCGTACGAGGACGCCCTCGCGTCCTACGACCCCGTCATGGGCCTGGAGGTCCATGTCGAGCTCGGCACCAAGACCAAGATGTTCTGCGGGTGCGCCACCACGCTGGGTGCCGACGCCAACGCGCAGACCTGCCCCACCTGCCTGGGCCTGCCCGGCTCCCTCCCGGTCGTCAACGCGATCGGTGTCGAGTCGGCGATCAAGATCGGCCTGGCACTGAACTGCTCCATCGCCGAGTGGTGCCGCTTCGCCCGGAAGAACTACTTCTATCCGGACATGCCGAAGAACTTCCAGACCTCCCAGTACGACGAGCCGATCGCCTACGACGGCTACCTCGACGTACAGCTGGAGGACGGCGAGGTCTTCCGCGTCCAGATCGAGCGCGCCCACATGGAGGAGGACACCGGCAAGTCGACGCACGTCGGCGGCGCCACCGGCCGTATCCACGGCGCGTCCCACTCCCTGCTCGACTACAACCGCGCCGGTATCCCCCTCATCGAGATCGTCACCAAGCCGATCGAGGGCGCCGGTGAGCGGGCCCCCGAGGTCGCCAAGGCGTACGTCGCCGAGCTGCGTGAGCTGATCAGGGCCCTGGGCGTCTCCGAGGCGCGCATGGAGATGGGCCAGATGCGCTGCGACGTCAACCTCTCCCTGCGCCCGAACGGCACCGAGACGTTCGGCACCCGCTCGGAGACGAAGAACGTCAACTCGCTGCGCTCCGTGGAGCGGGCGGCGCGCTTCGAGATCCAGCGGCACGCCGCGGTCCTCTCCTCCGGCGGCACCATCGTCCAGGAGACCCGGCACTTCCACGAGGAGGACGGCTCGACGACGGCCGGCCGCATCAAGGACAACGCCGAGGACTACCGCTACTTCCCCGAGCCGGACCTGGTGCCGGTCGCCCCCGCGCGCGCCTGGGTCGAGGAGCTGCGGGCGGTCCTGCCCGAGCTGCCGCGGATCCGCCGCAACCGGCTGCGCGAGGAGTGGGGCGTCTCCGCCCACGACATGCAGTCGATCCTCAACGCCGGTGCGGTCGATCTGATCGTCGCCACCATCGAGGCGGGCGCCGGTTCGGCCGCCGCCCGTAAGTGGTGGATGGGCGAGCTGGCCCGCAGCGCCAACGAGGACGGCGTGGAGCTGGCCGCGCTGCCGATCACCCCGGCGCAGGTCGCCCGGGTCGCCGCGCTGGTCGACGAGGGTTCCCTCAACGACAAGCTGGCCCGGCAGACCATCGAGGGTGTGCTTGCCGGTGAGGGCGACCCGGACACCGTCGTCGAGAAGCGCGGCCTGAAGGTCGTCTCGGACGAGGGCGCGCTGGGCGCCGCCGTCGACGAGGCCATCGCGGGCAACGCCGCCATCGCCGACAAGATCCGCGGCGGCAAGGTCGCCGCGGCGGGTGCCCTGGTCGGCGCGGTCATGAAGGCCACCCGCGGCCAGGCCGACGCGGCCCGCGTCCGGGAGTTGATCCTGGAGAAGCTGGGCGTCGAGGGCTGACGCCTTCCCGGCACGCGAGCGGCGGCCGTCCTCCCGGAACTCCCGGGGAGGCGGCCGCCGTTCGCGTACGGCCTTCGCACGTACCGGCCGTCCGATCAAGGAATGCCGGGCGCCCGCAGGACGCTGCAGGGGGCACGGAACGGGACGCGGACGTCCCCTGACCCTCTGGAGGAACGGTGTCCCAGCACGCTCTCGTCGCGCGGATCGGCCGGATCGGCGTCTGGCACGGCGGTCTCGGACGGCTCCCGGCGGCGACCGGCCGTCAGGCGGCCGCCGAGATCGAACGCCTCGGCTTCGGCGCCCTGTGGGTGGGGGAGGGCGTCACCTCGAAGGAGGCGTTCACCCACGCCGGACTGCTGCTCGCCGCCACCGAACGGCTCACCGTCGCCACCGGCATCGCCAACATCTGGGCCCGCGACGCCGCAGCCTCCCACGCCGCCACCCGCACCCTCGCCGAGGCGTACGACGGCCGTTTCCTGCTCGGCCTCGGCGCCAGCCACGCCCCGCTCGTCGGGCTGCGCGGCCACACGTACGCCAAGCCGCTGGCCGCGATGCGGGGCTACCTCGACGCGATGGACGGCGCGCCGTACGAGGGCCCGGCTCCCGCGGCGGAGCCCGGCCGGGTGCTGGCGGCGCTCGGCCCGAAGATGCTGGAGCTGGCCCGGGACCGCGCGTCCGGCGCCCATCCGTACTTCGTACCCGTGGAGCACACCGTCCGCGCCCGCGAGGTCCTCGGCGCCGGGCCGCTGCTCGCACCCGAGCAGGCGGTGCTGCTGGAGAGCGACCCGGCCACCGCCCGCGGCCTGGCCCGCGAGCACCATCTGCGTCACTACCTGACGCTGCCGAACTATGTCGGGAGTCTGCGCCGGTTCGGCTTCGACGATGACGACTTCGCGGGCGGCGGCAGTGACCGGCTGGTCGACGCGCTGGTGGCCTGGGGCGATGTGGACGCGATCCGGCGGCGGGTGCGGGAACACCTCGACGCGGGCGCCGACCATGTCGCCGTCCAGCCGCTGACGGCGGACCTGGAGCCGGGGCTCGGGCAGCTCCGGGAGCTGGCGCCGGCGCTGCTGGCCGGCTGAGCCGCCGCGAGCACGACCGGCCGACCGAGCCGCCGCGAGCCCCTTACGACGAGGGGTTCGGTCACGTGTTCCAAAGTTGTCACCTCGATACCTGCCGCCGGTCACACCGCTCCACTACCGTCCCAGTCGCACCATCTCAATGGGCTGACCGAAGACCATTGACTGTCGACTGGGAGGTCGGGCGTGGCACCGGAGGTATCTCGTAGACGGGTCCTGGGAGTTGGCGCGGCGGCGGGGGTGGCGGCCGTGGGGTCGCTGTTGCCGCCGTCGCTGCAGCAGGCGCTGGCCGCCGACGCGGCGCGGCCGGGGCGCCGCGGGGGGGAGCTGGGCGACATCCGGCATGTCGTCGTGCTGATGCAGGAGAACCGGTCGTTCGACCACTACTTCGGGACCCTGCGCGGCGTCCGCGGCTACGCCGACCGCAACGCCGTCGAACTCCCCGGCGGCCGCAGCGTCTTCGAGCAGCCGGGGCTGCTCGGCGTCGGCACCGTCCTGCCCTTCTCGGTACGCGAGGCGGCCGCGGCGCAGCACAAGGACCTTCAGTACATAGGCGCGCTGAACCACGAATGGGACGGCGGCGCCAAGGCGTGGAACGACGGCTGGATGAACAACTGGGTCACCGCCAAGACCGCCGCCACCATGGCCCACTACGACCGGCGTGACGTGCCGCTCCACCACGAGCTGGCCGACACCTTCACCGTCTGCGACGCGTACCACTCCGCCATCCACTCCTCCACCAGCCCCAACCGCAACCACCTGGTCAGCGGCTGGACGGGCTTCGAGCCGGGCAGCGGCAAGCGCGCCGTGGGCAACGACGCGTACGACGAGGACACCCACCCCGGCTACGCCTGGACGACGTACCCGGAGCGGCTGGAGAAGGCCGGGCACACCTGGCGCGTCTACCAGGAGTGGGACAACTTCACCGACAACAACCTGGAGTTCTACGCGAGCTTCAAGGCGGTGGCGAAGAAGGCCCTGGCCAAGGTGGACGGTGCCAGCAACATGACCGCCTTCTACGGGAAGGTGGCCGCCGCCGACGACGCCGGCCGCAAGAAGCTGCTGGCGCAGCTGGAGGAGGGCGTCCAGGCGCTCGGGGCGGGCGACCGCAGCCTCTTCGAACGGGCGCTGCGCCGCGGCGAACCGGACTCCACGGCCACCGCGTTCGCCGCCGATGTGGCGAGCGGGAAGCTGCCCGAGGTGTCGTACATCGTCCCCTCGGCCGCCGACTCCGAGCACCCGGGCTCCTCCTCGCCCGTCGCCAGCGCCACCATCGTCTACAAGGTCCTCGACGCCCTCGGCCGCAACCCGGACGTGTGGCGGCACACCGCGCTGTTCCTGACGTACGACGAGAACGACGGGTTCTTCGACCACGTACCGCCGCCGGTGCCGCCGCCCGGGACCGACGGGGAGTTCTGGGACGGGAAGCCGACGGGGCTGGGCATGCGGGTGCCGATGCTCGTCATCTCGCCCTGGACGGTGGGCGGTTACGCCTGCTCGCAGGTGTTCGACCACACCTCGATCACCCGGTTCCTGGAGAAGTGGACGAGGGTGCGCGAGCCCAACATCAGCGCCTGGCGGCGAACGGTCTGCGGCGATCTGACCGGCGCGTTCGACTTCCGCCGCGGCCGCAGGCAGCCGTCGGTCGCGCAGCCCGGCGCGATCCCGCCGTTCAGCGGCCGCTGGGCGCCGCTGCCGCCCGCCCGGCAGGCGCTCCCGGAGCAGGAGCCCGGTGTCCGCCCGGCCCGCCCGCTGCCCTACCAGCCGGACGCCGACGGCGCGCTGGACGCGGGCGCCGGGCTCTTCCGCCTGGCCGTCCGCAACGACGGCGTGGCCTCCGCGCACCTGGCGCTGTACCCGTACGCGAAGGAGTACGGCACGCCCCAGCACCGCGAGGTGGCGAGGAAGGGCACCTGGGACGTGCCGGTCAAGGACGGTGCGTACCGCTTCACCGTCACCGGGCCGAACGGCTTCCGCCGGGAGTTCGCCGGGAGCGCCGGGGGCACCGCTGCCGCGGTGGCCGTCCGCACCCGCCTCGACGCGGACCGCCGGGAGCTGCACCTGACCGTCGTCAACGGCGGCTCCACCGACCTCACCCTCACGCTGGCCCCACTCGCCTACGGGGACGCCGCACCGCGCACGCTGACGGTGCGGGCCGGATCGACCCGCACCGTCGCCCATGCGGCGGCGGACGCCCACGGCTGGTACGACCTGGCCCTCACAGCGGCCGAGGACGCGTCGTTCCGTCGGCGCTTGATGGGCCACATCGAGGACGGGGAGGAGTCGGTTACGGGGTGAGGGGGTGCCCCGGGGCGGCCCAGCGGGGCACGTCCCGGGGCGGCATGGGGCGGGGCGGCGCGGTGCCGCATGGGACGGCGGCATGGGGCCGCATGGGGCGCCGCGGCACGGGGCGACGGCCGCGAGGCCGGGCCCCGTCGTCCCGCATCGCCCCGTCGCTGTCCCGGCGTTCATCCGACTCTCATCCGGCTCTCAGACGCGGCCCCTACGGTCGCGCCCATGGGAACGACCAGGACGACGACCGACGAGCGCGACGCGACGCGAACCGACGACCCGTCCGTGACGGCCGACACCGCCACGGAAACCCCGCGGACGGAGGGGAAGGCCACCGGGGAACCGGCCGGTGACCGTGACGACGCGGCGGCCTCCGCGTCCGGCACGGGCGAACGGGGCGGGGCGGACCCGGCCGATGACACCGAGGCGGCGGACGCCGCCGACGCCGAGCACACGGAGCGCGCCGAAGACGCCGAGGACGCGGCCGACGAGACCGAAGACGACGCGGCCCCCGCCTCGTCCGGCGTGAAGCGGGGCGCGGGCGCCGTCGTCGCCGCGGGGCTCGGCCTCGCCTCCGTGACCGGCACCTGGCTCGGCACGCTGCTCGCCGAACGGCAGGCCCTGCTGGGGCAGATCAAGCTCCAGTCCGGCAAGGCCGGCGACCAGATCGCCGCGGTCTACGGGGCGCCCTGGCACACCACCGCGCTGATCAACGGCGTCTTCGCGCTGCTCGCCGTGGCCGTCGGTGCCGCGGTGCTCTTCAACCGGCCGCGTGCCACCTGGACCCGCGCCGTCGCCTGGGGCGGCCTGGCCCTCGGCGTCCTCGGGCTCCTCATCGCCGCGGGCATGTACTTCGACCTGCTGGCGAGCCTGCCCACCCTCCCCAAGTCCCCGGTCCAGGCCCCCGCGGGGTGACGACGCCCCGTACCCCGTCGGCACGGCGCGCCGAAGGCCCACCGGTTCCGTCCGGTGGGCCTTCGGGTGTGTCGGTTCGGGGGCGGAGAGGGCGGGGTCGGGCGGGGCCGGGCCCCGGCCACGCCCTCCCTCAGCTGACCTCCACCCGCAGAATCCGGTCGTCGCCCTTCCGGGGCTGCCCCCGTCCGTCCGTATTGCTCGTCACCAGCCACAGCGCCCCGTGGTCCGCCGGCAGGACGGTCCGGAGGCGCCCGTGGCGTCCGGTGAAGAACGCCTGCGGGGCCGCCGCCGGTTTCGCCCCGTTCAGCGGGATGCGCCACAGCCGCTCCCCGCGGAGCGCGGCCATCCACAGGGACCCCTTGGCGTACGCGAGTCCGCTGGGCGAGGCGTCGGCGGGCTTCCACTGGAGCACCGGGTTGACGTAGCGGCCGCTCGTCGGACCCTTGCCCTCCCGTGCGGGCCAGCCGTAGTTGCGGCCCGGTTCGATGAGGTTCAGCTCGTCCCAGGTGTCCTCGCCGAACTCCGAGGCCCACAGCCGCTTTCCGCTGTCCCACGCGAGGCCCTCCACGTTGCGGTGGCCGTAGGAGTACACCACCGAACGGGGATCGGGGTTGCCGCGCGCGGGCGCGCCGTCCGGCGTCATCCGCAGGATCTTGCCCGCCGTGGACTTCTTGTCCTGTGACAGGTCCTTGTCGCCGGTCTCCCCGGTCGGTGCGTAGAGCATCCGGTCCGGGCCGAAGGCGATCCGGCCGCCGTTGTGGAAATGGCCCTTGGGGATGGACCGCAGCACCGTGTGGGGCGCGCCCAGCTGATCACCGGGGTGCCGAGTGTCGTCGTAGCTCATCCGGGCGATGCGGTTGTCGGAGGCGGTGGTGAAGTACGCGTAGACGAGATGGTCCCCGCGGAACGACGGGGAGACGGCGAGACCCAGCAGACCGCCCTCGCCGCCCGGGGCCACACCGGGCACCGACCCCACCTCGGTCTTGTGCCCGTCGCGGGCCGAGACGCGGGTGAGCGTCCCCTTGTCGCGGGAGCCGACCAGCAGATCGCCGCCCGGCAGCGCGGCGACGCCCCAGGGGGAGTTGAGCCCGGTCGCGAGAGTACGGGTCACCTTGGCCGACCCCTTGGCGGGCGGCGGGGAGGCATCCCGCTGCGGTCCGGTGACCGCGGCGGCGGACCGCTCCGGGGACGGCGCGCCCGGGGCGGGCCGGTTCCCGTGGGCGGAGCAGCCCGCCGCGAGGAGCAGCGCGGCGGCGGCCGTCACGGCGGTCGGAAGGCGGTGTGGCACGGCGGATTCCTCTCGTCGGGGGAGCGGTCCACGGCCCCCGGGCCCGCGCCGGGGGCGGCGCGCACGCCGGGCCCGCGCGCCGTCCGGCCGCCGGAGGCGCCGGTCGGCACGGCACGGCCCCGCCCCAGGACACCACACCCGCACCGCGCCGCGCGGCGGCCGACACCGTGATTCCCTCCGCCGCCGCACGGACGCCCACCGCCACGGCGGTACGCCAACGTTCCCTGGGGTGGACGGCGCGACGTCAGGGACCGCGCCGGGGCGGGCGAGGCGACGTCAGGACCTGCGCCGGGGCGGGCGAGGCACGCCAGGGACTCGCCCCAACGGGCGCCCGACGGCCACCCTCGCGGGCACCCGCGCCTTGCTCCCGCTGCCCCCCCGGAGTCAGTACCAGGAGCCCCGGGCGGGCGGCAGGGAAGCGATCTCCGCCAGGTCCGCGCGGTCCAGCACCAGGTCGGCGGCCTTGGCGTTCTGCGCCGCCCACCGCTCCTTCTTCGTCCCCGGGACCGGCACCACATGGCGGCCCTGCGCCAGTACCCAGGCCAGCGCGACCTGCCCCGGCGTCGCGCCGTACCGGGCGCCGACCCGGCGCAGCCCGGCCACCACCGGCTGGTTCGCCGCCATCATCTCGGCGGTGAAGCGCGGATGACGGGCCCGGATGTCCTCCGGCTCGAAGCCCTGGCCCGGGGTGAGGGTGCCGGTCAGATAGCCGTTGCCCAGTGGCATCGCCGCCAGGAAGCCGACCCCGCGCGACTCGCACCACGGCACCAGCTCCTCCAGCGCCTCCGGCGACCACACCGACAGCTCCGCCTGCACGCTGCTGACCGGGAAGATCTGCTGAATCCGCTCCAGCTGACGCATCGTCAACTGGTGGGTGCGCGCCCCGGGACGGCGCCCGCCACCGGCAACCGGCCGGTCCGTCCGCGTCGGCCGCAGCGCCCGGGCGCCCACCGCGCACAGCCCCAGGGACCGCACCTTGCCCGCCGCCACCAGCTGCGCCATCGCCCCCCAGGTCTCCTCGATCGGCACCTCCGGGTCCGCGCGGTGCAGCTGGTACAGATCGATGTGGTCGGTCCGCAACCGCCGCAGCGAGGCGTCACAGGCGCGCTTCACATAGCCGGGCCGCCCGTTGGCGACGATGTGCTGCTCGCCCACGAGCAGCCCGCACTTGGTCGAGACGAACGCGTCCGCGCGCCGCTCCTTGAGCACCCGGCCCACCAGCAACTCGTTGGTGAACGGTCCGTACATGTCGGCGGTGTCCAGCAGGCTGCACCCCCGGTCGAGCGCGGTGTGCACGGCCCGCAGCGAACTCTCAAAATCCCGCTGCGACTCGGTGTACCCCCAGCTCATCGGCATGCAGCCGAGCCCGATTGCGCCTACTTCGAGCGTTGCCGCGCCGATTGTCCTGCGCTCCACCTGGTCGTGCCTCCGTCCCCTCGCCCCCGGTCAAGGGCCAGACCAAACTAACGTCTGGAGGAACGGTCCTTCGCATAGCCTCGGACCATGGCAACCGCAGACCCGCACGGCGCCCCGCACGACGTCTGGCTCCCGATTCCTCCGGAAGAGATCGACGGTCTCCCCACGGGCCTGAACTACGTCCACTGGGACGCGGGTCCCGAGTATCCCGCCGATCCCGCCCGGTGCGTGTTCTACGCCGTGCCGTACATGAAGGACGTGGAGACGTCGCTGCGGCCGCTCGCCCGGATGAGCGGGCTCCGGGTGGTGCAGACGCTGACCGCCGGTGTCGAACACATCCTGCCCGCACTGGACCGGCTGCCGCCCGGCACCCGGCTCTGCAACGCCCGCGGCCTGCACGACGCCAGCACCGCCGAGCTGGCGCTGACGCTCATCCTGGCCGCGCTCCGCGGCATCCCCGGTTTCGTCCGCGCCCAGGACGCGGGGGAGTGGCGGCACGGGTTCCGGCCTGCGCTGGCCGACAAATCCGTCCTCATCGTGGGGTATGGGTCGATCGGCAGTGCCATCGAGGACCGGCTCACTCCTTTCGAGTGCGCGCGGGTGGCGCGCCTCGCGCGCACCGCTCGTGAGACCGTGCGCGGCCCTGTGCATCCACTCTCCGCGCTCGATGCCCTCCTGCCCGACGCCGATGTCGTCGTCCTGGCCACCCCGCTCACCGAAGACACCCGTGGCCTGGCAGGACGCGACTTCCTGGCCCGGATGAAGGACGGTGCCCTGCTGGTGAACATCGCCCGCGGCCGGATCGTGGACACCGACGCGCTGCTCGCGGAGGTGACGTCCGGACGGCTGCTGGCGGCACTGGACGTCACCGATCCGGAACCCCTTCCGGCCGGACACCCCCTGTGGCGCGCCCCCGGCGTGCTCATCACTCCCCACGTCGGTGGCCCCAGCTCTGCCTTTCTGCCCCGTGCGAAGCGCCTCCTGCGCGACCAGCTGACCCTTTTCGCCGCCGGCCGGCCGCTACGGAACACCGTCGCCACGGCGGAGCGGAATGCCGAGAGGTAGCGCTACGGGGCAGTATGAATGCGCTGCGTGCCTGCACCTCACACATAGTTACGCTCTGTAGGGAACCTATATCCCTGAGTGACCGATCTGGTGTATCGTCCCGAGCGGGGACGGCGCCGACGAGGCGAGCGGCGCCCGTGAAGCATCCGGAACGCGAGGGGGGCGACGGGCGATGTACGGCCGATGGGCAAACCGCGAGACACGCGATCCACGAGCACCGGGGGGAATAGGGCAGCAGCCTCCGGTGCGCCGACCGCGTCACAGCCGGACCACGGCCTGCGGGAGGGCCCGGTGAGCGCCCCGGGCGCGGTGCTCCCCCATCCGCCGCTGCCCGCCGACCGGCCGCCGAGCCTGCTGCCGCAGATCGCGCTCGCGGCGGTCTGCGGGGGGTACGCGGTCGGCGCCGCCCTCGGCTGGGGATCCCCCAAAGTCGCGCTGGTCATGGGTGACTTCGGGCTCAGCTTCGCCGCGCTGGTGGCCGCCGTCTCCTGCGCACTGTACGCCCGGGGCGCCGACTCCCACGCCCGCCCCGCCTGGTCGCTCTTCGCCGTCTCCTCGGCGATGGCCGCGCTCGGCAACGGCATCTGGGGCTGGTATGAGGTCGTCGAGGGCGCCCCGGTACCCAGCCCCTCCCCGGCCGATTTCTGCTTCCTGCTCTTCGCGCCGCCCGCCATCGTCGGGCTCCTGGTCCTCGCCAAACGGCCGGTCACCCGCGCCGGCTGGGTCTGCCTGGGCCTGGACTCCTGGCTGATCGGCGGCTCCCTGCTCACCCTCTCCTGGAGCCTGGCGCTCGCCAACACCGCCCATTTCCAGGGCCGTTCGGTCGCCCGGTGCGCGCTGACGCTGGCCTATCCGCTGCTGGACATCGTGCTGGTGAGCATGGTCCTCGCGCTGCACTTCCGCCGCTCGTGCGCCCAGCGCTCGGCGGTCAACACCGCCATCGCCGCACTCGCCCTGACGGTGATGTGCGACGCGCTGTTCACCTCACCGCTGCTGCGCGAGCACTACCGCTCCGGCCAGATCCTCGACGCCGGATGGTTCGCCGGGTCGGTCCTCCTCGCCTACGCCCCCTGGTTCACCCGCCGTGCCCCGGGGGATGCCGCCGAGGACGCCGGACGGGCGCCGCGCCGCCTCCCGTACCCCGGGGCCCGGCCGCTCGCGGGCTCGCTCGGCGCGCTCGCGCCGTACCTCGCCGCAGCGGTGTGCACCCTCGGCATCCTCACCAACGTCCTCGACGGGCGGCGCCTCGACCGCGTCGTCCTCTTCACCGGCTGCACGGTCGTCCTCGCCCTGGTGATCCGCCAGGGCATCGTGCTGCTCGACAACCTCACCCTCACCCAGGAGCTGGCGCAGAAGGAGAACCACTTCCGCTCCCTGGTGCAGGGATCCAGCGACGTCATCATGATCGCCGCGCCCAGCGGGGTGCTGCGCTACGTCAGCCCCGCCGCCGCCGGGGTCTACGGCCGCGACGCGGAGGAGCTGGTCGGCTCCGAGCTCTCCGCGCTCATCCACCCCGAGGACCTCGGCCGGGTCCTCCACGAGGTCCGCCGCTTCCTCGCCGTCTCGCCCCAGGACGAGCCCACCACTCGTATCGAATGCCGCTTCCGCGCCGGTGACCGGCGGCCCGGCGGCGACGGCTGGCTCAACGTCGAATCCACCGTCAACCGCCACCACGGCGGCCTGATCTTCAACTCCCGGGACGTCACCGAGCGCGTCCGCCTCCAGGCGCAGCTCCAGCACAACGCCTCCCACGACGCCCTCACCGATCTGCCCAACCGTGCCCTGTTCACCGAGCGGGTCAGCAGGGCCCTCGCCGGTCGCCGCGCCGGGGATCACGGCACCGCCGTGCTCTACATCGACCTCGACGGCTTCAAGCAGGTCAACGACACCATCGGCCATCAGGCGGGCGACGAACTCCTCATCCAGGCCGCCAGGCGGCTCGGCGAGTCGGTGCGCTCCGGCGACATAGCGGCCCGGCTGGGCGGCGACGAATTCGCCGCCCTGATCACCGGCGACGCCACCTGCGACTCCGCCACCCGGGAATTCCGCATCCACGAGATCGCCGACCGCCTCCGCATCACGCTCTCCGAGCCGTACCGCATCGAGGGGCGCGACGTACGGGTCGCCGCCAGCATCGGCGTGGCCTTCGCCGAGCCCGGCATCACCCCGGCCGGCCTGATGCGCAACGCCGACCTCGCGATGTACCGCGCCAAGCAGGCCGGAAAGGGACGCGTCGAGCTGTACGCCCCGCAGCTGCAGGCCGAGGTGGCCCGCCGCGCCGAGCTGGCCACCCGGCTGCGCAGCGCGCTGCACGACGGCGAGTTCCTGCTGCTGCACCAGCCGGTGATCGAGCTGGCCACCGGCCGGGTCACCGCCGTCGCCGCGCACGCCCGGTGGCGCTCCGCCCAGGGCATTCTGTTCACCCCGGCGGAGTTCCTGCGGGTCGGCGAGCGCGGGCGGCTCGCCGACGACAACGGCGACCGCACCGCGGAGCTGTGCCGCTGGCATCTGGAGGCCGCCGTCGAACAGGCCGCCGCCCGGCACCGCGCCGGTCACCGCGTCCCGGTCGCCGTCCGGCTCTCCGCCCGCCGCCTCCTCGACCGCTCCCTGCCGCCCAAGACCGTCGAAACGCTGCTCTCCCGGCACAGCCTGCCCTCGGGCGCGCTCGTCCTGGAGCTGTCCGAAAGCGATGCCCGGACCCCGCTGGACGAACTGGAACGCCGCCTGGTCGCGCTGCGCCGGCTGGGTGTCCGTATCGCCCTCGACGGCTTCGGCAGTGGATACGCCGCGATCGGCGCGCTGCGGCGGCTCCCCATCGATGTGCTCCGGCTGGACCGCGGGCTGATCGACGGTGTGGCGGAGTCCGCCCGGTTGCACAAGATCACTTCCGGCCTGTTGCGGATCGCCTCCGATCTCGGGATGCAGTCGGTCGCCGAGGGCGTCGACCTGCCCGAGCAGGTGCTCGCCCTGCGCGCGATGGGCTGCACCCACGGCCAGGGTGCCGCCTTCTCCGGACCGCTCGACGAACACCGTCTGCGCCGCGTCCTGACGGCCGGTTCCACCCCGCTGCCGAGCCCCGCGGGCCCGAGCCGCGCGGTGGTGCTGACCGGCAGCGGACTGCCCGTACGGCACGGCGGGTCGGGTCCCGACGCCATCGTTCACCCCCCGCTCCGTTCACATAGTGAGACCTCCGTCCCACCCACTTGACACTCACGGCGCGCTGGGGGGAGGGTCAGTGCCATGCGCACCCGAATTCTCGTACTTGGACAGCGCGTCGGCTGAAGCTGGGCAACGATGAAGCCCAACTGACCGCACCGACGCGCTCCCCTCGCTTGCCTCCCGGCACGAGGGGTTTTTTATTGCACCAGACCCCCCAAACCCCGCCAAAACCCTCAGCTTCGAGAAGAGACGCAGATGACCGAGCAGGCCACCGGGGCCCACCATCCGCAGCCGCGGACCCGTCACGCCGGAGGAGCGCACCGCACCGCCGTCGAGCACGTCACGGGTGCGCAGTCCCTCATCCGCTCTCTGGAGGAGGCGGGGGCCGACACGGTCTTCGGCATTCCCGGTGGCGCGATCCTTCCGGCGTACGACCCGATGATGGACTCCGCGAAGGTCCGGCACGTGCTGGTGCGGCACGAGCAGGGCGCGGGCCACGCCGCCGTCGGCTACGCGCAGGCCACCGGCAAGGTCGGTGTCTGCATGGCGACTTCGGGCCCGGGTGCCACCAACCTCGTCACGCCGATCGCCGACGCCCACATGGACTCCGTCCCGCTGGTCGCGATCACCGGTCAGGTCGCCTCCGGCGCGATCGGCACGGACGCCTTCCAGGAGGCGGACATCTGCGGCATCACGATGCCGATCACCAAGCACAACTTCCTGGTCACCGACCCCGCCGAGATCCCGCGGACGATCGCCGAGGCGTTCCACATCGCCTCCACCGGCCGCCCCGGCCCGGTCCTCGTCGACATCGCCAAGGACGCGATGCAGGCGCAGACCACCTTCGCCTGGCCGCCCCACACCGAGCTGCCCGGCTACCACCCGGTGACCAAGCCGCACGCCAAGCAGATCCGCGAGGCGGCCCGGCTGATCGTCGAGTCGAAGCGCCCGGTGCTCTACGTCGGCGGCGGCGTGATGAAGGCGGGCGCCACCGCCGAGCTGAAGGTGCTGGCCGAGCTGACCGGCGCGCCCGTCGCCACCACGCTGATGGCGCTCGGTTCGTTCCCCGACACCCATCCGCAGCACGTCGGCATGCCCGGTATGCACGGCTCGGTCACCGCCGTCACCGCGCTCCAGAAGTCCGACCTGCTGATCACCCTCGGTGCCCGCTTCGACGACCGCGTCACCGGCAAGCTGGACTCCTTCGCCCCGTACGCCAAGGTCATCCACGCCGACATCGACCCGGCGGAGATCGGCAAGAACCGCGTCGCGGACGTGCCGATCGTCGGTGACGCCCGCGAGGTCATCGCCGATCTGATCGTCGCCGTCCAGGCGGAGCACGAGGCGGGCCACCGCGGCGACCACGGCGCCTGGTGGAAGGACCTCAACCGCTGGCGCGAGACGTACCCGCTCGGCTACGAACTCCCCGAGGACGGCAGCCTCGCCCCGCAGCAGGTCATCGAGCGCATCGGCAAGCTCGCCCCGGAGGGCACCATCTACGCCGCGGGCGTCGGCCAGCACCAGATGTGGGCCGCCCACTTCATCGACTACGAACAGCCCTCGACGTGGCTCAACTCCGGCGGCGCCGGGACGATGGGCTACGCCGTCCCCGCCGCGATGGGCGCCAAGGCGGGCATGCCCGACCGCACCGTCTGGGCGATCGACGGCGACGGCTGCTTCCAGATGACCAATCAGGAACTGACCACCTGCGCGCTGAACAACATCCCGATCAAGGTCGCGATCATCAACAACGGCGCGCTCGGCATGGTCCGCCAGTGGCAGACCCTCTTCTACAACCAGCGCTACTCCAACACCGTGCTGCACAGCGGTCCCGACGCCGACCCCGCCGACGGCAAGCCGCGCGGCACCCGCGTCCCGGACTTCGTCAAGCTGTCCGAGGCGATGGGCTGTGTCGCGCTGCGCTGCGAGGACCCGGCCGAGCTGGACTCCGTCATCGCCAAGGCCAACGCCATCAACGACCGCCCGGTCGTGATCGACTTCATCGTCCACGAGGACGCGCAGGTCTGGCCGATGGTGGCCGCCGGCACCTCCAACGACGAGGTCATGGCCGCCCGGGGCGTGCGCCCCGACTTCGGCGACGGCGCGGACGACTGAGCCCAGGACGTCACGGAAGATAGAGAGAAGACGACATGTCCAAGCACACGCTCTCCGTCCTGGTGGAGAACACCCCCGGCATCCTCGCCCGGATCGCCGCGCTGTTCTCCCGCCGCGGCTTCAACATCGACTCCCTCGCGGTCGGTGTCACCGAACACCCCGACATCTCCCGCGTCACCATCGTGGTGAGTGTCGAGTCGCTCCCCCTCGAACAGGTCACCAAGCAGCTCAACAAGCTCGTCAACGTCCTGAAGATCGTCGAGTTGGAGCCGGGCCACGCCATCCAGCGTGAACTCGTCCTCGTGAAGGTCCGCGCCGACAACGAGACCCGTTCGCAGATCGTCGAGATCGTCCAGCTCTTCCGCGCCAAGACCGTCGACGTCTCACCCGACGCCGTCACGATCGAGGCGACCGGCTCCAGCGACAAGCTGGAGGCGATGCTCAAGATGCTCGAACCCTTCGGCATCAAGGAGCTGGTGCAGTCCGGCACGATCGCCATAGGGCGCGGCGCCCGGTCCATCACCGACCGTTCGCTGCGCGCCCTGGACCGCACGGCCTGACCCGCACGGCCTGACCCGCACGGCCTGACCCGCGCGGGCGCCGCCAGGCCGCGGCGCCCGCCCCTCGCCCGCATCGCGAGACCCCGAAACCTTCCGTACCCCGCCCGACGTACTGTGTGGGCAACCAGCTAGATCCAAGGAGATACCCGAAGTGGCCGAGCTGTTCTACGACGCCGATGCCGACCTGTCCCTCATCCAGAACCGCAAGGTCGCGGTCCTCGGTTACGGCAGCCAGGGCCACGCCCACGCGCTGTCGCTGCGTGACTCGGGTGTCGACGTGCGCGTCGGCCTGCACGAGGGCTCCACGTCCAAGGCGAAGGCCGAGGAGCAGGGCCTGCGTGTCGTCACCCCCGCGGAGGCGGCGGCCGAGGCCGACGTCATCATGATCCTGGTGCCGGACCCGATCCAGGCGAAGGTCTACGAGGAGTCCGTCAAGGACAACCTCAAGGACGGCGACGCCCTGTTCTTCGGCCACGGCCTCAACATCCGCTACGGCTTCATCAAGGCCCCGGCCGGTGTGGACGTCTGCATGGTCGCCCCCAAGGGCCCCGGCCACCTGGTCCGCCGTCAGTACGAGGAAGGCCGCGGCGTGCCCTGCATCGCCGCCGTCGAGCAGGACGCCTCCGGCAACGCCTTCGCGCTGGCCCTCTCGTACGCCAAGGGCATCGGCGGCACCCGCGCCGGTGTCATCAAGACCACCTTCACCGAGGAGACCGAGACCGACCTCTTCGGCGAGCAGGCCGTGCTGTGCGGTGGCGCCGCCGCGCTGGTCAAGGCCGGTTTCGAGACGCTGGTCGAGGCGGGCTACCAGCCCGAGATCGCGTACTTCGAGTGCCTGCACGAGCTGAAGCTCATCGTGGACCTCATGTACGAGGGCGGCCTGGAGAAGATGCGCTGGTCGATCTCCGAGACCGCCGAGTGGGGCGACTACGTCACCGGCCCGCGGATCATCACCGACCAGACCAAGGCCGAGATGAAGAAGGTCCTGGGCGAGATCCAGGACGGCACCTTCGCCAACAACTGGATGGCCGAGTACAACGCCGGTCTGCCGAAGTACAACGAGTACAAGAAGGCCGACGAGAACCACCTCCTGGAGACCACGGGCAAGCAGCTGCGCAAGCTGATGAGCTGGGTCGACGACGAGGCGTGAGCATCCGGGTGACGGGGGCCGCGGCACCGCCCGCGACCCCCGTCACCCTTGTGGCCGCGCGCCCGCACGAGCGGGCCGCGGCCGCCTTGTCCACCGCGTAGAACCACGCACGGGTGATCCTTACGCTCCGGCGCAGGAGGAGTCCCGGGCCGCCACTACACTGCCAGGCACAAGCGCGTCAGGCTCACAACGTCGTGCGTCTTCACGCGGCTGCCCCCTTCACCGCCTTCGGCCGTCGGGACGGCCGTCCGCGAAGGACTAGTGAGGACTGAAGACCACGTGAGCACTGCCAGCAAACCCGTCGTACTCATCGCCGAGGAACTGTCGCCCGCGACCGTTGACGCGCTCGGCCCCGACTTCGACATCCGGCACTGCAACGGCGCCGACCGCGCCGAACTGCTGCCCGCCCTCGCCGAGGTCGACGCGATCCTCGTGCGCTCCGCGACGAAGGTCGACGCCGAGGCCATCGCCGCCGCGAAGAAGCTGAAGGTCGTCGCCCGCGCGGGCGTGGGCCTGGACAACGTCGACGTCTCCGCCGCCACCAAGGCCGGTGTGATGGTCGTCAACGCTCCCACCTCCAACATCGTCACCGCCGCCGAGCTGGCCTGCGGTCTGCTGGTGGCCACCGCGCGCAACATCCCGCAGGCCAACACCGCGCTGAAGAACGGCGAGTGGAAGCGGAGCAAGTACACCGGCGTCGAGCTGAGCGAGAAGACCCTCGGCGTGGTCGGCCTCGGCCGGATCGGCGTGCTGGTCGCGCAGCGGATGTCCGCGTTCGGCATGAAGGTCGTCGCCTACGACCCGTACGTCCAGCCGGCCCGTGCCGCGCAGATGGGCGTCAAGCTCCTCTCGCTGGACGAGCTGCTGGAGGTCGCGGACTTCATCACCGTCCACCTGCCCAAGACCCCCGAGACGGTCGGTCTGATCGGCGACGACGCGCTGCACAAGGTCAAGCCGTCGGTCCGGATCGTCAACGCCGCGCGCGGTGGCATCGTCGACGAGACGGCCCTCGCCGCCGCCCTCAAGGAGGGCCGGGTCGCCGGCGCAGGTCTTGACGTGTACGCCTCCGAGCCCTGCACCGACTCGCCGCTGTTCGAGTTCGACCAGGTCGTGGCGACCCCGCACCTCGGCGCCTCGACGGGTGAGGCGCAGGAGAAGGCCGGTATCGCGGTGGCCCGCTCGGTGCGCCTCGCGCTCGCCGGTGAGCTGGTGCCGGACGCCGTCAACGTCCAGGGCGGCGTCATCGCCGAGGACGTCAAGCCGGGGCTGCCGCTGGCCGAGCGGCTGGGCCGGATCTTCACCGCGCTCGCCGGTGAGGTCGCGGTCCGCCTCGACGTCGAGGTGTACGGCGAGATCACCCAGCACGACGTCAAGGTGCTCGAACTCTCCGCGCTCAAGGGCGTGTTCGAGGACGTCGTCGACGAGACGGTGTCGTACGTCAACGCCCCGCTGTTCGCGCAGGAGCGCGGCGTCGAGGTGCGGCTGACGACCAGCAGCGAGTCGGCCGAGCACCGCAACGTCGTCACCGTCCGTGGCACCCTCGCGGACGGCCAGGAGGTGTCGATCTCCGGCACGCTCTCCGGCCACCGCAACACCCAGAAGATCGTCGCGGTCGGGGACCACTCCATCGACCTGGCGCTCGCCGATCACATGGCGTTCCTGCGCTACGGCGACCGCCCCGGCGTGGTCGGCACCGTCGGCCGGATCCTGGGTGAGGCCGGGATCAACATCGGCGGGATGCAGGTCTCGCGGGCGGACGTGGGCGGTGAGGCGCTGGTCGCGCTGACCGTCGACGACACCATCCCGGCGAGCGTGCTCGCGGAGATCTCCGACGAGATCGGCGCCTCGTCGGTGCGCTCCGTGAACCTCGGCTGAGCCGCACCGTTTCCCGACGGGCCCGGATTCCGCTGCGGCGGGGTCCGGGCCCGTTCGCGTGCCGGGGGGCGGGCCGCGAACGGTGCGCGTCCGGCCGGGTGAGCGGCCCGGCGGCTCAGGCCCCCTGCGTTCACCCGAATGGAGTAGTGACCGGGGTGGGCGGGAGCGCCGTCAGGAGCGTCCCGGGGGCCCCGGAGCCGCATGGCGGGCCCGTTCCCGAGTCGCTGCGCGGGTCGGGGCGACGCGCAATGGGAAGTGCGCGTGCCCCCTCCGGCGCGTGCGGAAGGAGAAGACGCCATGAATGCACCCCTGGGTGACACCCCTCAGGACCTCACCGGCCTGAACGTGGTCGATGCGGAGGGCGCCAAGGTGGGATCGGTCCAGCAGGTCTACCGGGACGACGCCACCAACGTCCCGGAGTGGATCACGGTGCGGACCGGGCTGTTCGGCATGAAGGAGACCTTCATCCCGCTTGCCGGGGCCCGGCGGGTCGACGACGAACTGCATGTTCCGCACACGAAGGACACCATCAAGGAGGCGCCGCGGATCGACGCGGACGGGCACCTCGACCCCTCCGAGGAGGATGAGCTCTACCGCCACTACGGGCTGACCCGGCCGGGTACGACCGGAGGCCCCACGGGCGCCGACACCGGCAGTCCGGCCGGTACGCCGGGGACGACCGGGATGAAGGGCACCACCGGTATGGCCGCCGGGACCGCCGCGGGCGGTGCCGCCGGGATGGCCGCCGGGGGCACACGCCGCGCCCGGGCCGGGGAGCGCGACCGCACGATGGCCGAGGGCGAGCGCGCCGCCCGCACCGACCGGCCGATGGCCGGAGCCGGGGCCGGTGGCGGGATGGCGATGTCCCGCGGCCGTGCGGAGGGCGAGGCCGCGCGCACCAAGGAGACCCGTGAACAGACCCCCGAGATCGTGCTCTCCGAGGAGCGGATCCAGATCGGCACCGCGGAGCGCGAGGCCGGCCGGGCGCATCTGCGCAAGCACGTGGTGACCGAGGACGTGCACCGCACCGTCCCCCTCAGCCACGAGGAGGTGCGGCTGGTCCGGGAGAAGATCAGCGACGAGGAGCAGATGCGCGGGCGCACCGCACCGCGGCTCGGCGACGGCGAGGTCGAGGTCGTCCTCCACGAGGAGGAGGCCGTGGTCACCAAGCGGACCGTGCCGGTGGAGCGGGTACGGCTGGAGACCGAGCGGGTCACCGAGCAGAGAGAGATCAACACCGAACTCCGCAAGGAGGAAGTGGAGTTCGACGACGGTATGTCCACCCGTAAGGGAGACCGCAAGGGCCCGGGCCCGGAGCGCCGCCGGTAACCGGGTGGGGCGTCGCACCCGGGAGAGGGGCGGGGGCCGACGCCCGGCCCCCGCCCGCCCGGACGCCTGCGGCACGGAGCGCCGGTGCCTTGGGGGCTCGCCCCGCCCGGGGCGCCCGCGCCAGCGGGGGCGCGGCGCCCTGCCTGACTCCGCCCGGAACCCGGGGCCGCCCGGCACGCCGACGGCCACGCGCATCGGCCCTGACAACCGCGACCGTCGGCCCCTACAACCGCGACGCCTTCAGCCCCATGTGCAGCAACAGCCGGTCCTCGCCGTCGTCCAGGTCGAGGCCGGTGAGCTTCTCCACCCGGCCCAGCCGGTAGTAGAGCGTCTGGCGGTGGATGCCGAGGACCTGGGCGGTGCGGCCGGCCTGCCCCGCGCAGTCGAGGAACGCCTCGGCGGTGCGGGCCAGTTCGGTGTGGGCCGGATCCAGCAGCGGCCGCACGGCGGCGTCCGGGGTCTCGGTGGGCAACGCGGTGAGCAGGCGGTACGAGCCCAGGGCGGCCCATTCGGCGACGGTGCCCAGCCGGGGCTCGGCGCGCGCCGAGCGGGCCGCGTCCAGTGCCTCGTGCCAGGCGCCCGGCAGCGCCGCCAACTCCGTGGTCCCGGCGGCGATTCCGGCGACCCCGGGCCCGAGCCGGGCCTCCTGCGGCGGCTGCGTACGCGCGGCGCCACGGCCCGGCTGCTGCTGTGCGAGGGCGCCCGCGCGAGGGGAGCGCAGCAGATGCTCGGCGACGGTGTGCGCGGGCCCGAGCGCACCCGGCGAGCGCAGCCGCACCAGTGCGGCCAGCGCGGGGGCCGGCTGCCGGGGGCGCGGGGCGGTGAGGACGGGGATGCCGCGGGGCGGGGTCGTGCCGTCCAGCGGGAGCATCCCCGGCGTGTCGGCCGGTGCGCCCGGCCCCTCCGGGTACATCGCGCAGGCGGCCAGCAGCCCGGGCAGGCTCGGCGGCGGCGCGGCATCGGTGTCGGTGGTGTCCCAGGGCAGCACGGCCACCAGCGTCAGCGGCGCGCCCGGGGTGAAGCGCAGGGTGTCGCGGAGCGCGTCGCGCAGCAGGACGGCGCCCGCCGGGCGGTCCGCGGGATGGGCCAGCAGCAGCTCCTGCAGCAGATCGCCCAGCTCCGACCCGGCGCGCGCGTCCTCGGCGAGCAGCGCGCCGATCCGCGACGCGGTCTCCATGGCGTGCTCGATCCGCGGGTCCGGCGGGGTGTCCCGGCCGCCCAGCTCCAGGTCGGTGAGGTGGCCGTCGTCCAGCAGCCAGACATAGCCGTGCACGATGCCGCGGTGGCGTACGGGCAGACAGATCCGGCCTTTGAACACGCCCGCCGCCGGGTCCGGCGGGATACGCAGCGCGGACTTGGCGCGGGCGATCCCGAACGCCTCGAACCAGGCACGCACCGCGGCCGACGAGCGCCGCTGGAGGATCGAACGGGTGCGCACCGGATCCATGACGAGATCGTCGTCGCCTTCGTGCGCACCGAACGCGATCAGCCCGAAATCGCGGTCCTCCAGGGTCGCAGGCGCTCCGAGCGCCGCTGAGATGTCGTCCACGAGCTGCTGGTAGTCGCCCCGCATCCGCCGGCCGTCCCCTTCCGTGTCGCTTGCCGTACCACTCCCCGTGACCGCGCACCGTCATCATCGGCGGCCCGGTGGTGCGGCGGTCTCTCTCGCCGTTGGTTTCATTCTCATACATCTGTCTGAGATCCGGGACACGAAGGCGTGACAGCTGTCGATGGCTGAAAGGTGGCGAGATCCTTAAGTTTCAGGTGGCTCACCTTGCCGCAGCGCCCGCCCCCAAACGGCGCCCGCCCGGCATTTGTCATCCTGAATCGTGGAGGTGCCCCATGCTGGGTCCCGTGCTTCTCGCCGCCGCGCGCAGCGACAGCATCCGCCGCATCGTTGCGGCCGCTCCGATCACCCGCCCGGTGGTCGACCGATTCGTCGCCGGTGAACGGCTCGACCAGTCGATGGCCGTCGTGCGGTCGCTGGCCGCGCGGGGGATGGAGGTCACCCTCGACCACCTCGGCGAGGACATCACCGACCCCTCCGAGGCGCTCCGCAACCGCGACGCCTACCTCCGGCTGACCGAGGCGCTCTCCGAGCAGGACCTCGGCACCAAGGCCGAGATGTCGGTCAAGCTCTCGGCCTTCGGCCAGGCGCTGACCGGCGGCCATGAACTGGCCCTCAAGAACGTCCTCCCGGTGGTCGAGGCCGCCGCCGAGGCCGGTACGACGGTGACCCTCGACATGGAGGACCACACCACCGTCGACTCCACCCTCGCCATCCTCTCGGAGCTGCGCGAGCGCTTCCCGCAGACCGGCGCCGTCGTCCAGTCGTACCTCTTCCGTACCGAGGACGACTGCCACGCGCTGGCCGGCGAGGGCTCCCGGGTCCGGCTGGTCAAGGGCGCCTACAAGGAGCCCGCGACCGTCGCCTTCCAGGACAAGCGCGAGGTCGACAAGGCGTATGTGCGCTGCCTGAAGATCCTCATGGCGGGCGACGGGTACCCGATGATCGGCTCCCACGACCCGCGGATGGTCGCCATCGGCCAGGACCTCGCCCAGCGCAACGGCCGCAAGCCCGGCGACTTCGAGTTCCAGATGCTCTTCGGCATCCGCGAGGCCGAGCAGGAGCGCCTGGTCGCCGAGGGCCACCGGATGCGCGTCTACATTCCGTACGGCACCGACTGGTACGGCTACTTCATGCGCCGCCTCGCCGAGCGCCCCGCCAACCTGGCCTTCTTCCTCCGGTCGCTCGCCACCCGCGGCTGACGGCCCCGGACGGGCCTGCGCGGGTGGATGCTGGAGTGCGGGGCACGATCCCCGCGCCAGCGCCCGCGCCGCCCACCCGCAGCGGCGCTGCGCCGCTCGCACCACGATGGAAACCGACGTCGAAACGAAGGAGGCACGGCCGTCATGGACGCTGTGACCCACGTCCCCGCCCCGTACAACGAGCCGGTGCACGGCTACGCCCCCGGATCCCCGGAGCGGGCTCGCCTGGAGGCCAAGCTCAAGGAGCTCGCCGGTAACCCCATCGAGCTGCCGATGACCATCAACGGCGTCAAGCGGATGGGCGGCGGCGAGCGCTTCGACGTCGTGCAGCCGCACCATCACAAGGCCGTCATCGGCACCTACGCGAACGCCACCAAGGCCGACGCGCAGGAGGCCGTCGACGCCGCCCTGGCCGCCGCCCCGGCGTGGCGCGCGATGTCCTTCGACGACCGCGCGGCGATCCTGCTGAAGGCCGCCGACCTGCTGTCCGGCCCGTGGCGCGAGACCATCGCCGCCTCGACGATGCTGGGCCAGTCCAAGACCGCTCAGCAGGCCGAGATCGACGCGCCCTGTGAGCTCGTCGACTTCTGGCGCTTCAACGTGCACTTCGCGCGGGAACTGCTCCAGGAGCAGCCCCCCATGCAGCCGAACGGTGTCTGGAACCGTCTGGACCACCGTCCGCTGGAGGGCTTCGTCTACGCGATCACGCCCTTCAACTTCACGGCCATCGCGGGCAACCTGCCGACCGCCCCGGCGCTCATGGGCAACGTCGTCGTGTGGAAGCCGTCCCCGACGCAGACCCACTCGGCGATCCTGCTGATGGAGCTGCTGGAGGAGGCGGGCCTGCCCAAGGGCGTCATCAACCTCGTCACCGGTGACGGCAAGGAGGTCTCCGAGGTCGCCCTGCCGCACCCGGAGCTGGCCGGCGTCCACTTCACCGGCTCGACCGCCACCTTCCAGTACCTGTGGAAGGCCGTCGGCGAGAACATCACGAACTACCGCTCCTACCCGCGTCTGGTCGGCGAGACCGGCGGCAAGGACTTCATCGTCGCCCACCCGACCGCCGACCCGGCGATCCTGAAGACCGCCATCACCCGTGGCGCCTTCGAGTACCAGGGCCAGAAGTGCTCCGCGGCCTCCCGCGCCTACGTCGCCCGCTCCACCTGGGACGGCGGCCTGAAGGACGCGCTGGCCGCCGAGATCGACGGCCTCACCATGGGTGACGTCACCGACCTGTCGAACTTCATGGGCGCCGTCATCGACGACCGTTCGTTCGCCAAGAACAAGGCCGCCATCGACCGCGCCCAGGCCGACCCGACCTGCGAGATCGTCGCCGGTGGCACCTACGACGACTCGGTCGGCTACTTCGTCCGCCCGACCGTCATCGTCTGCTCGGACCCGGAGAACGAGGTCTTCAAGACCGAGTACTTCGGCCCGATCATGGCCGTCCACGTCTACGAGGACGCCGACTTCGACAAGACGGTCGAGCAGATGGAGTCCGCGTCGGCCTACGCGCTGACCGGTGCCGTCCTCGCCAAGGACCGGGAGGTCGTCGCCGAGGTCTCCGAGAAGCTCCGCTTCGCGGCCGGCAACTTCTACATCAACGACCGCCCGACCGGCTCCATCGTCGGCCAGCAGCCCTTCGGCGGCGGCCGCGCCTCCGGCACCAACGACAAGGCCGGTTCGAAGTTCAACCTGCTGCGCTGGATGTCCCCGCGCGCCATCAAGGAGACGATGGTCGCGCCGACGGACTACCGCTACCCGCACATGGGCTGACACCCCCGAACACCGGGTGGTGTCCCCCGCACCCCCCGGTGGTCACCGGCCTGCGACCTCCCCCCAGTACGCCGGTGACCCGCGGTTTCCTGCCGCGCGAAGCGCCCCTGGCCTGACCGGCCGGGGGCGCTTCGCGTGGGACCTGGCAGGGGCGTGGGGCGGCCTTTCCGGGCCCCGCCGTCTCAGATAGTAGGAAGACCAAGTACTTGTGCAGACATCACGGCTCCGCTCGCCTAGCGTTGTAGGAGCCGAACGAATCGCTCCATCGAGCGACGGCGGATGTGGCCCGTGCTGAGGGCAGGCGACCCCTGCCGCGCCGGCCCCCGCCCTTCCGGCCTTCCGATTGATGTGCCCCTTTCCGTCCGGCTCGTCCGGGCCGTGGGGCCGAGGCATGGGAGACGTGCATCATGGCCGAGACCGCCGTCCGCAGGACCCGTCACTCCGCCCGCCGTACCAACGAGGCCGACCGCAAGAACGCGGCGGCCGCCCTCCAGCGCGCCCTCGACCGCCGCGACAACGGCGGCGTGACCGGGCACTGAGCCCCGCGAGGGTGCGGCCGGAGCTGCCGCACCCCTTCGCGTGTGCCGCCCGCCGCCTCCCGGCGGCGGTTCCTACCGGACCACCTCGAAGTGATCGATGCGCTCACCGGACTCGGCGAGGGCGGTGACCTTCATCGTGGGCCGGTGACCGGGGACGACCTCGACGGCGAGGAACGAGAAGCCGGTGTACCGGACCCGGGACCACTCCGCGGCTTCCTTCGTCTTCGTGCCGTCCTTCGCCCAGTGGTAGGTGTCCACGTGGTCGAGGTCCTTGGTGTGGCCCTCGTAGCTGTCCGGGACGGGGAAGTCGTAGAGCGCCTTGCCCGCGCCGCCGGCGGTGACGTAGACGATGCCCTCGTGGCGCGGGTCCACCCGCTCGCCCGGGGGCATCTTCTTCGCCACCCGGCCGCCCTGGAGGGCGTCGGTGCGCTCGTAGACGTGGTTGTGGCCGTTGACGACGAGGTCGACGCGGTGCTTCTCGAAGAGCGGCAGCCAGGCGTCGCGGACGCCACCGTCGGAGGCGTGCGCGGTGGTGGTGGAGTACGCACAGTGGTGGAAGAAGACCACGACGAAGTCGATGCCGGGGGTGGCGCGCAGCTCGCCGAGACGCCGGTCGAGCCAGCGGGTCTGGCGGCCGCCGGTGTAGCCCTGGTTGGCGGGGATCTCGTACGAGACGTCGTTGGCGTCCAGCGCGACGACGGCGGTGTTGCCGTAGGTGAAGGAGTAGACACCGGGCGCCGCGTCCGGGTCGGGGCCGTTGCCCGGCAGCGTCCAGCGGGCGCTTTGGCCGCCGTAGCCGTTGGGGGAGTACCACGCCTCCATGTCGTGGTTGCCGGTCGTCACCATCCACGGCACGGACTTCGCCACTGACTCGGTCTGGGCCAGGAACTGGTCCCACACCCGCGCGTCGTAGGTGTCGTGCTCGGAGCCCTGGCCGTCCGGGTCCGCGTAGCAGATGTCACCGGCGTGCAGGTGGAAGGCCGGGTTCTGGCCCAGGATCAGCTGGTCGTTGGCGAGCGCGTGGTAGCTGACGCCCTGGTCGCCGAAGGCGGTGAAGACGAACCTCTCGGCGCGCGCCGGGGCGGTGTGGAAGGTGCCGACGGCTGCGAAGTGGCGCGCGTCCGCCGGGTCGAAGCCGTCGTGGCCTACGCCGTAGTAGTACGTGGTCCCCGGGCGCAGCCCGTCCAGCGCCGCGTGCAGATAGAACTGGTCGACCGCGGGCAGCTGGGGGGACAGTGACGGGGTGTGCAGGTCCCGGACCTCCGCCTGGATCTTGCGGCCCAGGTCCCACGGCTTCAGCCCGACGCGCACATACGGCCGCCGCACGGCGAACGGCACCTGCCAGGAAACGCGCATCTGCGTCTTGGGGTCGGCGCCGAACGCCAGATGGCGGGCGAACGGGGCGACCAGCGAACCGTCCACCGGCGAGGCGGCGCCCGAGGTGAGCAGCGTGGGGGTGGCGACGGGCGTGGCGTGTGCCGAACCGGCCAGCAGCCCGCCCCCGGCGACGGTTCCGGCGGTCACCGCCGAGGAGCGCAGCAGACCCCGCCGGGTCAGCTTGGTCCGCAGGTAGGCGTGCTGTTCGGGCATGCTCATCCGGGCCGCGAGCCGTTCCGGTATGCCCACGCGCGGCAGATGCGAGGGCAGGGGGGCGCTCCCCCGGGAGTCTCCAGTCATGGCCCGAATGTCCCAGCGCGACCCGACCGGAGCGGGTCGGAAAGGTGAACGGTGGCTGACCGGCTCCCCATGTGTCCGCATGGCGGACGCTGCGTGTCAATGAATGGGACGACGAGTAGGGTCCAGGCATGTCTCGCAGCATTCGCCTCGCAGTGATCCCCGGTGACGGTATCGGCCAGGAGGTCGTGGCCCAGGGCCTCAAGGTCCTGTCCGCCGTCCTCCCGCAGGACGTCAAGCTGGAAACCAAGGAGTACGACCTTGGTGCCCGGCGCTGGCACGCGACCGGTGACACCCTCCCCGACGAGGAACTGGCGGCGCTCAAGGAGCACGACGCGATCCTCCTGGGCGCGATCGGCGACCCGTCCGTCCCCTCCGGTGTGCTGGAGCGCGGACTGCTGCTCAAGCTCCGCTTCACCTTCGACCACTTCGTGAACCTGCGGCCGTCGAAGCTGTTCCCGAACACTGCCACGCCGCTGGCCGGGCGTCCCGAGATCGACTTCGTCGTCGTCCGCGAGGGCACCGAGGGCCCGTACACCGGCAACGGCGGCAGCCTCCGCACCGGTACCCCCGCCGAGGTCGCCACCGAGGTCAGCGTCAACACCGCCTACGGTGTGGAGCGGGTCGTCCGGGACGCGTTCGAGCGGGCCAACGCCCGTCCCCGTAAGAAGCTGACGCTGGTCCACAAGAACAACGTCCTGGTCTACGCCGGGCACATGTGGAAGAAGGTCTTCGACAAGGTCGGCGCGGAGTACCCCGAGGTCACCACCGACTATCTGCACGTCGACGCCGCGACGATCTTCTTCGTCACGCAGCCCGAGCGGTTCGACGTCATCGTCACCGACAACCTCTTCGGCGACATCCTCACCGACCTCGCCGCCGCCGTCACCGGCGGTATCGGCCTCGCGGCCTCCGGGAACATCAACCCGACCGGCGAGTTCCCCTCGATGTTCGAGCCGGTGCACGGCTCCGCGCCGGACATCGCGGGCACCGGCAAGGCCGACCCGACCGCCACGATCCTGTCGGTCGCCCTGCTCCTGCGCCACCTCGGTCTGGACGCGGAGGCCGTCCGTATCGAGGAGGCGGTCGCCGCCGACCTGGAGGCCCGCGACGGTGCGGCCCGCACCACCGACGAGATCGGTGACGCGCTCGCCGCACGCGTAGCGGGCTGACGCCCGCGCCGTATCGCCACACCACGGAGCGCCGGGCCCGCGAAGGCCCGGCGCTCCGTGTCCTATATCCCGTGTACATACCACCAGTCCGGTGAGACCATCGCCGGCGAACCGGTCCGTACCGGCGTGCGCCGGTCGACAGGCCCGCGCACGCCCGTTCCGCGCTCGGACACCCGCGAGCGATAATCGGACATGGACCGCCGGCCGCGACGACGAGGCGCCCCTGACGCCAGGGGCCACCCCACGCCCGGGGCGCGCGGCCGCAACAACCGCACCGGTGCCGCACCCCGAGCACTCCCGGCCCCGCCCGCCGGGCCGCCCGGCTCCGGAAGACGCAGTGAAGGACACGCATTCATGACGACGCCCACGATCGAACTCAAGCCCTCCGCGAACCCGCTGTCCGACGCCGAGCGGGAGCGGATCCTTTCGGCCCCGGGCTTCGGCCGGCACTTCACCGACCACATGGTGACGATCAGGTGGACGGAGGGCCGCGGCTGGCACGACGCCCAGCTCGTGCCGTACGCGCCGCTCTCCATGGACCCGGCGAACATGACCCTCCACTACGCGCAGACGATCTTCGAGGGGCTGAAGGCGTACCGCCGCCCCGACGGCAGCGTGGCCACCTTCCGCCCGGACGCCAACGCCCGCCGCTTCCAGGACTCCGCGCGCCGTCTGGGCATGCCCGAGCTGCCCGTCGAGACGTTCATCGCCGCCTGCGACGCGCTCGTCACTCAGGACAAGGCGTGGGTGCCCGCCTCCGGTGAGGAGTCGCTGTACCTGCGGCCGTTCATGATCGCCACCGAGGTCGGGCTGGGCGTCAAGCCCGCCAACGAGTACATGTTCCTCGTGATCGCCTCCCCGGCGGGCGCCTACTTCGGCGGTGGCGTGAAGCCGGTCTCGGTGTGGCTGTCGAAGGAGTACGTCCGCGCGGTGCCCGGCGGCACCGGCGCCGCCAAGACCGGCGGCAACTACGCCGCCTCGCTGGTCGCCCAGGCCCAGGCCGCCGAGCAGGGCTGCGACCAGGTCGTCTGGCTGGACGCGATCGAGCGCCGCTGGATCGAGGAGATGGGGGGCATGAACCTCTACTTCGTCTTCGGCAACCGCATCGTCACCCCGGCGCTGACCGGTTCGCTGCTGCCCGGCATCACCCGCGCCTCGCTGCTCTCCATCGCCGCCGACCTGGGCTACGAGGTCGCCGAGGAGCGGATCAGCGTGGAGGACTGGAAGGCGGGCGCCGCCGACGGCACGCTCACCGAGGTCTTCGCCTGCGGCACCGCCGCGGTGATCACCCCGGTCGGCTCGGTGAAGTCCGCCGACGGTGCCTGGGGCGTCGCCGACGGGCAGCCCGGTGAGGTCACCATGAAGCTCCGCAAGGCGCTGCTGGACATCCAGACCGGCGCCGCCGCCGACCCGCACGGCTGGATGCACCCCCTCGGCTGATCCGTTCCGCCGCACCGGCCGATCGCACACCGGGCCGCCACCCTGCACGGGTGGCGGCCCGCGCTGCGTTCCGGGCCCCACATTATTAGAGCGCTGATCAATAGTGGACATCCGCCTCATCGCCTGTGGCTGTCCCCTCACACGGTAGCTCTTCCGTGCGCCTTCACCGTCAAGTTAGAGTGCTGCTCAAATCGAGCTGGAGGTGTGAGGATGCGGCTGACCCCGACGGAACGCGACCGGCTGCTGCTGTTCGGCGCCGCCGAGCTGGCGCGGGCGCGCCGGGCCCGCGGGGTGCGGCTGAACGTCCCCGAGGCGACCGCGTTGATCGCGGACACGGTCTGCGAGGCGGCCCGTGACGGACGCCGCCTCGCCGAGGCGATCGAGGCGGCGCGTTCCGTGCTCGGCCCGGACGAGGTGCTGCCCGGCGTCGCCGAGGTCGTCACCGAGGTGCATGTCGAGGCGGTCTTCGACGACGGCTCCCGGCTGGCGGTGGTCAGCGATCCGATCCGCGGCGCGGTGCCCGACCCGTACGGACCCGGCGCCGTCCTGCCGGGACCGGCGGATCCGGAGCCCGAACCGGCACTGCGGATCACCGTCCGCAACACCGCGTCGGTGCCGGTCAGCGTCACCTCGCACTTCCACTTCTTCGAGGCCAACCCCCGGCTGGACTTCGACCGTGCCGCCGCCTACGGCATGCGGCTGTGCGTCCCGGCGGGCTCGTCCGTGCGGTTCGACCCCGGCGGCACCGCGGAGGTCGGGCTGGTGCCGATCGGCGGCGACCGCATCGCGATCGGCTTCGCCGGACTCGTCGACGGGCCGCTGGACGCGCCGGGGGCCAAGGCCGAAGCGCTGCGGCGGGCGCACGCCTGCGGTTACCTGGGAGCGGAGGAGCACTCATGACCGGCATGGACCCCCACGAGTACGCGTCGGTGCACGGCCCGCGCGCCGGTGACCGCGTCGTCCTCGGCGACTCCGGGCTCGTCGTCCGCGTCGAGTCCGACGCCCAGCAGCCGGGCGACGAATTCCTCGCCGGGTTCGGCAAGACCGCCCGCGACGGGCTCCACCTCAAGGCCGCCGCCGTCCGCGACACCTGCGACATCGTGATCAGCAACGTCCTGGTCATCGACGCCGTCCAGGGCATCCGCAAGGTCTCCATCGGCATCCGCGAGGGGCGGATCGCCGCCATCGGGCGGGCCGGTAACCCGGACACCCTCGACGGCGTCGACGTCGTCGTCGGCACCGGCACCACCATCGTCTCCGGCGAGGGCCTGATCGCCACCGCGGGCGCCGTCGACACCCATGTCCATCTGCTCTCCCCGCGGGTGATGGAAGCCTCGCTCGCCTCCGGCGTCACCACGATCATCGGCCAGGAGTTCGGGCCGGTCTGGGGCGTCGGAGTCAACTCGCCGTGGGCGCTGGGCCGGGCGTTCGGCGCGTTCGACGCCTGGCCGGTCAACATCGGCTTCCTGGGCCGCGGTTCGTCCTCCGGCGAGGCGCCGCTGGTCGAGGCGCTGGCCGAGGGCGGCGCCTGCGGCTTCAAGGTCCACGAGGACATGGGCGCCCACACCCGCGCCCTGGACACCGCGCTGCGCGTCGCCGAGGAGCACGACGTCCAGGTCGCGCTGCACAGCGACGGCCTGAACGAATGTCTCTCCGTCGAGGACACCCTCGCCGTCCTGGAGGGCCGCACCATCCACGCCTTCCACATCGAGGGCTGTGGCGGCGGGCACGTCCCCAACGTCCTGAAGATGGCGGGCGTCCCGAACGTCATCGGCTCCTCCACCAACCCCACCCTCCCCTTCGGGCGGGACGCCGTCGCCGAGCACTACGGCATGATCGTCTCCGTCCACGACCTCAAGACCGACCTGCCCGGCGACGCCGCCATGGCCCGCGACCGCATCCGCGCCGGGACGATGGGCGCCGAGGACGTCCTCCACGACCTGGGCGCCATCGGCATCACCTCCTCCGACGCGCAGGGCATGGGCCGTGCCGGGGAGACCGTCCGCCGGACCTTCGCGATGGCCGGGAAGATGAAGGCGGAGCTGGGGCCCCTCGACGGCGACGGGCCGCACGACGACAACGCCCGGGTGCTGCGCTACCTCGCCAAACTCACCCTCAACCCGGCCCTCGCGCACGGCCTGGCGCACGAGATCGGGTCGATCGAGACCGGCAAGATGGCGGACATCGTGCTCTGGCAGCCGCGGTTCTTCGGCGCCAAACCGCAGCTGGTGCTGAAGTCCGGGTTCCCCGCGTACGGCGTCACCGGCGACCCGAACGCCGCCACCGACACCTGCGAACCGCTCGTGCTGGGCCCGCAGTTCGGCGCGCACGGTGCCGCGCCCGCGGAGCTGTCCGTCGCCTTCGTCTCCCGCGCCGCGGCCGAGGCGGGCGGCGACCACCTGCCCACCCGCCGCCGCCGGGTCGCCGTCCGCGGCACCCGCGGCATCGGCCCCGCCGACCTCGTCCACAACTCCCGGATCGGCGAGGTGCAGGTCGACGCCCGCAGCGGGCTGGTCACCCTCGACGGCGAGGCGATGCGCTCCGACCCGGCCGAGACCGTCTCCCTCTCCCGCCTGTACTTCCTGTGAGCCGCCGGGCCCGCGCCCCGGCACCGAACTGTGAGGAACCCTGCATGAACACCCCCGCCGCCGACGGCTTCCGCATGCCCCCCGAGTGGGCGCCGCACGATCGCACCTGGATGGCCTGGCCCGGCGCCAACGCCACCTTCGGCGAGGAGGGCGGCGAGACCCTTCTGGCCGCCCGCCGCGCCTGGGCCGGGGTGGCCCGCGCCGTGCGCCGCTTCGAACCGGTCACCGTCGTCGCCGCGCCCGCCGCCGCCCAGGGCGCCCGCGCGCTGCTCGGCCCGGACATCGACGTCGTCGAGGCGGAGCTGGACGACGCCTGGATGCGCGACATCGGCCCCACCTTCCTCACCGACGGCGCGGGCACGCTCGGCGCCACCGACTGGATCTTCAACGGCTGGGGCGCCCAGGACTGGGCCCGCTGGGAGCACGACGCGAGGATCGGCGCGCACGTCGCGGACCTGGCCGGGGCCCGTACCTACGCGTCGTCGCTGGTCAACGAGGGCGGCGGCCTGCACGTCGACGGCGAGGGCACCGTGCTGCTCACCGAGACCGTGCAGCTCGACCCGGACCGCAACCAGGGCCGCACCAAGGAGGACGTCGAGGCGGAGATCCACGCCCACCTCGGCACCACCAAGGCGATCTGGCTGCCGCGCGGACTGACCGCCGACTACGGCCGGTTCGGCACCCGCGGCCATGTCGACATCGTCGCCGCCTTCGCCCGCCCCGGCACCGTCCTTGTCCACAGCCAGCCCGACCCGGCCCACCCCGACCACGCCGTCGGCAAGGAGATCGCCGAGGTGCTGCGCGCGGCCACCGACGCCCGGGGCCGCCGCCTGGAGGTCATCGAGGTCGACGCGCCCACCGTCATCGAGGAGGACGGCGCACCCGTCGACCACTCGTACCTCAACCACTACCTCTGCAACGACGGCGTTGTCCTCTGCGCCTTCGACGACCCGCGCGACGAGGAGGCCGCGGCCCTCTTCCGCCGCCTCTTCCCGGACCGCACCGTCACCCTCGTCGACGCCCGCACCCTCTTCGCGGCGGGCGGCGGCATCCACTGCATCACCCAGCAGCAACCGCGGCCCTGATGCCCGTAAGGGACGGCGGGCCCGCCGCCGTCCCATAGGGTCCTCTCGTCACACTCCCACCGACCCCGGAGGCCCCGTGTCCGGACCCGCCCGCCGTCCCCGGCGCCGGCTCAACCAGCCCCGCGAACAGGTACTCGCCGCCGCGATGGCCACGATCGCCGCCCGGGGCCTTACGGGGCTGACGATGGCGGGCCTGGGCCGCGCGGTCGGCATGAGCAGCGGCCACATCCTGTACTACTTCGGCACCAAGGACGAGCTGCTGCTCCAGACCCTGCGATGGAGCGAGGAACAGCTCGGCGCCGAACGACGCGCCGCCCTCGCCCGCCGCGTCCCGGTCCGCGAACGCCTCGACGCACTCGTCGGCCTCTACCTCCCCGACGGCCCCGGCGACCCGCGCTGGACGCTCTGGCTGGAGGTCTGGAACCGCACCCGCACCGCCGACGACGCGGCCCGCGAGCGCCAGCTCGACCTCGAACTCGCCTGGCACCGCGACCTCGTCGCCCTCCTCGTCGAGGGCGGATCCGACGGCACCTTCCGCCCCGTCGACGCCGAACGCCTCGCCACCCGCATCCGCGCCCTCCTCGACGGCTTCGCCACCCACCTCGTCGTCGGCCTGCCGGGCACGGACCTCGCCACGGTCCGCGCGCATGTGGCGGAATTCCTCGACGAGACGCTGGGCCCGGCGTAAGGCACCTCCGCAAAAGTTCCCCGCCCGCGAACGCAACGCACTCAAGTACGCGGGATCGTTGCGGACGTTGCTCTTGCCGAGCGGCCGGCGGTCGGCGACCGTGATCGGCTATGGGGAGAGAACAGTGGAAGAAGATCTGGGTCGGCTCGGCCGGGAACATGGTCGAGTGGTTCGACTGGTTCGTGTACGCCAGCTTCGCGGTGTACTTCGCGGATGCGTTCTTCCCCAAGGGGAACGACACCGCCAACCTCATGAACACCATGGGGATCTTCGCGGTCGGCTTCTTCCTGCGCCCCGTCGGCGGCTGGCTGCTCGGCCGGGTCGGTGACCGCAAGGGCCGCAAGGCGGCGCTCACCCTGACCGTCACCCTGATGTCCGCCTCGGCGGTCCTCATCGCCGTCGCCCCCACCTACGGCGTCGCGGGCTACGGCGGCGTCGCTGTCCTGCTGCTCGCCCGGATGCTCCAGGGCCTCTCCGTCGGCGGCGAGTACGCGGCCAGCGCCACCTACCTCACCGAGGCGTCCGCCCCCGGACGGCGCGGCTTCGCCTCCAGCTTCCAGTACGTGTCGATGACCGCGGGCCAGCTCCTCGGCCTCGGCCTGCAGATCGTCCTCCAGCGCACCCTGTCCGACGCGGCGCTGCACAGCTGGGCCTGGCGCATCCCGTTCATCATCGGCGCGCTCGGCGCCGCCATCGTCTTCTACCTGCGCCGCAACATGCTGGAGACCGACGTCTACGCCGACGACGACGCCGCCACCGACCCCGACCGCGGCACCCTCAAGGCGCTGCTGGCCCACAAGCGTGAGGCGTTCCTCGTCATCGCGCTGACCATGGGCGGCACCGTGGCGTACTACACGTACACGACGTACCTCACCAAGTACCTCTCGGGCAGCGCCGGGATGGAGAAGTCCACGGCATCGCTGGTGAGTTTCTGTGCGCTGTTCCTCTTCATGTGCCTCCAGCCGTTCGCCGGGTGGCTCTCCGACCGGATCGGCCGCCGTCCGCTGCTGATCACCTTCGCGATCGGTTCGACGTTCCTGACCGTGCCGATCATGACGCTGCTGCGGCACGCCGGTTCCTTCTGGCCCGCGCTCGGCCTCTCGCTGCTGGCGCTCGTCATCGTCACCGGCTACACCTCGATCAACGCCTGTGTGAAGGCGGAGCTGTTCCCCACCGGCATCCGCGCCCTCGGCGTCGCCCTGCCGTACGCCATCGCCAACGCCCTTTTCGGCGGCACCGCCGAGTACGTCGCCCTCTGGTTCAAGAACGGCGGCATCGAATCCGGCTACTACTGGTACGTCGCCGGGTGCGCCGCCGTCTCCCTCGTCGTCTACCTGGCGATGCGCGAGACCCGCACCATCGACCTGCACCGCGTCGGCAAGGACGGTGCCGCGCCGGGCGCACCCGCCCCGGCCACGGGGCAGGCCCCCGCCTGACCCGCCCCACCGGGCCGGACGCCAGCCGTCCGGCCCGCCCCGCACCACGGCGCCCGTACGGACCCTGACCGGCGGACGCCCTGCCACGACGCCCCGGGCCGGTTCCCCCGAGCCGACCCGGACCGTCGGCCGGCCGGCGGCGGCCCTCTCCCCGGGCCGCCGCCGGACCGAGGCGCTCCGCCCCGGGGCCCGCGCGGCCCGGCCCCGTCCGCCCCGGCGCCCGCATCGTGAGACCGGCTACCTCGCGCCGCCCCGGCCGTGCCAGACTGCCCCCCGTGCTCTCGTTCGCCATGATTATTGGCAGCAGGCGCGCCGGTCCGCAGTGACCGCCCCGTACCTACCGCGTACGGCGCGGCCCTCGTCGTCCCAGACCCGCGCGCAGACCTCTCGCACCCGCGAGGGGTTTTTTCGTTTCCGGCCCCACCCGGCCCGGAACGCGGAGCGCGAGGGAACATGGAGGGACGGTGGAGCCGGTCATTCCGGTAGACCGAGATCCCGACAGGAGCCAGACCAGCATGACGGACGCACACACAGCCCCGGCGTCGCCCGAGCCCCGCCCCGCGGGCGCGGTCCCCGACGACTTCCACGTCTTCGACACGACGCTGCGCGACGGCGCCCAGCGCGAGGGCATCAACCTCACCGTCGCCGACAAGCTCACCCTCGCCCGGCACTTGGACGACTACGGCGTCGGCTTCATCGAGGGCGGCTGGCCCGGCGCCAACCCCCGCGACACCGAGTTCTTCCAGCGGGCCCGCGCGGAGATCGACTTCCGGCACGCCCAGCTCGTCGCGTTCGGCGCCACCCGCAAGGCCGGGGTCCGCGTCGAGGACGACCCGCAGGTCGCGGCCCTCCTGGAGTCCGGCGCGCCGGTCGTCACGCTGGTCGCCAAGTCCCATGTCGGGCATGTCGAGTTGGCGCTGCGCACCACGCCCGAGGAGAACCTCGCGATGGTCGCGGACACCGTCGCGTACCTGCGTGACCGGGGCCGCCGGGTCTTCCTCGACTGCGAGCACTTCTTCGACGGCTACGCCCTGGACGCGGCCTACGCCAAGCAGGTCGTGCGCACCGCGAGCGAGGCGGGCGCCGATGTGGTGGTGCTCTGCGACACCAATGGCGGCATGCTGCCCGCGCAGGTCGCCGCCGTCGTCCGGACCGTCCTCGCCGACACCGGCGCCCGGTTGGGCATCCACGCCCAGGACGACACCGGCTGCGCCGTCGCCAACACCCTCGCCGCGGTGGATGCCGGTGCCACCCACGTCCAGTGCACGGCCAACGGCTACGGCGAGCGGGTCGGCAACTCCAACCTCTTCCCCGTGGTCGCCGCGCTGGAGCTGAAGTACGGCCGCGCGGTGCTGCCGCCCGGCAAGCTCGCCGAGACCACCCGCGTCTCGCACGCCATCGCCGAGGTCGTCAACCTCACGCCCGCCACCCACCAGCCGTACGTCGGCGTCTCGGCGTTCGCGCACAAGGCCGGGCTGCACGCCTCCGCGATCAAGGTCGATCCGGACCTGTACCAGCACATCGACCCGGCGCTGGTCGGCAACACCATGCGGATGCTCGTCTCCGACATGGCCGGCCGCGCCTCGATCGAGCTGAAGGGCAAGGAGCTGGGCATCGACCTCGGCGGCGACCGGGAGCTGGTCGGCCGGGTCGTCGCACGGGTCAAGGAACGCGAACTGGCGGGCTACACCTACGAGGCCGCCGACGCCTCCTTCGAGCTGCTGCTCCGCGACGAGCTGGCGCGCGACGGGGAGCGGGGGAGGGCCGCGCGGTTCTTCCGTACCGAGTCCTGGCGGGCGATCGTCGAGGACCGCCCGGACGGCTCGCACG
This sequence comes from Streptomyces sp. NBC_01525, assembly GCF_045040405.1. Taxonomy (NCBI): domain Bacteria; kingdom Bacillati; phylum Actinomycetota; class Actinomycetes; order Kitasatosporales; family Streptomycetaceae; genus Streptomyces; species Streptomyces sp. NBC_01525. The sequence continues at coordinate 5,027,096 of NZ_CP109397.1, forward strand.
CCAACGAGGCGACGGTGAAGCTGTGGGCGAAGGGCGAGCGGATCGTCGCCACCGCCGAGGGCAACGGCCCGGTCAACGCCCTGGACCGGGCGCTCCGCGTCGGTCTGGAGCGGATCTACCCGCAGCTCGCCCGGATCGAGCTGGTCGACTACAAGGTCCGCATCCTGGAGGGCCGCCAGGGCACCGGCTCGATCACCCGCGTCCTGATCTCCTCCACCGACGGCAACGGCGAGTGGGCCACGGTCGGCGTCGCCGAGAACGTCATCGCCGCCTCCTGGCAGGCGCTCGACGACGCCTACGCGTACGGGCTGCTGCGCGCCGGGGCGGAGCCGCAGGAGTAACCGGACCGCACATGTACCGCGGCCCCGCGTCCGGCCCTCGGGGGAGGGGCCGTGCGCGGGGCCGCGGCATGCGGGGGAGCGGTGGCTCAGGCGGCGTTCTTGACCGCGGAGATGTCGAAGGTGAGCTTGACCTTGTCGCTGACCATCACGCCACCGGCCTCCAGCGCGGCGTTCCAGGTCAGGCCCCACTCGGAGCGCAGGATCTCGGTGCTGCCCTCGAAGCCGACGCGTTCGGCGCCGTAGACGTCGGTGGCGGTGCCCTGGAGCTCCAGGTCGAGGGTGAGCGGCCGCGTGACGTCCTTGATCGTCAGGTCGCCGGTGACGCGGAAGCGGTCGGCGGCGGTCTGCGCGACGGCGGTGCTGCGGAAGGTCATCAGCGGGAACGCCTCGGCGTCGAAGAAGTCACCGCCGCGCAGATGGGCGTCGCGGTCGCCGATGCCGGTGTCGATGCTCTCCGTCCGGATCTCCAGCGCGGCGGTGGACCGGCCGGGCTCCGAACCGTCGAGGTGCAGCCGCCCCTCATACGTGCCGAACGCGCCGCGGACGTTGGTGACCATGGCGTGGCGCACCGCGAAGCCGATGGCGCTGTGGGCCGGGTCGATGGTGTAGTCGCCGGTCAGGGCGGCGAGCGCGGGGTCCGCCGCGACGAGGGCGGGGGCGGCGGGGGCTTCGGCGCGCTTGCGGGTGAACAGAGCCATGGCTCCTCCTCGGAAGAAGTTGTTTAATATTCAACGACGAGGATGACTGTAGCGAGATCTCGTTCAATGTTCAACCTTTTGGGTTCGGGGTTCGAGGTTCGGGGTTCGGGCACGGGGCGACTCGCCGCCGCCTTCCCGCGGTGCCCCGTTGCCCGACTCGCCCCTCCCGCCCCGCTCGCCCCGCCCGTTCCCTCCCGCTTCATGGTGTTCTTGTCGGTGCCCCGCGCCCCGTGCTACACCGGCGCTCCGCCCGCCAAGTCCGCCGCCCCGCAGGCCGGTTGGCCGGTCGGGCCCGCCATCGGGCGGACGCCGTCGGCCGCCGTGCCGTCACCGAAGGGAACGACCGTGCCGTACCCCTCCGCCTGGTCCCGCCGCGCCTTCCTCGCCGCCACCGCCGGGGGCGCGACCGTCCTTGGCGCCGCCGCGCCCGCCGCGTCCGCCCCAAGGCCCTCCGCCCCCGATGACGTCTTCGCCGCCCTGCGCCGCCGCTGGGTGGACCTCGTCCTCGGCACCGGCGTCGACCCGGCCGCCGAGCCGTACGCCCGCGCGCTGCGCGAGACCGGGGAGCTGGCCGGACGGTTCGCCGCCGCCATGCGGCCCGCCGCCGCGTCGCTCTGGCCCGACCAGCCCTTCGACCCGTCGGCCGGGATCACCCGCAGCTACACCCGGCTGCACACCATGGCCGAGGCGTACGCCCAGCCCGGCACCGGACTCACCGGTGACGCCGCCCTCGCCGACACCGTCCTGACCGGCCTCGACCACCTCGAAGCCGCTGTGTACCACGCCGGGGCCGACCGCTACGGCAACTGGTGGGACTGGCAGATCGGCAGCCCGCAGCAGCTCCTCGACACCCTCGCCGTCCTCGACACCCACCTGCCCGGCGGCCCGCTCCCCGACGACCACCGCGCCCGCCATCTCGCCGCCGTCGACCACTTCGTCCCCGACTCGGCCCTCGGCGCGTACACCGGCACCAGCACCGGGGCCAACCGCGTCGACCTGTGCCGCGTCGTCGTGCTCCGCGGCGTCCTCGGCCGTACCCCGGCCAAGATCGCCCTCGCCCGCGACGCCCTCTCCCCGGTCTTTCCCTACGTCACCCACGGCGACGGGCTCTACGCCGACGGCTCCTTCATCCAGCACACCGCCGTCGCCTACTCCGGCACCTACGGCTACGTCCTCCTCGACGGCATCGGCAGACTCCTCGCTCTCCTGACCGGCACCGAATGGGCCGTCACCGACCCGGCCCGCCGCACCGTCCTCGACAGCGTCACCCACGCCTACGCGCCGCTGCTCCACGACGGCCTGATGATGGACATGGTCAGCGGACGGGCCGTCAGCCGCGGCGATCTGCTCACCGACGACCGCCGCGTCCCGCGCAGCGACCACTACCACGGGCACGCCCTCCTCGCCGCCGTCGCGCTGCTCGCCGAGAGCGCGGACCCGACCGCACGCACCCGCTGGCACGCCCTGGTCAAGGGCCATATCGCCCGCGACCGGGTGCTGCCGGTCCGTACCGACCGCCAGTACACCGTCGCCGACCTCGCCCGACTCGCCGCCGTCGCCGACGGCCCCGCCGCGCCCGCCCCGGAGCCGGACGGCCACCGCCTCTTCCCCGCCATGGACCGCGCCGTCCACCGCCGCCCCGGCTGGACCGCCGGGCTCGCCATGGCCTCCGCGCGCATCGCCCACTACGAGAACGGCAACGGTGAGAACCCGCACGGCTGGCACACCGGCTCCGGCATGCTCTCCTGGTGGGCGGGGGAGACCGGCGGCGGGCAGTACACCGACGCCTACTGGCCCACCGTCGACCCCTACCGGCTGCCCGGCACCACCGTCTCCACCAAGCGCCTCGCCGACAACGAGGGCGGCGCCTTCGGCGCGCCCCGCCCCGACGTCCGCGGGGTCGGCGGCACCACCGACGGCACCTACGCCGCCGTCGGCCAGCATCTGCGCGGCCTCGGCTCCACCCTCACCGCCCACAAGTCGTGGTTCTTCCTCGACGACACCGTCGTCTGCCTCGGCGCCGGGATCACCGTCCACGACGGCGTGCCCGTCGAGACGATCGTCGACAACCGCGCCCTCGGCGCCGCCGGGCGCGCCGCCCTCACCGTCGACGGCCGCCCGCAGCCCACCGCCCCCGGCGCCGTCCGCACTTTCCCCGCCGCGCGCTGGGCCCACCTCGCCGGACACGGCGGCTATGTTTTCCCCGGCGGTTTCCCCGGCGGTTTCCCCGGCGGATTTCCTGGCGGCGCCGCGCTGCACACCCTCCGCGAGGACCGCACCGGCTCCTGGCGCGACATCAACACCGGCTCCGATGCCACCGAGCTCACCCGCCGCTACCTCACCCTCTGGTACGACCACGGCACCGACCCGGACGACGCCCGTTACCTCTACCTCCTGATGCCCGGCGCCACGGCCCACGCGGTCGCCGCCCGTGCCGCCGACCCCCGTTGGCTCACCGTCCTCGCGCACACCGCCGGTCAGCAGGCCGTCGCCGTCGACGCGCTCGGCCTGACCGCCGCCCACTTCTTCCGCCCCGGCACCGCCGGACCGCTCACCGCCGACGGCCCGGTCAGCCTCCTCGTCCGGCGCACCGGGCCGCGCACCGCCACCCTGCACGCCGCCGCGCCCGAGCGGACCGGTGATCCGCTGGAGATCGTCTGGGACCGGCCGGTCGCCGCGGTCCCGCGCCACGACCCCGGCATCGTGGTCCTCGCCACCGGCCGCACCTTGCGCCTGAGGCTCACCCCCGGCACCGTCTGCGCCACCCACACCGCCACCCTCACACTGCGCTGACCGGCCCGGACGCCGTCTGACGGGGTACCTCGCGCCCGCCCCGGTTTTGTCGGCCCCATACAGCACATGGCCCACACCTCACTCGATCGGAGCAGCGCGCCGACCTCACGTACAGGAGGCTTCTGTACTGCTTGCCCACCAAATCGCATCCGACGTTGTACGAAACTGACATCGGCGCCCGGGCCCTCGCCCACGTACCGTCGGTGCATGACCACTGTCGAAGAGGTGCCCGCGGGCGCGACCGACGCCCGTGGGCGCGTCGCCGAGTTGCACGCGATCCGCGAGCAGGCGTACCGAGGCCCCAGCGAGCGGGCGACCGAAGCCCAGCGTGCGAAGGGCAAGCTGACCGCCCGAGAGCGGATCGAGCTGCTGCTCGACGAGGGTTCGTTCAACGAGGTGGAGCCGCTGCGCCGGCACCGGGCGACCGGGTTCGGCCTGGAGGCGAAGAAGCCTTACACCGATGGTGTGATCACGGGCTGGGGCACGGTCCACGGCCGGACGGTCTTCGTCTACGCGCACGACTTCCGGATCTTCGGCGGCGCCCTCGGTGAGGCGCACGCCACCAAGATCCACAAGATCATGGACATGGCCATCCAGGCGGGTGCGCCGCTGGTCTCGCTGAACGACGGCGCGGGCGCCCGTATCCAGGAGGGCGTCTCCGCACTCGCGGGATACGGCGGCATCTTCCAGCGCAACACCAAGGCGTCCGGCGTCATCCCGCAGATCTCCGTGATGCTCGGCCCCTGCGCAGGCGGCGCCGCCTACAGCCCGGCGCTCACCGACTTCGTCTTCATGGTCCGCGACACCTCGCAGATGTTCATCACCGGCCCGGACGTCGTCCGCGCGGTGACCGGCGAGAAGATCACCCAGAACGGCCTGGGCGGCGCCGACGTCCACGCCGAGACCTCCGGCGTGGCGCACTTCGCCTACGACGACGAGACCACCTGTCTCGAAGAGGTCCGCTACCTGCTCTCGCTGCTCCCGGCCAACAACCGCGAGAACCCGCCGGTCGTCGAGTGCGAGGACCCCGCGGACCGCAGCGGCGACGCCCTGCTCGACCTGGTCCCCGCGGACGGCAACCGCCCGTACGACATGCGCAAGGTCATCGAGGAGATCGTCGACGACGGCGAGTACCTGGAGGTCCACGAGCGCTGGGCGACCAACATCATCTGCGCGCTGGCGCGGTTCGACGGCCGGGTCGTCGGCCTCATCGCCAACCAGCCGCAGTCGCTCGCCGGTGTGCTCGACATCGAGGCGTCCGAGAAGGCCGCCCGCTTCGTGCAGATGTGTGACGCCTTCAACATCCCGATCGTCACGCTGCTGGACGTTCCCGGCTTCCTGCCCGGCGTCGACCAGGAGCACGGCGGCATCATCCGCCACGGCGCCAAGCTGCTGTACGCGTACTGCAACGCCACGGTCCCGCGCATCTCGATCGTGCTGCGCAAGGCGTACGGCGGCGCGTACATCGTCATGGACTCGCAGTCCATCGGCGCGGACCTCACCTACGCCTGGCCCACGAACGAGATCGCCGTCATGGGCGCGGAAGGCGCCGCCGGCGTCATCTTCCGCCGGCAGATCGCCGACGCCGAGGACCCCGAAGCCATGCGCGCGCGCATGGTCAAGGAGTACAAGTCCGAGCTGATGCACCCCTACTACGCCGCCGAGCGCGGTCTGGTGCACGACGTCATCGACCCGGCCGAGACCCGCCACACCCTCATCCGCTCGCTGGAGATGCTCCGTACCAAGCACGCGGACCTGCCCGCCCGCAAGCACGGCAACCCGCCGCAGTAGCCCCCGCGCCGGGCCGACCGGCGACGCAGGCGACCGCGGAGACGAAGACGATGAAGACGACGGAGACCCGCATGAATTCCGCAGCCCCCGCCACCCCCATCCGTGTGGAGAAGGGCGAGGCCAGCGAGGAGGAGCTGGCGGCCCTGACGGCCGTGCTCCTGGCCCGCGCCGCGCACCGGCCCGCCGCCCCGGCCCGCCCCCGCGCCACCGCCGCGCGCTGGCGCCGCCTGGAGCGCCAGTACGGCTTCCACGGCGCGACCAGCTGGCAGCGCTGACCCACCGCCGGATACGCCTCGGGCCCCGCACCTGTGCATGGTGCGGGGCCCGAGGCGTATTCGGGATCAGGCGCGGACCGGCTCCGGGGTGGCTTTCGGCCCACCGGGCACCGGCTCCGCTGCGCCCCGTTCCTCCTCCGGCGTCTTGAGATAGAGCGTCAGCAGCGCCGAGACGACGTACAGCGCGGCGAAGATGATGACGATGCCGGACGGGCCCAGCGGCTCCAGGAAGATGCTGACGATCGCCGGGCCGACGAACGCGGCGCCGCCCGCACCGAGGTTGAGCAGTGCCATCGCGCCGCCCTTGTTGTCGGGGGCGAGCGCCGGGATCAGCGCCGAGATGGAGACGAATCCGGCGAGCGTCACGCCGTAGAGCATGCCGACGACGATCGCGACCCAGTAGTGGCTGCCGACCGCCTTGGGGACGAAGTACAGCGCGAGCGTGGTGATGGCGCAGCCGAGGCCGCCGAACGACGCGATGGTCTTCCGCCACCCGATCCGGTCGCCGATCACACCGAACAGCAGGTTGCAGAAGACGTTGGTGCCGTAGATGACGGCGAGCAGTGTCAGCCAGCGGCCCTCGCCGAAGTGCAGTTCCTTGGCGAAGAACGTCGGCAGGAACACCAGGAAGCCGAACTCCGGCGCGGTGTTGATGACGCGCACCACACAGCCCACGGCGACCTTCGGATGCGTCCAGGCGATGGAGAGGCTGGAGAGCAGCGACTGCACCGGACGCACCTCCGGCGGCGCCAGCCGCGCGAATCCGGTGCGCTCGCGGACCCCGAGCAGGCAGAACGCCCCGCCGACCGTGATGATCGCCAGCGCCACCCACAGCGTGCCCAGGTGACCGAAGAGCGGGTTGGTCACGCCCGCGACGAGTGAACCGAGCGTCGGCAGACCGCCGGTGAAGGCGACGTAGAACCAGCCGACGGCGGTGCCCATCCGCGCCTTCGGGGCGGTCGCGGTGATCCAGACGAGGAATCCGAAGGCGAAGAGCGGGTAGCCGAAGCCGCGCAGACCGTAGAAGACCAGCATCAGCGGGTAGTTCTGCGGGCCGATGGCGAGGGTGAGGAAGAGGATGTCGAAGACGATCCACACCACGAGCCCCAGCTGCATCACCCGGCGCGGTCCCCACAGATCCGACAGCGCCCCGGAGAGCCAGGAGGCGAGCATGACGGTCACGCCGTACGCCGTGATCACATAGGAGGCGTGCACCTCGGTCCCGGCGCCGTGGTCCGCCATGAACGGCGCGATGAAACCGGATTCGACGCCGTCGCCCACCATGAACAGCAGGACGCCGAGGTAGCCGAAGACCAGCGGCCTCGGGATGCCGATCCGGTCGAACAGGGTGGGTGGTGCCATGTCACGCCTCCGTGGGGCGGGTGCCGCCGCGGGACGGCGGACGGCGGGTCGGGGCAGGGGAGCCGGGTCGTCCGGCTCGGGCGCCGCCGGGCGGCGCGCACGATGCGAGCATCATGAATCCTGAGATCTTCACACGCAAGATGTGATGCGGGGGATTTTGGGCAGCAGTTCTCCCAGGTGGCCAGGTGATTTCTGGGGTGAGGGGTGACGAGTCTGTGATGTAGGTGTTAAATCAAACAGGGACGAAACAAAGGAGTGTGCCCTTGATGACCACCACCCCCGCCGGATCGGTACACCACGCCGAGACCTTCCGTGAGGACTGGCTGGAAGGATTGGCCGACGCCTACGCGCGCACCGTCCGCCGGGTCCCGGGTGCCTTCGGCGTCGTCGGGCGGCACATGCCCCGCCCCGGCAAGGTGGCCGTCGTCATCGGAGGCGGCTCCGGCCACTACCCCGCCTTCGCCGGACTCGTCGGCCCCGGTCTCGCCGACGCCGCCGCCATCGGCGACGTCTTCGCCAGCCCCAGCGCCGAGCAGGTCTACCGCACCGCCCGCGCCGCCGACGGCGGCGCCGGAGTCCTCATGACCTACGGCAACTACGCGGGCGACGTCATGCACTTCGGCCTCGCCGCCCGCCGCCTCGCCGCCGAGGGCACCGACGTCCGCACCGTCCTCGTCACCGACGATGTCGCCAGCGGCCCGCCGCCCGTCGACGGCCAGGAGATCGACCCGTCCCGCGACCGCCGCGGCGTCGCCGGTGACTTCTTCGTCTTCAAGATCGCCGGCGCCTCGGCCGACCGCGGCGACGACCTCGGCACCGTCGCCCGCCTCGCCGCCCACGCCAACGCCATGACCCGCACCTTCGGCGCCGCCTTCGCCGGGTGCACCCTGCCCGGCGCCGCCGCACCGCTGTTCACCGTCGAGCCCGGCACCACCGAGCTCGGCATGGGCATCCACGGCGAGCCCGGACTGCGCACCACCCACGGCCTGACCGCCGCCGGACTCGCCGACGCGCTCGTCGACAACCTCCTCGCCGAACTGCCCCGGCCCGCCACCGTCACCGGCCGCGTCGCCGTCCTCCTCAACGGCCTCGGCCGCACCAAGTACGAGGAGATGTTCGTCGTCTACCGCCAGGTCAACCGCCGCCTGCGGGCCGCCGGACTCCAGCCGTACCGGCCCGAGGTGGGGGAGTTCGTCACCTCCTTCGACATGGCCGGCGTCTCGCTCTCCCTGATGGTCCTCGACGACGAACTCACCGCCCTCTACGACGCCCCCTGCGACACCCCCGCCTTCCGCAGCCTGCCCGGCGGCCACACCCCCGCCGCCGACGACCGCACGGAGGACGGCGACGCCACGGACACCGCGCAGGTCCCGGCCGCCCGCACCGCGCCCGGCGCCGCCGACCTGCCCGCCACCGCTGCCCTCCAGGCCGCCCTCGACGCCGTCGCCGCCCACGAGGACGAACTCGGCCGCCTCGACGCCGTCGCCGGGGACGGCGACCACGGCATCGGCATCGTCCGCGGACTGCGCGCCGCCGTCGCCGCCGCCCGCGCCACCGAGACCGGCCCCGCCGGGCCCCGCTCCGCCGGAGCCGCCCTGCTCGGCGCCGGACTCGCCCTCGCCGACGCCTCGGGCGGCGCGTCCGGCGCGCTCTACGGCGCCCTCCTCGCCGAGACCGGCGCCGTCCTCGCCAAGGCCCCCGACGACGCCTGCACCACCGCGCTCCTCGCCGACGCCGCCGACGCCGCCCACCGCGCCGTCGCCGAACTCGGCGGTGCCCGCGTCGGCGAGAAGACCCTGCTCGACGCCCTCGAACCGTTCCGCCACGCACTGCGCGCCCGCACCGCCGACGGCCCCGCCACGGCGTGGCGCGCCGCCGCCGGGGCCGCGACCCGCGCCGCCGCCGCGACCGCCGACCTCGTCCCGGCCCGCGGCCGCGCCGCCCGCATGGGCGACCTCGGCCTCGGCCACCCCGACGCCGGGGCCACCTCCCTCGCGCTCCTGCTCACCGCCGTCGGGGAGACGCTGCACGACTGATCGCCGCCCCATGACCGCTGAGGGCCTGTGGAGGAGAGCGCCGCCTCTCCTCCACAGGCCCTTCGTGCCTATCGGGTCTGTCCGTCACCGTCAGACGGGCCGCTTCTCCGGGAACTGCCCCGCCCCCGGCCGGATGAGCCACACCTGCGTATCCGTCGGCCGCCCGAACCACCGCAGCGCACTCTCCGGCGAACGCAGACTGAGATACGTCCGCCCGCCGGTGCTGACCATGTCCGCCTCCCCGTCCTCGTACGCCAGTCCCCAGGCGGCGATGTGCCCGTCGAAAGGTCACCCTGCGGCAGCAGCGACTTGCCCTTGAGCTGCGGAAGCCACGGGAACGGGCAGGGCTCTCGTCGGGTGAGGCAGCCAACCGCCTTGGCATCCGACAGGCGCAGATCAGCACCATCGAAGCGGCCCGTCACGCAGTGAGTGCCGATCGGGTACGGGCGTTCGCCGCGGCCTATGGCTGCGCCGACCCGGACTACGTCGAGGCGCTCGCCGGGATGACGGGAGGGCGGGCGCGCGGCTGGTGGGAGGAGTACCGCGAACACCTGCCGGTCAGCCGTACGTCTATGCCTCCGGCCCAGTTCCCGCACTGGACACTGTCGAAGTCGACACCGAGTACGGATGTGATTTCATGCACGCCGAGGCTCAGTTGGAGAAGTCCCGGGTTGTGCTGGACTGCTTGGAATCCCGAGCCCTGGCACCGGCGAAGTCCCGCGATCTGATCCACCGGATGGCAAAGAACGTCTGAGAGGAACGCCATGCCCCCGCATGAGTGGCAGAAGTCTTCGTTCAGTGGCGAGGGCGCCCAGTGTCTTCACGTCGCGGCTCCCGACAGCGACACCATCAAGGTGTGCGAGAGCGACGCCCCGGAAGTCATCCTCACCACGTCCCGCGCCAACCTCAAGGCGTTCATCCTCGGCGTCAAGGCCGGGGAGTTCGACCACTTCGTCGACGGCTGACGCGGCCGGCCGGCCGACACGGCGAAGGCCCCCGCTCACCTGACAGTCAGGTGAGCGGGGGCCTTCGCCGTACGTCGGAAAACCGCGCCGTCAGGCGGCTACCGCAGGCGCGCCATGAGCGCGTGCTCCACGAGCGTGATGAGCGCGCTTTTCGCCTCGCTGCGGTGGCGGGCGTCGGTGATGATGATCGGGGCGTCCGGTCCGATCTGCAACGCCTCGCGGACCTCGTCCGGCGTGTACGGCTGGTGGCCGTCGAAGCCGTTGAGGGCGATGACGAAGGGGAGGCCGCTGTTCTCGAAGTAGTCGACGGCGGGGAAGCAGTCGGCGAGGCGGCGGGTGTCGACGAGGACGACGGCCCCGATCGCACCGCGCACCAGGTCGTCCCACATGAACCAGAAGCGGTCCTGTCCGGGTGTACCGAAGAGGTACAGGATCAGGTCCTGGTCCAGGGTGATGCGGCCGAAGTCCATCGCCACGGTCGTCGTCGTCTTGTCCGGCGCGTGCGTGAGATCGTCGATCCCCGCAGACGCTGAGGTCATGACGGCTTCGGTGCGCAGCGGGTTGATCTCTGAAACGGCCCCGACGAACGTGGTCTTACCCACGCCGAAGCCGCCCGCCACCACGATTTTCGCGGAGGTGGTGGAGCGGGCTGCACCGCTAGAGCTTGCGAAGTCCACTGAGCACCCTTTCGAGCAGTGTCACATCTGGCTGTCCGCCGGCGGTCTCGTCCCCGCCGGGCTGATGGATGGCGACGAGTCCGGCCTCCGCCAGGTCGGCGACGAGGATCCGGGCGACGCCGAGGGGGATGGAGAGAAGTGCGGAGATCTCGGCAACTGATTTGATCTCGCGGCAGAGGTGGCAGATGCGTTGGTGCTCCGGCAGCTGGCCCTGTAGCTGGGACGGATCGGCCGTGGTGCTGACCAGTGCCTCGATGGCGAGCTGGTAGCGCGGCCGCGTCCGGCCCCCGGTCATGGCGTACGGGCGCACCAACGGATTGTGCGCGCCGCCCGTGGGCGCCTGGGGCGCCGGGGGCTGCAGCGGCGCCGGGCGGATGCCGGGCGTCCGAGGCGGTTCGTACACCGACGGCTCGTACGGCTGGGAGTCGTACGGGCCGGGCGGGGTCTGCTGGGGCTGCTGCTGCTGCTGCCGCCGCGGATGGGACCGCTGCGGCCGGCGGCTCGGCGAGGACGGGAAGTTGAAGCGGTTGTGAGAGGTCTCGCCCTGGGACCCGGACTGCTGTCCGGGGCCGTACGGGTATCCGCCAGGGGGCGTTGCCACGTCTCCTCCTCCAACTTGCCTGTCTGATGCCGGTCGCGCCCTCGAACCCTAATGGGCCGATGGCGGGAAACGCACTGCTTGTCTGCTAGTTCAGGAGGCTGCCCTGGAGTTCGGCGCGTAGGTCGGGGGTGAGGACGTTGCCTGCGCGGTCGACCAGGAGGGCCATTTCGTAGCCGACGAGGCCGATGTCGCACTCGGGGTGTGCGAGGACGGCCAGGGAGGATCCGTCGGAGACGGACATGATGAAGAGGAAGCCGCGTTCCATTTCCACCACGGTTTGGTTGACGCTTCCGCCTTCGAAGATGCGGGAGGCGCCGGAGGTCAGCGAGGTGAGGCCGGAGGCCACTGCTGCCAGTTGGTCGGCTCGGTCCCGTGGGAAGCCTTCGGACATGGCGAGGAGGAGACCGTCCGCGGAGACCACGACCGTGTGGGAGACACCGGGGGTGTTGTCCACGAAGTTGGTGATCAACCAGTTCAGGTTCTGCGCCGCCTGGCTCATCGGGCTCACACTAACGCTCCTGATCGTAGGTGCTGCCGGGGCCGAAGCCCTGTTGGTCATTGTGGGGGAACTCCGAGCGGTCCACCCCCGCGCTGCGGCCCTGCTGGACGCCGCGACGCAAATTGCTCAGCCTGCCGCGGATGTCCTCCGGGGCACGGGAGACCTGGGGGCCACCCTGCGGGCTCTGCTCCGCCGAACCCTCGACCAAATTGGCCTTGGGCACCCGTCGCGGCAGACCGGACGGGGTGACCCCGCCAGCCTTCGGCTCACGCAGCCGCTCCGCCCGCTCCCACCGTTCGTCGTTGGAGCTGCGCCATTCGGAGCCGTCCAGGACCTGATCCGACGCCTCCCACCGCTGTGGGGGCACCGCCGCTTCCCCGGGCTGCGCCCACTCCTGCGCAGCAGGCTGCGCCTGCTCCGTGTGGCCTCCGCGGCGCGGAAGACCGGCATCGGTCAGCGAGTGGGAGTCGCTCGGGGACGAGCCCGGACGGTCGAATGGTACGCGCTCGGACGCGTCAACGTGAGCGGCGGGTGTATTCCGGTCAGATTCCGCTTCGGCTCCGAAGTGCCCATCGTACGCGGCGGGTTCGAAGCCGCCGCCGGTGGCGGGTGCTTCGGGCGCGGCGTACGGATGCTGGTCCGTGGCGTGCGGATCGGCCGCAGGCCGGAAACCTTCGGTGCCGAACGTGCCGTCGCCATACCGCGGTTGATCGGCTTCCGCATATGCCTGCGGCCCGGACTGCGCACCGTACCCGGCAAGGTCCGGCGCCACACCGCCCAACAGCGGTCCCCCGTCGGCCTGTTGGGCGCCCTGCGTCTCCTCCAGGGCCGCGCGGCGCTCCTCGCGCAGCAGTGACCGGCTCATGCCGTCGTGACCGGCCCCGGCCGCGTCGGCGGCGAACCCGGGGTGGCCGGGGGCCGCTCCGGGCGCGGTGGCCGGTGCGTCCGGACGCGGTGGGCGGGGCTGGTCGGGCGCGGTCCGGGGGACGGTGAAGTCCTCCTCGAACCGGACGTTGCCGCCACCGCCGTGGGTGATCGCGTCGGGCAGCATCACCAGCGAGGTGGTGCCCGCCTGCTCGCCCGAGGGGCGCAGCTGGACGCGGATGCCGTGCCGGTCGGCGAGGCGGCCGACCACGAACAGGCCCATGCGCTGGGAGACCGCGACGTCCACGCTCGGCGGGTTCGCCAGCTTGTGGTTGATGTCCGCGAAGTCCTCGGCGGCCAGCCCGATGCCCTTGTCGTGGATCTCGACCATGATGCGGCCGTCGGACATCCGGGTCGCGGCGACCCGCACCTTGGTCTGCGGAGAGGAGAACGTCGTCGCGTTCTCCAGCAGCTCCGACAGCAGATGCACCAGGTCGGTGACGGCCTGACCGTGGATCTCGCTCTCCGTGACCCCGGCCAGCTCGATGCGCTCGTACGACTCGACCTCGGAGGTGGCGGCCCGCAGGACGTCGACGAGGGGGACCGGCTGGTCCCAGCGGCGGCCCGGCTCCTCGCCCGCGAGGATGAGGAGGTTCTCGCCGTTGCGCCGCATGCGCGTGGCGAGGTGGTCCATCCGGAAGAGGTTCTCCAGCTGGTCCGGGTCCGCCTCGTTGTTCTCCAGGTCGGTGATGAGCGTCAACTGCCGCTCGATGAGGCCCTGGTTGCGGCGCGAGAGGTTGGTGAAGATCGCGTTGACGTTGCCGCGCAGCATCGCCTGCTCGGACGCCAGCCGCACCGCCTCGCGGTGCACCTGGTCGAAGGCGCGGGCGACCTCACCGATCTCGTCCGTCGTCCCGATCGGGATCGGCCGCACCCGGGTGTCGACCCGGCCCGGCTCGGCCCGCGAGAGCTGGTCGACGAGCATCGGCAGCTTCTGCTCGGCGATGCCGAACGCCGCGGTCCGCAGCGTCCGCATGTTGCGGCTCATCCGCCGCGCCATCAGACCGGCCACCAGGAAGGCGGCGATCAGGGCGGCGAGCACGATGGCCGTGTCCGTGAAGGTGGTCCGCTCGGCGTCCGCCGAGATCTGCGCGGCCTCGGCGACGGCCTTGTCCGCGAGGTCCTTCTCGATGGACCGGTACATGTCGAAGCTGCCGGTCGCCGCCGTGAACCAGACCTCGGGCGTGATGCCCCGGTCCGCCAGATCCTGCGGCGATGCGCCGGAACCGATCGCGGTGGCCATGGCGTCGATGGAGGGGGGAGCACGGAACGGCCGCCCGGCCGTCTCGGCCTGCCGCCGGGCCTGCGCGTTCTTCGCCTTTGCGGTCGCCTTGAGCGCGGCGGTGTCCTTCTTCAGCCGCTCGACGTCCTCGGGGGTGCCGCCGGAGGTGTACTCGCCGATGGCGATGTTCTCCAGGTAGCGGTACGACGCGAAGGCGGTCAACTGGCGTGTGTACGTGATGCCGGTGGCCGGGTCGACGAGGAGGTGGACGCCGATCGAGCGCTCCAGCGAGGCGGCGGCCTTGGCGAGCGAAAGGGCGTAGACGGTGCGGCCGTAGGAGGTGATGTTGCCGGTCCCCAGGCCGAGTTCGTTGGCGAACTCCATCAGCGGGTGCTGGATGGCGACGTAACCCTCTTCGGTGCGCACGCCGGGCAGCGCCGAGGTGTACGCGGAGTCGCGCAGCGCGCCGAGGCCGTTCTCGGCGGTGGTGAACGAGGCGAGGCGGCGCTTGAGGCCCGGCTTGTCCGGCATCGACTCCGCGGCCGTGCGGAAGTCGGCGGCGGCCCGGTCGGTGGCGGCGCGCGCGTCCCCGACGGCCGGGTCGTTCTTCTTGCCGTTCAGCAGGGGGTCGGCGGTGCGGTCCCGCTCGTCGATGAGCGTGTTGCCGTAGGTGAGGGCGGCGCGGACGAGCTTCGCGGTGCTCTCCGCGTCCTGCGCGTCCTGCCAGGTGTCGAGGGAGGAGTTGACCCGCAGCCCGCCGAAGACCAGCGCGAGCAGGACCGGGATCAGCAGGATGGCGTTGAGACGGGTCGCCACCCGCCAGTTGCGGGGGGAGTACGGCTTCCCACCGGAAAAGGGCGGGGCGGGCGTGGGCTCGGGCGTCCCGGGAGCCGGGCCGGTACTGCGCGACGGCGGGGTGAAGTTGCCCCGCCGGGCCTCCCGCGGCTCGGGGCTCGCCTTACTTCGCCTCACTCGACCAACAACCTCTCGGCGCGACACGTCGTGCTGTGCCGTTTCTTCTGGGCGTCTCCTTCGGAGTTCAGCGAATTTCAGCACGTCGGACGCGCGCGTTCCAAACACTGAGCAAAGCCTGGAGAAGGCAGGAGAGACCTCATATAAAAGGGGCGTTAAGGGCGAGCCGCGGCAAAATACGAGGGAAGCGTGTGCACAGTGGAGCCAAGTGTGCGCAAGGTGTGTCTGTGGCGGGGCAATTGCCTGCCGAAACGTTATGAACACAATCGACGGCGTGTCCAACGACACAGCGTGTGACACAGCCGGTGACACACCTGGGGACGGCGCCGTACGGCGGGTCCGCCCGGAACAGCTCCGGACGGACCCGCCATCAGCGCAGGCGGGCCATGAGCGCGTGCTCGACCAGCGTGATCAGCGCGCTCTTCGCCTCACCGCGCTGACGGGCATCGGTCGTGATGATCGGCGTACCGGGCCCGATCTGCAGGGCCTCGCGCACCTCTTCGGGCGTGTGCGGCTGATGCCCCTCGAAGCCGTTGAGGGCGATGACGAAGGGGAGGCCGCTGTTCTCGAAGTAGTC
Organism: Streptomyces sp. NBC_01525; assembly: GCF_045040405.1. Taxonomy (NCBI): domain Bacteria; kingdom Bacillati; phylum Actinomycetota; class Actinomycetes; order Kitasatosporales; family Streptomycetaceae; genus Streptomyces; species Streptomyces sp. NBC_01525. The sequence goes on from NZ_CP109397.1 coordinate 5,042,829, forward strand.
GACGGCGGGGAAGCAGTCGGCGAGGCGGCGGGTGTCGACGAGGACGACGGCCCCGATCGCACCGCGCACCAGGTCGTCCCACATGAACCAGAAGCGGTCCTGTCCGGGTGTACCGAAGAGGTACAGGATCAGGTCCTGGTCCAGGGTGATGCGGCCGAAGTCCATCGCCACGGTCGTCGTCGTCTTGTCCCGGACGTGGCTGAGATCGTCGATGCCCGCCGACGCGGAGGTCATCACGGCCTCCGTACGCAGCGGGTTGATCTCCGAGACGGCGCCGACGAAGGTCGTCTTGCCCACACCGAAACCGCCGGCCACCACGATCTTCGCCGAGGTGGTCGAACGGGCGGGGGCGCCGTCCCCGAACGCGGCGTCAGAGCTTGCGAAGTCCACTGAGCACCCTCTCCAGCAGCGTCACGTCCGGCGTACCGCCGGCCTCACCGCTGCCACCCGGCTGATGGATCGCCACCATCCCGGCCTCCGCCAGGTCGGCGACGAGAATGCGCGCCACCCCCAGCGGTATGTGCAGCAGCGCGGAGACCTCGGCGACCGACTTGACCTCACGGCACAGGTGGCAGATCCGCTGGTGCTCCGGCAGCAGACCGGGCACCTGGGACGGGTCTGCCGTGGTGCTGACCAGCGCCTCGATGGCGAGCTGGTAGCGCGGCCGGGTGCGGCCGCCCGTCATGGCGTAGGGACGCACCAGGGGCTGGTCGCCTTCGCCGCCGTACGACGCCTGACTGTAGGCATCGTAGGGGTCCGACGTGGGTGGCGGGGTCATGGATCCTCCGGGCGTGACAACTGTCTTGTGCGGGACTGCCGTCGGGTTGGGCCGGTGGCTGTTCGGCGGTGTACGGGACATGTGCTGCGGCGCTTCAGTGCAACAGGCTGCCCTGGAGTTCGGCGCGTAGGTCGGGGGTGAGGACGTTGCCTGCGCGGTCGACCAGGAGGGCCATTTCGTAGCCGACGAGGCCGATGTCGCACTCGGGGTGTGCGAGGACGGCCAGGGAGGATCCGTCGGAGACGGACATGATGAAGAGGAAGCCGCGTTCCATTTCCACCACGGTTTGGTTGACGCTTCCGCCTTCGAAGATGCGGGAGGCGCCGGAGGTCAGCGAGGTGAGGCCGGAGGCCACTGCTGCCAGTTGGTCGGCTCGGTCCCGTGGGAAGCCTTCGGACATGGCGAGGAGGAGACCGTCCGCGGAGACCACGACCGTGTGGGAGACACCGGGGGTGTTGTCCACGAAGTTGGTGATCAACCAGTTCAGGTTCTGCGCCGCCTGGCTCATCGGACTCAACTAACGCTCCTGCTGGTGAGTGGGGTCCACCACGCCGTGCTGCCCGGTGTCGCCACCGGCCTGCCGGCCCTGCTGGATACCCCGGCGAAGACTGGTCAGCCGGCCGCGTACGTCGCTGGGCGCGCGCGAGACCTGCGGACCGCTCTGGGTGGGCTGCTGCTGTGCCGTACCGGCGACGAGATTGGCGCGCGGCACCCGGCGGGGCAGTCCCGACGTGGTCACCCCGCCCGCGGCCGGCTGACGGATCTGTTCCGCCTGCCGCCAGGTCTCGTCGTTCGGTGAACTGCGCCAGCCGGTGGTGTCGAAGCCCCCGGCGGGCGTGTCGTCCGGACCGTCCGCGGGCCGCGGAGCCTGCTGCGGCTGCGGCTGCGGCGCCTCGGCGTGGGTGGAGGGCGGCGGCTCCACACCGGCGGCGGCCGCCTCCGGCGTGTGGAACCAGTTCGACTCGATGGTGTCGAAGATCGGCGTCCGCCCGTCACCGGCACCGGCCGACGTGTCGCCGAGCCAGTCCGCCGACGGGGCGGGCTCCGGCGCGACGTCCGGCGACGGCTGCGCCGGGACCTGGCCGGTGGAGTGCGGCGCCTCGGGGGCGACGCCGAAGAGGCTGGCCGCCTCCGACGGGGCGTCGCCGCTCTCCTGAGCCGCCCGGCGCGACGCGTCGGGCCGCCCGGCGTCCCGCAGCGGGAGACCGGACGCGGTCTGCCCGAAGTGCTCCGGAGCCGCGGGGGCGGGGCCGCCGGGCAGCGGGAACCGGCCGGTGTCATCGGGCGCCTGCGCGTCGCCCCGGGGAGCGCCGGGCGGCGGCCCGTTGAAGTCGGGCCGGGCGAAGGCCGTGGTGTCACCGGGGCCACCGGTCGCCTCGGGCGGCGCCGGGAGCGCGAAGGTGCCCGTGGTCTCCGGCGGCGCCGGACGTTCGAAGGTGCCGGTCGTCTCGGGCGGCGTGGGGCGCGCGAAGGTGCCGGTCGTCTCGGGCGGGGTCGGGAGCGCGAAGGCGCCCGTGGTCTCCGGCGCCGTCGGACGCGCGAAGGTGCCGGTGGTCTCCGGCTCCTCGTGGCCGCGCGGTGTGTCCTGGGGCTCGCGGGGTGCCAGCGGCCAGTCGTCGGTCGCGCCGCGGTCGCGGCGTACGCCCCAACTGGTGCCCGGCTGCGGGGAGTCGACGGCCGGAGCGGCCTCCGCGGCGGGGGAGCCGGTCAGCTCCGCGGCCGGGCCGCGGGGCGGCAGTTGCGGCCGCTCGTCACGGCCCGGCGCACCGGTGGGCGGCGCCACCATCGGCGTCGCGCCGGAGGTTTCGGCGGGCGCCTCGCCGCGCTGCACGTGACGGGTGGGGAGCGCGGGACGGCCGCCGTCGGCCGGGGCGTTCGCCGGGCGCGCGGACGCGTCCGGTGCCGCGGGCGCCTGCGGCACGGGGCCGCCGGAGGGCACCGGACCGCCGAAGCCGCCCGGACCGCCGAGACCACCGGGGGCCGTACGCCCGGGACCACCCGGACCGCCACGGCCCGGCAGCGCGGGCCGCCCGGTGCCGCCGGGGCCCGAACCGACCTGGCCGCGCGGCTGCAGCCCCGCGAGACGGCTCGTCCCGCCGGAGCCGGAACCCGTACCGGAGCCGGAGCCGGAACCCGTACCGCCCTCGGGCGACTGGCCCTTCGCGGTGGACGGCGCCGGCTTCTTGCCGCCCTGCGCCACATCGACGGGCAGCATGACCAGCGCGGTCGTGCCACCGGAGTCGGACGGCCGCAGCTGGATGCGGATGCCGTGACGCAGCGACAGGCGGCCGACCACGAACAGACCCATCCGGCGGGAGACCGAGACGTCCACGGTCGGCGGGCTGGCCAGCCGCTCGTTGATGGACGACAGGTCCTCGGGGGAGAGGCCGATACCGGTGTCGTGGATCTCGACCAGCACCCGCCCGTCGGGCAGCGCGTGACCGGTCACCTTCACCTTGGTCTGCGGCGAGGAGAACGACGTGGCGTTCTCCAGCAGCTCCGCGAGCAGGTGCACGAGGTCGTTGACGACGCGCCCGGCGACCTCGGTCTGCGGTACGGCGGTCAGCTCGATGCGCTCGTACTGCTCCACCTCGGAGGCGGCGGCGCGGAGCACGTCGACCAGCGGCACCGGACGCGTCCAGCGACGGCCGGGCTCCTCACCCGCGAGAACGAGGAGGTTCTCACCGTTACGGCGCATACGCGTCGCGAGGTGGTCGAGCTTGAAGAGGGAGGACAGCTGGTCCGGGTCGGCCTCGCGGGACTCCAGCTCGGAGATGAGCGAGAGCTGGCGCTGAATCAGGCCCTGGGAGCGGCGCGAGAGGTTGGTGAACATCGCGTTGACGTTGCCCCGCAGCAGCGCCTGCTCGGACGCCAGCCGGACCGCCTCGCGGTGCACGTCGTCGAAGGCCGCGGCCACCCGGCCGATCTCGTCCCGGCTGTGCACACCGACCGACTCGACGGAGGTGTCGATGTCCTGCGGGTCGGTGTCGGACAGGTGCTTGACCAGCTCCGGCAGCCGCTCCTGGGCCACCTTCTGGGCGGTGTCCTGGAGACGGCGCAGCGAGCGGACCATGGACCGCGCCACGACGAACGCGCCGACCAGCGAGACACCGAGGACGAGGAAGATCAGCGCACCGTTGATGATCGCTTCCTGCGTCGCCGCGTTGCGCAGCTCGCGGGACTTCTGCTCCATCTCGGTCAGCAGCGAGGTCTCGATCCGAGACATCTCTTCGACCTTGACGGTGTCGGAGTCGTACCAGTCCAGGTACTTGTACTCCTGGCTGCGGATGCCGCTGTTGCTGGCGAAGGCGCGGTGCGCGAAGGCGACCGCCGCCTTGATCTCGTCGTTGTTGCCGTCCAGACCGCGGGTGAGGGAGCCGGCATTGCCCGCGTAGATCTGCGAGAAGCGGTCGCGGGCCGCCTTCTCGTCGTCCTCGGCGGTACGTCCGGCCAACCGGTCGTTGGCGGAGAGCTGGGGGCCGCCCTTGTGGGCGAGACCGGCGCTGACCAGGGCGCGCTGCATCGACGCGTACTCCTTGGCCGAGGAGAACGCCGCCAGTGCACGGGTGGACCGGATCATCTCCGGATTGCTGGTGGCCTGCGCCATGTCCTGGGAGAGGGAGAGCAGCGAGTCGATCAGCTGGTTGTAGTTGCTGATGGTGCGCGCGGCGTTGCCGTCGTCCTTGTACGCGCTGCCGCGGATCTCGTTGAGGGTGTTGAGCTGGCGGCCGATCTCCAGGACGGTCGCCCGCACACCGGTCATCGTGGCGTCGACGCCCTGGATGTCGCCGGTGCCCTGGTTGAACGCGATGCGGGCGCGGTCGGTGGCCTCCCGCGGTGCGACGACGTTGGCGTCGTCCTTGGCGTTGCCCGAACCCGCCAGCGGGCCCGCCGACTTGTCCCGCTCGACCTGGAGCGCGTCGGCCAGCTCGGTGGCCTGCCGCGTCATGTCGGTGAGCATCTTCATCTTGTCCAGCTGCTCGATGTTCTCCATCGAGTCCTGGATACGGATGGCGCCCAGCGAGGTCGCGGCGACCACGGGCAGCGCGAGCAGGGAGATCAGACGGGTGCTGATGCGCCAGTTGCGCAACGCGACCCGGGAGCCGGGACCGCCCGGGCCCGACTGCTCCTTGGCCGTTCCCCGGTCGGCGTCGCCGCCGCTCCGGTCGGACGGCGCCGGGGCGTTCGCCGGACCGCCCCCCTGGGCACGCTGGGGAGAGGAGGCGCGGTCGGTCCCGCCGCGCGGCTCCGGCTCCGCCGCAGCTTCCCGGCCCTTACGGGCCTGGGAAGGCTCCGTGCCATCCCTCTTGAAACGTCCCTGCACTAGCGTCGCAACCTCTGGACCAGGCGTCCCCCCGCGTGAGCGGCGGGACGGTGTCGAGTCGTGGGGGACCGCAAGCCCCCGTGCGGCCGTGAATGACCGGTGGGCTTCCCCCTCTGGCCGAGAGAGCAACTCCACCGCGCTGCGCCACATCGCGCCCTGCGCGCCGGTTGATACATGCGGCGGTCCGTGGAATTCCAGCACAGTGCCGGATCTCCAACAAGAGCGGAACCGTGCGGTGCGACATGGGTGACACACGGTGCGGATCGTGTCACGACACGTAGAGGGATCCATGGTCGATAACGGACTTTTGACCTCTAACCGCTTCGGTCGCTCCGTTGTCCCAGGTGCGGTGATCGGAGGCGAAATGGAGCCTTCTGGTGATCGATGTCCTGTTCATCCCTTGATGCTGATCGTGGGAATTGCGGCATTTGTCACGTACTCAGTGAGGAAACTCACAGGGGGGTCGGTGACTTTCCCCCCGCATCGCAGGGAATGGCCCGCTTAGTCTGATGCTTTACAAAGGCAGCCGGCGCGACAAGGACACCCCGCGCGACCTCGCCCGTTGTCGTGATTCCGCGCTCCCGCGGCGCCACGGATGCGGCGGGCCCGGTCCGCACCGCCCCACCGGGCCGGCCGTCCCTTCCGATGCATCCCGATCTACGCGAGGCGTGAAGCAGTGAAGACCACGATGATGTTCCGCAACATAGCCAACCCGCGGCGCACCACGCTGGCGCACCTCAAGGACGCCGACGAGCTGACCGCCGCCACCCCGGCCCCGGAGCACGTCGCCGAGCTGCCCACGCAGACCGCCAACCCGCGCCGTACCGTCCTGATGGACGCCCCCGGCCAGGACACCGCGGCGTAATTCCGCAGCGGGCGAGCCGCGCCCCCGCGTTAGCCTGGAGTGTCCACTCCGGCCAGTGATCAATGAGGGGCAGCGGCACCCGTGCGCATCGCCAGATTCTCCATCGACGGCAACGTCGGCTTCGGCGTCCTAGAGGGCGACGAGATCGACGTCATCAAGGGACACCCCTTCGCGGAGTTCGAGCGCTCCGGCCAGAAGGTCCCCCTCGACAAGGTCCGCCTGCTGCCGCCGGTGCTGCCCAACAAGGTGGTCGCAATCGGCCGCAACTACGCCGCCCACGCCGCCGAGCTGGGCCACGACGTCTCCGACGCCCCGTTCACCTTCTTCAAGCCCTCCACCTCCGTGGTCGGCCCCGGTGACCCCATCGCGTACCCCTCCTTCTCCGAGGAGGTGCACCACGAAGCGGAGCTGGCCGTCGTCATCGGCCGGATGTGCCGCGAGGTGCCCCGCGAGCGCGTCAAGGACGTCATCCTCGGCTACACCTGCGCCAACGACGTCACCGCGCGTGACGTCCAGCGCCGTGAGAAGCAGTGGGCGCGCGCCAAGGGCTTCGACACCTCCTGCCCGCTCGGCCCCTGGGTCGAGACCGAGCTGGACCCCTCCGATCTGACCATCCAGTGCACCGTCAACGGCGAACAGCGTCAGCTGGGCCGGACGAGCGAGATGGTCCGCTCCGTCGAGGACCTGATCGTCCACATCACCGAGGCGATGACGTTGCTCCCCGGCGACGTCGTCCTCACGGGCACCCCGGCCGGGGTCGGCCCGCTCACCGTCGGCGACGAGGTCGCCGTCACCATCGAAGGCATCGGCACTCTCACCAACAAGGTGATCAAGCGTGGCTAACGCGACCCCCGTCCGCGTCCGTTTCTGTCCCTCACCGACCGGCAACCCCCATGTGGGACTGGTCCGCACCGCCCTGTTCAACTGGGCGTTCGCGCGCCACCACCAGGGCACCCTGGTCTTCCGCATCGAGGACACCGACGCGGCCCGCGACTCCGAGGAGTCCTACAACCAGCTGCTGGACTCCATGCGGTGGCTGGGCTTCGACTGGGACGAAGGCCCCGAGGTCGGCGGCCCGCACGCGCCCTACCGCCAGTCGCAGCGCATGGACCTCTACAAGGAGGTCGCCGACAAGCTGCTCGCCGGCGGCTACGCCTACCCCTGCTACTGCACCACCGAGGAGCTGGACGCCCGCCGTGAGGCCGCCCGCAAGGCCGGCAAGCCCTCCGGCTACGACGGCACCTGCCGCTCCCTGAGCGACGAGCAGAAGGCCGCCTACGAGGCCGAGGGCCGCTCCTCGATCATCCGCTTCCGGATGCCCGACGAGCCGATCACCTTCACCGACCTGGTCCGCGGCGAGCTGACCTTCACTCCGGACAACGTTCCGGACTACGGCATCGTCCGGGCCAACGGCGCGCCCCTCTACACGCTCGTCAACCCCGTCGACGACGCGCTGATGGACATCACCCACGTCCTGCGCGGCGAGGACCTGCTCTCCTCCACCCCCCGCCAGGTCGCCCTCTACAAGGCGCTCATCGAGCTGGGCTACGCCAAGGGGATCCCGGCCTTCGGTCACCTGCCGTACGTCATGGGCGAGGGCAACAAGAAGCTCTCCAAGCGCGACCCGCAGGCGTCCCTCAACCTCTACCGCGAGCGCGGCTTCCTCCCCGAGGGCCTGCTCAACTACCTCGCGCTGCTCGGCTGGTCGTTCTCCGCCGACCGTGACCTCTTCTCCGTCGCCGAACTGGTCGAGAAGTTCGACATCGCGGACGTCAACGCCAACCCGGCCCGCTTCGACCTCAAGAAGGCCGAGGCGATCAACGCCGACCACATCCGGCAGCTGGACCTCCCGTCCTTCATCGCCGCCTGTGAGCCCTGGCTGACGGCCCCGCACGCCAACTGGGCGCCCGAGGACTTCGACCAAGCGGCGTGGGAGGCCATCGCCCCGCACGCCCAGACCCGGCTGACGGTCCTCTCGGACATCACCGCCAACGTCGACTTCCTGTTCCGCAAGGAGCCGGTCGAGGACGAGGCGTCCTGGACGAAGGCGATGAAGGGCGAGCCGGTGGCGCTGCTCACCACCGCCCGCGCCAAGCTGCTGGACGCCGACTGGAGCAGCCCCGAGTCGCTGAAGAACGCTGTCCTCGCCGCTGGTGAGGAGCACGGCCTCAAGCTCGGCAAGGCCCAGGCCCCCGTCCGCGTCGCGGTCACCGGCCGCACCGTCGGCCTGCCCCTCTTCGAGTCCCTGGAAATCCTGGGCAAGGAGCGAACCCTGTCCCGCATCGACGCGGCCCTGGCCAAGCTCGCAGCCTGACCTCGTACGAGCCCTGGGGGCCCGGAAGTCGAGATGGCTTCCGGGTCCTTGGCGTATGCGGGGCGGGCGACGGCGTGAGGGCCCAGGAGCGCGCCCAGAGGCGCCGCGAGGGCCGCGTACGGCCGGATCCGTCGCTCGCCCCGCCGGGAACCTTGACAGGGGCAGGGAGGCGGCCCCGCCGCCGCCCTCATGGCCGCAGGGGCGCCCCCGTACGCCGGGGAGCCGACCAGCGCTGCCGGAGCGGCGCCCCGGCCCGGTGCCGCCGTTCCGGACCGTCCGTCGTCCTCCGCCTCACCGGGCCTTACGGCGTTTCCGCCCTGCTCCGCGCCCTATCGGTTTTGGAGCCCCGTGCACCTTCGGGTAATGTTCTTTCTGCGCCGCCCGGGAGGGCCGAGAGGTCCGGCCGGAAAGCGCAAGCCGAACAAAATCCCCACTGGGGGTTGCGTTTTGGTGGGCTATGGTGTAATTGGCAGCACGACGGTTTCTGGTTCCGTTAGTCTAGGTTCGAGTCCTGGTAGCCCAGCAAGAGATCTTTCTCTTCGAGAAAACCATGGTCTCTTGAGTGCAGTATCAGGCCCCCGTTGTGTAGCGGCCTAGCACGCCGCCCTCTCAAGGCGGTAGCGCCGGTTCGAATCCGGTCGGGGGTACAGATCCTTTCTTTCCGTCATCTTCGGGTCGCTCCCGGATGTGTCGATGTGAGGATCGCTAGGGCCCCCGTTGTGTAGCGGCCTAGCACGCCGCCCTCTCAAGGCGGTAGCGCCGGTTCGAATCCGGTCGGGGGTACTGGTCTAAACCACCATGGGCTATGGTGTAATTGGCAGCACGAGTGATTCTGGTTCATTTAGTCTAGGTTCGAGTCCTGGTAGCCCAGCGCAGAGAATTCGCGTCATGCGAACTCAACTGCAAAAAAGCAGGCCCCCGTTGTGTAGCGGCCTAGCACGCCGCCCTCTCAAGGCGGTAGCGCCGGTTCGAATCCGGTCGGGGGTACGCGAAGAGAAAAAGGTCCCTGCTTCGGCAGGGGCCTTTGTCGTATGCGGAATTCGGGACGGAATCCGTGCGGCCTTCGCGCACGGCCTCCCGTCTCACGGCCCGTAGCGCCGGGCCGACTCCTCCTCCTGGGCCACCCGACGCAGAGCGAGCAGCACCGGCTCCCGGAGGATCGCGGCGGCCACGGCGGTCTCCGCCCGCTCCGCGTCGTCCGGCAGTGTCTCCAGGACGTCGAAGTCATGACCGGCCACGGACGCCATCTGCCGTGCGTACGGCGTGAGTTCGGCCACGGTCACGGGGTGGCCCAGCTCCAGCAGACGGGCCAGAGGAGTCACCAGGGAGCGGTAGGCGGGGGAGAGGGCGCCGTTGGCGCGGGCGAAGTCCCAGCCCAGCTCCGTCAGCAGGTCCTCCACCAGCGCCTGGGCCTCGCGCGTCGCCGGGGCCTGCGGATCGGCCTCCTCGGCGCGGGGTAGCGCCCACAGGGCGGCGCCGAGCCGGGTGGTGCGGCCCAGGCTCTCGTCGTCGACCGCCGCCAGTACCTCGCGGACCGTTGCCACCGGCACCTTGCCCACCTGGATCAGCGCGCGGATCAGGCGCAGGCGCCGCAGATGGGACGCGTCGTACTCGGAGCGCGTCGCGGTGATCCGCCGGCCCTGCGGCAGGAGCTGTTCGCGCAGGTAGTACTTGATCGTGGCGGTGGAAACCCCGCTGTGCTCGCTCAGTTCGGAGAGACGCATCCCTTGTGCTCCTTCTTGGGTAGCGCCACTATCCAATCATTGGGCAGTGGTGCTATCCAACGAGGGGGCGACGTGAGCGGTGACATGCATCCCGGCCGGGTCACGGCGGATGCCGACGGGGATGTCGTGATCTTTCTCATCGGCATGCGGATTCACCACCTCTGGGCGGTCCACCGCTGGCTGCCGGTGTTCCTCGCGATGCCGAGGATGCTGAAGGAGCTGGGCCGCGACCGTACGGCCGGACTGCTCCACCACCGGCTGGTGGGCGGGCCGCCCCGCACGTTCGAGGTCGTGCAGTACTGGGAGTCCAAGGAGAAGCTGCTGGCGTACGCGGTGGCGCCGGACCGGGAGCACCGCCCGGCGTGGGCCACGTTCAACCGCCGTGCGCGCCAGGGTGCGGGGCATGTCGGCATCTGGCATGAGACGTATGTGGTCCCGGCGGGGAGCTACGAGACGATCTACGGGGACATGCCGGCGCGCGGCCTCGGTGCCGCGTACGGGGTGCGGTCGCTGCGCGACAGGGTGCAGGCCCCGGAGCGGCTGGGCGTCTGACCGCCCCGTCGCGTGCAGCAGGCGGGCCGTGGCCCGGGGAGCCCCCATGAAGGGCGGTACCCCGGGCCACGGCCCGTAGGGGAGTGGGGGGCCTCTCAGCCGGTGCGGCGCAGGCCCTCGGAGAGGCGGGCGGCGGCGTCGATGACGGCCTGGGCGTGCATCCGGCCCGGGTGGCGGGTCAGCCGCTCGATCGGGCCGGAGACGGAGACGGCGGCCACCACGCGGTTCGAGGGGCCGCGGACCGGCGCCGAGACGGAGGCCACGCCCGGCTCCCGCTCGCCGATCGACTGGGCCCAGCCGCGGCGGCGTACGCCGGAGAGCGCGGTGGCGGTGAAGCGGGCGCCCTGGAGTCCACGGTGGAGCCGCTCGGGCTCCTCCCAGGCCATGAGGATCTGCGCCGCGGAACCGGCCTTCATCGGGAGCGTGGAGCCGACCGGGACGGTGTCCCGCAGTCCGGACAGCCGTTCCGCCGCCGCCACACAGATCCGCATGTCGCCCTGGCGACGGTAGAGCTGGGCGCTCTCGCCCGTCACATCGCGCAGATGTGTGAGCACCGGCCCGGCCGTCGCCAGCAGGCGGTCCTCACCGGCCGCGGCGGCCAGTTCGGACAGCCGGGGGCCGAGGATGAACCGGCCCTGCATGTCCCTCGCCACCATCCGGTGGTGTTCCAGGGCCACGGCCAGCCGATGGGCCGTGGGTCGTGCGAGCCCGGTCACCGCGACCAGCCCGGCGAGGGTGGCCGGACCGGACTCCAGAGCGCTCAATACGAGAGCCGCCTTGTCGAGAACGCCGACGCCGCTAGAGTTGTCCATGCAACGATACTTGCGTCTCACAGTGTGAAACGCAAGTTCAATTTTCCGTGGAAGTCGTCACTCTGTAGCCATGGCCCTCGACCAGGGCCCGGTGCGGGGCCCGGCACGGGGGTGCGGGGACCGTGCGCACAGTACGAGTTGGGCCGGCGATGCGGCCGGCCGGAGGGAAAGCGATGGGACGGACACTCGCGGAGAAGGTCTGGGACGACCACGTCGTCCGGCGCGCGGAAGGCGAGCCCGACCTCCTCTTCATCGATCTCCACCTGCTGCACGAGGTCACCAGCCCGCAGGCGTTCGACGGCCTCCGCAAGGCCGGACGGCAGGTGCGCCGTACGGACCTGACCATCGCCACCGAGGACCACAACACCCCGACCCTCGACATCGACAAGCCGATCGCCGACCCGGTCTCGCGCACCCAGCTGGAGACGCTGCGCAAGAACTGCGCGGAGTTCGGCGTGCGGCTGCACCCGCTGGGCGATGTCGAACAGGGCGTTGTTCACGTGGTGGGACCGCAGTTGGGACTGACCCAGCCGGGCACCACCGTGGTCTGCGGTGACAGTCACACCTCCACGCACGGTGCGTTCGGCGCCCTGGCGTTCGGCATCGGCACCAGCCAGGTCGAGCACGTCCTCGCCACCCAGACGCTGCCGCTGGCCCCCTTCAAGACCATGGCGATCACCGTCGAGGGCGAGCTGCCCGACGGCGTCACCGCCAAGGACCTGATCCTGGCGATCATCGCCAAGATCGGCACCGGCGGCGGCCAGGGCTACGTCCTGGAGTACCGCGGCCCCGCCATCGAGAAGCTGTCGATGGAAGCCCGGATGACCGTCTGCAACATGTCGATCGAGGCGGGCGCCCGGGCCGGGATGATCGCCCCGGACGACACCACCTTCGCCTATCTGCGCGGGCGGGCCCACGCCCCCGAGGGCACCGACTGGGACGACGCCGTCGCCTACTGGCGCACGCTGCGCACCGACGACGACGCGGCCTTTGACGCGGAGGTCGTCATCGACGCCGCCGAGCTGGCCCCGTTCGTCACCTGGGGCACCAACCCGGGTCAGGGCGCGCCGCTCTCCACCCGCGTCCCCGACCCCGCTTCGTACGAGGACGCCTCGGAGCGGCAGGCCGCCGAAAAGGCCCTGGAATACATGGGGTTGACGGCGGGTCAGCCGCTGCGTGAGATCGGTGTGGACACCGTCTTCGTAGGTTCCTGCACCAACGGCCGCATCGAGGACCTGCGCGCTGCCGCCTCCGTTCTGGAGGGGCGTTCGGTCGCCGACGGCGTGCGGATGCTCGTCGTGCCGGGCTCGGTGCGGGTCGCCCTCCAGGCGGTCGAGGAGGGGCTGGACAAGGTCTTCACCGCGGCGGGGGCCGAATGGCGGCACGCCGGTTGCTCGATGTGCCTGGGAATGAACCCCGACCAGCTGGCGCCGGGCGAGCGCTCCGCCTCCACCTCCAACCGCAACTTCGAGGGGCGGCAGGGCAAGGGCGGCCGCACCCACCTGGTCTCGCCGCAGGTCGCCGCCGCCACCGCGGTGCTCGGGCATCTGGCCTCGCCCGCCGACCTGTCCGACGCCGACGTTCGTACGCCCGCGGGAGTCTGAGGAACCATGGAAGCTTTCACCACCCACACTGGCCGGGCCGTGCCGCTGCGCCGCAGCAACGTCGACACCGACCAGATCATCCCGGCCCACTGGCTGAAGAAGGTCACCCGCGACGGCTTCGAGGACGGGCTCTTCGAGGCGTGGCGCAAGGACCCGCAGTTCGTCCTCAACCAGGAGGCGCACCGGGGCGCCACGGTGCTCGTCGCGGGCCCCGACTTCGGCACCGGCTCCTCCCGTGAGCACGCCGTCTGGGCGCTGCAGAACTACGGCTTCAAGGCCGTGATCTCCTCGCGGTTCGCGGACATCTTCCGCGGCAACTCCCTCAAGAACGGCCTGCTGACGGTGGTCCTGCCGCAGGAGACCGTCGAGCGGCTGCAGCAGCTGGCCGAGGAGGACCCGGCAGCCGAGGTCACCGTCGACCTGGTCGCGCGCAAGGTGCTCGCCCCAGGTGTGGAGGCCGACTTCGAGCTGGACGAGAATGCGCGGTGGCGACTGCTGGAGGGGCTGGACGACATCAGCCTCACCCTCCGGGAGGAGTCGGCCATCACCGCGTACGAGGCAAAAAGGCCCGCGTTCAAGCCGCGGACCGTGGTGGCCTGACCTCGGACTTTTGGCTCAAAGACATATTGCGTACGATGCGCCCCCTGTGCAGTTGGCAGGGGGCGCATCGGCGTGTTCGGACGCCTGTTGAGGCCCCGTGAAGCGACAACTCGCCGCAGATGGCACAATTAGCGCATGGAACGCGACGGCCAACTCCAGCTCTACGGTTACGTCGCCGACCAACTCAAGGACGCACACGCAAGGGTGCGGACACTGCAAGTCCCGGAGGGCGTACGGATGGCGCTGACCCGGAAGCTGCTCGTCATCACGGCCGCGGCACAACACGATCTTGCGAACGCGGCAAGGCGTCTGGAGTGGTTCATGGCCGACCTCGACGAAGGTCGTTATCCCGAAGACGTGCACACCGACGGAAGTGCGTGAGGTCGAGTGCGTTGCGGCACAAGGGTGATTAGCCCGTTTCGTGTTTGATTTGCGGTATATATCTGCCTAACGTGCGAAAAAGCTTGGAATCTATCGTTCCAGCAATGTCTCCGAAGGGGAAGACGTGAACAAGGCGCAGCTCGTAGAAGCCATTGCCGACAAGCTCGGTGGCCGTCAGAACGCCGCGGACGCGGTGGACGCCGTACTGGACGCAATCGTCCGTGCAGTTGTCGCCGGCGACCGCGTTTCGGTCACCGGATTCGGGTCGTTCGAGAAGGTCGACCGCCCGGCCCGCTACGCCCGGAACCCGCAGACCGGAGAGCGCGTGCGGGTCAAGAAGACCTCGGTGCCGCGATTCCGCGCGGGTCAGGGATTCAAGGACCTGGTGAGCGGTTCCAAGAAGCTCCCCAAGCACGACGTGGCCGTCAAGAAGGCGCCCAAGGGCAGCCTCTCGGGCGGCGCTTCCACGCGTACGACCGTGAAGAAGGCGGCCGCCAAGAAGGCCACCACCGCCAAGAAGGTCACGGCGAAGAAGACGACCGCCGCGGCGAAGAAGACCACGGCCGCAAAGACCACCGCCAAGAAGGCGACGCCGGCGAAGAAGACCACGGCCGCCGCGAAGAAGACCACGGCGGCGAAGACGACCACTGCGAAGAAGGCCGCCCCGGCGAAGAAGACCGCCCCCGCCGCCAAGAAGACCACGGCGAAGACGGCGCCCGCGAAGAAGACCACCGCGAAGAAGGCTCCCGCGAAGAAGACCACGGCACGCAAGACCGCCGCGAAGAAGACCACCGCCCGCAAGCGGTAATTCCCGCAGCGGTGACGCCTCGCGCCGGGCCGGTCTCCCTCCGGGGAGCCCGGCCCGCGGTGCGTGGCGACCGCGCGTTCACCGGGGGCGGCCGGCTCCTTTAGGCTCTGCACCATGCAGGCCACCGCGTACACCTACGACTCGGACTCCCGTTCCGGCAGCGTGCTGCTGGACGACGGCACCCCCGTGCCCTTCGACGCCGCCGCCTTCGACGCGGGGGGTCTGCGCCTGCTGCGTCCCGGCCAGCGGGTACGGATCGAGACCACCGGCGAGGGCGACGCCCTCCGGATCACGCTCCTCACGCTCCAGACCCTCTGAGAGCCCCGCGGCGCCCGCCGTCCGGGCCAGCGCCGCGGCCACCCGCGCCGTGTGCGCTCCCACCCCGAGCGCCAGTGCCTCGTGCAGGTCCTCGCCGGTGTCCACGTCCCGGCGCACCGAAGCCGCCGCCCGCCCGGAAATCTCCCGTGCGCCCGACGCACGGTGCCGCTCCCGCGAACGGCCGCCGAATGCCGGTGCCAATTCCGTACCGGAACGTGCGGTGAGAAGCGTTGTTCCGATATCCGCCGCATCGGCGAGAAAAGCCCGCGGAAATAGCGCGGCCCTTTGCAGGACGGATTCCAGTTCGGCGGTGCGCAGTGCGGGCAGATCGGCGTTGAGGGCCGCGACCGCCGCGCCCGGGCGGCGCGCCCGGACCGCGGCCGCGCCGTGGGCCAGTGCCGCATTGAGGCCGTGTGCCGGGGTGTCGGGCACGATCCGCGCGCCGAGCGCCGAAAGGGGCCCGGCGACCGCCGGATCGTCCGTGACAACCGCCACATCCGCGACGTCGCCGCAGGCCAGTGCCGCGCCGACGGTGTCCAGGGCGAATGCGAGCGCCAGTCGCGGGCGGAACTCCTCACCGACCGCCGGGGAAAGCCTGCTCTTGGCCCGCACCAGCGGCTTCAACGGCACGACCAGGCTCCAGCCCACATCCACTCCGTCTCCTCGCATAGGATTCGATTTTCCCTGCTGCCGCAGCCCGTCGGGGACCGCGGGGTTACGGTGTTCTCGACATAGCGGGTACCTGGGGCGACACTTGTGCGGCTGCCGGCTCGCAGCAGCTCAGCAGGTCCCACAAGGAGGGTGTCCACGTGTCCCGCCGCAGAATCGGCTTCTGGTACCGCTTGGCCGCGGTCATCTGCAAACCGCCGCTCCTGGTTCTGTTCAAGCGGGACTGGCGCGGAATGGAGAACATTCCGGCCGACGGCGGATTTATCACCGCCGTCAACCACAACTCGTATCTCGATCCGCTGTCGTACGCGCACTATCAGTACAACACCGGGCGGGTTCCCCGATTCCTCGCCAAGTCCGGGCTCTTTCGCAGCGGCTTTGTCGGCCTGATGATGCGCGGCACGGGACAGATCCCCGTCTACCGGGAAACCACCGACGCCGCCAACGCGTTCCGTGCCGCCGTCACCGCCATCGAGAAGGGCGAATGCGTCGCCTTCTATCCCGAGGCGACGCTCACCCGTGATCCGGCGCTCTGGCCGATGCAGGGCAAGACCGGCGCCGCGCGCGTGGCCCTGCTCACCAAGGCGCCGGTCATCCCCGTCGCGCAGTGGGGCGCCAACGAGGCGATGCCGCCGTACGCCAAGGAGAAGAAGCTCCGTCTGCTGCCGCGCAAGACGCTGCGGGTGCAGGCCGGGCCGCCGGTCGACCTCAGCGCGTACCACGGCAAGGAGCCCACCGCCGAGGTGTTGCGCGAGGTCACCGAGACGATCATGGCGGCGATCACCGCGCAGCTGGCGGACGTTCGGGGCGAGACCCCGCCCGCCGTACCGTTCGACCCGCGCCGGGCGCTCGCCCACGAGCGGCGCGCGGCCCGCGAGGCGGCCCGGGCGGCGGCCGCCGCCGGGCCGGTCCGAAGCACCCAGCAGGCACAGGAGGATGAAGGCAAGTGACGCGCTGCGCCGTCTACGGCACGGGGTCCTGGGGCACCGCATTCGCGATGATCCTCGGCGACGCGGGCTGCGAGGTGACCCTTTGGGGCCGCCGCGCCGCCGTCGCCGACGCGATCAACAAGGACCGGACCAACCCCGACTACCTGCCGGGGGTGGAGCTGCCCGCGTCCGTGCGGGCCACCACCGACCCCGCCGAGGCAGCCGCGGGGGCCGACTTCACCGTCCTCGCCGTCCCCTCGCAGACGTTGCGCGACAACCTCGCCGCCTGGGCGCCGCTGCTGCCCGCCGACACCGTCCTGGTCTCCCTGATGAAGGGCGTCGAACTGGGCACCGCCAAGCGGATGAGCGAGGTCATCGAGGAGGTCGCGAAGGTCCCCGCCGAGCGCGTCGCGGTCCTCACCGGCCCCAACCTCGCCAAGGAGATCGCCGCCCGGCAGCCCGCCGCCGCGGTCGTCGCCTGCACCGACGAGTCCGTCGCCCGGCGGCTGCAGACCGCCTGCCACACCCCGTACTTCCGCCCGTACACCCACACCGACGTCGTCGGCTGCGAGCTGGGCGGCGCCGTCAAGAACGTCATCGCGCTCGCCGTCGGCATCGCGGGCGGCATGGGCCTGGGCGACAACGCCAAGGCGTCGCTGATCACCCGCGGTCTCGCCGAGACCACCCGCCTGGGCCTCGCCATGGGCGCCGACGCGCACACCTTCGCGGGCCTGGCGGGCATGGGCGACCTCGTCGCCACCTGCTCCTCGCCGCTCTCGCGCAACAACACCTTCGGCACCAACCTCGGCCGCGGTATGAGCCTCGCCGAGACCATCGCGGTGACCAAGCAGACCGCCGAGGGCGTCAAGTCCTGCGAATCCGTACGGGATCTGGCCCGCCGCCACGGCGTCGACATGCCGATCACCGAGACGGTCTTCGACATCGTCCACGAGGGCAAGCCGCCGATGGTCGCCCTCAAGGAGCTGATGTCGCGCAGCGCCAAGTCCGAACGCCACTGACCGCCCGCGCGCGGCGCCCGGCCCGCCCCGTGCGGCGCGCGGACACGGCGCCGCGCACGGCCGCCGCCGCGCCGACTCCGTATCCACCAGCAGGTACCCTCAAGTCGATATGAGCAGCCAGACCCCTCCCCACAAGCCCCGTGTCGCCGTCGTGTTCGGTGGCCGCAGCTCCGAACACGCCATCTCCGTGGTCACCGCGGGAGCCGTCCTGCGTGCCATCGACCGCGAGAAGTACGACGTGCTGCCGATCGGGATCACCACCGACGGACGCTGGGCCCTGACCGCCGACGACCCGGAGCGGATGGCCATCGCGGACCGCCGCCTGCCGAGCGTCGCCGAGCTCGCCGAATCCGGCGAGGGCGGCGTCGTCCTGCCGGTCGACCCGACCAACCGTGAGCTGGTCTACAGCGAACCGGGCTCCGTCCCCAAGGCGCTGGGCGAGGTCGACGTCGTCTTCCCCGTGCTGCACGGCCCCTACGGCGAGGACGGCACCCTCCAGGGCCTGCTGGAACTCTCCGGCGTCCCCTACGTCGGCTGCGGCGTCCTCGCCTCCGCCGTCGGCCAGGACAAGGACTACATGAAGCGGGTGTTCACCTCCTTCGGGCTGCCGGTCGGCCCGTACGAGGTCATCCGGCCCCGGGAGTGGGAGCGCAGCCCCGAGGCCGCCCGCAAGAAGATCGTGGACTTCGCCGCCGAACACGGCTGGCCGCTCTTCGTGAAGCCCGCCCGCGCCGGTTCGTCCATGGGCATCACCAAGGTCGACGACGTCGACGGGCTCGACGACGCGATCGAGGAGGCGCGGCGCCACGACCCGAAGGTCGTCGTCGAGTCGCTGCTGCGCGGCCGCGAGATCGAGTGCGGGGTCCTGGAGTTCGAGGACGGCCCGCGCGCCAGCGTCCCGGCGGAGATCCCGCCGGTCACCGCCCACGACTTCTACGACTTCGAGGCGAAGTACATCGACTCGGCGGCGGGCCTGGTGCCCGCGCCGCTCACCGCCGAGGAGACCGTCCGCGTCCAGGAACTGGCCGTCGCGGCGTTCGAGGCGGCGTCCTGCGAGGGCCTGGTCCGTGCGGACTTCTTCCTCCAGGAGAACGGCGAGTTCGTGATCAACGAGATCAACACACTCCCCGGCTTCACGCCCATCTCGATGTACCCGCGGATGTGGCAGGAGAGCGGTGTGAGCTACCCGGAGCTGATCGACCGGCTCCTCCAAGCGGCGCTGAACCGCTCCACCGGCCTGCGCTGACCCGTCCGGTGCCGGGCCCGCCCGCCGCGGGTCCGGCTCAGACGCCCTCGGGCACGGTCTTCTTCACCGCGGTGGCGAGATCGGTGAGCGCGTTGACCTCGGGGGCGTACTTCCCCGGCACCGTCACCTCGACGTAGGTCCTGCGCAGTACCGTTGTGAAGCGGTAGCCGTCGTCGCGCTTCTCCAGGAACCACGAGACGCCGTTGACGTCCGCCGCGTCGGCGCCGGGGTTGTAATGTTCACCCCCGGACGTCAACGCGCCCGGCTTCGGCACCCCGCAGCGCACCTGTACGGCGGGGTCGCCCCAGGCGGCCGTGAAATCCGACGCGGGCTCGGTGCTCCTGCGCGCCAGCCCGTCGACGGTGTCCGGCAACTCCTTGTGGAGGGCCCGGCAGTGCTGGGCCGACGCGCCCTCGGGCGCGGGCGGCGTGACCTCGTCCGCGGAGGAACAGCCCGCCGTGCAGCACAGCACGGCGAGCGACGGCAGGACCGGCAACCAGCGACGAGACGAGATCACCCGGCCGAGCATACGGGGAGCTAGATATGGACTACCGGACAGGTCAGGGTGCGGGTGATCCCCTCCACCCGCTGCACGTTGGCGACGACCAGCCGGCCCAGCTCGTCGACGGTCTCCGCCTGCGCGCGCACCACGACGTCGTAGGGACCGGTCACATCCTCGGCCGTCAGCACACCGGGGATCTGCGCGATCACCTCCGCCACCGCCGAGGCCCGGCCGACCTCGGTCTGGATCAGGATGTACGCCTGTACCACGGGACCTCCAGGGCGGCTTCGAGGATCATGGGGGAAGAAGGGACGCCACGGTACCGCGTCACCGAGCGGAGCGGGGAGACCCGCGCGGTGACGGCGGCCGGTGCGGCGCCCAGACCAGCGAAGTACGGACGGGCCGTACGCAGGAGAAGGGCGACAGCATGAAGGGCACCGTGGGCGAGCTGGGGGAATTCGGGCTGATCCGGGAGCTGACCTCCCGCATCACCCCCACCCCGGCGGTACGCATCGGTCCGGGCGACGACGCCGCGGTGGTCACCGCGCCCGACCGGAGGGTCGTCGCCAGCACCGACATCCTCCTGGAGGGCCGGCACTTCCGCCGCGACTGGTCCACCGCGTACGACGTCGGCCGGAAGGCCGCGGCCCAGAACCTCGCGGACATCGCCGCCATGGGCGCCGTGCCCACCGCCATCCTCCTCGGCCTCGTCGTGCCCGCGGAACTCCCCGCCACCTGGCCGACCGAGCTGATGGACGGGCTGCGCGACGAATGCCAGGTCGCCGGTGCCGCGGTGGTCGGCGGCGACGTCGTACGCGGCGACACCATCACCGTCGCCATCACCGCCCTCGGCGATCTGCGCAACGCCGAGCCGGTGACCCGCGGCGGCGCGCAGCCCGGCGATGTCGTCGCGGTGACCGGCTGGCTGGGCTGGTCGGCCGCCGGGTACGCCGTGCTGACCCGCGGGTTCCGCTCGCCGCGCGCCTTCGTCGAGGCGCACCGGCGGCCCGAACCGCCGTACCACGCGGGCCCGGCGGCGGCCGGACTGGGCGCCACCGCCATGACGGACGTCAGCGACGGCCTCGTCGCCGACCTCGGGCACATCGCGGAGGCCAGCAAGGTCCGCATCGACCTCGCCTCCACCAAGATCGACATCCCCACGCAGATGTCCGACATCGGCACCGCCGTCGGCGTCGACCCCATGCAGTGGGTGCTCAACGGCGGCGAGGACCACGCGATCGTCGCGACGTTCCCGCCCGATGTGAAGCTGCCCGCCCGCTGGAAGGTCATCGGCGAGGTTCTGCACCCCTCCGCGCTGCCGCAGGTGACGGTGGACGGGGCGCCCTGGGCCCGGGCCGGCTGGGATCACTTCGGGGACAACGGCGACGCCGAATCCCCGCCCCGGGGCGGCTCCGTGGCGCCCGGCGGCGGCCGGTAGATTCGGCGCCGTGCAGACCCCACCACGCGTACTGACCGTCGCCGGCTCCGACTCCGGCGGCGGCGCGGGCATCCAGGCCGACCTCAAGACGATGCTGGCGCTGGGCACCCACGGCATGAGCGTGGTCACCGCCGTCACCGCGCAGAACTCCCGGGGCGTCCAGGGCGCCTGGGAGCTGCCCGCCGAGGCGGTGCGGGCGCAGTTCCGCAGCGTCGTCGACGACATCGGCGTTCAGGCGGTGAAGACCGGGATGCTCGCCTCGCCGGAGCTGGTGGAGACCGTCGCCGCGCTCCTCGCGGAGCTGGCCGTGCCCGTCGTCGTCGACCCCGTCGGCGTCTCCAAGCACGGCGATGCGCTGCTCGCCACGACCGCCCTCGACGCGGTCCGCACCAAGCTTCTGCCGACCGCCACCGTCGCCACGCCCAACCTCGACGAGGTGGCGCAGCTGACCGGCGTGCGCACCACGGACGAGACCGGGATGCGCCGCGCCGCCGACGCGGTCCTCGCCTTCGGGCCGCGCTGGGCGCTCATCAAGGGCGGCCATCTGCCCGGCGCCGCCGACGCCGTCGACCTGCTCACCGACGGCACCGAGGAGCACTGGCTGCGCGCCCCGCGCCACGACAACCGCCACACCCACGGCACCGGTTGCACCCTCGCCTCCGCCGTCGCCGCCCGGCTCGCCCACAGTGACACCGTCCCGCAGGCCGTCACCGCCGCGAAGGAGTACGTCACGGGCGCACTCGCGGCGGGCTTCCGGCTGGGGAGCGGGATCGGGCCGGTGGATCATGGGTGGCGGTGGCATGAGGGAGTGTGAGGGGGCAGCCGTTCGGTGAGGCGGTGCGGTGCCCGCCCTGTGCGGGGGGCTCGCGCCCGCCCCATGCGGGGTTGGTCGTGCCCGTCCCATGCGGTGGCCGTCCCATGCGGTGGCCGTCCCATGCGGTGGCCTCGCGCCTGCCCCATGTCCGGCTTGCCTCTCCCCGTGCCGCCGCCCCATGCGGGGTGGCCTCGCGCCCGCCCCGGGGCGGCGCCCTCACCCCCGCCCCAGCACCTCCCGCAGTACCGCCCCGACCTGTTCCGTCTCGGTGAGGAAACCGTCGTGGCCGGACGGTGAGTCGAGGATGCGTGGCCGGTCGGCGCTGGGGAGCAGGGCCGCCAACTCGGCCTGCTGGGCGGGCGGGTAGAGCCGGTCGGAGCCGATACCGGCGACCACCGCGGGCATCCGCGCCCGCGCCAGGGCCGCCGCCGCGCCGCCCCGTCCGCGCCCCACGTCGTGCGCGTTCATCGCCTCGACGAGCGTGACGTAGCTCCCCGCATCGAACCGCCGCACCAACTTGCCCGCATGGTGGTCGAGGTACGACTCCACCGCGTACCGCCCGCCGCGCCACGGGTCCTCGCCGGGCTGCGCCCGCCGCCCGAACCGGTCCGCCAGCTCCGGTTCGCTGCGGTAGGTGAGCTGGGCGATCCGTCGGGCGACGCCCAGCCCCCGGTGCGGGCCCGCACCGTCCGGGGCGTCGTGGTACCGCCCCGCGCGCCAGCCCGGATCGGCGCGCACCGAGGCCGTCTGCACGGCGCCCCACGCGATCTGTTCCGCCGACGCCGCCGCCCCGCACGCCAGCACCAGCAGCGCACCGGTCCGCTCCGGCAGCCCCACCGCCCACTCCAGGGCCCGCATACCGCCCATGGAGCCGCCGATCACCGCCGCCCACCGCCCGATGCCCAGCGCGTCGGCCAGCCGAGCCTCGGCGGCGGCCTGGTCCCGCGGTGTCACGAGCGGGAAGTCCGGCCCCCACCGCCCCGCGCCGCCGGGACGGGGCGACGCCGGACCCGTACTGCCCTGGCAACCGCCCAGCACATTGGGCGCCACCACGAACCACCGCCGGGTGTCCAGCGCCGCGCCCGGCCCGACCAGCGCGTCCCACCAGCCCGCCGTGGGATGCCCGGGCCCCGCCGGGCCCGCCACATGGCTGTCGCCGGTCAGCGCGTGCAGCACCAGCACCGCGTTCGAGGCGTCCGGGGCGAGCGTGCCCCACGTCTCGTACGCGATCCGCACGCCCGGCAGTGCGCCACCGGCCTCCAGCGGCAGCGTGCCGGGCAGCGTCACCCACCGGCGGCGGCCCGGCGGATCGCCCTCCCGCCAGGCCCCGGAGGCCGGCGGGAGGGCACGGCCCGACGCGACGGTGCTCAGGACGCCGCCTTCGCGGCCCGGAACCCCGCCTCCAGATCGGCCCGCAGATCCTCCAGGCTCTCCAGCCCGACGGAGAGCCGCACCAGGCCCGGCGCCGCGCCGGTCGCCGCCAGCTGCTCCTCGTCGAGCTGGCTGTGGGTGGTCGACGCCGGGTGGATGATCAGGCTCCGTACGTCACCGATGTTCGCGAGGTGGCTGAAGAGCCGCACCGCGTCGACGAACTTCTTGCCCGCTTCGATGCCGTCGCGCAGCTCGAACGAGAGCACCGCGCCCGCACCACGCGGCAGATACGTCTGCCCCGCCTCGTACCAGCGGTTGGACGTCAGCCCCGGGTAGTGCACCGCCGCCACCTCGTCGCGCTGCTCCAGCCACTCGGCGAGCGCCTGCGCGTTGGCGGTGTGCCGCTCCAGGCGGAGGCTGAGCGTCTCGATGCCCTGGAGCAGCAGGAACGCGGAGTGCGGCGCGATGGCCGGGCCGATGTCGCGCAGCAGCTGCACCCGCAGCTTCACGGCGAACGCGCCGGGGCCCAGGTCCGGCCAGTAGCGCAGCCCGTGGTAGCTCGGGTCGGGGGTGTGGAAGGCGGCGAACCGCTCGGCGTGCGCCCCGAAGTCGAAGGTGCCCGCGTCGACCACCACGCCGCCCAGCGTGGTGCCGTGTCCGCCGAGGAACTTCGTCGCCGAGTGCACCACGACGTCCGCGCCGTGCTCGATGGGCCGCAGCAGATAGGGCGTGGGCACCGTGTTGTCGACGATCAGCGGCACGCCCGCCCCGTGCGCCGCGTCCGCGACCGCCCGGACGTCGAGGACGTTGCCCCGCGGATTGCCCAGCGTCTCCGCGAAGAACGTCTTCGTCGTGGGGCGTACGGCCGCCTGCCAGGCGGCGATGTCGTCGGGGTCGTCGACGAACGACACCTCCACGCCCAGCCGCGGCAGGGTGTGCCGGAACAGGTTGTACGTCCCGCCGTACAGCGAGGACGAGGCCACGACGTGGTCACCGGCGCCCGCCAGCGTCAGCAGCGCCAGCGTCTCGGCGGCCTGCCCGGAGGCGAGCGCGACGGCCGCGACGCCGCCCTCCAACGCGGCGACCCGCTGCTCCAGGACGTCCTGGGTGGGGTTGTGGATCCGGGTGTAGATGTTGCCGGGCTCGGCGAGCGAGAAGAGGTCCGCGGCGTGCTGCGTGTCCCGGAAGGCGAAGGACGTCGTCTGGTAGATCGGCACCGCGCGGGCCCCGGTGGCGGGATCGGGGGCCGCACCCGCGTGGATCTGCCGGGTCTCGAAGGACCACGCGGCGGACGGGTCCTCCGCCCCGGCGTGGTCGTCGGTGGTGTGTCCTGCGGTGACGGAGTCGACGGGCTGGCTCATGAACGGTCCTCGCACAGTGGGTGACGGACGGACCCGGCAGGGGAGTGCCGCGTCCGGAACCCGGACACTAGGGGCGGCGAGGAACGCCCCGGAAGCGGTACCGCCGCCCGGCCACGAGACCGCAACGACGGCGCAACGAGCGGCGCCCACCCGTAACGGACGGCAACACGGGGCCCATACCCGGCAACAGTGCGCGCCGCGCGGCAACGGGGCACGGCCCCCCGCGCGAGGGGCCTGATCCTGCCCCGTGCGCCCGCCGCACGGGGCGCTCGCCTCCGCATCGTGTGCCCGCCGTACGGGGCGCCGTCCGCCCGCGACAACGCCCCGGCCCCGTGGGACAACCGAGGGCTCCGTGCCCCGTGGGACAACGACGAAAAGCCGGCCCACCTTTCGGTGGACCGGCTTTGCGTCAAGCAACCGGCTTGGCTGCGCTACGGCTAAGACGTCAGCGCGAGACCTTGCCGGCCTTGATGCACGAGGTGCAGACGTTGAGCCGCTTCGGCGTACGCTCGACCACTGCACGAACCGTCTGGATGTTGGGATTCCAACGACGGTTGGTACGGCGGTGCGAGTGAGAGACACTCTTGCCGAAGCCCGGCCCCTTGCCGCAGACGTCGCAGTTGGCAGCCACGGGTCACTCCAAAGACTTCAGATGCACTTACGGTGAATCCTGACGGGCCGAGTGCATTGACCGACCGGCATCGCCAGGAGAGGAATGGCCCGATTCGCACCGGGCAACCGGAGCAGCATACAACGGCCGCTTCCGTAGAACGAAACTACCACGCGTGCTCCGGCCCCCGCCCCGGGCTCCCGGTGTGACCGCGGCTACTGTGCGGTCATCCCGTGCATCCAGGAGGACGCTGTGCCGCACCCGCTCGACGCCGCCGCGATCCGCACCTGGTGCGGGCTGGCTCTGGAGGCGCTGGGCCGGGAGCGTGCCCGGATCGACGCGATCAACGTCTATCCGGTGGCCGACGGCGACACCGGCACCAACCTCTACCTCACCGTCGAATCCGCCGCTCGCGCCGTCGAGGCGGCCTTCGACGGCCACGCCTCCGCGGGCACCGCGCCCTGCCTCGCCGACGCCGCCGGAGCCATGGCGCACGGCGCCCTCATCGGGGCGCGCGGCAACTCCGGCACGATCCTCGCCCAGCTGCTCCGCGGCATGACCGAGATCCTGGCCGCGCCGCCGGTGCCTGCGACGGGGCCGGGAGCTGCGGGGGCCGACGATGCGGGCGCCACCGGTGAGCGGCCCGGCGGCTGTCCGCCCGTGACCCTGGGGCGTGCGCTGCACCGCGCCGCCGCCGCCGCCCGGGAGGCCGTCGCGCACCCCGTGGAGGGCACCGTGCTGACGGTCGCCGCCTCCGCCGCCGATGCCGCGGTGGCCGTCGCCGCCACCGCGCCGCACGCCGCGGCGGTGGCGGGCGCCGCCCACGACGGCGCCCGCACCGCGCTCCGCGCCACCCCGGGACAGCTCGCCGCCCTGGGCCGGGCCGGGGTCGTGGACGCCGGGGGCTGCGGTCTCGTCGCCCTGCTGGGGGCGCTCGCCGACGCCCTGTCCGGCGAGGTCACCACCGCCCCGGTCCCCGTACGGGCCGACGCCCCGCTCCCGGAGGCGGCGGGCCCCGCGGCCGTCACCGTGGCCGCGCCGGAGAGCTGCCCGCCCGGGGAGGCGGCGGGGCCCGCCTTCGAGGTGATCTATCTCCTGGAGGCCACCGACGCCGCCGTGGCGCGGCTGCGCTCCCGGCTCGACGTGCTCGGCGACTCCCTCGTCGTGGTCGGCGGCGACGACCTGTGGCGCGTTCATGTCCATGTCGACGATGCGGGCGCCGCCGTCGAGGCCGGTATCGAGGCGGGCCGCCCGTACCGCATCCGCATCACGCACTTCGACGGCGCCGCGCACGCCGTGCGGGAGGCGGTGGAACCGGCCGCACGGGGCGTCGTCGCCGTCGTCCCCGGGGAGGGCCTGGCCGCGCTGTGCGAGGAGGCGGGTGCGACCGCGGTGCGCGTGCGCCCCGGGGAGCCGCCCGCCTCCGGGGAGTTGGTCCAGGCGATCCGGCAGGCGCACGCCCGCGAGGTGCTGCTGCTGCCGAACGACCCCGAGCTGCGGCACACCGCCGCCGCGGCGGCCGAGGCGGCCCGCACCGAGGGCATCCGGGTCGCGCTCATCCCCACCCGCGCCGCCGTACAGGGCCTCGCGGCGCTCGCCGTGCACGAGCCCGACCGCAGCTTCGACGAGGACGCCGTCGCCATGACCTCGGCCGCCGGGGCCACCCGCTACGCCGAACTGGCCGTCGCCGAACGGCAGGCGTGGACGATGGCAGGCATCTGCCAGCGGGGCGACATTCTCGGGCTCATCGACGGCGACGTCGTGGTCATCGGCGGCGATCTGACGGACACCGCCCTCACCGTCCTCGACCGGATGCTCTCGGCCGGCGGCGAACTCGTCACCCTGGTCCGCGGCGCCTGCGCCCCGGACGGCCTCGCCGAACGGCTGGAGGCCCACGTCCGCGAACGGTTCCTCGCCGTCGACACCGTCGTGTACGAGGGCGGCCGCCATGCGGCGCCGTTGCTGATCGGGGTCGAGTAGCGGGGCGTAGGCGTGGGGGCGCCGCGTAGGGGGCGCTCGGGGGCTGCGCAGGGGGCGGCGGCATGGGCGCCGTGCAGGGGCCCATGCCGCCCTGCGCGGGCCTCACGCCACGGGCACCGTGCAGGGGGCCGGACGCATGGGGCGCCGCGCAGGAGGCCGGGCACCCGGGGCCCCACCCGCGGACCCGGGCTCACCCCAACCCCCGCCCCGCGCCGCCCGCTCCCGCCCCCCCCGCAACAGGCCCCGCCGCCCGCGAGAGGGGCCGTTTGTCAGTGGCATGGTGTGCAATGGGTTCCGTGGCCGCGCTCGACGAACCTCTGAAGAAGACCCTCGGTGGCACCACCGCGAAGGTGCTCGCCGACCACCTCGGCCTGCACACGGTCGGCGATCTCCTGCACCACTACCCGCGCCGGTACGCCGAGCGCGGTGAGCTGACCCGCCTCGCCGACCTTCCGCTCGACGAACACGTCACCGTCGTCGCCCAGGTCTCCGACGCCCGCGTCCTGCGGTTCAACGGCGGCCGTGGCCAGCGGCTGGAGGTCACGCTCACCGACGGCAGTGGCCGCCTCCAGCTCGTCTTCTTCGGCAAGGGCATCCACAAACCGCACAAGGACCTGGTGCCCGGCCGCCGTGCGATGTTCGCCGGCAAGGTCTCCGTCTTCAACCGCAAGCTCCAGCTCACCCACCCCGAATACGCTCTCCTCGACCAGGAGTCCGGCAGCGAGGCCGTCGACGCGTTCGCCGGCGCGCTGATGCCGATCTACCCGGCCTGCCAGCAGATGGCGTCCTGGAAGCTCGCCAAGGCCGTCGACGCCGTGTTGCCCCGCGCCCACGAGGCCGTCGACCCGCTGCCCGAGGCGCTGCGCGCGGGCCGGGCACTGGTGGAGCTGCCCGAGGCCCTGGAGAAGATCCACCGCCCGCACACCAAGGCCGACATCGCCGACGCCCGCGCCCGGCTGAAGTGGGACGAGGCGTTCGTCCTCCAGGTCGCCCTGGCCCGCCGCCGCTTCGCCGAGACCCAACTCCCTGCCGTACCCCGCCCGTTGACCGAGGGCGGCATCCTCGACGCGTTCGACGCCGCGCTGCCGTTCACCCTCACCGAAGGCCAGCGCAAGGTCAGCGACGAGATCTTCGCCGACCTCGCCACCGACCACCCCATGCACCGCCTCCTCCAGGGCGAGGTCGGCTCCGGCAAGACGATGGTGGCGCTGCGCGCGATGCTCACCGTCGTCGACGGCGGGGGCCAGGCGGCGATGCTCGCCCCCACCGAGGTCCTCGCCCAGCAGCACCACCGTTCCCTCAGGGAGATGATGGGGGAGCTGGCCGAGGGCGGAATGCTCGGCGGGGCCGAGCACGGCACCAAGGTGGTGCTGCTGACCGGCTCCATGGGTGTCGCCGCCCGGCGGCAGGCGCTCCTCGATCTCGTCACCGGCGAGGCCGGAATCGTCATCGGCACCCACGCTCTGATCGAGGACAAGGTGCAGTTCCACGACCTCGGGCTGGTCGTCGTCGACGAACAGCACCGCTTCGGTGTCGAGCAGCGCGACGCCCTGCGCGGCAAGGGCCACTCCCAGGGCGAGAAGCGGACCCCACATCTCCTGGTGATGACCGCGACCCCCATCCCGCGCACCGTCGCCATGACCGTCTTCGGCGACCTGGAGACCTCCGTCCTCGATCAGCTCCCCGCCGGGCGCTCGCCCATCGCCACCCATGTCGTGCCCGCGAAGGACAAGCCGCACTTCCTCGCCCGCGCCTGGGAGCGGGTCCGCGAGGAGGTCGCGGCGGGCCACCAGGGCTACGTCGTCTGCCCCCGGATCGGCGACGAGGAGGACGCCCCCGGAACGGCCAAGGGCGGCAAGGGCGGTGCCGAGGCCGAGCCGTCGCCCGAGGACACCGAGGAGAAGCGGCCGCCGCTCGCCGTGCTCGACGTCGTCCGGCAGCTCACCGCCGGGCCGCTGGCCGGACTGCGGGTGGCCGCCCTGCACGGCCGGATGGCGCCCGAGGACAAGGACGCCGTCATGCGCCGCTTCGCCGCCGGTGAGCTGGACGTCCTGGTCGCCACCACCGTCATCGAGGTCGGCGTCAACGTCCCCAACGCCACCGCCATGGTGATCATGGACGCCGACCGCTTCGGCGTCTCCCAGCTCCACCAGCTGCGCGGCCGCGTCGGCCGGGGCGCCGCCCCCGGGCTCTGCCTGCTGGTCAGCGAGATGCCCGAGGCCAGCCCCGCGCGCGCCCGCCTCGCCGCCGTCGCCGCCACCCTCGACGGCTTCGAACTCTCCCGCATCGACCTCGAACAGCGCCGCGAGGGCGACGTCCTCGGCCGGGCCCAGTCCGGTGTGCGCTCCTCGCTGCGGATGCTCGCCGTCATCGAGGACGAGGAGGTCATCGCCGCCGCCCGCGAGGAGGCCACCGCCGTCGTCGCCGCCGACCCGTCCCTCGACACCTACCCCGAACTGCGCACCGCGCTCGCCGCCCTGCTGGACGACGAACGCGAGGAGTATCTCGACAAGGGGTGACGGGATCGGGCTGCCGGGCGAGGCCGCGCGACCGGCCCGGCGCCCAAGGTGCGGGGCCGCGCGACCGGCCAGGCCCGCCACATGAGGCCCGCCCCCGCACGTGAGAAGCCTCACCCTCCCCGGCGCCCCCGCCCGGACCGGCCACCCAGCAGGCGCCGTCCCGTGCCCACCCGGAATATCGTGGAGGCCACGGCGCCGCACCCCGGCCGCCGTCTCCCCACCGACCCCGCACCACGTAAGGACGGGCCCATGACCCGCGTGATCGCCGGTACGGCCGGCGGCCGCCGCCTGGCCGTACCCCCCGGCAACGGCACCCGCCCGACCTCCGACCGCGCGCGCGAGGGCCTCTTCTCCACCTGGGAGTCGCTGGACGGCCCGATGAGCGGTGCCCGGGTCCTCGACCTCTATGCGGGCTCCGGCGCGGTCGGCCTGGAAGCGCTCTCCCGGGGCGCCGCCCACGTCCTGCTCGTCGAGGCCGACGCCCGCGCCGCCCGCACCGTGCGCGAGAACGTCAAGGCCGTCGGCCTGTCCGGCGCCGAGGTCCGCACCGGCCGCGCCGAACAGACCGCCGCTGGTGCCGCGCCCGGCGACCCGTACGACGTCCTCTTCCTCGACCCGCCGTACGCCGTCACCGACGACGAACTGCGGGAGATCCTGCTCACACTCCGCCGAGCGGGCTGGTGCGCGCCCGGCGCACTCGTCACGGTGGAGCGGAGCACCCGAGGCGGCGCGTTCTCCTGGCCGGACGGTTTCGCGGCGATCAAGGCCCGCCGCTACGGCGAGGGGACGCTTTGGTACGGTCGCGCCGCTTCGACGTCCTCCGACGAGACGTCGGAACGCGTGTCATGAACGCATCGGAGAGCGAGGAACCAGAGTTGCGCCGCGCCGTCTGTCCCGGGTCCTTCGACCCCATCACCAATGGGCATCTGGACATCATCGCCCGTGCCTCCAAGCTGTACGACGTCGTGCACGTCGCCGTGATGATCAACCAGTCGAAGCAGGGGCTGTTCACGGTCGACGAGCGCATCGACCTGATCCGCCGCGCCACCGCCGAGTACGGCAACGTCGAGGTCGAGGCGTTCCACGGCCTGCTCGTCGACTTCTGCAAGCAGCGCGACATCCCCGCGATCGTCAAGGGCCTGCGCGCCGTCAGCGACTTCGACTACGAACTCCAGATGGCCCAGATGAACAACGGGCTCTCCGGCGTGGAGACGCTGTTCGTCCCCACCAACCCCACCTACAGCTTCCTCTCCTCCAGCCTCGTCAAGGAGGTCGCGGCATGGGGCGGCGACGTCGGCCACCTCGTCCCGCCGTTCGTCCTGGAAGCGCTCACCGAGCGGCTGCGGCAGCGCTGAACCGCACCCCGGTGCACCCGCCGGGCGTCACCACCTGCTGACGGGCCGTCAGCAGGTGTCGGAGCGGGGTCCGGTGGCCGTACAGTCGTGGCGTTCCCTCGTTCCATCCCTTCAGAGAGTGGCGAGTCCAACGTGGACGTGCAGAAGAAGCTCGACGAGATCGTCGACAACATCGGCAGCGCCCGTTCCGTGCCCATGTCGGCGTCCTGCGTGGTCAACCGGGCCGAACTGCTCGCCCTGCTGGAGGAGGTGCGCGCGGCGCTGCCCGGCTCGCTGGCCCAGGCGCAGGAGTTGCTCGGCGGCCGTGAGCGGATGGTCGAGGAGGCCCGCGTCGAGGCGGAGCGCATCATCGAGTCCGCCCACGCCCACCGCGGCTCGTTGATCTCCGACACCGAGGTCGCCCGCCAGTCGCAGGACGAGGCGGACCGCATCCTCGCCGAGGCCCGCCGCGAGGCCGAGGAGATCCGCGCCGAGGCCGACGACTACGTCGACAGCAAGCTCGCCAACTTCGAGGTCGTCCTCACCAAGACCATCGGCTCCGTCGACCGCGGCCGCGAGAAGCTGCTCGGCCGCGGCCCCGGTCTCGACGAACAGGGCTATGCCGACGCGGAGGCCCCCGAGCGCAGCGCCGACCCGGCGACGCTCACCGAGCGCGCCGACGCCTATGTCGACGCCAAGTTCGGCGCCTTCCAGGCGGTGCTGACCAAGACCCTCGAAGCGGTCGGCCGCGGCCGCGACAAGCTCCAGGGCGCCCGCGCCGTCGACGAGCTGGGCGCCCATCTGGCCGCCCAGACCGACGAGCGGGCCGGCGGCCACCAGGCCGACGCGGAGTTCCTCGCCGGACTCGCCGACGTCGCCCCGCAGCAGCCCGCAGCCCCGGTGCACCCCGCCCCGCAGCCGCTCCGGGCCGCGGCGGAGGCCCCGCAGTACGTCCAGCCCGGCTACTACCCGGACCAGGGCTACGCGGCGGGCCAGGACGGCTACGCCTACGGGCAGCAGCAGTACGCCCAGCCGCAGGACCCGTACGGCTACGGCTGGCAGCAGCAGACCGCCCCGCAGGTCCCGCAGCAGGGCTACGACCAGCGGACCGGCTACCCGGACGCCCCGCAGCAGGCCCCCCAGCAGCTCCCGCAGGCGCCCACGCAGCCCGGCGCCCTGGAGGAGACCAGCCTCTTCGACACCAGCATGATCAACCTCGACCAGCTCCGGCAGTACGAGGAGGGCCGCCCCTAGTGTTCTGAGTCGGGAATTTTGTTCAGATGTATAGGTTTGGTCTGTGGTGCGTACTGGGCGGCCGAAGGCCGAGTTGATCCTGTCGGATGAGGAACGGGCTGCGCTGGAGGGGTGGGTGCGGCGCCGTTCCACGCCGCAGGCGTGGGCTCTGCGGTGCCGCATCATCCTGGCCTGTGCGGAGGGGATGTCGAATAAGGATGTGGCGGTTCGGCTCGGCTCGACTGCGCATGCGGTGGGCCGCTGGCGGGCGAGGTTCGTCGAGCACCGGATCGTCGGTCTGGGAGATATGCCCCGCTCGGGTGGTCCCCGGTCGGTCACCGACGAGCAGGTAGCCGCACTGGTCGCAAAGACTCTGGAGTCCGCCCCGAAGGATGCGACGCACTGGTCGACGCGGTCGATGGCGAAGCAGACGGGACTGTCGCAGTCGACGGTGTCACGGGTGTGGCGGGCGTTCGGTCTGCAGCCGCACCGCTCGGAGACGTTCAAGCTGTCGAGGGATCCGTACTTCGTCGACAAGGTCCACGACGTCGCCGGACTCTATCTGGACCCGCCCGAGCGGGCTCTGGTGTTCTGTGTGGACGAGAAGTCGCAGATCCAGGCCCTGGACCGTTCCCAGCCGGTGCTACCGATGATGCCCGGCGTCCCTCAGCGGATGGGGCACGACTACGTCCGCGCCGGCACCACCCCCCTCTTCGCCGCCCTGGAGGTCGCCACCGGCAAGGTCATCGGTTCCCTGCACCGCCGCCACCGAGCCGAGGAGTTCAAGAAGTTCCTCGTCAAGCTCGATCGCGAAGTACCGGACGGCCTCGAAGTCCACCTTGTGCTGGACAACTACGCCACCCACAAGACCCCGGCGATCAAGACGTGGCTGCTGGCGCACCCCCGGTTCCACCTGCACTTCACGCCGACGGGATCGTCCTGGCCCAACCTCGTGGAGCGGTGGTTCGCCGAGCTGACGAACAAACAGATACGGCGAGGCGTCCACAAGACCGTCCAAGCCCTGGAGAACGACATCCGGACCTGGATCGCCGCTTGGAACACCGACCCCAAGCCCTACGTCTGGACCAAGACCGCGGACGGATCCTCGAACACCTCGCCTCATATCTGAACAGAATTCCCGACTCAGAACACTAGGGAGTCCCGTCCGGAGGGGAGCGGATTGGGCCTATCCGGGCATGTCCAGTATCCTGGCTGTTCGGTCGCGTGTACGTCCGCGATCCCGGCTGCCCGTTTCCGTCTCCGCCCGCTCCCTGAGCCCGGTGGCCGGAAGGCGGAGCGCCGGACCCCCGGTACAGAAAGCAGGAAAGCCATCAACGCCCGCCTCGACCACCGTTCCCCGCTCGTGTTCGACACGCGCGAGCTGGGCCGTCGTCCCGGCGCGCTCCAGCGGCTCTCCCGCACCGTCGAGGCCCCCCGGGACCTCGGTAACGAGGTGATCGGTGTGCCCGAGGGCACCCCGTTCGCGCTCGACCTCCGCCTGGAATCGGTCATGGACGGGGTACTTGTCACAGGTACCGCCCGTGCAACCGTGAAGGGGGAGTGCGTAAGGTGTCTGGAGCCGCTGGAGCGCGAGCTCGCAGCGGACTTCCAGGAGATGTTCGCCTACCCCGACGCCGATGCCCGGACCCGCACCGCGGAATCCGGCGACGACGCCGAGGACGAGGAGGACACGCTCTTCGTCGAGGACGACCTGTTCGACCTCGAACCCGTGCTGCGGGACGCGGTGGTGCTTGCACTGCCGCTGCAGCCGGTGTGCCGGGAAGACTGCCCGGGTCTGTGTTCCGATTGCGGAGCACGGCTCGCGGACGACCCGGACCACCACCACGATGCCGTCGACATCCGTTGGGCGGCACTGCAGGGACTCGTCGGGACCAACCAGGACGACGAGAAGGACAACATGGGCGGCGCCGATGCGGGCGTCGACGAGAAGCAGGAGAAGTAGCCGTGGCTGTTCCGAAGCGGAAGATGTCGCGCAGCAACACGCGCCACCGCCGGTCGCAGTGGAAGGCTGCGGTCCCCACCCTGGTGGCGTGCGAGCGCTGCCATGAGCCGAAGCAGCAGCACATCGCGTGCCCGAGCTGCGGCACCTACAACAAGCGCCAGGTCCTCGAGGTCTGAGCGGCTGGTGACAGGCACTGTGTCTAGCCCCAAGAAGGCGCAAGACGCCCACCCCTCGGCCGGCACCCGCGGCGAGGAGCAGGCACCGGCGGACACGGCCTCGTCCCACACGATTCTGGAAGGGCGGCTCGGGTACCACCTTGAGTCCGCCCTTCTGGTACGTGCGCTGACGCACCGTTCCTACGCGTACGAGAACGGCGGTCTGCCCACCAACGAGCGGCTGGAGTTCCTCGGGGACTCCGTGCTGGGCCTGGTGGTCACGGACACGCTGTACCGCATCCACCCCGATCTCCCGGAAGGCCAGCTGGCCAAGCTCCGGGCCGCGGTGGTCAACTCGCGCGCGCTCGCCGAGGTGGGCCGCGGCCTCGACCTCGGCGCCTTCATCCGCCTCGGACGGGGCGAAGAAGGCACGGGCGGCCGGGACAAGGCATCCATCCTCGCCGACACCCTCGAAGCGGTGATCGGCGCGGTCTACCTCGACCAGGGCCTCGACGCGGCCGGCGAGCTGGTGCACCGGCTCTTCGACCCGCTCATCGAGAAGTCCTCCAGCCTGGGCGCCGGCCTGGACTGGAAGACGAGCCTCCAGGAGCTCACCGCGACCGAAGGTCTCGGCGTTCCGGAGTACCTGGTCACCGAGGCCGGACCGGACCACGAGAAGACGTTCACGGCTGCCGCCCGCGTCGGTGGTGTCTCGTACGGCACCGGCACCGGCCGCAGCAAGAAGGAAGCCGAACAGCAGGCGGCGGAGTCCGCGTGGCGTGCCATTCGCGCCGCGGCGGACGAGCGCGCCGAGGCCGGGCAGGACGGCTCCGCCGCCGACCCGTCCACGGCTTCCGGCGACTCCTCGACGCCGGCCTGCTGAACCACCCCTTCTGACCCCGTCGGGCGACACCGCCCGACGGGGTCAGAAGTCTTTTCCGTACCCTGCCGAAACCCGTGAGGAGAGCCGCGGTGCCCGAACTGCCCGAGGTCGAGGTCGTACGCCGAGGACTGGACCGCTGGGTCAGCGGCCGGACCATCGACTCGGTCGAGGTGCTGCACCCGCGCGCGATCCGCCGTCACACCGCGGGCGCGGCCGACTTCGCCGCCCGGCTGACGGGGCTGCGCATCGACGCGGCGCGGCGCCGTGGCAAGTACCTCTGGCTGCCGGTGTCCGGTGGCGGCCCCGCTGCGCAGACCGCGGCCGAGGGCCTGGCGCCGCAGATCACCACCGATGTCACCCATGGCCTCGCGGTCCTCGCCCACCTCGGGATGAGCGGTCAGCTGCTGGTGCAGCCGCAGGACGCGCCGGACGAGAAGCATCTGCGGATCCGGGTCCGCTTCGACGACACCGTGTCCCCGCCGCCCGAGGACGCGGCCGGGACCGAGCTGCGCTTCGTCGACCAGCGGACCTTCGGCGGTCTCTCGCTGCACGACACGGTGCCCGGCGACGCGGACCAGCTCCCGGACGCCATCGCGCACATCGCCCGCGATCCGCTCGACCCGTGCTTCGACGACGCCGCGTTCCACGACGCGCTGCGCCGCCGCCGTACCACCGTCAAGCGCGCCCTGCTCGACCAGTCCCTGATCAGCGGCGTCGGCAACATCTACGCAGACGAGGCGCTGTGGCGCTCGCGGCTGCACTACGAGCGGCCCACCGCCACCCTCACCCGCCCGCGCACCGCCGAACTCCTCGGCCACGTACGGGAGGTGATGGCCGCAGCCCTCGCCGTCGGCGGCACCAGCTTCGACAGCCTCTACGTCAACGTCAACGGCGAGTCCGGCTACTTCGAGCGGTCCCTCGACGCGTACGGCCGGGAGGACGAGCCGTGCCGCCGGTGCGGCACCCCGATCCGCCGCCGTCCCTGGATGAACCGCTCCAGCTACTTCTGCCCGCGCTGCCAGCGGCCGCCGCGGCCCTGAGCGCGGGCCGTCCGGCGCCCGCGGTCAGGCGCTGGGCGCTTCGGTGAGATGCCAGCGGCCGACCTCGCGGTACTCCGAGTCGTACACCGCCGAGCCGTCGCCGGGTGCCATCGCGTAGTGGTGGAGATTGCCGCCCCAGTAACGCAGGATGCGGCCCAGTTCGCCCGCCGGGTCCTGCGCGATCCTGCCCTCGTCCACCTCGACCTCGAGTACGAACTTCATGCCGCGGCCTCCCTCTCGTCAGGGGCGTCGTTCCGCCCGGTCTCAAGTCTTCCATTCCTGTGCGAGCAGGGATTTCGACGATGTCTGCGCAGGTGGTGGTGGGAAATGGGCGGGAAAATCTCAACTGGCGGTGAGGCGGCGGGACCCTCCGGAAACGGTGCCCGCCGGGGCGGTCCGGCCCGTAAGCTGACCGCGTCGGACGGAACGGGGCGGCGGGGGAGGGCGGCGTGAGGGACCGGTTGCGGGCCGGTGAGCTCGCGCGGGCGGCGGGCCTCTCCGTGCAGCAGTTGCGCAGCTATCTGGACACCGGGGTGCTGCCTCCGGCACCGCGCAGCGCGGGCGGCCACCGCCGGTTCACCACCCTGCACGCCGAGGCGCTCACCGCTGCCCGGGCGCTCGCCGCCGGACACGGCTGGGCCACCACCCGCACCGTCATGCGCGCCGTCCACGACGGTGACGAGGAGACCGCGCTGGCCGCGCTCGACGCGAGCCACGCCCGGCTGGACCGGGAGCGCGGTGAGCTGGCGGCGGTGCACGACGCCCTCGGCACCGTGCTGGCCGCCGAGCCGCCCGCGTCCGCGCCGCGCCCCCTGCGGATCGGCGACGCCGCCCGCGTCGTGGGCGTCCGGCCGCCCGTGCTGCGGCTCTGGGAGCACCACGGTCTGCTGCGCCCGGAGCGCGAACCGGCCACCGGATACCGCCGCTATCCCGCCGCCGAAGTGCACCTCGCGCACGTCACCGCGCTGCTGCGACGCGGCGGCCACCCGCTCGCCGCCCTCGCCGCCGTCCTCCGCGAACTGCGCACGACCGGCAGCCCCGACCGCCTCCGCGCGGAGCTGGCCCGCCGCCGCGACGCCCTGCACCAGGCGTCCCGCCACCGCCTCACCGCCGCCGCGGCCCTGCACACCTATCTCCTGCGGCGGGCGGAAGAACGCCCGGAACACGGCACGGAAGGATGCGTGGGGCCGGTGAAAGGAACGTCCACGGAGCCGCCGGGATGAGCGCCGTCATCGCCGCCATGCTCACCGCCGTCGTGGGCGTCCTGGGCACGCTCTTCGCCCCACTGCTCACCCACCGCATCACGCGGCGGCAGCGCGTCGAGGAGGCGGCGGAGGAGGCGGCGCGCCGCTCCCTCGACGAGCGGCGCACCGCGTACACCGCGCTCAACCGTGCCTCCCGGCAGTTCCACACCCTCCTCAAGGACGCGCTGCACCGCCTGCGCGACGGCGTCTACGGTGCGCACGAACGCGAGCAGACGGAGGAGGCGCGGCTGGAGTACCGCGACCGCTATGCCGAGGCGCAGATGAGCGTCCCCGGGGCGGTGCTGGCCGCGTCGCGCGACGTCAACCGGGTCCTGGCGCACGCCGATGCCGTCGTCAAACGCCTCGACCGGGGCCGCGCCGACGACGGCGAGAGCGCCGACCGGGCCCTGACGGACCTGAAGGCGGCAGAGCCCGCGCTCAGCGCGTTGAGCGCGGTGATGCGGCGGGATCTGGGGGTTCCGGACTGAGGCCGGGCCCGGTGGCGGTCGGGCCCGGTGGCGGTCGGCGTCAGAAACCGAAGTCCTGGGTCCACCAGGGCCCGCCCGGCCCGCGGTGGACGCCGACGCCGAGGATGCGGTACTCGCAGTTGAGGATGTTGGCGCGGTGGCCGGGGCTGTGCATCCACGCCTCCATGACGGCCGCGGCGTCCGCCTGGCCGCGGGCGATGTTCTCGCCGCCGAGGCCGGAGATACCCGCCGTGCGGGAGCGGTCCCAGGGGCCCGCGCCGTCCGGGTCGGTGTGGTCGAAGAAGCCGCGCGCGGCCATGTCGTCGCTGAAGTCCCGCGCCAGCGAGGCCAGTTCGGCGTCGGCTTTGACCGGCGCGCAGCCGGCCCGGGCGCGCTCCTCGTTGACCAGCGACAGCAC
This sequence comes from Streptomyces sp. NBC_01525, assembly GCF_045040405.1. Taxonomy (NCBI): domain Bacteria; kingdom Bacillati; phylum Actinomycetota; class Actinomycetes; order Kitasatosporales; family Streptomycetaceae; genus Streptomyces; species Streptomyces sp. NBC_01525. The sequence goes on from NZ_CP109397.1 coordinate 5,081,104, forward strand.
CTGCGCCTCGGCCGATGTCCCGGAGCCCACCGAGCGCTGCGGGCGTGCGGACGGCGTCGGCGCCGTGGTGGGCGCCGCGCCGGAGGCGGCGCCGCCGCTCCCGCCGTGCCCGGATCCGGCCGTTGGCGACGCCGACCTGTGGTGCGCCTTCGGGGACGGAGAGGTGGACGGGGACGCCGCGGAGGTGGGCCGGTCGGTGCCGGGGGCCGTGGCGCGGACACGGCCGCGGCCGACCGCACCCGATGCCCGGTCCGTCGGTGCGGCCGACTCGCCGCCCTGTGGGGAAGCGTCCGGCAGCGCACCGGCCCGGACCGGCTGCCCGGCCTCCTCACCCACGACATACCGGTCGCCGCCGCCCGGGATCAGCCCCGAGGCGACCGCGACGGTGCCCATCGCCACCGCGGCGGACGCGCCGATCAGCCCCGTGCGTACCGGCACCGTGCGCCGGGCGCGGCGGCCCCGTCGGCGGCCCTCGCCGGGCGTGGCGTCGGTGGGCGGTGCGCCCACCGGTCCGGTGGCAGGGGGAACAGAGCGTCTGTGGCGGCCCATCCGCTGGCGTCCTTCCGTCCTCAGCATCGAGAAATTCACCCGAAAGGGTGAGCTGGATTGCCGGGTGACTGTACGCCATGACTCTCCGGGCCAATGTGCTCGCCGGCCGATCGGCCGGATACCGTGCACGCCATGAAGGAAGAAGTCCGCCTGACGGCATGGGTGCGCGGTCGGGTCCAGGGCGTCGGGTTCCGCTGGTTCACCCGCGCCACCGCCCTGCGCATCGGCGAACTGGTCGGATTCGCGCTCAATCTGGACGACGGACGCGTCCAGGTCGTCGCCGAAGGCCCGAAGGACCGCTGCGAGGAACTGCTGGAGTGGCTGCGCGCCGGGGACACGCCCGGGCGCGTCGACGGTGTGACTGAGATATGGGACACCCCGCGCGGGGGTTACGACGGCTTCGCGACGCGTTGACGGACGGCGGAAAGCCGACCCGGAGTGGCCTCGGGGATGATCTTCAAACCGTGCCCCGGAGGCCCGCCGTCGGGAGATCTGGCCTGGTGGTTGCCAACTCGGCCGTCCCGTGCAAGGCTGCCGCTGTACGGATGATCTCCACGCCCCTGCGGGACCTTTCTGGAGCATCGGCGCCCGGCCGTCACGGCAGCGCCGTCTCAGGTGCCCGGCGATACGGGGCGTGATCGTGTTGACCGTCAAAACATTTGGTGAGACTCTGGAATCCCCGCGCACCTTAGCTGTTTGGCATGGAGAACCCCGCAAATGACAAGCACCGCGGGTGCGCGAATCCCTCACGACCCACACCGCTTCGGTCGGTCACTCATTGTGGAGGACCATCCATCATGGCAAAGGCGCTTCTCGGTTACGTCGGCGGCTCCGACCCCCGAGTCCTCTCCGAGATGCGACGGCTTCAGCAGCGCGTGCAGGACCTGGAATCCGAACTGATCCGGATGCAGGCCGAAAACGACATGCTGTCCGCTGCCGCACGTCACGACGGTTCGATGCTCGACGTACCCCAGGCGGAGCCCGCGCTCACCTGACCCCCGCCTCAAGGGCCGGTACGGCGTATGCCACCTGCTTGAGGAACTGCAATCAGCACGATCTGCGCCACGCGAGATCTGCAAAAGGGACGCTTCGGCGTCCCTTCGTCATGTCCGCCCTCCCCGCGCCCCGAGTGCCGGCTCCGTCCGGCGCTTACCGCATGATGTGCCCTGCGCCACGCGGCATGAAACCGAAAGAGAACGCGAGGCGGCGCGGCGGTCTCCGCCGGGCCCCGGGATGTCGTCCGGGGCGCCCGGAATCGGCCGGTAAAGTCGCACGGCGTGCACCTCAAGAGTCTGACCCTGCGAGGCTTCAAGTCCTTCGCCTCCGCCACGACGCTCCGCTTCGAACCGGGCATCACCTGCGTCGTGGGGCCCAACGGATCCGGTAAGTCCAACGTCGTGGACGCGCTGTCCTGGGTGATGGGTGAGCAGGGTGCCAAGTCGCTGCGCGGCGGCAAGATGGAGGACGTCATCTTCGCCGGTACGACCGGGCGGCCGCCGCTCGGCCGGGCCGAGGTGTCGCTGACCATCGACAACTCCGACGGCGCGCTGCCCATCGAGTACGCCGAGGTCACCCTCACCCGGACGATGTTCCGCAACGGCGGCAGCGAGTACCAGATCAACGGCGACACCTGCCGGTTGCTCGACATCCAGGAACTCCTCAGCGACTCCGGCATCGGCCGGGAGATGCACGTCATCGTCGGCCAGGGGCAGCTCGACGGCGTCCTGCACGCCGACCCGATGGGCCGCCGGGCCTTCATCGAGGAGGCCGCCGGGGTCCTCAAGCACCGCAAGCGCAAGGAGAAGGCGGTCCGCAAGCTGGACGCGATGCAGGCGAACCTCGCCCGCGTGCAGGACCTCACCGACGAACTGCGCCGCCAGCTCAAACCGCTCGGCCGGCAGGCGGCGGTCGCCCGGCGCGCTGCCGTCATCCAGGCCGATCTGCGCGACGCCCGGCTGCGGCTGCTCGCCGACGACCTCGTCACGCTGCGCCGCGCGCTGCACGCCGAGATCGCCGACGAGGCGGCGCTCAAGCAGCGCAAGGAGGCCGCCGAACAGCGGCTGCGGGACGCCCGGCGGCAGGAGGCGGAGCTGGAGGAGCGACTGCGGACGCTGACGCCACGGGTGCAGCGGGCCCAGCAGAACTGGTACGAGCTGTCGCGGTTCGCCGAGCGGGTGCGCGGCACCGTCTCGCTCGCCGAGGCGCGGGTGCGCAGCGCCCAGCAGGCGCCGCCGGAGGAGCGGCGCGGCCGGGACCCCGAGGACATGGAGCGCGAGGCCGCCCGCATCCGGGAGCAGGAGGCGGAGCTGACCGCCGCGGTGGAGGCCGCGAGCCGGGCGCTGGAGGACACCGTCGAGCACCGCGCTGCCCTGGAGCGGGAGTTGGCCGACGAGGAGCGGCGGTTGCGCGATGTGGCGCGGGCCCTCGCCGACCGGCGCGAGGGCCTGGCGCGGCTCAGCGGGCAGGTCAGCGCCGCCCGCGGCCGGGCCGCCTCCGCACAGGCCGAGATCGGGCGGCTCGCCGCCTCCCGCGACGGTGCCCGGCAGCGGGCGCAGGAGGCGCAGGAGGAGTACGAACGGCGCGCGGCGGAGGCCGGTGCCCTGGAGGCGACGCGCGCCGAGGACGCCGAACGGGACGAGGCCGCCCGGCAGGAACTCGCCGCGGCGGACGCCGCGCTGGAGGCCGTGCGGGAGGCGCTGACCGTCGCGGAGCGCGGGCGCGCCGCGACCTCGGCCCGGCATGACGCACTCGCGTCGGGGCTGCGGCGCAAGGACGGCAGCGGCGCGCTCCTGGCCGCGTCCGAGGAGCTGACCGGCCTGCTCGGACCGGCCGCGGAGCTGCTGACCGTTGCGCCCGGCCACGAGGTGCCGGTCGCCGCCGCGCTCGGCGTCGCGGCCGACGCGCTCGCGGTCAGCGGACCGGCTGCCGCCGCCGACGCGATCCGTCTGCTGCGCAAGCAGGACGCGGGCCGGGCGGCGATGCTGCTGGCCGCCCCCGGGGCGACGGTGCCCGCGACGACCGGCCCCGCCGTGCCCGCGCACGGGGCCCCCGGTGGTGCCGCGGCCCCATGCGGCGTGCGGGTCCCGGCGCCCGCGCGGGAGGCCGGTGCGGAGCCGGACGGGGCGGGCGCCCCGGAGGCCGCCCGGCTGCTGCCCGGCCCCTGGGAGCCGGGCGTACGGGCCGCCGAACTCGTCGACGGACCGCCGGAGTTGACCCTGGCCGTCCGGCGGCTGCTGCGGGATGTGGTGGTCGTCGCGACGCTGGAGGACGCCGAGGAGCTGATCGCGGCGCGCCCCGAGATGACGGCCGTCACCGGCGAGGGCGATGTGCTCGGCGGGCACTTCGCGCACGGCGGGTCGGCCGGGGCGCCGAGCCTGCTGGAGGTCCGGGTGGCCGTCGACGAGGCGGCCGCCGCACTCGCGGCGCTGGACGCCCGCTGCACGGCGCTCGCCGAGGAGCGGCACGGGGCCGCCGAACGGCGCACCGCGGCCGCCGCGCACGTCGCGGAGCTGGACGCCCGGCGGCGTACCGCGGAGCGTGAGCAGTCACAGGTCGCCGGGGACCTCGGGCGGCTCGCCGGGCAGGCGCGGGCGGCGGCGGGGGAGGCCGAACGGGCCGCCGCCGCGACGGCGAAGGCCGAGGAGGCCCTGGCCCGCGCCACCGAGGAGGCCGAGGAGCTGGCGGAGCGGCTGGCGGTCGCCGAGGAGGAGCCGGGCGAGGAGGAGCCGGACACCTCGGTACGGGACCGGCTGGCCGCCGACGGTGCCAACGCCCGGCAGACGGAGATGGAGGCCCGGCTCCAGACGCGTACGCACGAGGAGCGGGTCAAGGCGCTCGCCGGGCGGGCCGACGCGCTGGACCGAGGGGCGCGCGCGGAGCGCGAGGCGCGGGCGCGCGCGGAACGGCGGCGCGCCCGGCTGCGCCACGAGGCGGCGGTCGCCTCGGCGGTCGTCTCGGGCGCCCGGCAGCTGCTGGCGCACGTCGAGGTCTCCCTCGTACGGGCCGAGGAGGAGCGGGCGGTGGCGCAGCGGGCCACCGCCGGGAGCGAGGAGGCGCTGGCGGCCGCGCGGGAGCAGGGCCGGCAGCTCGCGTCGGAGCTGGACAAGCTGACCGACTCGGTGCACCGGGGCGAGGTCCTGGGGGCCGAGAAGCGGCTGCGGATCGAGCAGTTGGAGTCGCGTTCCCTGGAGGAGCTGGGCGTGGAGCCGTCCGCGCTGGTCGCGGAGTACGGACCGGACCAGCCCGTGCCGCCGTCGCCGCCCGCGGAGGGGGAGCGGCTGCCGGACGATCCGGAGCATCCGCGGAACCGGCCGGTGGCGTACGTCCGTGCCGAGCAGGAGAAGCGGCTCAAGGCGGCCGAGCGGGCGTATCAGCAGCTCGGGAAGGTGAACCCGCTGGCCCTGGAGGAGTTCGCCGCACTGGAGGAACGGCACCAGTTCCTGAGCGAGCAGCTTGAAGACTTGAAGAAGACCCGGGTCGATCTGCTCCAGGTCGTCAAGGACGTCGACAAGCGCGTGGAGCAGGTCTTCACCGAGGCGTACCACGACACGGCGCGGGAGTTCGAGGGCGTTTTCGGGCGGCTCTTCCCGGGCGGCGAGGGCCGGTTGGTGCTGACCGATCCGGAGCACATGCTGACCACCGGGGTGGACGTGGAGGCCCGCCCGCCCGGCAAGAAGGTCAAGCGGCTCTCGCTGCTGTCCGGCGGCGAACGGTCGCTGACCGCGGTGGCCCTGCTGGTCTCGATCTTCAAGGCGCGCCCCAGCCCGTTCTACGTGATGGACGAGGTCGAGGCGGCGCTCGACGACACCAACCTGCAGCGGCTGATCGGGATCATGGAGGAGCTGCAGGAGAGCAGCCAGCTGATCGTGATCACGCACCAGAAGCGGACGATGGAGGTCGCCGACGCCCTCTACGGTGTCTCGATGCAGGGCGACGGTGTCTCGAAGGTCATCAGCCAGCGGCTGCGCTGAGCCCGACACCTCTGTTCAGAACTTGAATTCAGGTCACCCAACGGGGTGGATGCGTCTTTTCATCTCGCGCTATTGACTTAGAAACTTGAACGAATAGTCTCTGCCATGTCGTTTTTGCCTTCACGTGGTGGCTGCCCTCGACGTATGCGCCACTGGAAGTGCCAGCCCCCTACGCCCGGCAGCGCAGCCGGGCCACTGGAGTACACGTTGACCAGCACCGCGCAGCCGGCGGTACCGGAAGGCCGCAAGGCTCAGCCGGACCATCTCGGCCATGTCATCTTCATCACCGCGGCTGCCGCGATGGGCGGCTTCCTCTTCGGCTACGACAGCTCCGTCATCAACGGCGCCGTCGAGGCGATCCGCGGCCGGTACGACGTGGGTTCCGCCGTTCTGGCCCAGGTCATCGCCATCGCGTTGATCGGCTGCGCGATCGGCGCCGCCACCGCGGGCCGGATCGCCGACCGGATCGGCCGCATCCACGTGATGCAGATCTCCGCGGGGCTCTTCACCGTCAGCGCCGTCGGGTCCGCGCTGCCGTTCGCGCTCTGGGACCTCGCCATGTGGCGGGTGCTCGGCGGTATCGCGATCGGCATGGCGTCGGTGATCGGCCCGGCGTACATCGCCGAGGTCTCGCCGCCCGCGTACCGGGGGCGGCTCGGCTCGTTCCAGCAGGCCGCGATCGTCGTCGGCATCGCCGTCTCCCAGCTCGTCAACTGGGGCATCCTCAACCTCGCCGACGGCAACCAGCGCGGCAAGCTCGCCGGTATCGAGGCGTGGCAGTGGATGCTGGGCGTGATGGTGATCCCGGCGCTCCTGTACGGCCTGCTGTCGTTCGTCATCCCGGAGTCGCCGCGCTTCCTGATCTCCGTCGGCAAGATCACCAAGGCGAAGCAGGTGCTGTCCGAGGTCGAGGGGCACAGCGTCGATCTCGACACGCGGGTCGAGGAGATCCAGGAGGCGATGCGCCGGGAGCACAAGTCGACGTTCAGGGATCTGCTGGGCAGCCGGGGCGGCTTCCTGCCGATCGTGTGGGTCGGTATCGGATTGTCGGTCTTCCAGCAGCTGGTCGGCATCAACGTCGCGTTCTACTACTCGTCGACGCTGTGGCAGTCCGTGGGCATCAACCCCAGCGGCTCGTTCTTCTACAGCTTCACCACGTCGATCATCAACATCATCGGCACCGTCATCGCGATGATCTTCGTCGACCGGATCGGCCGCCGCCCGCTGGCCCTCATCGGCTCCGCCGGTATGGCCGTCGCGCTCGCCCTGGAGGCGTGGGCCTTCTCCGCCAAGACGGCGGCCGGGACGCTGCCGACGACGCAGGGCACCGTCGCCCTCATCGCGGCCCACTGCTTCGTGCTCTTCTTCGCCCTCTCCTGGGGCGTGGTGGTCTGGGTCTTCCTCGGCGAGATGTTCCCCAACCGCATCCGCGCCGCGGCGCTCGGCGTCGCCGCCTCCGCCCAGTGGATCGCCAACTGGGCCATCACGGCGAGCTTCCCGAGCCTGTCCGACTGGAACCTCTCCGGTACGTACGTGATCTACATGGTCTTCGCCCTGCTCTCGATCCCCTTCGTGCTGAAGTTCGTGAAGGAGACCAAGGGCAAGGCGTTGGAGGAGATGGGCTAACCCACCCCGCCAGTCCGTTTCCTCGGAAGTGGATGCTGCCCCGGCTCATTCGGAGAGCCGGGGCGGTGTCGTGTGTGGGGGTGTTCCGGTGGGCGCCGCGTGGTGCGTGGGCCTCCTGCGTGGCTGCGCCGTGCGTACGGGGGGCGCGGTTCCTGTGTGCCGCCCCATGCGCGGCGGCCCCATGCGCGTCGGCCCCATGCGCCGCGGCATGCGGCGCGCCCCGGGCCCGTCCGCTCGTCAGGTACCGGCGTTCCCGGGCGGCACGGGGGAGCGGTGGCGGAAGGCGCGGCGGTAGGCGGCCGGTGTCGTGCCCAGGGCGTCGTGGAAGCGGCGCCGCAGGTTGGTCGCCGACGAGAGGCCGACGCGCGCGGCCACCGCCTCGACCGGCAGATCGGTCTCCTCCAGCAGCGTGCACGCCGCCGCGATCCGGCGGGCCAGCAGCCACTGGCCGGGGCTGGTGCCCACCTCCTCGGTGAAGCGGCGCGCCAGCGTCCGCGGCGAGACCCGCAGCCGCGCCGCCATCTCCGCCACCGACACCCGCGTCCCCAGCCGCCCGGACACCCAGTCCAGCAACGGTGCCAGCGACGGGTCCGCCCGCCGGGGCGGCGCCTCCGCGGTGAACTGCGCCTGGCCGCCCTCACGGTGCGGCGGTACCCCCATGTAGCGGCCGACGCGCGCCGCGTACCCGGCACCGTGGTCGGCGCGCAGCAGATGCAGACAGAGATCGACCCCGGCGGCCGCCCCCGCGCTCGTCGCGACGTCGCCGTGGTCGATGTACAGCACCGTGGCGTCCATCTCCACGCGCGGGAAACGGGCCGCGAAATCCGCCGCGCGGTTCCAGTGGGTCGTCGCCCGCCGCCCGTCCAGCACCCCGGTGGCGGCCAGCGCGTACGCGCCCGAGCAGAGCCCTATCAGGCGGGCGCCACGCCGGTGGGCGGCGCGCAGCGCCCCGTGTATCGCCTCGGGTAACGGCGCGTCGGGCGCCCAGCCGGGGACGACGACGGTGTCGGCCTCGTCCAGCGCGGACAGCCCCGCCGTGGCGTGCAGCGTGTACCCGGCGGTCGTCGCCACGGAGCCGGGCCGCAGCGCGCAGATCCGGAAGTCGTAGTACGCGGGGAGGCCGGGCCGCCGGGTGCCGAAGACCTCCGCGGCACAGCCCAGTTCGAACGTCGGCTGCGGTGCGTGCACCAGCGCCACGACCTGATGACGCGCCCCTTCCCCGCCCGGTGGCACGGCGGTGCGGGACGACGATTTGATCATGGCAGGAAAGTACCCGGCGGGGTCGGTTCTGGCACTGGGAACGGCCCCCACCGGCCCGACAAGCTGTCCCCATGAACGTGAACACGCAGGTCAACGACGAGCAGGACGCGGCGCCCGAGGGCATAGCCGCCGGAGCGGTGGCGGGGGCGCACCCCGGGGGCGTGGGCGGCACGCCCGGCTACCTCTTCCGTACGGTGGCCGACGCCGAGCCCATGGAACCCGCACCCGGCATCAGCGCCCGGCTGCTGTGGACCGGGGAGAACGGCGCGAAGGCGATGGTCGTGGAGTTCGCCCCCGGCAGCTGCTGGGACGGGATCGACGTCCACGAGCCGGGCCCCGAGGAGGTCTACGTGGTCTCCGGAACCTTCCACGACGGCGACCGCGCCCACCCCGCGGGGACCTTTATCCACGCACCCGCGGGCTCCTGGCACGTGCCGCAGTCCGCGGATGGCTGCACACTGTTCGTTTTCTACCCGGAGGGCTGACGGTACGGGGGTACGGGGCCGGGCGGCGGCGCAGGGGGCACGGCCGCATGGGGCGGGCCGCACCGGCCCGTGCCTCGTGCCGCATGGGGCGGCTGCATGGTGCGCCCCGCCCCCTGCAGCGCCCGGCCCCGTACCGCCCCGTCTCATGCGACATCCCGCCCCGCACCGCCCCTCACCCCACCCCCAGCCCCGGCAGGACCTCGTCCGTGAAGAGGCGGAGGGCGCGCCAGCCCTCGTCGACCGGGATGCCGCCGCACAGCGGGTGGAGGACCCACGAGCCCGGCGCGTCCGGCTCCTGGGCCAGCCGTAGGCACTCCTGCGGTGTGACGATGCGGTAGATGCCCTCCGCGCGCAGTTCCGCCACGTCGCGTGCGGCCGAGCGCACCGCCGAGCGGACGCCCGCGGGCTGCCAGGACGCGTAGGTCCGGGCCTCGTACAGCAGATGCGGACCGTAGCGATCCCAGGCCCGTTCCGGGTCCTCGGAGACGTGCAGCAGGCAGGTGCGGGCGTCGGGCTGCAGCGCCCGGCCCTCGGTGCCGTACGCGGCGCACCGTTCGCGGTAGTACGCCACCAGCTCCGGCAGATGGGCGGAGGGGAACAGCGGCAGCCCCAGCCGGGCGGCGCGCCGGGCCGCGGCGCGTGAACCGCCACCGACCAGCAGCGGCGGATGCGGCCGGGTGCAGGGGCGCGGCGTGACCTGCACGGTGCGGCCCCGGTACCGGAACGGCTCGCCGCGCCAGGCGGTCAGCAGCGTCTCCAGCACCTCGTCCTGGAGGGCGCCGCGCCCGGCCCAGTCCCTGCCGTACGCCGCGTACTCCTGGGGCCGGTAGCCGAGCCCGGCGACGGTGACCAGCCGTCCGCCGCCGAGCAGGTCGAGCACGGCGAGGTCCTCGGCCAGCCGGAGCGGATCGTGCAACGGCGTGAGCAGCGCGGAGACCGTGACCGTGATCCGGCGGGTGGCGCCGAGCAGCGCCCCGGCGAAGGCCAGCGGGGCGGGCATCCAGCCGTCGCCGGTGACGTGGTGCTCCTCGGTCTGCACGGTGGTCAGGCCCCGTGCGTCGGCGTACGCGGCCATCTCCAGCGCCGCGCGGTAGCGGGCGGCGAGCGAGGCGGGGGAGGGGTCGGGGTCGACGAGGTTCAGGCGCAGAACGGTGATGGGCGGCATGGCGGCGTCCCCTTCGCCGGGTGGCGGGTGGCGGGTGGGGGGGGGGAGCTGACGAGGTGTCAGATTTCCAGGGTGGTGCGGGCCGCGCCCGGGGTGGTCCCGTGGCCCCGGACGGGGCGGTCGTGTCGCCGTGCGTCGGGGCGCGGTGGTGCCGCATGGGGCCGCGGCACGGTGCCGCATGGGGCCAGGTGTGGGGCCCCGCATGGGGCGGGGCCTCTTGTCCACACGGCGCCGCGGCATGGTGCCGCATGGAGCCGCGGCACGGCGCCGCACGAGGCAGGCCCCGGCCGCACGAGGCCGGACGGGGGCATGGCCCCACGCGGCGGCCCGTCAGCCCGTCGTGAGCGGCGTCCGGCCCCCGGTGACCGGCTCGTCCGTGGCCGGGACGTTCTCCTTCGGGCGGGGCAGCACCGCGAAGAGGACCGCGGCGATCAGGATCGTGGCCGCCCAGCCCAGGCCGTTCCGGCCGATCCAGGTGGTGGCCAGCGGGCCGGTGAACCACTGCACCGTCGTGAAGCACAGCCCCGCGGCCAGCGCCGCGGCCCAGGAGATCATGGCCTGCCAGCAGAAGCCGCCCCGGTACCAGTAGCGGCTGGTGCGCCCGATGGTCAGCAGGCTGTCGGCGTCGTAGCGGACGGCCAGGGAGCGGCGCCGGGCCATGTCCACGGCGTAGACGCCGATCCAGGCGGAGAACGAGACCGCGAGCAGCGTGAGGAAGGTGATGAACTGCCCGATGAAGTCCTTGGCGACCAGCATCATGAACAGCCCGCCCACCAGGCTGATGACGGCGTTGATGCTCACCGCCAGGGCCCGCGGCAGCTTGACGCCCATGGTCTGCGCGGTGAACCCGGCGGAGTACATCGACAGGCTGTTGATCAGCACCATCCCGACCAGCGCGGTGATCAGATACGGCACCGCGAGCCAGGTCGGCAGGATCGTGCCGAGGAACGACATCGGGTCGGTGTTCTGCCCGGCCAGCTTCGGGTTGGACACCGCCATCACGCCGCCCATCAGCACCATCGGCACCAGCACCAGCGCCGCGCCGGAGACCGTGGCGCCGACGATCCGGCGGCCGGACGCGGAGTGCGGGAGGTAGCGCGCGAAGTCCGGGCCGGTGGGCACCCAGCTGATGCCGCCCGCGGCGATGGTGCCGATGCCCGCGATCACCATCGCGGTGGTGCCCGCCTTCTTCGCGAAGATCGCCTGCCAGTCCATGGTGGCGATCAGATACACCAGCACCATCACGGTGAACAGGCCGAAGAGGTACGTGGAGTACCGGTTGCAGAGGTTGAGCGCCTTGCGCCCCATGCCGCTCACCAGATACGTACAGGCGACGAACGCGAGCAGGGTGATGACCACCAGCAGGTTGTTGGCCCGGATGTCGAACAGCAGCCGCAGCACCGTCAGCACCGCGTACGCGCCGGTGACGGCGTTGATCGTCTCCCAGCCGAAGCGGGCCACCCACAGGACCGCGCCCGGGAAGTAGTTCCCCCGGACGCCGAACGCCGCCCGGGAGAGCATCGCGCCCGGCGCGCCGCCCCACTTCCCGGACACCGACAACACCCCGACCATGCCGAACGCCACCGTCGCGGCGATGACGGCGACCAGCAGCACCTGCCAGAAGTTCAGCCCGTTGTTGACCACCAGCGCGGCGCCCATGGTCAGCAGGAGCACGCTGATGTTGGCGGCGACCCAGGTGGGGAACAGTTCGCGGACGCGTCCGTGGCGTTCGCGGTCGGGTACGGGCTCGATGCCCCGGGTCTCGACGGCGCCGTCGGCTTCGGGGGTGGACGTGGTGCCCATGGTGCAGGTGTCTCCGTGCGCGGTTCTGGAGCGCCCCGGGAGGCGCTGAGGCAGCGGCTTTGGTGCCCGGCCGGGTTCGGTCGCCAGGACTCTACGCGCGTTGCGCAGCCGTCCACCATTGTACTTTGGTCCAAGTTCGTGCCGTACGTCCCGTTGGATGCCTCCATGAAACCGCAGCTCCGCGCTGTCTGAGGAAGCCCCTCACTTTCCCGCCACCCTGCTGACCAGCGATTTCCGGCCAGCCTCGACGTGTCGGACGCGCGCCCCGCGCACCGGGGCGTGGGCGGGGGCGCGAGGGGCGCGCGGCGCTTACGGGATCGGCGCGTGCGGCCCCCGAGGACGGCACGTGGCTGATACTGGGAGGGTTATGGAAATCGTCATCCTTGCTGTAGTCATCGCCGTGGTCGTGCTCGGCGCGATCAGCGGGCTCGTCGTCAGCGGCCGCAAGAAGAAGCAGCTGCCGCCGTCCCCGCCGACCGCCGCCGTCACGCCCTCCGTCACCGCGCCGCCCGCAGAACCGCAGGTCGGTGAGGAAGCCGAGACCCCGAGCGACGTATCCCGTCGCACCATCGAAGACACGCCGCTGCCCGTCGCCGAAGCCCCCGAGGCCGAGGCGCCGGTCGCCGAGCCGGAGGCCCCGCCCGCCCCGGAGATCGAGGTTCCGGAGCCGACCGCCGGCCGCCTGGTGCGGCTGCGCGCCCGGCTCTCCCGGTCGCAGAACTCCCTCGGCAAGGGCCTGCTGACCCTCCTGTCCCGCGAACACCTCGACGAGGACACCTGGGAGGAGATCGAGGAGACCCTGCTCACCGCAGACGTCGGCGTCGCCCCCACCCAGGAGCTGGTCGAGCGGCTGCGGGAGCGGGTCAAGGTCCTCGGCACCCGCACCCCCGAAGACCTGCGCGCCCTGCTGCGCGAGGAACTGCTCACCCTCATCGGCACCGACATCGACCGCTCCGTGCACACCGCGAACGGCATCGGCAACGGCGGCGACGAGATCCCCGGCGTCGTCCTGATCGTCGGCGTCAACGGCACCGGTAAGACCACCACCACCGGCAAGCTCGCCCGGGTGCTGGTCGCCGACGGCAAGTCCGTCGTCCTCGGCGCCGCCGACACCTTCCGCGCCGCCGCCGCCGACCAGCTCCAGACCTGGGGCGAACGGGTCGGCGCCCGCACCGTGCGCGGCCCCGAGGGCGGCGACCCCGCCTCCATCGCCTTCGACGCTGTCAAGGAGGGCATCGCCGAATCCGCCGACGTCGTCCTCGTCGACACCGCCGGCCGGCTGCACACCAAGACCGGCCTCATGGACGAGCTGGGCAAGGTCAAGCGGGTCGTCGAGAAGCACGGCCCGGTCGGTGAGGTGCTGCTCGTCCTCGACGCCACCACCGGCCAGAACGGCCTCGTCCAGGCGCGGGTCTTCGCCGAGGTTGTGGACATCACCGGCGTGGTCCTCACCAAGCTCGACGGCACCGCCAAGGGCGGCATCATCGTCGCCGTCCAGCGGGAGCTGGGCGTCCCGGTGAAGCTCGTCGGTCTCGGCGAGGGCGCCGACGACCTCGCGCCGTTCGAGCCCGAGGCGTTCGTCGACGCGCTGATCGGCGACTGACCACCGCGCCACCCACCGGCGCCCACGGCCCCCGGCACCCGCTCCCGTACGGAGCGAGGCGCCGGGGGCCGTCGCGTCGGAGCGGACCGGGGCGCTACCCGGCCGCCCGGTGGCCCGAGCGGTGGCAGACGTACGCGAGCATCCCCAGCAGCAACCGGGCCTGCGGCGGGCGGGCCGCCGTCTCCAGGGACGGCGGACGGAGCCAGCGCACGGGGCCGTCCGCGCCGAGGTCGGACGGGGGAGCGGTGAGGTGGTCGTCCTGCCCCAGGGGGCGCAGATCGAGCGCCGCGTCGTCCCAGCCCGTCCGGTAGAGCAGCCCCGGGAGCCCGGCGGCGGCCCCCGGCGCGACGAAGAACTGCGCGCGCCCCGTGGGTGTCAGCGCCACCGGGCCGAGCGGCACCCCCATCCGCTCCAGCCGCGCCAGCCCGCACCGGCCCGCCGCCTCCGGTACGTCGAGCACGTCGAACGACCGGCCCACCGGCAGCAGCACCGCCGCCCCCGGCGTCCGCGACCAGGCGGCCGTGACCGTCTCCAGCGAGGCGCCCGCCGCGATCTCCGCGCCGAAGGACAGCGGATGCGCGCCGGGTGCCGGGCACGCGGACACCCCGCACGAGCACTCCAGGCGCCCGCCACCGATGCGTGCCGCCCGGGCGCCGGGCACGACGTCCCAGCCCCACAGCCCCGTGTATTCGGCCACCGTGGTGCTCTCGGGCGCGCGCACGCGGCGCCTGGCACCGATGTCCCGGATGCCGCCGATCGTGAAACCCATGCCCCCTCCAACGGGTGGTGTGTCGGTCTGGTTACGAGCCGCCCCGGGACCCGGAGCCGACCGCGGCGCCCCGCCGCACGGGACGCCCGGAGCGCCGCCGTGACGCTCCGTCGACGGGGCGCCGACGCCCCGCGGCGCGTCCTCGGAGCGGGGCGCGCCACGGGGCGTGTGCCGTGGCGCGCGCCGTCACACGCATCGCTCCGTCGGGTTGCGCCCGACCTGTGTCAAGTCAATCGCGCGGAGCGGAGTGCCAGTTCATTCGAAGGGGTGGCGAATGGTGGCGTTTCCGTGAGCGATCTCACGGAGAGCGTGATCGTACGATTACTTTCGGTGCGCGGAGCCGGGGGGTGCCGTCCGGGGCGGTCCCGCCGGTGGCCGGACCGGCCGGAGCGGTGGCCGGAATGCGCGACCGGCCGGAGCCGGCCGGGCAGGATGCCTCAACAAGCCGGATCCTGCACGGGATTCGCGTCGGGCGACACACGGTTGGGGGCGTTACCAGTGGGCGGCAACGGCAGCGGAACTGCCGAGAAGCGTCCCAACACACAGTTGGGATCGTGGTTCGTGCGCAGCGGCTGGTCCAAGGGCGAGCTGGCCCGTCAGGTCAACCGCAGAGCCCGCCAGATGGGCGCGCACCACATCAGCACCGACACCTCCCGCGTCCGCCGCTGGCTCGACGGCGAACAGCCGCGCGAGCCCATCCCGCGCATCCTCTCCGAACTCTTCTCCGAACGCTTCGGCTGCGTCGTCGGCGTCGAGGAGCTGGGCCTGCGCGCCGCGCACCGCGCCCCGTCCGTCTCCGGCGTGGACCTGCCCTGGGCCGGTCCCCAAACCACCGCCCTCCTCAGCGAGTTCTCCCGCAGCGACCTGATGCTGGCGCGCCGCGGCTTCCTCGGCACCTCCCTTGCCCTCGCCGCCGGACCGTCCCTCATCGAGCCGATGCAGCGCTGGCTGGTTCCGGTCCCCCCGGCCCCGGGCGCCCCGCAGCCCGACCCCGCCCGCGACCGCACCCGCCGCGCCCGCCTCTCCGTACCCGAACTCGACCTGCTGGAGGCGACCACCGCCATGTTCCGGCAGTGGGACGCCCAGTGCGGCGGGGGGCTGCGCCGCAAGGCCGTCGTCGGCCAGCTCCACGAGGTCACCGACCTCCTCCAGGAGCCGCAGCCCGCCACCGTCGCCACCCGCCTCTTCAAGGTCGCCGCCGAACTCTCCCAGCTCGCGGGCTGGATGAGCTACGACATGGGCCTGCAGCCCACCGCCCAGAAGTACTTCGTCCTCGCGCTGCACGCCGCCAAGGAGGCCGGCGACCGCCCCTTGGGTGCGTACATCCTCTCCAGCATGAGCCGCCAGATGATCCACCTCGGCCGCCCCGACGACGCGCTGGAGCTGATCCACCTCGCGCAGTACGGCAGCCGCGAGACGGCCACCGCCCGCACCCAGGCCATGCTGTACGCGGTGGAGGCCCGTGCCTGCGCCGGGATGGGCCGCCCCAGCAAGGTCAAGCGCGCCGTCCGCATGGCGGAGGAGACCTTCGAGGACGCGGTGCCGGGCGAGCCCGAGCCCGACTGGATCCGCTTCTTCTCCGAAGCCGAACTGAACGCCGAGAACGCCCACTCCTACCGCGATCTCGCCTACGTCGCCGGGCGCAGCCCCACCTACGCCGCCCTCGCCGCGCCGGTCATGGAGCGCGCCGTCGAACTCTTCGCCAAGGACGCCGAGCACCAGCGCTCGTACGCCCTCAACCTCATCGGCATGGCCACCGTCCATCTGCTGCAGCGCGAGCCGGAGCAGTGCGCCGTGCGGGCCCGGCAGGCCATGCCGTTCGCCCAGCAGGTCCGCTCCGAGCGGGTCAACACCCGGCTGCGGAAGACCGTCGACACCGCCGCCCGCGACTTCGGCACCGTCGCGGAGGTGATCCACCTCGGCGAGGAGCTGGCCCGCGGCCTCCCCGAGGCCGAGGCCGTCTGACGACGCCGAGGCCGCACGACACCGGCCGCGGACGCCACCCCGTACCACCCGACTCGGCTTCCCCATGCCAGGTCATACGGGTGGCGCCGCGGCCGGCCCGCGTCCGGCGCCGTGCGCACCGTCCCCGTTCACCGCCACGTAACACCGACGACGCCTTCGTCACGGCGGCGAAACACCCGTGGGCCGTGGCCGAAACCGGGCTGCGCCAGCCTCGTCGGAACGACGGCCCACCCACCACGGCACCCGCACGGGCCGCATCGACGACGGGAGACGCCGATGCCCCCAGGCATCCAGACCCTCGCGGACGGGCTCGCGGCCGACGCCGCCCTGAGCCCGGCCGACACCGGCTTCATGCTCCTCTGCTCCGCCCTCGTCATGGTGATGACGCCGGGCCTGGCCTTCTTCTACGGCGGCATGGTGCGCGTCAAAAGCGTCCTCAACATGCTGATGATGAGCTTCGTCAGCCTCGGCATCGTCACCGTCCTGTGGGTCCTCTACGGCTTCGGGCTCGCCTTCGGCACCGACCGCGGCGGACTCATCGGCTGGCGCGGCGACTTCGCCGGACTCGGCGGCATCGGCCTGACCGAACTGTGGGGCACCAGCACCATCCCGGTGTACGTCTTCGCCGTCTTCCAGCTGATGTTCGCCGTCCTGACGCCCGCGCTGATCAGCGGCGCCCTCGCCGACCGCGTCAAATTCACCGCATGGGCCCTCTTCACCGCCCTGTGGGTCACCGTCGTCTACTTCCCCGTCGCCCACTGGGTGTGGGGCGAGGGCGGTTGGCTTTTCCGGCTCGGCGTCATCGACTTCGCCGGCGGTACCGCCGTCCACATCAACGCGGGCGCCGCCGCCCTCGGCGTCCTCCTCGTCGTCGGACGGCGCATCGGCTTCCGCAAGGACCCGATGCGGCCGCACAACCTGCCCCTGGTGATGCTCGGCGCCGGACTGCTGTGGTTCGGCTGGTTCGGCTTCAACTCCGGCTCCTGGCTGGGCAACGGCGACGGCGTCGGCGCGGTCGCCTTCGTCAACACCCAGGTCGCCGCCGCCGCCGCGATGCTCGGCTGGCTCGCGTACGAGAAGCTGCGCCACGGGGCGTTCACCACCCTGGGCGCCGCCTCCGGCGCGGTCGCCGGACTCGTCGCCATCACCCCGGCATGCGGCGCCGTCAGCCCGCTCGGTGCCCTCGCCGTCGGCGTCATCGCGGGGATCCTCTGCGCCCTGGCCGTCGGCCTCAAGTACAAGCTCGGCTACGACGACTCCCTCGACGTCATCGGCGTCCACCTCGTCGGCGGCATCGCCGGGTCCCTCCTCGTCGGCCTCTTCGCCACCGGCGGCGTGCAGTCCCCCGCCCGCGGCCTCTTCTACGGCGGCGGCCTCGGGCAGTTCGGCAAGCAGACCCTCGGCGTGGCCGCCGTCCTGCTCTACTCCTTCGTCGTCAGCCACCTCCTCGCCAAGGGAGTCGACCGGCTGATGGGCTTCCGGGTCGCGGAGGACGAGGAGATCACCGGCGTCGACCGGACCGCCCACGCCGAGACCGCCTACGACTTCACCGGCGCGGGCGGCGGCGCCGTCCACCGCGTACCGGCCGTGGCCCTGGGGACTCCCGGCGCCCTCGGCGGCGGACCGGCACCCACGAACGAAGCGGAACGGGGCCTCGGCCCGGACACGGAGAGGGTGGACGCGTGAAGCTCATCACGGCAGTCATCAAGCCGCACCGCCTCGACGAGGTGAAGGAGGCACTGCAGGCGTTCGGCGTGCACGGCCTGACCGTCACCGAGGCCAGCGGCTACGGCCGGCAACGCGGCCACACCGAGGTCTACCGCGGCGCCGAGTACACCGTCGACCTCGTCCCGAAGATCCGCATCGAGGTCCTCGCCGACGACGCGGACGCCGCCCCTCTCGCCGAGGCCATCGTGACCGCCGCCCGCACCGGCAAGATCGGTGACGGCAAGGTGTGGAGCGTGCCGGTGGACGAAGTGGTGCGGGTGCGCACGGGGGAGAGGGGGGCGGATGCGTTGTGACCCCCGGTCGGCGGGGCCCGGGAAGGGGGCGGCTCCCGCCCCGCGCCCCCGCCCCGCTCCGGCCCCCCGCCCCGCCCCGTACACCCCGGCCCCGTCCCGCGACGACGGCAACTCACTCCGGAACGCCGCCGGTCCCCTACCGGACGACAACTCGCCCCGCAGCGCCGCCGGCCCCACGCCGGACGACGACCACCCCGCCACGCGGCTGCGCCTCCTCCCCACCCCCGCCCTCCCCGGCCCCGAGCGCCGGGCCGCCCTCGCGCAGGTCACCGACGACTGGCTCGCCGCGCTGTTCGCCGCCGCGGCCGTCGACACCGGGGTCACCGGGGCGGCGCTCGTCGCGGTCGGCGGTTACGGACGTGGCGAACTCTCCCCGCGCAGCGACCTCGACCTCCTCCTGCTCCACGACGGCCGCGCCGCCCCGTCCAAACTCGCCACGCTCGCCGACCGCCTCTGGTACCCGGTCTGGGACCACGGCCTCGACCTCGACCACTCCGTCCGCACCCCCGCGCAGGCCCGCACCGCCGCCCGCGCCGACCTCAAGGTGCAGCTCGGCCTCCTTGACGCCCGCCACCTCGCCGGTGACCGGACCCTCACCGACGCGCTGCGCACCGCCGCCGCCGCCGACTGGCGCGCCGCCGCCCCCGCCCGCCTCCCGGAACTCCACGCCCTGGGACGCGCCCGCGCCGAGCGCCACGGCGACCTCCGGTACCTCCTCGAACCCGACCTCAAGGAGGCCCGCGGCGGGCTGCGTGACGCCACCGCCCTGCGCGCCGTCGCCGCCTCCTGGGTCGCCGACGCCCCACGCGACGGGCTCGAAGCCGCCCGCACCCGCCTCCTCGACATCCGCGACGCGCTCCACCTCGCCACCGGCCGCGCCACCGACCGCCTCACCCTCCAGGAACAGGACCAGGTCGCCGCCGCCCTCGGCCTCCCCGACGCGGACGTCCTGCTCCGCCACACCTACGAGGCCGCCCGCACCCTCGCGTACGCCGCCGACATCACCTGGCGCGCGACCGGCCGGATCCTGCGCGCCCGCTCCGTACGCCCGCTGCTGCGTGGTCTGCTCGCCGGGGACCGCGCCGCCGGACGGGGCGAGCGCGCCCCGCTCGCCGACGGCGTCGTCGCACACGACGGGGAGGCCGCCCTCGCCCGCACCGCCCGCCCCGAACGCGACCCCGTCCTCGGCCTGCGCGCCGCGGCCGCCGCCGCCCGGGCCGGACTGCCGCTCTCCCCGCACGCCGCCCGCCGCTGCGCCGCCGCGGCCGCCACCCACCCGCTACCCGTGCCGTGGCCGCCCGAGGCCCGCGAGGCGTTCGTCGCCCTCCTCGACGCGGGCGCCCCCACCGTCCCCGTCTGGGAGACCCTGGAGGCCGAGGGCCTGCTCACCCGCCTGCTGCCGGAGTGGGAACGGGTCCGCTGCCTGCCGCAGCGCAACGCCGTCCACACCTGGACCGTCGACCGCCACCTCGTCGAGACCGCCGTCCGCGCCGCCGCCCTCACCCGCCGCGTCGACCGGCCCGACCTGCTGCTCGTCGCGGCCCTCCTGCACGACCTCGGCAAGGGCCTGCCCGGCGACCACGCGGTGGCCGGTGCACCCGTCGCCCGCGCCGTCGCCGCCCGCCTCGGCTTCGGCGCCCACGACACCGCCGTCCTCGCCACCCTCGTCCGCCACCACCTGCTGCTCATCGAGACCGCCACCCGCCGCGACCTCGACGACCCCGAGACGGTCACCGCCGTCGCCGGAGCCGTCGGCACCGTCCGCACCCTCGGCCTGCTGCACGCCCTCACCGAGGCCGACGCCCGCGCCACGGGGCCCGCCGCATGGAGCGCCTGGCGCGGTGCGCTCGTCGACGGCCTCGTCGCCCGCGTCGCCGACCGCCTCGCCGGTGAACCCGTACCGGACGGCCCCGCCACCCGCCCACCCACCGCCGAGGAGGAACGCCTCGCCGCCGAAGCCGCCCACACCGGCGGCCCCGTCCTCACCCTCCGCCCCGAAGGCCCCGCGCCCGGCGCCGCAGGAGCGGACACCGGGCCCGGCGCCCCCGAACCGGTCGGCGCCGCACTCCTCCTCGCCGTCCCCACCGACCGCTGCCCGGACCCGGCGTCCGCGGCGCCCGCCACCGGCGTCCTCGCCGCCGCGGCCGGGGTCCTCGCCCTGCACCGGATCACCGTCCGCGCCGCCGATCTGCGCACCCTCGACCCCGTCGGCGCGGGACCGGTCGCCCTGCTGACCTGGCGGATCGCCGCCCACTACGGGGCCCTGCCCCCGGCCGCCCGACTCCGCGCCGACCTCCTCCGCGCCCTCGACGGCACCCTCGACCTCCCCGCCCGCCTCGCCGCCCGCGAACGCGCCCACCGGCCCCGTGCGCCCCACGCCCCGCCGCCCACCGTCACCGTCGCCCCGGGCACCTCCCGCACCGCCACCGTCATCGACGTCCGCGCCCGCGACTCCCACGGCCTGTTGCACCGCGTCTGCCGGGCCCTCGAATCCACCGGTGCCACCGTCCGCGGCGCCCGCGTCTCCACCCTTGGCGCCAGCGCCGTCGACGCCTTCTACCTCACCGACGGCGCGGGCACCCCGCTCACCGGGGAACGGGCCCGCGCCGCCGCCCGCGCCGTGCGCCGCGCCCTGGAATGACGCGCCCGGTACCGGTGCCGGCGGCCCGGAGTGGCCCGCTTGCCGGGCCGGATACCCTAGGAGTCGACTGTCTTATGCCCCCGACCCCGAGGAACGACGACCGCCGTGTTCGATACGCTTTCCGACCGCCTGGCGAGTACCTTCAAAAACCTCCGGGGCAAGGGCCGCCTCTCCGAGGCCGACATCGACGCCACGGCGCGCGAGATCCGTATCGCCCTTCTTGAGGCCGACGTCGCGCTGCCCGTGGTCCGGGCCTTCATCAAGCAGGTCAAGGAGCGCGCCTCCGGCTCCGAGGTCTCCCAGTCGCTGAACCCGGCCCAGCAGGTCATCAAGATCGTCAACGAGGAGCTGGTCGGCATCCTCGGCGGCGAGACCCGCCGCCTGCGCTTCGCCAAGACCCCGCCGACCGTCATCATGCTCGCCGGTCTCCAGGGTGCCGGTAAGACCACCCTCGCCGGCAAGCTCGGCCGCTGGCTCAAGGGTCAGGGTCACACGCCGCTGCTCGTCGCCTGCGACCTCCAGCGCCCCAACGCCGTCAACCAGCTCTCCGTCGTCGCCGAGCGCGCCGAGGTGGCGGTCTACGCCCCCGAGCCCGGCAACGGCGTCGGCGATCCGGTCAAGGTCGCCCAGGACTCGATCGAGTTCGCCCGCGCCAAGCAGCACGACGTCGTCATCGTCGACACCGCCGGCCGCCTCGGCATCGACCAGGAGCTGATGCAGCAGGCCGCGGACATCCGCGACGCCGTCAAGCCCGACGAGGTCCTCTTCGTCGTCGACGCGATGATCGGCCAGGACGCGGTCAACACCGCCGAGGCGTTCCGCGACGGCGTCGGCTTCGACGGCGTTGTCCTCTCCAAGCTCGACGGCGACGCCCGAGGCGGTGCCGCGCTCTCCATCGCGCACGTCACCGGCAAGCAGATCATGTTCGCCTCCAACGGCGAGAAGCTGGACGACTTCGACGCGTTCCACCCGGACCGCATGGCGTCCCGCATCCTCGGCATGGGCGACATGCTCAGCCTCATCGAGAAGGCCGAGCAGACCTTCAGCCAGGCCGAGGCCGAGAAGATGGCGGCCAAGCTCCAGAAGGGCCCCAAGGAGTTCACGCTCGACGACTTCCTGGCCCAGATGGAGCAGGTCCGCAAGATGGGCTCCCTCTCCAAGCTGCTCGGCATGCTGCCCGGCATGGGGCAGATGAAGGAGCAGATCAACAACCTCGACGAGCGCGAGGTCGACCGCACCGCCGCGATCATCAAGTCGATGACCCCGGCCGAGCGCCACGAACCGACGATCATCAACGGCTCCCGCCGTGCCCGTATCGCCCGGGGTTCCGGCGTCGAGGTCAGCGCGGTCAAGAACCTCATCGAGCGGTTCTTCGACGCGCGCAAGATGATGTCGAAGATGGCCCAGGGCGGCGGCATCCCGGGGATGCCGGGCATGCCCGGGATGCCCGGCGCGGGCGGCGGCGCCAAGAAGAAGAAGCAGGTCAAGCAGGCCAAGGGCAAGCGCAAGAGCGGTAACCCGATGAAGCGCAAGGCCGAGGAGGCGGCGGCCGCCGCCCGCCGCGAGGCCGCCCAGAACGGCAATCCGCTCGGCCTGCCCCCCGGCGGAGCCGACGCCCAGGACTTCGAACTCCCCGAGGAGTTCAAGAAGTTCATGGGCTGACCCCCGAGGTCCTGCCGCCCGGGCCCCCGCCGTACGCACACGGCGGGGGCCCGCGCGCACCCGGCCGGGCACGGCGCCCTCCGCACCGCGCGGTGCGACGGCGTACGCCGTACGGATGACGCGGGGGTACGCACCGGCTTCGCGGGCCCCTGTACGCCGTGGGCGCGGAACGGGGCAGCCGCCCCGGGCGCGGCCCATGACACGAAACTGACTGGTACGTGCAAATTATTTGGGATGGCCCGGAATCGGAACACCTGGCGTCCCCGGCTCGTTGTCACGACGTGAGCACGACACCGCCTGTTCTCGCCGCCGAACTGGCGCTCGCCTGGGCCGATATTCAACGGCACCACCCCGAGCTGCCGGATCTGGCCGCGCCCGAGTCCCTGATCGGAGAGTCGTCGTCCGCCTGTGGCGCCGAGCTCTCCTTCGAACGGCTGCTCCACGAGGCAGTCCACGGCATCGCCGCCTCCCGCGGCATCCGCGACACCTCCCGTGCGGGCCGCTACCACAACCGCCGGTTCCTCGCCATCGCCGAGGAGCTGGGCCTGGATCATGCCGACGAGCCCCACCCCAGCAGCGGCTTCTCGCTGGTCACGCTCAGCCCCGAGGCCAGACGCCGCTACCGCCCCACCATCGAGCGGCTCGCCAGAGCCCTCAAGGCCCACACCGCCGCGACCGCCACCGACAGTGCCCGCAGCTTCCGCGGCCCGGCCGCCCGCCACGGTTCCTCCGGCGGCGGCGTCCGCGTCAAGGCCGTCTGCGACTGCGGACGCAACGTCCGGGTCGTCCCGTCCGTGCTGGCCCAGGCCCCGATCGTCTGCGGAGGCTGCGGCAAGCCGTTCCGGATCCCCGAGGTGGCCGCGGTCGGCTGACCGTAGGGCGTGTGGCACAATGGACCGCTGTACTCGACAGTCGCACAGGACCCCTCTCTCCTCCGGCTGACGCGTCCATCGGGCATACCGAGTACCGCATCCCCACGTGGCATCCCGTTGTGCCCCACCACGTCAAGACCAGGAGACACCACTCCCGTGGCAGTCAAGATCAAGCTGAAGCGTCTGGGCAAGATCCGCGCGCCTCACTACCGCATCATCATCGCCGACTCGCGTACCCGCCGTGACGGCCGGGCCATCGAGGAGATCGGTCTGTACCACCCGGTGCAGAACCCCTCCCGCATCGAGGTCGACTCCGAGCGTGTCCAGTACTGGCTGGGTGTCGGCGCGCAGCCGACCGAGCCCGTCATGGCCATCCTGAAGGTCACCGGCGACTGGCAGAAGTTCAAGGGCCTGCCCGCCCCGGCGCCGATGCTGGTCGCCGAGCCGAAGGCCGACAAGCGTGCCCTCTTCGAGGCCGCCGCCAAGGCGTCCGGCGACGAGCCGAAGGGTGAGGCCATCACCCCGAAGGCGAAGAAGGCCGACAAGAAGGCGGACGAGGCTGCTGCCGAGGCAGACAAGTCGGCCTCTGAGCCCACCGAGGCCTGAGCATGCTCGAGGAGGTCCTTGAGCATCTCGTCAAGGGCATCGTCGACAACCCCGATGACGTCCAGGTAGCCTCGCGCACCCTGCGTCGTGGGCGTGTGCTGGAGGTCCGGGTCCACCCCGATGATCTCGGCAAGGTGATCGGCCGCAACGGCCGTACCGCCCGCGCCCTGCGGACCGTCGTGGGCGGTCTCGGTGGACGGGGTATCCGCGTCGACCTCGTCGACGTGGACCAGGTCCACTGAACAGTTGAACACCGGCTCGGGCCGGGGACGGCTTTCGGGCCGTCCCCGGCCTTTGTCGTCGGCGCCGCAGCCCCGTACCCCACGGGCGCCCGGTCGCCACCGGAATCGGCAACATCACGCGCGGCACCGCAGCGGTTCCGCGCAAGCGGCGGCGGATCGGCCGCAGAGAGGCAACACCGTGCAGCTGGTAGTCGCGCGGATCGGCCGCGCCCACGGCATCAAGGGCGAGGTCACCGTGGAGGTGCGTACCGACGAGCCCGAACTGCGGCTCGCGCCCGGAGCCGTCCTGGCCACCGACCCGTCCACGGCCGGACCGCTCACCATCGAGACCGGCCGGGTCCACAGCGGCCGGCTGCTGCTGCGGTTCGCCGGCGTGAGGGACCGGACCGCCGCCGAGGCCCTGCGCAACATCCTGCTGATCGCGGAGGTCGACCCCGAGGAGGTCCCCGAGGACCCCGAGGAGTTCTACGACCACCAGCTGATCGACCTCGACGTCGTCACTCGCGACGGCACCGTCGTCGGCCGGATCACCGAGGTCTCCCACCTGCCCTACCAGGATCTGCTCGTCGTCGGGCGGCCCGAGGGCGGCGAGGTGCTGATCCCGTTCGTCAGCGAGATCGTCCCGGAGATCGATCTGGAGGAGCAGCGCGCGGTCATCGACCCGCCGCCCGGCCTCCTCGACGACGCGCAGGCCGAGATCGCCAGCAGCCGTGAGGACAGCTGATGCGCCTCGACATCGTCACGATCTTCCCCGAGTACCTCGAACCGCTGAACGTCTCCCTCGTCGGTAAGGCCCGCGCCCGCGGCCAGCTCGACGTCCGCATCCACGACCTGCGGGACTGGGCGCACGACAAGCACAACACCGTCGACGACACCCCCTACGGCGGCGGACCCGGCATGGTCATGAAGCCGGAGCCGTGGGGCGAGGCGCTGGATGAGATCCTCGCCTCCGGTGAGGGCGCGCCCGTCCTCGTCGTGCCGACGCCCAGCGGCGAGCCGTTCACCCAGCAGCTCGCCGTCGAACTCTCCGCCAAGCCCTGGCTGGTCTTCACCCCGGCCCGCTACGAGGGCATCGACCGCCGCGTCATCGAGGAGTACGGCGACCGGCTCGACGTCCGCGAGGTCTCCATCGGCGACTACGTCCTGGCGGGCGGCGAGGCGCCGGTCCTGGTGATGGTCGAGGCCGTCGCCCGGCTGCTGCCCGGCGTCCTGGGCAACGCCGCCTCCCACCAGGACGACTCCTTCGCGCCCGGTGCGATGGCCGACCTCCTGGAGGGGCCCGTCTACACCAAGCCGCCCGAGTGGCGCGGCCGGGGCATCCCCGAGGTGCTGCTCAGCGGCCACCACGGCAAGATCGCCCGCTGGCGTCGTGACGAGGCGTTCCGCCGTACCGACCGCAACCGCCCGGACCTGATCGAGCGGGCCGACCCCGCCGCGTTCGACAAGAAGGACCGTGAACTGCTGTCCATCCTGGGGTGGGCCCCGGGTAAGGACGGCCGATTTGGGTGGACCGACCAGGGCGTGGAAGAATAGGCCGCTGCTGTGTGCGTCCGGCGCGCGCCCCTGCCACAGGGGGAACGACGCCCGTCCGACGGAACGGCATCCGAACATCCTCTCCGAATTCCCGTTGATGACCTGTGGCATCAGCGAAGAAAGCAGTAGGTCATGCACCTTCTCGACTCCGTCGACTCCGCGTCGCTGCGCAGCGACATCCCGGCCTTCCGCCCGGGTGACACCGTCAACGTCCACGTCCGCGTCATCGAGGGCAACCGCTCCCGTGTGCAGCAGTTCAAGGGCGTTGTCATCCGCCGCCAGGGCAGCGGCGTGCGCGAGACCTTCACGGTCCGCAAGGTCAGCTTCTCCGTCGGCGTCGAGCGCACCTTCCCCGTGCACACCCCGATCGTCGAGAAGATCGAGCTGGTGACCCGCGGTGACGTCCGTCGCGCCAAGCTCTACTTCCTCCGTGAGCTGCGCGGCAAGGCCGCGAAGATCAAGGAGAAGCGCGACAGGTGAGCCCGCACGCCGGGCCGCCCTCCGTTGTGAGGGCCCCGGCACCCGGCTCACGTACGGTGCCCGGAACCAGCCGGATAGGCTCACGTTCCGATGGACACCGACGCACAGCTCCCGGAGCGCGACCGCGCCCCCGTCCCCGACCAGGGACGGGAGCCGCAGTCGCGCTCCGCGCGTTTTCCCGCCGCCTCCGCCCGGCTCCGCTTCCGGCCACTGACGCTGCTGGTCTGCTGCGTGGTCTTCGTGCTGCTGCTGAGCGCCTTCGTCGTCCAGCCGTTCCTCATCCCGAGCACATCGATGGAGCACACCCTCCAGGTCGGTGACCGGGTGCTGGTCAACAAGCTCGCGTACCGCTTCGGCGACGCGCCCCGGCGCGGGGACGTCGTCGTCTTCGACGGCACAGGGTCTTTCGTTCACAGGGAGACGGAGGAGAATCCCGTGACGGGCCTGCTGCGCGGAGCCGGCGCGGCGGTGGGCCTGGCCCGTCCGGCCGACACCGACTACGTCAAGCGCGTGATCGGGATCGGAGGGGACAGGGTGACCTGCTGCGACAAACGGGGGCGGATCAAGGTGAACGGTGAGCCCGTGACCGAGGGCTATGTGTATCCGGGGGACGCCGCGTCGTCGGTGCCCTTCGACATCGTGGTGCCCCAGGGAAAGCTGTGGGTGATGGGGGACCATCGGTCGCGGTCGAGTGACTCCCGCGACCACCTCGGTGAGGAAGGCGGCGGCACCGTCCCCGTCGACAAGGTGATCGGCCGGGCCGACTGGATCAGCTGGCCGGTGAGCCGCTGGACGGGCCTGGACCGGCCGCCGGCGTTCTCCCGGGTGCCCGTTCCGGCAGGCTCCCATGGGTAACCGGGGGCGGCACGGCAAACCGCAGGACGGCGACGGCGCGCACGCGGCGGACGACCGTCCGGCGACCGGCGGCCGGGCCGAGCGGCGGCGTCAGGCGCGCCGCATCACACGCCGCAGACGCCGCTCGTACCTCAAGGAAATACCCATCCTGATCGCCGTGGCGCTGGCCATCGCGCTGGTCCTGAAGACGTTCCTGGTCCAGGCGTTCGTGATCCCGTCCGGCTCCATGGAACAGACGATCCGCATCGGGGACCGGGTGCTGGTCGACAAGCTCACCCCGTGGTTCGGCTGGCAGCCCGAGCGCGGTGACGTCGTCGTCTTCAAGGACCCCGGCGGCTGGCTCAAGGGCGAGCAGACGAAGAAGGCCGCCGATCCGCCCGGTGTGAAGCAGTTCAAGGAGGCCATGACCTTCATCGGCCTGCTGCCGTCGGCCGACGAACAGGACCTGATCAAGCGGGTCGTCGCGGTCGGCGGTGACACCGTCACATGCTGCGACGCACAGCACCGCGTCACCGTCAACGGCACCCCGCTGACCGAACCGTACCTTCACCCCGGCAACCCGCCGTCCGAGACGCCGTTCACGGTGAACGTCCCCACCGGCCGGGTCTTCGTCATGGGCGATCACCGTTCCAACTCGGCGGATTCGCGCTTCCATCTCGACGAGGCGTACCGTGGCACGGTTTCCGAGGACAACGTCGTCGGGCGGGCCGTGGTCATCGCCTGGCCGTTCGCCCACTGGCGGCACCTGGAAGAGCCCGACACCTTCGCGAACGTGCACGACGCGCCGGGCGCGAAGGCGGCGGCCGGGGCAGGCCCGCATAGGGTGTTGCCCGAGTCTTTGACCCCACTCCCGACCCCTGCGGAACTCCCGCTCGTTATGGGAGTGATGGGCCTGCACCGGTTGACGGGCGGGCGAGAGCGCGGAGTAAGGAGTGGATGTGGGGGACTTGGCGGTCGGTGCGCGGTCCGGAACCGGAGAGCCCGAGGAACCGGCGGGGCGCGGTGAGGCCGCGTCGGCGGCGGGTTCTGTGCATCTCGCGAAGCCACAGGCACAGTCACCGTACGAAGGTCAGGCACCACCGGCGGCCCGGCGGCCCGCCGCGGACGAGGAGAAGGACGGCGTGACGAAGGCCAAGAAGCAGCGCGCCTTCTGGAAGGAACTGCCGATCCTCGTCGGTATCGCGCTGATCCTCGCCCTGCTGATCAAGACCTTCCTGGTGCAGGCGTTCTCCATCCCGTCCGACTCGATGCAGGACACCCTGCAGCGCGGCGACCGGGTGCTGGTGGACAAGCTCACGCCGTGGTTCGGGTCGAAGCCGGAGCGCGGCGAGGTCGTCGTCTTCCACGACCCGGGCGGCTGGCTCAACGAGACGCCGACGCCCGAGCCCAACCCCGTCCAGAAGGTCCTCAGCTTCATCGGTCTGATGCCGTCCGCCGAGGAGAAGGACCTGATCAAGCGGGTCATCGCGGTCGGCGGCGACACCGTCGAGTGCCACGGCACCGGGCCGGTCAAGGTCAACGGCAAGGCCCTCAAGGAGGATTCGTTCATCTTCCCCGGCAACACGCCGTGCGGTGACCGCGCCTTCGGCCCGATCCACATCCCCAAGGACCGCATCTGGGTCATGGGCGACCACCGCGACGACTCCCTGGACTCGCGCTACCACCAGAACCTCAAGGGCGACGGCACGGTCTCGGTGGACGAGGTCGTCGGCCGCGCGTTCACCATCGCCTGGCCGATCAACCGCTGGTCGACGCTCTCGGTGCCGGACACCTTCCAGCAGCAGGGCATCGACAAGGCCATGGCCGCCGCGCCCGCCGCGCTCGGTCTGGCCGGTGCCGTCCCGCTCGTCCTCTGGCGTCGCAAGAGGCTGACCGGGGAACGTACTCCCAGGTAGGGTGCCGTCCCAGATCTTCGACGCGGGCCCGCGCCCGCGGGGTGGGAGCGCTGGGATGGTCCGCAGCACCGAACGCACCGACGGCCACGGCCGGACCACGGGCAGCGCACTGTCCGGTCTGGCCGTGGCCGTCGGCTGTCTCCTCTTCCTCGGCGGCTTCGTCTGGGCGGCACTGCTGTACCGCCCCTATACGGTGCCGACCGACTCGATGGCCCCGACGATCGCACCCGGCGCCCGGGTGCTGGCCGAGAACGTCGACGGCTCCCAGGTGCGCCGCGGCGACGTCGTCGTCTTCCGGGACAACGTCTGGGGCGACGTCCCCATGGTCAAGCGGGTGGCCGGGGTCGGCGGCGACACCGTCGCCTGCTGCACCAAGGGGAAGCTGACGGTCAACGGCACCCCCGTCGACGAGCCGTACCTCCAGAACCCGCGGCTCGCCTCGCCCACCGGCTTCACCGCCAAGGTCCCCGACGGCCGCCTCTTCCTCCTCGGTGACCACCGCGGCGACTCCCTCGACTCCCGCTCCCACGCCGCCGACGGCGACGACGGCTCCGTGCCGCGCGACGCCGTCCTGGGCCGCGTCGACGCCCTGGCCTGGCCCCTGAGCGGCGTCGGCATGCTCGACCGCGCCGACGGTTTCGCCGCGCTGCCCGGCGGCACCTCCGAGCCGGGCCCGCTGTTTCCGCTGACCGCCGCCATCGTCGCCGGAGCCGTCCTCATCCTGGGCGGCGCCGCGTACGGGCCCCTCGCCGCCCGCAGGAAACGAGCAGCTCAGGGCGGGCCCGCGGGGGCTGCCGGGGCGGCGCCCGCGGCCGACGGGGAGCGGGCCCATGGCTGACGGCGTCACCGACGCGGCCGAGGGCGGCCTGCCCGTGGAGGCGCGCCGGGTCTCCCGCGTCATCCTCCTCGACCCCGCCGACCGCATCCTTCTGCTGCACGGCTTCGAACCGGCGCACCCGGAGGAGACCTGGTGGTTCACGCCCGGCGGCGGCCTGGAGGGCACCGAGACCCACGAGGAGGCCGCCCTGCGGGAACTGGCCGAGGAGACCGGCATCACCGGCGCGGTCCTTGGCCCGGTGCTCTGGCAGCGCCGCTGCTCCTTCCCGTTCGACGGCCGCCGTTGGGAGCAGGAAGAGTGGTACTACCTGGCCCGCACGGAGCGCACCGCGACCGACACCCGGGGCCAGACCACCCTGGAGCGGCGCAGCGTGTCGGGGCTGAGGTGGTGGACCGTGGCGGAACTGTCGGCGACCCATGAGACGGTGTACCCGACCAGACTCGCCGGGCTGCTGCGCACGCTGCTCGACGAAGGGCCCCCGAGTGCGCCGCTGGCCCTGGAGACCGAGCGGGCCTGACGCACAATAGGGGCACGCACGGCTGAAGGGGATCTGCCATGAGCGCCGAGGACCTCGAAAAGTACGAGACCGAGATGGAGCTGAAGCTCTACCGGGAGTACCGCGACGTCGTCGGACTGTTCAAATACGTGATCGAGACCGAGCGGCGCTTCTACCTCACCAACGACTACGAGATGCAGGTGCACTCCGTCCAGGGTGAGGTCTTCTTCGAGGTGTCGATGGCCGACGCCTGGGTGTGGGACATGTACCGCCCCGCTCGCTTCGTCAAGCAGGTCCGCGTCCTGACCTTCAAGGACGTGAACATCGAAGAGCTGAACAAGAGCGATCTGGATCTGCCGGGGAGCTGAGTGAGGGCCGGGCTTCGGACGACGGGTGGCGTCGGGGCTTGCGGTATGCCGGGGCGTGCGGGTTGGTCCGGATCGGTGGGGCCGGGGGCGTGTGACCTGCGGCTGAGTGGCCGGGGCGTGCGTCTGTAAGGCGTGCGGTCGGTGGCGTGGATACGTGGTCGGGGCTGCCGGGGCGGTGTGGTGAGGGCGTTGCTCCGCTCGTCCGGGCGGCCGAGTTATCCACAGCCGGGCGGTTATCCACCAAGATCCAATACTTCCGGTCCAAGACGTCACAGTCGGTGCCGGAGGTGGTACCGCATGAACGTCATGCAGCACGGTGTGAGGAACGGCCTGTGGGCGGGGCCGGAGAGCGGCGGTTGGCCTGGAGGGATGGGGGTCCCGTCGGCTGGGGCGACGGGGGCCTGGGCGGCCGAGCTGGGGGGCGTTGCCCGGATCGGCTCGGCGCCCGGGGCGCCGTTCCTTTCGGCGGGTGAGGCACGGCCGGAGGAGAGGGGCGCGGTCCGGCCTGGGCCGGGGTGCGGCACGTCGTCCGGATCGGAGCGCGGAGCCCCGCCCGTTCCGGCGAGTGCGGTACGGCAAGAGGCGGAGGGCGTCCGGCTCGTTCCGGTGAGCGGCGCGCCGCCCGGTCAGGCTCACGCCGCACCGACACGCGCCACCCCGCACCACCCCGGTGCCGGGAGCCGGGGGCCCGCGCCTGCCGACACCCCGGAGCCGCCCCCGGCCCCACACTCCGCAGCCGAGGCGGAGCCGCCGGACGCCCCGGGCCGCGCGCCCGGCACTCGCCCGGACCACGACAGCGCACGGACCGGGCGTACGCGCCCCCGGAAACCCCGCGGCGAGACCCGCGCTCCGGGTCGCCGCACCCGTTCCACCGAGGCTCAGGGCAGCCGCGAAGCTCCGCGTCGTACCCCTGCCTCGCCGGTCACCCGACCGGTCACCACACCGCGCCGTGCCCTGGGCCGGTACGGCGAGGACCTGGCTGTTCGCCGCCTCACCGCGAGCGGCATGTGCATCCTCGACCGCAACTGGCGCTGCCGCGACGGCGAGATCGACATCGTCGCCACCGACGCCGACGCCCTCGTCATCTGCGAGGTCAAGACCCGTCGCGCCAGCGCCTACGAACACCCGATGGCCGCCGTACGTCCCGACAAGACCCGCCGGCTGCGGCTCCTGGCGGAACGCTGGATGGAACGCCACGGCGGACCGCCGCCGGGAGGCGTCCGCATCGATGTCATCGGCGTCCTCCTGCCGGCCCGGGGCGCCCCGGTCGTCGAGCACGTCCGGGGGGTGGCGTGAGATGGGATTCGCCCGCACCTGCTCCGTCGCGCTCGTCGGCGTCGAAGGCGTCGTCGTCGAGGTCCAGGCCGACCTCGAACCGGGCGTCGCCGCCTTCACCCTCGTCGGACTCCCCGACAAGAGCCTCGTCGAGGCCAAGGACCGGGTCCGCGCCGCCGTCGTCAACTCCGGCGCCGAATGGCCGCAGAAGAAACTCACCATCGGCCTCAGCCCGGCATCGGTCCCCAAGAGCGGCAGCGGCTTCGACCTCGCCGTCGCCTGCGCCGTCCTGGGCGCCGCCGAACGCCTCGACCCCCGGGAGCTGACCGACCTGATGATGATCGGCGAACTCGGGCTCGACGGCAGGGTCCGCCCCGTCCGCGGCGTACTGCCCGCCGTCCTCGCCGCCGCCGAAGCCGGATACCGCACCGTCGTGGTCCCCGAATGCACCGCGGCCGAAGCCTCCCTCGTCCCCGGCGTCACCGTCCTCGGCGTCCGCAGCCTGCGCCAACTCATCGCCATCCTGGCCGACGAACCGGTCCCCGACGAGGAGGAAGTGCCACGGGAAGGGCGCCCCGACCCGCTGCTGGCCGGACTCGCCGTCCCCGGCACCGGCATCGCCGCCGGACTGCCCTCGGGCGACCACCTCCCCGACCTCGCCGACGTCGCAGGCCAGCACACCGCCCGCCGCGCCCTGGAGATCGCCGCGGCCGGACGCCACCACATCTTCCTCAAAGGCCCGCCCGGAGCAGGGAAAACCATGCTCGCCGAACGCCTCCCGGGCCTGCTGCCGCCCCTGACACCCAAGGAATCCCTCGAAGTCACCGCCGTCCACTCCGTCGCCGGCACCCTCCCGCCCGGCCAGCCACTCGTCGAACGGCCGCCGTACTGCGCGCCGCACCACTCCGCGACGATGGCGTCCCTCGTGGGCGGCGGCACCGGACTGCCCCGCCCCGGAGCAGTCTCGCTCGCCCACCGCGGGGTGCTCTTCCTCGACGAAGCCGCCGAATGCAGCGCCCGCGTGCTGGACGCCCTGCGCCAGCCCCTCGAAGCCGGTCACGTCGTGGTCGCCCGCGCCGCCGCCATGCTGCGGATGCCCGCCCGCTTCCTCCTCGCGCTCGCCGCCAACCCCTGCCCCTGCGGCCGCCACGGCACCCCCGGAGGCGGCTGCGAATGCCGCCCGTCCTCCGTCCGCGGCTACCGCGCCCGCCTCTCCGGCCCCCTCATGGACCGCGTCGACCTGCGCGTCACCGTTGAACCGGTCGCCCGCTCCGCCCTCGCCGCCCTCGACGCCGGTGCCGAATCCAGCGCCACCGTCGCCGAACGGGTACGCGAGGCCCGCGCCCGCGCCGCCGCCCGCTACGCCGGGACGCCCTGGACGACCAACAGCGAGGTGCCCGGCCACGAACTCCGCACCCGCTGGCACGCCCAACCCGGCGCGCTGGCCCAGGCCGAACGCGACCTGGAATGCGGCCTGCTCACCGCCCGTGGCCTCGACCGCGTCCTCCGCGTCGCCTGGACCGCCGCCGACCTCGCCGGACGCGACCGCCCCACGGCCGAAGACGTCGCCGGGGCCCTCGAACTCCGCACCGGCGTTCAACGCGGCGTCCCCGTACCCACCGCCCGTCGCCGCCCCCGCCCGGACGGGAAACACCCCCGGCACCCCGCCCCGGCGCAGGTGACGTCATGACCACACCCCACCCGCCTCACGAGCCCCGCCGCCCGGCCACCGGCGAACCTCGATCCCACGGCCCCACCGCCGCCGACACCGCACCGGCGCCACCGGACCGCCCCACCCCGGAGCGCACCGCCCGCGCCGCCCTCAGCCGCGTCATCGAACCGGGCGACCCACGCGCCGGACGCTGGCTGCGCGAACTGGGACCCGTCGCCCTGTGGCACGTCCTCACCGGCGACGGGCCGCCACCCAGGGGCGGGAGCCGCGCCGCGTTGGACGGCCTGCGCCTGCGGGCCGCCCGCGCGGACCCCGCGGCCGACCTCGCCACGGCAGCCGCTCTCGGGGCCCGGTTCCTCTGCCCCGGGGACGACGAATGGCCCGGTCAGCTCGACGACCTCGGCGACACCCGCCCCACCGGCCTCTGGGTACGCGGCGGCGCGAACCTCCGCCTGTGGGCCCTGCGTTCCGTCGCCCTCGTCGGCGCCCGGGCGTGCACCGAGTACGGCGCCCACCTCGCCGCCACCCTGGGCGCCGGGCTCGCCGACCGCGGCTGGACCGTCGTCTCAGGGGCCGCCTACGGCATCGACGGAGCGGCCCACCGCGGCACCCTCGCCGCGGGCGGCGCCACCCTCGCCGTCCTCGCCTGCGGCATCGACCGCGCCTACCCCTCCGGCCACACCGAACTGATCCACCGCCTCGTCCAACAGGGCCTCATCGTCGGGGAGTTACCACCCGGCGCGCATCCCACCCGCAGCCGGTTCATCCAGCGCAACCGCGTGATCGCCGCCCTCACCCGCGGCACCGTCGTCGTCGAAGCCGCACTGCGCAGCGGCTCCCTCGTCACCGCCCGCCGCGCGCAGACCCTGGGGCGACTCACCATGGGCGTACCGGGGCCCGTCACCAGCGCACTCTCCGCCGGTGTACATCAACTCCTGCGCGGCGAGGCCACGGTGGTCACCTGCGCCGACGAAGTCGTCGAGCACGCCGGTGCCATCGGCGACCTCGCCCCCGAACCACGCGGCCCGGTGCTCGCCCGCGACCTCCTCGGTCCGGCCACCGCACGCGTCCTGGACGCCCTGCCACCCCGCGGCACCGCGGCCCTCACCGACGTCGCCCATGAATCCGGCCTCTCCCAGGACGTCACCCACAGCAAGCTCCACGAACTGTGCACGCTCGGATTCGTCCGGAGATCCGGTACGCGCTGGGAGTTCGTACGGCAGGCCGATGCCCCCACCGGTTCCCGGCGAGGCGGTACGTGACCTGGCGCGAACGGGTGAAAAGGTGAGGACAGAACCGCCGAATCCAGATTTGGCATGCTTCAGCAGGCCAAACCGCACCGCAAGGAGAGGTCGATGTGGCGCACGGGACGCGAGAGGCCCCGTCGGCCACGCCTCTTCGGCCGGTGGCCCACCTACCCGACGCGCCGCGCGCAACGCCGCGGCGTGCCGTACGCGGTAACCCTGGGGTGCGGGCAGCGGAACGTATCTGCGTACACCCGAACCGCACTCCCTCGCACACAGCGACGCTTCAGTCACGCTACGCTCACATCCGACCAGCCCGCCCACCCATCCACCCGTGTCTCGGCAGAACGGCTCAAGGCGACGAATGCCCCAGCACACCTCCGGTTCTGACCGCGCGGCAGTACCACCTGCCGCGCGCGCCGGCGTGCGCCCCGCCGCCCCCAGCGCGCTCGACGATCTGTGGCGCTCCTACAAGCGAACCGGCGACGAACGCCTGCGGGAACAGCTGATCCTGCACTACTCACCACTCGTCAAATACGTCGCAGGACGCGTCAGTGTCGGCCTGCCCTCCAACGTTGAACAGGCCGACTTCGTCTCCTCCGGGGTCTTCGGACTCATCGACGCCATCGAGAAGTTCGAGCCCGAACGGTCCATCAAATTCGAGACCTACGCGATCACCCGCATCCGCGGCGCGATGATCGACGAACTGCGCGCGCTCGACTGGATCCCCCGCTCCGTACGGCAGAAGGCCCGCGCCGTCGAACGCGCCTACGCGACCCTCGAAGCCCAGTTGCGCCGCACCCCGTCGGAGTCCGAGGTCGCCCGCGAAATGGGCATCTCCCTGGAAGACCTTCACGGCGTCTTCAGTCAACTCTCCCTGGCCAACGTCGTCGCCCTCGAAGAGCTCCTGCACGCCGGGGGTGAAGGCGGCGAACGCCTCAGCCTGATGGACACGCTGGAGGACACCGCCGCCGACAACCCCGTCGAGATCGCCGAGGACCGCGAACTGCGACGACTGCTCGCCCGCGCCATCAACACCCTGCCCGACCGCGAGAAGACGGTCGTCACCCTTTACTACTACGAGGGCCTCACCCTCGCCGAGATCGGCAACGTCCTCGGCGTCACCGAGAGCCGGGTCAGCCAGATCCACACCAAGTCCGTCCTCCAGCTGCGCGCCAAACTCGCCGACGCGGGACGGTGAGCGGGGCGGGCGCCCGCGGCGGCTTCGCGGGGTGTCGAGCTGGCTCCGCCATCCGGGCCATCCGTCCGGCTGGACTGCCGTCGGTGCCGAGTCGGCCGTCGGGAGGTGTGGGCCCCACCCGCCTCCGTAGCGGTGCGGCCCGCCGTGGAGCCGACGCGGAGTGCCGCTCGGCGCCGCCCATCCGTAGAGTGGTCAGGTGCCCAGGATTCGAGCGGCCTCAGTGGCCGAGCACCGAACGATGCAACGCGGCGCCCTCTTGGACGCCGCCCGCACCCTGCTGTCCGAAGGCGGAACGGAAGCCCTGACCTTCCCCGCACTCGCCGAGCGCACCGGCCTCGCGCGGTCGTCCGTATACGAATATTTCCGCTCCCGCGCCGCCGTCGTCGAAGAGCTGTGCGCCGTCGACTTCCCGGTATGGGCGGCGGAGGTCGAGGCGGCCATGGAGCGCGCCGACACCGACGAAGCGAAGATCGAGGCATATGTACGACGCCAGCTCGCCCTGGTCGGCGACCGGCGGCACCGCGCGGTCGTCGCCATCTCGGCAGGAGAGCTGGACGCCGGGGCGCGGGAGAAGATCCGGGCCGCCCACGGCGGACTCATCGCCATGATCGTGGAAGCGCTCGCCGGCCTTGGCCACGCCCAGCCCCGCTTGGCCGCCATGCTCCTCCAGGGCGTCGTCGACGCCGCCGTCCGCCGCATCGAACTCGGCGCCGCGGAGGATCCCGAAGAAATCACCGAGGCAGCGGTCGCAATGGTCCTGCGGGGGGTGCGGGGCTGAGGGGGAGGGGCGGGGGCTTGGTTGTTTCGGCCCTTGGGGGGCTTCCCCCTCCCCCTCCCCCTCCCCCTCCCCCTCCCCCGCCCCACCCACCCCTCCACCACCGCGTGCGTCAGCCCGACGGCCTCAGCCGCTGCCACCCCGCCGCCACCTCACCACCCAGGCACTCAGGGCACGGCGCCCCGTCGGCTGACGCGCTCCCGGGCGGCCAGCGCCCTGACCCTGCTGCTCCGACCCTCCACGTGGCCCCGGCCCGAGCGGGCCGCCAGGCGATACCTAGCCCCATTGGCCGGCGCTCGCCGCTCACCCCACCATCCGCTGTCGCTCTCCTCTCGAACGTCTCCCGGCCCCCGCTCGCCCCGTCCGTGTGAGGTCCCGCCGACCGGGGGCGTTCCGGCGGAACCGGGACGCCCGTGAGCGGGAGGAGCCGTGATGGGCCGCCTTGCTGCATACGCGGAGGAATCAGGGTGAGCGGATCGAGGTAGGTCCTCCCGTGCAGGAGGCCCCAGTGGAGGCAGGGCTCGTGGCAGTGGAACGGCCCCTGCTGGAGGATGCCGACCGGCTGACCCGCGTCCACCCGGTCGCCTTTGCGGACCGAAGCTCGTACCGGCTCGTACGTCGTACGTAGTGGCGGCTCTCCGGTGCCGGACAGTTGGATGGTGAGGACGCCCCGGCCTGCGACGACTCCGGCGAAGGTGACCTCGCCGGGCGCGGCGGCCCGGATGGTGGTCCCGGGCGCCGCCGCCAGATCGACGCCTCGGTGCCCCGGCGCCCAGGGAGCGGGCGGCGGCTCCCAGCCACGCAGGATCGTGGGCCGGGATCCTGCTTCGCCGTCCACCGGCCAGGCACGGTCGGCGGAGGTAGGAGGCGGGGCTTCCGCGGCCTGCGGAGCGGTGGGCCCGGGCTCGGCCGGTGCCCCACGTCCCCCCGCGCGGGCGGCCGCCACACCGGTGAGCGCGGCGAGAGAAGCGAAGGCCGCGAACGCCATCAGAGCGGCGAGCGCGCCCCTGGCCGAAACGCCCGTGACCTGCAGGGCAACGCCACCGGCCGGGACATGCGCCACATCGTGCGGCCGCGCGGGCCCGGACTCCGGCGCCTGGGCCAGGGGACCCGGCACGGGCATCAAGCGGCGTCCGTAACCCTGCACTGTGCGTACGCAACGTCCGAAGCCGGACGTGTCCAGCACGTGGGGCCGACGGCCGCGCGTCGTCGCACCATGCGAGCCGGATCGGCGTGCCGACGGAGCGGCCGCGTTGAGCCGCGTGACCGGAGCCTCTCCGGGGGCGCTCCAGCACCGATCGCGTGGCAGGGGCCCGCTCGACCGTGACGGTCGGGCGCGGCACCGCGCACCCAATGGGCCGAATCGCCGAACGCACCACGGCCGACGGCTGCCGGAGGCGGGCGAAGGAAGGACCGAAGTGCGAGGCCCGGAAGGGGACGAAGGGCGGAGGCGGCCGGGCAGGACCCGGAGGCTGGGGAGAGGTGGGAGAAGTCGCATGGATCGACGGTGACGGAGTCCGAACGAGCGCGGGGATCTTGAACCAGATCTGTGGGTAACTCCGCGTCTGTGGACATCCTCCTCACCCGATCCAGTGAGCGCCCGAGCCTCCGGCTCTGAGCGCCTGTGCCCTCGAAGGCTCCGACGCTCCCCTCGACGACAGCCTCATGCGCGACGCCCCGTCACGGTCTCCCCGAGAAGAACCATCGTGGTCGGCACCTACCGACGACGTCCCCATGGCGCAGCCCACCGCGCCAGGCCCATGGGGCCACCGGGGCCATCTATGAGTCCCGCTGCAGGTGAGGCAGCGCGGGGCGGCACCATGTGAAAGGCGTGTGTCGCTGAGCGCGTCGGCCGTCCCGTACACTTCTGGTGGCGATCCGGGTCACCGGGTCGACTTCGCACGCCCCGCCGCCAGTGCATCAGTCCCCGTCGGGCAGCACGGTGGCCGCGCCCCTCGGTCCTCGGACGGTTCCGCAAGGTTCCCTCCCCGGCAGGCGCGTCGGGGCGTCAGGCACCGCGGCCGACCGGCCGCAGTGGAACCGAGAAAACAAGGAGTACGGCCATGGCCGTCGTCACGATGCGGGAGCTGCTGGAGAGCGGCGTCCACTTCGGGCACCAGACCCGCCGCTGGAACCCGAAGATGAAGCGTTTCATCTTCACGGAGCGCAACGGCATCTACATCATCGACCTGCTCCAGTCGCTGTCGTACATCGACCGCGCCTACGAGTTCGTCAAGGAGACCGTTGCCCACGGCGGCTCGGTCATGTTCGTCGGCACCAAGAAGCAGGCCCAGGAGGCCATTGCCGAGCAGGCGACCCGCGTGGGCATGCCCTACGTGAACCAGCGCTGGCTCGGCGGCATGCTGACCAACTTCTCGACCGTCTACAAGCGTCTGCAGCGCCTGAAGGAGCTCGAGCAGATCGACTTCGAGGATGTGGCCGCGTCCGGCCTCACCAAGAAGGAGCTGCTGGTCCTCTCCCGCGAGAAGGCCAAGCTGGAGAAGACCCTCGGCGGTATCCGCGAGATGCAGAAGGTGCCCAGCGCCGTCTGGATCGTGGACACCAAGAAGGAGCACATCGCCGTCGGTGAGGCCCGGAAGCTCAACATTCCGGTCGTCGCGATCCTCGACACCAACTGCGACCCCGACGAGGTCGACTACAAGATCCCGGGTAACGACGACGCGATCCGCTCCGTCACCCTGCTCACCCGCGTGATCGCCGACGCCGTCGCCGAGGGCCTCATCGCCCGCTCCGGTGGCGCCGAGGGCAAGGGTGAGAAGGCCGCCGGCGAGCCGCTGGCCGAGTGGGAGCGCGACCTGCTCGAGGGCGACAAGAAGACTGACGAGGCCCCCAAGGCCGAGGAGAAGCCCGCCGAGGCAGAGGCCGAGCCCGCGGCCGAGCCCGCGGCCGAGCCCGCGGCCGAGGCCGAGCCCGCGGCCGAGGAGAAGCCGGCGGCCGACGCCGAGCAGGCCTGACCTCAGACCGGTTGACGACGGCGGGGGACGGTGCCACAAGCGCCGCCCCCGCCGTCCACCCGTAGATCTTTCGACTTTCGAGAAGAGATTCACAGATCATGGCGAACTACACCGCCGCTGACGTCAAGAAGCTCCGCGAGCTGACCGGCGCCGGCATGATGGACTGCAAGAAGGCCCTGGACGAGGCCGAGGGCAACGTCGACAAGGCCGTCGAGGCGCTGCGCATCAAGGGCCAGAAGGGCGTCGCCAAGCGCGAGGGCCGCTCCGCCGAGAACGGCGCCGTCGTCTCCCTGATCGCCGACGACAAGACCTCCGGTGTCCTCGTCGAGCTGAAGTGCGAGACGGACTTCGTCGCCAAGGGCGAGAAGTTCCAGGCCGTCGCCAACGAGATCGCCGCGCACGTCGCCAAGACCTCCCCGGCCGACATCGAGGCGCTGCTCGCCTCCGAGATCGAGGCCGGCAAGACCGTCCAGGCGTTCGTCGACGAGGCCAACGCCACCCTGGGCGAGAAGATCGTCCTGGACCGTTTCGCGCAGTTCACCGGCGGCTACGTCTCGGCCTACATGCACCGCACCATGCCCGACCTGCCCCCGCAGATCGGTGTCCTCGTCGAGCTCGACAAGGAGAACGCCGAGGTCGCCAAGGGCATCGCCCAGCACATCGCCGCGTTCGCGCCGAAGTACCTCGCCAAGGGCGACGTGCCGGCCGATGTCGTCGAGGCCGAGCGCCGCGTCGCTGAGGAGACCACGCGCGCCGAGGGCAAGCCCGAGGCCGCCCTCCCGAAGATCGTCGAGGGTCGCCTCAACGGCTTCTTCAAGGACGCGACGCTGCTCGGTCAGCCGTACGCGCTCGACAACAAGAAGTCGGTCGAGAAGGTCCTCCAGGAGGCCGGTGTCACCCTGAAGCGCTTCTCGCGCATCAAGGTCGGCATCTGAGCGAGCCGGAACGCCCCGCGCCGCCGGGACCGGCCGCCACGGCCGACCGCCTAGCGCAGGGCAGCGAATGACCCGCGGCCCCATTAGGGTCGTACGCAGTCGGCCGCACACCGGCCGGCCGCAGATGTGACGAGGAGGCCATTGCCGCACAGGGATCTGGACCAGACCCACGGCAATGGCCTCCTTCGTATGTGTACGAGGAGAGCTTCACATGAACCACGGTGCCGACGGCTCGGATAAAGCCGGCAATCCCGACAGCGACGGGAAGGGACGCTTCCTGCTGAAGTTGTCCGGCGAAGCGTTCGCCGGCGGCGGCGCTCTGGGCGTCGACCCCGACGTCGTCCACGCCATCGCACGCGAGATCGCCGCCGTGGTACGCGACGGCTACGAGATCGCCATCGTGATCGGCGGCGGCAACTTCTTCCGTGGCGCCGAACTCCAGCAGCGCGGCATGGACCGGGCCCGCTCCGACTACATGGGCATGCTCGGCACAGTCATGAACTGCCTCGCCCTCCAGGACTTCCTGGAGAAGGAAGGCATCGACTCCCGCGTCCAGACCGCCATCACCATGGGGCAGGTCGCGGAGCCGTACATCCCGCTGCGCGCCGTGCGCCACCTGGAGAAGGGCCGCGTCGTCATCTTCGGCGCCGGTATGGGCATGCCGTACTTCTCCACCGACACCACGGCCGCCCAGCGTGCCCTGGAGATCGACGCCCAGGCCATGCTGATGGGCAAGAACGGCGTGGACGGTGTGTACGACGCCGACCCGAAGAAGAACCCCGACGCGGTCAAGTTCGACGCTCTTGAATACGGCGAGGTCATCACCCGCGACCTGAAGGTCGCCGATGCCACCGCCATCACGCTGTGCCGTGACAACAAGCTTCCGATCCTCGTCTTCGAACTGCTCGCCGAGGGCAACATCGCGCGTGCGGTGAAGGGTGAGAAGATCGGCACGCTCGTCAGCGATCAGGACACCCGGGCCTGACGGCCCCAACTGCCGCGCGGGCACGGGGCGTCGCCCCGCGCCCCGCGGCACCTCCCGTGCACGGGGACGAGACCGGCACGGGGATGGACAACCGCCTGCCGGTCGGACACCGTGCAGGAGTGGACGCGCGGCAGGGGCGAGGCTCTGCTTCTTACGAATAAGACCAGGAGCAAGTGGTGATCGAAGAGATCCTCCTCGAAGCCGAGGAGAAGATGGAGAAGGCCGTCGTGGTCGCCAAGGAGGACTTCGCCGCGATCCGCACGGGGCGTGCGCACCCGGCGATGTTCAACAAGATCGTGGCGGACTACTACGGCGCGATGACGCCGATCAACCAGCTGGCGTCGTTCTCGGTCCCGGAACCGCGGATGGCCGTCGTGACGCCGTTCGACAAAAGCGCCCTGCGCAACATTGAGCAGGCGATCCGCGACTCCGACCTCGGCGTCAACCCGAGCAATGACGGCAACATCATCCGTGTGACGTTCCCGGAGCTGACCGAGGAACGCCGCAAGGACTACATCAAGGTCGCCAAGACCAAGGGCGAGGACGCGAAGATCTCGATCCGCAGCGTCCGCCGCAAGGCCAAGGAGAGCCTGGACAAGCTGGTCAAGGACAAGGAGTCCGGCGAGGACGAGGTCCGCCGCGCGGAGAAGGAGCTCGACGACACCACCGCGAAGTACGTCACGCAGGTGGACGAGCTGCTCAAGCACAAGGAATCCGAGCTCCTCGAGGTCTGATGAACGAGTCATCCTGGGGGGCCTCGCCCGGCGCCGGTCCATGGGGGCCGGCGCCGGACCACGGGGCGGCCCCCGCGCCGCATGGGGCGGCGTCCCCCGCTGCGGCGGGACACTCATACGACGGGGGAGCGGTCGCCCGGACCCGTCCGCTGCCCGTCGTGCCCGACGCCGGCCGACACGAGGACGACGACCGGGACCACCGGGGCCCCCGGGATGACCCGAACCACCGGGACGACCGGGGGGCCACTCGCCTGAGCGGCCCCCTGTTCCGCGACGAAAAGCCGCAGGAGCCCATGGCCACGCCTTTCCCCGGTCCCCCCGGGCACGATGGCTCGACGGACCCGCAGAAGCCTCACCCGACGGAGCCGGAGAAGCCCAAGAAGAAGAGCGCGGGGCGTAATCTGCGCGCCGCGATAGGGGTGGGCGTCGGCCTCGGCGTGGTCATCCTTGCCTCCCTCTTCGTCTACAAGCCCGTCTTCATCGGCGTGATAGCGGTCGCCGTCGTCGTGGGCCTGTGGGAGCTGACCGCGCGCCTCGCGGAACGCAAGGACATCCAGGTACCGCTGATCCCCCTCGCCGTCGGCGGCACCGCCATGGTGGTCGCCGGGTATGTCCGCGGGGCCGGTGGCGCGTGGGCGGCGATGGCACTTACGGCCCTCGCCGTCCTGGTGTGGCGGATGACAGGGAAGCCGGAGAACTACCTGCGGGACGTCACCGCGGGCGTGTTCACGGCGTTCTACGTCCCGTTCCTCGCCACCTTCGTCGCGCTGATGCTCGCCGCCGACGCGGACGGCCCGCAGCGGGTGCTGACGTTCCTGCTGCTGACCGTCGTCAGCGACACCGGGGCGTACGCCGTGGGGTGGCGGTTTGGGAAGCACAAGCTCGCGCCCCGGATCAGCCCCGGCAAGACGCGGGAGGGCCTGGTCGGCGCCGTACTGTTCGCGATGGTCGCCGGTGCGCTGTGCATGGAGTTCCTGATCAAGGGCGGTGCGTGGTGGCAGGGCCTGCTGCTGGGCCTCGCCGTCGCTGCCAGCGCCACCCTCGGCGACCTCGGCGAATCCATGATCAAGCGGGACCTCGGCATCAAGGACATGGGCACCCTGCTGCCGGGGCACGGCGGCATCATGGACCGGCTCGACTCCCTGCTGCCCACCGCTCCGGTCGTCTGGCTGCTCTTTGTGATCTTCGTGGGCACGGGATGACGCCTCCGCCCCACGCCTGATACCACCTCCGTCACCGCAT
This sequence comes from Streptomyces sp. NBC_01525, assembly GCF_045040405.1. Classification (NCBI taxonomy): domain Bacteria; kingdom Bacillati; phylum Actinomycetota; class Actinomycetes; order Kitasatosporales; family Streptomycetaceae; genus Streptomyces; species Streptomyces sp. NBC_01525. Next base: position 5,124,846 of record NZ_CP109397.1, read on the forward strand.
GACGGGAAGCCCCCTGCCGACGGGAAACTGTTGGTGGGGGGCTTCTACGTTGTGTACGGGGCGGCCGCATGGGGCGGTGGGCACCTCGTCGCCCCATGCGGCGGTGCGCCATGCGGTGCTCCCATGCCCGAAATGAGGAGGCCGGGCGGGCGAGGGTTTCCGCCAATTGGCCGTGCGCACGGGGCGGCACGTGACGTGTCCGTTAGCAGTGGCTTCGTGTGTCGAAGACGGAGTCGGACGGAACGGTCGGCGGTATGGCGTGTGGCGCCGATGGCCGGAATACGTCGTGGTGCGGTAGGCGGCCGGTGCGTACCGGTAGATGCCACGTACATGCAGCGCTAGCCTCGGCTGGTTGCAGGCATGGTCCGTACGCACCACGGGGGGAAGCGATGGGATCTCTCGGAGATCTTTGGGACGACGGAACGAAGCTGGTCGGCGATGTCGTCGAGGTCGGCAAGGACGTCATGATGGCGCCCGCCGAGATCGCGCACTGGGTCCTGGGCCAGATGTTCGGCGGCGGCGAGGCGGATCTGCAGAAGATCGCGGCCGCCCTGGAGAAGCTGAGCAGCGAAATGGACGGCCTCACCAAGGAGGTCAACTCCTCGCTCGGCCAGCTCACCTGGCACGGCCCCGCGTCCGACGCCTTCGTCAAGGTCGCGCACGGGCGGGTCAACGAGATGAAGAAGATCACCGACGACCTGTCCTCGCTGGGCAAGTCGGTCGATCGGCTCGCCAAGGTCTACTGACCCGGCTGACCCGGCTGACCCGGCGAAATGCTGACGAGGTGCGGCACGTTGCGTGGTTGCCGGAGGGGCAGGCGCTCTTTCCGGCTCGTCGCGTCGCGCCCGTCGCCCGACTTCCGCGGCGCACCGCCCAGCCTTCGCGCGCCGTCGCTCGACAACCGGGGCCCGCACGGGGCGGGCGCCCCATGCGCCGCACGCGGCGCGGTTCACGACGCATCACGACAACACGGGGGTTGACGGATGGCAGACCACACATTCGGCGTTGAGTTGGCCGAACTCGACAAGATCGAGCACGACTGGCAGTCAGCCAGTAAGCACATGGGGGAGCTCAACCAGCAACTGAGCGACATCAAAAGCACCTTGGTCAAAGCCGCGGCCATCGACCTCGCCGCGGCGCCCATCGCGCAGCTTCCCGGTTTCGGTATCGCCTACCAGGTACTCACGGACGTGAAGGAGATCCTGCAGCTCACCGAGCGCTTGGAGGAACGCAAGGGGCTGCTGCTCGAAGAACTGGCCGAAGACGCCAAGAAGATCAAGCAGGTCAAGGACGAGTACGAGGCCAACGAGAAGAAGATCGAGGACAAGCTCAAGAAGGCCAAGGACGCCGGCAAGCACGACGATTCCCCGCCGCCCGGCCACCACAGCGGGAGCGGAAACGGCACGGGAGGTACCGGAGACGATGGTGGAGGTCACGGCGGGGGCGGACCGGCGCCCGCACAAGGCCAAGGCGACGGCAAGTGGAAAACGGAAGGGGACTGGGACGCCTGGTCGCCCGGCAAGCACCACACCACCACCGGCGCGGGCGTCGAAACCGCCCCCGACACCTCCGGGCTGCCGCAGGAGCGCAAGGACATCGTCGACCGCGCCCTGGAGCGGGTGAACCACCGGATCGGCTACAGCCAGTCGGCCACCACCAACGGCTACCGCGACGACTGCTCGGGCTTCGTCTCCGCCGCATGGGGCCTCAAGCCGCCGGGACTCAACACCTACGGCCTGATGGGCAGCGACACCGCACATCAGATCACCAAGGACGACCTCCAACCAGGAGACGCCCTGGTCGCCGGGGACCACACCGTCCTCTTCGGCGGCTGGGCCGACGCGTCACACACCAAGTACGTCGCGCTGGAGGACAACGGTTCCCAGGGCACCGTCTCGCATGTCATCCCCTACCCCTACTACTCGGGCGACGCCGCCCAGGAGAGGGCGGGCGGGCACCCGTACGTGCCCTATCGCCGTAACGGTCTCTGAGCGTGCTGGGGGCGACGGAGCGGTGGCGTGCGCCGCATGGGGCTGGGCGCACGAGGCGGGCGCATGCCGCCCCGTCGCCCTCCCTCCCGCCCCGTCGCCCTCCCCCTCCGCACACGAATTCCGTCCGCCCCATCCGTATACCGGAGAGAACACCGCGATGATCACCCGCCGCCTGCTCGCCGTAGCTGCCCTTGCCGCCTCGTTGGCCACGCTCACCTCCTGCACGGACAGCGGTTCGGCCGCGGCGCCGTCGGACGGGGCTGCCACGTCGGCGTCCGCTGCGGTCACCGGCGTACCGGGGGCTCCCCGGCCGTCCGGGTCCGCGTCGCGGGCCGAAGATCTCCCGGTCGATCCGGAGCCGACCTTCGACTGCACCGCGCCGAAGGTGCCGGCGGGGCACCGCATGGTGCGTGTCACGGGCGCCCCGTCCGGTGGTGCCGTGCCCGTCCGCGTGGCGCAGTTCGTCTGCGGGCCGAGCGGCGGCGCATACGACGGGACGGGCAAGGCCGGGAGCTATCCGCTCGCGGACGGGGCCACCGGTGAACTCAGCACGGGCGCGACCGGGCACCGCACCGTCACGGCGAGTGAGCTGACCGGGCACCTCGCCGCCTGCCTGCGCCACGCACCGGTCAAGGCCCCGTACTCCTGCTCAGGGGACATCTACGAGATCACCCTCGGCCCCGCAGGCGCCGTCACCCACCTCCGCGAGGTCTGGCACTCCTGACTGCGGGCAGGCCGCGCCCCGTGCCCGGGCTCGCGGGGTGACCGCCCCCACCCTCGGGACGGCCCGGCCCGCCTCAGGGGTCTGCGACACTGGATGCACCATGCCGAAGCCCGGAGAACTCACCTTTGTCGCGCCGCGTGGGGCCAAGAAGCCCCCGCGGCACCTCGCTGATCTCAGCCCCGTGGAGCGCCGTGAAGCGGTGGCCGCGATCGGGGAGAAGCCGTTTCGTGCCAAGCAGCTGTCGCAGCACTACTTCGCGCGGTACGCGCACGACCCGGAGCAGTGGACGGACATCCCCGCCGCCGCGCGGGAGAAGCTGGCGACGGAGCTGCTGCCCGAGCTGATGAGCGTGGTGCGGCACGTCTCGTGCGATGACGACACCACCCGCAAGACCCTCTGGAAGCTGCACGACGGCACCCTCGTCGAGTCGGTGCTGATGCGGTATCCCGACCGCGTCACCATGTGCATTTCCTCGCAGGCCGGTTGCGGTATGAACTGCCCGTTCTGCGCCACGGGGCAGGCCGGTCTGGACCGTAACCTCTCGACGGCGGAGATCGTCCACCAGATCGTCGACGGCATGCGGGCGTTGCGCGACGGCGAGGTGCCCGGCGGCCCCGCGCGGCTGTCCAACATCGTGTTCATGGGCATGGGGGAGCCGCTCGCCAACTACAAGCGGGTCGTCGGTGCCATCCGGCGGCTCACCGACCCCGAGCCGGACGGCCTGGGGCTGTCTCAGCGCGGTATCACCGTGTCGACGGTCGGGCTGGTCCCGGCGATGCTGCGGTTCGCCGACGAGGGCTTCAAATGCCGCCTCGCCGTCTCGCTCCATGCGCCCGACGACGAGCTGCGCGACACGCTGGTGCCGGTCAACACCCGCTGGAAGGTCCGTGAGGTCCTCGACGCGGCCTGGGAGTACGCCGAGAAGTCCGGTCGCCGGATCTCCATCGAGTACGCCCTCATCCGTGACATCAACGACCAGGCATGGCGCGGTGACCTGCTCGGACGGCTGCTCAAGGGGCGGCGCGTCCATGTGAACCTCATCCCGCTGAACCCGACGCCCGGGTCGAAGTGGACCGCCTCGCGGCCCGAGGACGAGCGGGCGTTCGTCCGGGCCATCGAGGCACACGGCGTGCCGGTGACGGTGCGCGACACCCGCGGCCAGGAGATCGACGGGGCCTGCGGCCAGCTCGCCGCCTCGGAGCGCTGACCGGCGCGCTGGTACCGTGTGATCGAACAAACGCACATTCCGACAGGGGAGCGCCACAGCGCTGAGAGTGCGGAGAGACCGTAGGCATACGGGGGATCCGCAGACCCTTGAACCTCGCCCGGGTCATTCCGGGTAGGAAGTTCGGTCATCACTCATGCTGTTGCGCCCCGTGCGGCGCCGCACGGCGCGCGTCACCGACGCGCCCCGTGCGGCGCCGCACGGGGCCGCGTCTCTTCCTGGCCAGCCAGGAGGACATCAGTGGGTCACACCAGCCGTACCACCACCCGCAGAGCCGCCGCGGCCGTCGCGGTCGCCGCCGTCACCATGGGCGGACTCGCCGCCTGCGACAGCTCCGGCGGTGACGCGGCGGACGCCAAGACCGTCACGCTCGTCAGCCACGACTCGTTCAACGCCTCGAAATCGGTGCTCGCCGACTTCGAGAAGCAGAGCGGCTACAAGGTCCGGATCCTCAAGGGCGGCGACGCAGGAAAAGCCGTCAACCAGGCGATCCTGTCCAAGGACAACCCGCAGGGCGACGTCTTCTTCGGCATCGACAACACCCTGCTCTCCCGCGGCCTGAAGGCCGGGGTCTTCGCCCCGTACCAGGCCAAGGGCCTCGACACGGTGCCGGACGCGCTCCAGCTCGACAAGGCCGGGCACCACGTCACCCCGCTCGACTACGGCGACACCTGCGTCAACTACGACCGCGCCTACTTCGCCGCGCACCACCTCGCGCCGCCGAAGACCTTCGACGACCTGATCAAGCCGCAGTACAAGAACCTGCTGGTCACCGAGAACTCCGCGACGTCCTCCCCGGGGCTAGCCTTCCAGCTCGGCACCGTCGCCGCGTACGGCCAGGACGGCTGGCAGGGCTACTGGAAGAAGCTCAAGGCCAACGGTGTCGAGGTCGTCGACGGCTGGGAGCAGGCGTACAACGAACGGTTCTCCGGCTCCGCCGCCGGTAAGGGCAAGGGCGACAAGCCGCTGGTCGTCTCGTACGCCTCCAGCCCGCCCGTCGAGGTGCTCGGCAAGAAGCCGGAGCCCAAGCAGGCCCCTACCGGCGTGGCCACCGGCACCTGCTTCCGCCAGATCGAGTTCGGCGGCCTGCTCACGGGCGCGAAGAACGAGAAGGGCGGCAAGGCGCTGCTGGACTTCCTGCTGAGCCGGAAGTTCCAGGAGGACATGCCGCTCCAGATGTTCGTCAACCCGGTACGCAAGGACGCTGCCGTGCCCGCGCTGTTCACCAAGTACGGCGCGACGATCGGCAAACCGGCGACGGTCGCGCCGGAGACGATCACCGCGCACCGCGAGCAGTGGATCAAGCAGTGGTCCTCGCTCGTCCTGAAGTAACCGCACGGGGCCGCCGCCCCATGCGCGCCACGGCGGCGCGCATGGGGCTGCTGGCCCTGCCGCTCGTCTTCTTCGCGCTGTTCTTCGCCTATCCCGTCGCGGCGATCGTGGGCCGCGGACTCACCGACGGCGGCCACTGGCAGTTCGGCCGGCTCACCGCTGTCCTCGGCGACCCGGACATCCTGCACGTCCTGGGGTTCACGCTCTGGCAGGCCGCCGCCTCCACCGGCCTGACGCTGCTCGTCGCCCTCCCCGGGGCGTACGTCTTCGCCCGCTTCGACTTCCCCGGCAAGCAGCTGCTGCGTGCCGTCGTCACCGTCCCGTTCGTCCTGCCCACCGTCGTCGTGGGGTCAGCCTTCCTCGCGCTGGTCGGCCGCGGCGGGCTCCTCGACGACCTGTGGGGGGCGCGGCTGGACACCACGGTGTGGGCGATCCTGCTGGCGCACGTCTTCTTCAACTACGCGGTGGTCGTCCGCACCGTGGGCGGTCTGTGGAGCCAGCTCGATCCGCGGCAGGAGGAGGCCGCACGGGTGCTCGGCGCCGGGCGGTTCGCGGCCTGGCGCCGGGTGACGCTGCCCGCACTCGGCCCCGCCGTCGCCGCCGCCGCGCTGATGGTCTTCCTGTTCACTTTCACGTCGTTCGGCGTGGTGCAGATTCTCGGCGGCCCCACCTTCTCCACCCTGGAGGTGGAGATCTACCGGCAGACCGCCGACTTCCTCGATCTGCCCACCGCCGCCGTCCTGACCGTGATCCAGTTCGTCGCGGTGCTGGGCCTGCTGGCGCTGCACGCCTGGACGGTGCGCCGCCGCGAGACCACCCTCCGCCTCGTCGACGCCGCCCGCACCGCGCACCGCCCACGGGGCGGCGGGCAGTGGGCGCTGCTGTGGGGCACCGTCGCCGTCATCGTGGTGCTCCTCGTGGCCCCGCTCGTCGTCCTCGTCGTGCGGTCCTTCGCCGGTCCCGACGGCTATGGGACGGTCTTCTACACCACGCTGGGCTCCGCCGCGTCCGCCGACAGCACCTTCGCCGTCGCCCCGCTCGACGCGCTGTGGAACTCCCTGGCCTACGGCGCCGCGGCCACCGCCATCGCCCTGGTGGTCGGCGGGCTCGCCGCCGCCGCGCTCACCCGACGGGGCGGCCGCCTCATGCGCGGCCTCGACGCGCTGCTGATGCTGCCGCTCGGGGTGTCCGCGGTGACCGTCGGCTTCGGCTTCCTGATCACCCTCGACAAGCCACCGCTGGACCTGCGCTCCTCCTGGTGGCTGGTGCCGCTCGCACAGGCCCTCGTCGGCGTGCCGTTCGTGGTGCGCACCATGCTGCCGGTGCTGCGCGCCGTCGACGGACGGCTCCGGGAGGCCGCAGCCGTCCTGGGCGCCTCCCCGTGGCGCGTGTGGCGGGAGGTCGACCTGCCCATGGTGCGCCGCGCCCTGCTGATCGCCGCGGGTTTCGCCTTTGCCGTCTCCCTCGGTGAGTTCGGCGCGACGGTGTTCATCGCCCGCCCCGATCACCCCACCTTGCCGGTGGCCGTGGCCCGGCTGCTGGGCCGCGCCGGGGAGCTCAACTACGGCCAGGCGATGGCCCTGTCCACGCTCTTGATGGTGGTGTGCGCCGGGGCCCTGCTCGCCCTGGAACGCCTCCGCACCGACCACTCCGGGGAGTTCTAGATGACCGCCACCACCATGGCCCGGGCCACCGAACGCCGGGACCTGCTGAGCCTGGACGGGGTGACCGTCCGCTTCGGCGGGCACGGGGCGCCCGCCGCGCTCGACGCCGTCGACCTGGGCATCGCCGCCCACGAGATCGTCTGCGTCCTCGGCCCGAGCGGCAGCGGCAAATCGACGCTCCTGCGGGTGGTGGCCGGGCTGCAGGCGGCCGACTCCGGGCGGGTCGTCCTGGAGGGACGCGATCAGGCGCGGGTGCCCACGCACCGGCGCGGCGTCGGCCTGATGTTCCAGGATCACCAGCTGTTCCCGCAGCGCGATGTCGCCGGGAACGTCGCCTTCGGCCTGCGGATGCGCGGGGCCCGCCGCACCGAGCAGGACCGCACCGTCGCCGAACTCCTCGACCTGGTGGGCCTGCCGGGCGCCGCACGGCGCGCCGTGGGCTCGCTCTCCGGCGGCGAACAGCAGCGGGTCGCCCTCGCCCGTGCCCTCGCCCCGAGCCCCCGGCTGCTGATGCTCGACGAACCGCTCGGACAGCTCGACCGCGGGCTGCGCGAACGCCTCGTCGTCGAGTTGCGTGGCCTCTTCCGCACGCTGGGGACGACGGTGCTGGCCGTCACCCACGATCAGGGGGAGGCATTCGCGCTGGCCGACCGCGTCGTCGTCATGCAGAACGGCGGCATCGCGCAGACCGGCACACCGCTGGAGGTCTGGCAGCGCCCCGCCACCGAGTTCGTCGCCCGGTTCCTCGGCTTCGACAACGTGGTCGAGGCGACGGTACGGGGCAGAGCCGCGGCAACGCCCTGGGGCACGGTGCCGGTACCGCACGGTGCGGAGGACGGCCCGTGCCGCCTGCTGGTACGCCCGGCCGGGGTCCGGCTCACACGGCCCGAGGACGGCCTGCCGTGCACCGTCACCTCCCGCACCTTCCGCGGTACGCATGTGGCTCTCCTCCTCCAGCCCGAGCAAGGCCCGCAATTGGAGGCGGCCTGCATGCTGGGGGACGCGCCGGAGCCCGGGCAGCGGGTGGGGGTGCGGTTCGTCCCGGAGGATGTCGTGGTGCTGGGGGCGACGAGGGAGGGAGCCCCGGGAGACGGAGGGCCGAACCCTGGAGCCCCGAGCCTCGGAGCTACAGGCGAGCAGTCCGAGTAGCGGAGCGCGCGGGACGGCGGTACACGCATGGGGCACGGCGTCGTGGCATCGCCCCATGCGGGCTGCCCCATGCCGCCGGTGGCCCGGTGCGCCTCTCGCGCGCGCGGCGGCCCGGCGCGCCCCATGTGCGCACCCGTGGGCCCGCCCCGTGGCGGCGTCAGCGCCCCGCCACGCCCTCGGCCCGGCTCCGTCCCGTATCCGCCGTGTCGTAGGCATTGTCCGCATCGACCGCAGGGATCGCGGTGGGTTCTGTTTCGGGGGAGCCGAACCAGGCGACGGCCACGGCTCCGGCGACCGCGAGGACGAAGCCGAGGACAGCCATCCAGGCGAAGCCCGGACGGGAGGCGTCACCGAGCCACAGCACGCCGAGGATGCCGGGCACCACCGTCTCGCCCACCACCAGCGCCGCCGTCGCACCGTTCACCGAGCCGATCTGCAACGCCACGGTGTGCAGATACATGCCGCCGAGGCCCGCCACCAGAATCGCGTAGAGGGCCGGGTCCCCCAGCAGCGTCGGCAGGTCGAACGGGGCGACGCCGTTCAGGACGCGTACGCCGACGCCGAGTGCGCCGAAGCCCAGCCCGGAGAGCAGACCGGCCGGGATGGCCGCGCGGGCGCCCAGGAACCGGACGACGAGGGTGCCGACGCCGATCAACAGCACGGACGCGGCCAGGAGCCACCAGTGGGTGGCGAGCGGGGTGGTGCCGCTGCCCTCGTGGCCCGCGGCGGTGGCCAGCAGCACCAGTGCCGAGCAGACCACGGCGATCGACGCCCACTCGGGCCGGGTCAGGCGGATGCCCAGCATCTTGATGCTCAGGAGCGCGGTGATCACCAGGTTGGCGCTGATCACCGTCTGGGAGAGGAACAACGGCAGCAGCCGCGCGGCCAGCGCGCCCAGGGCGAAACCGAGGAAGTCCAGGCCGGTACCGACGAGGAATTCCCAGGTCACCGCCGCCTTCGCGGTCGAGGAGAGGCTGGGGCCGCCGTGCTGCGTCACACCGGAGGAAGGGGCGACGGCCGCTTCTCGGCGGGCGGACCTGCGCGAGCCCACCGCCTGAAGTACGGACCCCGCGCCGTAACAGGCGGAGGCCGCCACGGCAGTCACAAGACCGATGATCACTACGTGCTCCGTTCGCGCCCCGTCCGCCGCACCGTGGCTCGGCCCGGTTCCGCGGGCGTGCATCTCACCACTGCGTTACCCGGCCATGCAGACGTGCTTTCCGGGGAAGGGGTTGCCTCGGCGGAGCGGCCGGATGCCTCAGGTCAGGACTCCCGGTCGGCACACTCACGGGGCGCGTGGGGTGCGGAGGACGCCTGATTCAACTGCGCGCCCGCCATACTCGGGCCGCTCCGTCGCCGGTCTTGGCGGTTTACCCGCGTGGGGCGCGAGGCACGGGGCGGGCTCCGTGCGAAGAGAAGACGCCGCCCGCACGCCGGATGCTGCCCGCATGGCGCGCGGTGCGGCCCGGCGCCCCATGCCCGGCGCCCCATGCGAGCCGCCCCATGCCCCGCACCCCACGCCCCATGCCCGGCCCCACGCCGTGTAGCGGCATCCCCCTCAACGCACCAACGGCACCGTCGCCAGTTCGGCCACGCCCCACGTCAACGGGGCCAGGACAAGGAGCAGGGTGGCGGCGCGGAGGGTGGCGGCGCGGCGGAGGAGGGCGGCCGGTGCGCCGAGCCTGCGCAGGGCCGCGGTGGCCTCGGCCCGCGCGGCGCGTGACTCCAGGCCGGCGGCCAGCGCGCTCGCCAGGACACAGCCCAGCACGACGGCCGCGCCGACCGCGGTCAGCGGCCCGAAGGTCTCCAGCGGCGCGGCGCGGAACACCTTCACCGCGGCATAGCCACCGGACACCACCGCGCACAGCACCCCGACGGGGCGGCCGATCCGCTGGGCCTCCTCCTGGAGCACCCGTCCCGCCAGCAGCCGGAGCGCGCCGGGACGGCCCGCGCACAGCAACCGCCCGCACAGGTGCACCAGACCCGGGCCCGCCAGCACCAGTCCGACGGCGGACAGGGCCCAGCCCGCCAGGACGCCCGGGGGACTGCCCACCAGACGGCCCGGCAGCGGGAGCAGGCCGGAGCCGACGGCCGTACCGCGGCCCGCGTAGGTCTCGACGGTCAGCCCCACCGCCGTCAGGGCGATGCCCCACGGCAGGCCGGACGGGGCGGCGGGCGCCGTGCGGGGCGCCCCGTCGGCACCGTCACCCGCCTCCGTCGGTGCGGGCGTCGGCGGCGGGGCCGGGGCGGCCTCGCGCGGACGCAGCGCCAGGGCGGTCGCCCCCGCCAGGACCAGCGGCACCAGCGACAGCAGCAGCACCGTTCCGGCGACCGGCAGCGGGTGCCCCGCGCCGAGCAGCTCCGTCGCGAGCTTCGGCCACGGCGCCGCTCCGAGTCCGCCGCGGAGCCGGAGGAACACCAGCAGTGCCGCGACGGCGCCCAGCACACCGGAGAGCGCGGTGGAGACGGCGGCGAGCAACGTCAACCGGAACGGGCCCAACCCCGCCGCCGCCATGCCCCGTTGGAGCCGCGCGGCGGGATCCGTACGCGCCACGGCCACCGCGAGCTGCGCGGTCGCGGCGAGCGGCGCCAGACACCACAGCAGCCGCACCGCGGCCTGGCCGGAGTCCGTGGGGTGCGCGGTGGCGTGGCCGAGGGTGGCCAGCAGCAGGAACCCGGTGCCCCCGGCCGCCGCGGCGACGGCGGCACGCCGCACCAGCACCAGGGGGCGCGTACCGCGGGCTAGACGGAGAGCGAGCACGCTGCCCTGCTTTCCGCGTCGGGGGAGGAGACGGCGCCGCCCCGGGCCCGGCGGCCGTCGAGGAGGGCGACGGTGCGGTCGGCGAGGGACGCCGCTTCCGGGTCGTGGGTGGCGAGGACCACGGTGATCTGGTGCGAGCGGGCCGCCGTGGTGAGGGTGCGCAGGACCTGGGTGGCGTCCGCACGGTGCAGCGGCGCGGTCGGTTCGTCCGCGAAGAGGACCTGCGGCGTGGTGGCCAGCGCGCGGGCGATGGCGACGCGTTGACGCTGCGACTGATCGAGCTGCGCGGGGCGGCGGCGTGCGCAGTCGCCGACGTCGAGCCGGTCGAGCCACTCGGCCGCGGTGTTCCGCGCGGCGCGGCCGCCCTCGCCGCGCAGCAGCAGCGGCAGGGCGGCGTTCTCCCCGGCGGTCAGCTCGGTCACGAGGTGGGGCTGGGTGTCGATCCAGCCGAAGCGGTCCAGGCGCAGCCGCTCGCGGTGGCGGGCGGCGAGGGTGTGCACCGGTGAACTGTTGAACCACACCTCGCCCTCGGACGGGGCGAGTTGGGCGGACAGGCAGCGCAGCAACGTCGTCTTGCCGCTGCCGCGCGGGCCGGTGACGGCGAGGATCTCCCCTTCGCGGACGCCGAGGGAGACTCCGGCCAGTGCGGTGCTGGCGCCGTAACTGTGGTGCAGGCCGCGGGCCCAGAGAACGTCGTTGTCAGGTGGGGCCACCATCTGCGCACCTCTTGCGTTCGCGTCCGTTCGTTCCCTCGGCCGGGTGAACGACCATGGAGGGTATCGGTCACTGGCACGGTAAGGACTACGGACCCTCATGATTCGGCGCTTGGCATGCACAACGGCCCGAATTCACTCCTATGGCTTCTCTTGAGCGAATTCGGGCCGTGCGATCTTCGGTTGTGCAAGCTCCTGCTCGGCGTCGGACCGGAGCGGACCGGAACGGCGCGGGGGATCAGAGCTTGGTCCACGCCTCCGTGAGGACGGTGCGCAGGATCTGCTCGATCTCGTCGAAGACCGACTGGTCGGCGATGAGCGGCGGCGCGAGCTGGATGACCGGGTCACCGCGGTCGTCGGCGCGGCAGTACAGACCGTTGTCGTACAGCGCCTTGGAGAGGAAGCCGTACAGGACGCGCTCGGTCTCCTCTTCGTTGAAGGATTCCTTCGTGTGCTTGTCCTTGACCAGCTCGATGCCGTAGAAGAAGCCGTTGCCGCGGATGTCGCCGACTATCGGCAGGTCGTGGAGCTTCTGGAGGGTGGAGAGGAAGTTGCCCTCGTTCTCCAGGACGTGCTTGTTCAGGCCCTCGCGCTCGAAGATGTCGAAGTTGGAGAGCGCCACGGCGGACGAGACCGGGTGACCGCCGAAGGTGTAGCCGTGCAGGAAGGTGTTGTCGCCCTGGTAGAACGGCTCGGCCAGGCGGTCGGAGATGATGCAGGCGCCGATCGGGGAGTAACCCGAGGTCATGCCCTTGGCGCAGGTGATCATGTCCGGGACGTAGCCGAACTTGTCGCACGCGAACATCGTGCCCAGGCGGCCGAACGCGCAGATGACCTCGTCGGAGACGAGCAGCACGTCGTACTGGTCGCAGATCTCTCGGACGCGCTGGAAGTAGCCGGGGGGCGGCGGGAAGCAGCCACCGGCGTTCTGCACCGGCTCCAGGAAGACGGCGGCGACGGTCTCGGGGCCCTCGAAGAGGATCTGCTGCTCGATCTGGTCGGCGGCCCAGCGGCCGAACGCCTCGGGGTCGTCGCCGTGGATCGGCGCGCGGTAGATGTTGGTGTTGGGGACCTTGTGCGCGCCGGGGACCAGCGGCTCGAAGGGCGCCTTCAGGGCCGGGAGGCCGGTGATGGACAGGGCGCCCTGCGGGGTGCCGTGGTAGGCCACCGCGCGGGAGATCACCTTGTGCTTCATCGGCTTGCCGGTGAGCTTGAAGTACTGCTTGGCGAGCTTCCAGGCGGTCTCGACCGCCTCACCGCCGCCCGTGGTGAAGAAGACCTTGTTGAGGTCGCCGGGGGCGTAGTCGGCCAGCCGCTCGGCCAGCTCGACGGCCTTGGGATGGGCGTAGGACCACACCGGGAAGAAGGCCAGCTCCTGCGCCTGCTTGGCGGCGGCCTCGGCCAGCTCCACCCGTCCGTGACCGGCGTTGACCACGAAGAGGCCGGCAAGGCCGTCGATGTAGCGCTTGCCCTTGTCGTCGTAGATGTTGGTGCCCTCGCCGCGCACGATCGTCGGCACGGGGGCGTTCTCGTACGACGACATGCGGGTGAAGTGCATCCACAGGTGGTCGTACGCCGTCTTGGAGAGGTCGGCGCTCATTGCTATCTCGTTCCCCAGGTGTAGGTCTGCTTCCGGAGCTTCAGGTACACGAAGCTCTCGGTCGTCCGGACGCCGGGCAGCGTGCGGATGCGCTTGTTGATCATTTCCAGCAGGTGGTCGTCGTCCTCGCAGACGATCTCGATCAGCAGATCGAAGGAGCCCGCCGTCATGACGACGTACTCGACCTCCTCCATGGCGGTCAGGGCATCGGCCACGGGATCGAGGTCACCCTCGACGTTGATGCCGACCATTGCCTGCCGCCGCAAGCCGACCGTGAGGGGGTCGGTGACGGCAACGATCTGCATCACGCCGTGGTCGAGCAGTTTCTGTACGCGCTGGCGTACGGCTGCCTCGGACAGGCCGACGGCCTTGCCGATCGCGGCGTACGGACGGCGCCCGTCCTCCTGGAGCTGCTCGATGATCGCCAGGGAGACGGAGTCGATCGACGGGGTGCGGTCACGTCTGTCGTGACTGTTGCGGGGGGCCACGCCCCACACTGTGCACGAGCCTCGTCGGTCTCGCAACCCGTGAGCGATGAAATCAGTTGGATAGCGATCTAATTTTCACTGATTCCGTTGTTTGGGAGTGGCGGGTGTGTTGAAAGCGTCAGCTTCATGGCTAGGGTGGGTGTCTCAACCACCGGACATCTGATTGAAGGGGGCGCACAGTGACCACCGCACTGCGTCGTCTGCGCAACTACATCGACGGGGAGTTCCGGGACGCCGCCGACGGGCGGACCACGGAGGTGGTCAACCCGGCCACGGGCGAGCCGTACGCCACCGCGCCGCTCTCCGGAGCCGCCGACGTGGACGCGGCGATGGCCGCGGCCGAGGCCGCCTTCCCCGCCTGGCGCGACCTGATCCCCGCCGAGCGCCAGAAGGTCCTCCTCAAGATCGCCGACCGCTTCGAGGAGCGCGCAGAGGAGCTGATCGCCGCCGAGTCCGAGAACTGCGGCAAGCCGGTCGGCCTCGTCCGCTCCGAGGAAATCCCGCCGATGGTGGACCAGATCCGCTTCTTCGCGGGTGCCGCCCGGATGCTGGAAGGACGCTCGGCCGGCGAGTACATGGAAGGCTTCACGTCCATCATCCGCCGCGAGCCGATCGGCGTCTGCGCCCAGGTCGCGCCGTGGAACTACCCGATGATGATGGCCGTGTGGAAGTTCGCCCCGGCCCTGGCCGCGGGCAACACCGTCGTCATCAAGCCCTCCGACACCACCCCCGCGTCGACCGTCCTGATCGGCGAGATCATCGGCGGCGTGCTGGACGAACTGGGCCACTCCCGCGGTGTGTTCAACGTCGTCTGCGGTGACCGGGAGACCGGCCGCCTGATGGTCGAGCACCCGGTGCCCGCGATGGCCTCCATCACCGGCTCCGTGCGCGCCGGCATGCAGGTCGCCGAGTCCGCGTCCAAGGACCTCAAGCGCGTCCACCTGGAGCTGGGCGGCAAGGCCCCGGTCGTGGTCTTCGAGGACACCGACATCGCCAAGGCCGTCGAGGACATCGCCGTCGCCGGGTACTTCAACGCCGGTCAGGACTGTACGGCCGCGACCCGCGTGCTCGTCCAGGAGTCCATCCACGACGAGTTCGTCGCCGCGCTGGCCAAGGCCGCCTCGGAGACGAAGACCGGCGCGGTCGACGACGAGGACGTGCTCTACGGACCGCTGAACAACGCCAACCAGCTCAAGCAGGTCAAGGGCTTCATCGAGCGGCTTCCCGCCCACGCCAAGATCGAGGCGGGCGGCGAACAGGTCGGCGAGAAGGGCTACTTCTTCGCCCCGACCGTCGTCTCCGGCCTCAAGCAGGACGACGAGATCGTCCAGCACGAGGTCTTCGGCCCCGTCATCACCGTCCAGTCGTTCCGCGACGAGGAGCAGGCCCTGGAGTGGGCCAACGGCGTCGAGTACGCCCTCGCCTCCTCGGTGTGGACCAAGGACCATGCCCGCGCCATGCGGCTGTCCAAGGCCCTCGACTTCGGCTGCGTGTGGATCAACACCCACATCCCGCTCGTCGCCGAGATGCCCCACGGCGGCTTCAAGAAGTCCGGCTACGGCAAGGACCTCTCCGCGTACGGCTTCGACGACTACACGCGCGTGAAGCACGTGATGACGTCGCTGGACGGGTGAGGGGGCGGGGCGTGGGGCGAGGTGCCCTGCGCCCCACGCCCTGTCCCGTGCCCTGCGCCTCATGCGTGGTGCCCCATGCGGGCCTTCGCCCGGCAGACCGTCGCGGGTGGAGTTCCGGCAGTTGACGTTCTGTCGGCTTGCCGCCGCCGTCCGTGAGGCGTGAAAGTGCACGCCATGTCGGAACTCACGCGGCGTTCGCTGCTTCGGGGCACGTTCGGAATCGGTACGGCGGCGGCGCTGGCCGGACTCGCCGGATGCGGTGTGCCGCCCGCCTACGTCCGGGCCGCCGAACGTGCGGCCCCCGACCGTTCGGCGGCCGACCGCCGTCTCCTCTTCGCCAACTGGCCGCTGTACATCGACGTCGACGACCACGACAAGCAGCGTCGACCCACCCTCGATGCGTTCCGGCGGCGGACCGGGATCTCCGTCACGTACACCGAGGAGATCAACGACAACGACGAGTTCTTCGGCAAGATCAGCCCCGCGCTGATGAACCACCAGCCCACCGGCCGCGACCTGGTCGTCATCAGCGACTGGATGTGTGCGCGCTACGTCCGCCTCGGCTGGGTCCAGGAAATGGACCGCACGGCGCAGCCGCATGTCGCCCGCAACCTCGACCCGCAGCTCGCGTCCCCGTCGTTCGACCCCGCCCGCAGGCACAGCGTGCCCTGGCAGTCGGGCATCACCGGCATCGCCTACAACCGCCGCAGACTCGGCCGCGAGATCCGGAGCGTCTCCGACCTGTGGCACGACGACCTCCGTGGCCGGGTCAGCCTGTTCTCCGGTATCGACGAGGCGTTCGCGCTGCTGTTGCAGGGCGAGGGCGTCGACATCACCCGCTGGCGGCCCGACGACTTCCACCGGATGGCCGACCGGCTGCGTCGGCTTGTCGCACGGGGCCACATCCGCCGGTTCACCGGCAACGACTACATCAAGGACCTCGACTCCGGGGACGTGCTCGCCGCCCAGGCGTATTCCGGCGACGTCATCCAGCTGAAGGCCGACAACCCGGACATCGCCTTCGTGGTGCCCGAAGAGGGCGGCGAACTGTGGGCGGAGAGCATGATGATCCCCAACCTGGCGGCCCACAAGCGCAACGCCGAGCGGCTCATCGACCACTACTACCGGCCTGACGTCGCCGCCGACCTGGCTGCCTGGGTCAACTATGTCTGCCCCGTACCGGCCGCCCGCGAGGTCCTGGCCGCCTCCAAGGACAAGGAGCGCGCCGCCCTCGCCGAGGACCCACTGATCTTCCCCGACGCCGCCCTGCGCCAGCGCCTCGCCACCGCCCGCGACATCACGGCGGCGGAACGCCCGGCCCTCGCGGGGGAGTGGAACGCGATCGTGGGGTTGTGAGCGCGGGGGCGGGCGAGCGCATGGGGCGGTGCGTCAACGGGGCGCCGCCTCGGGGCTGCCGCTGAACGAGGACGGGGCGCCGCCCCATGCCGTACGCAGGGCGGGACGGCGCGCGCAGGGGGTGACGCGGAGCCCCGTATGCGGGCACGGTGCGGCGCCCCATGCGGTGCGGCGCCCGGGCCCCGTCCGTCTGCCGGGTGGGTTCCCGCCCCATGCGGCGGGAGCCCACCTCGCGTCATGCGCGCTGCGCCGCCGTGTAGGCGTCGATCTCGGCGGCCAGGCGGGCCTTGGACGGGGCGTCCATGAAGGATGCCGTCACCGCGTTCTTCGCCAGCGCCGCGACGCCGTCCGTGTCCAGGCCCAACAGCCGTGCGGCCACGCCGTATTCGGTGTTGAGGTCGGTGCCGAACATGGGCGGGTCGTCGCTGTTGACCGTGAGCAGCAGGCCCGCTTCGGCCATCTCCTTGATCGGGTGCTCGTTCAGTGTGCGCACCGCGCGGGTCGCGATGTTGGAGGTGGGGCAGACCTCCAACGGGATGGCGTGCTCGGCGAGATGGGCCAGCAGCTTCGGGTCCTGCACAGCGCTGGTGCCGTGCCCGACGCGTTCGGCGCGCAGCTCGTGCAGCGCGTCCCAGATGGTCTGCGGCCCCGTGGTCTCCCCGGCATGCGGGACGGAGTGCAGCCCCGCCGCGATGGCGCGGTTGAAGTACGGTGTGAACTGCCCCCGCGGCACGCCGACTTCGGGCCCGCCGAGCCCGAACGACACCAGCCCCTCGGGCTGCAGCTCGCAGGCGATCCGCGTCGTCTCCTCGGCCGCCGCCAGGCCCGCCTCGCCGGGAATGTCGAAGCACCAGCGCAGCACCACGCCCAGCTCTGCCTCCGCGGCCTTGCGGGCGTCCTCGATCGCCTCGACGAACGCGGCGTCCGGGATCCCGCGGCTGGTCGAGCTGAACGGGGTGACGGTCAGTTCCGCGTACCGGATGTTCTGCCGTGCCATGTCGCGCGCGACCTCGTACGTCAGCAGCCGGACGTCTGCCGCGTCACGGATGAGGTCCACGACGGAGAGGTAGACCTGGATGAAGTGCGCGAAGTCGCGGAAGGTGAAGAAATCGGCCAGCGCCTCGGGGTCGGTGGGGACCGCGGAATCCGGATGCCGGGCAGCGAGTTCCGCGACGATCCGGGGGGAGGCCGATCCGACGTGGTGGACATGCAGCTCCGCCTTGGGCAGGCCCGCGATGAAGGCATCGAGATCGGACAACGTTCCTCCTGGACAGTGGCGCAGCGGTGTGCGGAGACGCTCGTCATCGTATGCGGCACCAGGGCGCCGTCCGAGGGCCGGTCTTGCGATGACAGGACCTCCAGGAAGGGGGAGTGCCATGACCGAAAAGCGCGAGGAACCCGAGCCGACGCTTCCATGGGGCCCCGCCGCGACCACCACGTCCGCCCCGTCCCCCGGCATGGGGCCCGTATCCGGGGCCGTGCCCGGCGACTGCCCATCCCGGAGCGCACCAGGGGACGCCGCCCCGTCGCTTCTTCGCCTTTGCCGCTTCCGCTCCGCCCGTTCCGTCGGGTGGGTGCGCGCCGCCGCCGACCGTGTCGCTGTCGCCGGAGCCGTACCACTGGGTGCGGATGCCCGACGGCTCCCCAGGCCGAGGCTGAGGCGCGGGCTGCGGGCGGCCATGGGCGTGCTCCCGGCCGCGCAACGGCTACGGCACCGTCGCACTGATCACCGATGCCGTTGGGGTGCTGCTCGGCGTCACGCTCGTCATCGGCGTCCTCTTCGGCGCGCTCGCCATCCTTCTGGGGGCGCTCGGCAGGGCCCGCAGCGCCCGGGGCGAGGCCACGAACGGCAGGACTGCGCTGGCCGGTGCCCTGCTGGGCTGCGCCGCCCTGCTCCTCAGCGCCCTGACCGTCGCGGTCCTCGCCCTGGGAGGCCCCGGCCCCGGTGGAGACGGGGAGGAGGGAACGGGGGCGGGGGTGGCGGCCACCGGCAGCAGCCCGGCACCACCGACACCTTCGAGGTCGCGCCCCGTCTGTCCGAGGTCCCTGTGGCAGGACACGTCGGGAGCGCGTGACACCGCTCGGTACGAGGAGCTGTGCGTTACGCCGCCCCCGGCCCGTCAAGCCTCCGGCGGGCCTCCATGAGGGCGAAGCCGAGGAGGTTGGGGCCCCGCCAACGAGCCGGGTCCTCGGCCCGCTCGTCATCGGCGGCCAGGCCGATGCCCCATATGCGGTCCAGCGGGCTGGCCTCCACCAGGACGCGGTGGCGGGTGGCCCGCAAGAAGTCCCCCAGGGCAGGGTCGCTGCCGAATTTGTGCATGCTGCCCTCGACGACCAGCTCGAAGCGGTGCTCCTGCCACCGCGCGTCGTCGAAGCCGCGCACCGCGCGCCCCGCGGCCTTCGCCTCCCGTGGGTGGCACGCCTCGACGGCCCGCCGCTCCGCCTCGGTATCGCCGAACAGCCGGGCCTTGCCCGCCATCATCCAGTGCTCCGCGGTCGCGTACGTGACGCCGTCGACGGTGAACGGTGCGGGCCACCACTGACTGAGGCAGCTCGGCCCGAGCGTGCCGTCCCGGCGCGGGGCGTGGCCCCAGAAGTGGACGTACCGGAAACGCCGCCCCGCGGCCACCGCCTCGCGCAGCGCGGGCAGTGAGAGGGGCAGTTCGGTGGCGTCGGCTCGTGCGGTCCCCGTCGCGTCGTGCATCATGCCGGGATTCTGTCAGCGGGCACTGACAACGTGTCGGGCACCCACCCCACGGAATTCGCAGAATTCGTTGCGTAACCAAAAGGAAACTACGGAATCCCTTGTTGGCCACCAGGTGCTCTGCCAGGATCGGCCATCATTTCCGCAATGAGCTACGCCCGGTCGCGCCGTGGAACGGCTCTGGACCGGCTCAGGAGAGCACCATGGATCAGCGATTCGATGTGTCCGAGCGGTTTGCCGAGGGTGCGCAATTCATCGACGGACGGCTCCGGGGCGGCAGATCGGGCCGCACCCAGGCCGTGGTGGACCCCGCGACCGGTGAGCAGATCCACACCTACGCGCTGGCCGGTACCGGCGACGTGGACGCCGCGGTCGACGCCGCGCGGCGCGCCTTCCCCGCGTGGAGCGGCGCCACCCCGGGGGAGCGCTCCGGCACGCTGCACCGTTTCGCCGCGGCGCTCGCCGAGGACTCCGCCGACCTCGCCTTCGCCGAGTCGCTGAACTGTGGAAAGCCCCTCAAGCTCAGCGAGGAGTTCGACGTACCGGGCTCCGTCGACAACGCGGCGTTCTTCGCCGGGGCCGCCCGCCACTTGGAGGGCAAGGCCGCTGCGGAGTACAGCGCGGACCACACCTCCGCCGTGCGGCGTGAGGCCGTTGGCGTCGTCGGCTCCATCGCTCCCTGGAACTACCCGCTCCAGATGGCGGCGTGGAAGGTGTTGCCCGCGCTCGCCGCCGGGAACACCATCGTGCTCAAGCCCGCCGAGATCACCCCGCTGACGTCCCTGATGTTCGCGCAGGCCGCGACCCGCGCGGGGCTGCCGGACGGGGCCCTGAACATCGTCTCCGGCGCGGGGCGGGACGCCGGTGAACACCTCGTCGGCCACCCCGACGTCGCGATGACGTCCTTCACCGGCTCGACCGCCGTCGGCAAGCGCGTCGCCGAGGTCGCCACGGCCACCGTCAAACGCCTCCACCTCGAACTGGGCGGCAAGGCCCCGTTCGTGGTCTTCGACGACGCGGACCTGGAGGCGGCCGTGCACGGGGCGGTGGCCGGTGCGCTGATCAACTCGGGCCAGGACTGCACCGCGGCGACCCGGGCGTACGTCCAACGGCCCCTGTACGACGCGTTCGTGGCCGGAGTCGCCGACCTCATGGCGACCGTGCGGCTCGGCGACCCCTTCGACCGCTCCACCGACCTCGGCCCGCTGATCTCGCACGCCCAGCGGGACCGCGTCGCCGGTTTCGTCGACCGGGCCCGCGCCTACGCCACCGTCGTCACCGGTGGCGAGGCGCCCCAAGGCGCCCTGGCGAACGGTGCGTATTACCGGCCCACCCTGATCACCGACGCACCCCAGGACAGCGAGATCGTGCAGTCGGAGATCTTCGGCCCGGTGCTGGTGGTGCTGCCCTTCGACAGTGACGACGAGGGCATCGCACTCGCCAACGACACCCCGTACGGCCTCGCCGCCTCCGCATGGAGCCGGGACGTCTACCGCACCGGGCGCGCCACCCGCGAGATCAAGGCCGGTTGTGTCTGGGTCAACGACCACATCCCGATCATCAGCGAGATGCCGCACGGCGGCGCCAAGGCGTCCGGCTACGGCAAGGACATGTCCGCCTACTCCTTCGACGAGTACACCCAGGTCAAGCACGTCATGTACGACATCACCGGGACGGCGAGGAAGGACTGGCACCGGACCGTTTTCGGGGACCGGACGTAACCCGCCGGGGGCGCGCGACACGGGGCGTGCGCCGTGGGACGTGCAGCGCGGGGCGTCTTGCGTGGCGCGAGCTGCAGGGGGCGGTGCGCCATGCGGCCGTCCGCGGGGCTGGCCCATGAGGCGTGTCTACGTATCTCGTCCCGGGGCCGGACCGAGGCGCGCCATGCGGGGTGGCTTCGGCACCGTGGCCCGGCGCCCCGTGCGCGGCCCCGCTGTACCGGCGTGGCCGTGGCACCGGTGGGGATCCCGGCGCCCCATGCGCGTGAACCTGTACCGCCCCGTGCGCTCCGAGTCGCCCCCGGCGGCCCCGCCGCCCCGTGCGGGCCGCCCCGTGCCCCGCGCAGGGGGCGGCACAGGCCGCGACACGCAGCCTCCGGCCCCCCGTCGCACGGCCCCGTGCCCATCGCGTAACCGCCCCGCGGCCCCGCCCGGCACCAACCGCCCCCCGGCGCGCACCCGCCACCGCGCGCCGAGCCCTCGCCCCCGCACAACCGCCCCACCCCCGCAAAGAACCCCTCCGCGTGACGCCCCGGCGCCACGCCCATCCCCCCGGCCGCCAGCGCCGCGCGGCAACGTCAGCACCGGCACCATGCCGGTCCACCCGGAAAGGGCCATCCGCGCATGGAGCACCACGAGCAACAGCCCGCCCCGCTCTCCCCGCCCGAGGTCGCCGCGGTGCGCCGCAGCATGCGCGACGGCCGTCTCGCCATGACCCGCCGCTCCATGCTGCGCGCGAGCGCACTCGCCGCCACCGCGCTCGGTGGCTCGTTCGCCCTGTCCGCGTGCGGCATCCCGCCCGCCGGCCGTACCGACGCGGCGCGGACGCCCGACCACTCGGCCGAGGAGAAACGTCTCGCCTTCTCCAACTGGACCGAGTACATGGATGTCAGCGACGACGGCAAGCACCGGCCCACCCTGGAGGCGTTCACCCGCCGCACCGGCATCACCGTCAGGTACACCGAGGACATCAACGACAACGACGAGTTCTTCGGCAAGATCCAGGCCCAGCTCGTGGCGGGCCAGGACACCGGCCGCGACCTGATCGTGCTCACCGACTGGCTGTGCGCCCGGATGATCTCCCTGGGCTGGGTCCAGCGGCTCGACCACGCCCACCTCCCGCACGCCACGGCCCACCTCGCCGAGCAGTTCCGCCGCCCCGCCTGGGACCCCGGTCGCGCCCACTCCTACCCCTGGCAGGGCATCCCCGCGCTCATCGCGTACAACAAGAAGGCCACCGGCGGCCGCACCGTCGACTCCGTCAGCCAACTGCTGGACGACCCGCGCCTCAAGGGACGCGTCGGCTTCCTCTCCGAGATGCGCGACAGCGTCGGGCTGACCCTCCTCGACATGGGCAAACGCCCCGAGGACGTCACCGCCGACGCGTACGACGCGGCCCTGGCCCGGATCCGTAAGGGCGTCGACGCGGGACAGATCCGCCGCTTCACCGGCAACGACTACACCAACGACCTCGACAAGGGCGACCTCGCCGCCTGCATCGCCTGGGCCGGTGACATCGTCCAGCTCCAGCAGGACAACCCGGACATCGCCTACGCCGTCCCCAAGGCCGGGTACATGATCTCGTCCGACAACTTGATGGTCCCGAACGGGGCGCGCCACAAGCGGAACGCGGAACGCCTCATCGACTACTACTACGAACCCAAGGCCGCCGCCCGGCTCGCCGCGTACATCAACTACACCTGCCCCGTCGACGGCGTCCGCGACGAACTCGCGAAGATCGACAAGGGGCTGGCGGACAATCCGCTAATCCTTCCCGGCCCGGACATGGCCGCGCGGTCCCACGCCTTCCGTGCGCTCAGCGCCGAGGAGAGCAAGGAGTACGCACAGAAGTTCTCCGACCTCACCGGCTCCTGAACGGGACGCCCCGCCGCGCCTCATGCGCCGGGCCCCATGCGCCGGGCCCCATGCGCGGGGCCCGAGGCGCCGCGCCCCATGCATTGCCCCTCCCAGCCCCCCCACGGCCCCACGCCCCTGCCCCACGCCCCCGCCCCATGCGCCGCTTCGACCTCCGAGACACGGGACGACCGACATGACGAAGACCGCAAGCCCCCAGCGCGGCAGCGGCGGCGACGTCCGCCTGCGCCGGATCAGCAAGACGTACGGCTCCTTCACCGCCGTCCACCCGCTCGACCTCACCGTCCCCGCAGGCTCCTTCTTCGCGCTCCTCGGCGCGTCGGGCTGCGGCAAGACCACCACCCTGCGGATGATCGCCGGTCTGGAGGACCCCACCACCGGCACCGTCGAGCTCTCCGGCGCGGACGTCACCGCCCTGCCGCCCTACAAGCGCCACGTCAACACCGTCTTCCAGAACTACGCGCTCTTCCCCCACCTCGACATCTACGAGAACGTCGCGTTCGGCCTGCGCCGCCGCGGCATCAAGTCCGTGAAGAAGCAGGTCGAGGAGATGCTCGACCTCGTCCAGCTCGGCCCCATGGCGCGCCGCAAACCGCAGCAGCTCTCCGGCGGCCAGCAGCAGCGCGTCGCGGTCGCCCGCGCCCTGATCAACCACCCCCAGGTGCTGCTCCTCGACGAACCGCTCGGCGCCCTCGACCTCAAACTCCGCCGTCAGATGCAGCTCGAACTCAAACGCATCCAGACCGAGGTCGGCATCACGTTCGTGCACGTCACACACGACCAGGAAGAGGCCATGACGATGGCCGACACCGTCGCCGTGATGAACGGCGGCCGCGTCGAACAACTCGGCGCCCCCGCCGACCTCTACGAGAACCCCGCCACCACCTTCGTCGCCAACTTCCTGGGCACCTCCAACCTCATCGAAGCCGAGGTCACCGGCGCCGACGGCGACGATCTGCTGCTGCGCGCCGCCAGCCGCGCGCTCCGCGCTCCGGCCCGCCGCTGCCCCGGCACCGCCCGCACGGGGGACAAGCTGCTCGCTGGGGTCCGCCCCGAGAAAATGGCCCTGGCCCACCCCGACGACACCGTCCCCGAGGCCCACAACCGGCTGTCCGGCCGCATCAAGGACGCCGCGTTCATCGGCGTCTCCACGCAGTACCTCCTCGATGTCCCCGGCGTTGGCGAACTCGCCGTCTACGAGCAGAACATCGCCCGCGACGGCCGCCTCGTGCCCGGCGCCGACGTCGTCGCGCACTGGAGCGGCGCGCACACCTTCGGTCTCGACGCCGCCCAGGACATCAGCGCCGGGGCCGACGCCGACGAGGAGGCCGCGTGAGCACCGTCACCGAGGCCCCCGCGCCCGCCCCCGAGGCCGCGCCGCCCGAGGTCCGCACGCCGCCGCTGCGCAAACGGCTCGTCCCGTACTGGCTGCTGCTGCCCGGCATCGCCTGGCTCGTCGTCTTCTTCGCCGCGCCGCTCGTCTACCAGGCGTCGACGTCCCTGCAGACCGGCTCCCTGGAGGACGGCTTCCGCGTCACCTGGCATGTCGCCACGTACGGGGACGCGCTCGTCCAGTACTGGCCGCAGTTCGTCCGCTCCGTGCTCTACGCCGCCACCGCGACGGGGCTGTGCCTGCTGCTCGGCTACCCGCTCGCCTACCTCATCGCCTTCAAGGCCGGACGGTGGCGCAACCTGGTGATGATCCTCGTCATCGCCCCGTTCTTCACCAGCTTCCTGATCCGCACCCTCGCCTGGAAGACGATCCTCGCCGACGGCGGCCCTGTGGTGGGCGCCCTGAACGCGCTCCACGTCCTGGACGTCACCAGCTGGCTGGGCCTCACCGACGGCCACCGGGTCCTCGCCACCCCGCTCGCCGTGGTCTGCGGCCTCACCTACAACTTCCTGCCGTTCATGGTCCTGCCGCTCTACACCTCGCTGGAACGCATCGACCCACGGCTGCACGAGGCCGCCGGCGACCTCTACGCGCGCCCCGCCGCCACCTTCCGCCGCGTGACGTTCCCGCTGTCCATGCCCGGCGTCGTCGCCGGCACCCTGCTGACCTTCATCCCCGCCACCGGCGACTACATCAACGCCGAACTCCTCGGCTCCACCGACCAGAAGATGATCGGCAACGTCATCCAGTCGCAGTTCCTGCGCGTCCTGGACTACCCCACCGCCGCCGCGCTCTCGTTCCTCCTCATGGCGGCGATCCTCGCCATGGTCACCTTCTACATCCGCAAGTCCGGGACGGAGGACCTGGTCTGATGACCGTCCACGAGACCACCGACGCCGCCCCACGCGCCCGCACCATGCGGCGCCCCGGCAGGCTCCGCCGCCACCTCGTCACCCTCGCCGGACTGTGCACGCTGGTCTATCTGGTCCTGCCCAACGTCATCGTCCTGATCTTCTCGTTCAACAAGCCCAACGGCCGCTTCAACTACCAGTGGCAGCGCTTCTCGACCGACGCCTGGACCGACCCGTGCGGCGTCGCCGACCTCTGCGGCTCCCTGGGACTCAGTCTGCGGATAGCCGTCTGGGCCACGCTCGGCGCCACCGCCCTCGGCACCATGATCGCCTTCGCGCTGGCCCGCTACCGCTTCCGCGCCCGCTCCACCGTCAACACCCTGATCTTCCTGCCGATGGCGATGCCCGAGGTCGTCATGGCCGCGTCGCTGGCCACCCTCTTCCTCAACATGGGCATCCCGTTCGGTTTCTGGACGATCCTCATCGCCCACATCATGTTCTGCCTGAGCTTCGTCGTCACCGCCGTCAAAGCCCGCGTGATGAGCATGGACCCGCGCCTCGAACAGGCCGCCCAGGACCTCTACGCCACCCCCGTACAGACCTTCCTGCGGGTGACGCTGCCGATCGCCGCCCCCGGCATCGCCGCGGGCGCGCTGCTCTCCTTCGCGCTCTCCTTCGACGACTTCATCATCACCAACTTCAACGCCGGCTCCACCGTGACCTTCCCCATGTTCGTCTGGGGATCGGCGCAGCGGGGCACGCCCGTTCAGATCAATGTCATCGGTACGGCGATGTTCCTCATCGCCGTCGTGTGCGTCGTCGTCGGCCAACTGGCCGGCACCCGCAGAAAGAGGAGCTGAGAACCATGGCACGAGCTGCCATGAACGCCCCGTCCGCCCTCGCGGACGCCACCCCCGCCCCGTTCTGGCTCGACGACCCCGACCGCCCCGCCGCGCTGCCCGCCCTCACCGGCGACACCCACTGCGATCTGCTCGTCGTCGGCGGCGGCTACTCCGGACTGTGGACCGCGCTGCTCGCCAAGGAACGCGACCCGCACCGGGACGTCCTGCTCATCGAGGGTGCCGAAACCGGCTGGGCCGCCTCCGGACGCAACGGCGGCTTCTGCGCCGCCTCCCTCACCCACGGTCTCGGCAACGGCCTCGCCCGCTGGCCCGGCGAACTCGCCCGCCTCGAAGAACTCGGCCTGCGCAACCTCGACGCCATCGAGGACACCGTCACCCGCCACGGCATCGACTGCGCCTTCGAACGCACCGGTGAGATCGACATCGCCACCCGGCCCCACCAGATCGCCGAACTCCAGGAGGCGGCCGAGGACGCCGCCCGCCTCGGTCACAGTGACCGGTACACCTTCCTCGACCGGGACGCCCTGCGCGCCGAAGTCGACTCACCGACCTTCCACGCCGGTCTGTGGGACCGCGATGGCGTCGCCATGCTGAACCCGGCGCGCCTCGCATGGGGCCTGAAACGCGCCTGCCGCGACCTCGGCGTCCGCTTCCACGAACACACCCGCGCCACGGCCCTCGCCCCGTACCGCGGCGCCATGGCCGTCCGTACCCCCTACGGCCGCGTCTTCGCGCGCCAGGTCGCGCTCGGCACCAATGCGTTCCCGTCCCTGGTGCGACGTGTCCGCCCGTACATCGTCCCGGTCTACGACCACGTGCTGATGACCGAACCGCTCACCGAGGAGCAGCGCGCCGCCATCGGCTGGCGCGGCCGCCAGGGTCTCTCCGACAGCAACAACCACTTCCACTACTTCCGCCTCACCGCCGACCACCGCATCCTGTGGGGCGGCTACGACATCGTCTACCGCTACGGCGGCGGCGTACGCGCCGAGTACGACCACCATCCCGCCACCTACGCCAAGCTCGCCCGGCACTTCTTCCAGTGCTTCCCCCAGCTGGAAGGGCTCCGCTTCAGCCACGCATGGGGCGGCGCCATCGACACCTGCTCCCGCTTCTCCGCCTTCTTCGGCACCGCACACAAGGGACGCGTCGCGTACGCCGCGGGCTACACCGGCCTCGGCGTGGGCGCCACCCGCTTCGGCGCCGAGGTGATGCTCGACCTCCTCTCCGGCGAGCGCACCGAACGCACCGAGCTGGAGATGGTCCGCAGCAAGCCCCTGCCGTTCCCGCCCGAACCGCTGCGCTGGGCCGGGATCGGGATCACCCAGTGGTCGATGACCCGCGCCGACGCCCGCGAGGGCCGCCGCAACCTGTGGCTGAAGGCGATGGACACGGCGGGGTTGGGGTTCGACAGCTGAGGGTGGCGGAGGCGGTGTATGGGGCGCGTTGCGTGGGGCCTGCTGCGTGGGGCCTGCTGCATGGGGCCCGCGCCCCATGCAGCGGCCCCATGCTGGAACGGCGGCTACGTGGGGCGCTGCCTCTCCTCGTACGGTGACCCACCACTGTATGAGCGGCCCGCTGCACCCCGGCTGACGCTCCGTCGTGACCATGCGCGTCGTCGCCTTGCGACGCGATATTTCCGGCTGCACACACCGGCGGAAAAATTGCTCCGCCGACCCGTGTAAGGATGCCGCCTCCGCACCCTCTCCCCGTGGACCTGTCCGAACGGGCCGGGAGAGCGAGGAATGACATGAACGCCGCAGGGGCGAAGCACGCAGTGGACTGGCTGGTATCGGCGGCGACCGATCCCGACGCCTGCCGGTGGGCATGGGAACGCAGCCCGTTGGGGGTGGCTCTCCTTCCGGCCGGCAAGCGGTGGGACGTGCTGATCGTCGACGGGAAACTCGGCTACCCCACCCTCGACGTCCTGACATGGGTGACGCCCCGGCCCGGCCCCGTCCTGTCCGATTTCGGAGACTCCCGCATGGGCTTCTTCGTCCCGCCGGGCACCGCCACGCGCTGGCTGGGCACCGGGATACGGGGCGCGGGCAAGGGCACCTGGATCGTCGTCCCGTACCCGGGCCGGGCCACCGGAGGCGTCCGCTGGATCGTTCCTCCGGATGGCCGGGGCACGCTCAACGACCCCGGTCTCCTCGAACTCGCCCTGCACGAAGCGGCAGCGGTACTCGCCCGCGACGCCTGACGGGAACGGCCGCCGGACGGGGCACGGCGCGCACCGCACCATGCAGCGCGCCGCACCTGCGGTGCGGCCGCTCCCCACGGTTACGCGCCCCTCCGTGGCGTGCACGGCCCGTACGGCGCGCAGCGTGCGCATGGGGCGGTCGGTACCGGGGGCATGTGCGCCTGGGGCATCCCGCTATGGGGCATGCGGCTGGGCATGGGGCGTGGCGCCCGGGCACGGGGCATGGGGCCCGATGTGCGGCGCATGGGGCCGCGGCGCCTCACACCGGGGCAGCGCATGAGGCGCGATGCGGGTCAGAGCCACCCGTGGACCCGGCCCCGTACCAGCGGGCGCAGACCGCGGACCAGAGCGTCAGCAACACCCCGGACAGGCACCAGCTCGCCACCACGTCCATCGGCCAGTGGTAGCCCTGCCGTACCAGCCCCACGCCGACACCCACGTTCACCAGGACGACGGATACGGAGAGGGCCGCCGCACCACGCCCGCGCACGGTGCGGCCGGACCGCCGTCGGCCGTGCAGGAGCAACAACGCCACGAGGCCGTACGCGACCGCGGCGGTGGCGGCGTGACCGGAGGGATAGAACCCGTCAGGGTGCGCCCCCGCCATGCGCGGCGGCCCCGGCCGCCCGATCCAGACCTTCGCGGGAACGACCACCGCCGGTACGAGGACCATCGTGCAGAGCGCGGCGAGCGACGGCAGCCACCGCCGCACCCGCACGGGGCCGGGCCACCCAGAAGCGCACCGTACGGAGCCGACATACCCTGCGCGTCCCGCCTCCGGCCCATCCACCGGTGTCTCCCCGCCCCGCGGCGACCGGCACGGGCTCTCCACCCTGCCCCGCGCCCCATGCGGGCCGGTGCCCCCGCCCCGTTCGGCGCCCCATGCGTGCCGCGAGGCTCGTACGGAGCGCCAAAGTGTCCCGGCGACCGCCGCCAGAAGTACCGGCAGCGCGACGGTGGTGCTGCCGAGATCGGCGAAGAACTGCGCGACTGGTGCCGGGACGGCGCTGCCGCTGAGCGCGAGGCCGCACCGTTCGTCCAGCGTCCGCAGCGCACCGTGCGCGGCCACCTGCCAGGTGAGCAGCGCGAACACCAGCAGGCAGAACAGGGCCTGGGCGGTGTACCGGTACCGAGGGCGCCCGGTGGTGGGGCCGCCGTGTCCGGGCAGAGAAAACGGCCGCCTCGGAACAGGGGGGATGATTCCGAGGCGGCCGCGCGGATCGGGGTACCGCCCGCCCCGGGGGGTCTGGGGCGGGCGGCCGTCCGATCGGTGAGGATTCCCGGAGCCGGAGGCCCCGGAGTTGTGCGCGAGGGCACGGCCTGGTCGGAGCCGGTGAAGCGCCGACCAGGTGTCGCTCGCAGTCCCCTGCGAGCGGGGTGTATCTCTCATCTGCAGAAACCGTACGGCACCCGGAACGCGCCCGACAGGCGGATCACCCGGCCGCCATTGCCCCCGCACATCTTCTTCACGCTGCCGCCCCTCTCACCTGCACGGGACACCCCATGCGCAGGCCCCGTCCCCGCGCATGGGGCCCAGGCACGGGCCCCACACACCCCGGCCCGGGACGTGGTCCGTGCCGCGCCCCGGGCCGGGGCGCCGTAGGTGTGGGGCGGGGCGACGCTGCCGCCGGACGCAATCCGTACCGGTGCGCCCGGGGCGACGGAGCGAGTCCGGCGGCCGATGGGAACCGGGGCCCCGACGGGCTGTCGAGTCCAGGCCGACGCCCCCGTAAGCGGCCCCATGCCGCCCCGTCCGCGTCCGGCTCAGAGCGCAGCGAGCGCCGTCTCGAGGATGTCCAGACCCTCGTTGAGCAGGTCCTCGCCGATGACCAGCGGCGGCAGGAAGCGGACCACGTTGCTGTACGTACCGGTGGTCAGGACCAGCAGGCCCTCCTGGTGGCACGCCTTCGCGAGCGCGGCGGTGGCCTCGGCGTTCGGCTCCTTCGAACCGGACTTGACCAGCTCGATCGCGATCATCGCGCCACGTCCGCGGACCTCGCCGATGATGTCGAACTTCTCCGCCATCGTGCCCAGGCGCGCCTTCATGATCTCGCCGATCCGGCGGGCCTTGGCGTTCAGGTCCAGCTCACGCATGGTCTCGATGGAGCCCAGCGCCGCCGCGCACGCCACCGGGTTGCCGCCGTACGTGCCGCCGAGGCCGCCCGCGTGCGCCGCGTCCATCATCTCGGCGCGGCCGGTGACCGCGGCCAGCGGCAGACCGCCGGCGATGCCCTTGGCGGTGGTGATCAGGTCCGGGACGATGTTCTCGTCCTCGCACGCGAACCACTGCCCCGTGCGGCAGAAGCCGGACTGGATCTCGTCGGCGACGAAGACGATGCCGTTCTCCTTCGCGAAGTTCGCGATGGCGGGCAGGAAGCCCTTCGCCGGCTCGATGAAGCCGCCCTCACCGAGCACCGGCTCGATGATGATCGCCGCGACGTTCTCCGCGCCGATCTGCTTGGTGATCTGTGAGATGGCCTGCTCGGCGGCCTCCTGCGCACAGTTCTCCGGGCCGGTCAGCCAGCGGTACGGGTAGGCCAGCGGCACCCGGTAGACCTCGGGCGCGAACGGGCCGAAACCGTGCTTGTACGGCATGTTCTTCGCGGTCAGCGCCATCGTGAGGTTCGTACGGCCGTGGTAACCGTGGTCGAACACGACAACTGCCTGGCGCTTGGTGTAGGCGCGGGCGACCTTCACCGCGTTCTCCACCGCCTCCGCGCCCGAGTTGAACAGCGCGGACTTCTTCGCGTGGTCGCCCGGCGTCAGCTCCGCGAGCTGCTCACACACCTCGACGTACGGCTCGTACGGCGTGACCATGGCGCAGGTGTGGGTGAAGTCCGCGAGCTGCGCGGTGGCGCGGCGCACCACGGCCTCGGCGCTGTTGCCGACCGACGTCACGGCGATGCCGGAGCCGAAGTCGATGAGGGAGTTGCCGTCGACGTCCTCCAGGACGCCGCCGCCGGCGCGCTGGATGAAGACGGGCAGCACCGCACCGACGCCACCCGCCACGGTGGCCTGCTTACGCTCCCACAGCGCCTGCGACTTGGGGCCGGGGATCGCGGTGACGACGCGACGCTCCTGGGGGAGGGCGGGGCCTCCGGACAGTTCGGTCATGGCAGTCTCCTGGGGGTGGAAGGGGACGTACGAAAGGTCTTTTCTCGCAGGCTAGGGGTGGTGGGCCGGGTCTGGCATGTTCCGTTCGGGAGAAGTGCGCGTGTTGCGTTGTCCGCGCCGGACATAGCGACGGCGCGGGGCCAGTAGATTGAGCGGCGGCGCACCGCACGGCGGCGCACCCGCGCCGTCGCCGAAGCGGACGGTCCACGAACGACGCAGGCACAGTCCAAGGGGGACGAGGGGCACCGGATGGACACCGAGGGCACGCACGACGCACCGCACACCGTTCCGCCGCCACCGCACGGAGCACCCCGACCCGAACCCACCGTCCCGCGCCCCGCGGCACCGCCCGTCGCCCCGTCGGCGGCCGCCCCGCCGCCTCCCGCGGCCCCGCCGCCCGTCCCGCATGAGGCGGCGTCCGAACCCCCGGTTCTGCGCTGGCTGCGCACCCCCCGCCCCGCCGCCGCGCCGGGCATCTGGACGTACGGCCACCGCCCCCGCCCGGCCGCCGACCCCGACCGTGCCCCGTTGCGCCAGCTGATCAGCGGTGCGGTCATCTCGGGCCTGTGCGGGTGGCTGCTGTGGTCGTTGTTGTGGAACAACTACCTGGGCAATTACTGGGTGTGGCCGCTCTACGCCCTCACCCCGGACTCCTGGCGCACCAGCGGCACCTTCGCCGTCTGGATCGTCAACTTCTACTACGGGGTGTGGATCGCGGGTATCGCCACGATCTTCGGCCGTCTCGGCCGCTGGCCCGAACTGTTCCGCCGGGTGGCCGGCCCGCTGCTGCGGCGGATGGGGGAGGGCGCTCCCGTGGCGAAGCCCGAACCGGCCGTGGACCGGGCGCAGTGGCCCGAGCTGCGCGCCGCGGGCGCCGTCGACGCCGCCGACAAGCTCACCGCCGAGGCCCGCGCGGGGCGGATGAACGACGTCGACGTCGCCCGCATCGACCACGCATGGCGCGCCGCACGGGGCGGCGCGGGCGGCGTCTCCTCCTTCACCGACACCGTCCTGCGGCACGGCGCCGCCGCCGAGGCGCACCCGTCCGGCGCACGCGATCTGTCCCGCCGGACCGCCCACCACGACCTCCTGGCGCACCAGGTACGCATCGGTGTCGCCGCCGACCACGAACGCAACCCGCACCAGCACCGCGGCGCCGGACTCGCCCTCGATCCGGGCCTGTTGGGCACCTCTCTGCTTGCCGTCGGCCCGTCGGGCAGCGGCAAGACCAGCCGGGTGCTCAAGCCGGTCGTCGAGTCGATGTGCCTCCAAGCGCTCGCCCGGCGGTGCGCCGTCGTCGCCGTCGGCCCCGTGGGCGCGGACCTCGGCCCCGATGACGCCTTCGACGTGGTGGTCCGCGTCGGCCGCCCCGGCCAGGACACCGACCTCGATCTCTACGGCGGCACCACCGACCCCGACGAGGCGGCGGGCATTCTCGCCGAGGCGCTGGTCGGCGATCTGGCGACCGGGCAGCAGGGCGCGGACGGCCGACGCGCGGCGACCGCACTGGGGCAGCTCCTCGGCCCGTTCCGGACCGCCCACAGTCGTTTCCCCTCGGTGCCGGAGCTGCGCGAACTCCTCGACGGTGCGCAGGAGCCGGTGGCGGAGCTGCGTGAGGCCCTGCGAGCCGCCGGTGCCACGGCGCAGCTGCGTGAACTGGATGCCCGTGCCCGGCAGTCCGAGCGTCCGGGTGACACCGGGGCGCTGCTCGCCGACCGGATCGCGCTGCTGGACCGCCCCGCCTTCGCTGGATTCTTCGACACCACGGGGCGCACCCGTCAGGTGTCGCTGCGCTCCCTCGACCAGCCGCTGCGGGTACGCGTCGAACTCCCGGAACGGGGCCACGCCGAGGCGTCACGGATCCTCGCGCGGCTGGTGCTGGCCCAGTTCACCGAGGCCGCGGTGGCCCGCACCGACCGCTCCCTCTTCGCCTGTCTGGTCCTGGACGAGGCGGCGCACACCATCACCGCCGAGGCGCTGCGGGGCCTGCAGCGGCTGCGAGCGGCCAACGCGGGCGTGGTGCTGACGCTCCGTGCGCTGGACGACGTCCCCGAGGCGCTGCGTAGCGCGCTGCTCGGCGCGGTCGGGTGCCGGATGGCGTTCGCCGGCGTTACGACCTGGGACGGGGCGCGGTTCGCCGAGGTGTGGGGCAAGGAGTGGGTGGAGACCCGCGACGTCACCGACCGGCAGATCATCGCGTACAGCGCCGCGGGCAAGGTGTTCCACATGTTCCGCCAACTGGCCACGGGCAAGGCGGCCACGGCCAAGGCGATCACCGTCCGCACCGTCGAGCGCGAACGATGGTCCGCCTCCGACCTCGCCAACGCCGTCCCGCCCGGTCATGCGGTGCTGTCGGTCACCTCGGTACGCGGCGAACACGCGCCTCCGGTGCTGGTGGACCTGCAGAAGTAGCGGGGCGGGGTGGGGCGGCGCTCCGTGCGCGCCGCCCCAGGGAGCGCGCCAACACTTCCTGCATGGGGCGGCTCCACGCGCGGTGCCTCAGGGGAGTGCCCAGGCCCCGTCAGCAGCGCCCCATGCGAATGCCCCATGCGCGGCTCACTGTGGGCGCGCCGCCCCGCGTGAAGAGCCCCGGCCCCACACCGCCCGCGCCCTGCCCCCGTACCTGCCGCGCCCCATGCGGCGCGGCATGGGGCGGATGCGCCCTGGTCGGCGGCTCGTGCCGCCCGGTTGCTTCGACCGCCACTGAGGCAGAATCGGTGGTGACCGTTCCTACGGGACGGCCCCACCACGGGCGTGCCGCCCCCGTCCCACCGGCGGTGGCCGCCGCCCCCCCCGTCGCCGTCGAAGGTTCCATGCCGCACACCCTCGCCTCCCTCGTCAACCACACCGCGCTCAAGCTGACCGTGCTCGCGGGCGAGGAGCGGCTCGACGTCCCCGTGCGCTGGGCCCACGCCAGCGAGCTGATCGACCCGGTGCCCTATATGGAGGGCGGTGAGCTGCTGCTGATCACCGCGCTGAAACTGGACGCCGAGGACGAGGAGACCGCGCGCGCCTACGTACGCCGGGTGGCCCGCGCGGGAGTCATCGGTCTCGGCTTCGCGATCGGGGTCAACTACGACGAGGTGCCCGAGGCGCTCGTCGCCGCGGCACGCGCCGAGGGGCTGCCGCTGTTCGGCGTGCCCCGCCGGACCCCGTTCATCGCCATCAGCAAGGCAGTGTCCGCCGCCGTCGCCGCTGACCAGTACCGCGCCGTGACCGCCGGGTTCGAGGCGCAGCGGGAACTGACCCGCGCCGCGCTGAGCGCCGAGGGCCCGGCCGAACTGCTGGCCCGACTCGCCGCTCACCTGGACGGCTGGGCCGCGCTGTACGACGCGTCCGGCGCCGTGCTGGCCGCCGCGCCCGAATGGGCGGCCCGCCGCGCCGCCCGGCTCACCGCCGACGTCGCCCGGCTGCGGGAGCGCCCCGCGCCCGCCAGCGCGGTGATCAGCGTGGCGGAGGGCGACGACCGCGTCGAACTCCAGTCACTGGGCACGGGGCGGCGGGCACGGGGCGTCCTTGCTGTCGGCACAGGGGCGGCCCTGGGCACGGCGCAACGCTACGCCGTCCACTCCGCCGTGGCCCTCCTGACGCTCGCCACGGAGCGCTCCCGTGCCCTCCAGGACGCCGAGGCCCGGCTCGCCTCCGCCGTGCTGAAGATGCTGCTGGTCGGCGAGCCGGACCATGCGCGGTCCGTGGCGGGACGGCTCTACGGAGGCTTGCTGGAGGCCCCGTTCCGGGTGCTGGTCGCCGAACCGGTGGCCGGTGACGACGGCGCCGCCCGCACGGGGCCCGGTGTGCTCGACGGCCTCGCGGACGCCCTGGAGTCCGCCGCCGCCCGCACGGGGGAGGCGGTGCTCGTCGTTCCTGAGACGGGGCGGCTGACGGCTCTGGTCGCCGACGACGGGGCCGCGGCCGACGCGTGCGCCCGCTTCGCCGCGGACGCCGAGGACCGTCCGGACGCGCCGTCCGCGCCGCGTGGCGGCGCGCCCCGTGGCGAGGCCCCGTACGGCGGTGAGGGGCTGGCGGCCGGGCTCTCCGCCCCGACCGGTCCCGCCGCCGCGCCGACCGCGCACTGCCAGGCCGAACAGGCGCTCTCCGTTGCCCGTCGGCGGAGCCGCGCGCTGATCGAGCACGAGGACGTCGCCGCCGGATCCGTCCTTCCCCTGCTCGCCGACGACGCCGTCCGGGCCTTCGCCGACGGGCTGCTGCGCGCCCTGCGGCAGCACGACGCGACCGGCCGGGGCGATCTGGTGGCTTCGCTCCGCGCCTGGCTCTCGCGGCACGGGCAGTGGGACGCCGCCGCCGCCGACCTCGGGGTGCACCGCCACACCCTCCGGTACCGGATGCGGCGCGTCGAGGAGATCCTCGGCCGCTCCCTGGATGACGCGGACGTCCGGATGGAACTGTGGCTCGCCCTCAAGGCGACCTCGGGCACCGCGGACACACACGGCACACCGGGTACACCGGGGGAATGAACACACATGCCCCGGCCTTACGCTCCGCTGGGGCATGGGGCATGGGGCATGGGGCATGGGGCATGGGGCATGGGGCATGGGGCATGGGGCATGGGGCATGGGGCATGGGGCATGGGGCATGGGGCATGGGGCATGGGGCATGGGGCATGGGGGCGCCACTCGTGCCAGCCCTTTCCGCCTCGCGCCGCCCCCATGGCGCCCCTGCCTCGTCCACCGCGGAGAGACACACGGATGGATTGCGCCGCTTCGGACAAACGCCACGGCGGCGTCGCACCCCTACGGTGGGGGCAGAGTCGACAGCGCGGATCTGCTCGCCGGTCCGTGCGTACCACCCACCACTTCGGAAGGGCCGGGATCCACTGTGCCGAACAATGCTGCAGCCCCCACCGCCTTTTGGGTCGCCGGCCGCGAGGCCGCCGGTGACACCACCTTCGACGTCACCTCCCCCTGGGACGGACGTCTCGTCGGCACGGTGAGCGTCCCGACCGAGGAGCAGGTCGAGGAGGCCATCGCCGCCGCCCTCGCCGTCCAGGACGAGTTCGCCGCCACCCCCGCCCACGTCCGCGCCGCTGCCCTCAGCCACGTCGAGCACCGGCTGGTCGAGCGTACGGAGGAGATCGCGCAGCTGATCTCCGCGGAGAACGGCAAGCCCATCAAGTGGGCGCGCGGTGAGGTCGGCCGCGCCGTGTCCGTCTTCCGCTTCGCGGCCGAGGAGGCCCGCCGGTTCAACGGCGGCGAGGCGCAGCGGCTCGACACGGACGGTGGCGGCGCCGGCCGCCTCGCGCTGACCCGCCGCTTCCCGCGCGGCACGGTGCTGGGCATCGCCCCGTTCAACTTCCCGCTCAACCTCTGCGCCCACAAGGTCGCCCCCGCCATCGCGGCAGGCGTGCCGATCTTCCTCAAGCCCGCCCCCGCCACGCCGCTGTCCGGTCTGATCCTCGGTGAACTCCTCGCCGAGACCGACCTCCCGGCCGGTTCCTGGTCGATCCTGCCGGTCCCCAACGACCGCATGGCGGCGCTGGTCCAGGACGAGCGGCTGCCGGTCATCTCGTTCACCGGTTCCGAAAAGGTCGGCTACGACATCCTCGACTCGGTGCCCCGTAAGCACTGCACCCTGGAGCTCGGTGGCAACGGCGCGGCCGTCATCCTCGGCGACTACGCCTCCGAGGCGGACCTGGACTGGGCGGCCCAGCGGATCGCCACCTTCTCCAACTACCAGGGCGGCCAGTCCTGCATCTCGGTGCAGCGGGTGATCGCCGACGCGCAGCTCTACGACCGCCTGGTGCCCAAGATCGTTGCGGCGGTCGAGGCGCAGGTTACCGGCGACCCGTCCGACGCCGCGACCGAGGTTGGCCCGCTGGTCAGCGAGGCCGCGGCCGAGCGCGTCGAGGCGTGGGTGGACGAGGCCGTCGCATCCGGCGCCAAGCTGCTCACCGGTGGCAAGCGGGAGGGCGCCTCGTACGCGCCGACCGTGCTCGCCGAGCTGCCCGCCGACACCACCCTCGCCTGCGAGGAGGTCTTCGGCCCGGTGCTCTCGGTCGCGAAGGTTGACGGAGAGGCCGCCGCGTTCGCCGCGGTCAACGACTCCAAGTACGGGCTCCAGGCCGGGGTGTTCACCCACGACGTACAGGCGGCGTTCCGTGCGCACCGTGCGCTGGAGGTCGGTGGCGTGATCATCGGCGATGTGCCGTCGTACCGCGCCGACCAGATGCCGTACGGCGGCGCCAAGCTCTCCGGCGTCGGCCGTGAGGGCGTCCGCTACGCCATGGACGACTACACCTACGAGCGGGTCC
Source organism: Streptomyces sp. NBC_01525 (assembly GCF_045040405.1). Taxonomy (NCBI): domain Bacteria; kingdom Bacillati; phylum Actinomycetota; class Actinomycetes; order Kitasatosporales; family Streptomycetaceae; genus Streptomyces; species Streptomyces sp. NBC_01525. Next base: position 5,162,472 of record NZ_CP109397.1, read on the forward strand.
TGGTGCTGACCGGCATCGACCTCTGAGGGACGGTGCCCGGCCCACCGGCCGCGGCACGCCCCGTTCGCCCGACCCGGTCTGGACCGGTGGACAGCGCGGTCGCCCCGAGACCGTCACATGAGTCCAGGCCAGGTGCCGGTCCGTTCCTCCCGTGGACCGGCCCCGGCCGCGGCGCGCTCCGGCATCCTGTTCCGGAGCGCGCCGCGCCCCCCTTGGGGCCCGGCCCCGGGGCTCTCCAGATCTTGACCGTACGGCCCCGCGCGGGCCGTTTCTTCGTGTCTGAGGGGGCTCGGCCCGTGTCCCGCGCCCCCTGCCCTGCGTATGGGGCAGCGGCCCTCAGGCAGGGGGCGGCTACCCGTCCCATGCATGGGGCAGCCGCGCCCCTGTGCATGGAGCAGCCGCCTCCCCCGCGCGCATGGGGCAGGAGCCGCGGCCTCGCCCCATGCGGCGGCCCGCGCCTCGGCCCCATGCAACAGCTCCCGCCCGGCCCCATGCGACGGCCCCATGCGGCGAGCCCCTGCCCCGCCCCCACAGCCGCGTACCCCTCACCGGCGCAACACCCCCCTACGGGTTCGAGGCCAGCAGCCCCCGGCCGACGGCCCTTTTCGGGGTGTCCGACGGCGCCACAGCACTGGTGCAAATGCTGTATATCGGGTAATTCTCACATGTAGCCCATGAGTGCCCATGGGTGCCGTCCCGTTGGCCCCGGTCCGTCGGCACGGTCCATCCGAACGCGGCGAGGTGAGCCCGACATGTCCGCTCCGACCACCCGCAACGTCTCCGAGCGCGAGGCACGGCAGGTCGCCGAGGCGGCCCGGGAACAGGACTGGCGCAAGCCCAGCTTCGCCAAGGAACTGTTCCTGGGACGCTTCCGGCTCGACCTGATCCACCCGCACCCCAGCCCGGCGACGGAGGACGTACGGCGGGGCGAGGCGTTCCTGGCCGTGCTGCGCACGTTCTGCGAAACGCGGATCGACGGCGCCCGGATCGAACGCGAGGGGCGAATCCCCGACGAGACCGTCAACGGTCTCAAGGAGCTCGGCGCGCTCGGCATGAAGATCGATACGAAGTACGGCGGACTCGGCCTCACGCAGGTCTACTACAACAAGGCGCTCGCCCTCGTCGGTTCCGCCAGCCCCGCCGTCGGCGCGCTGCTCTCCGCGCACCAGTCCATCGGCGTCCCGCAGCCCGTGAAGCTCTTCGGCAGCCAGGAACAGAAGGATGCCTTCCTGCCCCGTTGTGCCCGTACCGACATCTCGGCGTTCCTGCTCACCGAGCCGGACGTCGGATCGGACCCGGCGCGGCTGGCGACCACTGCCGTCCCCGACGGCGACGGATACGTCCTCGACGGCGTGAAGCTGTGGACCACCAACGGCGTCATCGCCGACCTGCTGGTGGTGATGGCGCGGGTCCCCGCCGTGGCGGGCCACCGGGGCGGCATCACCGCCTTCGTCGTCGAGACCGCGACGCCCGGCATCACCGTCGAGCACCGCAATGCGTTCATGGGCCTGCGCGGGCTGGAGAACGGCGTCACCCGCTTCCACCAGGTGCGGGTGTCCGTCGCGCACCGTATCGGCCCCGAGGGCGCCGGTCTGAAGATCGCGCTGACCACCCTCAACACGGGACGGCTGTCGCTGCCCGCGATGTGTGTGGGCTCCGGCAAGTGGGCCCTGAAGATCGCCCGGGAGTGGTCGGCCGTCCGTGAACAGTGGGGCAGGCCGATCGCCGCGCATGAGGCCGTCGGCGCCAAGATCTCCTTCATCGCCGCGACCACCTTCGCCCTGGAGGCGGTCGTCGACCTCTCCTCCCAGATGGCCGACGAGAACCGCAACGACATCCGGATCGAGGCCGCCCTCGCCAAGCTCTACGGGTCCGAGATGGGGTGGCGGATCGCCGACGAACTGGTCCAGATCCGCGGCGGCCGCGGCTTCGAGACCGCCGACTCGCTCGCCGCGCGGGGCGAACGCGCGGTGCCCGCCGAGCAGTTGCTGCGCGACATGCGTATCAACCGCATCTTCGAGGGATCGACGGAGATCATGCATCTGCTGATCGCCCGCGAGGCGGTCGATGCCCATCTGTCCGTCGCGGGCGACCTCATCGACCCGGAGAAGAGCCTCGGCGACAAGGGCAGGGCCGCCGCTGACGCCGGTCGCTTCTACGCCCGCTGGCTGCCCCGGCTCGTCGCCGGTTCCGGTCAACTGCCGCATGCTTACCAGGAGTTCGGTCCGCTGGCGGGGCATCTGCGGTACGTCGAACGGTCCTGCCGCAAGCTGGCCCGCGCCACCTTCTACGCGATGTCGCGCTGGCAGGGGCGGATGGAGACCAAGCAGGGCTTCCTCGGGCGGGTCGTCGACATCGGCGCCGAGCTGTTCGCGATGAGCGCCGCTTGCGTACGGGCCGAGCATCTGCGGCTGACCGGTGACCACGGGCGGGCGGCGTACCAGTTGGCCGACGCGTTCTGCCGGCAGTCCCGCATCCGCGCCGACGAGCTCTTCGCCCGGCTGTGGACCAATACCGACAGCCTCGACCGCAAGGTCGTCTCCGGCGTCCTCGACGGCGCGTACCGCTGGCTGGAGGAGGGCGTCGTCGACGCCAGCGGCGAGGCTCCCTGGATCGCCGACGCCACCCCCGGCCCCAGCGTCCACGACAACGTCCACCGCCCCATCCGTCGCCCCGGCTCCGAGGCACCGTAGGCCCGGGCGACGTGCCGTGGGGGAGCGGCGGGGAGCTGCCCGCTCCCCGTGGGAGGCGCCCGCCCCATGCGCTGTGCCCCGTGCCCCGTGCCCCGTGCCCCGTGCATGGGGCACGGCGCCCCATGCCTCGAGCCCCCACGCGGCCGGAGCCCCGCGCCTCAGCCCCATGCCGCCCCACGCCCCGTACAACGCACCCCCCCCGCATGGGGCCCGCGCCTCATGCCCCCGCCCCACGCGCCGCCGCTCCGTACCCCGCGCATGGCACCCCGCCCCACGCAGCCACGCCCCACCCCGCCGATGCGCCCCAACCCGGCCGCGATGCCCCCGCCGCCTCCGCGACCGGCCACAATGGACCCCATGACGGACTCCCTCGCCCACCCGCACCTGCGTTTCGCCCCGGTTTCCGCGGATCCGGACGCGCAGCACGGCCCCCGCGACATCGTGATCCTCGGATCGACCGGTTCCATCGGCACCCAGGCGATCGACATCGTGCAGCGCAACCCCGACCGTTTCCGGGTGACTGCGCTCTCCGCAGCCGGCGGCCGGGTGGAGCTGCTCGCCGAGCAGGCGCACCAGCTGCGGGTAGGCACCGTCGCCGTGGCCCGCGAGGAGGCCGCCCCGGCGCTGCGCGAGGCGCTGCGCGCACGGTACGGCGCGGGCGAACCGCTGCCGGAGATCCTCGCCGGACCCGACGCGGCCACCGAGCTCGCCGCCTCCCCCTGCCACACCGTCCTCAACGGCATCACCGGTTCCATCGGCCTCGCGCCGACACTCGCCGCCCTCAAGGCCGGACGGGTGCTCGCCCTTGCCAACAAGGAATCACTGATCGCCGGCGGCCCACTGGTCAAGGCCGTCGCCGCCCCGGGGCAGATCATCCCCGTCGACTCCGAGCACTCCGCGCTGTTCCAGGCGCTGACCGGCGGCGCCCCCCAGGAGGTCCGCAAGCTCGTCGTCACCGCGTCCGGCGGCCCGTTCCGCGGCCGCAGCCGTGCGGAGCTGGCCGGTGTCGCCCCCGAGCAGGCGCTGGCCCACCCCACCTGGTCCATGGGGCCCGTCGTCACCATCAACTCCGCGACCCTCGTCAACAAGGGTCTCGAAGTCATCGAGGCGCACCTGCTGTTCGACATCCCCTTCGCACAGATCGAGGTCGTCGTCCATCCGCAGTCCTACATCCACTCGATGGTGGAATTCACCGATGGCTCCACCCTCGCCCAGGCCAGCCCGCCCGACATGCGGATGCCCATCGCGCTCGGCATGAGCTGGCCCGCCCGCGTCCCCGACGCCGCGCCCGGCGTCGACTGGACGACGGCCCGGACCTGGGAGTTCTTCCCCCTCGACGAGAAGGCGTTCCCCTCCGTCCCGCTCGCCTGCCACGTCGGCGACCTCGGCGGCACCGCGCCCGCCGTCTTCAACGCCGCGAACGAGGAATGCGTCGACGCCTTCCTCCACGGCGGGCTGCCTTTCACAGGGATTGTGGATACGGTCGCCGAAGTGGTCGCCGCACACTCCGTGCCCGGCCGGGGAACTTCCCTCACCGTCGCGGACGTACGGGAGGCGGAGACCTGGGCGCGCGCCCGCGCCCGCGAACTGGCCGCCCGTGCGGCACGTACACCTTCGGAGGCTCGCGCATGACGACCTGGATGACCCTCCTCGGCATAGTCGTCTTTGTCGTCGGCCTGCTGTTCTCCATCGCCTGGCACGAGCTCGGCCATCTCTCGACGGCCAAGATGTTCGGCATCCGCGTGCCGCAGTACATGGTGGGCTTCGGGCCGACGCTCTTCTCCCGTAAGAAGGGCGACACCGAGTACGGCATCAAAGCCGTCCCGCTCGGCGGCTACATCCGCATGATCGGGATGTTCCCGCCCGGCGACGACGGGAAGCTCCAGGCCCGTTCCACCTCACCGTGGCGCGGCATGATCGAGGACGCCCGTTCGGCCGCCTTCGAGGAGCTCCAGGAGGGCGACGAGAAGCGGCTCTTCTACACGCGCAAGCCGTGGAAGCGCGTCATCGTGATGTTCGCCGGGCCGTTCATGAACCTGATCCTCGCGGTCGCGATCTTCATGAGTGTGCTGATGGGCTTCGGCATCAACACCCAGACCACCCAGGTCGGCTCGGTCTCCGACTGCGTCATCGCGGCGTCCGCCAAGACCGACAAGTGCCCCGCCGGTGCCAAGGACTCCCCGGCCAAGGCCGCGGGCCTGCGCGCCGGTGACAAGATCGTCAGCTTCAACGGCCGGACCATCCCCGACTGGGACACCCTTCAGGGCCAGATCCGCGACACCACCGGGCCCGCCACGCTCGTCGTCGAACACGACGGCGCCCGCCGCACCCTGCACGCCGACCTCATCGAGAACAAGGTCGCCAAGACCGACGGCCACGGCGGCTACGTCGACGGCCAGTACGTCACCGCCGGATTCCTGGGCTTCACCCCGGCCAGCGGCGTCGTCCAGCAGTCCTTCGGCCAGTCCGTCGACCGCATGGGCAACATGGTCCAGCAGGGCGTCACCTCCCTGATCCACCTCCCCGGCAAGGTCCCCGACCTGTGGAACGCCGCCTTCAACGGTGCGGAACGCAAGGCGGACTCCCCGATGGGCGTGGTCGGCGCCGCACGCGTCGGCGGAGAGGTCTTCTCCCTCCACATCCCCCCGGAGCAGCGCGTCGCAACGATGCTCTTCCTGGTGGCGGGCTTCAACCTCTCCCTCTTCCTGTTCAACATGCTGCCGCTGCTCCCGCTGGACGGCGGGCACGTCGCCGGCGCCCTGTGGGAGTCGGTCCGCCGCGTCTTCGCGAAGGTCGTCCGCCGACCGGACCCGGGCCCGTTCGACGTCGCCAAGCTGATGCCGGTCGCGTACGTCGTCGCGGGCGTGTTCATCTGCTTCACCCTGCTCGTCCTAGTCGCCGACGTCGTCAACCCGGTCACGCTCACCGGATAGCTCGGGAAGCAGCAGGTCACACACGTGGACGGCCGGACGTCCCGCGGCGCGCCGCGGGTGTCCGGCCGTCGCCGTACGACGCCGCCGCGCGGCCAGGATGTGCTTCGGGGAACCCCGGTGCCGTAATCTCGGACGCCGGAGCCCGCCGACTTCGGGACCTAGATCCACACCTTGGGGTTGCTCGCCAGATGACTGCCATTTCGCTGGGAATGCCGGACGTACCGACCAAGCTTGCCGACCGCAGGGTCAGCCGCAAGATTCACGTCGGGTCGGTACCGGTGGGCGGAGACGCACCGGTGTCGGTGCAGTCGATGACGACCACCCGCACCTCCGACATCGGCGCCACGCTCCAGCAGATCGCCGAGCTGACCGCCTCCGGTTGCCAGATCGTCCGCGTCGCCTGCCCGACCCAGGACGACGCCGACGCGCTGCCGGTCATCGCGAAGAAGTCCCAGATCCCGGTGATCGCGGACATCCACTTCCAGCCCAAGTACGTCTTCGCCGCGATCGACGCGGGCTGCGCCGCGGTCCGCGTCAACCCCGGCAACATCAAGAAGTTCGACGACCAGGTCAAGGAGATCGCCAAGGCGGCCGGTGACGCGGGCACCCCCATCCGCATCGGCGTCAACGCCGGTTCGCTCGACGCCCGCCTGCTCGCCAAGTACGGCAAGGCCACCCCCGAGGCGCTCGTCGAGTCCGCCCTGTGGGAGGCGTCCCTCTTCGAGGAGCACGGCTTCCGCGACATCAAGATCTCGGTCAAGCACAACGACCCGGTCGTGATGGTCAACGCCTACCGCCAGCTCGCCGCGCAGTCCGACTACCCGCTCCACCTCGGCGTCACCGAGGCGGGCCCCGCCTTCCAGGGCACCATCAAGTCCGCGGTCGCGTTCGGCGCGCTGCTCTCCGAGGGCATCGGCGACACCATCCGCGTCTCGCTCTCCGCGCCGCCCGCCGAGGAGGTCAAGGTCGGCCTCCAGATCCTGGAGTCCCTCAACCTCAAGCCCCGCCGCCTGGAGATCGTCTCCTGCCCGTCCTGTGGCCGCGCCCAGGTCGACGTGTACAAGCTCGCCGACCAGGTCACCGCCGGTCTGGAGGGCATGGAGGTGCCGCTGCGCGTCGCCGTCATGGGCTGCGTCGTCAACGGTCCCGGCGAGGCCCGTGAGGCCGACCTCGGCGTCGCCTCCGGCAATGGCAAGGGCCAGATCTTCGTCAAGGGCCAGGTCATCAAGACCGTCCCCGAGTCGAAGATCGTCGAGACGCTCATCGAAGAGGCCATGAAGATCGCCGAGCAGATGGAGAAGGACGGCGTCACCTCCGGCGAACCCGTCGTCACCGCCGCGGGCTGAGCGCCCCGTCACCCGCCGCATGGCGCCCGCCGTGGCCGAGCCCCGACGCCCCCTACCCAGGGGCGGCGGGGCTCACACGTAGCGCCATAGGTGGTGTCCGACGGCGGGAGGTACAGTGCGAGAACCTGCTCCTGCCTGGCCTCCCAGGCCCGCACCGGTGAGGCTTTCCGACACGTGCTGACGACCACCACCCTCAAGGTCCTGGAGCCAGGGGAGCTCGACGCCGCCCTGGAGGTCCTGGACCGCGACCCGGTCGCCAACGCTTTCGTCGCCGCCCGGGTCCAGGTGGCGGGACTCGATCCGTGGCGGCTCGGCGGCGAGATGTGGGGCTGGTACACCGGCGGCCGCCTGGAATCCCTCTGCTACGCCGGGGCCAACCTCGTCCCCATCTGCGCCACCCCCGAGGCCATCCGTGGCTTCGCCGAACGCGCCCGCCGTCAGGGCCGCCGATGCTCCTCCCTCGTCGGCCCGGCCGAGGCCACCGCCGCCCTGTGGTCCCTCCTGGAGCCCGCATGGGGCCCCGCCCGCGAGGTCCGCGCCCACCAGCCCCTCATGGTCACCAGCGCCCCGTCCGCGGAGATCGCGCCCGATCCCTACGTCCGGCGCATCCGCAAGAACGAGATGGAACTGATCATGCCCGCCTGCGTGGCCATGTTCACCGAGGAGGTCGGCATCTCCCCGATGGCCGGCGACGGCGGACTCCTCTACCAGGCACGCGTCGCCGAACTCGTCGGCGCCGGCCGCTCCTTCGCCCGGGTCGAGAACGGCAAGGTGCTCTTCAAGGCCGAGATCGGCGCCGCCACGCCCCGTGCCTGCCAGATCCAGGGCGTCTGGGTCGACCCCGACCACCGCGGCCGGGGCCTCTCCGAGACCGGCATGGCAGCTGTCCTCCGCTACGCCCTCGCCGACGTCGCCCCCGTCGTCAGCCTCTACGTCAACGACTTCAACGCGGCCGCGCGGGCGGCGTACCGGCGGGTGGGGTTCGAGGAGGTCGGGGCGTTCATGAGCGTGCTGTTCTGACCTGTGCTGTGGTAGCGGCCGGGACGTGCCGTTGCCCCCTGCGTGCCGCGTGGTGGGCGCCCCGCCGCGGCCGCCCCGTCGTGCGCTCCGTGCCGCGCCGCGGCCGCCCGGCTCGGCCGCACCGTTGCGCCCACCATGCCCGTGGTCGTCCCGCTCCGTCGCGCCATGGTGCCCGCCGTGCCGCGGCCGTCCGGCTCCGCACCGTTGCGCCCCATGCCCGTGGTCGTCCCGCTCCGCCCGCACCGTCGTGACCGTACGGCTGTGACCGTGCTCTGGGGGCCGTACGCCTTGTACGCTCCCGACCATGGATGACATCGCGGTCGGCCCCCTCGATCTCGCCGCCCGCGTGGACGATGCGCTGGCGGTGCAGGCCCTCGCCTTTGGCCTCACCGAGGGCGAGATGGCCATCCGCCGCCCCATTGTGCTGCGGCATCTGCAGTGCCCTGGGGCCCGCGCGCTGGGCGCCACCACCCCCGCCGGCCGCCTCATCGGCTTCGTCTACGGCATGCCCAACGACCGCGCCCATTGGTGGTCCGGCGTCGTCGAGCCCTACCTACGCGCCCAACAGCTCGACCACTGGCTCGACGACTCCTTCGTCATCACCGAACTCCACGTCCACCCCGCGTACCAGCACCGCGGCATCGGCCGCCGGCTGATCACGGAGCTGACCGACACCACCACGCGGCCCCGCAGCATCCTCTCGGCCCTCGACACCGAGAGCCCCGCCCGCGCGCTCTACCACTCCCTCGGCTACGAGGACCTCGCCCGCCGCGTCCTGTTCCCCAGCGCCCCCACGCCTTACGCCGTCATGGGCGCCCTGCTGCCGCTGCCTCACCGCTGACATCGCGCTCGTACGGCGTGGGGCGGGTACGGAGCGCGGGGCATGGGGCGGAGGGCCCGCATCTGGGACTCTGGACCTGGGGCGCCGCGCCCCATGCGCCGCGCCCCATGCGGGTGCCCCATGCCCCATGCCCCGTGCCCCAGGTGGCCGCCCCATGGCGTACGCACCAGGGGCCCGGGCCCACGCGTGACGCCCCATGCGGGCGCCCCATGCACGGGGCGCGGCTCGTCCGCGCGGTGCGCCGTGCATGGGGCGCGGCGGGCAACCCATTTCCGTGCGCCATGCCCCGGCGGCTAATCTCCAGGGAGTCACCTTTCTTACGCAGGAGAAATTCCCATGGCCCACGCCGCTCAGGTCCAGCGCATGTCCCGATTGATGATCAAGACGCTGCGCGACGACCCGGCCGACGCCGAGACCGCCAGCCACAAGCTGCTGGTACGCGCCGGGTACGTCCGCCGTACGTCCGCGGGCGTCTGGACCTGGCTCCCGCTGGGCAAGAAGGTGCTGGAGAACGTCTCCCGCATCGTCCGCGAGGAGATGGATGCCATCGGCGGCCAGGAAGTCCTGCTGCCCGCCCTGCTCCCCAAGGAGCCGTACGAAGTGAGCGGGCGTTGGGAGGAGTACGGCGACCTCCTCTTCCGCCTCAAGGACCGCAAGGGCTCCGACTACCTCCTCGGCCCCACGCACGAGGAGATCTTCACCCTCACGGTCAAGGACCAGTGCACGTCCTACAAGGACCTGCCGGTGATCCTCTACCAGATCCAGACCAAGTACCGCGACGAGGCCCGCCCCCGCTCCGGCGTGCTCCGGGGCCGCGAGTTCCAGATGAAGGACTCGTACAGCTTCGACACCACCGACGAGGGCCTGGCCACCTCCTACGCCCTGCACCGCGAGGCGTACACCAAGATCTTCGAGCGGCTGGGCCTGGACTACCGCATCGTCTCTGCCGTCTCCGGCGCCATGGGCGGCTCCGCCTCCGAGGAGTTCCTGGCCCCCGCCGCGGCCGGTGAGGACACCTTCGTGGACTGCCCCGCCTGCGACTACGCCGCGAACACCGAGGCCGTCACGGTCAAGGTCGCCCCGGTCGAGGACGCGGACCACGGGCCCGTCGAGGAGCTGGACACCCCCGACACCCCGACCATCGAGGCCCTCGCCGCCCACCTGGACGTCCTGGCGTCGGCGACGCTGAAGAACCTCCTGGTGAAGGTCGATGGTGAGATCGTCGCGGTCGGCGTCCCCGGTGACCGCGAGGTCGACCTCGGCAAGCTCGGCGAGCACCTCGCGCCCGCCACCGTCGAGCTGGTCACCGCCGAGGACTTCGTGGACCGCCCCGACCTGGTCCGCGGCTACGTCGGCCCGCAGGGCCTGGCCGGGACCGCGTTCCGCTACCTCGCGGACCCGCGGATCGCCCACGGCACCGCCTGGATCACCGGCGCCAACAAGCAGGGCATGCACGCGAAGAACGTCGTCGCGGGCCGCGACTTCGAGGTCGACCAGTACCTCGACGTGGTCGTCGTCGAGCCCGGCGACCCCTGCCCCAAGTGCGGCACCGGCCTGCGCATCGACCGTGCCATCGAGATCGGTCACATCTTCCAGCTGGGCCGCAAGTACGCGGACGCCTTCGAGCTGGACGTGCTCGGCCAGAACGGCAAGCCCACCCGCGTCACCATGGGCTCGTACGGCATCGGTGTCTCCCGCGCGGTGGCGGCGCTCGCCGAACAGAGCCACGACGGGTCCGGTCTGTGCTGGCCCCGCGAGGTCGCCCCGGCCGATGTGCATGTCGTCGCCGCCGGTAAGGCCAAGCAGACCGAACTCGCCCTGGAAATCGGCGAGAAGCTCGGCGCCGCGGGCCTGCGGGTGCTGGTCGACGACCGTGCCGGTGTCTCGCCCGGCGTGAAGTTCACCGACGCCGAGCTGATCGGCGTCCCGACCATCGTGGTCGCGGGACGCCGCGCGGGCGAGGGCGTCGTCGAGGTCAAGGACCGCCGCACGGGAGAGCGTGAGGAGCTCTCCGTCGAGGACGCGGTCGCGCGGCTCGGCGCGTAACAGCGACGAAAGGGCCGGCCGGGGCGATGACGTCCGGGCCGGCCCTTTCGTGTGCCTGGGGTGGCCTTGGCCGGGGGCGGGGCGAGTGGTGGTGGGCGCGTTCCCGTGGGCGGGGTGGCGCGGCCTTCCGCATGGTGCGGGGTGCTCCATGCGTCTGCCCCATGCGGAGAAGGCCAGCGCCCCATGCGCTCGCCCCGTGCGGAGAAGGCCAGCGCCCCATGCGCGAAACGGCTGACCTCCCATCCGCAAAGGAACCCGAGACGTGGAGCCGAGCGCATGGGGCTTGGGGCACGGTGCGGGAGACATGGAGCCGAGCGCATGGGGCCCGACGCATGGCGCGTGGGCCCGGCGCATGAGGCGCGCCCCGCCCCACGCCCCCTCACCCCGCCATGCCAGCCCCGGCACACCGCTGCCGCCATGGCCCAGGCGACCGAGAACGTGACCGCTCAGAGCCAGGTGGCGAATTCCAGGAGGAGTTCGCCGTGACGGCGGTCGCCCGATGCGGTTTCGTGGACTCCGGCGGCCACCGCGCGGTAGCGCGTCCAGTCGCGCAGCCGGTCGCGGTCGACCTCCAGGGAGTCGGCGAGTTTCGCCACCCGGCGACGGGTCGCGGCCGCGGCGCCCGAGCCGGCCGCCAGGTCCTCGAAGCGGTCCGTGGTCAGCGCCGCGAGGTCATAGGCCCGCTCGCCGACCACCGGGGCGGGGCCCACCGCCAGCCACGGCGCCCGCTCCCCGGCGAGGACCTTGCCCTGACGGAACGCGCCGTGCAGCACGTACTCCTCGGTGGCGGAGGACGGCAGCGCACGGCGCAGCTCCGCCGCCTGCTCCACCAGGGGAGCGGCCGTCGGCGTCAGGGCACCCGCCGTGCGCAGCGCCTCCACCGCCTCCTCCGTGCGGTCCGACAGCGTTTCGAACCCGTGGTCCGCACCGGGTGCCACCCACAGGCGGCGTACCGTTCCTGCAGCCTCCAGCAGCGCCCGCGCCTCCGGCAGCGACCGCAGTGAGACCGAGCCCTGGAGACGTTCCAGCAGCAGCGCACCGCTCGCCTCGTCCGCCCGCAGCAGCCGGACCGCGCCCCAGCCGTCCCACAGCCGCAGTACCGCGGCCTCCCGCGCGTGCAAGCGGCCCGGGACGGGGAACTTGAGCGTCGCCGGGGTCCCGTCCTGCTGCCGGACGAGCGCGACCAGGCTGCTGCGGCCCCCGGGCGCGTCCACCCGCTCCAGCGTCAGCCCCCACGCGTCGAGCCGCTCGTGGACCGCCGACGGCAGCGCGGCCAGCCAGGCGCGCACGGGGGCGGCCGGGTCGCTGCCGAGGAAGGTCACCAACCGCCGCGGTGGTTCGACGGGTGCCGTTGCCATGCCTTGCCGTCCCTTTCCAGGGTCAAGGGCCGCCCGGCCCGTCAGGGCCCGCGGCCGGTCGTCAGAGCGCGTTCGCCGAGACGCTCACGGACGGGGACGGGGCGCCGTTCGCCGCCCGTTCCGCGAGCCCAGGGAAGGCTACGCCGCTGCCGCGCCACCGCACCGCACGCACCGCCGCCTCACGGAGCGCGGCGGCCGCGTCCGCGCGGCGCTCCGAGTCCCCCGCACGCACCAGCCCCGCGTAGACGGCGGCGAGCCGGTCCTCCAGCTCTGCGGCGAGCCGGACCGCGGCGGCGGCGTCCGGCACGGGGAACGGCAGCTCGTACGCGGCGGCCGCCGCCGCGGGGGTGCCGCCGAGGTCGCGCACCGTGCGGCGCAGCGCGTCGCGGCGCGCGCGGTGGGCGTCGTAGGCGTCGTGGGCCTCCTTGCGGCGGTCGGCGGCGATCCGCCCGCCGACCACGCCGTAGCCGTAGACGGCGGCGTGCTCGGCGGCCAGGGCGCTCTGCACGGCGGACAACTGCGTGGGGCGGGCGTCGGCGGTGCGCGGGGTGGGCGTCACGGGGCGGGCCTGTTCCTTCGGTGGACGGGGGGTGTGCCGGGACGGGGCACGGTGCGGTCCGCAGGGTGCGGCCGCCCCATGCGGACCGGAGCGGGGCCCGGGGACCGTACGTACGGGGCGCCCGTCCGGTCCGGGGCGGGGGTCCGGCGTACCGGCCGTGTCACCCGGCGGCGGTCAGCAGATACGCGTGGGCGGCACCGGCGGCGGCCACCGAGGCCAGCAGGCGGGCCAGATCGGGCGGCGCGGTGCGCAGCGTGCGGGCGCGGGCGTCGGCCAGGCGGCGCTCGGCGTCGGCCAGCGCGGCGCGCGCCGCCTTCTCGTCACCGGGCACGCCGGAGCCGGACGCCGCGGACCCGGCGGCGGGCTTCTTCGATGCGGCGGCCTTCCCCGGTGCCTCGGCCTTCGGCGACGCGTCGGAACCCTCCGAGGCGTCCGGCTTTCCCGAGGCGCCGGGTGCGGAGGGCCCGGCCGGGCTCTCCGGCCCGTCGGTGGGGGAGGGGGCGCCGCTGCCGCCGGCGGGGCGGGCGCCGAACGCCTCGGCATGGCGCGCCACTTCGGCGCGGAGCGGCCCCAGGCGGGGCCCCAGGGCGGGATGGGCGGCGAGGGTCGCGTCGTAGCGGGCCAGCAGGCGCGTACTGTCGCCCGCCGCCGCGGCACGCAGCCGCTCGGCGGCCGCCGTCTGCCGCGCACGAGGCGGCCCGGAGTCGTCGGAACAACCGGTCAGCAGGGGGGCGGCACCGAGCGCGGCGCCGGCCAGCAGGGTAGTTCTGCGCGTGAGCGCCACGTTCGGCACGTTCCACATCCCGGGTCTTCCGTAGTGATCACCGCAGGCGAGCGTATCCGCGACCGGCCACCGAATCGTCAGTACCCCGCCGGAACAGATAGGCTTTGACCCGACACGCGACCCACCCACAACAGCACACGCGGCCGAGGAGTCACCCGGATGAGCACCACCCAGAGCGAGAGGCTGCGCGGGCTGCTTGAACCGCTCGTCGCCGCGCGAGAGCTGGATCTGGAAGAGATCGATGTGACCCCCGCGGGCAAACGGCGGGTGCTGCGGGTCGTGGTGGATTCCGACGCGGGCGTCCAGCTCGACGAGTGCGCCGAGCTCAGCCGCGAGGTCTCGCAGGCGCTGGACGACTCCGATGTGATGGGCGGCGCCCCGTACACCCTTGAGGTCACCTCGCCCGGTGCCGACCGGCCGCTGACCGAGCTGCGGCACTACCGCCGCGCCGTCGGCCGGCTGATCAAGGCGCAGCTGCGCGAGGGCGGCGAGCTGGTGGCCCGTATCCAGGCGGTGGACGAGGACGGCCTCGATCTTGAGGTACCGGGCGTCAAGGGCCGCAAGCCGACCGAGCGGCGCCTCGCCTTCGACGCGATCGGCAAGTCGCGGGTCGAGCTGGAGTTCAACCGTAAGAGCGAGTCGTCCGATCAGCGCGGTGCGCAGGACGACGAGAAGATCGACGAGAGTCAGGAGGAGGCGTAGCCGTGGATATCGACATGAGTGCCCTGCGGGGTTTGGTGCGGGAGAAGGAGATCTCGTTCGACCTGCTGGTCGAGGCGATCGAGTCGGCCCTCCTCATCGCCTACCACCGCACCGACGGCAGCCGCCGTCACGCACGGGTGCAGCTGGACCGCGGTACCGGTCATGTGACTGTGTGGGCGAAGGAAGACGCGGCGGACCTGGAGCCGGGCGAGGAGCCCCGCGAGTTCGACGACACCCCGTCCGGTTTCGGCCGGATCGCGGCGACCACCGCCAAGCAGGTCATCCTGCAGCGGCTGAGGGACGCCGAGGAGGAGATCACCTTCGGCGAGTTCGCCGGGCGTGAGGGCGACGTCATCACCGGCGTCGTCCAGCAGGGCAAGGACCCCAAGAACGTCCTCGTGGACGTCGGCCCCATGGAGGCCATGCTCCCCGTGCAGGAGCAGGTCCCCGGCGAGGACTACTCGCACGGCACCCGGCTGCGGTCGTACGTCGTCCGGGTGGCCAAGGGTGTCCGCGGCCCGTCCGTGACGCTGTCGCGCACGCACCCCAACCTGGTGAAGAAGCTCTTCGCCATGGAGGTGCCGGAGATCGCCGACGGTTCCGTCGAGATCGCCGCCATCGCGCGTGAGGCCGGGCACCGTACGAAGATCGCGGTGCGCTCCATGCGCTCCGGGCTCAACGCCAAGGGCGCCTGCATCGGCCCCATGGGTGGCCGGGTGCGTGCGGTCATGGCCGAGCTGCACGGCGAGAAGATCGACATCGTGGACTGGTCCGACGACCCGGCCGAGCTGGTGGCGCACGCGCTGTCCCCGGCACGGGTCAGCAAGGTCGAGGTCGTCGACCTCGCCGCGCGCTCCGCCCGGGTCACCGTCCCCGACTACCAGCTGTCCCTGGCCATCGGCAAGGAGGGGCAGAACGCCCGCCTCGCCGCCCGGCTGACCGGCTGGCGCATCGACATCCGCCCGGACACCGAGCAGCAGGCCCCCCGGGACTGAGCCGCACGGCACGCCCCCGCGGACCGCTCGTGAAAATGAGTGGTGCCGTGGGGGCCGACCGGGAATTCTGAGCAGTCGTCCGGCCTTTACCCCATCGGGGTGAGGTCGGCGCGGGGAGGTAGACTTAACAAGTGTCTGGCCGGACGGATGCCCGCGCATGCCCTGAGCGAACCTGTGTGGGATGCCGGGAGCGAGCGGCCAAGGGCGATCTGCTGCGCATCGTGGCGATCGAGGGTGAGTGTGCCCCCGATCCTCGCGGTACGCTGCCCGGCCGGGGTGCTCATGTGCACCCGACACGGGTCTGTCTCGACCTGGCGGTCCGCCGCCGGGCGTTCAACCGGGCCTTCCGGGGCCCGGGGCCGTTCGATGCAGGGGCCTTGCGGCAGTACATCGAAGGCGTCGAGCAGCGGCCCGGGCAATAACGCACAGCACGAATGCACAGCGCACGGAAATCCCCGTGCGGTCAGGTACCTCGCGAGTCGGAAGTAGGTCGAGATTGCGATGAGCACTCGATGAGTACGCGATGAGTACGCCCATGAAGTAGCGACGGTCCGGTGGACAACCCGGACCTAGAAGGAGCGAAGTGGCTAAGGTCCGGGTATACGAACTCGCCAAGGAGTTCGGAGTGGAGAGCAAGGTCGTCATGGCCAAGCTCCAAGAACTTGGCGAATTCGTCCGATCGGCATCCTCGACGATCGAGGCGCCGGTTGTTCGCAAGTTGACCGACGCTTTCCAGGCGGGTGGCGGCAGCGGCCGCGCCGCCGGTAAGCCCGCGGCGCCGCGCAAGGCTGCGCCCGCAAAGCCGTCCGCGCCCTCCCCGGTGCAGGCGGCCCGTCCGGCTACCCCGAAGCCGGGCGCCCCCAAGCCTGGTGCGCCCAAGCCGGGCCCCGCGGCCCCGGCCGCACCCGAGGCACCCAAGAGCAGCACGCCCGCCCCGGCCCCGCGCCCGGCGCCGGCCCGTCAGGCTCCCAAGCCCGCTCCGGCCGCCCCCGCGCAGCCCGAGTTCCAGGCCCCGCCGTCCGCGCCCGCCGCACAGCCCGGCCCGCGCTCCGGCGCCACCCCCGGCCCGCGTCCGGCGCGCCCCGCGCCGCAGGGCGGCCAGGGTGGTCAGGGCCGCGGCAACGCCCCGCGTCCCGGTGGCGAGCGTGCCCCGCGTCCCGGTGGCGGCCGTCCGTCCGGCCCGCGTCCGGGCAACAACCCCTTCACCTCCGGTGGCTCCACGGGCATGGCCCGTCCGCAGGCCCCCCGTCCCGGTGGCGCGCCGCGCCCCGGCGGCCAGGGTGGTCCCGGTGGTCCCCGTCCGCAGGGCGGCGGCCAGGGCGGCCCCCGTCCCCAGGGTCAGGGTCAGGGCGGCGCCCGCCCGACCCCCGGTGGCATGCCCCGTCCGCAGGGTGCGGCCCCCGGTGGTGCCCCGCGTCCCGGCGGCGGTAACCGTCCGAACCCGGGCATGATGCCGCAGCGTCCGGCCGCCGGCCCGCGTCCGGGCCCCGGCGGTGGCCGTGGACCCGGCGGTGCCGGTCGTCCCGGTGGTGGCGGTGCCGGTCGTCCCGGTGGTGGCGGCGGCTTCGCCGGTCGTCCCGGTGGTGGCGGCGGCGGTCGCCCGGGTGGCGGCGGTGGCGGTTTCGCCGGTCGTCCCGGTGGCGGTGGCCCCGGTGGCGGCGGCTTCGGTGGCCGTCCCGGTTTTGCCGGCCGTCCCGGCGGCCCCGGTGGCCGTGGTGGCACACAGGGTGCGTTCGGCCGTCCCGGCGGTCCCGCGCGTCGCGGCCGTAAGTCGAAGCGGCAGCGGCGCCAGGAGTACGAGGCCATGCAGGCCCCGTCGGTGGGCGGCATCATGCTGCCGCGCGGCAACGGCGCGACGGTTCGCCTGTCGCGTGGTGCCTCGCTGACCGACTTCGCCGAGAAGATCAACGCGAACCCCGCATCGCTGGTCCAGGTCATGCTGAACCTCGGCGAGATGGTGACCGCGACCCAGTCCGTCTCCGACGAGACGCTGGAGCTGCTCGCCAGCGAGATGAACTACGTCGTCGAGATCGTCAGCCCGGAGGAGGAGGACCGCGAGCTGCTCGGGTCCTTCGACATCGAGTTCGGCGAGAACGAGGGTGGCGAGGAGATGCTCGTCTCCCGTCCGCCGGTCGTGACCGTCATGGGTCACGTCGACCACGGTAAGACCCGCCTGCTGGACGCGATCCGCAAGACGAATGTCATCGCGGGCGAGGCCGGCGGCATCACGCAGCACATCGGTGCGTACCAGGTCGCGACCGAGGTCAACGACGAAGAGCGCCGCATCACCTTCATCGACACCCCCGGTCACGAGGCGTTCACCGCCATGCGTGCCCGTGGTGCCAAGTCGACCGACATCGCGATCCTCGTGGTGGCGGCCAACGACGGTGTCATGCCGCAGACGATCGAGGCCCTGAACCACGCCAAGGCGGCCAACGTGCCGATCGTGGTCGCGGTCAACAAGATCGACGTCGAGGGCGCCGACCCGACCAAGGTGCGCGGTCAGCTCACCGAGTTCGGTCTGGTGGCCGAGGAGTACGGCGGCGACACCATGTTCGTCGACATCTCCGCCCGTGAGGGTCTCCACATCGACCAGCTGCTGGAGGCCGTGGTCCTGACCGCGGACGCCTCGCTGGACCTGCGTGCCAACGCGGAGCAGGACGCACAGGGCATCGCGATCGAGGCCCACCTCGACCGCGGCCGTGGCGCCGTGGCGACCGTCCTGGTCCAGCGCGGCACCCTGCGCGTCGGCGAGACCATGGTCGTCGGCGACGCCTATGGCCGCGTCCGCGCGATGCTCGACGACAAGGGCAACAACGTCGAGGAAGCGGGTCCGTCGACCCCCGTCCTGGTCCTGGGTCTCACCAACGTCCCGGGCGCCGGCGACAACTTCCTCGTCGTCGACGAGGACCGTACGGCCCGTCAGATCGCCGAGAAGCGCGCGGCGCGCGAGCGCAACGCCGCCTTCGCCAAGCGCACCCGCCGGGTGTCCCTCGAGGACCTCGACAAGGTGCTCAAGGCCGGCGAGGTGCAGCAGCTCAACCTCATCATCAAGGGCGACGCGTCCGGTTCGGTCGAGGCCCTGGAGTCCTCGCTGCTCCAGCTCGACGTCGGCGAAGAGGTCGACATCCGGGTGCTGCACCGCGGCGTCGGTGCGGTCACGGAGTCCGACATCAACCTGGCGTCCGGCTCCGACGCGATCGTCATCGGCTTCAACGTGCGCGCCGAAGGCCGTGCCACGCAGATGGCCGACCGCGAGGGCGTCGACGTCCGGTACTACTCGGTCATCTACCAGGCGATCGAGGAGATCGAGGCGGCCCTCAAGGGCATGCTCAAGCCGGAGTACGAGGAGGTCGAGCTCGGTACCGCGGAGATCCGCGAGATCTTCCGCTCGTCCAAGCTCGGCAACATCGCGGGTGTCCTCATCCGCTCCGGCGAGGTCAAGCGCAACACCAAGGCGCGCCTCGTCCGCGACGGCAAGGTGGTCGCGGAGGACCTCACCATCCACGGTCTGCGCCGCTTCAAGGACGACGTCACCGAGATTCGCGAAGGTTTCGAGGGCGGTATCAACCTCGGCAACTACAACGACATCAAGATCGACGACGTCATCGCGACGTACGAGATGCGCGAGAAGCCGCGCGGCTGATCACGTAGCGCACTGTCCGCGCGGAGCCCGGCCCCCTTCGGGGCGGCCGGGCGGCGGGCGGACCCGGGGCCGGTCGGCGGAGCGTATTTCCGTCGATCGGCCCCGGCCGTTGCGTGTACGGTGCGAAGGACTCGCGATTCCGAGGCCCCACGGGTGGCTCTACCCGTCGTACATGTACGTAGGGACACTGTCCTTTGATCTGCTTCTCGGCGACGTACGGTCGCTCAAGGAGAAGCGCTCCGTCGTCCGCCCGATCGTCGCCGAGCTGCACCGCAAGTACGCGGTGAGCGTCGCGGAGGTCGGGGACCAGGATCTGCACCGCCGGGCCACCATCGGCCTCGCGGTGGTCTCCGGGGACGCGGGGCATGTCACCGAGGTGATGGACCGCTGCGAGCGCCTGGTCGCCGCACGGCCCGAAGTGGAGCTGCTGTCGGTACGCCGACGGCTGCACGGCGACGACGACTGGTCATGACGGCCGGGCGGACGGACGCCGGTGGAAGCACAATTGTGGAAGATACGAAGGAGACGGACCAGTGGCCGACAATGCGCGGGCGAAGAAGCTGGCGGACCTCATCCGGGAGGTGGTCGCCCAGAAGCTGCAGCGCGGAATCAAGGACCCGCGCCTCGGTACGCACGTGACCATCACGGACACCCGGGTCACCGGCGACCTGCGGGAGGCGACGGTCTTCTACACGGTGTACGGCGACGACGAGGACCGGGCCAGCGCCGCCGCGGGCCTGGAGAGCGCCAAGGGCATCCTGCGCTCGGCGGTCGGCGCCGCGGCCGGGACGAAGTTCACGCCGACGCTGACGTTCGTCGCGGACGCCCTGCCGGAGAACGCCAAGACGATCGAGGACCTGCTCGACAAGGCGCGGGCCTCGGACGCCAAGGTGCGCGAGGTGTCGTCGGGCGCGCAGTACGCCGGCGAGGCCGACCCGTACCGCAAGCCGGGCGACGACGAGGACGATGAGGGCGCAGCCGCAGAATGAAGCGTAAGAACACCGGGCCGGACGGCCTTGTCATCGTCGACAAGCCGTCCGGCTTCACGTCGCACGACGTCGTGGCGAAGATGCGGGGCATGGCGCGGACACGCCGGGTCGGCCACGCCGGGACCCTCGACCCGATGGCGACGGGCGTCCTCGTCCTCGGCATCGAGCGGGCCACCAAGCTGCTGGGCCATCTCGCGCTGACGGAGAAGGAGTACGTCGGCACGGTGCGGCTCGGGCAGACCACCGTCACCGATGACGCGGAGGGCGAGATCACCGCGTCGAAGGCAGCGCACGGCTTGGTGCGGGCGGACATCGACGCGGGCGTTGCCGTGCTGTCCGGCGCGATCATGCAGGTCCCGTCGAAGGTCAGCGCCATCAAGATCGACGGTAAGCGGTCGTACTCGCGGGTGCGGGACGGCGAGGAGGTCGAGATCCCGGCCCGGCCGGTCACCGTCTCGTCGTTCGTGGTCCACTCCGTGCACGAGGCCGAGGCGGAGGACGGCACCCCGGTGACCGACCTGCTGGTCTCGGTCACCTGCTCCTCGGGGACGTACATCCGCGCCCTCGCCCGGGACCTGGGCGAGGGGCTGGGCGTCGGCGGCCATCTGACGGCGCTGCGGCGTACCCGCGTCGGGCCGTACAAGCTCGACCGGGCGCGGACCCTGGAGCAGTTGCAGGACGCGGTGGACGACACCGAGGGCGCGGGGCTGCCGGTGATGCCGATCGGTGAGGCGGCGGCTGCCGCCTTCATCCGCTGGGACGTCACCGTGGCGCAGTCCCGGCTGCTGGTGAACGGCGCGCGGATCCCGATGCCGCTGTTCGAGACCGACGGCCCGGTTGCGGCCTTCGACCCGGACGGCACCTTCCTCGCCCTGGTGGAGAACCAGGGCGGCAGGGCCAAGAGCCTGGCGGTGTTCGCGTAGAGCGGACGGGGCGTACGGCGAGGCCGGGGAGCCGGTCCGGGGCCTGGAGCCTCGGGCCGGCTCTTCGGGTTGAGGGAGGGGGCGGGGCGGTCGCTCGTGGTGGTGGCTGTGCCCGGCGCGCGGGGCGTGTGCCCGGTGCGTGGGGCGCGCCGCATGCGGCGGCCCCATGCGCCGTCTCCGCCCCGCCCCACGCGAGGAGCGGGGCCCTGCCGCCCGCGCCCCACGCGCCGCCCCATGGGGCCCGTCCCGGGCCCTTCAGGGCGGTGAGGTCACCCTTCTCGGGTGGCGGGGGGCCCGGCATGGCAGTCTTAGACCTGCGTCATGCCGAATTGACGCAGTGGACGGACAAGAGTTCGGGCGAGGAGCGGGCACAGTGCAGCGCTGGCGTGGCTTGGAGGACATCCCCGAGGGCTGGGGGCGCAGCGTCGTCACCATCGGCTCGTACGACGGAGTGCACCGCGGCCACCAATTGATCATCGGTGAGTCCGTCGCGCGCGCCCGGGAGCTGGGCATCCCCGCGGTGGTCGTCACCTTCGACCCGCACCCCAGCGAGGTCGTCCGCCCCGGTACCCACCCGCCGCTGCTCGCCCCGCACCACCGGCGCGCGGAGCTGATGGGGGAGCTGGGCGTCGACGCCGTCCTGGTCCTGCCGTTCACCCGGGAGTTCTCGCAGCTCGCGCCCGCCGACTTCGTGGCGAAGGTGCTGGCCGACAAGCTGCACGCGCGGATCGTCGTCGAGGGCCCCAACTTCCGCTTCGGGCACAAGGCGAAGGGCACCGTCGAGACCCTCGCCGAGCTGGGCGTCGCCCACGGCTTCACCGTCGAGGTCGTCGATCTCGTGGAGCGGGGTTCGGCGGGCGGCGGGGTGCCGTTCTCGTCCACGCTCACCCGTCGGCTGGTCGCCGAGGGCGACGTCGCGGGCGCGGCGGAGGTCCTGGGACGGCCGCACCGGGTCGAGGGCATCGTCGTCCGCGGCGCGCAGCGGGGCCGTGAACTGGGCTTCCCCACCGCCAATGTGGAGACGCTGCCGCACACCGCGATCCCGGCCGACGGGGTGTACGCGGGGCTGCTGCACGTCGAGGGCGAGGCGATGCCCGCGGCCGTATCGGTGGGCACCAACCCGCAGTTCGACGGGAAGACCCGCACGGTCGAGGCGTATGCGATCGACCGGGTGGGGCTGGATCTGTACGGGCTGCACGTCGCGGTGGACTTCCTCGCGTACATCCGGGGGCAGGAGAAGTTCGCCACGCTCGACGCGCTGTTGGAGCGGATGGCGATCGATGTGAAGCAGGCACGTGAGCTGATCGCCGCCGCGGGCTGAGCCCGACGGGGTGGGCCACGCCGCGCGACAGGGCGTCCGGGGAAGCCTCCGGGCGCCCTTCGTCGTCCGCCCCGTGCGGCCGCGCGGCACGCACCACGCGGGCGGGGCCCGGCACCGTGAAGTGCCGGGCCCCGCCCGCATGGTGCGACGGCTGCCGCGTCACTGCGGAGGCTGCTGCTGCCATCCCTGCTGATCGGGCTGCGGCGCGTCCGGGGCGGGCTGCTGCTGTTGCCAGTGGGCGGGCGGCTGCTGCGGCTGCTGGGTCCAGCCGCCCTGCTGAGGCGGGTAACCGGCCGGTGGCTGCGCCTGGGGCTGCTGCTGCGGCTGACCCTGCTGCGGGTACTGCTGCTGCGCGTACGGGTCCTGCGCGTACGGGTCCTGGGCGTACGGGTCCTGGGCGTACGGGTCCTGGCCCATCTGCTGGCCCTGCTGCGGGTACATCCCCTGGGCCTGCTGGGCGCGCGAGAAGTCCTCGGCGACCAGGGCGGACAGGTGGAAGTAGGCCTCGCGGGTCTTGGGCCGCATCATGTCGAGGTCGACCTCGGCACCGGCGGCCAGATGCTCGTCGAACGGCACGACGACCACACCGCGGCAGCGCGTCTCGAAGTGCGACACGATGTCGTCGATCTTGATCATCTTGCCGGTCTCACGGACCCCGGAGATCACCGTGATACCGCGCTGCACCAGGTCGGCGTAGCCGTGCGCGGAGAGCCAGTCCAGCGTGGTGCTGGCGCTGCTCGCACCGTCGACGGACGGCGTGGAGATGATGATCAACTGGTCGGCGAGGTCCAGGACGCCGCGCATGGCGCTGTAGAGCAGGCCCGTGCCGGAGTCGGTGAGGATGACCGGGTACTGGCGGCCCAGGACGTCGATCGCGCGGCGGTAGTCGTCGTCGTTGAACGTCGTGGAGACCGCGGGGTCGACGTCGTTGGCGAGGATCTCCAGGCCCGACGGCGCCTGTGAGGTGAACCGGCGGATGTCCATGTAGCTGTGCAGATGCGGGATCGCGTGCACCAGGTCACGGATGGTCGCGCCGGTCTCGCGGCGGACACGTCGGCCGAGGGTGCCCGCGTCCGGGTTCGCGTCGATCGCCAGGATCTTGTCCTGCCGCTCGGAGGCGAGCGTGGCGCCGAGCGCAGTGGTGGTCGTCGTCTTGCCGACGCCGCCCTTGAGGCTGATCACCGCGATCCGGTAGCAGGACGTCACGGGCGTACGGATCAGCTCCAGCTTGCGCTGACGCTCCGCCTCCTCCTTCTTCGCACCCAGCTTGAACTTGGACGGCTGCGCGTTGGCGCCCGGCTTGCGTCGCTTGGGCTGGTTGCGCAGGAGGCGGTCGGAGGTCAACTCGACCGCGGCGCTGTAGCCCAGCGGCGCGCCCGGGGTGGCCCGCTGCTGCGGCTGCTGCTGGCCCGGCTGCGAGTACGAGGCGTAGTTCGCGGCACCACCGGCCTGCTGCCCCGGAAGCGGCTGATGCGGAACCTGCCCTTGCTGGGCTGCCTGGGCCTGCTGCGCCTGCTGGGCTGCCTGTGCCTGCTGGGCGGCCTGAGCCTGCGGGTCGTAGCCGGTCTGCGCGGGCTGGCCCTGCGGGGGGTACCCGGCCTGGGCCTGCTGCTGGGCGGCCTGCTGGGCCTGCGCGTCGTAACCGGCCTGCGGGGTCGTCTGCTGCGGGTGCGCCTGCGGCGACTGCTGCGGGTACCCCTGCGCGGCGGGCTGCGGATAGCCGTACGCCGACTGCTGTGCGGGCGCCTGCTGTTGGGGCTGTTGGGGATAGCCGTACGCCGACTGCTGTGCGGGCGCCTGCTGTTGGGGCTGTTGGGGATAGCCGTACGCCGACTGCTGTGCGGGCGCCTGCTGTTGGGGCTGTTGGGGATAGCCGTACGCCGACTGCTGTGCGGGCGCCTGCTGTTGGGGCTGTTGGGGATAGCCGTACGCCGACTGCTGTGCGGGCGCCTGCTGTTGGGGCTGTTGGGGATAGCCGTACGCCGACTGCTGTGCGGGCGCCTGCTGTTGGGGCTGCTGCGGGTAGCCGTACGCGGGCTGCGGATAGCCGTACGCGCCCTGCTGCTGGGGCGCCTGCTGCGGGTACCCGCCCTGCGGGGGGTAGCCCTGAGGCGGCGCGGCCTGCTGCGGGAAACCGGCCTGCGGCGCGGCCTGGGGCCGGGCCTGCTGCGGGGGCAACTCCTGGCCTGGATGCGGCTGTTGGGCCTGCTGCGGCTGCGGCTGCTGCTGGGCCTGGGCCTGCTGGGCCTGCGCCGTGCGCGGATCGGCGGGCTGGTACTCCGGCGGCAGCGGCGGCAGCCCGCCCTGACCGGGCACACCCTGCACGGCGGCGTCCGGCTGTGCGGGCCACGGGGCGCCCTGCGGCGGCACGCCCGGCTGCGCCCCGCCCTGCTGCGGAGCGTCCTGCGGGGCGCCACCCTGCTGCGGCTGCGGCTGCGGCTGCGGCTGCGGCTGCGGCGCCTGGGGCGGCTGCACGGCAGCCTGCGGTGCCTGCTCCGGCTGGGCGGCCTGCGCCTGCTCGGGCTGCGGGGCCTGCTGCGGCACCGGCTGTGCGGCGGCCTGCGGTGCCTCCGGGCCCGGCTGTTCCGGCGCCTGCGGGGCCGGCGCGGGGGCTGGGGCCGGCGCGGCCTCGGCCACGGGCGCCTCGGCCGGCTGCGGCGCCGCCGGTGCCGTCTCCTCGGCCGGTGCGGCGTCGTCCTCGTCGTCGTCCCACAGCGAGGCGGACGGGTCGGCGCCCGTACCGGAGCGGACGTTGCCGCCGCCCGCCGGGGTGTCGGCGACGGGCGCGGGTGCCGGGGCCTCCGCCGACGGCGCGCCCTGGGGCGCGTCCGCGGGCTCCTGCGGGCGCAGCATCGGGAAACCGGGCGGCGCGGTGTGGGCGGGCGGCGGTACCGGCGCGCCGACGGGGCCGGGGGCGCCCTGCGGGCCACCGGCCGAGGGCGGGCCCGCGACGCCCTGGCCGGGCAGCGGCTGCCCGACGGGCGGCGGGGGAGAGGCGGGGGACGGGGCGGGCGCCATGGGGGTGCCCGCGCCGCCGCTGGTGTCGTTGCTCGCGTACCAGGCTGGAGCCGCGAAATCGATCTTGAATTCGCCCGTCAGGTCGAACTCGGACTGCTCGTCGTCAGGGTCGTTCCCGTCCGGGCGGAAAGCCTCCCGCTCGTTCACTGTGCCTCCTGGTGTACTGCAACGCACCTGAACGGCAGGACCGGATACAGGCGGATCGATCGGATGTCACGGAATTCGGAACACGCCGCCCGGGATTGCGCCAACACTGCTTTCTCCATCCCCGTATCGGCTGCCGTCCGGTGTGCTCCTGCGGCGTCATACAGCCTAATCAAGAGTCGGGCCCGAACGGCAGTCGACGTCATGTCGTCTTCTGACCCTGCGGCACGCCTACGGGCGCATCCGAGGATGCGCCCGTAGGAAATGTCCCGGCCGGCGGGCGCGGTGCGCCCGGGGCCGTCAGTCCATCCGGCGCGGCCCGCCGAGCAGGTTGGTCTCCGCCTCGGTGGGCTGCGTCATCACGAACTGGTGGCTGTCGCGGGTGCACCAGAGCATCGCGTTGTCACTGAGCGTCGGCAGCACCGCGCCGACCTGCTCCGGCAGCCGCATGATGCGCGTCACGACCTCCGCCTCCTCCGGCGACAGCCGCTGGAGCCCGACCAGATCCGCCCGGCTCAGCATCTGGGGCGACCGCGGCCCGAGGAACGGCAGCACGGTGAGCACCGACTGCCACGGGCTCGGCGCCAGTTGATTGCGCGGGGGGCGCGCGCCCATGTCCCGCACCACCAGCACGGGGCTGGAGACCGACGGTCCCTGGGGCGCGATCTGACGCACCTCGTGCACCGACACGCACTGCTGACCGCCACCGGCGGCCTGCGCCATCTGCCCCCAGGCCGGCGGCCGCGCCGTCTCCACCGCGACCCGCGCCCCGGTGGCGACCGTACGCAGCGCCAGCACCTGCGCCATCCACATGCTGCCGACCAGCGCGATCTCCAGCGGCGCGGGGCGCAGCAGGCTCAGCACCGCGGGCTGGTTCTGCGGGTCGATGCCGATGATGACACCGTCGTCGCCGACCGGCAGGGTCAGCGAGGCCAGCGAATCGGCCGTCAGCACATGCGGGCTGCGGCGCGGACCGCGCAGCCCGAAACCCGGCTGCGGCGTCGGCCCGGACTGCGCCGACCGCTGCTCGTCCGGACGCGGCTGGTGCGACGGGCGGCGCTCCTGGCCGGTGTCCGGCGCGCCGATGGGCGGATTGCGCCAGCCCGTCCCCGAGTTGTTCACGCGCGGCTGATACGTGGGAGAGGCCATCAGCGGGTACCTCCGAGGGGGAGCGTGGCGAGCAGGCCGGGCAGCTGTTCCCGGTCGAGCCGGACGAGACCGACCTTCGCCGAACCGGAACGCCGCTCCAACTCCCGCTGTGCGGCGTCGAGTTCGTTCTCACTGCGGGTCGACAGCCGGACGTAACCCGAGATCGCGGGCGCCCGCCCGCTGCCGTGCGTCGCGGTCAGCGCGAAGGTGCTCGCCATCGCCGCGGTGCTGGTCAGCAGCTGGGTGACGGCCGCCAACGGCGCACCGCCGGGGCCGAGCTGGGGCCAGCGCCCGATCCAGTACGTGGTGTGCCAGCGGTCGTCGCAGCGCCATGCCCGCGTCGTCTCCTGGGTGCGGCGCCCGGAGCGGCCGTCCCGCCCCATGGCGCCGTTGGCGGCCCGCGGACTCACGCACACCGCCGTGCCGACCGCGGCCACGACCTCCCGCTCGGCCAGCACGCGCGCCCGGACGCCGTGCGCGGTCAGACGGCTCACCAGCTGGTCGGCGGCGCGCAGCAGCGACCGCTTGGCGCCTTCCATACCGCCACCGCGCGCCTCGATCGCCTCCGCGCACAGCTCCGGATCGAGCTTGAGCGCGATCCACGTCAGCTGCACGGCCGGGGTCTGGGACTGTGCCTGCAGCGGCGCGTACGACCGGGCGGCGACGGCCTGTTCGGGCAGGTGCGGCGCCGGGGCCGGCTGGGTGTACTGCACGTACTGCACGGATTCGAGGTGAATGTCCTCGATGTCGAGCGCGGTGTGCAACACATCGAGCGGCAGCATGTGGCTCCCGCGGGCGGGCCGCAGCGGTTCGTCCCGGGGCTCGACCTGCACCAGCGCGGTCAGGAAGGTGCCGTCCCCGACGAAGCCGACGGCGCGCTGCTCGGCGTCGGCGTACTCGTACGTGCGCAGCGCCGGGTCACACTCGACGACCGGGGCGAAGGCCGGCTCGACGCCCTGCGTCACCGCCGTGCTCGCGGCCTTGCCGCGGCGCTTCATCGCGCGCACGGTCGTGATCCACTCGGGGAGCGGGATCCGGCGGCGCCGGCCGAGCGCGAAGATGACGAGGACGGCGGCCAGCACGGCTGCGACGGTCAGCGCGATCACGTTGACGGACGCCCCGACCAGGACCAGTGCGGCGGCAATCTCGATGATGGCCAACTGCTGGACGCGGACCGGGCCGATGCTGCCGATCTGAGGTCGCAGGCGTGGGGCCACCGGTCCGCCCGACGAACTCCGGCCCCTTTCCCTGCTGTTGGCCGGATCTGATCCGTCCTGGCCGCCGTTTTCCGCGTTGCGCGGTGCCGTGGAAGGCTGTTGCTGCTGTTGCCGCCCATTGCGGCGTCGAGCCCTGGTGGCGCTGGACATCCCCCGGCCTGCTCCTCTACTGGTGGTGTGGCCTCGCGGCGTATCAATCGCCGTTGAGACTGGTGCGTTGGAAGGTGGCACCCGTACCGTACGGGTCGATCGACACACGGCATAGTAGAGGGCGCTACGGCGTGAGTGCCGGGGGCGGTCGAGGTGGATCCGACACGCGGGGAGAGAAAGCAACAATGGCATCACGTCGGGACGAGCTCAATGCGTATTCATTCGCGCGGAAGCGTACGAATGCCGCATTTCTGAAGCCGCTGCCGAGCGGGTCGATCGAGAGTGCGCCGCGCCCTCTGAAGGCTGTGCTGCCGAGCGTCCTGATGGGCGTCGTGATCCTGGTCGGCTTCGGTGCCTGCGGCATCGTGATGCCGGTGGCGCCCCAGGGGTGGGACGCGGTCGGGGAAAACGTCATTGTGGGGTCCGATTCGACCACCCGTTACGTCGTTCTGGACGGCGACAACAGTCAGGGTAAGAAGGAGAAACTCCTCCACCCCGTCCTGAACCTCGCCTCCGCGAAACTCCTTCTCGACCCCGACAAGTACAAAGTCGTGAACGTCAAGGAATCCGAGCTGGACGGAAAGATCGCGCACGGTCCCGCCGTCGGAATTCCGTTCGCCCCCGACCGTCTCCCCAATGCCACGGACGCGGGGAAGGCGAAGACCTGGGCCGTCTGCGACCGTCCAGGCAGCGGCGTCAACAGCAGGGCCCAGCAGGCCGTGTTCGTGCTCGGGGGCAAGGACAAGAGTCTCGTCGAGGACAAGGGGCGTCTCGACATGCACCAGGTGCTCTTCGTGCGCGACCCGCAGAAGAAGCTCTGGCTGGTCGACCACAACGGCTTCAAGTTCGCGCTCGACGCCTCCCTGGGCGGGCGCAACACCGCGCTGGTGGGCACGGGCGCGAAGGACCCCGACCTGCTCCTGCGCCGCGTGCTCTTCAAGGAGGCGGAGCCGCAGGACGTGACGCAGCAGTGGATCGACACCCTCATCCAGAGCCCGGTGCCGATCTACCTGCCGATGATCAAGGGAGCCGGCCAGCCCTCGCACGCCGAGGGCGTCCCGTCGCAGTACCGGACCATCGGCACCGTCCTCGAAATCCCCGGCAGCGCGGATCAGAGCACGACGGATGGCGAGAAGGCGGGCAAAAAATACGTCGTCACCGCGGAGGGCGTACAGCAGGTGTCGGGCTTCGTCGCCAAACTCCTGATGGAGGGCCCGAACGCCCAAAAGGTGCACCCCGATGGCTCGCTCATGAGGGCGGAGCAGGTCTCCACCTCCAGCATCACCCCGATGACGGATGATAATGGGCGGTTCATCTCGTACCTGGGCAAGGTGCCGCACACCGATGTGGACATGCCCTGGCCGACCGAAGAGGTCGACATGGCCAACAACTTCGCCGAGGGCTCCCAGACCGGCGGTCTGACCACCCCGACCGACAACGGCGTCTCCTGCAGCCTCTACGACGGCACCACCACCAAGCTCCCCGGCGGCGCGGACAAGGCCCTCGGCTACCCCAACGGCCTGCCGAACATGGGCACCTGGATCGGCAAGGACTACCCGGCGAAGATCGCGAGCGGCGCCTCCTCCTACGTCACGCCCGGCAGCGGCCAGCTCCTCCAGCGGGTCCGCACACCCCAGGAGAAGGACGGCTCGCTCTACCTGATCACCGACACCGGGCTGCGCTACCGGGTGCCGGTCAACAACGACAGTTCCGAAAAGGCGGGCAACGCCAAGCAGGAGGTCAACCAGGCGGCCCTGCGGCTCGGGTACAAGGGCGTCCACGCGGAGCCCATGCTGATGACGTGGGTGGACCTGCTGTCGGAGGGCCCGGCGCTCAGCGTCGGGGCCGCCCGGAAGACCGGCACGTCGTAACGGGGCGGCGGGAGGCACGGCCGCCCGCGCTGCCTCGCGCCGGATTCCGCGGGCGGGTCACCGGTTTCCGGTGACCCGCCCGGCTATTTCCGGATTTGCTCCACGGCTTCCCTTACCCCCCGGAAGAAGCCCGGGAAAATCTTGATGTGTTTCTCCGCGGACCGATAGAATCGCATGTGTCCGCTTCGCGTGACGATTCCGTCGAACTGGCCTTACGGGGCGGCCAGTTGGGGTTGTGGTGATCCCGTCACAACATTGCTCCCTCTGTTGGGGGCCGCCGTACGGAGTGGTTAAAGTGGTCGATGGCGCCAGCAGGCGGCGCCGACCGCGCGGCACCCTCACCGGTGCGGTGCGGGTGACGTGCGAGTCTCATGGGGGACGTTGCGATGAGTAATCAGTTCACAGTCACCGAAGAAGAGATGGTCGCGTTCAGCGGCAAGATCGGGTCGGTCACCCAGGCGATCGAGGGTGAGATCCGGCACCTGAACACGGTCGTCGACAACATCACCTCCGGTTGGAAGGGCCAGGCGGCCAATTCGTACAACCAGCTTCAGTCGAAGGTGAACGAAGACGCGACTCGCATCAACCAGCTTCTGAGCGAGATCAAGGAAGCGATCGACGGCACGACCAAGAACTACGCGGCCTCGGAAGAAGCGCAGAACGCATCGATGTCCCACGTGTCCTCCTCCTCGGACTCCCCCTTCGGGTGAGCCCGGCGCCGCTACGGCGGCACACGGTGAGTCAGCAATCGCGGTAATCACGATTCGGCGTTCGCCGAACGGTACCGCGGCCATGTGAATCGATCAGTTCCAGAAACTCCCGAGGAGACATCATGTCGGGCCACATTCTCGTCAATTCCGAGACGATCGAGCAGGCGTCCCAGGATGTGAAGCGCACCGCCAACCAGATCCGGCAGCAGCTGGAAGACCTGGAGGCCGGTGTCAAGCGGATCGCCACCACCTGGGAAGGTGCGGCGAAGGAGGGCTACCAGGCCCGCCAGCGCGAGTGGGACAAGCGCGCGGACTCCCTGCAGCGGACGCTGGAGGCCATCTCCAAGGCGCTCCACGAGGCATCCGTGAACTACCGCGACACGGAGCACCGGAACGCCGCCATGTGGTAGGAGCTTCCGCCGCCGCAGGTGGAAACGGCTAACGGCTGAGCAGCCACGAGGCTCGCACAGTGGCAGAAGAGGGCGGGCGCGCTGCACCAGTGCGCCCGCCCTTCTGGCGTCCACACCCGCACCCGCACTGCTCGTTTCCGTACCCCATGGCCACCTCGGCACCGCTTCTTCGCCTCGTCCCGTCCACCACGCATGGAGAGCAGACAACCCGTGGGATCTCGCGCCAACGGTCACCGAGCAGGGCACCACCGCCGCGCGGCAGGCGCATTGGTGACAACGGCCTGCACCATCGCTCTTTCCGGTGTCACCGCCCTCCCGGCGGCCGCGGACGAGAACGTTCCGCTGAACAGCGGTGAGTGCAAGTTCAACACCACCGACATCAAAGAGACCCCGTGGTCCCTGCAGCGCCTGATGATGCAGCAGCTGTGGGCGCACACCAAGGGCGAAGGGGTCCGCGTCGCCGTCATCGACACGGGCATCGATGCCGGGAACGACCAGATCAAACCGGCCATCGGGGCCGGGGGTAAGACCTTCGTCAAGGACGGCAAGGCCACGGAGGACCGGGTGGGCCACGGCACCAAGGTCGCCGGCATCATTGCCGCGCAGCCGCGGTCCACGTCCGGCTTCTACGGCCTCGCGCCCGCGGCCAAGGTGATCCCGTTCCAGCAGACCGACCAGGAGAAGCCCGGCACCGCCGACAGCCTTGCGAAGGCCGTCAGCGCGGCCGTCGACGAGGGCGTCGACATCATCAACATCTCCCAGGGCACGGACGCGAGCGAGGACCTGCTCCCCACTCTGAAGGCGGCGGTCGCCAAGGCCGCGGACAGGGGCGTCCTCATCGTCGCCTCGGCGGGCAACGACGGCGCCTCCGGCAAGGAGAAGCGCATGTACCCGGCGGCGTTCCAGGAGTACGACAACGTCCTGGCCGTCGCCGCCTCCGACCGCAACAACGAACGCGCGGCCTTCTCGCAGCCCGGCGACTACGTCGACATCGCGGCGCCCGGCGTCGACATGGTCTCCACGGTGCCGGACGGCGGCAACTGCGTGGACCAGGGCACCAGTTTCGCCGCCCCGTACGCGGCCGGCGCCGCGGCGCTCCTCAAGTCCCTGCACAAGGACTGGAAGCCGCGGGAGCTGATCTGGCACCTGGAACAGACCGCCGAACGCGTCAACCGCGGCCCGGACCACAACATCGGCTGGGGCGTCATCGACCCGGTGGCCGCCCTCAACGACACCACCAGGCCCACCGGCCACCCCACTCCGGACAAGCCCACCAGCCAGAACAACACCAAGATCCAACCGGCCGCCCTCACCATCGGCGAGAGCCCGGAGGACCGGCGGGCGCGGATTTCCCTCTACATTGTGGGCGGAGGACTTCTGGCGGTCGCCGCAGTGGTGGGTGCGTCCATCGCGCTTCGGGACTGGCGGCGGAAGACGGCAATCGCATCACACGGGGAGACACATCATGGGTGATCAATACCGCGTTGATCTCAGCGCACTCGAGGACACGGTCCGGAAGCTCAACGGCATCATCAAGGACCTCGGCAACGCGCACGCGGATACGCGCTACAAGACGTCGCTGTCGCCGAATGCGCTGGGTGCCGATGCTCCCGGCGCCACCTTCCTGGAGGCGCGCAAGCTGACGGAAGCCCATACGGAGATGAAGACGCACATCGAAGAGATCGTGCAGCATCTCAACGACGTCATGGGTAAGTTCGGCACCAACACGCGTAAGGCACACGGCAATTACCAGGACCAGGAAGCAGCAACCGCCGGGAGTATGTCCGGTGAGTGATCCGAGGTTTCGGTCGGTCGAGCGCGGAGGACCCGCGGCTGGTGTGGAGAAGCAGAGGGGGAGAAGGTCATGAGCGGTGGCGATGCTGAGTACATCCCGGCAACGATGTGTTATGCCGCGAAGCACGAAACGAACTTCGCCGAGATGGACATGGACACCATGCAGGGCATGGTGAAGGCGTCCAACCCGAGTGAGGTGCACAACGTCTCCCATGGCTGGAAGGACGTTCACGACCAGCTCGTGGGCGGCAGCAGCGGAGGCATCAAGGGAGCCTTCGACAAGGCTGTCGAAGAAGTCCTCGCACACTGGCAGGGGCCGTCGGCGGAGAAGTTCAGGGCGCAGGCCAACAAGATCAGCAAGAAGATCTCGGACTGCTCTCTCTACGCCGACTACACGTCGCGCGCGATGAAGAACGCGGCGAACGTGCTGGAGCAGCTCAAGCCCGAGGTCGAGTCGATGGAGAAGCCCGGCAAGGTCGACAGCGCCGTCAACTGGTTTGAGGACGGTGGAAGCCGCGACGATGCGGGCCTCAAGCGCGATCTCGCCAACCCGGGCATGACCACACAGCAGGCACTGGACAACAACTCCGGCAACCTGTCGTCGGGCAAGGAGCAGCAGCTCCGTATGGCCGTCAAGATGGAACAGCTGGGCGCGGCTTACGTCTCGCAGGCCAAGGCCATGGGGACGTGGAAGGGCGGCAAGCGCCGGGACGACTCGGAAGACTATCCCGGCACGCCGGGCGGAGAGCCGCCTGCTGCCATCCCCATGCCGGTGCCCTCGGGCGGCCCGGGGCCCGGCAAGGCCGAGACCCCGTCGTTCAAGCCCGTCGGCAAGGGGCCGGGGTTCTCGTCCGACGGCTTGCACGCGCCTAAGCCGTCGGGGGTCAGCGGTGGGATTTCGACACAGCCCGGCAAGGGCTCGTACACACCCGACGTCAACACCGGGCTCGACAGCTTCCAGCCCCCGAAGGGCGGCGGCGGAGGTGGCCTGTCCGGCGGTATCGGCGGTGGTGTCGGCGGCGGCCTGAACGGCGGTGCCGGTGGCGGTATCGGTGGCGGCACCGGAGCAGGTGGCGGCGGAATCGGCGGCGGCGGTATCGGCGGTGGTATGGGCGTCGCGGGTGGCGGTGGAGCAGGTGCCGGCGCTCGTGGTGCAGGCCGCACCGGAATGCCCGGGATGGGCGGCGCCGCGGGCGCCGGTAAGGGCGCCGGGGCCAAGGGCGCGGGCGGCGCCGGCCGTGGTGGAGCCCTTGCCCGTCAGAAGGGCGGTGTCATCGGCGCCGGCAAGGGCAAGGCCAGCGGTGCCGGACAAGGAGGTTCGGGACTGCACCGCAGCCGCGGCGGAGCGCAGGCCGGCGCCGGCGCCGGCGGCCGTCGTCCCGCGGGCATGGCGGGTGCACCCGGCGTGCACGGCGCCAAGGGCAAGGAGAAGGGGCAGAACAACGGCGAGCGTCCCGACTACCTTGTCGAGGACGAAGAGACCTGGGCGTCGGAGCGTAACGTTGCGCCGAAGGTCATCGAGTAAGAACCTGTCGGCTGTCGATCGGTGGTAACAAGGCGGGGCCCTGGCTCTCCGGGCCGGGGCCCCGTCCTGTTGGGAGAGGTGTAATGACATGAGCTTCACTCGGAAGCTACGTGTGGTGAGTGGCGCGGTGGTGGCCGGTGCGCTGCTCTTCGGCACCGCACCGGTTGCGTCGGCGGATCAGATCAGAGATGCGCAGTGGCCTCTGAAGGCATTCGATGCCGAGAAGATCTGGGAGCTTTCGACGGGTAAGGGGGTGACCGTCGCCGTTATCGATGACGGCGTCGACTCCCGGCATCCCGACCTCAAGGGAAATGTTCTCCCCGGCAAGGATTTCAACGATGGGGGATCCGCCGATCCGGAGGACGGGGACACCCACGGTACGCAGATGGCGTCGGAGATCGCCGGTCACGGGCACGGCCTGGGAGGGGCTTCCGGAGTCAAGGGTCTGGCGCCCGATGCGAAGATTCTTCCTGTGCGGGACTCCGGCACGACGGAAAAGGGCTTCGGCCCGGCCATTCGCTACTCAGTCGATCACGGCGCCTCGGTCATCAACATTTCGCAGGCCGTCTCCACGAAGAGCGATGGCGACGTCGAAGCCATCGCCTACGCGCTGAAGCACGATGTGCTGGTGGTGACCTCGTCCGGAAATGAAGGAAAGGGCGCGGAAGCAATTGAGTACCCGGGCAGCTACCCCGGTGTCCTGACGGTTGGCGGTGTCCAGAACTCCGGAGAGATCTGGAGCAAGTCCAACTACGGTCCCCCCGTCCTGCTGAGCGCTCCGGCCGTCGGGATCGTATCGGCCGGGAACAGTGGCACCTCCATGTACCAGAAGGGTACGGGAACGTCCGACGCGACTGCCTATGTGTCGGCTTCCATCGCTCTTCTTCGGGAGAAGTTTCCCGACCTCTCCGTAGGCCAGCTGGTCAACCGCCTCACCAAGAGTGCCGGTCTCCCGGCTTCGGCGAAGGGGAGTCAGCTTCCCGATCAGAAGTATGGCTACGGATTCATTCAGCCGCTCGCCGCGCTCAAGCGGGATATTCCGGCCGGGCCGAAGAACGGGCCGTTGAAGATGCCGACGGCTGCTTCCTCGCCGGCCGCAGGGGATTCGGCGGTTTCGCAGGGCAACGACGGGTCCGGGGACTCGACGCAGGCCGCGAGCAAGGCAGGGATGAGTCCGCTCTTCATCGTGATCATCGTGGTCGGGGGCCTCGTTGTCATCGGGATCGTTCTGGCGATCGTGCTGATGGTGGTGCGGCGCAAGGGCCGGCGGAATGGGCCGCCGCCGGGTGGACCCGGTGCTCCCGGTTTCGGCGGGCAGCAGGTGCCGTATCAGCAGCAGGGTGGCGTTCCCGGGCAGTACTCCGCGCCGCCTGGCCAGTACCCGCCGCCTCCCGGGCAGTACCCGCCGCCTCCCGGGCAGTGACGCAGGGATGAGGCCGCCGCTGGGACGTCGAGTGGGTGGCTGAAGCAGACGATGAGCGGGGCCTGCTGCAACGTAGGGACGTTGCAGCAGGCCCCGCCCCGTTATGCGTTCGCAGTCATTGCGGCCTGCCGGGAGCCGGATGTCCGGCAGGGCGAGTCCCCAGACTGCGGCCCCTGGCCCTGGCCCTGGCCCCGGCGCCGGGGCCGCGGCTCGGCTCAGCCGAAGACGGACCGTACGTGTTCCCTGGCCGTGTCCGTGTGTTCCTGGTGGCGGGTGGCGGCGCCGCCGGTGTGGTGGTCTGCCTGGCGTTGGGCGTGGTTCAGGCCGCGTTCGGTGAGGTCGGACTGGGCGCGGTCGACGTAGGCGGTGGGGTCGGTGAGGCTGGTGACGCCGTCCTGATAGGTCTGCAGCCTTTCGCCCGCGTCCTTCTGGACGTCGTCGGCGTACTCGTTGGCCTTTTCCTTGCCGATGTCGGCGGTTTCGTTCCACCGGATGCCGTCGCGTTCGCCGAAGTGGGTTTCGATGCCCTGTTCGGCGACGTTCTGACCCATCTCCGTGCCGGCTTCCTTGGCCTTTTCCTTGGCGCCCTCGACGAGGGTTTCCTTGGCGAATTCCCTGGCCTGGTCCTTGCCCGCGGTGACGGCCTTGTCCTTGACCTCTTCCTTGACGGTCTTCTTGATGTAGTCGGCCGCCAGTTTGCGGGATTCCTTGGAGACCGCCTTCTTCGCCATCTTCTTGATGGCGTCCATGGTGGCGTGCTCCATGGCTTTGGTGGCGGCCTGCATTACTTCGCGCTTGATCTTGTCGAGGATCTGCCGGACGATCAGGCGCGTCGCCTGGGTGACGCCGGCGGCACCCAATTCGGAGAGGCCCAGGGTGAAGGGCGCGGCGGCCTGTGCGGAGATGAGTTCCACGGCCAGCATCACCAGCTGGACGATGACCGCGACTTTCCCTTCGATGACGGCGAGTGCGGCGGCGTCGAAGGCGAGCGCGATGACCTCGGCCGCCGCGGCGGCGTCGCGGAGATAGTTGTCGCCGCTGTTCCCGCCGCCGGCGAAAGAGCCCCACTCGTCGGTGAATCCCTCAATGGCTTCACCGGAGTTGGCGGACGTCACCTCGTTGGCCGCGGACGAGCCCTGGGACAGGGCTTCGTTGACCTGCTCGGCGAAGGTGCGCCAGGCCGCTGCGCATGCGAAAAGCGCGTCCTCATCGGCCTCGGGCCATTCGTATCCCAGGAGGTCCAGGACCCAGGTGACCTCTCCTGGAAGCGTCAGTGACACGGTGTTGTCCCCCGTACGGTGTGGCAGAGAAGTGTGACGTGGCCGCGGTCAGTGGGCCGAGCTGTGGGAATGGATGCCGGGTGGTACCGGGAAATCTGGGAGCGCGATGCGGGATCGCGCGGCGGCGTCGCCCCCCCGTTAGATCACGGGGCGGCCGACGGCGCTGATGGTGTGGATGCCCTGGTCGTCGGAGTCCGCGTAGGACTGGGCCATCTCGCCGAGCTTCTCGCCTATTCCTTCGAGGCGTTCTCCGAGCGAGTCCATCGACGTGAACATGCCCTTTTTGACCGGGTCGTAGATGGTCTCGAAGATCTCGCCGAAGTCGCACTTATTCCAGGGGTCGCCGATGCCCTCGAGATCGTCCTGAAGTTTCTTCGACGCCTTGGAGAAGTCGCTGCCGATGTGGACGAACGCGGCGCCCTGTGCTTTCAGCACGTCGGGATCTACGTCAAAAGCCTTGCCTGCCATCGCTACCCCCGTTGCATTCCCATTTTTGCGTGGCAATTTTCACATCCAACGATCTCACTTTAAATGATCTGTATGGCGCCATGCCACATGGGGTTGTGCGGAATCTGTGGGAATTGTGGAGTGTTAATGGTGGAGCGGGGCAGCGGGGGAGTTAGCTTCCGTTCGGGAGGCGGGGGAACCGTGCAGTGGTGATGCGGTGGGGAATTCCCGGGAATGGCAAGGCGAAGGTGGAGGAAGGGGAGGGGGTGGGGGAAGGGCATCGGGGAGGGAGGTCATGTTCCCGGTGGGGTGAGGTGGCGAACGGGGCGCTGTGGCGGGGGTGTTGTGCGGTGGAGAGTGCGGGCGGGGGCGGGCGTGGCGGTCCCGTAGCATCTCGGATCATGGAAGCAGCCAGGGGCGAGGAGCCTCTTTCGGGGGAACGGGCGGCGACGCCCCGTCAGGCGCGGCGGATACGGATCGCCCTGGCCTCGGTGATGATGGGCGCGATGGCCGCGGTGCTGGTGGTACGGCTGGCCAGCCGGACCTCGGTGCTGGTGGTCGGGGTGTACGGGGCGGCGCTCGTGCTGTGCGGCGTGGTGATCGAACTCAGCCGCCACGGCCGTACCCGGCTGGGGAGTTGGCTGCTCGGCGTCGGACTGGCCGCGGCCCTCGCCGCGGACTGGCTGTTGCTGCCGTGAGTGTGCCGCTGCTGCGTCAGTCCTGAATGTGTCGCCGCCGCGGTTCCGTCAGCCCTGACTCTGCCGTCGCCGTCGCCGCTCCGTGAATTGGTCGCCGTCGCCCCCGTGCGGCCGCACCATGCGCCTGCGGCCGCAAGCCCCAAAGTCGTAAGCAAAGCGCAAGCCCCAAGCCGTAAGCCCTCAGGCGGTGCGGGTCTCCGGAGGCGGGCGCCGCCCGCCGGCGGCCGGGCCGGTCTCCGGAGGCGGCGGCACGGCCCACACCACCCAGCCGAGAGCGAACTCCCTGGCGGCGCGGGCCCGGCGCCCCCTCGGGGTTGAGCCAGCGGTCCGCCGTGGCGTGTGCCTGCTGCTGGGTGATCACGAGCGGTCTCCTGCGGGGCCGGGAGAGGAGGGCACGCCGGCGGGGCCGGGTTGAGCCGGGGCGGTGGGCGGCGTCGTGAGGATCCGCCGGGCGGTGACGCCGCGTTCGGTGGCGATCAGCAGGACGCCGTCCGCCGACAGATCGGCGCCGAGGACGGGCGTATCGGTGATCACCGCCGCCACCACCTCCTGGGTACCCCGGTCCCACACGCGCACATAGCCGCCGCCCCGGCTGAGGCCGAACGGCGAGGCGGCGCGCTCCTCCTCGGACGGGCGCACCACCTGCTCGGGCGCCGCATCGAGCGGGATCCCGTCCGTCAGGGTGTGGACGACGAACGCACCGTCGCCGCCGGGCAGCGGGCGGGCGCCCGGCGTCGCGGCGGGCACCCGGCTGACCGCCACCGGCACGGGGACCGGCCCGCCCGGCAGCACCCCGGCGGTGACGGCGGTCGCCCCGGCGGGCGGCAGGCTCCACAGGGTGCGCCACGGCAGGGTGAGGCCGAGGCCGTGCAGCGCCTGCGCGTACGGCGCCAGCCCGTCCTCGACGAACGCCGTCTCCAGGAACGCCGCGCGGAGGGCGGGCGTCGCCTGCGTACGGGTCAGCAGCGGCGCCGTGCGCAGATACGTACGGGCCGGGGCGCCCAGCTCCTGGAGCGGTACGGCCTCGACGGCGGCGCGCAGCACCACCGGGTCGGTATGGACGAACAGGCCCGGGTCGGTGAGGAGTTGGGGCAGCAGCCCGGCGTCCAGGGTGTGCCCGGCGAGGTGGTCGCGGACGTACGGGTCGGCCCGGGACCAGTCCTGGCCGGGCACCGCCTCCAGCAGCTTCATGGCGATCCGGGTCTGCGCGCCCCGGGCGTCGGGCAGCCCGTCCCGGATCTCCGCGGCGAGCGCGGGGTGGGCGATCCGGATCAGGGTCCGGCCGTCGGCCCCGTCCTCGGCGTCGGACGGGGCCTCCACCGGGTCCACGAACGGGGCGGTCAGCAGCATGCCCTCGGCCAGCTCGCGGCTCAGATCGCGCTCCGCGACGGCGCTCGCCAGCGCGCCCCACAGCGGGAGCGGCAGCCCGTCGCCCTCGGCCAGCGCGAGCGGCGCCAGCAGCAGCCGCAGCAGGCCCGGGTCCGCGCCCAGCCGTCGGGCGTGCAGATCGACCGCCTGCCCCACGGTGGCGGGCAGCCGCTCCGTAGCGGCCGGGTCGAAGCCCTCCGGCGCCAGCAGCGCGGACCGTACGGCCAGTTCCACCGTCAGATGGCTCCCGGCGGCGCGGGCGGCCAGCGCCCCGGCGAGCGCCTCGCGCGGTCGTGGGCCGGTGGTGAACGGCAGGGCGGGCGCCCCCCGGGCCGGGTCGAGCGCCGTCGCGGCGTGCGCCACCAGCCCGTCCGGATCGGCCCACTCCGGTGCGTCGAGGTCGATGATCTGCGCCTGGCCCTGTGGCAGCCCCGCGGTCAGCTCGGCGGCCAGCTCGCGCGGGACGACGGCCAGCAGCTGCACGGTGGGGACGGCGGCGAGCGGCGCGAGGACCTCGCGCACCAGGCGGGCCGGTTCCCCGGCGGCGCGCACGGGGCCCGCCGCCGCGACATCCGGGACCACCAGCGTCACCGGCTCCTCGCGCGCGCCCAGCTCGGTGAAGATGTCGGCGGTGCGGGTGGCGGCGAGCTCGAAGTGGTCGGCGACGGTCCACAGCAGCTGCGCCGCGGTGAGCCCGTCGGGGCGCGGCACGGCGGGCGCGGGGAGGTCCGGCGGTACGGTCGCCGGGTCCAGCTCGTCCAGCGGCAGCCGGGTACGGAACTCCGGGTCGCACAGCATCAGGAAACCGGTGAGCAGCCGTCCGCGTCCGCTGCCCGGGGCGCCGGTCAGCGCGATGACGCGGGGCGCGCCGGGCCAGCTCATCCGCCAGGCGGCGAGGGCGCGGAGCGCCGCGGTGCGGCCGCCGATGTACGGATGCGGTGCGTATCCGGGCGCCGTGGCGCCGTCCGTCCGCGAGGCGTCGATGACTTCCTCGTCCCCCATGAATCCCGCCCTTCACCGTCGTTCTCCGGCTCCACCGGCGATCCTATGATCCGGGCCGCGCCCCCGGAGCCGGCGGGGCAGGCTGTTCCGGAACCGGTACACGGGTGCGCTCCGTTGACCGCGGACCGGGTGTCGGGCGCCCGATCCGTTGTCCGGCGCACGGTTTTCGGGCCAAAAGCCCCGTACTCCCGATTTCCGTACGCGATTTACGGGAAAAGAGCGCGCGGGGTATCTCCACTGCGCGCGCCGCAGGCACTTCTGTGTGAAGAAAGCGAGGGAATCAGGAAAGGGAGCGGGGCAGGGCCCGGAGGAATGGCGGGGCGAAACGGGAAGCGGGGTGAGGGGAAGAGACCCGGCTCCTCCCCTCACCCCGCATCCCGCGGTCTCAGTTCCGGTGGGAGGAGCCGCCGCGGCCACGGCGCGGACCGGTGACGAGCTGGGAGGACGGGCCGTCGCGCTCGGCGCGCTCCTTGTCCTCCTGCTCGTCCTGCTGCTTCTGCCAGGCGGCGAACTTTTCGCGCGACTCCTCGCGCTCCGCCATCGTCTGGTTCTCCGCCGCGCGCCGGATCTCCCCGATGCGGTCGCCGATCGCGTCCATGTACGTCGGCGTCTGGACCGCTTCCTTCATGCCGATCCGCCCGGCCAGGACCTCCTTGGCCATCTCCTGGAGCGGACCGCCGACGTTCGGGTTGTCCGCCAGGGTCTTCAGCGCCTTGCGCAGCCGGTGCGCCTGCTCCGGATCCTGGGCGACGTCCATCAGGTCCGCGTCCTGGATCTGCCGTTCGTTGCTCATGCTGCCCCCTTGAACGTGTGGCACAGCAACCACATGTGCTGCACCGGCGTCACGAGTCTAATGACGGGTGGGAAGAGGGCGTCAAGGCGGGTTGTCTCTATTGCCGGATATCGCGTACCGCGCATTCCGGGTACCACCGTCCGGCCGCCGAACGGTGAGGTGGCCGCCCTTTGCCGGTGTGCTACATCTGAGACGATGTCCGGCAGGTCACTGCCCATCAAATTCGGGGAGAAAATGATGTCCGACGAAGTCCGGACCGATACCGAGCAGTTGCACAAGCTCGGCGCGGTCTTCGAAAAACATGCGGACGATCTGGCACGGCAGTTGACCGCATTCCGGCGCAGGGCCGACGCCACCGCGCTGCGCGACGGTTTCGGCGACGAGGAGGCGGCCCGTTCGCACAGGGAACTGTACGAGCAGGCCGAACGCGCCCTCGGGCAGCTGCGGGAGCGGCTCGCCGAGGTCGGCGGCGGCATACGGCGGACGGCCGCCTCGACGCAGGCGGTCGAGGACGAGCTGGACACGATGATCAGGAGTGCCGGATGACGGGGCGGGGCAATCCGGAGGCGCTGCACGAGGCGGCGGCCGGGTGGCGGGAGATGGGCAGCCACCTCGACGGCATGGTGCGCGAGCTGGACAAGCATGTGGGCCGGGCGGCGGCCGCCGACTGGCAGGGCCCGGCGGGCGAGGCGTTCGCCGCCGACTGGCACCGCCTCAAGCGGTCGGTGGACGAGACGCTGCCGGTCTTCGAACTGGCCGCCGCCGACCTGGAATCCGCCGCGTCCCGGCCCGCCGCGCCGGAGCACGAGGGTGAGGCGAAGGACGCCCCGGCGCCCGCCGCGCCCGTCGGCAACTCCTCGGACGGCGGCCGCGATCTGATGTACGGAGTCATGGCCCTCGGGCAGCTGGGCAACGCGCTCGGCGGCTTCGCCCGGGGCAAGGGCGGCGGGAGCGGCGGCCAGGGCAGCCGGCCGCCGCTGAAGGGCGAATGGGCGGTCTCCGACGCGCCCGCGGGCCCCGACCCGTTCGGCCCCGGTGGCCCCCGCCGCGGCGGCGCCGGTATCGCCAAGGGGGCCCGCACCCCGGACGGCGCGGCCGCCGCATCCGGTACGGGCGGGCCGAAGAACGCCGCACCGGCGGGCAAGGGCTCCGGCGGCCCGGATGCGGCGGCCGCGCCGTCCGCCGCCCCGGCACCCGCCGCGGCCCCGGACGCCAAGCCCTCCGGCGGCACCGACCCGGCCGGGGGCACCACTCCGGCAGGCGGCGTCCGCCCCGATGTCGGCAGGCACGGCGCCTTCGGCTGAGCCGCCCCGGGGGCCCGGGCCGGTCGCGGGACCCCGGGCCCGCCCACCAGGACGGGCCCGGCCGGTCGCGGGAACCCTCCCCGGCCCCGTACGGAACGCGAGAACAACTCCCCCCACCACGGCGGTGGGGCGCCCCTCCGAAGAGGGACGCCCCACCGCCGTCGTCCATCCCGAGGACCGCCGGTCAGCGGCCGCTCGCCGGGAGCCAGCCCGTCTGGACCAGCTGCGCGCCGCGCTTGCGCGTGACGAACGTGGCCCGGCCGGGCGTCAGGCTCTGGCCCTTGATGTTGCCCATCAGGGGGCCTTCGCCCGGGTCGGCCGACAGGATCAGACCCTGCGCGCCGAGCTCCTTCGTCCGCTGCATCACCGGCTCGAACGAGGAACGTCCGGCACCCGAGGAGGTGCGCGCCAGAATCAGGCGCAGACCCAGGTCACGGGCGAACGGCAGATACTCCAGGAGCGGCTGCAGCGGGTTGCCGCTGCTCGTCGCCACCAGGTCGTAGTCGTCCACGATCACGAACGCGTCCGGCAGGTCGTACCAGCTGCGGTTGCGCAGCTGCTCCGGCGTGACGTCCGGGCCCGGCATCCGGCGGCCCAGCGAACCGGCCAGACCGGAGATGACCTCCTCCAGCTGCGGCCCCGCGGCGCAGTACTTGTACAGATGGCTCTCCGGGACCTCGCCGAGCAGCGCGCGGCGGTAGTCGGAGACCACCATCAGCGCCTTGTCGGACGGGTACCGCTCGGCGATCTGCTTGGTCAGCAGCCGCAGCAGTGACGACTTGCCCGACTCGCTCTCGCCGTAGATGACCAGCAGCGGGTCGGTCTCGAAGTCGATGAAGGCGGGCGACAGCGTCGTCTCGTCGACACCGATCGCGATGCCGTGGTCCGGGTAGTCGCTGCCCTTGGGCAGATCCCGGGCGTACAGCATCGTCGGCAGCATCCGCACCTGCGGGGCGGGCTCGCCCTGCCAGTGCTCCTTGACCGTCTCCACCAGATTCGCCATGCCCTCGCTGAGCGACTCCGGATCGCTGATGCCGTCCAGCCGCGGCAGTGCGGCCAGGAAGTCCAGCTTCTCCGGCGACAGACCGCGGCCCGGCTTGCCCATCGGGACGTTCTCCGCGCGCTTGCGGTCGAACTCCGACTCCATCGCGTCACCGAGCCGCAGCTCGACGCGGTTGAGGAGCTGGTCGCGCAGCGCCG
Source organism: Streptomyces sp. NBC_01525 (assembly GCF_045040405.1). Classification (NCBI taxonomy): domain Bacteria; kingdom Bacillati; phylum Actinomycetota; class Actinomycetes; order Kitasatosporales; family Streptomycetaceae; genus Streptomyces; species Streptomyces sp. NBC_01525. Next base: position 5,206,131 of record NZ_CP109397.1, read on the forward strand.
GACGGATCTCGGTGTAGCGGGAACCGGCGATGATCAGGTGGATACCGAAGCCCAGACCCCGCCCGGCGATGTCCAGGATGACCGGGTCCAGCTGCTCGTAGTCGGTCTTGAACGTCGACCAGCCGTCGATGACGAGGAAGACGTCACCCCACTTCTGGTCCGGGAAGGCGCCCGAGGCACGCCGCTGGCGGTAGGTGCCGATGGAGTCGATGTTGTGCTGCCGGAAGAACTCCTCACGCTCGTTGAGGATGCCGACGACCTCAGCGACCGTACGGCGGACCTTCTCGGCGTCCAGACGCGAGGCGACACCGCCGATGTGCGGCAGCCCCTCCATGGCGAGCATGCCGCCGCCACCGAAGTCCAGGCAGTAGAACTGCACCTCGGCCGGGGTGTGGGTGAGCGCGAACGAGGCGATCGCCGAACGGATCAGCGTCGACTTACCGGACTGCGGACCACCGACGACCAGACCGTGACCGGCACCGGCCGAGAAGTCCAGGTACATCACGTCACGCCGCTGCTCGAACGGCTTGTCCACCAGCGCGACCGGCACCACGAGCTTGCCGAGCGCGCTGTACTCCGGCGCGTGCACGCCCCGTTCGGGGGTGACGGCCAGCGACGGCAGCAGCTGGTTGACGGTCGGCGCCTCCTCCAGCGGCGGCAGCCACACCTGGTGCGCCGGCGGGCCCTGACCCTGCATCCGCTGGACGATGACGTCCAGCACGGTGTCGGCCAGCGCGTCGTCCTGCTGCGGCGCCTCCGGCTCGGCCGGCGTCGGGTCCTCGATGATCTGCTCGGCGACCGGCGCCGCCGTGAACGGCACCGGCAGCCGGTTGGCCCGCCCGCCGCCGCCCCCGCCGCCCGCACCGGGACCGTGGTAGGGACCCGACACGTACGCGGCCTTGAACTGCACCATCGTCTCGGTGTCGTACTTCAGGATGCCGGAGCCGGGAACGTTCGGCAGGTGGTAGGCGTCCGGCACACCGATCGCGGTCCGCGACTCGGCGGCGGAGAACGTCCGCAGACCCAGCCGGTACGACAGGAATGTGTCCAGACCGCGCAGCTTGCCCTCCTCCAGGCGCTGCGAGGCGAGCAGCATGTGCACACCCATCGAACGGCCGATGCGGCCGATCTGGATGAACATCTCGATGAAGTCCGGCTTGGCGGCCAGCAGTTCGGAGAACTCGTCGATGATCATCACCAGCGACGGCAGCGGATCCAGCGGGGCCCCCGCGGCACGCGCCTTCTCGTAGTCGGTGATGTTCGCGTAGTTGCCCGCCGAGCGCAGCAGCTCCTGACGGCGCTGGAGTTCACCGGTGATCGAGTCGCGCATGCGGTCGATCAGCGAGACGTCCTCACCGAGGTTGGTGATGACCGCCGCGACGTGCGGCATCTCCGACATACCGGTGAAGGTGGCGCCACCCTTGAAGTCCGCGAGGATGAAGTTCAGCGTCTCGGACGAGTGGGTGACCGCCAGGGCCAGCACCAGGGTGCGCAACACCTCGGACTTACCGGAACCGGTCGCACCGACACACAGACCGTGCGGGCCCATGCCCTCCTGGGAGGCTTCCTTGATGTCGAGCATGACGGGCTGACCGTCCCGGTCGACACCGATCGGCACCCGCAGCCGCTCGTGCAGCGTCCGCGGCCGCCAGGTGCGCTGGACGTCGACGGAACCGGCGTCGCCGATATCCATCAGGTCCGTGAAGTCCAAGTTGGACAGCAGCGGTTCCTCGCCGTCCGCACCGGCGCCGGCCCGCAGCGGCGCCAGCTGACGCGCCAGCGCCTCCGCCTCCGGGATCGACAGGGTGTCGCAGGACCCCTCGTACACCGCACCGCTCGCCGACTCCAGTACCAGCTTGCCCGGCCGGACCTGCACCGCCAGACCGCCGCGGATCTCGTCGAGGTCGCCGGGGACGACCTCGACGATGGTGACGCCCTGGAGGCCCTCCGCACCGGCGATGACCGAGTCGATCGGCACCTCGCCCGCGTCCAGCAGGATCACCAGGTGCGGGGTGTCCGTCACCGGCGTGCCCTGCGGGTTGAAGCGGCCGCGGCCCTCCAACTCGTCGGCCAGCAGCTCCTCGACCTCGCCGAGGTCACCGACGACCAGGCGGCGGGTACCCGCGCCGTCCGTGGTCTTGTCCTGGACGTGCGGCAGCCACTTCGTCCACTCCCACTCCGCCTGCGCACCTGGGGAGGCGACGACCGCCACCATCAGGTCCTCGGGGGAGTGCATCGTGCACAGCTGCGCCACCATCGCGCGCGAGGCGGCGTAGACGGTGTCCGGGTCGCCGGAGACCGTCAGGTGGTAGAAGGCGCGCAGCGACACCGCGAGCGGAAGGTTCTCCAAGTGCCCGTGCTTGTCGAGGAATTCCTTCATCGCGTGCGCGGTCAGCGGCTCCAGCTCGTCGACCGGCGCGGTCTCCGGCGCCTTCAGCGGGGTGGCCAGCTGCTGCGGGCCGAGTCCCAGCCGCACCTGCGCGAAGTCCGGGTCGCTCGCCCGGCGCTCCCAGACCCGCTTGCCCTCCGCGACGACCGACCACAGCTGCCCGGGGTCGGGGTGCGTGAACAGCTGCGCGTCACGCTGCTTACGTGCGGTGCGCCGTACCTCTTTTCGCTTCTGCGAAAGGTACTTGAGGTAATCCTGACGCTCTTGAACCATTTGCCCGGAAGGGCCTTGACGGGCTTTGACGATCTGTACGATCGCCATTGCCAGGGTGGAAACCACCATCACGCCGCCCATGATTTTCATGAACGGCTGGCCGCCCATGAAAAGGAAAGCGGCCGATGAGCCCATACCCATCATGGGCATGAACATCATCAGGATGTTCTCCTGTTCCCCTTCCCGGGGGAGTTCGGGAGGCGCCTCCAGCGTCACCTCCTCACCAGGAACTTCAGGTGGTAGCGCGCGGGGCGGGCGCTTGACGATGACAACGCTCACCGAGGCATCAGTCCTTCATGCATCTCGCAGTCTCGGACCGCCCCCGTTGGATTCGACGGTCCCCCGAGCCAAGTCCTTGGCCCGACGCAGGCGTTGATCCTACTGTTTGGAGTCAAGTCTCGGGGGGAGTGGGGCAAGCGCCGAATCGGACGGTACGCTGACGCCCCGCGAGCGTGCCGCGACGGGGTGAATAAGGCTCCCGCAGGGATCCGTATATGAATCCATACATACGCCACGCACGCGACAAAACACCCAACGGATAGGGGGAACCGCCAGGTGAGCACGACCACAGGTACCGGCTTCTGCCGGGTCACGGTCGCCGCGCCGGACGCACGGATCGATGTGGCACTGCCGGAGGACGTCGCACTCGTCGACATCTACCCGGAGATCCTGCGCCTGTCGGGGCAGTCCCAGGCGGAGGGTGCCCCCACCGGCTACCACCTCGTGCGCCGCGACGGCACCGTACTCGACGCCGGTCAGTCGCTCGCGCAGCAGCAGATCCTCGACGGCGACCTCCTCCTGCTCAAGCCGTTCGCCGAATCGCTGCCGCTCCCCGTCTTCGACGACGTCTCGGACGCCGTCGCCTCCGCGGTCAAGCAGAACCGCACCCGCTGGAGCGACGACCTCATGCACTACGTCGGCCTCACCGCCGGCGTCCTGCTGCTCACGATGATGGCGTTCGCTCTCTGGTTCTCGAACCCGGTCGACCGCGACATGCACCGGCTGCCCGGCATCATCGCGGGCGTCGTCGGCATCGTCCTCGTCGCCGTCTCCGGCGTCCGTGCCCGCGTCTACGACGACCACGGCTCCTCCATCGCGCTGGGCCTCGCCTCGCTGCCGCATCTGCTGATCGCCGGCTCCGGGATCTTCCCCGTCGAGGCGGGCGAGGGCCCCGGACGCCTCCACCTCCTCGTCGGCTGCGTGGTCGTCCTGATCGCCTCCGTCCTGCTGGTGGTGCTGCTACCGCAGGGTGACGCCCCGTTCGTCGCCGCCGCCTTCCTCTCGGCGATCGGCACCCTCTCGGTGTTCGCCGCGATCCTCACCGACGCCGCGCCCATCGAGGTCGCCGCCGTCACCGCCGCCGTCTCCATCGCGCTCGTCGCCTGGCTGCCCGGCCTCTCGGCCCGCTTCGCCCGCCTGCCCATCGGCTACAAGTCGCCCGACCAGATCGCCAAGGGCTACGACGCCGACGGCGACTCCGAGGCCGTCGACTTCGTCAAGATCGGCAACCAGGCCCGCCGCGGCCACGAGCTCCTGCTCGGCCTCGTCGCCGGCTGCTCCGCCCTGGTCGTCGGCTCCGCCGGTGTCGTCCTCGGCTTCTCCGACAACATGTGGGCCCAGCTCATGGCGCTGGCCGCGGGCATCACGATCATGCTCCGCGCCCGGCTCTTCGACTACACCGCGCAGATCGCCTGCATGGCCGTCGCCGGCATCCTCACGATCGTGCTGCTCATCCTGGGCATCGCGCTCCACCCGCCGGTCGACGCCCTCGTCGAGCTGGCCCGCTTCGGCGACTCCGGCCCGCTCAACATCCGCACCGTCTGGTTCTCCGCCAGCATCGCCGCCGGTGCCGCCCTGCTCGTCGGCGTCGGACTGGTCGTCCCCCGTAAGGGTGTCACCCCCTTCTGGGGCCGGATCTTCGACATCTTCGACGGCCTGGTCCTGCTCTCCCTGGTGCCGCTCTGCCTGGCGGTCCTGGACGTCTACGCCACCGTGCGCGGCCTGACCGGCAACTGACCTGCGCCCGCGCCCCACGACGGCCCCCCGGCCCGCCCGGGGGGCCGTCGTCGTCGGCTGGTACGCTGTGTGACGGTCCGCCGTGAGTCACCAAGATTCCCTGTGAAGCAAATCCAGGGGCGCTCCCGGGCCGTACACACCGAGGAGTACCGCGTGCCGCTCGACGCCGCTACGAAGAAGCAGATCATGGCCGAGTTCGCCACCAAGGAGGGTGACACCGGTTCCCCCGAGGTCCAGGTGGCCATGCTCTCCCGCCGTATCTCGGACCTGACCGAGCACCTCAAGACCCACAAGCACGACCACCACTCCCGCCGTGGTCTGCTGCTGCTCGTCGGCCAGCGCCGCCGCCTGCTGCAGTACCTGGCGAAGAAGGACATCACGCGCTTCCGCGCGCTGGTCGAGCGCCTGGGCATCCGCCGCGGCGCGGCGGGCGCCAAGTAGGACGCCGTGAAGGGAGCGGTTCCCACCGGGGGCCGCTCCCTTCGCCGTACGCACCGGACACCGCTGCCGCCGCGAGGCGGCCGGAAGCTTTGTAGTCTGGTGTCACGAGCACAACCGAACGAGGGGGAGCGCCCCCTGGCCGCCGGTCCTCGGTAGTGGCCCCCGGATCTCCGCGCGACATCTCCGCGGCTGCATCCCGGGAGCTTCGATCGAAGACCGGCCCGTACCGGCGCTCCGCCGACGAAGGTCCGCCGCCACACGGGTGGCGGACGCTGACGAGGAGATTTTCTTGGTGGAGAACGAGACCCACTACGCCGAAGCCGTCATCGACAACGGCACCTTCGGCACCCGCACCATCCGCTTCGAGACGGGCCGCCTGGCCAAGCAGGCCGCCGGCTCCGCCGTCGCGTACCTGGACGACGACACCATGGTGCTGTCGGCCACGACCGCGTCGAAGAAGCCCAAAGACCAGCTCGACTTCTTCCCCCTGACGGTCGACGTCGAGGAGCGGATGTACGCGGCCGGCAAGATCCCCGGCTCCTTCTTCCGCCGCGAGGGCCGGCCCTCCGAGGACGCGATCCTCACCTGCCGCCTGATCGACCGGCCGCTGCGCCCCTCCTTCAAGAAGGGCCTGCGCAACGAGATCCAGATCGTCGAGACGGTCATGGCGCTCAACCCCGACCACCTCTACGACGTGGTCGCCATCAACGCCGCCTCCTGCTCCACGCAGCTGGCCGGCCTGCCCTTCTCCGGCCCGATCGGCGGCACCCGCGTCGCCCTGATCAACGGCCAGTGGGTCGCCTTCCCGACCCACACCGAGCTGGAGAACGCCGTCTTCGACATGGTCGTCGCCGGCCGTGTGCTGCCCGACGGTGACGTCGCGATCATGATGGTCGAGGCCGAGGCCACCGAGAAGACCGTCCAGCTGGTCAAGGACGGGGCCGAGGCCCCGACCGAAGAGGTCGTCGCTGCCGGTCTGGAAGCCGCCAAGCCCTTCATCAAGGTGCTGTGCAAGGCCCAGGCCGACCTCGCCGCCAAGGCCGCCAAGCCGACCGGCGAGTTCCCCGTCTTCCTCGACTACCAGGACGACGTCCTGGAGGCGCTCACCGCTGCCGTCAAGGAAGAGCTGGCCCAGGCGCTGACCATCGCGGGCAAGCAGGAGCGGGAGAACGAGCTCGACCGCGTCAAGGAGATCGCCGCCGAGAAGCTGCTCCCGCAGTTCGAGGGCCGCGAGAAGGAGATCTCCGGTGCCTACCGCGCGCTGACCAAGAAGCTGGTCCGCGAGCGCGTCATCAAGGACAAGGTCCGCATCGACGGCCGCGGCGTCACGGACATCCGTACGCTCGCCGCCGAGGTCGAGGCGATCCCGCGGGTCCACGGCTCCGCGCTGTTCGAGCGTGGCGAGACCCAGATCCTGGGCGTCACCACCCTCAACATGCTCCGCATGGAGCAGCAGCTGGACACCCTCTCCCCGGTGACCCGCAAGCGCTACATGCACAACTACAACTTCCCGCCGTACTCCGTCGGTGAGACCGGCCGCGTGGGCTCGCCCAAGCGCCGCGAGATCGGCCACGGCGCGCTCGCCGAGCGCGCCATCGTGCCGGTCCTGCCGACCCGCGAGGAGTTCCCCTACGCGATCCGCCAGGTCTCCGAGGCGCTGGGCTCCAACGGCTCGACGTCCATGGGCTCGGTCTGCGCCTCCACCATGTCGCTGCTGAACGCCGGTGTGCCCCTCAAGGCCCCGGTCGCCGGTATCGCCATGGGCCTGATCTCCCAGGAGATCGACGGCAAGACCCACTACGTCGCCCTCACCGACATCCTCGGTGCGGAGGACGCGTTCGGCGACATGGACTTCAAGGTCGCCGGTACCAAGCAGTTCGTCACCGCCCTGCAGCTCGACACCAAGCTCGACGGCATCCCCGCCTCGGTCCTGGCCGCCGCGCTCAAGCAGGCCCGCGACGCCCGCCTCCACATCCTCGATGTGATGAACGAGGCCATCGACGTCCCGGACGAGATGTCCCCCAACGCCCCGCGGATCATCACCGTCAAGATCCCCGTGGACAAGATCGGTGAGGTCATCGGCCCCAAGGGCAAGATGATCAACCAGATCCAGGAGGACACCGGCGCCGACATCACGATCGAGGACGACGGCACCATCTACATCGGTGCCGCCGACGGCCCGGCCGCCGAGGCCGCCCGCGCCACGATCAACAGCATCGCCAACCCGACCATGCCGGAGGTCGGCGAGCGCTACCTGGGCACCGTCGTGAAGACGACGACCTTCGGCGCGTTCGTCTCCCTGCTCCCGGGCAAGGACGGCCTGCTGCACATCTCGCAGATCCGCAAGCTCGCCGGTGGCAAGCGCGTGGAGAACGTCGAGGACGTGCTCGGGGTCGGCGCCAAGGTCCAGGTCGAGATCGCCGAGATCGACCAGCGCGGCAAGCTCTCCCTGATCCCCGTGGTCGAGGACGAGGACGACGCCGACAGCAAGAAGGACGACGCCGACAAGTGACGTCCCGCACGCACCGGACGACGGCCCGCACCTCCTCGGAGGGGCGGGCCGTCGCCCGTACCCAAACACTCCTCAAGGGCGAGGGCGGCGCGGGCACCGTCCGCCGGACCGTCCTCCCCGGCGGTCTGCGGGTGGTCACCGAGACCCTGCCCACCGTCCGCTCGGTCAGCTTCGGCATCTGGGCCCACGTCGGCTCCCGCGACGAGACCCCGTCCCTCAACGGCGCCACGCACTACCTGGAGCACCTGCTCTTCAAGGGCACCGAGCGGCGCAGCGCCCTGGACATCTCCGCGGCCGTCGACGCCGTCGGCGGCGAGATGAACGCCTTCACCGCGAAGGAATACACCTGCTACTACGCGCGGGTCCTCGACACGGACCTGCCGCTCGCCATCGATGTCGTCTGCGACATGCTCACCGGCTCGCTCATCGAGGCCGAGGACGTCGAGGCGGAGCGCGGGGTGATCCTCGAAGAGATCGCGATGACCGAGGACGACCCGGGCGACGGCGTCCACGACCTCTTCGCGCACACGATGCTCGGCGACACACCCCTGGGCCGCCCGGTCCTCGGCACCCCCGACACCGTCAACGCCCTCACCCCCGCGCGGATCCGCCGCTTCTACAAGAAGCACTACGACCCCACGCACCTCGTCGTCACCGCCGCCGGCAACGTCGACCACGCCAAGGTCGTCCGCCTGGTCCGCCGCGCCTTCGAGCGGGCCGGTGCCCTCGACGGCACGGACGCCACCCCGCTCGCCCCGCGCGCGGGCGCCCGCACACTGCGTGCCGGGGGCCGCGTCGAGCACCTGAACCGCAAGTCCGAGCAGGCCCACGTCATCCTCGGCACCCCGGGGCTCGCCCGCTCCGACGACCGCCGCTGGGCCCTGGGCGTCCTCAACACCGCACTCGGCGGCGGTATGAGCTCCCGGCTCTTCCAGGAGGTCCGTGAGAAGCGCGGCCTGGCCTACAGCGTGTACTCGTACACCTCCGGCTACGCCGACTGCGGCCTGTTCGGCGTCTACGCGGGCTGCCGCCCCAACCAGGTGCGCGACGTCCTCGCGATCTGCCGCGACCAGCTCGACCAGGTCGCCGCCGAGGGCCTCACCGACGACGAGATCCGCCGGGCCATCGGGCAGCTGCGCGGCTCCACCGTCCTCGGCCTGGAGGACTCCGGCGCCCTGATGCACCGCATCGGCAAGAGCGAGCTGTGCTGGGGCGCCCAGCTCTCCGTCGACGAGATGCTGGAGCGGATATCCGCCGTCACCCCCGACGAGGTCCGGGAGGTGGCCCGAGAGGTCCTGGGCGCGCGGCCCTCGCTGTCCGTCATCGGCCCGCTGAAGGACCGGCAGGCCGACCGGCTGCACGAAGCCGTCGCCTGACCCCGTTCGCCGTACCACCAAGAGAGAGCTGACACGATGAGCAAGCTGCGCGTGGCCGTGATCGGCGCCAAGGGCCGTATCGGCTCGGAAGCCGTCAAGGCCGTCGAGGCCGCCGAGGACATGGAGCTGGTCGCCGCGCTGGGCCGCGGTGACTCCCTGGAGGCGCTGACCGACGCCGGTGCCCAGGTCGCCGTCGAGCTGACCCACCCGGATGCCGTCATGGGCAACCTCGACTTCTGCGTCCGCCACGGCATCCACGGCGTGGTCGGCACGACCGGCTGGACCGACGAACGCCTCGCGCAGCTGCGCACCGCGCTGGCCGCCTCCCCGGGGACCGGCGTGCTCATCGCGCCGAACTTCTCCGTCGGCGCCGTGCTGACCATGACCTTCGCCCGGCAGGCCGCCAAGTTCTTCGAATCGGCCGAGGTCATCGAGCTGCATCACCCCAACAAGGCGGACGCCCCGTCCGGTACGGCCACCCGCACCGCGCAGCTCGTCGCCGCGGCCCGCGAGGAGGCCGGGTGCGCGCCGCAGCCGGACGCCACCAGCACCGCGCTGGACGGCGCCCGCGGCGCGTCGGTCGACGGCGTCCCCGTGCACTCGGTACGGCTGCGCGGGCTCCTCGCCCACCAGGAGGTGCTGTTCGGCGGCGTGGGGGAGACCCTCACCATCCGCCACGATTCACTGCACCACAGCAGCTTCATGCCGGGCATCCTGCTCGGCGCGCGGCGTGTGGTGTCCACCCCGGGCCTGACGGTGGGCCTGGAACACTTCCTCGACCTGGGCTGAGCGTCATGGGCGGAAAGATCACCTACTTCTTCCTCGCGACCGTGCTGGTCCTGGTCTTCGGCGTGGTCGCGATGGAGGGCGCGCTGCTCCTGCTGACGGGGAAGCCGGCCGCGATGGGCATGGGCGCGATCGCCTTCGTCCTGCCGGTCATCGGCGCGTGGTTCCTCTGGCACAACACCCGCTTCGCCCGCGACGCCCACCGCCTCGGCCGCGAGCTGGCGGCCGAGGACGGCGCGAACGGTGCCGATGACGGGGCACCCGCGCTTACCCCGGGCGGCCGGATCGACCGGGACGCCGCCGACGCGGTCTTCGCCCGGCGGCAGACCGAAGCGGAGGAGGCGCCCGGCGACTGGCGGGTCTGGTTCCGCCTCGCCGTCGCCTACCACGACGCCCGCGACACCCCGCGCGCCCGCAAGGCCATGCAGCGCGCCATCGCTCTCCACGACGGGGATCCGGTGCGCGCCTGAGCTGCTGGGCCCCGTGACCACGGCATACGGTGGCGGGCCCGCGCGATCACGGCACACACGACGACCACCGGACACACGACGACGGCGCCCGGCCGGGAGAACTCTCCCCGGCCGGGCGCCGTCGTCATCCGTATTCGTCTCCCTGCGGTACTCCATCCGTCTACCTGCGGTACTCCGCGGCCCACGCCTCCAGGACATCGGCCGCCCGCTCGAACGCCTCCGGGCGGGAGAGGAAGTCGGCGCCGTGGTCGGTGAGCAGCACCCGCGACTGGCCGGACACCCGCCGGTCGATCAGCGCCTGCCCCTGCACCGTACGGGGCAGCCCCAGCCAGCGCACCGGCTGCTGGACGGTCCGCAGCGCCCCGGTGGCGCCCCACGGCTCGGTGACCGTGCCGATCAGGCCGACCCGTCGCAGCCCCTGCGCGCTGACCCAGACGCCGACCCGCAGCAGCCGCAGCGCGAGACCGATGACGATCAGCGCCAGCACCACGCAGGTCACGGCGCCCGGCAGCGAACCGGCGAAGCCGATGATCATCGCGGAGAGCAGCACGAACGACGCCAGCAGCAGGGCCACCGCCGAGATGCCCACCCGCCAGGGGCCGGGGCGGTAGGGCCGCCGCCAGCGCTCGGGCGCCTCGTGGGGCAGCGGCGGAGCCGCCGTACGGTCGTCGACGTCGAGGTCGCGGTCGGCCGTCAGGAAGGGCAGGGGCACGGCTGATCCTCACTCAGGGCGCTGGTGGACGCTGTGACCGGTGAGGCTATCGGCAGTGCGGGGCCGGAACCACCCGGCGCCCTCCGGCACGGGTGGCTCCGGCCCCGCAGGTCAGCGGTGCGCGGCCTCGGACTGATGCGTACTGACGGCGCCCGGCGCCTCCTGCTGGAGCGCCGGAATCCCGAACAGCAGGGAGCCCGCCAGGCCGCCCACCAGGGTCAGGGTGATCAGTGTGCGGCCCGCCAGCTGGGAGCGCGAGGCGCGTTCGCGGGGCGGGGGAGTGACATTGCTGCGGAACCGGTCTGCCTCGGCGACGAAGGCGAACGGGACGGGCTCACGCCGGCGGAACATCTGGGGCTCTCCTAGGAACCTCGAAGTGGGCACTTTCACAGGGTTAGACGTCTGTGGCGTCCGTTTGGTGCCTGTTTCCAGTAACTTCTGTGAAAAATATCAACGACCCCGCTCCCTCCCGACACCGGGGTCCCTTTTGCCCGCTAACACCGCATCAGGCGGGATTTCCCGGACTGTCAGTGGCGGGCCGTAGGCTGGACGCCGCACGGATCGAACGGAAGGAACCACCGGTGTCCCAGACCCCCGCCGCGAGCACGCAGAGCCCTGACGGCCCTGACAGCTCCGACAGTGAGCTCGCCCGCTTCCGGAGCGAGGTGACGGTCGAGCTGGTCAAGCACAGCGCCGCGGACAGCGACGTGCTGTGGGCAGCCCGCGTCTCCACGGCCGGTGAGCAGTCCCTCGAAGAGCTGCAGAAGGACCCGGAGCGCTCCAAGGGCCTGATCAACTACCTGATGCGCGACCGGCACGGCAGCCCGTTCGAGCACAACAGCATGACCTTCTTCATCAGCGCCCCGATCTTCGTGTTCCGCGAGTTCATGCGCCACCGCGTCGGCTGGTCGTACAACGAGGAGTCCGGCCGCTACCGCCGCCTGGAGCCGGTCTTCTACGTCCCCGGCGCCGACCGCAAGCTCGTCCAGCAGGGCCGCCCCGGCAAGTACGAGTTCGTCGAGGGCACCACCGAGCAGCACGAGCTGACCGGCCGCGTCATGGAGGACTCCTACCGCCAGGCGTACGCCGCCTACCAGGAGATGCTGGCCTCCGGGGTCGCCCGCGAGGTCGCCCGCGCGGTCCTGCCCGTCGGCCTCTACTCCTCCATGTACGCCACCTGCAACGCCCGCTCCCTGATGCACTTCCTCGGGCTGCGCACCCAGCACGAGCAGGCGCAGGTGCCGTCCTTCCCGCAGCGCGAGATCGAGATGGTCGGCGAGCAGATGGAGGCCCACTGGGCACGCCTGATGCCGCTCACGTACGGCGCATTCAACGCCAACGGCCGCATCGCCCCGTAGCCCCGCCGACCTGCACCGCGGCACCTCCGGGACCCCAACCCCGGAGGTGTCCGTATTGCAGCATTTTGAGAACTTCATCTACGCTGAAGAAACGGACCCGGCACTGCTTGAACCCCCGAGCAGGCAGTGCCGGAGTCCACATCCCTGCTCCCCGGCGGCACATCCAGCGGTGAGCTACGAGTAGCGTGGGACCCATGGCTCCGACTTCCACACCGCAGACCCCGTTCGGGCGGGTGCTGACCGCCATGGTCACGCCGTTCACGGAGGATGGCGATCTCGACCTCGACGGCGCGCAGCGGCTCGCCGCCCACCTGGTGGACGCCGGTAACGACGGCCTCGTCGTCAACGGCACCACCGGAGAGTCCCCGACCACCAGCGACACGGAGAAAGCGCAGCTGGTCCGCGCTGTGGTCGATGCCGTCGGGGACCGTGCCCTCGTGGTGGCCGGAGCCGGAACCAACGACACCCGGCACAGCGTGGAGCTGGCCCGCGCCGCGCAGGACGCCGGCGCCCACGGTCTGCTCGCGGTCACGCCGTACTACAGCAAGCCGCCCCAGGAAGGACTCCTGCGGCACTTCACGGCCATCGCGGACACCACCGACCTGCCGGTGATGCTGTACGACATCCCGGGCCGCAGCGGTGTCCCGATCAACACCGAAACGATCGTCCGGCTGGCGGAGCACCCCCGGATCGTCGCCAACAAGGACGCCAAGGGCGACCTCGGCCGCGCGAGCTGGGCCATCGCCCGCTCCGGCCTCGCCTGGTACAGCGGCGACGACATGCTCAACCTCCCGCTGCTCTCCGTCGGCGCCGTCGGTTTCGTCTCGGTCGTCGGCCATGTCGTCACTCCCGAGCTGCGCGCCCTGCTGGACGCCCACCTCGCCGGTGACGTCACCAAGGCGACGGAGATCCACCAGAAGCTGCTGCCGGTCTTCACCGGCATGTTCCGCACCCAGGGCGTCATCACCACCAAGGCGGCCCTCGGCCTGCAGGGCCTGCCCGGCGGGCCGCTGCGCCTGCCGCTGGTGGAGTTGGCCCCCGAGGAGACGGAGCAGCTGACGCGGGACCTCGCCGCCGGCGGGGTACAACTCTGAGCACAGACTTCACAACTGAAAACGGCCCTTAACCGCCCCACAGCAAGTGCACGAATGTCATGCGCGCCACGTGCCCCGACGGCAGCGTGGCGCGCGTGGTGAGGAGAGTCTTTTGAGTCATCCGCATCCCGAACTCGGCCGCCCCCCGAAGCTCCCCAAGGGCGGCCTGCGGGTCACACCCCTCGGCGGCCTGGGAGAGATCGGCCGCAACATGACGGTCTTCGAGTACGGAGGCCGGCTGCTGATCGTCGACTGCGGAGTGCTCTTCCCCGAGGAGGAGCAGCCCGGAATCGACCTGATCCTGCCGGACTTCACGTCCATCAGGGACCGGCTCGACGACATCGACGGCATCGTGCTCACGCACGGCCACGAGGACCACATCGGCGGCGTCCCCTTCCTCCTGCGGGAGAAGCCGGACATCCCGCTGATCGGCTCCAAGCTGA
>NZ_CP109397.1:5225000-7096799 GCF_045040405.1 Streptomyces sp. NBC_01525
GTGGGAAAGGATGTGGAGTCGCAGAGACAACCAGGAGGTTGGCTTAGAAGCAGCCATCCTTGAAAGAGTGCGTAATAGCTCACTGGTCAAGTGATTCCGCGCCGACAATGTAGCGGGGCTCAAGCACACCGCCGAAGTCATGTCATTGCCATGGGAGCCCTAACGGGTGTGGTGATGGGTAGGGGAGCGTCGTGTGCCGGGTGAAGCAGCCGTGGAAACGAGTTGTGGACGGTTCACGAGTGAGAATGCAGGCATGAGTAGCGATACACACGTGGGAAACGTGTGCGCCGATTGACTAAGGGTTCCTGGGTCAAGCTGATCTGCCCAGGGTAAGTCGGGACCTAAGGCGAGGCCGACAGGCGTAGTCGATGGACAACCGGTTGATATTCCGGTACCCGTTGTGAAGCGTCAAACATCGAGCCCTCTGATGCTAAGGCCGTGAAGCCGCCCTGATCTCTTCGGAGTTGAGGGGAGTGGTGGAGCCGCTGATCCAAGGTGGTAGTAGGTGAGTGATGGGGTGACGCAGGAAGGTAGTCCAGCCCGGGCGGTGGTTGTCCCGGGGTAAGGGTGTAGGACGCACGGTAGGTAAATCCGTCGTGCATATAGTCTGAGACCTGATGCCGAGCCGATTGTGGCGAAGTGGATGATCCTATGCTGTCGAGAAAAGCCTCTAGCGAGTTTCATGGCGGCCCGTACCCTAAACCGACTCAGGTGGTCAGGTAGAGAATACCGAGGCGTTCGGGTGAACTATGGTTAAGGAACTCGGCAAAATGCCCCCGTAACTTCGGGAGAAGGGGGGCCATTGCTGGTGATCCGATTTACTCGGTGAGCTGGTGGTGGCCGCAGAGACCAGCGAGAAGCGACTGTTTACTAAAAACACAGGTCCGTGCGAAGCCGTAAGGCGATGTATACGGACTGACGCCTGCCCGGTGCTGGAACGTTAAGGGGACCGGTTAGTCATGATTCGTCATGGCGAAGCTGAGAACTTAAGCGCCAGTAAACGGCGGTGGTAACTATAACCATCCTAAGGTAGCGAAATTCCTTGTCGGGTAAGTTCCGACCTGCACGAATGGCGTAACGACTTCTCGACTGTCTCAACCATAGGCCCGGTGAAATTGCACTACGAGTAAAGATGCTCGTTTCGCGCAGCAGGACGGAAAGACCCCGGGACCTTTACTATAGCTTGATATTGGTGTTCGGTTCGGCTTGTGTAGGATAGGTGGGAGACTGTGAAGCGATCACGCCAGTGGTTGTGGAGTCGTTGTTGAAATACCACTCTGGTCGTGCTGGATGTCTAACCTGGGTCCGTGATCCGGATCAGGGACAGTGTCTGGTGGGTAGTTTAACTGGGGCGGTTGCCTCCTAAAGAGTAACGGAGGCGCCCAAAGGTTCCCTCAGCCTGGTTGGCAATCAGGTGTTGAGTGTAAGTGCACAAGGGAGCTTGACTGTGAGACTGACGGGTCGAGCAGGTACGAAAGTAGGGACTAGTGATCCGGCGGTGGCTTGTGGAAGCGCCGTCGCTCAACGGATAAAAGGTACCCCGGGGATAACAGGCTGATCTTCCCCAAGAGTCCATATCGACGGGATGGTTTGGCACCTCGATGTCGGCTCGTCGCATCCTGGGGCTGGAGTCGGTCCCAAGGGTTGGGCTGTTCGCCCATTAAAGCGGTACGCGAGCTGGGTTTAGAACGTCGTGAGACAGTTCGGTCCCTATCCGCTGTGCGCGTAGGAGTATTGAGAAGGGCTGTCCCTAGTACGAGAGGACCGGGACGGACGAACCTCTGGTGTGCCAGTTGTCCTGCCAAGGGCATGGCTGGTTGGCTACGTTCGGAAAGGATAACCGCTGAAAGCATCTAAGCGGGAAGCCTGCTTCGAGATGAGTACTCCCACCTCCTTGAGAGGTTAAGGCTCCCAGTAGACGACTGGGTTGATAGGCCAGATATGGAAGCCGGGCAACCGGTGGAGTTGACTGGTACTAATAGGCCGAGGGCTTGTCCTCAGTTGCTCGCGTCCACTGTGTAGGTTCTGAAGTAACGACCTGTGTTGATGCCGGGTTGGTCAACTTCATAGTGTTTCGGTGGCCATTGCGTTAGGGAAACGCCCGGTTACATTCCGAACCCGGAAGCTAAGCCTTTCAGCGCCGATGGTACTGCAGAGGGGACTCTGTGGGAGAGTAGGACGCCGCCGAACAATTTTTGAGCTCCGGTTCCCGGAAACCAGTTAGTGGTTTCCGGGGACCGGAGCATTTTTGCGTTCAGCCACAGGTGGCCGCGTGCGTGTAACGCCGCGTTCACCTTGCGTCGCCAGGATCCGCGGCATGGGGACAGTGGAGACGCTCAAGTCGGCCGGGGTGCGCGCCGGTGACGAGGTCGTGGTGCCGGCGTACGGCAACGCCGAAGTGGCCGAGGCGGTGGTGGAGTTGGGTGCGCTGCCCGTCTTCGCCGACGTCGACGGCGAGAGTTACTGCCTCGATCCGGCCGCCGTGTTCGACGTGGTGACGCACCGTACCGCCGCCGTCGTTGCGATACACCGCTTCGGGCGGCGGGCCGACGACGGCTGGATACGGGAACTCGGACGACGGCAGGGGCTGTTGGTGCTGGTCGTGGACGAACCGGGTGCGGCGTCCGAAGGGGCCGAGCGGCGCAGGTCGCATGCGGCGTACCTCGATGGACGGCTCAAGGGCGTGGAGACGCCGACGCCCGCCGCGGGGCACACCTACGAGCAGTACGTGGTGCGGGTCCCTGGCAACGGCCGCCCGGACCGGGACGCGTTCGCGCGGGCGCTGCGGGCCAAGGGTGTCGCCTGCCGGATTCCCGTACAGGCGCCGGTGTACCGCATGCCGGGACTGCGGCGGGATGTGTATCTGCCGCAGACCGAACGGGCCGTGGACGAGACGCTGGCATTGCCGCTGCGGGCGGGAATGGAACGGCGGGAGCTGCACCGCATGGTGGGGGCCTGCAATGCGCTCGGGGGATTGCTGCAGCCCGCATTGTGACGGGCCGCCAGGCGCGTTCCGGGAGCGGTGCGTGCGCGATTCGGAGCTTCGGCGCAGGCCATGTATGATCTATTTCGCTGGCTCGCCCCAATAGCTCAGTCGGCAGAGCGTCTCCATGGTAAGGAGAAGGTCTACGGTTCGATTCCGTATTGGGGCTCAGAAGGAAAAGGTCCCCGCCGATATGGCGGGGGCCTTTTGCATGCGGTGGCGAAAGCGCCGTGTTGTTCCCGCCCGGCACCGACCGGGCGGGAACAACACGGCGCTTCTACTGCTGTGCGGCGGGGATTTCGGGGACGCGCATCGCGAGGATCGCCATGTCGTCCGAGGCGGGCTCCGCCGCGAAACGCTCCACGGCGCGCAGCACCCGGGCGGCGACCGCGCCCGCGGTCAGGCCCGTACACGTCGTCAGCACATCGGTGAGACCGTCGTCGCCGAGCATACGGGTGCCCTCGCGGCGCTCCGTGACGCCGTCGGTGACACACAGCAGGACATCGCCCGGGTCGAGGGTGACGGTCTGTTCGTACAGTTCGAGGTCGTCCATGACGCCGAGGAGGGGCTGCGGTTCGGCGGCCGGTTCGACCGAGCCGTCCTGGCGGAGCCGGAGCGGCAACGGATGGCCCGCGCAGACCACCTTCAGCAGGGCGCTGCCGTCCTCCTGCGGCCACAGCTCGCCGTAGAGCAGCGTCAGGAAGCGGCTGCGGGCGCCCTCGTCGAGGATCGCGGCGTTCAGCCGCTCCAGGACGGCGGGGCCGCCGAAGCCCTCGCGGGCGAGGAGGCGCAGGGCGTGCCGGGCCAGACCCGTGACGGCCGCGGCCTCCGGGCCCGTGCCGCAGACGTCGCCGATGGCGAAGCCGTACGCACCGTCGCGGATCGGGAAGAGGTCGTAGAAGTCGCCGCCGACCTCGTTGCCCTCCCCGGCGGCGCGGTAGATGACCTCGACCTCGACGCCGGGGACATCCGGCAACTCCGGCGGGAGGAGGCTGCGCTGGAGGGACTGGCTGATGGCCGTGCGCTCGGAGTAGAGGCGGGCGTTGTCGAGGGCGAGGGCGGCGCGGCGGGAGAGGTCCTCGGCGAGTTCCAGGATCTCCTGGCGGAAGTGTTCCTCGGTCGGTTTGCCCAGGGTGAGCATGCCGATGACGCGGTTGCGGGCCACCAGCGGTAGGACGACGGTCTCGCCGCCGACCGCCGAGGCCGTGGCGAGGGAGGCACCGGGCCCGGTGGAGGGCCGCGCCGAATCGCCGAGGCCCAGGCTGCGCAGGGACGTACGCAGGGCGGCGTCGTGCGCGGCTTCGGTGGGGGCGGTCCACACCCGGGCGCCCGGGGTGGGCACCGGCTCCGGCGCATCGACCTTCATCAGCAGGGTCTTGAGGCCGTCGATGCGGTCCTCGTCCTCGTGCAGGACGTACGACAGCTCCGGCTCGGACGCCTGGTCGGCGACGGTGTAGACGGCGCACCAGGTCGCGAGGGTGGGGACCGTCATCTGGGCCATCAGCGCGAGCGTCTGATCCCGGTCGAGGGTGCCGGCGAGCAGGTCGGACGCCTCGACGAGGAAGGAGAGGGAACCGCGGCGGAGCTTTTCCAGCTCGGTCAGGCGGGCCCGCTCGACGGCGAGGGCGATGCGGTCGGCGGCGAACTGCAGGTGCAGCGCCTCTTCGTTGGTGTAGCGGCCGGCGCTCTCCGCGGCGACGCCGAGCGAGCCGGTGAGACGGCCCTCGACCTTCAGCGGGACGGTGACGACGGAGCGCATGCCCGTGCCGTTGAGGAGGGGGACGGCGCCGGGGACGGCGGTGAGGTCTTCGTGGACGGACGGCATCCGGGCGGAGCCGTAGCGGCCCGAGCCGGTCTCGACGGGGACGCGGGCGAAGCGCTGGCGGGCGGAGGGCAGGCCGGTGGAGGCGCGGACCTCCAGCTCCGTCTCGTCGTCCGTGGCGAGCAGCAGATAGGCGGCGTCGCCGTCGAGCATGTCGCGGGCCCGCTCGACGGTGCGCTGCAGCAGGCCGTCGAGGTCGTCGGGGGCGGGTGAGCCGATGAAGACCTCGAACGGGTCGGACGGGCGGCCGTCGGCCCGGGCCGTCTGCGAGGCGGCGTCCGGGGCGGGGGTGCGCGTCGGGCTCTGCAGGATGGCGCGTTCATGGTCGCGGACGAGCAGGCAGACCGTGGACGCCTCGCCGCCGGCGTCGCGGACCCGCAGGTGGGAGGCGTAGACGGGGAGGACCCGGCCATCGGCGCCGCGGACGCCGTAGGAGCCCTCCCAGCGGGAGAGGCGCAGGGCCTCGGCGATGCCGGTGCCGGTGCCGGGGGTGTGCGGCCAGGCGGCGATGTCGGTGAGGGGCTTGCCGACGACGTGCTCGGCGTCGTAGCCGAAGAGGCCGGAGGCGTCGTCGTTCCAGGCGCTGACGCAGCCGCCGCGGTCGATCTGGACGACGGCGACGCGGACACGGTGGTCGGCGACCGGCAGCGCGTCGACGGGAAGCGCGGGACCGGCGGCGCGGGTGCCCGCCGGGCGCTCGGGCAGGTCGAGGCGGAACCAGACGTACTTGCGGTCGGGGGAGTACTCGACGCCCCAGCGGGCGGCGAGCGCGCCGCACAGCAGCAGGCCGCGGCCGCCCTCGCGGTCGGGGTGGACGAGGGTGCGGCTGGTGTTCTGGAGCGGGATCTCGCGCTCCGGGTAGCGGTCGGCGACGGAGATGCGGACGCCGCTGTCCTCGCGCAGGCACAGGACGTCGGCGGCGGTTCCGGCGTGCACGACGGCGTTGGTGACCAGTTCACTGGTAAGGACGACGGCGTCGTCGACGATGTCGCCGTATCCCCAGCCCTGGAGGGTGTCACGGACGAACGCACGGGCCTGGGCGACCGAGCGCCCGACCGGCTCGAAGGTGGCGGCGGCCCGCGCGGTGATCACTGGTCTCCTCATGCGTGTGTCGGTGATCTGCTCCCCCATACCTGCGGCGCCCTCCGAATACCTGTCGTGCGTGTGCCACCGTCTCGGGCGGGATGCCGTGCGGGTGGACAGCCCTGTGCCAGGTTACTTACCTTCGCCGCGGCTGCGGATGCCGGTCACGGGTGATTCCGCCCCGATCGTGCCCCGGGACGGTATGCGATGCTGCCGAACTGTTATGGCCTGGTTGGGTCATGGTGAAACACTGGGCAGGCATCAGGAGAAAGCCCGGGTGGAACGGTCGACCCTTGCGGGAGGGACACGGTGGAGTCTGGCGCAGCAGCGCGGGGCGTAAGCACGCGCGCGAAAGGCGGACGGTCCCGGAGCAGCGGGACGACCGAGGTGGACACGGCTGCCCTGAACCGGCTGATGGTCGCTTTGGTCGCCATGCGGGACGGCAACTTCCGCAAGCGGCTCACGGTCTCCGGCGACGGGGTCATGGCCGAGATCGCGGCGGTGTTCAACGAGGCCGCGGACCGCAATCTGCATCTGACGGGCGAGCTGGCCCGGGTGCGCAGGGTCGTCGGACGTGAGGGAAAGCTCACGGAACGGCTGGAGACCGGGGCCTGTGAGGGGGCCTGGGCGGCGGCCATCGACGCGTCGAACGCGCTCGTCGACGATCTGGTACGGCCCGTCTCCGAGGTGGGGCGGGTGCTGTCGGCGGTGTCCGAGGGCGATCTGGAACAGCGGATGGATCTGCGGTCGCGCAGTTCGGACAGCTCCTCGGAGCATCCGCTGCGCGGCGAGTTCCTGAAGGTCGGACGGACGGTCAACGGCCTCGTCGACCAGTTGTCGGCGTTCACCGACGAGGTCACGCGGGTGGCCAGTGAGGTCGGTACGGAGGGCAAGCTCGGCGGCCAGGCGCGGGTGCGCGGGATGTCGGGCTCCTGGAAGGACCTCACCGAATCCGTCAACACGATGGCGGCGCGGCTGACCGCGCAGGTACGTGACATTGCTCTCGTCACCACGGCGGTGGCCAAGGGTGACCTCTCGCGGAAGGTCACCGTCCACGTCGAGGGCGAGATGCTGGAGCTGAAGAACACCGTCAACACGATGGTGGACCAGCTCTCGTCGTTCGCCTCCGAGGTGACGCGCGTCGCCCGTGAGGTCGGCACCGAGGGGGAGCTGGGCGGCCAGGCGCGGGTGCCCGGTGTCGCCGGGGTGTGGAAGGACCTCACCGACTCCGTCAATCTGATGGCGGGGAACCTCACGGCGCAGGTGCGGGGGATCGCGCAGGTCACCACCGCCGTCGCGAACGGCGATCTGTCGCAGCGGGTCACGGTCAGCGCCCGCGGTGAGGTGGCGCAGCTCGCCGACACGATGAACACCATGACCGAGACGCTGCGGACCTTCGCGGACGAAGTGACGCGGGTGGCGAACGAGGTCGGGGCCGAGGGGCAGCTCGGCGGGCAGGCGCAGGTGCCGGGCGCCGCCGGCACCTGGAAGGACCTGACGGACTCGGTGAACACCGCGTTCCGTAACCTCACCGCGCAGGTGCGGGACATCGCGCAGGTGACGACGGCGGTGGCCAACGGTGATCTGTCGCAGACCGTCACGGTCGATGTCGCCGGTGAGATGCTGGAGTTGAAGAACACCGTCAACACGATGGTGGGCCAGCTCTCCGCGTTCGGTGCGGAAGTCACGCGGGTGGCGCGGGAGATCGGCGTCGAGGGTGAGCTGGGCGGCCAGGCGGCGGTGCCGGGCGCGGCGGGCACCTGGAAGGACCTCACCGACTCGGTGAACACCGCGTTCCGCAACCTCACCGGTCAGGTCCGCAACATCGCGCAGGTGACGACCGCCGTCGCCAACGGCGACCTCTCGCAGAAGGTGACCGTCGACGTCTCCGGCGAGATGCTCCAGCTGAAGAACACCGTGAACACGATGGTGGATCAGCTGTCGTCCTTCGCCGACCAGGTCACGCGGATGGCCCGGGACGTCGGTACGGAGGGCCGTCTGGGCGGTCAGGCGCGGGTGGACGGCGTCAGCGGCACGTGGAAGGAGCTGACCGACTCCGTCAACTTCATGGCGGGGAACCTCACCTCGCAGGTGCGGCAGATCGCGCAGGTGACGACGGCGGTGGCGCGCGGTGACCTGTCGCAGAAGATCGATGTGGACGCGCGCGGCGAGATCCTGGAGCTGAAGAACACCATCAACACGATGGTCGACCAGCTCTCCGCCTTCGCCGAGCAGGTCACCCGCGTCGCCCGGGAGGTCGGTACCGACGGGCGGCTGGGCGGTCAGGCGCAGGTGCCGGGCGTCGCCGGGGTGTGGCGGGACCTGACGGACTCGGTGAACGGCATGGCCGGGAACCTCACCGCGCAGGTCCGCAACATCGCGCAGGTCGCCACGGCGGTTGCCCGCGGTGACCTCTCGCAGAAGATCGATGTGGATGCCCGGGGCGAGATCCTGGAGCTGAAGAACACCCTGAACACGATGGTGGACCAGCTGTCGTCGTTCGCGGAGCAGGTGACCCGGGTGGCCCGGGAGGTCGGTACCGAGGGCATTCTCGGCGGCCAGGCGGAGGTGCAGGGCGTCAGCGGCACCTGGAAGGACCTGACCCAGTCCGTCAACTTCATGGCGAACAACCTGACGTCGCAGGTGCGCAACATCGCCGAGGTGACGACGGCGGTGGCCAACGGCGATCTGTCGAAGAAGATCACCGTCGATGCCAAGGGCGAGATCCTCGAACTGGTCACCACCGTCAACACGATGGTCGATCAGCTCTCGTCGTTCGCCGAGCAGGTCACGCGGGTCGCCCGTGAGGTGGGCACCGAGGGGCAGCTCGGCGGTCAGGCGCGGGTGCCGGGTGCCACCGGTATCTGGCTCGACCTCAGCGACAACGTCAACCTGATGGCCAACAACCTGACGATCCAGGTGCGGAACATCTCGCAGGTCTCGGCGGCGGTCGCCAACGGTGACCTGACGAAGAAGGTCACGGTCGAGGCGCGCGGTGAGGTCGCGCAGCTCGCCGACACCGTCAACACCATGGTCACTACGCTCTCGTCGTTCGCCGACGAGGTGACGCGGGTGGCGCGTGAGGTGGGCACCGACGGCATCCTCGGCGGCCAGGCGCGCGTACCTGGCGTCGCGGGGACGTGGAAGGACCTCACGGAGTCGGTGAACTCCATGGCCAACAACCTCACCGGCCAGGTCCGCAACATCGCGATGGTCACCACCGCGGTCGCCAAGGGCGATCTGACGAAGAAGATCGACGTGGACGCGCGGGGCGAGATCCTGGCGCTGAAGACCACCATCAACACCATGGTCGACCAGCTGTCGTCCTTCGCCGAGCAGGTCACCAGGGTGGCCCGTGAGGTGGGTACGGAGGGCCAGCTGGGCGGTCAGGCGCAGGTGCGGGGCGTGGCCGGGACCTGGAAGGACCTGACCGAGTCGGTGAACGAGATGGCGGGCAACCTCACCCGTCAGGTGCGGGCCATCGCCGCGGTCGCCGCGGCGGTCACCCTCGGCGACCACAACGTCCGTATCGACGTCGACGCGGCCGGGGAGATCCTGGAGCTCCAGGACAACGTCAACACCATGATCGCCACGCTCCGCGAGACCACGCTCGCCAATGAGGAGCAGGACTGGCTCAAGGGCAACCTCGCCCGGATCTCCGGTCTGATGCAGGGCAGGCGGGACCTCAAGGACGTCGCCACGCTCATCATGAGCGAGCTGTCGCCCGCGGTCTCCGCCCAGCACGGCGCGTTCTTCCTCGCCGCCCGGCCCGACAAGCAGGAGCTGGGCGCGGACGGCGGCGAGGCCGGTGCGTACGAGCTGCGGCTGATGGGGTCGTACGGCTACGCGATGGGCGCGATGCCGACGACGTTCAAGCCGGGCGAGACGCTGATCGGGACGGCCGCCGAGGAGGGCCGCACGATCCTGGTGGAGAACGTGCCCTCCGGCTACCTGAAGATCGCGTCCGGGCTGGGGGAGGCGCCGCCGGCGAATGTGATCGTGCTGCCGGTGCTCTTCGAGGACAAGGTGCTCGGCGTGATCGAGCTGGCGTCGTTCCAGCCGTTCACCCAGATCCAGAAGGACTTCCTCAGCCAGATCGCCGAGATGATCGCGACAAGCGTCAACACCATTTCGGTCAACACCAAGACCGAGGTGCTGCTCCAGCAGTCGCAGGAGCTGACCGAGCAGCTGAAGGAGCGTTCCGCCGAGCTGGAGAGCCGGCAGAAGGCGCTGGAGCTGTCCAACTCCGAGCTGGAGGAGAAGGCCGAGCAACTGCGGGCGCAGAACCGCGACATCGAGGTGAAGAACACCGAGATCGAGGAGGCGCGGCAGGTCCTGGAGGAGCGCGCCGAGCAGCTCGCGGTCTCGATGCGGTACAAGTCGGAGTTCCTGGCGAACATGTCGCACGAGCTGCGTACGCCGCTCAATTCCCTGCTGATTCTCGCCAAGTTGCTGGCCGACAACGCCGAGGGGAACCTCTCCCCGAAGCAGGTGGAGTTCGCCGAGACGATCCACGGGGCGGGCAGCGATCTGCTCCAGCTGATCAACGACATCCTCGATCTGTCGAAGGTCGAGGCGGGCAAGATGGACGTCTCGCCGACGCGGATCGCGCTGGTCCAGCTCGTCGACTACGTCGAGGCGACGTTCCGCCCGCTGACCGCCGAGAAGGGCCTGGAGTTCGCGGTCCGGGTCTCGCCGGATCTGCCGTCCACCCTGCACACCGACGAGCAGCGGCTGCTGCAGGTGCTGCGCAACCTCCTGTCGAACGCGGTGAAGTTCACCGACAGCGGCAACGTCGAGCTGGTCATCCGGCCGGCGGGCGCGGATGTGCCGGTGGCCATCCGCGAGCAGCTTCTCGAGCACGGTTCGCTGCGTGACCCGGACGCCGAGATGATCGCCTTCTCGGTGACCGACACCGGTATCGGCATCGCGTCCAGCAAGATGCGGGTGATCTTCGAGGCGTTCAAGCAGGCGGACGGCACGACCAGCCGGAAGTACGGCGGTACGGGCCTGGGCCTGTCGATCAGCCGGGAGATCGCGCGGCTGCTGGGCGGCGAGATCCACGCCGCGAGCGAGCCGGGCCGCGGCTCGACGTTCACGCTGTACCTGCCGCAGAACCCGGGCGGGCTGCCGCCGCAGGGCTACCCGGCACTGGTGGCCGGGGGCCTGGCGATGGACGCCGAGGCGCGCGAGACGGAGGTCGGGCGGCTGGCGGCCGAGGAGGCGGCGCGGGTGGCCGAGGAGCAGGCGTCGGTCGGCGCGCTGAGCCGACGGCGACGGCGCGGGCTGACCGGCGGCGCGCACCGGGCGGCGCTGCCCGCGCCGCAGCGGCCCGACGGCGCGGCGCCCGCGCAGCCGGCCCCGGCGCGACCGGCCGAGGAGCCCTGGCTCGGCAACGGCCAGGACCTGGTGCAACCGGCCGCGAACGGCGGCTTCCACGGCGAGAAGGTGCTGATCGTCGACGATGACATCCGGAACGTCTTCGCGCTGACCAGCGTCCTGGAGCAGCACGGCCTGTCGGTGCTGTACGCGGAGAACGGCCGGGAGGGCATCGAGGTCCTGGAGCAGCACGACGATGTCGTCCTGGTGCTGATGGACATCATGATGCCGGAGATGGACGGCTACGCGACGACGACGGCGATCCGGCGGATGCCGCAGTTCGCGGGGTTGCCGATCATCGCGCTGACCGCCAAGGCGATGAAGGGCGACCGGGAGAAGAGCATCGAGTCCGGGGCGTCGGACTACGTCACCAAGCCGGTCGACACCGACCATCTGTTGTCGGTCATGGAGCAATGGATGCGCGCGAGGTGACGGAGCGTCCAGTATGGAAGCGGAAGAGGATCACCGGGTGCTGAGGCACGATGGCCGCGGGCGTGGCGTGACGCGCGGCGGGGGAACCTTCGGGCCCCCTCCGGCGTTTCCGCTACGTACACGGTGACATCGCGGTGACAGGGTGTGGCGACGAGCGGGGTGCAGCTACGATGACCGGCACAAGGACGGGTGGCATGACGGAGTCGCCCCTTGGGGCGGCGTCCGGTTCTTCCCCAAGTCCTTCGGACAGGGGAGGCCCCATGCCGGGGCGAGGAGGTCGGGCCATGGTGCAGAAGGCCAAGATCCTCCTGGTCGATGACCGGCCGGAGAATCTGCTGGCGCTGGAGGCGATCCTCTCCGCGCTCGATCAGACGCT
The DNA here is from genome assembly GCF_045040405.1 of Streptomyces sp. NBC_01525. Lineage (NCBI taxonomy): Bacteria > Bacillati > Actinomycetota > Actinomycetes > Kitasatosporales > Streptomycetaceae > Streptomyces > Streptomyces sp. NBC_01525. The sequence continues at coordinate 5,237,076 of NZ_CP109397.1, forward strand.
GGTGCGGGCATCGTCCGGGGAGGAGGCGCTCAAGGCGCTGCTCACGGATGATTTCGCGGTGATCCTGCTCGATGTGCAGATGCCGGGGATGGACGGTTTCGAGACCGCGGCGCACATCAAGCGCCGCGAGCGCACCCGTGACATCCCGATCATCTTCCTGACCGCGATCAACCACGGCCCGCACCACACCTTCCGGGGCTACGCCGCCGGTGCGGTGGACTACATCTCCAAACCGTTCGACCCCTGGGTGCTGCGCGCGAAGGTCTCGGTCTTCGTCGAGCTGTACATGAAGAACTGCCAACTGCGGGAGCAGGCCTCGCTGTTGCGGCTCCAGCTGGAGGGCGGGCGCGTCGACGAGGCGAAGGAGTCGGCCGGGCTGCTCGCGGAGCTGTCGGCGCGGCTCGCGGCGGTCGAGGAGCAGGCGGAGGCGCTGTCCAAGCAGCTGGACGAGTCGGCGGACGCGGCGGCGGTGGCGACCGCCGCCCATCTGGAGCGGAAGCTGACCGGGTTGCGGCGGGCGCTGGACGCGCTGGAGCCCGGCGCGGGCGGCGCCGCGGGCTGACCACCGGGCCGCCGCCGTTCGGCTGACGGCCGCTCACGCGCCCGGTGATACGCCCGACCTGACATTCCGGTACGACACGTTCGGGTGAAGTGGTCTGCGCTCGTGTCAGCTCCGGCGGCGCCTGTAATCTCGGCACCATGGCCTCACGTACGTCCGGCAAGGGAACCCAGCGCACGGCGGGCCCCTCGAAGCAGCGCGCCGGAGCGTCCGGGGGCGCCGCCAAGAAGCCCGCGGCGAAGAAGGCGGCTGCGCGTAAGCCGCCGGCGAAGAAGACCGCCGCGAAGAAGGCGCCGCCCCGGAAAGCGCCCGCCAAGAGGGCACCGGCGAAGAAGGCGCCGCCCCCACCGGCGCCGTCCCCGACCGGTGGCATCGTCCGCCTCGTACGGGCCTGCGGCCGGGCGTGCGGCGCGGTGTTCCGCGGGATGGGCCGCGGGGCGAAGAACCTCGACGAGGCGCACCGCAGGGACGGCCTCGGGCTGCTGCTGCTCGGCCTGGCGCTGGTCGTCGCGGCCGGTACCTGGTCCAACCTCAGCGGTCCCGTCGGCGATCTCGTCGAGCTGCTGGTGACCGGCGCGTTCGGGCGGCTCGACCTGGTGGTGCCGATCCTGCTGGCCGGGATCGCCATCCGGCTGATCCGCCATCCTGAGCAGCCCGAGGCCAACGGCCGGATCGTGATCGGGCTCTCCGCGCTGGTCATCGGCGTCCTCGGGCAGGTCGCGATCGCCTGTGGGTCGCCGGGCCGGGACAACGCGGTGGGGGTGCGGGACGCCGGTGGCTATGTCGGCTGGGCGGTCTCCAAGCCCCTGATCTTCACCCTCGGGCAGATGCTGGCGGTGGCGCTGCTGGTGCTGCTGACGGTGTTCGGCCTGCTGGTCGTCACGGCCACCCCGGTCAACGCGATCCCGCAGCGGCTGCGCGCGCTCGGCGCCCGGCTCGGCGTGCTGGAGACCGAGCCGGAGGCGGACTGGGCGGACGACGAGGAGGAGTGGGAGGAGCGTCCGGCGCGCCGTCCGCGCCGCGCCGTCGCCGCGGAGGCGGGCGAGCCGGACGAGAGGGAGGCGGAGGCGCCGGCCGAGTGGCGGCGCCCCCGCAAGGAGCAGGCGCCGCCCGCCGTGGCGCGGCCCAAGGACGCGGTGGACGTCGCCGCGGAGGCCGCGGCGGCGCTGGACGGCGCGGTGCTGCACGGCGTCCAGCCGTCCCCGCTGATCGCCGGGCTCAGCAGCAGCATCTCCGGCGAGCGCCGGGGCAGCGGCGAGGGGAGCACCCCGTCCGGCGCGGTGCCCCCGGCGCGCGCGGCGCAGCCGCCGGTGCACGTGCCGCCGGTGGACGGTCCGCCGTCGGTGCCGGACTTCACCAAGGCGCCGCCGGAGCCGGACGGCGCGCTGCCCGCCCGCGCAGAGCAGCTCCAGCTGGCGGGCGACATCACCTACTCCCTGCCCTCGCTGGACCTCCTCTCCCGGGGCGGGCCGGGCAAGACCCGCAGCGCCGCCAACGACGCGATAGTGGCCGCGCTGACCAACGTCTTCCAGGAGTTCAAGGTCGACGCGGCGGTCACCGGCTTCACCCGCGGTCCGACGGTCACCCGGTACGAGGTCGAGCTGGGCCCGGCCGTCAAGGTCGAGAAGATCACCGCGCTGGCGAAGAACATCGCGTACGCGGTGGCCAGCCCGGACGTGCGGATCATCAGCCCGATCCCCGGCAAGTCCGCGGTGGGCATCGAGATCCCCAACACCGACCGCGAGATGGTCAACCTCGGCGATGTGCTGCGGCTGGCCGACGCGGCGGGCGACGAGCATCCGATGCTGGTGGCGCTCGGCAAGGACGTCGAGGGCGGCTACGTCATGGCCAACATGGCGAAGATGCCGCACCTGCTGGTCGCCGGTGCCACCGGTTCCGGTAAGTCCTCGTGCATCAACTGTCTGATCACCTCGGTGATGGTCCGGGCCACCCCGGAGGACGTGCGGATGGTGCTGGTCGACCCCAAGCGCGTCGAGCTCACCGCGTACGAGGGCATCCCGCACCTGATCACGCCGATCATCACCAACCCGAAGCGGGCGGCGGAGGCGCTGCAGTGGGTCGTCCGCGAGATGGATCTGCGCTACGACGACCTCGCGGCGTACGGCTACCGCCACATCGACGACTTCAACGAGGCGGTCCGAGGCGGCAAGGTCAAGCCGCCCGAGGGCAGCGAACGCGAGCTGGCGCCGTACCCGTATCTGCTGGTCATCGTGGACGAGCTGGCGGACCTGATGATGGTCGCGCCCCGGGACGTCGAGGACGCGATCGTCCGCATCACACAGCTGGCGCGCGCGGCCGGTATCCATCTGGTGCTCGCCACCCAGCGGCCGTCCGTCGACGTCGTCACGGGCCTGATCAAGGCGAACGTCCCCTCCCGGCTCGCCTTCGCGACGTCCTCGCTCGCCGACAGCCGCGTCATCCTGGACCAGCCGGGCGCCGAGAAGCTGATCGGCAAGGGCGACGGTCTCTTCCTGCCGATGGGCGCCAACAAACCGGTGCGGATGCAGGGCGCGTTCGTCACCGAGGCCGAGGTGGCCGCGGTGGTGCAGCACTGCAAGGATCAGATGGCGCCGGTCTTCCGCGACGACGTGACGGTCGGCGGCAGACAGAAGAAGGAGATCGACGAGGACATCGGCGACGACCTCGACCTGCTGTGTCAGGCCGCTGAGCTGGTGGTCTCGACACAGTTCGGCTCCACCTCCATGCTCCAGCGCAAGCTGCGGGTGGGCTTCGCCAAGGCGGGCCGGCTGATGGATCTGATGGAGTCGCGCCACATCGTCGGGCCGAGCGAGGGGTCCAAGGCCCGCGACGTCCTGGTGAAGCCGGATGAGCTGGACGGAGTGCTCGGAGTTATCCGGGGGGAGGCTTCCGGGTAGAAAAACCCGAGCGATTCACCCGTACGAGTCATGCGTGCGGGCGCCAAAGCAACCGTTTCTCCTGCCGATACGTCAAGTTGAGGGAGGTGAGGGAACGATGCTTCACCAGCGGAGCCGGAGGCGTCGCCACCGGCGTACCGATGGCGTACAGACTGCGTCCGCCCGCTTGCCCGTCCCTTTCGGTCCACCCCTAGACTGAACGTCCAGCAGGTGGCTACACGCTCGAAAGGCGCCCCCGTGTCCATCGGCAACTCCCCAACTGACGACCGGCCTTCCGTCGGTCGAGCCATCCAGCAGGCCCGTATCGCGGCGCGGCTGACCGTCGAAGAGGTCAGCGCGTCGACACGGGTGCGTATCCCCCTTGTCCACGCGATCGAACAGGACGACTTCTCACGCTGCGGCGGTGACGTCTACGCCCGGGGCCACCTGCGTACGCTCGCCCGCGCCGTCCAGCTCGATCCCGGTCCGCTGATCGAGCAGTACGACGCCGAGCACGGTGGCCGTCCCGAGCCGACGCCCGCCGCGCCGCTCTTCGAGGCCGAGCGGATCCGGCCCGAGCGGCGCCGCCCCAACTGGACGGCCGCGATGGTCGCCGCGATCGTCGCGGTGGTCGGTTTCGTCGGCTTCACGCTGTTCAGCGACGGCGGGCAGGGCGGCGGCATCTCCGTCGCCGGGGGCGACACCAACCCCGACAAGCCCGCCCCGCACTCCCACACCACCCCCGCCAAGCACCCCCGGCCCGATCCGGAGCCCTCCGACAGTGCCATCGCCGGGCTGCCGAAGGACAAGGTGACGATCAAGGTCATCGGCCGCGACGGCCAGAGCTGGATCTCCGCGAAGGACGCCAACGGCAAGCTCCTGGAGGACGGTCTGCTGCGGCAGGGCGAGTCCAAGACCTTCACCGACAAGGAACGCATCGACCTCGTCCTCGGCAATGCCGGAGCCGTACAGCTGTACGTCAACGGCAAGGAGGTCAAGGAGGTCGGCGACCAGGGTTCCGTGGAACGGCTGAGCTACACCCCGGGCGACCCGCAGGCCGGCTGAGCAGACCGGGCATCCTCCGCCGCCGTGCGCTTCCCGGACACCGGAAGCGCACGGCGGCGGACCTGCGCGCGAGGGGCGCGTCCGGGACGAAGTAGGCTGAGCCCCATGCCCGAACGCCGTACCGTCGCCCTTGTCACTCTTGGCTGCGCCCGTAACGAGGTGGACTCGGAGGAGCTCGCAGGCCGCCTGGCAGCGGACGGCTGGGACCTCGTCGAGGACGCCGCCGATGCCGATGTCGCCGTCGTCAACACCTGCGGCTTCGTCGAGGCCGCCAAGAAGGACTCCGTCGACGCCCTTCTCGAAGCCAACGAGCTGAAGGATCACGGCCGTACCCAGGCCGTCGTCGCCGTCGGCTGCATGGCCGAGCGCTACGGCAAGGAGCTGGCCTCGGCGCTGCCCGAGGCCGACGGTGTGCTCGGCTTCGACGACTACACCGACATCTCCGACCGCCTCCAGACCATCCTGAGCGGCGGCAACGTCGAGGCGCACGCGCCGCGCGACCGCCGCACGCTGCTGCCGATCAGCCCCGCCGAGCGGCAGGACGCCGACGCCGTCGCGCTGCCCGGCCACGCGCAGGACACCCCGCCCGCCGATCTGCCCGAGGGCGTGGCACCGGCCTCCGGGCCGCGGGCGCCGCTGCGCCGCAGACTCGACAGCAGCCCGGTGGCGTCGGTCAAGCTCGCCTCCGGGTGCGACCGGCGCTGCTCGTTCTGCGCCATCCCCTCGTTCCGCGGCTCGTTCATTTCGCGGCGCCCCTCCGACGTCCTCGGGGAGACCCGCTGGCTGGCGGAGCAGGGCGTCAAGGAGATCATGCTGGTCTCCGAGAACAACACCTCCTACGGCAAGGACCTCGGCGACATCCGCCTGCTGGAGACGCTGCTGCCGGAGCTGGCCGCCGTCGACGGCATCGAGCGGATCCGGGTCAGCTACCTCCAGCCCGCCGAGATGCGGCCCGGGCTGATCGACGTACTGACCTCCACCGACAAGGTGGCGCCCTACTTCGACCTCTCCTTCCAGCACGCGGCACCCGGGGTGCTGCGCCGGATGCGGCGCTTCGGTGACACCGACCGCTTCCTGGAGCTGCTGGAGCAGATCCGCGCCAAGGCGCCCGAGGCCGGTGCGCGCTCCAACTTCATCGTCGGCTTCCCCGGCGAGACCGAGGACGACGTCGCCGAGCTGGAGCGCTTCCTCACCGGCGCGCGGCTCGATGCGATCGGCATCTTCGGCTACTCCGACGAGGACGGCACCGAAGCGGCCTCGTACGCGGACAAGACCGATCCGGACGTGGTCGCCGAGCGGCTGGCGCGGGTGTCGCGGCTGGCCGAGGAGCTGACCGCGCAGCGCGCCGAGGAGCGCATCGGCGACACGGTGCGGGTGCTGGTCGACCGGATCGACGACGAGGACGGTGTGGTGGGCCGGGGCGCCCACCAGGCGCCCGAGACCGACGGCGTGACGCTGCTGCGGGGCGCGGACGGCCTGACGCCTGGCCGGATGGCCGAGGCGAAGGTCGTCGCCAGCGAGGGCGTGGATCTGGTCGCCGAGGTGTGTTCGGCCGAGGGCGCCGAGGGGGCGGGCAGATGACGCCGCTGCCGGCTTCCGCCACCGGCGGGCCGCGCCCGGCGGCGGTCCGGCAGGCCGGGCTGTGGAACATCGCCAACGTCCTGACGATGCTCCGGCTGGTCCTGGTACCGGCCTTCGTCCTGCTGCTGATGCACGGCGACGGCCGGGACCCGGCGTGGCGCGCGTTCGCCTGGGCCGCGTTCGCCGTCGCCATGATCACCGACGTCTTCGACGGGCATCTGGCGCGGTCGTACAACCTCGTCACCGACTTCGGGAAGATCGCCGACCCGATCGCCGACAAGGCGATCATGGGCGCGGCGCTCATCTGCCTGTCGGTGCTGGGCGATCTGCCGTGGTGGGTGACGGGCGTGATCCTCTTCCGGGAGCTGGGCATCACGCTCCTGCGGTTCTGGGTGATCAAGCACGGGGTGATTCCGGCCAGTCGTGGCGGCAAGATCAAGACTTTGGCGCAGGGCATCGCCGTCGGGATGTACGTCCTGGTGCTCACAGGCCCGCTGGCCACGTTCCGCTGGTGGGTGATGGCGGTCGCCGTGGCGCTGACCGTCGTGACCGGCCTCGACTACGTACGCCAGGCCGTCGCGTTGCGCCGGGCCGGTCTGGTCCGCGAGCGCGCCGAGCGGGACGCCGTACGGTGACCGGCCCGGCGGGCGGGGCGGCGGCGCGGGCGCTGGAGCTGCTCGCGGCGCGGGGAGAGACCCTCGCGGCGGCCGAATCGCTCACCGGTGGCCTGGTCGCCGCCGGGCTGACCGCCGTGCCCGGGGCCTCGCGCGTGGTGCGCGGCGCGGTGACCGCGTACGCCACCGACGTCAAGCGTTCCGTGCTGGGCGTCGACGGGGAGCTGCTCGCGGTGCGGGGCGCGGTGGACGGCGAGGTGGCGCGGCAGATGGCCTGCGGGGTGCGGCGGCTGCTGGGCGCCGACTGGGGCGTCGCCACCACCGGGGTGGCCGGCCCGGATCCGCAGGACGGGCAGTCGGTGGGCACCGTCTATGTCGCGGTCTGCGGTCCCGGGGAGGTGGCCGCGGTGCGGCGGCTGGCCCTGGAGGGGGACCGCGAGGGGATCCGCAGGGACAGCGTCGAGGCCGCGGTGGGGCTGCTGCTCGGCGAACTGACAGAAAATACGGGGGCACAGGATACGGAACAACACGGGGGGAAGGGATGTTTGCAGCCCTGAGTGAACACGTACTTGCGCCCGGCACGGCCACGGCCGGAGGCGGTACGGTGGGGCGAGAAGGATCCGGATCCGAGGTCCGAGGAGGGAGCCAGCGATGATTCTGCTTCGTCGCCTGCTGGGTGACGTGCTGCGCCGACAGCGTCAGCGCCAAGGCCGCACCCTGCGCGAGGTCTCTTCCTCCGCCCGGGTGTCGCTCGGCTATTTGTCCGAGGTCGAACGAGGACAGAAGGAAGCGTCGTCCGAACTGCTCTCGTCGATCTGCGACGCGCTGGATGTGCGCATGTCCGAGCTGATGCGTGAGGTCAGCGACGAGCTGGCGCTCGCCGAACTTGCCGCGTCCGCGGCCGCGACCGACTCGGTGCCCGCACCGGTGCGGCCCACGTTCAACGCCGTGTCCGTCGCCTCCCTGACGGGTGTGGCGGAGGACCGCGTGACGATCAAGTCGCCGGCCGATGTCGTGGACGTCGTCGCCGCCTGACGCACCGCACAGACCCTTTACGGAGCCCCGCCCGGCAGCAGCCGGGCGGGGCTCCGTGCCGTCCGGGGCCGGGCGCGACCGGTGGCATACGCACGGATCCTTGGGCGCCGCGGGCACGGTGCCCGGTCCGGCCGCTCGACTGCTCGCCGCCGGCCGATCGTTTATACGATGACCGAACCCGTACATTCCCGAACGCTTCGGGCCTCTGGTGCCGGGGCGTTCGTCCCCATGAGGAGGAGCTGGATGTCTGTGGTCACGAGCACGCTGTCCGACGCCGACCGCGCCACCGTGGGGAAGGCCCTCCAGGGCGCCCTGGTCGATCTGGTGGATCTCTCCCTCGTCGCCAAGCAGGTGCACTGGAACGTCGTCGGCCCGCGGTTCCGCTCCGTCCATCTCCAGCTCGACGAGGTCGTCGCCTCGGCGCGGGCACACGCGGACGAGGTCGCCGAGCGGGCGTCCGCGGTGGGGGTGCCGCCGGACGGCCGGGCCGCGACAGTCGCGAAGACCACCGGCATCGCGGAGGTCGCGGAGGGCTGGATCAAGGACGAGGCCGGGGTCGCGGCGCTGGTCACCGCACTGGGCGTGGTCATCGGGCGGATGCGGCAGCGGATCGACGCGACCGGGACGCCCGATCCCGTCACCCAGGATCTGCTCATCGGCCTCACCGGTGACCTGGAGAAACACCACTGGATGTTCCAGGCCGAGGCCCGCTGACGGACGCCGGAGGCCCGCCGCACGGTCGCGCCATCGGTGCGGCCGCACGGGGCGTGCGCGGGGGCCCGGCCGGTGGGCGGGCGCGGCGCGGACGTGCGCCGGGGGAGCGCCGATGCGCCCTGCCGCACCGTTACGGGGCGCCACTAGCGTCGTACGGGGCGGGGGCGGGGCGGAACCCGGACGGCGGCCGGCCGGAGGAGGCGGCGATGAGCGGACACGGAGCGGCGAGGTGCGCATCGACCGGCCGGGGGACCGGTCGGCCAGGTCCGCGGGTCGGTGCCCGAGGGCGCGTCGTGATCGCGGTGGTGGCCGGGGCGCTGTGGTGGTGGGCGGTGGCCCGGCTGGTCTGGTGGCCCGCCACCGCGGGACCGGTCGAATCGGCGGTGGCCGCGGGCGGCTGGGGGCTGAGTCTGCTGCCGGTGCATTGTGTGCCGTGGGCGGGGAGGCGGCGTCGGGCCGGGGATGTCGTGCGTCCGGTGTGGGCGGTGTTGTCGCGGGGGCGGGCGCCCGGGAAGCGGGGCTGAGGCGAGGCGGTGCGGTGGCCGCTCCGCGGCGGGCCGGGGCGGATGCCGTGCGGGCTGTGAGGGGCGTGGGCACGAGGCGGGGAGCGGTACGGGGGCTTTCGGGCGGACCGGGCGGGCGCGGGGCGTGCCGTCAGGCTTCGGGCGTGGGGCCCGGCTGGCAGGTGGGGCACCAGTAGGTGACGCGCTCGTCGGCCGTCGGGCCCTGTGCGCGGTGGCGTACGAGGGTGCCGCAGCGGTGGCAGGGGCGGTCGGCGCGGCCGTGGACCCACAGGCGGCGGTCGGGGCGGGCGCCGGGGACGGTGCGGCGAGCGGGGTGGTTCTTGTTGGCTTCCAGCAGTCGCCGGGCGAGGGCCGGTGCGCGGGCGGGGTCGGGGAACTGCCCGACCGGTAGCCAGGGGGAGGCGCCGAGCACGAAGCACAGCTCGCACCGGTAGACGTTGCCGATCCCGGCGAGGTTGCGCTGGTCGAGCAGGGCCTCGCCGAGCGGGCGTTCCGGGGTGGTGAGCAGGCGGCGCAGCGCCTCCTCGGGGTCCCAGTCAGGGCCCAGCGGGTCGGGGCCCAGGTGTCCCACGACGCGGGCCTCGTCGGCGGTCGGTATCAGCTCCAGTACGGGCAGGCGGTACCCGACGGCGGTGCGGTGCGCCGTGCCGAGTACCGCACGGATCTGGTGCGCGGGGCCGCCGCGCCACCGCTCCCCGGGCGTGTGGATCCGCCAGGCGCCGTCCATCCGCAGATGCGAGTGGAGGGTCAGACCGCCCTCGACGCGGAGGAGCAGATGCTTGCCGCGCGGCACCACCTCCCGGACCGTCCGGCCGGACAGATCGGCCGTCGCGAGCCGCGGTACGCGCAGCTCGCACCGGATCAGCTCCTCCCCCGCCAGCGCCTCGTGCAACTGCCGGGCGACCCGCCAGACCGTGTCACCTTCGGGCATGGGTCCATGATGCCGGGGAGGGGCCGTCCCGGGGGCAGGGGGCGGGGGCCGTGCCTTTGCCGGGCGCTCAGGGTGTGGGACCGTTCGGCGAGGCGCGGGGCCGTACCGCGTGCCCCCGGGACGGCCCAAGGGGTACGGCGAGGGTAGGGCCGCCCCCTCCCTGCCCTCGCATGCACGATGCGGGCCCCTTTCAGGCGCGGGCGAGCCCGCCTTCCTCACGCCCGCAACCGCAGCCCCCGTGGCGTGGGATGGAAACCCGCCTCCTCCAGGAGGGCGGCGAAGGGGGAGGTCAGCGCGGATATGCCGTTGATGCGCTCGGTGGTGACCGTGCCCAGGGCGCCCGCGCGGGCGAGGGCGGCCAGCGCCTCGACCGCCTGGCGCAGCCGGGCGTCGGGCCGGGGTCCGTCCGCGTCCGTGCCGAGCGGCCACAGCAGCAGGGTCTTGCCGCCGCGCTCCATGTAGAGGGTCAGCTCGCCGTCGACCAGGACGACCAGGGAACCGGCCTTGCGGCCCGGTTTGTGGGTGCAGCCCGTGGGCGGCTCGGGCCACGGCAGTGCCGCGCCGTAGGCGTTGGCCGGGTCGGCGGCCGCGAGCACCACCGCCCGCTGCGGGCCGTCGCCGCCCCGCCGGTCCGGCGGCGGGGCGAAGCCGTCCGAGGCGTCGCGCTCGCGGCGGTTGTGCACCGCGCGGAGCCGGTCGACCGCGCCGTCCACCGCGAACTGGGCCGCGCCCAGCCCCTCGACGACATAGCCGCGGCGGGCCTGCCCGCTCTCCTCGAAGGCGGCCAGCACGCGGTACGCCGCCGAGAAACCGCCCTCGACGCCCTCCGCCGCGACCGCGCCGCGGGTGACGATGCCGTGGCGGTCCAGGAGCGTACGGGCCAGGGCGTGGGCGCGGTGCGTCGGATCGGGCTCCAGGGCGGGCAGCAGCGACCAGCGGCCCCCCGCGGTCGGCGGGCCGGAGCGGGACGCGGTCGGGCGGGCGCCGCGCGCCGCCGGTACGCCGTAGCGGCCGCGGGGCACGGAGCGGCGGGCGCGGTGCGCGGTGGAACCGGCCGTGCGGCCCGAGCCGAGAAGGGCGCGCAGCGGGGCCAGTGTGTCGTTGGTGAGACGGCCCGACCACGTCAGCTCCCAGAGGGCGTCGGCGAGTTGCGGATCGGTGACCTCGGGGTGGGTGGTGGCGCGGACCCGGTCGGCGAGCTGGCGGAAGAACAGGCCGTACCCGGGCGCGAGGGCGTCCAGGACGGAGGCGTGCAGCGCCGACACCTCCAGGGGGAGCGGTGGCGCCAGCGACAGCGGCGCGGTGTCGGCGAGATGGAGGGTGAGCCAGCCGTCCTTGCCGGGCAGCGCGCCCGCGCCCGCCCACACCACCTCGCCGGTGGCGGTGAGTTCGTCCAGCAGGGCGGGGGAGTAGTCCGCGACGCGGGACGGCAGGACGAGCTTCTCCAGCGCCGACGCGGGCACCGGAGCGCCCTGCAACTGCTCGACGGCGCGCACCAGTCCGTCGATCCCGCGCAGCCCGGGGGCGGCGCCCTGCGGCGGACGGGCGGCGCCCGAAGCCAGGCGGGGCGTGCCGACCTGCTGCCACCGGGGCAGGAATACGGCCAGCGCGGTGGGCGGCACCGGCTCCAGCTCCTCACGCAGCGCCGCCAGCGAACGGCGCCGCAGCCGCCGCAGCACCTGCGCGTCGCACCACTCCTGGCCGATGCCCGCCGGATGGAACTCGCCCTGCACCAGGCGGCCGGACGCCGCCAGACGGTGCAGGGCGCCGTCGGTGACGGCCGGGCCCAGCCCGAAGCGGGCCGCGGCCTGCTCGGAGGTGAACGGGCCGTGGGTGCGGGCGTACCGGGACAGCAGATCGCCCAGCGGATCGGCCACCGGCTCCGTGAACGCCTCGGGGACGCCCACCGGCAGCGCCGTGCCCAGGGCGTCGCGGAGCCGCCCGGCGTCCTCGACGGCGGCCCGGTGCGCGGTGCCCGCCAGCCGCACCGGGATGGCGCGCCGGGCCGCCGCCAGCTCCTCGGCCCACGCCGGGTCGGCGCCCCGCTCGGCCAGCTCCGCGTCGGTCAGCGGACCCAGCACCCGCAGCAGGTCGGCGACGCCCTCGGCGTCCTTGACGCGGCGGTCGTCGGTGCGCCACTGCAACTCCCGCTCCAGCTCCGCCAGCACCTCCGGATCCAGCAGCTCACGCAGCTCCGCCCGGCCCAGCAGCTCCGCCAGGAGCCGGGAGTCCAGCGACAGCGCGGCGGCCCGGCGTTCGGCGAGCGGGGAGTCGCCCTCGTACAGGAACTGCGCGACGTAACCGAAGAGGAGGGAGCGGGCGAACGGGGACGGCTCCGGGGTGGTGACCTCCACCAGGCGGACCCGGCGGGCCTCGATGTCGCCCATCAGCTCCGTCAGCCCGGGGACGTCGAACACGTCCTGGAGGCATTCGCGCACCGCCTCCAGGACGATCGGGAACGAGCCGAACTCGCTCGCCACCTGGAGGAGTTGCGCCGCGCGCTGGCGCTGCTGCCACAACGGGGTGCGCCGGCCGGGGCTGCGCCGCGGCAGCAGCAGGGCGCGCGCCGCGCACTCCCGGAAGCGGGAGGCGAACAGTGCCGAGCCGCCCACCTGGTCGGTGACCAGCTGATCGACCTCACCGGGATCGAAGACGACATCGGCGGCGCCGACCGGCGACTGCTCCGGGTCGAACTCCGCGCCCGCCACGGGACCGGCGCCGCCCGGCCCGTCGAGGAGGTCGAGGCCCAGCAGATCCGCGTCGGGCAGCCGCAGCACGATCCCGTCGTCGGCATGCATCACCTGGGCGTCGATGCCGTGGCGCTCGGCGAGCCGCGCGCCGAGGGCGAGCGCCCACGGGGCGTGCACCTGCGCGCCGAAAGGGGAGTGCACCACGACCCGCCAGTCGCCCAGCTCGTCCCGGAACCGCTCCACGACGACGGTGCGGTCGTCCGGCACATGGCCGCACGCCTGCCGCTGCTCGGCGAGGTAGCCGAGGACGTTGTCGCAGGCCCAGTCGTCGAGCCCGGCGGCGGCGAGCCGGGCCCGTGCCTCCTCGGGCGACAGCGCCCCGATCTCGCGGAGGAACGCGCCGAGCGCGCGGCCCAGTTCCAGGGGGCGGCCCAGCTGGTCGCCCTTCCAGAAGGGCAGGCGGCCCGGCACCCCGGGGGCGGGGGTGACCAGGACGCGGTCGCGGGTGATGTCCTCGATGCGCCAGGAGGTCGTGCCGAGGGTGAAGACGTCGCCGACGCGGGACTCGTAGACCATCTCCTCGTCCAGCTCGCCGACCCGGCGGCCGCCGCCCTTGCCGTCGCCCCCGGCCAGGAAGACGCCGAACAGCCCGCGGTCGGGGATCGTGCCGCCGGAGGTGACGGCGAGCCGCTGCGCGCCGGGGCGGCCGGTCACCGTCTGCGCGACGCGGTCCCACACCAGACGCGGCCGCAGCTCGGCGAAGGCGTCGGACGGATAGCGACCGGCCAGCATGTCCAGGACGGAGGTGAACGCCGACTCCGGGAGGGAGGCGAACGGCGCCGCGCGGCGCACCAGGGCCAGCAGCTCCCCGACATCCCAGGCGTCGAGCGCCGTCATCGCCACGAGCTGCTGCGCCAGGACGTCGAGCGGGTTGGCGGGCACCCGCAGCGCCTCGATGGCGCCCGTCCGCATCCGCTCGGTGACCACGGCCGCCTGCACCAGGTCGCCGCGGTACTTCGGGAAGACGATGCCCTTCGACACCGCGCCCACCTGATGCCCGGCCCGGCCCACCCGCTGGAGCCCGGACGCCACCGACGGCGGCGATTCGACCTGGATCACCAGATCGACCGCGCCCATGTCGATGCCCAGCTCCAGGCTGGAGGTGGCGACGACGGCCGGGAGCCGCCCCGCCTTGAGGTCCTCCTCCACCAGGGCCCGCTGCTCCTTGGAGACCGAACCGTGGTGGGCGCGGGCCAGCACCGGCGGCGCGCCCTTGGCGGCGCCGGACTCGGCCATCAGCTCGGCCGGGGAGTGGTCCTCCGGCAGCGGCTCGCCGGTCGCCCGCTCGTGGGCGATCTCGTTGAGGCGGTTGCAGAGCCGCTCCGCCAAGCGGCGGGAGTTGGCGAAGACGATCGTGGAGCGGTGGGCCTGCACCAGGTCGGCGATCCGCTCCTCGACCTGCGGCCAGATCGACGGCTTCTCGCCCGCCTCGCCCTCCCGTACGGGCGAGCCGCCCAGCTCCCCCATGTCCTCGACCGGGACGACCACCGACAGGTCGAACCGCTTCCCGGACAGCGGCTGCACGATCTCCACCCGGCGCCGCGGCGACAGATAGCGGGCCACCTCCTCCACCGGGCGGACCGTCGCCGACAGTCCGATCCGGCGGGCCGGGCGTGGCAGCAGCGCGTCGAGCCGCTCCAGGGACAGCGCCAGATGCGCGCCGCGCTTCGTCCCGGCGACGGCGTGCACCTCGTCGAGGATCACCGTCTCGACGCCTTCCAGCGCCTCCCGGGCCGACGACGTGAGCATGAGGAACAGCGACTCGGGGGTGGTGATCAGGATGTCGGGCGGGCGGGTGGCGAGCGCGCGGCGTTCGGCGGCCGGGGTGTCACCGGAGCGGATGCCGACGGTGAGGTCCGGCTCCGGCAGCCCGAGCCGGACCGACTCCTGCCGGATGCCGGTCAGCGGACTGCGCAGATTACGTTCGACATCGACGGCGAGGGCCTTCAGCGGCGAGACGTACAGCACCCGGCAGCGCTTCTTCGGCTGCGCCGGGGGCGGGGTGCTCGCCAGCGCGTCCAGCGAGGCGAGGAACGCGGCGAGCGTCTTGCCGGAGCCTGTCGGCGCCACCACCAGGACATCCGAGCCTTCGCGCAGCGCGCTCCAGGCACCCTCCTGCGCCGCCGTCGGCGCCTGGAAGGCGCCGGTGAACCAGCCGCGGGTCGCGGCGGAGAAGGAATCGAGCGCTGTCCCGTCCATGCCCCCCATCGTGCACCGCCCCACTGACAACGCCGCCGGAACGGGGCATCCGTGCAGCTCACGGCGGGTGCGGCGGGCCGTCCACGGCCGAGCGGAGCGGCCGCGCGCCGCGCCTTCGCCCCACCGCGGCCACCGCCCACGTCTTCCCCACGCGGCTGTCCATGTCTTTCCCACCCGGCCGCCCATGTCTTTCCCACCCGGCCGCCCACGTCTTTCCCACCCGGCCGCCCACGTCTCCCGCGCCCGACCACTGAGCGCCGCGGCCCGCCGCCCCGCTCAGTCCAGCGCCCACCCGTGTGCGCGCAGCGTCAGCAGGGCCCGCAGGGTGACGACCGGGCGGCTCTCCGCCGCGGTGCCCGGCGCCCGGACGTACGCGTCGGCGGGCCAGCCGCCGTCGTCGCGCTGCAGCGAGGCGAGGTGGTCCAGCGACCGCGCCAGCTCCGCGTCCGTGAACCAGCCGCGGGCGAGCGCCCCGGGCGCGGTCGCGTAGTCGTACGCGAAGTGATGCTCCCCGGGGGCGTACCCCGGGGCGACCGGGGTGTCCGCGGCCCGCGCGGAACTGGGCGGATCGCCGGCGACCGGCAACCACGGGGCCACCGGGTACCCACGCGCCGACGGGTGCAGCGCGGGCAGCGCCCCGTCCCGGGTCGAGATCCGCGTCAGATAGCGGCAGACGTGCTCGATGTGGCGGCTGTCGCAACGCCCGATGCGGTCCAGCACCCCCAGGGCGTGCGCGGTGTGCAGCGGCTGGCTGGCCGGTCCGCGCAGCTCCGGCTCCAGCGCGTGGCCGTACCCGCCGTCGTCGTTGCGGTACGCGGCGAGCGCCCGCTCCACCGGGGTGTCACCGCCGCCCAGGAAGTGGTACGCGAAGAGCCGCTGTTCGAGCACCCGGGCGGTGAGCCACACGAAGCGCTCGGCACGGGCCGGCGGGGACGGCGACGGGCTTGCGGTTTCGGCCATGCCCCGCACCGTAGGGCCGGATCACGCCCCGGCGCACCGCACCGGGGCCCACGCCCTCCCAGGGCGGGACACCGGGGGCGCCGGATTGATGGCGGCGCCCCCTGGTGAGGAGGGCATACGCTGCGGGGACCACGGTGCCGCTCCGGCCGCGGGCCGGCGGACGGGCGGGGCCGGGGCCATGAGGAAACGGGATTCATGAGGCTGACGGATTTCTGGCAGCGGATGGCGGACCACTTCGGACCGGCGTACGCCGACTCGTTCGCCCGCGACCATGTGATGTCCGGCCTCGGGGGCCGCACCGTCCACGAGGCGCTGGCGGCGGGCTGGAGCGCCAAGGAGGTGTGGCGGGTGGTCTGCGTCACCATGGACGTACCGGACGAGCGGCGCTGACCGGCCGATCCCGGGGGACGGCCAGGAGTGTCGTACGGGTGCGCGACACTGGGCCGGTGCCCGCGATTGATGACACGCCCAGCGACGACGCCCGACGACCTCCCGAGCCGCCGGACGCGCGGATGCCGCGCTGGCTGCCGCGCGCCATGGTGCTGGCGCTCGCGCTGGTGGCCTGTTTCCAGCTCGCCAGCTGGGGATTCCACCAGCTCATCGGCCTGCTGCTGAACATCCTGATCGCCTTCTTCCTCGCGCTGGCCGTCGAGCCCGCGGTGGACTGGATGGCGGCGCGCGGCGTGCGGCGCGGCCTCGCCACCGGCACCGTCTTCCTTGGCCTCCTCGTCGCCGCGGCGGGTTTCTTCGCCCTCCTCGGGTCGATGGTCGCGGGCCAGATCGCGACCATGGTCGAGGAGTTCCCGCAGTATCTGGACTCCGTCATCAGCTGGGCGAACAGCACCTTCCACACCCACCTGTCCCGGCTGGAGGTGCAGAACAACCTCCTCAACTCCGACTGGCTGCAGAAGTACGTCCAGGACAGCGCCAACAACGTCCTCGCCGTCTCCGCGACGGTGCTGGGCAGCCTGTTCAACCTGCTGACGGTGGCGCTGTTCTCGTTCTACTTCGCGGCCGACGGCCCCCGGCTGCGCCGCGCGCTCTGCTCCGTGCTGCCGCCGAGCCGCCAGGCGGAGGTGCTGCGCGCCTGGGAGATCGCGGTCGCCAAGACGGGCGGCTACCTCTACTCGCGCGGCCTGATGGCGCTGATCTCCGGGGCCGCCCACTACGTCCTGCTGGAGGCCCTCGGGGTGCCCTACGCCCCCGCGCTGGGCGTCTGGGTCGGCCTGGTCTCGCAGTTCATCCCGACCATCGGTACGTATCTCGCAGGGGCCCTGCCCATTCTGATCGCCTTCACCGTGGACCCCTGGTACGCGCTGTGGGTGTTCGCGTTCGTCGTGGTCTACCAGCAGTTCGAGAACTACCTGCTGCAACCCCGGATCACCGCGCGCACGGTCGACATCCACCCCGCCGTCGCCTTCGGCTCCGTCATCGCGGGCACGGCGCTGATGGGCGCGGTCGGCGCACTGATCGCGATCCCCGCCACGGCGACCCTCCAGGCGTTCCTGAGCGCGTACGTCAAGCGGTACGAGGTGACCGACCCGAGGGCCGACGGCGGCCGCCGGTTCCGGCGCGGCTCCGAGGTGCTGGCACGGGTCCGGCGGGGGCTGCACGGGGAGGCACCCGAGGGGGCGCGCCCCGGGGCGGCCACTGGGGGACCGGAAGCGCCTTCGGAGGAGACGGAGCAGTCGGGCACCGCCTAGGGACGCGCGGGGCTCCGGCCGTCAGTCCTCCAGTGCCGTCGCGATGCGTTCGAGGTCGGTCAGGAGTGCCGTGACGCGCCGGGGCGGGAGCGCGTCGGCCATGCGCTGTTCGACGGCATGGACGGTGGCCTGGACCGTGGCCAGGCGGGTGTGGCCCTCCTCGGTGAGGCGGGCGGGCCGGGCGCGGCCGTGATCGGCGGTGGCGGGGCGGGTGATCAGCCCGGCCTCCTGGAGGCCCCGGAGGACGACGTTGCCGGACTGCCGGGTGACGAAGGTCGCGCGGGCGAGGTCGGCGTTGGACATCCCGGGGTGCAGCGCCAGCAGTTCCAGCGTGGCGTACTGCGGCACGGTCAGCCCGTGCTCGCGCAGCACCTTGTCCATGGCGGCGCGCAGGGCCGCCTGGGCGCGTTTGAGCAGGTATCCGACGTGCTGGGTGACATCGTTCGCGGGGCGGGACGGCTCCGGCGGCACACTCTCGTTCATGTCAGCATTTTGACATGCTCGTGGGCTGCCCCCTAGCCTCCCCTGTGTCAAAGTCCTGACATAAGAGTGAGGGAAGCCCATGTCTGTTGCCGTCGACGGTCCCGACTTCGTCGCCCTGCAGGTCCGTGACGTGGAGGCCGCCGCGGCCTTCTGTGAGCGGCACCTGGGGCTGCGCCGGTCCCCGGCCTCGCCGCCCCATGCGGTCGTGTTCGACACCGCGCCGATTCCGTTCGCCGTCCGCGAGCTGTTCCCGGACACCGACCTCGCCGACGCCGCACGGCCGGGCCTCGGCGTGGTGCTCTGGTTCCGGACCCCCGACGCCCAACAGCTCCACGACCGGCTCGTCGCCGCCGGGATCACGATCCTCACGCCGATGGCGGAGAGCCCCTTCGGGCCGATGTTCTCGTTCGAAGGCCCGGAGGGCTACCGGCTCACCGCCCACGGGGGCTGACCGGCCGCCGGGCGCGGGCCGGGATTCGCCCGCCCGGCCGAGTTCCGCGCGGTGCGCCCCGGCCCGGGGTCGTCGGGTGGCGAGGATGGCCGCCATGAGTGCTGAGACGACCCGCCATGTGGTGCTCCTGCGCCACGCCAAGGCCGAACGGACCGACGGGGACGACCATGAGCGCCCGCTTGCGGCGCGCGGCCGCGAGGACGCACCCGCCGCCGGCCGCCGGCTCGCCGGGTCCGGTGTCCTTCCGGACCTGGCGCTGTGCTCGACCGCCGCACGCTGCCGGGAGACATGGCGGCTCGCCCTGTCCGAGCTGCCGGAGCAGCCCAGGACGGTGTACGAGGAGCGCGTCTACAGGGCGTCGCCGGGCGAGCTGATCGCGCTCCTCAACGAGGTGGGTGACGAGGTCGGGAGCCTGGTGGTCATTGGGCACAACCCCGGTATCCACGAGCTCGCCGACGCGCTCACCGGCGAGGCGGACGGTGATCTGCTGGCACGGATGCACCGCAGTGGCCTCCCGACGTCCGCGATCGCCGTTCTCGCCTTCACCGGCTCCTGGCGGGACATCGAGCCCGGCGCCGGGAGGCTGACCGCCTTCTGGGCCCCGCATGCCTGACCGGCCGCCGTCGTGACCTGCACGGACCGGGCCCCGGGGCCTCGTGCCCGGGGCTCCGGCGGGTGCGCTTGACAGTAAAATCGAACATCTATTCTTATTGGGGTCCGACCTGTACGCCGGAGCGAAAGTTCCGGGGCTTCATCGCCGAGTTGTCCACAGGCCGGAGCCGGGTCCGGGCGCATTGTCAGTGGCAGGCGTTAGCGTCGTGGACGTGAAGCGATCGACTCAAGCAAATCGGGTGGAACCCATGGCAGGCACTGACCGCGAGAAGGCGCTCGACGCCGCGCTCGCACAGATTGAACGGCAATTCGGCAAGGGCGCCGTGATGCGCATGGGGGAGCGGCCGAACGAACCCATCGAGGTCATCCCCACCGGGTCGACCGCGCTCGACGTGGCGCTGGGTGTCGGCGGCATCCCCCGCGGCCGCGTCGTGGAGGTCTACGGACCGGAGTCCTCCGGTAAGACGACCCTGACCCTGCACGCGGTGGCCAACGCCCAGAAGGCCGGCGGCTCCGTGGCGTTCATCGACGCCGAGCACGCGCTCGACCCCGAGTACGCCAAGAAGCTCGGCGTGGACACGGACGCGCTGATCCTGTCCCAGCCGGACAACGGTGAGCAGGCCCTGGAGATCACGGACATGCTGATCCGCTCCGGCGCCCTCGACCTCATCGTCATCGACTCCGTCGCGGCCCTGGTGCCGAAGGCGGAGATCGAGGGTGAGATGGGCGACTCGCACGTCGGTCTCCAGGCCCGGCTGATGAGCCAGGCGCTGCGCAAGATCACCAGCGCGCTCAACCAGTCCAAGACCACCGCGATCTTCATCAATCAGCTCCGCGAGAAGATCGGCGTGATGTTCGGCTCGCCGGAGACCACGACGGGTGGCCGCGCCCTGAAGTTCTACGCCTCGGTGCGTATCGACATCCGCCGTATCGAGACCCTCAAGGACGGCACGGATGCGGTCGGTAACCGCACCCGCTGCAAGGTGGTCAAGAACAAGGTGGCCCCGCCCTTCAAGCAGGCCGAGTTCGACATCCTCTACGGCCAGGGCATCAGCCGTGAGGGCGGCCTGATCGACATGGGCGTGGAGCACGGCTTCATCCGCAAGTCGGGCGCCTGGTACACATACGAGGGCGATCAGCTCGGCCAGGGCAAGGAGAACGCCCGCAACTTCCTCAAGGACAACCCGGACCTCGCCAACGAGGTCGAGAAGAAGATCAAGGAGAAGCTGGGCATCGGCGTCAAGCCGCAGGACCCGGTGGCGGAGCCCGGCCCGGACGCCGCGGGCCCGGCCGAGCCCGCCAAGTCGCTCCCGGCGCCCGCGGCCAAGGGTGCCAAGGGTGCCAAGGCCGCCGCGGCCAAGAGCTAGTCCGTCATGACGCGGCGAACGGAATGGCCCGACGGCGGCGGTCACGCCATGGGCGGTGCCGAACACCGTAAGGGCCGTGGTGGCCGTGACGACAGCGATGACCCCTCCCCGTCGAGGGCCGGGCAGGGGTCCCCGCGCACGCCCGAGGAGCAGGCGCGGGCGATATGTCTGCGCCTGCTCACCGGGTCCCCGCGCACCCGAAGCCAGCTCGCGGACGCCCTGCGCAAGCGAGACATCCCCGAGGAGGCCGCGGAGGAGGTCCTCTCCCGCTTCGTGGAGGTCGGGCTCATCGACGACATGGCGTTCGCCGATGCGTGGGTGGAGTCCCGGCACCACGGGCGGGGCCTGGCCCGGCGGGCGCTCGCCCGCGAGCTGCGGACCAAGGGCGTGGAGTCCGAGGTCATCGACCAGGCGGTCGGCCGCCTCGATCCCGAGCAGGAGGAGGCCACCGCCCGGGAGCTGGTCGAGCGCAAGCTCCGCAGTACCAGGGGTCTGGACCGCGACAGGCGGCTGCGTCGCCTCGCCGGAATGCTGGCCCGCAAGGGCTACTCCGAGGGCCTGGCCCTCCGGGTGGTCCGCCAGGCGCTGGAGGAGGAGGGCGAGGACCCCGAACTGCTGGAGCAATGGGCGCAGGAGTAGTGGTGCCGGGCCGGGGTGCCGCCGAGTGTGCTGGTGCCGCCCCCACCGGTCGTCCCGTCACGCCCGCCCCGGCGCGGTGACCCGGCGACCGGGGCACGGCAGCCGGGTCATGACCGGGGGCGCGGCCGGGCCGTACCGGTCAGCTGGTGGCGGGCGCCGTGCCGGGGCTGACGGGAAGCCCCGCAGCGCGCCATGCCTGGAAGCCGCCGGTCAGGTCGGTGGCGCGGTGCAGCCCCAGTTGGTGGAGGGAGACGGCGGCGAGGCTCGATGCGTATCCCTCGTTGCAGATGACGACGATGTGCAGGTCATGGCCGGTCGCCTCGGGGGCGCGGTGGTCGCCCGTCGGGTCGAGGCGCCACTCCAGCTCGTTGCGTTCCACGATCAGCGCGCCGGGGATGGTGCCGTCGCGTGCACGCAGCGCCGCGTAGCGGATGTCGACGAGGAGTCCGCCCGCCCGCTGCACCGCTGCCGCCTGCCCGGGATCCACCCGGTGCAGTCGGGTCCGGGCCTGCTCCAGCAGGGTGTCGATGGCGCTCAACTTCCCACCTCCGCCTCTCTGTTGGTGCCGCTCGGCAGGCGCTGCGGCACCTCCGCGACGACGCCCGCCCCGACGTGTACCCGGATACGGGGCCCGGCGTCGCACCCGGACCGCGGGCCGCCACGGTGCCGGGCCCGGCACCCGGCCCATCGGGCGATACGGCTCTCCGCGCCACACCCGTCCCGCCGCCCGGCACAGAGGTCACCCCGGCCCCCGTGCCGCACCCCGTACGCCCCCGCCCTCACCCCCAATCCTCCGGCCGCTCCACCTCTTCGAGGCGGAGGAGAGCACCGGTGCGGCGGTAGCGGCGCATCAGGGGGAGCGGCGGGTGGTACGCGTGCACCGAAATCGCGTGCGTGGCGGGCGAGACGTTGCGTACCTGGTGGACGTGGTGGGGGCCGAATGCCCGGCCGCGGCCGTCGGTCAGGGTGTGGGTGCGGTCGACGCCGTCGGTCAGCTCCAGGCTCGTCCAGCCCTCGGTGGGGAGCTGGACGGTGAGGGAGTCCTCGGTCAGCGCACCGGCGGCCGCGGCGAAGGCGCCGCGTGAGCCGCCGTGGTCGTGCCAGCCGGTGCCGGTGCCGGGCGGCCAGCCGATCAGCCATGCCTCGCTGCCGTCCGGGCCGTCCAGCCGGAGCCAGGTGCGGCCCTCGGGGTCGAGGGGGAGGGAGGCGACGAGCGGGGTGTCCGCGGCGGTGCGGCGGACGAAGCTAAAGAGTTCTGCGGCGCTCGGACCGCCCGTGAGTGGGGCGGTCCGAGGGCGGGCAGGGGTGGAGAGATCGGGCACGGGACACCGTCCTGAGTGATCGCGAAGAGACGCGCTCACCACGGCCGGACGGCCGGGAGCGCGCGGGGAAGAACTGCGGATCAGCAGGACGGACGACAGGTGCAGCCCGCGTAGCGGACCAGGTCGAGATGGACCCTCCGCCAGAAACGCGCGCCGTGATCAGTCACGCTCGGAGTGAAACACGGACGTTCCCACAGGGTCAACCACGCATTCCGCGCCCGGAGAACCACCGGCCACCCCGTCACCGCCGGCCGCGTCACCGCCCCCGGCCGGCGGCTGGTGTGCCGCCCCGCCGAAGGCCCCGCCGCGTACCGCGTCCGCGCAGGCGTACAGCTCGGCCGGGCGGACCCCGGACATCGCGGTGACCAGATGACCGTCCGGGCGCACCAGCAGCACGGTGTGCGCGGCCGCCCCCGGATACTCCTCGGCGACCAGGACCTCGGTGGCGAGGGGCAGCCCCTCGGCCGCGCCGGTCAGCCGCGGCATCAGCCCGGCGGACCGCCAGTGCCGCGGCTCCCACACGCCCGTACCGGGCGCGACGAGCACCAACAGCAGCCCCCGGCCCAGCCGTTCGCGCAGCGGCACCACCGAACCGTCGGCGGCCGTCACCGGCACATCGGCGACCGGCGCGCCCGGCAGGGTGCCCACCGGCGTCGCCGCGGTGTGCGCCGGAGCCGGGGCGAGCGGCGAACAGGCGTGGACCGGCGGCGCGCCCAGCGGCCCGCGCCCCAGGTGACCATCCGTCAGCAGAGTGGCATGGCCGCGCGCGGCGCCCGGCACCGCGCGCCGCAGACGTCCCGCGCCGCCGTCCCGCAGCCGCGGAAGCGCCTGGTCGGCGGCGCGCAGCCGGGCGGCCACCGCGCCGCGCCGCTCGGCCTGATAGCTGTCCAGCAGCGTCTCGGACGCCCCGTGGTGCCAGGCGAGCGCCAGCTTCCAGGCGAGGTTCTCGGCGTCCCGCAGCCCCTCGTCGAGGCCCTGCGTCCCGAGCGCGCCGAGCAGATGGGCGGCGTCCCCGGCGAGGAACGCGCGCCCGTGCCGCCAGCGCCGCGCCAGCCGGTGGTGGACGGTGTGCACCCCGGTGTCGAGCAGTTCGTACGGCGGCACGGGGCGGGCCTGGCCACGGCCGCGGGGCGGCTGCGGGGCGTCCTCGGCGTCGGCCGACAGAGCGGGTTCGGCGGCCCAGCCCGCCAGCGAATCGCGGATCCGGGCCACCAGTGCGTCCGGGGTGACCAGATCGCGGCCCGGCGGCAGCAGCCAGTCCAGCCGCCACACCCCGTCCGGCAGCGGCCGGGCGCAGACCTCCGCGCCGCCGTGCCGCCCCGGGGCGCGGTGCAGCAGTGCCTCGCCGGGCCAGGGCAGCTCCGCGCGGATGGCGGCCACCGCGTGGCGCTCCACGGAGGTGCGGCCCGGGAAACGGATCTCCAGCAGCTTGCGGACGGTGGAGCGCGGGCCGTCGCAGCCGACCAGGTAACTCCCGCGCCACCAGGTGCCGCCGGGGCCGCGGGTGTGGGCGCTCACGCCGTCGGCGTCCTGCTCCAGCTCCGTCAGCCGGCCGCCGCCGACGATCCGCGCCAGCTCCTCGCCCTCCAGCGCGGCACGGAGCGCGCAGGTCAGCGCGTGCTGGGGGAGATGGACGGGCGAGGCGGGCGCGTCGTCGGCGCCGGACGTCCACAGGCCGCCGGGGCCGAACTCCACGCGTTCGATCAGCCGTCGTCGGCGCACCGTGCGCCATGCGGTCCAGCGGGTGCCCGCCGATGCCAGCGTCGCGGCGCAGCCCAGCCGCGCCACGTACCCGGCGGTGTCCTCGCGCAGCACCGCGGTACGGGCCGGGCGGACGGGCTCCGGGCCGGTGGTGTCGTCGAGGACGACGGACGGTACGCCGAGGCGGGAGAGGGAGAGGGCGAGGGCGAGGCCGACCGGGCCCGCCCCCACGACGATCACCGGGTCCACGAGGTGGCTCCCCGGCCCCGCAGGGGCGAAGCGGCGGTACGGGAACTGGCAGTTGAAGCCCGGTGCGTGATCACACAGCGTATGCAACCCACTGCGGCCCTCCGCGTCAAGTGACCGGGGCGCCGCCGCCCCCGCGCACCTCGTCCGCCCCGCCGCTCACCGGCCGGTCACGGCGTCGCGGCGGTGTCCTTCCCGGCGTCGGCGGCGGCGGTGGCCGGGTCGCCCGCGGGCGCGGCGGTCGCCGGTGCGACACCGGTCTTCGCGCGGCGGCCGCGCCGCTCGATCCAGGTGGCCAGGCCGGAGAGCGCCAGGCACATCGCGACGTAGATGACGCCCGTCACGATGATGACCGGAACGTAGGTGTCCGAGCCGTTGACGATGATGTTGGTGCTCATCTGGCGAGCGGTGTAGAGGAGTTCCTCGAACGTGATGATGTAGCCGAGGGAGGTGTCCTTCAACGTCACCACCAGCTGGCTGATGATCGTCGGCAGCATCGCGCGCACCGCCTGCGGGATCAGCACCGTCGTCATGACCTGCGTCTTGCGCATGCCCAGCGCGTACGCCGCCTCGCTCTGGCCGCGCGGCACCGCCGCGATGCCCGCGCGGAGCACCTCGGCCTGCACCGAGCCGTTGTACGCCGTCAGGCCCACCACCAGCGCCCAGAACTGCGGACCGTTACCGGACAGGCCGAGCGCGTCGCGGTTGGCGAGGAGGATCACCCACAGCACGTAGATGGTGATCAGCAGCGGGATCGCGCGGAACAGTTCGACGAAACCGGTCGCCAGCCAGCGCACCGGCTTGTGGTCGGAGAGTCGCGCCACCGCCAGCAGCACGCCCAGCGCCAGCGAGAGGACCGCGGCGACCGCGAAGACCTCCAGAGTGGTCAGCACGCCGTCGCGCAGATTGGTCCGCACGTCCGCGTAGTTGAAGATGTTCCACATCCCGGGCGCGAACTGGCCCTTGGCGTTGAGCCGTTCGATGACGAAGGCGATCAGGGCCACCACCGCCACCGAACCGACGATGCTGTAGAGGCGGTTGCGCGCCTTCGTCTTCGGACCCGGTGCGTCGTAGAGAACGCTGGCGCCGCTCATGCCGATACCTCGCTTCGATCCGCCCCGCCTGCGCGCGGCACCCACGTCGTACTGATCCGCCGTCCGGCCCCGCTCACCGGGCCACCCCCATCCGCCGCTCCAGCACCCGGAAGAGGCCGCTGATCGCGAAGGTGATGACGAGGTAGGCCAGGGCGATCCACAGGAAGATCCAGCCGATGGCGAAACCCTTGTCGCTCAGCAGCTTCGAGACGCTGAACAGTTCGGCGACGCTGAACGCGCCCGCGATGGCGGAGTTCTTCGTCAGCGCGATGAAGATCGAGCTGAGCGGTGGCAGCACCGTGCGGGTGGCCTGCGGCAGCACGATCATCCGCAGTGTCTGGGAGAACGTCATGCCCAGTGAGCGGGCGGCCTCCGCCTGCCCGATCGGCACAGTCGAGATGCCCGAGCGCACCGCCTCGCACACGAACGACGAGGTGTAGAAGCCCAGCGCCAGCGTCGCCAGCACGAACGGGCTGGTGCCGGGGATGAGGACCTGCGGCACCACGAAGAAGGCGACGAGGAAGAGCAGGGTGAGCGGGGTGTTCCGCAGCACCGTGACCCAGGCCGTCCCGAACACGCGCAGCGGCGGGATCGGGGAGACCCGGAAGCCGGCTATGAGAATGCCGAGCACCAGCGCCAGCAGCGCGCTGGCCGCGGTGATCGCCAGGGTTCCGAGGAACCCGTCACGGAACTCGGGGAAATGATCGAGGAGTACGTTCATGGGGTCTCCGCGGTTGCGGTCGGGTCGGCGGCGAAAAGGGGGCGGGGCCCGCGCGGCGCGGACGGCAGCGCGCCCCGCACACCCGGCGCGGCGGGCGTACGGGGCGCAGCCCTGGAAGTGCGGTGGAGGGCGCGTCCGCCCGCCCCGGTGGGCGGACGGACGCGGGGCCCCCTCCGAAGCGGGGCGCGAGCGCGTCAGCCTCGCGGAAGCGGCAGCTCCGGCGCGGTGTTGTCGGTGAACGGCGAACCGGACTTGCCCAGCGTGCCGTTGTACGCCGTCTTGTAGTCGCCGTTCTTGATGTGCTTCTCCAGCGCGGCGGTGATCGCGTCCTGGAGCGCCTTGTCGCCCTTCTTCAGGCCGACGCCGTACGGCTCCTTGGTGAACGGCTTGTCGACGACCCGCAGCTTGTCCTTGCGCTGCGCGGCGTAGCCCTTGAGGATCGCGTCGTCGGTGGTGACGGCGTCGACCTGGCCGTCGAGCAGCGACTTGACGCAGTCCGAGTACTTCGACAGCTCGGTGGTGTCGGCGCCGTACTTCGGCTTCTTGATCTCCTGCAGCGGCGTGGAGCCGACGATGGAGCAGACCTTCTTGCCGCGCAGCGACATCGGGCCGGTGATCGACTTGTCCTCACGGCGCACCAGCAGGTCGGCGCCCGCGGTGTAGTACGGCCCGGCGAAGTCGACCTGCTTCTTGCGCTCCTCGTTGATCGAGTACGTACCGACGTAGAAGTCCACCTGGCCCTTGGAGATGGCGGTCTCGCGGACGTTGGAGTCGATCGTCTTGAAGGTGATCTCCTTCTCGGAGAACCCGAGGTCGGCGGCGACCATCTTCGCGATCTCGATGTCGAAGCCGGAGTACGTGCCCGACGTGTCCTTGAAGCCGAGGAACGGCTGGTCAGCCTTGACGCCGACGGTGATCTGGTGCGCCTTCTGGGCCTTCTGCAGCACCGGGGAGTCGACCTTGACGCCGGACGCGGGCTTGTAGGTGCCGCTGTAGACGTCGCCACCGGCCGGCTTGTCGCCCGCCGTGCCCGACTCGCCGCCGCACGCGGTCGCCGTTGCCGCCAGCGCGAGCACCGCCGCGCACGCCGTGGCCGTCTTACGCATCCTCATGGTGAACATCCTTTGTCTACACAGGTGTTGACGGTCATCGTGGCCCGACCGCGGGCTCAGTGGTGCAGGATCTTCGAAAGGAAGTCCTTCGCGCGGTCGCTGCGCGGATTGTTGAAGAACTGGTTCGGCTCCGCTTCCTCGACGATCCGGCCGTCGGCCATGAACACCACGCGGTTGGCGGCGGAGCGGGCGAACCCCATCTCGTGCGTGACGACGACCATCGTCATCCCGTCCCGGGCGAGCTGCTGCATGACCTCCAGCACCTCGTTGATCATCTCCGGGTCCAGCGCCGACGTCGGCTCGTCGAACAGCATCACCTTGGGGTCCATGGCCAGCGCGCGGGCGATGGCCACCCGCTGCTGCTGACCGCCCGACAGCTGCGCGGGGTACTTGTCCGCCTGGGTGCCCACGCCCACCCGGTCCAGCAGGGCGCGCGCCTTCTTCTCGGCGGCCGCCTTGTCCGTGCGGCGGACCTTGGTCTGGCCCAGCACCACGTTCTCCAGCACCGTCTTGTGCGCGAAGAGGTTGAAGGACTGGAAGACCATGCCGACATCGGCACGGAGCCTGGCCAGTTCCCGGCCCTCCTGCGGCAGCGGTTTGCCGTCGATGCTGATGGCGCCGCTGTCGATCGTCTCCAGACGGTTGATGGTGCGGCACAGCGTCGACTTGCCGGACCCGGAGGGCCCGATCACCACGACGACCTCACCACGGTGGATCGTCAGGTCGATGTCCTGGAGCACGTGCAACGCGCCGAAGTGCTTGTTGACGTTGTCCAGTACGACCAACTGGTCCCCGGCCGGTGCGGGGGCCTCGGTGCTCCCGGTCCCCGATACTTCGCTCATCGGCGTGTAGCTCCGTCCTCCTCGGTTGCCAGGACCCTAGGGCGGCCCGCGACCTGCGTCATTACATCTGAGCGGAACTTGAGCATCACGATCCGGCCGCGACGGCCGGAACCCGCTGTCCCGGTTCGGGGACATCGGCGCACGGGGCGCCCGCACGGGGCGCCGGTCCGTCTCCCGCGCTCCGGAGCCGCCCCGGTGCCCCCGGGCGTACCGGCTGCGTAACGGATGGCGTCCGGGGCATGGCCAACCCTTGACGTGCACACCGTTCATCGCCGTAGATGCCGTGTGGTTCCCGCACACCGTCACCGCACACCATCACCGAGGAGGAGGCCGGGCCGATGAGACTGCTGCTCGTCGAGGACGACGACCACGTCGCCGCGGCCCTGTCCGCGGTGCTCGGACGGCACGGCTTCGCCGTCGTGCACGCCCGCAACGGCGAGGAGGCCCTCCAGGCGCTCCTGCCCGACCACGACGAGCCGTTCGCGGTGGTCCTGCTCGACCTCGGCCTGCCCGACCAGGACGGATTCGAGGTCTGCGGCCGCATCCGCCGGATCCGCGCCGTGCCCGTCATCATGGTCACCGCGCGCGCCGATGTCCGCTCCCGCATCCACGGCCTCAACCTCGGCGCCGACGACTATGTCGTCAAGCCCTACGACACCGGCGAACTCCTCGCCCGTATCCACGCCGTCAGCCGTCGCGGGACGCCCGGCCCCGCCGAGCCGCGCGCCGAGGAGAGCGGACCCGACGACGCGCTGCGGCTGGGCGCCGTCACCGTCGAGCTGCCCACCCGCCAGGTCTCGGTGGACGGCACCGCCGTCCCGCTGACCCGTAAGGAGTTCGACCTCCTCGCCCTGCTTGCCCAGCGCCCCGGGGTGGTCTTCCGGCGGGAGCAGATCATCAGCGAGGTGTGGCGCACCAGCTGGGAGGGGACCGGCCGGACCCTGGAGGTACACATCGCCTCGCTCCGCGCCAAGCTGCGGATGCCCGCGCTCATCGAGACGGTCCGCGGCGTCGGCTACCGCCTCGTCGCCCCCGCCGCCCCCCTGCGCCCGCCCGCCGCCCCGGCCGGCTGAGGGACCCGGCCGGTCCGTGCGTACCCGACTCCTCCCCCTCCTGATCGTGCTGCTCGCCGGGGTGCTGCTCGCCCTCGGCGTCCCGCTCGCGGTGATCACCGCCGGTGTCGAGCAGCAGAAGGTGGTCATCGACCGCATCGACGACGCGGCGCGGTTCGCCTCCCTCGCGCAGTTCGTCACCGACCGCTCCGGCGCCGGGGCGTCCGGCGGGGACGAGGACGAACGCCGCGCCACCCTCGCCGCGGAACTCGCCCGCTACCACGACCTCTACGGCATCCGGGCCGGGGTCTTCCACCGCGACCGCACCCCCATGGCCGCCGCCCCGCGCGGCTGGCCCGTGGCGCGCGACGGCAAGGGCGCGCAGGCGTTCAAGGAGGCGCTGGCCGGGCACCGCAGCCACGACCCCGACCAGATCTGGCCCTGGGACGACACCGGCCGCATCCCGGTCGCCTCGCCGGTCATCCGCGACGGTGACGTCGTCGCAGTCGTCGTCACCGACTCGCCCACCGGGCAGCTGCGCGACCGCATCCTGCGCGGCTGGCTGCTGATCGCCGCCGGGGAGTGCGCGGCGATGCTCGCCGCCGTCGCCGCCGCGTTCCGCCTCACCGGCTGGGTGCTGCGGCCGGTACGGGTCCTCGACGCGGCCAGCCACGACATCGCCACCGGCCGGATGAAGTCCCGGGTCGCCGCCACCGCCGGACCGCCCGAACTGCGGCGGCTGGCCTGCTCGTTCAACGAGATGGCCGACCACGTCGAGGACGTCCTGGAGCAGCAGCGCGCCTTCGTCGCGGACGCCTCCCACCAGCTGCGCAACCCGCTCTCCGCGCTGCTGCTCCGCATCGAACTGCTCGCCCTCGAACTCCCCGAGGGCAACGCGGAGATCGCCTCCGTACGCGCCGAGGGCAAGCGGCTCGCCCGCGTCCTCGACGACCTCCTCGGCCTCGCCCTCGCCGAGCACGCCGCGGCCGACCTCCAACTCACCGACATCGCCGCCCTCGCCGCCGAGCGGGTCGGCTCCTGGCGCCCGCTCGCCGACGACAAGGGCGTGCACCTGACCTACGAGGGGCACGCCGCCGTCACCGGCTGGGCCGACCCCGTCGCTCTCTCCAGCGCCCTCGACGCCGTCGTCGACAACGCCCTGAAGTTCACCCCGCCCGGCGGCCCCGTCACCGTCGCCGTCATCTCGCGTGGCAACGGCGTACGGATCACCGTCGCCGACAGCGGACCCGGCCTCACCGATGACGAGCTGGCCCGGATCGGCGACCGGTTCTGGCGCAGCGGCCGCCACCAGAACGTCTCCGGCTCCGGCCTCGGTCTCTCCATCAGCCGCGCCCTGCTCGCCGCGGGCGGCGCCACCCTGCGCTTCGCCCCGCAGGTGCCGCACGGCCTCCAGGTACGGGTGACGGTGCCGCGGGATGCCCCGTACGGCGGGTGAGCGGGGCACCACGGGGCGGGGACCGTGCGCTCCGCCCGGGCACGCCGGGGCTGTGCTACTGTGAACGGCGTTGCAGTTGTGGTACCCATGAACGTCGTGTGCGCCCGGAGGCTGGTAGCCCCGGGCGTTCCGTGTTTTTACCGGAATCCTCCGGTGTCGGGTCACTCATCTCGGCGACAGGGAGTCCGCGCAGTGCGGGCTCCGTGCCCCATGAAGGAGAAAATTATGGCTTCCGGCACCGTGAAGTGGTTCAACTCGGAAAAGGGCTTCGGCTTCATCGAGCAGGACGGCGGCGGCCCCGACGTCTTCGCCCACTACTCGAACATCCAGTCCCAGGGCTTCCGTGAGCTCCTCGAGGGCCAGAAGGTCACCTTCGACGTGACCCAGGGCCCCAAGGGCCCGCAGGCGGAGAACATCGTCGGCGCCTGACGCCCACGCGATGCGCGGACGGGGCCCGCACCGGCTGACCGGTGCGGGCCCCGTCCCGTCTCCGCGGGGCCGGGCGCCCCGTCGCACCCCCCGCCCGCCTTCCCGGCGGACGGCGCGGATGCCCCGACCGCCCCGGCCCCACCCCACCGCGCCCCCCGTGCGCCTCGTGTCCGAGCGCCGTTCCACGGATGAGTGCGCGGTCGGCACGACCACGCCTCCACCTCACCCGAAGGGCCTTCAGTGACACGAGCGACCGCACCGCGACGCAGCGCCGCACCCCGCACATCCCCCCGGACGCCGGCCCCCGCGGCCGTGGCCTCCTTCGAGGAGCTGCCGCTGGCCCCGGCCCTCCTGACCGCGCTGGGCGCACAGGGTGTCACCGAGCCGTTCCCCATCCAGGCGGCGACCCTCCCCGCGACGCTCGCCGGGCGCGACGTCCTCGGCCGTGGCCGCACCGGTTCGGGCAAGACCCTCGCCTTCGGCCTCGCGCTGCTCAGCCGCACCGCCGGCCGCCGCGCCGAGAGCAGGCGGCCGCTGGCGCTGGTGCTCGTTCCCACCCGCGAACTCGCGGGGCAGGTCGCCGACGCGCTCGGCCCGTACGCCGAGGCAGTCGGGCTGCGGACCACCACCGTCGTCGGCGGGACCTCGATCAACCGGCAGACCGACGCCCTGCGCCGCGGCGCCGAGGTGCTGGTCGCCACCCCGGGGCGGCTCGCCGACCTCCTCGACCGGGGCGCCTGCGCCCTCGACCAGGTCGCCATCACCGTCCTCGACGAGGCCGACCAGATGACCGACATGGGCTTCCTGCCGCAGGTCACCCGCCTCATGGAGAAGGTGGACCCGGACGGTCAGCGGATGCTGTTCTCCGCGACGCTCGACCGCAATGTCGACAAACTGGTCCGCCGTTTCCTCACCGACCCGGTCACCCACTCCGTGGACCCCTCGGCCGCCACCGTCACGACCATGGACCACCACGTCCTCTACGTCGCCGACACCGACAAGCGCGCCACCGCCACCGAGATCGCCGCCCGCGAGGGCCGCGTGATCATGTTCGTGGACACCAAGCGTGGCGCCGACCGGCTCACCAAGCACCTGCTCGCCCAGGGCGTACGCGCCGCCGCGCTGCACGGCGGCAAGTCGCAGCCGCAGCGCAACCGCACCCTGGAGCAGTTCCGCACCGGCCATGCCTCGGCGCTGATCGCCACCAACGTCGCGGCCCGCGGCATCCACATCGACGGCCTCGACCTCGTCGTCAACGTCGACCCGCCCACCGAGGCCAAGGACTATCTGCACCGCGGCGGCCGCACCGCGCGGGCCGGGGAGTCCGGCACCGTCGTCACGCTCGTCACCCCCGAGCAGCGCCGCGACATGACCCGGCTGATGCGCCAGGCGAAGATCACCCCGGACACCGCCACGGTCCGCCCCGGCGATGCCGAGCTGATACGGATCACCGGCGCCCGCACCCCCTCGGGCGAGCAGGTCCAGCTCGCCGCCCCCGCCCCGCAGCAGCCCGCCCGGCGGCGCCCCGCGGGCGGCGGACGGCGCAGCCCCGCGGGAGGCGCCTCGGGAGGCGCCGCGGGCGGAGCGGCGGGCGGCCGTCGCCGACCGCGCCGCAGCCGCCCGGGCCGTCGCCCCGGCGGGACGCCCGCAGCCTGAGCCGGACGCGCGGCCCGGCACCCGGCCTTCAGGACCGGGTGCCGGGCCGCGCCGTTTCAGGGCTTCTCGGACACGTAGTAGCGCCGCGCGCCCCGGTGCAGCGCCAGCGGATCGGTGAAGACCGCGGTCCGCAGGTCCACCTTCTGCGCGGCGTGCACCTCCTCGCCGATCGCGTCCCGGCTCCGTATCACCGTCCGGGTCATCGCCTCGGTCAGCGCCGCGTCCTCCCGGTCGGTGGTGACCAGCAGATTGGCCACCGCGATCGTCTTCACGCCCTGCCCGTGCTGCGCCCGCGGATAGGCGTCGGCCGGCATCACGGCCTCCCGGTAGTAGCGGGCCTTCCCGCCCTGACGGTGCAACGCCGCCGCCAGATCGCCGAGTTGCACCAGCCGGACCGGGAAACGGGCCTCCAGGTGCTGCACCGCGGTGGTCGGCAGCCCGCCCGACCAGAAGAACGCGTCCAGCTTTCCGTGGCGCAGCAGCGTCGGCATGGTGTCGATGCCGACGCGCACCGGGTGGATGTCGCGGGCGAAGGCCAGGCCCGCCGCCGCCAGCAGCCGCCGGGTGATCAGCTGGACGCCCGAACCGTTGGCGCCCACGCCCACCCGCAGCCCGCTCAGGTCCTTCGCGGAGCGCACCCGCGACCCCTCCGGCACGACCAGCTGCATGTAGTCGTCGTAGAGCCGGGCACAGGCCCGCAGAGAGCGCCCGCCCGCCTCGCCGCGCTCCTGGTATGCGGCGACCGCGTCGGCCGTCGCGATGGTGAACTCCGCGCGCCCGGAGGTGAGTTGCCGCAGATTGTCGATCGACCCCTCGCTGCGCGTCAGCCGGACGTCCAGCTGCGGCATGTCCCGGGCGAGGTCCTGCCGCAGCAGTTCGCCGTAGCGCGCGTACACCCCGGTCGGGACGCCCGTCGCCAGCGTCACGGTGCCCCGGGGGGACGGGGCGCCGCCCAGGGGCAGCAGCCACCAGGCGAGCAGCGCGAGCGCCGCCACGGCGCAGAGCGTGGCGGACAGCGGGCGGCGCAGGGCCCCGGCCAGGCGGCGGGGGAGCGCGGAGAGCGACGGGATCGCCGGAAACATGACCGGAATCCTGCCAGGGCGTGTCCGGAAGGGGGAGGGGTGCGGGCCCACCGGCCACGGGGCGCGCGGCCCGCCCGCCGGGCGCCGCCGGGCGCCCCGTTCCCCAACGCCCGTACAGGCAAAGGGAAATCACAAGGCAATCACGGAGCAATGACGAGGCAACGGGAATGCAACCGGCAGGGGTCCTGCTGGAGTCCCCCTGGGTGACCTTCCGCTTCTCCGGGGCGCGCCACCGGCCACGGAGCGCGGAACGGCATCCCCCTCGGAGGGGGACGGGGGCGGTGCCCGGCGGGCCCGGGCACCGTACGAAGGCAGGCGTAGGGAATACGCGGACCACTGATCTCAGGAGGCCGAGTGCGCAAGCGCACCAGGGGAGCGATAGCCACGGGCGTGGGAGCCGTCGTCGTGGGGGCGCTCGCTGTCACTGCGGGCGCCGTCACGTCCGGCGGCAGCGATCCCGGCAGCACCCCCCGGGCAGCCGTCAAGAAGACAGCGCTGAAGGAGGACTTCAACGGCGACGGTTACAACGACCTGGCCGTCGGCGCCCCCGCGACGGGCGACAACCCCGGGTACATCGCCGTGGTCTACGGCTCCGCGCACGGGCTGGACCCGGCGACCCGTACCGTCGTCGACGCCAAGACGCCCGGCATCCCGTCCGTCGAGGGCCGGTTCGGCGACGCGCTCGTCGCCCGTGACCTCGACGGCGACGGGGTCACCGACCTCGCCGTCGTCGTGGCCGGGCAGCAGGACACCCTGCTCGCCCTGTGGGGCACCAAGGGCAAGGGCCTGAGCGGCGAGGGCGCCGTCACGCTGCACCACGCCCGCCACATCGCGGGCGGCGACTTCAACGGCGACGGCCACCAGGACCTCTTCACCACCGCCTACGCGCAGGAGAAGCAGGCCAAGCTGCTCCAGGGCCCGTTCACCCGGGACGGCAAGGCCGCCCACGAGCAGACCGTGTCGGTCGCCGACGGCGACTCCGAGGTGCTGTCCCTGGCCGCGGGCGACCTCAACGGCGACGGCGCCGACGATGTGTTCGTCGCCCGCTCCATGGAGGAGTCGGCCCGCCCCGGAGCCGTCTTCCTCGGCGGCCCGAAGGGGCTGACCAAGCAGTCCGACAACGGCCCGGAGGCGCTCCCGGCCACCATGGGCGACTTCAACGGCGACGGCCGCGCGGACCTTGCCTGGCGCGAGGCGCCCGACGGCGTCATCGAGGGTCCCTGGACCGACTCCGGCACCGTCAAGGTCCGCTACGGCACCGCCTCCGGCCTCGGCAGCCGCACCGACACGTTCACCCAGGCCACGCCCGGTGTGCCCGGCGCCGACGAGGAGGGCGACGTGTTCGGCGCGTCCCTCGCCGCGGGTGACACCGACGGCGACGGCCGCGACGAGCTGGCCGTCGGCGTGCCCGGCGAGGCCGTCGGCACCAAGGCCAGGGCCGGTTCGGTGGTGCTGCTCAAGGGCTCCGCGAAGGGGCTGACCGGCACCGGCTCGGTCGCCTTCAGCCAGGACAGCCCCGGTGTTCCCGGCGTCGCCGAGGCGGGCGACCTGTTCGGTGCCGGGGTGCGGCTGCTGGACGCCAACGGCGACGGCCACGCCGATCTGGCGGTCTCCGCGCCCGGTGAGAACGACCGGCACGGCGCCGTCTGGTCCGTGCCGTCCGGCGACCCGGCCCACGGCGGCGTGACATCCTTCGCCCCCGCCGACGTCGGCGCCCCGGCGCACCCCGCCCTCTTCGGCGACACCTTCAACGGCTCGACGCCGTCGCCCCTCTGGGGGCTCGACGCGAGCTGACGCGCCCCGTGCGCACCGGCCCCTGCCTGTACGCGAGTGGGGGCCGCGCACGGCACCGGGCCCGGCCGCCGCACGATGCCCGCGATGCGGTCACCCGGCCAGGCACCCGGCGCACCGTACGGGGCCCGTCCCGTCGCCGGGGGAGATCCGCTTCCCGCACCCCCTTACCCTTGTGGGGTGACCAGCAGCAGTGACCGGAGTTGTGACGTGGGCGTTGAGCGAAGCTACGAGATCCGCACCTACGGGTGCCAGATGAACGTCCACGACTCCGAACGGCTGTCGGGCCTCCTGGAGGACGCCGGATACGTCCGCGCCCCCAAGGACGCCGACGGTGCCGACGTCGTCGTCTTCAACACCTGCGCGGTCCGCGAGAACGCCGACAACCGGCTCTACGGCAACCTCGGCCAGCTCGCCCCCAAGAAGGCCGGCCGCCCCGGCATGCAGATCGCCGTCGGCGGCTGCCTCGCGCAGAAGGACCGCGACACCATCGTCAAGAAGGCCCCGTGGGTCGACGTGGTCTTCGGCACGCACAACATCGGCAAGCTGCCGGTCCTCCTGGAGCGCGCCCGCGTCCAGGAGGAGGCGCAGGTCGAGATCGCCGAGTCCCTGGAGGCGTTCCCCTCGACGCTGCCGACCCGCCGCGAGAGCGCGTACGCCGCGTGGGTCTCCATCTCCGTCGGCTGCAACAACACCTGCACCTTCTGCATCGTCCCGGCGCTGCGCGGCAAGGAGAAGGACCGCCGCCCCGGCGACATCCTCGCCGAGATCGAGGCGCTGGTCTCCGAGGGCGTCGCCGAGATCACCCTCCTCGGCCAGAACGTCAACGCCTACGGCTCCGACATCGGCGACCGCGAGGCGTTCAGCAAGCTGCTGCGCGCCTGCGGGAAGATCGAGGGCCTGGAGCGGGTCCGCTTCACCTCCCCGCACCCGCGCGACTTCACCGATGACGTCATCGCCGCCATGGCCGAGACCCCGAACGTCATGCCGCAGCTGCACATGCCGCTCCAGTCGGGCTCCGACCGCGTCCTGAAGGCGATGCGCCGCTCGTACCGGCAGGAGCGCTTCCTCGGCATCATCGAGAAGGTCCGCGCCGCCATGCCGGACGCCGCGCTCTCCACCGACATCATCGTCGGCTTCCCCGGTGAGACCGAGGAGGACTTCGCGCAGACCCTGCACACGGTCCGCGAGTCCCGCTTCGCCCAGGCGTTCACCTTCCAGTACTCCAAGCGCCCCGGGACCCCGGCGGCCGAGATGGACGGCCAGATCCCCAAGGTGGTCGTCCAGGAGCGGTACGAGCGTCTTGTCGCCCTCCAGGAGGAGATCTCCTGGGAGGAGAACAAGAAGCAGGTCGGCCGCACCCTGGAGGTCATGGTCGCCGAGGGCGAGGGCCGCAAGGACGACGCCACCCGCCGCCTCTCCGGCCGCGCCCCCGACAACCGCCTCGTCCACTTCACCCGCCCCGATGAGGCGGTCCGCCCCGGCGACACGGTGACCGTCGACATCACCTACGCCGCCCCGCACCACCTCCTGGCCGAGGGCCCTGTCTCCGCGGTACGCCGGACCGCCGCGGGCGACGCCTGGGAACGCCGCAACGCCGCCCCCGCCGCCAAGCCCGTCGGCGTCATGCTGGGCCTGCCCACCCTCGGTGCCCCGGCCGCCACCCCGGCGCCGACGGGCGGCTGCGGCTGCGACTGAGGGGGAACGGGGCCGGGGGCTGCCGCGCACAGCGGCCCTCGGGCCGGAGCGGGCGGCGGCCCTCGGCCGCCTCGGGGGCGCGGGCTACGCTGCCTGGCATGCTCGTAGCCGCCGCCCTGTGCCCGTGCCCGCCCCTGCTCGTCCCCGAGGTCGCCTCCGGCGCCGCCGCCGAGCTGGAACCGCTCCGCGCCGCCTGCCGGGAGGCCGTCGGCGCCCTCGCCGCCGCCCGCCCCGACCGGCTGGTCGTCGTCGGCCCCGCCGACCGGGCCGGACAGGGGCCGCACCCGCAGGGCGCGACCGGCTCGTTCCGGGGCTTCGGCGTGGACAGTGAGGTCCGCCTCGGCGCCGCGCCGCACCCGCCCGCGCGCCCGCTGCCGCCGTCCCTGTCCGTCGGCGCCTGGCTGCTCGCCCATGCCGCCCCCGTCGACGCCCCCGTGGAGGGCCTGGGCGTGGACGAGGCGCTCGCCCCGGAACAGTGCCTGGAGGCGGGCCGTGAGATCGCCGCGTCGGCCCCCCGGGTGGCGCTCCTGGTGATGGGCGACGGCAGCGCCTGCCGCACGGTCAAGGCACCCGGCTACCACGATGCCCGCGCCGCGGACTTCGACGCCACGCTCGCCCGCGCCCTGGCCACCGCCGACACCGACACCCTCGCCGCCCTCGACCCCGAGGACGCCGCGTCCCTCAAGGCGACCGGCCGCGCCCCCTGGCAGCTCCTCACCGGCGCCGCCCGCGCGAGCACCCCCCTCCACGGCGCACTGCACTACGACGAGGCCCCGTACGGCGTCGGTTACTTCGTGGCCAGCTGGACGTAGCCCGGGGCGCGCGGCGCCGCCCCATGCGCCCCCGGTCGGCGCCGCCACCGGCCCGCCCCGTGCGGCCCCGGCCGCCGGCCGTGCCGTCCGGGCCGGGGACCGGGCCGCGCCGGAGGTTTGGGAGACTGTGCGGTGTGAACACCGCAGTCCCCGCTCCGCGGGTCATCGCCGTCGTTGGGCCCACCGCGGCCGGGAAGTCCGATCTGGGGGTCGCGCTCGCCGCGCACCTGGGCGGCGAGGTGATCAACGCCGACTCCATGCAGCTCTACCGCGGCATGGACATCGGCACCGCCAAGCTCACCGAGGGCGAGCGGCGGGGCGTGCCGCACCGCCTCCTCGACATCTGGGACGTCACCCGCGCCGCCAACGTCGCCGAGTACCAGCGCCTGGCCCGCGCCGAGATCGACCGGCTGCTCGCCGAGGGCCGCACCCCCGTCCTCGTCGGCGGCTCCGGGCTGTACGTACGCGGTGCCCTCGACGCCCTGGAGTTCCCCGGCACCGACCCGGAGGTCCGCGCCCGTCTGGAGGCCGAGCTGGCCGCGCACGGCAGCGGTGTCCTGCACGCCCGGCTCGCCGCCGCCGACCCGGAGGCCGCCCGCGCGATCCTGCCCGGCAACGGCCGCCGCATCGTGCGCGCCCTGGAGGTCATCGAGATCACCGGCCGCCCCTTCACCGCCCACCTCCCCGGCCACGAAGCCGTCTACGACACCCTCCAGATCGGCGTCGGCGTCGAGCGCCCGGAGCTGAACGACCGCATCGCCCGCCGCGTCGACCGCATGTGGGAGGACGGCCTCGTCGACGAGGTGCGCGCCCTGGAGACCGTCGGCCTGCGCGACGGCCGCACCGCCTCCCGCGCCCTCGGCTACCAGCAGGTCCTCGCCCACCTGGCGGGGGAGTGCACCGAAGCGGAGGCGCGGGAGGAGACCGTACGGGCCACGAAGCGGTTCGCCCGGCGGCAGGACGCGTGGTTCCGCCGCGATCCCCGGGTCCACTGGCTCAGTGGCGCCGACGCCGACCGCGCGGAACTCCCGCGGCACGCCCTCGCCCTCCTCGAACGACCGGTCACAGCCTGATCACGTCATGGCATCGGGACGCTCCGCCCGTCATCGGCGCCCCTGAGCGCATGTCATCATCAACCGTCGATCGAGCGTGCAGTCTGTAGTGGGGAGGGCGCGTGGCAATGGAGGCCGGCCCTCGTAACGGAGCGCAGCACCCGGACCGGCACGGCACCGGCACGGCGCCGCGCGACACCGACGCCCCGACCCCGCACCCCGCGCACCCGGGGGACGCCGACGCCGCCCCGTACGCCGTCCCCAGTGGCCGCGAGCCGCGCGCCGACGACCTGCCGGAGCCGGACGGCACCGCTCTCCAGGCCCCGCACAGCCCCGCCCTGGATGGTTCCGACGGGCCCGACGCCGACGAGCCGTCCACCGAGGGCGGCGAGTCGTTCCGGGAGCTGCGCCCGCCGCGGCGACTGCGGCTGTGGCAGCTGGCGCCGGTCGTGGCGCTCGCCGCCATCGGCTCCCTGATGTTCGCCTTCCCCCTCGCCTTCGAGTTCGGCGGCGACGGCGGCGCGCCCATCGCCATGCTCGGCCTGCTGCTGTGCTGCTGCGCCGCGGGCTGGGGCATGATGGCGGCCCGCCGCGTCGGCCACACCTGGCCGGGACTGCCCGGGCGCGGCTCGGGCCGCCGCGCGAGCTGGCGCGTGGTGCTCGCCTACACCGCCGTGGTGGTCGTCCCCGCGGCCCTCGCCATCTGGCGCGTCACCCGCCTCCGCTGAACCGGCCGAGCGGCCGGTCCACCGGGGCGCCCGCCCCGTGTGCCGCGCCCCGTGCGCGTCCCGCGCCCCCCGTCGTACGTCGTGCGCGCCCCGTGCCCGCCCGCCCCGCGCGCCGGATCACCCCCGTGGCCCGTACGATTCAGGGGTGAGCACCGCAGCGCGTATCGACTTCCTCAAGGGCCACGGCACCGAGAACGACTTCGTGATCGTTCCGGACCCGGACGGCCGCCTCGACCTGACCGCCGCCGCGGTCGCCCGGATCTGCGACCGGCGCGCCGGGCTCGGCGCCGATGGCGTGCTGCGTGCCGTGCGCGCCGCCGCCCACCCCGAGGCGCGGGCGATGGCCGACGAGGCCGAGTGGTTCATGGACTACCGCAACGGCGACGGCTCGGTCGCCGAGATGTGCGGCAACGGCGTCCGCGTCTTCGCCCGCTACCTCCTCCACGCCGGACTGGCCGAAGCCGGCGACCTCGCCGTCGCCACCCGCGCCGGGGTCCGCCGGGTGCACGTCGCCAAGACCGGTGACGTCACCGTCGGCATGGGGCGCGCCGCGCTGCCCGAGGGCAGCGCCGTCATCACCGTGGGTGAGCGCACCTGGCCGTCCCGGAACGTCAACATGGGCAACCCGCACGCCGTCGCGTTCGTCGAGGACCTGACGCACGCCGGTGCGCTGCTCGACGCACCGGGCGTCGCGCCCGCCGCGGTCTACCCGGAGGGCGTCAATGTCGAGTTCGTCGTCGACCGCGGACCGCGCCATGTCGCCATGCGGGTGCATGAGCGCGGCTCCGGTGAGACCCGCTCCTGTGGTACCGGCGCGTGCGCCGTCGCCGTCGCCACCGCCCGCCGTGACGGCACCGACCCGGCGCTGACCGGCACCCCCGTCACGTACACCGTCGATGTCCTCGGCGGCACCCTGGAGATCACCGAACTGCCCGACGGCACGGTGGAGATGACCGGACCCGCCGTGATCGTCGCCGAGGGGACCCTCGACCGCGCCTGGCTCGCCGGGGGAACCGCCTGACCGTACGCCGCCACACCGCCGCCCTCCCAAGACACGGCCGTCGCCGGGAAGTTCGCTCGAACGGGTGATCCGTTTCGTAGGGGGGAGGGGGCGGGCAACGCTGCGTGGTGGGCTCGGTAGCATCAACCACCGGCCCGGCCGCTCAACCGACGGCGCCTGACCGCCGGTCGACTCGCTGCCGGAGGTGCCCATGAGCGCAGAGGCCACGAACCCTGGAAACCCGGACACGGCCCGGAGCCGCCGTGGTCTGCCCCGGCCCGCGCTGCACGGACTGCGTCGCATCGGCCGGGCCGCACTGCTCGGCCCGGCGCCGCGCGGCGGCCTCCCCGACGCGCTGGAACACGTCGCCAAGGTGCACCGCGGCCACCATCCGCACGCCGATCTCGCGATCCTCGCCAAGGCGTACACGCTGGCCGAGTCCTCGCACCGCGGCCAGATGCGGAAGAGCGGCGAACCGTACATCACCCACCCGCTCGCGGTGACCCTCATTCTCGCCGAACTCGGCGCCGAAACCACGACGTTGACCGCCTCACTGCTCCACGACACCGTCGAGGACACCGAGGTGACGCTCGATCAGGTACGGGCGGAGTTCGGCGCCGAGGTCCGCTATCTCGTCGACGGCGTCACCAAGCTGGAGAAGGTCGACTACGGTGCGGCCGCCGAACCGGAGACGTTCCGCAAGATGCTCGTCGCCACCGGCCACGACGTCCGGGTGATGTCCATCAAACTCGCCGACCGGCTGCACAACATGCGCACCCTCGGCGTGATGCGCCCGGAGAAACAGGTCCGGATCGCCAAGGTCACCCGCGACGTCCTCATCCCGCTCGCCGAACGCCTCGGCGTCCAGGCCCTCAAGAGCGAGCTGGAGGACCTGGTCTTCGCGATCCTGCACCCGGAGGAGTACGCCGCCACCCGCCGCCTGCTGCGCGCGCACGCGGACCGCCGCGATCCGCTCGCCGTGCTCGCCGCCCGGATGCGTACGGTCCTGACCGACGCCGGGATCGATGCGGAGGTCCGGCTGCGGCCCCGGCACCTCGTCTCGGTGCACCGGGTACGGCGGGCCCGCGGCGAGCTGACCGGCGCCGACCTCGGGCGGATCCTGGTGCTGGTCCCCGAGGACGCCGACTGCTACGCGGTCCTGGGGGAGCTGCACACCTGCTTCACGCCCGTCGTCTCGGAGTTCAAGGACTTCATCGCGGCCCCCAAGTTCAACCTCTACCAGTCGCTGCACACCGCGGTGGCGGGCGAGGCGGGGGAGATCGCGGAAACGTTGATCCGTACCCATCAGATGCACCGCGTCGCGGAGGCCGGGGTGATCGCCCTGGGCAATCCGTACGCCGCCCCGGTGGACGGCGCCGACACCCCGGACGGCGAGCGGGCCGACCCGACGCGCCCCGGGTGGCTCTCCCGTCTCCTGGAGTGGCAGCGTGCCACGCCCGATTCGGACACCTTCTGGTCCTCGCTCCGCGACGATCTCGCCCAGGACCGTGAGATCACCGTCTTCTGCACCGGGGACACCGCCCCGGGCGGCCGGACGGCGGGCGCCCGGCCCGTGGGGCTGCCCGCCGGGTCGAGCTGTGTGGACGGCGCGTACGCCCTGCACGGCGAGGACGCGCACCGCTGTATCGGCGCCCGGGTCAACGGCCGGCTGGCCACCCTCTCCACGGTGCTGTGCGACGGCGACAGCCTCCAGTTGCTGCTGGGGCCCGACGCCGCCGCCGGACCGTCCCCGGAGTGGCTCGACCACACCCGCACCCCCGCCGCCCGCCTCGCCATCGGCCGGTGGCTGGCGGGGCGGGGCGGGGAGCCGGGGGAGGGCGCCTCGGCTGCTGCCTTGTCGCCGGACGGCGCGGCCCTTGGCGGCGTGGCTTCCGTCGTGGATGCGCCGTCCCCGCCCGCCCCGGAGGCGGACGGGGGCGGGGCGCGCGATGCCGTGGCGGGCGCCCCCGGCGGGCGCGCCGCCGTCGGGGCGCCGTCCGCCGGGCCCACGGCGCCGTCCGCCCGCCCGGCCGCGGGACCCACGGCGCCGGGTACTCCGGACGAGGCCCCCGGCGCCCCCGAGGACACCGGGGCCGCCACCCCGGACGAGGCCCCCGGGGCCGCAGGGGACGCATCCCCGGCCGACGCTCCCGACCCCGGCGCCCCCGGTCCGGCCGGACACGGTTGCCGGGTCACGCTCCGCGCCGAGGCGTTCAGCCGTCCCCACCTCCTCGCCGACCTGACCGAGGCCATCGCGGTGCAGGGCGCCGCCGTCGTCGCCGCCGCCGTCGAACCCCCCTACGAGCAGCGCGTCCGCCACACCTACACGCTCCGGCTGCCCGACGCCGCCGCGCTGCCCGCCCTGCTGCGCGCCATGCGCCAGGTCCCGGGCGTCTACGACGTCACCCGGGACGGGAGGCCCCGCCGGGCCCCGGCGCCCCGTCCCTGACGGGACGGCACCCGCCGCCGCGTAGGGGCGCGCCCGCCCAGGGACGCGCCCCACGCCCCCACCGAACACACCGCCGCCGCACGCCCGCGTATACGGGCCCCGGCGCGCCGTCCACCGCCCGTTCGGGTGCCGTGGGGGAGTGCCGTCCCCGGGGGAGGGGGCGGCGCTGGTAGCCGTAGCCCATGCTGCTTCCCCCGTACCTCCGGCGCCCTCCGTACACCGCGCGCTCCGGGCCGCACCCCGCTTCCCGGGACGGGCGGCGCACCGCGCCCCGCGCCCGCCGCGCCACCGCCCTCGCCCTGGCCGCCGTCGCCGCCCTCGGGGCCGCCGCGCCCCCGGCCCCCGGGCCTGCGGGTATCGGCGACCGGCTCTTCCCCCAGCTCGGCAATCCCGGCTACGACGTCCTCGCGTACGACATCGCCCTCGACTACAGCGGCCGCAACGACCGGCCGCTCTCCGCCGTCACCACGATCACCGCCCGCGCCACCGCGGCGCTCGACCACCTCAACCTCGACTTCGCCCGCGGCACCATCGCCTCCGTCACCGTCGGCGGACTGCCCGCCCGCCACGTGCGCCGCGGTGAGGACGTCGTGGTCACCCCCGCCGTGCCGGTGCCCGAGGGGGCGCCGCTGCGGATCGTCGTCCGCCACACCAGCGACCCCCGGGGCGCCGCCGACGGCGGCTGGATCCGCACCCCCGACGGCCTCGCCATGGCCAACCAGGCCGATGCCGCCCACCGGGTGTTCCCCTGCAACGACCACCCTTCCGACAAGGCGTACCTCGCCTTCCACCTCACCGCGCCCCGCGGCGTCACGGCGATCGCCGGCGGCGTGCCCGTCCCGGGCGCCGACGACGGGCCCCGCCCCACCCACACCTTCCGCTCCGTCCACCCCGTGGCCACCGAACTGGCCCAGGTCTCCTTCGGGAAGTCTGCCGTCCTCACCCGCCAGGGGCCGCACGGCCTGCCGGTACGCGACGTGGTGCCCGCCGCCGCCCGCACCGCCATGCAGC
This sequence comes from Streptomyces sp. NBC_01525, assembly GCF_045040405.1. Lineage (NCBI taxonomy): Bacteria > Bacillati > Actinomycetota > Actinomycetes > Kitasatosporales > Streptomycetaceae > Streptomyces > Streptomyces sp. NBC_01525. Next base: position 5,281,393 of record NZ_CP109397.1, read on the forward strand.
CCTGGCTCGCCCGCACCCCGGAACAACTCGCCTGGATGGAGCGCCGGGTCGGCCGCTTCCCCTTCCCGGTCTACGGGCTGCTCATCGCCGACACCCGCACCGGCTTCGAGCTGGAGACCCAGACCCTCTCCCTCTTCGAGAAGGGTCTCTTCACCGAGGACCGCCTGCCCTCCTGGTACGTCGAGTCGGTGATGGTGCACGAACTGGCCCACCAGTGGTTCGGCGACAGCGTCAGCCCCCGCCGCTGGTCCGACCTCTGGCTCAACGAGGCCCACGCCACCTGGTACGAGGCGCTCTACGCCCAGGAGAAGGGCGGCAAGAAGCGCGCCTCCCTGGAGGACCGGATGCGGCACGCGTACACCGAGTCGGACGGCTGGCGGGCCGAGGGCGGGCCTCCCGCCGCGCCGAAGCGGCCCGTCGCCGGACAGAAGATCAGCATCTTCCGCCCCGTCGTCTACGACGGCAGCGCCCTCGTCCTGTACGCGCTGCGCCAGAAGATCGGCCCGGCCGCCTTCGACCGCCTGGAGCGCACCTGGGTCGCCCGGTACCGCGACGGCAACGCCTCCACCGCCGACTTCAGCGCCCTCGCCTCCGAGATTTCCGGCCACGACCTCTCCGCCTTCCTGCACGCCTGGCTGTACGACGCGAAGACCCCGCCGATGCCCGGCCACCCGCGGTGGACTTCCCGTCGCCCCACGTGACCGCACGGGCCCGCCCCGTGCACGGCGCGCGGGGCGGACTCGCGGCGTACCGCCCCGACGTGCGCCCGTCCGCCGGGAATCGCCGGAAACACGGGGAAACTCGCGTGACGGCCCCCACCGCCCGTGCGACCATCGACGGGTCGACTCCGGCGGCCGGGAATCTCCGGCGCGGCCCGGACGTTGTCACCACCGACGGTCCCAGTGCGGCCGACCGGCCTCCCGAGGACTTCCCGACGACACAAAGGATCAAATGACCTCCTCCTCTTCCCTTCCTGCGGACCGCCAGCGCCTCCCCGAGAGCCTTCGGGCCGACGCCCTGATGGAAGAGGACGCCGCCTGGAGCCACACGATCGACGAGGAACGTGACGGCGAGCAGTACGACAGGTCGGAGCGCGCTGCACTGCGCCGCGTCGCCGGGCTGTCCACCGAGCTCGAAGACGTCACCGAGGTCGAGTACCGCCAGCTCCGTCTGGAGCGCGTGGTGCTCATCGGCGTCTGGACCTCGGGCACCGCGAGCGATGCGGAGAACTCCCTCGCCGAGCTGGCCGCCCTCGCCGAAACGGCCGGTGCCCTGGTGCTCGACGGCGTCATCCAGCGCCGCGACAAGCCCGACCCGGCCACCTACATCGGCTCCGGCAAGGCCCTGGAGCTGCGCGACATCGTCCTCGAATCCGGCGCCGACACGGTGGTCTGCGACGGTGAGCTCTCCCCGGGCCAGCTGATCCACCTAGAGGACGTCGTCAAGGTCAAGGTGGTCGACCGCACCGCGCTGATCCTCGACATCTTCGCCCAGCACGCCAAGTCCCGGGAGGGCAAGGCGCAGGTCTCGCTGGCGCAGATGCAGTACATGCTTCCCCGGCTGCGCGGCTGGGGTCAGTCGCTGTCCCGGCAGATGGGTGGCGGTGGCTCCGGTTCCGCGGGCGGCGGTATGGCCACCCGTGGCCCCGGTGAGACCAAGATCGAGACGGACCGGCGCCGGATCCGCGAGAAGATGGCGAAGATGCGCCGGGAGCTCGCGGAGATGAAGACCGGCCGGGACATCAAGCGGCAGGAACGCCGACGCAACAAGATCCCCTCGGTCGCCATCGCCGGTTACACCAACGCCGGGAAGTCCTCGCTGCTCAACCGCCTCACCGGCGCCGGCGTCCTGGTGGAGAACGCCCTGTTCGCCACCCTGGACCCGACCGTCCGGCGCGCCGAGACGCCCAGCGGACGGCTCTACACCCTCGCCGACACCGTCGGCTTCGTCCGGCACCTGCCGCACCACCTCGTCGAGGCGTTCCGCTCCACGATGGAGGAGGTCGGCGACTCCGACCTGATCCTGCACGTCGTCGACGGCTCGCACCCGGCGCCCGAGGAGCAGCTCGCCGCCGTCCGCGAGGTGTTCCGGGACGTCGGCGCGGTCGACGTCCCCGAGATCGTCGTCGTCAACAAGGCGGACGCCGCCGACCCGCTGGTCCTCCAGCGGCTGCTGCGCCAGGAGAAGCACGCCCTCGTGGTCTCGGCCCGTACGGGCCAGGGCATGACCGAGCTGCTGGAGCTGCTCGACGAGGAAATCCCGCGGCCCGAGGTCGAGATCGAGGCGCTGGTGCCCTACACCCAGGGCGCTCTGGTCTCCCGGGCGCACGCCGAGGGTGAGGTCATCTCCGAGGAGCACACCGCGGACGGCACGGTCCTCAAGGCCCGCGTCCACCAGGAACTCGCCGCCGAGCTCCAGCCGTTCGTCCCCGCCGCCTGACCGGCGCCGGTACGACACGCCGAAGGGCCGCTCCCCCGAGGGGGAGCGGCCCTTCACCGCTGTCGGGACGTCAGGGGCGGATCAGCCCTTGGCGGCCCAGCGCTTGCTCATCGCGTGGAACATGTTCCGGGCCTCGGGGCCCAGGTGCGGACCGGCCGACCAGCGGGCCGGACGCGGACCCATCGACATGTTGGAGATCAGCTCGGGCTCGCCGTCGGCGTCCTTCGCGAACCAGGGACCACCGGAGGAACCACCGGTCATGGTGCAGCCGATGCGGTACATGGTGGGCTTGACCGCGTCCATCGACAGGCGGGTCGGCTTGTCGGTGCACTGCTCCTGGAGCGCACCGTCGAACGGCGCCTCCGCCGGGTAACCCTGCGCCGTCAGGCTGGGGATCTTGCTCATCGCGGGCGCGTTGAAGTTGACGGAGTACGCGCCACCGGCTGTCTCCTCCAGCGACTTGCCGCTGGAGCCCTCCTCCGGCTTGACGTGCATCAGCGCGAAGTCGTACGGCGCCATCGGCACGCCCGGTACCGCGCCGCCGTCCTTGATCCACTCGCTGGAGGTGGCCATGTCGTCGGCCCACCACTTGCCCGCCGGGACGCGGTCCTCGAACGGCGCGGTCTTCATCTCGGCGGCGGACGCGCCGTTCCGGTTGAAGTTCGGCACGAACATCATGTTGCGGTACCAACCGCCGTTCTTACCGGCGTGCACACAGTGCGCGGCCGTCCACACCAGGTTGGACTTGCCGGGGTGCGCCGGGTCCTTGACAACCGTGGCCGAGCAACGCGACTCCCCTTCAGGCGTGCTGAAGAGCAGCAGACCCACACCGGGCGCGGTGGAGGTGTACGGCGTCCGCACCGGCTGCGCCGGAACCGCGGCGGGCTCCGGGTCGGTCTTGCCCTGGTCCTCGGAGATGTCCTCGGGCTTGCTCGGGTCCTGCGGCGGCTTGACCTTCTCGATCTTGTCCGGGTCCCAGAAGTCCTTGATGATCGGGTTGATGAACTCCCCGGCCTGCCGGAGCCACTTGTCGCGGTCCCAGTTCTTCCACTCGCCGTTCTTCCACTTGTCCAGGTCGATGCCGTGCTTCTTCAGCTTCTCCTGGACGTCCTGCGGAATCTTGATCTCGGTGCCGCCCGGGGCGTCCTGCGCCGCGGAGGCGCTGGCCTTGGCGTCCGCGTCGCCGCTGTCGGGCCCGCAGGCGGTCGCGGTCAGCGCCACGACGACGGTCAGCGCGGCGGCCAGAGCCGGGGAACGGCGCGCACGCGGCGTGGCACGGCGGGCGGGCGGACGTATGGAACGCATGGGTGAACTCCCCCTGAGGCGTCGATCTGAGCTGCTGTGGCACGCCTGCCGCGGCCCTTGTCATGAACTGCAAGCCGCCGGACGCAAGCCCCCACTATGCCGGTGCCGAAGGGGACGGCGTTAGCCGGGCCCCCGGTTCCGGCTGGTGAAGGATCTTTCCCACGACCGTGATCCCGTGCCGTGAACGTCGTTGGTACGTACGGGGGAACGCCGGGCCGCCCGCCGTGCCCGTGCGCCGCAGCTCTTCATCCGGAGGACACGACCGACGTGGCGTTGACCGAATCCGTACCGACGGCCCCGCCGCCGGGCCACGAGGGGATCCTGCGACGGCAGGCCCAGCGGGAATCCGCGGCCCGCACCTACGCGCGCTCCCTGCCGATCGTGCCGGTGCGCGCCCGCGGGCTGACCATCGAAGGGGCCGACGGCCGCCGCTACCTCGACTGTCTCTCGGGCGCCGGGACCCTCGCTTTGGGACACAACCACCCCGTCGTCCTCGAAGCCGTCCGCACCGTCCTCGACTCCGGCGCCCCGCTGCACGTCCTCGACCTCGCCACCCCGGTCAAGGACGCCTTCGTCACCGAGCTGTTCGCCTCCCTGCCCGCCGAGTTGGCCGAAAACGCGCGGATCCAGTTCTGCGGGCCCGCCGGGACGGACGCCGTCGAGGCCGCTCTCACCCTCGTCCGCACGGCCACCGGCCGGGACGGGCTGATGGCCTTCTCCGGCGCCTACCACGGCATGACCGCCGGCGCCCTCGCCGCGTCCGGCGGCGCCCGGCACACCGCCGTGACCCGCCTGCCGTACCCGTACGACTACCGCTGCCCGTTCGGCACCGGCGGCGAACGGGGCGCCGAACTCGCCGCCCGCTGGACGGAATCCCTCCTCGACGACCCCAAGAGCGGGGTGCCCGACCCTGCGGGACTGATCGTCGAGCCGGTCCAGGGCGAGGGCGGCGTGATCCCCGCCCCCGACGCCTGGCTGCGGCGGATGCGGGAGATCACCGCGGCCCGCTCCATCCCCCTGATCGTCGACGAGATCCAGACCGGCGTCGGCCGCACCGGCGCCTTCTGGGCCATCGAGCACAGCGGCATCGTCCCCGACGTCCTCGTCCTGTCGAAGGCGATCGGCGGCAGCCTGCCGCTCGCCGTGATCGTCTACCGCGAGGAGCTGGACACCTGGCGGCCCGGCGCGCACGCCGGGACCTTCCGCGGCAACCAACTCGCGATGGCCGCCGGGTGCGCCACCCTTGCCCACGTCCGCGAGGCCGGACTCGACCGGCATGCCGCCGCCCTCGGCGCCCGGATGCTCGCCCGGCTCCGGGCGCTCGCCGCCGCCCACCCCTGTATCGGCGACGTCCGCGGCCGCGGCCTGATGCTCGGCGTCGAACTCGTCGACCCGGAGGGCGAGGCGGGCCCGGCCGGTGAGCTGCCCGCGGCCCCCGGCCTCGCGGCCGCCGTCCAGCGCGCCTGTCTGGAGCGCGGCCTGATCATCGAGCTGGGCGGCCGCCACCAGTCCGTCGTCCGGCTGCTGCCGCCCCTGACCCTCACCGACGAACAGGCCGAAGCGATCCTCGACCGCCTCGCCGACGCCCTCGCCGCGGCGGTCCGCCCCACCCCGGGCCCGACCGGCTCGTCCCCCACCACACAGTGAGGCACCTCCCCATGAACGAACGCCCCGGAACCGACGGGACGCAGGCCCCCGAGCGCCCCGCCCGCCCCGGCACGGACACCTTCGGCCCGGGCGTACCGCGCCAGGCCCAGCGGCGTGGCGCCGACCCCGCCCCGGAGCCGGACGCCACGCCGCACCCGTTCCCCACGGAGCCCGACCCCCTCGACCACCCGGACCCGGCCCGCGCCGCCGACGCCGCCGCCGTCGAGAACCTGCTGCGCTGCTGGATCCGTGAGAGCGGCGGCCACCGCCCCGCGGGCGGCCGCCTGCGCATCCCGCTGCACGCCAGCGCCACCGCCCTGCACATTCCCGTCCGCTACTGGTCGCCCACCGGCCTGCACCGCCTCGGCGCCCCCACTCTGGAGGGCACCCCGGACGGCGCCGCCCCGCTCGACGCGGTCACCCTCGCCGCACTGCTGCGCCGGGAGGCCGCCCACGACGCGGCCCGCCCCGGCTCCGGCACCGCCTGCGGCGACGGCGCCGACCTCGTCGGCCGGGTCGCCTCCTCCGTCCGCACCACCGCCGTCTTCCTCGCCGACCGCCGCGCCCGCCCCGCCGACGCCGGGCACTCCCGCTTCCTCGACGGCGAGCAGTCCCTCCTCCTCGGCCATCCGCTGCACCCCACCCCCAAGAGCCGCGAGGGCCTGACCGACGCCGAACACCATCTCTACGCCCCCGAGTTGCGCGGCGGCTTCCCGCTCCACTGGATGGCCGTGCACCCCTCGGTCCTCGCCGCCGACTCCGCCTGGACCGAACGCGGCCGGACCGTCCCCGCCGACCGGCTCGCCCACGCCCTCGCCGCCGGTGCCCCGACCCCTCCCGACGGCACCGTCCCGCTGCCGCTCCACCCCTGGCAGGCCCGCGACCTCGCCACCCGCCCCGAGGTCGCCGCGCTCCTCGACTCCGGCGCGCTCACCGACCTCGGACCGGGCGGCCCGGTCTGGTACCCGACCTCCTCGGTCCGTACCGTCTGCCGCCCCGGCTCTGACGCGATGCTGAAGCTCTCCCTCGGGCTGCGGATCACCAACTCCCGCCGGGAGAACCTCCGCAAGGAGCTGCTCCGCGGCGTCGAGGTGCACCGGCTGCTGCGCACCGGCCTCGCCGCCCGCTGGCAGGCCGCCCACCCCGGATTCGACATCATCCGCGACCCGGCCTACCTCGCCGTCGACGGACCCGACGGCGCCCCCGTCCAGGGCCTGGACGCCGTCATCCGGCACCACCCCTTCCGCCCCGGCGACGACGCGGTCTGCCTGGCCGGGCTCACCTCGCCCCGGCCCTGGCCCGGCCGCCCGGAGATGCGGTCCCGCCTCGCCGTACTGATCACCGCCCTCGGCGCGCGGACCGGCCGCACCCTCGCCGCCGTCGCCACCGAATGGTTCCTGCGCTACCTCGAAGCCGTCGTCCGGCCCGCCCTGTGGCTCGACGGCACCGCGGGCGTCGCCCTGGAGGCCCACCAGCAGAACACCCTGGTCCTCCTCGACGCCGACGGCTGGCCCGCGGGCGGCCGCTACCGCGACAACCAGGGCTACTACTTCCGTACCTCGCGGCGGGACGAACTCACCGCCCGCCTGCCCGGTCTCGGCGAGGCCAGCGACACCTTCGTCCCCGACGACGTCACCGACGAACGCTTCGCCTACTACCTCGCCATCAACAACGTCCTCGGCCTCATCGGGGCCTTCGGCGCCGAACACCTGGTCCGTGAGGAGGTCCTGCTTGCCGCCTTCCGCCACTTCCTCGCCGACGCCGCCACCGCGCCCGCGGCCCACCGCTCCCGCCTGCCGGAGCTGCTGCTGACCACGCGCACCCTGCGCTGCAAGGCCAATCTCGCGACCCGGCTGCACGGTCTCGACGAACTCGTCGGGCCCGTCGACACCCAATCCGTCTACCTCGCCCTGCCCAACCCACTGGCCGTCTAGGGCGTGTCCGCAAAGGCCCGCCTGGCGTGCGACGCCCTCCGGGCGAACGACGGGACTTTACGGACACCCTCCAGGGCATGTCGTTCGACACCCGCAAGCACCAGGACAGCCCGGGGCGCGGCGTACCCGCCAGCCGCCCCGGCCCGCCCCGGGGACGCGCCGATCCGCGTTCCCGGGGCCACGAGAGGAGAGCGCCGCCGTGCCCCCCACCGAAACCGGCTCCGGCACCACCCCCGTCCGGCAGCTGCCCCACGCCCCGGAGCCGCCCGCCGCGGTTCCCCCGGCGTCCGCCGGACCCGCCGCCGGGCCGCTTCTTGACGCGCTCGCCGGATGGCCGCCCGTCAGGACCGCAGACGGGCCGTTCGCCCTCGTCCCCGTGGACCGGGCCGCCGACCTCGCCCGCATCGCGGCGTGGATGAACGATCCGGCGGTCGCGGCCTATTGGGAACTCGCGGGCCCTCCCGAGGTCACCGTGGCGCATCTGCGCCCCCAGCTCACCGGCGACGGCCGCAGCGTCCCCTGCCTCGGCGTCCTGGCGGGCGTCCCGATGAGCTACTGGGAGATCTACCGCGCCGATCTCGATCCGCTCGCCCGCCACTACCCGGCCCGCCCGCACGACACCGGTCTGCATCTCCTCCTCGGCGCGGACCACCGGGGACGCGGCCTCGGCTCGGCCCTGCTGCGGGCCGTCGCCGATCTCGTTCTCGCCCACCGCCCGCGCTGCACCCGCGTCGTCGCCGAACCGGACGTACGCAACACCCCCTCCGTCGCCGCCTTCCGCGCCGCCGGATTCCGGTACGGCGGTGAGATCGAACTGCCCGGCAAACGCGCCGCGTTGATGATCCGCGACCGTGAACCCCTCGACCCGCTCTGACCTGGGGTCGTCCGCCGACGGCCCCCGCACCGCTGGCCGGACCCCGACCGCCCTTCCCGTAATCGTCCGCGCCACCACCCCTTCGAAGGAAAAGCGCCGCCCCTGACCGATCCCTTTCATCCGATGACCGCCGGCTGTCCCCGCCGTGCCGGTGCGGTCCCACCACGAGGAGTCCCACCGTGACCGCTGAACACCGGCCCGCCGCGCCCCACACCGCCGACGAGCCCCGGCCCGCCCCGCACCTCTGGCAGCGCGCCGCACGCCGCCTGCTCGCCAAGACGCTGGCGGAGTTCGCCTACGAGGAGATCATCCGGCCGGAACCCGAACCGGAATCCGGGCGGGAGTCCGACGGGGCCGTGCCTGCCGAGACCGCAGCCGCCGTGCCCATGCCTGCGGCTGACGCGGCCGCGCCCGCGCCCGCCGCGTCCGAGCCCGGCACCGGATCCGAGGCGACGCCCGTCCCGTCCGTCCCCGACAGCCGCCCCACCCGCTACCGCCTGCCCGTCGCCGACGACCTCGTCTACCGCTTCACCGCCCGCCGCGGCGCCTACGGACACTGGCGCGTCGACCCCGACTCGCTCACCCCGGACGCCGACCCGCTGCGCTTCCTCGCCCGCGCCCACGACACCGTCCTGGGGCTGTCCGGCGACACCACCGGGCACCTGCTGCGGGAGCTGACCGCCACCCTCGCCGCCGACGCCCGGCTGGATGCCACCGCGCTCGACGCCGAAGCCGTCGCCGACCTGGACTACGCGTCCCTGGAAGGCCACCAGAGCGGCCACCCCTGGCTCGTCGCCAACAAGGGCCGGCTCGGCTTCTCCGCCCGGGACGCCGAGGAGTGGGCCCCCGAATCCCGCACCCCGCACCGCCTGCCCTGGCTCGCCGCCCACCGCGACCTCGCCCTCTACCGCGGCATCCCCGCACTGGCCACCCCCGACCGTCTCTACGGCGAGGAACTGCCCCCCGCCGTCCGTGACCGCTTCGCCGACGCCGTCACCGCCGAGGGCCGCGACCCCGCCGACTACCTCTACCTTCCCGTCCATCCCTGGCAGTGGGACGAGACCGTGGCGCCGCTCTTCGCGCCGCAACTCGCCGACAGATCCATCATCGCGCTGCCCACTGACAACGACCTCCGCCTGCCGCAGCAGTCGATCCGGACCTTCCTCAACATCAGCCGTCCGCACGCCCGCACCGTCAAGCTCCCGCTGTCGGTCCTCAACACCCTCGTCTGGCGCGGACTGCCCACCGAACGCACCGCCGCCGCCCCCGCCGTCACCGGCTGGGTCCACGCGCTGCGCGACAACGACCCGTATCTGCGCGACGAGACGCGGGTGATCCTCCTCGGCGAAACCGCCTCCGTCACCGTCCACCACCCGCTCTACGACCGGCTGCCCGGAGTCCCCTACCAGTACAAGGAGCTGCTCGGCTGCATCTGGCGCGAGCCGCTCATCCGCCATCTCGACCCCGGGGAACGCGCCCGCACCCTCGCCTCGCTGCTCCAGACCGACCCGCACGGCCGCGCCCTGACCGCCGAACTCGTCCGCCGCTCGGGCCTGCCGCCCCGGGTCTGGCTGCGCCGCCTCTTCGCCGCGCTCCTGCCGCCCCTGCTGCACTTCCTCTACCGCTACGGCACGGTCTTTTCTCCGCACGGCGAGAACGCCATCGTCGTCTTCGATGCCCAGGACGTGCCCGTCCGGCTCGCGGTCAAGGACTTCGTCGACGACGTCAACACCAGCGCCACGCCGCTGCCGGAGCACGACGCGATGCCGGACGAGGTCCGCGCGGTGCTGCTGACCGAGCCGCCGGAGTTCCTCACCCAGTTCATCCATTCCGGGCTGTTCGTCGGCGTCTTCCGCTACCTCGCACCGCTCTGTGAGGAGCAACTGGGCGTTTCCGAACGGGAATTCTGGTCCCTCGTCCGGGCGGAGATCCTGCGCCACCACGAACGTTTCCCCACCCTCAAGGAACGGCATTCCCTCTTCGACCTGCTCACCCCGCGGATCGAGCGGCTGTGCCTGAACCGCAACCGTCTGCACACCGACGGCTACCGCGACCGCGCCGAACGCCCGCACGCCACGGTCCACGGCACCGTCCCCAACCCGTTGCACACGCCATGACGGGGCGGGCTGTCAGTGGTCCCGCGTAGGCTGGCCACGCTATGACGAAGCCCTCCCTCAACGATCTGCTGCACGCCGCCGTCGCCGCCGTCGGCGGCACCGAGCGGCCCGGCCAGGTGGCGATGGCCGAGGCCGTCGCCGAGGCCGTGCACGACCAGTCGCATCTGCTGGTGCAGGCCGGCACCGGCACCGGAAAGTCCCTCGGCTATCTGGTGCCGGCGCTGGCCCACGGCGACCGCGTGGTCATCGCCACGGCCACCCTCGCGCTCCAGCGTCAGCTCGTCGAGCGTGACCTGCCGCGCACCGTCGACGCGCTCCATCCGCAGCTGCGCCGCCGCCCCGACTTCGCCATGCTCAAGGGCCGCTCCAACTACCTCTGCCTGCACCGCCTCCACGAGGGCGTGCCGCAGGAAGAGGAGGAGGGCCTCTTCGACCCGTTCGAGGCGGCGACGCCCACCAGCAAGCTCGGCAAGGACCTGCTGCGGCTGCGCGACTGGGCGGACGAGACGGACACCGGCGACCGCGACGACCTGACGCCCGGCGTCTCCGACCGCGCCTGGGGCCAGGTCTCGGTCGCCTCCCGTGAGTGCCTGGGCGCCTCGAAGTGCGCCTACGGCGCGGAATGCTTCGCGGAGGCCGCCCGGGAGCGCGCCAAGACCGCCGACGTCGTGATCACCAATCACGCCCTGCTGGCGATCGACGCGATCGAGGGCGCTCCGGTCCTGCCGGAGCACGATGTGCTGATCATCGACGAGGCCCATGAACTGGTCTCCCGGGTCACCGGCGTCGCCACCGGCGAGCTGACCCCGGGGCAGGTCAACCGCGCGGTCCGCCGGGCCGCCAAGCTCGTCAACGAGAAGGCCGCCGACCAGCTGCAGACGGCGTCCGAGACGTTCGAGCGGCTGATGGAGCTGGCGCTGCCCGGCCGCTTGGAGGAGATCCCGGAGGATCTCGGCTACTGCCTGATGGCGCTGCGGGACGCCGCCCGTACGGTGATCTCCGCGCTCGGCTCGACGCGGGACAAGAACGTCCAGGACGAGGACGCGGTCCGCAAGCAGGCCCTCGCCTCGGTGGAGAACGTCCACGCCGTCGCCGAGCGCATCGCGAACGGCTCCGAGTACGACGTGGTCTGGTACGAACGCCACGACCGCTTCGGCGCGTCGTTGCGGGTGGCACCGCTGTCGGTCTCCGGGCTGCTGCGCGAGAAGCTGTTCGCGGACCGTTCGGTGGTGCTGACGTCCGCCACCCTGAAGCTGGGCGGCGACTTCAACGGCGTCGGCGCGTCCCTGGGCCTCTCCCCGGAGGGCGTGCGGGAGGACGATGCCCCGGTCTGGAAGGGCCTGGACGTCGGCTCGCCCTTCGACTACGGCAAGCAGGGCATCCTCTACGTCGCCAAGCACCTCGCGCAGCCGGGCCGGGAGGGCAGCCGGGAGGACATGCTCGACGAACTGGCGGAGTTGATCGAGGCGGCGGGCGGCCGGACGCTGGGCCTGTTCTCGTCGATGCGCGGGGCGCAGGCGGCGGCCGAGGCGATGCGCGGCCGTCTCGACATGCCGGTGCTCCTCCAGGGTGAGGAGACCCTGGGCGAGCTGATCCGTACGTTCGCGGCGGACGCCCGGACCTGCCTGTTCGGCACGTTGTCGCTGTGGCAGGGCGTGGATGTGCCGGGCCCGAACTGCCAGCTCGTGGTGATGGACCGGGTGCCGTTCCCGCGCCCGGACGATCCGCTGATGAGTGCCCGCCAGAAGGCGGTGGAGGAGGCCGGCGGCAACGGCTTCATGTCGGTGGCGGCGACGCACGCGGCGCTGCTGATGGCCCAGGGCGCCGGGCGGCTGGTCCGGGCGACGGGGGACCGCGGCGTCGTCGCCGTGCTCGACCCCCGGCTGGAGCGGGCCCGGTATGGCTCGTTCCTGCGGAAGTCGATGCCGGACTTCTGGTACACCACCGACCGCAATCAGGTCCGCCGGTCGCTCGCGGCCATCGACGCGACGGCCCGGGAGGCGGAGAGCGGCGCATGACGCGGACCCGGCGGCGGGAACGCCCGCCGGGCGGTGCAGAGCCCCGGAACCGGCGCAGTGGTCCCGGGGCCCGCTCGTGGGGGCGAGGTCAGACCCGCCGCAGGACCGCCACGACCTTGCCGAGGATGGTCGCCTCGTCGCCGGGGATCGGCTGGTAGGCGGCGTTGTGCGGCAGCAGCCACACATGGCCGTCCTCGCGCTTGAAACGCTTGACGGTGGCCTCGCCGTCCAGCATCGCGGCGACGATGTCGCCGTTCTCCGCGACGGGCTGACGGCGGACGGTGACCCAGTCGCCGTCGCAGATCGCGGCCTCGATCATGGAGTCGCCGACGACCTTGAGGACGAACAGCTCACCGTCACCGACCAGCTGGCGGGGGAGCGGGAAGACGTCCTCGACGGACTCCTCGGCGAGGATCGGGCCACCGGCGGCGATCCGCCCGACGAGCGGGACGTAGGACGCCGCGGGCTTGCCCGCTGTCTCCGTGGCCGCGCTGCTGGCCTGGTCGGAGCCGCGGACCTCGTACGCCCGGGGGCGGTGCGGGTCGCGCCGCAGGAAGCCCTTGCGCTCCAGGGCCATGAGCTGATGGGCGACGGACGAGGTGCTGGAGAGCCCGACGGCCTGGCCGATCTCCCGCATCGACGGTGGGTAGCCGCGGCGCTGCACGGAGTCCCGGATCACCTCGATCACGCGGCGCTGGCGGTCGGTCAGCCCCGAGCTGTCGGCCCGGATCCCCGGTGGCCGTCCCGGCAGCGCACGGGTGGGCTTCTGCTCCGCAGCATCCGGCGCGGGGTCGTCCATCGGTGTGCTCCGTGCCACTTGAGGGTGTTCGAACCGGCTCTGGGAGTGGCTCTGTGCGGTGATGGTCGCGCTGTCTGCGGTGGTGGTCACGTCAGCCCCTCTCGGAATGTGCTCCCTAGTTAGCCAACGGTAGTTGCTTTCGAAAGGTTGCGCCAAACACACGTTCGAGTGAAATTCTGCGAATCTGCTGACTCGCTCGGGTGTCTGGTGTATGGACCGGAGACTCGAACGGCGATTCGGTCCGGCGGGCAGCACGCCGCACCCTGTGCGAGTCCGTCGCACCCGGAAAGATCGCAAAGGGGTGGCGGCTCCCGACGCGGACCCCGAAGGCCGCTTCGCTCCGTATTATCCCCTTCGGCTCCCGGGTGCCCGGAACGGGGTGGAAGGGAGCGGGAGTGGGCCGCCCGGCCGTGCCCGCCGCCCGTGCCGCCATGTGCGGATTCCGTCATTCCGGCCCCTGCGGACCGCCCCGCGAGTGGTTTCCCGTAGGCTCGTGGGTAACCCCGAAGGCCTGCCTCCACCGCGACACGCGGTAGGCGGCCATGTGCGTCCCGACACCACATCTAGTGCTTGGATGGCGCCGACCGCCTACAAGTTGTGGTGTCTGGTCCGGCGGGCCCCCGCGGATCACCTATGCTGGTGACTGCTCCGAGGGCCTGGAAGGGCCCTCGTGGGGCCGATCAGTCGTACGCGGATTCCGGCGGCGTACGTCCGCGCAGTTCCGAGGTGAGGAGGGTGGAGCCATGCACTGCCCCTTCTGCAGGCACCCGGACAGCAGGGTCGTCGACAGCCGCACCACCGACGACGGCACATCGATCCGCCGCCGTCGCCAGTGCCCCGACTGCTCCCGCCGTTTCACCACCATCGAGACGGCGTCCCTCACGGTGATCAAGCGGAGCGGGGTCACCGAGCCCTTCAGCCGTACCAAGGTCATCGCGGGCGTGCGTAAGGCATGCCAGGGGCGGCCGGTCACCGAGGACGCCCTCGCCAAACTCGGCCAGCGGGTCGAGGAGGCGGTGCGCGCCACCGGCAGCGCCGAGCTGTCCACCCACGACGTCGGGCTCGCCATACTGGGACCGCTGCGGGAACTCGACCTCGTCGCGTACCTGCGTTTCGCGTCCGTGTACCGGGCCTTCGACTCGCTGGAAGACTTCGAGGCGGCCATCGCCGAACTGCGTGAGCAGCGCGAGCAGGGGCCGCCCGAGCGGGAGTGCGGGGCGGACGGCGGCGACGCCGCGTCCGTTCCCGAGCCCGCCACCGCCGCCGACTAGTGCGGCGCGATCACATCTGACCGGGGCGCGTGCAGGCGCTCCGGCCGCAGAACGACAGACACCGTGCCACGGAACAAGTGTGCACATATGGGCGTTTTCGCCCGTACAGGGAGGCGGAATGACAGAGACGACGAGCGGCCCGGCACGCGGCTCCCGCGCCAAGGGCAGCAAGGCGAGCAAGGGGCTGCGTATCGAGCGCATCCACACCACCCCCGGCGTGCACCCGTACGACGAGGTGGAGTGGGCGCGTCGTGACGTCGTCATGACCAACTGGCGCGACGGCTCGGTCAACTTCGAGCAGCGTGGCGTCGAGTTCCCCGACTTCTGGTCGGTGAACGCGGTCAACATCGTCACCAGCAAGTACTTCCGTGGTGCGGTGGGCTCGCCGACCCGCGAGTCGAGCCTGCGGCAGCTGATCGACCGCGTGGTCACGACGTACCGCAAGTCCGGCGAGGAGAACGGCTACTTCGTCTCCCCGGCGGACGCCGAGATCTTCGAGCACGAGCTGGCGTACGCGCTGCTCCACCAGGTCTTCAGCTTCAACTCGCCGGTCTGGTTCAACGTCGGCACCCAGCAGCCGCAGCAGGTCAGCGCCTGCTTCATCCTCTCCGTCGACGACTCCATGGAGTCGATTCTCGACTGGTACAAGGAAGAGGGGATGATCTTCAAGGGCGGTTCCGGCGCCGGTCTGAACCTCTCCCGCATCCGCTCCTCCAAGGAGTTGCTCTCCTCCGGCGGCAACGCCTCCGGCCCGGTCTCCTTCATGCGCGGCGCCGACGCGTCCGCCGGAACGATCAAGTCGGGCGGCGCCACCCGCCGCGCCGCCAAGATGGTCGTGCTCGACGTCGACCACCCCGACGTCGAGGCGTTCATCGAGACCAAGGTCAAGGAGGAGGAGAAGGTCCGCGCGCTGCGCGACGCCGGCTTCGACATGGACCTGGGCGGCGACGACATCACGTCCGTCCAGTACCAGAACGCCAACAACTCCGTCCGCGTCAACGACGAGTTCATGAAGGCCGTCGAGTCCGGATCGAAGTTCGGCCTGCGCGGCCGGATGAACGGCGAGGTCATCGAGGAGATCGACGCCAAGGGCCTCTTCCGCAAGATGGCCGAGGCCGCCTGGGCCTGCGCCGACCCCGGCATCCAGTACGACGACACCATCAACCACTGGCACACCTCGCCGGAGTCGGGCCGGATCACCGCCTCGAACCCGTGCAGCGAGTACATGCACCTGGACAACTCCTCGTGCAACCTCGCCTCGCTCAACCTCATGAAGTTCCTGCGCGACGACGACCAGGGACACCAGTCGTTCGACGCCGAGCGCTTCGCCAAGGTCGTCGAACTGGTCATCACGGCGATGGACATCTCCATCTGCTTCGCCGACTTCCCGACCGAGAAGATCGGCGAGACCACCCGCGCCTTCCGTCAGCTGGGCATCGGCTACGCCAACCTCGGCGCGCTGTTGATGGCCACCGGCCACGCCTACGACTCGGACGGCGGCCGCGCGCTGGCCGGTGCCATCACCTCGCTGATGACCGGCACCTCCTACAAGCGCTCCGCCGAGCTGGCCGCGGTCGTCGGCCCGTACGACGGCTACGCCCGCAACGCCGACGCCCACAAGCGCGTCATGCAGCAGCACTCCGACGCCAACGGTGTCGCCACGCGCATGGACGACCTGGACACCCCGGTGTGGGCCGCGGCGACCGAGGCGTGGCAGGACGTGCTGCGGCTGGGCGGGAAGAACGGTTTCCGCAACGCGCAGGCGTCCGTCCTCGCGCCGACCGGCACCATCGGCCTGATGATGGACTGCGACACCACGGGCGTCGAGCCGGACCTCGCCCTGGTCAAGTTCAAGAAGCTGGTCGGCGGCGGCTCCATGCAGATCGTGAACAACACGGTCCCCAAGGCGCTCAAGCGGCTCGGCTACCAGCCCGAGCAGGTCGAGGCGATCGTCGCCCACATCGCCGAGCACGGCAACGTCATCGACGCCCCCGGTCTGAAGCCGGGGCACTACGAGGTCTTCGACTGCGCCATGGGCGCCCGCTCGATCTCGGCCATGGGCCACGTCCGCATGATGGCCGCGGCGCAGCCCTTCCTGTCGGGTGCGATCTCCAAGACCGTGAACCTGCCCGAGACGGCCACCGTCGAGGAGGTCGAGGAGGTCTACTACGAGGGCTGGAAGCTCGGCCTGAAGGCGCTCGCGATCTACCGCGACAACTGCAAGGTCGGCCAGCCGCTGTCGGCGAAGAAGAAGGAGGAGGCGAAGGCGGAGACCGCGGAGCCGGCGCCCGAGAAGGTCGTCGAGTACCGCCCCGTCCGCAAGCGTCTCCCCAAGGGCCGTCCCGGCATCACCACCTCCTTCACGGTGGGCGGCGCCGAGGGCTACATGACCGCCAACTCCTACCCGGACGACGGTCTCGGTGAGGTCTTCCTGAAGATGTCCAAGCAGGGCTCGACCCTCGCGGGCATGATGGATGCCTTCTCCATCGCGGTGTCGGTGGGCCTCCAGTACGGCGTGCCGCTGGAGACCTACGTCTCGAAGTTCACCAACATGCGCTTCGAGCCGGCCGGTATGACGGACGACCCGGATGTGCGGATGGCGCAGTCGATCGTCGACTACATCTTCCGCCGCCTGGCGCTGGACTTCCTGCCCTTCGAGACCCGTTCCGCGCTCGGCATCCACTCCGTCGAGGAGCGGCAGCGTCACCTGGACACCGGCTCGTACGAGCCGTCCGAGGACATCGACGTCGAGGGCCTGGCGCAGTCCGCGCCGCGCCAGACCGAGGCGCCCGTCTCCGCTCCCGCGGTCCCGGCCGCGGAGATCGAGGCCCCGGCCCCGAAGAAGCAGGCGCACACCAACGCCGAACTGGTTGAGATGCAGCTCGGCATCAACGCCGACGCCCCGCTCTGCTTCTCCTGCGGGACGAAGATGCAGCGCGCGGGCAGCTGCTACCTCTGCGAGGGCTGCGGCTCGACCAGCGGCTGCAGCTGAGAACGAGCGGAATCGCATCCGGTGCCTCTGAGCATCCGTTGCTGAGGCCGTTGATCCGCAGGTGAGAGAGGGAGCCGACGCCGAGTCGGCTCCCTCTTCGCCGTTTCCGCCTCGATGTGGTGTCCGGGACCTCGGCGTGGTGTCCGGGACGCTACCGTCAGTGGTGCCGCCGACCAGGTTCGTGAGCGTCGATGACCTTCACAGCCGCCGGACGCGCAGCACGCCGGTCAGCATCGGGAGGGTGAACTCGCCGTCGGCGGTCTCCGGTCGGCTCGCGAGGTAGGCGCGGATCCGGGCCAGCGTGGCCTCTCGTTCCTGTTCCGGCATGACCAGCATCCCCGCTCTCGTCGCGAGGGTCGCGATGAGGGAGTCGGCGGTGCGGCGCTGCCCGTGCGGGAACGCGGCCTGCTCCGGCGAGCCGAACCGGGCAGCCACGCCCGTCCTGGGAAGGTGCAGGTCAGCCGTCTCGGTACGCCAACTGGTGGGCACGTCACGCGGGCTGATGGCCGCGGTCCCGCTGATCCGCGCGAGCCCGGCCACCCAGTCGACCCGGTCGTCCATGACGTTCCACAGACCGGCCAGGGTGCCGCCGGGCGCGAGGATCCTGGCGATCTCGGGGCCCGCGACGGCCATGTCGAACCAGTGCATGGCGTTGCCGGACAGCACGGCATCGACGGAACCGTCCGGCAGCGGTATCGCCTCGGCCCGGCCCGCGAGGGCACGGACGGACGGCAGCGCGCGGCGCAGCTCGGTCAGCATCGACGGATCGGGCTCGACCGCGACGGTGTCCGAGCCCCGCGCGACAAGCGTGGCCGTGAGTTTGCCGGTCCCGGCGCCCAGGTCGAGCACGCGCGGATCGGGCGCACGCTCCAGCGCCCAACGCACCGCGGCCTGCGCGTAGTCCGGACGGTGCTCGGCGTATGCGGCCGCCGCCGCGCCGAACGAGGCGCTGTGACGGAGCCGGTCGTCCTGGTCCACACGATCTCCCTGATCGTGCTGCTACCGGCCGGCGATGAGCCCGGCGAACTCGCGGCGCCGATCTCCACCGGTACCGCAGGCGCCGCCGCGCCGGAGAGCGCCTTCGGCGCGGCGGCGCCTGCCGGGTCCCGTACGGGGGCTCCGGTCAGGTCCCCATCAGGGCGGTGAAGGCGTTCGGGTCGGCGTCGAAGCCGCGCAGGCCCTTCTGCAGGCGCCATTCGCCGTCGGCGTCACGGGCGAACACGGCGACGACCGCCGCCGTCGACGGGGCGACCGAGGCGAAGTCGTCCTGGACGAGGTCGGTGTAGCCCTCGCGGATCTGGACCTCGGTGTGGGGTACCTCACCGAAGGTCTTGCGGCCGCCGCCCTGCTGGATGGCGACGCCCACCACGACCCGGGTGTAGCGCTCCGCCAGCCGCTCCAGCTCCAGCGTCATGACCTCGTCGGACCCGAAGCCCTGGCCCGTGCGGCTGTCGCGGTTGAGGGTGATGGTGCCGTCGGGGGAGCGGCTGTCGAAGTGGACGAGGTAGACCGGCTTGCCCGCGAGGGTGTCCGCCTCGTAGGTGGCGGCGATGAGGTCGAGGTCGTTGTCCGGCTCGCCGACGGGGCTGGGGTCCCACTTGAGCGTGACCTCGGCCTTCTCGATGCCTTTGTTGAGCGTGCTCACCGGGCTTGTCCTTCCGTCGCTTTCCGTCTCACCGGACGCGCGGAACGGCTCCGCGCGCGGTCGGCCGCCCCTCCCGGCCCGGGCGGTGAGGCGTACGGCCGGTGGCGGGCAGCCGCGGAGCGTCGGGCGATCCGCCCGTGGTCGTGCGGGCAGCGCGCCGTAACACCCCGTTGGATGTCCATGGTGCCATGGCGATGCGCGTACGCGGTGAGGCGAACTGTGCTTGTGGAGAACTCCGTTGTTCCGGAATCTGGCCGGATCCGTTGCCCCGTAAGGGTGTGGGGGGAGTGCCCCGATGTGCGAGTTCCGCGACCGGCGGACGGGCCGGTCCCAGGGGTGCCCGGTGTCACTTCTGCGGCTCGCCCCACAGGCGGCACAGATGGTGGTCCAGGACGTCCAGCGCGGCGGCGGGCGAGATGTGGTCGATCAGTACATGCGTGGTGAGGCCGTCGACGAGGGCGAGGAGGGTGCGGGCCTCCAGGGAGGCATCGGCCTCGGGCGCCGCCTGGGCGAGGAGCGCGGTGAACGCCTCCTGGAGTGCGGTGTAGTTGGCGCGCAGGATGTCCGCCAGCGGGCGGCTGACGGTGGCCTGGGCGAGGAACGCGAGCCAGACGCGGGCCTCGGCCCGGTGTTCCTGCCGCAGCAGGGAGAGTTCCGTTGCGGCGTGCCCGAGGGTGGTGCGGGCCGACTGCGCGGGGGACTCGGAGATGCGGGCGGAGACCCGGGTGGTGACGCGTTCGCCGATGTAGGTCAGGGCGAAGGTGAGCATCTCGTCCTTGGTGCGGAAGCAGCGCTGGACCGCCCCCATGGAGACGTCCGCGCGGGCCGCGACGTCCCGGAGGGTGACCCCCTCCAGGCCGCGTTCCTCGGCGAGCCGGCAGACGGCGTCGGCGATCTGGCGGCGTCGGCCCTCGTGGTCCACCAGTTTCGGCATGGCACCCCGCTTATTCGATGCGTATGTATCGCCGGTCAGGGTACGGTGTTTTTTCGATGCAACTGCATTAGTACGACTGGTGGGGGTCGGAATGCGACAGCGCCGCCCCCGGGATGCACGCCCGCCCCTAAGGGTGGGCGGTGGGAGGGAGCGAGGCATGCGGGACGCACTGTGGCGAAAGTCGGCGGGCGCGCAGGCGGCGGCCGTGCGCGGGGGAGCGGTGACGGCCACCGCACTGCTGGAGGCGCATCTGGAACGGATCGCCGAGGTCAACCCGGCGGTCAACGCGGTGACCCAGCTGATCGCCGACCGGGCGCGCGCCGATGCGGACGCCGTCGACCGCCGCCGGGCGGCAGGCGAGGAGCTGGGGCCGCTGGCCGGGGTGCCGTTCACGGTCAAGGAGACCACCGCCGTCGAGGGCGTCCCGACGACCTTCGGCGCGACCGCGTTCCGGCACGCCACGGCGCGCGCCGATGCGCCCCCGGTGGCGCGGCTGCGTGCCGCCGGTGCCGTCGCCGTGGGGCACACCAACATGCCCACCCTCGTCCTCGCCGGGATGCACACCCGCAGCGAACTGTTCGGCGACACCGTCAACCCCTGGAGCCGCGCGGTCACCCCGGGCGGCTCCAGCGGCGGCGACGGGGCGGCCGTGGCGAGCGGCATGGTGCCCCTCGGCCTCGGCAACGACGCCGGGGGATCGGTGCGCATCCCCGCCGCCTTCTGCGGCGTCGCGGGGCTGAAGCCGACCACGGGGCGGTACCCCGCCGACCACCGCATCGGCCCCGACGATCCCGCCCTGGCCGCCCAGGAGTTGGTGGTCGACGGGCCGCTCGCCCGGACTGTCGCGGATCTGCGGCTGGTCCACGGGGTGCTGGCCGGAGCCGCCCCGTGCGACCCGAGGGCCGTACCCGTACCGCCCTTCGGCGCGCCGCTCCCGGGTCCCCTCAAGGTGGCGAAGGTGGCCGACCCCGGGGGCGGAGGGGTGCACCCGTCGGTGCGCGCGGCCCTCGACGCCGCGGCGGACGCCCTGAACGACGCCGGTTACGAGGTGCACGAGGTCCCCGACGTCCCGCGTCTGGAGGAGACGCTGGAGGCGTACGCCCGGATGACGCTCACCGAGTTCGCCTCCGCATGGCCGCGCCTCAAGCCGCTCCTGGGGGAGGGCGGGCACCGCTACATCGAGTGGGGCATGGCGCGGACCCGCCCCGTGGACCTTGCGGAGTACCTGCGGCTGACCGGTGTGCGCCTGGGCATCCGCCGGGACTGGGCGGCGTTCCTGGCGGAGTACCCGCTGGTCCTGGGGCCGGTGTTCACCCTGCCGCCGTTCGCCCCGGGCGAGGAACTGCGCGATCCGGAAGGCTCGTTGCGCCTGCAGCGCGCCATGCGGCTCTGCACCGCCACCAGCTTCGCGGGGCTGCCCGCCGTCGCGGTGCCCGCGGGGACGGCCGACGGGCTGCCCCGGGGCGTCCAGCTCATCGGCCGCCCCTACCGGGAGGACCTGTGCCTGGACGCCGCCGAGGAGGTGGAGCGGCGACTCGCCGTCCCGGTGCCCATCGACCCCCGCCCGTAAGGCGGTTCGTCCGCGACGGGCCCCGGGGCGGCGCCCCGCCCGTCGCGCGCGGATCCGCCCATGTTCGCCGGGCGACGGCGGTGATTCCGCCGGTCCCGGGCCGTACGATGGCGCGGTGCTTGTCAAGTGGATTCGCCTCACCGTCGTGGACCGTCGAGGGTTCGAGCGGGGGCAGCGGAAATGGGCGGGACTGCTGGGGGAGCCGGGATTCCGGGGGCAGGGCGGCGGATGGAGCAGAAGCCGCCCCGGGGTCGCGCACTTCGTGGCCTTCTGGGAGAGCCGGGCGTTCTACGACTCGTTCATGGCCCGCTCCCACGACCGGCTCGCCGCCGCCCAGGTGGGCACCTTCAAGGACAGTCAAGTCCGCCTCTTCGAGCACGAATTCGATGTGAAGGTGGGCTTCGAGCCGGTCTTCGCCGACGTCGACGTCCTGCGGCTGGCGCACTCCCGGGTGCGCGAGGACCGCGTGGAGCACTTCACGCTGATGCAGGAGAAGGTCTGGAACCCGGCGATGGCCGGTTCGCCGGGCATGGTGCGCGGGATGCTGGGGCGGGCGCCGGGGGAGGAGTTCCTGGTGCTGTCGATGTGGCAGTCGGCCGCCGAACGCGGCAAGTACCGCCCGGAGCGGGTGGAGCGGCTGGCCCTGCGCGCCCAGATAGCGGCCGATGTGGAGGCCCTCGCGGGCGATGTCGTCCAGCTCGAACCGGCGTGGACGGTCTGAGCGCATGCCCCCGGGGCGCGCCGCCCGGGTAACGCCCGCCCCCCTGCGCGCCGCACGGGGCCGACCCTCGCGCCCCGTGTCCGGCGGCCGCGGCCCGCGCCGGGGCACTCTAGGGTGGCCGCATGGCACGGCCGCGACGCATCGTCCTCATCCGCCACGGAGAGTCGGCGGGGAATGTCGACGACACCGTCTACGAACGCGAGCCGGACCACGCGCTCAGCCTGACGGACAAGGGGCGCCACCAGGCCCGCGAGGCCGGTGGCCCGCTCCGCGACATCTTCGGCGACGAACGCGTCTCCGCCTACGTGTCGCCCTACCGCCGCACCCACCAGACCTTCCAGGCGCTCGGCCTCGACCTGGACCGCGTCCGCGTCCGCGAGGAGCCACGGCTGCGCGAGCAGGACTGGGGCAACTGGCAGGACCGTGACGACGTACGGCTTCAGAAGGCGTACCGCGACGCCTACGGGCACTTCTTCTACCGCTTCGCCCAGGGGGAGTCCGGCGCCGACGTCTACGACCGGGTCGGCGCGTTCCTGGAGAGCCTGTGGCGCAGCTTCGAGGCCCCCGACCACCCGCCGAACGTCCTGATCGTCACGCACGGCCTGACCATGCGGCTGTTCTGCATGCGGTGGTTCCACTGGTCGGTGGCGGAGTTCGAATCGCTCGCCAACCCCGGCAACGCCGAGCGGCGCATCCTCCTCCTCGGCGCCGACGGCCGCTACACCCTGGACCGGCCGTTCGAGCGCTGGCGGGAACCGGAGCCGTACGGCATCTCCGGTTAGAGTGCGAGCGATGACCGCCGACGACCGTGACGCAGACCGCCGCGCGCGGGCCCTCGCCAGCCTGCGCGGACTCGCCGTGGGCGACGCCCTCGGCGCCCGCTTCGCCACCCCCGCACACCTCCCCGCCCTCCGGCGCCGGGCCCTGCCGCCCGGCCCCTGGCGGTGGACCGACGACACCGAGATGGCCTGCTCCGTCCTGGCGGTCCTCGCCGCCCACGGCCGCATCGACCAGGACGCACTCGCCCGGTCCTTGGCTGACCACCACCACGCCGACCGCGACTACGGCCCGGCCGTCGACCGCCTGCTGCGGCAGATCCGCGACGGCGCCGACTGGCACGACCTCGCCGCCGCGCTCTTCCAGGGCCACGGTTCCTGGGGCAACGGCGCCGCGATGCGCATCGCCCCGCTGGGCGCCTGGTACGCCGGCGACGCCGAGCAGGCCACCCACCAGGCCGAGATCTCCGCGTACCCCACCCACCAGCACCGCGAGGCCGTGGTGGGCGCCATGGCGGTCGCGGCCGCCGCCGCCCTCGTCGCCGACCCGGACCGCGACACCGGCCCCACGCAGCTGATCGACGACGTCATGGCGCTGATCCCACGCAGCGCCGTCCAGGCCGGACTCCGCCGCGCCCGGGACATGCTCGACTACGGTGACCCCGGCACCGTCGCCGCCGTCCTCGGTTGCGGCCGCCGCACCAGCGCCCACGACACCGTCCCCTTCACCCTCTGGGCCGCCGCCCGGCACCTCGGCGACTACCCGGCGGCGTTCTGGGCCACCGCCCGGGCCGGGGGCGACGTGGACACCACCTGCGCCATCGTCGGCGGCATCGTCGCCGCCGCCCCCGCCGGAGCCCCGCCGTCCGACTGGCTCGACGCCACGGAGCCGCTCCCGGCCTGGGCGCCCGCCTGATCCGCCCGGCGCCGCCCGGCCCGCCCGGGGGCCGCCGCGCCCCGCCGCGCCCCGGCGCGCCCCGCCGCGCCAACAGGCGCCCCGGACGGGTGACTTCGCCCCCGGGGAGCACCGCCCCGCACCCCGTGCCACCCGCCCCGTGCGCCCCCGCGACCGGCCCCGGTGGTGGCGGTCGCACTCTCATCCGGATCCGGTGGCGACGGGCGCCCCGAATAGGCGTACGCTTGCTCGCGCCATGCCGTACGAGCCTCCCACCCATACCGTCGAGCGATCACTGCGCGCCACGACGGGCGCCAAGATCGTCGCCGGTGTCGACGAGGTCGGGCGAGGAGCCTGGGCCGGTCCCGTGAGCGTCTGCGCGGCCGTCACCGGCCTGCGCCGCCCGCCCGCCGGACTCACCGATTCCAAGCTGCTGACCCCCAAGCGCCGCACCGGCCTCGCCGAGGTCCTCGGCGACTGGGTCACCGCGTACGCCCTGGGGCACTCCTCCCCGGAGGAGATCGATGCCCTGGGCATGACCGCGGCGCTCCGGCTCGCGGCCGTCCGCGCCCTGGAGGCGCTGCCGGTCCGCCCGGACGCGGTCATCCTCGACGGCAAGCACGACTACCTGGGCGCGCCATGGCGGGTCCGCACGGTCATCAAGGGTGACCAGTCCTGCATCGCGGTCGCCGCCGCATCCGTGCTCGCCAAGGTGCGACGCGACGCGATGATGGCCGAACTGGGCGTCGACCACGTCGAGTTCGACTTCGCCGGCAACGCCGGCTACCCCTCCCCGACCCATCGCACCGCCCTGGAGGAGTACGGTCCCACGCCGCACCACCGGGTGTCGTGGTCCTACATGGACGCGTTGCCCCGGTGGCGGCATCTGAAGAAGGTGCGCGTCACCCCCGAAGCAGCCGCTCTGAAGGCCGGTGGCCAACTCGGCTTCGACTTCTGAGCGGTGCGGGCGTCGAGGCGGACCCGCCGACATGTCCCGCACCCACGTTTGATAAACATCCCTTCATGCCTCTCATCCCCGAGGAGCCTCAGATTCACGAGAGTGTCCCGGGTCCCCGCGCTACTCCGGCCGCCGGCCGCACCGCGCCGACCCCCCGACCCGTTCCTGGCCCCGGTCCCCGCCCTGCACCCGGGCGTGGCCTCCACGCGGCCGGAGTCCGTCCGGGCAAGCCCGGCCCGCCCGCTCCGCCGCGGGCGCCCGTCACGGCCCCGCCCGCGCAGCGCACCGGCCCGCGCCCCCAGGAGGCTGCCGCCACCGGCGCGCAGCTCCAGCTGATCCCGGCCCCCGCCGACGGCGCCCTGGACGCCGCCGACGAAGCCGTCGACCTGCTGCTGGACTCCGGACGCGCACCGAGCGACATCCTGGTGCTCACGACCGGTGACCCGCACCCCTGGGCCGCACACGAACTGTCCTTCGGCGAGGCGTCCTACTGGGCGCAGTACGACGCCGCGGACGACGTGTTCTACGCGGACGCCGCCGCCACCCGGCCCGCCGGACGGCCCGTCGTGGTCGTCGCGGTCAACGGCGGCACCGACGAGACCACGGCGGGGGTCCTGCCCGCCGCCCTGGCGCGCGCCGGAGCACTGCTGATCGTCTGCGGCGACCCGCAGCGGATCAACGCCGTGCTCGGCACCTCCGCCTGACCGGTCCCGCACGCAGCGGCCCGCCGGCCACCCGGCCGGTCGGGCCCGCACGTGTACCCGGGGGGCGGGGGCTCGTCGGTGTGCCGGGGGCCGGAGCACGGTGGCTGCCAGGGGTACCGGCGAGGCGTGCATACGGGCACCGCTGACGCCCCATGCACGGCCGGTGCGCGAGCACCGTACACGTACCCGAAAACGGCGGCTCCGCTTCCGTGGCGGCCCGGGGCTTCTTCGGCCCGCCGCCTCAACTCCCGCCCGCGGCAATGCTCCTGGGGCCCCGGCTACCGGTCGGAGCCTCGGATTCCGGCAGGCGCCGGGGCCGCTCCGCACCACCGGCTGACCGTCGCGCACTGCTCCGCCGCCGCGCCGTCTCCGGTACGGCACGGGGCCGCTCACCGCCCGCCGCGACCACGGCGCGCCCGCCCGGCTTCGGCCGTCCGCCGGGCCGCCGTCCGCCGCGCTCCTCGCCCAGCACCTGCCAGCGCTCGCCGTTCATCATCAGGTACGCCCCGCACCGCAGCCCGTGCAGCGTGCAGGCGTCCCGCAGCCCCCACATCCAGGCGCCGTCCGTCTCCGTCCACCGCAGCTCGCCCGCGCGGCAGTACACGAGCACCGCCGTACGCACCGGGATCCGCAACCGCAGATCGTGTGGCACGATCCGCCGCAGATGCACCAGCAGGGCGTGCCGGAACCGCCACCCGTCGGGGTCGGCGGCGGCGAGCGTGAACGACGCGCTCGCCCGCACCCGCTGATCCGGATCGAGCACCGCCACCACCGCGGTGGCGAGCGCCGGGGAGTGCCGGTCGTGCACCCCGTTGACCAGCTCACGGGGGTTGCGCAGCAGCGGAATCCCGGCCGTCGCCCACTCGGCGGGCTCCAGTACGCGGCTCCACCGGGCAGCCGGATCGGCGGACGCGGGCCGCGACGCGGGCGTGCGTGGGGCGTCGGCGAAATCCACGTTCCTCCCTTCACCGCGCGTCCCTCCGGCAGGCGGCGCCGGGCGCGCGACTCCACGGCGACCGGGCGTGCACGGCCGGTACGTGGAAGCGGCACCGGTCTCCGCGCTCGCACGGGACCGCGGCCGTACCCCCACACGCGCGCACTCCCGCCTCACCGATGGCGCTGCCTCCATCCTTCCCGCTGCCGCCCCGCCCGACGCCCCGTCGCCCGCTCCACATCGGCCTCGCACGGGCCTTTTCCCCGCGAGGGGCGCATGGCGGGCACTGCGCGGGCGTACGAGACGCTTGCCGCGTAGCGCTCCTCGGGGACTGCCGGGCCGCGTGCCGGTCCGCGCCCGGCGGCGCCGCGACCGGCCCGCCGCGGCCGTGAAACGCGCCAGGGCTCCGCGAACCGGGCCACCTACGGGTGCGGACCCCCCATTTCTTCAGCGTGCCGAGCACCGCCCCACGACCGTGGACCACCCCGGCGAGGCCCCTGCGCCAAGTCTCTGACCTGGGTAAACAACCTCATGCGGAGAGTGTGGACGAGCCCGCGCGGATGTCCGGTGACGCGGTTCTCCGACGTGGGCGGAGCGCGCGGATGCCCTCCGCCGCGGTGGGCGGGTGGCTGTTTGTCAGTGCCGTGCGGTTGCATGGGGGCATGAACGAACAGGAGCTGCGTGCCGAAGCCGACGCCATCCTCGCCGAACTGGTCGGCGATCCGGGGGGCCCGGCGACGCTTCGGGAAGACCAGTGGCAGGCGGTGGCCGCCCTGGTGGTCGAGCGCCGCCGCGCGCTGGTCGTGCAGCGCACCGGCTGGGGCAAGTCGGCGGTGTACTTCGTCGCCACCGCGCTGCTGCGCCGCCGCGGCTCCGGCCCGACGGTGATCATCTCGCCGCTGCTGGCGCTGATGCGCAACCAGGTCGAGTCGGCCGCCCGCGCCGGAATCCGGGCGCGCACGATCAACTCCGCCAACCCGGAGGAGTGGGACGCCATCCACGAGGAGGTCGAGCGCGGCGACGTCGACGTCCTCCTGGTCAGCCCGGAGCGCCTCAACTCCGTCGACTTCCGAGAACGGATGCTGCCGAAGCTCGCGGCCACCACCGGCCTGCTCGTGGTGGACGAGGCGCACTGCATCTCCGACTGGGGCCACGACTTCCGCCCGGACTACCGCAGGCTGCGCACCATGCTCGCGGAGCTTTCCCCGGGGGTCCCCGTCCTCGCCACCACCGCCACCGCCAACGCCCGGGTCACGGCGGACGTCGCCGACCAGCTCGGCACGGGCGCGGGGGAGGCGCTGGTGCTGCGCGGCACGCTGGAGCGGGAGAGTCTGCGGCTCGGCGTGGTGCGACTGCCGGACGCCGCACACCGCCTGGCCTGGCTCGCCGACCACCTGGGCGAACTGCCGGGCTCCGGAATCATCTACACCCTCACCGTCTCGGCCGCCGAGGAGGTCACCGCCTACCTGCAGGGCCGCGGCTTCCGCGTCGCCTCCTACACCGGCCGCACCGAGAACGCCGACCGCCAGCAGGCCGAGACCGACCTGCTGGAGAACCGCGTCAAGGCGCTCGTCGCGACCTCCGCGCTCGGCATGGGGTTCGACAAGCCCGACCTCGGCTTCGTGATCCACCTCGGTTCGCCGTCCTCGCCCATCTCCTACTACCAGCAGGTGGGCCGCGCGGGCCGTGGTGTGGCCCACGCCGATGTGCTGCTGCTGCCCGGCAAGGAGGACGAGGCCATCTGGCGCTACTTCGCCGAGGTCGCCTTCCCGCCCGAGTCCCAGGTCCGCCAGACCCTCGCCGCCCTCGCCGACGCCGGACACCCCCTGTCCGTACCGGCCCTGGAGGCCCAGGTCGACCTGCGGCGCAACAGGCTGGAGATGATGCTGAAGGTGCTGGACGTGGACGGCGCGGTCCGGCGCGTGAAGGGCGGCTGGACGGCCACCGGCGCCGACTGGGTGTACGACGCCGAGCGGTACGCCTGGGTGGCACGGCAACGCGCCGCCGAACAGCAGGCCATGCGCGACTACGTCGGTACCGCCCGGTGCCGGATGGAGTTCCTGCGCCGCCAGCTGGACGACGAGGGGGCGGCCCCGTGCGGCCGCTGCGACAACTGCGCGGGAGAGTGGACCAACTCCACGGTGTCCCCGGCGGCGTTGGCAGGCGCCACGGGCGAACTGGACCGCCCGGGCGTGGCGGTCGAACCCCGCCGCATGTGGCCGACGGGCATGCCCGCCCTGGGCATCGACCTCAAGGGCCGCATCCCGGCCAACGAACAGTGCGCCCCCGGGCGTGCCCTGGGCCGTCTCTCCGACATCGGCTGGGGCAATCGCCTGCGCCCTCTGCTGGCCGAGCAGGCCCCGGACGGCTCCGTCCCGGACGATGTCCTCCAGGCCGCGGTGGCGGTCCTCGGTGACTGGGCGCGTTCCCCGGGCGGCTGGGCCTCGAAGGACCCGGACGCCGCGGCCCGGCCGGTGGGCGTCGTCGCCGTCCCGTCCCTGAGCCGCCCCCGGCTCGTCCACTCCCTCGCCGAAGGCATCGCACGCATCGGACACCTCCCCTTCCTCGGCTCCCTCGCCCACACCGAGCAGGGCAACGCCCACCGCGCTCACCGCAGCAACTCCGCACAACGCCTCCAGGCCTTGTCCGCCGCCTTCACCGTCCCCGCCCCACTGGCCGATGGCCTCACCCGGACCCCCGGCCCGGTCCTCCTCGTGGACGACTACACCGACTCCGGCTGGACCCTCGCGGTCGCCGCCCGCCTCCTCCAGAGGGCGGGCACGGAACGGGTGCTGCCGTTGGTGCTTGCCGCGGCGGGGTGAGGGGCCGGGTTTCGTGCACCGCTGGGGATCGGCCTGTGCGGCGTGGCCATGGTGGGGTGTTGGGCCGGCCTTGAGGTGCCCCCTGCGGTTTTGGCGGGGCCTGGTGCGCGACAGGCGCCTGGTGGGGTGCGCCGGTTCCGGGTGCGGCCCGGGGCTGTGGCGTGCCGGGCTGTGGCGGTGAGCTGGGGCGCTCCTGCTGCGCGGGGGCCGTCGCCTCGGCCCAGGCTCGTGCGGTGTCGGCTGCCCCGTTCCGGCGGCGCTCGGGGTGTGCGTCGGCCCGACGCGCCGCGCGGCTCCTCGGCAGCAGGGTGTGCGGCAGCCGCGTGGCGGGTCGCCCCGGCTCCGGCCCGGGCGCGGGGGATCGTTGGACCACAGCTGGTGACGACGGGCGGGCCGACGCACCCTGCGAAGTCGCGCCGGGAACCTGCCGACCGCGAGGGGCTGCCCCGGCACCGTCCACGTCCACGACGCCCGCGCCGCTCGATGACCGGGCAGTGATCACGGGCCTCTCGCCGCCCCGGGCACGAGGCGTCAGGACCGTAGACGGCCCCCGGTGCCAGGACCGTGGCCCCCGAACAGCGCTCGGCCCGAGGCTCACACGACGTCACAAGGCTCAGCCGAAACCACCCCACCTCACCCCGCCCCACCCCGGAATCCCGCCGTGCTGTGGAAATCTCCGTCACCCGGCAGATATCCACAGGGGTCGCGGCGCGGCGGACCGGCGCGGGATCTTCGAGCCATGAACCAGCACAGCGAACGACCTCACGACCCGAACCCCACCCGCAAGCCGCGTTCCCGCCCCGGTACGTCCTCCGCCTCCGGGCGCCCGGAAGGTCCGCTCGCGGCCGCCGCACCGGCCGCCGCGCGGCCACCGGCTCCTACGATCCCCGCGCCCCGTTCGCCCTCGTCCGCCCCGCCCCCGGAAACCACGGCACCCCCACGGAAGCCCGCCCGCCCCGACGCCGGAACCCCCCGCGCCACAGGACCACGACTCCCCGCCGTCGAACGGCCCGGGGCACCCCGGCCCAGCGACCCCGCTCCCACCGATCTCTCTCTGCCTGCGAACCTCTTCCTCCCGACCGGCCCCGCTCCGGACGCCCCCACACCGGACGATCCCGGCCCGGCAGCCGTCCCCGCACCCGACGCCGCACCATCCGACGGAAACCACACCACCCACCCGGGACCCGAAACCGAGCAGCAGGTCACCCTGCGCGACGCCGCCGACCTCGCCGACGCCCTGCCGTACTTGATGGGCTTCTACCCCGACGACAGCGTCGTCCTGGTGGGACTCCACGGCCCCCGCGGACGCTTCGGCGCCCGGGTCAGGCTCGGCATCCCCACCGACCCGGAACAGTGGCCCGATGTCGCCGACCAGCTCGCCTCCTGCCTCATCACCGCCGCCGACGACCGGGGCGACCGACCCACCGGCATGCTCGTCTTCCTCTGCCAGGAGCCGACGAACGGCGAACGCGGCCAGGACGTCACACAGCGCCTACGGCCCCTCGCCAAGCGCCTGCGCACCGCC
Source organism: Streptomyces sp. NBC_01525 (assembly GCF_045040405.1). Taxonomy (NCBI): domain Bacteria; kingdom Bacillati; phylum Actinomycetota; class Actinomycetes; order Kitasatosporales; family Streptomycetaceae; genus Streptomyces; species Streptomyces sp. NBC_01525. The sequence continues at coordinate 5,312,273 of NZ_CP109397.1, forward strand.
TGCGGCGCCCTCGACGTCCCCGTCCTCGAAGCGCTCTGCCTCTCCAACAACCGCTACTGGTCGTACTGCTGCCCCGACTACCGTTGCTGTCCCGCCGACGGCAAACCCATGGTCATGCCCGGAACCTCGGTCATGGCGGCGGCCGCCGCGTACGCGGGCATGCAGGTACGCGGCTCCCTCAAGGAGATGGAGGCACGCCTCACCCCGCGCACCGGCCCCCGCGCCGCCGAGCAGGTCAAGGCCCTCGACACCGCGGTCAGCCGCTTCCTGCCCCGGATGCTCCACGCCAAGGGCGCCCACGTCGTCCGCCAGGACACCCTCGATCGGGCAGCCGCCATGATCCACCGCTTCCGGCTGGACACCCCCGCCGGAAGCAACAGGGCCCGCGACGCCTGCGACGACGCCCTCCTCACCGACGCCGAAGCCGCCGAGCTCATCCTCGGACTCCAGGACCGCCTCACCCGCGACCGGGCCGCCGAATGGATGGAAGGCCCCTCCGCCGCAGCCGCCCTCCGTGTCTGGCGCGCCCTCGCCCGCCGCTGCGCGGGCGCCTACATCGAACACTCCGTCGCCCCACTGACCCTCGCCGGATGGGTCGCCTGGTCCACCGACGACCAGCCTTCCGCCCGCGTCGCTCTCAGCCGCGCCCTGGGCATCGACCCCGACTACGTCTTCGCGCAACTGTTGCACCGCGGCATCAACGAGGGCCTCGACCCCGAACCGCTGCGCCGCTGTCTCCGGAGCGAACGCGAGGAGCGCGAAGCACAGGCGGCTCGCGAGACGAGCGGCACCCGCGACGCGGCGGCCGCCGCCCACACCGCACCCGCCCCTGACACCGCACCCGCCCCCGACACCGCACCCGCCCCCGACACCGGACCTGCCCCTGAACGGAAGCCCCGTTCCCGCCGCGCAACGGCCGGCCACCCCAGGGCGCTCCGGGGCACCTCCGGCCCGCCCGGTACCCGCCCCGCCGCCCGCCGCACCCCACGCGGCGGTGACCGGAGCCGAAGGTGACTCAGGAACGCGGTGCGGCCGGCGTGACCTGCACGCCGGCCGCACCGTTCAGGTGGGTGGCGTCAACCGCCACCCGTACCGGTACCACCAGGGAGCACCACCCGTGCCAGGCAACGACCACCCCACCCCACCGGCCCCACGCGCCCCCGGAATCCCCCGCTCCGCGCCGCCGCGCATCCCACGGCCCCAGCCCCTCCACGCCTCACTGATCTCCGTGGCGCTGCCCCACCTCACCATCTCCCCGCCCGACGGCCAGCTCAGAGGCGAAAACGCCGACGGCTGCTACCACGACGGCCGCCGCATACTTTCCCGCTGCGAACTGCGCGCCGGAGCCGGCGAACCCGTCATCCTCCAGAGCAAGCAGACCGCAGCGGATCACACCCGATTCCTCGGCACCGTACGCCTCACCGGCGACCGCAGCCCCGACCCCGACATCCGCCTCGAACGACTACGCCGCGCGGACGGCAGCGAACGCCTCACCTTCCGCAGCAGCGCCTCCCGCCCCATCCGCCTCCCCGTCGACCTCCGGCTCGGCACCGACCTCGCCGAACTCGGCGCCGCCGCCACCGGCATACCCGGCCCCGACCTGCGACCCGCCGTCCACGGAGCGGGCCTGCGCTGGTCCGGCCCCGGCGCGCACGCCGCGGTCACCGCGACCCCCGCCCCCGACGATGCCCTCGCCTCCGCCGGCCTCCTGCGCTGGGAACTCGAACTCCCACCCGGCGGCACCCGCACCATCGACCTCCGCCTCACCCTGGAACGCACCCCACCCGGCCGCCCGGACACCCGCACCGCACCCGAAGGCCCCCGCCCCGGCCCGGAGCTCCGCGGGCCGTACCCCGCATCTCACCCCGTCACCCCGCGCCCCCGCACCGCACGGCCCCAACGCCTGTGGGCGGCGCGCCTGGAATGCGACGATCCCCGCGCCGACGCCCTCCTCGCCACCTCCCTCGACGACCTCCACGGCCTTCTGACACGCGACACCGGCACCCCCACAGACCTCTACACCGCGGGCGGCATCCCCTGGCGCCCCGGCCTCTCACCAGCCGAAGCCCTGTGGTCCGCCCGCATGCTCCTCCCCCTCGGCACCCACCTCGCTGCCGGTACCCTCCGCCTCCTCGCCCGCACCCAACACGCCGCCCCGGGACCGGACTCCGGTCGCCTCCCCGGCCCGCTCCGGGACGCCGGACCACACGCCCCACCCAGCTGCACCGGCACCGAAGCCACCCTGCTCTTCCCCGCCGTCCTCGCCGAGGCACGCCGCTGGGGCCTGCCCGACCACGAGACCGAGGATCTGCTGCCCACCGCCGAACGCTGCCTCGACTGGCTGCTCCGCACCGCCACCTCCACCGGCCGCCCGCCCTACGTGCCCGACCCCGCCCCGTCGGGCCCGTACCGCTGCGAAACCCAGGCACACGCCCACCGCGCCGCCCTCCTCGGCGCCGACCTCCTCGACGCGTACGGCAAACCCCACGGGGACGACCTGCGGGAATGGGCGGCCCACCTCCGCACCCACTTCCGTACCGACTTCTGGTATGAGGACCGCTACGGCGGCCGCCCCACCGCGCTGATCACCCCTCAGGGCCGCCCCCTGGCGCACCTCGGCGCCGCCACCGCGCACCTCCTCGACACCGGTCTGCTCGGCGGCGGCCGGCACGCCCCCGGCCTGCTCGACCCCGTCCGCGCGGCACAGCTCGCCGCACTCCTGGCCGGTCCCGCCATGGACACCGGCTGGGGCCTGCGGAGCCTGAGCGCCAAAGAGGAGGGTCACAACCCGTTCGGGCACCGCAGTGGAGCGGTACGACCCCACGAAAGCGCAGTCGCCGCCGCCGGGCTGGCCGCCGCAGGCCACGAACCCGGCGCGAATGCCCTGATCAAGGGCGTCCTCGACGCATCGGAGAGCTTTGGCCACCGGCTCCCCGAGATGTACGCGGGGGAGCAGCGCACCGCGGGAGCCACGCCCGTGCCCCACCCCGCGGCCTGCCGCCCCGCCTCCGTCGCGGCGGCCGGAGCCGTCCACCTCCTCCTGGCCCTCGCCGGTCTGCGCCCCGACGCCCCCGGCGGCACTCTCACGCTCCGGCCCGTGGCCAGCGCCCCGCTCGGCGCGCTCCAGTTCACCGGCCTCCGCGCCGCCGGACGCCCCCTCGCCGTACGGATCAGCCGCCTCGGCATGGGCATGGTGGAGGAGGCCGCCGACGGCTTGCAACTGAAGTCCTGATCTGGCGCGACGGCCTGTTTATCGTCAGGCGGACGACTATGATCACGACATGCCTCCCTACGACCCGTCGGCCTTCCCGCCCTTCGCCGTCACCGTCGATCTGGTTGTGCTCACCGTGCGCCGCCACTCCCTCTGCGCCCTGGCCGTACGCCGCGGTGAGCCGCCGTTCCAGGGGCGATGGGCGCTGCCCGGCGGCTTCGTCCGCGCCGACGAAGACCTGGCGGGCGCCGCGGCCCGGGAGCTGGCCGAGGAGACGGGCCTGCACGCCCATGACCCGGCCGACCCCATGGCACCGTACGGCGCGCACCTCGAACAGCTCGCCACCTACGGCGACCCGAAGCGCGACCCCCGTATGCGGGTGGTGAGCGTCGCCCACCTCGTGCTCGCCCCCGACCTGCCCGCCCCGCGGGCCGGCGGCGACGCCCACAGCGCCCGCTGGGCACCGGTCGAAACCTTCCTTGACCAGGAGCCCACGAACGGACCCGACGACGACACCCCGGCTCCACTCGCCTTCGACCACGCCCAGATCCTCGAAGACGGCGTGGAACGCGCCCGCTCCAAGATCGAATACTCCTCGCTCGCCACCGCGTTCTGCCCCCAGGAGTTCACGGTCGGCGAGCTGCGCCGCGTCTACGAAGCCGTCTGGGGCGTCGCGCTGGACCCCCGCAACTTCCACCGCAAGGTCACCGGAACCCCGGGCTTCCTCGTGCCCACCGGCGGTACGACGACCCGTCAGGGTGGCCGCCCGGCACAGCTGTTCCGCGCGGGCGGCGCCACCCTGCTCAATCCGCCGATGCTGCGCCCCGAGGCGTAACCCTCGGCGGGCACGCGCACGGCGCATCAGTGACACGCCGCAGCACCCATCCGGTAATAACGGGTAAATAAGACATATAAGGCTATCTTGGTGGGGTGAGTCCTCTCGTACCCCCCACCCCGTCCGACCGGTCTCACGCCCCGCGAGGGACGCGATGATCCAGGCCATCGGACTGACCAGCGAACCCCGCGGCGAACGCCCGCCCGCCGTCCACGACCTCACCTTCGACGCCCGACCGGGAAACGTCACCGTACTGCTCGGCCCCGCCGCGTCAGGGAAAACCACCGCACTGAGGCTGATGCTCCAGCTCCAGTCCGGCCGCGGCGTCGCCCTCTTCCGCGGACGCCCCCTGCATCGCGTCCCCAACCCCCCACGCGAAATCGGCGTCGTCCTCGGCGACGTACCCGGCGATCCCTCACGCACCGCCATCGGCCACCTGCGCCTGCTCAGCGCGGCAGCCGGTGTCCCCGTGGCCCACGCCGACGACGTACTGGACCTTGTCGGCCTCACCGGCCTCGCCGACAAACGCGTCGGTGACCTCTCCCGCGGTATGGACCGACGCCTCGCCCTGGCCGCCGCCCTCCTCGGGGACCCCCACACCCTCGTCCTCGACGAACCCACCGACGGCCTGCAGCCACGCGACTCCGCCTGGCTCCACGGACTGCTGCGCGGCTACGCGGCACAAGGCGGCGCCGTCCTCATCACCTCACGCCACTCCCGCGAAGCCACCCGCATCGCCGACCGCGTCATCACCCTCGACGACGGCCTTCTCGCCGCCGACCAGGACGCGGTGGCCTTCGCCCGCACCCGCATGCGCCCCCGCGTCGTCGTCCGCTCTCCGCAGGCCGACCGCCTTGCGACGTTGCTCATCGATGCATCACAACGCGCCGACCACGCTTCGGACCCCGTCATCGGGCGCGGCATCGAAGTCGTCCGCGAGAGCGGCAGTCGCATTGCGGTGTACGGCAGCAACTGCGCCGCAGTCGGCGAAACCGCCTTCCGGAACCGGGTGTTGGTGCACCAACTCGCCGACGAGGCAGGCGACAGCGGCCTCGTCGAACCGCTCCACCGGGCAGATGGTCGACAAACGCGCGCAGTGACTGCACCTCCCGGCGAGGTCGACGTCTCTGACCACGACACTGTCACCAGCCCCGCGCACGCAGTCGCACCCCCTGGTATCGATATGCCGACATCACGCGTTGGCGATATGGCGACACACCCTGACGGTGACTGTCGCCCCGCGACCACCCCTCGCCCTACCGTCGACCCCAGCGAACTCACCGACACCCTCACCCTGCCGGTCATCACCGCACCCGCACCCACAGCCGTCCCCCGCCCCGCACGTCCCCCTCGGTCAGCATCGGCTCCGGAGCTACACATCCCACGCCTCCCGGCCCCCGGCCCCGCATGGCCGTTGCGCTACGAAGTGCGCCGCACGGTGACTGACCGCACCGTTGCTCTCGTCGCCGTCGTTTCGCTGCTCGCTTCGTTGGTGCCGGCGCTCCTGTTGGCGCGCCACGGTGCCGCCCCCTTGTCGCGTGTCCTGAGCGGGTGGCCGCGCCAACTCCCCTTTCCGCCCGCCGCGCTCGGGGCCGGGCTCGTCGGATCGTTGGCGTTCGGGCAGGAGTTCCGCTTCCCCGCGTTGGCTCATGAACGTGGTGCCGTTCCGCGTCGACTGGGGCTGCTGGTCGCGAAACTGGTGGTCAGCGGTGTCTGTGCACTGGCGCTCGGCGTGGCCGTCCTCCTCGCCGACGAAGCGGCCGTGCGGCTTCTGTTCGGGGCCGACGGCCTGGGCGGCCTCCCCGACATCCCGGTGTTCGTGGTCGGTTGGGCGGGGTTGCTGGTCGGGTGTGCCTGGGCGGGGGTGCTCGCCGCCGGACTGTTCCGGTCCACGGCGATGGGGTTGGCAGCAGTGCTCGCCGTCCCGGTGCTCGTCGTACCGGCCCTGCGGTACGTGCTGGCCGAGCAGGCGGGGCGTTCCCTGGCGGGGCTCGCCGCGAGGCTGCAAGCTTCGGGACCCGTTCGCTGGCCTTCCGGAATCGATCACGGTGCCTCTGTTGTCGTGCGCTGGGTGACTCAACCCGTGGGCGGTGCCCTGGCGTTGTCCGTCGCCGCGCTGGTCTGCGCTTATGGCCTGACGGCGCTCCGAAGCCGGGTGCGCTGACCGTCGAGTACAGGTGTGGTGTGTACCCCTGGGGCGTTCGCTGTCCGCAACTCGCCCTGGAGAGCGCGTTTCTTTCCGATAAAGCGTCAATTATGAGGTACCGGGCGATCACCCTTTCGTGTGCTTTTCACCAAAGACCTCAAGGGTGTTCGGGACGCCGCCGACAAAGGATGGGTGAGTACCCTTGCGCACACCATGATGACCGCGGCTCGCCCCGCTGACGCCGGCCACGCAGGCCCGGGCGAGCTCGACCGCTACCCCTACGGCACCGCCGTCAACAGCGCGGCGGACCGCGTCGCACCGGCGTGGAACGGCGCCGAGGCCGACATCGCCCGCGTCGGCCGGCGCACCGCCAGCAGTCGCGGCCGCGGCCTGCACGGCCAACTCGTCCAGCAGCTCGGCCAGATGATCGTCTCCGGCGACCTCGGCGCCGACCGGCCACTCGTCCCCGAGGAGATCGGCCAGCGATTCGAGGTCTCCCGCACCGTTGTCCGAGAATCGCTGCGGGTGCTGGAGGCCAAGGGCCTCGTCAGCGCGCGACCCAATGTGGGCACCCGGGTGCGCCCCGTGAGCGACTGGAACCTCCTCGACCCCGACATCATCGAATGGCGCGCCTACGGGCCGCAGCGCGATGCCCAGCGCCGTGAGCTGTGCGAGCTGCGCTGGACCATCGAGCCGCTCGCCGCCCGCCTCGCCGCTGGACAGGGGCGCGAGGACATCCAGCAGAGGCTCGCCGACATGGTCGACGTCATGGGGCACGCCGCGGCCCAGGGCGACACCATGAACTTCGCCCGCGCCGACACCGAATTCCATGCCCTGCTGCTCCAGCTCGCCGGGAATCGCATGCTCGACCACCTCTCCGGCATCGTCTCCTCCGCCCTGCACGTCTCCGGCGGCACGTCGGGCGGCTGTGAGCGGCCGGCCGAGACGTCCGTCGGACAGCACATGCGGATCGTCGACGCCATCGCCGCCGGGGACGCCGCGGCCGCCGAGGGTGCCGTGCGTCAGCTCCTCGCTCACGGCGAGAGTGGCGGGCAGGCCCCCGGGGCGCCCGCGGACCATGTCGTGCCCGCTCCCCGCGAGCACTGACGGCACCACCTCCCGCGCACCCGCCACAGGCCCCGAGGCGGTCGGCCGGCGGCGCGCACCCCGAAGGCCGGGGCGCCGCACGGAAGAGTGACCGCAGCCCGCCGGATCCGGGCGTCCTCCGGATCCGGCGGCGGGCTTCGGTAGGGTTGCATGTCATATGACCGGGAATGTGTCGTTATGAGGTGTGACTCGGGCCACGCGGATTGGGCGTAACGCTTGTCGGGGAAGCGCGATGACTTAAGAGGTGATAGCCGAGGAGGGAATACGAGTGGCGTCGACGACGCTGTTCAACTCCCCGGTTACCCCTACGCCGTCGGCCATCCCCTCCGGCGGTCGTCGGCTCCGATCCACACTGGACGGGGTCGGAAGCCGTTTCCATCGTTCCGAGAGGTTGTTCGTGTCGGCCAGCACATCCCGTACGCTCCCGCCGGAGATCGCCGAGTCCGAGTCTGTGATGGCGCTCATCGAGCGGGGAAAGGCTGATGGGCAGATCGCCGGCGATGACGTGCGTCGGGCCTTCGAGGCTGACCAGATTCCGCCAACCCAGTGGAAGAACGTTCTGCGCAGCCTCAACCAGATCCTCGACGAGGAGGGTGTGACGCTGATGGTCAGTGCCGCAGAGGCGCCCAAGCGCACCCGCAAGAGCGTCGCAGCGAAGAGTCCGGCAAAGCGCACCGCCACCAAGACCGTCGCGGCCAAGACCGCAGCGGTGAAGAAGACCACCGCGGCGGCCACCTCCCTGGGTGACACGCCCTCCGCCGAGGCGGAGTCCGCGCCTGCCAAGAAGACGGTCGCCAAGAAGGCCACGGCCAAGAAGACGGTCGCCAAGAAGGCCACGGCCAAGAAGGCGACCGCAAAGAAGACGGCGGCCAAGAAGGACGTCGACGAGCTGCTCGACGACGAGGTGACCGAGGAGACCCCGGCGTCCGGCAAGGGCGACGCGCCCGAGGCCGCCGAAGGCGCCGAGGCCGCCGGATTCGTCCTGTCCGACGACGACGAGGACGACGCGCCCGCGCAGCAGGTCGCCGCAGCCGGTGCCACCGCCGACCCCGTCAAGGACTACCTCAAGCAGATCGGCAAGGTCCCGCTGCTCAACGCCGAGCAGGAGGTCGAGCTCGCCAAGCGCATCGAGGCCGGTCTGTTCGCCGAGGATAAGCTGGCCACCGAGGAGAAGATCGCTCCCAAGCTCAAGCGCGAGCTGGAGATCATCGCCCAGGACGGCCGCCGCGCCAAGAACCACCTCCTGGAGGCCAACCTCCGTCTGGTCGTCTCCCTGGCCAAGCGGTACACCGGCCGCGGCATGCTCTTCCTGGACCTCATCCAGGAGGGCAACCTCGGTCTGATCCGTGCGGTCGAGAAGTTCGACTACACCAAGGGCTACAAGTTCTCGACCTACGCGACGTGGTGGATCCGCCAGGCCATCACCCGCGCCATGGCCGACCAGGCCAGGACGATCCGTATCCCCGTCCACATGGTCGAGGTCATCAACAAGCTCGCGCGCGTCCAGCGCCAGATGCTCCAGGACCTGGGCCGCGAGCCCACCCCGGAGGAGCTGGCCAAGGAGCTCGACATGACCCCCGAGAAGGTCATCGAGGTCCAGAAGTACGGCCGCGAGCCGATCTCGCTGCACACCCCGCTGGGCGAGGACGGCGACAGCGAGTTCGGTGACCTGATCGAGGACTCCGAGGCGGTCGTCCCCGCCGATGCGGTCAGCTTCACGCTTCTGCAGGAGCAGCTGCACTCGGTTCTGGACACCCTCTCCGAGCGCGAGGCCGGCGTCGTCTCGATGCGCTTCGGCCTCACCGACGGCCAGCCGAAGACGCTGGACGAGATCGGCAAGGTCTACGGCGTCACGCGTGAGCGGATCCGCCAGATCGAGTCCAAGACCATGTCGAAGCTGCGTCACCCGTCGCGCTCGCAGGTGCTGCGCGACTACCTCGACTAGCGGATACGGCAATACGGTTTCTGCGGGCCCGGCACCCTTCCCGAGGGGGCCGGGCCCGCCGCCGTCCGGGTGCGCGAAGCCTCCGTTTGGGTCACGCTGGGTGGGCGATCACTGCCTCGGAGTCAGGAGTCCGTATGCGCCCGATCTTCCGCGCCGTACCTGGGGCCCTCGCCATGGTCCTTGCCACACCGTCCCTGGCCATGGCCGACGCATCGGTGGTCGGGGGGCAGCCCGTACAGGCCGTGGAGAGCCCTTGGATGGTGGCTCTCGCCTCCCAGAACCGCTTCGGCAAGCAACGGTCCGGCCAATTCTGCGGCGGCGTCCTGGTCGGCCGCTCAACGGTGGTGACCGCTGCGCACTGCCTGAGCACCGAGGTGCTGGGGGCACCCTGGCAGCAGGTCCGTGACCTGCGCGTGCTCGTGGGCCGCGAGGATCTCGCCGGTGCCGGGGGACAGGCGCTGAAGCCCGCGAGCGTGTGGGTCAATCCGCGCTACGACAGCCGGACGAACGCCGGGGACATGGCGGTCATCACCCTGCCGACGCCCGTCACCAACCGGTCCATCCCGATAGCCCCGGAGGGTTCGGGTGCCTACAGCGAAGGCACCACCGCCGTGGTGTACGGCTGGGGCGACACCACGGGCCGGGGTGCCTACGCGACGCGTCTGCGGTCCGCGGAGGTGAACATCCTGGCCGACGCCGCGTGCGCCCGCGCCTACCCGGGCAGTGTCGACGGGGCGTACCAGCCCTCTTCCATGCTCTGTGCGGGTGAACCGCAAGGAGGCCGGGACGCTTGCCAGGGCGACTCCGGCGGCCCGCTGGTCGTCGAGGGGCGCCTCGTGGGGCTGGTGTCGTGGGGCGCTGGCTGCGGGGAGCCGGGGAGCCCCGGGGTCTACACGCGGGCCTCCGCGCTGATCCCGGCCGTAGCGGTGCACGGCGCGGGCTGAGTGCCGCCTGCGGCACCAGGCACGGAATCACGAGTGCGGGCGGTCTCCCCGGTGATGTCCGGGGAGACCGCCCGCCACGGCCTGTGCCGCTACTCGCTCGTCGTCGTGGATGCGATGTGTCAGCGTTCCTCGTCGGACGCAGACGCCGGAGGGGCGGTCAGCCGCTCCGTCTCGTCCTGTATTTCCGCGGCGATCTTCTTGAGTTCTGGCTCGAACTTGCGACCGTGATGGGCGCAGAAGAGCAGTTCTCCGCCGGACATCAGGACGACGCGCAGGTATGCCTGGGCGCCGCAGCGGTCGCAGCGGTCAGCGGCCGTCAGCGGGCTCGCGGGTGTCAGAACAGTAGTCACGTCGCCTCTTCTCTAGCTCGACGAGCTGTCGTACCAGGGTCAACATCCAACCAGGCCGAAAACGTTCCCGCTCGTGCCTTTTCCTCGAAAAAAATCTTCGAGAGGCTGGCCGGGTGCTGCCGGGTGGCGGCGAATGAGCCGTATTGCTTGATGGTTCGATTCACAGTTGCTGGGTGTGTCCTCCCGGCTGGCTTGCCGGTCGTTGATGAGGACGTGCCCGGAGCCTAAATGGTTCATGCCTCGAAGGGAACGTGATGTTCACGTCACGTCGCCTTCACCCCATCGAGAGATCGAACGAACGATCGAAATTCTACTACCATGAGCGTGCTGACGGGTGGCGTCACATCGGCTCTACCTGGCCTCGGTACGCTCTGACCGGCGTTACCGCCACAACCGAGTCCGCGGAATGCGGACTGCCAGAAATTCAGCGAGGAGCGAACCGCGTGACCGCCGAGATGTCCGTGCCGTCCACCGCAGTGCTGACCGGGGCTGACCGGGACGGATCCAACTACACCGCGCGGCATCTGCTCGTCCTGGAGGGGCTGGAGGCCGTCCGCAAACGCCCCGGCATGTACATCGGCTCCACGGACAGCCGCGGCCTGATGCACTGCCTGTGGGAGATCATCGACAACTCCGTCGACGAGGCGCTCGGCGGCTACTGCGACCGCATCGAGGTCATCCTCCACGCCGACGGCTCCGTGGAGGTCCGCGACAACGGCCGCGGCATTCCCGTCGACGTCGAGCCGAAGACCGGCCTCAGCGGCGTCGAGGTCGTCATGACCAAGCTGCACGCCGGCGGAAAGTTCGGCGGCGGCTCCTACGCCGCCTCCGGTGGTCTGCACGGCGTCGGCGCCTCCGTCGTCAACGCCCTCTCCGCCCGCCTCGATGTCGAGGTCGACCGCAACAGCAAGACGCACTCGATCAGCTTCCGCCGCGGCGTCCCCGGGACCTTCACCGCATCCGGCTCGGAGGCTCCCTTCGACCCGGGCAACGGCCTCGTCAAGGGCAAGCGCGTCGCCAAGACGAAGACCGGCACCCGGGTGCGCTACTGGGCCGACCGCCAGATCTTCCTCAAGGACGCCCGGCTCTCCCTGGAGACGCTGTACGCCCGCGCCCGCCAGACCGCCTTCCTGGTGCCCGGGCTCACCCTCGTCGTCCGTGACGAACGCGGCACCGACGGTGCCCCCACCACGGAAGAGACCTTCCATTACGACGGCGGCATCAGCGAATTCTGCGAGTACCTCGCCCAGGACAAGGCCGTCTGCGACGTCCTGCGGCTGAGCGGACAGGGCACCTTCAAGGAGACCGTGCCCGTCCTGGACGACCGCGGCCACATGACCCCCACCGAGGTCACCCGCGAGCTGGGCGTCGACATCGCGCTCCGCTGGGGCACCGGGTACGACTCGACGATCAGGTCCTTCGTCAACATCATCGCGACGCCCAAGGGCGGCACCCACATCTCCGGGTTCGAGCGGTCGGTCGCCAAGACCGTCAACGAGGTGCTGCGGTCGAGCAAGCTCCTCCGCGTCGCCGAGGACGACGTCGTCAAGGACGACGCCATGGAGGGGCTCACCGCCGTCGTCACCGTACGGCTCGCGGAGCCCCAGTTCGAGGGCCAGACCAAGGAGGTGCTCGGCACCTCCGCCGCCTCCCGCATCGTCGCCCAGGTGGTCGGCCGGGAGCTCAAGGCGTTCCTGACGTCCACCAAGCGCGACGCGAAGCAGCAGGCCCGCGCCGTCCTGGAGAAGGTCGTCGCTGCGGCCCGCACTCGAATCGCCGCACGTCAGCACAAGGAGGCACAGCGCCGGAAGACGGCCCTGGAGTCCTCTTCGCTGCCCGCCAAGCTCGCCGACTGCCGCAGCGACGACGTCGAGCGCAGCGAGCTCTTCATCGTCGAGGGCGACTCGGCGCTCGGCACCGCCAAGCTCGCCCGGAACTCCGAGTTCCAGGCGCTGCTGCCGATCCGCGGCAAGATCCTCAACGTGCAGAAGTCGTCCGTCTCGGACATGCTCAAGAACGCCGAATGCGGCGCCATCATCCAGGTCATAGGGGCAGGCTCCGGCCGCACCTTCGACATCGACACCGCCCGGTACGGCAAGGTCATCTTCCTTGCCGACGCCGATGTCGACGGCGCGCACATCCGGTGCCTGCTGCTGACGCTCTTCCAGCGCTACATGCGGCCCATGGTCGAGCAGGGCCGGGTCTTCTCCGCCGTGCCGCCCCTGCACCGCATCGAACTGACCAACCCCAAGAAGGGGCAGGAGAAGTACCTCTACACCTACTCCGACAACGAACTGCGGCAGACCCTGCTCGAACTGGAGCGGAAGAAGGTCCGCTACAAGGACAGCATCCAGCGCTACAAGGGCCTCGGTGAGATGGATGCCGACCAGCTCGCCGAGACCACCATGGAACCGCGCCACCGCACCCTGCGCCGGATCAACATCAGCGATCTCGAAGCGGCGGAGCGGGCCTTCGACCTCCTCATGGGCAACGAGGTCGCCCCGCGCAAGGAGTTCATCACCAGCTCCGCGTCCACGCTGGACAGGTCGCGCATCGACACCTGAGCGCCGCCGGGCGCGCTGAGGGGTGTCCCTCCACCCAAGGGTGGAGGGACGCCCCTAGGCAATCCACCCGGGCCCCACCCGCGGGCCGATCCGCCGACGGCGAACGCTCCGTAGCGTCGGAGACGTCAGCGTTCCCGTCATCCGGAGGCCAGGGTTCATGAGCGGCCTGCTCAACACCGTTGTCATCGTCGCGGTGGTCGCGTTCGTGTTCATCCGCCAGTTCGCCGCGCAGTCACTGTCGTCAAGTGGCCGGAAAATGTGGCTGATTCCCGCGATTCTGGCGGTGATGGCGCTGCGTGAACCGCACCTCCTGGACGCCTCCCACCCGACCGCGTCGGCCGTGCTGCTGACCGTCGGCCTCCTGCTCGGACTCGCGAGCGGAGCCGCCTGGGCCTGGACCACCACGATGTGGACGGACGCCGACGGCACTGTCTGGACGAAGGGCGGCTGGCGGACCGTCAGCGTCTGGCTGTGCTGCATGGTTGTGCGCCTCGGGCTCATCGGAGTGGGGCTCCGGTGCGGCATCCACCAGGGGACGGGTGCCTTGATGCTCTCCGTTGCCGCGATGCTGCTGTCGCGGAACGGGGTCACCTTCTGGAGGGCCCGCTCCGTACGGCCCGCGTACCGTGTTCCGGTGGGTGGCTGAAAAACGCCGCGCCGCTCAGGGAGGGATACCGAGTGCCGCAGAACGTCTGGACGCGCTGGCCCCTGAGGGAAGCGCTCGCCCGCGAAGGCATGAGCGAGACCCGCCGGTGGATCGGCAGGGTCGTCCGTGCCCTCCTCGTGGGGCTGTTGCTGTGGGCCACACTCACCCGGCCGCCGTTCCACGGCTGGTGGAGATCCGTCGGAGCCGTCGCGGTACTCCTCGCGGGAGCGGCCTTCCACGGCTTCTTCCGGACCACATTGCGGCAGCGACTGTGGCCATCCCTCGGACTATTTCTGGCCATGGAGGGTGGCGCGTTCGCCTTCCACGCCGTCGGCGCCTCGCTCCCCGCGGTCGTGCTCTGGTGCGGCTGCGCCGTCGTCGCCATGGAACGCCTGCCACTCGCCGCCGCCCTGCTCTGCGCGACCGCCGCACTCGCCACCTTCGCCCTCGTGAACGACGACAACTGGCTGACGACAGCGACGACCACGGGGGGACTCGCCCTCGCCGGCTACGTGATGCGCCTCGACGCGGAGGCACGCGGCAACACTCAGCGGCTGCTCGCCCAGGAACGCGCCGCGCGCAACGCCGAGGCGGAGACCGCCGCCCTGGCCGAACGGGGCCGCATCGCCCGCGAGATCCACGATGTCCTCGCCCACAGCCTGAGCGCCCAACTGGTCCACCTGGAGGCGGTCCGGCTACTCATCCAGCGCAGCACCGACCTCGAAGCCGACCGCGAGCAGCTCCTCGAACGGGTGACAGCCTGCCGTGGCATGGCGCGCGAAGGACTCGACGGTACCCGTGAGGCGCTGTCCGCGCTCCGAGGCGAGATGCGCCCCGTCGAGGAGTACCTGCGTGAACTGACTGCGGCCGAAGGTGCCCGCCTGGAGATCACGGGGGAGCGCCGCGGACTCCTCCCGGAGGCGGCGCTGGCGGTACGCCGTGTCGCGCAGGAGGCGCTGACCAATGTCCGCAAACACGGGCCCGGGGCCCGCATCGGCGTCCGCCTCACCTATACGGAGGACACGATCGGCTTGGAGGTACGCAACACGATGGGGTGCACGGAGCCCGACGCACTCGCGTGCAGCGGCTCCGGATACGGTCTGGTGGGCATGCGGGAGCGCGCCGAACTCCTCGGCGGCACGCTGGAGTCAGGACCTGAAGGGGAGAGTTTTGTGGTGCGATTGCAGGTGCCGGCATGACGGGCGGGCCCGTGAGGCGTGTGGTGGTCGCCGACGATCAGACCGTGGTGCGCGAAGGCATCGTGATGCTGCTGGGCCTCCTGCCAGGCATCGACGTCGTCGGTTCCGCGCCGGACGGTGAGGAAGCCATCCGCCTCGTCGCCGAACTCGCCCCGGATGTCGTCCTGATGGACCTGCGCATGCCCCGCTGCGACGGGGTCGAAGCCACGCGACGCATCCGGACCGACCACCCGGGCACCCAGGTGGTCGTCCTCACCACCTACGCCGATGACGATTCGCTCTTCCCCGCCCTCCAGGCCGGTGCCCGCGGCTACCTGACGAAGGACGCGGACGGCGACGAGATCGTCCGTGCCATCAACGACGTCCTCTCCGGGGAAGCCGGGCTGTCACCCAGGATCCAGCGGCGACTGCTGGAACGCGTTGCCGAGCCCGCACCGTCGCCGCGCAGGCGATCCGCGGAACGACCGGACGGGCTGACCGCACGCGAGGTCGAGGTGCTGCGGCTCGTCGCCGAAGGACTGTCCAACTCGGAGATCGCGCGCACGCTCCACGTCTCCACCGCGACGGTAAAGACACATATCAACAATCTCTTCGGGAAGGCGGGGCTGCGCGACAGGGCGCAGGCGATTCACTACGCGTACCGGCACGGCCTGGCGCAGCCACCTGGCGAGAACTTCACCTGATGGAGTGAGCGGACCGGAAGGCGGGACCGGACATCACCCTGCCCACCTACCCATCCTTGACGAAACCGGCCAACAGGTCGGTGCAGCAAGGAGTGTTCGGTGGACAAGTAGTACAGCGGCTTGACCGCACCACGTGGAAGCGCCCCCGCCACCGCTGCCTGGAACAAGGCGACCGACCCCAGGCAGGACGGTACGGGCGAAGCGACAGCGCCCGGAGGGAGCCCCCACGGTCTCGCGCCCCTCTGGACCGTCGAGGAGACGACGGCGCGGCGAGGGCCTTCACGTCACCAAGTGCCGAGTGCACGAGCCGCTGCTCATGACGAGATGTACTGCACGGTCCAGGGGAGCGCCGCCTTCCAGGAGGTGCGCCGCCGCTACCGTGGCTTCGTCATTCCCGCCACCGTCCTCTTCCTCGGTTGGTACCTCGCCTACGTCATCACTGCGCCCGTCGCACCACACCTCATGGCCTGCCCCGTTGTCGGTGCGCTCAATGTTGCACTCCTGGCGGGCCTGGGGCAGTTCCTCACGACCTTCCTCCTCACCTGGGTGTACGCCCGCCACGCACGTATCCACCGGGGTGCCGCGGCGCTGGAGATCCGCTGGGAAACCCAGGAATTGATGGGAGGCAACGCGCGGTGATCGGTGACCACCAGACGCTCGCACTCGTACTCTTCAGCGTCTTCATCGCGGTCACGCTCGCGATCACGCCTGGGCGGTCCGCCGCAGGCACGGCTCCGCCGAGGAGTTCTACGCGGGCGGCGAACCCGCGGATGAGGCCCGGCATGCGGAGGCCGAAGTACGGTCGTTGACCGGTGCGGGTGCGGCCTGGCCGCGTTCTCATACCCACGCATAGCGATGCTCGGGGCGTCCGGTCTCGCCGTATCTGAGAGTGAGCCGGACGCGTCCCGCCCGTTCCAGAAGCTTCAGATAGCGCTGCGCCGTCTGACGGCTGAGTCCGGCCCGTTCAGCGACATCCTGAGCGGACAAGGCGACATCGGCGGTGCGGAGAACGGAGCGTACGCGGTCGGCGGTGGCGGCAGAGTGACCTTTGGGAAGCTCTGTCGCACCCGTACCGGCCGCCCCCAGCGCTCCGAAGATCCGGTCCACCTCTGACTGCTCGGCCTGACCGCCGCTCTCGAAGGTGCGACGCAAGGCCGCGTATCCCTCCAACTTGGAGCGCAGGCCGGCGAACGTGAACGGTTTGACGAGGTATTGCAGAGCGCCATGACGCATCGCCGCTTGAACCGTCGTGATGTCACGTGCCGCGGTTACCATGATCACGTCTGTCGGTATGCCGTGGCTCCGTAGGCTGCTCATCATCTGCAGGCCCGTGCCATCGGGGAGGTAATGGTCCAGGAGGATCAGATCAACTGCGTGGGTGCGCAGCGCTTCGTGAGCCTGGGCTGCGGTGTGGGCGAGACAACTGACCTGGAAACCCGGCACTTTGCCGACGTACGCAGCGTTGATCTTCGCCACCTGGATGTCATCGTCCACGACCACGACATTGATCACTGGTGGGCTCCTGTTGCCTCATCGGGGAACGTGCCCGTGATGGTGCTGTCGTTCCGCGGAAGGTTGGTCGCGGCGGCTTGCCTTGGGGGAGTCGAGCGTTCCTCGGACAGCTCGTCGGACAATGCGTCAGGGAGCGCGACCGTGAAGACAGCTCCCCCACCGGGGCGGTCGCCGACCATCGTGGTGCCGCCGTAGCGCTCGGCCAGCCTCCGTACCAGCGCCAAGCCGATGCCACGCTGCCCATGGGGCGGGGGTTCCTTCGTCGTCCATCCCTCGGTGAAGACCGAAGCGCGATGGGCCGCTGGGACGCCGGGGCCGTTGTCGCTGACGCGGACGACCGCCGTCCGCTCGTCCGCGTGGACCTGCACCTCCAGTTGTGCGCCGGGAACCGTGGCGGTGGCATCCAGGGCGTTGTCCACCAGATTGCCGAGAACGGTAACCAAGCTGTGCGGGTCGATGAGGCGGTCGGGGAGGTGAGTGCCAGAGGCGAGGGTGAGCGAGACGCCGCGTTCGGTTGCCATAGTCGCTTTACCGACAAGGAGAGATGCCACAAGCGGATCGTGAATGCGCTCCGTGACTTGCTCGGCCGTTGCTCGATGAACGCCGACCGCTTGTGTGATGAAGGAACTGGCCTCCTCGTGGAGGCCCAACTCCAGCAGGCCGAGGAGTGTGTGGAGCTGGTTGGCATGTTCGTGATCCTGGGCGCGGAGCGCGTCGATGAGTCCGCGGGTGCCGTCCAGTTCGCGACCCAGCCGCTCCAGTTCGGTACGGTCCCGCAGCGTGACCACCGCCCCGCCGTCGTCGGTGGGCATCCGGTTGACCACGAGAACACGCTGACCGCTGACGGTCAGCAGATCCGCTCCTGAGACTCGGCCGGCCAGTACATCTGCTGTGCGACCAGGGGGAAGAGCGGCGTCCACCATGTTCCCGGTGACCTGAGGTGGCAGGCCCAGCAGCCGCTGCGCCTCATCGTTCATCAGACGGATCCGCCCGTTCTTGTCGAGGGCGAGGAACCCCTCTCGGATGCCGTGCAGCATTGCTTCGCGCTCGCTGAGCAGTGCGGAAATATCAGAGAACGCCAGGTCGTGCGTACGACGCTGCAAGCGGCGGGCCACCAGGTAGGCGACGAGTGCTCCTACGGCCAGGGCGCCGCCCGCGTAGGCGAGCAGCTGCGGGACAGTGGAGAGAAGCCGTTCGTGCACGCTCTCGTAGGCGATGCCCACGGATACGGCGCCGATGACTTCCCTGCTGTCGTTGCGCAGCGGTACCTTGCCGCGGGCCGATCGGCCGAGGGTGCCGTCGTCGATCTCCATCACCTCGTGGCCGGAGAGGGCCAGGCTCGGGTCGGTGGAGACGCGCCGTCCGATCTCATTCGGGTCGGTGTGAGACCAGCGCACACCGTGCCTGTTCATGACCACTACGTATTCGGCGCCGGTGGCGTTGCGGATCCGCTCGGCTGCTCGTTGGACGGGGCCGTGGCGCGTGGGGCGTGAGTTCTCCAGTGCGTTGTCCAGCTGGGGCTCGGCAGCGGTGGTCTGGGCGATTGCCAGGGCGCGGTGCATCGCCTGGTTGTCGAGTTCCATGCTGAGCGGGGCCAGGAAGAGGCCGGTGACGAGTGCTGTCACACCGGCGGCGATGGCCAACTGCACCATCAGGACCTGAGCGAAGACGCGGCGCGGCCAGTGGAGGCGCGGCCGCAGCAACCAGTGATGGGCGGCCGGATGGCCAGTAGTAGTGGTTTGTCTTCCACGGCACCCCGACAGCCGGTGGTGCGTGCCGGACACGGGCGGCGGTGTATCGCCGGGACCTTCTGCGCCGGGGGGCTTGGGCAAGGGGGTGGGGCCCGAGGACTCTTCAGCGCTCGGGCTCGGAGAATTTGGTCTTTCCGGCTCGCCCATGTGGACGAACAGTAAGGGCGGTCACTGTCGCCTCGGTAATCCCCCGCAGTGCGACCTGAGACCTACGTACTGTTGGTGTTCGCTCGGTGACGGAAGGGAATGCCGAGTGGTCAAGAGCTGCGACAGCAGAGTTATCCACAGGGCTTTCGGCTGCGGATCGTGAAGTCCTAACCTCGCGAAGAGAGAGCGGGTGACGCCGGAACTGCTGGGCCTGGACGGATAGGGTCCTGGGCGTCCGACGTCACCGCACGCGACACAGCGAGCGGGGGAGACAAGGGATGAACGCAGCAACGCGGGGTTGTGCTACTCGGGAGGCACTGCCGAATTCGGGTGGCCGACGAGGGGCGCACGTCGTGTGGTCGGTACTCGGAGTCGGCATCGCCGTCGCGGTGGCCTTGGCCTCCCGGGCAGGGCGTACCAGGAAAGTGAGCCAGCAGGAGCCCGTTCCGGCCCACGCCTGCCGGGGAGCAGCTCCCCGGCAGGCCCGAGGCTCCGCTCCCGCGGGTACGTCAGGACGCTGCGACGAGGCGACCACTCACAAGGCTCGTGGGCGATCCGCTGCTGAGGTGAGTGATGGCCGTAACGGCCATACGCGCAGGTGGGCCGAGCAGCGAGCCACAGCTCGCGGGCGCAGGAGCACCATCGGCCCGCTGTTCGACCAGCACCTGCCACATGCGGCCGTCGGCATGGGCGACGGTGACGGACCACGCAGGGAGGGGCTCCGCAGCGGTGGCGCGCGCGGAGGCCGGAGGGTTGGCCCACACCGCTTCGGGCCGCACCGTGTCGGTCCGTACGACGTCGAGTGCGTCCGCGCGGTGCTCACCCAGCATGTCCCGGACGGCGAGGTCGGCGGCTTGGGCCTGTCGGTCCCAGGTGGAGCGCCCGCGGCAGTGGTCGAGCGCGATCCGGCCATTGCTCGCCGCCTCGATGGCGTGCCTGACCAGATCGGCCGAGGCACGACCGTAGGCGTACCCGTAGGGCAGCACGACCAGGGTCGGTGCGAAGCGGTGGCCACCGATGTGGGTGACTTCCCAGGTCTCGGTGCCGGTGCTCGCGAGGTCGGCGGCGAGAGGGCGTCCCAGGACGGCGCAGCACCTGTCCCGTTTGCCATTCGTGCAGACCAGGACGAGAGGGGGGCCGGAGTAGGCGTCCCAGAGCCCACCGTGATGACCGGCATCCGCGGCGGTGAAGTCCAGTCGGAGCAGGCTCCTCGGGTCGGCGATGGTGGTGGTACGGATCCAGGAGCGGCCCGGTGCGGTGTGGGCGAGGAACACCCGGCGCCGGAGCAAGGTGCTTCTCTTGCTGTACGGGGTGGGGCGGCGGATCAACGCAACGCGGACGTCAGTCCCGTCGGTGACAGCCTTCAGGGCTCGGCCGAGGTCCGGGTCGAGGTGGCTGTTCGTCAGAGCCTCGACTCCCCACGGGCCCGGCTGCTCGATGAGCAGCCAGGTTCGGGCGGTGGCCGCGGTTCCGGCGAGGGGCTCGGCGCCTTCGCGGGAAGCAAGAGTGCAGGTGCTCACGAAGGTAAGCCTAACCTGCCTGAAGCGGAGGGGGGTGTCGACAATGCGCTGGCCGCCGGGGAGCGGGCAGCAGATGGGGATGGAGTGGCCGAAGGCGGTGAGCCGTGCGACAGGCACCGACGTGATCACCGTCCCCATGCGGTGACGGGCGGTGGCCGAAGGCACCGCAGGAAGTCTGCCGCTACGACGGGGCCACGCGGGGCGGCACGACCTGCCGGTGGGCCGGGGCGACAGTCCGCCGGGCGGTCCCGGCGGCCGGGGCGGCGGTAGGGCTGAGCGGGCTCGGGTGCCCTGGGCCGTATAGCGGCCAGAGTGTTTTGGGGCCCAGCAGGAGCCCTGGGCATGGATGGTGGGCCCACTCCGCCCAGCAGTGGCAGCCGGGGCGGTGCTTCTCAAGGCGGGGAGCACCGCAACTTCAGCATGCTGGCACCGCAGCCACGGAAGCTGTGGCCTGGCTTGACCCGCGGGTGTGGATGCCGTCGCGAGGCCGGATGTACCGGCCCGTCCGTGTTGCTGTCAGTCATGGGGAAGAGTATGTGGGAGGTCGACGGCCCAGCTGATCGCGGTGGATGTGGCCGCCTCATTTCGTCGGCCGGGCTAGTCGTCTGGGTGCATCAGGGATCCGTTACGATCGGCAGCCCGTTTTCCGCCGGTCCGCTCGGTCCGTCACTCGCGCCGCGGCCCGGTCTCCGAATCATGGAGGCGCCCCCTTGGCCACGCAGCAGATCCCGGTGGTCGTCCTTGCCGGCTTTCTGGGATCGGGCAAGACCACGTTGCTCAACCACCTCCTGGCGGCAGGTGACGATACGCGCATCGGCGCTATCGTCAACGATTTCGGGAGCATCGAGATCGATGCGATGACAGTCGCCGGTCAGGTGGACTCGATGGTTTCACTCGGCAACGGATGCCTGTGCTGTGCGGTCGACACCAGCGAGTTGGATGAGTACCTGGAACGTCTCGCACGGCCCGCGGCCCGTATCGACGTCATCGTCATCGAGGCCAGCGGCCTGGCCGAGCCCCAGGAACTCATCCGCATGATCCTCGCCAGCGAGAACACCCGGATTGTCTACGGTGGCCTGGTAGAGGTCGTCGATGCGGCCGAGTTCGAGGCAGCGCGCGGCCGCCATCCCGAACTTGACCGGCATGTGGGCATCGCCGACCTTGTCGTGCTCAACAAGGCTGACCGTATCGGTGATGAGCAGCGCCGACGGCTCGCCACCACCTTGGGGGAGCTGGCGCCGGGACGGCCCGTGATCTGCGCGGCGTACGGACGTATCGCCCCGGAGGTGTTCTTCGACCGCGGACCGGGAGACGACTGTGACCCGGCGGTGAAGCAGTTGTCGTTCGAGGACCTGTTGCGGGAAACGGCCGACTACCGCGCGGCGCGTCACCACGACGAGGAAGCGGTGACACGTATCGGTTCGGGGAGTGACTGTCAGCTGGGCACCGTGTCTCGCGACAGTCAGCACCCCCAACCACAGCATGCCCCAGTGGCTGTGGCGGACGGCAGTGCGCGTGCGCATGACGCGTCGGGCGAGGGGCAGCGACAGTCGCCGCCGCATGAAGGTGAGCCGTGTTCGGACGACTGTCACGGGCAACACCTGCACAGCGGTTACCAGAGCGTGGAGTTCACCTCGCGTGTCGCCATGCACCCGCGGCGGTTGATGGATTTTCTCGACAGTCGCCCAGCAGGTCTGTATCGCATCAAGGGGTTCGTCCACTTCGACGTTCCGGGGAGCAGGCAGAGGTTCGGAGTGCACGCGGTGGGTGACTTTCTCCGGTTCTACCCGACGCCCTGGGAGCGTGGCGAGGAGCGTTGTACGCAGCTCGTGCTCATCGGTAGCGGTATCGACGCGGGGTCACTGCAGGAGCAGTTGCGAGCATGCAGGATGTCGGAAGCAGTGACTGTCACCGCACCGTCCCCCGATGACACACTCGCGCACGACCGACCGTCTCAGCGCGCATCGTCGCCCCAAGACGCATCGTCACCCCAAGACGACGACCTACTGGAGCGTGCCATGTGGGGCGTCCTGCGCTACGTAGCCGACCGTGATGACCAAGTCGGCCACGAGCGGTAACGAGAGGACAGCGGAGCAGCAGCGCCCGGACAGAGGCGGCAACTCGCCCCGCCCCCGCACCCCTGCATCACCCCGCACAGCATCAGGGGGCGCACTCACACCACAGCGTGAGTGCGCCCCCTCCAAGTGGCTGTCGCCGTAGCCGATCCCTCTACGCCGGCCCCGCCAGCGCTGCCACCCGCTTCGTCAGCGGTACGCCGGAGCCGTCGCGCCGCGGGTCCGGTTCCGGGAGGGGGACCGGGGCGCCCTTGGGGTCGGCGGCGCGGGCGGGGGCCGCGCCCGCCCAGGCGAAGGTGAGGCAGTCCTCGCCCTTCAGGAAGCGCTGGCAGCGTACGCCGCCGGTCGCGCGGCCCTTGCGTGGGTACTGGTCGAACGGGGTGAGTTTGGCCGTCGCCAGCGAGTCGTCGAGCATGCCGTGCGAACCGGCGACGGTGAAGACCACCGCGTCGGCCGCCGGATCGACGGCGCCGAAGGAGAGCACCTTGGCGCCCGTGCCGAGTTTGACGCCCGCCATGCCGCCCGCCGGGCGGCCCTGTGGCCGGACCTGCGAGGCCGGGTACCGGAGCAGTTGCGCCTCGTCGGTGATGAAGACCAGGTCCTCCTCACCGGTGCGCAGTTCGGCGGCGCCGACGATGCGGTCGCCCTCCTTGAGGGCGATGACCTCCAACTCGTCCTTGTGCGCCGGGTAGTCGGGCACCACGCGTTTGACGATGCCCTGTTCCGTGCCGAGTGCGAGGCCCGGTGAGGACTCGTCGAGCGTGGTCAGGCAGATCAGGGTCTCGCCGTCCTGCAGGGTCAGGAACTCCGACAGCTGTGCGCCACCGGCGAGGCTGGGCGCGGCCGCCGTCTCGGGGAGCTGCGGCAGATCGATCACCGGCAGGCGCAGCAGCCGTCCCGACGATGTCACGGCGCCGACCTCCCCGCGCGTGGTCGCGGGCACGGCGGAGACGATGGCGTCGTGCTTGACGCGCTTGGCGTCGGCGTCGAACGGGGTGTCCCCACCGGCCGTCCGGGCCAGCAGACCCGTCGACGACAGCAGTACCCGGCACGGGTCGTCGGAGACCTCCAGCGGCACCGCGGCGACCGAGGTACCGGCGGACTCCAGCAGGACGGTGCGGCGCTCGGTGCCGTACTTCTTGGCGACGGCGGCGAGTTCGCCGGAGACCAGCTTGCGCAGTTCGGCGTCCGACTCCAGGATGCGGGTCAACTGCTCGATCTCGGAGCGCAGCCTGTCGCGCTCCGCTTCCAGCTCGATGCGGTCGAACTTGGTGAGCCGGCGTAGCGGCGTGTCCAGGATGTACTGCGTCTGGATGTCGCTCAGGGAGAAGCGTTCGATCAGCCGCTCCTTGGCCTGGGCACTGTTCTCGCTGGAGCGGATGAGGCGGATGACCTCGTCGATGTCGACGAGGGCGGTGAGCAGGCCCTCCACCAGGTGGAGCCGGTCGCGGCGCCTGCCGCGGCGGAACTCGCTGCGCCGCCGTACGACCTCGAAGCGGTGGTCGACGTAGACCTCCAGCAGCTCCTTGAGGCCCAGGGTCAGCGGCTGGCCGTCGACGAGGGCGACGTTGTTGATGCCGAAGGACTCCTCCATCGGCGTCAGCTTGTAGAGCTGCTCCAGGACGGCTTCCGGGTTGAAGCCGTTCTTGATCTCGATGACCAGGCGCAGACCGTGTTCGCGGTCGGTGAGGTCCTTGACGTCGGCGATGCCCTGCAGCCGCTTCGAGCCGACCAGGTCCTTGATCTTCGAGATGACCTTCTCGGGGCCGACGGCGAAGGGCAGTTCGGTGACGACGAGGCCCTTGCGGCGCGCGGTGACGTTCTCGACCGCCACCGTGGCGCGGATCTTGAAGGTGCCGCGGCCCTTCTCGTACGCGTCGCGCACGCCGCCCAGCCCCACGATCCGGCCACCGGTGGGCAGGTCGGGACCCGGCACGAACCGCATCAGCGTCTCGAGGTCGGCGTTGGGGTGCTTGATGAGGTGACGTGCGGCGGCGATGACCTCGCCGAGGTTGTGCGGCGGCATATTTGTCGCCATACCGACAGCGATGCCGGACGAGCCGTTGACCAGAAGGTTCGGGTAGGCGGCGGGGAGGGTGACCGGCTCCTGCTCCTGGCCGTCGTAGTTCGGCGCGAAGTCGACGGTGTCCTCGTCGATCGACTCCGTCATCAGGGACGTCGCGGACGCCATCCGGCACTCGGTGTACCGCATCGCGGCGGGCGGGTCGTCGTTGCCGAGCGAGCCGAAGTTGCCGTGGCCGTCCACCAGGGGCAGCCGCATCGAGAACGGCTGCGCCATGCGCACCAGGGCGTCGTAGATGGAAGCGTCGCCGTGGGGGTGGAGCTTGCCCATGACCTCGCCGACGACGCGGGCGCACTTGACGTAGCCGCGGTCGGGGCGCAAGCCCATCTCGTTCATCTGGTAGAGGATGCGGCGGTGCACGGGCTTCATGCCGTCCCGGGCGTCCGGCAGGGCGCGGGAGTAGATGACCGAATACGCGTACTCAAGGAAGGAACCCTGCATCTCGTCGACGACGTCGATGTCGAGGATCCTCTCCTCGAAGTCGTCCGGCGGCGGGGTCTTCGTGCTGCGGCGGGCCATCGCGGCTGCGGCTCCTTCTGCTGCGTCTACTGCCGATGTGTAGGTCGACCAGCCGTTGGTGAACAGCTGCCGGTCCGACCGGCGGGGAATCGACCGGTGAGTCTGCTGACTCCGACGCGGACCATTGTGGACCGCCCCACCGACAACGCCGGACGCGACTCCCCTCCACGGGGCCGTGGCGCGCTTCCCGCCGCTCATACGGGGGCGGCCGGGCGGGAACTTCGCCAGATGCCGACGCGGTTGCATACAGTGACAGGACTTCTTCGCAAGCGGATCGAAGGGACGTACATGCCCATGGGTCACACGGCCACAGAAAAAGCCGGCTCCGGCGGCCTGACAGCGACCGAGCACCGGCTGGCCAACGGCCTGCGCGTGGTGCTCTCGGAGGACCATCTGACGCCGGTGGCAGCCGTCTGCCTGTGGTACGACGTCGGTTCGCGTCACGAGGTCAAGGGCCGTACGGGCCTGGCCCACCTCTTCGAGCACCTGATGTTCCAGGGCTCCGCGCAGGTCAAGGGGAACGGCCACTTCGAGCTGGTGCAGGGTGCCGGCGGCTCGCTGAACGGCACCACGAGCTTCGAGCGCACCAACTACTTCGAGACCATGCCCGCCCATGAGCTGGAGCTGGCGCTCTGGCTGGAGGCGGACCGCATGGGCTCCCTCCTGACGGCGCTCGACGAGGAGTCGCTGGAGAACCAGCGCGACGTCGTCAAGAACGAACGCCGCCAGCGGTACGACAACGTCCCCTACGGCACGGCCTTCGAGAAGCTGACGGCCATGGCGTACCCGGAGGGCCACCCGTACCACCACACGCCCATCGGGTCGATGGCCGATCTGGACGCGGCGTCCCTGGAGGACGCGCGGGCGTTCTTCCGCACCTATTACGCGCCCAACAACGCGGTCCTGTCGGTGGTCGGCGACATCGACCCCGAACAGACGCTCGCCTGGGTCGAGAAGTACTTCGGGTCGATCCCCTCGCACGACGGCAAGCAGCCGCCGCGCAGCGGTGCCCTGCCGGACACCCTCGGCGGCCAGCTGCGGGAGGTCGTCGAGGAGGAGGTGCCCTCGCGTGCCCTGATGTCGGCCTACCGGCTGCCGCACGACGGCACCCGGGAGGCGGACGCCGCCGATCTCGCGCTGACCGTCCTGGGCGGCGGCGAGTCCTCACGTCTCTACAACCGCCTGGTGCGCCGCGACCGCAGCGCCGTCGCCGCCGGGTTCGGTCTGTTGCGGCTGGCCGGTGCGCCGTCGCTGGGCTGGCTGGACGTCAAGACGTCCGGGGGCGTGGAGGTCGCGGACATCGAGAGCGCCGTCGACGAGGAGCTGGCCCGGTTCGCCGCCGAGGGGCCGACCCCGGAGGAGATGGAGCGGGCGCAGGCCCAGCTGGAGCGCGAGTGGCTGGACCGCCTCGCGACGGTCAGCGGGCGCGCCGACGAACTGTGCCGCTATGCCGTCCTGTTCGGCGACCCGCAGCTGGCGCTGACCGCCGTGGGGCGTGTTCTGGACATCACGCCCGAGGAGGTGCACGCCGTCGCCCAGGCCCGGCTGCGCCCCGACAACCGCGCGGTGCTGGTGTACGAGCCGACCGCCGCCGACGAGAGCGCCGACAACGACGAGGAGGCGGACCGGTGAGCGACGCCACGACCCGCGAGGACCTGGCCATGAGCGAGATGACCTTCCACCCGCAGCCTCGGGGCGGGGCGCCCAAGCCGTGGGCCTTCCCGGCGCCCGAGCGCGGTGCGCTGCCCAACGGCCTGACGGTGCTGCGTAGCCACCGCCCCGGCCAGCAGGTCGTGGCCGTCGAGGTCGACATCGTCGCGCCGCTGGAGTCCGAGCCGGAGGGCCTGGACGGCGTCGCCACGATCATGGCGCGGGCGCTGTCGGAGGGCACCGACCGGCACGACGCCGAGGAGTTCGCCGCCGAACTGGAGCGCTGCGGCGCCACGTTGGACGCGCACGCCGACCACCCCGGGGTGCGGGTCTCCCTGGAGGTCCCGGCCTCCCGGCTGTCGCACGCCCTGGGGTTGCTCGCCGACGCGCTGCGCGCCCCCGCCTTCCCCGAGGGCGAGGTGGAGCGCCTGGTGCGTAACCGTCTCGACGAGATCCCGCACGAGCTGGCCAACCCGGGGCGCCGCGCCGCGATGGCGCTGTCCAAGGAGCTGTTCCCCGCGTCGTCCAGGATGTCGCGGCCCCGGCAGGGCACCGAGGAGACCGTCGGCCGCATCGACGCGGCGGCCGTCCGGGCGTTCTACGCGGCGCATGTGCGGCCCGCGGCGGCCACCGTCGTGATCGTCGGTGACTTCACCGGCATCGACGTGGCCGCGGCGCTCGCCGACACGCTGGGCGCCTGGCAGGGGTCCGCCGCCGAGCCGGTCGCCGTCGCGCCGATCACCGCGGACGACACCGGCCGCGTCGTGATCGTCGACCGCCCCGGCGCGGTGCAGACGCAGCTGCTCATCGGGCGGATCGGCGCCGACCGCCACGACCGCCAGTGGCCCGCGCAGGTCCTCGGCACGTACTGCCTGGGCGGCACCCTGACGTCGCGTCTGGACCGGGTGCTGCGTGAGGAGAAGGGCTACACCTACGGGGTGCGGGCCTTCGGTCAGGTGCTGCGGTCGTCGGCGCCGGACGCGCCCGGGGGCTCCACCGGCGCCTCGATGCTGGCGATCAGCGGCTCGGTCGACACCGAGTCCACCGGTCCGGCCCTCGACGACCTGTGGAAGGTGCTGCGCACCCTCGCGGCGGAGGGGCTGACGGACGCTGAGCGGGACGTCGCCGTGCAGAACCTCGTCGGCGTCGCGCCGCTGAAGTACGAGACGGCGGCGGCGGTCGCGGGCACCCTCGCCGACCAGGTGGAGCAGCATCTGCCGGACGACTACCAGGCGCAGCTGTACGCGCGGCTGGCCGAGACCGGCACGGTCGAGGCGACCGCCGCCGTGGTCAGCGCGTTCCCGGCGGACCGGCTGGTGACGGTGCTGGTCGGTGACGCGGCGCAGATCGCTGAGCCGGTCCGGGCGCTGGGCATCGGCGAGGTGACGGTCGTCAGCGGCTGACGAACCGGAGGGGCGGTGGCCCCGGCCGGGCCGTCACGGCGGCCCGGCACAGTGGAACAAAAGGGGATCCCGAGGGTGGACGGCCACTCTCGGGATCCCCTTTACGCCCGGATTTGCTGGCCACTGGTTCCGCCGCCCCGGTGTGGCGTAACGCACAATATGGCGTTTCTGTTTGCCGATTGAAAGTTGCCACGATTAGCTTCATGCGCGCTGTCCGTCAGCTGCACGCCGCAACCGCGGCACCGGACAGTCATCGCCGAGTCCCCGTACGGCGCGAGCCAGGGGAGCCGGGGACCCACACGTCCCTGGGGTGAATCGGGCGCCTCTCCGGAGGAACCCGTAGGAGACCTTCCTGCTCCGAACCCGTCAGCTAACCCGGTAGGCGAGAAGGAAGGAAAGGACCAGCCAGCACATGGCGTTCACCCGTGCCACCGGGAAGCATCGCCGTCCGAGCCGCAGCGCCCGGACGACCCGCAACATCGCCGGCATCGCCGGTCTCGCCGCCTCCGGCGTCGTCGTCTCCGTGTCCTCTCCCGCGATGGCCGCCACGTCCGGCGCCGCGCACGACACGGGCCTGCAGCGGGCCGTCGTCCTCGGTGACGAACTCGCCGAGCGCGTCCAGGCCCAGGCCGATGCGCAGCAGGCCGTCGCCGAGACCGCCGAGGCCAAGGCGAAGGCCGAGGCCGAGGCGGAGAAGCAGGCCCAGGCCGCCAAGGCGGCGGCCGACAAGCGGCACGACGCCAAGGTCCGCGCCGCCCGCGAGGAGGAGCGCAAGCGCCTCAACGCCTTCGTCGCCCCGATCTCCGGCTCGTACGTCTCCACCGCCTACCAGGCGTCCAGCGGACTGTGGTCCTCCGGTACGCACACCGGCATCGACTTCCACGCCGCCCCCGGCACCACCGTGCACGCCGTCGGCGCGGGCACCGTCGTCGAGGCCGGGTGGGGCGGCGCGTACGGCAACAACATCGTCATCAAGATGAACGACGGCACGTACACCCAGTACGGCCACCTGTCGCAGATCGGTGTCTCGGTCGGCCAGCAGGTGATGCCCCATCAGCAGATCGGTCTGTCCGGCGCGACCGGCAACGTCACCGGCCCGCACCTGCACTTCGAGGCCCGTACCGGTCCGGACTACGGCTCGGACATCGACCCGATCTCCTACCTGCGGTCGCACGGCGTCAACGTCTGATCCACATCGCCTCCCGGAGCCCCGGCCCGCCCTCACTGGGCGTCCGGGGCTCCGGCGCGTCCGGTGCCGTACGGCGGGTGGCCGGATTTCCCGGCGGTCAGGGAAGGCCCTCACCAAAAGATTTCCATGAATGCGTGAAGGCGGTAAAGAAGCCGACACCGTCGAATAGAGTCGCCGAAAAGGCGCCGTACACCGGCGTTTTCCGGGGAGGACGGTGGAGGCACCCACGATGACGCAAGGCCAGATTTCCGTGCAGCGCATCTCCACGGCGATTCGCGACGACATCGTTTCCGGTGCGCTGATCCCCGGCAGCCGACTCGTCGAGGACATTCTGGCCACCCGTTACGGCGTCTCCCGGGTGCCGGTCCGTGAGGCGTTGCGGACCCTGCAGTCCGAGGGGTTCGTCACCGCGCGACGGCACGCGGGCGCCTGCGTCGCGGCGCCCACCGCCCAGGAGGCGGCCGACCTCCTGGATCTGCGCGCACTCCTGGAGCCGATGGGCGCCGCCCGCGCGGCGGCCCGCCGCACCGACGCGCATCTGAAGGTCTTACGGGGCGTGGTGCGGCTCGGCAGGGAGCGCGCACGCCGCGGCTGTCCGGGCGATCTGCCCCGGTTGGACCGCTGGTTCCACGAGACGCTGGCGCGGGCGGCGGGCAATCCGGGGCTGACCGCGCTGCTGACCCAGGTGCGGCGGAAGATCGAGTGGATGTACGTCGTCGAGCTTTCGGCGCGGTACGCGGAGACCTGGGACGACCACGGTGCGGTGCTGGACGCGGTGACCCGGGGCGACGCGGAGGCGGCGCGCGCCCTGATGGCGTCGCATGTCGCGCGGTCGCTCCCGGCGTACCGCCCGCGGCACCGTCAGCCGGCCGCGGTGCGCCATCCGCAACGTCCCCTCAGCAGCGGGCGGGTGCGTTCTCCATAGGGGCGCGGTATACGGGGCGACCGGCGGGTGGCGGGATCTGTTCGGGGAATTGCGGAAACGGGTGCCGGGAAAACACGCCATCCGGGAATTGCCGCAATCGCGTAGATGCGTATTCAGGTATTCGGTCGTGCGGTGCCCGCGGGGCTGCGGCGAATTGCGGGCAGGGGAGGGGTGCCGCCTCGGGGGGGCGTTCCGTCGCGCGGAACGCGAAAGGCCCCGCTGCGGTGACCGTTTCCGGTCGTGGCGGCGGGGCCTTTCCCCGGCTGTGGGGAGGCGGTGGCGTCCTGGTTCAGACGGTCTCCGGCAGCTCGTCGAGGCCCTCGGCGACCAGCTTCGCCAGGCGCTCCAGCGCGGCCTCCGCGCCCTCGGCGTCCGAGGCGAGCACGATCTCCTCGCCGCCCTGGGCGCCCAGGCCCAGCACCGCGAGCATCGAGGCCGCGTTCACGGGGGTGCCGTCGGTCTTGGCGATCGTCACGGGAACGCCGGCGGCGGTGGCCGCACGGACGAAGATCGAGGCGGGACGGGCGTGCAGCCCCTCGGCCCAACCGACATTGACGCGGCGCTCAGCCATGGTGTTGCCCTTCAAGTCGTAACGGTTGTCTAGACCAGTCTCTCACGCGGTCACCGGTGCTTCGGAAGCCCCACTTCCGGTGTTCCGCACCACGTCCGCACCACGTCCGGACCGGTCCGCGGGTGCCGCCCGACGACTGCCGCCCGGGTGCCCGCCGCCGGCCCGGGGCCCGGTCCCCGCGCACACCGAGCCGGTTGTCGGTGCCCGGCCGTACGCTGTCCGCATGCAGCAGCCGCCGGATCACGCGTACCCGCGCCACTGGGAAGCCGATGTGGTGCTGCGCGACGGCGGCACCGCCCGGATCCGCCCGATCACCCCGGACGACGCCGAGCGCCTGGTCTCCTTCTACGAACAGGTCTCGGACGAATCGAAGTACTACCGCTTCTTCGCGCCCTACCCCCGCCTCTCCGACCGCGACGTGCACCGCTTCACCCACCACGACTACGTCGACCGGGTCGGCCTCGCCGCCACCGTGGGCGGCGAGTTCATCGCCACCGTCCGCTACGACCGGATCAACGACCGGGGGCTGCCGGCCACGGACCCGGGCGACGACCAGGCGGAGGTCGCCTTCCTGGTACAGGACGCCCACCAGGGCCGCGGCGTCGCCTCCGCGCTGCTGGAGCACATCGCCGCCGTTGCCCGGGAGCGCGGCATCCGCCGGTTCGCCGCCGAGGTACTGCCCGCCAACTCCAAGATGATCAAGGTGTTCACGGACGCCGGGTACACCCAGCAGCGCACCTTCGAGGACGGCGTCGTCCGGCTGGAATTCGACCTCGAACCGACCGAGCAGTCCATGGCCGTGATGCGCGGCCGCGAGCAGCGCGCCGAGGCCCGCTCCATGCAGCGGCTCCTCGCCCCCGGCTCGGTCGCCGTCATCGGCACCGGCCGCACGCCCGGCGGCGTCGGCCGCACGGCCCTGCGCCATGTCCTCGACTCCGGCTTCACCGGCCGCGTCCACGCCGTCAACCACGCCTTCCCCGAGGGGACCGACCGCCTCGACCCCGAGGGCGTCCCCGCCGTCCGCTCCCTGCGGGAGATCGACGGCCCGGTCGACCTCGCGGTCATCGCCGTCCCCGCCGACCACGTCCCCGAGGTGATCGACGACTGCGGGGAACACGGCGTCCAGGGCGTCCTGGTCCTCTCCTCCGGGTACGCCGAGGCCGGAACCGAGGGGCGCGAACGCCAGCGCGCCCTGCTGCGCCGCACCCGCTCCTACGGCATGCGCCTGATCGGCCCGAACGCCTTCGGCCTGATCAACACCGCCCCCGGCGTCCGGCTGAACGCCTCCTTCGCGCCGGTGATGCCCGCCACCGGCCGCATCGGGCTGTTCACCCAGTCCGGCGCGATCGGCATCGCCCTGCTCAGCGGGTTGCATGAGCGCGGCCCCGGGGACGGCTCGCCCGCCGGGGTCTCCACCTTCGTCTCCGCCGGAAACCGCGCCGACGCCTCCGGGAACGACCTGCTCCAGTACTGGTACGACGATCCGGACACCGATGTCGCGATCCTCTACCTCGAATCCATCGGTAACCCCCGCAAGTTCACCCGCCTCGCCCGCCGCACCGCCGCCGTCAAACCGGTCGTCGTCGCCAAGGGCGCCCGCCACCACGGCACCGCGCCCCTGGGGCACACGGTCCCCACCGTCCGCATCCCGGACAGCACCGTCGCCGCCCTGATGCGGCAGGCCGGGGTCATCCGCGTCGACACCGTCACCGAACTCCTCGACGCCGGGCTGCTGCTCGCCTCCCAGCCGCTCCCTGCGGGCGCCCGCGTCGCCGTCCTCGGCAACTCCGAGGCGCTCTCCCTCCTCGCCTACGACGCGTGTCTGACCGAGGGCCTGCGCCCGCGGCGCCCCCGGGTGCTGCCCTCCGCCGCGACCCCGCACGACTTCCACACCGCCCTCGCCGAGGAACTGGCGCGCGAGGGCTGCGACGCCGTCGTGGTCACCGCGATCCCCTGGGTGGGGGAGGGCGACGCGACAGCCCCGGGGGAGGGCGAGGAGCTGGCTGCGGCGCTGCGCTCGGCGGCCGCCGCGGGCCCGGCCAAGCCGGTGGCCGTCGTTCATCTGGCCATGGACACGTTCGCTACGGCGCTCGCGGCTCCGGCCGGCCCGGGGGTGCCCGATGACGTTGCCGCGGCCGCCGACCCCGGCGGCCCCGCCACCGGCCTCGGGGAGCCCGCCGCCCAGGCCGGACCGGAAGCGCCCGGCGCGGGGGCCGCAGCGCCCACCGCGCTGGCCGGTCCCGAGACCCCCGCCGCAGACGGCGTTCCCGTGGCCCCCACCTCGCCCACCGCCCCCTACCCACCCGCCCGCACCCCGCTCCCCGCCTACCCCGCTGCCGAGCGCGCCGTCCGGGCCCTCGCCGCGGCCGTGCGGTACGCCGCCTGGCGCCGGGAGGTCGCCGAGCCGGGCCGGGTCCCCGCGTACGACGACATCCAGGAGGCCGCGGCCGGTGCCGACATCGCGCGGCTGCTCGACCACCTCGACCCGCCCGCCGGCCGCTCCGTTCCGCTGCCCGCCGAGGACGCCGCCGCCCTGCTCGCCCGCTACGGCATCCCCACCCAGCCGTCGCTGCCCGCCCCCGGCCCGGACGCCGCCGTCCGCGCCGCCGCCCGCCTCGGCTACCCCGTCGCCCTCAAAACCACCGCGCCCCACCTGCGTCACCGCAGTGACCTCGGCGGCATCCGCCTGGACATAGCCGATGAGGAGGACCTGCGCCGCACCTACGGCGAACTGACCGCCTCCCTCGGCACCCCGGAGGAGCTGGCGCCCGTCGTCCAGAAGATGGTGCCGCGCGGCGTCGACACGGTGATCCGCGCCGCCATCGACCCGGCGGCCGGTGCCGTCCTCTCGTTCGGCCTGGCGGGCGCCCCCTCCCAGCTGCTGGGCGACATCGCGCACCGCCTCATCCCCGCAACCGACCGCGACGTCGACGCCCAGATCCGGTCGATCCGCGCCGCCCCCCTCCTCTTCGGCTGGCGCGGCTCCCAGCCCGTCGACACCGCCGCACTGGCCGAGGTGCTGCTGCGGGTGTCCCGGCTCGTCGACGACCACCCCGAGGTGGTGGGCGTCGACCTCGAACCGGTCGTCGTCGCCCCGCACGGTCTGTCCGTCCTCGGGGCGTCCGTCCGCCTCGCCCGCCCGCCCGCCACCACTGACCTCGGCCCCCGCCGCCTGCCCGCCTACTGACCGCCCGCGCGGCACAGCGGGAGCTGTGCCCCCGCCACACCGGCCCCCGCGAACCGGCTCGTCCCGGGCGTCCTGCCGCCCCCTTGTGGGCCCGTAAGATGGAGGGCATGGCTAAGACCGGTACGACGACCCAGGGGCTGCGCGCGGCGATCGAGCGCAGCGGCTACTACCCGGCCCTCGTGGCCGAGGCGGTGCAGGCCGCCGTCGGCGGTGAGCCGGTGGCGGCGTACCTGGTGCACCAGGAGACGACCTTCGACGCCAACGAGGTCCGCCGCCATGTGACCGTCCTCGTCCTCACCGACACCCGCTTCATCGTCAGCCACACCGATGAGCAGGCCGCCGACGCCACCTCCCCGTCCCCGTACGCCACGACCTCCACCGAGTCCGTGAAGCTCGGGCGGATCTCCTCGGTGGTGCTCAGCCGTGTGGTGGCCAACCCGGAGTCGTACACCCCGGGCCAGTTGCCCCGCGAGGTCGTGCTCACCATCGGCTGGGGCGCCGTCGCCCGCCTCGATCTGGAGCCCGCCACCTGCGGCGACCCCAACTGCGAGGCGGATCACGGCTACACCGGCTCCTCCACCGCCGACGATCTCTCGCTGCGCGTCAGCGAGGCCGGTGACGGGCCCGACTCCGTCCGCGAGACGCTCACCTTCGCGCAGGCGCTCTCCGAGGCCACCGCGGCCACCACGAGCGCCCGCTGATGGGGTACACCGCCCCCGCCTGGCCGGAGCCCGAGCCGCTCGACCCGCTGACCGCCCCGCTGCCCCGGTACGGCACCTGCTCGCTCGCCGATCTGCTGCCCGCCGTCGTCGCAGGTCAGGGTGTGTCCGGCCCGTCGACGTCGATGGAGTTGACCCCCGCCGACCGGGCCTGCGTCTTCCTCATCGACGGCCTCGGCTGGGAGCTGCTGCGCGCCCACCCGGACGAGGCGCCGTTCCTGACGTCCCTCCTGGACACCTCCTGCAACGGCACCGGCCGCCCGCTCACCGCCGGTTTCCCCTCCACCACCGCCACCTCCCTCGCCTCCGTCGGCACCGGCCTGCCCCCGGGCGCCCACGGCCTGCCCGGCTACACCTGCGAGGACCCGTCCTCCGGCGCGCTGATGAACCAGCTGCGCTGGCAGCCGTGGACCGACCCGTACGCCTGGCAGCCGTATCCGACGGTGTTCCAGCTGGCCGATGCCGCGGGCGTGCACACCTGCCAGGTCTCCGCGCCCCACTTCGCGCAGACCCCGCTCACCAAGATCGCGCTGAGCGGCGGCACCTTCCACGGCCGCCTCAGCGGCGAGGAACGCATGGACCTCGCCGCCGCCCAACTCGCCGCGGGCGACCGCTCGCTGGTCTACACGTACTACGCCGAGGTCGACGGCAACGGCCACCGCTACGGCGTGGACTCCGACGCCTGGCGCGGTCAGCTGATGTACGTCGACCGGCTCGCGCAGCGGCTCGCCGAACAACTCCCGCCGCGCAGCGCCCTGTACATCACCGCCGACCACGGCATGATCGACATCCCCTTCGACCCGGAGTCGCGCATCGACTTCGACGAGGACTGGGAACTGCGCGCCGGGGTCCGCCTGTTGGGCGGCGAGGGCCGCGCCCGGCATGTCTACGCCCACCCGGGAGCGGCGGGCGACGTCCTCGCCGTGTGGCGGGAGGTCGTCGGCGAGCAGATGTGGGTGGCGAGCCGCGACGAGGCCATCGCGGCGGGCTGGTTCGGGCCGCACATCGACGACCGGGTGCGCGGCCGCATCGGCGATGTCGTCGCCGCGGCCCACGCCGACATGGTGATCATCGCGAGCGAACGCGAGCCCGGCGAGTCGAAGATGGTCGGCATGCACGGGTCGATGACCCCCGTGGAGCAGCTCGTTCCGCTGCTGGAAGTCCGCACCTGACCCGCGAAGTCCGCATCTGACCCCGCCCCGTTCCGCCACGCCGTCACGAGCCCGTAGGGCCCGCGTTCCGGCGTGCCCGAGCCGGTGTCCCTGCCCGGGCGCGCCGGGCGGACCGGCGCGGTGCCCCGGTCCGCCCGGCGCGCCGTCCACCGCCCCCGACCGTCCGAAAGGCCCCCCTCTCCTGATGTCCGAACTGGTCTTTTTCTCCGGCACCATGGATTGCGGGAAGAGCACCCTGGCGCTCCAGATGGGTCACAACCGCTCGGCGCGCGGCCTGCAGGGCGTGATCTTCACCCGCGACGACCGGGCGGGCGCGGGCAAGCTCTCCTCTCGGCTCGGCCTGGTGACGGACGCCGTCGAGGTG
Source organism: Streptomyces sp. NBC_01525 (assembly GCF_045040405.1). NCBI lineage: Bacteria > Bacillati > Actinomycetota > Actinomycetes > Kitasatosporales > Streptomycetaceae > Streptomyces > Streptomyces sp. NBC_01525. Next base: position 5,348,690 of record NZ_CP109397.1, read on the forward strand.
GCCCCGGACATGGATCTCTACGCCCATCTCATCGGTGAGATGTCGAAGGGCGGCAAGGTCGATTACGTGATCGTGGACGAGGCGCAGTTCCTCCACCCCGAGCAGATCGACCAGCTCGCGCGCGTCGTCGACGACCTGGGGCTGGACGTCTTCGCGTTCGGTATCACCACCGACTTCCGCACCAGGCTCTTCCCCGGCTCCCGGCGGCTGATCGAGCTGGCGGACCGGATCGAGGCCCTCCAGGTCGAGGCGATGTGCTGGTGCGGTGCGCGCGCCACCCACAACGCCCGCACGGTGGGCGGCGAGATGGTCGTCGAGGGTGAGCAGGTCGTCGTCGGCGACGTGGACCAGCACGAGGGCGACGTCGGCTACGAGGTGCTGTGCCGCCGACACCACCAGCGCCGGGTGACCAGCGCCACCGCCCGCGCGGACGTCCTCTCCCCGGACGTCCTGCCGGTCGACCCTGCCTGATCTTTCCCGCTGGGTCCCTGCCGATTCGGCGGGTCTTCGTGCGGCCGTCGCCGACGGCACCCCCGTTCCACCGCGCCCGGATGCCGTTGCGCATTCCGGATTGACCACCCAATGCTTCATGTGTAACTTCCGACTTACATCTGATGGATGCGAGTGAGCGGTGTCCGTCGAGCCGGGGGGCAGTGCCGTGAAGGAGCTGGGTTCGGTGAAAAAACAGCCACTTACCGTAAGGGTGGCGAGCTGGAGTGCCTTGCACCCCGCGCGTGCCGTCATCGGCTGGTGTGTCTTCGTCGCCCTGTGCCTCGCGCTCGGAAGCGTGGTCGGTACGAACGAGGCGGGCGACAGGGACTACTGGGTGGGCGAGGCGGGCCGCGCCGAGGCCCTCGCGGCGGAGGGCAACCTCCAGCACAAGGCGGCCGAGCGCATCATGATCACCAACAGGTCCGGTGACCCCGTCGGTGCGGCGGCTCGGAGCGCCGCACAGGACGTCGTCACCCGGATGAAGCCGATACCCGAGGTCCTCCGCGTCGCCGACCCGGTGCGTTCGGAGAACCGCCGGATGCTGATGGTCGAGGTGACCCTCAAGGGGCCCCGGCTGGAGGCTCAGCAGCACATCGACCCGCTGCTGAAGCAGACCGCCGAGGTGCAGCGCGGCCACCCGGGCCTGCGCGTCGAGGAGACCGGTGACGCCTCGGTCGGCAAGGGCCTGGACACCTCGCGCGACGACGACCTCGACACCTCGGAAAAGATCACCTTCCCGATCACCCTGATCACCCTGCTCGCCGCCTTCGGCTCGCTGATCATGGTCGGCGTGCCGCTGCTGCTGGCGGTCTCCTCCATCGGCGCCGCCATGGGCCTGTGCCAGCTGGTCTCGCACCTGCTGCCCGACGCGGGCGTCGGAAACAGCCTCATCCTGCTGATCGGCATGGCGGTCGGCGTCGACTACACGCTCTTCTACCTCAAGCGGGAACGGGAGGAACGGGCTCGCGCCGACGGCCGGATCGGCCCCGAGGCCCTGGTGGGGATCGCCGCCGCGACCTCGGGCCGGGCCATCGCGGTTTCCGGCCTCGCCGTGGCCCTGACCACCGCCACGCTCTTCCTCGCCACCGACGTCATCTTCTCCTCGCTCGCCGTCGGCACCATCGTCGTCGTTCTCGTCGCCGTCCTCAGCTCGATGACGGCGCTGCCCGCGCTCCTCGTCCTCATCGGCCGCCGGCTGGACCGCAAGGCGGCCCGCGCGGCGGAACGCGGCAAGCGCTCCCGGCGCGGGCCCGAGCGGACCGGCCGGGTGTGGACCGCACTGCTGCGGCCCGCCAGGAATCACCCGGCGGCCACCCTCGTGGTGTCGCTGCTCGTCATGATCGGCCTCGCCGTCCCCGCATTCGGGATGCACCTGCGCGTACTGAACACCGCCACCCACTCCCGGTCCATCCCTGCGATGAAGGTCTACGACCGGCTCAACGCCGCCTTCCCCGACCTGCTCGCCTCCCACTGGGTCGTCGTCAGGAGCGACGCCGGCGAAGTCGGCCAGGTACGCACGGCCCTGAAGGACCTCGCCCATCGGGCCGAGACCGACCCGATGTTCTCCAAGAAGCCACCCGAGTTGACCGCGACCCCCGACGGTCGGATCAGCATGATGACCCTCTCCGTGCCCTACAACCTCAGCTCCCCGCAGGCGTCCGGCTCGCTGAAGGAGCTGCGCGAGAGCTACCTCCCGGCCACGCTCGGGAAGGTGCCGGGCGCCGAGTACGCCGTCACCGGCCCCGTCGCCCAGGACGCCGACTACCTCTCCCACCAGAACGACAAACTGCCGGTCGTCGTCGGGCTCCTGCTGCTGCTGACGTTCGTCATGACGCTGCTGGTCTTCCGCTCGGCGGCCATCGCCGTTATGGGCGTGGTGCTGAATCTGCTGTCCGTCGGCGCGTCGTTCGGCCTGGTGGTCGCCTTCTTCCAATGGGGCTGGGCCTCCACGGTGTTCGGCTTCGAGGAGAGTGCCACCCACGCGATCGGCTCCCGGGTACCGCTGTTCCTCTTCGTGATCCTCTTCGGACTGTCGATGGACTATCAGGTCTTCGTCGTCAGCCGCATCAAGGAGGCGGCGAGGAACGGGGTGCCCACCCGGCAGGCGGTGATCGAGGGAATCGACAAGTCGGCAAAGGTGGTGACCAGCGCGGCGGTCGTCATGGTCACGGTGTTCGCGAGCTTCATGTTCCTGCACCTGGCGGAGATGAAGCAGATCGGCTTCAGCCTCGCGGTCGCCGTCCTGCTCGACGCCTTCATCATCCGCGTCATGATCCTGCCGTCGGCCCTGATCCTGCTCGGCAACGCCAGCTGGTGGCCGTCCCGGCGCATGCGACGCGCCCAGGAACGTGCCACCCCGGTGCCTCCCGGGGGTGTTCCGGTACCGGTGGCTCACGCCACCGCCGACTGACGGGCCTCGGGCTGGCCCCGGGAGCCTCCGCCGCGACCGCAGCGCGACGGATCACCCGTTACACATCCACCCCCGTCCCGCCGGGCGCGGGCCGGATGACGGTGAAAGCGGCGCCCCCGGGGTCGGCCACCGTGGCCAGCCGCCCATGGGGCGAGTCGCGTGGCGGCCGCACCACCTGGCCGCCGAGCCCCTCGACCCGCCGGACCGCGGCGTCGGTGTCCGACACGGCGAAGTACGTCATCCACCGCGGGCCCGCCTCACGCGGCAACGCGTTGCCCACCCCGTGGAGACCGGCCACCGGGCGGCCCTTGAGATACAGCGTCAGATAGTCGAAGTCGGCCGAGACGACCGCCTTGGGCTCGTAGCCGAAGACGTGCTCGTAGAACGGTCCGGCGGAGTGGGTCTCGCGGGTGATCAGCTCGTTCCACACCGGGGTGCCCGGTTCTCCGGCGGTCGCGGTGCCGGTCGTCGCGCGGCCCTGCCAGATCCCGAAGACCGCGCCCTGCGGGTCGCAGGCGAGGGCCATCCGCCCGGCGTCGTCGGCGTCCAGCGGCCCCACGCCCACCGTCCCGCCGCAGTACCGGATCCGCTCCGCGGTCGCGTCCGCGTCGTCGCAGGCCAGATAGGTGGTCCAAGCCACGGGCAGGAGGCGGTCGGCCGCGGGCTCCCCGAGCCCGGCCACCTCCCGCCCGTCCAGGACGGCGCGGCAGTACGGCCCCAGGTGCTGCGGCCCCGGACGGAACTCCCAGTCGAACAGCGCACCGTAGAACTCCTGCGTCGCGGCCAGGCGGTGCGTCAGCAGGCTCACCCAGCAGGGCGCACCGGACATCCGCCGGGTCGCTGCCTCGGTCGTCATCGTCACTCACTCCTCGGACCATCGCGGTGGCGGCCATGGGACGGGCGCGGGACCCGAGGCAAGATGCTCGCACCAGGCACCCCGTGACAGCCTCCGGCCGCGCCGTGACCGGCGGTTTCGTCCCGGAGAACGCCCGTTTTCGGGGGTGTTACCCCGATACCGTGGCCGGAGCGGGCCGCGCCCCCTCCGTCATACGGAGGGTGTGCGTCCGCCTTCCGTACGTAGCCGTCCCTACGCAAGGATGAGTGCCATGAATGACATCCTCACCGCTACCGAACTCGCGAGCGAGTCGGCGGGCGCCCACCCGCCCGTCCTCCTGGACGTCCGCTGGCAGCTCCAGGGACCGCACGGCCGCCCCGACTACGAGGCGGGACACCTGCCCGGCGCCGTCTTCATCGACCTCGACGCCGACCTCGCCGGCCCGGCCGGTGACGAGGGCCGCCACCCCCTGCCGGACGTCGCCGTCTTCACCGCCGCCATGCGCCGCGCCGGGGTACGGGGCGACCGCCCCGTCGTCGCCTATGACGCCGGGCTGGGCTGGGCCGCCGCGCGGGCCTGGTGGCTGCTGCGCTGGGCCGGGCACCGCGAGGTGCGGGTGCTGGACGGCGGGCTGGCGGCCTGGACGGCGTCCGGCGGGGCCGTGACGACGGAGATTCCGCAGCCGCGGGAGGGCGACTTCACGCCCGAGCCCGGCGGACTGCCGCAGCTGACGGCGGACGAGGCGGCCGCCCTGGCTCGCCGCGGTGTCCTGCTGGACGCCCGGTCTGCCGAGCGTTACCGGGGCGAGGCCGCCTCCGTCGACCGCGTCGGCGGTCACATCCCCGGCGCCGTCTCCGCCCCGACGACGGAGAACGTCACCGAGGACCACACCTTCCGCCCGGCCGCCGCGCTGGCCGACCGGTTCGCGGCGCTGGGCGCCAAGGGCGACGCGGAGGTCGGTGTCTACTGCGGTTCGGGCGTCTCAGGCGCCCAGGAGGTGCTGGCGCTGACCCTCGCGGGCGTCCCGGCCGCGCTGTACATCGGTTCGTGGAGCGGCTGGACCGCCGACCCGTCCCGCCCCGTCGCCACCGGCGCACAGCCCGGCTGAGCCGCCGCACAGCGATCCGCCCGCCCCGTACCGTACGGGGCGGGCGGATCGCTGTGCGCGGTGGCGCTACTCCTGCTTCTTGCGCCGGGTGCCGAAGACGATCTCGTCCCAGCTCGGCACGGCGGCACGGCGCCCGGGGCGGACACCGTCGGCCTCGGCCTGCCGGTCGGTGGTCCCGGTCAGTCGGTCACGGTGCCCGGCGACCGCGCGCGGCATCAGCACATCGGCGTACGCGGACCCGGCGCCCGCGCTGGCTGCCGGTGCGGCCGGTTCCTCGACCTCGTCGTCCATCGGCTCGTCGACCGGCGTCGTGATGCTGTCCGGTACGACCATGTCGCCACGGAAACTCGGCACCGCCTCCAGCAGGCTGGTCAGCGAATCCCGCTCCCGCTCACCGGTGGCCTCCTCGGCGACCTGCGCTTCGGCCTCCTCCTCGACGGGGGCGACGCGCTCCGCACGCTCCGTACGGTCCGGCGTCTGCCGGTCCAGGGCACGGTCCAGCGGCCGGTCACGCGGCAGCCGTGCGATCCGCGGGACGAACGGGAAGCTGGGCTCGGGGGTGTCGTCGGCCTCGCCGATCAGCGCCCGCGCCTCCTCGCCGACGGCCTGTACGAGCCGCCGGGGCGGGTCGTACGTCCACGCCGCGGAGAACGGCTCACCGGCGACGCGGTAGACCAGCAGCACCTCCCAGGTGCCGTCGTCGCGGCGCCAGGAGTCCCACTGCACGCTGTCCTTGTCGGCACCGCGCAGCGACAGCCGCTCGGCCACCGCCTCACCGAGCTGCGGCCCCGCACTCTCCCCGGGGCGCCGCACGGGCGTCTTACGGGCCCGCTCGGCCATGAAGGCACGCTCGGCGAGCACCGGCCCTTCGAAGCGGCGGACGCGTTCGACGGGGATCCCGGCGAGCTGGGCGACCTCCTCGGCGGACGCACCCGCTCTTATCCGCGCCTGGATGTCCCGCGGCCGCAGGTGGCTCTCGACCTCGATCTCGATCTGGCCCAGGCGTGCGCGGTCGTTGCGGACCGCGGCGCGCAGCCGCTCGTCGATCGGCAGTGTGTACTCGGTGCTGTCCGCAGCTTTGAGCACCAGCCGTGTGCCGTCGTTGGAGACGGCCACGACACGCAGTTCGGGCATGGGGACCTCCCGGGTGGTGCCTGCCGACGTCACGTGCGTCGCTGCTTCCGCTGGTCGAGTGTGGCCTGCCCGGGGTGCAGCCTGCCACAACATTGTCGAGTTGCCCGGCGGATCGGACTGGAGTCCGTAAACGCCGAAGCGAGACGGTTACCTGTTCGCAACGCCAGTGTCCGTATCGCCTGCCCTGGGACCGATCACCCGTGCCGAGCGGCGGCGCTCCAGGGCGGGTGCCACCTGTTGGGCCCCTCTCCCCGTGAGTCCGGGCAGCAGGACGGGATCCCGGGGCCAGGGCTCGCCACAGTACTCCATTCGGGCCACTGAAGTGCACCGCCGCTCTGCTGAAGTTGTGGTGCGACAACGGAGTTGAGTCACCTTGTCGATCTCTCTACCACAACGGCAGGTGGCAAGGTTCACAGAATCGCCAGGTCCGGAACTATTCCCTTCACGCAAAAGTATCTTTGGTGTGCAAGGTGGATCGAAATGCTGATCAAGGGCTGGAGATGGACGAAGAAACCAAAACCGACTTGAAGGGTAAGGAGAAACGGATCGATCTGAGCGTTCCTCAGGTCGCGGGCAGTGCTCTCGCGGCGGCCGTCGCCGCTTTCCTCGCGGGTCAGCTCGGCGTCTACGGAACGATCATCGGTGCCGGTGTGGTCAGTGTCGTGGCCACCACCGGAGGCTCGGTCTTCCAGCATCTGTTCCGGCGTACCGGGGAGCAGATCAAGGAGGCGACGATCGTCACCCGTCCCCGGCCCCGTGACTCCCGTACCACCCGGAAGGGCGGCCCGGATGCCGCGGCCACCATGGTGCTGCCGACCTTCGGCCGGGACGGGGCGCCGGACGTGGTCACGGCGGTCGCCGCGAAACCCGCCGTCCCGGTGGACAACACCCGCACCCAATTGCTGCCCCGGGCGGACGTACAGCCACCCACGGGGGGTGACGCGGCGACCCGCCTGCTCCGCCCCGGAGCGGACATGCCGTCCGACGACGCGACCCGTGCCCTGCGCGCGGGGCGCCCGGCGGGCGCCACGGACCGTACACAGTTGGTGCCGCGTCTCGACGAGCACACTGTCGCCCTGGGCGCGGCCCCCCCGTACGGCGGGCCCGCCGACGGTGCGGAGACGGCGCGGTTCCCCGGTGACGAGACCGTCACCGCTACGTACGGGACCCGGCTGCGCGGCTGGCGTCGGCCGGTCCTCGGTGCGGTCGGCATCTTCGTGCTCGCCATGGGGGCGGTCACCGGCGTCGAGCTGATCACGGGGGAGACCCCGAGCGGCAGCTCCGGCACCACGCTCGGCCGCCTCACCCACACCGGTGGCAGTCAACGTGACACGGCTCCCGACGACGCCCCGGCGTCGCCCCGTCCGGATCACTCCCATGGCACGCGCGACAACGGCACCCCCACCGGCGCCCCGGACCCCACCACCGGTCCGGACGGCGGCAGCACGCCGACCCCGGGGGGCGGTGTGAACGGTGAATCGTCCGCGACCACCCCCGCGCCCACACCGTCCGACGGTGCCACCCCCTCGTCCGAGCCGACCACGCCCGAGCCCACGGGGCCGGCCGGGGGCAAGAACGGCACCACCGGCGACGCGGGCACCGGTGGCCAGGACACCGGAGGGAAGACCGCCGCCCAGGAGCCCGACCCGAACCCGTCCTGACGGCTTCCACCCGACGCGGCTGTGGCCGGCACCCCTCCCCGGGGTGCCGGCCACAGCCGCGTCGTCACTCGCCCAGTACCCGCCGCAGATAGGCGTTGCCGAACAGCCGCCCCGGGTCGAGCCGGTCACGCACTGCGGTGAACTCACCGAACCGCGGATAGACGCCCGACAGATACTCCGCGTCCCGGGTGTGCAGCTTGCCCCAGTGCGGACGGCCACCGTGCGCCGTCATGATCCGCTCGGTGGCCGCGAAGTACGCACCGTGCGACGTGCCCCGGTACATGTGCACCGCGATGTACACGGTGTCGCGACCGGAGGCAGTCGACAAAGCGATGTTGTCGGACGGTGCGCACCGCACCTCCACCGGGAACGACACCTTGAAGTCCGACCGGTCCACGAGAGCCTTCAGCTCATGCAGTGCACCGATGGCGGCGGCACGGGGCAGCGCGTACTCCATCTCCACGAACCGCACCCGGCGAGGCGAGGTGAACACCTTGTAGGGGATGTCGGTGTACGTCCGCGCCGACAGGGCGCGGCTGGCGAGCTTGGCGACGGCCGGGACGGTCGCCGGGACGGCCCGGCCGATGGCGCAGGCAGCTTGAAACACGCCGTTGGACAGCAACTCGTCCTCGATCCAGCCGCTGACCTTCCCGGGAGGTGTGGCCGGTCCCTGGCTGCGGTTGTTCCGCTTCGTATTGCAGTTGCCGGTGTGCGGGAACCAGTAGAACTCGAAGTGTTCGTTCTCGGTGGCCAGCTCCTCGAACCGGTCGGTCACCTCGTCGAACGGCATGGGTTCCTCGCGGGCGGTCAGCAGGAACTCCGGCTCCACCGCGAACGTCAGCTCGGTGACGACGCCGAGCGCCCCCAGGCCGAGCCGGGCCGCGGCGAAGACATCCGCGTTCTGCTCGGCCGAGCAGCGCAGCACCGACCCGTCGGCGGTGACCAGTTCCAGGGCGGTGATCTGCGTGGCGAGGGAGGCGGACTCGCGGCCGGTGCCGTGTGTTCCGGTGGCGGTCGCCCCGGAGACGGTCTGTTCCATGATGTCGCCCATGTTGGTCAGCGACAGTCCGTGCGCGGCCAGCGTGCGGTTCAGGTGATGCAGAGGGGTACCGGCCGCCACCGTGACCGCCCCGGCGTCCCGGTCGATGTCGCGTACCCCGCACAGACGTTCCGGGCGTATCAGCAGCCCGTCGGTGGCGGCGACCGAGGTGAAGGAATGGCCAGTGCCGACGACCTTGACGGTCAGCCCGTCCTCGGCGGCGGACCGGACAGCGGCCACCAACTCCTGGGTACTCGCCGGGGCCACGGTGCGAGCGGGCCGGGCGGAGACGTTCCCCGCCCAGTTCCGCCATGGCCCTCCGCTGCCGCGTCCTCCCGAGCCGCCGACGGCGTCGCTGACTGCCATGGTGACGTCCCCTCCCTGCGCGGGCGGCCCCTGACAGGGCTGCCGTCGGTCTGAGTTGAGCGCATGATGCCAGCCGTTACTGGCCAGTTCAGGGGAGGTGATGGGAATCACACGAGGCGGGAGTGAGTGGAAGTCGCCGCCTCTCGGGCACGTCGTATCACCTTGCGCTTCGTTGGAGTGGCGCGTTGGTCGTACGGGGTCGTACGAGGGGGAACTTGACGTGGTGGTGGCTACGTGTCAGCGCAAGCTGGCGCGCCCAGGGGTGTCTCCGTAAGCGTGCGGTCACGGTCACTGCGCCGAGGGATTGTCGACATCGTCCGAGGGCTGTTGGGTGTTGGCTTTTGTCGCTGTCGCTGTCGCTGTCGCTGTCGCTGTCGCTGTCGCTGTCGCTGTCGCTGTCGCTGTCGCTGTCGCTGTCGCTGTCGCTGTCGCGCCCCAGTAGGCATGCGCACGGCGCGTCGTTCCGGCGAGCCATCGGGTGGATGTCGTGCACTGGCCAGGTCGCCGTGCGGCACTATCGACAAAGCGACTTACGTGAGTGTGACAGTCACCAGTCATCCCGCCCGTTCGCGCAGTCACCACCTCCTCGCGACACGCCCCCGAACCGACCACCCCACCTACAGCACCCGCTCCCCATCGGCCTGCGCCTCGCTGCCCGTCGGTCCGCCCTGCTGCACAACCCCGGCAGGCCCAGCGGCCGTGGCCCCGGGGCGGAGGCGGCGGTATCCGAGCAGGGCCACCACGGCGCCGAGGAGACCGGCCGCGCACGGGACGAGATAGCCGCGCCCCGCGCCCGCGGCGTCCACCACCCAGCCGGCGGCGGAGGAGCCGAGTGCGACACCTACCGCGAGGCCGGTGCTCGTCCACGTCATGCCCTCGGTCAGCTTCTCCCGGGGGACGTGCTCCTCGACCAGCGCCATCGTCGTCACCATCGTGGGCGCGACCGACAGCCCCGCGACGAACAGGGCGACGGCCAGCAGCGGCAGCGTTCCCGCCAGTTGCAGCGGCACCATGCTCACTGCCATGACGCACACACCCACCACCCACCGGCGGGACGCGTGCCCCTTCAGGTGCAACAGCCCGAACACGGCGCCCGCCAGGCAGGAACCCAGCGCGTAGACGGCCAGTACGAGGCTGGCCGCCCCCTTGTGGCCGTCCGCCTCGGCGAAGGCGACAGTCACCACGTCGATCGAGCCGAAGATCGCGCCCGTCGACACGAACGTCACCACCAGCACCCGCAGCCCCGGCGCCCGCAAGGCCGACCCCGCGGCGTGCTCGACGCGCGGATGCGGCACCGGCTCCGTGGCGCGCTGCGCCGTCAGCCAGAACACTCCCGCCACCAGGAAGACGGCCGCCAGTAGCGGACCCGACTCCGGGAACCATGCCGTGCACAGCCCGATCGACAGGATGGGGCCGAAGATGAAGCAGCACTCGTCGACGATGGACTCCCACGAGTACGCGGTGTGCAGCTCGCGCGGCGAACCCCGGTAGAGCGCCGCCCACCGTGCCCGCACCATCGAGCCGACGCTCGGCACGCACCCCGCGCACGCCGCGAACACGAACAGCGTCCAGTCGGCCCAGCGCTGCTGCGCGCTGAGCAGCAGACCGGCGACGGCGGTCACCGACACCAGCGTCGCCGGGCGCAGCACCCGGCGTTGCCCGTAGCGGTCCACCAGTCGGGAGATCTGCGGCCCCATGAGCGCCGCGGACAGCGCGAGTGTCGCCGACAGTGCCCCGGCGAGGCCGTAGCGGCCGGTCAGCTGCGAAACCATGGTCACCACGCCGATGCCCAGCATCGACAGCGGCATCCGCCCCAGGAGTCCGGCGGCGGAGAAGGACTTGGTGCCGGGCGGGCCGAATATGGCGCGGTAGGGACTGGGCAACGAGGGTGCTCCGCCGGGTGAGGACCGAAGATCGGTAAGGGATGTCTGTGGCCGATACAGCTTACGGGGGACGGAGGAGCGGCCGCCTCCGCATTTCCGGCCCGTTCGCCTCGACCCGCGCGGCCCGCTGCGCCCCCGTTGCCGCCCTCCCCCTGGGGACTGGGCGACGTCCCCAGGGCGCGTCGCTGTGACAGCTGCCTCAGAGGGACGGACCGATGCCGTCACCCGTGGGCCCATGGGGCGCGCGGCACCGTGCTGCGCACACGGGGCTGCCGGGGCCTGCCCCGTCGCGTCGTGGCGAAGGGGGGTGGGAGGATCGAGACATGCCCGAACAGTGCGATCCCCGTCCTTACGACGCCCTGCTGCTGCTCTCCTTCGGCGGCCCCGAGGGCCCCGACGACGTCGTCCCGTTCCTGGAGAACGTCACCCGCGGCCGCGGCATCCCCCGCGAGCGTCTCAAGGAGGTGGGGCAGCACTACTTCCTGTTCGGCGGCGTCAGCCCCATCAACGCCCAGAACCGCAGCCTGCTGGACGCGCTCCGCAAGGACTTCGCCGACCACGGCCTGGACCTCCCCGTCTACTGGGGCAACCGCAACTGGGCGCCCTATCTGACGGACACCCTGCGCGCCATGGTGCGCGACGGTCATCGCCGTATCGCGACCCTCGCCACCAGCGCGTACGCCTCGTACTCGGGCTGCCGCCAGTACCGCGAGAACCTCGCCGACGCGCTGGCCACCCTGAAGGCCGAAGGGCTGGCCGTCCCGCAGGTCGACAAGCTCCGGCACTACTTCAACCACCCCGGGTTCGTCCGCCCGATGGTCGACGGCGTGCTCGCCTCCCTCGCGGCGCTCCCGGAGGACGTCCGCGACGGCGCGCACCTCGCGTTCACCACCCACTCCATCCCCGCCGCCGCCGCCGACACCTCGGGCACCCCGGCCGACCACACCACCGACGGGGCGGGCGGCGCGTACGTCGCCCAGCACCTGGACGTGGCCCGGGTGATCGCCGACGCGGTGCGCGAGGAGACCGGCGTCGATCACCCCTGGCGCCTCGTCTACCAGTCACGCAGCGGCGCCCCCCACATCCCGTGGCTGGAGCCCGACATCTGCGATCACTTGGAGGAACAGCATCGGCAGGGCGTTCCGGCCGTCGTGATGGCCCCCATCGGGTTCGTCTCCGACCACATGGAGGTCAAGTACGACCTCGACACCGAGGCCACCGCCAAGGCCGCGGAGCTGGGTCTGCCCGTCGCCCGGTCGGCGACCGTCGGGGCCGACCCCCGCTTCGCCGCCTCCGTACGTGACCTCCTCCTGGAGCGCGCCGCCACCGAACGCGGCCTGGACCCCCGGCGCTGCGCCCTGGGAGCGCTGGGTGCCTCGCACGACCTGTGCCCCGTCGGCTGCTGCCCGGCCCGCGCGCCTCGTCCGGCGGCCGCCGGCGCCGACTGGACCGCCCCCGTCGCCCCCTAGCGCGGCGGCCCGCCCCACAAGGCGCGCACGCCGCCAGCTGCCTTCCGCCCGCCGCTCGACCGAGCAAGGAGCCCCGTGTCCGACCCGCTGCACGACGAACTTCTCCAGCTGGCCCTTGAGGCCGCCGACCGGGCCGGCCGGCTGCTGCGTGACGGTCGTCCCGCCGACCTCGGTGTGGCCGCCACGAAGACCAGCCCCATCGATGTCGTCACCGAGATGGACATCGCCTCCGAGAAGCTGATCACCGGCTTTCTCGCCGAGCACCGGCCGCACGACGGGTTTCTCGGCGAGGAAGGCGCCAGCATCGTCGGCACCAGCGGGGTGCGCTGGGTCATTGACCCCGTGGACGGGACCGTCAACTACCTCTACGGACTGCCTTCCTGGGCCGTGTCCATCGCCGCGGAGAAGGACGGCGAGACCGTCGTCGGCGTGGTGGCCGCTCCGATGCGCGGTGAGACCTGTCACGCGGTTCTGGGGGGTGGCGCATTCAACAACGGGGAGCGCGTGAGCCACCGGCCCGCGCCCCCGCTCTCCCAGGCCCTGATCGGTACGGGCTTCGGCTATCTCGCCGAGCGTCGTGCCGCGCAGGCCGAGGTGGTGCGCACGCTGGTGCCGCGGGTCCGCGACATCCGGCGTGGGGGATCGGCCGCCATCGACCTGTGTGATGTGGCGTGCGGCCGCCTCGACGGCTATTACGAGCGCGGCCTGAACCCCTGGGACCTGGCGGCCGGGGTGCTCATCGCCCGCGAGGCCGGGGCGCTCACCGGCGGCCGCCCCGGCGAGCCCGCTTCCCACGAGCTGACCGTCGCCGCGTCGCCCGAGGTGTTCGGCGTGCTGCAGCCGCTGCTGGAGGATCTGGGCGCCTGGCACGACTGACGGCGTCACGCCACGACTGCGCCCCGGCACCTGTGCGGTGACCGGGGCGCGGCGGCGTGCGGTGGACGTCAGGCGCGGACCGCGCCGACCTCCACTCCGTACTCGCTGGCCAGGCGCTGCAGGTCCTCAAGCTCTGCCTGCTCGACGTCGACGAGGTAGTCGTCGCCCGACGCACGAGCCCGGTCCAGAACGGCTTCGGTGTTCCGTATGCGCTGCAGAATGCCTGCGGTGAACGCGTCCATGGTGCGCCCCCTCGTCGTGGGTCCGGGTTGGCACTGGTGTGCCGACGGGTGGGTCGATCACGGCGTGATCCCTGCGGAGGGTCGTCAAGAGACGCCTGCCGGGGCGTGATCGCGGGTGTGCAGTCGTCCTCCCCCCGCGCCACCTCAGGGAAACCTCAACCCGTCCGCGAATCCGGCGAATCGGGGCCTGCGCGCTCCCCGAGCCCCCCTTACCGCCGGTTTATGGCTCTTCGGGGCAGGATGGAAGGGCTCTGAGACATTGATGTGCCCTGCCTGCGGGGCTTTGCGGAAGGATTTGCGACGTGCGTGTTCTCGTCGTCGAGGACGAGCAACTGCTCGCCGATGCGGTGGCCACCGGACTGCGCCGGGAGGCCATGGCCGTCGACGTGGTCTACGACGGCGCAGCAGCCCTGGAGAGGATCGAGCTGAACGACTACGACGTCGTGGTCCTCGACCGTGACCTGCCGCTCGTGCACGGCGACGACGTCTGCCGCCGCATCGTGGAGCTGGGCATCGCCACCCGTGTCCTGATGCTCACCGCCTCCGGGGACGTCAGCGACCGGGTGGAGGGCTTGGAGATCGGCGCCGACGACTACCTTCCCAAGCCGTTCGCCTTCACCGAGCTGACCGCCCGGGTGCGCGCCCTGGGGCGCCGTACGACCGTCGCCCTGCCGCCCGTTCTGGAGCGCGCCGGTATCAAACTCGACCCCAATCGCCGCGAGGTCTTCCGGGACGGCCGGGAGGTGCAGCTCGCGCCTAAGGAGTTCGCGGTCCTGGAGGTGCTGATGCGCAGCGAGGGAACGGTGGTCTCGGCCGAGCAGCTGCTGGAGAAGGCGTGGGACGAGAACACCGACCCGTTCACCAACGTCGTCCGCGTCACGGTCATGACGCTGCGCCGCAAGCTGGGTGAGCCCGCCGTGATCGTCACCGTCCCCGGTTCGGGATACCGGATCTGAACACATGCCTTCCTTCTCCAAGGCGACCCCCACGCCACCCCCCACCCCGCCCAAGCCGACCTGGGATCCGAAGCCGGTCAACGTCCGGCCCTTCCCCTGGCTGCGCCCGACCATCCGGATACGGCTCACGCTGCTGTACGGCGGTATGTTCCTGATGGCCGGAATCGTGCTGCTGACGATCATCTACATCCTCGCGGCCGATGCCCTGGGCGCCGGGAACCAGCTGCCGTTCAAGATCATCGACGCGCAGAGTCTGCGGATCTCCAGCAGCACCTGCAGCGGCCTGTCGTCGGTCGCCGACGTCGATCAGCTCAACCGCGCGGTCGGCGAGTGCATCCAGCACCAGCGTGCCTTCGCCCTCAACACCCTCCTCAACCGCTCGCTGCTGGCGCTGCTCGGCCTGACGGTCGTCGCGTTCGCCTTCGGGTACGCCATGGCGGGGCGGGTCCTGTCGCCCCTGGGGCGGATCACCCGCACCGCGCAGCGGGTGGCCGGCTCCGATCTGCACCGCCGGATCGAGCTGGGCGGGCCCGACGACGAGCTGAAGGAGCTGGCGGACACCTTCGACGAGATGCTTGACCGCCTTGACCGGGCCTTCGAGTCACAAAGGCGCTTTGTCGCCAATGCCTCGCACGAGCTGCGCACCCCTCTGGCGATCAACCGCACCCTTCTGGAGGTGCAGCTCGCCGACCCGGACGCGTCACCGGAGCTGACCCAGCTGGGCAAGACGCTGCTGGCCACCAACGAACGCAGTGAGCAGCTCGTCGAGGGACTGCTGCTGCTCGCCCGCAGCGAGAACAAGATTGTCGACAAAAAGCCGGTCGACCTGGCCGAGGTCGCCTCCCAGGCTGTCGACCAGGCCCGCGGCGAGGCGCAGGAGAAGGGCATCGAGTTCCGCGGGGCGCGCCGTCAGGTGTTCGTCCAGGGCAACGGCGTCCTTCTGGAGCGGATCGCGCTCAACCTCGTCCAGAACGCCGTGCGCTACAACGTCCCCGAGGGTGGCTGGGTGGAGGTCACCACTGAGCCGCAACCGGGCTGCGCGGTGCTGGTCGTCTCCAATACGGGCCCGGTGGTCCCCGCCTACGAGGTGGAGAACCTCTTCGAGCCGTTCCGGCGGCTGCGCACCGAGCGGACCGGCAGCGACAAGGGCGTCGGCCTGGGGCTGTCCATCGTGCGTTCGGTGGCTCGCGCCCACGACGGCACCATCACGGCGGAGCCGCGCGAAGGCGGTGGCCTCACGATGCGCGTGGTGCTCCCGCTCTGAGTCGGCCGTCGCCCCGAGCGGCCGGCGGGGCGGCGTGGGCGCGCTGTGCGGCCCGCTGGGGCGCGGACAGAGGCTTTCGTACGTCAACGGACGTATGCGTGTGCGAACGCCCGCTGGGCGGCCGTACAGCGCCATGGGGACGATGCGCGGTTTGACGGAACGGGGGCCGGGCGGTCATCCTTCGCCGAGTTCGCTTTGCGCGGAATTCGGACGGCCTGCCCGCCGCCCTTTCCATGTGTGATCGCTCACAGCGGTTGCATTCCGCCCCTCCACCCTCCGTGATCGAAACACCCGGCGAAAAGCCGGGAAAATCCGGGTTTCTCGGAGCCCTGATCACGGGAAGTACACGGGTTGGCATCCGCGCGATGCGGCATTCGGACCGTGTACGGTCCAGTTCGCCATCCAAACCGATCACCCCTTCCGGGTGCGGTTGGGTGTCGATTGAGTAACAGACCTTGATGTGAGGCAAAATCTCCGCCTCAGGTCGGGCACAAGTCCGGCCTCTCACGCGTTACGAGCGCTGAGACACCGCAGACACCCAGAGGGGGAGAGCGACATGGCTACGGATTACGACACCCCACGCAAGACCGATGACGACCTCAACGAGGACAGCATCGAGGAACTGAAGTCGCGGCGGAACGACAAGTCCGCCTCGGCGGTCGACGTCGACGAGTTTGAGCAGGCCGAGGGCCTGGAACTCCCCGGCGCCGACCTGTCCAACGAGGAGCTCGCCGTACGGGTCCTGCCCAAGCAGCAGGACGAGTTCACGTGCATGAGCTGCTTCCTGGTCCACCACCGCAGCCAGCTCGCGGCGGAGGACAAGAACGGCAACCCGATCTGTCGCGACTGCGCGGCCTGAGACCGGTCGGCGCCGTGGCAGGCGTGAACCCGTTCCGTAAGGGCCTCAAGGGCGGGAAAGGCCCGGCGGCCGGCGCACGATCACGCGGAGAACACGCGCCCGTGCCCGCCGACCCCACCGCCCTCCCCACGGAGCGGACGGCCGGCTCACCGCAGGAGCGAGGCCGTGTGGCCTCGCTCGCCGCCACGATCGGCAAAGGCGCCGTACGCGGCGGCGGCAGCGTGCGGGCCCAGCTCGTCGCACTCGCCGACCGGCTCATCGCCATCGCCCCGCGGATCCCCGTCCGCGACCTCGCGGCCCTGCGCACCCAGTTCCCCGGCCTGACCCCCGAGGAGCTCGCCGACAAGCTCGTCGCGGGTGCCACCAGGGCCACCGCGGCCGTCGGCGCCGGTGTCGGGGCGGCAGCCATGCTGCCCGTACCACCGGCGATGCCGACCGAGCTGGCCGCCGAAGTCGTCGGCGTGGCCTCGATCGAGATCAAGCTCATCGCCGAACTCCACGAGGTCTACGGCCTGCGCCCCCAGGGCACCACCGGGCAGCGCGGCTTCGCCTACCTGACCTCCTGGACCGAGGAACGCGGCATCGACGTCGTCCGGCCCGCCACGCTCAACCTCGCGCTCGGCGGCCAGATGAAACGCGAGCTGCGCCAGCAGATCATGAAGCGCACCCTGCGCAATCTGCCCAACCTCACCCCGTTCATGGTCGGCGCCGCGGTCGGCGCGTTCCTCAACCGCCGCGAGACGGGCAAGCTCGCCGACACCCTCCGCAAGGACCTGCGCACCCGCCAGGTCCCCTGGGGCGCCCTCCCCGACGTCGCGGCCCCCGGCCCACTGCCCGGGCCGCAGGAAACCGCGTAACCTCCCGGCCGCCGGTCAGGCGCGTGCAGCCGCCAGCGCCGCCACCAGGCGCTCCGGATCCCGCGTCGACAGATATGCGTACGGCGTCGGATCCGACGGATCGACGATCTCCACCCGCACCGCGGTCCGGATGTAACTGCGCAGCATCATGAACGCCCGCGCATCGGCCTTGTACGTCCGCCAGGCCACCGTTTCCTCGGCGTCCAGCACCTGCGCGTCACCCAGCGCCGCCACCGGGATCTTCGCGTCCCCCGCGATCAGCGCGTCACCGACCACCCGGATCCGCGCCGACCCGTATGCGCTCACCACCACGGCCGACAGCGCGCACCCGCCGATCAGCCCGCCGAGCATCGGCAGCGTCCCCACGGGGAGCAGCATCAAGGCACAGGCCACACCGACCAGCACGGCGACAAGCCACCAGGAACGGGGCGCCGTGAGACGTTCTTCGTACGACTGCATGGCACAAGCTTGGCACGGCGGCGCGGGCCCTCGGCGCGCGCGGGTAGGGTCTGCACTCGTGAGTGGAACTGACGAACCCAGGACGCGGCTGACGCCCCCCGAAGGCGCCGTCGCCCCGGTCCGGCACCCCGACGCCCCGGCCCCCGGCGAACTCCTCGGCGCCCATTACGACCGCTGCTTCGGCTGCGGCGAAGGCCAGCAGCACGGCCTCCACCTGGAGGCCCGCGCCGGTGACGGCGTGAGCGTACGCGCCGAGTTCACCGTCAAGGAGGCCCACCAGGGTGCTCCCGGCCTGGCCCATGGCGGCGTGCTGGCCACCGCGCTCGACGAGACCCTGGGCTCGCTGAACTGGCTGCTGCGTGTGATCGCGGTCACCGGCCGACTGGAGAGCGACTTCCTGCGCCCCGTCCCTCTGGGCACCGTCCTGCATCTCGACGCACATGTCACCGCCGTTCACGGTCGCAAGATCTACTCCACCGCCGTCGGCCGCATAGGCGCCCCCGACGGCCCCGTCGCCGTACGCGCCGACGCCGTTTTCATCGAGGTCAAGGTCGACCACTTCATCGACAACGGCCGCAGCGAGGAGATCCGGGCCGCCATGGAGGACCCGGACCAGACCAGGCGCGCCCGCGCCTTCGAGGTGAACCCGTGAGCGAACGACGCAACCCGGTCGACGTGCTGCTGCGCCGCCTCGACCCCGAGGTGCCCGTCCCCTCGTACGGGCACCCCGGCGACGCGGGCCTCGACCTGGTGACCACCGAGGCCGCCGACCTCGCCCCGGGGGAGCGCGCCGTGCTGCCCACCGGCATCTCCCTCGCCCTGCCCGACGGGTACGCCGCCTTTGTGCACCCCCGGTCCGGCCTGGCCGCCCGGTGCGGACTGGCGCTGGTGAATGCCCCTGGGACGGTCGATGCCGGGTACCGTGGAGAGATCAAGGTGATCGTGGTCAATCTGGATCCGCGCGAGAGCGTGCGGTTCGAGAGGTTCGACCGGATCGCCCAATTGGTCGTCCAGCAGGTCGAGAAGGTGCGCTTCCACGAGGTGGCGGAACTTCCCGGCTCGGCGCGGGCCGAGGGGGGATTCGGGTCCACCGGCGGTCACGCGGCGGTGGGCGGCTCCACGGGCGGGAATGAATACGCATCGGTCGGTGCCGACCGGGAAGGACAGTGACGTGTTCGGACGTCGCAAGAAGAACGAGAGCGCGCACGAGCCGGCGGAGGACACGGAACTCGCCGACGAGGCCGCGGTGAGCGAAACCGACGCGGACGCGAGGGAGGAGAGGGTCGCCCTGCCGCCCGCGCCCCGTCCCGACGGACCCTGGGACGTGTCGGAGGTCAAGAACCCCGGCGAGGGCCGCGTAGACCTGGGAGGACTCTTCGTCCCCGGCGTCGACGGCATGGAGCTGCGGGTGGAGGTCGCGGGTGACGCGATCGTCGCCGCGACCGTCGTCCTCCAGGACAGCGCCGTGCAGGTGCAGGCGTTCGCCGCACCCAGGAACGAAGGCATCTGGGGCGAGGTCCGCGAAGAGATCGCCTCCGGCATCACGCAGCAGGGCGGTGTCATCGACGAGGTCGAGGGCCCCCTCGGCTGGGAACTGCGCGCCCAGGTCCCCGTGCAGCTGCCCGACGGCACCAACGGTGTGCAGGTCGTGCGCTTCGTCGGCGTCGACGGTCCGCGATGGTTCCTGCGCGGTGTCATCTCCGGTCAGGGCGCGGTGCAGCCGGAGGCCGCCAGCGTGCTGGAGCACATCTTCCGGGACACCGTCGTCATCCGCGGTGACGCCCCGATGGCGCCGCGTGACCCGATCGTCCTGAAGCTGCCGGACGACGCCCAGATGGTGCCCGACGGCGTACAGCAGGAGCCGGCCGAAGGCTCCCGCTTCGGCGGCGGGGTGGAGCGCCTGGAGCGCGGGCCGGAGATCACCGAGATCCGCTGACCGCGGGGGGGCGGGGCGGGCGATTCGCCGCCCGTGCCCATCCCCGTCGTGCGGTTGGCTCGGTCGAGCGAGGAGAGATGGATGCCCGTGGACGTACCCGAGAGGGTGCGGCCACGGGCATCCGTGTGTTCGGGGTGAGTGTGGCTTGCGGGGTGGGGTGAGTTTCGGGGCGGTGCGTTGACGTGGTGGGGGCGCGGTGCGGCAAGCAGGACGGAGTGGGGCGAAACTGTCGGGCGTGGCGTTGAGTTCGGTGACACGTACCGGCGGAGTGCGCTAGACGACTACGTCGTCGGTGCTCATGTGTCCTTCGCTTGCGATCGACCGGAGCCTCGTCTCGACGCGCACCAGCCGTGCCGCCGCCGCCGCCATGGCTGCCTCCGGCTCTGCCTGCCGTAGCCGCAGCATTCCGCGCAACTGCTCGGGGTCCACTGCCTCGTCGAGGATTTCCTGGGCCTGTTGGAGGGGGAACCCGAGGGTTTTCAGGGCGAGGACGCGGTTGAGGCGGATGAGTGGGGCCGCCTCGTAGAAGCGGCAGCCGTTGACGGGGTCGACATGTGCGGGTCGCAGCAGTCCGAGTGCGTCGTCATGGCGCAGCACGCGGACGGACACGCGGCCGTGCCGGGCGAAGTCTCCGATGGTGAACACGACGTCCCTCAGTACATGGCCTCACACGGTGTCAAGGGCAAGGCTAAGACGGGGAGGGCGCGTGGGGCCTGCCCTTCTCGGTGCGGGCGGGTGGGGTTGCTCGGGTGCCTGATTCCGGCTGATGCGTGAGTTGTCCACAGGCGTTGCCCGGTCGGCCGGGCCCTACGCATACTGACGCCATCGGTGGGTGCCGCCGCGTGATGTGAGCCGCTGTCGGCCTGTGGTGCGGTACCGGGCGGACGCCGGGGCCTGGTGGGAAAGGCCCGGATTGGTGCACGGGCTGATGGCGTACGCGCGGGAAGTGCGCGGCGGGGAACGGGGGAGTGGGCACGGTGGTCGGGAGCGGTGGCAGAGCGCGGGACGGCGAAGGCGGCGGAGGGAAGTTCCGCAAGGGCTTTGCGTGGCGTAGCGGCACGAGGTCGAGGAGTGCGGCGATGGCGGTCGGTAGAGCGGGGGTCGCGTTCGAGGTGTCGCATCGGCCCATGGTCGTGGTGCGGGATCTGCACCGGAGTTACGGCCGGGGCGCGGGGGCGGTGCATGCGCTGCGCGGGGTGTCCTGCGAAGTGCCGCGGGGTGAACTCGTCGCCCTGCGTGGCCGATCCGGTTCGGGGAAGACCACGCTCCTCAACCTGATCGGCGGGCTCGACACCCCTGACTCGGGGCAGGTCACCGTGGACGGGACGGCCCTGGCCGACCTCGACGAAAACGGGCTGCTGGAGATGCGGCGTGACCGAATCGGCTTCGTCTTCCAGACGTTCGGGCTGATACCGATCCTCAGCGCCGCGGAGAACGTCGGAGTTCCGCTGCGCCTGCGCCGCATGCCGTCGCGGGAGCGCGACGAGCGGGTGGCGTTGCTGTTGTCCCTCGTCGGGCTCGCCGACCACATGAAGCAGCGTCCTGGTGAGCTCTCCGGCGGACAACAGCAGCGCGTCGCCATCGCCCGGGCGCTCGCCAACCAGCCGTCTCTCCTCATCGCGGACGAACCCACCGGACAGTTGGACGCCGAGACCGGGAGAGAGGTGATGGAGCTGCTGCGCGCCGTAGTACGCAGTGAGGGTGTCACGGCGCTGGTCGCGACCCATGACCCGCACCTCGTTGGTCTGGCGGATCGCGTGCTTGAGCTGAGCGACGGGGTGATCCAGGAGGGCGGAACCTCCCCCGCGCTCAACAGCCCCGGCCCCTAGGCAGTTTCGTTTGGATCAGTGGGTCGTTGGCCTGGGTGTGCCGTTGACTGATGCGCAGTGGGTGCGGATTGAGCCCTTACTCCCGGACCGGACGCCGAAGCGGGGTGGCCGCTGGCGGGACCATCGTGAGGTGATCGACGCGATCGCCCACAAGTTCCAGACCGGTACCCAGTGGGTCCATCTGCCGGAGAAGTACGGCAACTGGCGAGGGGTCTACAACCGGCTGCGGATGTGGGCCGTCGACGGGACCTGGGAGCGGGTATTCACCGCGCTGATGGCCCAGGCCGACGCGGAGGAAGACCTCAACTGGGCAGTCTCGGTGGACTCCACGATCGTGCGGGCTCACCAGCACGCGGCCGGGGCCCGCAAAGGGGCCCCGGCCGGCGAACCGGATGACCATGCCATCGGCCGGTCCCGGGGCGGACTGACCACAAAGATCCACCTTGCTGCCGACGACCGCTGCCGGCCTCTGGCGTTCGTCTGACCGCAGGCCAGGCCGGCGACGCACCTGCCTTCACCGATGTCATGGCCCGTCTGCGGGTTCCCCGCCGCCGAGGACGGCCACGCACCAGACCGGACGTGGTCCTGGCGGACAAGGCGTACTCTTCCCGCGCGATCCGCGAGTACCTGCGCAAGCGCGGCATCCGGGCAGTGATCCCCGTCCCCGCTGACCAGCACGGACACCGGCTGCGACGGGGCAGCCAGGGCGGCCGGCCACCGACCTTCGACCGGGAGGCATACAGGCAGCGCAACACCGTCGAGCGGTGCACCAACCGCCTGAAGCAGTGGCGAGGCATCGCCACCCGCTACGAGAAGACCGCCACCATCTACCTGGCCGGACTCCACATCGCAGGCATCTTCCTCTGGTCCGCCCGATGATCCAAACGAGACCACCTAGATCACCACGCGTCGCCCTCGTGCCCGTCGCAGGTCAGGGATGCGTCGAGGTCGAGGGGTGCGGATACCGGTAGGACGTAGAGGCTGTCGTCTTCGTCCGGGGCGGGGCTGGCCTCCGGTACGGGTTCATCGCACGGTGCGGATTCGTTCCCCGGTACCGGCTCGTCGCACGGTGCGGAGCCGTCCCTCGGTTTCGGCTCGTCGCCTGGGGGCCTGGCTGGCCCGCGGTTCCGGTTCGCCCCGGGAGAGGGCGGGAGCGCCGAGCCCCGTGTCCGACCGGGCTCCCGGCCCTGCGCCTGACCGGGCTCTTGTCCCGGTGCCAGGCTCCCATCCCGGTGGACCGTTCCGGCTGCTGCTTCGTTCATGCCGTATGCCGTCCTCCCCAATGCCGTCCTCCCCACCCGATTGCTGTGCGGTGTCGTTTCTCCAGGGAGGTAGCTCCGCGGCGCCCTCGGCCCCGTCCTGCCCGTTGGACCGTGTCCGCCCCGGCCCCGTCACCCCGACACGCCCGCCCCAGCCATCAGGGTCCCGTCAAAACCGGTGCTCCGGTCCGTTCTCGGGGGTCGCCGGGTGGTGGGTGATGGGTACTGTCGGGAGCAGGCTCAGCCCGGTGGGGGCGGGCTTGACGTAAGACAATGGGGCCATGGCACGCGGCAAGCTACGGATATACCTCGGTGCGGCGCCGGGCGTCGGCAAGACCTACGCGATGTTGTCCGAGGCGCACCGGCGTGTGGAGCGCGGTACGGATGTCGTCGTCGCGTTCGTCGAGCCGCACGGTCGGCCGCGTACCGAGGTGATGCTGCACGGCCTGGAGCAGGTGGCGCGGCGCGAGATGGAGTACCGCGGCGCCACCTTCACCGAGATGGACGTCGATGCGGTGCTCGCGCGGCGTCCCGCGGTCGCGCTGGTCGACGAGATGGCCCATACCAACGTGCCCGGTTCGCGCAACGAGAAGCGCTGGCAGGACATCGAGGAGCTGCTCGAAGCCGGTATCGAGGTGATCTCGACCGTCAACATCCAGCATCTGGAGTCACTCGGGGATGTCGTCGAGTCGATAACCGGCGTCCGGCAGCAGGAGACCGTTCCGGACGAAGTGGTGCGGCGTGCAGGGCAGCTGGAGCTTGTCGACATGTCGCCACAGGCGCTGCGTCGCCGCATGGCGCACGGCAACATCTATCAGCCGGACAAGGTCGATGCCGCACTGTCGAACTACTTCCGCCCCGGCAACCTGACGGCGCTGCGCGAACTGGCGCTGCTGTGGGTCGCCGACCGGGTGGACGAGTATCTGCAGCAGTACCGCGCAGAGCACTCCATCCGGAGTACGTGGCAGGCGCGGGAGCGGATCGTCGTCGGACTCACCGGCGGCCCCGAGGGCCGTACGCTGATCCGCCGCGCCGCGCGGATGGCGGCCAAGGGGTCGGGCAGCGAGGTGCTCGCCGTCTACATCGCGCGCAGCGATGGGCTGACGTCCGCGTCGCCGAAGGAACTGGCCGTGCAGCGCACGCTGGTGGAGGACCTCGGGGGGACGTTCCACCACGTCATCGGGGACGACATCCCGGCGGCGCTGCTGGAGTTCGCGCGGGGGGTGAACGCCACGCAGATCGTGCTGGGCTCCAGCCGCCGCAAGAGCTGGCAGTACGTGTTCGGGCCGGGGGTGGGGGCGACGGTCGCCCGGGAGTCGGGTCCTGACCTCGATGTCCACATCGTCACGCACGACGAGGTCGCGAAGGGCCGCGGGCTGCCGGTGGCGCGTGGGGCGCGGCTGGGGCGGGCGCGGATCGTGGCCGGGTGGCTGGTCGGGGTGGTGGCGCCGATGCTGCTGTCGCTGCTGCTGTACCGCGTGGACGACGGGCCGGGGCTCGCCAACGACGGACCGGGGCTTGCCAACGACGTGCTGCTGTTCCTCTTCCTGACGGTGCTGGCGGCGCTGCTGGGCGGGCGGCTCCCGGCGCTGGCGTCGGCGGCGGTCGGGTCGCTGCTGCTGAACTTCTACTTCACGCCACCGACGCACACCCTGACGGTCAGCGATCCGCAGAACATCGTCGCCATCGCGATCTTCTTCGCGGTGGCCGTGTCGGTGGCGTCGGTGGTGGATCTGGCGGCGCGGCGCACCCAGCAGGCGGCGCGGCTGCGGGCCGAGTCGGAGATCCTGTCGTTCCTGGCGGGCAGTGTGCTGCGCGGTGAGACCAGCCTGGACGCGCTGTTGGAGCGGGTACGGGAGACGTTCGGGATGGACGCGGTGGCGCTGCTGGAGCGGCACAGCGACGTCGACCCGTGGACGTGCGCGGGGCAGGTCGGCGAACCGGCGAAGGGTGTGCCGCTGCGCCGCCCGGAGGACGCGGATGTCGACATGCCGGTCGGTGACCACATGGCGCTGGCGCTGAGCGGCCGGGTGCTGCCGGCCGAGGACCGACGGGTGCTGGCGGCGTTCGCCGCGCAGGCCGCCGTCGTCCTGGACCGGCAGCGGCTGGTGGGGGAGGCGGCGCAGGCCCGGGAGCTGGCGGAGGGCAACCGCATCCGGACGGCGCTGCTGGCGGCGGTCAGTCACGATCTGCGGACCCCGCTGGCCGGGATCAAGGCGTCGGTGACGTCGCTGCGCTCCGACGACGTGGCCTGGTCGCCGGAGGACGAGGCGGAGCTGCTGGCGGGTATCGAGGCGGGCGCCGACCGGCTGGATCACCTGGTGGGCAACCTGCTGGACATGTCGCGGCTGCAGACCGGCACCGTCACCCCGCTGATCCGGGAGATCGATCTGGACGAGGTGGTGCCGATGGCGCTGGGCGGCGTGCCGGACGGCAGCGTGACGCTGGACATCCCGGAGGCGCTGCCGATCGTCGCGGTCGATCCGGGGCTGTTGGAGCGGGCGGTCGCCAATCTGGTGGAGAACGCCGTGAAGTACAGCCCGCAGGGGTCGCAGGCGCTGGTGGCGGCGAGTGCGCTGGGCGACCGGGTGGAGCTGCGGATCGTCGACCGGGGGCCGGGCGTGCCGGACGAGGCGAAGGACCGGATCTTCGAGCCGTTCCAGCGGTACGGCGACGCGCCGCGTGGTGCGGGCGTGGGGCTGGGGCTGGCCGTGGCGCGGGGCTTCACCGAGGCGATGGGCGGCACACTCGCCGCGGAGGACACCCCGGGCGGCGGGATGACGATGGTGCTCACGCTGCGGGCGGCGGAGGGCCGGCCGCCCTCCGCCGGGCCGCGGTCTTCGACGGCCGGGGCCTTCACATGAGCGGGGCGGGCGAGCGGCCCGCGGGCTTTGGCGGCGCCGCGGGCGCCGTCCCCGTCCCGTACGGTCCGGTCGGCGCGGTCGCCGCCCGGACCCCCTTCCGTTCCCCGGGCCGGGTGCCCGGGGTCCCGACATCGCGAGGAGAACGTCAGTGAACCGGGTGCTCGTGGTCGATGACGAGCCGCAGATCGTGCGGGCCCTCGTGATCAACCTGAAGGCGCGCAAGTACGAGGTCGACGCGGCCCCCGACGGGGCCACGGCCCTCAAGCTGGCCGCGGCCCGCCATCCCGATGTCGTGGTGCTGGACCTGGGCCTGCCGGACATGGACGGCGTCGAGGTGATCAAGGGGCTGCGGGGCTGGACGCGGGTGCCGATTCTGGTGCTGTCCGCCCGGCAGACATCGGACGAGAAGGTCGAGGCGCTGGACGCGGGCGCCGACGACTACGTCACCAAGCCGTTCGGGATGGACGAGCTGCTGGCGCGGCTGCGGGCCGCGGTGCGCCGGGCGGAGCCGACGGGGTCCGCGGAGGCGGAGGTGGTCGTCGAGACGCCGGGCTTCACCGTCGATCTCGCGGCGAAGAAGGTCAACCGCGGGGGCCGGGACATCCGGCTGACGCCCACGGAGTGGCATCTGCTGGAGGTACTGGTGCGCAACGCGGGCCGGCTGGTGAGCCAGAAGCAGCTGCTGCAGGAGGTCTGGGGGCCGTCGTACGGCAAGGAGACCAACTACCTGCGGGTCTACATGGCGCAGCTGCGTCGCAAGCTGGAGGCGGACCCGTCGCATCCGCGGCACTTCGTCACGGAACCGGGCATGGGGTACCGCTTCGAGCCGTAGCCGTAGCCGTAGCCGTAGCCGTAGCCGTAGCCGTAGCCGTAGCCGTAGCCGTAGCCGTAGCCGTAGCCGTAGCCGCGGGCGGGCGCGCCCCGTGCACGTCGCCCCGTGCCGGGCGGGCGCGGTCCGTACCGCGCGCCCCGGGCCCGGCCGCGCGCATGCTGTGAGCGGTGTCGGTGGGCACCGGTACGCTGGGTTCATGAGTGCTGGGACCCGATCCGAGAAGCCGGCCGGCCGGTTCCGCCGGATGCTCGACAGGCTGTCGTCCTCCGAGGAGGAGCTGCAGTCCGCCGAGCTGCGGGAGGACACACAGGCGACGGGCTGCACCCGGATATCCGACTGCGACGACCGGCAGATCGTCAAGGTCACCGGCACGTTGCGGCATGTGACGCTGCGGCCGCGCGCCGGGGTGCCCGCGCTGGAGGCGGAGCTGTTCGACGGCTCGGCCGCCCTCGACGTGGTGTGGCTGGGCCGCCGCTCCATCGTCGGCATAGAGCCGGGCCGCAAGCTCATCGCCTCGGGCCGTGTCTCGATGAGCCACGGACGCCGGGTGCTCTTCAATCCGAAGTACGAACTCCGACCGCTCGGACAGGAGTAGCCGGTGACGTCGACCGACCGACCGACCACTGACGCATCCCCCCACCACCCGCCCGCCGCGGAGCACGCCGCCGAGCCGCCCGACGGCCGGGCGCCGGGCGCGCCGCAGGGCCCCGCCGGAGGGCCGGGCCCGGAGGGGGACAGCAGGGCCGTCACCGAGGCGGCGCTGTTCGAGGCGTTCGGCGGGGTGCGGGGCATGGTGGAGACCGTGCTGCCGGGCCTGCTGTTCGTCGCGATCTTCACGGTCAACAAGGACCTGAAGTCCTCGGCGATCGCGGCGCTGGCGGTGTCGCTGGTGCTGGCCGTGGTGCGGCTGGTGCGCAAGGACACCCTCAAGCACGCCTTCGGCGGCGTCTTCGGCGTCGCGTTCGGTGTCGTCTTCGCGATGATGACCGGCAACGCCAAGGACTTCTATCTGCCGGGCATGATCTACACCCTCGGCTTGGCGCTGGCGTACATGATCACGACGGTGGCGGGGGTGCCGCTGATCGGGCTGATCCTGGGACCGGTGTTCAAGGAGAACCTCTCCTGGCGCACCCGCAACCCCGGCCGTAAGGCCGCGTACGCCAAGGCCAGCTGGGCGTGGGGGCTGATCCTCTTCGCCAAGTGCGCGATCCTCTTCCCGCTGTACTGGTGGGCGGACACGACGCAGCTGGGCTGGGTGCTGATCGCGCTGAAGATTCCGCCGTTCCTGCTGGCGGTCTATCTGACCTGGGTTTTCCTGGTGAAGGCGCCGCCGCCCATCGATGTGTTCGCGGAGATGGAGGCGGCCGAGGAAGCCGAGAAGGCGGCGAAGGCCGAGCGCGCGGCCACGGGGCGGCAGGTCCCGTCGGACGGTCCGCGCCACCGCCGCTGACCCGACCGGCGCGCCGCCCGGAACGCCCGAAGGGCCCGGGAACCACCACGGTTCCCGGGCCCTTCGCCGTATGCGCGTCGGCTACGCGTCCTTGCGGCGGACCGACAGCAGGTCCTCCAGCTGCTCCTCGCGCGACTGCGCCGCAACGAACAGCAGCTCGTCGCCCGCCTCCAGCGCGTCCTCCTTGTTGGGCGTCAGGACGCGGGTGCCGCGGATGATGGTGACCAGCGAGGTGTCCTCCGGCCAGTCGACGTCCCCGACCCGGGTGCCGGCCAGCGCCGCCTCCGGGGGCAGCGTCAGCTCGACGAGGTTGGCGTCGCCGTGGCTGAAGCGCAGCAGCCGTACGAGGTCGCCGACGCTCACCGCCTCCTCGACGAGGGCGGACATCAGGCGCGGCGTGGAGACGGCGACGTCCACGCCCCACGCCTCGTTGAACAGCCACTCGTTCTTCGGGTTGTTGACCCGGGCGACCACCCGCGGCACGCCGTACTCGGTCTTGGCGAGCAGCGACACGACGAGGTTGACCTTGTCGTCGCCGGTCGCCGCGATGACGACGTTGCAGCGCTGCAGCGCCGCCTCGTCGAGCGAGGTGATCTCGCAGGCGTCGGCCAGCAGCCATTCGGCGAGCGGCACCCGCTCGACGGAGATGGCGGTGGGCGCCTTGTCGATGAGCAGGATCTCGTGACCGTTCTCCAGCAGCTCACCCGCGATGGAACGGCCCACCGCGCCGGCTCCGGCAATCGCGACCCTCATGCGTGGGCCTCCTCGGGACCTTCGGCGAATGCCGCCTCGACGGTTTCGACGTCGTTGGTGCGCATCATGACGTGCACCAGATCGCCTTCCTGCAGCACGGTCTGGGAGGTCGGCAGCATCGCCTCGCCCAGCCGGGTGAGGAAGGCGACGCGGACGCCGGTCTCCTCCTGGAGCTTGCTGATCTTGTGGCCGACCCAGGACGGGGAGGTGTGCACCTCGGCGAGCTGCACGCCGCCGCTCGGATCGCGCCACAGCGGTTCGGCGCCCGACGGCAGCAGCCGCCGCAGCATCTGGTCGGCGGTCCAGCGGACCGTGGCGACGGTGGGGATGCCCAGGCGCTGGTAGACCTCGGCGCGGCGCGGGTCGTAGATCCGGGCCGCGACGTTCTCGACGCCGAACATCTCGCGGGCCACCCGGGCGGCGATGATGTTGGAGTTGTCGCCGCTGGAGACCGCGGCGAACGCGCCCGCCTCCTCGATCCCGGCCTCGCGCAGCGTGTCCTGGTCGAAGCCGACGCCGGTCACCCGGCGGCCGCCGAACGACGAGCCGAGGCGGCGGAACGCGGTCGGGTCCTGGTCGACGACGGCGATGGTGTGGCCCTGGCTCTCCAGGGTCTGGGCGAGCGCGGAACCGACCCGCCCGCACCCCATGATGACGATGTGCACGTCCACCTACCCCGCAGTCCTGGTCACTCCGCCGACCCGCACGAACACCCTGCTCACTCTTCTCTCTCCGCTTTCCGGGCAACAACGGGCCGCACCGCGTACGGCGCCGCCCGGGGACGAGCTTAAGCGTCAACGCCGGTGCCGCCCGCATCCGCGGGGCCTCGCGGCGCCCCGGAAGGGTGGTGTGCGCGGTCGGTGAGGCGACGGCCACCGAGCGAAGTGGGATACGGATTCCGGATACGCGGCGGCGAGCGCGGGCGTACGCCGGGGAGGCACCTCACGGCCTGGCGCCCCGCCCCCTGCGGCCCGGAGTGCCCGCCCCGTACGAACCGGTGCCCGCCCCCTGCGGCCCGGTGCGCCGCCCCGTGCGGCTCGCCCCGTGCGGCCCGGTGTCTGCCCCGTATGCGGCCTGGCGCCCGCCCCACGCGGCCCACACCCGCCCGTACACCCACGCACCACGGCCGATCCGGAGCCCGCGCGACCGGATGCGCCGTTCGGTGATCATGAGGCACGCTACGCGGGTGCCCCATCTGCCTCACCAGAGCCCGTCCGCACCGTCGTCCCCGCCGTCCCCGTCCTCGCCCGCCATGGTGGTCTGCGGCGACGACGCCCTCGCCCACCGCATCGCCGCCGAACTCCGCGATGTCTACCGCGAACGCGTCACCCTCGTCCTGCCGTCCGCCCGCGAGCCGCACCGGCCCCGTATCCCGCCGTCGCTGCGCGGGCTGGGCCGGGCCTCCGCGCTGCTCGGCCGGGTCACCGCGGCGATGGCCCGCACCTCCCTGCTGCCGTCCGACGCGCCGGGCGCGGACGACGGCGTGCCGCCCGAGGAGACCGTACGGATCCTGGAGTCGGCCGAGGCGGACGACGCGACGCTGATCGAGGCGGGGGTGCCCGGGGCGGAGGCGCTGGCGCTCGTCTATGACGACGACGAGACCAACATCCACGCCGCGCTGCGCGCCCGCCGCCTCAACCCCCGGCTGCGGCTGGTCATCCGGCTCTACAACCGCAAGCTCGGCCAGCATGTGGAGGCGCTGCTCGACCAGGCCGCGGCGGTCGCCACGGACACCGACCCGGCGGACGCCGAGTGGATCGACACGTCGACCACGGTGCTCTCCGACGCCGACACCGTCGCGCCCGCCCTCGCGGCCACCGCCGTCGCCGGTACCAGCAAGGTCATCGAGGCGGACGGCCTGCTGCTGCGCGCCGTGGAACGCGGCCCGGACGCGGCCGGCCGGGGCGAGGGCACCCAGCTGTGCACCCTCGCGCTGCTGTCGCCGTCCGACGACCCGGACGACGGCCACCACGCGGGCCGCCACCGGGGCGCGTCCCGCGGCGACGACGACGGGCCGGTGATGCTGCCCGGTGCGGAGGCCGTCGCCGCGGCGGGGGAGGCGGGCGGCAGCCGCGTCGTCCTGGAGACCGTCACCTACGGGGGCCGCCAGTTGCGGCCCCGTGCGCTGCGCGGCCGCGGCGCCCCGCTCGGCTCGCTGTTCTCGCCCCGGCTGCGTTGGTCGATCGCCGGGATCGTCGGCGCGGTGCTGGCGCTGGCCGTCGCCTCCACCCTCACCACCGGCGAACCCCCGCTGCGCGCCGTCCATCTCTCGCTCCTGGACCTGTTCGCCATCAACGACCCGGCCGTCGACGAACCGCTCGCCCGCAAGGTCCTCCAACTGCTGTCCGGGCTGACCGGCTTGCTGCTGCTGCCGGTGCTGATCGCCGCGGTGCTGGAGGCGCTCGGCACGTTCCGCAGCGCCGCCGCGCTGCGCCGCCCGCCGCGCGGCCTGTCGGGCCATGTCGTGCTGCTGGGCCTGGGCAAGGTCGGCACCCGGGTCCTGGCCCGGCTGCACGAACTGGGTATCCCGGTGGTGTGCGTCGAGGCCGACCCGGAGGCGCGGGGCATCCCGCTCGCCCGCCGCCTGCGGGTGCCGGTCGTGCTGGGCGACGTCACCGACGAGGGCGTCCTGGAGGCCGCCAAGATCGAACGGGCCCGTACGCTGCTCGCCCTGACCAGCGTGGACTCCACCAATCTGGAGGCGGCGCTCTACGCCCGTTCGCTCACCCCGCGGCTGCGGGTGACGCTGCGGCTGTTCGACGACCGGTTCGCCACCGCCGTCTACCGCACCCTGCGCGCCGCGCATCCGCGGGCCCTGACCCGCAGCCGCAGTGTCACCTTCCTCGCGGCGCCCGCCTTCGCCGGTGCGCTCATGGGCCGTCAGATCATCGGCGCCATCCCCGTCGAGCGCCGTGTGCTGCTGCTGGCCCGCGTCGAGGCACGCGGCCATCCGGAGCTGTCCGGCCGCACCGTCGCCGAGGTGTTGCGCCCCGGCCGGCTGCGGGTGCTGGCGGTGGACACCTCGGCGCCCGACGACGCCGGGCCGGACGCCGCGCCCGCCGAACCGGACGGCGCGGAGCGCGAACCCGCCCGCCTCGTCCATGAACTCGGCGACACCTACGTCCTGCGTCCGCAGGACCGGGTGCTCCTCGCCGCCACCCGCGAAGGGCTCGGCGATCTGCTGGGCCGGCGCCCGGCCGCTTCCGGGATCCGGCAGGATTGAGGGCATCCTGGTGTCCGGGATCCGGCAAGAAAGGTGTGGGGAGTGCGCGACGTGGTGGAGCGGTACGGGGGAGAGCGGCCCGCGGGCCGGTACGGACGGGGCGGCGGCGTCACCGGCGCACGGTGCGGCGGCGCCCGGTGAGCCGCCGCACGCCCGCCGCGATACCCGACGCGTTCCTCGACGGCTACGCCGCCCTGCTCGGCGAGGTCTCGGCCACCGGCCGGGCACTCGGCCGCCCCGAGCGGGAGGCCCTGCGCGATCTGGGGGAGCGGGCCGCCGAGGCGGGGTACGGCCTGCGGGAGCTGGTCGGCCTCTACCTCGGTGAGACCCGCAGGCTCTGGGGCACCCTTCCCGGCGTCGCCCGCGCGGCAGGGGTCGCCGAACGGGCCCGCACCGGTGACGCGTTGCTCGGCGCCGTGGAGGCGGCCGTCTCCGCGCTCGGCGAGGGCCATGAGCGGGCGACGCGGCTGGCGGTGCGGGAGGAGGAGGCGGTCCGCCGGGAGTTCATCGACGATCTGCTCTACGGACGCAGCGATCTGGGGCGGCTGGCCGAACGCGCGGAGCGGTTCGGGTTGCGGCTGGCCCGCGCGCACGCCGTCGCGGTCGCCGAGGGGACCGGCCCGTACGACGACGTCCACCCCGTCGCCGGACGAGTGGAGCGCGAACTGATCGGCCGGTTCGGTGACCGGGACGCGTTGATCACCACCAAGGGCGGGCGGCTGATCTGCATCGCCGCCAGCGCCGAACCGGCCCTCCTGGAAGCCTTCGCGGCCACCGCCCGCAGCGAGGTCGCCGGACGCGAGGGCGCCCGGCGGGTCGCGATCGGCCGCCCGCACAGCGGCGCCGGGGGAGTGGTCCGCTCCTACGAGGAGGCGCTCGGCACCCTGGAGCTGGGCGAGCAACTGGAGCTGGGCGCCCCCGTGTTGCGCGCCGCGGACCTGCTGGTCTTCCCGGTGCTGCTGCGCGACCGGGCCGCCATGGCCGACCTCGTCCGCAGCGTCCTGGGCCCGCTGACCGAGGCGCGCGGTGGCGCCGAACCGCTCCTGGAGACGTTGTCGGCGTGCGCCGCGGCCGGGTACGTCAACGCCGAGGCGGCCCGCCGTCTGTCGGTGAGCGTGCGCACCCTCTCGTACCGCCTGGAGCGCATCAAGTTCCTCACCGGCTACGACCCCGCCGACGGGCTGCAGCGCTTCACGCTGGAGACCGCGGCGCTGGGCGCCCGCGCGCTGGGCTGGCCGGGGACCCCGCTGTGACGATGCGCCGGGCCGCCCCGCGCGCCCGGCACGCCGCATGGCGATAACAGGCCATCAAGAACGCATAAAGATTGCCGGAAACCGGCAATGTGCCCGAACTCGTTCTGCTGCCACGATGCGGACATCGACAGCGGTACCGCCATCGGCAGCACAACGGGGGCACGATCATGGCCGATTTTCTGAGAGCCGCGCTGGCCTTTCCGGCGGCGCTCTTCAGTTTCGCCCTGATCGTCGTCGCCGGGTACTGGCTGCTGGTCCTGCTCGGCGGCGTCGGCGTGCACATCCTCGACGGGGGTGAGGGTGGCCACGCCGGCACCGACAATGCGGCCGGCGCCGGACTGCCGGTGACGGTATCGCTGTCGCTCGGACTGCTCCTCGCCTGGCTGGTGTGCCTGGCCGGTGCGGCGCTGACGCCCGAGGGGCCCGTGCGCACCGTCACCCTGCTCGCCGCCGTCGCGGTGTCCTGGGCCGGGGTCCGCCTCGCCGGGCGCCTCGCCCGCCGCCTGCTGCCGCCCGAACGGGTCGCCTCCCGCGACGACTTCATCGGCCGCGTCTGCACCGTACGCACCGGCCGCGTCGCCGCCGACTTCGGTCAGGCGGAGGTCCGCGCCGACGACGGCTCCACCGCCGTCGTCCAGGTCCGCACCGACGAGAGCGGACTCGTCGCGGGCAGCAGCGCCCTCATCTACGCCTACGACGCCGACGGCGAGTTCTTCCGGGTCGCGCCCTTCGACGGCGCGCTGGACCCGCACAAACCCGTCGCCTGAGCCGCGGCCGTCCGGCCGTACCGCTCCCCGCCCGCCCTTGGGCGCGCCGCCGCATGCCGCGCGCCGGGCCCCACGCGTCGTCACCCTCCCGAATCGACACAGGGATGTATCGATGAATGCCCTCACCATAGGAATCGGCGTAGCAGTCGCCGTAGCCGTCCTCATCGTGCTGGTCGCGGTCTTCGCCGTCACCCGCCTCTACCGCAAGGTCCACCAGGGTCAGGCGCTGATCGTCTCCAAGTACCGCAAGGTGGAGGTGACGTTCACCGGCGCGGTGGTGCTGCCCGTGCTGCACAAGGCCGAGGTGATGGACATCTCGGTGAAGACCATCGAGATCGGCCGCACCGGACACGAGGGCCTGATCTGCAAGGACAACATCCGCGCCGACATCCGGATCGCCTTCTTCGTCCGCGTCAACAAGACGAAGGAGGACGTCGTCAAGGTCGCCCAGGCCATCGGCACCGAACGCGCCAGCCACGACAGCACCCTCCAGGCGCTGTTCGCCGCGAAGTTCTCCGAGGCGCTCAAGACCGTCGGCAAGCAGCTGGACTTCCAGGACCTGTACACGATGCGGGACGAGTTCCGGGACCGGATCATCGCGGTCATCGGCACCGACCTCAACGGGTACAGCCTGGAGGACGCGGCCATCGACTACCTGGAGCAGACGCCGCTGTCGCAGCTGGACTCCGCCAACATCCTCGACGCGCAGGGCATCCGTAAGATCACCGAACTCACCGCGATCGAGCACGTCCGCACCAACGAGTTCCAGCGCCACGAGGAGAAGGAGATCACCCGGCAGAACGTCGACGCCCGCGAGGCCGTCCTCGAACTCCAGCGGCGCCAGGTCGACGCGGAGATCAAGCAGCAGCGGGAGATCGAGATCGTCCGGGCGCGCGAGGAGGCCGAGACGGCGCGGGTGCAGGCCGAGGAGCGGCTGCGGGCACAGTCCGCGCACCTCAAGACGGAGGAGGCGCTCGGCATCCAGAACGAGAACCGCGAGCGGGAGATCGTGGTGGCGGTCAAGAACCGCGAGCGGATCGTCGCCATCGAGAACGAACGCATCGAGAAGGACCGCCTGCTGGAGGTCATCGCCCGGGAGCGGGAGACGCAGCTGACCCGGATCGCCGCCGACAAGGAGATCGAGGCGGAGAAGCGGGAGATCGCCGACGTCATCCGGGAGCGCATCGCCGTCGAGAAGACCGTCGCCGCGCAGGAGGAGGAGATCAAGAAGCTGCGCACCGTCGAGGAGGCGGAGCGCGAGCGGCAGTCGTTGATCATCCGGGCGGAGGCCGAGGCGCAGGAGCGGCTGGTCAAGGACATCAAGGCGGCCGAGGCGGCGGAGACGGCCGCCACCCACCGCGCCGCCGAGGAGATCACCCTCGCCGAGACCCGGCACAAGACCGCCGAACTGGATGCCCAGGCCAAGATCCGGCTCGCCGAGGGCACGCAGGCCGAGGCGGCGGCCGCCGGCCTCGCCGAGGTCCAGGTGCGTGAGCGCAACGCCGAGGTCATCGAACGGTCCGGACGCGCCGAGGCCGCGGCCGCCGCGGCGCTGCTGCGGGCCGAGGCGGACGGCGCCCGCGCCAAGGCGCTGGCCGAGGCGGAGGGCACCACCGCGCAGGCGCACGCCGACGCGGTCGCCATCGGCGAGAAGCTGAAGGCGGAGGCCGCCGGGCTCACCGAGAAGGCCGCGGCGATGGCCGCGCTGGACGCCGCGAGCCGCGAGCACGAGGAGTACCGGCTGCGGCTCGCCGCCGAGAAGGACATCCGCCTGGCCGACCTCGACATGCGGCGGCAGGTCGCCGAGGCGCAGGCGACGGTGCTCGCCACCGGCCTGGAGAACGCCCGGATCGACATCGTCGGCGGCGAAAGCGCCTTCTTCGACAAGGTCGTCGGCTCCATCGGCACCGCCAAGGGCCTCGACGCCTTCGTCGACCGCTCCGAGACGGTCCGCACCGTCGCGGCGCCGTGGCTCGACAAGGAGCACTCGACGTTCACCGGGGACCTCGGCGCGATGCTCGGCGGACTCGGCGCCTCCGGGCTGCGCGACCTCACCCTCGCCGCGGCGCTCGGCCGCCTCATCGCCGGCGGTGGTCCGCAGGCCGGTCCGCTCCAGGGCCTGCTGGACGCGGTCCGCGCCCAGGGCCTGGACGGTCTGTGCCTTGGCGACCTCGGTGGTCTCGCCGCCGCACCGGCCGCGGCCCCGGACGGCCCCGCCGCCGTCAACGGCTCCGCGGCACCGGTCGCGTAGCCCGCACGGGGCAGGCGGACGGGGCGCGCGCCGCGGCCCGCCGGGCGCCCGCCCCGTCCGCCCCGTCCGCCCCGTACGACGTCAGCAGCCCGGTGGCCCGGCAGCGGTGCCAGGCCACCGGGAGAGAACCGGGAGAGCCAGAACGTGAACACCGACAGCGCGCAGCAGGCACCGGACACCCCGGCGGACCGCACGCCGGACGCCTCGCCCGGCGACGGCACGTACGAGGTACTGCGCGACCGGTTGCTGGCCGCCGCGGGAGAGCTGGCCGAGCGGGCCCGTGCCCTCAACGCCCGCCGCACCGAGGAGTTCGGCGGTGCGGGCCTGGAACTGCGGGCCACCGGGCGGCTGGAGAGCGCCGCGCCCTGCCTGCCCGGCGATGTCGTCGAGGTCGGCGGCCATCTGCTCTTCGGCCACCACCCGCCGGCCACCGTGACCGAGCCCGGCCCCGATGACGTCTTCGCGCTGTACCGCCGCGACGGCGACGCCCTCGCCCCGGCCGCTCCCGGCGCGCTGCCCGGCCTCCTCGACGATCCGCGCTTCCGCCGCGACGTCAGTGAGCTGCACCGTTACTACCGCCAGGCCCGACTGCGCGAACTGCGCCGCACCGACGCGCTGTTGCTCGCCGTCTTCCGCACCGGCGAGCGCCCCGGCGACCTACGGGTGCTGCGCTGGCGCCTGGCCGCCGACGGTACCCCCGCCTACCTCGACGACCAGGGCGAACGCGACCTCGCCGACCCGCCCGCCCACGACGTCACCTTCACCGCCGCCACCCGTGAGGACCATGTCGCCGGACGCCACCCGCACATCGACGTCCGCGGCGCCGTGTACGTCTCCGTCTCCGGCGGTCACCTCACCCTCAAGGCCGAGAACGACACCACCACCCCCGACGGCATCCACCGCGAGCCCGTCGACGAACCGCTCCAGTCGCTCGCCGACGCCGAGGTGGAGCACGCCCGCACCGGCCCGCTGATCCTGCTGCGCATCCGCCCGTACAACGAGGAGGCCGTCCGCTGCCTCGTCTACCACACGCGGACCCGCACCGCCCGCCGCCTCGACGCCGTGGGCCGGGCCTGCCGCTCGCTCCCCGACGGGCAGGGCCTCGTCTTCCCCGGCGGCTACCACCTCGCCACCGGCGCCACCAAGCTCTTCGGGACCGCCGCCGACGGCCTGGAGTTCGCCCGCGCGGTGCGCTCGCCCAACGGCGAGGACGTCCTCTACGTCTTCCGCCGCCCGGCCGACGGCCACACCCTGCTGCTGCCGTACAACGTCATCCGCGAGGAGGCCGCCGCCCCGCTCACCGGCCGCGGCCACGCCCTCTTCGACGACGGCACCCTCGCCGTGCTGCGGGAGGCGGGCACCGAGGCGGCCCGTGTCCACCCGTTGCAGATCTGGCGCACCCCCTTCACCTCCGACGCGCACGCCGCCGCCCGCCCGCAGGGTGACGGGCCGCTCGCCCGCGTCGGCAACGCCGAACTCGTCTCCGGCATCGCCGACCTGCTCGGCGTGGCCCGGATGGCCGCCGGCATGGAGCCGTCCGCCGCCGTCTTCGACGCCCTCGCGGCGGCCGCCACCCGCGCCGCCGACACCCACCACTGGCTCACCGACGCCGGCCTCGGGGCGCCCGCCGAACCCCTCGCCGCCGTCGGCGCGGCCGCCACGCAGGTCGTCGAGGAGTTCGCCCGGGTCACCGCGCTCCGCGAAAGTGCCGCGGACCAGCTGGAGCGCGCCACCACCGAGACCACCGCGCTGGTCCGGCGGGTCCGCGGCGAGCAGCCCGACGATGCGGCCGCCTGGGTCGGCCACCTCACCGCCCTGCGCCGCGCCCAGGGCCGCCTGGAGAGCCTGCGCGAGGTCCGGTACGTAGACCTCGCCACGCTGGACACGCTGTCCGCCACCCTTACCGACGACCTCGCCGCCACCGCCCGCCGCGCCGTCGCCTTCCTCGCCGCCGACGACGCCTTCGCCGCCACCCACCGCACCGTCGCCGCGCTCACCGACGAGGCGTCGGCCCTCGCCACCGTCGCCGACGCCGCCGCCCTCACCGCCCGTATCGACGAGGTCGCCGAGGGCCTGCGCACCGTCACCGACATCGTCGCCACCCTTGACCTCGACGACACCACCGTTCGCACCGCCGTCCTCGGCCGCATCGGCGACGTCCTCGGCGCCGTCAACCGCGCCCGCGCCACCCTCGACGCCCGCCGCCGCGCCCTCGCCGAGGCCGAGGGCAAGGAGGAGTTCGCCGCCCGGCTCGCCCTCCTCGGCCAGTCCGTCGCCGGTGCGCTCGCCGACGCCGCGACCCCCGAGGAGTGCGACACGCAGCTGGCCGCGCTGCTCCTCCAGGTCG
This sequence comes from Streptomyces sp. NBC_01525, assembly GCF_045040405.1. NCBI lineage: Bacteria > Bacillati > Actinomycetota > Actinomycetes > Kitasatosporales > Streptomycetaceae > Streptomyces > Streptomyces sp. NBC_01525. The sequence goes on from NZ_CP109397.1 coordinate 5,387,364, forward strand.
AAGATCTCGAAGCCCGCTTCGGCGGACCCGACGGCGGCGCCGACGAGGTGCAAGGCGCCCGCCTCGCCCGGATCGCGGAGCGGCGCGACGAGATCCACGAGGCGTTCGCCGCCCGCAAACAGGCCCAGCTCGACGCCCGCGCCCGCCACACCGACCGGCTCGCCGAATCCGCCGCGCGCGTCCTGGCCACCGTCACCCGCCGCGCCCGCGCGCTGGCCGCCGCCGACGACATCCACGCCTACTTCGCCGCCGACCCGCTCGTCGCGAAGGTCCGCGCCACCGCCGCCGAACTGCGTACCCTCGCCGATCCGGTACGCGCCGGGGAGGTGGAGGGCCGCCTCGCCGCCGCCCGCCAGGAGGCCGTCCGCGCGCTCCGCGACCGCACCGACCTCTACGACCCCGAGGGCACCCTGCGGCTGGGCCGCCACCGCTTCGCCGTCACCACCCAGCCCCTCGACCTCACCCTCGTCCCGCACGGCGACGGCCTCGCCTTCGCCGTCACCGGCACCGACTACCGCGCCCCGGCCGACGACGCCCGCCTCGCCGCCGACCGCGCATTCCGCGACCAGCCGCTCGCCTCCGAGTCCCCGGCCGTCTACCGCGCCGAACACCTCGCCGCCCTCCTCCTCGACCACGCCGAGACCGGCCACGACGGCCTGACCCTGGAAGGGCTGTACGCGGCGCGGGCCGACGGCACCCTGCCCGACCTGGTACGCGCCGCCGCCCAGGCCCGGTACGACGAGGGGTACGACCGCGGCGTCCATGACCTGGACGCCACCGCCGTCCTCGACGCCCTGCTGCGGCTGCGGGCCGACGCCGGACTGCTCCGCTTCACCCCGGCCACCCGCGCCGCCGCCCAGCTGTTCTGGCACCACGGCACCGACCCCGCGGCCCGCACCGCCTGGGCCACCCGCGCCCACTCCCTGGCCCGGGCCCGCGCCCGCTTCGGCCGCACCACCGGCCCCGCCGACCTCGCCGCGGAGCTGACCGGCGCCGCCACCGCCTTCCTGACCACGTCCGGGCTGAGCGGGCTCGCCCCCGGGGCGGGCGCCGTCGCATCCGGGGTGCCCACGTCCGACGCCACCCTCGACGACCTCGCCCCCCTGGGCGCGTACCTCTTCGAGGAGCTGGCCGACGGCAGCCCCCGCTTCACCACCGGTGCCGCCGCCCGCGACCTCCTCACCGGCTTCCGCCAGGCCCTCGGCGGCCCCGGCTCCGCCGCCGTCAAGGAGTACGCCGACGACCTCACCGCCCTCGGCGACGACCTCGCCGCCCGCCATCAGCTCGTCACCGCCTGGCTCGGCGGCTACGCCGACGACCGCGGCGCGCCGCGCGCGGACCTCCCCGAGGCCGCCGCCATTGAACTGTGCGGCCCCGACCTGCCCCGACGCCCCGTCGACGCCCCGGTCGGCGCCACCGTCGACGGCCTGCTCGGCAGCCATCCGGCCCTCACCGACGGCACCCTCCCGCTCCGCCTCGACGAACTCCTCGACCGGACCCGCACCTTCCGCACCCACCGCGTCCCCGCGCACCGCGCCTTCACCCGCCACCGCACCGCGCTCCTCGACGCCGAACGCCGCCGCCTGCGCCTGGACTCCTACCGCCCCCAGGTCATGCCCGCCTTCGTCCGCAACCGCCTCATCGACGAGGTCTACCTGCCGCTCATCGGCGACAACCTCGCCACCCAGCTCGGCACCGCGGGCGACGACCGCCGCACCGACAGCCAGGGCCTGCTGCTCCTGCTGTCCCCGCCCGGCTACGGCAAGACGACGCTGCTGGAGTACGTCGCCGCCCGCCTCGGACTGGTCCTCGTCAAGGTCGACGGCCCGGCGCTCGGGCAGCACACCACCTCCCTCGACCCGGCGGCCGCCCCCGACGCCGCCGCCCGCCGCGAGGTCGAAAAGATCTCCTTCGCCCTGGAGATGGGCAGCAACGTCCTCCTCCACCTCGACGACATCCAGCACACCTCGCCCGAACTCCTCCAGAAGTTCATCCCGCTCTGCGACGCCCAGCGCCGCATGGAAGGCGTCTGGAACGGCCGGGCCCGCAGCTACGACCTGCGCGGCAAGCGGTTCGCCGTCTCCATGGCCGGTAACCCCTACACCGAGTCCGGCCACCGCTTCCGGCTGCCCGACATGCTCGCCAACCGCGCCGACGTACGAAACCTCGGCGACGTCCTCGCCGGGAAGGAGGAGCTGTTCGCCCTCTCCCACATCGAGAACGCGCTGACCGCCAACCCGCACCTCGCCCCGCTCGCCACCCGCGACCGCGCCGACACCGACCTGCTCATCCGCCTCGCCCGCCGCGACCCCACCGCCCACGCCGACCGCCTCGTCCACCCCTACGCCCCTGCCGAGCTGGACCAGATCCTTGCCGTGCTGCGCACCCTGCTGCGTGTCCAGGAGACCGTCCTCGCCGTCAACCGCGCGTACATCGACTCCGCCGCGCAGGCCGACTCCACCCGCACCGAGCCGCCGTTCCTGCTCCAGGGCTCGTACCGCAACACCAACAAGATCGCCGCCCGGCTGGTGCCCGTGATGAACGACACGGAGACCGAGGCGCTGCTCGACGGTCACTACCGCGCCGAGGCCCAGACCCTCACCGGCGGCGCCGAGGCCAACCTCCTCAAGCTCGCCGAGCTCCGCGGCCGCCTCACCCCTGTGCAGGCCCGCCGCTGGGCCGAGATCAAGCGCACCTGGCGCACCGGCTGAGCCCGTACGGGCGCGGTGAGGGAGGTGTGCGCGTCCGGTGAAGGCCCCGGAGCGACGCCGCGCGTCCGCACACCCGGCGATTCCGCGAGGCGGGTGGCGGGTGGGCGGGGCCCCGGGCGAAGGCTTAGCATCCTCTGCGTGTCCAAACTGACCGACGTGCCCAAACGCATTCTGATCGGGCGCGCACTGCGCAGCGACAAGCTCGGGGAGACCCTTCTCCCCAAGCGCATCGCCCTCCCCGTCTTCGCCTCCGACCCGCTCTCGTCCGTGGCCTACGCCCCGGGCGAGGTGCTGCTGGTGCTGTCCGTGGCGGGCGTGTCGGCCTACCACTTCAGCCCGTGGATCGCGGTCGCCGTCGTGGTGCTGATGTTCACCGTCGTCGCGTCGTACCGGCAGAACGTGCACGCCTACCCGAGCGGCGGCGGCGACTACGAGGTCGCCACCACCAACCTCGGACCCAAGGCGGGCCTGACCGTCGCCAGCGCGCTGCTGGTCGACTACGTCCTGACCGTCGCCGTCTCCATCGCCTCCGGCGTCGAGAACCTCGGCTCGGCGATCCCGTTCGTCGTGGAGCACAAGACGCTCTGCGCGATCGGCATCATCGTCCTGCTGACGCTGATGAACCTGCGCGGCGTCAAGGAGTCGGGCAAGCTCTTCGCCATCCCGACGTATGTCTTCGTCGCCGGTGTCTTCCTCATGATCTGCTGGGGCGCCTTCCGCGGACTGGTCCTCGGCCACGACATGAAGGCACCCACCGCCGACTACACCATCCACGCCGAACAGGGCGGGCTGGCCGGTTTCGCGCTGGTCTTCCTGCTGCTGCGGGCCTTCTCGTCCGGCTGCGCCGCGCTCACCGGCGTCGAGGCGATCTCCAACGGCGTCCCGGCGTTCCGCAAGCCCAAGTCGAAGAACGCCGCCTCCACCCTCGCCCTCATGGGCGGTCTGGCCGTCACCATGTTCTGCGGCATCATCGCGCTGGCCATGACCACCGGCGTGAAGATGGCCGAGAAGCCCGCCACCGACCTGCTCGACCACGGCCACCCGGTCGGTTCCGGATACACCCAGAACCCGGTCATCTCGCAGGTCGCCGAGGCGGTCTTCGGTCAAGGCTCGTTCCTCTTCGTGATCCTCGCCGCCGCGACCGCGCTGGTCCTCTTCCTCGCCGCGAACACCGCCTACAACGGCTTCCCGCTGCTCGGCTCGATCCTCGCCCAGGACCGCTACCTCCCCCGCCAGCTGCACACCCGCGGCGATCGCCTCGCGTTCTCCAACGGCATCGTGCTGCTCGCCGGAGCCGCCGCCGTCCTCGTCTACCTCTACGGCGCGGACTCCACCCGGCTGATCCAGCTCTACATCGTCGGCGTCTTCGTCTCCTTCACGCTCAGCCAGATCGGCATGGTCCGGCACTGGAACCGCCATCTGCGCATTGAGAAGTCCCCGGCGGCGCGCAACCGCATGCACCGCTCCCGGGCGATCAACGCGTTCGGCGCCAGCCTCACCGGTCTGGTCCTCGTCGTCGTACTGCTGACGAAGTTCACCCACGGCGCGTGGGTGGCCCTCCTCGGCATGGTCATCTTCTTCGTCACGATGACCGCGATCCGCCGCCATTACGACCGGGTCTCCGAGGAGATCGCCGCCGAGGACACCCCCGACGACGACATCGTCCGCCCCTCCCGGGTGCACTCCCTCGTCCTCGTCTCCAAGGTCCACAAACCGACCCTGCGGGCCCTGAACTACGCCAAGCTGATGCGCTCCGACACCCTGGAGGCGGTCAGCGTCGACGTCGACCAGGCCGATACGAAGGCGCTGCGCGCCGAGTGGGAACGCCGCGGTATCGAGGTCCCCCTCAAGGTCCTCGCCTCGCCCTACCGCGAGATCACCCGCCCCGTCGTCGACCACGTCAAGTCGCTGCGCCGCGAATCGCCGCGCGACGTCGTCTCCGTCTACATCCCGGAGTACGTCGTCGGCCACTGGTACGAGCATCTGCTCCACAACCAGTCCGCGCTGCGCCTCAAGGGCCGGCTGCTGTTCACGCCCGGCGTCATGGTCACCTCCGTGCCCTGGCAGCTGGACTCCTCCGAGGTGGCCAAGAAGCGCGCCCGTCGCCGCGCCGAGTGGAACGCGCCGGGCGCCGTCCGCCGCGGTCCGGTCAGCCAGCCGAAGAAGGACAAGGCCGCACCCCGCAAGTGACCGGGACCGTGCCGGGCGGGTGGCCGCCCGGCACGGGGCACGGCACGGCGCGACGGCACGTAGACTCGAAGGCTGTCGTCCGCCGTACCCGGCCGCGGCCCCGCCGCGCCGGTCCCACCCTTTGGAGCTTCGCCCGCCATGCAGACAGAACCCGAGAAGTCGCTGGTCGGCGCTGAGTACGAGGTCGAGGTCGGCCCTGTCGCCCACGGCGGCCACTGCATCGCCCGCACCGACGAGGGCCAGGTCCTCTTCGTCCGCCACGCGCTGCCCGGTGAGCGCGTCACCGTCCGTGTCACCGAGGGCGCCGAGGGTGCCCGCTTCCTGCGCGCCGACGCCGTGGAGATCCACACCCCGTCCAAGGACCGCGTCGAGGCGCCCTGCCCGTTCTCCGGCCCCGGACGGTGTGGTGGCTGCGACTGGCAGCACGCCGCGCCCGGTGCGCAGCGCCGCCTCAAGGGCGCCGTCATCACCGAACAGCTCGCGCGTCTCGCCGGCCTCACCCCCGAGGAGGCCCGCTGGGACGGCACCGTCGCTCCCGCCCCCGGGGACAAGGTCGCCAAGGGCGAGGTTCCGGCGTGGCGCACCCGCGTCCAGTACGCCGTCGACGCCGACGGCCACGCCGGTCTGCGCAAGCACCGCTCCCACGACGTGCAGCCCGTCGACCACTGCCTGATCGCCGCCCCCGGCGTCACCGAACTCGGCATCGAGAAGCGCACCTGGCCGCAGATGGCCACCGTCGAGGCCATCGCCGCCACGGGCTCGAACGACCGCCAGGTCGTCCTCACCCCGCGCCCCGGCGGCCGCCTGCCGATCGTCGAACTCGACAAGCCGGTCTCGGTCCTGCGCGTCGACGAGAAGGACGGCGGCGTCCACCGCGTCCACGGCCGCCCCTTCGTCCGCGAGCGCGCCGCCGACCGCACCTGGCGCGTGGGCAACGGCGGCTTCTGGCAGGTCCACCCCATGGCCGCCGACGTCCTCGTCGAAGCTGTGATGCGGGGCCTGATGCCGAAGAAGGGCGACACCGCCCTCGACCTCTACTGCGGCGTCGGTCTCTTCGCCGGTGCGCTCGCCGAACGCGTCGGCGACAAGGGCGCCGTCCTCGGCATCGAATCCGGCAAGCGCGCAGCCGAGGACGCCCGCCACAACCTCGAAGACCTCGACCGCGTCCGCATCGAGCACGGCAAGGTCGAGCAGATCCTCCCCCGCACCGGCATCACCACCGCCGACCTCATCGTCCTCGACCCGCCCCGCGCCGGCGCCGGCCGCAAAACCGTCGCCCACCTCGCCTCCCTCACCCCCCGCCGCATCGCCTACGTCGCCTGCGACCCCGCCGCCCTCGCCCGCGACTTGGCCTACTTCCGCGAGGCGGGATACGTACTGCGGCGGATGCAGGCGTTCGATCTGTTTCCGATGACGCATCATGTGGAGTGCGTGGCGATCCTTGAGAAGGCCGGAAAGGGCGCCTGACCTGCGGGTTTGGGTGACGTGCGGTATGTGCGGTATGTGCGGTATGGGCGGTATCTTGACGCTGAAATGACGCTCTCCGCGGCATCTTGACGCTCATATGACGCTCGTTCTGATGAGGCGTCACCTGCCTGGCCGAGCAGGTCGCGAGTGGTGCAAGGCGCAGTTCCCGAGGTTTGTCTCTACGGAACTTGCCGAAGATTGGTCTGGTTTCGTCGTCGCTGATTGCGGCGGCGACCGGGCGTTGTCGAGGGCCGGCAGCCGCGATCCGGCCGATTTGGCGTCCCCGCGGACGCCGCGTCGCTGGTAGACCGCGAGCGTGGGCCTGAGGGAGGAGATCGCCTTGCGGGTGCGTTCTGAAGTCATCCCGGCCATGCGATTGACCGGCTGGCTCCAGGTGGCCATGGCTTCGTCGGCGCGGGGCTGGGCGGCGAGGCTTTCGCCGAGGTCGGCGTGTGTGAGTGTGTGGAGGCGTTTGTACTTTACGGGGCCCAGCGGGTGAGAGCGTCGCGGTGCCGCTGCTCGGTGCCGATGTGGCTCCGCGAGGCATGCCGGGAACCTCGTGCCCGGGGGCGTCGTCCCCGAGTATCGTCCTTCACGTGACTGATGCGACCGTGACGGACCGGACTGAGATCCCCGGCAGCGTTCTCGCTGAGCTGACCAGCGTTTTCCGCCTAGGAGAGGTGCGGGAGCGCCGTTACCTCGCCGACGGACTGATGAATGCGAACTGGAAGGTGGAGACACCGGCCGGGGTGTTCGCACTCAAGCGGGTTACCGATGTGCCGCTCGACCGTCTGCGGCGCAACCTCGGGGTGCTCGCTTCGCTGGCTGATGATGGTCTTCCTGTTGCTGCTCCCGCGGTCACCGGAAGTGGCGCTCTGGTGGCCGAGGTCGGTGGCGGCGTCTGGTGCCTGTTCCCGTGGGTGCCCGGTACCCATGGCCGTGGTGTGGACCTCAGTTTGTCCCAGGCCGCCTCCCTGGGGGCGGAGCTGGGGCGCCTCCACGAGGGGCTCGGACGCGCTTGCGATCGAGGTTTGTTGCCGGCGGTGCCCGAGACGGTGACCGCCGAAGTGACGACGCCGGAGCGGGCGGTGGAGAAGTCGGAGCGGCTTTCCGCTGCGGAAGGAGACAAGGGCACTGGCAGCGCGTTCGACACGGCGGCGGCAGCCGCCCTGGAACAGCGGCGCGTGCTGATCGGCAAACACGCTGATCGCCGACCGCAGGACGAGGCCCCTGCGGGCGGTCACGGGTGGACACACGGTGATGTCCAGTACCGCAATCTCTTGTGGGAGGGCGGTGAGCTGGCCGCAGTCCTGGACTGGGACCGTGTTGGCGTCCGCCCGTATGCCGAGGAGATCGTACGGACGGCGCAGGTGCAGTTCGGCGTGGACGGGGTGTTCGACCTCGCCCGTGTGTCGGCGTTCGTGGGCGGCTATCGGTCTGTGGTGCCGCTGGAGACCTTCGCGCTGTTGGACGGTGTGCGTCGGCTGTGGTGGAAGCGGATGACGGACTTCTGGCAGCTGGAATTCCACTACGACCGCGCTGACTTCTCCTGCGATGAGCTGTTCACCGCGGACGAGGCGCTGTTGCACTGGTGGACGGGCCGGCTCTGTGAGGTCGAGGCTGCCTTCGCCGGGGGGTAGATCCCCAAGGCTTCGAGGGTGGGCAGGCGCGGGCCGGTGAACTCTGCCGCGTGCTGCCGGGCCTGCGCCCCGCGGGTGTGGTGGTCGGTCGCGTGGATGGCGTCCGCCCACGTCTGCGGGTCCGCCGTGAGGGGCAGGACTATTCCCGCGTTGCCGATGGCTTCGGGGATGCCGCCCCGGTCACTGCCGATGCTCGGTGTCGAATGCAGTGCGGCTTCGATAATCACTCGAGGGAAGGCGTCCTCTACCGTGGACGGCACCAGCAGGACCCGGTGGCTGCGGTAGAGCGGGGCCATGTCGTAGACCCTCGGAACGAAGGTCACGTTGGGGTAGGCGGCGAACTCGGCGGCGGTGTTCCACCAGCCCTCGACCAGGGTGAAGTGCTGCTCCGGCATGAGACGGATGAGCTGGTGGACGAGGGCGGAGCCCTTCGCGGGGATCGGGTTGACCATGAGCACCGAATTGGTCCGCGCCGTGCTCGGGTGCTGCTGGGGCGGTATGAACGGCGGGTGGACCACGGCGATACGGGTTCCCTCGGTCTGAGGTGCTCGTTGACGGACGAACTCGGAGACCGCCAGCCCGTAGTGCGGACCACCGGCCAGGACCCCGAGGCCGTTCTGCGAGACCGAGTGGAGGATGCCCGCGACCAGCGACGTCGGCCGGGCCTGTGCGGCGAGGTCGGCCGCGCCCTCCTGAGCAGTGAACACGACGTCGGGCCGGAATTCGGACAGCAGACTGCCGAGGACCGGCACGGTCCTGTCCTGAGGTACGGCGATGCAGTCCGCACCGTGCCACTGGTAGCGCAGCGTGTTGTGGGTTTCCTCGTATGAGATGACATGGGTGTCCAGGAACGCGCGGATCTGCGGAAGCTGCTCGGCTTGGTCCCAAGGTGCTTGGTGGGAGCCCAGATAGACGACCTGCCAGCCGGCCACGGCGAGTTCCTCGGCGAGGAGCTGCTGTGTTACCTCGGCTCCACCGATGAGAAGCGGGGGCGGCGTACGTCGCCAGGCGAAGAGGGCGGTGGGCATCGGGTAATCACCTCGTCCAGAAGGTGACGAGGGACTCCACTGCCTGCGCGATCTCCGCCGGGTTGGTGTCGGCAGGGACGGCGACCACCTCCCGCGAGATCGGCGGCTGCACACCCGAGAGGAAGTAGTCACGGGCATGGTCGAGGAACGCCGGTTCGTGGAGGAAGTGGTCCGACTCCGCCGCCGTGTGCCCGGCCCTCTTCCGTCGTAGGCCCAGCACCTCGGCCGGTACGTCGAGGTAGATGGTGTGGTCGGGGCGTAGGAACGGCAGCTCCTTGAGCCGATCACGGAGCTGGTGGTGGACGCCGTAGCCGAACAGGGCGTCGAGGGCGTGGGCATGAGCGAGGAGAGTGTCGACGGAGCGGTCGAGTATCACCACGGGCTTGGCGCTTCCGAGTGCCCTGCGGACACGGGTCACCTCGATCGCCATGAACTTCTCAAACGCGGTGAGCTGCGCGGCGGCGGATCCGGTCCGGGCCGGTGGGACGTCGTCGCGGTGGGCGATGTGCTTGACGTAGCAGTCGGAGACGAATGCCTGATCTTCGATGCCACGGATGCGCAGGTGGCTGATGGCGGTGGACTTCCCCGCGTACGACGGTCCTTCGAGGGCTATGACCTTCACAGCGACTCCGTCCGATAGAAGCGTTCCGCGTAGGTGCCGGTGCCGGCCGGGAGTTCGGCGGCCGTGGTCCAGGCGTGCCGAATCGGCCGATACATCTTCCGGGCAGGGTGCATCTGCGAGCCGTGCATCCGCAGGATGGTGACCTTGTCGAGGAGCACCTCGGTGATGTCGACCAGTTCGGACGTCAGGCGCGGGCCGTTGCGGGCGCGAAAGAGGTACCGGTCGCATCCGGCGAGGGCGTACGTGGACCAAAACGCGAGGTCTTCCCAGAACCAGCGGCACCCCAGGCGGACCGCCGCGTCATGCACGAGGAGGTGGTCCGGGTGGCGGGTGACGGCGGCCGGGGCTAGAAGGTCTGCACCAGGGTGGGCGCCGACGATGTCCCGCAGTTCGCCCGTGACCTGTTCCAGCAGGTCCTGGCTGTACAGCCGGTACGGCGGATCGAAGTCTACAGCCGCTCGGCGAGCGGGCCGAGGCGGTCCGGGGCGTGGGTGAGGGTGGTGGTCACAGGTCACCCCCGTAGGCGGCGGTGACATCGGCGGGGTTGGTCCACGACCGGTGGGCGGTGCCGGGTGTGGTCGGGGCGGCGTTCATGGCCTCGTTGACGAGGCTGGGGAGGACGCTGGGGTGCAAGCCCTTGGCCCGGTGACGCGCGAGAGCGGCGCGTACGTGGTCGGGGTCGATGCCCTCATCGAGGAGCTTCTTGATTTCGCTGCCGAGGTGTCCGAGCACGCTCTTGGGAGGTCGGTGGCTGCAGGCGGCGGTGTACTCGGCTATGAGGTCCTTCGCCGAGACGGTCTGGGGCGCGGGGGCGCTCGCGCCCCCCAACGGAGTAGATCCTAGATCCCTGTTCCTAGATCCTAGATCCGGACCGTGAGCACTCGGTGCGGGCTCCGTGAGTCCTCCCTGCGTCGGCGATGAAGGCTCATGGAATCGGTCCTGACCTGCGTGTTCGTCGCTCCCTGACTCCTCCGTGACCCCACCGTGAGTCGGTGCGGAGGGCTCGGTGAGTGATGCGTGCGTCGGCGGTGAGGGCTCATGCGGAATGCCGAGGTCGTGGTGTGGGCAGGCGGGGTGCCGTACGCCGCTGGGCCGGTTGACCTTCTGGTGCTGGGAGAAGGTGACGATGTGCAGGTACCGCTTGCCGTTGTCGCCCTGGTATCGGCAGATCAGCTCGGCGGCGTGGAGCTGGGTGAGGTCGTCCTCGACGCCCAGAGGGCCGTGTTCGGGGCGTAGGGACCACAGCAGGCCGGCGATGACGGCGGGTTGGTCGCGGAACCGGCCGTGGTCGTCGGACTGGGTAAGCAGGCCGAAGAACGTCCGCTCGGCGGAGAGGGACACCGCCGCGAGGGACTCCGAGTTGAACGCCTCGGGCTTGATGGTGCGGATACGGGCGATGTCGATCGACCACCTTCGTCGCATTCGGGGGCAAGGAATTCCGGCGAGGCCGGGGCCGGGGCGTGGACAAGACAGCCACACCAGGGGCGCGAAAGTCCAGAGTTGGTTCTGAAACTCTGTACTACTTTCCGGCCGGTCGGAAACAGTAGACCCAGATCCGCGGTTGCCGAAATCGCCTGCGAAGGCGTCGATGTGCGGGGGATCGCTCACGGCAGACAGGAAAGTGTTCCCGGCATCGGGGAACGCAAGCTACAACACATTCATGCCACCACGTTCCCTTGAAATCGGTACCGCAGGAAAGCGTGTCGCCCGGGCCATCGTGCGTGCCCGCACCGCCTGCGGCTACTCGCAGCGCCAGCTCGCAGCCCGCGTCACCGCCCTCGGCCGGCCCATGACCGTCACCGCGCTCTCCCGCGTCGAACGCATGGTCAGGCGCTGCGACATCGACGACTTCGTCGCTATCGCCACTGCACTCGGGGTCTCCCCGGACACACTCCTCGCGGGTGCTGCCAGCGACCGGAACTGGTCGGAGCGGGCGGAACATAGCCGACGATCGCCGGTTAGCCAAACCGGCGATGTTCCGCATCATTGAATATCCCGGCACAGCCACCGCGTCGGCACGTCAAATTGATCCCCATGTCGGCGAGGTGCTCTCTTTCGAGTTGTTAAATCGCTCCGATTCACCTCGCTGTCGCGCAGCATGCGCCGACGCGGCCCATGCCAGACGGATCGTGTGTGAATCCTCCTGATCAGAACGTGCGGAATTCCTGGCAGCCCTCCGGAAGTGTTGCCGGATTTCACCCTCCGCTAAGCCAAACCGATAGCCGCCCCCAAGCGGTCCACCGACTTCGCTCACCTCACCACGAAGGAATTGCCCGTGCCGTCTCGTCTGCTGTCCGTTCCCGCCGTCGCCGCCCTGCTCGATGTCGACCGTCGCACCGTCTACCGCCTCATCTCGACCGGCGACCTTCCCGTCGTCGACCTCCGTACCGGACCGGAGCGGTCCCGTGTACGGGTCCCTGCCGACGGATTGGACGCGTTCGTCAGCAGCCGCGCCGTCGCATCACCGACAGCCCGCCGCCGCTGACACCGCCATGGCCCTCGCCGCCACCGTTGAACGAGGAGGATCACCACGTACCTGCGCAAGCTCAAGTCCGGCAAGTGGCAGGCGACCGTACGCAACCGGGCGGGAGAGCGATTCAGCGAATCGTTCCCCCTCAAGTCCCAGGCCCGCGCGTGGGGTACGGACTTGGAGACTCAGTTCTCCCGGGGAGCCCTGCGCAACCCACGAGCCGGTGAGATCACTTTCCGGGAATGGCACGACCGCTGGTGGGCCGCCCGCATCGTGGAGCCGCACACGCTGCGCGGCGACGCATCCAGCCTCCAAAACCACGTCCTGCCCCACCTGGCCGACTGGGAGATGCGGGCCATCACCCGCATGGACGTCCAGAGTTGGATCCGTTCCCTGGTTGAGAAGGGCACGGGCGCCGCGGCGATCAAGAGGGCGTACAACCTGACGTCCTCCATCATGCGCGCGGCCGTGGACGACGACATCATCGCCGTGAGCCCCTGCCGCAGCGTCGACCTCCCCGCCCTCCCGGTGAAGCCGCCCCAGTGGTTCACGCTTGACCAGGCGCAGAGCATCCTCGACGCCCTCCCACCCGCGTGGAGGACCATGTGCCTGCTCGGCTTCTACACCGGTCTGCGTTGGGGCGAGCTCTCTGATCTGCACCACCACCGCATCGACCGGCGCCGCTCACGGGTGTTCGTGGTCGAGGTCAACACCAAGAGCGGCATCAAGGAGTATCCCAAGACCTCGAAAAGCCGTCGAGAAGTCCCCCTGACGCCCCACGCCCTGGAGGCAGTCGAACGCCACGTCCACCGGCTGGAGCGTGACGCGCTGGTCTTCACCACGCTCACCAAGGGCCGGGCTGGCCGCCGCCTTGATGACGGCAACTGGCGACGCCAGACCTGGTGGCCCGCCCTCGGCAACGCGTACCACTTCGACACCGATGGCGAGCTCAGCCTCGTCCCGCCATATCCGCCGTACTCCATGCGCCACACCTGCGCCTCGTGGCTCGTCCAGAAGGGGGTCTCGCTCTACGAGGTGCAGCACCTCCTCGGTCACGAGAGCTTCCAGACCACGCAGCGGTACGCACACCTGCAGCCGGATGCGCACAAGGCTGTGCTCGGTGCTTGGGAGCGTTTGGACGCTCCGCTGACCATTGCCGCATAGACGCCTTGGCCCTGTCCTTGTGGGCAGGGCCAAGGCGTCTATGTGTTCGCGAAAGTCGATCGGGCTCGATGTCCTGAAACACAGAGTGATGAGGCAACTGCTCGTGGCAGGATCTGTGTGTGGGCAGGCTGCGAACGGCACCGGTGCATGCCCTGGGGAGGACAGAGAATGGCCACCAAGCACACGGGCAGCGGCATCCAGGATGTGAGCCTGCAGGTTCGCCAGGTCAGCCAAGCTCTGAAATCTGTCTATCTGGATTCAGGACTCATCGACAGCAGTGACCTGGCGGGAAAGGCGGGTGAGGACCTAGACAAGCGCATGCTCTCACGGGCTCTCACCGCCCAAGCCGTACGCATTGTCACCGGCTTTAGCCCCCAGGATGCAGCGCTCACGGTGATCGACGGCATAGCGGACAAGGGCATCGACGCCATTGCCGTGGTGGATGGGCCGGACCCGCACGTCTATCTCGTCCAAGGAAAGTGGAGCAAGGACGGCAGGGCCAAGGGCCAGCGGGAGGCGGTCTGGGAACTGCTCACGGGACTGCGGCTCATCGACGACGAGGACTTCGCCGCGTTCAACCCGCGCGGCCGGCAGCTCGCCGAATACGCCAAAGCCGTCATGGCGAAGGGGCCGACCAAGGTTACCCAGGTCGTAGTGCTGATGCGGGCCGACGAGGTGAGCGAGGGATTCCGCCATGCCCTGGTCGATGGTGAGAAGGAGTTCAACCGGCATGGCGAGGTACTGGACCATCGGATCATCCTTGCCCCCGAGGTGTGGGCTTCCGTGCGCGAGGACTTGGCTCCCCAGCCGGTGCAGTTGAGGGCCGACCTGTTCCCGTGGTTCGCGGTGAGCGTCCCGTACGAGTCGTATCAGGGCACTGTCGGGGCCGAACAGGTCGCCCAATGGCTGGAGCACGGATCGAACCTGTTCAGCCTGACCATCCGTAACCCCCTTGGCAGAACACCGATCAACAACGAGCTCATCGGCACCCTCACTGAGGAGCCCGACAACTTCTGGTACTTCAACAACGGTGTCACCGTGCTCTGTGAGTCAGTGGATCGGACCTATCAGTCCATCCGGAACCCCCAAACACGGCCGATCACCCTGACACTGCACAACGCGAGTATCGTCAACGGAGTCCAGACCGTCCGGTCGGTGGCCGAGGCCATCGCCGCTGACGAGGACGCAGCGAACGCACAGGTGGGCGTCCGGATCATCGTGACAGGCAAGGCTGTCGAATTCGCCAAGCGGACCATTCAAGCCACCAACCGGCAGAACCGCGTGGAGCCAAGGGACTTTATCGCCCTCGATCCGGTCCAGGCCGGCATCCTTGAGGAGATGCGGGCGGAACTCGGTCTGGACTACAGCGTCCGCCGCAGCGAACTGGACCCCACGGAGGACACCGGCTGCTCGGTGGTGGAAGCTGCGTGCGCGCTGGCCTGCGCTCACCCCGACAGCCAGTACGCGGCCAGAATGGGTACCACCCTGGACGTTCTCTGGGAGCGCGGCTCGCAGGGCATCTATGACGTGCTCTTCCGACCCCAACCCAGCGTCTACCTGCTCTGGAACTCGGTGCAGATCCTCCGGGAGGTTCGCCGGAAGTTGCACGCCCTGCGTCCGGGATACGAAGGCCGGGGCGCCGCGCTCACCGAGCACGGCCTCTATCTGCTCACCCATCTGGTCTTTCGCCGCCTCGACACCGAGACCATCGACGAGCCCGACCCGAACCAAGGATGGGTGACGGCCGCCGTGGCTGATGTTCCCGGACTAGTTCAAGAGTTGCTGCCGGCCGTAGCCGAGGCGATCGACGGGCTTTACGGCGAGCGCTCGCAGATCCGGGCGGTATGTGCGGACGTCCACCGCAGCAGGGAGGTCATCGACCGTGTCATGTGCCTCCTTGTAGACTCCGAGGGCCAACCCTTGACGGACAAGTACCGTCGTGTCGCCTCACAGCGCAAGCCGCGCCGACCCAATGCCGTCCACATCCTCGTCGACAAGGGGGTGCTCGCAGAAGGCGCGCCGCTCGTCCTGGCCACCGCCTACCCGGTGGAGGCTGAGGCCCTCAAGGGCTGGCTGGCGCAGGACGACAAGCGCGGCCGGGCTACGTGGATCAACCACCGCACTAAGCCGATCCTGTGGGCTGCCGACGGGAACCAGTACTCACCGTCCAGCCTGATCACCCGCATTTGGGAACTCGCCGAATGGGAAGAGCGACCCGTGGCCAACCAGGGCACCGCCCGATGGGAGACCGAGACCGGCGACTCCCTCGCCGATCTGGCCGGGCGGGTCCTCGGTGAGCTCGCGGAGTCAGACGAGGACGAGACGACCACGACTGCACGCGACTGACCAAAGCCCGGCAGGGCGTTCATGCCGCGCCCGCCGGAAGTCGAGTGAGGAGAACCGCCCCATGCCCCGCCTTCGGCATCGCCTTCTGCGCCCAGATCGGCAAGCTCCAGGGCTCGCGGGTCGGTTGTCGGAGTCGCTATACGCGCCCGGTGACGCTCGTTTGACGCTTCGAGTGCCTGACGTCCTGCCTGGCGAGCCTCGAAAGACTGTCTGACCTGTGGTTTCTTCTAGCATCGCGATGTGGGACCTGATTTCGATGACCTCGCACGTTGAGTGCGTGGCGATTCTGGAGCCTGCCGCGAAGGCCGTCTGACCTGCGGTTTTGTTGATGTGTATTATGTGTGGTGCGGGCGTTATGGGCGATATCTTTACGCTGAAATGACGCTCCCCGAGGCATCGTGACGCTAAATTAACGCTCGTTCTGATGGGGTGCCAGGTGCTCTATTTGGCAGGCTAGGCGCCGTCGAGGTGGCCGGTATCGACGGGGCGCTGCAGGTAGGCGACGCTGAGCGTTCGGGACGCTGATTCCGACTGGTCAGGCGTCCCCCACGGGGGCAACTGATCTGTTTTGCAGACGTCTGAGCTATTAGCGGTGACCGAGGCAAGGGTGGATCGTTGCGTGCTTCGTGAGTTTTCGACGCGCGTATCGCAGTGACGTCTCGGATACCCACGGACGTTGATCGAGCCTATGTTCGCGGCCTGTCGAGCCGCCCGGACCGGCCTGGGAACGAGACGCCTGTTCGACGAGCCCGCAGTCTCGCATCCCAGCGTAACGAAGGTCTGGGCCGACAGCGGCACCAGCACAGCGTCTTCCAGCACGGAGTCGCCCGAGGATTCGACGTCGAGGTCGTGAAACGACCCGCCACCAAAGGACGGGGCGCATTCCTGTATGCGCTGGCCAGCCCGGGACCCCCAAGGGGAATTCCGGTCAAGGCGCTCAGAGGGCAATCGCCGTGCAGTCCTCACCGCCGACGTCACAGCCCTGTTCTCGGAGGGCTCCAGACGATTCGTGCCCCGGGTGAGCCCGACGAGCAGGTTTTCGGCACGCAGCACACGCCTGCCTCGGCGAGCGTCGATGGACCGTTGGTGCGGGGTGCCGTTACGCCGCGGTGGTCCGAGCGATCTCGGCTGCCGTCGGCACGGGAACGACCTCGATACTTACCCCGCGTGTGGTGAGCTCCCTTGCTGTCTGGTGGAGCGTGATTTGGGAGAAGGCGAAAAGCGAGTCGGGCGTGAAGGTGGCTCCGGACTTGTGCCGGACCGCAAGGCCCAGCCGACGAGGTGTGAAGTCCTCGGCCAGCCTGATTCTCCTGTCGCTGTCCCGTGCGACCCGGCGGACGAACTGGCAGCGCGCCTCAGGTGAGTTGACGAGGAGTTCGACGGCGACCTGTGCTTGCCCGAGGAGGTGGCTGAAGGAGCCGGAGGAGCCGGATTGCTTGACCAGGATAAGGGTACCGTCCGTAGTCAGCAGGTCGCAGATTTCGACCCGGTCGGTGCGCTTGAGGGGGTTATTGATGAACTCGCCGCCGAGGAACAGCCATTCGGGCCGGGCCTTTGAGACCGCTCGGTTGTAGGCGCGTTCGTTCGCGCCTTCGGGCCAGTACGGCAGGCCGTACGCGGCGGCATCGGTGAACAACTGTCGCAGGTTGTCTCGGACGGAGTCGATGTAGCAGGCGCCGAGCTCGTACCAGTCGCCGTCCAGAAGGCAGTACGTCCGTGGACCGAGGGAGACATCGGCCTGGATCCAGTCCAGGGCGTGGGTGGTTGCCAGCGGGACGGAGGATCTGGGCGACGGGTCGCGGTGGAGGGTCACCGTGCCGTCGCGCAGGGCGGCGATACGGGTGCCGGGGCGGTGGATCCTGGCCCGGGTGAGGACGTACTCAAGGTCGAAGTCGTCGCAGAGGTAGGCCTCGGTGCTGCCGATGCAGGTCCGGTATGCGGTGGCCTCGGCGTACGTCTCGTGCAGGTCGAGGGGTACGGAGGACGAGATCCGTCCGTCGGCGGGGGCGCCGAGCAGACGGTCGAGGGCGGCTTCGAGTGCGGCGCGGGTGACGGTGTCGGTGACCGGGACGATGTGGTCGACGAATTCCAGCTCGGGGTGCGGGATGTCGTCCTGGCAGACCCGGGTGATCGTGCGCAGGTCCTCGACCAGGTCGGCCGGCTCGATGCCGAGCGGGAGCCGCAGGCCGACACCGCCTTGGGCGGTGCAGGCCCGGCCGTTGGCGTGGCGGCTTCGGGTGAGCGGGACGTCGTCGAGGTGGCCGCCGAGGTGGCGGACCACCCGTGCCTGGTCGCGGATGCCGAGTGCGGGGACCGAGGTGCCGGCGGCTACCAGGGAGATGTCGGTGCGCGGCCGGCCGAGCGCTTTGGTGACGGCGCCGCTGATGTGCCGGGGGTCGATCATGCGGATGGCGAAGCAGAGGCCGAACCGCTTGTCCTTGAGGGCATCGGGAACCAGGCGGTAGCCGTTGCCGCAGGTCACGGCGTAGACCTGGCCGTCGACGGCGAGGAGCAGCAGGGCTCCGGTGCGGCGGACGGGTTCGAAGACTGTGATTCCGGTGGTATGGGCGTTGGGGGCGCACCAGGTGTCGGCGGCCTCCTCCTTGCCGTAGGTGAGGTAGATCGCGGGCACGCCGAGGACCACGGGGTGGTGCAGTTCGGCTCCCAGCCGGTCGAGCTGTTCGTGGTCGAGGGCCTCGAACATCGCCTCGGGGGTCGGGGAGACGGTGGGGAGTCGATAGACGGTGCGGACTGCGGTGTGGGTGGCCATGGGAAGTTCTCCGAGCGTCTGCGGGGGCGGTGCAAGAAGGCTGACGAAGTCTCACCTGTATACGCAGAACGATGACAAGAATCTGTGTACGTTGTCAACGTGATATTGATGTTCTCATGGTCGTGCCACTGCGTGTACGGTGGCCGCATGTCGGACCAAGCTGCCCCCGCCACCGGCCCCCTCGTCACCGGATCAGAGATCGCGAGGCTGGCCGGCGTCACCCGCGCCGCCGTGTCCAACTGGCGGCGCCGCTACGAGGACTTTCCCGCGCCCTCGGGAGGTGGGGCGAGCAGCCCCCTGTTCGCGCTGGCCGAAGTCCAGGCGTGGCTGGAGAAGCAGCGGAAGGGGCAGGAGGTCTCGGTCGAGGTCCAGGTCTGGCAGGAGCTGCGGGCCGCCTATGGAGAGGACATGATCGCCGGACTCGCCGATGTGGCCGAGCTGCTCTCCGAAGCGCACGGTCGACGGCTGCCGGGGTTGCGCCTGCCGCGAGAAGCCGTGACGCGCGTCCGTTCACTCGCCGAAACCGAGCGGCCCGTTGACGTCGTGAACGCACTGGCCGAACGGTTCGCCGACGCCGTACGGCGCGCCGGGTCGGATCAGGTGACGTCCCCCCGCCTGGCCCTCGCCGTACGACACTTCGCGCCGCCGCTGCCGCCCGGGGCGACGGTCTTCGATCCTGCCTGCGGCATCGGTCTGTTGCTCTTCTCCGTCGCCGGGCAGACCGGGGCGCTCTGCCGCGGGCAGGAGGCCGATGCCGACTCCGCGCGGCTCGCCAGGCTCCGTGCCGCCCTGTCCTCGATGCCCGACACCCGGATCGAGACGGGCGACTCGCTCCGCGACGACCGATGGCCCGACCTCCGGGCCGAACTCGTGGTCTGTGATCCTCCGGTGGGCGTCACCGGATGGGGCCGCGAGGAACTCCTTCTCGATCCACGCTGGGAACTCGGCACCCCGTCCAAGGCGGAGGGCGAACTCGCCTGGCTGCAGCACGCCTACGCACACACCGCGCCGGGCGGGCACGTTGTGATCGTGCTGCCCGCCTCGGTCGCCTACCGCAAGGCCGGGCGAAGGATCAGGGCCGAGCTGGTCCGCAGGGGCATCCTCACCCAGGTTGTCGCCCTGCCGCCGGGCACGGCCTCCTCGCACGCCCTCCCCGTTCACCTCTGGACTCTGCGTCGTCCCGGGCCGGCCGACGTCCCCCCGTCCACGGTGCGGGTGGTGGACCTCACCGCCAACGATCCCGACGGCAGCCTCGCCCCCCGCCCCGAGCAGATCGTGGACGTCCCTTCGATCAGTCTCCTCGACGACATGGTCGACCTCACCCCGGGCAGCCACCTCCAGGCCGTGCACCGCGACTACTCCGGCGAGTTCACGGCCCTCCGTGGCGATCTGGAGGAGCAGCTGCATCGGCTGGCCGCACTGCTGCCTCAGCTACGGCCCGGTACGGGGGCAGGCTCGCTCGACGGTGCCACGGCGGGCGTCGCCGAACTCCTCCGGGCAGGCCTCGTGACCTACGAAGGCCCGGAGCCGGTCTCAGCCAGCGACCAGCTCGACACCGATTACCTCCAGGGCTTCCTGCGCAGCCCGGCCAACACCCGCCGTGCCACCAGTGCCTCCGGCACCTACCGGCTGGAGGCCAAGGGCGCCAGGATTCCGCAGCTGGCCATCGAGGAACAGCGCCGCTACGGTGCGGCCTTCCGGCAGCTCACCGAATTCGAGGCGACGATGCGGGCCGTGTCCGAGCTCAGTCGCCGGCTCGCCGAGCTGGCCCGCGACGGACTCGCCACCGGCGCTCTGGCCCCGGAGGACTGAGGACATCCGGCGGGGCGGCTCTGGGAGGCGGAGCCGCCGCAGCGCCGGGGCCCCGCAGCCCCGGAGCCACCCGTTCACACCTGGGTCGGCAGGAACTCGCTCGGTCTTCCGGTCCAGGTCACGCTCAGTGCCTCGCGCGCCCTGGTGCAGGCGACGAAGAGCAGGCAGCGCTCGCGCAGGAGGTCGGCTTCGTGCTGCGGTGCGTCCGTCTCCAGCGGGGTGATCTCGCGGGCGAAGGGCACCGTTCCCTTCGTGACCCCGAGCACGGAGACCGCCCTGAACTCCAGCCCCTTCATGGCGTGCATC
The DNA here is from genome assembly GCF_045040405.1 of Streptomyces sp. NBC_01525. Classification (NCBI taxonomy): domain Bacteria; kingdom Bacillati; phylum Actinomycetota; class Actinomycetes; order Kitasatosporales; family Streptomycetaceae; genus Streptomyces; species Streptomyces sp. NBC_01525. The sequence goes on from NZ_CP109397.1 coordinate 5,407,890, forward strand.
GTGGCCAGCCGGACCCCTGGCGTCTCCGCGGCGACCTGCCCCTTCACTCGCACCACCGGGATCCCGGCGTCCTTCAGCCGGGACTCCGCCGCGTCCAGTGCCAGGTTGAACCGGGCGCACACCCCGATCTCGTGAGGTGCGAGCCCTTCACCGATCCAGGCCCGCACCCGGTCCACGAGGGCGGCGTACTCCTCCGGCTGGGTGGCGTACCCGGCGGCCTCGGGTCGGCGGCCGCGCAGCAGCGAGCGGTAGCCGGCCAGGGAGTCGGTTCCGTCGCCTTCCAGGGCGTCCACGCTGACCGGTGCGAGCAGCCGCGCCGACCAGACAAGGATCTCCTCGGTGGAGCGGTAGTTGAGACGCAGCCGGAAGCTGCGGCCGGCGGTGGCGATCCCCAGCGAGCCGAGTGACACCCGGGAGTCGTAGATCCGCTGGTGCGGGTCGCCGGTGAGGAACAGATCGTCGGGTCCGGGGGTGACGGCGGCCCGGAGCACCCGCCACTGCGCGGGGTGCAGGTCCTGTGCCTCATCCACCACGACGTGGTCGTACGGGGCCGGGCCGGCGGCGAGCAGATCGGCCGCCCGGGCACAGACCCGCAGGTGGGTGGTGGCACCGCGCTCCAGCAGCAGCTTCTCGAACCACTCGACGCCGTTCCACACGAGCCCGCGCCTGGCCGCTCCGAGGCCGGTGCCGCGTCCGCGCCGGCTCGCCGCGAGATAGCCGTCCAGATCACGGATGTCCTGGCCGAGCACCACGTGACGGTACTCCTGCGCCAGGAAGCGGGCCTGGAACGGCAGATCCAGCTGCTTGACCGCCTTCTCCCAGAGCTGCCGTTGGTCGCGGTCGCCCACCGGCTTCGGGGTGACGCCGGTGTGCTGCCGCACCACGCCGTTGGCATAGGCGTCGACGGTCGTGACATCGACCCGGGAGAGGAGGAGTTCGTCGCCTTGGAGGAGAAGACCGAGCATGTCGCGCAGTCCGGCGGCCAGCGCGTTGGTGTACGTCGTCAGCAGGATCCGGCTGTCCGGCGACCGTCCCAGCAGGTGCCGGACCCGGTGCAGCGCGGCCACGGTCTTCCCTGTTCCCGGGCCGCCGGTGACCTGCACCGGACCGCCGTACGAGGTGCGGTGGGCGACCCGCCGCTGGGAGGGGTGCAGGAAGACCCGCCAGGCCGCGAACGGTTTCGCCAGGATCTCCTCCAGCTCCTGCGGGCCGGTGACGAGACGGATCCGGGCGGTGGTGTTGCTGATGACGGTGGCCAGGTCCTCGTCCGGCTCGGGCGGCGCGTCCACCGGGCGGCGCACGGCCACCACGTCCCGGTAGACCTCCTCCGGTGAGAATCCTTCCGCGAGGTACTGGAGGACCTCCAGCTGGTCCTCGGGCAGCAGCGTAGCGAACGCCTCCAGCTGCGCCTTGTCCGCCATCGAGCGCGCTGCACGCAACACCTGGGCGTCGATGCCCAGTTCGCGCAGGACTCCGTCGGAGACGCCGGAGAACAGCAGCTTCGGCGCCTTGCGGGAGGCCGTCTCGTACAGCGGTGTCAGCTCGTCCAGTGCGACCGCGTCGCGTACCTCCAGGCCGCGGGTGGCGCTGTTCGTGCTGTACAGGCGTTTCGCCGCCCAGGTGTACGCGTCGTCGTGCGGCAGCACATGGACGAGGAGGAAGAGATCGCTGCCGTCGTCCGGCGAGAGGACCACGCCGCGCCAGAAGTCGGTGATCCGTATGGTGCGCATCCGCTGGTCACGGGCGTTCTCCACGGACTCCAGATGCAGACCTTTGTCAGCGTTGAGCTCGGCCACGGTCAGGGCCTGGAACTTCGTCATGGCCTTGCGGACGCCGGCTCTGACCGGCTTCTCCAGGGTGTCGAATCCGTCCCAGAAGCTCTGGGCGAAGGCGAGTCGGGGCATGGGCCGTGGGCCCCCTTTCCGTGGGTGTCAGGCGGTGGGCCCGGCCAGGCGGGCGGCGAGCTCCCGGAAGGTCCGCAGCAGCGCCGCGGGTTCCGAGGTGAGGTCGAGGCTGTGCTGGAACAACCGCAGACCGCCGGTGCCGCGGACCTCGGTCGTCCGCTCGGGCAGGCGGCCCGCCGCGTACACCAGATGCGCCTCGCGCAGGCCGAGCACGGTGGCGTAGGCGAGCGCCTGGTACAGGTCGGCGTTCGGGTAGCCGTGGGCCCGGTGGGACTTCTCGGTCTTGTACTTGGCGTCGACGACGGCGACAGGTGTACGGCCGTCCACGCCGTACACCACCAGATCTGGCTTCATCCGGACCTGGCCGCCCGGGTCGAGAGCGTGTACGTCCTGCAGCCGCGCCGTCAGGCCGTACTCCCGGAGGGCCTCGCGCAGTGCGACCGTCACGAAGTCCTCGAAGAGCTGGTGCATGTCGAGCAGGAAGCCGTCCAGGGCGAGCGGGCCGGTCCGGTGCTCCGGCGAGGTGGAGCGCAGTACGGCCTCGGCGAGCCGCAGGGCGGGCTGGTAGCGGGAGTTGAGACGGGATGGCTGCCAGTGCGGCAGGTCCTGGCCGCGGACCAGGGGACCGGCGTCCGCGAGGCGGATTCGCTGGTGGGCGAGACGGCGCCGCACCGGCCCAGGAACGGACGGCAGCCGCAGTAGCCGTTCCACCGCGGCGCGCAGGATGCGGTTCTCGGCGGTGTCGGCGGTGTACGCGTCGTAGACGATCTCGGCGGGCGGCATGCGGCCGAAGTGGAGCCGGATCTGCTCGGCCTCCCGCAGTCGGCCTCGTACCACCAGCGCGGACTCCGCCACCTCCCGGTAGCCCTGGAGGACCCCCTGCCGCAGCGCGCCGTCGATCTGCCGTTCCACCGCGTACGCGAGCGCGGGTACCACCTCGTCGTGCGCACCGGTGCTGACCGTGCCCTCACGGCTGTCGCGCCAGGCGCCAGCCGGGTCGAGGCTGAAGCCGAGCAGGAAGAACAGCCGCCCCACCGGTGTCTTGGGCGCGATCCGCAGGACCGTCCCGCCCGGCAGCCGGACCGCGCCGACCTGGTGGCCGGCCCGCAGTCTCCAGTGTCCGGGCCGCTCGGGGTCCGGCGCGGCGGCGTCGAGGAATCGCGCCGCGACGAGGGCCCGCCCGGTGGCCGCGTCCAGCGGTACGGACAAGGCGGCGCCGTACTCCCGCAGCGTGATCTCGCCCGGGATGTAACTGCATGCTGGGCCCGCGTCGTCTGCCGCGTTGCCGTCGGTGGTCGCGGCCGGGATGTCACTGTGCGCCAGGGCGGCGCCGCCCGCCGCGTTCCCGCTCATGACCGCCGGGTCCGCTCGCGCAGCGCGTCCAGGCCGTAGCGGGCGGCGATGTCGATGCCCTCGCCGTAGTGGTACTCCTCAAGGAGGGGGAGGATCTTGGTGCGCCAGGTCCGGTCGAGGCCGCCCTCGCGGTATAGGCCGGGCTTCATCAGGTAGGACGGGCCGATGGCGAAGTCGGGGTCGTCGATCGCCGTGTTGAGGGCGTCGAGCAGGCGGGCAGGTTCGGGGTCCTTGCCCTCGTGCTTCAGCCAGCGGGTGAGGAGGCCGGCAGTGGGCTCCACGCGGGGGGAGAGCTCCACGAAGGCGAAACGGCGCCGCATCGCCGCGTCCACCAGCGCGATCGACCGGTCCGCGGTGTTCATGGTGCCGATCACGTACAGGTTCGGCGGCAGCCCGAAGTCGTCCCCGGAGTAGGTCAGGCGCACCGAGCTCTTGCGGTACTCCAGGAGGAAGTACAGCTCGCCGAAGACCTTCGCCAGATTAGCCCGGTTGATCTCGTCGATGATCAGAAAGTGCGGTACATGCCGGTTGCCCTCCCGCGAGGCGGTGTCGGCGAGCTCCCGCAGCGGTCCCGCCGTCAGCCGGAAAGCGACCTCCCGTGTCTCGGGGTCCTCGACCGGCCGGAAACCCTCGAAGAAGTCCTCGTACGCGTACGACGGATGAAACTGGACGATCTTGACTTGCTCAGGGCCGCCGCCGAAGTACTCGGCCAGCTTCAGCGCCAGATACGTCTTTCCGGTGCCGGGCGGCCCGTAGAGGACCATCTGCCGCTCGTCGAGAAGGAGTTCACGCAGCTCGTCGAGGAAGGAGCGGTCGTGGACGAGGAGCTTCCGGGCGAACTCGTCGGTGACCTCGGGGAAGGTCAGGACACGCTGCTCGGAGGATTCCAGGGCCTCCCCGGCCTGCTCCGGCGCTGTCCCCGGGCCGCCGGTGAGCGCGGTGAGCTGTTCCAGGACGGGGGTCAGGTCGACCACGTCGTGCTGGGCGGAGAGCTTCTGCTGCACCTCCTCCGGCAGCTCCTCGTACGGATGGGCGGTCTCTTGCCAGGCCACCGGGCGCCGGAGGTTGGAGAGCCCGCCGGGGGAGCCTGACTGCACCAGGTCGCCGGTGATCCGCCCGAGGTGGAGCAGGCCGTCGCTGAGGGTGGCGACGGTGTCGCCAATCCGCATCTGGGTGAAGAAGGCGTGCAGTTCGTCGACGAGACCGCGCTTCTGGTGGTACGTCGCCGAGCCCTCGTAGCCCTCCTCGACGAAGCGGCGCAGCACGCTCTTGGTCGGGTCGGGCTCGTCCACCTGCGGCAGGTGGGGTGCGTCGAGCGAGACGAAGCCCTCCTTCAGCCAGAGCCGGCGGACCAGGTTGTGGCCGGAGACGTTGTTCCCCCGCACCAGCCAGGCCTTCTGCGGGGCCCGCCAACTCTGCGGCAGGAAGTCGCCCAGGCGGTGCCCGTCCTCGGCGCTGCGCCAGGTGCCGGGGCCGGTGGCTCCGTAGCCGAGGACTAGGGAGGCCGCGGCGGACGGCGAGTTGCACACGATGTCGCGGGACGCGGTCCAGGCGCCGGGGCGGGGACCGTCGGCCAGCGTTCCGTTCTCCCGCAGTCCGGAACGGAGCCGGCGAGCGAAGTCGCTCAGCCCCGGCCAGTCCTCCGCCGACACCGCCGAACCCGCGGTCACCAGGAACTTGTGCGAGCCGTTGTCGCCGGGCTCGGCGAGCAGGAGGCCGCGAGCCTCACCGGCGTCCTTGGGCAGGGCGATCCGGAAGTCCGGGAAGCCGGGAAGACGGTCGGGGAGCTGCGGCATGGGGACCTTCCGGGACGCGGGTGGTTCGGGTGGCACGAAGTGCGTTCCAGCCTACGTGTTGACGGTGTCAATCGGTATGTTCGGTGTGCTGGACGCTCACCACGCCCGTTCGGCTACCGGCGCTCGGGGAACACCTGGGCGCTGTCCCGCTGCTTGCGCGCCGCCGGGGCAGGCGCCTGCGAGTGACCGGCGAGCTCGTTCAGTTTCATGTGCAGCGCGTCCTGGGCGGCGTAGTCCCCGCGAGAGGCCGCGGCGCGCAGGTCGTCCCAGGCGGTCAGGACGGGACGGCGTACGGACTCCGGGAAGCGGCCGAGCTCGGCGTCGTGGGCGGCGAGCATGGACTGCCAGGTGGTCGTGTCGAGCTGCCGCCACAGGCTGCGGGCGTGCTCCGTCGCTGCCCGCATCGCGGGCAGATCCAGCCGCTCGCGTGCCGCGTCCAGGGCGCGCCGGGCGTCGGCTAGCTCTTCGGCCGGCGCGCCGAGGCCCAGCTCCCGGCCCCGGCGCGCGGCGACGGACGCGTTGGCCGACCAGCCGCGGGCGTCCCGGCACGTCTCCACCGTGTCGCGAGCCTCGTCGAGGAATCCGTCAAGGGACCGGCCGAGGGGTTCACCGCGCACGATCGCGGTGAGCTGCTCTGTCAGTTCGGCGAAGACGCTGTGCTCCGCCGCCGTCAGCCCGTCGCCGAAATGGGCGCCATGGGTACGGATCACGTCGAGGAGCCGAGAGGCGTCGCGGCCGATGCCGTCGGCGACGGCGCTGCGGCGCAGCCGCGCGCCCAGCTCCTCGCCGTCGCCGATGCGGTAGGCGAGGTTCACGGTGCGGTTCTCGTCCAGCTGTACCCGGAGTGTGAGCCGCTCGACGCTGTCAGTGCCCCTGTCGAAGACATGCGTGTGCTCCCCGCAGAACTCGTTGCGGGCATGGGACTTCTCGTGCGGTCCTTCGATGATCCGGAAGGTCAGCGCGGTGGTGCCGTCCGGCCGGATCTGAAGGTTCTCGATGTTCTGCCAGTCGGTCGGGTACGTCGTTCCGGCGGTGAAGAGGACCGCGACGGTGCCGTCGTCGAGTGCCAGTCCCAGGTTCTGGGCGGTGACCTGTTCCGGTCGGTCGGTCCGGAACAATGTGCCGCAGGCCGAACATGCTGTCAGGCCGGTGGCGTTGACCATCTGGCACTCGGGGTCGGGGCACTTCAGTCCGCCCGCGTCCAGCGGCTCGTCACAGAGTTGGCACACGGTGGATGAGGTGGAGTTCTGCTCGCCGCAGTGTGGGCACGATGCTCGGGATGCGACGGGGGCGGCCGCCCGCAGCCCGGAGAGGCTGATGGCACAGACCGGACAGCTCGTGGTCCCCTCGGCGGCGGGCACGTGGCAGCCGGGGCAGTCGACCGTCGCCGTGCCGAGCAGAGAGGTGCCGCAGTCGGGGCAGGCGCTCTCGGTGATCGGGATTCCGGTGGTCAGGCACGGCTCGGAGGGGCAGGCGAGAGCGGACGCGAGCCCGGCCTCAATGCCGGCGCCCAGCGCGACGGCGGACATGGGGTCGATTCCGCTGTGCACCTTCCCCTCGCCGAACAGTTCGGCCAGACGGCGGCGGACCAGCGGGATGCGGGTCGAGCCGCCGACGAGCAGGACCTTGTCGATGTCCGCGGTCGTCCTGGACGCGTCGCGCAACACGCCACGGGTGAGCTCCAGCGTGCGGTTGATCTGGGCGCCGATCAGCTCCTCGAAGTCGTCGCGGGTGACCTTTCCCGTCCAGGAGCCGCCGTTCTTTCCGAGCGGCGCGAGGATGATCTCCGCTGCGGTGACATCCGAGAGTTCGATCTTGGTGCGTTCGGCGGCGGCGCGGATGCGTGCCGCGTCGCCGGTCCCGGAGAGGTCACGGCCGCCGAGTCGCTTGTCGGTGAGCATCCGGCACAGCGCGGAGTCGAAGTCGGCCCCGCCGAGCGACTTGTCCCCGCCCAGCTTGTGCACCCGGAAGTACCCCGGCCCGATGAGCAGCAGGGACACGTCGAAGGTACCGCCGCCAAGGTCGTAGACGAGCACCGAGCACATGTCGTCGTCATCCTCGACGAGGCGCTCCACCCCGAAGGCGTGGGCCGCCGCGGTCGGTTCGGGCAGGATCCGTGCGACGGTGAAGCCCGCAAGCTCCCCGGCTTCCCGCACCGCCGCGAACTGCGGTTCCGTGAAGTACGCCGGGACGGTGATGACGGCTCGCGGGAAGGGTTCACCGGCGGTGTTCTCGGCGTCCGTGCGCAGTCGTCGCAGCAGGATCGCCGAGATCTGTACGGGCGTCAGCCAGTGGGTGCCGAGCCGGATCTCGACCCCGCCGTCCGTGGACTCCCGTACCGGCGGTGCGCCCGCGGGCCGCTCGTCGAGCAGCCGCTGTACGTCGGCGTCGGCATGGCGGCGGCCGATCAGCCGCTTCACCTCGGTGATCACGGAGCCAGGCAGGTGGTCGCGCACGCCGAGCGCCTCGCTGCCCACCAGGAGGGATCCGTCGGCGCCGGTACCGACGGCGGACACCGTGGCCTGCTCGCCGTGGCGGTTGGGGAGGACCACCGGCACGCCGCCGTCCATCCAGACGGTGACGGAGTTGGTGGTGCCGAGATCGATTCCGAGAGTGCGGTACGGCATGACGTGGCCTTCGGGTGGCAGGGACGGGAGGGGGCGATGTGGAGCGGGTTCAGCGGCGGCGCTTGGAAGGCTTGCGAGGCAGCGGCTGTCGGCGCCGGGCGCGGCTGGTGCGGCGCGGCTGGTTCCGGCGCTCCCGGGTGGCCCCGCCGTCGGAGGGCTCGGCAGGTGCCGCCTGTTCGGTGGCGGGCGCGGGCCCGGGTGCGGCTAGGACGACATCGGCACGGCGCAGGCAGGCGGTTCCGTGGCGGAAGCCGGTGACGGTCTCCCGCAAGACGGTTCCCTCGGGGGCGGTCGGATGCGGTTCGACGCCCGTCGCCCGTGCCTCCACCGGGTCGGGGATCTTCCCGACGAGATCCATGGGACGGACGCCGTGGCGCGCGAGCTCGGCCCGAAGCATCCGGTGGGCGGCGTCCGTCTGCTGTTGCACGGCGGCTGCGATCTGTCCGGTACGGCCCGTTCCGGAGCAGCCGAACTGCTCGGACCGGTGTGCCGTGTCAGTGAGGAGATCGTCGAGCGGCAGCAACGCGGTGAGGAGGTCGGCCAGTTGGGCTACGGCCTCTTCGCGTTTACGGGAGAGGGCGGCGACGCGGACGCGCAGCTTGCGCAGCTCGTCGGTGCCGGGCGGGGGAGTGGTCACTTGGGTGCGGGACCTTTCGGATCGGCGGACGCCGGGAGAGGAGGGGTGAGCATTTCGCTGACGAGGGTGTCGGCGGGGGTGCGGGCCGCGTCGTGGGCGGTCTTCAGGGCGCGCTCGCGGTCCGTGTCCCGTGCGCGGCGGGCCCGGGAGACCGCCACGCCCACCGCCTTCGCGAGGTCCCCCTGGCCGATGCCCGGCCTGGCACGCGGAAGGAGCTCGAACACGGTGGGGCCAAAGGAGGGCATCGGCGTGCGGGAGTGCGCGGTCACAGGGTCTCCTGGATGTACGGCGGGTCGTCCGGGTCCGGTGTTCCCGGTGAGTCGAAGAGGCCGGGGAATATCAACGGTTCGAGGGGGAGTGAGGTCTGCCGGCCGGCCGCCAACCCCAGCGCGGACGCGGCGCGTTCGTCGCGTACGGCACCGGCTCGGTCGCCGTCGGTACGGCGGTCGCGGGCGCGCCGGTGGTACGCGACGGCGACGAGTTGGTCGTACTCCGCGGAGCGGCCCGGGGTGATCAGCAGCCCGCCCTGGAGGGCGATCAGCTCGGAGAAGCGTCCGGTGTCGACCAGTTCGGCGGCGAACGGCACGACGGTCTCCAGCGCCTGCCACTCCGCCTCCGCCCCGGTGAGCTGTGCGAAAGACGCGGCGGCGGAGAGCAGCAGGGGCACCTGCCGGGTGTAGTCGCCGGATCGTGCTCCGAGCTGTCGGACGGCCGTGTCGTACAGGAGGTGCGCGATGTCACCGTCGTCAGCCAGTTCCCCCCACTCGTCCTCGGAGGGGCGGACCTCCTCCAGTTGTCGCAGGACCCGACGGGCCTCGCTCTTCTTCCCGTCGAGCGCCTTCCGCACGGTCCGTTCGATCATTCGGTCGCGGTACCAGGAGTACACCTCGTGCAGAACCTCGGCCGGGTTCTCCGCGCGGAACCCGCGGTGCAGAAGTTCCCCGACCCGTTGCAGGCCGGGCTGTTTGCCCCGCCTGTTTCCCGTGACGACGGAAGCGATGTCGGCGAGATCCAGCGCGTCCAGCGCGTCCTGTGCCACCGGATCGCCGGGGCGTACGCACAGTGCCCGTTCGAAGCGGGTACGGCCCTGATGCCTGTCCTTCGTGCCCAGTGCTTCGGTGCCGCGCCGGACCAGGGCGGCTGCCAGCTCCTTGGCAAGGGCGGTGTCATCGGGAGCGAGCGCGTGCGCGGACTCCATCCAGAGGATGCGCTGGACGAGCGTGGCCCGCTGGTAGCCGTTGCCGTTCCGGCCGGCGCTCAGTCCGGCTTTGCGGGCCATCTCGTGGTGATGCCGGTCGAGTACGAGGCCGAGGCGGGCGGCAGAGGTGAGGTCGGCGAGGGTGTCCTGCCACGCGCCCTTCTCGAACTGCTCATGTGCCCTGGTGGCCAGGGCCCTGGCGAGGTACGGCGCGCAGGCCCGGTGGGTGTCGGATTTCATCTGCCAGGTGGCGGGTTCGCCGTGGCGGTGGGTGTACGCGGTGAGCAGGGCGCGGTGTTCACCGCACTCCTCCAGCTGCCGGGCGGCCGTGTCCGTGGTGATGGGGGAGTGGCCGGTCGCGGGCCGGTGGCCACCGAACATCAGGCCCAGGCACGGGGGAGTGGTGTCGGGCGTGGGGGGCTGCCAGGTGTCGATGGGGCACCGGCAGCGGAAGCCGTCGTTGCAGCTGCCGAAACAGTCCTCCATGCGCAGATAGGCGCGTTCGCCGCGGACAAGCTCGCCGCTGTTCTCGTGCTCCTCGACGTTCCAGACGGTCTCCCAGGCGTCGAGGACGTCATGGCCGTCGCGTTCGTCGACTGAGCGAAGCGCCGTACGAATACGGTCCGCCAACCTGTCGCATGCGGACAGCCAGTCCTGGACGTCGATGGGGGTGCCGCGCCGGGCGGTCATCAGGTTCCAGAAGCGGAGTGAGTCCTCTACGTCGAGCAGCAGACGCCAGACGGCAATAGCGAAGACCGCGTGAGCCGGATCAACCTTCTCGCTTTGGGCGAGCAACCTCAGCGCGCCGACCGCGAGCGCGTGCACCACGGCGGTGCGGCGGTTTCCGGACGGGTCGGGGACGGCGTCGAGGACCTCGCCGAACGCGCCCTGGCGGGCCGCCTGCCACACCAGGCGCCACAGCGCGTGTGCCGGGCAGCAGAGGCAAGGCACCTCGCCGGACGTGGCGTCCGGAGCGTCGAGTACGGTGCGGCCGTCGCAGTCGCAGCCGAGGTCGCAGGGCTGGTCCTCGCCGCTCGCGGGCGGGATGGAGCCGAACACCGCGAGCCAGCGGTGGACCGCCTCGGGCCAGTTGCCCGCGCGTTCGGCGAGCAGGGCGCGCAGTGCGTCGTAGGAGGCGCGGTCGTCCACGGGGAGGCTGGGACGGTCTGTGGAGATCCGGTCCAGCAGGTTGAGCGTGCGCGCGAAATTACCCGTGCCGTAGGCCTGTTCGGCCTGACGGAGCATGCGGGTGGCGTCAGTGGTGTTCAAGCAGGTCCCCCATGTGCACGTGGTGCGCGGTTGACCTTAGGTGGCGTCTGTTGGCTCGGTCAACGGCCCGTCAGATACCGGACGATGTGGCCAGTTCCGCTCGTACGGTCTTGCCACCCGGTGGGCGTGGCACAGTCTCCCAGCGGTCGGCGAGGAGGGTGACGAGGGTCAGGCCCCGGCCGCCGGTGGAGAGGTCGGGGTTCTCGCCGGCGGTTCGGGGGAGGCGGTCGCCGCGGGCGTCGGAGACCTCGACCAGGAGGCGGCCGGGGCGGGGCAGCGGGGTGTAGGTCAGGGCGAGTTCGAAGTCGCGGCCAGGGACGCGGCCGTGCAGGACGGCGTTGGCGGCGAGTTCGGCGACGACGAGTTCGGCACGTTCCGTGATGTCCGGCGGGAGGCCCCAGGCGTGGAGTTCGGTGACGGCAGGAGTCGGGCGAGCCGTGCGCCGCGGCGAGTGGAGGACAGCTGTTGCCTGAACGTCCGGGTGAAAGGCGTGAGTTGGGGGGCGGTGTGGTTCATGGGGTCAGCGTGGCCCGCGCGGGGTTGGGGCGGCGAGAGGGGAGGCCCGTACGGGAGGCCACCGTACGGGCACGCAGGGTAGAAAGTACGGGGCGTACGCCGTCACGCTAAGTGTGTTTGACCGTGCGGTGGGAAGGGGCGGCGGATGGCGATCGTGGGAGAAGGGGCCGGTGCGTTCTCAGAGGGGGAACGGGAACCGCATCCGTCGGACAGTCTGCGGACGTTCGGGGCGGTCGTGCAGACGCTGCGCGAGCATGCGGGGCTGAGCCGGGTGGAGTTCGGCGAGCGGGTGCGGTTCTCGAAGCACACCGTGGAGTCGGTGGAGCTGGGGCGGCGGATGCCGGACGAGTTGTTCATGGAGCGCGGGGAGGAGGCGACGGGGAACACGGGGGCGTTGCGGAGGGCGGCGCCGTATCTGCCGCGGGGAGAGGTGGGGCTGGCGGCGTGGTTCCGGGAGTGGGCGCGGCTGGAGCGGACAGCGGTGAGTCTGTGTACGTACGAGTGCAGGCTGGTGCCGGGGTTGCTGCAGTCGGAGGCGTATGCGCGGGCGGTGTTCGAGGGCATGATTCCGGTGGTGACGGACGAGCGGCTCGAAGCGCTGCTGGCGGCGCGGGCGGAACGGCAGCGGATGCTGGTGGAGCGGCCGACGACGTTGTTCAGTTTCATCGTCGAGGAGCATGTGTTCCGGCGGCGGTTCGGGGATGTGGAGGCTATGCGGGGGATGCTTGATCATGTGCTGGCAGCGACGGCGCCGCGCAACGTGATCCTGCAAGTGGTCCCGCTGGAAGGTGTGTTGCATGTCTGTCTGGACGGCCCGGTGCAGGTGCTGGAGACGCCGGAGGGGCGGCGGCTCGGCTATGCGGAGGGGCAGGAGAGCGGGCGGCTGATCTCCGACCCGAAAGGTGTCAGTCTGCTCTGCCAACGCTATGAAACACGGCGCTCCCAGGCCCTCAACCCTCAGGAGAGCAGGGCCCTTCTGGAGCGACTGCGAGGAGAGCAATGACGAGCGGAACGGCGGAACTGTTCTGGTTCAAGTCCAGCTACAGCGGTAGCCAGGGCGACAGCTGCGTGGAGGTGGCCATCGCCGAGGCGGCCGTCCACGTACGGGACTCCAAGGATGTGGCGCGTCCGGCCTTCGCCGTCGGCCGCGACGGGTGGGGACGGTTCGTTCGGTTCGCGTTGGAGCGCTGATAGGTCGAGGGGCGCCGTCCGCTGTTGTGTAGCGGACGGCGCCCCTCGCGTTGTCCGGACGTCAGCCGTCCTGGCGGGCCGGGTGGCGCGGACCGTGCCCCGGGGGCGGGGTGAGCGTGGACCGGTATGTGCCGGAGTCGCTCTCGTCGAGCGGGGTATCCAGGGTGAGACCGGCGGCGGCCATGCGGTCGTACTCGGCGAGGATCAGGTCCTTGGTGCGGTAGGTGCCGTGGGCCGCTTCGTCCTTGCGCTTCACGATGGGGAAGGTGTCGAGGATGTACGACACGTCGTCGCGGGTGATGCCGTAGAGGTGAAAGAAGAGGGCGTCGAGTTCGGCGCGGATGATGGTGCGGCGGGAGTCGTCCCAGTGGAAAGGCGTGCCGGTGTCGCCGAGGTCCTGTGCGAAGGGCGCCATGTCCTGTGACGTGTAGGTGAGTTCGAGAACGCGGGGGGTGATAAAGGAAGCCAAGGGTGCAGCCGTGGACGGTGCAGGAACGGGAATCTGCTGGGACGTCCCCTGAGGGATGCTCGGCTGAGTAAGGCTGTTGCGCAGCGCAAAGTCGTACGCGAAGGAGTTGTACGCAGCCGACAGGATCGTCAGCGATTCAGCATCGGGGCCAGCTGAGATGATCCATCCGTAGGATGCCGGACCCCAGGGGATAAGTGCTGCGATCTGGGTGCGGTCATCGGTGCTCCGCGCCACACGGCGGTGGCCCAGTAGGGCCGATGTGCAGGCAAAAGGCCTGCGTCCCTGACGTACGGCAGCGTCCTCAGGGGTGACCCAGTATTGGGGCTGAACTACGAAGTCCGGGTCGTCGAGTTCCAGAACGGACACCTCCTCCTTTCCGGCTGAGTCAGCGAAGCGGTGAGTGAACTGATGCCCCATGCGTCCTTCGTACAGCGGCAGCAGTCGCTCCTCCCCGCGCGCCAGCTGGTTCCCGTCGAGTCGCCAGCCGTCCGCGAGCATCGAGTCGAGGGTTTCGCCGTTGGCGGCGGAGGGGCGGAAGAGGTGGGAGTCGTGGGACATGTTGAACAAGCCCTGCATGAATGACACGCCCCACGGGTTGCTGTTCGCCTTGTCGGACTCCTTGAGGAGCACCGGCACGCGGCGGTAGATGCCGAGGGTGATCTCGGCGTCGCGGCGGGAGCGGAAGACCGGGCAGGTTCCGGTGTTGGGGTTGAGGAGGGTGATCTCCTCAGGGGTGAGGGCGAAGACCTTGCCGGGGGCTTCCAGTTCGACCGGGTCGTGGGTGAAGAAGGCGAATCGTGCCGCCGGTTCACGTTGTGAGCGGCCGACGAGGGACAACACGCAGAACTTCATCCGAGAGTCCACCGCCGGGAAGAGACCGCTGCGGTTCTCGAAGTCGAACAGCGCCGCCAGCGACCCCGCCGACACCAGGTCCTTGAAGAAGTACTGCGTCCGCGCGTCCGTCGCGATACCCGTCGGCACGATGACACCGGTACGCCCCCGGCCCCCGGTCAGGATGCGGTCAGCCTCGGCGAACAGCGCGTACAAGTTCAGGTTGCCCTGCCCCGTGAGGGGATAGCGGTGAGAGTTGCGCAGGAAGTGGCTCGCGCCCAGCATCGTGCGCTTCGCTGCCTCATGCTCGTTGTACAGATCGAGAGTGTCAGGGTCATCCTTGAGTGCCTCGATCTTCTTCTTGCGCGCCGCCGTGTTGTTCGTGGCCGCGATTTCTGGTGCCCGCACCGCGAAGAACTCGACCTCCGGAAGGCTCACGCTGTCCCACGGCGGATTCCCCACCACCGCGTCGAACCCGCCAGCCCACCCCGTCGCCGGATCGACGCCCGCCCCCGACTCCGGGACGGCGAACACCTCCGGGAACTCCAGGTGCCAGTGGAAGAACCGGTACCGCTCGCTCAGCGCGAGCACCTCCGTCAGCGTCGCGTCGTTCACCGCCGCCGTGTCCCAGGCGAGCAGGCTCCGTACGACGTCGTGCGTCGGTGCCTCCGGCGCGCCCGGCTGCTTCGGCCAGACGAAGGCGGCACACCACGTGTCCGCCGTCTCACGGTCGCGCGTGTACGCGGTGGAGGTCACGTAATCCTCGTACGCCGCCTGCTGGGCGTTGACCTCGATGAGGTCCTCGGACGGAGCGTTGGTGATGCTGCTGAGCTGGGCCGCGAGGCGTGCATTGCTGGGGACCGTGACCTCGGACTCGGCGAACAGGTCGCCCTGGCCGCCGCGTTGGGCCCTATTGCGCTTCTTGAGCGCGGCCGCGTACTTCTTGTCGTCGCCCTCGATCGCGTCGAACGCCTCGTCGGGCACTCCGCCCGCGAGGAGTGACGGCGTCGTGCCGAGCAGCGCGTTGCCGTACCGGACATGCGCGTCCAGGAACCCGAGCGCCTTCCCCGGCTCCATCGCCTCCAGCCACAGCGACACCTTCGCCAGCTCCACCGCCATGGGGTTGAGGTCGACGCCGTAGATGCACCGCGCCACGACCTCCCGCAGCGCGTGCCGCACCGCGTCCACCGTCGGCTCCGGGTTGTGCTCGCGTACCGCCGCGACCCGCTTGGCGATCCGTCGCGCCGAGGCGACCAGGAAGTGTCCGGAACCGCACGCCGGGTCGCACACTGTCAGGCCCAGCAGCTCCGCGACGATGTCGTCCGCCGGATCGGGACGCCCGCCGGCCGAGGCCCGCTGCTCGCCGCGCTTGACCGCGTCGTCGATCACCGGGTCGAGGGTGGTGTCGAGCAGGCACTCGATCAGCGACGACGGGGTGTAGTAACTGCCCGTCGTCTTACGGCTGTTGCCCGCCACTTCGACCAGCTCGAACGACCGGTCCGCCGCCGAGTGCTTCGGCTCCAGTTCGAGCAGCGACTCGTACACCGAGCCGAGCTCCTCCGCGTCCAGGTGCCGGTAGTCGACGGCCCGCCACCGCCGCGCTCCCGGGTCGTGGACCTGAGCCAGGTACCCGACGGCCTGGAGCAGCGACTCGTTGGAGAGCTTCAGCCCCTCCAGCGGCGCGTCCGCGTCCGTACGCGAGAACAGCCCGCCGAGGCCGGGCAGGCCCAGCTCGGGCCGGCCGCCCTCGATGCCGAGCGCGTCGAGGACCAGGCGCAGCGCCTCGTACTGGTCGCCGTGCGCGGTGCCCTGGCGCCGCCGGGCCCGCCTGCGCAGCCGGTCCGAGGAGAAGTACCGGGCGTACGCGGCCCGCGCCCCCTCGTCCGCTGCCGGGTCGAGCAGCGCGTCCCGGTCCTCGGCGACGAAGACGAAGAGGAGCCGGTAGACGAGCCGGAGGAGCGCCGCCTGCAGCGCCTTCGGGTCGGTGTCCTCGCGCAGCCGGCCGTTGTCCGGATGCCGCAGGAATCCCGTACCGAGCACGGTCAGTGCCTGCTGGACACCGAGCCGCAGCTGGTCCAGGGCACGGGCGCCGGAGGTGACGGCTTCGGTCCGCCACTTCTCCAGCCAGCACCCGGACGGCGCCGCCCCCTCCGCCACCTCGAACCGCGACGCGTGCAGCACGCAGTACAACAGCACGAACTCGCTGAACAGTTCACCGTCGAAGATCGCCTCCAGGTCGAACTCGACGTACGCGGCCGTCGCGAACGACGACGAGTCGCGAAGCAGCCGCAGCGTCCGACCGTTGGTGAGGACCGCCCACAAATGGGCCTCGGTCCGGTTGAGGCAGTCCTGGACGAGGGACTGCGGCGGCACCTGCCCGGCCGCCGGCCGCTTGTCCGGTTCCTGGTTCCAGGGGATCAGGTGGAGCAGCGCGGGCCCGTGCCGGTGCGAGATACGGAACCGGGTCTCCGTATCGGAGTCGGCGGGGATGCCTTCCGGGCCGACCTCCGTCAGCGCCCCGAAGTCCAGCTTGCGGAAGAGCTGGGAGAGCCAGTCGGAGGAGGCCCGGCCGGTCGGGTCGGCGGCGGGCGCGCCGGTCTCCGGGTCGGCGGGCAGCGCGGCGCGCAGTTCGCGCCAGAGCGGCTTGAGGTACTCCCAGGCGCGCTCGGCCTCGTCGCGGACGGTGACCGAGCCCGGCAGCCCGTAATCGGCGGACTTGGTGCCCGGCAGGTTCCGTGCCTCGGCGATGCGGACGAGCATGTCGCCGGGGAGCAGCCCGCCGACGGTGGTGACGGCGGTGAAGACCGGTGCGGTGCGGGTGGCGGCGGACATCAGGCTTCGGCTCCGGTCACGGTAGAGGCGGAAGAGGTAGCAGGGGCGGATACGGCGGCGGGCTGCTGCGGCAGATACACGTACACACCGAGTACGTCGGCGGGCTCCTGCGGGACGACCTTCAGACCGCGGACGATCTCTGCACGGTCGCTGGTGTCGGCCTTCCGTACCCGGCGGTGCGAGGCGTTGAGGTCGGCGGCGAGGGCGACACCGTACTCGGTGATGTGGCCGGACAGTTCGGGGAGTCCGTCCAGGGTGCGGGTGATCTGGTTGCGGGCCAGCTGCTCGTGGGTGTTCGTGGCAGCCCGTGCCCCGAGGAGCGCCGCTGCCGCGTCGTCGTCGAGCCAGCGGGCCCGGGACGGCAGGCCCTCGAAGGCGAGCAGCCGGGCGTCCTCGGCGACGATCTGCCGCTCCCCGGTGCGGGACGGCAGCGTCAGGTGGAAGCGGTAGCGGACCAGGAGCAGGGTGGTGCGGATGGTGACCGCGTCCGTGGTGACGACGCCGCAGCGGCGGGCCGGGCGCGGGCCCGGAGTGTTCGCGTCGAGGGCCGAGTCGAGGACGTACGAGGCGAGCGCGCCGACCGCCGGGTCGGTGCGGACCAGGGCCGCCTCGCCGCGCCCGATCGCCGGGGAGGCGCGGAAGGGGATCTCCCGGTCCTCCTCCACGATCCGTCCGCCGAGGACCGCCGCGAGACCGTCGCGCACACCGGCCGGCGTACCGCCGACCTGCGCGGCGAAGTCGCCGGAGCCGTCGCGGGGGTCGCGGACCTGGGCGTCAAGGTCGCGCAGCGCCTCCAGGACGAAGTCGCGGACCTCCTCGGAGCCGCCGAGCGCGGCCCGTACGGCGGTGACTTCGCGGGCCACCTCCTCCGGGTGGATGGCGCGCTGCGCGTACTTCGAGCGGGAGGTCCGCTCGCGCTCGGCGGCTGAGTTCCACTCCCGTTCCATCCGGTCCAGGGACTCCTGGTGGCCGTCGAGGTCGAAGAGCCCTTCCTGGGTGCCCTGCCTGCCGTGCAGGAGCAGCCATTCGACCACCGCGTCGGTGACGCCCGAGGCCGTCTCGTCCGGGACGGATACCGAGATGCCGAGGTCCTTCTTGATCTGGCGGTGCTTGGCGAAGAGGACTTCGAGGACCTTGCCGTCGATGCCGTTGTCCTCGCCGAACATGGTGATCACGCGGACCTGGTCGCGCTTCTGCCCGTACCGGTCGACGCGGCCCTCCCGCTGGTCGTGCCGGGTCGGGTTCCACGCCAGGTCGTAGTGGATCACCGCGTCGAAAGCGTGCTGGAGGTTGACGCCCTCGGAGAGGCAGTCGGTGGCGATCAGGACCCGGCGGACGGCCGGGTCGTCGGCGTCCTCGGCGGCCAGCTTCTCGATGCGCTCCAGGCGCTGCTGCGGGGAGAGCGTGCCGGTGACGGCGGCGATCCGCGTCTTCGCCCCCAGCTTCTTCTCCAGGTGCGTCGCCAGATATTCGGCGGTGGGGATGTAGCGGCAGAAGACGATCGGGCTGTAGCCGTCCGCGATCAGCGACTTGAGATGCGCGGTCAGCGCCTTGAGTTTGGCGTCGGACGCCGGACCGTACAACTCGGCTGCACACGCGGCGAGTTCACGCAGCCGCGGGTCGCCCTGCTCGCTCTCCGCCGCGCCCGGCGCGACGTCCATGCCCTCCAGCCGGTCACTGTCCGAGGAGTCACGGGTCAGCGGGGCGCCGAGGGCGTCCGCCTCGACGGCGGTCCGGGCGGCGGCGGACTCGGAGCGGGTCTCCAGGGTGCGGGCCGCGGCGGCGGGCGAGGACACCATCGACCGGAGCAGCGCGATCACCGACCACCAGGCGATCCGGGCCTCCCGCTTGCCCTGGCGACCGGCGGTCTCCACCCGGTCCGCGGCGTAGGCGATCGCGTCGTCGAGTAGCGCCCGGTAGGCGGGGGTGAGCTTGTACGGTTCGTCCTTGGTCCACCGGTCGGAGGGGAACGCGGTCCGCTCGACGAGGGAGTCGTCGGCGAGACCGTCCTCCTTGGTGAGGTACTGGCGCACGTCGGCCCGCTTGCGGGCGACGAAGTGCTCGGCGAGACGGGCCCGGTCCGCCGGGCTCTCCAGATCGACCGTGGCCAGGTCCGGCCGGACGAGACCGAGCAGATTGCGGAACGCGGACTCCTTGCCGGAGTGCGGGGTGGCCGTGAGCAGCAGCAGATGCCGGTCCTCGTCAGCGGCGACCCGCCGCAGCAGTTCGTAGCGGAGCTGACTGGTGGACGAGGAGGCCGGGCCTTGCGCGTCGTCGGCCGCGACGCAAGTGTGCGCCTCGTCCACCACCACCAGGTCCGGACAGTGCCGTACGAAGTCCTCGCGGTGCCGGGTCGACTTGATGAAGTCCGTCGAGATGATCGTGAACGGGTGCCGGTCGAAGAGCGACTGCCCCAGCTCCAGGCCGCGCTCCAGACGCGACACGGTGGAGGCGAGGACCAGCTCAGCGTCGATACCGAACTTTTCCCGCAGCTCCCCCTGCCACTGCTCGGCGAGCGAGGGGGAGCAGAGCACCGCGAGGCGGCTCGCCTCGCCCTGCGCGAGGAGCTCCTTGACGATCAGGCCGGCCTCGACGGTCTTGCCGATGCCGACGTCGTCCGAGATCAGCAGCCGTACGGTGCGCTGCCGCAGCGCCATGAGCAGCGGCACCAGCTGGTAGGCGCGCGGCTCCACGGCGATCGACGCCAGCGCGCGGAAGGGCCCGGCCCCGGAACGGAAACCGATCCGCAGCGCGGTCCGCAGCAGGCCGGCCGCCCGCTGGTCACCCAGGTCGGACGGGCTCGGCGCCGCGAACTGGGCGGGCCGCACCTCCTCGAAGGCGGGAAAGACCGCCGCGACGTCGTCCTCGCCGCCGCCCAGCGGGCGCAGCACCAGCATGCCGGAGGCGCTCTCGGGGAGCACCACCCATTCCCGGCCGCGGGCGTTCACCAGCGAACCGGCCGTGTACGTGGGGCTCATGGGTCTCTCGGTTCCTTCGGAGTCGGCGGGGTGGAGTGGTCGGGGTGGGACCTGGGCGGTGAGCGTAAGGATCGACGGGGAGAACGTAACGGTCAACGGGTCTGGAAATACGTCGCGTTGTCGTCCGCCACGGCGTCCCAGTCGGATCCGGCCCGGAAACGCAGCACGTCCCAGCCGGCCTCCTCCAGGCGGTAGCCGGCCTCGCGGTCCCGGGTGGAATCGGCGCCGTGGTCGGGAAGGTCGACGAAGACCGCGAGACGGGCACCGTCCATACGGAACACCAGATCCGGCTTGGCGGCGGCCTCCGGAACCAGGACGTCGACCTCGTCCGGCAGCCGGTAGCCCTTGGCCTTCAGCCAGCCGAGAAGATCACCCGAGGCGATCAGGGCTTCGAGGTCGGCCTCCAGCGGAGTGGGCGCGGCGGGGCCATCGCTGCCGGTCAGGGCGGGGCCGCCGGACCCGGTCGCGGTGGGTGCCGCCAGCCGGTGGAACTGCTCGCTCCGGGATTCGCCCCGGTCCTCGCGTTCGGTCTGCGAACCCGCGAGGCGCAGCAGCAGCGGGCGGGCCGCGTGGCGGCTCAGCAGGCGGTGATGGGTCTGGTTTCCGTACGTCAGGAGACAGGCGTAGCAGCCGCGGGCGCACTCCTCACCGCCCTCGGGACCGCCCAAGTCCTCGCCGGTGTCCGGGTCGAAGTGGCAGATCTGCAGGGCGGCGCGGGCGGCCTTCGCCAGCGCCCCTCGCTCCTGTCGCAGCCGGCGCAGCACACCGGCTCCGCCCTCCGCGGCCTCGGTGAAGAGCAGCCGGCGGCGCGGTCCCTCGGGCGGCGGCAGGAGTTCGGCCGTCAGCTCGGAGTCCTCCAGCTCGAAGGCGGCCTCGATGCCACGCTCCAGGGCGTACAGGACGGAGAATGCGATCGGCTCCGGCAGCGGCTCGTCCAGCGTCGACACCAGGATGTTCCGCCGGTCCTCCACGTACGGCAGGACGCGCTTCCGGCGGCGCTTCTCGTTGCCGTCCTCGTCGACCACCGGCATCCCGGTGCCCTCCACTGCGTCCGCCGCGGCCCGGTCGTTGAGCCAGCGGCCGTCGCCCAGGTCCAGCCAGTAGCCGTCCTGCACATCCTCCTTGTCGCGGACCCGGCCCAAGTTGGTGATCCGGACCGTGGCCGAATCGCCGTAGTCGAGGGCGAGGACGGCGGCACCTTCTCCGTCCGTCACCTGCGAGGTGAGACGGCCCTTGCGGACCCCGTGGTCCTGGAAGGCGTACGAGGTCTCCAGCCGGAAACCGGCCCGGCGCCGCTCCTCCTCGTCGGAGGAGATCCGCTCGCGGGGGGTGGTGTACACGGTGTGGAGATGGATCAGGCCGGTGCGCTTCCCGGTCAGCTCCGTATCGCACATCGCGCAGCGGTCGAGGCCGGGACGGACCGGGTGGTGGTAACCGCAGGTGTCGCAGCGGCGTGCCTCCGCCGTCGCCAGATCGCCGGAGGCGTCCGGCGGCAGCTGGATCCGGGTCACCTGGTAGCGGGCGCCCTCGTGGTAGATCAGCGCACCCGGGCCGAACTCGCGGATCGCCAGGAACCGCGGCCGCTGGAGATAGTCGCCGTCGGCGTTGCGCCGGTTGCCCGAACGTGGGATGTACGCGGCCAGCGGCAGGCGCGGGAAGCTGTAACCGGGGAGGAAGCCCTCGGAGGCCAGATAGCGGTAGGGGTTGAAGTCGCTCATCACCGACTTGTTGTCGGTGGAGCGGTTGAGCAGCAGATTGGTCTGCGTCTCGGCCTCCCGGCGGCGGGTGCGGGCGCGGCCCTGCTCGCCCTGGCTGAGCGTGTGGTCCACCACCCGCTTGTTCTGCTCGTATTGGTCGAGTACGGCGGCCCGGAACAGGTCACGCCACCGGTCGAAGGACTTGTCGAACCTGTCGGCGGCCCGCTCGATACGGTCCTCGATCCACTCGTCGTACCACCAGGTCGTGTCCTGGAAGTCCGAGATCAGCGGCGCGAGCACGTTGTGTGCGGCGGTGACCGCGCGGCGCCGGGCCCCCTCGTCGAGCGACCTGTCACGGATGTGCGTGTGCAGCGGCAGCACCATCCGCGGATCGGGCCGGTCCCCGCTTTCCGGGTCGTACGCCACGTCGACGATGTCAGGTACGGCCGTACCGAGCTTCATCTCGGTCTCCGCCAGCCAGATGCTCTGGACGTGCGAGCGGACCAGGTCCTCGTTGGCGAGATCGAGGCGGGGCGGCGCGACCTGGCCGGAGACCATCGCCTCCGAGCGGCGGAAGTAGTACTGGTCGTGGCTGTTGCCCGTCGCGCAGTACGTGGTCACCAGCGCCGGCTGCCCCGAACGGCCCGCACGGCCAGAACGCTGGGCGTAGTTGGCCGGCGTCGGCGGCACGTTGCGCATCATCACCGCGTTGAGCGAGGAGATGTCGACGCCCAGCTCCATCGTCGGCGAGCAGTAGAGCAGCGGCAGTTCGGCCGTGCGGAACTCCTCCTCGCGCAGCAGCCGGTCCTCCGGCGGCACCTGCGCGGTGTGCTCGCGGGCGTAGAGCCCCGCCAGCTCGGTTGCGGCGTTGCGGTACAGATCGCGGAAGAAGGGATTGACGCGCGGCCCCTCGCCGTGGCTGTAGGTGCGGGTCAGCGGGTCGATCGCCCCCGTCTCCCCGGTGCCGGCCCGCCACACGATCGCGGCGGCCGACACCCGGTACCCGGTGCGCTTCTCCGCCGCACGCCGGCGGAACACCGGCCCCGAACGCTCCGGGGCCGCCTCCACCTCGCGCACCAGGTCGGCGTCGCGGAGCACGGTGAGCAGGGTCTCGATCACCCCCTGCACATCGTCCTGCGGGGCCTCACGCAGCGCGGGGACGTTCCGGCGCAGATACTTGCCGAACTTCCCGCGCGGCGAGAGGAACAGGGCGGTGCGCTCCATACCGGGCTTGGAACCGTACGGGTAGGCCGTGCCGACATTCGGCTTGTCGCTTTCACTGAGGACCCAGGGGCCGGTCAGCCGCTCCTCGCTGGCGCCCTTCAATGCGTCGAAGTCGTCCCGGAAGTACTGCACATCGATGGCCAGGCCCCGGCGCAGGAAGTCCAGGAGGGTGCGGGCGATCTCGGCACGCAGCTCCGCGTCGATCTCGCGGAGCACCGGGTGCGCCGGTTCCCAGCGCTCGGCGCGGGCGGCCACCCACTCCAGGTCCTCGTAGTCGATGCGTAGCAGGCCCGTCTGCTCCAGGTTGGGCATGGTGATCCGCCAGCCGCGCTCCAGGTCGCGGTAGAGGCGGTAGCCGACGACGTCCCGGAAGGTCTTCGTCGCCCGGCGCTCCATGGACGGCGGCTGGTCGGCGACACCGGTGTACTCGCGCGGTGCAAGGCCCATCACCTCCGTCACCGCCGCCGTCAGGTCGTCGTGGCGCACCCCCTCCTCACCGGAGCGCACGACCGCCGCGTACAGCGCCCCGCGCAACTGGGTGACCTGCGCGAAGTCGTTGAAGTGGCCGGCCTGCAGCGAGGCGTCCTGACGGTTGTCGACGAAGGTGAGGAGCTTGCGGGCCTCCTTGTCCAGGCTCTTCTCCGGCACCGCGCGCAGCGACTTGAGGATGGAGGCCGAGATCAGGGAGGTGGCCGAGGAGCGGCCCTCCTGGTCGAGCGTCGCCAGCTTGGCGAAGTCACGGCCGCGGGTCTGCTCGTACGACACCTGGCAGTGCAAACAGAACAGGAACGGCGCCGGGACGAACGCCGCCTCGAGACCCTTGCCGCTCTCCGTGCTCTCCGTGCCGAGAGGGTCGACGACGACGCGCCTGGGCACCCGCTCTCGGTAGGTCTTCTTCACCACCGTCAGACCATTCGCATCCTGCTCCAGCCAGGACTCCGGAATCCGCCGGTCGTCCACGGCCCGCTGCGGATCGGCGGGCCAGACGTAGTCCTCGTCCGGCACCCCGACGTACAGACAGCCCTCGCCCTCGCGGCCGCCGGAGGCCGAGGTGCCACGCCGGGGCTCGTAACGGAAGACACCGTCACGGCCCTCGGTGCGCCACACCGTGAGGTACTCCTGACCGCACTCCCGGCAGAACGACAATGGGTACAGCGGCATGCCGCCGCTGCCCGGCTGCTCCAGCTGGAAGGTGCGGGTCAGCGGGCGGGTGAGCGGGTTCTCCAGGGTCGTGTACACGGTGTCGCCCTTGGAGAGGAACTGGTGCAGGCGGAAGGCGAAGAGGGGCCGCTCGGTCACCGGGTGCTTGGCCTGGGAACCGGCCTCCAGGGTGGCGCGGATCGCCTCCCGGACCTGGTCGGCGGGGACCCCGGAGTCGGTGGACAGTTCCTCGGCGGCCGACTCGATAGTGCGCGGCGCACAGCGGCGCAGCCGCCCGGTATCCGGCTCCTCCTCAAGGCCGAACCGGGACTCCACCCAGCGGGCGAGGGGGTCCCGGGTGAGTGCCTCGTACGCGCGGGGCGCCGCGGGCATCCGCAGCCGCTCGGGGGGAACGGCCGCCGGGGGCTGATCGGTGGCCCGGACCAGCGTCTCGCCGATCACCCGAGTGGGCAGCACCGTGGTGCCGAAGAGCCGGCCCGCGACCCGGGCGACCTCCCGCCGCTGGTCCTCCCAGGTGCCCTCGGTGGACATGGTCGCCGAGGTGCCGATGCACTGCAGGTTCTGCCCCGCACGGCATGCCTCGCGGACCCGGCGGATCAGGAGCGCGACGTCCGCGCCCTGCCGGCCCCGGTATGTGTGCAGCTCGTCGAAGACGAGGAACTGCAGGCCTTCGGCGTTCCGGATCAGACCGTCGCGGTCGTCCGGCCGGGTGAGCATCAGTTCCAGCATCACGTAGTTGGTGAGCAGGATGTCCGGCGGATTCCGGCGTAGCTCCTTGCGCCGCTCCTCGTCCTCCTGGCCCGTGTACCGGGCGAAGGTGACCGGCTCGTGGCCCTCCCCGAAGCCGTGCCGCAGGTACTTCTCCAACTCCTTGAGCTGGGAATTGGCCAGCGCGTTCATCGGGTAGACGACGATCGCCCGTACCCGTCGCGGAGCCCCCGGAGCGGCCGCGTCCCGCTCCTTCAATACCTGGTTCACGATCGGCACGATGTAGGAGAGCGACTTGCCGGAACCCGTGCCGGTGGTGAGCACGTACGAGTCGCCTTCCTGGGCCGCCTCGATCGCCTCGCGCTGATGGCGGTGGAAGGTGAGCGGCCGGCCGTCCGGACGGCGGGCGTCCTCCTTCTTGCCGGCCTGGAAGATCTCGGCACAGCGTGGATGCAGCAGCCCGTCCCTGACCAGATCGGTGACCTGGCCGCCGTCGGCGAAGAACGGATTCAGCGAGAGCCAGGGGTCGGGCCACTGCGACTTCGAGGCCAGGTCGTCCTCGACGAAGTTCTCGATCCGGGCGTCACGGATGACGGTGGCGCTCCGCGTGAAGCTCTCGTACTCCTCGATCAGATTGTTGTGGATACCGAAGACGTCCATGGTCTCCGGCAGGCGGGGCGAACGGCGCGGTACCGGGGCCGGCTTCACGGCGGCGGGCTGCGGCAGCTCGGCGCGGAGCCGGGCCACCGGGTCCATCGCCGTCCACTCCGGGGCGAGCAGGTCGACCGTCGCGTCGGGGGCGAGCGCGTGCGGGATCAGGGCCTCGCGGACCAGGGTGGCGTTCTCCGGCCGGTTCTCCGGCTCCTTCTCCAGGAGCCGGGAGACCAGGCGCACCAGGGCCTGCGGCAGATCGGGCCGGACGATGGTCAGCCGCGGCGGCGGGTCGTACTGGTGCTGCACGGACAGCTCGTAGGCGGTCCGCGCGGAGAACGGGGGGCGGCCGATCAGCATCTCGTAGAGGACGCAGCCGAGCGCGTACAGATCGGCCGCGGCGGAGACCGGCTCGGCGCGGAACTGCTCGGGCGCCATGTACCGTGCCGTGCCGACGCTCACGCCGGTGCTAGTCAGTCGCGTCTGGTCGGGGTCGTCGACGATCGAGCCCATGCCGAAGTCGAGGATCTTCACGGTGCCGTCGCGGAGCAGCATCGCGTTGGCCGGCTTTAGATCGCGGTGTACGACGCCAGCCGTGTGCGCGGCGGCGAGGCCGGACGCGATCTGCGCGCCGATCGCGGCGACCCAGGAGACCGGGAGCTGCGGCTCTTCATCCATAAGCAGGCCCAGGGTGTGGCCGTCGAGCAACTCCATTGCCAGATAAGGGAGACCGCTGGCACCCGGTGCGTCGTCGACGCCGCCTGCGAGCAGATGGGTGAGGTTGGGGTGACCCTGGGAAAGCATGCGCATGATCTTCACCTCGCGGTGGAAGCGCTGTGTCTCCTTGTTCCCCTCCGCAGCCTCGACCAGCAGGCCGGTGCGGTTGCGCAGCACCGTCTTGAGCGCCACCTCGTACTGCGTCGAAGCGGGTGCGGCCTCCAGGTCCACGGCCCGGTGCACCTCGCCCATGTTTCCGCGACCCAGGTCACCGGTAATCCGGAAACGTCCACCGACCTGCTCCAGTGCCACTGCTGCTCCCCGTCACTCGCGTCGTGGTGGAAGGTATCTAGCGGGGAGCGTACACCAGAAGTGAGGGTATGGACCGTGAAGTGCTGTTGACTATGTCAACACGCCTTGACTCCGACTGCGGCAATGAATGGAGGGGGCGGTGGTTGTCGTTTCGGTCCATGACCGGCGACGGTGTGCCAGATGGCCTGCGGGCCATGGCGACGCTTCTGGCCGGCCTGCGGCAGGCGGCGGTAGGTGGAGCGGTGCCCAAGGCGGCGCTCCGGGTGCAGGTGGGAGCACCGGTCCTCGGCGGTCATGCGCAGTAGGGGAACGGGGGGCTGGGTGCCAGTACGGCAGGCGGTGGTGCATACCGAAGTCGACCCTTCAGCCTCTAAAAAGTTGCACGGCCCCATGAGGGAATGAGTGCGACAGGGGGAGTTCCCGTTCCCGGACGCCGCGGCGAGTTGTTGCTCGAGCGATACAGAGACAGCGAGGGGCAAGTGTTGCTGAAGTACCAGCGTCACCGGAGTCATCCGGTCACCTCGAAGATTTTCTCCTAAGAGCTCGTAACACGATCTTGCTGAATCGTCCTGGTTGGCCGTGACCGGTGTGAGGATTCGGCCGTTCGTGATGGTGTGACTACTCGGCCGTGGATCGTGGATGACGACTTGTGGGCGCTGATCGAGCCGCTGCTGCCGCCCTGGCCGGAGCGGTCGCCGGGGCCGAGGCCGGTGTCGGACCGACTCTGCCTGCAGGGCATCCTGTTCGTCCTCTACAACGACATAGCCTGGCAACTCCTGCCGTTGGAGCTGGGGTTCGGCTCGGGTCAGACGTGCTGGCGGCGTCTGGACCGGTGGCAGAAGGCCGGCGTCTTCGACCGGCTGCACCGGATCCTGCTCGCGGAGCTAAACGCGGCCGGCGAACTCGACTGGTCCCGGGCGTGTGTGGATGGTTCACACATCCGGGCGAAAAAGGGGGTGCCGACACCGGTCCGTCGCCGGTCGACCGGCGCAAGACAGGCAGCAAACATCACCTGATCTGCGACGGGCGCGGCACCCCGCTCAAAGTCATCACTACTGCGGCCAACGTCAATGACGTCACCCAGATCCTCGCCCTGGTCGACGGCATCCCGCCCGTCGCGGGCCGCCCCGGCCGGCCCCGCCGCAGGCCCGAAGCCCTGCTCGGCGACAAGGGCTACGACTCCAACGTCCATCGTGACGAACTGCGTCACCGGCGGATCCTGCCCGTCATCTCCCGCAAGGGATCACCGAACATCAAGGGCATGGGCGAGCTCCGCTACGTCGTCGAGCAGACCTTCGCCCTGCTCCACCACTTCAAACGCCTCACTGTCCGATGGGAGCGTCGCACTGAACTCCACGACGCCTTCGTCTCCCTCGCCTGCAGCCTCATCTGCTGGAGACGTCTCAAGAAAGCCCGCTCATGATCGTGTTACGAGCTCTAAGGGGAGTTTCCGGCGCCCTCGCCGGGTGGTGGTGGTTCCTGCACGGACTCGTCAGAACCAGTCCGCGCAAGGATTTGCAGGTACGCCTCAACTCGAGTTGCCGGTTCTGGCAGCTGGCTGATCTCGCTTCTGATCAGGCTGTGTATCTCCCGCCGTTCGTCCTCCTGCTGGCTGACCTGGGGCCGATCACCGTGCTCCGCCGTCGCCCGCTGCCGGCGGGGCGGACGCACGCACCGGTGCTCGAGGCGCTGCGAGACGGACGTCCGCTGGACTGACGCCCGCTGGCCCGTGGGACACCGCGTGGCGGTTGCGGCTCGCCCTACCGCCGCAGATTGGGGGGGATGGGTGATCGTGTCCCGGCCGAGGACGGGCTGGTCGGCTGGTGGGTGGCGCTGCCACCGGGAGCAGGAACGGCGGTGATGGCGACCGGGATTGTCTCCATCGGGCTGCACCTGGTCGGGCAGGAGGCGCTCTCATGGATCCTGCTCGTCCTGGCCTCCATCGCGTGGCTCGCGCTCGCCGTCGACTTCGCGCGGCAGCTGCTGCGCGAACGGGACCGGTGGGAGGTCAAGGCAGACACGCCGCCCGCGCTGACTGCAGTGGCCGCGACGACCCGCCTCGGGACCTGGTTCGCACTCCAGGGATGGTCGGGTGTCGCCGTCGCCGCGCTGGTCGTCGCGGTACTGATCTGGCCGGTGCTGCTGACGGCGGTGGTGCGGCACTGGCGGCGGCGCTTGCCGGGAACGGTGTTCCTGGTGTGTGTCGCGACGCAGGGCCTGGCTGTGCTGGGCGGAACGCTGGTCGTCTCGCTGCCGTCCGGGTGGCTCGCCTGGCCGACACTGGGCTGCTTCGTGCTCGGGCTGGCGCTCTACCCGATCGCCTTCCTCCGCTTCGACCTCGGCCGGTACGGTCCGGCGCGGGCGACCAGTGGGTGGCGGGCGGGACGCTGGCGATCTCCGCGCTCGCCGGAGCGAAGTTGCTGGCCGTTCCCGCCTGGCGCGACACCGCTCTGCACGACGCGCTGCGTCCGCTCACGCTGGTCACGCTCGCGCTGTCCGTGTGCTGGTACGCCGTCCTCGTCTTCGCCGAGGCACGCTGGCCACGTCCGCGCTACGACATGAGGCGCTGGGCGACGGCTTCCCGATGGGCATGACGGCCGTCGCCACCCTGTCCGTCGCCGTCGCCGACGCCGCGGCCGTCGGCTGGCTGCGGACGCCGGGCCAGGTACTGCTCTGGGTCGCCGCGGCCGCCTGGGTGCTCGCGCTGGTCGGGCTGGTCCGGCACTTGGCTGCGTACTCCCGGTGACCTGTGCCGGGACCGCGGCAGGGGGCCTTTCTGGGTACCCCTGGCGCGGCGGTACACACCAAGCCGCCACACCGACCGCGGGAGTACGTTTGCGCACCCACTTGGCGAGCGACGGGATCAGGGCATGTCCGGCACAGGCCATCGATAGACGACGCGGCAGACATCCTCCGGGCGCAGTTGCCTCCAAGACTTCCGCCGATCCCTGGTCCAACCCCCGACCTCGATCAGGCGAACCGCAGCCGAGATCAACGACACACTCACGGACGCCGCGTAATATCCACTCCACGGCACCTACCTCGTCGAGCTTTTACACCGCTCCGAGGACGCGACCGTGTGAACCGGAGGCCGCTAGATGTTTATCCCGAAACTGCTGCGCGCCCTGGCCCCGGCACAGCGGCGACGGCTGACCTTGTTGGCATTCGTGCGCATCCTGGCCACCTCGCTGAGCCTGGTCGCGTTGTACTACCTCGCCCCGCTGCATCAACTCGAGGAGTTGTCGGTCCCGGTCCCGGTGTCATTGTCAGTCGCGCTGCTGGTCCTTGCCGGAGCCGTGACCTGGCAGGTCCGTTCGATCACCCGCGCCGACTACCCCACCATCCGGGCGGTCGAGGCACTCTCGGTCACCGCACCGCTATTCCTGCTGCTGTTCGCCGCGGCGTACTTCATCCTCGCCCAAGATAATCCGGCGAACTTCAGTACCCACCCCCTCACCCGCACCGACACCCTCTACTTCACGGTGTCGACCTTCACCACGGTCGGCTTCGGCGACATCACCGCCACCAGCGAAGCCGCCCACCTGATCGTCACCGTCCAGATGCTGCTCGATCTCCTCGTCCTAGGTCTTGGTTTGCGACTTTTCTTCGGAGCAGTCCGGACCAGCAAGAGCCGGCTATCCGACACAGCCACCGACGCATCCCCGTGAGACCGGGCGCCCCGCAATCGGCCAGCAGACGGCACCCGGCGTGACTGACCACCCCGTGACCGTCGGACCGAGACGACGAGCTCGGGGCGCAAGGCGGAGTGTGCACGCAGAAAGTTCCTTCCTGCTCGGATGCCAGAGATCTGCGGCAAGCCTTATCTCCCAGCTCAGAAGGAACTTTCGCTTTTCCGATCAAGATCCGGGTGCCCCGGCATGTGAAACGCGCTAATGGCAAGATGATTTTCTTCCTGTTCGCGAATGCGTCGCCGCCGAACGTGTCGACTCCCCCTGTGCCGTTGGCTCGGTGCTCCAGAGAATCAGCCTCCGGAGTACGGAATCTGACCGCTGCTGGATAATGGGTGATGAGTCCACTGGGCTTCACGCAGCTTTCTGACTGACCAGGCTCATGCTATTTGGTCTCTTCGTGAGTGGAGCGCGTCATGAATCCACTGGAACGAGCACTCAAGGGTCGGCGATTTGCTGCCTTCACAGTAAGGAGGTAATCGGCGCATCGGTGATGCGGTGAAATTTGCCCATGATGGTGACCGTGAATTCATGGAATCATTGAGGGATGTCGACTTGTGAATTATGTGGTGAGCGTCACCATTTTTTGGTCGCACTTACGTCAGATATCGAAAGCCTCGCCCGGCCTTGATCTCGGGCGTAGCCTCGGTCGCCCCCGGGGCGAGGGCTTCGGCGGCCTTCTCGCCAATCCTGATTTTCAGATCGCGGCAACCTCGCTGGCGGTTGGGGGCCGCGAACGACTCAGCATAAAGGCGACCACGTAGATAACTGCTGCGACAATATCGACGGATACGACGAAGGCCACGGTTCGCTGTTCTTCCTCGGCGTGTTCTTCGCCGAGGAACGTTCCGGAACTGTTTGAATCCTCCGCATGACCAAGAGTGACGCTGCGGCTCTGTTCGGCAACCGGTTTCTGACCGCGCCCGCTCCCTCGGAGGAATTCCCCGAGGAGGGCATGACGGCGACGGACGCCATGAGGCTGCTGGATGCGGACCTCGTCATGGAGGGCGACCCGCAGCGCAACCTGGCCACGTTCGTCACCACCTGGATGGAGCCGGAGGCGCAACGGATCATCGCCGAGAACCTCCACCGGAACTTCATCGACCACGCGGAGTACCCCATCTCCGCCGAGATCGAGCAGCGCTGCGTTCGCATGCTCGCCGACCTCTTCCACGCACCGGGCAAGACCACCGGATGCCGGACCCAGGGCTCGTCCGAGGCGATCATGCTCGGCGCGCTGTCGCTGAGGTGGAAGTGGCGGGAGCGCCGCCAGGCGGCCAACCTGTCGGCCGACCGGCCCAACCTGGTCTTCGGCGGCGACGTCCACGTCGTGTGGGAGAAGTTCTGCCGCTACTTCGACGTCGAGCCGCGGATCGTGCCGCTTGCCGAGAACAAGTACACGATCGGCCCGGAGGACGTGGAGCCCCACCTCGACGAGAACACGATCGGCGTCGTCGCCGTCCTCGGCACCACGTTCACCGGCCACAAGGACGACGTCGTCGGGATCGACAAGCTCCTGCGGGACATCCGCAAGGAGCGGGACCTCGACATCCCGATCCACGTTGACGGCGCCAGCGGCGGCTTCGTGTGGCCCTTCCTCTACCCGGACTCGACATGGGACTTCCGGCTCGACCAGGTCCGCTCGATCAACGTCTCGGGACACAAGTACGGCCTGGTCTACCCCGGCATCGGCTGGCTGGTCTTCCGCGAGGAGTCCGACCTGGCCAAGGACCTCGTGTTCCACGAGAACTACCTGGGCAAGACCGACGCGACGTTCACACTGAACTTCTCGACCGGCGCGGCGATGGTGCTCGCCCAGTACTACAACTTCGTGCGGCTGGGTCGCCAGGGCTACACCTACGTCATGGAGACGATGCAGAAGAACGCCCACGCGTTGGCGGACAACCTGCGTAGCAGCGGCCGCTTCGAAGTGATCGGCAGCGACCTCGAGCAGCTGCCGCTGGTCGCTTTCCGCCTTGCCGGCAAGCACGCCTACGACGAGTCCGACGTCGCCTGGCAGCTCTCGGCCGAGCGCGGCTGGATGGTGCCGGCGTACACGCTCCCGCCCAACGCGGAGCGAGTGAAGATCCTGCGTGCACTGGTCAAGGAGACCCTGAGCCGCGAGCAGATCGAGCGTCTGACCCAGGACATCGCCGACGCGTGCAGCACCTTGGACCACAAGGGTGCGACCACCGAGATCGAGCGGGCCCAGGTCAAGCGCGGCACCGGCTACTGAGGCCCGCAACAGCACCCCCAGGGACGGGCGATGAAGTCGCGGCCAAGAACGCGGACCTACGGGTAATCCGACCGCATGACGCTCGGCACGGCTGCGTGACCCTGCTCACCGCGGCCGGGGTGAGCAGGGTCGTGATGGAGTTCCTGACGCACCACCAGATCGCCGTCACGATGAACGTCTACGCCCACGCGTTCCAGGACACTTGTCGGGGATGTGAACCTAAGTCTCTTCGTCCGGAACTATCGGCTGTACTCCGCTGCTGTACTTCTCGTCCGGCTCGGGCCCCGGTGACTCCCCTCGCCGTTGGGTAGTTTTCCCGCGGGTGCCACCGATGGGCTCGGGTTGGCCCAAGCGCGTCCTCTCCTCGTGGCGTGCAGCTGTCCCCGGCCGTACTCAGGTGGCGAGGATGCTGATGCCGTCCCCGAACAGTTTCAGGCCGAGGACGAAGAACAGGACGGCCATCACGGCGACGTGGTGCTGTACGGCCCAGTCCTGCCAGGAGCTGAGCATGCTCTTTGCCCGTTCTCCCATGATCAGGTAGGCGGTCAGCGGCGTGAGCACCCCGAGGGACGCGGTGCTCACGCACACGGCGAGCGTCCCGATCTGCTGCGGGACGGGAATCCCGGCTGAGCTGATCGAGGCACCGGCAGCGATGGTGAGCGGGGCGTTCTTGAGATTGGCGGCCGACAGAGCCGGTGCCAGCCCAGGACCCAGCCGAGGGCGAACAATGTTCCGTTGAGGCGTCCGCCCGGTGTGGCCAGGATGAGGATCATGGCCATGATGGGAAGTGGACTGACCGCGACAGCGGCGACCAGGCCCAGCACATGACCAACAGCGTGTCCCGAGACGGCCTCCGCGCGTGGTCGTAGGCATCGGTCTGACGAGGACCGGTGGCCGGGGCCACATCAGGGATGCCTGATCGCGAGCCCAGGTGATCGTCCCGTGCACCGGCGTGGCTCTCACGCACATCGTCAGGTGGCGTCGGCCCCGAAGCGCGGTGGCGGAGACGAACGGGTGAATGACCGGCGCCGTGAGGGGCTGCGGGAATGTTCGTCATGCCCAGCTGAGGGTGCGCGTTCCTGGTGATTCGGCACCGCTCGCCGACGGACGTCTTCAACGCGCGCCTGCATTCACGACGCGCCTACGATGAAGCAGTGTGAGGCCGCCTGGCGGACGGGGCGTTGTCTTCCGTCGCGTGAGCACGCCGGTCGGCCAGATGGTAGCGGCGTGGCGACGAGACTCGGCGCATGACCGAGTCATAGACGTGTGCCAACGGTGTGGAGTAATTCGGCAGCAGACTGCCGGGCGCCCGAGCAAAAGCACTGCCCTCGATGGGCTGCCCGAGGAGTACGCCCAGGGTATCTACGCCACCCCGGGCAGGCACGACGCGCTCGTGCGGTTCTCCAACGGGTCCCCCCACGCCGGGGCCGACGCGCGTTTGGGACGGGCGACAGCCGCCGGGCACGGTTCGATTCCACCACGACGCGGAGACGGAACACCATGGCAGACAGCGCAAGCCGGGCCGAGGAGCAGGTGCTGGAGCTGGAGCTGGACGACATCCAGGGCACACTGCTCAGGCTGCGCCCTACGCCCTTCACGGGCGCGTACTTCCTGCTGCGCATCGACGATCCCGCCGACGGCCGACAGATGCTCGCCCGCCTGGTACCCCTCGTCGCCTCGGCGACCCAATGGTGGGACCCTCCCCACCGCGCGTGGCTGAGCGTCGCGCTGAGCTACTCCGGGCTGCGGGCTCTCGGCGTGCCGCAGGAATCGCTGGACAGCTTCCCGGACGCCTTCCGCGAGGGCATGGCAGCCCGCGCCGAACAGCTGGGAGACACCGGCGGCAGCAGTCCCGAACACTGGGACGCCCCGCTGGGCAGCGCGGACGCCCATGTCGCGGTATCCGTGTTCGCCCCGGACGCCACCGCGATGGAGTCCCTGCTGGAGACGGCCCGCGAGAAACTCAGGGACCTGCCCGGCGTGTCGGTCATCTACCGGCTGGACGCCTCGGCGCTGCCGACCAAGCGCACCCACCTGGGCTTCGTGGACGGGATCGGCGAGCCAGACATCGAGGGCTCCGGGGTGGCCAGCCTCGCCCAGGGGATGGGCGGCGGTGACTACGGCTACCTGCCAGGCTTCGGCCCCACCATCAAGGCCGGCGAGTTCCTCCTGGGCTATGCCAACGAGATGGGACGGCTCACGCCCATGCCCCAGCCCGACGTACTGAGCCGCAACGGCACCTACGTGGCCTTCCGCAAACTGCACCTGAGGGTCGCCGAGTACCGCCGCTACCTGAAGGACAACGCCTCCTCACCCGAAGAAGAAGAACTGCTCGCGGCCAAGATGGTCGGCCGCTGGCCCAGCGGGGCACCCCTGGTGCTCGCCCCCGAGCACGACGACCCGGCCATCGCCGCCGACCCGCACCGCGTCAACGACTTCACCTACCACGAGCAGGATCCGGAGGGCCGGCGCTGTCCGCTCGGCGCCCACATTCGACGCATGAACCCGCGCGACGCCCTGGCCGACTCCCTGGTGGACGTGAAACTGCACCGAGCCCTGCGCCGGGGCACCCCGTACGGCCCCATGCTCCCCGAGGGAGAGCTGGAGGACGACGGCGCCGAGCGCGGCATCGTGTTCATCTTCATGGGAACCGACCTCGTCCGGCAGTTCGAGTTCCTCAAATCACGGTGGGCCAATGACGGAGACTTCGTCGGCCTCGGCAACGAGAAGGACCCGATCGTGGGAAGCAACGACGGCACAGGCACCTTCACAATCCCCAAACGGCCCGTCCGCCGCCGACTCCAGCAGCTGCCCCGCTTCGCTGTGACCAAGGGAGGCGAATACCTCTTCATGCCCGGCATCCGCGCTCTGAAGTGGATTGCCGAACGGGGTACCTGAGCCATGCCTGCGGGCCGATCAGCCGAGTCCATCTGTGGCAGCGACCAACACTCCTGAGGTGCTCCGAGAAGGGATTCCGACATGACCGCGAACACACAGACCCCCAGCCGCCCCGGCCTGAAGGAAGGCAAAACCAGCGAGTTCACCCTCTTCTTCAACGTCAAGCCCGGCCACGCACAGCAAATCCGCGACTACCTCCAAGGGGTAGACCACGATAAGCGAAGGGCGCTGACCGACCGCATCGGCACCCTCCACGACCTACGGTGGGTGCTCTTCGACGACGACACACGCCTCCTGTTCGCCAGCAACTTCGACGGCAACTGGGACGCGTACATCGACGACTTCGCCGCGCTGATCCCCGACACCTTCGACGCCGTCCTGCAACACACCGAGGGCTACCCGGGCATCAAGGACCCCGGCATCAAGGATTTCGTCGTCGCCCACCAGGCCACAGCGTGCACGTACCTCCGCGCCGCCCCCGACGCCACCATCACAGACATCCAAAAAGCACTACGCGTCAACAAGACGTTCCAGCAACTGCTCGATGAGGCCAACTGAGCTGACCGCGGTGACCCACCAACGGCGGACTCGCCTTCAGCTGCCCCAGGGGCTTCAACCGCACTTCTGGTGGGTGATGCGTGATGGGCTGGTGTATATCCGAAAAATGGGTCGATGGAGGTCATAGTGGCTGAGTGGACGCGCGTGTCGACGACGGCGGAACTCGCTGAGGCGCTTCGGCAGGCAGTACCGGCGATCGAGGTCAACGGTGTACTGCGCGGGATGTCGATGATCACCCTCGCGCCTGGGGTGCAGCTGCGCGGCGGCACCCTGGAGTTCGGTGCGAAGGGCGTGCGTCTGACGAGTGACACCGTCTTGGAGGACGTGACGATCCGCTGCCCCGAGCACGAGGCCGCCATCCTCAATGACCACTGGCGGGAGATCACCGCGCACGGGCTGCGCCGCGGCGGCGCGCAGGCCATCGCCGACGCCGGCGGCGACCCCACCCAGCAAGGCCGGTCGAAGCCCGGCTCTGCCGTGGTGAAGAAGGAGTACCTGGACCGGTCCCAGATCCGCGCCGAAAATCCGTGGCTGAAGGTGCAGGCGAAGCGGCGGAAGCAGACCGCTGACTGACCCGGTTGCTGCCCCTTGTGCCAGCGCCCGGCTGCGCAGCCATGCGTTGCGGGTCGGCATTGCCATGCGGACGTCGCTGACCCGTTCCCATGACGCACCACGTGGAGTGCGTGGCGATCCTGGAGAAGGCGGGCAAGGGCGCCTGACCTGCGGTTTTAGCGCCCAATCGTCGGACATGCGCGTGGCCCGAGCCGCACAGGCGTGACTCGGGCCACGGCGTGCCCATGTGCCGATCCTCAGGGGGAGGGGAGCGGCAGGAGGGAGTCTTCGGTCGGGTGGAGGTAAAAGATTTCGTTGGACGGGGGGTGGTTTCCGGGGACGGCCACTGGATGACCCGGCTGCCGTCACCGGTCTGGTTGCCGGCGATGGTGGCGAACAGGTAGGCGGCGTTGTCGCGGATCATCGTCGCGTTGGGGTACTGGGCGAAGGGGTGCTCCAGGGTGTAGTCCTGGCTTTCACGCTGAAGGGTCGCTGGACAGGGAGTGGCAGTCCCAGAGGTGCAGGTTGCTGCCCGGTGTACTGCTCTAGCCGCCTTTGACGTCCAGGCACTTGCTGCTGTCCATGCCGCTGAGGATGCGGCACAGGGGCCAACCGTTGCTGGCGGTGCCCATGGGGAGGGGCTTAGGTGTTCTGTCCACGGAAATGGCTCTCAGGCTGTGTCACGTCACCGACGCAGACGGAGCGATCAGCACCACAGCGCCGGGCCGAAATGTCACTTTGTGTTAGTCTCACATGTTTGGACGTTCGTGACGGCTGCCGACTCCGTCCGTGCGGTTCCCCTGTTCGTCGGCTCCTCGTTATTCCTGCCGGGCCTTCCTCGGTACGTTCCCCATGCGGAAGGCTCTTCATGAACCACCCGGACCGCCTCGGCACCTCGCACGGCGACCTCGCCCGGCCGGTGACCCTCACCCCGACGGTGCCCCCGATCGCCTTCGCCGACATGGAACTTCCGGCCGAGGTGCTGCGCACGCTCACCGAGCTCGGCGTGTGCGAGCCTTTCCCGATCCAGGCAGCCACACTCCCCAACGCCCTCGCGGGACGCGACGTCCTGGGGCGCGGGCGCACGGGATCGGGCAAGACGCTCGCTTTCGGCCTGCCGCTGCTCGCACGGACGGCCGGGCGGCGCGCGGAGCCGAAGCAGCCCCTCGCCCTGATCCTGGTGCCTACCCGGGAGCTGGCCCAACAGGTAACCGAGGCGCTCGCGCCGTATGCCGACGCGCTCCGCCTGAGGATGGCCACGGTCGTCGGCGGCATGTCGATCGGCCGGCAGACCGCTGCGCTGCGCGACGGAGCCGAGGTCGTTGTCGCCACGCCTGGCCGTCTGCACGACCTCATCGAGCGCAGGGCCTGCCGCCTGGGACGGGTACGGATCACCGTCCTCGACGAGGCCGATCAGATGTGCGACATGGGCTTCCTGCCCCAGGTCACCGAGGTGCTCGACCAGGTGCACCACGACGGCCAGCGGATGCTGTTCTCGGCCACCCTGGACCGCGACGTCGACCAGCTGGTCCGCCGCTACCTCCACGACCCGGTCGTCCACTCGGTCGACCCCTCCGCGGGCGCGGTCACGACGATGGACCACCATGTGCTGGTCGTCCACGGCCCCGACCGGTACGCCGTCACCACGGAGATCGCCGCCCGTGACGGCCGCGTACTGCTGTTCCTGGACACCAAGCACGCCGTCGACCAGCTCACCCGGCATCTGCGGGCCAGCGGGGTGCACGCCGCGGCCCTGCACAGCGGCAAGTCCCAGCCGCAACGCACACGGACCCTTGCACAGTTCAAGAACGGCCAGGTCACCGTCCTGGTGGCGACCAATGTCGCGGCCCGTGGTCTGCACGTCGACGACCTCGATCTCGTGGTGAACGTCGACCCGCCCACCGACCCCAAGGATTATGTGCACCGTGCGGGCCGCACTGCCCGGGCCGGAGAGTCCGGCAACGTCGTCACGCTGGTGCTGTCGGGCCAGCGCCGGGAGATGAGCCGGCTGATGGCCGAGGCCGGCATCGAGCCGACGGTCACCAAGGTGCGCTCGGGCGAGGCGGAGCTGAGTCGGATCACCGGGGCCAAGGCCCCCTCCGGCATCCCGCTCGACGGCGGGCCCGCCGCACCCCGACCCAAGAACACCAACGCCCCCTTCCGCGGCCTGGGCACCAGCAAGGGCGCCTCCCGCGGCACCAGCGGCAACTCCCGCAAGGCAAGCGAGGCCCGCAAGCTCGCCGAGGCCCGCAAGGCGGCCCGAGTGCGGCGCGGCGACTGAGAACCACTGCCCCGATAGCCGCAGATTCCTGGTCACATGCTGATGCTGTGACCACATAGGTTCGCCGGGTTCGGTGGTCGTGGCGGTGGGCCTCGGCCGGCGGGAACCGTGTTCCGGTGATCGCCCAGCTGGTGGATTTCGGCCGGCATGCGAACGTTTCGCCCGCACCTTCTCGCCGAAGGCGCGGGCGGCTCACCTGAGTGCGGGTGCGGGTGCGGGTCAGACTCGGACGCCGAACATGAACGGTCCGCCGATGGTTTCCATCGACTCGTACCGCACGACTGTGCCGGTGCGAGGGGCGTGGAGGATCTGGCCGTTGCCCGCGTAGAGGCCGACGTGGTGCAAGTCGTTGAAGAAGAAAACCAGGTCGCCGACCTGGAGTTGGCTCCGTGTGAGGCGGGTCCCGGTGCCCGCCTGTTCCTCGGAGGTGCGCGGTATGTGGACGCCGGCCTGCGCATAGGCCCAGGAGGTCAGGCCCGAGCAGTCGTAGGAGGCGAGGCCGGTGCCGCCGCGGAAGTACGGTTTGCCGATCTGGCCCTGGGCGGCGGCGAACGCGGCGGCGGCCCGGCCGGAGGCGGAAGTGTCGTTGCCGAGCTGTACACGTTCGGTGGCGGAGTGGCTGGCCCGCTTCTGTTCGTCGGCGAGGGCCGACTTCTCCTTGGCGGTCAGGGTGTTGAGGAGTTTCTGTGCCTCGGCGAGCTTGCCTTGGACTTCCTGCTTCTTGTTGCCCAGCTCGGTACGGGTGGTGGCGAGGTCCTTGAGTCTCTCGGTGGCCTTGGCGCGCGCCTGGGCGATTTCACGCTGCTTGTCCTGGATCTTCTTCAAGGCGGCGACCTGCTGTCCGCCCAACTGGTCAAGCGTGGAGGCCTTGTCCAGGAAGTCGTCCGGGGCGGAGGACAGGAAGAGCTGGACCGAGGCGTCGATGCCTCCGGAGCGGTACTGTGCGCTGGCCAGTGAACCCAGGCCGTTGCGCAGCTTGTTCAGCTCCTGCTGGCAGCGGGCGACACCGTCCTGGATCGAGGAGATGCCCTTCTGCAGCTTCTGCTGCTCCTCTCTGGCCCCGTTGTACTTCTCGGTGGCCTGCTCCGCCTGCTCGTAGAGCTTGTCGACCTTCGCCTTGACCTCGTCCTTGTCGAGTTTCTGGCTCGGTGCGGCGTTGGCGGCATGCGTGCTCAGGGCCACGGCGGCCGCTGCTGCGGTGGTCAGTACGGTGATACGCGTTCGGCTGGGCTGCTTGGGTCGACGATGGGACGCCACAGGGGCGAACTCCTTGCTCCTTCAGCCGCCTTCCAACACGTCGGTGGGCGGGGCCCTCCGCTGTCACTCCGTCTGAGTGAGCACTGAACGGGGGTTGGGGCATGACCTTAATGAAATTCTTACTATTAGATCAATTGTTTGCATGGAAAGTCCCCTTTTTGGGGTGCGCGGGCAGGAGGTGCCTTCGAGCTGCCGACCGGAGCGGCCGCGACATGCCTGACGGCCGGCCGCCCAGGCGCCGGAGAGACGGAGAGATCTCGTGCGTCTGTACCGGCTGCCGGTCTTCCGCTTCGCCGCACAGCGCGTGCCAGGTATTGCGCGACGGTGAGGTGGCTCACCGCGTCCGGCGCCGGATGGGCCCGATGTGGTGGTTCAGACGCACCATGTGGAGTGCGTGGCGATCCTTGAATCTGCAATCCAGGTCGACGGTGGGTCTACGGCCGAGGCGGTCGAAGAGGCGGGCGAGGAGGTGGGTGATCTCCTCGCGGAGGCGGCGGTCGTGCTCGGCCAGGGTGCGGGCCGTGGCGGGGTGCCTGATGGCGTGCAGAGTGAACTCGGTGGACAGCAGGTACCAGCGGCGCTCGGTCTCGTCGACGGTGCTCATCCGCCTGAGCACCGTCCGTAGCGGGTCGTCGGTCGTGTCCAGTTCGTCGACCGCCTGGGTCAGTTGGTCGATCACTCGCTGCGCATGCAGGCCGAACAGTGCGAGGAACAACTCTTCCTCTCTCACAAGGCCGCCCTCCTCGCCAACCACGGTCTGCTGACTGTCGGTCAGAGTGTTGCCGAGGCCGCCTGGTGGTTCATCACGATGGAACGCTCTTGTCAGGCCCAGCTGCTGGCCATGGCTGCTGGCACCCCGTACCTCATCGACAGGGAGACCGCGCTCCAGGTGCGCGAACAGATCGGCACCCCACTGTCGGGGTGGTTCCAGCTCCGGCCCCTGTGGGACCAGATCACCGAGGATCAGCCGGACCTCTTCGACTGATTGACGGCCGGTGAGGCCCCGCGGGCGGCTCGTCGTGACACCTTCCGCCCGGTTCAACGGTCCGGATCACGGCCGTCGCGAGCAGCGCCCCGTGACCGACCTGCACCGGACCGGAGATCGCAGAGGCCCGCCGTGTCGCGGCCATCTCAGAGAGGTTCGCCGTGCCCTTCCTCCGTTCCCCCTCCGCCTCGACGAAGCCGACCATGAGTGCCTCGGTCAGGACCACGGTGGCCCTGCTGTTCGCGGCGTGGTTCATCGACTACGTCGACCGGCTCGCCATCGCCACGATCCTCCCGGCGATCGGCGACGAGTTCGCTCTTGACCGAGGACAGCAGGGGCTGATCATGAGCTCCAACTCCCTCGCCTCGGTCGTTGCGCCGCTGGCCGTACCGCCTCTGGCGTCAGTGGTCGGCTGGCGCTGGGCCTTCGTCCTGGCCGCCGGGACAGGCGCCCTCGTCCACCTCGCGGTGCGGCTGTGGCTGCCCGCCCCCCGGGAGCGCACCGAGAACGTCGTACGGACCGCGGGCGGCGTCCGGGTGGGGGATGTCCTGCGCATGGGCGTGCTGTGGCGCTTCTCCCTGATGCTCTTCGGGTACGCCGCCGTCATGTGGGGGCTGAGCACCTGGATACCGTCCTACCTCAGCACGGAACGCGGGCTTTCCCTCACCTCCGCCGGTGTGCTGGTGGCGGTGCCCTCCCTCGCGTCCGCCGTGGGCACCCTGCCGGGTGGGCGTTTGTCCGACCGGTTCGAGGGCCACCACCGCAAGGTGATCGTGCCCGCCATGTCGGTCGCGGCACCGGCACTGTGCCTCATGGCGCGCTCTCCCAGCCTCGCCGGCTCCGTCGCCTTCGGCACGATCGCCATCTTCGCCGCGTCCCTGTGCTACATGCCGATCTTCGCCGTGCCGCTGCGCAGCCTCGTCCCTGAGCTGGTCGGCGTCGGCAGCGCCGTCGTCGTCCTCGGCGGGCAGGTCGCCGGCATGGTCGTGCC
Source organism: Streptomyces sp. NBC_01525 (assembly GCF_045040405.1). Taxonomy (NCBI): domain Bacteria; kingdom Bacillati; phylum Actinomycetota; class Actinomycetes; order Kitasatosporales; family Streptomycetaceae; genus Streptomyces; species Streptomyces sp. NBC_01525. The sequence continues at coordinate 5,449,408 of NZ_CP109397.1, forward strand.
GCCCGTACTGGGCGTGATCGCGGACACGGTCTCCTTCGAAGCGGCCTTCGCCGTCCTGGCCCTCGGCCCGGTCATCGCGGCCGTCCTGGCCTTTGCCACCCCGCAGGACACGGAGTGCTTCTCCGCCGCCGTTCGCCACCGCATGCGTGCGGCCGGCACATCCACCGTCACCGAGAAGGAGCCCTCATGACCGCCGCCGTCAAGAAGGAGACCCCCGTGAACGCCGAACTCTCCGCTCTCCTCACCGGCCTGGACCGCCGGCCGAGGTGCGCCCGTGGCGGCGGGCTCTCGTCGAGTTCGGGTCGCACTTGAGGATGCACTGGTGCATCGAGGCCAGTTCGGGACCCGGCTCGACGCCCAGTTCGTTGATCAGCGTTCCTCCTCCAGGTGGCGGGCAGCAAACGATGGACCGTCAGGAGCGGTCCGTCCGACCACAACTGGCAAGCCGGAGAAGTCCCGGGAGAAGCCGGCCCCGTCCTGCTGAACGCCACCGTGGCCACCGGGCAGGTGCTCTACATCCCGCGTGGTGAGTCGAGTGGCTCTGAACGTACGGATCGGAGCAACTCGTAGGTTTTATAGGTGAGTACACCAGTCATGGCAGTGGACGGCCTGCCATAATTCCGCCCAGCATTGGTGACTGGGTGGGGCCTTTTGATGAAGGAGAACGCGCCGGCGGGGGACGCGACCCGCGGTGTGGTAGGGGATGGCGGGGTCTTCGCGCGAGCGGCTGCCGTCGATGCCGAGCGCGCACGACGGCGCGCGCATCAGGCTCGTCGTGCTGCGTCGGCAGGTGTGGCGACCGTCGATGGTTTCGCTCTGCGCAAGTGGCGGCGTGCGGGTGCCTTCGGTGCCGACTCGGTGAGACGCGTGGAAGAGACTCTCCGGCTGCTGCTGGAGCGGGCCGACGGCAGCGGTGCCCCCGCCGGTGCCGTCGGCACGCTGCGCGCCGCGTTGGGTGGTGAGCCGTCCCACGAGGTGCCGGGCGCGGTGAAGGCTCTTCTGGAGCACATGGACAGGGAGACGGTCGCCGAGGTACTCATCTGTGCGCACACGGCGGGGACCCTGTGGCTCACGGACTGGGGGGAAGCGCGCATGGCCGCGCTCTTCCCCGGTGGGTGCCGGATCCCTGATCCGCCGTCGGGAGAGGGCGTATCGGACTCCCACGACCCCTCGGGGGCCTACGAGTTATCCACCTGCCTGGCCGCCGGAAAAGCCGACGCATTCCCTGCCCGACGGGTCGCCTCCGTCCTGTCCTGGGCGCCTGTGGGCGTCCTGGATGACTTGATCGACGGACGCGTCCTCCAGGCGGCCGATGAGCCATGGGAGGTACGGCAGGACGAGGACGAGGCGCTGTATTTGAGGGCGCGGCTGGTTCCCGAGCAGCTTGGTGCGGAGGAGTGCGAGCGGCTCGGCTGGGTGGAGCGACTGCAGCGGGACCGCTTTCTCGACGGTGAGGACATCCTCGATGCGGCTGAAGGGGACCTGTACTCCCTTCTGACCAGGGTCGCCGACGGCGACACCAAGGCGCTGAAGCCGTTGGAGCGCCATCTGCCCCGCGAGTTGGTGCTCCGCCTCCGGAGAATCCAGGACGGTGCGCAGATCGGCTCGTGGGACACCGGCATCATCGCCGATCGTGGACTTTGGCGACTCATCGTCGGTCTCTGGGAGCCCAAGGCGGCCATCGATCCGCGGCGCAGTCCGCTGCACGCTCTCATGGCCCTGCGCCACGCGTATGACGTGATCTGCTCGGGCGAGATCCGCAAGGCGGCAACGCAGATCGTGAAATTGATCGCCGACGAGGATGCGGAGCCGGCGTTCGCCGCCGAGGCATGGAACATGCATGCTTATCTCGCCCTGCTCGACGACGACCTTCCGCGTGTGGCCACCGCGCAGAAGATGATCACCACGGATGAACCCGGGGTGGCGGCGAACCTGGCGCTCGTGCAGCGCCGACGGTCGATTCCCAGGAATGACCGGGAACCCCCGAGCAACCCCTACCTGGACCTGGGCCTTTCCCATCAGTCGGCCTCCTGGCAGCAGCGCTACAGGGGCTTGCGGCGTGACCACGCGCAGGACCGCGAGGCCGCGGCTCGTGTCAATCGCGCCGTGCAGCGTATCCGCCGGGCCGAGCAGGAGGAGGACTGGTCCGGGTTCTTCGTCCTGCCGCTGGACAGCGACCGGTACCAGCTCCCGTGCGCCGTACCGGTCTCCTTGGTTCCCCCTCCCGCCCCTCTTCAGCGGCGGACGACACCTGGCTCTGCTGCCGACCTGGACGCTGTGCGCGCTCAGGCAGTCGTCGACCTGTTGCCTTCCTTGCTCACCACTCCCCGTCGTCCCGACCGCCACACCAGGAACCCCGTATGACGCAGCAGCGCAAGAAGCAGACCGGTGCGACGCCCCGCGAGGGGGCCAGCCAGCCGAAGCGCAAGGCCACCGGGCGTGGTCGCCGCCTGGACCACAAGACCCGCCAGGCTCTTGGTGTGGAGAAACGGCCGCGTACCTACCGCCCTGACGAGGTCCTCAGCCCCGCAGCGCTGTTGGCCCGGTTCACCGAACGTGCCCAGGAGCTGATCGCGGCACTCCCCGACGACGACCAGCCCGCACCGGCAGGGGTGTCCGCCGCGCTGCGCCAGGCCGTCCTCGAAGCCTTCCGGACGCGTGAGGAGTACATGGCCCGCATGGTCGAGACCGACCTGCTCGCCAGTGCGCCGGGGCAGAGCCTGAAGGCGCTCCAGCGCACGATCCGTAGCTGTCTGCACGACCAAGGGCTGCGCTGCATCGACTCACCCGGCGAGCAGGAGCATTTCGTGGTCGTGGAGGGTGAGGGGGACGGCTTCGAGGTGCTGCGCCCTGCCTATGTGGATCAGGTGACGGGCAAGTTGCTGCTGTCCGGTCAGCTCCGCCGTGTGCCGCTGCCCCCGCAGTCGTCCCCGGACAGCCGGTTGGACCACGCGCGGGAGGAGGGGGAAGCGTGACCGCGACCGGTATTGACTTCGGTACCACCAACTCGGTGGTCGCCCAGTGGAGCAGTGACGATGTCGAGGTGCTGCCGCTGGACGCGCACCACCTCGACGCGGACTGGCGCCGTCCGGGTTTCGACTTCCTCTTCCCGTCAGTCGTGGGCATGAGTTCCCTGCGCAGGGGGCCCCTGTTCGGCTGGGAGGCCAAGCTCCGCTCCGAAGAAGCCGCAGAGGCATGCAAGCGGCTGCTGAAGAGCGACGAGTACGTCAAGATCCATGACCGGAGGTTCGCCGCCACCACGGTAGCCGCCGGCGTGTTCCAAGCCATGAAGGAAGGGGCGCAGCACAATCTCACGGACATCGATCGTGCGGTGATCACCGTCCCGGCCAATGCGACGGGGGCGGCCCGCTACCGCACCCGGGCCGCGGCCCGCTTCGCCGGGATCGAGGTGCAGGCGCTCCTCAACGAACCGACCGCCGCAGCCATCTCCTATGTGCACGACCTTCGGGAGGACTCCCAGATCCTGGTGTTCGACTGGGGTGGCGGCACCATCGACGTCACCGTGCTCGACTACGCCGACGGCTTCTTCGAGGAGCGCGCCTCACGCGGCGTTACCGAGCTCGGCGGACTGGAAATCGACCGGCGGCTACGCAAGCTCATCCTGGGCCGTGCGCCCGTCCGCTCCGACTGGACGCCCGCGCAGGAGCGTCAGTTCCGTCTGGACGTGGAACGCAGCAAGATCCTTCTCTCCTGCCAGGACTCGGTGGTCGTCATGACACCCGAGGGGGCGACGGTGGAAATCCACCAGGAGGAACTCGCGGAAGCCATCACGGACTTGGTGGACCGGTCCCTCGTCCCGCTGGAGCGGTGCCTGGACGACGTCCATATGGCTCCGCTCGACGTCGATGCCGTCCTGATGATCGGAGGCACCAGCCAGATCCCGAGCGTCCGCGCCGCCGTCGCCGAGGCGTTGCAGACCGAGCCTGTCTCCACCGACCTGTGCGACCCCATGACAGCGGTCGCCCGGGGAGCATCCGTCGCCGCGGCCGTACTCAGTGGTGAGGCGGAGGGCGTTATCCAGGTCGCCACCGGCCACGCGCTGGGCACCGTCGTCACCGACACCCAGGGACGGAAGAAGTTCAGCCAGATCATCCCCCGTAACTCACCTCTGCCGTGGAGCGAACGCAAGAGTTACACCCCGCGCCGTGACCACGCCGGTGAGCTCCGCGTCGAGATCTGGGAAGGCGATCCGGACAAGAACCTCACCCACCCGGACAACATCCAGCTCACCGAGCTGACCCTGAACTACCCCGAGCGCCGCCCCCGGGACGAGTCACGCTTCGAACTGGAATACACCTACAACACCGACGGCCTTCTCCACGTCAAGGCCGAACTCGAGCGCACCGGTGAAGTCGTCGTCGACCAGGAGGTCCGGAGCTTCGGCTCCGGCGGACCCACGCCCGCGGTCCGCAAAGAACTCGCCGAACTGCTTGCCGGTAACCAGCAGGTCTCCCTGCCCGGCATCCCGTCGCCCCAGCGAGGTGCGCCTGCGCGGGGCGAGACGTCGCCTGCGCGACCTCACGTCCCCGCACCACCGAAGAACGCACCCCGCATCGCCACCCCCGCTCCGGCCGGCTTGCCGCGGGCCCTGGTTGTCGACGGCTCCAACATCGCCTGGATCGGCCGCTCACCCCGCAAGCCCGGCGTGTACGAGAGCGACGACCGGCCCAGCTTCCTCCAGCTGCTGGCCGCCCGTGCGGCTCTGGCCTCGCGTTACCCGGACGCGCAGATCCACATGGTGGTGGATGCGACGCTCCGGCACCGGGTGGCACCGGGAGAGCGTGCCGCTGTCCAGGAAGCCCTCAGCAAGGGGGACGTGATCCAGCCCCCTGCGGGAACGGAGGGGAAGGGAGACGCGCTCGTCGCGGCCATCGCGGATGACATCGGCGCCGTGGTCGTCACCAACGACAACTACGTGGAATTGCAACCCCGTTACCCGTGGCTCCGCGAACAGGGACGCGTCCTGGGCGCCACTCTCTCGCAAGAGGTCTGGATCTTCGCACCCCGCACCTGCGTGGCTCCACGGCACAGGGGGTGAATCGCCCTGTGCCCGGTCTCCGCAGCTGTCGAACCGCATGCGGGTCATCGCCCGCCCGTGCCGGTTCTCGCGCCCCGACGGCCCCCGTCGGGCGCGGCCGTCCCTGCCCGTACGCGGCGCTCCTGCGCGGTGGACCCCGCGCCGATTCCCGCGGAGTGCGCGCCGTGGGGTGAGGGCCGCTCGACTCAACCGGGACACTCGGCGCGTAATGCCCCTTTTTCTGTGCTGCGTCATGTTTTCATCCCGCCATGAATGGCGATGGAACGATGACTGGAGACCGCTCACCGGACAGGCATGCGCAGGCATCCACCTCGCGGCGAGGGCTGTTGGCCGCGGTGGCTGCGGCGCCGGTGCTCGCCGGAGCGGGGCCTGCCGCCGCGTATGCGCGGACCGTGGGGGCGATGGGGTCGCCTGGGCGCCAGAGGGTTGAGCCGGTGCCGACCACCGAGGCGGATTGGGTCGGCGTGGCGCGGGCGCTCGGCCGTGGCGGCAATATGTTGCGGCGCACGATGTATCACACGGGCTTTCCGCGTCGGGATCTGAGTGTGATCTCCGACGGTGTCATCGTGCAGCCGGGGCTTGCGCTCGGGACGCATGTGTCGTTCGTCCGGTACGCCGACGGCAGCGCGATGGCGATGGGCGACGTGGTGGTCACCGAGGGCGAGATGCAGCGGGTGATCGATGCGTGGCAGGGGCACGGGATCGCGCTGACCGCGCTCCACAAGCATCTGCTCGCGCAGCACCCGGACATCTGGTGGGCCCATCTGCACGGGCACGGCCGGGATGCGGAGGCGCTCGCCCGCGGGCTGCGCGCCGGGTTCGACCGGACCGGTACTCCACCCCCGGCGCCACCGGGTTTGTCGTTCCCCATCGATCTGGACACCGCAGGGATCGAGGCGGCGCTGGGTACCCGGGGGACCGTCGAGGACGGGCTCTTCACGTGCCTCTTCGTCCGCCGGGAGACGGTGACCAGCGGTTCGCTGGTGCTGCCCACCGGTGTCGGGTCGACGTGTGCGTTCCTCTTCCAGCCGGTGGGCGGTGGCCGGGCGGCGCTCGCCGGTGACTTCGCCATGACCGCGGACGAGGTCCAGAGCGTACTGAAGGTGCTGCGGCGCGGCGGGATCCGCCTCGTCGAGCTGCACAACCATCACCTGGACGAGTCGCCCCGGCTGTTCTTCGCCCATTTCTGGGCCGTGGAGGACGCCGTCGTGCTCGCCCGGACCCTGCGCCGCGCGGTGGACGCCGCCAATGTGGAGGTTCCGCAGGGGACGGTCCCGGCCGGTTGAGGGGGCCGTTCCCCTCGGGGGTCCCCGCCTTCGGGGGTCCCCGCCTTCGGGGGTCCCCGCCTTCGGGGGTCCCCGCCTTCGGGGGTCCCCGCCTTCGGGGGTCCCTGTGGCACGCGGCCTCCGGGGGCCCGGGGGCTCGGGCGGTGGACGCGCCGTCGACCGGAGAGTGCATGGCATATGGGGTAATTGGATCAATCGCCCGGATGCGGTGCGTGTGCCGACAAATGATCGGGTACCTAGGTCGTGTCGTCCCCGCCGGAACCGGTCCACGGGCTCCGGTACGCGAGATGCGGTGCGCCCACGTGCGGCGTTGTCGTCGGTCGTCGGCGCGCCGCTTCGTACCCCCTTCCGTGCCTCGTGGCCGCAGGCCGGACCCCGTGGAACCGCCCGACGGGCGCACGACGCCACGCGGCCGGCCTCGCGAGGGGCGTCCGTCCCCTTCGGTGCCCGCCTCATCCGTCCGATCCCGTACCTGGAGCTTCGTATGGACCCCGTGCCCCCCACGCGGAACTGCCCCTTCGACTATGCCGAGGCCCTCGAATTCGACCCGCAGCTCAGAGCGCTGCAGAACGAGGGGCCCGTCTCCCGTATCCGGTTGCCGCACGGCGAGGGGGAGGCGTGGCTGGTCACCGGTTACGACGACGTGCGTACCGTCACCACCGACCGGCGTTTCAGCCGCAGAGCGGTGGTCGGCCGGGACTTCCCGCGGATGACGCCGGAGCCCATCGTCCAGGACGAGGCCATCAACGTGATGGACCCGCCGGGCAGCAGCCGCTTGCGCAGCCTGATCTCGAAGGGGTTCGCGCCGCGTCACATGGAGCGGATGAGGGTCCGTACGCAGCACGTCGTGGACGAGTTGCTGGACCGGATGGAGGCGCACGGCACGCCCGCCGACCTCTTCGAGCATCTCGCGGCGCCGCTGCCGCTGACCACGATCTGCGAGGTCCTCGACATCCCCGAGGGGGACCGCGCACAGCTGCGTGCGCACGCCCGGACCATGATGAACACCAGCGTCGACAACAAGGACGCGGCCATCCGCTCCAAGGCCGACCTGCGGGCCTATTTCGCGTCGCTGACCGCACAGCGGCGGGCGCACCCGGGCGACGACCTGATCAGCGTGCTGGCCACCGCCCGCGACGGGGACGAACTGCTCAACGACCGGGAACTGACCGTGATGGCGATGGTCCTGCTCATCACGGGCCAGGACACCACCACGTACCAGCTCGGGAACATCTCCTACGCCCTCCTGACCCGGCCCGACGGGATGGCCATGCTCCGGGACAACCCGGAGAAGTTCCCGCAGGCGCTGGAGGAGCTGCTGCGGTTCATCCCCTTCCGCAAGGGCGTCGGCATTCCCCGTGTCGCCACCGAGGACGTGGAGCTGGGCGGGGTCCAGATCCGTGAGGGCGACATCGTGCACGTGTCGTACCTGACGGCCAACCGGGACGGCCGGAAGTTCGACCGGCCGGACGAGCTGGACCTGGAGCGCACCGGGCCGTCCCATATGACCTTCGGCTGGGGCGGTCACCACTGCCTCGGCGCCCCGCTCGCCGCCACCGAACTGGAGGTGGCGCTCGGCACGCTCATGAAGCGCTTCCCGGGGCTGAAGCTGGCGGTGCCCGCCGAAGAGGTGCAGTGGAACAAGGGCTCCATCTGGCGCTATCCGCTGGCCCTGCCCGTCACCTGGTGAGAGGGGCGTGAGCGGCGGCCCGCCGGGCCGGTCGGGCCTGCCGCTCGTCCGGTGGTCCCGGTGGGGCCGTGACGGATCCCCGGGCCGGACGGGAACCGTCGTCCTCGGGAGGGCACCGGCGGGGCCTGCCTTCGGGGCGTGGCCCGCCGCCCCGCTGACGGTCAGGGCGAATCCGTATGCCGTGCGGTGCGGCCGGGCAGCATGATGCCCGGCCGCACCGCTGTGCGCACCGCGGGCGCCGCCGAACGGGCGGTGGGAGGAGGGCGGCTCCGCCGGGCACCCGGCCCGGCCCGCCACCCGGCCGGGGGCGCCGGCCGGGCTCGACCGGTCCGGACGCCTGCCCTCGACTGACCGCACCGCCCGGCGAACCGCTCCCCACGGAACCGCCCCCCGGCCCCGCCTCCCGGGCGCCCCGGATGCTGCGTCAACCCCGGGGCCACAGCAACCGGAAACCCCACGTACCCGCGCGGGGCGGCGCCCACCGGTCGACATGCGGCCGTCACCTGGCTGCCGTAACGTAATGCCGAGGGCCAGCCACGGTGTGGCACACCACCATCTGCCCATACGGCGAGCACACAGTCTTTCGGCGGTCGGCCCGTCAGCGCCCATTTCGGAGACGCACGATGCGGCGGCGCGCAACGCCAACGGCCCGCCTTGCGCCCATGCGCGCATACGCTGCCGCAGCGTCGGCCATCGGCCGGCGAACACCCCGCGTCCCCCCGTAGGGCTCAGCCGTGTGGAGCACCGTCCGCTAGGAGGAGATCCATGGCGGTTCTCTGCAAACCGGCCATCGCAGTACCCGAGCATGTCATCACCAATGAGGAAACACTCGAACTCGCGAAACGGTTGCACGGCGACCATCCGCAACTCGGCCTGGTCCTCCGGTTGATCGAGCACACCGGAGTGCTCAAGCGGCATCTGATCCAGCCGATCGAGGAGACGCTGCGGCACCCGGGGCTCGACGCCCGCAGCATCGTGTACGAGGAGCAGACCAAGGACCGGGTGCCCGCCGTGGTGCGGCGCGCCCTCGACCAGGCCCAACTGGAGCCGCAGCAGATCGACTTGATCATCTACGTCTCCTGCACCGGCTTCATGATGCCGCCGCCCACCTCCTGGCTGATCAACGCCATGGGGTTCCGGCCGGAGACGCGTCAGCTGCCGATCGCCCAACTCGGGTGCGCCGCCGGCGGAGCGGCCGTCAACCGGGCCCACGACTTCTGCACGGCGTACCCGGACGCCAACGTGCTGATCGTCGCCTGTGAGTTCTGCTCGCTGTGCTATCAGCCCACCGACCTGGGCGTCGGATCGCTGCTCTCCAACGGCCTGTTCGGCGACGGGATCGCCGCGGCGGTGCTGCGGGGCGACGGCGGAACCGGCATCCGGCTGGAGCGCAGCAGCTCGTACATCATCCCGAACACCGAGGCGTGGATCTCGTACGCGATCAAGTCCACCGGGTTCCACTTCCAGCTCGACAAGCGGGTGCCGGGAACGATGGAACCCCTCGCTCCGGCGCTGTGCACCGCCGCGGAGGAACACGACTGGAACGCCGGGAAGATGGACTTCTACATCATCCACGCGGGCGGCCCCCGGATCCTCGACGATCTCTGTTACTTCCTCGATGTGCCGCCGGAGGCGTTCCGCTTCAGCCGGGCCACGCTCACCGAGTACGGCAACATCGCCAGCGCCGTGGTGCTGGACGCCATGGCCCGGCTGTTCGACGAGGCGTCCGCCCTCGACGGGGACCGCGGCCTGATGGCCGGATTCGGGCCTGGCATCACGGCCGAGATCACCCTCGGCACCTGGGTCTCGGAGTCCGACACGGCGGAGTGAGCCGGGCGTTCGCGGGCGGGCTCGTCCCGGCGGCCTGCGGGCGGGGCGCCGCTGTCGGCGGGCCGTCCCGCCCGGCTTCCGGCGGGCCCGTGTCGCGCCTGCCGTCCCCCGGTGGCGGTCGGCATGATCGCCGCCTGCCTCTTCGGCTTCTGGAGGGGGCTCGGCACGGGCGTCGTCGCGTATCTGCTGCGCAAGGGCGTGGTGGTGGAGTGCCGCGCCGGGCGGCGCCATCGGCGGGGCGGCCGCGCTCGACGACGGCAACGGCTCGGGCGGGGCGGCAGGTTACCGGCCGCCCCGCCGGCTGCGCCGCGCGGCGGCCGTCGAACAGTGGGTGGCGCTGGTCCTGACCGTGCTGGTGCTGCCGGTGCTGGCGTTCGTCTCCGCGCTCGACGGGCAGACCTGGACGCCGATCGTGAAGTGCCAGGTCACCAACGGCACCGTGACCGGGAGCAACCATCTGATCGAACTGAGCCGCAAGGGCGGCGTCGTCGGCCGGAACCTGGACTCCGCGCAGATCTCCCACGGCCTGGGCTGCACCCGCGTGGAGAGCCTGTATGTGCGGGAGCCGTGGTGGCGGGGGTGAGGTGCAGCGCCTCTTCCCTCTCCGCTCTCCTGTCACTCATGTCTCGTACGCATCCGTCATGACGAGCGGTAATTTACGCTCCTCTTTCGCGCTCGCTAGAGTGAGGCGGGAAGCCGGTTCCGGAATTTGATAAAGCGGGGGATTCTCCTTTCCGGCCTCTTCCTGTCCCTGTGAGTTTCGTCCACCGGACGGTCTTATCCCCTTTTCCATTCCCTCTTCTCCTCCCTTTGTTGTTTTCCATAACCGTGACTTCTCCGGCATCTGACCGCCGGGATTCGTACCCCTCCTCACCAGGCCAGGAGAGCGGCATGAGCCGGACGACAGCAGTGCCCGCGCAGGGCGAAACCGATGCCTCCGGGCCCGCCGGAATGGGGACGGCGGCGGGGGTGGCCCTGATCACCGTGCTCACCTCGATGCCGCTTTTTCTCGTCGGCGCCACCAGTACGCTGATCAATCGTGAGCTGGGCTGGGATGCGGGGGATACGGGCCTGTTGTTGGCCGCGTACTGGTTCGCGTCGTTGCTCGGCGCTTTTCTGAGCCGCAAGGTCGAGGTGCCGGTGTCGGCGGAGACCACGGTGGGCGTGGCGAGTTTCGCGACGGCGGTGGGGCTGGCGCTCGGGGCCTGGGCGGGCGGCGTCGGGCTGGTGGCCGGGACGGCGGTCGGCGGCCTCGTCTACGGCTACAGCCAGCCGCACACCAACTCCCTGCTCATGCGGCACTGCGCCCGGCGCGTCCAGGGCTTCGCGTTCGGGCTGAAGCAGGCGGCCGTCCCCATGGCCACCCTGCTCGGCAGCGTCGCGGTCCCGGCGCTGGCCGTTCCGTACGGCTGGCGCGCCGTCTTCCTGTCCGCCGCCGGGGTCTGCGCGCTGTACGGCGTCGTCGGTCTGTGTGCGCGGCGCGGTGGGCGGGGCGCGGCCCCGGCCCGTGCCGCCGCCCCGCCGCTGAAGCTGAACTCCCAGTTGCTGGGGCTGGCGGTGGCCGGTCTGTGCGGCGCCATGGTCGGGAACTCTCTGGGAGGGTTCCTGATCGCTTCGGGGACCCGTGGAGGTCTGGCGCTCTCCATGGCCGGGTTCCTGGCTGCCGCCGGTTCCGTCGTGAACATCGCCGTCCGGCTCGCGGCGGGCGTCGTGGTGGACCGCGGCCGCTACGCGCCGCGCGCCCTGCTCTGGCAGCTCTACGCCGTCGGCGCCCTCGGGACATCGCTGCTCGCCCTGAACGGCGGCGTCGCCGTCACCGTCGCCGGGGCGCTGCTCGCCTTCGGCGGGGGATGGGGGTGGGCCGGGCTGCTGCACTACGTGGCGGGCGTCTCCTTCCCGGCCGCGGCGGCGCGGGCCACCGCCTTCACCCAGATGGGAGTCTCCCTGGGCGGGGCCTGCGGGCCGATGCTCTTCGGGTGGCTCGTCACCCGGGAGGGGTTCGGCCCGGCGTGGCTGGTGCTCACCGCCGTGGGGGTGGTGGCCGCGCTGCTCGTCCCCGTACTCGGGCGCCGTGCGGCGCGGTCTGCCGATGGCGCGGCGTCTGGTGCAACGGAGCGCGAATTTAAGTCAGTTGCTTGACTTGGGTGGCGTCGATCGGGTTGCCTGACCGGGCACGGAAGCGGGGCATGGGCGGTCGGGAGGAGACGGTATGCGGGGGGCGGCGCGGGCCGGTCAGGCGGAGGTGACGCGGGCGCGGATCCTGCGCGCGGCGGAGCGGCTGTTCGCCGAGCGGGGGGTCTACGCGGTGTCCAACCGGCAGGTCAGCGAGGCCGCCGGGCAGGGCAACAACGCCGCGGTCGGCTACCACTTCGGCACCAAGGCCGACCTGGTGCGGGCCATCGCCGGTGAACACATGGGCCGGATCGAGCAGGACCGGGCGCGCCGGGTGGACGCGCTGGACGGCGGCGCGGACATCGGCGCGTGGGTCGGCTGCCTGGTGCGGCCCACCACCGCGCATCTCGCGTCCCTGGGCAGCCCCACATGGTTCGCGCGGTGCTGCGCCCAGGTGATGACCGATCCGGCGCTCCAGGACGTACTCGCCGAGGAGTCCCTCGGGTCACCGGCGCTGGTGCGGACCCTGGAGGGGCTGAACCGCTGTCTGCCCGACCTGCCGCCCGAGGTCCACGTCGAACGGGGCGCGATGGCACGGCAGTTGATCGTGCACACCTGCGCCGAACGGGAACGCGCCCTCGCCGACAACACCGCCACCGCGCGCAGCAGTTGGCACGCCACGGCCACCGGGTTGATCGACGCCATCGTCGGTTTGTGGACCGCACCGGTGACGCGGACCGGCTGACGGCCCCTGGGGCGCCCCGGCCGATGGCGCCGCCCCGGGGCAACCGGTTCGCCTGATGTGCCTTCCGGGGACGCCCCTGGCCGGCGACGCCCCTCGGGCCAGCCGGTCCGCCCGGCCCCCCGTATCACCCGCCCCCCACGCACCACCGATACGTACCGCACCGGACCCGGCCGTCGGCCCGGCCGGGCGGGCAGACGAGGAGCGACACATGAGCGGCACCGCAGCCCCGCACGGCACGACCCCGGGCGGGATCCACGCGTTCCCGATGGACCGGGCGGCCGGCTGCCCCTTCGACCCGCCGCCGGGGTTGCGGGAGGCGCAGCGGAGCGGGCCGCTCACCCGGGTCCGGCTGTGGGACGGCAGCACGCCCTGGTTGGTGACCCGCCACGCCGACCAGCGTGCCCTGCTGGCCGACCCCCGGGTCAGCGCGGACATCACACGTCCCGGCTACCCCGCCTCCGCGCCCGTCACCGGGAGCGCGCGGATGAGCTTCATCCTGATGGACGACCCCGAGCACAACCGGCTGCGGCGGATGGTGACGGCACCGTTCACGGTCCGCCGCATGGAGGCGATGCGGCCCACCATTCAGCGGATCGTGGACGGCTTCCTCGACGAACTCCTCGCCGGGCCCGCCCCCGCCGACCTCGTCGCCCGGTTCGCGCTGCCGGTCCCGTCGCTGGTCATCTGCGAACTGCTCGGTGTGCCCTATGCCGACCACGACTTCTTTCAGGAAAACAGCCGGATACTTATCAGCCGCACCGTCGAACCGGAGCAGCGGGCCGCCGCCCACGCCAACCTGACCGGCTACCTCGACGGGCTGCTCGCCCGGAAGGCCGCGGGCCCCACCGATCTGCTGTCCGGGCTGGTCGGACGCGTCGACGCGGGGGAGCTGACCCGGGAACAGGCCGCCGAGACGGGCGTCCTGCTCCTCCTCGCCGGGCACGAGACCACCGCCAACATGATTGCGCTGGGCACCCTCGCGCTACTGGAGAACCCCGGCCAACTCGCCCTGCTGCGCGACGCCGACGATCCGCGGGTGGTCGCCTCGGCCGTGGAGGAGCTGCTGCGGTACCTCACCATCACCCACAGCGGCCGCCGTCGCGCCGTCCTGGAGGACATCGAGATCGCCGGGCAGACCCTCCGGGCGGGCGAGGGCATCGTCCTCGCCAACGACCTCGCCAACCGCGACCCGGACGTCTTCCCCGACCCGGACCGGCTCGACCTCGCCCGCGACTCCCGCCGCCATCTCGCCTTCGGCTTCGGCGTGCACCAGTGCCTCGGGCAGACCCTGGCCCGTATCGAGCTACAGGTCGTCCACAGCACCCTCCACCGGCGCATCCCCACCCTGCGCCTGGCCGCCGACCGTGACGATCTCTCCTTCAAGCACGACGGTGCGGTGTACGGGGTGCACGCGCTGCCGGTCACCTGGTGAGGCGGGCGGCCAGGGCGCTCAGGGGCTGGTCGGCCGCAGCTCCGTCAGCGTCAGCGCGTCGACGGCCGCGGGGCTCAGCCGCGCCTCGTCGAGACCGGACAACGGGTGCCAGGCCACGGCCGCGGTGCTGCCACCGGTCTCGTGGACCCGCAACGGGCCCGGCAGCAGCGTGACGGCGTGGAAGAGGCCCACGAGGTGCCATTCGACGCCCCGCCGGTGCGCCGTGTAGGTGCGCGCACCGATCAGGCGGGCGTCGCGCACGGTGCCGCCGGTCTCCTCGTACACCTCCCGTGCCAAGGCGTCGGCCGGCTGCTCGCCCGGGTCGATGCCGCCGCCCGGCAGATGCCAGAGTCCGGGGGCGAAGACCGGCGAGGCCGCCGAGAGCCGGGTCAGCAGCAGCTGTCCGTCGGCGACGACGACGGCGTACGCCGAGACACGGGTGCGCGGGACGGTGTCCAAGGTGGCCTCCAGGCGTGCGGGCGCGCGACCGGGGGCGGCCGCGCGGGGCGGGGCGTGCGGAAGGGAGACGAGCGCGGGGCGGGCAACGGTTGCGTGGGGGCGTGCGCCCGCCGGACCACGCCCCCGTCGGCCCGCCCCATGCCGCGCCGGGCGGCCCCGCCCCACCCCGGCGCCGTCAGGCAGGCTCCGGCGCCTCCAGCAGGGCCCGTACCTCCTCGGCGGTGGTCTCCTCCAGCGTTTCGCCGACGAGGAGCCAGCGGGTGATGCCGACGGACTCCAGGAACGGCAGATCGTGCCCGGCGATCACCAGCGCGCCCTGGTAGGACGCCAGCGCGGCGGTGAGCTGCCGCACCCCGGAGAGGTCGAGGTTGTTGGTCGGCTCGTCCAGCATCAGCAGTTGCGGGGCGGGCGCGGCGAGCATCGTCGCGGCGAGCGCGGCACGGAACCGCTCACCCCCGGACAACGTGCCCACCAGCGCCTGCGCGCGATCCCCCTTGAACAGGAACCGTGCCAGTTGCGACCGCAGCGCGTTGTCGGTGACACCGGGCGCCGTACGGGCCGCGTTCCGCGCCACGCTCAGGCCGTCGTCCAGGATGTCCAGACGCTGCGGCAGGAAGCGCAGCGGAACGAAGGTCCGCGCCTCGCCGGACAGCGGCTCCACCTGTCCGGCCAGGGTGCGCAGCAACGTCGTCTTCCCGGCGCCGTTCCGGCCGATCAGCGCGACGCGCTCGGGGCCGCGCACCTCCAGATCGCCTTCCCGGAGCAGGCCGTGGCGCGGGCGCAGCGCCGTCAGGCGGAGCACGGTGCGGCCCGCGGGCACCGCCGTGTGCGGCAGGTCCACCCGGATCTCGGCATCGTCCCGGATCGCCTCCGCGGCCTCCTCACGCCGCCCCCGCGCTTCCTGGAGGCGGTCCTCGTGGATGCCGCGGACCCGGTCGGCGGACTCCTGGGCGGAGCGCTTGCGCTCCCCGGCGACGATGCGCGGCGCGCGTCGCTGCGCGTCCAGCTTGGCGCTCTGCCGACGGCGCCGGGCCGCCTTGACGCGGCTCTCCTCCAGCTCCCGCTGCTGCCTGCGGACGTCCGCCTCGGCGGTGCGCAACGTCCGTGCGGCCGCGTCCTGTTGGGCGGCGACGGCCTCCCGATAGGCGGACCAGCCACCGCCGTACCAGGTCACGGCGGTGGAGCGGAGTTCGGCGATCCGGTCCATCCGCTCCAGCAGCTCCCGGTCGTGACTGACCACGATCAGCGCGCCGGAGCGCCAGGAGGCGACGGCCTCGTGGAGCCGCCGTCGCGCGAACACATCGAGGTTGTTGGTCGGCTCGTCCAGGAGCAGCACGTCGGGGCGGTCCAGCAGCAGGGCGGCCAGCCGCAGCAGGACGGTCTCGCCGCCGGACATCTCGCCGACGGTGCGGTCGAGGCCGAGGGAGCCGAGCCCCAGGGAGCCCAGCGTCGCCAGGGCGCGTTCCTCGATGTCCCAGTCGTCGCCCAGCGTGGTGAAGTGCGCCTCGTCGGTGTCGCCGGACTCGATGGCGCGCAGCGCGGCGCGCCGGTCGGCGATGCCGAGGGCGTCCTCGACCCGCAGACCGGTGTCGAGGGTGAGGTTCTGCGGAAGGTAGCCGAGGGTGCCGGTGACGCTCACCGTGCCCTCGGCGGGGCGCAGTTGACCGGCCAGCAGCCGCAACAGCGTGGATTTCCCGGTGCCGTTGTCGCCGACGAGGCCGGTACGGCCCCGGCCGATGACGAGGGAGAGCCGGTCGAGGACGGTACTGCCGTCGGGCCAGCGGAACGTCACGCCGGAGCAGGTCACCGAGGCTTGCGGAGCGGGGGGTCGGGACATGGTTTTCTCGCAGTCTGCACGCAGGAACGGGGGCGTCGTAGGCGAGCACCACGCGGCGACCGGCCGGGAAGGGAGGGGTGCGGTCCTGGCAAGGGAGGACGGTTCATGCACCGAGGTCGCATCCGCGCGAGGTCACGGGCGGCAGAGTGCCGGCACAGCGTGACAGGTGTACGGCAGGGCCGTACCGCGCGATGGTCGCGGACCTCAGATGCGCAACGTCCACCTCTATCGGAGACAACAGGACTCCGGAACGGTACCTCAGCCAGGAGCGGGCCGCATCGGGATTGATGAGCGGCCGGTCGGTGAGGGGCGGGGACGGGGCCGGTCGGCGCGGGTCCGTTCGGCGGGGGCAGGGGCGGCGGCCGGCCGGTGCGGGCCCGTCCGGCCCGTCCGCCCTACGCTCCGTCCGCGCCCGCCCCGTCGGGCGTCCGCAGCGCCCGGGCGTTGTCACACCCCCGTGCCACGATGACGACCATGACCACTTCCGAACGCGTCACGCCCCCGATGGACGCAGATGAGCGGACGTCCCTGACCAGCTGGCTCGACTTCTACCGCGCCACCCTCGTCGGTAAGTGCGCGGGGCTCGCGGAGGAGCAGCTGCGCACGGTCTCCGCGCCGCCCTCGCCGCTCACCCTCGTTGGCCTCGTCCGGCATCTGGCGGAGGTCGAGCGGAGCTGGTTCCGCCGGGTCCTCGCCGGGGAGGACGTTCCCGATCTGTTCCCGGGGGACGCCGGTGCCGACGGGATGAGCGGCGGTTTCGACGGTGCCGGGGAGGCGTCGTGCGAGGACGCGATGGCGCTGTGGCGGGCCGAGGTGGAGCATGCCCGGCGCGCTTGTGCCGGCCGCTCCCTGGACGACACCGGCTCCCTGGGGGAGGGCCGCGTCACGCTCCGCTGGATATACACCCACCTGATCGCGGAGTACGCCCGCCACTGCGGCCACGCCGACCTCATCCGTGAGCGCATCGACGGCAGGACGGGCGTCTGACCCACGCCCGGCGAAGCACCGCCACGGCGCCCGGGGCGCGGCTGTCCCGAGACCTCACCGGACGGCGGGCCCGCGCTCCGGAGGCGCGCCGGGACCTGCCGCCCCGGGGGCCGAGGCACCCCGGGGCGGCCCGGTCAGTCCCGGGGCGCGATCTCGCGACCGTCCTCCCGTACGGTGATGGCCATCGCCGGGCACAGGTCCGCGGCGTCCAGGGCCAGTTCGTCGTCCCCGTCGATCTCCTCGCGCACCGGCCGGGAGCGGGGGCCGTCCAGGACGAAGAGTCCGGGCGCGGTTCCGGCGCAGATGCCGGAGCCGATGCAGCGCTGCGGGTCCACCTCCACCTGTCGGCTCATGGGCTCACCACCCCACCGGCAGGACGCGCGGCCCGCGCACCAGCATCTCGGTCTTCCACTGCACATCGCCCGCGAGGTGCAGCCCGGGGAAGCGGGTGATCAATGCGCCGAGCGCTTCCTGGAGCTCCAGCCGGGCCAGCGGCGCGCCCAGGCAGTGGTGGACGCCGTGGCCGAAACCGAGGTGTTGGTTGCCGGTCCGGGCGAAGTCCAGGGTGCCGGGGGAGGAGAAACGGAGCGCATCGCGGTTGGCGGCGCCCACCGCGACCAGCACCGGCGTACCGGCCCGCACCAGCGTGCCGCCGACCTCGATGTCCTCGGTGGCGTAGCGCGGCTGGCCCGCCCCGCTGCCCAGCGGCACGAACCGCAGCAGCTCCTCCACCGCACCGGCCATCAGCTCCGGCCGCTCCCGCAGCCGGGCCAGCTCCTCGGGGTGGTCGAGCAGGGTGAGGACGAAATTGGGTATCTGCGTCGCGGTCGTCTCGTGCCCGGCGACGAGGATGCCGATGCAGAGATCGACCAGCTCCAGCTCGGAGAGCCGGTCCCCGGCGTCCCGTGCATCGATGAGCGCCGTCATCAGGTCGTCCTGCGGATGCCTGCGGTGCTCCTCGATCAACTGCCCCATATAGGCGCGCAGTTCCTCGCGGTTGGCGTCGAACTCCTCCGCCGTCAGCGAACTGGTCGACAGTGCCGCATCGCTCCAGGCCCGGAACTTCGGCCGGTCCTCGACGGGGACGCCCAGCATCCGGCAGATGACCGCGACCGGAATCGGCAGCGCATAGCGGTCCACGAGGTCGGCGGGCGGACCGGCCTCCTCCAGCTCGTCGAGCAATTGGCCGGTCAACTCCTTGACCTGTGGCCGGAGTTTCTCCACCTGGCGCACGGTGAACGCCTTCGCCACCAGGGAGCGCAGCCGGGTGTGCTCGGGCGGGTCCATGCTGAGGATGCCGCTGTTGAGGCTGCCCTCGGACTGCCGCGGCTCGTCGCGTTCCAGCCCCAGGGCGCGGCTGAAGCGCTGGTCACCGAGGACGAAGCGGGCTTCGGCGTACCGCGTCACCAGCCAGGCGGGTTCCCCGTAGGCCATGCGGACCTGCAAGAGACCGGGGCGGTTGCGGGCCTCGTCGTACGCCTCGGACAACGACAGGTTGTCGGCGGTGTTGAAGGGATAGGAGAGGGGTGCTGTATCAGCTGTGGTCACGGTGGCCTCCCTTGTGTAAGCACCTGCTTACAAACGTTAGGGCGCCGGTCCGCGGACGGTCAACGACCGGTTACGGCCGTTATCCTGACGGGCCGTCCGGAGAGGAGCACCATGGCGAATCCCGTTGGCGTACCGCCCGGTTCACCCCGGAGAAGAGACGCGCAGGCCACTCGCCGCAGGCTGCTGGAGGCCGCCGCCGACCTGTTCGCCGAGCGCGGTTACGACGCCGCGACCGTGCGGGACATCGCGGACCGGGCCGGTGCCAATCAGGCGCTGTTGTTCCGGTACTTCGGCTCGAAGAGCGGGCTGCTGACGGAGGTGATGGCGCACAGCGGCGAGGAGCAGCTGCGGACCACGCCCCCGGAGAAGCTGTTCGAGACGACGCTGCGCGGCATGCTCACCCACCACGGCAAGGAGCCCCACGACCGCTCCCTCGCGGTGTATCTGCGCTCCGTCGGCGGCGCCGACGACGCGGCGGAGACGGTGAAGGTGCTGGGGGAGCAGTACGCGGACGTGCTGGCCGGGCTCTCCGGGGCCGAGGACGCGGCGCTGCGCGCGGATCTCGCCATGGCGTGGCTGCTGGGCATCGGCATGATGCGCGTCGTCGTCGGCCGCGAACCCCTCGCGAGCGCGGACCCGGATGAGGTCTGCGAGCTGGTTCTGGGGCTTCTCCGGCGGTTGCTGGAGGGGGTGCCGGCGCCGGAGGGGGCGGTGCCGCCGGAGTCCGGGGAGCGGTGACGGCTGGGGCCCGGCGCCGGGTGCCCTGCGCGCCCGATGCCTCGCGCCCTGCGCGCCCGATGCCTCGCGCCCTGCGCGCCCGATACCTTGCGCCCCGTGTGCCCGATGGGCCGCGCCCCATGCGGCATGCCCCCATGCGGCATGCCCCCACGGGGCCGCTGCGTCGCGGGGCGGTGCCCCATGCGGCGCGCCTCATGAGTCCGCCGCCTCGCGGGGCCGGTGCCTTCCGGGTCTGCCGCCCTACGGGCTCGCCCCCCGTGCGTCCAACATCCGGAACCTGGTGGGGCGTTCGTACGGTGGTGTGTCACCAGTGCGCCCTAACCTGGAGGTGGGTTGACGGAGCTTCAGGGGGTGGGGATGGACGACGGGGGTTCTTTCCGGGCCGAGGCGCATGAGGGCGGGCGCGTCCACCAGGCGGGCCGGGATCTGCACATCACCTACGGCGGTCCGGCCCCCGCGGCGTCGCGGGAGCCGGACGGCGCGGTGGGCGCCGGAGCCCCGCCGACGCCGGAGGAGTTGTTGGCGTGCTTCGCGGATGCACCGTTGCCCGCGCACGTCCTCGACCCGCGGGCGCCGGCCGCCGTTGCGCTGCCGGATCCCGGCCCCGCGCCGGAGGCGGTGGCCGCGGCGGTCGGTGCGCTCGCCGGTGCGGCCGTGCCCGCGGCCTCGCCCGTGGCGCCGGAGGGCACGGTACGGAGCCCGGTCCGCTGTCTGCGTCCGCCCGCCGCCCGGCCCGGCGGACCCGCGCGGCCCGCGCTCGACGCCTGGGCCGCCGCGCTGCTGGACCGCGCCCTGCTACGGAGCGCCGACGACGCCGAACTCCCGCTGTTCGCGCCGCACGTCCGCGCCCTCCTGTGGCGCTCCGGCGCCACGCTGCCCGAGCCGGTCGCGGCGGCCCGGCGCCTCCGGGACGGCTACGAACGGTGCGGTGCCTACGAGGCGGCGCTGCCGTTCGCCGAGCGGATCGTGGTCTGCCCGGCGGGCGCGGGCCTCGCCGACGCGCTGGCCCACGGCCGCCTCCGGGTGCGCTGCGGCGACCACGCCGAGGCCGAGGCGGTGCTGCGGCCGGTGCTGGCCCGGGCGGACGCGGCGGCGACCGCGCGCGACCTGACCCTGGCCGGAAGGACCGGGCCGTCCCTGGGGGAGCTGCTGCGGGAGAACGCCGAGGGGCCCTTCACCGGCAAGCTCTCCACCGTCGACGGCGATGTGCTGGTACAGGCCGCCGACGTGCTGACCGTGCTGGCCGAGGCGCTTCACGGGCGGCGCCGGTACGCGGAGGGTGAGCGGCTGCTGCACACCGCCACCGGCCTGTACTGGCGGGTCCTGGGCGCCGCCCACCCGGCGCGGATCCTCA
Source organism: Streptomyces sp. NBC_01525 (assembly GCF_045040405.1). Taxonomy (NCBI): domain Bacteria; kingdom Bacillati; phylum Actinomycetota; class Actinomycetes; order Kitasatosporales; family Streptomycetaceae; genus Streptomyces; species Streptomyces sp. NBC_01525. The sequence continues at coordinate 5,470,485 of NZ_CP109397.1, forward strand.
CCCAACTCCGGCGCGCCCGCTCGCGCGGCCGCCAGCGGTTGTGGACCGAGGCGCTGGTCCTGCTCCGCGACGCCCTGACCTTCCGGGACGCCGCGGCACTGGAGCGCGACCACCCCCGCGCGGCCGCGCTCATCCGCCTCACCCATGCCGAGGTGGCCGACGAGGCGGTGCGCTCCCTGGCCGAGGACGGCGGGGGCCGCACCCGCGCCGTGGGCATGTTCCCCGCCCCCGTGGTCCGTTTCCTCGACGCCACCGTCAGCAGACCCCCGAAGCTCACCCCCGCCGACGCCGACCGCCTGGCCACGGAGGCCGCCGAGGCGTGCGAGCGCGCGTACGGCCCCTGGCACCCGCGTACCCGTACAGCCCGGGCGCTGGTGGCACGTCGGGAGGCGTCGGGGGAGTAGTGGGGCGGTCGGCCCGGGCACGCGGCACCGGCCCACCGGGACGGGGTTCGGCAGACGAAGGGCTGGACCCCGTGCGCCGTGGCGTGATCGCATACGGGACGACCTCGTTCCGGACCGGACAGCGCGTACGGCTGCGCGGGATCGAGCCCGGCGACTGGGCCGCGTTCCGGCGCTTCGCCGCCGACGAGGAGCGGTCGGGGGATGTGCTGCGTCCCCCGCGTTCCGCCGAAAGCTTCCGCGCGTGGGCGCGGGAGCAGGCCACCGCCGCCGAGGGTGACTGTTTCCGGCTGGTGATCGAGGCACTGGACACGGGGGAGACGGTCGGCGCCGTCGGCTCGTCGTACGCCGATCCGCACGCGGGACGGTTCGCGTACGGCATCACGAGGGAAGCCGGTCACCGGCGCAAGGGGTATGCGACCGAGGCGGCGGTGCTGTTGCTGCGTTTCTTCTTCGCCGAGCGGCGCTACCACAAATGCGAGGCACGGATCTTCGCGCACAACGCGGCATCCCTGGCCCTGCACCGTCGGCTCGGCTTCGTCGAGGAGGGGCGCCTTCGTGACCACGTCTTTCTTGCCGGACGCCATCAGGATCTCGTCGTGATGGGCCTGCTGGCCGACGAATTCGCCCGGCTGCACCCGGTGGACGTGCCCTGATCCGCGCCCCCGTCCAGCCCCCGTTCAATCCCTCTGATGCGCCGTGCGCGCCGCATCCACGAAGAGTTCCAGGGCCTGCCAGAACGGGCGGTAGGCGGCGTCGAGGTGGTCGCGGCCGGTGGGGTCGCCGTCGAGTTCGGCGGTGACGCCGGCGTGGAAGGGGCCGGTCGCCTTCTGGAGGGCGAGGGCCGCGGTGGCCGCTTCGGGTGGGCCCTCCAGCTCGACGACGCGGGCGCAGCGGCGGATGCGGGCGTACTCCGCGATCTCGCGGTCGTGCAGCTCGCGGAGGGCGCCGAGGCGTTCGGCGGAGTCGGGGCGCCGGAGGACCGCGGAGGTCTCCCAGTACAGCTCGCCCATGCGGTGGGCCTGCTCGATGAGGTCGAGGTAGGCGATGCGGCGGCTCTCGCGCAGCCGCTCGGCGCGCTGCGTACGGGCGGCGGTCTCCGCCTGGAGGGTGGCGGCGCGGGCGCTGCCGCGGCCGGTCACCCAGCTCGCGAGCACCGCGGTGCCGCCCGTCACCACGGCGATGGCCAAGGTCCACAGTGTGCCGTTGTCACCCACGTGGCGTCACGATACCGAGGCGGTGTCACGGCCGGTCCGGCGCCCGTGGGGCAGGGGCCGTTCCGTCGGGCGGGGCGGCCCGGGGTGCGAGACGATGGAAGAGTCGACAACCCATCGCCGAAGAGGCAGCCATGGAGTATCCGGAAGCCTTCGAGCTGGTGTTCCAGGCGTCCGCCGTCGCCGACGACGTGGTGGTCGTCCGGCGCACCGCCGCCGCCGGGGCGGGCGGATACCCGGTCTACGAGGACGAGACGGGCATCGTCCGCGCCGAGATCAGCGACCGCGGTGAGGTCCGGATGCTGGCCAGCGGCGGGCACCAGGAGATCGGCGTGCCGCTCCTGGTCCGCCCCCTGAAACCGTCCTGACCCGGACGCCGTACGGATTGTGGCCCGCACCGCGGGGTCCCCCGTACGGCGGCCGTGACGCGGTCGGGTGTCAGTCGATGACCAACTCGCCCATGGCGCCCCAGCCGGTGGCGCCCTCGATGGTGGTGCTCACGATCTCGGGGGTGTGCCGCAGCAGCGGGCGCATGGTCTCCAGCCCGGCACGGAAGTGGTCGGAGGTGACGTGGGCCTCGGCGGCGTCGTCCTGGAACGCCTCGACGAGGGTGTAGGACAGCGGGTCCTCGACGCCGCGGGACCACTCGAACCAGAGGTTGCCCGGCTCCGCCCGCGTGGCCTCGGTGAACGCGGCCACATGCGACGGCCACTCCTCGGCGTATTCGGGCTTCACGGGAAATTTCACAACAATAAAGATCATTCGGCGATTCTAGGTCATCTCCGGCAGGCGGGGTCAGGGGGTCCCGCCGCGCCCCCGCCGTGGCGGATCAGGCGGCCATCGGCGGCGCGGGCGCGATCCGGGCGGTCACGCAGGGGTCGCCGGTGCGGTAGCCGAGGCGGTCGTAGAGCCGTTCGGCGGGGGCGTTGCCGCCGAGCTGCCACAGGGTGCACACGCCGTCGTTGCGCACGGCGTGCCGGGTCAGCCAGGAGGTGAGCGCGGCGCCCAGGCCCTCGCCGCGCCGGGCCGCGTCGGTGGCGACGGAGACCATCAAGGGCGCGCCGCTGTCCCGCAGGCGGCTCAGTGCCCCGCACGCCACCAGCTGCCCGGCGTCGTCGCGGATCCCGGCCCAGAGGCTGACGTCGGAGGAGCCGGGGCCCGTGGAGTGCGCGGGGCTGTGCTCGGCGAGGAAGGCGCGGAGCGCGTCGTGGTGCGTGGCGTCCAGGGCCTGGACCCGTTCCTCCGCGGCGTGCGGGGGCGGCTCCTGTTCCGTCCAGCGGAAGACCCACTCGACGGCGCCGGTCACCGGGAGGTGCCGCCCGACCAGGACGTCGGAGCCGCGCGGCACGGTGAACTCCCGCACCCGGTCCGGGAGTCCGTGGGCGGCGCGCAGGACGAGGCCGGCGGCGGCGTCGGGATCCCCGACGCTCAGCACCTGTCCGCGGTCGAGCCAGGCCGCGGCGCCGGTGCCGCTCCAGCTGATCCGGTCGGCCGGGCGGCGCCGCGCGACGCCGAAGCGCAGCAGAGCGGTACCGTCCCGCGACTCCAGACCCTGACCGAGCGGGTCCGTGGTGCGGGGAGCGAGTGTCGTGGCCTGCATAGCTCTCTCGGGGACGTGGGGAGGCCGTGGCCCCGGGCGCGCGGGCGCGACCGGAGAGGGCCGTGTCGGGAAGGTGGGGGTCCGGTGGCGGCAGCGCAGACGCGCGCCCGGCCGACCGGACGCCCACTGTCGCACACCGCCCCGACCTCGGCGCAACTCCGTGAGGCCCCGCACGTGCCTCGCCTTCGCAGGGCGGACCGCCCTCGGGCCACGGAAGTGCAGGCGGGCGTTCGCGAGAGCCATCGGACGGGGGGCGCCGGGACCGTCGCCGTGCGCGTCGGCCCGGCCGCCCTCCCGCCGCCCCCCGAGCAATCCACCCCGTCGCCCCGACCCACCTCACACCCACCCCCGCTTGTCGCGCCGCGCGTTTCCGTTGGACGCTGGGGCATGCAGACTCTTCCGACCTTCGTCCTCGTTCACGGGGCCTTCGCCAACTCCTTCTCCTTCGCGCCGCTCCAGGCCGAACTCGGCCTTCTGGGGCACCGGTCCGTCGCGGTCGACCTGCCGGGGCACGGGTTCGAGGCGACCTTCCCCGCCGCGTACCAGGCGCCGCAGGACCTCGACGCGCTCGCCACGGAGCCGGGCGGCATCAAGGACGTCACCCTCGCCGACGCCGTCGCCCGCGTCATCGCCGTCCTGGAGCGGGCACAGCGGAACGGCCCGACCGTGCTCGTCGGCCACAGCCGGGGCGGCATCACCCTCACCGCGGTCGGCAACGCCCGGCCCGACCTCGTCGACCGCCTCGTCTACGTCTCCGCGTGGTGCCCGGTCGACCTCGATGTCGCCGGGTATTACGCCGAGCCGGAGATGGCGGACGTCGATCCGGCCGCCCTGGCGACGGCGCTCGTCGGGAATCCGGCGGAACTCGGTCTGCTCCGCACCAATTTCCGTACCGCGGACCCGGCGGCACTCGCCTCGTTGCGGCAGACCGTCGGCGCCGACCTCGCCGACGACGAATTCCGCACCTTCCTGAACACCTTCCAGCCCGACGACAATCTCGACGCCGGAACCATCGCCGACTGCGCACAGGAAGCGACCTGGGGCCGTATTCCCAAGACCTATGTGCGGCTGGCCGAAGACCTCGCCATTCCGCTCGATATGCAGGACCGGATGATCCGCGAAGGCGACGCGCTCACCCCCGGTAATCCGTTCGACGTCCATACGCTCCAGGGAAGTCATCTGCGCTGGCTCGTCCACCCGGAGCCCGCCGCCGAACTGCTCGGAAGCCTTGTTACGGGCTGACATCGTGCCTGGTGGCCGGTGGTGCGGCAGGGGTGCGCCATCGGCCGCCGATGCGTATGGGTCACACCGGTCCGATCCCCTTCGTACACACCGGAGTTGAGCGGGAGGGAAAGCGCCGAGGAAAGGGTGTATGCGCCGGGTAATGAGCCTCCCGGAACCCTTTCCGGGCGGGGACGGGACCCGTAAGAGACGTACCGCATAAGGAAACCGGGAATGCCGCCGATTGCTACAGCGGCATGTCGGTCTCGTGGCGGACACAGGCAAAGTCTGGTGCCGGTGGCGGAGCGCTGACAAGACTGGTGTTCGCACATTTGTGCTCACGTCCCGTCTTCCCGGAAAGCTCCACGGCACATGCAGAAATCCCGCAGACCCGGCGCCCCCACGGCCCGCCCCAGGAGGTGGCGCGCATGCTGCGCCATATGACGCGCAAGGCGGCGGGCTGGCTGCTGATGATCGCGGTCGCCACCAACGCCACCTATTTCCTGGCGAGTTGGTTCCTCGACCCGCGCGCCAACTTCCGGGACCTGCGGCCGGTCCGCACCGAGGCGCAGATCGACCGGGCCCTCGCGCCCTACAACCTGGACCCGCAGGTGCCGTTGGTGCACCGGTGGTGGGACTGGCTCACCTCCGTCGTCCTCCATTTCGACTGGGGTAAGTCCCCCACGGGCGTCTCCGTCAACGGGGAGATCGGCTACCGCTCCCTCGTCAGCGCCGAACTGGTCGTCATCGCCACGCTCCTGTCCGTACTGATCGGCGTCGCGCTGGGCGTGTACACCGCATCGCGGCAGTACGGCTGGGCCGACCGCGTCTCCCAAGCCGTCTCCATCGTGGTGCTGAACATCCCGACGTCCGTCGCCGCCCTCGCCGTGGTCTTCGTCGCCATCTGGCTCAACCAGCACGCCGGACTGCACTTCCTCTACGTCGCCGGGGAGAACTCCCCCAACGTCGAAGGGCTGCTCCCCACGATCGGCGACCGCCTCCTCCACCTGATCCTGCCGACCCTGACGCTGACCCTGATGGGATACGTCGGCTACCACCTGACCCAGCGGTCGCTGCTGCTCGACACGCTCCACGCCGACTACGTGCGCACCGCCCGCGCCACCGGGCTCACCCGCGCCCAGGCCATCCGGCGGCACGCGCTGCGCAACGCGCTCATCCCGACGGCGACCTCCGTGGCGTTCAGCATCCCGGCGCTCTTCACCGGCGCCGTCATCACCGAGACGATCTTCGGCTGGAACGGCATGGGCCGCTACTTCCTCCAGACCATCGTCAAGAACGATGTGCACGGCACCGTTGCCACCGCCGCCTTCGCCGCGGCCCTCACCGCCGTCGGCGCGATCCTCGCGGACATCGCCACCGTCTTCCTCGACCCGAGAGTGCGGGTGAGCTGAGATGGCCACCGACACGGAAACCGGCGCCCCGGCCCCCGCGCCGTCCGCCCACCGCCTCGGCCGCCTCTACCTGCGGCGTTTCCTGCGCAACCGGCTCGCCGTCGCCGGCGTGGCGATCTTCGTCCTGCTGGTGCTGTTCAGCGCGCTCGGCGGGCTGCTCACCCCGTACACGTACGCCGACACCGACTTCGTGGCGCTCACCCAACCGCCCGGCGCGACCCACTGGTTCGGCACCAACCAGGGCGGCAACGACGTCTACGCCTCCGCCGTCCACGGTCTCCAGCGGTCCCTGGTGATCGCCGTCAGCGTCTCCGTGCTGACCGTCGTCGTCGCCGCGGTCATCGGCTCCGGCGCCGCGTACTTCGGTGGCCGGATCGAGCGGGTGACGCTCGCCGTCATCCACTTCCTGCTGGTCGTCCCCTCCTTCCTCATCCTCGCGCTGGTCTCCCACCGCCTCGCCGGTGACTGGCGGGTCCTCATCGTCGTGCTGACGGTCTTCGGCTGGATGTCCACCGCCCGCGTCATCTGGTCCGTCTCGACCTCCCTGCGCGAGAGGGACTATGTGACGGCGGCGGAGTTCATGGGCGTCAGCGCGCCGCGCATCATCCTGCGGCACCTCATCCCCAACCTCGGCTCGCTGCTGATCGTCAACCTCACGCTCGGCGTCGTCGCGACCGTACTGAGCGAAACCGCCCTCTCCTTCCTCGGGTTCGGCGTCCAGACCCCGGACGTCTCCCTCGGCACGATGCTCGCCGACGGCGCGGGCACGGTCACGAGCGCCCCCTGGCTCTTCGCCTTCCCCGCGGGCCTGGTCGTCCTGCTCACCGTGTCGATGACCTTCATCGGCGACGGGCTGCGCGACGCCCTCGACCCCACTTCCGTGACCGGCGCGGCTGGAGGCCGACGATGACCCGTACGACGACCCTGCCCCGCCCGGCACCGCGGTCCGCCGCCACCACCCCCGTGCTCTCCGTCCGGGACCTGCGGATCTCGTTCCCCTCCGAAGCCGGGCCGGTCGAGGCGGTCCGCGGCGTCAGCTTCGATCTGCTGCCGGGCCGCACCCTCGGCATCGTCGGCGAATCCGGCTCCGGCAAATCGGCCACCGCGATGGGCGTCATGGGCCTGCTGCCGCCCGCCGCCGACATCGGCGGACAGGTGCTGCTGAACGGCCGTGACCTGGTCGGACTCGGCGACAAGGCGCTCTCCGGGGTACGCGGCGCCGACCTCGGCATGGTCTTCCAGGACCCGCTGTCCGCGCTCACCCCGATCTTCTCCGTGGGCCGGCAGCTCTCCGACGCCCTGCGGGTCCATCAGGACCTGACGAAGCGGGCCGCCTGGGACCGCGCCGTCGAACTCCTCGACCTCGTCGGCATCCCCGACCCGCGCGAGCGCGCCCGCTCCTTCCCGCACGAGTTCTCCGGCGGTATGCGCCAGCGCGTCGTCATCGCCCTGGCCATCGCCAACCAGCCGTCCGTCCTCATCGCCGACGAACCCACCACCGCCCTCGACGTCACCGTGCAGGCCCAGATCCTCGACGTGCTGCGGGTGGCCCAGCGGGAGACCGGCGCCGGGCTCGTCCTCATCACCCACGACCTCGGCGTCGTCGCCGGGCACGCCGACGACATCGCCGTGATGTACGCGGGCCGCGTCGTGGAACGGGCGGGCGTACGGGAGCTGTTCGACCGGCCGGTCATGCCGTACACTGCCGGGCTGCTCGCCGCCGTGCCCACCGTGGACAGCGGGGTGCGCCGCCCCCTGATCCCCATCGGCGGGGAGCCGCCCGCCCTCGTCGGTCCGCCGGCCGGCTGCGCCTTCGCCGGCCGCTGCCGCGTCGCCGTCGACGCCTGCCGCACCACCGACCCCGCACTGCGCGACGTCCCCGGGCACGGGCAGGCCGCCTGCCTGCGCGCCGACGAGGTGGCCGACGGCACGCTGGACCCCACCGGGACCGCCCCGGACGGCGAGCCCGGGGCCGTCCAGGGCGACACCGCGACCGGGGAGGTGGTGCTCCGCGTCGAGGACCTGGTCAAGACCTTCCCCGTCACCAAGGGCGCCGTCCTCAAACGCCGGGTCGGCACCCTGCACGCCGTCAACCGCGTCAGCTTCGACCTGCGCGCCGGGGAGACCCTGGGCCTGGTCGGCGAGTCCGGCAGCGGCAAGACCACCACCCTCCTGGAGATCCTGCGGCTGAAGCGGCCCGAGGGCGGACGCATCGAGATCGCCGGGACCGATGTCGCAACCGCCGGACCGGCCGCGCGGATACGGGAGTTGCGGCGGGACGTCCAGATCGTCCTCCAGGACCCGCTGGGCGCCCTCGACCCGCGGCTGCCGGTCCACCACCTGCTCGCCGAACCCCTCCAGGCCATGGGCGCCGACCGCGCCACGATCCGCGCCCGCGTCCCCGAACTGCTGCGCCTGGTCGGCCTGGACGGTGCCGTGAGCGACCGCTTCCCGGCCGCGCTCTCCGGCGGCCAGCGTCAACGCGTCGGCATCGCCCGGGCCCTGGCGACCGAGCCGAAACTCCTCGTCCTCGACGAACCGCTCTCCGCCCTCGACGTGTCCGTACAGGCCGGAGTGATCAACCTGCTGGCGCGGCTGCGGCGGGAACTCTCCCTCGCCACCCTCGTCGTCGCCCACGACCTGGCCGTCGTCCGCTACCTCTCCGACCGCATCGCGGTGATGTACCTCGGCCACCTCGTCGAGACCGGCCCCACCGAAACGCTCTTCGCCGACCCCCGGCACCCGTACACCCGGGCGCTGCTCTCCGCGATCCCGGTGCCCGACCCGGAGCGCGAACGCAGCCGGGAGCGCCTGGTGCTGGAGGGCGAGCAGCCGAGCGCCACCCGGCTGCCCGAGGGCTGTGTCTTCGTGGACCGCTGCCCGCTGTACCGCCTCGCCGGTGAGGACCTGCGCCGCCGCTGCCGCACCGAACGCCCGGCCCCGGCCGCCGCGGACGGCGACCCCGGCCACCGCTACGCCTGCCACGCCGCCTGACCCCGGCCCGGCCCGCACGGGCCCCCGAACCCCCTCCCGCCCGCTCCCCGAAACACGAAGGAACCCTGCCGCCATGCGCGCAAGACTGGTCCTCCCCGTCGCCCTCGTCGCCGCCGTCTCCGTCGCCGCCACCGCCTGCCAGGCGCCCGCCGCGAAGGACACGGCCGACGGCCCCAGGACCGCGTCGGCCGCCGTCGACTACAACCCGCAGCTCTACGACAAGATCAAGGACGGCGGCACCTACACCACCGCCGGGACCTTCGACGACCAGGGCAACCCGTTCAACGTCAACGCCACGCTGACCGCGTCCCGCGTCTGGGGCTGGTACAACGCCGACGCGATCACCTACTCGCCCGCCGGTGAGGTGCGGTACAACCCCGACTACTACAGCGACGTGAAGGTCACCGTCGACGGCGGTGACCAGACGGTCGTCCTCACGCTCAACCCGAAGGCCGTCTTCAACGACGGCACCCCCATCGACTGGACGGCGATCCACGCCACCTGGAAGGCGAACAACGGCTCCGACAAGGAGTTCGCCGCCTCCTCCACGGACGGCTACGACCGGATCACCGCCGTCGAGCGCGGGGAGACCGCCAAACAGGCCGTCATCCGCTTCAAGGGCGTCAACCCCGCCTGGCCCGCCCTCTTCAGCACCTTCCTGCACCCCAAGGCCGCCACGGTCGCCCACTTCAACAAGGCGTACGTGAAGAAGGCCCACCCGGAGTGGGGCGCGGGCCCGTACACGGTCGGCAGCTGGGACACCCACTCCGGCAACATCACCTTCGTCCGCAACCCCAAGTGGTGGGGGAAGAAGGGCAAGCTCGACAAGCGCGTCTACGTCAACCTGGAGTCGACGGCGGCGGTCAACGCCTTCAAGAACGGCCAGCTCGACTACACCTCCGCCGTCGACGCGGAGAGCCTCCAGCAGATCAAGGGCCTGGCGGGCACGGAGATCCGCAGCGGCGGCAGCCCCTTCGAGTACTCCCTGAACGTCAACACCAAGTCCCCGATCCTCGCCGACAAGGCCGTCCGCAAGGCCGTCGTGGAGAGCGTCGACCGCCCGCAGATCGCCCGCATCCAGTTCCAGGGCCTCGACTACAAGGAACCGCTGCCCGGCTCGGCCGTGCTCTACAGCTTCCAGAAGGGGTACGAGGACAACGTCGCCGCCGTCCTCCGGCACGCGCCGGACCAGGCGCCCAAGACCCTCGACGCGGCGGGCTGGAAGCCCGGCCCGGACGGCGTCCGCGTCAAGAACGGCAAGAAGCTGGAGATCGGCTACACCCTCCTCGGCGACGACCCGCTGGGCAAGGCCACCGCGGGCGCCCTCGCCGCCATGCTGAAGCCCGCCGGGATCCACCTCGTCATCAAGAAGGGCGACGACGCGGACTTTGCGAAGATCCTCAACGAGCGGCGCTTCGATCTGATCCTCTCCGGCAACCGCTCCATGGACCCGTTCGGCGCCCGCTACCTCTGCGACTTCTACTGCTCCGACCGTGACTCCAACCTCACCGGCGCGGGCACCCCCGCCCTCGACAAGGAGATCCGCGCCACCGCCGACATCGCCGACCTCGGCAAGCAGGCGACGGCGGTCAACAAGGTCGAGCGGAAGGCGCTGGCGCAGTACGCCTTCCTGCCGCTGTTCAGCGGCCCGTCGACGTACGGCGTGAAGAAGGGCCTCGCCAACGTCGGCGCGACGATTTTCCACACCCCGCTGCCGGAGACGGTCGGCTGGCAGAAGTGACGCCCGCGGCCGGTCACGCGGACCGGGTGTCCCGCCCCGCGCCGGCCGCGCGGGGCGGGCCCCCGCGGGCCCGCCCCGGGCAATGCGCCAAGGTTCCGTCAAGGTGTGGCGGGCGGGCGGCCCCGGGGCACCGGTGGCGGTTACACCGGAAGTGGAGGTGAGCGCCATGGTGCGGTATGCCACCCGGAACCGGCTCGCTCTTGCGGGCGCGGTCCTCCTCCCGCCCGCGCTCTGCGCGGCGCTCGTACCCGTCCGGGGCGTCCTGCCCCACGCCGACGCGGCGCTGATCGCCGTCGTGGCCGTGGTGGCGGTGGCCGCCCTGGGCAACCGGGCCGCCGGGGCGCTGGCGGCACTCTCCGCCGCGGTGTGGTTCGACGTCCTCCTCACCCCGCCCTACGGCACCTTGGACATCGCCCGGTCCGCCGACGCCGTCACCGCCGTGCTGCTCCTCGTCGTCGGCCTCACCGTCGCGCAGCTCGCGGCGCGGGCCCGGAAGTGGAAGGTGATCACGGTCCTGGACGACGGCTATCTGGCGCAGATCCACCACACCGCCCGCCTGGCCGGGACCGCCGCTTCCCCGGACGAGGTGATCGACCACGTCTCCCGGCAACTGGTCGGCCTGCTCGGGCTGAGCGCCTGCCGCTTCGAGTACGGCACGCTCCTCGGCCATCCGCCGCGCCTGCGGGAGGACGGCTCCATCGACTGGGGGCGGCGGCACTGGGACGCCGACCGCGACGGCCTGCCGCCGGCGGAGGTGGAACTGCGCGTGCTGCACAACGGCCGCTTCCACGGCCGCTTCCTGCTCCGCCCGGCCCCCGGCGCCGCCCCGCCGCTGGGCGCCCGCCTGGTCGCGGTCACCCTCGCCGACCAGGTGGGGGCGGCCTTCGACAACCTCAGCCCGACGGCCGCCTGACGCCGGACCGGGCCCGGGGCACGCCACGGTGCCCCGCGCTACCGCACCGGCCGCCCCTGCCCGGCCAGCGCCCGGTTGAGGACGACGACATTCACCCGGGGCTGCCCCAGGAACCCCAGCTGACGCCCCTGGACGTGCCGGCCGACCAGGGCCCGGACGCGGGCGGGGGAGAGCCGTCGGGCCCGGGCGACCCGCCCTGCCTGCTCGTACGCGTACGCCGGGGAGATGTCCGGGTCGAGGCCGGAGCCCCCGGCGGTGACCGCGTCCGCCGGGACGGCTGCCGGGGGGACGCCGTCGAAGGCGGCGACGGCGGCGCGGCGCGCCCGGATGGCGGCGGTCAGCGCCGGGTTGTTCGGCCCGAGGTTCGAGGCGCCGGATTTCCCCGGGTCGTAGCCGGCGGCCGATGGGCGAGGCTGGAACCACGCCGGGTCGGGCCGTCCGCCGCGCGCCCGCGGCAGGGTGAAGTTCTGCCCGAGAAGCCGCGAGGCCACCGGCCTGCCGTCCGCCGTCAGCAGCGAGCCGTTGGCCTGCCCGGGGAGGACCGCCTGGGCGATGCCGGTGACGAGCAGGGGATAGGCAAGACCCGTGATCACCGTGAACACCAGCAGCATCCGCAGGGCCGCCAGATGGTGGCGGAGGACCGTGGGGAGAGCGGTGCGTGCCATGGGCGTCCTCTCCGTCGCCGGGCGGCGGTCAGCGCAGACCGGGCAGGAACTGGATGACGAGGTCGAGCAGTTTGATGCCGAGGAACGGCAGGACCAGCCCGCCGAGCCCGTAGACCCAGATGTTGCGGGCGAGCAGCCGGTCCGCGGAGGACGGCCGGTAGCGGACGCCGCGCAGCGCGAGCGGGATCAACGCGACGATGATCAGGGCGTTGAAGACGATCGCGGAGGTGATCGCGGAGGTCGGGCTGTGCAGCCGCATGATGTTGAGCCCGTCCAGGCCCGGGTACACCGCCGCGAACATCGCGGGGATGATCGCGAAGTACTTGGCGACGTCGTTGGCGATGGAGAAGGTGGTGAGCGCGCCGCGGGTGATGAGGAGTTGTTTGCCGATCTCGACGATCTCGATGAGTTTGGTGGGGTTGGAGTCGAGGTCGACCATGTTTCCGGCCTCTTTGGCGGCGGAGGTGCCGGTGTTCATGGCGACGCCGACGTCGGCCTGGGCGAGGGCCGGGGCGTCGTTGGTGCCGTCGCCGGTCATCGCGACGAGTTTGCCGCCCGCCTGCTCCCGCTTGATGAGGGCCATCTTGTCCTCGGGGGTGGCCTCGGCGAGGAAGTCGTCCACGCCCGCCTCCGCGGCGATGGCCTTGGCGGTGAGCGGGTTGTCGCCGGTGATCATGATGGTTTTGATGCCCATCCGGCGCAGCTCGTCGAAGCGCTCCCGCATGCCTTTCTTGATCACGTCCTTGAGGTGGATGACGCCGAGCACCCGGGCCGTGTGGGTGCCGCCGTCCCGGAGGACCTCGCCCACCACCAGCGGGGTGCCGCCGCTCGCCGAGATGCCGTCGACGTGGTGGCCGATCTCCGCGGTGGGGTGCCCGCCGTTGTCGCGGACCCAGCGCATCACCGCGGTCGCCGCGCCCTTGCGCAGCGACCGCCGCTCCGCCGCCCCGCCGAGGTCGACGCCGCTCATCCGGCTCTGCGCGGTGAACGGGACGAACCTCGCCCCGTGCAGCTCGCCCTCGTCACGCCCGCGCAGCGCGTGCCGCTCCTTGGCGAGGACGACGATCGAGCGGCCCTCGGGCGTCGCGTCGGCGAGCGACGACAGCTGCGCGGCGTCCGCCAGTTCGCCGATGTCCACGCCGTGCGCGGGCAGGAACTCCGCGGCCTGCCGGTTGCCGAGGGTGATGGTGCCGGTCTTGTCGAGCAGCAGCGTGTTGACGTCGCCCGCCGCCTCGACGGCGCGGCCGGACATCGCCAGGACGTTGCGCTGCACGAGCCGGTCCATCCCGGCGATGCCGATGGCCGAGAGCAGTGCGCCGATGGTGGTGGGGATCAGCGCCACGACCAGGGCGGTGAGGACGACGAGGGTCTGTCCGGCACCGGCGAAGAGGGCGAAGGGCTGCAGCGTCACCACGGCGACCAGGAAGATGACGGTGAGGGACGCCAGCAGGATGTCGAGCGCGATCTCGTTGGGCGTCTTCTGCCGGGCCGCGCCCTCGACCAGCGCGATCATCCGGTCGATGAAGGTCTCGCCCGGCTTCGAGGTGATCTTGACGACGATGCGGTCCGAGAGCACCTTCGTCCCGCCGGTGACGGCCGACCGGTCGCCGCCCGACTCCCGGATCACCGGCGCCGATTCCCCGGTGACGGCCGATTCGTCGACGCTGGCGATGCCCTCGACGACATCACCGTCACCCGGGATGATCTGCCCGGCCTCGACCACCACATGGTCGCCCTGCCGCAGGTCGACGCCGGGCACCTCCTCCTCGGTGGCGGCGGCCGCACCGGGCCGGTAGCCGGTCAGCCGCCGCGCCATGACCGTGGTCCGGGCCCGCCGCAACGTCTCCGCCTGCGCCTTCCCCCGCCCCTCGGCCACCGCCTCGGCCAGGTTGGCGAAGAGGACCGTCAGCCACAGCCACGCGGTGATCACCCAGGCGAAGACGCTCGGCGTCTCGGCGGCGGCCAGCGTGGTCAGCGCCGCGCCGACCTCCACCACGAACATCACCGGGTGACGGAACATCACCCGCGGATCGAGCTTGCGCACGGCGCCGGGGAGGGATCGCACCAGCTGTCCCGGGTCGAGCAGCCCGCCGGAGACCCGGTCCCGGGCCGGGGTGGAGAGACCGGGCGTGGACATCAGTGCAGCGCCTCCGCGATCGGGCCCAGCGCGAGGGCCGGGAAGTACGTCAGACCTACGACGATGAGGACGACGCCGGTCAGCAGCGCGATGAACAGCGGCCGGTGGGTGGCGAGCGTGCCCGCGGTGACCGGGACGTGCCGCTGACCGGCGAGCGAACCGGCGAGCGCCACCACGAACACCATCGGCAGGTAGCGGCCGAGCAGCATGACGACCCCGAGGACCGTGTTGTACCAGCCGGTGTTCGCGCTCAGCCCGGCGAACGCCGAGCCGTTGTTGTTCGCCGCGGACGTCAGCGCGTACAGCACCTCCGAGAAGCCGTGCGGACCGCTGTTGAGCATGGCCGCCCGCTCACCGGGCAGCGCCATCGCCAGCGCCGCCCCGGTGAGGGCGAGCGCGGGCGTGGTCAGCAGGTAGAGCGAGGCGAACTTCATCTCCCGGCCGCGCAGTTTCTTGCCCAGGTACTCGGGTGTCCGGCCGACCATCAGCCCGGCGACGAAGACCGCGACGATCGCCAGGATGAGGATGCCGTACAGCCCGGAGCCAGTACCGCCCGGTGCGATCTCGCCCAGCATCATGTCGAAGAGCGTCATCCCGCCGCCGCCGGGCGTGTACGAGTCATGGGCGGAGTTGACGGCGCCGCACGAGGTGAGCGTGGTGGAGACGGCGAACAGCGCCGAGCCCCAGATCCCGAACCGCGTCTCCTTGCCCTCCATCATCCCGCCGGCCGCCCGCCCGGCCGCGCTGCTGACGCCGTGCAGTTCGTTGACGGTCACGGTGACGAGGGACGCGACCCAGAGCAGCGCCATGACGGTCACGATCGCGTAGCCCTGCCGGTGATCGCCGGTCATGGCGCCGAAGGTCCGCGGCAGGGCGAAGGCGATCACCAGCATCAGGTAGATCTCGATGAGGTTGGTGAGGGCGGTGGGATTCTCGAAGGGGTGCGCGGAGTTCGCGTTGAAGAAGCCGCCGCCGTTGGTGCCCAGCTGCTTGATGGCCTCCTGCGACGCGACGGGGCCGCCCGTCAGACTCTGGTGACCACCCGCCAGGGTCGTGACCTCGTGGGCGCCGTGGAGGTTCTGGATCACCCCGGAGGCGGCCAGGACGAGCGCGAAGACGAACGCGAGGGGCAGCAGGACCCGCAGCACGAGCCGGGTCAGGTCCACCCAGAAATTGCCGACCTGGTCGGTCTGCTTCCTGGTGAAGCCGCGGATCAGCGTGGCGACGACGGCGATGCCCACGGCGGAGGAGACGAAGTTCTGCACCGTGAACCCGGCCATCTGCACGAGATGCCCCATGACCGACTCGCCCGCGTACGCCTGCCAGTTGGTGTTGGTGGCGAACGACGCCGCGGTGTTGAACGACAGGTCCGCGGGGACGGCGCCCCTGCCGAGGGAGAGCAGCAGGTGGTGCTGGAGGCGCAGGAACGCGTACAGGAACAGCACCGACACCGCGGAGAACGCGAGGACGCTGCGCAGATAGACCGGCCAGCGCTGCTCCACCGCGGCGTTCACCCCACCCGCGCGGTGCACCAGCCGCTCGACGCGCCCGTGGCCGGTGGCGGTGAGCACCCGCGCGAGATGGTCACCCAGCGGGCGGTACGAGAGGGCCAGCGCCGCCACCAGAAGCAGCGCCTGGAGGCAGCCGGCGAGCGTGTCGCTCATCCGCGCCCGCCTAGAACTTCTCGGGGTGGAGGAGACAGACGATCAGGTAGATCACCAGGCCGGTGGCGGCCACCAGGCCGATGATGTCGTCCGCGCTCACAGCCGCCCCGCCCCTCGGGCGGCCAGTGAGAGGAGCGCGAACACCACGACCGTGAGGGCGATGTGGACGACATCCGACACAGCTGAGCCACCTCATAGCACCGGGGGAGCGGACCGTTCGCCCCACCTTCCCCGAGGGGGCCCGATTCCCCGTGGTGATCCGGCGGGTGTCCGGGTTTTCCCGCTGTTGCGCGCGGCCGACGGGGTGACGGGGCGTGCGGCGGTCACTCCGACGAGCTGAGCGCGCCCTCCTGGACGGCACCGGACCGCAGACCCGCGGTCCACTTCTCCTCGATGCGGCCGAATTTCCAGACGGCGAGCGCGACGGCCCAGGTGGCGAAGAAGAGGCCCACGATGACGAAGCCGACGAGGTTGAGGTCGAGCCCGGCGATCCAGTCCCAGAAGAAGCCGTGCAGAGCGAGCTTCTCGGCGAGGAGACCGAGGAGTTCGACGGTGCCGATGAGCAGGGCGACGGCGACGGAGAGCCCGGTGATGGTGAGGTTGTAGTAGACCTTGCGGACCGGCTTGGAGAACGCCCAGCCGTAGGCGAAGTTCATGAACGAGCCGTCGATGGTGTCCAGCAGCGACATCCCCGCCGCGAAGAGCACCGGCAGGCAGAGAATGGCGTACCAGGGCAGGCCGGAGGCGGCGCCGGAGCCGGCCAGCACCAGCAGCGCGATCTCGGTCGCGGTGTCGAAGCCGAGGCCGAAGAGCAGGCCCAGCGGGTACATCTGCCACGGCTTGGTGATCGACTTCATGACGCGGCCGAGGAGGCGGTTCATGAACCCGCGGTTGTTGAGCTGCTCCTCCAGGGCCTCTTCGTCGAACGACCCGGCCCGCATCCGCCGGAAGACCCGCCAGATGCCGACCAGGATGACGAGGTTGACCGTGGCGATGACGTAGAGGAAGACGCCGGAGACGGTGGTGCCGATCAGCCCGGTGATGTCGTGGAGTCGGGAACCGTCGTCCTGCACGGGCCCGGCGAGGGTCTTCACGCCGAGGGAGAGCAGGAAGGCCAGGGCGAAGACGACGCTGGAGTGGCCCAGCGAGAACCAGAAGCCGACCGACAGCGGGCGCTGCCCCTCACCCATGAGCTTGCGGGTGGTGTTGTCGATGGCGGCGATGTGGTCGGCGTCGAAGGCGTGGCGCATGCCCAGGGTGTACGCGGTGACCCCGATGCCGATCCCGAAGGTCTTGGTGCCCAGGCTGTAGTGCTCCGGCGCCACGATGGCGACCAGCGTGAACCAGCCGATGACATGCAGGGCGACGATGAACGAGGCCATGCCCGCCATCCGGCCCCATTCGGCGCGGGTCATCGAGCGCGCGAGGCGCTGACGGCGGGAGAGCGCGGGACCGGCCGCGGGCATGGACGGGGGCGTGGGCATGGATACTGCTTTCTTCCGAAGGACCTGCCCCTCCACATTCCTGCGGGTCAGTTTTACTTGCAACCAATGTGCAGTAAAGCTTCGACTCCGCCCCCTCCTGCGGAAACCGCCGTGACCCCTGCGGAAACCGCCGTCGACCGGCCGTGATCGGATCGCGGATTTCCGTGCTCCGCCGCCTCTTTCCAGAGGGGGAGGGTCCGTAGTCGCGGTACGAGGGCCCTCCCCGTAAGGCGCTGCGTACGGGGTGAAGAGGCACACACAATCCCGACGGGGGAAACCGCCCGGGCTGTCGGTTCCGGCCCGTGTGGATGGTGCAGGATGGGCCGCGGATGTGGTGCGATGTGTACCGCACCCAGCGGTGTTTGTATGTTTATCCCTGGAATTGATCGATGTGGATATTGCGTCAGGCAGTGCCCCCACGAATGAGGTGAAGCGGTGAACGGCCCCGATGCCACCGATGAGCAGTGGGAAGGTCTGGCCGTGGTCGTCCCGCTGCGTAGCGGCAGCGAATGGCCCTCCTGGCCGGATCACCGCGCGCTCCCCGACGACGATCCGACCGAGGAGAGCCGCCGTTTCGTCGTGATCCGGGTGCAGACTTTCGCGGACGCCCGCGAGGTCGCCGAGTACCTGATGGCGCAGATTCCCGTACTGCTGGATCTCAGCAGCGCCGACGCGGATGTCGCCAAGCGCATCCTCGATTTCTCCAGCGGCGTCGTCTTCGGACTGGCCAGCGGAATGCACCGCGTGGACACCAATGTCTTCCTGCTCGCACCCCAGGGCACGGAGGTTGCGGAACCGGCCGTCGGCTCCATCCCTCATTCGTAGGAAGAGCCGACGATGTAACGGTTCTCCGGCGGGCGTCCCATGGGACCCTGCATAGCTTCGAGCTATGCATAGCGACAGCGCGCGTCCCGCGCTCACCGAGTTACGGCTCTCCGCCTTCCGCAACCACCGGGGCGTCAGCCTCCCGCTGAGCCCCGTCACCCTGCTCACCGGCCCGAGCGGCAGCGGCAAGACCGGGGCCCTCCAGGCGTACGGCATCCTCGCCCGGCTCGGTGCCGGGGAGCGGCTCGCGGACGCGCTGGCGTCCGTACCCGGCGGCGCCCCGGCGTGCGTACCGGCCGACGCGCGCCCCGACGAGCAGGGCCGCCGGGGGTTCCGCATCGGCTGCACCGTCGACGGTCCGGCCGGGCCGGTCCACCTCGATCTGGCCGTCCAGACCGAACCCGACCTGCGGATCGCCGGGGAGCGGCTGACCGGCGGCGGCGAAACCCTCCTCACCACCGCCCTGACGGATCCGGCCCGCCGCGCCGTGCAGGCCGCCTGGCACACGGCGGGCGCGGCGCCCGTCACCCGCGCGCCACTGCCCGACGACCGCCTCGGTACCTCGCTGCTGCCGCTCCGCGTCGCGGGCAAGACGGCCGGTCAGCGCTTGGTGCTGGCCGCCGCGGAGCAGGTCGTGGTGGCGCTCAGGTCGGTCTTCCGGTGCGATCCGTGGCCGGAGGCGATCCGCGGTGAACGGCCCGCCCCGGGGCGCGCCGGGGAAACCGACGGCCCCGGGGGCGCGGCGGACGGCCGTACATCCCGAGGGCGACGCGTCGCCGTCCGGCCGGGTACGGCGACGCGGGCGGAGGGCCACCCCGCCCTGGGCGACGGGGCGGACGAGGGGCGGCTGCGGTCCTCCTGCGACAACCTGTCGGTGGTCCTGGAGCGGATGGCCGAGGAGTGCACGCGGCGCCACACCGGTCTGGTGGCGGCGGTACGGGCCGCCTCTACGGGACCGGTCGAGGGGCTGCGCACCGTGCCCCGGCAGCCGGACCGGCGGACAGTGGCCGACGGGCGGAGCGGTGCCGAGGCGGCGCCGGGCCCGATGGCGCCCCGCGGTGAACCGGCCGGACCGACGGGCATCCAGGCCGTACTCGACCGGGGGCGCCTGGGGGTGATGCCCCTGGACCGGCTCGGCGACGGCGAGTTGCGCTATCTGGGGCTCGCCGTGGTGCTGCTCACCGGGCCCGGGGTGCTGGCGATGGACCCGGTGGCGGAGATCCCGGAGGCCCTTCAGCAGCTGACGGTCGTCGCGGACGGCGCGGACCGCTGCATGGACGCCCGGCAGGCGGCCGAACTGATGGCGCTGGCCGTACGGATGGCGGACCGCGGCCGGGTGCGGCTCCTGGGGACGGTGCGGGATCCGGCGGTCGCCGACGGACTGCCCGGGGTGCGGGTGCTACACCTGGGGACATGAGTGAAGATCTCCACACCCTCCAGCGGCGACTGGCCGCATTCGCCGCCGCACGGGACTGGCAGCAGTACCACAACCCCAAGAACCTGGCGGCGGCGCTCAGCGTCGAGGCGTCCGAACTGGTCGAGATCTTCCAGTGGCTGACCCCTGAGCAGTCGGCCGCGGTGATGTCCGAACCGGCCTCCGCGCGCCGGGTGGAGGACGAGGTCGCGGATGTCCTCGCCTATCTGCTGCAGTTCTGCGAGGCCCTGGGGATCGACGCCCTGACGGCCCTGGCGGCGAAGATCGAACGCAACGAGTCCCGCTTCCCCGCCGTGCGCGACGCCCGGCCGGACCGCGATCGCACGGGGGAGGGGTCCGGCGGGGCGGATTCCGCCTCCTGAGCTTCGCCCGGCGGCTCCCTGCCGTTCCCCGGTACCGACCACCGGCGGGGCAGGAATGCGGGGAGGGCCGGGCGGCGCTCCCCCGCCACGAGAGGAGTGGTGACGGCCGGTCCCGGGCGGGGCCAGCCGTCACCGTTGCCGGGCGTGGCCGGTTCGGGCGTGTGCGCGGGGCACTTCCGGGCGTTCCGTCGCCTCTGAGCCGGAGTCTCCCGTGAGCAACGCGCTGCCTGCCGCGGCGGAACGGAACGCCGTGACGCCCGGGGCCGAAGGGACGACCGCGATCCGGCGGTGCGTCAGGTGGTGGAGGGAAGGCCATGACAGAAGTGAACGAAGAGACTCGGGCACGCCATAAGTCACTCTCCGGAGTCATGGATCTCTCCGCATCGCCTTGGTTGTCCATAGATTTGCGAATTCCCCTGGCGTTTTTGGGTGTTCACCCTCACTCTGGGTAGTGGAAGAGTGTGGGGTGAGGCAGATGACGACGAAGGGAGGAACGCGCATGGACGCGGTGCGGATCATCGCGGCCAGTCGGCGCGGTCTGGCAGAGGCGAGCACGGTGCAGGAAGTGGTCGTCGAGGCATGGCAGGCGCAAGCCCTGGCCGAGGCGGTCGGGAGCCATCTCGCGATATTCGGTCCGTACGAAGTGCGGTCCCGGGCAAGGGGGTTGGGCGATGCGGGCGGGCGGTTCAGCGGGGGACTGCTCTGCCCGGTGGCGAGAGCGGGCGGCCTGCGGGCGGCCCAGCTCACCGAAGTGAAGGACGTCAGGGCCGCGTTGACCGGCCTGCGCGGACTGCTGCGGGAGGTCTGCGAGGTGCTGGTGGGCATCGTGTGCACGGCGGACGAGGAGGGGATGTACTGGACCTGCGTCGAGGTGATGGACTCCGCGGACGAATCGCGTGACCGCATCGCCGGAATACTCGAAAAGCTGGAGGTACGCGACCGCGATCTCGCCTGAGGCGCGGGGCTGCGGGTCGGCCGTTCCTCCTGGCCTTCCGCCGGCCGATGCCACCGGCCGTTCGTCTCGGCCTTCCGTCGGTCCGGCCCATCGACCCGCTCCCGTCGGCGCCGGACTCGCGCTCCCCGGCACGACTCGCGCCCTGAGAGAACTCACACCTCGCCTCGCCGATGGCTCCTTCCGTTCGCCGGACGCTTCGATCCGGGGCACGCGGTCCGCGGCGACGGTTCCGCGGGGGCTGAGCGTGCAGGATGGAGACATGGATCTGCGTATTTTCACGGAGCCTCAGCAGGGGGCTTCCTACGACACCCTTCTCACCGTCGCCAAGGCCACCGAAGACCTCGGCTTCGACGCCTTCTTCCGCTCCGACCACTACCTCGCGATGGGCAACTCCGACGGTCTGCCCGGTCCGACAGACGCCTGGATCACCCTGGCCGGTCTCGCCCGTGAGACGCGGCGTATCCGCCTCGGCACCCTGATGACCGCCGGTACCTTCCGCCTGCCCGGTGTGCTGGCGATCCAGGTCGCCCAGGTCGACCAGATGTCCGGCGGCCGCGTCGAACTGGGCCTGGGCGCGGGCTGGTTCGAGGAGGAGCACACGGCGTACGGCATCCCCTTCCCCAAGGAGAAGTTCGCCAGGCTGGAGGAGCAACTCGCGATCGTCACCGGCCTGTGGGGCACCGCGCCGGGCGAGGAGTTCTCCTATGACGGCACGCACTACCAGCTGACGAAGTCGCCCGCGCTGCCCAAGCCCGCCCAGCGGAAGGTCCCGGTGCTGATCGGTGGCCACGGGGCGACGCGTACGCCGCGGCTCGCCGCGCAGTACGCCGACGAGTTCAACATCCCGTTCGCCTCGCTCCAGGACAGTGAGCGCCAGTTCGGCCGGGTGCGGGCGGCGGCGGAGGTGGCCGGGCGCAAGGGGGACGACCTGGTGTACTCCAACGCCCTCGTCGCCTGCGTCGGCAAGGATGACGCCGAGGTGGCGCGCCGTGCGGCGGCCATCGGGCGCGAGGCGGACGAGTTGAAGGCCAACGGCCTGGCCGGTTCGCCCGCCGAGGTCGTCGACAAGATCGGGCGGTACGCCGAGATCGGCGCCTCCCGCGTCTACCTCCAGATCCTGGATCTGGACGACCTGGACCACCTGGAGCTGATCTCCGCCCAGGTGCAGTCGCAGCTCGGCTGAACCGCGGGACCGCCGGACCGGGCCACGACGCGGGGCCCGGCGAACCCGCACTGCGTCGAGGGCCGTCGGGCCGGGCGGGTGACCGCCGGACCGACGGCCCTCGTGCTGTTCGGGGCTTCCGGGCGCCGTGCCTCAGAGGGCTGTGCCTTCAGGGCCTTCAGGTGTCGGGGCCGGCCGGCTGTTGAGTGACGGGCCCGGTATCGAGGCGCGGGCGTCACCGTTCGCCAGGGTAGCGGAGCGAGGCGGATCGGCAGCGGGGCCGACGGGCGTTTTGTTGGGGCCATTGATATGGCGCTTTGCCGTAATTGCCGTCAACTTGGCGCCTGTTGTGGCGCAGTGCCTGCGGCCCGTTCGGCGCCATGTTGACGACGGCTCGATGTGCGGCGGCGGTGTGCCGGAGGGATCGACCGCCGTACCGGAATCCCGCCGGGCGGCGCGGCGGAGCCCGTAGGGGACGTCCCGGATCCCGTACGGGAGGGGCGTGGGAGGGAAGGTTGAGACGGCTGGAATCGGCCACGGGTGAGCCTGCTGTCAGCCCGTGAGCGATACGGGCTGGGCGGCCATCCGCGCCCCGGGAACGCATCTAACCGACCGCGTGCGGCCGTCGCGCGAGCCGGTGCAGGGGCCCTGTCCCGGTGGTGTCCGAGCGGCGTTCGCGGCGTCGCCAGTGGAAAGATCCCGGTCCCCCGCGGCGCCACACCGGCGCGCCGACCGGGCGGGCGGGGACGCCGGAGCCCGGGGCCCGCGCCGGGTGGTGGTGCGGGGCGTACGGGCAGGGCGCCGCCCGGTGCTCACGCGGTGCGCGGCGCGAAGAGCGGAGCGGAGCGCGCGGACCCGGCGTGCGGAGCCGCTGGTGCGCCCCCGCGCGGAACGCCCGCCCGCCTGGCTCGGCGCGCCGCCCCACCCCGCGATCTTCCGCGCCCTGGCGTGCCCGGCTGGGCGTCTCCGGCCTTGCCGACACCGCCCCACCCCGCCGCTCTGCCACGTCCCGAGGAAGCCCGCACCGGGCGGGGCCGCACCGGGCGGAGTCGCGTAGCGCAGAACCGGGCGGGACGCGGGACAGCCCTGGCACGGGCCCGGAGGCGGGTCCGGCACACGCCCCAGCCGAACACCGACCCCGACCCCGACCCCGACCCCAGACCAGGGAACACCCCGAGGTACCCCGCAGCCGAACCCCCACTTCTCCCCCGAATCCCGCGGGCAGCGTTCACCGTGGGGCGGAAGCGGCCAAGATGGAGAGATGGGATTCCAAGTCGATTCCGAGGCCGGGCGGCTGCGCCGCGTCATCCTGCACCGTCCCGATCTGGAGCTGAAGCGGCTGACGCCGACCAACAAGGACGCGCTGCTCTTCGATGACGTGCTGTGGGTACGCCGGGCGCGGGCGGAGCACGACGGATTCGCCGATGTGCTGCGCGACCGTGGCGTGGCGGTGCATCTCTTCGGCGATCTGCTGGCCGAGACGCTCGCCCTGCCCGTCGCGCGCGAGCTGGTCCTGGACCGCGTCTTCGACGAGAAGGAGTACGGTCCGCTCGCCACCGATCATCTGCGGGCCGCCTTCGACGCGCTGCCGGTGCCGGATCTGGCCGAGGCGCTGGTCGGCGGCATGACGAAGCGGGAGTTCCTGGAGCGGTACCCCGAGCCGACGTCGGTCCGCTTCCACGTCATGGAGCTGGACGACTTCCTGCTCGGCCCGCTGCCCAACCACCTCTTCACCCGCGATACCTCCGCCTGGGTCTACGACGGGGTGTCGGTCAACGCCATGCGCTGGCCGGCCCGGCAGCGCGAGACGGTGCACTACGAGGCGATCTATGCCCACCATCCGCTCTTCCGCGACGAGGAGTTCCACGTCTGGTCGGAGGGGCAGGTGGACTACCCGTCCACCATCGAGGGCGGCGACGTGCTGGTGCTCGGCAACGGCGCGGTGCTGATCGGGATGAGCGAGCGGACCACACCGCAGGCCGTGGAGATGCTGGCCAGGGGGCTGTTCGCCGCCGGATCGGCCCGCACCATCGTGGCGCTGGACATGCCCAAGAGCCGCGCCTTCATGCACCTCGACACGGTCATGACCATGATCGACGGCGATACCTTCACCCAGTACGCGGGGCTCGGCATGCTCCGCTCGTACACCATCGAGCCGGGCGGCGGCGAGAACGACCTCAAGGTCACCGACCATCCCCCGGAGCACATGCACCGCGCGATGGCGGCGGCGCTCGGGCTGAGCGACATCCGGGTGCTCACCGCCACCCAGGACGTGCACGCCGCCGAGCGGGAGCAGTGGGACGACGGCTGCAACGTCCTCGCGGTGGAGCCGGGCGTGGTGGTCGCCTACGAGAGAAACGTCACGACCAACACCTTCCTGCGCAAGCGCGGCATCGAGGTCATCACCATCCCGGGCAGTGAACTGGGCCGAGGCCGGGGCGGGCCGCGCTGTATGAGCTGCCCGGTGGAGCGCGACGCCATACCGGACGTGGGCTGAGGCGGGGCGGACGGATGGCGCCGGACCGCGACGGGCGGCACCCGGCCCCGGCCCGGCCTCGCCCGGCCCCGGCCCAGGCTGGTGCCGGCCGCGCCCGCATCCCGCCCCCCTCCGGGCCCACCCCGCGGCATCCCGGGCGAGCCATCAGGGGGCGCCGCGCGAGGGTCCGAGCACCCAGTCCTGAATAGTGATGCGGCGCCTCGTATACACTTCCAGGGTCCTGTCCGAAAACATCTGCTCGTGCCCCGATGCCGTGAACCAGGAGTCACCATGGCGATAGATCTCACCGGCCGCCACTTCCTCAAGGAGCTGGACTTCACCGCCGAGGAATTCCGCGGACTGGTCGACCTGGCGGCCGAGCTGAAGGCCGCCAAACGCGCCGGGACCGAGACCCAGCGGCTGCGCGGCCGCAACATCGCCCTCATCTTCGAGAAGACCTCGACCCGCACCCGCTGCGCCTTCGAGGTCGCCGCCGCCGACCAGGGCGCCTCGACCACCTACCTCGACCCGTCCGCGTCGCAGCTGGGGCACAAGGAGTCCGTCCGTGACACCGCGCGCGTTCTCGGCCGGATGTTCGACGGCATCGAGTTCCGGGGCAGCGCGCAGGCGGACGTCGAGGAGCTGGCCGCGTACGCCGGTGTCCCGGTGTTCAACGGGCTCACGGACGACTGGCACCCCACCCAGATGCTCGCCGACATCCTCACCGTCGTCGAGCACGGCGGCGGCCGCCCGCTGACCGATACCGCTTTCGCCTACCTCGGCGACGCCCGCTACAACATGGGCAACTCCTACCTCGTCACCGGAGCGCTGCTCGGCATGGACATCCGGATCGTGGCGCCGCGCCTGCTCTGGCCGTCCGACAAGGTCGTGGCGCAGGCGCACGCGCTCGCCGCGGCCAGCGGCGCCCGCATCACGCTTACCGAGGACGTCGCCGAGGGCGTGCGCGGCGCCGACTTCGTGACCACCGACGTCTGGGTCTCCATGGGGGAGCCAAAGGAGGTCTGGGACGAGCGGATCGCGCTGCTCGCCCCGTACGCCGTGACCATGGACGTACTGCGGGCCACCGGCAGGCCGGACGTGAAGTTCCTGCACTGCCTGCCCGCCTTCCACGACCTGGGCACGGCGATCGGCCGGGAGATCCACGCCCGCCACGGGCTGACCTCGCTGGAGGTCACCGACGAGGTCTTCGAGTCCCCGCACTCCGTCGTCTTCGAGGAGGCGGAGAACCGCATGCACACCATCAAGGCGGTCCTCGTCGCCATCCTCGGCCGCTGACGGCAGACGGCCGCGGGGTGTGCCCGGCACACCCCGCACCGCATACTCATGCGTACAAATGGGCGATCATGCAGTCATAGCGGTTACCATCGACCGCTCACGGGGTCCGGGCCCACCGGCCCACGCCCCGTTTCCGCACGCCGGACGCCACCCGCACCGGCAGCGCGCCCCGCACCACCAGAGATGAGAACCACCCCATGCGTCCGTCCGCAGCCCGCCGTTCGCCCCAGGCGCGGCGCGCACCGCTCGCCGCCCGCCCCGGGCTGCGCATCAAATCCCCCGACGCGCTCCTCGCCGAATCGGGCACGGACCTCGACGGCAACGGCCTCGCCCGCAGCATGGGGCTCTTCCAGGTCGTCTGCTTCGGCATCGGCGCCATCGTCGGCACCGGCATCTTCGTCGGCCTCTCCGACACCGTCGCCCACGCCGGCCCCGCCGTCCTCATCTCCTTCATTCTCGCCGCGCTGACCTGCATCTTCACCGCCTTCTCCTTCGCCGAGCTGGGCGGCGCGATCCCGGTGTCCGGCAGCTCGTACTCCTACGCGTACGCCACCCTCGGCGAGCGGACCGCGTTCCTCGTCGGCTGGTGTCTGCTGCTGGAGTACGGCGTCTCGGTGTCGGCGGTCGCGGTCGGCTGGGGCCAGTACCTCAACGAACTGCTCGGCAGCCTCACCGGCTGGCAGCTGCCCGCCGAGCTGGCCAGCCCGCCCGGCGACGGCGGCATCGTCAACGTCCCGGCGGTCGTCGTGCTGCTGCTCGCCGCGACGCTCCTGGTGCGGGGCATCCGCGAGAGCGCCCGCGCCACCGCCGCCATGGCCGTCCTGAAGATCGCGGTGCTGCTGCTGTTCTGCGCCATCGCCCTCTCCGCCTTCCGCGACGGCAACCTCACGCCGTTCGCGCCCGAGGGCGTCGCCGGGATCACCTCGGGCGCCTCCGTCGCGTTCTTCTCGTACATCGGCTTCGACGCGATCACCACCGCCGGTGAGGAGGTCAAGAACCCGCGCCGGAACATCCCGCTCGCGATCATGATCTGCATCGGCGTGGTCACCGTGCTCTACTGCCTGGTCGCCCTCAGCGCCATCGGTGCGCTCTCCGCCGGGGACGTCGCCGACAAGCCCGCCGCGCTCTCGCTGATCGTCAACCACGTCACGCACTCCGCCGTCGGCGGCGGGGTGATCGCCTTCGGCGCGGTCGTCGCCATCGCCTCCGTCGTCCTGGCGGTCATGTACGGCCAGACCCGCATCCTGATGTCGATGTCGCGTGATGGCTTGATCCCGAGGGTCTTCGCCCGGATCTCGCCCCGGACCGCCACGCCCGTCGCCAACACCTGGATCGTCGCGGTCGTCTTCGCCGTCCCCGCAGCCGTCGTCCCGCTGGACGTGGTGATGAACCTGACGACCATCGGCACCCTGGCGATCATGGCGGTGGTGAACGTCAGCGTCATGGTGCTGCGCCGCACCCGCCCCGGTCTCGCCCGCCGCTTCCGTGTCCCGCTCTTCCCGGTCAGCCCGCTCCTGGGCATCGCGTTCAGCCTCTACCTGATCTACGGGACGGGCCGCGCGACCTGGCTGGAGTTCGCCGGATTCCTCGTCGTCGGCGCGGTCGTCTACGCGCTCTACGGCCGCCGCCACTCCCGCCTGCGGACCGCCCAGGAGCCGATGCCGGACGAGGGCGCGCAGTCCTCCGAGGAGGCGCACCGCTCGGAGCCCGCGCCCCTGAGCTGACCCCGTAGGGGCCGGGGCCCTCCGGATTCGCCCGGTGCCCCACGGGCCGGTCCGCCGGCTTGTGGCGCCGGGCTCAGACCGCGGCCCGCTCCTCGCTGCCGCGCGGCTCCAGGTGGCTCAGCGCGCCCGCCGTCGCGAGCCCCGGCAGGGTGTGCTTCCACAGCACGGTGACTCGCTCCGGCAGATCGGTGCGGTTGCTCGCCGCCATCGAGAACAGCTGCACGCCGAAGTACGACGCGACGAAGAACTCCGCCGCCCCCTCGGGTGAGACGCCGGGCAACAGCTCGCCGTTGTCCTGGGCGTCGGAGAACATCTTCGTGATGATGTCGATCCACGCGTGGTACGGCACCAGCGGCTCCTCGCTGAACGTCGTCTCCAGCGCGATACGGGTACCGGCCTGGAGCAGCGGGTCGTCCCGCAGCGCCACCGCCACCTGATGCGTGAAGTCGATCGCGTCCTGGAGCCGGGAGGCGGTGACCTTCTGCTCGAAGGGCTGGGTCTGCTCCATGATCACCGCACGGGCCAGCGCGTGCTTGGAGGAGAAGTGGAAGTACAGCGCCCCCTTGGTGACACCGGCCTGCTGGATGATCTCCGCCATCGTTGCGGCCTCGTATCCGCGCACGCCCATCACCTGCGCCGCCGCCTCAAGGACCGCACGCCGTGTGCGCACTGCGCGTTCCTGCTTGACCACCGATCGCCCTCCGTATGCTCTCGTGGAGTTGTTGTGCCCGAGTGCGCCCGTCGCACGTGGCCGGGGTCTCGTCCCGCATCATAAGGAACCAATCAAGCGGTACGGTCCGCGAATCAGGGACCGTCACCGCATCACGGAGCGCGGTCGTCGCCCCATGAAGATTCCGCTGCCCGTCCCGCGGTCCACCGCGGGATCCGGCGCGCCGCACACCTCGTCGGCCCGTCCGGCGAGGAGCGCGTCCCCCGCCGAGGCGTCGGTGCCCACCCCGGTGCCTGGGCAAGTCCCGTTCCGTACGCGGATGATGGCCGTCGCCGCGGCGCTGCGGACCCGGATGCCCGGCGTCCGGCTGTCGGTGGCGTCGTTCCGTCCCGGTGAGGCGATGGGGGAGCGCGGCCGTCGGTGCGGTGGCCGCCGAGGTGTCCGGCCGGTTGACGCACGGTGAATTTGTCCAACGCCCCGGTGGTTGGCGGGAATGCGCCGCCGCCGGCGCCGACCGGGTGCGACGCCTCGGCCGGGACGCGCTGCCCGGCCCCGTCGCGCTCCGCTCCCAGGGCCTCGCCGCCCGGTGTACGTGGTGCCGTGCGGTTCAGCTTCCGGCGGGGGCCGGGATGGCGACGGGGGCGGCCGGAAGCAGCGTCCAGACGTCGGCCAGCGCCGCCTCCGCCCACCAGGCGGGGTCCTCGTAGCCGAGGTGCAGCAGGCCCACCACCACCGACGTCAACAGCTGCGCGGTGCGGCGCGGTTCGGTTTCCGATCGCGAAGCGCCACTGGCCCCGCCGGTCATCGCCTTGTCGAGGAAGAGCGCGTACCAGCGCCGCTCCAGGGAGGTGATCTCCAGCCCCGGCGCGGTCTCGGGGCGCAGGCGCAGCCCCGCGCGCAGCACCGGATCGCCCTCCACCCGCGCGAACAGCTCCGCGGCGAAGTCCTGTACGGCGATGCCGATCGGCTGGGGCGAGCGGATCAGCCCCTCCTCGATCCGCTGGAGGGTGTCCAGTGCCGTATCGCGCACCGCGAGGGTCAGATCGTCCTTGGACGTGAAGTGGAAGTAGAGCGCGCCCTTGCTCAGCCGGGCCCGCCGGCTGATCTCGACCATCCCGGCCGCGGGCACCCCTTTCTCCAGGAAGGTCTCGGCGGCCGAGCGGATGAGCGCCTGGCGGCTCTGGATGGCGCGATGCTGCGTGGGCACGGTGTCCGTCCCGTCTCTAGTACGGCTGCGAGCTGGCAGGACAGTCTACTGAGAAAACCAACCATGCGGTTCTGTATGGGGTTCCGGAATGGCCGGTATGGGGGCGTGGTGTCGCATACCGATCGCTCGTCCGACCGCCGAAAAATGGTTGAACAGCCCACGATTCCCGTGTGAGGCCCAGGATTGAGCAGGAGATTCGCATCTGGGACGGGAGTGCATTGACAAACAGCGCAGACGGTTTTTAAATCTGCGAAGGCGGTAAACGGGATCCTCTTCTTCCGTGATGACCGCCACGGCGGTAGCGCATCGCGTCGGGACAGCGGTGCGTCACGGAGAACTCTTTCCAGCCGTCGCCCGTCGTCGACCGCGGGCCACCGGGACCAGCCGGACGGCCACGCTCCCCAGCCAGTGCACCCATCGGAATCCGGAAAGGTCTCCAGCCATGCGCGTATCAGCGGTAGTCGGCGAACGTCCTGTGAGAGGCGTACGGGGCGCCGGAAGCGAGACGATCAAGGCTGCTGTCTTCGATCTGGATGGCACCCTCGCCAATACGCGCCCGGCGATCGCCAAACTCCTCGTCAAGGTGGCGGCGGAGCAGGGTCGTACGGTGACCCCGCGGCAGGCCGCGGCCGCCGTCGGCAAGCCTCCGGGCCAGGCGTTCGGGCGGCTGCTGGGCAAGCCCGAGGACGACGCCCAGGTGCTCGCCGCGATCAACCGCTACCGCGAGCAGTTCGCCGTCGATGTCATGTGCCTGGGGCCGCAGTTGCTGTTCCCGGGTGTAACGGCCGGGCTCTCCGCGCTGCGCGCCCACGGCGTGGAGCTGGCCGTCGCGACGTCCAAGTCCACCCGGGGCGCCGAGGCGCTGCTGGACGTCATGGGCATCCGCGAACTGGTCGGCCCGGTCATCGGCCAGGACATGGTCCGCCGCGGCAAGCCGCACCCGGAGATGGTTCTGCGGGCCGCCGGGCGGCTCGGCGTCGCCGCCTGGGAGAGCGCGTACGTCGGGGACACCGTCGGCGACATGCGGATGGCGGTGACCGCGCGGATGGAGGCGGTCGCCGTTACCTATGGCGCCGGGACGTTCGGGGAGTTGGCGGCCGTCGCCGGTACCCGGATGTGCAGCTCGTTCAAGGATGTGGTGTCGGTGATCGCCGCGTCCCGGCCGCGGCGGATGCCGGCTCCGGCGCTGGCGGCGCAGCGACGCCGCCGGTGACACCACCGCGGGCGCCGGGCGCGTCCGCGGTACGAACCTGAGGGGCTTGGCCCCGACGGGGCAGCGGCGTCGGGGGGCGCCGCTGTCCGGTGCCGGTGCCGGGGGGTGCCGTCATCGAGGGGGAAGGGGCTGCCGCCGGGGGGCGGAGCCCGTAGGGGGACGGGCGCCCGTGGGGACGGGCGCCCGCAGTGATGCCCGCCGGGGGGCGGGTGCAGGAGGGGCGTTCCGGGGGGAACCGGATTCCGCGGACACCGCGGCCTGCCGCAGATCCGTGCGGGCGGGCCGTCGCGCCGTGGTGCCGAACCGGACGCCCGCCCGCCCGTCGCCGTGCTGTCGGCGACGGGCGGAGACCGCCGTGCGGGTTCCCGGTCGGCCCTCCGTCAGGAGGGGAGAGGGCGGACCGGGGCCCGCCGGGCGGATGAGGGGGCACTACACCGGGTCGTCGCCGTACCGGAAATGCGACCCGCGTGCGGCCCGTCGCATACGGCTCAGGACGTCCTCGCTCCGCCCGGTGGCGCCGGGCCCGGCGGGGCGGCGCCACCAGGGCCACCCGGACGAGCGAGGGCACGTGGTGCGGGCCGCACCTTTCGGGCGCCGTGGCCGCGCCGGGCGGCGTTCCCGCTGGTGACCCCGAGCGGGGCCGGGCAGGAGCGGATGCAGGGCGGCATCATGCAGCTCCCGGCCCAGGCGCTCGCGGAGACCGGCGGCGCGGCGTACTGGCATCCGGTGTTCGGCGCCGCCGACTGCGACGCCACGGTCGCCGCCGTCACCGCGCGGGGCGGCGCCGTCCGGATGGGCCCCGAGGACGCCGAGGGCGTCGGCCGCCTCGCGGTCTGCACGGACCCGGCGGGGGCGGAGTTCGTGGTGCTGACCCCTGCGGAGAGCGAGGGGTGAAAGCGGCCGGGACAGAGCGACACCGGGGCCGTCGCTACCCCGGCGCCACCCCCCGATGCCCCCGCAACGCCCGGGAGATGATGTCGCGGTCCTCGCCGAGGACGAAGGCGGTGACGCCGTCGGAGCGCCAGTCGTGGCGGCGTTCCTCGGTGGTGGCCATCGCGCAGAACGGCACGCCGTGCCGGGCGCACGCCGCACGTACGGTGCGTACCGCCTCCCGGACCCGGGGATGGCGTACCTGCCAGGGCACGCCGTACGACTGGGAGAGGTCGCCCGGTCCGGGCAGGACGAGGTCGATGCCGCCGCCGGTGAGGACGGCGTCGAGGGCGTCGACCCCCTCGGCGTCCTCGATCAGCGCGATCACCATGACCGCGTCGTTGGCCGCCGCGAGGTACTCGGGCAGCGGGAGGGTGCCGTAGCCGGGGCCGCGGCCACCGTTCAGGGAGCGCATCCCCGCGGGCGCGTAACGGGCGGCGCGTACCGCCGCGTCGATGTCCGCGCGGCCGCGTACGTGCGGCACCACGATGCCCATGGCACCCGCGTCGAGCGCCCGCAGCACGGCGCCCGGATCACCCTCGGGCACCCGGACGAACGGCGTCAGGCCGCAGGTCTCGGCCGCCCGGATCAGATGCTCCAGCCGTTCGGGGCCGACGAGCGTGTGCTCGGTGTCGAGGATGACGAAGTCGTATCCGGCGTGCCCGATCATCTCCGTCACCGCGGGATCGGGGATCACGCCGAACAGCCCGTGGACCTCCTCGCCCGCCGCGAGCTTCCGCTTGACCTCGTTGGGCCGCAGCACCTCACGCCTCCCCGGCGGCGCCGACGAAGTGGAAGCCGGGGCGTGGATGCATCAGGAAGTCGTGGTGCGAGATGTTCCAGGCGTACGCCCCGGCCAGGCCGAACGCCACCCGGTCACCGGCGCGCAGCCCTGGCGCCGCCACGCCGCGGGCCAGCAGGTCCTTCGGGGTGCACAACTGGCCGGTGAGGGTGACCCGTTCGCCCCGGGCGGCGGGGCGCGGCCACGGGTGCGGCCATGGCGCGTCGGACGGCAGCACGGTGCAGGGCTGGTCGTGGCCCTTCGTCGCGGGGGTGCGCAGATGGTGGGTGCCGCCGCGCACCACCGCGAACTCCTCGCCGTGGCTCGCCTTCACGTCCAGCACCTCCGTCGCGTACCAGCCGCAGTACGCGGTCAGCGCCCGGCCCGGCTCGATACGCAGCGTCAGCTCCGGGTGGGCGGCGGCCAGGTGTTCCAGACCGGCGCCGTACGCGGCCCAGTCGAAGCGCTCCCCGGGCGCGGCGTATTCGACGGCCATGCCGCCGCCGACGACGACCTCGGCGAGCGGGACGCCGTGCCGCGCGGCGAGCGCCGTCGACCACGTCACGATCGAGGTGGCCACCGCCAACTGTTCGGGCGCCCGCAGGCCGCTCGCCAGGTGGGCGTGGACGCCGCGCAGTTCCAGCTGCGGCAGCCCGCCGTCGGTCAGCGCCCGGACCAGGGCGTCGGCCTCGGCGGGGTCCGCGCCGAACGGGGTGGGGCGGCCGCCCATCGCCAGCGACACCCCGTCCAGGGCGCCGTCGGCCACCGGCAGGTTGAACCGCAACAGCACCGCGATCCGCCGCTCCGGGACGTGCCGGGCGGCGAGCGCGCCGAGCATCCGCAGCTCATGGCCGCTCTCCACATGGAACCGCGCCACGCCCAGCTCCAGCGCCCGGACGATCTCCGCGGGCGTCTTGCCGGGGCCGCCGAACGCCAGCGGCGCGTCCGGCACCGCCCCGTGCACATGGGCGAGTTCACCGCCGGACGAGACCTCGTAGCCGTCGACGTACGGGCGCAGCGCCGCCAGGAGCTGCGGTTCCGGGTTGGCCTTCGCCGCGTAGTACAGCTCGACGCGGCGCGGCAGCGCGCCCCGCACCCGGGCGGCGTGGGCGGCCAGCGCCGTCAGGTCGTAGACGTACGCGGGCAGTGCGTCCGGCGCCAGCGCGGCGATGCGGGCGCGGACGGCGGGGGTGGGGTCGGTCACGGGGTGCTCCGGGGGGTGGTGCCGGCGCCGGTGAGGACGGACTCGGCGAGCGGGGAGGGCAGCCGGACGTATCCGGCGTCCCGGTCGGCCTTGCGCTCCCAGCGGGTGAGCAGATTGGCCTTGGCGGGCAGCGGCACCCCGGCCAGCAGCGCGGCCAGCCGCGGCGGGCAGCCGTGCCGCTCGGCGTGCGACGCCAGCGTGGCGCGGACCCGCGCCCACAGCGCCGCCTCGGTGCCGGGGTGCAGATCGGCGAGGGCGGCGAGGAGTTCGGCGACGTGGTTGACGAGCAGGCAGTACACGACGCGGTCCCAGCCGCGCTGCGCGTCGTACGTCAGCGGCCCGGCGACGTCCGGCGGGAGCGCGGCGAGGGTGGCGGTGTGGTGTTCGGGGACGAGCTTGGTGCCCTCCAGGTCGCGGAAGAGGACCTGCGCGGGCATGCCGTCGCCGTCCACACAGATCAGCACGTTCTGCAGATGCGGTTCGAGGACGAGCCCGTGGTCGAAGTAGGCGGCGAGGACCGGCGGGATCAGCAGGTCGAGGTAGGCGCCCCACCACGCCAGCGCCTCGTCGGGGCCGCGCCCGGCGGGCAGGCGGGAGATATGGGCCGGGCTCGTCGGGTATTCGTCGGCGACGGCACCGGCCAGCAGCGGGGTGGTGCCCGGCAGCAGCCGCCGCGACAGCCCCTCGCGGACGATCACCCCGAACCCCTCGAACAGCGCGGTGTCCGGCGTGCCGTCCGGGCCGGGCAGCGCCACGCTGCGGTAGGCCGGTTCGCGCAGGACGGCGCTGCCGGGGAAGCGGGCCGCCAGGTCGTCGAGGGCGGGCGCCAGCAGCCGGGTGAGGGCGACCGCGCCGGACAGTTCGTACGCGGCGTTCTTCCGCAGGCAGTTGGTGATCCGCACGTTCAGGCTGAACTTCAGGAACGTGTCGGGGGCGTGCAGGGTGCGCACCGACGCGGTCGCGGTGAACGGGGTGGTGCCGGTGCCCAGGACGCGGAGGTCGCCGCGGTCGACGGCGGCGCGCAGCACCGGGTTGTCGCGCAGCAGCGTGTACTGCCAGGGGTGGGCGGGCAGCAGGCGGTAGCCGTCGGGGACGTCGGCGAGCGCGTCCAGCGGGGCGGCGGCGCCGTCGTCGGCGGTCTCCTGCGCGATGAGCTCGTCCCGGACGGCGAGGTGCAGCAGCCCGAAGCGGCCGCCGGTCTCCGGCGCGTACGTCCGCCAGGCCGCCGGGTCGCCGGTGCGGGCCTTGGGGGTCGGGTGGAAGCGGTGGCCGAAGAGGAGGGCCTGCTCGGAGGCGAGGTAGGCGCCGGTCCACTCCGGCGCCCCGGCGGGTACGGGCGGCTGCGGCAGCGGCCGCGCCGCGAGGGCGGCGGCCAGCGCCCGGTGGCCGGAGCCGAACTGGTCGAGGAACTCGTCGTTGTGGACGCCGGTGCGCAGCGCCAGCTCGGTGTGGACGTACTCGGCGAGGCGCCGCGGGCCGATCTCCGTCCAGCCGTCGCCGTCCTCGACGGTGACCGGGCCGGTGAAGCGGTGCGCGCCCAGCAGCGAGGTGCGGCGCAGCGCGACCCGCAGCAGCACCCCGCGGCGCGGCAGGCGCAGCAGCAGATGACCGCGGTCGACGGCGGTCTGGTGCTCGGGCCCGGAGACCTCGCGCAGCAGACAGTTGAGGAGGGTGTGGGCCGCGGCGTGGTCCGCGGCGGGCAGGGCGCCGGGGGTGGCGGTGGGCGCGGCCTGGGGGCCGGCGGGGTTGGTGAGCGGGGGCATCACAGGCTCCTGCGGAGGCGGGGACGGCGGAGGACGGGGAGGGCGCAGGCGACCACCGTGGCCAGGGCGAGGGCGGTGCCGATGAGCAGCGGCGCGGACGGCCCGAACCAGGCGTTGCCGGCCGCGGCGGCCAGACCGGCGGCGACCGCGCCGGCCTTGGAGAAGAATTCGATGGAGCCGAAGAGTCCGCCCGGCGCCCGGCCCGCGGCGCAGTCGGCGGCCCGCACCGACAGGCCGACCAGGCCCAGCGTGAGCCCGGCGCCCAGCACCAGCCGCACGGCGGCGAACTCCGCGAGCGAGGTGGCGGCGGCGTGCCCGGCGGAACCGGCGGCTATGCAGGCGAACCCGAACACCAGGCCGAGGTGGGGGCGGCGGAGGCAGAAGCGGTGCGCCGCCATCGCGCCGACCAGGTAGCACATGTGCGGCAGCGCGAACAGCACACCGGAGGTCACCGGTCCGGTGCCCGGCAGCCGCTCCTCGACGAGCGAGATCAGATACGGGAAGGAGATCACCGTCGAGAAGACGAAGACGAACTCCAGGGTGTACAGGGACCGCAGGGCGGCGGGGGAGGCGACGGCGGGGGAGTGGGGGTGCGCGTCGGTGGCGGTCTCCGCGGCACCGGGGGCGTCCACCCCGGCCGTCGCACCGGCCTCGTCGGGAGTCCCGGCCGGTGCGGTGCGGCGCGGCGGCTCCGGCAGCACCGCCAGCATTCCGGCGGCGGTCAGCGGCAGCACGGCCAGCAGGGCGTACTGCCGGTGCGGTGACAGCCACGGCGTCAGCGCGCCGACGACGATGGGCGCGCACACCAGCGCGGCGCGGGCGCTGCCCTGCATCAGCGTCAGCGCCCGGGACAGCTCCGCGCCCTGAAGCGTCGCGCCGAGATAGCCGTTGGACGCGGCGAAGGTGCCGCCCAGCACGCCCTGGAGGACGAGCGCCGCGGCGAACAGCTCCAGGGAGTCGGCGAACCCGGCGAGGAGGAACGATGCGGTCAGCCCCAACTGCGCCCGCAGCAGCAGCCGTTTACGGCCGTACCGGTCGGCGAGGCGGCCCCACAGGGGGGCGCCCAGCGCGCCGAAGACGGTGGGCACGACATAGAGCAGCCCGGCCCAGCGGGCGGCGCCCTCGCCCAGCTCCGGCAGGATCGAGGTGAGGTACGGCGGCAGGCCCAGCGCCGCGAAGGACGCCACGAAGTAGCACCCGGCCACGGCGTGGACCTGACGGCGGCCCGGCCGGGCGGGCGCGGGCGCCGGGGCGCCGGTCGCCGGTGCGGACAGCGTCACGACGCACCACCGCCGGCCAGCAGGTAGTTGGGCCCGTCGGTGTAGTGCTTGTTGATGTCGGCGGCGCCCGAGCGCTCCTTGGAGAGCAGCGTCCCGGCGCTGACCATCGCCTTCACCGGCAGCGCCGGGGCGTCCAGCACCCGCTGCCGCAGTACCGCCCCGGGCGTGCCGGGCGCGGTGCCCTGCCGGTCGGCGGCCTCGGCCAGCCGGTCGCGTACCAGGTCCAGCAGGCGCGGCAGCGGGGCGCGACCGGCGCGGGCGAGCCCGAACGCGCAGGAGGCGGCGCAGAGATGGACGGTGATGGTGGCGAAGACGGCGGCGAGCGCGGAGTCGTCGTCGGTGAAGATCCGCGGGTCGTCGAAGTCCGCGGCGCCGGGCGCGTCATCGCCCAGCCGCTCCCGCATCCGGGCGAGGTGCAGCCGCGGCGCGTCGTTGTCCTTGAACAGCAGCCGCAGCCGGGTCGGCCCGCCGCCGGGCCGGTCCAGCACCACCGAGACGTTCTGCTGATGCGACTCCAGCGCGACGCCGTACCCGAAGAGCGTGGCCTGCCAGTCCAGGAGCAGGGCGAACAGCGCGTCCAGCAGGGCGAGCGGGTCGCCGTCGTGGAAGCGGTCGGCGAGCCGGTCGAGGACGAGTCCGCCGCCGGGTGCCGGGGCGAGCAGCGCGGCCAGCGGCACCACGCAGCTGTCGTCCAACCCGGCCGGGTAGCGGCGACAGAGCACCGCCAGCATCTCGTGCCCGGCGTGCGCGTACACCGTCTCGTCGGCCTGGAGGACGCGCCCGGCGAAGCGGGATTCGCGGGCGATGACCTGGTCGAGGAGGTGCTGTCCGGCGGCGCCGTCGACGAGGGTGCGGGGCTTGATGGTGCGCCGGTTGCGCAGCCCCAGGGTGGCGGTGGCCAGCGGCAGTTTCAGGTGGAGCAGCGGATCGGCGGCCACCGCCACCGTCCGCATCGACAGCGTCGGGACGACGTCCAGCAGCGGCCGGTCCGCGAGCGCCGCCCGCCCCGTCAGGCCCCGTTCGCGCAGCGCCGCCTCCAGTGGGGCGCCCAGGCTCAACGGGTGGACGGGCAGCGCCACATGGGTGGCCTCCAGGCCGTCCAGGCCCATGGCGGCGGGCGTCGGCAGCAGCGCGGGCAGCGCGCCCGGGCCACCGGCGACGGTCACCTTCTCGCGGGGCAGCGCCAGCCAGCGCAGCGCGAAGCGCGGGTGGAACTCCGGTGCGTAGGCGCGCAGTTGGCCGTCGCTCAGGCCGGAGCGGCCGCGGGAGGTGGGGTAGACGGGGTGGTCCAGGCGGGCGGCGAGGGTGTCGTACGCGGGGCTCGCGGCCGGACCAGTCCAGTGCGCCGGATCGGCGCCGTACCGCGCGGTGAGCGCCGCCTCGACGGTCTGCCGGGTGCGGGTGTGCAGCCGTATCGTGGCGAGGGTCTGGCGGCACTCCTCGGCGAAGGCGTCGTGGCCGTCGTGGTCGGCCGGGTCGGCGTGGGCGCGCAGCGCGGCGAGCACCGCGCCGAGGGTGTCCAGCCGGGCGCCGTCGGCCTCCCGGACCAGCAGCGGCAGCCGGGCGGCGTCCGCGCTCTGGTAGCCGTCGTGGGCCACCGGCAGCAGCAGCGCCCCGGCCGCCCCGTCGGCGGGCAGCCGCAGCCACCGGCCGTCGGGCCGCCGCAGCGGCGTGGTGCGGGTGCGCAACCCGGCGACGTCCTCGCGCAGCAGGGCGCTCAGCACCCGCAGCAGCAGCGCGCCTTCGTCGTCCCCGGTGGCGTCGGGGAGGGTCTCGGTGGCGGGTGCGGTGGTCACGCGGTGATCTCCCAGCGTCCGTCGGCGAGGAAGGCGTCCACGGCCCGCTCCACGGCCGCCCGGTCGTCGCCGGTGGCCCGGACCACGCCGAGGTAGTCGCGGTTGGTGCGGTGGTGCGGCCGCGTGGTGCCGACCGTGCGCAGCGGGCGGTAGGCCAGGCGGACGCCGTCGGCGGTGCGGTCGGTGGCGGCGGGTGCGGCGGTCAGGGTCCCGGCGCGGTCGGCGAGCGCGTACGCGACGCGGGCGGCGCCGCCGGTGCGGGCGCCGAGGCCGGCGGGGAGCGGCTCGCCGAGGTGGGTGCGGAGGATGTGGGTGAACAGCGGGATGCCCAGGACGTCGGCGAGCGTCCGGTCGCACTGGTCACCGATGGCGCGGTAGTTCACCTCGATGAGCCGGGCCCGGCCCTCGTGCACCACGAACTCGGTGTGGCAGGCGCCGAACCCGACGCCCAGTGCGTCGAGCTGGGCCAGCACCTGCGCGGTGACCGGCTCCGGGTGGGCGGCGGTGAAGTCGTGCCGCTCCTCGATGAACGTCGGCGGCGCCGAGACGGTGGTGCGGAAGCCGCCCAGGACGTGGCGGCGGTGGCCGTCGCCCAGCGTCTCCAGCGTGTACAGGTCGCCGGGCAGGTACTCCTCGGCGACCAGCGCGGCGTCCGGGCGGCGGCCGCGGATCGCGGTGGCGTGCGCCACCAGCTCGGCCGTGTCCCGGGCCAGTACCACGTCCTCGCTGGCCACGCCCTCGCGCGGTTTGACGACGCAGGGGTAGGGGAGCGCGGCGTCGGCGAGGGCGGACGGGTCCTGCCCGGCGGGGAGTTCGGCGGCGCGGACGGTGTCGGCGCCGCAGGCCGCGAGGTGGCGGCGCAGCTCGGCCTTGTTCTTGGTGCGCAGCGTGGCGCGCCAGTCCTTGCCGGGCAGCCCGAAGTAGGCGGCGGCCAGCGCGGTCTGCGTCTGGAGGTGATCGCTGTTGGTGAAGACGGCGTCGGCCGGGTGGTGGGTGGCGATCCGGCCGATGACGGCGGCGACATCGGTGACATCGCACGCCAGGACCTCGGTGCCCGGGCAGGCGGCCCGGTGGTCGTCCGGCTGGTCGGTCAGGACGGTGAGGTCCAGGCTGAGTCCGGCGGCGGCGGGGACGAAGCCGTCGGTGACCGAGTCGGTGGGGTTGCGGGCGAGCAGGTACATCCGCATGAGCGGGAACCCCTTCGGGGTCGGGGGCGGTGCAGGGGGAGGGGTACGGGGCGGGCGGTCCGGGGACGTGGACCGCCCGCCCCGGCGGTCACTTCGGGGGCAGCGGCACGCCCGCGGCCTTCGCCACGTCGGCGAGCATGTGCGCGGCCGCCTGGATGCCGATGCCGGACATCCAGGTCTCGTCCGGGACCTCGAAGACCTTGTGGTGCTTCACGGCGGGCAGGCTCTTCCAGACCGGGTTGGAGGTGACGTCCTTGCGCTGGGTCTTCTCCGGCACGTCCGCGACGGTGACGAACACCAGGTCGGCGTCGGCCCGGTCGATCTCCTCCGGACCGACGTCGGCCATCGTCTTCGCCGGGTCGGTGGAGCGCTGCGACGCGGGCCGCTTCAGCCCGATGTCGTCGAGGACCACACCGCTGAACGACGACCGCTGGTAGAGGCGGGTCGGCCCGGCGATGAAGCGGACCACGGAGGCGGTCGGCATGGTGCCGTGGTTCTTCTTCCGGATGGCCTCGCCCAGGTGGTGGGCGCGCTCCTGGTAGCTCGCCATCGCCGCGTCGGCCTTCTTCTCCAGGCCCAGCGCGCGGGCGTGGACCGTGAGGTTGGCCTTCCAGGGGCCGCCGGTCGTCTCGGTGAAGACGGTCGGGGCGAGCGCCTTCAGCTTGTCGTAGACCTTCTCGTGGCGGACCTTCGACGACAGGATCAGATCGGGCCGCAGGCTCGCGATCTTCTCCAGGTTGGGCTCCAGCAGCGGCCCGACGTCGGTGACGCCGCCGATCTTGGACCTGAGGTACGCGGGGAAGCCGCCCTCGGTCTTCATGTGCGGTGAGACCGCGCCGACCGGGTCGACGCCGAGCATCGTGACGTCGTCCAGCTCACCGGTGTCCAGCACCACGACCCGCTTCGGCTTCGACGGGATCGTCACGTCCCCCATCGCGGTCTTGACGGTACGGGGGAAGGCGCCGCCCGCGGTGTCCTTCGCCCCCTCGTCGGTGGCGCCGCCGCCGCACGCGGCGAGCGAGACGGTGCCCAGGACGGTGGCGAGCAGCGCGGCGACGAACCGGCGACGGCCGCGCGGTACGGATCTGTTGACCATGAGTGATGTCTTCCTCGGTCGGCGGTGTACGGGATACGGGGGGTGGTTCAGGCGGTCACGGCGCCGCGCCGGGCGGCCCGGCCCAGGGGGACGACCAGCGGGGTGCCGGTCTCCGGGTCGGGGATCACCCGGCACTCCACGCCGAACACCGACCGGACCAGCTCCGCGTCCAGTACGTCGGCGGGGGCGCCGGACGCGGCGAGGCGTCCGTCCTTGAGGACGACGAGGTGGTCGGCGTAGCGGGCGGCCTGGCCGAGGTCGTGCAGCACCATCACCACGGTCCGCCCGGCCTCGGTGTGCAGTTCGGCGACGAGGTCGAGGACGTCGAGCTGATGGCGCAGGTCCAGGAAGGTGGTCGGCTCGTCGAGCAGCAGCAGATCGGTGTCCTGGGCGAGCGCCAGCGCGATCCAGGCGCGCTGGCGCTGCCCGCCGGAGAGCCGGTCGACGGGCTGGTCGCGCAGGACGTCGGTGCCGGTGCGGGCCAGCGCCGCGTCCACCGCCGCCTGATCCGCCGCCGACCAGGGACTGAGTAGTTTCTGATGCGGATAGCGGCCGAGCCGGACCAGCGCCTCGACGGTGATCGCCTCGGGCGTGACGGGCTGTTGCGGCAGCAGCCCCATGCGCAGCGCCAGCGCCTTCGCGGACATCCGGTGGATGTCGGCGCCGTCCAGGGTGACGGTCCCGGCGGCCGGGGCGAGCAGCCGGGTCAGACCGCGCAACAGGGTCGACTTGCCGCAGGCGTTGGGCCCGACGACGGCGGTGACGGCGCCGCCCGGCAGCTCCAGGTCGAGGCCGCCGACGACCAGCCGGTCGCCGTAGCGCAGATCGAGGCCGTGGGTGGCGAGCCGGTCGGCGGTCATCGGGCACTCCTGTGGACGGAACTGCTCTGACGGATCATCAACACCAGCAGCCAGGGCGCTCCCAGGGTGGCGGTGACCACCCCGACCGGCAGCCCGCTGACCGGCAGCAGGTACTGCGCCACCAGATCGGAGGCGAGCAGCAGAACGGCACCGGCCAGGCCGGTGAGGGCGAGCGTCGCGGCGGTCGGCGGCCCGGCCAGGAACCGCACCAGGTGCGGCACGGCCAGCGCGACGAACGCCACCGGGCCGGTCAGCGCCGCCGCCAGCGACGCCAGCGCGATGGCGGTGACCAGGATCTGCAGCCGGGCGGCGGAGGTCCCAAGGCCCAGCGCACCGGCCGAGTCGTCGCCGAGGTCCAGCACGGCCAGCCGCCGGTGCTGCGCGAACGCCACGGCCAGCGCGAGGGCCACCGCGCCCCCGGCGGCGCCGACCTCGGCCCAGGTCCGGCCGTAGACCGAGCCGGTGGTCCACTGGAGCGCGGACCCGGCCAGCTCGGTGGGGAAGCGGACCACCATGAAGTTCACCGCGGCCG
The DNA here is from genome assembly GCF_045040405.1 of Streptomyces sp. NBC_01525. Taxonomy (NCBI): domain Bacteria; kingdom Bacillati; phylum Actinomycetota; class Actinomycetes; order Kitasatosporales; family Streptomycetaceae; genus Streptomyces; species Streptomyces sp. NBC_01525. The sequence goes on from NZ_CP109397.1 coordinate 5,512,685, forward strand.
ACAGGCCCGCCTGGACCGCGAGGCCCACCAGCACCAGCCGGGTCACCCCGGCGCCCGACCGCCAGGCGAACGCGCCCAGCAGCACGGCGGCCAGCACTCCGCCGCCGAGCGCGGCGGGCGGGATCAGGGCCTGCGGCGCCCCGGCGGCCAGCATCGCGACCGCCCCGAAGGACGCCCCGCCGGTCACGCCCATCACGTCCGGCGAGGCCAGCGGGTTGCGGAACAGCCGCTGGAGCAGCGCCCCGGCCACCGCCAGGCCGAGCCCGGCGACGACCGCCGCGGCCATCCGCGGCGCCCGGAACTGCTGCACCACGACCACATCGGCCCGCTCGCCCAGACCGAGCAGCCCCTTGAGCGCCACCACCGGCCCCAGCGGGATCTCGCCGACCGCCACGGACGTGACGATCAGCGCGAGCAGCGCCACCGCGGCGAGGGCGAGGAGCAGCAGGGTGCGCCGCGGCCCGTGCACCCGCCGGGCCGCCGGGCGCCCCGGCGCCCGCGGAAGATCTCGTACGTCGGTCACCGCGCCGCCTTCCGGGCCAGCAGGGCGAGCAGCGGTGCGCCCAGGAAGGCGCTGACGATGCCGACCTGGAGTTCGGAGGGGCGGATCACCACGCGCCCGAGGATGTCCGCGGTCAGCAGCAGCAACGGCCCGGCGACCAGGCAGCCGGGCACCAGCATCCGGTGGTCGGAGCCGAACAGCTGCCGCACCAGATGCGGCGCGGCCAGCCCGATGAAGGCGATCGGCCCGACCACGGCGACGGCGGAGCCCGCCAGCAGCACCACCGCGAGCCCACCGGCCAGCCGGATCTTCGCCACCGGCACGCCCAGTGCTTGCGCGCAATCGTCGCCCAGCGCCAGCGCGTTGAGCGCCGGGGCGATCGCCAAGGCGACGACCAGGCCGATCACCAGCGTGGGCAGCACCGGCAGCAGCACCGACAGCGGCCGCTCCGCGAGCGATCCGGCCAGCCAGAACCGCGCCTCGTCGAGGGTGCGGCGGCTCGCCAGCATCACCGTCGAAGTCCAGGACAGCAGCACCAGTTGGAGCACGGTGCCGCCCAGCGCGAGCCGTACGGGGTCGAGGTCCCCGGCGCGCCGGGCCAGCGCCTGGGCGAAGAGCGCGGCGGCCGCGGCGCCCGCGAACGCGAACCACACGTACTGGCCCGGCCGGGTCAGATGGAGCGCGTAGATGGCGGTGACGACGGCGAAGCCCGCACCGGCGTTGATGCCGAGGGTGGTGGGCGAGGCCAGCGGGTTGCGGGTGATGCCCTGGACGACGGCCCCGGCGACGCCGAGCGCCGCGCCGACCGCGAGCCCCACCAGGGTGCGCGGCAGCCGCAGTCCGGTGACCACCAGCGCGTCGCGGCCGTGGGCGGTGCCGGTCAGGGCGTCCAGCACGGTGGACAGCGGTACGGAGCGGGTGCCCCAGGCGAGGCTGAGGGCGGCGCAGAGCGCCAGCGCGGCGAGCCCGGCGGCAGCCCATGACAGGCGCCGCAGCAGAGCCGCTAGGGCCCGCGCGGACGCCGAACGGTCCCCGGTAGCTGGGGGTTTGGTCGTCAACACGCGTCGTGACATTAGGTTAGGCAAACCTAAAGGTGCAAGTGGCGAGTCGGGGATCCGGTGAAACGTCCGCATCTGCCCCGCGCTCGCCCCACGGGCGCAGCGGGCATCACCTCGGATTCCCGGCCCCCCCGCGCGCGAACGCCGCTCACCCCCCCCGGACCGGCAACGCGAAGGCGGCCGCCGGTCCGGAACCGACGGCCGCCTGCGGGGCGGGGATCAGCGGCCGAAGGCCCGCTCGAAGCGCTGGAAGGCGCCCTCCTGACGCCACTCCGCGGCCGCCTTCGGACTGGCGTCGAGCAGCCGGCGGCACTCAGGCCCCGGCACTGGACTGCCAGGGCGCACCCCGCGGCAGGCGCCGACCGTGCGGTAGCCGTCACGGGTGGGGTTGCCCCGCCACAGATCGGCCCCCGGCAGGAAGCCGTACTCCAGGGACGCGCGGGCGAGGTCCTTCAGCTCCGGGTACGACAGACCGTAGGTCCGGGCGGCGTACGCGTACTCGTGGCTGATGTCGGTACGGCTGATGCCCGGATCGTCGGTGGCCAGCACGACGGGCACGCCGAAGGCGCGGTACGTCGCAAAGGGATGGGCGGCGCCGCGGACGCCGAGGATCTGGGCGTTGCTGGTGAAGGGGACCTCCACGGGGATCTCCCGGGCGGCCATGGTGCGGGCGGTGCGCTGCCAGCCGTCCTCGTGGACGAGGTCCACGCCGTGGCCGATGCGGTCGGCGAGGGCGACGTCGACCGCCTCCTGGATGTGGAATTTCAGCTCCTGCGGCTTGACCAGGCCGGGCCACAACTCGCCCGCGTGCAGCGTCACATGGGCCTTGGGGTAGATCCCGCGCAGATACCGCACCATGCGCATCTGGAGCCGGTAGTCGCGCAGCGCCCGCTCCCCGTCCTCCGGCTGGACGAGGTTGACCGCGACGAAGCGCTGGTCGCGCTCGGCCAGCCGCAGCCCGAGGGCCAGCTGCGTGAAGACCCGTTCCGGCGCGCTGCCCCGGGACACCTGGGAGATCCAGCGGACGGGCAGGCGGCATGCGGGCTCGGCACGGGCGGTGCCACAGCGGGCGGTGGCGCGGAACTCGGCGTCCGTGGCGTCCGCCTCCCGGCGCGCCTCCGCGACGACGCCGTCGAGCCTGCCGCCGGCCACCAGCTTGGCGTGGAGCGCGGCGAGGTCGTCGTCCCAGCCGACCGCGTCGGCCAGCTTCTTCGCCCCGTCCGACGCGGGCGTGACCATCGTCTCCACGGAGAACTGGTGCTGCGCGGCGGCGGCGCCCGCGACCTGGGCGAGCTGCTTGCCCCGATGGCGCCACGTCACCTCGCCGAACTTGCCGAAGGCGTCGAAGAAGTGGTCGTGGCCGTTGCCGTCGGCGGGGAAGTCCTGCATCGACCAGGCGCGGACGAGCGCGTCGTGGAACGCGCGGTCGCGGCGGGCGTCGGCGGCGGGTCGGGCGCCGGGCCCGCACGGCGGGCGGACGGCGGTCATCGTGGCGGTCTCGACGCACAGCCCGTCCTCGGCCGCTTGCCCGATGAGGTACTCGGGCGTGACCGCGCCGGACAGGTGATTGTGCAGGTCACCGCCCTTGGGCAGCTGGCGGAAGAAGGCGCGCAGCGCACCCGGGGCGTGGCGGATGGAGGCCAGATGGGCGTCCGTGGACCGCTCCGCCGCGGTCACTGGACGGACGGCGGGAACCGCGGCCCGGCCGCCGTCCGCGGAGGGCGGGCCGGCGTGGGCGACAGGCCCGGCGGACAGGGTGGCCACCAGGGCGAGGGCGCCGAGTCCGGCGACGACAAGGGTGCGGGGCCGGTGCCGGCCCGGAGTATTCACAGGAGTCACCTCCGCATGATGGTGGCCGGACGCCCGCCGCGTCCGGCGCCGGGCCTCCGGTCACCCGAGTGGGTGACGGCGAACGGCCCTGCCCCCAGAGGTGGTTGGGGGCAGGGCCGCTGCGGAATGGGCCGGTCTCAGCCCCGGGACGCCTTCGCCCCGACGCCCTCCCGGCCCGGCTCCGTACGGGCCGCGGGCACCTGAGCGGTCACCCGGCCGTTCTCGGCGAGCACCACGATCGCGTCGTCCGCGCGCAGGGAAAGCGGCGCGGTCTTGGGCGGGTTGAGGACGACCCCGTACCCGGGCGGGGTGTCGCTCTCGTTGGCGCGGCGGTAGCCGATGGCGGTCTCCCCGCGCTGCCGGGCCGCCTCGATGACCGTCGCGAAGTTGGCCGGGGTGTCCGGGGCGAGATAGCCACTGGCCGGCTTCAGGTAGATCTCCGATCCCTCGGGATCGAAGAGATCACTGAAGACGGCGTACAGATGCCGGTCCTCGACGAGCTGGGTCAGCAACAGGCTGATGATCTTGGTGCTGACGATGAAGTCGTCCGCCTTGGTGACCTGCGCGATCTCGCGGTTGGCGTCGCTGTTCATCTCCGTGACGATCGAGTACGGGGTGCCGGTGCGGGTGGCGATGTCCCGCAGGTGCAGCAGCGTCACCAGCGTGCGGTCGTCGGCCCGGCCGGAGCCGATGTCGTCGTCGGTCAGCACGATGATGTGGCGGTAGCGGTCCAGGCCCAGCGCCTCCAGCGACGGCCGGTGCGTCGGCTCGCAGCGCAGAAAGCCGACGGTGAGGTTGTCCAGACCCTCCCGGGGCAGGGCCGCGGGCTCACGCGGTGCCGCGACGTCGATCAGCGAACCCGGCTCCACCAGCCGGTCCAGCAACGTGATGATCTTCGCCGCGCGGGAGTTCCAGCCGATGACGAGCGTGTGATCGGGCTCCGACTGCCCGCCGGCCCCCGAGGTCATCGCCTGCTCGACGATGTCCGGCCGGGTCTGCGCCCGCCGGATCAGCAGATCGTCCTCCGCGATCACCAAAATCTCGTCCCCGTCCGAAATCACCGCGTCCATCGGCGGGTTGACCTGCACCTCCCCGCTCTCCCGGCGCAGCCCGACGGGCACGCCGAGGTCGAACCCGTTGAGCGCCTCCCCGTACGTGCCGCCGGCCAGGCTCCCCGCGGGACAGGGATAGATCTCATTGCCGACAAAGCTGAGCAGTTCGTTGAAGACGGCCGACAGGCCGGACTGCCGGTGCGACTGCACGATCAGCCGTACGGCGATGTCGTCGGCGTCGATGACGAGCGCGGTCTCCCCGGCCGCGAGCCGCGCCGCCGCCAGGTTCGGCGAACTCTGCACCGCCGCCACGATGTTGGGCCGATCGCCCTTCCAGGCCCGGCTGTTGAGGAGCAGCAGCACCTTGATGACCTCGGTGTCGCTGTCGTCCCCGACGGGCGGCAGCACCATGACGGACTTGGCCGCGTCCAGGCTCACCAGCTCCAGGTCCTGCCGCTGCAACGGGCTGCCGGAGCGGCAGATCACCCGCGTACGGCCGGTTTCGGGGATCCGGCGGCGGATCTCCTCCTCCATCTTGACCTTGTCCCGGTCGGCGAGGATCACCACACACGAACGCCGCTCGCTCTGATTGGCCTCCACCAGCTCCGCGAGCACCGTGAACACCTGCTCCGACCAGCCCAGCACCACGGTGTGCCCGCGCTCGACCAACCGCGACTTCCCGCGCCGCAGTTCCTCGATCCGGGCCTCAAGTCCGGTCGTCAGCACACCGATCAGGGCGCTGACGATGAAGATCCCGCCGATCGTCACGATCAGCATCAGCCCGAGAAAGACCGGACCGCCGGTGTCCCCGCCCATCGTGCCGGGATCGAGCGTGCGCAGCACACTCATCCAGACCACGCCCGGCCAGCCGCCGTTCTTCTCCGTGTCCTCGTTGGTGAAGAGCACCACCAACACGGTCACCGCGGCGATCAACATCACCGAGGCAAGCCCCAGCCAGCCGATCAGCGCGGGGGTACCCCGGTCCATCGTCCCGTCGAACCAGTACCGCAACCGGCCCCGCAGGTCCCGCAGTTTTCTGCCCACCGAAAATCTCCCTCACCGTGACCGGTTTCCCCCGCGCCCCGGCACCGTCACCACTTTTCAAGATCAGTTAACCGTGGTCCGGTACGGCACAAGGAAGTTGAGGGGGTGATTGACCCGTTCGGGAGCTTTGGACGGGATCAAGCCAAGGGGGAGCGAACATGTTTCGGGACGGGTGACGCCCCCGCGTCCACGGGGTGACGGGACGCGGGGGCGCGGCGGTACGTGCTGAGGGAGGGCCCGATGTGCTGAGGGCGGCCCCGGGACGGCGTCGCTCAGATATCCCGAAACGTCTCGATCTGCGCCCCGATCGAGTTGAGGCGTTCGGCCAGGTCCTCGTAGCCGCGGTTGATGACGTAGACGTTGCGCAGGACGGACGTGCCCTCGGCGGCCATCATGGCGAGGAGGACGACGACGGCGGGGCGCAGGGCCGGGGGGCACATCATCTCGGCCGAGCGCCAGCGGGTGGAGCCGTCGACCAGGACGCGGTGCGGGTCGAGCAACTTCACCTGGGCGCCGAGGCGGTTGAGGTCGGTGAGGTAGATGGCGCGGTTGTCGTAGACCCAGTCGTGGATCAGGGTCTGGCCCTGTGCGGCGGCGGCGATGGCCGCGAAGAACGGGACGTTGTCGATGTTGAGGCCGGGGAACGGCATCGGGTGGATCTTGTCCAGCGGTGCCTGGAGCTTGGAGGGGCGGACCGTCAGGTCGATCAGCCGGGTGCGGCCGTTGTCGGCGGGGTACTCGGCGCTGCGTTCGTGGTCGAGGCCCATCTCCTCCAGGACCGCCAGTTCGATCTCCAGGAACTCCACCGGCACGCGCCGGATGGTGAGTTCGGACTCGGTGACGACGGCGGCGGCCAGCAGGCTCATCGCCTCGACCGGGTCCTCGGAGGGTGCGTAGTCGACGGTGCGGTCGATGTGGGCGACGCCGTGCACGGTGAGGGTGGTGGTGCCGACGCCCTCGACCCGTACGCCCAACTCCTCCAGGAAGAAGCAGAGATCCTGGACCATGTAGTTGGAGGAGGCGTTGCGGATGACGGTGGTGCCGTCGTGGCGGGCGGCGGCCAGCAGCGCGTTCTCGGTGACGGTGTCGCCGCGTTCGGTCAGGACGATCGCGCGGCGCGGGGTGACGGTGCGGTCGACCTCGGCGAGGTAGACGCCGTCGGTCGCGGTGATCTCCAGCCCGAAGTGGCGCAGCGCCGTCATGTGCGGGGTGACCGTACGGGTGCCGAGATCGCAACCGCCCGCGTACGGCAGCCGGAAGTGGTCCATGCGGTGCAGCAGCGGGCCGAGGAACATGATGACGCTGCGGGTGCGGCGGGCCGCCTCGGTGTCCATCGCGGCGAGGTTCAGTTCGGCGGGCGGCACGATCTCCAGGTCGTTGCCGTCGTTGATCCAGCGGGTGCGTACGCCGATGCTGCCCAGGACTTCGAGGATGCGGTAGACCTCCTCGATCCGGGCGACCCGGCGCAGGGTGGTGCGGCCCGCGTTGAGGAGCGAGGCGCAGAGCAGTGCGACGCAGGCGTTCTTGCTGGTCTTCACCGCGATGGAGCCGGAGAGCCGGCGGCCGCCGACCACGCGCAGGTGCATCGGTCCGGGGAAGCCGAGCGAGACGATTTCGCTGTCGAGGGCCTCGCCGATCCGGGCGATCATCTCAAGGCTGATGTTCTGGTTGCCGCGTTCGATGCGGTTGACCGCGCTCTGGCTGGTGCCGAGAGCGTCGGCGAGCTGCGTCTGTGTCCACCCACGGTGCTGCCGGGCGTCACGGATCAGCCTGCCGATACGTTCGAGGTAGTCGTCTGCCATGACATGACCGTATCTCAGATATGAGATGTGTTCATTTTCGCTAGTTGTTCTACTACTATGCGAATAACTGGAGGCTGACATGAAACCTGCCACTCCCTTCACCCGTCCCCCGACCGACACCCTGCGGGTCGCGATCGCCGCGTTCCCCTTTCTGGTCGCGGTCGCCGTCGTCGTCGGCGTCCACCACAAGACTGCCGACCGGTTGCCCGATCCGCTCGCCACCCATTTCGGTGCCGACGGCACCGCCGACGGCTTCACCTCGGCCCGTGGCTTCGTCACCGGAGTGGTCCTGGTGCTGCTCGCCCTCGGGGCCGGCGGCGCCGTCCTCGCCCGGGTCCGGCGGCTGGCACCGGCCGCGCCCTGGGTGCTCGCCACGGGCTGGTTCCTGGCCGCCACCCTCGCCGTCCCGACCTGCCTGACGTTGCTGGCCAACGCCGGTGCCGGTCAGGCGCACGCGGCCCGGATGCCGCTGTGGCAGGTGCTCGTGGCGATCGCCGCCGGGCTGCTCGCGGGCGCCGTCGGGCTGTGGCTCGGGGGCCCGCGGCCGCGCCCGGAGCCGACGGGTCCGCAGGGCGCGCCGCGGCTGGCGCTCGCGGTGGGGGAGCGCGCCGGGTGGACCCGTACGACGGGCTCCCCGCTGCTCGCCGCCGTCGGCCTGGTCACCTGCTGCGCCGGGCTGTATCTCGCCTTCGTGGCCGGGCCGTTCGCCGGTGTCGCGCTGTGCGCCGCGGGCGCGCTGACCGGTGTGCTCGCCTCGGTGCGGGTGACCGTCGACCGGCGCGGGCTGGCGCTCGCGCCCGCGCTGCTGCCGTACGCTTTCCGCCGCATCCCCCTCGACCGGGTCACCGAGGCCACCTGCAGAAATATCGACCCGTTCGCCGAGTTCGGCGGCTGGGGCTACCGCGTTCGCGCACACGGCAGCGGGCTGGTGCTCCGATCGGGTGAGGGGATCGCCCTGCGGCTGCGCGGCGGCCGCGAATTCGTGGTGACGGTCGACGACGCGGCGACCGCCGCCGCGCTGCTGAACACCCTGCTCGACCGCGCCCGTCCGGACCGAGGTGACTGAGTGCTGTTCCGGGTCGACCCCCGTTCCACCGTGCCGCTCGGTGACCAGATCGCCGCCGCGGTCCGCGGCGCCATCGCCGACGGCTCGGTCCGCGCGGGCGAGCGCCTGCCCGCCGGGCGGGAGCTGGCCGCCTCGCTCGGCGTCAACGTCCACACCGTCCTCCGCGGCTACCAGCGCCTCAAGGAGGAGGGCCTGATCGAACTCCGGCGCGGCCGCGGCGCGGTGGTCACCGGCGTCGCGTCCCCGGCCCGCGCCCGCCTAGGCGAGGCGGCCGACCGCCTCATCGCCGAGGCCCGGCGGCTCGGTCTGAGCGACGATGAGATCGTGGGCGTGGTGCGTCAGGGGCTGGCTCCGCGCTGACCTGCCCGTACGGCGGCGGGGGCGGCCGGGGTCAGGCCCCGGTCGTCCCGTCCACGGCCTCGCGCAGGAAGTCGGCGTGCCCGTTGTGCCGCGCGTACTCGTGGATCAGATGCAGCATCACTGTCCGCAGTGACACCTCCTCGCCCCACCGGGCCGCGTGGTACGCGGTGTCGAGGGACGGGGCGGCCGCCTCGATGCGGCGGGCGTGCGCCACCTCCGCCTCCCACGCGGCGAACGCCTCCGCCCGCGCGCAGCCCCGCGCGTCGTACGCCGCCTGGTAGTCGCCCTCCGGCGACCAGACCAGCGGGACGTCCTCGCCGCCCACCACCCGCCGGAACCACGCCCGCTCCACCTCGGCCAGGTGCCGCACCAGCCCGAGCAGCGAGAGCGTCGAGGGCGGACTGGCCCGGCGGCGCAGCTGCTCGTCCGTCAGGCCGTCGCACTTCATGACGAGCGTGGCGCGGTGGAAGTCCAGGTACGCGCGGAGCGTCTCCCGCTCACCGCCGGTGCGCGGCGGATCGATCCGTTCGACGGCCATGGGTCCCCCGTTCCCGGCCCGGCCCCCGGAGCGCCGCGGGCGCGGCACCCGGCCGGGCAGCGGCCCGAACCTACCGCCCGCACCGTGCCCCCGTCCCGCCGACCGCGGTGACGCGCGCGAACTCACCGGCTCCGTGCCCCGACCCGAACGGCCCCGTGTACGCGCGGATGCCCGGCCCCGGGCCTACGTTCGTGCTCGCGGCGGAACGCGCGATGCGGTATCGGGCCCGCCGGGGCATGACCAGACCGCGGCGATGTACTAGAGTTATCTCGACATCGAGATATCTGCCCCAAGGCGTACCGTCGCCGCGCCAGTAAGGCACGCCTAACTAAGGTTCACCTTACCGGATCGGTGCGGACCTGCGACGGCAGGATGCGGTGGTACGCGCGAATTCATGCATGAAGGAGACTGTCGTGTCGGCGAACAGCTTCGACGCCCGCAGCACGCTGCAGGTGGGCGACGAGTCGTACGAGATCTTCCGGCTGGACAAGGTGGAGGGCTCCGCCCGTCTGCCCTACAGCCTGAAGGTGCTGCTGGAGAACCTGCTCCGCACCGAGGACGGCGCGAACATCACCGCCGACCACATCCGGGCGCTGGGCGGATGGGACTCCCAGGCCCAGCCCAGCCAGGAGATCCAGTTCACGCCGGCCCGCGTGATCATGCAGGACTTCACCGGCGTCCCCTGCGTCGTCGACCTCGCCACCATGCGTGAGGCCGTCAAGGAGCTCGGCGGCGACCCGGCGAAGATCAACCCGCTCGCCCCGGCCGAGCTGGTCATCGACCACTCCGTCATCGCCGACAAGTTCGGCACCAGCGACGCCTTCGCCCAGAACGTCGAGCTGGAGTACGGCCGCAACCGCGAGCGCTACCAGTTCCTGCGCTGGGGCCAGACCGCGTTCGACGAGTTCAAGGTCGTCCCCCCGGGCACCGGCATCGTCCACCAGGTCAACATCGAGAAGCTGGCCCGTACGGTCATGGTCCGGGGTGGCCAGGCGTACCCCGACACCCTGGTCGGCACCGACTCGCACACCACCATGGTCAACGGCCTCGGCGTCCTCGGCTGGGGCGTCGGCGGTATCGAGGCCGAGGCCGCGATGCTCGGCCAGCCCGTCTCGATGCTCATCCCGCGCGTCGTCGGCTTCAAGCTGACCGGTGAGCTGCCGGCCGGTACCACCGCCACCGACCTCGTGCTGACCATCACCGAGATGCTCCGCAAGCACGGTGTCGTCGGCAAGTTCGTCGAGTTCTACGGTGAGGGCGTTGGCGCCACCTCGCTCGCCAACCGCGCCACCATCGGCAACATGTCGCCGGAGTTCGGCTCCACCGCCGCGATCTTCCCGATCGACGACGAGACCCTGAACTACCTGCGTCTGACCGGCCGTGACGCCCAGCAGGTCGCGCTCGTCGAGGCGTACGCCAAGGAGCAGGGCCTCTGGCTCGACCCGGCCGCCGAGCCCGACTTCTCCGAGAAGCTGGAGCTGGACCTCTCGACGGTCGTCCCGTCGATCGCCGGTCCGAAGCGTCCGCAGGACCGCATCGTTCTCGCGAACGCCGCCGAGCAGTTCAAGCTGGACGTCCGCAACTACGTCGCCACCGCCGACGAGGCGGGCGAGGAGTCCTTCCCGGCCTCCGACTCCCCGGCCGTCCACCCCAACGGCGCGCCGTCCAACCCGGTCCAGGTCACCGCCCCTGACGGCACGACCTACACCCTCGACCACGGTGCGGTGACGGTCGCGGCCATCACCTCCTGCACCAACACCTCGAACCCGTACGTCATGGTCGCCGCCGCGCTCGTCGCGAAGAAGGCCGTGGAGAAGGGCCTGACCCGCAAGCCGTGGGTCAAGACCACCCTCGCCCCGGGCTCGAAGGTCGTCACCGACTACTTCGACAAGGCCGGTCTGACGCCGTACCTCGACAAGGTCGGCTTCAACCTCGTCGGCTACGGCTGCACCACCTGCATCGGCAACTCCGGCCCGCTGCCGGAGGAGGTCTCCAAGGCCGTCAACGACCACGACCTCGCGGTCACCTCGGTCCTCTCCGGCAACCGGAACTTCGAGGGCCGGATCAACCCCGACGTCAAGATGAACTACCTGGCGTCCCCGCCGCTGGTCGTCGCGTATGCCCTGGCCGGTTCGATGAAGATCAACATCACTGAGGAGGCGCTCGGCACCGACCAGGACGGCAAGCCGGTCTTCCTCAAGGACATCTGGCCGTCCGAGGCCGAGGTCAACGACGTCGTGGCGAACGCCATCGGCGAGGACATGTTCAACAAGTCCTACGCGGACGTCTTCGCGGGCGACGCCCAGTGGCAGGCCCTGCCGATCCCGACCGGCAACACCTTCGAGTGGGACGGCGAGTCGACCTACGTCCGTAAGCCCCCGTACTTCGAGGGCATGGCGATGGAGCCGTCGCCGGTCAACGACATCGCGGGCGCCCGCGTGCTGGCCAAGCTGGGCGACTCGGTCACCACCGACCACATCTCCCCGGCCGGTGCCATCAAGGCCGACACCCCGGCCGGTAAGTACCTCACCGAGCACGGTGTGGAGCGCCGCGACTTCAACAGCTACGGCTCGCGCCGCGGCAACCACGAGATCATGATCCGTGGCACGTTCGCCAACATCCGCCTGCGCAACCAGATCGCGCCGGGCACCGAGGGCGGCTTCACCCGCGACTTCACCCAGGCGGACGCGCCGGTCTCGTTCATCTACGACGCGTCGCAGAACTACCAGGCCGCCGGTACCCCGCTGGTCATCCTGGCCGGCAAGGAGTACGGCTCCGGCTCGTCCCGCGACTGGGCCGCCAAGGGCACCGCGCTCCTCGGCGTCAAGGCCGTCATCGCCGAGTCGTACGAGCGCATCCACCGCTCGAACCTCATCGGCATGGGCGTCCTGCCGCTGCAGTTCCCCGAGGGCGCGTCCGCCGAGTCGCTGGGCCTGAGCGGCGAGGAGGCCTTCTCGGTCACCGGCGTCACCGAGCTGAACGACGGCACCACCCCGCGCACCGTCAAGGTCACCACCGACTCCGGCGTGGAGTTCGACGCGGTCGTCCGCATCGACACCCCCGGCGAGGCGGACTACTACCGCAACGGCGGCATCCTGCAGTACGTCCTGCGGTCGCTGATCAACAGCTGACCTGGGACAACCCGGCCGCCTGACGGCCGGAACGCCCGAAGGGCCGCACCCCGCTCGATCAGGGGGTGCGGCCCTTCTGCCTGCCGGGAGGTACGTCAGCTCAGCAACTCCACCTCCGCCAACGTCCCCCCGCCTTCCGGCACCAACCGGTAATGCCGGTACGCGGCCGGAGCCTGCACCGTGAAGGCCCGCGTCTGGTGGTCCCAGCGGAAGGGCTCGGCGGTGCGGTGGTCGAGGGGGCGCCAGTGGGTGGCGTCGGGGGAGCCCTCCAGGGTCCAGCCCTTGGGGGCCGTGGTGCGGTCGGCCGAGGTGAGGGTGTACGAGGTGACCCGGGTGGCCTGGGGGAGGTCGACGCGGGTGGGGGTGAACGGTGCCGTGGTGGCGGAGGTGTTGTCGAAGAGCGGGCCGTCGGCCGGGTCGGTCACATCCGCGGGCGGGGTGGGCACCCGGTCGTCGTGGGTGAGGGAGGTCGGCGCGGCGTTCTTCCCGGTGCCCCAGGACGAGGGGCGGTCGCCCATCGTGAAGTCCAGGGTGGCGCCGCGGGCCAGCAGGGCGTGCGGCAGCGCGGTGGACGTCCAGGGCTTGCCGTTGACCCGCAGGCCCTGGACGTAGACGTTCCGGGCGTTGTTGCGCGGTGCGTTGACCACCAGATCGCGGCCGTTCTCCAGATGCACGGTGGCCTTGGTGAACAGCGGGGAGCCCACCGCGTACTCGCCCTGGCCCATCACCAGCGGAGAGAAGCCGAGGGCGCCGAAGAGATACCACGCGGACATCTCGCCGTTGTCCTCGTCGCCCGGGTACCCCTGGCCGATGTCGCTGCCGACGTAGAGCCGCGACAGCACCTCGCGGACCTTCGCCTGCGTCTTCCAGGGCTGACCGGCCGCGTCGTAGAGGTAGGCGATGTGGTGCGAGGGCTGGTTGCTGTGCCCGTACATGCCCATGCGGGTGTCGCGGGCCTCGGTCATCTCGTGGATGACGTCGCCGTAGGAACCGGCGAACTCCTTGGCCCCCGTCTCGGGCGTCGCGAAGTACGCGTCGAGCTTCTTCGCGAGGCCGGGCCGGCCGCCGTAGAGGTTGGCCAGGCCCCGGGTGTCCTGCGGCGCGGGGAAGGCGTATGTCCAGGCGTTGGTCTCGGTGTAGTCGTGGCCCCAGACGCGCGGGTCGAACTTCTCCGGCGGCAACCGCCAGGAACCCTTCGCGTCGCGGCCCTGGAAGAAGCCGACCTGGGCGTCGAAGAGGCGGACGTAGTTCCGGGCCCGGCCCAGGAAGTAGTCGGATTCCTCCTTGTAGCGGGCCTGGTGGGTCCTGGCGTACAGGGCCTGTCCCATGCGGGCGATGCCGAAGTCGTTGAGATAGCCCTCCAGTGCCCAGGACAGGCCCTCGCGGGTGTCGGTGGCGGTGTAGCCGAGGAACGGTGAGGTGGTCATGCCCTTGCGGCCCACGCCGGACTGCGGCGGTGCCACGGTGGCGTTCTTCACCGCCGCCTCGTACGCGGCCTCCGCGTCGAAGCGCACGCCCTTGACGTACGCGTCGGCGAACGCCACGTCCGAGCTGGTCCCCGTCATCAGGTCCGCGTAGCCGGGGGATGACCACCGCGAGGTCCAGCCGCCGTCCTTGTACTGCTGGACGAAGCCGTCGACCAGCTTTCCGGCCCGGCCGGGGGTGAGCAGTGCGTAGGCGGGCCAGGCGGTGCGGTAGGTGTCCCAGAATCCGTTGTTGACATGGACCGAGCCGTCGACGATCTTCGCGCCGGTGCGGGTCGGGGTGGACTCACCGACCGGCGGGGAGAACGGGCTGGCGTAGCGGGTGCGCGAACCGACCTGCTCCGCACCGGAGTTGGGGTAGAGGTAGAGCCGGTAGAGGTTGGAGTAGAGGGTGGTCAGCTGGTCGCCGGTCGCGCCCTCGACCTCGACGCGGCCCAGCAGGTCGTCCCACTGTGCCTGCGCGCGGCGCTCGGTGGTGGCGAACGGCGTCCCGGCGGGGATCTCCCGGTCGAGGTTGGCCTTCGCCTGGTCGGTGCCGATCAGGGAGGTGGCGAGCCGCAGCGTCACCGTCCGGTCCTTGCCGGGAGCGAAGCGCAGATAGCCGGTGACGTCCTTGCCGCCGCCCCCGTCGAGCCGTCCGCCCGTGGTGACGGGCGCGTCGAAGGTGCCGTGGACGAAGAGGCGGGTGGCGCCGGTGGACAGGCCGCTCTTGACGTCGGAGTAGCCGCTGACGGTTCCGTGCTTCACGTCGAGCGTGAGGCCGCCCTTGTTGTTGACGTTGTCGAAGATCAGGTTCGCGTCGTCGCCGGGGAAGGTGAAGCGCATCTGGGCGGCGTGGTCGGTGGGGGCGATCTCCGCCTTGAGGCCGTTGTCGAACGTCACGCCGTAGTAGTGCGGCCGGGCCGTCTCGTTCTCGTGGTGGAACGGCAGCGCGCGGGCGGTGCGCGAGGCGTCCGGGATGCCCGCCGCGGTGGACGGCATGACCTGGAACGTCTGCCGGTCGCCCATCCAGGGGCTGGGCTCATGGCTGGCGGCGAACGCCTGGAGGGTGGGGAGGTTGTCGGCGTTGTTCCTGCGGGCGTACTCGTAGAGCCAGTCCGTCGAGCCCGCGTCGGTCACCGGCGTCCAGAAGGTGAAGCCGTTCGGGACGGCGGTCGCCGGGAAGGTGTTGCCGCGCGAGAAGCTGCCGCTGGAGAGGGTGCCGCGGGTGGTCCGCACGTAGTCCGAGAGATGCGAGCGTGGCTTCTCCGGGGCCTTCCGGCCGAGGGTGAGATCGTCGATCCAGCCGCGGAACGCCGGGGCCTTGCGCGGTCCGCGCGGTGCGTCGTACGCGACGAGGATCCGGTCGACGGTCTTCCCGGCGGCGACCGCGCCGATGCGGGCGGTGCGCGCGTTCCACTGGTTGACGTAGAGCATCCGGGCGCCGGCCTGGCCGCGCGGCGTCAGGGGCGCCCCGTACTGGTCGGTGGCGCCCAGGTCGCTGAGGTACGTGCCGTCGGTGAAGGCGAGATCCACGGCGACATGGGTGGCCGGGTAGTCCGGATCGGCCGTGGCCATCTCCGGGAAGATCTTGTACGAGAGCGTGGTGTCCGCGGTGACGGGCGTGTGGACGGCGAAGACCTTGTTGTACGCGTAGCCGCGGCCGGACGCGGTGTGGGTCCCGGCGTACTCCAGGGCGTGACGGCCGGAGAACCCGGCGCCGTTCTTGGACGTCGGGGTGGACTCGGGCCCGGTGCTGGTGCGGGTGGCCATGCCCGGGGCGGCGGGGCGGGAGGGCGGGGTGACCCCGTCCGTTCTGGGGTGGCCGCCGGGGGCCTGGTCGGCGGTGTCGGTCCAGTCGGGCGCCGGTTGCCCCGGTTCGAAGGAGGAGCTGAACTCCCCTGCTGCGGGCGGTGGTGGGGGCGGTGTGGCCTGGGCCGCCGGGCCGAAGGCGGTGACGGTGAGCAGCGCGGCCGCCACCAGCGCGGTGGGGCGGGCGAGCGTCCGTGGCGGGGTGTTCCGGTGTCCGATCCGCACGCGAGCCCTCTCAACGGGGTTGACATCGTTGTCAGTTGGTGTGTGCAGAGACAAGTAAGGAGGGCGGTTCGGTGGGTGTCAAGGGTGGGGGAGACGGCATACGGGCCGGGGTGCGCGCCGTGGTGCGGAACGGTGCGCGCCGGGGTGCGCTCATCCGGTCGGACCAGGTCTCAACTCGGGAAAGAGAGTGAGGAACACCGCATTCGATCTTGCCCCGTCACCCGAAAGTGGACTATACCTGTCGGCGTCCGAACGGTCCGTCAACGACCGTGGATCCGGGGGGAAATGCGGATGGCCGAATGCGTCCGCGGTTCCCTGGCACGCCCGGCGTACATCCCGTACCACTCAGCTCCATCTGACGACCTGCGGTGCCGGGGAATGTCGGGCACCGTCTGAGTCCTTAAGAAGGCGAGGACTTGAGCATGGGATCCACCTCGGAATTCAACCGGCGCGATCTGGTCAAGCGGGCAGCGGCCATGGGAATCGTCGCGCTCCCCGCCATGAGTTTCCTTTCCGCCTGCGCCAGCTCCGGCGGTGGCGGCGGCGAAAAGGCCGCGAAGGGCACCAAGTCGGCGAAGAATCCGCTCGCCGTCAACGACAGTGCCGGTCTGGACGTCGTCATCTTCGACGGCGGCTTCGGAGACGCCTACGCCAAGAGTGCGCTTGCGGAATACGCCAAGGCATTTCCGAAGGCCGCCGGAAAGGCCAAGCTGACCTCCACACAGAAGATCCAGTCGACGCTGCAGCCGCGTTTCAACGGCGGCAACCCGCCGGACCTCGTCGACAACTCCGGCGCCGAACAGATGGATTTCGGCACCCTCGTCAGCAAGGACCAGCTGACCGATCTCAACGCCCTCCTCGATGCCCCGTCGATCGACGACCCGGCCAAGAAGGTGCGCGAGACCCTGCGTCGTGGCGTCGTCGAAATGGGGCAGTTCGGCGGCAAGGAGACCTGGATTCTCTACTACGCGTACACCGTCTACGGCGTGTGGTATTCGAGAGGGAATCTCGCGAAACTCGACGCGGAATATCCCGAGACCTGGGACGATATGCTCGCGCTCTGCGCGAAGGCCAAGAAGCGGGGCATAGCCGGGTGGACCTACCCGGGTAAGTACCCGTACTACTTCCCGTTCTCCCTCTACCCCTTCATCGGCAAGATCGGTGGCCCGGAGGTGCTGCGGCGGATCGACAACCTGGAGCCGAACGCCTGGCACGACCCGGCGGTCAAGGCGGCATTTGAGGCGTACTACGAGCTGTACCGCAAGGGCTACATCCTCAAGGGCTCGCCCGGTCTCGACCACCTCCAGTCGCAGAACGCCTGGGCCGAGGGGAAGGCGCTGTTCATCCCCAACGGCTCCTGGGTGGAGAACGAATCCGCCAAGCAGATCGCCCAGGACCCGCACTTCCAGCTCGCGGTCGGCGCCCCGTCCAGCCTCTCCGCCGCGGACAAGATGCCCTACGGCACCCTCTGGGCGTCCGGCGGCGAGCCGTACATCGTCCCCAAGCAGGCGCACAACGCCGAGGGCGGCATGGAGCTGCTGCGCGTCATGCTCGGCAAGAAGGCGGCGCAGAACTTCATCAAGCAGGTCTCCTCACTGACCTCGCTCGACGGCGGAACGGACGGCGTCGATCTGCCGCCGGGGCTGGCCTCCGCGCAGACCGTACTGGAAAAGGCGGGAAAGAACGTCCTCAATCCCCGGCTCCAGGACTGGTATGTCGCGCTGGAGAAGGAAAAGATCGGCGTCGGCGCCATCGGCGAGATGATGGCCGGCCGGATGACGCCCGACGAGGCGATCAAGAAGATCCAGAAGTACGCGGACGACACCCGCGCGGACTCCAGCGTCACCAAGTACAAGCGCTGACCCATGGAGGGAACGAGCCACCGGCACCATCCGCAGCGCAAGAACGGGACCGGCAGTCATGCAGCACGGTAAATACCGTTTCATCGCGGGATTCCTGATCATTCCGCTGGCGATTTACGCGGTCTTCGTGATCTCGCCCTTCGTGCAGGCCATCTACTACTCCCTCACGGACTGGACGGGCCTGAGCCCGGACCTGCGGATGGTCGGCTTCGACAACTACGTACGCCTCTTCCAGGACTCCGTGTTCTGGGCGGCGGTGGGAAACAGCGTGACGCTGTTGCTGCTGCTCCCGGTGATCACGCTCAGCCTCGGGCTGTTCTTCGCGTTCATGCTGAACGTCGGTGGCCGCCGCCGGAAGAAGGCGGTCATCGGCGGCGTGCGCGGATCCGGCGTCTACAAGATCATTTACTTCTTCCCGCAGGTGCTGTCCGTCCCGATCGTCGCGCTGCTCTTCCAATTCGCGTACAACCCGGAAAGCGGCGCCCTGAACGCCTTTCTCGGCGCCCTCGGCCTCGACGGGGTGCAGCCGAACTGGCTGGGCGATCCGCAGCTCGCGCTGTGGTGCGTCATGGGCGCGATGGTGTGGGCCAATGTCGGCTTCTATGTCGTGCTGTTCTCGGCCGGGATGAGTTCGATTCCCAAGGACTTCTACGAGGCCGCGCTGCTGGACGGCGCGAACCGCGTGAACACGTTCTTCCGGATCACCCTGCCGCTGCTGTGGGACACCGTGCAGACCGGCTGGATTTACATGGGGATTCTCGCCCTGGACGTCTCCGCCTTCGCGTTCGTGCAGATCATGAGCGTCGGCCCGGGCGGCCCCGACTACTCGACCGAGGTCCTGCCGCTCTACGTCTATCAGCGGACCTTCCGCGACGGTCAGGCCGGGTACGCGACCGCCATCGGCGTCTCCCTGCTGATCGTGACCCTCGTCTTCTCGGCCGTCGTGATGCGGCTGGGGCGACGCGAGCGACTGGAGTTCTGAATGAGTACGCAGACCGAACCCGCCGCCCGCCACGCCGCGCCGAAGGACGGACCGGGCCGCGCGGGGCGCCGCGGCGGCGAGGGCGGCGTGCTGAACGTCTTCTCCCACGGCGTCCTGGTGATCTGGGGCCTGCTGGTCACCATGCCGCTGCTGTGGGCGGTGGTCTCCTCCTTCAAGGACGACGCGGAGATCTTCGGCTCGCCCTGGAGCCTGCCGTCCGTGCTGCACCCCGACAACTGGGTGCGCGCCTGGGAGAAGGCGAACATGGGCGAGTACTTCCTCAACTCGCTGATCGTGGTGGGTGGTTCGCTGATCGGCACGATGGTGCTCGGCTCGATGGCGGCCTATGTGCTGGCCCGCTTCGACTTCCCCGGCAACCGCGTCCTCTACTTCCTCTTCGTCGGCGGCATGGGCTTCCCGGTCATCCTGGCGCTGGTGCCGCTCTTCTTCGTCATGAAGAACATGGCGCTGCTGGACACGTACCACGGGCTGATATGCGTCTACATCGCGTACTCGCTGCCGTTCACCGTCTTCTTCCTCAGCGGGTTCTTCAAGACGCTGCCGACCTCGGTGGCGGAGGCGGCGCTCATCGACGGCGCCTCCCACACCCGCACGTTCTTCCAGGTCATGCTGCCGATGGCGAAGCCGGGCCTGATCAGCGTCGGCATCTTCAACTTCCTGGGGCAGTGGAACCAGTACCTGCTGCCGACGGTGCTCAACGTCGGTGATCCGCACAAGAAGATGCTCACCCAGGGGCTGGTGGCGCTCGCGGTCAGCCAGGGGTACAAGGGCGACTGGTCGGGGCTCTTCGCCGGCCTGACCATCGCGATGCTGCCGGTGCTCGCGGCGTACATCATCTTCCAGCGGCAGGTGGTCGCCGGTCTCACCGCCGGCGCGCTCAAGTAGCCGCCGGGGCTCCGAAGGTCCCGCGCCGCCTCCACGGGGCGCGGGACCTTCGCCTGTCGCGGGGGCCCCGGGGGCCCGTCCGCTCCGGCGCGGGCGCCCGTCCGCCGCGGTGCGCCGACCGTCCCCGCGCGCCCGCCCCGCCCCTCGTGGCCGTGGTCGAGGACTTGACGGGAGGTGATCCGTACGGCTCAGCTTAGATTCACATGTTGGAGACAAGCCGGGCCCTGTTGGTGTGGTCCGGCCCGGCTGGCGGTCGTCGTGCCGCACGCCTCAGGCGGGAGTGGATGAGCCGATGGAGACTCCGGGGTCGCAGTCCTCGCTGCACCGGGCCAATCTGGAGCGGGTCGTGCGCGCGGTGCGCATGGCGGGCTCGCTCACCCAGGCGGAGATCGCCCGGAGCACGGGGCTGTCCGCGGCCACCGTCTCGAATATCGTTCGTGAGTTGAA
Source organism: Streptomyces sp. NBC_01525 (assembly GCF_045040405.1). Classification (NCBI taxonomy): domain Bacteria; kingdom Bacillati; phylum Actinomycetota; class Actinomycetes; order Kitasatosporales; family Streptomycetaceae; genus Streptomyces; species Streptomyces sp. NBC_01525. The sequence goes on from NZ_CP109397.1 coordinate 5,532,765, forward strand.
GGACGGCGGCACCGTCGAGGTGACGCCCACCTCCGCCGGGGGCCGCCGGGCCCGCAGTGTGTCCCTCTCCGGCGACGCGGGCATCGTCGTCGGCATCGATTTCGGCCACTCCCATCTGCGGGTCGCGGTCGGCAACCTCGCCCACCAGGTGCTCGCCGAGGACGCCGAGCCGATCGACGTGGACGCCTCCGCCGCCGAGGGCCTCGGCCGCGCCGAACGGCTGGTCGCCCGGCTCGTCGAGGCGACCGGCATCGCCCCCGACAAGGTCATCGGCGTCGGTCTCGGCGTGCCCGGCCCCATCGACGTCGAATCGGGCACCCTCGGCTCCACCGCGATCCTGCCGGGCTGGACCGGCACCAACCCGGGCGCGGAGCTGTCCGGGCGCCTCGGCGTCCCCGTCCACGTCGACAACGACGCCAACCTCGGCGCCCTGGGCGAGCTGGTGTGGGGCAGCGGACGGGGCGCCGCCGACCTGGCGTACATCAAGGTCGCCAGCGGGGTCGGCGCCGGGCTGGTCATCGGCGGGCGGATCTACCGCGGTCCGGGCGGCACGGCGGGCGAGATCGGCCACATCACGCTGGACGAGTCCGGGCCGGTCTGCCGCTGCGGCAACCGCGGCTGCCTGGAGACTTTCACCGCCGCCCGCTACGTCCTCCCGCTGCTCCAGCCCAGCCATGGCCCGGATCTGACCATGGCGCGCGTGGTGGAGCTGGCCCGCGAGGGCGACCCCGGGTGCCGCCGGGTCATCGCGGATGTGGGCCGCCACGTCGGCAGCGGCGTCGCCAACCTCTGCAATCTGCTCAACCCGAGCCGGGTGGTGCTCGGCGGTGATCTCGCGGAGGCGGGGGAGCTGGTGCTCGGGCCGATCCGCGAGTCGGTGTCGCGGTACGCGATCCCCAGCGCGGCCCGGCAGTTGGGCGTGGTGCCCGGCATGCTGGGCGGCCGCGCCGAGGTGCTCGGGGCGCTCGCGCTGGTGCTCAGCGAGATGGGCGACGCCACCCTGCTGGACGGCGCGCAGGCCGTGCACGGCGCCGCGTCCGCCTGAGAACCCCCGGTGTACGAACGGTGGCTGACGTGCGGCTGACTTCAGGCACCTAACGTATGGCACCGTTGTCATCTCGTTAAGGATTTACTCCTTGACGGCGTCCTTGTGGCCGAGTTGACTTCCAGCCACCTCGGCCGCAAGGACGCGGCCTCGTCAGGGAGGCAAGCTCACATGAATGTCTGGACGCGTCGCGCCGTCATAGGCACCGCCGCCGTTTCGATGGCCCTCTCGGTGGCCGCCTGCGGCAAGGCGGGCGACGGCGACAAGGCCGCGGGCGGGGACGGCAAGACCATCGGCCTGCTGCTGCCGGAGAACAAGACCACCCGCTACGAGACCTTCGACCGGCCGCTCATGGAGGCGAAGATCCATGAGCTGTGCGCCGACTGCGAGGTCAAGTACAACAACGCGGCGCAGGAGACCGAGACCCAGAAGAAGCAGTTCGACGCGCTGATCACCCAGGGCGTCAAGGTGATCATCCTGGACCCGGTCGACTACAAGGCCACCAAGTCGTGGGTCGACCAGGCGGCCAAGAAGGGCGTCAAGGTCGTCGCGTACGACCGGCTGGCCGAGGGCGAGATCTCCGCGTACGTCTCCTACGACAACGAGAAGATCGGCCGCCTCCAGGGCGAGGCGCTGGTCAAGGCGCTCGGCAGCGACGCGAAGAAGAGCAACGTCGTGATGATCAACGGCTCGCCGACCGACGCCAACGCGCCGTTCTTCAAGAAGGGCGCGCACACCGTCCTCGACAAGCAGGTCAAGAAGATCGTCTACGAGCAGGACATCCCCGACTGGTCCTCGGACGAGGCCAACAAGAAGATGAGCGCGGCCATCGACTCGCTCGGCAAGGACGGCTTCCAGGGCGTCTACGCCGCCAACGACGGCGAGGCGGGCGGCGCGATCACCGCCCTCAAGCAGCAGGGCGTCAAGGTCCCGGTCGGCGGCCAGGACTCCGAGCTGGCGGGCCTCCAGCGCGTCCTCAAGGGCGACCAGGCGTTCACCATCTACAAGCAGATCAAGCCGCAGGCGGACGCCACCGCCGAGATCGCGGTGAAGCTCCTCAAGGGCGAGAAGATCGGCGCGCTGGCGCCCACGAAGGTCGACAGCCTCAGCGGCGACGTCAAGGGCATCCCGGCGAAGCTCTACGACGCCCAGGTCGTGACCAAGGACAACGTCAAGGACACGATCATCAAGGACAAGGTCTACAAGGCGAGCCAGATCTGCACCGCCGATGTGAAGGCGGCGTGCGAGGCGGCCGGTATCAAGTAGCCCGCCCGGTCAGCCCGGTCAGCCCGGTCAGCCCGGTCGCCCCGGTCAGCCCGGGGCGCGGGCGGCGGCACCGGCCGCCGGATCCGGGCCCGGGCGGACCGCCGCTCCGGCCCCGTGCCGTCGGCCCCGGTGCCGCCGCACCGGCCCCGCCCGCGCGGCGCGGCCGTGCCTCCGCCGGTACCCCGGTGTCCCGCCGCACCCCACCCCCCCTCGCAGAACCCGGTGCCCCCGCACCACCGTCCCGCCCCTGTGAAGGCGGCGAAGGAGATGATGTCCGTGTCCGCTACGCCCGTGCTGGCGTTGCGCAAGGTCTCCAAGCGGTTCGGCGCCGTCCAGGCGCTCACCGACGTCACGCTGGAGATCCACCCCGGTGAGGTGGTCGCCCTGGTCGGCGACAACGGCGCCGGTAAGTCCACCCTCGTCAAGACCATCTCGGGCGTGCACCCGGTCGACGACGGCACCATCGAGTGGGAGGGCGCGCCGGTCCGCATCACCAAGCCGCACGACGCCCAGGAGCTGGGCGTCGCCACCGTCTACCAGGACCTCGCGCTCTGCGACAACCTCGACGTCGTCGCCAATCTCTACCTCGGCAACGAGCTGCGCGGCGCGGGCGTCCTGGACGAGATCGCGATGGAGAAGCGGGCCAAGGAGCTGCTGGACACCCTGTCCATCCGGATCCCCAGCGTCCGGATCCCGGTCGCGGCGCTCTCCGGCGGTCAGCGGCAGGTCGTCGCCATCGCCCGCGCCCTGATCGGCGAGCCGAAGGTCGTCATCCTCGACGAGCCGACCGCCGCGCTCGGCGTCGAGCAGACCGCCCAGGTCCTCGACCTCGTGGAGCGGCTGCGCGAGCGGAACCTCGGCACCATCCTCATCAGCCACAACATGGCCGATGTCCAGGCCGTCGCCGACCGCGTCGCGGTGCTCCGCCTCGGCCGCAACAACGGGGTCTTCGACGTCGCCACCACCTCGCACGAAGAGATCATCGCGGCCATCACCGGCGCCTCGGACAACGCCGTCACCCGCCGCAAGGCACGCACCGAGCAGGGCAGGAAGGAGGAGGCGCGATGAGTGACCTCACCAAGAAGACGGCGGACGCCACGGAGCCGGACCGCACCGAGGCGGCCGAGGCGCCCGCCGCCGTCGACCCCCGCCTCCTCGTCCGCGAGCAGGGCCTCGCCGGGTACCTGAGCGAGTTCAGGCGGCGGGTGCGCGGCGGTGAACTGGGGTCGCTGCCGGTCGTCGTCGGACTGATCGTCATCGCGGTCGTCTTCCAGCTGAAGAACAGCGCCTTCCTCTCCGCCGACAGCCTCGCCAACATCGGCGTCTACACCTCCGGCCTGGGCATCATGGCCGTCGGCATCGTCTTCGTGCTGCTGCTCGGCGAGATCGACCTCTCCGTCGGCTCGGTCGCCGGTGTCGGCGCGGCCGTCTGGGCGGTGCTGAGCGTCACCCACGGCGTCAGTGACTGGCTCGCCGTCCTCCTCGCCGTCGCGGCGGGCGCCGCCATCGGCACCCTGCACGGCTTCTTCTTCGCCAAGGTCGGCGTCCCCGCGTTCGTCGTCACGCTCGCCGGATTCCTCGGCTGGAGCGGTCTGCAGATCTGGCTGATGGGCAAGGAGGGCTCCATCAACACGCCTTCGGGCAGCGTGGTGGAGAACCTCACCGGCTACTACTTCGAGGACAAGGCCGCCGCCTACGGCCTCGCCCTCGTCGCCGTCCTCGCGTACGCCGGATCGCTGCTGTGGGAGGCGCGCCGCCGCCGGGCCGCGGCGCTGCCGTCCCGCCCGGCGAGCGAGATCGCGCTGCGCACCGGCGTCGTCGCGGTCCTCGCCTTCGCCGTCGCCTACGTCCTGAACGAACCGGCCGGCGCCCGCGGTCTGCCGCTGGCCCTGGTGCTCTTCCTCGCCGTCCTCGTCCTCGCGGACTTCGTGGTGCGCCGCACGTCCTACGGGCGGCAGATCTTCGCGGTCGGCGGCAACGCGGAGGCGGCCCGCCGCGCCGGTATCAACGTCAACCGCGTCCGCGTCACGGTCTTCGCGGTCTCCGGCATGCTGGCGGCCTTCGGCGGCCTCTTCATCGCCAGCCTCTCCGGCGGCGCCACCAAGAACCTCGGCGCCGGGAACACCCTGATGAATGTGATCGCCGCGGCGGTCATCGGCGGCACCAGCCTCTTCGGCGGCCGAGGCAAGATCTGGTCCGCGCTGCTGGGCATGCTCGTGATCCAGTCGATTCAGCAGGGTCTGAACCTCCTCGGCATGGCCAGTGAGATCCAATACATGATCACCGGCGCGGTGCTGCTCGCGGCGGTCGTCATCGACTCGCTCTCCCGCCGCACCCAGAAGACCGCCGGACGCACCTGAGCCCCGGCCCGTACCGCCCGGGGCGGCCCCCACCAGGCACCTTCCGGTGGGGGCCGCCGCATGTCCGGCGGTTGGCCGAATCCGACGGGTCACCCGAGTGACATACATCGCGAGGCCCGAAGGTCGCGGCGGACACCGGAACATTAGACTCGGCTGATCAGCAACCTCGACCAGTTTCGAAGCTCGACAAGCAGGGAGGCACAGTGCAGAAGGTGCCGCGCGAAGCGCGCCAGGCCGGGGCGGTGGCCGGAGACGGACGGGAGTTGCTGACCCGTATCGAAGGACCACGCGACCTGGACCGGCTCACGCCGCAGCAGCTCGGGCAGCTCGCCGGGGAGATCCGTACCTTCCTCGTCGACGCGGTCGCCCGGACCGGCGGTCACCTCGGCCCCAACCTCGGTGTGGTGGAGCTGACCATCGCCCTGCACCGGGTCTTCGACTCCCCGAAGGACCGCGTCCTCTTCGACACCGGGCACCAGTCCTACGTCCACAAGCTGCTCACCGGCCGTCAGGACTTCGGCCGCCTGCGCGCCAAGGGCGGCCTGTCCGGCTACCCCTCGCGCGCCGAGTCTGAGCACGACGTCATCGAGAACAGCCACGCCTCGACGGTTCTGGGCTGGGCCGACGGCCTGGCCAAGGCCAACCAGGTCCGCGGCAAGGACGACCATGTCGTCGCGGTGATCGGCGACGGCGCGCTGACCGGCGGTATGGCCTGGGAGGCGCTCAACAACATCGCGGTCGCCAAGGACCGCCCGCTGGTCATCGTCGTCAACGACAACGAGCGCTCCTACGCGCCGACCATCGGCGGCCTCGCCGACCACCTCGCCACGTTGCGCACCACCGACGGGTACGAGAAGTTCCTCGCCCGCGGCAAGGACCTGCTGGAGCGCACCCCGGTCGTCGGCAAGCCGCTGTACGAGACGCTGCACGGCGCCAAGAAGGGCCTCAAGGACTTCATCGCCCCGCAGGGCATGTTCGAGGACCTGGGCCTGAAGTACGTCGGCCCGATCGACGGCCACGACATCGAGGCGCTGGAGTCGGCGCTCCAGCGCGCCAAGCGCTTCGGCGGCCCTGTCATCGTCCACTGCCTCACCGAGAAGGGCCGCGGCTACAAGCCCGCCGAACAGGACGAGGCGGACCGCTTCCACGGCATCGGCGTCATCCACCCGGACACCGGCCTGCCGGTCGCCGCGTCCGGCGCCGACTGGACCTCCGTCTTCGGCGAGGAGATGGTCAAGCTCGGCCACGAGCGCGAGGACATCGTCGCGATCACCGCCGCGATGCTCCAGCCCGTCGGCCTGAAGAAGTTCGCCGCCGCCTTCCCCGACCGCATCTACGACGTCGGCATCGCCGAGCAGCACGGCGCGGTCTCCGCCGCGGGCCTGGCCACCGGCGGTCTGCACCCCGTCTTCGCGCTGTACGCCACGTTCGTCAACCGCGCCTTCGACCAGGTGCTGATGGACGTCGCGCTGCACCGGTGCGGCGTCACCTTCGTCCTCGACCGCTCCGGCATCACCGGCACCGACGGCGCCTCCCACAACGGCATGTGGGACATGTCACTGCTCCAGGTCGTGCCGGGGCTGCGCATCGCCGCGCCGCGCGACGCCGATCAGGTCCGCGCGCAGCTGCGGGAGGCCGTCGACGTCGACGACGCCCCGACCGTGGTGCGCTACTCCAAGGGCGCGGTCGGCCCGGCCGTCGAGGCGGTCGGCGCGGTCGGCGGCATGGACGTGCTGCGCGCCCCGGTGGCGGTCGTCGGACGCCCCGATGTGCTGCTGGTCTCGGTCGGCGCGCTCGCCCCGATGTGCCTGGAGATCGCCACCCTCCTCGACAAGCAGGGCATCTCCTCCACCGTCGTCGACCCGCGCTGGGTCAAGCCGGTCGACCCGGCGCTGCCCGGCCTCGCCGCCGAGCACCGCGTCGTTGTCACCGTCGAGGACAACATCCGTACCGGCGGCGTCGGCGCGGCTGTCGCGCAGGCGCTGAGGGACGCGGACGTGGACCTCCCGCTGCGCGACTTCGGCATCCCCGAGCGCTTCCTCGACCACGCCTCCCGCAAGGAGGTCATGGCCGAGATCGGGCTGACCGCGCCGGACATCGCCCGGCAGGTCACCGGCCTGGTGGCCAAGCTCGACGGCCGGTTCGAGGGCGCGTCCGCCAGCGCCGCGGGCGCGCCCCGCCCGGCGGAGGTCGCGGGCGACTGACCCGCGCGATACGGGCCGGCCGGCCACCTCCGGGTGCGCCGACCGGCCCATCCGTTTGCCCGCCGCCGCGCTCCATAGGGTGAATCGCCGCCGCCCGGGGCCCGCCACCCCTGACGATTTGTCTGCATTGCAGAGAATTTGCCAGTTCAGGTGAGTGGTGAGGGTCGTCCAGGCGGAGGTTCGCCCATGAGCACACAGCAGGGCCCAGGCACCCGGTCACGCCGCGACCGCGGGGTGTTCCGGACGAAGAGCGTCGAGCAGTCCATCGAGGACACCGAGGAGCCGGAGCACGCGCTCAAGAAGTCCCTGTCGGCGCTGGACCTGACGGTCTTCGGCGTCGGTGTCGTCATCGGCACCGGCATCTTCGTCCTCACCGGCAAGATCGCGAAGGAGCAGGCGGGCCCGGCGGTCGCCCTCTCCTTCGTCGTCGCCGGTGTGGTCTGCGCCCTCGCCGCGCTCTGTTACGCGGAGTTCGCCTCCACCGTCCCGGTCGCGGGGTCCGCGTACACCTTCTCGTACGCTTCGCTCGGCGAGTTCCCCGCCTGGATCATCGGCTGGGACCTGGTCCTGGAGCTGGCGCTGGGCTGCGCGGTGGTCGCCGTCGGCTGGTCCGGCTACGTCCGCTCGCTGCTGGACTCCGCGGGCTGGCATCTGCCCGCCGCGCTCTCCGGGACCCAGGGCGGCATGTTCGGCTTCGACCTGCTCGCCTGCATCCTGGTCCTGGTGCTGACGGCCATCCTCGTCCTCGGTATGAAGCTGTCGTCCCGGGTGACGAGTGTGATCGTCGGCATCAAGGTGACGGTGGTGCTGCTCGTCGTCATCGCCGGGTCGTTCTTCATCAGCGGCCAGAACTACCGGCCGTTCCTGCCGCCCACCCGTCCGCACGCGGGGGGGAGCGGCTACGCCGCCCCGCTCTCCCAGCTCCTCTTCGGCTTCACCCCGTCCCACTTCGGCGTCATGGGCATCTTCGCCGCCGCCGCCGTCGTCTTCTTCGCCTTCATCGGCTTCGACATCGTCGCCACCGCCGCCGAGGAGACCCGCCACCCGCAGCGCGACGTCCCCCGCGGCATCCTCGGCTCCCTCGCCATCTGCACCTTCCTCTACGTCGCGGTGTCGATCGTGGTCACCGGCATGCAGAAGTACACCGAGCTGTCGACCGACGCCCCGCTCGCCGACGCCTTCAAGTCCGTCGGCCATCCCTTCTACGCCGGGATCATCAGCTTCGGCGCGGCGGTCGGCCTCACCTCGGTCTGCATGATCCTGCTGCTGGGGCAGAGCCGGGTGTTCTTCGCGATGAGCCGGGACGGGCTGCTGCCGCAGTTCTTCTCCCGGGTGCACCCCACGTTCGGCACGCCCTACCGCTCCACGGTCCTGCTGGGCGCGGTGGTCGCCGTCGTCGCCGGGTTCACCTCGATCAACGAACTCGCCGAACTCGTCAACATCGGCACGCTCTTCGCCTTCGTCGTCGTCGCCCTCGGCGTCATCCTGCTCCGCCGCTCCCGCCCCGACCTGCCCCGGTCCTTCCGCACCCCGCTGGTCCCGCTGGTCCCCGCGCTGTCGGTGCTCGCCTCGCTCTGGCTGATGCTCAACCTGCCCGCCGAGACCTGGCTCCGCTTCGCCGCCTGGATGGTGATCGGCATCGTCGTCTACGCCATGTACGGGCGGGCGCACAGCCGCCTGGGGCGCCGTATCGCGGCCGAGGGGAGGGCGGCGGGCGGTGGTGCGGGGCGGGGCTGAGGGACAACTTCCGTACGGGAGCGCGCTGTTGGGGGTGGGGCCGCGCCGACGGCCGGGCCGCCCGCCATCGTGGGGGCCGCCCCGCCTCCTCAGTCGTCCGTCACGCCCCCGACCGACCGCCCCCGCCCCGGGCGTCGCGGACCGCGCGGGGGCCCGCCACCCGCGCGCCCAGCGCCTCGACGCGGGCCCGCAGGCCGCGGTCGGCGGTCACCACCAGGCAGTCCCGCCCGGCGCCCTCGGCCGCCACCAGCTCCACCATCCGGTCGTCGCCGCTGCCGGGTGCGGACTCCACCCGCACCCCGTCGACGGACGCCACCTCCCGGGCCGCGCCCTCCACCACCAGCACCAGCTCCAGGGGCGGTTCGGCGTACCCGGGCAGGCCCGCGGCGGCGTGGGCGGCCAGCCCGTCCCGCAGCCGCTCCGCGGCGCCGCGCCGGTCGCGCCACCAGCCATCCGGGACCGACCCGACGACGTTCGCGGCATCGACGATGACCAAGGAATCCATGGCTCCAGCCTGTCATGTGCCGGGCGGCGCGGCGGACGCACGACGGCGCGGGCCGGCTCCGCCAAGCCGACCCGCGCCGCTGTGTTGCCAGGTGCCTTACGCGGGCACGCTCGCCAGGCCCGGGGCCAGGAACTTCTTGCCCGTCACCCGCTCGGAGACGCCCGCGCGGTCCAGGTACGGCGTGATGCCGCCCAGGTGGAAGGGCCAGCCCGCGCCGGTGATCAGGCACAGGTCGATGTCCTGCGCCTCGGCGACGACGCCCTCGTCCAGCATCAGACCGATCTCCTGCGCCACGGCGTCCAGCACACGGTCGCGGACCTGCTCCTCGGTCAGCACCGCGTCGCCCTGCTGCAGCAGCGCGGCGACCTCCGGGTCCAGCTCCGGCTTGAAGCCGTTCTCGGCGGAGTAGACGTAGAAGCCGCGCTTGCCCGCATCGACGACGGCCTTGAGGTTCGGGGAGACGGTGAACCGCTCCGGGAACGCGCCGTGCAGCGTCTCGGAGACGTGCAGACCGATCGCCGGGCCGACCAGCTCCAGCAGGACCAGCGGTGACATCGGCAGGCCCAGCGGCTCGACGGCCTTCTCCGCCACGGCGACGGATGTGCCCTCGTCGATGACGTTCTGGATCTCGCCCATGAAGCGGGTCAGGATGCGGTTGACGACGAACGCCGGGGCGTCCTTCACCAGCACCGCGGTCTTCTTCAGCGACTTGGCGACGGCGAAGGCGGTGGCCAGCGACGCGTCGTCGGTCTTCTCGGCGCGGACGATCTCCAGCAGCGGCAGGATCGCGACCGGGTTGAAGAAGTGGAAGCCCACGACCCGCTCGGGGTTCTTGAGCTTCGACGCCATCTCGGTGACCGACAGCGAGGAGGTGTTGGTCGCCAGGATCGCGTGCTCCGGGACGACCGCCTCGACCTCGGCGAACACCTGCTGCTTGACGCCCATCTCCTCGAAGACGGCCTCGATGACGAAGTCCGCGTCGCCGAAGGCGGCGGCCTTGTCGAGGTGACCGGTCACCAGGCCCTTGAGGCGGTTCGCCTTGTCCTGGTTGACGCGGCCCTTGAGCAGCAGCTTGTCGATCTCGCCGTGGACGTACTCGACGCCCTTGTCGATCCGGGCCTGGTCGATGTCGGTGAGGACGACCGGGACCTCCAGGCGGCGCGCGAAGAGCAGCGCCAGCTGGGAGGCCATCAGACCGGCGCCGACGACACCGACCTTGGTGACCGGGCGGGCCAGCGCCTTGTCCGGCGCACCGGCGGGCCGCTTGGCGCGCTTCTGTACGAGGTGGAACGCGTAGAGGCCGGAGCGCAGTTCGCCGCCCATGATCAGGTCGGCGAGCGCCACGTTTTCGAGAGCGAACAGCGTCTCGGTGTCGAAGCCCTCGCGGGCGGAGCCCGCGTTCTTGGCCGCCGCGATGATGTCCAGCGCGCGGTAGGCGGCGGGGGCCGCGCCGTGCACCTTGCCGTCGGCGACGGCCTTGCCGCGGGCCACGGCCTCGTCCCAGGCGGCGCCGCGGTCCAGCTCGGGCCGCGCGACCTCGGTCTCGCCGGTCAGCACCGAGGCGGTCCAGATCAGGGACTGCTCCAGGAAGTCCGCGCCCTCGAACAGCGCGTCCGCGATGCCGAGGTCGAAGACCTGCTCTCCCTTGAGCTGCTTGTTCTGGTTGAGGGAGTTCTCGATGATGACCGAGACCGCGCGGTCGGGTCCGATCAGGTTCGGCAGCAGCACGCAGCCGCCCCAGCCGGGCACCAGGCCGAGGAAGACCTCGGGCAGCGAGAACGCGGGCAGCGCCTTGGAGACGGTGCGGTACGAGCAGTGCAGGCCGACCTCGACGCCGCCGCCCATCGCCGCGCCGTTGTAGTACGCGAACGTCGGCACGGCCAGGCCCGACAGCCGCGTGAAGACGTCGTGGCCGCCCTTGCCGATGGCCAGCGCGTCCTCGTGGCGCTTCAGCAGCTCGACGCCCTTGAGGTCGGCGCCGACGGCGAAGATGAACGGCTTGCCGGTGATACCGACGCCGACGATCCTGCCGTCCGCGGCCTCCTTCTCGACCTGGTCGATCGCCACGTTCAGGTGGGCGAGTGACTGCGGGCCGAAGGTGGTCGGCTTGGTGTGGTCCAGGCCGTTGTCCAGCGTGATGAGCGCGAAGCGGCCCGCACCCTTGGGCAGGTCGAGGTGGCGCACATGCGCCTGGGTGACGACCTCGTCCGGGAAGAGTTCGGCCGCGCCCTTCAACAGCTCAGCGGTAGTAGTCACTTGTTCCCCTCGCGGTGTCCATTAGTCGCTCCGCTCCAGTGCGGGTTCTCCCAGATCACGGTGCCACCCATGCCGAAGCCGACGCACATGGTGGTGATGCCGTAGCGGACGTGCGGCTGCTCCTCGAACTGGCGGGCCAGCTGCGTCATCAGCCGGACGCCGGAGGAGGCCAGCGGGTGGCCGAACGCGATGGCGCCGCCGTACTGGTTGACGCGCGGGTCGTCGTCGGCGATGCCGTAGTGGTCGAGCAGCGAGAGCACCTGGACGGCGAACGCCTCGTTGATCTCGAACAGGCCGATGTCGTCGATGGTCAGACCGGCCTTGGCCAGCGCCTTCTCCGTCGCCGGGACCGGGCCGATGCCCATGACCTCCGGCTCCACGCCCGCGAAGGCGTAGTCGACAAGACGCATCTTGACGGGCAGGCCCAGCTCGCGCGCCACGTCCTCGGCGGCGATCAGCGAGGCGGTCGCGCCGTCGTTGAGACCGGCGGCGTTGCCCGCGGTCACCCGGCCGTGCGGCCGGAACGGCGTCTTCAGCCCGGCGAGGTTCTCCAGCGTGGTGCCCGGCCGCATCGGCTCGTCGGCGGTGGCCAGACCCCAACCAATCTCGCCCGCCTCGGCGTTGGTCCGGCGCACCGAGACCGGCACCAGGTCGGCCTGGATCTGGCCGTTGGCGTACGCCTTCGCGGCCTTCTCCTGGCTGCGGACGGCGTAGGCGTCGGCGCGCTCCTTGGTCAGGTGCGGCAGCCGGTCGTGGAGGTTCTCCGCCGTCATGCCCATGAACAGCGCCGACTGGTCGACCAGCTTCTCGCTGACGAACCGTGGGTTGGGGTCGACGCCCTCACCCATGGGGTGCCGTCCCATGTGCTCGACGCCACCGGCGACGGCGATGTCGTACGCACCGAAGGAGACGCCACCGGCGATGCTGGTGACGGCGGTCATCGCACCGGCGCACATGCGGTCGATGGAGAAGCCGGGCACCGACTGCGGCAGGCCCGCCAGGATGCCGGCGGTACGGCCCAGGGTCAGGCCCTGGTCACCGATCTGCGTGGTCGCCGCGAGCGCGACCTCGTCGATCTTTGCGGGGTCCAGGTCCGGGTTGCGGCGCAGCAGCTCCCGGATGCACTTGACGACCAGGTCGTCGGCGCGGGTCTCGTGGTAGATGCCCTTCGGGCCCGCCTTGCCGAACGGGGTGCGGACGCCGTCGACGAAGACGACGTCCCTAGCGGTACGAGGCACGTTGGCTCTCCTCCAGGTGCGGGATGGCACTGCTGCGGGGCGCCCCCGGAGGGACGCATCACACCGACATGCTACTTACGGGTAACCATGCTGCACAGCCCCCTCGCCCGGAGCGGTGAAGGTCACATCGCGGAGGTGTCGGCGCCGTGGAGATGTGATCAACCACAGGCGCACATAAAGTGCCTCTATGGACACAAAGCGTAAGGATCTGGTGGTGTGTGTGCGCGGTCGGCGGCGTCCCGTGGGGCCCCGCGCGCTCGGAGCGGTGTGCGCCGTTGCCGCCACCGGTGCGCTCCTCGCGGGCTGCGGCAGCGGCACGGGCAAGAGCGTGAGCGGTGCGCCGGACAGTCCCGAGGTGGCGTCCCCGGCGGCGGCCACCTCCCCAGGCGGCTCCCCGAACACCTCGCCCGGCCGGAATCTGACCAAGGACCAGAGCGAGAGCAAGGAACTCTTCGCGAAGACCAAGGCCGACCACGCGCAGGTGCTGACCGCCGCGGCGGGCGCCGTGCCGCACACCGAGCCCGTCTCCACCGAACTGAAGGGCGGAGGCGCCGGCAACCCCGTATGGGAGACGGTGATGGCGGCGGCCGACGGTACCGCCCACACCGTCCGGGTCGACGCGGTCACCGGGAGGGCCGGGAAGCCGGTCGCCGAGCAGCAGAAGGCCGAGGACCGCAAGGCGCTGGCGAAGCGGCTGCGGGACGCCACGGTCACCGCGCCGACGGCCGCCAGGACGGCGATGGCGAAGAAGAAGGGCGACGTCGCGGCGATCGAGCTGGAGAACACCGACCACGGCAAGCCCGTCTGGAAGGTGGACGTCGTCTCGACCTCCGACTGGAAGAAGACGACCTTCGACGTCGACGCCAAGGAGAACAAGATCCTGCAGGAACACACCGACCAGGACTGACGCCCGTAGACCGGTCCGCGGCCCCGGCGCCGTACGGTCCGCAGCGGCCACCCGCACCCCGGCGCGCCCATGAGGCCGCCGGGGTGCGGTGTGCCGTCAGCCGTCGTGCGTCGTCAGCGCCTGGGTGAGCAGGGGCGACACCAGCTGGACCTGCCAGGGGCGCGCGCCGTGCCCGGCCAGGACGGCGGAGACGGCATCCGGGTTCGGCTCGGCGGGCGGCTCCCAGCACAGCCGGCGCACGGTGTCGGGCGTGATGAGGTTCTCCTGCGGGAGGTTCAGCTCCTCCGCCAGCGCGGTCACCGCCGCACGCGCCGCCGAGAGCCGCGCCGCGGCCACCGGGTCCTTGTCCGCCCAGGCGCGGGGCGGCGGCGGGCCGTTGAGCGGCGCGCCGGGCTGCGGCAGTTCGCTGTCCGGCAGCGCCCGCGCCCGGTCCACGGCCGCCTGCCACTGCTCCAGCTGACGGCGGCCCATCCGGTGCCCGAAGCCGGGCAGCGCGGCCAGCGCGTGGGCGTTCGGCGGCAGATGCAGCGCCGCCTCCACGATCGCGGAGTCGCCGAGCACCTTGCCCGGGGAGACATCGCGTTTCTGGGCCACCCGGTCGCGCGCCGTCCACAGTTCGCGGACGACGGCCATCTGACGACGGCGGCGCACCTTGTGCATCCCGGAGGTGCGGCGCCAGGGATCCTTGCGCGGCGGGGCCGGGGGAGCACCGGCGATGGCGGCGAACTCCTGCCGGGCCCACTCCAGCTTCCCCTGCTGCTCCAGCTCCTCCTCCAGCGCGTCGCGGAGATCCACCAGCAGCTCGACGTCGAGCGCGGCGTAGCGCAGCCACGGGTCGGGGAGCGGACGGGTCGACCAGTCGACGGCGGAGTGGCCCTTCTCCAGCGCGTAGCCGAGGACGTTCTCGACCATCGCGCCCAGGCCCACCCGCGCGAAACCGGCGAGGCGGCCCGCCAGCTCGGTGTCGAACAGCCGGGTCGGCACCATCCCTATGTCGCGCAGGCACGGCAGATCCTGGGTGGCGGCGTGCAGGACCCACTCGGTGTCGGCGACGGCGTCGCCGAGCGTGCCGAGGTCCGGGCAGCCGACCGGGTCGATCAGAACGCTGCCGGCGCCCTGGCGGCGCAGCTGGACGAGGTAGGCGCGCTGGCCGTAGCGGTAGCCCGAGGCACGCTCGGCGTCGACGGCGAGGGGGCCGTTGCCCGCCGCGAGGGCGGCGACGACCTGGGCGAGGGCGTCACCGCTGGCGGTCACCGGGGGGATGCCCTCACGGGGCTCCAACAGGGGTTCCGGCGCCGGTCGGGAATCCGGAGGCGAGTCTCCGGCTGCTCGCAGTGTCGTGTCTGCTGCGGTCTTTTGGGCGTCGGTCACCTGTCAAGGGTATCTGTGTATGCGCATCGCCCGTCGAGGGGAACGTTCCCTCGACGGGCGATGCGCCGGGGTGCGGGTCAGTGGATGATGCCGGTGCGCAGCGCCACGGCCACCATTCCGGCCCGGTCTCCGGTGCCGAGCTTGCGGGCGATGCGGGCGAGGTGGCTCTTGACGGTCAGGGCGGACAGCCCCATCGACACGCCGATCGCCTTGTTGGACTGGCCCTCCGCCACCAGCCGCAGCACTTCGACCTCCCGGCCCGACAGCTCGCGGTAGCCGCCCGGGTGGCCCGGGGCGCCCGGCGGGCGGCGCTGCATACGGGCGGCGTGGGCGCCGATGGGTGCGGCTCCCGGGCGGCCCGGCAGGCCGAGGTTGGTGCGGGTGCCGGTGACGACATAGCCCTTGACGCCGCCCGCGAGGGCGTTGCGTACCGCGCCGATGTCGTCGGCAGCGGACAGGGCGAGGCCGTTGGGCCACCCGGCGGCGCGGGTCTCGGAGAGCAGCGTCAGGCCGGAGCCGTCGGGCAGGTGGACGTCGGCAACGCAGATGTCGCGTGGGTTGCCGACGCGGGGGCGGGCCTCCGCGATCGACGACGCCTCGATCACGTCCCGTACTCCGAGGGCCCACAGGTGGCGGGTGACGGTGGAGCGGACGCGAGGGTCGGCCACGACGACCATGGCCGTCGGCTTGTTCGGGCGGTAGGCGACCAGGCTCGAAGGTTGCTCGAGGAGAACAGACACCGGGCCTCCTGGGGGGAGTGGCGGGACGGACACGACCGGCTACAAGGGGCGAGCCGGGACGTTCCGTATGTGAAGGGTCACTGACCTCTTCGGCAGCAATCCGAGGGGACTTTAGGCATCGATCACGATTTAGTTAGTGTCAATTCGGACAAATCGGATGCGTGAGCGATCATACGTGAACACCGGGGTGATCAACGGCGCACCACTTTCCGCGCACGGTGCACGAGGACGGCGCCGGGCGCGCGGCACGGACACGCCGAGGGCGCCGCACCGCGTGGTGCGACGCCCTCGGTTCGGGGCCGTGCCCGGTGGCCGGCGCCGTGAGTGGTGGGCGCCGGTCGGCCGGGCCGGGGCTTCGCCGCCCGGCGCGGGACGGCTCAGCGGGGCTGGACCCCCCGGCGCTGGGGGAGCGGCACCACACCGCCGCGCGGACCGGCCTCCTGCGAGGCCGGGGGCAGACCGGCGACCTGGCACAGCAGGTCGCACCACGCCGCGAGGTGCCCGCCCGTGTCGGGTACACCGCCGGGGCCCTCGGCAGGGGTCCACGACGCGCGGATCTCGATCTGGGTGGCCGGCTCCCGCGCCGCCAGACCGCCGAAGTGGTGCGACGCGGCCCGCGTCACCGTCCCGCTCGCCTCGCCGTACCGCACCGCGCGGGCGTCCAGCGCGCCCGTCAGCCACGACCAGGACACCTCGGGCAGCAGCGGATCGGCGCCCATCTCCGGCTCCAGCTCCGCCCGCGCCAGCGTCACCACCCGGAACGCGCCCTGCCACGCCTCGTGCCCGGCGGGGTTGTACAGCAGCACCAGCCGTCCGTCCGCCAGATCCGCGTCCTCGCCGTCCGGGCCCGCGCCCCGCTCGACCACCGTGGCCTCCAGCGCGGTGGCGTACGGCGCGAGCCGTTTCGGGGCGGGGACCACATCGAGGTCGATCTCGGGACGCAGCCGAGCCGCGCGGAGCGACTCGACCGCTCGTCGGAAGGGGATCGGGGTCTCGTCCGCGCTGTCCGAGAGGTGTTCGTACGCCGCAGCCATGCCCGGAAGAGTAGGCGGTAGTGGCGCCGCGGAGGGGGAGGACACCCGATGCGCGCGTCGCCCGTTCGGAGGTGTCCGGTGCCGCATGCGAAGATTCCGTGCGTGAGCGACAACGACCGCCCGACGGGCCAGCAGCAGACCGGAACGTACGACTCGGCCTTCCTCAGGGCCTGCCGGCGCGAGCCGGTGCCGCACACCCCGGTGTGGTTCATGCGGCAGGCCGGACGGTCGCTGCCCGAGTACCACAAGGTCCGCGAGGGCATCGCGATGCTCGACTCCTGCACGCAGCCCGATCTGGTCACGGAGATCACCCTCCAGCCGGTGCGCCGCCACCACGTCGACGCCGCCGTCTACTACAGCGACATCGTCGTCCCGCTCAAGGCCATCGGCATCGACCTCGACATCAAGCCGGGCGTCGGCCCCGTCGTCGAGAACCCGATCCGCACCCGCGCCGACCTGGACCGGCTGCGTCCGCTGGAGCCCGGCGACGTCGCGTACGTCACCGAGGCGGTGCGGATGCTCGTCAAGGAGCTGGGGCCCACGCCGCTCATCGGCTTCGCCGGTGCGCCGTTCACGCTCGCCAGCTACCTCGTCGAGGGCGGCCCGTCCCGCAACCACGAGCACACCAAGGCGCTGATGTACGGCGACCCGCAGCTCTGGGCCGACCTGCTGGACCGCCTCGCCGTGATCACCGCCGCCTTCCTCACCGTGCAGATCGAGGCCGGGGCGAGCGCCGTGCAGCTCTTCGACTCCTGGGTCGGCGCGCTGTCGCCCGCCGACTACCGCCGCTCGGTGATGCCCGCCTCCACGAAGGTCTTCGAGGCGGTCGCGCACCACGGCGTGCCGCGGATCCACTTCGGTGTCGGCACCGGCGAGCTGCTGGGCCTGCTCGGCGAGGCCGGGGCGGACGTCGTCGGCGTCGACTGGCGGGTGCCGCTGGACGAGGCGGCCCGGCGGGTCGGCCCCGGCAAGGCGCTCCAGGGCAACATCGACCCGGCCGTGCTGTTCGCCCCGCGCGAGGCGGTGGAGACCAAGGCCCGTGAGGTGCTGGACGCGGCCGCCGGGCTCGACGGCCACATCTTCAACCTC
Source organism: Streptomyces sp. NBC_01525 (assembly GCF_045040405.1). Lineage (NCBI taxonomy): Bacteria > Bacillati > Actinomycetota > Actinomycetes > Kitasatosporales > Streptomycetaceae > Streptomyces > Streptomyces sp. NBC_01525. The sequence goes on from NZ_CP109397.1 coordinate 5,550,517, forward strand.
GGCCACGGCGTGCTGCCCGCCACCGACCCGGACGCGCTGACCCGCCTCGTCGAGTACGTCCACACGCAGACCGCGCGCTGAGCCGCCGGTCCGGTCCACCGGGCGTCACACCCCGGCGGCCCGGACCGCCGCCGTGGCCTTGCGGGCCGCGACCAGCACCGGATCCCACACCGGGGAGAACGGCGGCGCGTAACCCAGGTCGAGCATGATCATCTGCTCCACCGTCATCCCGGCGGTCAGCGCGACCGCCGCGATGTCCACCCGCTTCCCGGCGCCCTCACGGCCGACGATCTGCACGCCCAGCAGCCGCCCCGTACGCCGCTCGGCGAGCATCTTCACGTGCATCGGCCGGGCCTTGGGGTAGTACCCGGCGTGATGGGTCGACTCGATGGTCACGGTCACGAACTCCAGGCCCACCGCGCGGGCCTGGTGCTCCAGGAGGCCGGTGCGGGCGATCTCCAGATCGCAGACCTTGCTGACGGCGGTGCCCACCACCCCGGGGAAGGTGGCGTAGCCGCCCGCGACGTTGGCGCCGATGACCTGGCCGTGTTTGTTGGCGTGGGTGCCGAGCGGGAGATGGCGGGTGTGGCCCGCCACCAGGTCGAGGACCTCCACGCAGTCGCCGCCCGCCCAGACGTTCTCCCGGCCGCGCACCCGCATCGACAGATCCGTCAGCAGCCCGCCGGACTCCCCGAGCGGCAGCCCCGCCGCCTCGGCCAGCGTCGTCTCCGGACGGACGCCCATCCCCAGCACCACCACGTCCGCCGGATACTCCGCGTCCTCGGTGGCCACCGCGCGGGCGCGCCCCTCGTCGTCGGTCAGGACAGCGGTGACGACGGCGCGGCGCACCGTCTCGATGCCCAGGCCGCACATCGCGGCGTGCACCCGCGCGCCCATGTCCGGGTCGAGCGTGGACATCGGCTGCTCGCCCCTGTCCAGCACCGTCACCGCGTAGTCGCGGTGGACCAGCGCCTCGGCCATCTCCACGCCGATGTACCCGGCGCCGATCACCACGGCGCGGCGGCCCGGGGACGCGGTGAGGGTGTCGATCAGGGCGCGGCCGTCGTCGAGGGTCTGCACGCCGTGCACCCCGCGCGCCTCGATACCGGGCAGCGGGGGCCGCAGCGGCCGGGCGCCGGTGGCCAGCACCAGCTTGTCGAAGTCCGTCCAGCTCTCCCGGCCGCCGTCGTCCAGCGCCCGGGCGCGCACCCGGCCGCGCTCCAGGTCGAGTTCGGTGACCTCGGTCCGCATCCGCAGGTCGATGGTGCGCGCCCGGTGCTCCTCGGGCGTACGGGCGATCAGCGCCGCGGGGCCGTCGACCTTGCCGCCGACCCAGTACGGGATGCCGCATGCGGAGTACGACGTGAAGTGGCCGCGCTCGAACGCGGTGATGGCCAGCTCGCCGGGCCCCTTCAGCCGCCGGGCCTGCGAGGCGGCCGCCATGCCCGCCGCGTCGCCGCCGATGACCACGAGTCGTTCCGCCATGGAAGCCCCTCACGCCGTCCGCCGTGCCCGCGCGGAACGCCCGCACGAGCCCACCCGAGCCAGGCTACGGCCCGGCACCGACAACGGCGGGGGAGCGCGGCGGCCACGCCGGGACGAGGCGGGGAGCGGACTGTGACGGTGCCAGGCCGGGGCCGCCACGAGGCCCCCGTGCGGCGCCGCTCACCGGGCCGGGGCCGTCACGAAGCCCCGTGCGGTGCCGGGCCCGGCCCGCCCCTTCACCGCTCCAGCACGACCGCCAGTCCCTGCCCCACCCCGATGCACAGCGCCGCCAGGCCCGTGCCGGAGCCGCGGGCCGCGAGTTGGTGGGCCACCGCACCGGCCAGTCGCGCACCCGACGCCCCCAGGGGGTGGCCGATCGCGAGGGCGCCGCCGCGTGGGTTGACGAGGGTGGGGTCCAGCTCCGGCCAGCGGCCGATGCACCCCAGGGCCTGTGCGGCGAACGCCTCGTTCAGCTCGAAGACCGCCAGGTCGCCGAAGCCGCGCCCGGCGCGGTCCAGGGCCCGCCGTACCGCGCCGACCGGGCCGAGCCCGTAGAACTGCGGTTCCACGCCCGTCACCGCGCTCGCGCCGATCCGGGCCAGCGGTTCCCGGCCGGTGGCCCGCAGCCCCTCCTCGTCGGCGAGGAGCAGCGCCGCCGCGCCGTCGTTGAGCGGCGCGGAGTTCCCGGCGGTGACCGTCCCGCCGATGCGGCGGAACACCGGCTTCAGCCGGGACAGCGCCTCCAGGGAGGACGCCTCCCGGATCGTCTCGTCGCGCTCCAGCGCCACCCCGGGCAGCGGCACCACCTCCGCGTCGTAGTGCCCCTCGCGCCAGGCGCGGCTCGCCTTTTGATGGCTGGCCAGCGCGAACACGTCCTGCTGCTCGCGGGTGATCCCGTGCAGATCGGCGATCTTCTCGGCGCCCTCGCCCAGCGCGACCGTCCACTCGGGCCGCATCCGCGGGTTGACCATCCGCCAGTCCGGCGTCGTGGAGTACAGCTCCTGGTTGCCCGTCGGGAAGCCGCGGTCCGGTGCGGCGAGGACGTACGGCGCCCGGCTCATCGACTCCACGCCGCCCGCCACCACGAGGTGCGCATCGCCGTGCGCGAGGGCCCGCGCCGCCTGGATGACGGCCTCCAGACCCGAACCGCACAGCCGGTTGACCGTCACCCCGGGCACCGTGTCCGGCAGCCCGGCCAGCAGCACGGCCATGCGCGCCACGTTCCGGTTGTCCTCACCGGCGCCGTTCGCGTCGCCGAGGACGACGTCGTCGATGAGGGCCGGGTCCAGCTCGGGGCTGCGCGCCACCAGCGCCGCCAGGACGTGCGCGGCGAGATCGTCGGGGCGTACGCCCGCCAGCGCACCGCCGTATCTGCCGACCGGGGTCCGTACGGCGTCGACGACGTAGACGTCCCGTGCGCGGTGCTCGGTCATCAAGGGTGTCCTCGCTGTCTGGGGCTGTCCGGGGAGCCGGGGGACCGGGCCGTCCGGGCGCGCGCCCGCGCGGGGCGGCAGCGGCGCGGGCGGGCGCCGGGCCGCCGCCCGCCCGAGTCTTTGCCGGGCCCCGGGCGGTGTCAACGGGGCCCTCGGCCAACGTCCCGGCGCCCGGAGCGCTCTGAGAGAGTGGGGGCATGAGCGCAGCGCACACCAGTACGGGCCGGGCAGCCGGCCGCCATGTGGTCGTCATCGGCGCCGGGATCGCCGGCCTCGCCGCGGCGCACCGCCTCCTCGAAGGCGGCGCCGCGGTGACCGTCCTGGAGGCGTCCGGGCGGCTCGGCGGCAGGCTGCGGGCCGGGGAGATCGCCGGCGTACCCGTCGACCTGGGCGCCGAGTCGATGCTGGCGCGGCGGCCCGAGGGCGTGGACCTCGCCCGCGCCGTCGGCCTCGGCGACCGCCTCCAGCCGCCCGCCACCGCCTCCGCCACCCTCTGGACGCGCGGGGCGCTGCGCCCCATGCCCAAGGGCCACGTCATGGGCGTCCCCGGCGACCTCGCCCCGCTCGCGGCCTCCGGCGTCATCTCGGCGGAGGGCCTCGACCGCATCGCCGCCGACGCGACCCTGGAGCGCACCGACGTCGGCGAGGACGTCGCGGTCGGCGCGTACGTCGCGGAGCGCCTCGGCCGCGAGGTCGTCGACCGGCTCGTCGAACCGCTGCTCGGCGGCGTCTACGCGGGCGACGCCTACCGCATCTCGATGCGCGCCGCCGTCCCGCAGCTCTTCGAGGCGGCCCGCGCCGAGCGGTCCCTGATCGCGGGGGTCCGCTCCCTCCAGGAGCGCGCCGCCGAGGCGGCCCGGGACCTCCCCGCCGACCGGCCGGTCTTCATGGGCATCGACGGCGGCATCGGCACCCTGCCCGGCGCCGTCGCGGACGCGGTACGCGCCGCCGGTGGCGAGATCGCGCTGCGCACCCCCGTTCGTTCGCTGCGCCGCCGCGGCGCCGACGGCTGGCGGGTGGTGGCGGGCGACCGCACGATCGAGGCGGACGCGGTGGTCCTGGCGGCGCCCGCCGGGCCCGCGGCACGGCTGCTGCGGGACGACTGCCCGGCGGCCGCCACCGAGCTGGACACCGTCGACTCCGCCTCGATGGCGCTGATCACCCTGGCCTTCCGCCGCGCCGACCTGGAGCGCATCCCGGAGGGCAGCGGCTTCCTCGTACCGCCCGTGGACGGCCACCGCATCAAGGCGTCGACGTTCGCGAGCCGCAAGTGGGGGTGGATCGCCGACGCCGACCCGGAGCTGTTCGTACTGCGCACCTCCGTCGGCCGCTACCAGGACGACGCGCTGCTGGGCCGCGACGACGCCGAGCTGGTGGACATCTCGCTCGCCGACCTCGGCGCGGCGGTGGGCCTTGCCGCCCGCCCCGTGGCGTCCACCGTCACCCGCTGGGAGGGCGGGCTGCCGCAGTACTTCGTCGGCCACCCGGACCGGGTCGCCCGGATCCGCGCGGCGCTCCCCGGGGCGCTGCGGGTCTGCGGCGCGGCCTACGACGGCGTCGGCATCCCGGCGTGCATCGGGTCGGCGCGGCGGGCCGCCGACGAGATCCTCGCGGCGCTGGAGACCCGGGCGCCGGACTTCTCCGGAGGCGAGTGAGAATGGTCGGTATGACAGACGCTTCCACCGCTTCCACCCCCGACCGGTCCGCCGCGGAGCGGGCGCAGAACGCCGGCAAGAAGGCGAAGGACCTCAACGACACCATCCGCTACACCCTGTGGTCGGTCTTCCGGCTGCGGGACGTCCTCCCCGAGGACCGTAGCGGGTACGCCGACGAGGTCGAGGAGCTGTTCACGCAGCTCGCCGCCAAGGACGTCGTGGTCCGCGGCACCTACGACGTCTCCGGGCTGCGAGCCGACGCCGACGTGATGATCTGGTGGCACGCGGAGACTGCGGACGCCCTCCAGGAGGCGTTCAACCTCTTCCGCCGCACCCGCCTGGGCCGCGCCCTCACCCCGGTGTGGTCCAACATGGCGCTGCACCGCCCCGCCGAGTTCAACAAGTCGCACATCCCGGCGTTCCTCGCCGACGAGCGCCCCCGCGACTACGTCAGCGTCTATCCGTTCGTGCGCTCCTACGAGTGGTACCTGCTGCCCGACGACGAGCGCCGGAAGATGCTCGCCGACCACGGCAAGATGGCCCGCGGCTTCCCGGACGTCCGCGCCAACACCGTGCCGTCGTTCTCGCTCGGCGACTACGAGTGGATCCTGGCGTTCGAGGCCGACGATCTGTACCGCATCGTCGACCTGATGCGTCATCTGCGCGGCTCCGAGGCGCGGCGTCACGTCCGCGAGGAGGTGCCGTTCTACACCGGTCGCCGCAAGCCGGTCGCCGAACTGGTCGCCGGCCTGGCCTGATCCGGCCGCGTACGGCCCGTGCACCACGACGGCGGGCCGCCCCACCATGGGGCGGCCCGCCGTCGCTGTGTCCTCCGGGGGCTCACCGGGGGCTTGTCGCGCCCTTCCGGGCCTTCCTGGTGGCCTGCGTCCCGTCGCCCGGCTTCGGCTCGGCGCGCGGCGCGCAGTACACCCGGTGCCCGGGGACGGTGCCGTGCAGCAGATACGCCTCCACATGCGCGTTCACGCAGGTGTTGGGGCCGTACGCGATGCCGTGGGTTCCGGCGCCGTTCTCGGTGACCAGGGACGAGCCCGGCAGGCGCTCCTGGAGCCCGAGGGCGCCCGGGTAGGGCGTGGCGCCGTCGCGTTCGGCGGCCAGCAGCAGGACCGGCGGCAGCGCGCCGGGCGCGGTACGGATGTCGACCGGACCGCGGTGCCCGGGGAGGGCCTGCGCCGCCCGGGCGGCGGCCGCGTACCGGGCGGCCTCGCCGACCTCGTCCGCCCCGGGGGCCCGGTCCGCGGCCCGGCCGGTCGCGGCGGTCAGCCCGGCGCGCGCCGACTGCGCGGCGTCCGGCCAGAAGGCGCACGGCAGGTTCATCCAGACGTTGTCCCAGGTCTCGAACGGCGCGACCCGCGCCACCTCGGCGTTGTCGCGGTCCCAGGTGCGCAGGTCGCGCGGCCAGGCCGCGTCGTTGCACTGGACGGCGGTGTAGACCGCGTTGCTGTTCTCCTCGGCGGCCGCGTCCTCGGGATCGGGCGCCGCCTGGGCCCGCAGCGGCTTCTCATCGCCCCGCAGATACGCCGACAGGGCCGCCGCCCGGCGCGGCCAGTACACGTCGTTGTAGCCGGTGCTCAGGAACGCCGACTGGAGCTGCGCCGGTCCCACCGTGCCGCCCGCCGGATGGCGCCGCAGCCGGGCGAGCGCGGTGTCGTACGCGTGCTGCACGGCCCGCTCCGTGGTGCCCAGGTGGTAGGCGTCGTGGTGGCGGGCGACCCAGCGCAGCCAGTCGCGCCAGCGGCCCTGGAACGCGATGTTCTGGGTGAGGTTGTTGCGGTACCAGATCTGCCGCGGGTCCGGGTCGACGACGCTGTCGAAGATCATCCGGCGGACGTGCCCGGGGTAGAGCGTGGCGTACAGGGCGCCGAAGTAGGTCCCGTAGGACGCGCCCATGAACGTCAGCTTCCGCTCGCCGAGCGCGGCCCGCAGCATGTCGAGGTCGCGGGCGTTGTTGACGGAGTTGTAGAACGGCAGATCGGCACCGGCCTTCCGGGCGCAGCCGCGCGCGTACGCCGCGGCCTGCGCGGTCTTCTCGCGCTTGAAGGCGGCGGTGGGGTGCACCTGGCTGTCCGTCGGGGCCTTGGCGAACGCCTTCGGGTCCTGGCAGGACAGCGGCACCGACCGGCCGACGCCGCGCGGCGCGTAGCCGACGAAGTCGTAGGCGCGGGCGGTCCGGCGCCACTTGGGCAGTGTGCCGTAGAGCGGGAAGTCCATGCTGGAGCCGCCCGGCCCGCCCGGGTTGAAGACCAGGGCGCCCTGCCGCTCCTTGGGGGCGGTGGCGCGGATCCGGCTGACCGTCAGCTTGATCTGCTTGCCCTGGGAGCGCGCGTAGTCGAGCGGGACGGTCAGCGCGGCGCACTCGACGTCCGACGGCAGGTGCTCGACGGGGGCGCAGCGCCCGAAGGTGAGGGGGCGCGCGAGGGGCGCGGGCGCGTGGGTGGCGCCGTCCGCGGGGGCGGTGGTGAGGGCGCTCAGGAGGAGCGACCCGATGGTTCCGTACAACGCGAGTGCTTTCACGAACCGTCCCTTCGTCGTGCCCGGCACGTATGCGGCCGCGCGCGTGCCGCATACGTGCATACAAAAGGGATGGTTGGGGCGGTGGTCGGTGAAGTAAAGCACCGGGCTGCGGTGTTGCCCGCTATACCCCGGAAGAGTGGAGGGCCGAGCGCAGCGCCGGATCGTCGAGCGCCCGCGGGCCGTGCAGTGCCAGGGCGGTCAGCGCCTCCCCGGGTGCCGCGGGCGGGGCGGACGTGGCGGCGCGGCGCAACCGGCCCGCGCCCGCCTCCGTCGCCCAGCGCGCGGCCGGGCGGTACTCGGCGCGCGCCATCGCCCACGTACCGGCCGTCAGGACCAGCGGCAGCGCGAACCAGCCGAGCAGCGGCCCGGTGGCGCGCTCCGGCGGGGCCTGCCAGACCGCCGCGGCGGCGGCCAGCAGCACGACGAGGGTGGCGGCCCGCACCTGCCGCAGTGCCTCGCCGAGACCGCCGTACGGGTCGGCCGACGGGGCGAGACCGGCGGCGACCAGCCGGGCCGTCAGGGACCGCAGCGCCTCCGTGGCGGCGAGTCCGTTGCGGATGGCCGGTATGCGGCGCTGCCCGTCGGACCCGATGGCGGTGAGCACCGCGCATTCGACGGCGTCCCGGCCGATCGGGTCGACGACCGTGGCCCAGCCGGTGTGCGCCAGCAGCAGACGGCGCTGCTGCGCCATCGACACCAGGGTGACGTCGGCGACTCTGTCCGGCCCGCCTGCCAGGAACGCCGTTTCGTACAGCGTCGGTCCGTGGGGTGCCCCGGGCGGCGGGGCGGTGGGGCAGGCCGGCGGCGGCAGGACGCGGGCGGCGTGGCAGACGCGGAGACAGGAGACGGCGGCGGCGAGCACGGCGACGGCGAGGAAGAGAAGCCCCATGGCGGAATTTCTACGCGAACACCCGTCCGGTCGCCATGGGATATCTCAGCATGCGGGAACCGGGCGGGCGGCCCGGGAGCCCCGGCCGGAACCGGGCCCGTACGGCCGCCCGCCCCCGTGGTGCGCCTCCGCGCTCAGCTCCCGCAGCTCGATCCGCCGCACGAGGAGGAGGACCCACCGCCGCACGAGGAACCGCCTCCGCACGAGGACCCGCCGCAGGAGGAACCCCCGTGGTGCGAACCGCAGGAGGAGCCCCCGCTGTGGTGCGAGCCGCCGCAGGAGGACCCGCCGCCGTGGTGGTGCGAGCCCCCGCAGCTCGATCCGCCGCCGGACCCGCCGCACCAGGCGGCCTGTGCGGAGCCGTCGACCCAGGTGTTCCCGCCGTCGGACGACGAGCCGCCCGCGGTCGCGGCCATCGCGGTCTGTGCCTGGGCCAGTTGCTCCCGCAGCACGTCGTCCGAGAGCAGCGCGGCGCTGCCGATCGCCACCAGGAGCGCCGCCGGAACCGCCGTTTTCGCGTGTGTGAGCGGATGGTGGGTGGCCTGGGCGCCCCGGAGTGCGAGCCGCCCGGCTTCCGTCAGCCTTCCCCGTCCGCTCTGCTTGCAGATCCCGCCGATGACCAGCGCCACGACCACCGCGGGCGCGATCACCACCACGGTGGGGACCTCGACCGGGTCCGCGTCCAGGTGACCGGCCGCGGTGAGCAGCACGGCGCCGAGGATCAGCACCGCGGCACCTGCCATCTGGAGGTTCGCCCACGCCCTGCTGACGCGCCCGCGTGCGGGGTGCCGCATCAGCCCGCGCTGCGCGAGCCGGTCGCCGACCTCCTGGACCGCGGGGTCGGTCATCGCGCGGCGCCGCACCTCGGCCAGCGCGCCGCCGGGCGTGGCCGCGGCGGCGTTCAGCACGGCCGCCTCGACGGCGTCGCGCGGGGCGTTGCGGAGCACGGTCACCACACCGGGCTCGCCGACGGCCACCCGGCCGTCCTCGTGCAGCGCGGCGACGGCGGCGTCCACCAGGCGCGCGGGCCCGCCGCCCAGGAACGCGATCTCCCACACGTCGCGGGTGGGCGCGTCCACCAGCCGGATCTTGTTTTCCGGCCGACGTCCGCGGACGGTGGCCACGATGAGGCCCACCGATGACAGCGCCATCACCAGGTACACCCAGGAAATGAAGGACACGGTGGTCACCTCCGGTGCGCGGCGGGCCGGACGGCCCGCAGAAGTCGGGAGAACAGGGGGGAGCGGGAGAGCCGGGCCAACGGGCCGGTGCCGGGCGGCCGGGGGCCCGCCCGGTCCTGCCACCAACGGGTCAGCCGGGCCCGCGCCCCGGCGTCGTCCGGCAGCCCCCGCGCCAGCAGATGGGCGGCGAAGTCCAGGGCGTCGCGCCGGTGGCCATCGGTCAGCGGGCGGCCCCGCGTGTACGCGAGGAACGCCGGGCGGTAGCCGTCCCCCAGGATCTCGGGCAGCTCGGGCGCGACCTTCGCGATCACCGTGGCCCGCTTGGCGGCCAGCGCCCGGCGCTGCACCTCCAGCCGTACGGGATCGAAGCCCTCCGGCGGCGGCGCCCCGGCGACCAGCGCCGCCAGCAGGCCCTCCTGGGCGCGCGCCAGCCGCCCGCGGGCGGCGTCGGTGGCGTCCGAGGCGGGGGCCGCGTCCCGGTGGGCGGAGTCCGCGCGGGGTGGGGTGATGCCGGGGGCGGCGACGGGCCGGTCGGTACCGGCGACGGGCCGGGGGGCGCGCGTCGTCCCGTGGGCGCCCTGTGCAGGCGCCTGGGCGCCCACGGCGGATGCCGCCCGTATCGGGCCTCGGTCCGCTCCTCCGTCAGGCCGCTGCGTCATGCCGGGCCCCTTCCAGCACCGTGCGGATCGCGGTCAGTTCCGCGGCCAGCTCGCCGGGCTCGGGGAAATCCTCGTCGCGCTCCAGCAGCACCCCGGGCGGTACCGTCCGCGCGCACAGCGCCCCGAGGACGTCCAGCACCGGGCGGGTCACCGGATGGGCGTGGCTGTCGTGCCAGACGCCGTCGCGCTCCACGCCGCCCGCGACGTGCACATAGGCGAGCGCCTCCAGCGGCAGCGCGTCCAGGACGGTGGCGGGGTCCTCGCCCCGGTTGACGTGGTTGGTGTGCAGATTGGCGACGTCGATGAGCAGCCGCACGCCGGTCCGTTCGACCAGTTCGGTCAGGAACTGCCCCTCGGTCATCTCCTCGCCGGGCCAGGCGACGAGCGCCGCGATGTTCTCCAGCGCCAGCGGCACCGGCAGCGCGTCCTGCGCGATCCGTACGTTCGCGCACAGCACGTCGAGCGCGTCACGGGTGCGCGGCACCGGCAGCAGATGCCCCGCCTCCAGCCGGGGCGAACCGGTCGCCGGACCCCCGGCGCGGACGAACGCGATGTGCTCGGTGACCAGCGGCGCGTCCAGGGCCACCGCGCGCTCCGCGAGCGCCGTCAGCCGCCCCTCGTCGGGCCGGTCGGCGCCGCCGAGGCCCAGCGACACCCCGTGCGGCACCACCGTCAGGCCCCGTGCGCGCAACTCCTGGAGCTCTGGCGGCAGATGGTCGGGGCAGAGGTTCTCGGCCACCACCTCGACCCAGTCCAGGCCGTCGAACCCGGCGATCTCCGTGGCGATTTCCGGCCGCCAGCCGATGCCCGTTCCCAGGCGTTCCATCCGTTCCCCCTTGCACTGTGTATGCACCGGTACTTCGCCCCGGCACCGCCCACCGAACCCTGTGCGCGCCGGTTTCAGAGCCCGATTTGAGCTTCTGCGTGCGGCGACGCCCACCGTCGGGACCGGCCGTGCGCGCTGTCGGCCGTCAGCGGGCCGCCTCGAACCCGGTGGCCGCCCCCAGGGCCAGCAGCACCCCGCCGGTGGCCTGATCCAGCCGCCGTCCTACCCGGGGGCGGTGGAAGAAGGCGCGCGCCCGGTGGACGGCGCAGGCGAGGGTGCCCAGCCACAGGACGCCCAGCGCGGCGTGCACCGCCACCAGCAGCAGGGTGGTGGCCACCACCGGCGCGCCGTGCGGGATGAACTGCGGCAGCAGCGACAGGTAGACCACGCCGACCTTGGGGTTGAGGACATTCGTCAGCAGCCCCGTGCGGAACGCCCGCAGCGGCGAGAGCCCGTCCGTGCCCGCGTCGTCCGCGTCCTCGACGGTGGCCGGAACCGCAGTCTCTGGAGCGGTCCGGTTGCGTCGCGAGGCCCGCAGCGCCTGGACGCCCAGCCACATCAGGTACAGCGCACCGGCCACCCGCAGCGCGCCGTACGCCGCCTCGGAGGCGGACAGCATCGCCGTCAGTCCCACCGCCCCGGCCAGCCCCCAGACGAAGCATCCCGCGGCGATGCCGAAGGCGCTGCACAGCGCGGCCCGCCGCCCCGAGCCGAGCGCCGTGCGCAGCACGACGGCGAAGTCGGGCCCCGGTGAGACGGTCAGCAGCGCGGCGACGGCGGTGAAGCCGAGGAGAGACGTGAACACGCCACAAAGGTACGGGCCGGGTTCCGGCCACCCTCAGGGGGCCCGGGGACCCGTGCGCGCGCCCCTGCCCCCTGAGCGGATGGGCGGTCCGGCGATGGCCGGAAAAATACCTGTGCCGTCCGGGCTGGCGACGTACCTTTCCCTCCCGGCCTCGATAGTTCACATCCCCCGGGGTGAAAAGTATTCAGCGGTGAGGAGCAGGCGCATGATCGTGATCAGCCTCGGCCCGGAGCGACGGGTGGACCCCGGGGAGGACGAGTTGGGACGCGATCGCGTCGGCTACGGCCCCACCATGAGCCCGACGGCCCTGTACGACGCCTGCCACGGCACCTGGCACCTGGGGGAGCGCGCGCAGCGGGAGCGCTTCGCCCTCATGACCTGCGACGGCGTCGGAGTCCTCGCCGTCGCGATCGACCGCGTCGGGCCCGCCCCGGGCGGCGACGAGGGACGGGAGGGCGCGCGCCGGTCGGTGATCCATGGCGACGTCCTCACCCCGGGGCACGCCGTCCACGACGCCTACGTCGGCAAGCCGTCGCCGCTGCCGCCGCAGCGCAACCCGGTGGGCTACTTCGACGCCCCGGAGGAGCGGTCCCCGTGCCTGTGCGGATGCGGGGAACGGACCCCCGCGGGGAAGGACTTCGTCACCGGGCACGACCAGACCGCCGTGCACGACCGGATCCGTCAGCTGGGCGGTGTCCGTGGCTTCCTCGCGTGGTTCGACCGTGCCCATGGCCACTGGCCCGGCATCAACGTGATCTACGAACCGGTCACCCTCGACGGCACCCCGACCGGTAAACCGCCCCGCCGCCGGCACCTCGCCGGGTGCGACCACCACTACACCGACGACGCGGGCCGCACCCTGAACCCGATCCGCCCCGCGACCCGGGAGGAGATGGCCTCCCTCCCGCCCTGCAAGGACTGCGTCACCGCGGCGGCCAAGGCGGCATCGGGCGGGTAGCCGCCCGGAGAACAGAGCCCTGTGGAAGGCCGGGACCCGGTGGCGGAGCCCGGAAGCCCTCGCCTACGGGCGGCGCGATCCGGGCAGCGGGCAGAACCGTTCGCCGCCCTCCGCCACCACCGTCGGCCCGGGGGCGATCTCGGTGAAGCCCGCGTCGTGCACCACCGGCAGCCCGCTCCGGGTCAGGCCGTCCCAGGCGTCCGTCGGCGCGGTCCGTACGGACAGCGGGAAACCGGCGTCCCGCCAGGCCGCGCGCTCCGGTGCGGACAGCTCCCACCAGGCCAGTTGCGCGCCGTGCCCGGCCTGCGCCATGGTCTTGCCCGCCGACATCGTCAGGCCCGGGTTGAGCCAGAGCACCGGATTCCCGGCGGGCGGCGCGGATGGCGGCTCCGGGTCGTCCAGTTCGGTGCCCGAGACCTGGAGGCGGGCCAGGTCCTTGGGCCAGCCGTCGAGCGGCACCGGGGGGTGGACCCGCACCTCGGTGCGGTCCCCGGTCACCGTGAGGCCCGGCAGCGCCTCGGCCCGCCGCCACTCGGCGCCGCGCGCCCGCCGCACCACCTTCCGGATCCGGGCGTCCTGCCAGTCCCGTACGGCCGCGGCCCACTCGCCGTCGCCGTGCGCGCGGGCGTCGGAGAGCAGCACCAGTACGGCGCGGGCGGCCGTCTCCAGGGCGTCGGTGCGCGCCGGGGGACCGGCCCGCTCGATGCGGACGACGAGCGGCAGGACGAACTGCGGCGCGACGTCCCGCTCCGCCGCGCTCCTCAGGTGCGCCCCGACCGCGGTCGGGGCGGCGGAGCCATGGGCTTCGGTGCTGGTCATCCGCCCAGTGTGCCAGCCGTCCCAAGGGCGCCCGTGCGCCGGACGACGTGACCTCGCGGACCCTCCCCAGGGTGGCGAGGTCCGGGGAACGGTCCCGCGGCCGTTGCCGTTGGCACGGTGAAGGCACGAGGGAGCGCGGGACGGAACGGCGAGGGGGAGACATGCGGCTGGACGGCGTCGGCCGGAGGTACGGACTGCGCGGGCCGTGGGTGGTGCGCGGGGTGGACCTCGATCTGCCGGAGCGCACGCTGGTACGGATCGAGGGGGCCAACGGCAGCGGGAAGTCCACGCTGCTGCGGCTGTGCGCCGGGATCGACCGGCCCACCACCGGCCGGATCCGCGGCCGCCCCCGTACCGCGTACGTCCCCGAACGGTTCCCCCCTGCACTGCCGTTCACCGCCCTTGGATACCTCACCCACCTGGGGCGCGTGCACGGGCTGCGCGGTCCGGCGGCGGACCGGGCGGCCGGGGTGTGGCTGGAGCGGTTCGGCGCCGCCGGGCACGCCGGAACGCCGCTCTCCGAGCTGTCGAAGGGCACCAGCCAGAAGGTGGCTGTCGCTCAGGCGCTGCTCGCCGCACCGGAGTTGCTCGTCCTGGACGAGGCGTGGACGGGCCTGGACGCGGCGGCCCGCGCCGAGTTGGACCGCGCGGTCGCCGAGCGGGTCGCCGACGGCGGCACGGTCCTCTTCGTCGACCACGATCCCCGGCGGCTGGCCGGTGCGGCCGACGCCTGCCACCGTGTCGTCGACGGACGCCTGTGCCCCGCGCCGCCCCCGGATCCGGCGGCCCACACCCCGGCGGCCGGGCCCCGGGTGACGGTCCGCGCCGCGCCGCCCGGGTCTGGTGCGGAGCTGCCCGAGGAGCTGCCGGGGCGGCCCGTGACCGAGCGGGAGCCGGACGGCACGGCCCGGCTGACGGTCCCCGCCGCGTACTCCGATGCGCTGCTGCGGGCGCTGCTGACGGCCCGTCCGCCCTGGCACATCCATACGGTGACCGCCCCGGTGGCGCAGCGGCCGCCGGACGGGCCGGCTGGCGGCGACGCCATGCCCGGTACGGGGGAGCCGGACGACGGGGCGATGGCCCGCGGCGCCGGTCCGGCGACGGCGGACCACTCCGCTCCGGCAGGTCCTGCTTCCCCGGCCGCCACCGGTCCGGCACCGGCAGGCCCCGCCTCCCCGGCCGTCACCGACCCGGCACTCGCGGAAGGAGACCACTGGTGATCGCCCTGCTCCGCTACCAGGCGGCCCTGCTGCTGGGCTCGCACCGCTGGCTGCCGCCGATACTCCTGTACGCCGGGTTCCTCGTCGTCGGCATCGGGACGGGCAGCCCGGTCCTCGACGCCTTCGCGTTCGCCGCGGCGGCCCTGCTGCCGCTGACGGTCTGGCTGACCCGGGTCTGTGTGACCAACGAGCCGCCCGCCGCCCGCAGTTGCGCCGCCGCCGCGGTGGGCCCGGTCCGGGCGCATCTCGCGGCGGTCCTGACGGCCGCCCTCGCTGCGCTGCCGCCCGCGCTCGCGGGGACGGCGTTCGTGGCGCTCTTCTCCGACCGCCGGTCCAACGACCACCAGGTCACCGTGGCGCTGCTGCCGGCGACGGCCTGCGGGCTGGCGGCCGCCGTGGTCTGCCTGCTGCTGGGCACCGCGGTCGGGGCGGTGTGCAACCGGCCGGTGCTGCACGGCACCGCGTTGCCGGTCTGCGCCGGGCTGCTCGGCTGCGTCCTGCTGGTCGTCCCGGCCCTCTCGCCCGCCAGCGCGGTGGTCCGGGGCCTGGTGGCGGGCTCGATGAGCGGCACGGCCGAGATGCCGTGGCTGCCGCTCGCCGCCGCGATACCGATATCCGCCGCCGTGGTGGCGGCCGTCTGCCACCTCGCCGCCCGCCGGGGCTGACGACCCGTCACCGCACACCGGCGGGGCGTGGGGCCCCGCCGGTGTGCGCGCACTACGCGCCGGTGACCAGCGGCCCCGCGTCGCGGGCCAGGGCGGTGAGGCGGGAGATCGCGCGGAAGTACTTCTTGCGGTAGCCGCCGCGCAGCATCTCGTCGCTGAACAGCTCGTCGAACGCCTTGCCGGAGGTGACCACCGGCACCTCGCGGTCGTAGAGCCGGTCGGCGAGGACCACCAGGCGCAGTGCGGTGGACTGGTCCGGCACGGCCTGCACATCGGTGAGGCAGACGGCCCGGATGCCGTCGCACATCGCGCCGTAGCGGCTGGGGTGCACCTTCGACAGATGCGTCAGAAGGGAGGGGAAGTCGTCGAGTGAGGCGCCCGGCGTGTGGTACGCGGTCCGGGTGACGGTCTCGTTGTCGTACGGGGCGGGTGCCTCGGGCAGACCGCGGTGGCGGTAGTCCTCGCCGTCGATGCGCAACGGCCGGAAGTGGGCGCTCAGGCCCTGGATCTCGCGGAGGAAGTCGGCCGCCGCGAACCGGCCCTCGCCGAGCTTGCCGGGCAGCGTGTTGGAGGTCGCGGCCAGCGCCACGCCGGACTCCACCAGCCGGGACAGCAGGCTGGAGACCAGCACCGTGTCGCCGGGGTCGTCCAGCTCGAACTCGTCGATGCACAGCAGGCGGTGGCCGCCGAGGGTGCGGACGGTCTCCTGGAAGCCGAGCGCGCCGACCAGGTTGGTCAGCTCGACGAAGGTGCCGAACGCCTTGCGCTCGGGCGGCGCGTCGGTGGCGTGCCACAGGGAGGCCAGCAGATGGGTCTTGCCGACGCCGTAGCCGCCGTCCAGGTAGACGCCGCGCGGGCCCTTGGGCGCGGCGGGCTTCTTCGCGAACCAGCGGCGCCTGCCACCGACGGCCGAGGCGCCGCCGATGCCCGCGGCGAAGGCGCCGAGCACCGTCACGGCCTCGGTCTGGCTGGGCTGCTTCGGGTCGGGGAGGTAGGTGTCGAAACGGGCGCCCTGGAAGCGCGGCGGCGGCACCATCTCGGCGACCAGCCGGTCGGCGGGGACGTGCGGGGCGCGGGAGGTCAGCGCGGCGGGCGCGGCGTCGGCGCCGTCCGGCGATTCGGCTATCGGCGCGGACGGTGAGGACGAGGGCTGGGAAGACGACACAGCACTCCAGCCTAGTCGCTCCGTGGCGGGTCCCGGGCCGCCGGGCGAGCCATGTCACACTGCCGCCCATGCGACGCCTGTACCCCCTCCCCGCCCCCGCCGCCGCTCTCCCGGACCCGGCCGCCGCGCCTCCCGGCCCGGACGCGTCCACCGACCGCGAGTGGACGCTCGACGAGCTGGCGGACGCCTACGCGTACCCGGACGAGAGCGATCCGCTGCGCGCCGGACGGCCGGGCTGGCTGCGCGCCAACATGGTGGCGTCGCTGGACGGTGCGGCGCACCACGAGGGCCGTTCGCAGCCGCTCTCCAGCACTGCCGACATGCGGATCTTCGGGGTGCTGCGGGCGCTCGCCGATGCGGTCGTGGTCGGCGCGGAAACGGTTCGCCAGGAGGGGTACCGGCCGGCCCGCGCCCGGGCGGCGTTCGCCGGACGCCGGGCCGCCGCCGGGCAGGGCCCCGCCCCTGCCGTCGCCGTGGTGACCGCCGGACTGGGCCTGGACTTCACGCTGCCGCTGTTCACCGAGCCGCTGGTGCCCACGCTCGTCGTCACCGGCACCGGGGCCCCGGCCGAGCGGGTGGCCGCGGCGCGGGCGGCCGGGGTGGAGGTGCTGTTCGCGGGTGAGGGGCAGGGCGTCGACCCCGCGCGGGTCCCGGCGGTGCTGGCCGCGCGGGGGCACCGGCGGTTGCTGACCGAGGGCGGGCCGTCGCTGCTGGGGCAGTTCGCCGCCGCCGGGGTGCTGGACGAGATGTGTCTGTCGCTGGCGCCGGTCGTCGCGGTGGGCGACGCGCCGCGGATCATGGGCGGCCCGGCGGTCGCCGTCCCGGAGCGGTTCGCGCTGGCGTCCGTCCTGGAGGAGGCCGGGTTCCTGTTCACCCGATACCGTCGAAGCTGACAATCAGCGGAATTACTCGTTCCGCTTAGGTTCCTTTGGGCACACTTGGAGCCAACAGACCCCGTGTGGCGGCGGGGGCAGGATGGTTTCTGTGGGGTGCCGCGACATGCCGTGCCCCGGAAGAAGAGAAGAAGGGCGTCCGTCGTGTTCACGAGCGTATTGATGATCGAGAAGCCTCTGACGCCCGCCGACGTCGATTTCGTCACGACGCTGCACGGCGACGATCCGGTCTCCTTCGTCGTCCTCATGCAGCCGCGCGGCGCGCAGGACCTGCTGCTGCGGGCCATCGACGACGTCGCCCTGGGCGAGTTCGACGACGCCGTCCGCGAGGGTGCGGAGCCGGAGGGTGACGCGGCGGACGCACCGGCCGAACGCGCGCTGGCGCACACCCTCGCCGCGCTGCGCGCCACCGGCGCCGAGGCTACCGGGCAGGTCGCCGAGCGGCACCCGCTGGACCGGCTGCGCGAGGTCGTCGACGAGACGGGCGCGGACGAGGTGATCGTGCTGACCACCCCCCACTTCGTGGAGGAGTTCTTCCACCGCGACTGGGCCTCCCGCGCCCGCCACAAGGTCGGCGTGCCGGTCCTCAAACTGTTCTCGCACGCCCCGGAAGATCCGCCCCAGGCGCAGGAGTGAGCCGCCCGTCCGTCACCTCGACGACGGCGTCGACCGCCGTCAGATGCGACCGGTCGTGCGTGACCAGCACCGTCGCCGTCCCGCGCCGGTGGGTGAGCGTGGTCAGCAGCTCCAGCACCGCCGCGCCGCGCACGTGGTCGAGGGCGCTGGTCGGCTCGTCCACCAGCAGGACGGCCGGGTCGTTCATCAGCGCCCGCGCGATGTTGACGCGCTGCCGCTGACCGCCGGAGAGCTGGTGCGGCCGCTTGCCCTCCTCGCCCTCCAGCCCGACGGCGGCCAGCAGCTCCCGCGCCCGCTGCCGCGCGGCGCGGGGCGGACGGCCGTCGAGGTGGGCCATCACCTGGAGCTGTTCGGCGGCGGTCAGCGACGGCAGCAGGTTCGGCTGCTGGAAGACGGTGCCGACGGTGGTGCGGCGCAGCGCCGTCAGCGCGGCGCGGCCCAGCCCGGTGGTGTCCCGCCCGGCGAGCACGACCCGCCCGCTGTCCGGCGTGATCAGCGTCGCGGCCACCGCCAGCAGACTGGATTTGCCCGAGCCCGACGGCCCGATCACCGCGGTCAGGGAGCCTGCCGGAACGGTCAGCGAGACGCGGTCCAGCGCGGTCAGCCGGGCGTCGCCGTCCGGGTAGGTCAGCGTGACATCGGTCAGTTCGAGGCTCATCGGGCACTTCCCAGGGCGGTCAGCGGGTCCACGGACGTGATGCGGCGGATGGCGAGGGCGGCACCGGCGGCCCCCAGCGCGATCATGATCAGCGCGGGGACCAGTACGGTCGACGGCGTGAGGACGAACGGCACCGCCTGCCCGACCACCGCGCCCAGCCCGGCGACGAGCGCGGCGCCCACGCCCGTCCCGAGGGCCAGCAGGACGACCGCCTGGCCGAGCGCGTCCTTCAACAGCAGCCCGGTGGACGCGCCGAGCGCCTTGAGCACCGCCACATCGCCGCTGCGCTGAATCGTCCAGACGGTGAAGAACGCGCCGATGACCAGCGCCGAGATGACGAACAGGAACCCGCGCATCAGCTGCAGCGAACCGTTCTCGGCGGTGTACGAGCCGATGCCCGCCAGCGATCCGGCGAGCGTCACCGTCGTGGTGCCGAGCCGCGCGTCGGCGGCGGCCAGATCGGTCCCGGACGCGGTCAGCGCCACCACCGTCGCCCCGTCCCCGCCGCCGGGCAGCGTCCGCCAGTCGTCCAGCGTCGTCCAGACCACCGGGGTGTGGCTGTACATCGCCGCGCCTGTCACGGCGGCGACCGTCACCGTACGGCCCCCGAGCGTGAGCCGGTCGCCGCGCGCGAGGCCCAGTGCGTCGGCGGCCTTCCGCGACAGCACGGCGCCCCCGGTCACCGGCGCGCCCCCGGGCGCGAGCGACGAGCCGGGCCCGACCCCGAACACCGACACGGCGGCGGTGTGCCGCCCCGCCTCGGCCTTGGCGGTGGCGATGCCCAGCGGCTCGGCGCGCTCCACGCCCGGCACCGCGGACCAGCCGTCCACGGTCTTCCGCGACAGCCGCGAATCGGTGAACGACACCGTGCCGCCGTCGGCCGGCTTCGAGAACACCAGGTGGTCGGCGGGGAGCGCGGTGATCGCTGAGGTGTTCTCCCGGCCCAGGCCAGCGGTCAGCCCCGACAACAGGCCGACCAGCACCGTGATGAGCACGATGACCGTGCCCATCAGGGCGAACCGGCCCCTCGCGAATCTCAGATCCCTCCAGGCGACGAACACAGCCTCATCCCTCTTGTTCTCCGGCGGCCGGGCCCACTGCCCGGCGGATGGCTCCACCGTCCCGCCCCGGGGCGCCCCGGGGCATCGCGCCCGGGAGCGGTTCCCCCGGATCGAAAGGTGCGGCGGCCGCTCAACCTTTCGATGGATGCTGCTCCCCGGCGCCGTGCCTAACCTGGAGGAACCGTGACCGACCCCTCCCTCACCCCCGCCGTGCGGGTGCTGCGCAGCTGCCTGCACCTGATGGTGGCGGCGCTGCTGACGCTCGCCGCCGCCCGTGCCGTAGTCGACGACAACCCGTACGCCACCGCCGTCGTCGCCGTATCCGCCGTCCTCCTCGGCTGCTACGTCGCGGGCCCGCTGCTGCCCCGCGTCCGCCCGCGCAGCGGCGCCGCGGCCCTGTGGCTGATGCTCGTCGCGGCTGTGTGGATCGTGCTGCTGGCGCTCACCCAGGACGGCGTCTGGCTCGCCTTCCCGCTCTTCTTCGTCCAGCTGCATCTGCTGCCGCCGCGCTGGGGGCTGCCCGCCGTCGTCGTCACCACGGCCGTCGCCGTCGCCGGGTTCGCCCGCCACACCGGGACGCTGGGCGTCGGCACGGTCATCGGGCCGGTGCTGGGCGCTGCCGTCGCGGTCGCCGTCGTCCTCGGCTACCAGGCCCTCTACCGGGAGAGCGAACAGCGCCGCCGGATCGTCGAGGAGCTGACCGCCACCCGCAGCGAACTGGCCGCCGCCGAGCACGCCGCCGGGGTGCTGGCCGAACGCGAACGCCTGGCCCGGGAGATCCACGACACGCTGGCGCAGGGCCTGTCCAGCATCCAGCTGCTGCTGCGGGCCGCCGAACGCGCCCTGCCGTCCCGCCCCGAGGCCGCGCTGGGGCATGTCGTCCATGCCCGCGCCACCGCCGTCGACAACCTCGCCGAGGCCCGCCGCTTCGTCCGCGAACTGAGCCCGCCCGACCTGGAGACCGGATCGCTGCCCGCCGCGCTGGAGCGGCTCTGCGCCACCACCGCCCGCACCTCCGGCCTCGCCGTGCACTGCCACGTCTCCGGCACGCCCGCGGAACTCCCCACCCCGCACGAGGTCGCCCTGCTGCGCATCGCGCAGTCGGCGCTGGCCAACACCGTCCGGCACGCCGGGGCCCGCCGCGCCGAGCTGACCTTGAGCTACATGGACACCGAGGTCGCCCTGGACGTCGTCGACGACGGCGCCGGATTCGCCCCCGAAGCCCTGCCGCCCGCCGGGACGGCGACGGCCGACGGCACCGGCTTCGGCCTCGCCGCCATGCGGGCCCGCGCCCGCGCCCTGCACGGCGCGCTCGCCGTCGAATCCGCCCCCGGCGAGGGCACCGCCGTCGCCGTCACCCTGCCCCTGCCGCCCGCCCCCGGAGGCGCCGGCCATCCGGACCGCAGCGAGGAGAACACCCCGTGAACGACGCCGCCCCGATCCGGCTGCTGCTCGCCGACGACCACCCCGTCGTACGGGCCGGACTGCGCGCCGTCCTGGAGACCGAACCGGGCTTCGCGGTCGTCGCCGACGTCCCCACCGCCGAGGAGGCCGTCACCCTCGCCGCGCTGCCCGGCGTCGACGTCGTTCTCATGGACCTGCGGTTCGGCGGCGAGATGCGCGGCTCCCAGGCGACCGCCGCCATCACCGCCCGCCCCGGCGCGCCCCGTGTCCTCGTGCTGACCACCTACGACACCGACGCCGACATCCTCGCGGCCATCGAGGCGGGCGCCACCGGCTACCTCCTCAAGGACGCCCCGCCCGAGGAGCTGGCCGCCGCCGTCCGCACCGCGGCGGCCGGGAAATCGGCCCTCGCGCCGGCCGTCGCGCTGCGCCTGATGGACCGCATGCGCGACCCCGCCGTCGCACTGTCGCGCCGCGAGACGGAGGTGCTCCAACTCGTCGCCGACGGCCTGTCCAACGCCGAGGTCAGCAAACGGCTCTTCCTCAGCCAGGCCACCGTCAAATCCCACCTGGTGCACATCTACGCCAAGCTCGGCGTCGACTCCCGTACGGCGGCGGTGGCGGCCGCCACGGCGCGCGGTCTCATCCGCCGCTGAGCCGCGCGGGCCGCCGCCCGTCCGTCGTGGCGCGGAGCGGCCGGGCACGCGTTGTCGGAGGTGGGTGCGAGAATCAACGGCAGCACGAGAGCCGCGACGATCAGGGAGTCACCCATGGCAGCCGCCATCCCAGCCTCGATGGACCGACCGCACTTCATCGGCATCGGCGGAGCCGGTATGTCGGGCATCGCCAAGATCCTCGCGCAGCGCGGCGCCCGCGTCGCGGGCAGCGACGCCAAGGAGTCCGCGACCGCCGCCGCCCTCCGCGAGCTGGGCGCCACCGTCCACATCGGCCACGCCGCCGACCATCTCGCCGCGGACGCCACCGCCGTCGTCGTCTCCTCCGCGATCCGCCAGGACAACCCGGAGCTGGCTGCCGCCCGCGAGCGCGGCATCCCGGTGGTGCACCGCTCCGACGCCCTCGCCGCCCTGATGGACGGCGTCCGCCCGATCGCCGTCGCCGGGACGCACGGCAAGACGACGACCACCTCCATGCTCGCCGTCTCCCTGACCTCGCTCGGCCTCAAGCCGTCGTACGCCATCGGCGGCGACCTCGACGCCCCCGGCTCCAACGCCGAGCACGGCACCGGCGAGATCTTCGTCGCGGAGGCCGACGAGAGCGACCGCAGCTTCCACAAGTACGCGCCCGAGGTCGCCATCGTCCTCAACGTCGAGCTGGACCACCACGCCAACTACGCCTCGATGGACGAGATCTACGCCTCCTTCGAGACGTTCGTCGGCCGGGTCCGTCCCGGCGGCACCCTCGTGATCTCCGCGGACCACCCCGGCGCCCGTGAGCTGACCGCGAAGATCGAAGGCAAGCACGACATCCAGGTCGTCACCTACGGCGAGTCCAAGGACGCCGACGTCCGCATCCTGAAGATCAACCCGCGCGGTCTGACCAGCGACGTCAGCGTCTCCCTGGCCACCGGCCGGATCCTGACCTTCACCGTCTCCGTCCCCGGCAGCCACTACGCCCACAACGCCGTCGCCGCCCTCGCCGCCGGTATCGCCCTGGGCCTGCCGCCGCACAACCTCGCCTCCGCGCTCGGCACGTACACCGGCGTCAAGCGCCGCCTCCAGCTCAAGGGCGAGGCGGCCGGGGTGCAGGTCATCGACTCCTACGCGCACCACCCCACCGAGATGACCGCCGATCTGGAGGCCATCCGCGGCGCCGCCGAGGATGCCCGCGTCCTGGTCGTCTTCCAGCCGCACCTCTTCTCCCGCACCCGGGAGCTGGGCAAGGAGATGGGCCAGGCGCTCGCCCTCGCCGACGCCTCCGTCGTCCTCGACATCTACCCGGCCCGTGAGGACCCGATCCCCGGCATCACCAGCGCCCTGATCGTCGACGCGGCGCGCGCCGCCGGTGCCGACGTCACCGCCGTCGACGACCGCGCCGCCGTCCCGGACGCCGTCGCCGGAATGGCGCGGGCCGGTGACCTTGTTCTCACCATGGGCGCGGGCGACGTCACCGACCTCGGCCCCGCGATCCTGTCCCGCCTGGCCGGCTGAGCTGAGGAGACCCCATGTCGTACGAGATCGACAAGCCCGATGAGCAGTGGCGCGCCGAGCTGAGCCCCGCCGAGTACCAGGTGCTGCGGCAGGCGGGCACCGAGCCCGCCTTCGTCGGTGAGTACACCGACACCACCACCGAGGGCGTCTACTCCTGCCGCGCCTGCGGCGCCGAGCTGTTCCGCTCCGACACCAAGTTCGCCAGCCACTGCGGCTGGCCGTCCTTCTACGACCCGAAGGACTCCGCGGCGGTGGAGCTGATCGACGACCGCTCGCACGGCATGGTCCGCACCGAGGTCCGCTGCGCCCGCTGCGGCTCGCACCTCGGCCATGTCTTCGAGGGCGAGGGGTACCCGACGCCGACGGATCAGCGGTACTGCATCAACTCCATATCGCTGCGACTGTCGCCCGACGCGGGCTGACGCCGGGGCCGGGGCGCGGCTGCGCGCCCCGGCCCGCTCTCAGCGCTCCACCGTCACCGCCGTCACCACCAGACCGTCGGCGACCAGCCAGCCCCCGTGGAAGACGGTCAGCGGCACCCCGCCGATCTCGGGGCCGTCGACCAGCAGCCGGGCGGTGAACGACGCGTCCGTGGGGTCGAGGGTGAGGACGGCGTCCTCGAAGCCCAGCCAGCGGCCGGTGAGCGGGTACCACGCCTTGTAGACGCTCTCCTTGGCGCTGAAGATCAGCCGGTCCCAGTGGATCTCCGGCTGGGCCGCCTGCAGCGCGGGCAGCGCGGCGCGTTCCTCGGGCAGCGTGATCAGGCCGAGCACGCCCGGGTCGCGGACCGGTTCGTTGGGCTCCGCGTCCAGGCCGACGGAGCGGAGGTCGGTGGAGCGGGCGACGGCGGCGGCACGGTAGCCGGTGCAGTGCGTCATCGCGCCGACCAGCCCCTCCGGCCAGCGCGGCGCCCGGTCCGCCCCGGGCACCAGCGGCGCCGGGGGGATGCCGAACGTCGCCAGCGCGGCGCGGGCACAGGCCCGTACGGTTCCGAACTCCCGCTGGCGGGAGGGGACGGCGCGGGCCACGGCCGCCCGCTCCTCGGGGAACATCTCGTCCAGCGGCCGGTCCTCGAACGCCTCGGCGGTCGCGATCGGCGGCGGCAGCAGCTTCTCGATCATGCCGGGATCCCGGCGGTCACCGGCGGCAGGATCTGCACCGGGCGGCCCGGCGCCTTCGGGCGCGGCCGCCATTCGCGCGGATAGCCCAGCGACACCTCCTGGTGCGGGATGCCGTCGCAGGTCAGCAGGCGCGGGATGTGCAGATGGCCGTAGACGACGGTCCGGGCGCGGAAGCGGCGCGGCCAGTCGGCGGTGGCCTCGCTGCCGCACCACAGGGAGAACTCCGGGTAGCGCAGCGGCCGTAGCGGTTCCCGGACCAGCGGGAAGTGGTTGACGAGGATGGTGGGCAGCTCCTCGGGGATCTCCTTCAGCCGCGCCTCGGTGAGGGCGAGCCGCTCCCGGCACCAGGCGTCGCGCGTCGGATACGGATCCGGGTGCAGCAGGTACTCGTCGGTGCAGACCACGCCCGCTTTGTGGGCCGTGGCGAGCGCGGAGTCCTTGTCGTGGGTGCCCGGCGGCCGGAACGTGTAGTCGTAGAGGAGGAAGAGCGGCGCGATGACGGCGGGGCCGCCGTCGCCCTCCCAGACCGGGTACGGGTCCTCGGGGGTGAGGACGCCCAACTCCCGGCAGATGCCGACCAGATGGTCGTAGCGGGCCACGCCGCGCAGCCGCACC
The DNA here is from genome assembly GCF_045040405.1 of Streptomyces sp. NBC_01525. Classification (NCBI taxonomy): domain Bacteria; kingdom Bacillati; phylum Actinomycetota; class Actinomycetes; order Kitasatosporales; family Streptomycetaceae; genus Streptomyces; species Streptomyces sp. NBC_01525. The sequence continues at coordinate 5,575,365 of NZ_CP109397.1, forward strand.
GGGTCGTCGGGCGGGGTCCACAGCTCGTGGTTGCCGGGGACCCACACCACCTGGGCGAAGCGGTCGCGGAGCAGGCCGAGGGCCCAGCGGATGTCGGCGACCTGTTCGCCGACATCCCCGGCGACCAGCAGCCAGTCCGTGTCCGACTCCGGCCGCAGCTGTTCGACGATCTCGCGGTTCTCGTCGTACCGGACGTGCAGGTCGCTGACGGCGACGAGCTTCCCGGGCCGGGCGCCCGGCGTGCCGGGGCCGTCGGTGGGCCGGGGACGGTCGGGGGCGTGGGGCAGCGGGCCCGTGGCGCGGATCTCGTAAGTCACCTGCGCAGTAAAGACCGTGGGGGAGGGGGGAGGGAAGGGGCTCCCGGTGCGGCAGGGGCGCGTCGGACCGGACCGGCGGAGCGCGCCCGGGCCGGTCGGGCGGTGTCCCGGCGTCCGTTTCGGCCGTCTCCGGGTGGGCCGGTGTCCGTACGGCCGCCCCTGGGCCGACCGGTGCCGGTGGTGCCCCGGGTGGCCCGGTGTCCGTGGGAGGTGCCCGGGTGGCCCGAGGGCGGACGTTACGGGGCGGTGCCCCGGCGGATGCGGGTGGCGAGCCACAGGTCGAAGCGGTCGTCCGGGTCGTCGAGGCGGCGTCCGGTGAGGTCCATGGCCTTGTCGAGGCGGTTGCGCACGGTGTGCCGGTGGACGCCGAGGCGGCGGCTGGTGGCGTCCCAGGCGCCGCCGGTCTCCAGCCACGCGGTGAGGGTCGCCACCAGTTCGGCGCCGTGGTCGGCGAGGTCGAGCGGGCCCAGCACGGTGTCGGCGTAGCCGAGCAGCGTCGGCCGGTCGCCGAGGTCCAGCAGCAGGCGGCTGGTTCCGGAGCTGCGGGCCTCGGCCGGTTCGCCGGTGGCCCGGCTGACGCCGAGCAGCCCGGTGGCCTGACGCAGCGACACCCGGGCGGAGACGGGCACGGTGGCCGGTCCGATACCGGCCGGGCGGCCCGGCGCGAACCGCCCCAGCACCTCCCGGACGTCGCACTCCTCCCCGGCCACCGCCTCGACCACCCCGCCGAGGACCCGGACCAGGCCGCCGGGCAGGGCCAGCGCCAGATCGGCGGCGAGGTCCTGGGCGGCCGCCGCCCGCGCCGCCTCGTCCGGCCCGCCGGGCGCCTCGACGGCGATGCCCCGTACCCGCCCGGCCGTCAGGCCCGCCGAGGCCAGCAGGGCATCGGCGCGTTCGGCGGTCGGCCCGTCGTCGGCGAGGATTTCGGACAGTAGCGCCGAGCGGCGGCGGCGCTCCGGCTCGTCCCGCAGATGGCGGCGCTCCAGCTCCAGGGAGAGCAGGGAGACGAGGCCGGGCACGACGGCGCGGGCGGCGCCGTCCGGGCGGCCGGTGAGCAGCAGCAGTCCGCGCAGCCGCCGGGCGCCGAGCGGCTGCACCTCCAGGTGGCGCCCGTCCGCCGCGCTGGTGGCGCTGGTGCGCAGCCCCTGGGTGGCGACCCGGTCGATGAGGTCGCGTGCCGCGTCCGGGGGCGGCGCGTCGTCCCCGGGGCCCGCGCCGGTCGCCAGGGGGCGGCCCAACGGGTCGAGGACGGCGGCGCCCACCCCGGTGGCGGCGGTCCACTCCCGCAGCACGGTCGGCAGCCCGCCGCCGACCGCCGCGGCGGTCAGCCGCCGTTGGGTGGCGAAGGACCGGTGCAGCGCCGCGCGCCGTTCCTCGGCCCGGGCCGCGAAGACCGCCTTGGTGACGGCGATGAACGGCACCTCGTCCGGGACGGTCAGCAGCGGCAGCCCGGCCTCCCGCGCGGCGTCGATCAGCGGCCGGGGCGCCTCCTGGTAGCGCAGGTCGTGCCCGAGGCCGAGCGCCAGGCACGCGGCGCCGCCCCCGGCGACGTCACGGACGTACTCCCGGCAGCCGCCCACGTCGTCCGGCAGCAGCAGCCCGATGGTCATCAGCAACTCGCCGCCCTGCAGCCATTTACCGGGCCGTAGCAGGTCGGAGACGGTCGCCGCCTCGATGGCACGGTCCCGCAGCGGCGGCGGGACGTCGTAGCCGGGGGACAGCGCGAGGTCCGTCCGGGCCAGCAGGTCGGCGATACGCAGGGGCATGGTGCCAGTCTCCGTCACCGGTGACGCCGGGGGCGCGCGGGCATCCGCGCGCGCCGCCGCCCGCCGGTCCGCGCTCCCGGCGCGCCGGTCGTCGCGCGCGCCGTCGCCCGGCCCGTGCGCTGTACCGGCTCGCTCCAGGGCCCGTCGGGGCTCGTACCGGGGCGAGCCCGACAACCTCGTACGCATGCCTGTGCCGGGGCCGCGATCTGGTACGACGTCAGGGATGCGCCCCGGGCGGCCGGAACGGCCACCTCGCCTGGACAGCGGGTCACCCGCCCCGCAGAATCACCGCATGACTTCGCTCGACTTCCCCGCCCGACCGGCGCGCCCGTCGGACGCGGACCGGGAACGTGCGCTGCATCTGTTGCGCGAGGGTGCCGCGGAGGGACGACTGTCGCAGGACACCTTTCTGCGTCGGCTGGAGCTGGTTCTCACCGCGCAGCAGCACTCCGAACTCTCCCTGGCCACTGCCGATCTGGAGACCCGCGGCCGGGTGCAGGGCGCGCTGTTGCGGGCGGTGGGCCGGGTGTCGGCGTTCCACCTGCGGATCCGCCGCGCATGGCGCACGGAGCGGCTGCCGAAGCTGATGCTCCCGGTGCCCGGGCCGATCCCGCTGAGCATAGGGCGGGCGCCCGGCGCCGGGCTGCGCCTCAACCATGAGACGGTCTCCCGCACCCACGCCGAACTCCGCAGCGAGGGCAGCGGCTGGATGCTGCGCGACCTCGGCTCGACCAACGGCACCTGCGTCAACGGCCTCCGGGTGGTCGGCGAGGTCCCGGTGGGCCCCGGCGACCACATCAGTTTCGGCACCATGGACTACGTCCTGACGGAGCGCTGACCGCCGCACCCGGGGCGCCACCGGCGGGAGCGGCCGACGGCGTGACGCGGGGCGTGGGCCCGTCCGCCGCGCGCCCCGGGCGGGGGCCTCGGAGGGCCGCCACGCGGGGCGCGCGCGAGGGACCGTGCGCGTCGGCTCACTCCGTCGTCAACAGCGCCACCGGCGCCCCGTCCAACAGCTCGTCGAGGCGCACCGCCGTACCGCCCGCCCATGTGCGGCCGGTCAGCACCTCCCGCCACCGCCCCGCGTCCGGCAGCCGCAGCGTGGTCCCCCGCCAGCCGCCGGACCGCGCCAGGCGCAGCGACAGCCGGGTCACGACGGAGACCGCCGCCCCACCGCGGCAGAAGGCGACGCAGTGCCCGGCTGCGGGCCCCATGGCGCGCAGCGGCGTGTACGAGCCGTCCGCGCCGAACGCGCGCGGGCGGGTGCGCCGCAGCCGTAGCGCCGCGGCGGTCAGCCGCAGCTTCTCGGCGGACAGATCGGACGGGGCGCCGCCGTCGTCCAGCCGGGCGAGGAGGGCGGGCAGCGGCCGGGCCGGGCGGCGGTTGTCCGGGTCCACCAGGGCGGCGTACTCCCGCTCGGTGTCCTGGTAGAGGTCCGGGACGCCGGGCATCGTCAGGTGCAGCAGGGCCGTGCCGAGCACATTGGCGCGGAGGAACGGCGTCAGTTCGTCCTCCAGTTTCCGCAGCACCGCGGCGGCCGGTCCGCCCGGCCCGGAGCGCACGAACCGCGCGACGGCGTCCTCGTAGCCGGTGTCCGGATCGGTCCACGAGGTGCGCAGCCCCGCCTCCCGTACGGACTTGAGGACCGCGGCCGTCAGCCGCTCGGCCTTCGACGATTCCCCGGCGGGCGGTGAGCCCAGCCCGAAGGCGCTCTGCCAGCCGAGCCACGCCACCAGCGGATCCGGCGCCTCCGGGCCACCCGGAGGGCCGTCGTCCGCCTTGCCCGGGGGAGCGGCTTCCGGCTCGCCCAGGGGATGGCCTTCCAGCTCACCCGAGGGGCCGCCCTCCGGCCCGCCCCGGGGCCACGCGCCCGCCTCGTGCAGGGCGTCGCGCCACCGGTCGGGGCACTCCGACAGCACCGCGATCCGCGCCCGGACATCGGCGCTGCGCTTGGTGTCGTGGGTGGTGAGCACCGTCGACGTCTCCGGCCACTCCGCCTGGAGGTGCGCGCAGTACGCGTGGAACACCTCCGGATCCAGCGCGGGCCGTCCGGGGTCGCCGCCCACCTCGCAGGCGGACAGGAGCGCCGGATGGCGGTAGCCGGCGGTGTCCTCCACGGACTTGGCGTGCAGGGCGGATGCGGTCTGTGCGAACCGCGCGGCGAACGCGGCCACCTCGCCCCGGAGCGCCTCGCCCCCGGGAGCCGGGTCCGGGGCGCCCGGGGTCTCGGCGCACGCCCCCTCGGCCTCCCCGGGCGCGCCCCCGGTACCGGCCAACTCCCGGTCCGCGCCCTCCCGTTCCGTCCCGCCCAGGGCCAGCGTCCGGATCAGCTCCACCGACAGGGCCTCCGCCGCGACGGGGAACGCGTCGCGGGCGCCCCGGGCCGCCGCGTCCAGCAGGGCCACGTCCCGGGCGGCACCGGACGCCCGCGCCGGGTACGGGCGGTACACCGGCAGCCGCACCAGCAGCTCCCGGATCGCCCGGCGCAGCGCCCAGGGCGCGTGGTCGCCGCCGTCCGCCGCGGCGATCCGCCCGGCCGCCCGCACCAGCCGCTCCACCTCCGCCGCCAGCTCGTGCGTCAGCACCTCGTACGCGGCCCGGCGCACCGTCGCCGCCCAGTCGCCGCCCCGGTCCGGGGGCGGGGCGGCGTGGTCGCGGTAGTGCGCGCGCAGTCTGCGCGCCCCCTCGGGGCAGACGAAGAGGGCGTCGAGGTGGCGCAGTGCGTCGTAGCCGGTGGTCCCGGTGCAGGTCCAGTCGCGGGGCAGCCGTTCCCCGCCGGTGAGGATCTTCTCCACGACCGTGCGGCAGCCGCCCGTGGCGGTGTGCAGCCGCTCCAGATAGGCGGCCGGATCGGCGAGCCCGTCCGGATGATCGACCCGCAGGCCGTCGAGGACGCCCTCCCGCACCAGCCGCAACACCGTGCGGTGCGTCGCCTCGAACACCTCCGGGTCCTCGACCCGCACCCCGATCAGCTCGGAAACGGTGAAGAAACGGCGGTAGTTCAGCTCGGTGCGGGCCAGCCGCCACCAGGCGAGGCGGTACCACTGGGCGTCCAGGAGGCGCGGCAGCGGCAGGTCCTCCGTCCCCGGGCGCAGCGGGAAGGCGTGCCGCCCGTAGCGCAGGGTGCCGTCGGTGACGCGCAGGCGCGGCAGTTCGTCGCCGAGCCGTCCGGCGAGCACCGGCAGCAGCAGGCGTCCGCCGTGCCCGGCGTCCCAGTCGATGTCGAACCAGCGCGCCCAGGGGGAGCCGGGCCCGTCCCGCAGCACCCGCCACAGCGGCCCGTTGAGGGACATCGGGGCGGGGACGGCCATGTGGTTCGGCACGAGGTCGACGATCAGGCCGAGGTCGTGCGCCCGTGCGGTGGCGGCCAGGGCCCGCAGCCCGTCCTCACCGCCGAGTTCGGCGCGTACGGCCGTGTGGTCCACCACGTCGTAGCCGTGCGCCGAGCCGGGGACCGCCTCCAGCACCGGCGACAGATGGAGGTGCGAGACGCCCAGCCGGGCCAGGTACGGGACGGCCCGCCCGGCGGCGGCGAACGGGAAGTCCGGCTGGAGCTGGAGCCGGTAGGTGGCGGTCGGCGGGGGAGCGGGCGGCTGCGTCATGGGAGCAGCCGTACCCGGCGCACCGGCCCGCCCGCGCGCCCCCGTGCGCGATCCCCTCTCCGGACGCGCCGAACGGGTGGCCCCCGCCCCCGACCGGCCGAGCGGAGCGAGGGCTCGGGGCCGCAGGGGGCGACGTTCCGCAGGGGGCGCCCCCAGGGCGGCGCGCCCCCGGCCCCACACGCGACGGCCCCGCGCCACCGGGCCGCCCGGGGCGACGTTCCGCCCGGGGCGGCGCGCACCGGCCCCGGGCGAGACGGTCCGGCCTACGCAGGCCCCACCGGCTCCCAGGACTCCGTAGGCCGCTGCAACACCACCAGGCTCCGCCCCGTTAGCATCAGGCGGTCACCGGCCTTCACCACGGCCCCGTCGCCGTCCGCGCCGTCCGCCGCGGGGGGCCGCGCGGTGTCGACCACGACCTGCCACCGCCGCCCGTGGCGCGGCGGAACGGTGAACTCCTGCTCCTCGGGGTGCGCGTGGAACAACAGCAGGAACGAGTCGTCGGCGATCGGCTCGCCCCGGGGGCCCGGTTCCGAGATCGCCCGGCCGTTGAGGAAAACCATCAGGGACCTTGCCTGAGCCGACTCCCAGTCGTCCGGCCCCATCTCCGTCCCGTCGACGGTGAACCACGCGATGTCCGACAGCGCGTCCTCGCCCCCCGGAACCGGCCGCCCCTGGAGGAACCGCCGCCGACGGAACACCGGATGCTCGCGCCGCAGCCGCACCAGTCGCCGGACGAACGCCAGCAGCTCCCGTTCCCCGGTGTCCTCCGGCGCCGGCCAGCGCACCCAGGAGACCTCGTTGTCCTGGCAGTACGCGTTGTTGTTGCCGCGCTGGCTGCGGCCGAACTCGTCGCCGTGGGAGAGCATCGGCACGCCCTGGGACAGCATCAGGGTGGCGACGACGTTCCGCATCTGGCGCGCCCGCAGCGCCCGGATGCCGGGGTCGTCCGTCGGGCCCTCGGTGCCGCAGTTCCACGACCGGTTGAAGCGCTCCCCGTCGCGGTTCTCCTCGTCGTTGGCCTCGTTGTGCTTCTCGTCGTACGCCACCAGATCGTGCAGGGTGAAGCCGTCGTGGCAGGTCACGAAGTTCACCGAGGCGATCGGGCGGCGCCCGTCGCCCTGGTAGAGGTCCGAGGAGCCGGTCAGCCGGGAGGCGAACTCCGCCAGTGTGCGCGGCTCGCCCCGCCACAGGTCGCGCACCGTGTCGCGGTACTTGCCGTTCCACTCCGTCCACAGCGGCGGGAAGTTGCCCACCTGGTAGCCGCCCTCGCCGAGGTCCCAGGGCTCCGCGATCAGCTTGACCTGGCTGACCACCGGGTCCTGGTGCACCAGGTCGAAGAAGGACGACAGCCGGTCCACCTCGTGGAACTGCCGCGCCAGCGTCGCCGCCAGATCGAACCGGAAGCCGTCGACGTGCATCTCCTGCACCCAGTAGCGCAGCGAGTCCATCACCAGCTGCAGGACGTGCGGACTGCGCATCAGCAGGGAGTTCCCGGTGCCGGTGGTGTCCGTGTAGTGCCGCCGGTCCTCCGCGAGCCGGTAGTACGAGGCGTTGTCGAGCCCCCGGAAGGAGAGCGTGGGGCCCAGGTGGTTGCCCTCGGCGGTGTGGTTGTAGACGACATCGAGGATCACCTCGATGCCCGCGCGGTGCAGCGCCCGCACCGCCGACTTGAACTCCAGCACCTGCTGCCCCCGGTCGCCCCAGGACGCGTAGGTGTTGTGCGGGGCGAAGAACCCGATGGTGTTGTAGCCCCAGTAGTTGGTGAGCCCGGCGTCCACCAGCCGGTGGTCCTGGACGAACTGGTGTACCGGCATCAGCTCCAGCGCGGTCACCCCCAGCCGCGTCAGATGCTCGATGACCGCCGGGTGCGCCAGCGCCGCGTAGGTGCCGCGCAGCTCCTCGGGGAGGTCCGGGTGGCGCATGGTGAGGCCCTTGACGTGCGCCTCGTAGAGCACCGTCTCGTGGTACGCGGTGCGCGGCGGCCGGTCGTCGCCCCAGTCGAAGTACGGGCTGACCACGACCGACGCCATGGTGTGCGGCGCCGAGTCCAGGTCGTTGCGGGACTCGGGGCGGCCGAAGTGGTAGCCGTAGACGGCCTCGTTCCAGTCGATGCGACCGCTCAGGGCGCGCGCGTAGGGGTCCAGGAGCAGTTTCGCGGGGTTGCAGCGGTTGCCGCGCGCCGGGTCGTGGGGGCCGTGCACCCGGAAGCCGTAGCGCTGGCCCGGCATCACCCCGGGGAGGTAGGCGTGGCGGACGAACGCGTCGGTCTCGCGCAGTTCGACGGTGGTGTGTGAGCCGTCGTCGTGCAGCAGGCACACTTCGATGCGCCGGGCGGCTTCGGAGAAGACCGCGAAGTTGGTTCCGGCGCCGTCGTAGGTGGCGCCCAGTGGATATGTCTGTCCCGGCCAGACCTGCATGCGTCGGCTTCCACCTTCTCGTCGGGGGCTGCGGTGACTCCATGGCACGCGTCCGCGGACCGCCTCGGATCCTTCCCCGACCCACCCCACACACCTGGCATACCGCTTGATATTCCCCGGAAAGCGGGCAATTTCGAGCCTAGTGGGACCTTACTGTCGTGTCGTCGGCGCCCGCGGCGGCCGGTGGCCATCTCCCGTACGTCAGATGCGGTAGCGGATAGCTCATCCAGACGGAGTTCACCAGTAGAGGCCCGGCCAGTCACCCGGCGTCCCGGCGTTCGATGCCCGCGCGCCCCGGCGGGACCGCGCGCCGTCACGCGCCCCTGCACCGGTCGTTCCGGACGCCGTGCCGAGGGCGCGGACCTGTGGTGGACGGGACCCTTCGCGGTGTCCGGGCGGGCGGCTCCCGCGCGGCGCCGGGCCTGCGCCCCGGGGCCGCACAAGGGCCGCCCGGGGGTGACGCGGCTAGGAAACCGCTCACGTCCGCGCCGCATTTCGGGGCGCAACCGCCACGTCTGACATGGGGAGTTGACGGACCGGTCGACCCATCCTGCTGCACCGTTCCCCGCTCCGCAGTAGTCTGCCTTGATCGTTGGCACGGAGGTTCGGAAGGCGGTGGCAGGTGAGCGGCGGGCTGGAGTTGCCCCCTGGTGACGAGGGTCACGAGGGTCATGAGGGCGGCTCCGTCGACGCGCCGCCCGGCGCGGTGTCCCTGGCGCGGCCACTGGAGATCGGCGCGGAACTCGACTGGGGCGCCGACGCCTGGAGCGAGGTGCGCACCCGCGCCCGCCGGGCCGGTCGCGCCTACATATGGCTGAATCTCGTCGAGCAGCGGCTCCGTGCCGTGGTCTCCGCGGTGCTGCGCCCCATCTACGAGCCGGTGCACGGCGACGAATGGGTGATCGCCGCCGCCGGACCGGCCGGACAGGAATGGGTCCAGCGCGCGGTGGCCGTCCGGGAGGTCAGCCGCCGCAAGGGCTACCTCCTCGACCCCGCCGACGACAACATCGTCAGCTTTCTGACCCTCCCGCAGCTGCGGGAGCTGATGGTCCAGCACTGGCCCTGCTTCGAGCCGTACTTCGACGACCGCCGGGACGTCGAGCTGGGCCTCGACGAGCTGGAGGTGGCCCGCAACATCGTCTCCCGCAACCGCGCCCTGTCGGAGACCGTCCTCGCCCAGGCGGAGCGCGCCTCCGCCCGGCTGCTGGACCTCCTGGGGTCCGGCAGCGGCACCCGTACCTCCGGGCGGCTGCCCATCGACGCCGTCGAGGACCTGGTGGGCGACCGCTACGCCGACGTCGTCGGGGTCCACGCCGACCGGGTGCGGCTCCAGCGGCAACTGCCCGCCGAGGACCTGTTCGGCGGCGCCCGCCGCCTCGATGCGGTGGGCATCGGGCTCAACCTCCTCGTACAGAACTACTCCGGCCGCCGCCTGGTCCACCTCGCCGAGGCGGGCTGCCGGATCCGGCTGCTCTTCCTCAACCCCGCGAGCAGCGCGGTCCGCCGCCGCGAGCGCGAGATCGGGCTCAAGAAGGGCGAGATGAGCCGGTCCATCGAGATGAACATCCTGCACATGCGGCGGGTGCGGGCACGGCTGCGCGACCCGGGGGCGTTCGAGATCCAGGTCTTCGACGAGACGCCGCGGTTCACCGCGTACCTCGTCGACGGCGACGGGTCCGACGGGCTGGCCGTCGTCCAGAGCTATCTGCGCCGCAGCCGAGGCATGGAGTCGCCGGTGCTGGTGCTGCGCGGCGGCGGACGGGACGTGGTTCGCCAGAGTGGCGGCGGCCGGGAGGGCGAGGCCGGGCTCTTCGAGACGTACCGCGAGGAGTTCGAGAGCGAGTGGGCGGACTCCCGGCCGGTGTCCTGACGTCGGGCGGGGCCGGGGCGGGCGTGGTCCGTCGTGCCTGGTCCGCCCTGGTCCGCCGCGTGCGGACCGGCACGGCTTCCGCCGCCCCGCCGTCCGCTTTGTCCTATCTGCTCGCGGCTGCCGGTCGCGTTGTCAGTGGTGCGTGCGAGAGTGGCGGAGCAACGGGGGACGCACCACCGAAGGAGGCCCCGCCATGAGCTGGCATCAGGACCTGTTGGCCGGTTTCGACCTGGAGACCACGGGCACCGACATCGAGCGGGACCGCATCGTGACCGCCGCGCTGATCCGCCTGGACGGCGACGGCACGACCGTGGTCCGGCAGACGTGGCTGATCGACCCGGGCATCCCGGTGCCCGAGGAAGCCGCCGCGATCCACGGCATGTCCACTGTTTACGTCCGTGAGCACGGCGTCTCGGCGAAGACCGCTGTGGAGGAGATCACCGAGGCCCTGGCCGAGGCCCTGCGCGCCGGGATACCCCTGGTGGTGATGAACGCCCGGTACGACCTCTCCCTCCTCGACAGGGAGTGCCGCCGCCACGGTGTGCGGTCCCTGACCGAGCGCCTGGGCCGCGCCCCTTCCCCGGTCATCGACCCACTGGTGCTGGACCGCCACGTCGACCGGTACCGCAAGGGCAAGCGCGCCCTCCAGGCCCTCTGCGCCCACTACGGCGTCCCGCTCGTCGGCGCCCATGAGGCGGGCGCCGACGCCGTCGCGGCGGCCGGTGTCGCCCGGCGGATAGGCGAGCGGTATCCGGTCGTCGCCCTGCCGTCCCCGGAGGCGCTGCACACGCTCCAGGAGGGCGCGGCCGCGGAGCAGGCCACCGACTTCCAGGCGTATCTGCGGCGTTCGGGCAAGCCGGAGGCGTACGTCGAGGGCGCCTGGCCGCTCATCCCGCACCAGGCGCCGCACGACTGACCCGCCCGCCGTCCCGGCGCACCGTCAGAACGGATACCACCGCACGGTCGTGTCCTTCTCGCGCAGCGAGGCGATGCGCCGGGCGAACTCCGTACGGGCCGCCGGGTTGCCCGGTGCGTGCTGGGAGACCCAGGCGCAGCTTGCGGTCTCCCGGGAGCCGCGCAGCACCGCACAGCCCTCCCAGTCCCGTACGTCCCAGCCGTAGACGGAGACGAAGGTGTCGTACGCCTCGGCGGGCAGTCCGTAGCGGTCGCGGCTGAGGGCCAGCACCACGAGGTCGTGCTCGCGCAGATCGGAGGAGAAGGTCTCCAGGTCGACCAGGACCGGACCGTCGGGCCCGACATGGACGTTGCGGAGCAGCGCGTCCCCGTGGATGGGGCCGCGCGGCAGATGCGGCTCCAGCGCCGTCGCGGCGAGGGCGAAGGCGTCCCGGCGGCCGCGCAGATACTCCGCGTCCTGCGGGGAGACGGCGTCCCCGGCCAGCCGCAGCCACCGCTCGACGCCGCCCAGCAGGTCGCGCCGCGGGAGGGCGAAGGGCGGCTCCGGCAGGGCGTGCACCAGCCGCAGCAGCGCGGCGAGGTCGCCGGGTTCGGCGGGGCGGACGGTGTCCGGCAGCCGCTCCCAGTACGTCACGGGATGACCGTCGGCGAGCTGCGCCTCCGGCTCGGCGGCGCGTACGGCGGGGATGCCCGCGTCCGCCAGCCAGCGGGCCACAATCAGCTCCCGTTCGGCGCGTTCGAGGAGTTCGGCGCTGCGGCCGACCCGGATGACCGGTCCGCGCTCGCCGAGCGCGAAGACGGCGTTCTCGCCGAGCGAGAGCAGCCGGGCGTCGGCAGCGGCGTCGGGCCGCCCGGCGGCCGTCAGCGCGGCGCGGGCGCGTGCCTCGGTGAAGGCGCCGGGGCGCGGTTCGTTCATGGTGATTCCTCCTGCCGGGCGTGACGTGCCCAGTTTCGCAGGCGCCTGTACCGGGGTGGGTGGGTGGACCCGGGGACGGCGGTGCGCGGGCCCGGCGCGGAGGCGGGCGGACCTGGGGGCGGAGGCGGCGGCCCGCCGACGGGCCCCGGCCTCACGCACGAGGGACGGCCCGGCCACCCGTACTGGCCGGCGCTCTCCGAGAGACGATCCGCCCGCGCCTTCGTCGACGAACCGAGGCCGATGAACACCGGGCTGACGCGACGGCGCCTGACGCCCACTCGGTCATCCGCCCCGTCAGCTCCTGAGCGCGCGAGCCCTGTACGCCAACAGGCCCTCGGTAGCGGTCAATCCACCGTCTGTAACCGCAGATTGCCGAAATGTAAACGGCATTGAGGCTCGAATGTTCAACTACCCGCTTCTTTTGGTGTATTTGTGGCCGATTTTGTCTTTATGCAGGGTTGTTGTTTATCTCACAAGGGGCGGCTGGCCTTGAATTGAACTCGTCAATCCGACAGGGTTTCGATCCAGTCCGGTGCAGGACTTCCTGTCGAACCGGGCCATTGCGCAACGCTTTCCCCCCACACCACGAACGAGGAGAACCCTCGCTATGGCTCACAAGCGTTCCAGCAAGAAGCGGCTCGTCACGGCCATCACCGCCGCCGTAGCCGCCACTGGTATCGCCGCAGTCACCGCGGTCACCGCTGGTGCCACCCCCGCCGAAGGCAAGATTTACGGTGCCGAGGCGAAGGGTGCCGTCAACGGCAGCTACATCGTCATGCTGAAGAAGTCGGTCAGCGGCGCCGCGGTGTCCGCCACCGCCCACAACGACCTCGCCTCGAAGTACGGCGGCAAGGTCAAGCGGAACTACAGCGCCGCCCTCAACGGGTTCTCGGCCACCGGTCTGAGCGCCGACGACGCCAAGCGCCTCGCCGCCGACCCGGCCGTCGACAAGGTCGTACAGAACAAGAAGTTCCACATCGACGCCACCCAGGACAACCCGCCGTCGTGGGGCCTGGACCGCATCGACCAGGCGGACACCCAGGGCGACAAGAAGTACACCTACCCGGACTCCGCGGGTGAGGGCGCCACCGCCTACGTCATCGACACCGGCGTGCGCATCTCGCACAAGGACTTCGGTGGCCGTGCGTCCTACGGCTTCGACGCGGTCGACGGCGACAACGATGCCAACGACGGCAACGGCCACGGCACGCACGTCGCGGGCACCATCGCCGGTACCGACCACGGTGTCGCCAAGAAGGCCAAGATCGTCGCCGTCCGCGTGCTGGACGACCAGGGCTCCGGCACCACCGAGCAGGTCGTCGCCGGTATCGACTGGGTGACCAAGAACCACAAGGGCCCGTCGGTCGCCAACATGTCGCTCGGCGGCGGCGCGGACGAGGCGCTCGACGCGGCCGTCAAGAAGGCCATCGCCTCCGGCGTGACCTTCGCCGTCGCGGCGGGCAACGAGTCGGCCGACGCCTCGCAGGGCTCCCCGGCGCGGGTGAAGGAGGCCATCACGGTCGCCTCCAGCACCAACAAGGACGAGCAGTCGGACTTCTCCAACTACGGCAGCATCGTCGACCTCTACGCCCCCGGCTCCGACATCACCTCGGACTGGAACACCGACGACAACGCCACCAACACCATCTCCGGCACCTCCATGGCCACCCCCCACGTCGTGGGCGCGGCCGCGGTCTACCTCGGCGCCCACCCGGACGCCAAGCCGGACGAGGTCGCCAAGGCCCTCACGGACGGCGCCACGCCGGACAAGATCTCGAACCCGAGCGAGGGCACGCCCAACAAGCTGCTGAAGGTCGTCGAGTAACCGACTTCCTCCCTCAGCACCACACACCGGCCGTCGCGCTCGCCCCCACGGGGCGCGGCGGCCGGCGTCGTTGCGTCGAAGTGCCGTGCCGAACCGGTGAGTTATCCACAGGAGGGCGCCTCCGGAACCGTGGGACGCGTCCCCTCGCTACCGTCGGTGACATGCACGGAGGACTGCCGTTCATCGGCATCAGCACACTCGTCTACGGCCTGATCGGGCTGCTCACGCTCGTGGCCGGCGCACTTCGCACCGCAGGGGGAGTTCGGCATGCACACCATCACCGTCATCGTTCCCGCACACAACGAGGAGGAGGGGCTGCCCGCCACGCTGGAGTCGCTGGCGCGGCAGACGGTGCCACCTGACCGCGTCCTCGTCGTCGACGACGCCTCCACCGACCGCACGGGCGAGGTGGCCGCCGCACACGGCGCCACCGTGCTGCGCCCGCCGCGGAACCTCGGCAGCAAGGCCCGGGCGCAGAACCACGCGCTGCCGCACTGCACCACCGACCTCGTCCTCGCCGTCGACGCGGACACCGTCCTCGCGCCCGACTACATCGAGACGGTACTGCCGGTCTTCGACGACCCGGCCGTCACCGTCGCCGCCGGGACGGTACGCACCCGCCACACCCGCACCATCTGGGAGCGCGGCCGCTCCACCGAGTACCTCTTCGGTTTTCACTGGCACCGACCGATCCAGGCACGCGCCAACAGCCCCATGGTCTGCTCCGGTTGCTGCTCCGTCTTCCGCCGCGCGGACCTGGTGGCCTTCGGGGGCTTCCCGGAGCGCACCATCGTGGAGGACATGGACTACACGTGGAGTCAGCAGATCGCCGGGCGCAAGGCGGTCTACGTCTCCGCCGCGGTGGCCCTCGCCGCCGACCCGGAAGACCTCACCTACCTGCGCAAACAGGTCTGGCGCTGGATGGCGGGCTTCTGCCAGAACGTCCGGCTCCACCTCGGCGCCCTGATCCGTCACAAACCGTTGCTCGCGCTATGGGTGGTGCTCGCCGTCTTCGAGATCGTCACCGCCCCGCTGTGGTGGGCGACCCCGTTCGCGATGGCGGCCCTCACCGACCGGCCGCTGCCGGCCACCCTCGGCTGGTGGGCCGGGACCGACCTGCTCCTGACCGCGCCACCCCTCCTCTACGCCGCCCGCCGCCGCAAACTCCGGACCGTGGCCGTCCTGCGCGACCTGCCCTGCGTCTACGCCACCAAGGCCGTCAACCTCGTCTACGCCTGGAAGGCCCTCGTCGTCGAACTGCTCCTGGTGCCCCTGGGCCTGTCGAAGGGGCTGACGGTCTACGAGAAGGGGCGGGCCGATACGCCGGTGGCGGCGCCCACCGCCGCAGGGAGGAAACGCCCAGGTCAGACGAGTAGCGCGGGCCGATCCGGCCGCCCGGCCCGGGCGGTGGCCGATGCGTCGTAGCGCCGCAGCAGCAGCCGGGCCAGCTCCGGGGCGGGGCCGAGCACCGGCGCCAGCAGATCGGCCCGCGCCTCCCGGGCGCCCCGGGCGATGCGGTCCGGCAGAAAGCCGGGCGCGATGACGTACGGGGCGACGGCGACGCGCGCGGCACCCTCGGCCCGCAGGGCCCGCACGGCATCGGCCGTGCGGGGCAGAGATGCGGAGGCGAACGCAGGTCGCACGGCACACCAACCAGCGGTGCGCCGCCACTCCCGCGCGGTTTCAGCGATCACTGCGATCGCCTCCGGGTCACTGGAGCCCGCCGCGGCCAGGACGATCCCGGTCGAGCGGCGGTCACCGGGCCGCAGCCCGGCCTCGGCCAGCCGCCGCTCCAACGCGGCGGTCAGCAGGGAGGAGGGGCCGAGTACACCCGCCTGGTGGACGGTCAGCCACGGCAGGCGCACGGTGGCCTCCCGCAGCGCCGCCGGGATGTCCGACTTCGCATGGAAGGCGCGGGTGAGCAGCAGCGGCAGAGCCACCACCTCCCGCACCCCCTCCGCGGCCAGCCGTTCCAGCACTCGGGGCACGGTCGGCGCGTTGAAGTCGAGGTACCCGACCTCCACACGCAGCCCCGGCCGCAGCGCCCGCACCCGCGCGCAGAGCGCGGAGACGGTCGCCGCGTGCCGCGGGTCGCGGCTGCCGTGGGCGACGACGAGGAGGGTGGGCGAGGTGTCCATGGGTCAGCTCTTCACCAGGAGTCCGCGGCTGCGCAGCACCCGCCGCTCCAGGGGCGCGAAGACCAGCAGCTCGATACCGATACCGACGATGAGGATCAGCAGGATCGCGGAGAGCACCCAGGGCATGTCCTGGAACTCCCGGCCCTGCTCCAGGAGCTGGCCGAGGCCGGTGCCCAGATCGGGGGCGTTGACGATGAGTTCGGCGGCCATCAGGGAGCGCCAGGAGAACGCCCAGCCCTGCTTGAGCCCGGCGATGTAGCCGGGCAGCGCGGCGGGGAGCAGCACGTGCCGCACCCCGGCCACACCGGTCGCGCCGATGGTGCGGCCCGCCCGCAGATAGAGAGGGGAGATCTGGTCGACACCGGCCACCAGACCGTTGGCGATCGACGGTACGGCGCCGAGCAGCACCACCGCGTAGATGGTGGCGTCGCTCAGGCCGAACCAGATGATCGCGGCCGGGACCCACGCCACCGACGGCAGCGACTGCAGACCGCTGAGGATCGGACCGATCGCGGCCCGCACCGCCTTGACGCGGGCCACGATCAGCCCGAGCACGGTGCCGAGCACCACCGAGGCGAGGAAGCCGAGCGCACCCCGGGAGAGGCTGGTCCACACATAGCCCAGCAGCGTGCCCTCCAGCCACTTCTCCTGGAGGGAGCGGGCCACGTCGACGGGGCTCGGCAGCAGATAGTGCGGCTTGACCTCGAAGTGGTAGGCGAGCTGCCACAGCACCAGCACGATGACGACGGCGATGAGGGGAGGGAGCGCCTTCGATGCGAGCGTACGCAGCCAGGGTTGCCGGGCGGCGACGGTGGATTCCAGGGCGTCGAGCCCGGCCTCCAGGCCCGCCAGATCGGTGCCGTCCCGGTCCGCCGGACGGTCCGCGCCGCCTCCGGCGGTCGTGGCTCCCGCGGTGTCGGCGGAGGTGGGGGCGGCCGGGGTGTCCGTGGCGTCAGGTGCGTCGCCGGGCGTGCTCCCCGCGGGCCCGGGGGTGGTCTCAGTGCTGGCCATGGCGGCGGATCTCCCCACGCAGCTGTTCGGTGATCTCGACGGAAAGGTCAGCGACCGCGGCGTCCTCGATGCGGCGCGGCTGGGCGATGCCGACCTGCCACTCCCGGGCCACCCGGCCGGGGCGGGAGGAGAGCAGCACGACGCGCTCGGCGAGCCGTACCGCCTCGCGGACGTTGTGGGTGACGAAGAGCACCGACAGGCCGCCGGAGGCGGTGTCGTTCGACGTCCGCCAGATGCGGGTCAGTTCGTCGTGCAGCACATCGCGGGTGATGGCGTCCAGCGCGGCGAACGGCTCGTCCATGAGCAGCAGCCGGCTGTCCTGGGCGAGGGCCCGGGCCATGGCGACGCGCTGGCGCATGCCGCCGGACAGTTCGTGCACCCGCTTGCCGTACGCGCCCTTGAGGCGGACGAGTTCGAGGAGTCGTTCGGCCTCCTCGCGGCGCTCCGCGCGCGGCACCCCGCGCAGCCGCAGCGCCAGCTCCACGTTGCGTCCGGCGGTCAGCCACGGGAACAGCGCGTGTTCCTGGAACATCAGCGCGGGGCGTCCGCCCGGCGTCTCGATGGAGCCGGACGTCGGCGCGTCGAGCCCGGCCACCAGGTTCAGCAGCGTGGACTTACCGCAGCCCGACGCGCCGAGCAGGCAGACGAATTCGCCGGGCGCGACGTCGATGCTGATGTCGTCGAGCACGTGCTGGCGGGCGCCGGGGCGGCCGAAGGACTTCGAGACATGGTCGATGCGCGCGGCGTACGAGGCCGCCGGGGCCGCGTCCGCCGTGGTGGCGGGCCGCTTGGTGAGGGTGGTCGTCATCGGTGTCACCTCCTGGAGTGCTGCGGGGCGGGCGTCAGTCGTTGCCGAGACCGGCGGCGTCGACGGGCCGCTTGCCCTCGGCCTTGAGGACCTTGTTCAGCAGCCGCAGGTCGTAGATGCCCTTGAGGTCCGGCTTCTGCAGCAGACCGGCCTTGACGGCGTGGTCCGCCTCCTGCCGGAGCGTGGCGGCCAGCGGATCGTCGGTGACATCGGTGTTCTTGAACGCCGGGCCGATGACGTCGGCGGGCAGCGCCTTGCCGGAGATCTGCGGGTCGGCGAGCTTGTCGTTGAGCGCCTTGACCGCCTCGGCGGGGTGCGAGCGGATCCAGGCGTTGGTCCGCACCGAGGCGCGCAGCACCGCCTCGACGGCCTTGGGGTGCTCCGCCAGGAACTTCTGCGAGACGATCATGTTCGTGATGACGAACTTGCCGTCCTTCCACAGGTCCTTCTCGTCCAGCAGCGTCTTGCCGCCGATGCTGACGAGCTTGGCGGCGGTCGGCTCGGGAACCCACGCCGCGTCGATGGCGCCCTGCTGGAAGGCGGTCGGCGTCACCTTGTTCTCGGTGCGCTGCACGGTGACATCGCCCTTGCCGGTGGTGGCGTCGACCGTGAAGCCCTTCTCCGCCAGGTAGTTGAGCAGCGCCACGTCCTGGGTGTTGCCCAGCTGCGGGGTGGCGATCTTCTTGCCCTTGAGGTCGTCGAGGCTCTTGACCTTCTTCGGGTTGACCACGAGCGACACCCCGCCGGAGGCCGAGCCGCCGATGATCTTCAGGCTCTTGCCGTGGGACTTGGTGTAGCCGTTGATCGCGGGGGAGGGGCCGATCCAGCCGATGTCGATGGCGCCGGAGTTGAGCGCCTCGATCTCGGCGGGGCCCGCGTTGAAGACCGAGGGCTTCACCGCCGTGCCGCCCAACTCCTTCTGGAACAGCCCCTCCTGGAGGCCGATCAGCGGCGTGGCGTGGGTGACGTTCCCGAAGAAGCCGATCTTGACGGTGTCCAGGCCATCGGTCTTCGGGCCCTTGGCGGCGACCTCGGCCGCCGGGTCCTTCCTGGCCTCGGAGCCGTAGCCGCAGGCGCTGACCGCCCCGAGCAGCAGCAAGGCGAGGGCGGCGGCCGCCGGATGGCGGGGTCGAACGGCAGGCACGGGAGGCGTTCCTCTCGTAGGGCCGGGGCGGTTCGCGCCCCTCTAGGGCGCGCCCGGCGGTGCGGTGGGTCTTCGTACGGGCGTGAGCGGGCAGGCGGAGTGGTGCGTCGTCAGCTCACACATCGGCCGACTCCGCCCTGGCCGCTGCCGAGGGCGCCGCTGCCGATGCGGCCGCCCTCCTTCGCGAAGGTCGAGAACACGTCCTGGTGCACGGTCAGAAGTCCCAGCCCTCGTCGTCCGCCGCCGTGTCCTTCGCCGCCTGCGCCGCGAAGGCGGTGCCCGCCATGCCGGCGGTCAGCGTCGTCCCGTCCGACGGGTCGATCAGCAGGAAGGAGCCGGTGCGCCGGGAGTCGGCGTAGGCGTCCAGTGCCAGCGGTTCGGCGGTACGGATCCGGACCCGGCCGATGTCGTTCGCCGCCAGTTCGCCGGGCGCCGGGTGCTGGGAGAGGTCGTCCAGCGTCAGCCGCGACGGGATCTCCTTGACGATCGCCTTGACGGTGCGGGTGGTGTGCTTGAGCAGCACCCGCTGACCGGCCGTGAGCGGACGGTCGGCGACATGGCAGACCGTTGCCTCGACGTCCTGGGTGACGGCCGGAGCGCTCGCCGCGGGGGCGAGCAGGTCGCCGCGGGAGATGTCGAGGTCGTCGGCGAGGGTGACGGTGACCGACTGCGGCGCCCACGCGGTGTCGACGGCCCGGCCGAGCATGTCGAGGCCGGTGACGGTGCTGGTGCGGCCCGATGGCAGCACGCTGACCTCGTCGCCGACGCGCAGCACACCGGAGGCGATCTGGCCCGCGTAGCCGCGGTAGTCGGGGTGTTCGGCGGTCTGCGGCCGGATGACGTACTGCACCGGGAAGCGGGCCGGGTCGTCCGTCGGATCGGTGTCGACGGGCACGGTCTCCAGGTGCTCCAGCACGGTCGGGCCGCCGTACCAGTCCATGTGCGCCGACGGGGACACCACGTTGTCGCCGGCGAGCGCCGAGATCGGGATGGCGGTGACCTCCGGGACGCCCAGTGAGGCGGCGTAGGCGGTGAACTCCTCGGCGATGGCGGCGAAGACCGGCTCGGCGTAGTCGACCAGGTCCATCTTGTTGACGGCCAGGACGACGTGCGGGACACGCAGCAGGGCGGCGACCGCGGCGTGCCGGCGGGTCTGCTCGACCACGCCGTTGCGGGCGTCGACGAGGACCACGGCCAGTTCGGCGGTGGAGGCGCCGGTGACCATGTTGCGGGTGTACTGCACATGCCCGGGGGTGTCGGCCAGGATGAACCGGCGCCGCGGGGTGGCGAAGTAGCGGTAGGCGACATCGATGGTGATGCCCTGCTCGCGCTCCGCGCGCAGCCCGTCGGTCAGCAACGCCAGGTCCGGGGCGTCCTGACCGCGGCCCAGCGACGCCCGCTCGACGGCTTCGAGCTGGTCGGCGAGGACCGACTTGGAGTCGTGCAGCAACCTTCCGACCAGCGTCGACTTGCCGTCGTCGACGCTTCCGGCGGTGGCGAACCGCAGCAGGGAGGCCGTTTCGTTCTCGACAACAGTGCTCATGGCTAGAAGTACCCCTCGCGCTTACGGTCCTCCATGGCGGCCTCGGACATCTTGTCGTCGGCCCGCGTCGCGCCCCGTTCGGTGAGGCGGGAGGCGGCGATCTCCGCGATGACCGCCTCGATGGTGGCGGCGTCGGAGTCGACGGCGCCGGTGCAGGACATGTCGCCGACGGTGCGGTAGCGCACCGTCCGGGTCTGAAGGCTCTCGCCGTCCTTGGGGCCGCCCCACCCGCCGGGCGACAGCCACATGCCGTTGCGGGAGAAGACCTCACGCTCGTGGGCGTAGTAGATGGCGGGCAGTTCGATCTTCTCGCGGCCGATGTACTGCCAGACGTCCAGCTCGGTCCAGTTGGACAGCGGGAAGACGCGGACGTGCTCGCCGGGGGAGTGGCGGCCGTTGTAGAGCTGCCACAGTTCGGGGCGCTGGCGGCGCGGGTCCCAGCCGCCGAACTCGTCCCGCAGCGAGAAGACGCGCTCCTTGGCACGTGCCTTCTCCTCGTCGCGGCGGCCACCGCCGAAGACCGCGTCGAAGCGGCCCTTCCCGATGCCGTCGAGCAGCGGCACGGTCTGGAGCGGGTTGCGCAGCCCATCGGGGCGTTCGCGCAGCTCACCGCGGTCGATGTAGTCCTGTACGGCGGCGACGTGCAGCCGCAGCCGATGCTCGGCGGCCACCCGGTCGCGGTGGTCGATGACCTCGGGGAAGTTGTGCCCGGTGTCCACGTGCAGCAGGGAGAAAGGCACCGGCGCCGGGGCGAATGCTTTCAGCGCCAGGTGCAGCATGACGATGGAGTCCTTGCCGCCGGAGAAGAGGATCACCGGCCGCTCGAACTCGCCCGCCACCTCGCGGAAGATGTGCACCGCCTCGGACTCCAGGGCGTCCAGGTGCGACAGCGCATACGGACCGGTGTCGCCGGTGCTCCCGGCGGCAGCGGTGGTGGTCGTGGTCATGCTGCCCCTTTCGTCGGGCTGTCCTTCGCCGCGCTCCCCGGCCCGGGGCGGCGGGGCCACGGCGTGCTCGGGGGCGCTCACGCCAGGTCCCGCTCGGTGAGCAGACCGTGGAGCGCGGCCGCGGACTCCGGCACGGTCTGGGTGTGCGAGGCGATCCGCAGATCGGGCGCCTCGGGCTGCTCGTACGGGTCGTCGACGCCGGTCAGACCGGAGATCTCCCCGGCCGCCTGCTTCGCGTAGAGCCCCTTCACGTCCCGCTCGGAGCAGACCTCGACGGGCGTGGCGATGTGCACCTCCAGATAGGGGGTGCCCTCGGCCCGGTGGCGTTCGCGGACCGCCGCGCGGGAGTCGGCGTACGGGGCGATGACCGGCACCAGCGTGGTGATGCCGTTGCGGGCGAGGAGTTCGGCGACGAATCCGATGCGCTGGACGTTGGTGTCGCGGTCGGCGCGGGTGAAGCCGAGACCGGCGGAGAGGAAGGTGCGGATCTCGTCGCCGTCGAGGACCTCGACGCGGCGGCCCTCGGCGCGCAGCCGGTCGGCGAGGGCGCGGGCGATCGTGGTCTTGCCGGCGCTCGGCAGGCCCGTCAGCCACACGGTGGCGCCGGTCATGGGTATCTCCTCAACTTCCGTTGCGCCGGGCGCAGTGGGTCGGTCGGTCATCCGTGCAGTCCGCACTCGGTCTTGTTGCTCCCGGCCCAGCGCCCGGCCCGCGCGTCCTCGCCGGTGCGCACCCGGCGGGTGCACGGGGCGCAGCCGACGGAGGCGTAGCCGTCCTGGAGCAGCGGGTTGGTGAGCACGCCGTGCTCGGCGACGTACGCGTCGACGTCCGCCTGCGTCCAGCGGGCGATCGGCGAGACCTTCACCTTGCCCCGCCGGGCGTCCCAGCCGACGACGGGCGTGTGGGCGCGGGTCGGCGACTCGTCGCGGCGCAGCCCGGTGGCCCAGGCGTCGTACCCGGCCAGCCCCTCCTCCAGCGGCTTGACCTTCCGCAGCGCGCAGCACAGGTCCGGGTCGCGGGCGTGCAGCTGCGGCCCGTACGCGGCGTCCTGTTCGGCCACCGTCTGCCGGGGCGTGAGCGTGCGGACGTGGACGTCCATGACCGCGGCGACCGCGTCCCGGGTGCCGAGCGTTTCGGGGAAGTGGTAGCCGGTGTCGAGGAAGACGACGTCCACGCCGGGCGCGACGCGCGAGGCGAGGTGGGCGACGACCGCGTCCTCCATGGAGGAGGTGACGCAGAAACGCGGCCCGAAGGTCTCCGCGGCCCACCGGAGGATGGCGAGCGGATCGGCCTCCTCCAGGTCGCGGCCCGCGCGCTCGGCGAGCTGCGGCAGTGCGGACGCGGTGGTCACGGGGCACCTCCGGCGGATCCATCGGACGGGGACGGGGCGGCGAGGCCCTGCGACAGCAGGCCGAGGAACTTCAGCCGGAAGGCGCGGTTGCAGGCGCGGCACTCCCACGCGGCCCCGGTGCCCCGCTCCGAAGGCGTCTCGGAGGGGCGCAGGTCCTCGTCGCCGCAGTACGGGCAGTGGAATGGCGCGGCGCGTTCGCTCACTTCAGCGCACCCTCTTCCGCGCGGCCCACCCACTGGGCGAACCGCTCGCCCTCGGTGCGCTGCTCGGTGAAGGCGGTGAGCAGCCGCTCGATGTAGTCGGGGAGTTCGGCGGCGGTGACCTTCAGCCCGCGGACCTTGCGGCCGAAGCCCGCCTGAAGCCCCAGCGCGCCACCCAGGTGCACCTGGTAGCCCTCGACCTGCTCGCCGCTCTCGTCCAGCATCAGCTGGCCCTTGAGACCGATGTCCGCGACCTGGATACGGGCGCAGGCGTTCGGGCAGCCGTTGAGGTTGATGGTGACGGGCTCGTCGAAGTCGGGAAGGCGGCGCTCCAGCTCGTCGATGAGGGACGCGCCGCGGCCCTTGGTCTCGACGATGGCCAGCTTGCAGAACTCGATACCGGTGCAGGCCATCGTCCCGCGGCGGAACGGCGACGGGGTCACCCGCAGGTCCAGCGCCTCCAGACCGGCGACGAGCGGGTCGACGCGGTCCTCGGTGAGGTCGAGGACGAGCATCTTCTGCTCGGCGGTGGTGCGGACCCGGCCCGAGCCGTGGACGGCGGCCAGTTCGGCGATCTTGGTGAGGGTGGCGCCGTCCACCCGGCCGACACGCGGGGCGAAGCCGACGTAGAACCGGCCGTCCTTCTGGCGGTGCACGCCGACGTGGTCGCGCCAGCGCTGCGCGGGCTCGGCCGGGGCCGGGCCGTCGTGCAGTGTGCGGCCCAGGTACTCGTCCTCCAGCACCTGGCGGAACTTCTCCGGGCCCCAGTCGGCGACGAGGAACTTCAGCCGGGCGCGGGTGCGCAGCCGCCGGTAGCCGTAGTCGCGGAAGATCGAGAGGACGCCCTCGTGGACCTCGGCAGCCTCCTCGGCGGAGACCCAGGCACCGAGCCGCACGCCGAGCTTGGGGTTGGTGGAGAGCCCGCCGCCGACCCAGACGTCGAAGCCGGGGCCCAGCTCCGGGTGGACGACGCCGACCAGCGAGATGTCGTTGATCTCGTGGGCGACATCCAGCAGCGGGGAGCCGGAGACCGCGGTCTTGAACTTCCGGGGGAGGTTGGAGAATGCGGGGTTGCCGACGATCCGGCGGTGGATCTCCTCGATGACCGGCGTGCCGTCGATGATCTCGTCCTCGGCGATCCCGGCGACCGGTGAGCCGAGGATGGCGCGCGGGGTGTCGCCGCACGCCTCGGTGGTGGACAGGCCGACGCCCTCCAGGCGCCGCCAGATCTCCGGGACGTCCTCGATGCGGATCCAGTGGAACTGGACGTTCTGCCGGTCGGTGATGTCGGCGGTGCCGCGCGCGAACTCCTGGGAGATCTCGCCGATGACCCGCAGCTGATCGGTGGTCAGCCGCCCGCCGTCGATCCGTACCCGCAGCATGAAGAACTCGTCGTCCAGCTCCTCCGGCTCCAGCACCGCGGTCTTGCCGCCGTCGATGCCGGGGCGGCGCTGGGTGTAGAGGCCCCACCAACGCATCCGCCCGCGCAGGTCGTTGGGGTCGATGGAGTCGAAACCGCGCCGAGCGTAGATCGTCTCAATGCGTGTCCGCACATTGAGACCGTCGTCGTCCTTCTTGAACTGCTCGTTGCCGTTGAGAGGGGTGAAGTGACCTGCGGCCCACTGGCCCTCGCCGCGGTGGCGTCCGGCCTTGCGGCGGGTCGTGGCAGCTGCGGGTCGTTCCGGGGTGGCGGCCATGGATGTACGTCCTTCGGGGCGACTCAAGGGAGGCGGGAGGGCACGGGAAAACCCGCGGTGACCTGCGTGGACACGCAGAAGGGCGGCGCGCGGCGGCGCGTCGTGAAGGGGGGAGGTGAGGTCTCGGGGCGTCCGCGACGACGGGGACGGCGGGTGCGACGGGTGGTGCCGGCGGTGCTGCCGGGGCGGTGACCCCTGGCCGATGCAGCGTCAGCGCGCCGGACAGATCGCGCTGGACAGGCGGCCGAGGTCGACGTGGAGTCGGCTCACCAACGCAATTCCTGTTCGAGACATGACCGCAGCGTGGCACGCCGTTCTCGCGACAGTCCACCATCGTCCGAAATTTGGACAGCAATGTCCCGGATCGCGAGATGCTGTGGTCTTGGTCACGCGGTCATCGTGCCCTACGGATGTGCCGTACCGGGGCACGCGGGAGAGCGGCGCGCCCCGGCACGGCGGGTCCCGTCACACCGGACGGGGCGCGCCCTCCCAGGCGGGAAGGGCGATGTTCCCGGCGCCCGGCCACGGCCCCGGCGTCCCGGCCGCGGCCTCCTGCTCGACCGTGGTGTCGTACAGCCCGAAGCCCCGCCGCTCGTAGTTGCGGAGCGCGTGGCGGCCGTCCTTGCTGCAGGTGTGCACCCACACCCGCCGCGTCGGCGGCCGCCCCTCGTGGCGCTCGGCGAGATCCCAGGCCCGCGCGGTGCCGAACGACAGCAGATGGCCGCCGATGCCCTGCCCGCGGAACGCCGGGATCAGCCCGAAGTAGGCGATCTCGGTGACGCCGTCGGACGTCCCGTCCAGCTCGATGAAGCCCGCCGGACTCCCGTGCGCGTACGCCACCCAGGTCTCCACGCCGGGCCGCGACAGATACTCCGCCCACCGCGCGTACGGCCACGCCAGCCGGTCGGTCCACAGGATGTCGCCGCCGACGGCGGAGTAGAGGAACCGGCTGAACTCCGGCAGGGGGCGCTGCGCACACACGATACGGACGCCCCGCGCGGCGGGCGGCTCGGCGGCGGGCGTCAGATCGCCCGGCGCGGTCTGTTCGAGGTACCAGGTGGTGACGGTGATGCTGCTGCTCATGGCGGCAGCCAATCATGGGGCTCCGGGCGTGGCCGAGGGGGTTGCCGGATGCCCGCCGCCGGGCGCGACGAGCCGGGCGAAGACGACGACGTTACCGGCGTACCCGGAGCCCGCGTGGTAGGTGCCGCCGCAGGTCAGCAGGCGTAGCTCGGGCCGGCCGGCGGAACCGTAGACCTGCTCGGCGGGGAAGCGGTCCTTGGCGAAGGTCCGCACGGAGTAGACGGCGAAGACCGCGCGGCGGCCGTCCCGGCGGCGGACCTCGACGGCGGCGCCCCGCTTCAGCCCGCCGAGGCCGTAGAAGACCGCGGGGCCGGTGTAGCTGTCGACGTGGCCGACGAGGACGGCGGTGCCGCGTTCGCCGGGGGTCGGGGCGCCCTTGTACCAGCCGGTGACGCGGGTGTCGGCGGACGGCGGTGCCTCGATCGCGCCGTGCGCGTCCAGCCCGCGCGCGATCACCGGGGCGGACACCTGGAGCGCCGGGATCACCACCCGGTCGGGGACGGACCGCGGCAACGGCCGCGCGGCCGGAGCGTGGTCGGCGGGCGCGGCGTGCGCGGGACCCGGCCGCGGCGGGCCGCCGGGCCGGTCCGGCAGCCCCGTACGCATCAGGAAGATCCCCGTCAGCGCGATCAGCGCGAGCGCACCCCACGGCCGCCGCCGGGCCTCCGGCTCCGGGCGCCGCTCCTCCGGCCACCCCGCCATCAGGCTCATCGCACTCCCTCCGCCCACCACCGCGCTCCGCTCCCGGCACCGTAGGCGCGCGGGGAGGGGCGGGCGATCGGGGCGGGGCGATCGGGGGAGGGGATGCGCGCGGGCGTGGAGGGGGCGCGTTCTCGCGGCGGCGCGCCCCGGCCCGGCACGGCCCGGCGTGGGGCCCGTCACGTGGAAGCGCCGCGCGCCACCCCGGCCCGGCACGAGCCCCGTCGCCAGGAAGCTCCATGTGCCGCCCCGCCCCGGCTCAGCCGGAAGCCGCCCCGGCCCGGCGCGGGACTCGCCCGGCCGGGTGCGGGGCCCGCCACCCGAAAGCGCCGCGCGCCGCCGCGATCCGGCCCGGTGGCCCCGGCCTACCCCACCCCGCCCTCAGCCCCTCTGGCCGCCCGCACCCCCGGAGCCACCGAATGCGGCAGCAACTGCCCCGGGTCCGGTGGCAGCCGCAGCTCCGGGACGATGCCGTCGGCGAAGCGGTACGGGCGGTGCTCCAACTCGGCGACGTTCAGGGGGCGTTCGCGTCGGTCGTGGTCCGGATCGACACCGCAGCCGCGGACCCGGCGCCAGGACGCGTCGATGACGGCGCGCGGCTCCGGTGTCCCGTCGCCGGAGAGCGTCGCCTCCCGGAGCGCGGCGAGGCGGCGGGCGCCGGCGTGGGTGCCATGGGGCCCCGTGACGCCGTCGGTCGGTCTCTCGCCCACGCAGCTCTCCGTGTGCCGGGCCTCCCGTTCGGGCCGTGGTGCCGTCGGGCGGCGTACGGGAGAGCCCATTGCACCGAGCCGGTGCAACGGAGCGCAACCATGGTGACCCCCGGTGTTCCCGGGGAACGTGTTCCGGGCGGCCGGCGGGGCACCGTCCCCCGCGGTTCCGGCCGGCCGCCCCCGACACCACTCCGCGGCCGACCCGCGGCACCGCGCCCGTACGGGACGACGGGCACCGGTGCGAGGGGCACGTGACGGGGTGCTGAAACGTCACGCCACCCCGGGCGGAAGGACGTTGCCGTACGGGAACATGCAGGGGCGGGGCGACGTTGCCGGAGTGCTGCCGTACGGGGGCACACCGCACCGGTGCGGGAGGGAGATCACCATGAACGCCGCCAGGGACGCCGCGGCTGCGCGCGTCGTGGTGCTCGGCGCCGATCGACGGCTGCGCGCGGCGCGCGCCGACCGGCTGGCCGCGCACTACCGCGTCCCGCGCCGCGCCGCCGCCGACATCCTGGCGGCGCCGTGCCCACCGCCCGCCGGTTACGTCGTCGACGCCGCGCCCCGCCTGCTCGCCCGCTTCGCCGGGGCCGGCGGCCCGCCCCCGGCGCTCGCCTTCGCCGATCTGATGGTGCATCTGCGGACCGTGGTCGGCGGCGTCGGCGACGCCTACCGTGCGATCCGCTACTACGAGGCCCGCGGCGTCCTCGTCGGCTTCCGGCCCGACGTGCCGGACGAGGAGTTGTACGTGGTCATCGAGGCGGCGCTGCGCGAACGCCGCGGCGGGCCGCCCGGCGCCCGGCCCTGAGGCCGGTGCGGAGCTGCGCGGGCTCCGCCGCCGTCCGTCCAACCGCCCGGATACGGTGGGCGGGTGCAGCCGGAGAACGAACCGACCGAGCGGCCCGAGGGCCGCCTGACCAGGGCCAGGGTCCTCTATCGCAACGTCTCCAAGCGGCGGCTGGGCTGGCTGCTCCTCAAGGACGTCGTCCACAGCTGCATGACGTACCGGGTGACCGGTCTCGCCGCCGAGGCGGCCTTCTTCTGCCTGCTGTCGCTGCCGCCGCTGCTGCTCGGGCTCATCGGTCTGCTCGGCTACCTGGAGCCCTGGATCGGGCGGGCCACCATCGACGGCGTCCGGGAGCAGATTCTCCACGCGTCGTCCGCCGTCCTCTCCTACCAGGGCGTCAACGAGATCGCCCGGCCGCTGCTCGACGACGTCTTCACCGGCCGCCGTCCCGACGTCATCTCCCTCGGCTTCGCCCTCGCCCTGTGGTCCGGCTCGCGCGCCCTGAACGTCTTCGTCGACACCATCACGATCATGTACGGGCTGGACGGCCGCCGCGGCATCGTGCGGACCCGGCTGCTGGCGTTCGTGCTCTACCTGGGCGCGCTGGTCGTCGGCGCCGTCGCGCTGCCGCTGATGGTGGTGGGCCCGGACACCCTGGTGCACTGGCTCCCGGCGAGCGCGGACGTCATCCGGGCGCTGTACTGGCCGGTCGTCCTGCTGCTGTCGGTGGCCTTCCTCACCACGCTCTACCACGTGTCGGTGCCGGTCCGTTCGCCCTGGCAGGAGGACATCCCGGGCGCGGTGGTGGCCCTCGCGATGTGGGTGCTGGGCAGCTTCCTGCTGCGGATCTACCTGACCGCGACGGTCGAGGGCCCGACGATCTACGGGTCGCTGGCGGCGCCGGTCGCGGTGCTGCTGTGGATCGGGGTCTCGGCGTTCGCGGTCCTCGTCGGCGCCGCGACGAACGCCGCGACGGACCGCGTCTGGCCCTCGGTGGCGACGGCCGCGGCCCGCGCGGAGAAGGAACGCCGGGCGGCTCAGGCGGCCGCGGAGCACGAGGACGCCCCCGAGGAGTGCGGCGACGAGACCGAGGACAACGGGGCGGACGACGAGGACGACGACGAGGACGACGCGGACGAGCCGCTGCCGCCCGCCGAGTACCCGGAGCGGTGGGCCCGTTTCCTGCCGCCCGAGGAGATCCGCGGCCGGCTGCCGCGCCGCCGCCACCGGAGCCCGCGCCGCCGCTGACCGCCGGTCCCCGGCCCGCGCGAAAGGCGCCCCTCAGCGGTCGTCGCCGTGCGCCTCCCGGTAGCGGACCAGCAGCATCGCCGCATCGTCGTGGAGCGGGCCCTCGGCGTGCGCGACGACGTCCTCGCGCACCGCGCGCAGCGCCTCCTCGGGATCGTCGTCCTTCAGCAGCGTCGCGCGGGTGTCGAGCGGGTAGAACCGGCCGCCGCCGTCCCGCGCCTCGGTGACCCCGTCGGTGTAGAAGAGCAGCTGGTCGCCGGGGGCGAACGGCACCGTGTGCGGCTTCGGGCCGTCGTCGGCGTACGCCGCGAGGCCGAGCGGCAGGGCGCGTTCGGGCGGGGCGGCGAAGTCCACGGCGCCCCCGGCGCGCACCACCAGCGGCGCCGGGTGGCCGAAGTTCAGCAGCGTCGCGGACGGCCCGTCGCCGATCTCCGCGAGCACCGCCGTCACGAACCGTTCGCCGCCCAGATGGCGGCCCAGCGCCCGCTCCACCCGCGCGCCGACCGCGGTCAGCTCCGCCTCGTCGTGGGCCGCCTCCCGGAACGCGCCCAGCACCACCGCGGCGCTCTCCACCGCTTCGAGGCCCTTGCCCTGGACGTCGCCGACGATGATCCGTACGCCGCCGGGCGAGGTCACGACCTCGTACAGATCGCCGCCGATCCGCGCCTCGGCCACCGCCGAGGTGTACGAGACCGCGATCCGCAGTGGCCCCGCGCCGCGCGGCACCGGCCGCAGCAGGACCCGCTGGGCGACCTCCGCGATGGAGCGGACGTTGGCCAGCTCCGCCTCGCGCCGCTGGCGCATCACCGCGGCCACCACACCGGCCACCGTCACCCCGGCCACCGACAGCAGCGCGGGCAGCCCGCGACGGCCCTCGAACAGCCCGTCGTACATCCCGAGGCCCAGGCAGAGCAGAAACGCGGCCGAGCCGACCACGGCCGTGCGGCGCCAGCCGCCGACCAGACCGGCGAACGCGGGCCCCAGCGACACGAGGGGCAGGAACCCGACCCCGGGCCCGGCGGTGACGTCCACCGTGGTGACCACGGCCATCACGCCGTAGGGGAGCACGACCAGTACGCGGGGGCTCAGGGGTTGCTTCGGGGGGTCCACGGCCAAGGGGTGCTCCGGCGGTTCGAGGGGTGGGACGGGCGGCGGGGAGCCGGCCCGGCCCGCCCCGCCGGAGCTGAGCATAAGCACTGGTCGGTGGGCGAATTACCTCGAATGCGCCCCGTTATCGAATCGCAGTGGCCGCATCCGGCCCGGATGCGGGGTCAGTGCGGGAAAAGCCGCGCCGACTCCACCCGGCCGGGGCGCAGGATACGGAGGGGGCCGAGATTGCACGCGGGGCACTCGGTCCGGGACAGCGGCGAGGGGACGTGGACCCCTCCGGAGTAGTACACGGCGCGACGCCGACCCGAGAGGTCGGTGGTGTGCCGGATCTCGTAGCGCTCTTCCCATCCGCGCCCGCAGTGCAGACAGACGAAGGAGTACGCCTCATGAACGGTCTCGGCCTCGCGGTCCATGTCCACCCACATCCTTCCGTGGCCCCACGGCCCAGGCGGCGGGACCTCATCGGTGGCATACCCGGCAGCCTGTGCCTTATCAGCCCATTATTGCGCGGTGGATGGTATAGGGGTAAATGTCGAATGCCGCTCCAGGGAGGCCCGTCTGTGACCCGCCGGGCGGGGCCCGCCCCGCCTCAGCCCCCCGCCCTCTCCCCGAGCGCCGCGTACACGGCCGCGACCAGTCCGGCATGGCGCGGATCGTCCCCAGTGGTGCCGCCGCCGTAGCGGTTCATGACGTACGCGTACGCCAGGCCGTTCTCCGGGTCGGTGAAGGCGTACGAGCCGCCGGCGCCGCCGTGGCCGAAGGCGCGGGGGTTCGGCCCTGCGCGGCCCTGGGTGTTGAGGAGGTAGCCCAGGCCCCAGCGCACGTCGGTGCCGGGCGGTGCCAGCGGGCCCATCGCCAGGTCCGGTTCGCCCGGCCGTCCCTGGGGGCGCCGCATCGCGGCCAGCGTGTCCGCCCCGACCAGGGTGGTGCCGCCCAGCGCCGCGTACACCGTGGCCAGGCCGTGTGCGGAGGCGTGGACGTTGCCCGCCGGGATCTCCGCCGTGCGGTAGGTGGCGCTGTTGACGTCGCCGGTGGGGACCGACAGCAGGCTCAGCGCCGCCGCGGCCAGCGGATGCCCGTCGAGCGAGGCCAGCGGCGGGCGCGGCACACCGGGATACCGCTCCGCGAGCAGCCGCGCGTCGAGCTGCCCCACCATGTCGGCACAGCGCGGGTGTTCGGCCGCCGGGGTGCCGAGGAACACCCGGGCGCCGAGCGGCCCGGCGATCTCCGTGCGCAGGAACGCCCCGGCCGTGCGGCCGGTGATCCGCCGGATCACCTCGCCGACCAGGTAGCCGAACGTCACCGCGTGGTACCCCTGGGCGGTCCCCGGCTCCCACCACGGCTCCGTCGCGGCGAGCGCCGCGCACACCCGTGCGTGGTCGTACGCGGCGGGCAGCGGCAGTGGGGCGCGCGGGGCGATCAGCCCGGCGCGGTGGCTCAGCAGCCAGCGGACCGGCAGCTCGCCCTTGCCGCCCCGTGCGAAGTCCGGCCAGTACCGGGCCACCGGCGCGTCGAGGTCCAACGCGCCGCGGTCCACCAGGAGGTGGGCGCAGAGCGCGGTCATCCCCTTCGACGTGGAGTAGACGTTCACCAGGGTGTCCCGCTCCCAGCGGCGGGTGCGGGCGGCGTCCGCGTACCCGCCCCACAGATCGACGACCGGGACACCGTCCAGCAGCACGGCGACGGCCGCGCCGAGGTCGCCGTGGGCGGTGAAGTTCCGCTCGAATGCGGTGCGCACGCCCTCGAACCCGGGCGCACAGGCGCCGCCGAGCGGTGGCCGGACCATGGTTCCTCCCTACGGGACAGCCCTGGGGGGCGTCCCGCGCCGCGGCGGACCACCCGTCCGTACCAGACGTCCCCGGGGGCGCCCCGGAAGGAACCCGTCCGCCGCGGGCCGGTCCCCGGCTCCGGGTGGCTCCGGTCGCATGTGCCCGGCGCGCGGGTCAGCCTGGAGATGTCGTCCCCACTGAGAGGAAGGTCCACCGTGAACAGCGCGCAGCAGGCGAACCAGCCGGGGCAGCCGGGCCCGGTGCAGGGCAACGAGCGTTCCCCGCAGCCGTCGTCGGCGTACCACCCGGAGGCCGAGGTCGTCGTCGAGGTCACCGACTGTGCGACGGAGGACGCGCACGCCGTCTTCAGCGCGCTGCGCACCTCCTTCGTGTGCGACCGGGCGCCGGACGACGTGCCGCGCGCCGTGGCCGGTCCGCACCCCACCGTGTGGACCTCGACGTTCGACGTGACCGACCTCCTGGCGGAGCCCGGCCCCCGGCGGCTGACCGCGCCCGTCTCCATCAGCCTCCAGGGCGGCTACTGGGCGGTGGCCCGGCTGCGGGACAGCCTCCGCCCCGCCTTCGCCGTACGGGTCACCGGCACCGTCGCCGGGGACCAGGAACAGGAGGTCCAGCTCCAGCTGGAGAACCGCTGACCGTCACCTGGACGGCACCGGACCGGCCGGGCGAGGCCGCTCGCCGCACGGCCGCGCCGCCGCGCGGGCGGCCACCGCGCCTGATAGGCAGAGGGGACCCGCCACCGGCGGACGCGGCCCGGTCCGGGCGCGGGCGTCCGGACGGTGCGGGCGGCACCGGCCCGCCCGGTTCCGGCCGGGAGACCCGCCGGAGGGGCCGCGAAGCCCCGCCGGACCGTCCCGCAGCCGCACCTCCCCCCGCCGCGTGCGCCCGCGTACCGCGGCGCGTGGCCCAGCCCGAAAGGCGAGCGCGTGGAGCCCACCGCATCCCCTCCCGACGCCGCGGGACCGCCGCCCGGAGCCACCCGCTCCACGGTCACCCTGCACGTCAACGGCGTACCGCACCGGCTGACCCTCGACCACCGCACCACCGCCCTGGACGCGCTCCGCGTCCACCTCGGGCTGACCGGCACGAAGAAGGGCTGCGATCACGGACAGTGCGGCGCCTGCACCGTCCTCGTCGACGGGTGGCGCGCCAACAGCTGCCTGCTGCTCGCCGTCGCGCTGGACGGCAGCGCCCTCACCACCGTCGAGGGGCTCGCCGACGCCGACGGCCTCCACCCGCTCCAGCACGCCTTCATGGAGCGTGACGCGTTCCAGTGCGGCTACTGCACACCCGGCCAGCTCTGCTCGGCCGCCGGGATGCTCCAGGAGGCGGCCGACGGCCATCCCTCCCACGTCACCCCGGACACCGTGACTCCGGGCGCCCCGGTGGAGCTGACCGCCGACGAGATCCGGGAGCGGATGAGCGGCAACCTCTGCCGCTGCGGCGCCTATCCGCGCATCGTCGAGGCGATCGGCGACGCCACCGCGCACCCGGCCGCCCCTCCCGTGCCGCACACCGTCCACGGCATCGGGGCCGTCTCCGTCAACGGCGGCGGGAGGACGGCATCGTGAAACCCTTCGCCTATCTGCGCCCCGACACCGTCGACGAGGCCGTACGCGCCCGGGCCGCGCACCCCGGGGCCGCGTTCCTCGGCGGCGGCACCAACCTCGTCGACCTGATGAAACTGGGCGCGTGCGCCCCCGACCTGCTCATCGACGTCGGGCGGCTGCCGCTGGACCGGATCGAGGAGCTGCCCGACGGCGGGCTGCGCATCGGCGCCACCGTCCGCAACAGCGACCTCGCCGCCGCCCCTGTCGTCCAGGAGCGCTACCCGGTGCTCTCCCAGGCGCTGCTGGCAGGGGCCTCGGGGCAGCTGCGCAACGCCGCGACCACCGGTGGCAACCTCCTCCAGCGCACCCGCTGCTCCTACTTCCAGGACGTCTCCACGCCGTGCAACAAGCGGGAGCCGGGCAGCGGTTGCCCCGCCGTCGAGGGCGTCCACCGCGACCTCGCCGTCCTCGGGCATTCCGCGCACTGCGTCGCCACCCACCCCTCCGACCTGGCCGTCGCCCTCGCCGCCCTGGACGCCGCCGTCGAGGTGACCGGCCCGGACGGCGCCCGCACCGTCCCGGTCACCGCCCTCCACCGGCTGCCGGGCGAGCATCCGGAGCGGGACACGGTGCTGGAGCCCGGCGAACTGATCACCGCGGTGCGGCTGCCCCCGCCGCCGCCCCTGGCCCACGGGCGCTACCGCAAGGCCCGCGACCGCGCCTCGTACGCCTTCGCGCTGGTCTCCGTCGCCGCGCTGCTGGAGGTCCGCGACGGTGTGGTGCACCACGCGGCGCTCGCCTACGGCGGGCTGGCGCACCGGCCCTGGCGCGCCACCGCCGCGGAGGAGGCGCTGCGCGGCGCCCCGGCCACCGCCGACACCTTCGGCCGCGCCGCCGACGCCGAACTGTCCGCCGCCCGGCCGCTGCGCGACAACGGCTTCAAGGTGCCGCTGGCCCGACGGCTGACCGTCTCCGTCCTGGGCGCACTCGCCGCCCGCCACCGCTGACCCCGCGGGCGCCCCGCCGCGCGGCGCCCGCACCGACGCCCTGTGAGGACGCGCCCATGAGCCACGATCCGCAGCCCGTTCCCCCGGAGGCGCCCCGCCACCCGCTCGGGGCGCCCACCGCCCGCCGCGAAGGCCGCGCCAAGGTCACCGGCGCCGCCCGTTATGCCGCCGAGCACGCCCCGCCGCACCGCGTCCACGCCTGGCCGGTGCCCGCCACCGTCGCACGCGGCCGGATCACCTCCGTCGACACCGCGGACGCCCTCGCCCTGCCCGGGGTGCACGCCGTCCTCACCCACGAGAACGCGCCACGTCTGGAGCCGCCCGAGGACCCGGCCGTCGCCGTCCTCCAGGGGCCCGCCGTCCCGCACCGCGGCTGGTACGTCGCGCTCGCCGTCGCCGACACTCTCGAATCGGCCCGCGCCGCCGCCGAGGCCGTTCGCCTCACGTACGCCGCCGAGGAGCACGACGTCACCCTCACCCCGGACCATCCGGGCCTCTATCTGCCCAAGGAGGTCAACGGCGGCTATCCGGGGACGCGCGAGCGCGGCGACTTCGACGCGGCGTACGCCGGTGCGCTGGTCACCGTCGACGCGACGTACACCCTGACCGCGCTGCACAACCACCCCATGGAGCCGCACGCCGCCACCGCGTGGTGGGACGGCGGACATCTCACCGTCCACGACTCCACCCAGGGGTCGACCAAGGCGCGGGACGACCTCGCCGCGCTGTTCGGGCTGGACCCCCGGGATGTCACGGTCGTCTCCGAGCACGTCGGCGGCGGCTTCGGCTCCAAGGGCACCCTCCGCCCGCAGGCGGTCCTCGCCGCGATGGCCGCCCGGGTCACCGGCCGTCCCGTCACGCTCGCCCTGCCGCGCCGGGAGATGCCCGCCGTGGTGGGGCACCGGGCGCCCACCGTGCAGCGGGTGCGGCTGGGCGCCGGGGCCGACGGTGTGCTCACCGCCCTCGCGCACGAGGTGGTCACCCACACCTCGACGGTCAAGGAGTTCGTCGAGCAGGCGGCGGTCCCCGCCCGGGTGATGTACACCTCGCCGCACAGCCGCACCGTGCACCGCGTGGTGGCGCTGGACGTGCCGAGCCCGTCGTGGATGCGCGCCCCGGGCGAGGCACCCGGCATGTACGCCCTGGAGTCGGCGATGGACGAACTCGCCGTCCTCCTCGACCTCGACCCGGTCGAACTGCGGCTGCGCAACGAACCGGCGACCGAACCGGACACCGGCCGCCCGTTCAGCAGCCGGGGCCTGACCCGGGCGCTGCGGGAGGGCGCGGACCGCTTCGGCTGGCGCCCCCGCGACCCGCGCCCCGGCGTACGGCGCGACGGCGATCTGCTGCTGGGTACCGGCGTCGCCGCGGCCACCTATCCGGTGCTGATCTTCCCCTCGTCCGCCGAGGCGCACGCCGCGCCGGACGGCGGTTTCCGCGTCCGGATCAACGCCACCGACATCGGCACCGGTGCCCGTACCGTCCTCGGGCAGATCGCCGCCGAGGCGCTCGGCGTCCCGGAGGAGCGGGTCCGCGTCGAGATCGGCCGCAGCGATCTGCCCGATGCGTTCCTGGCCGGGGGCTCCTCCGGCACCGGCTCCTGGGGCTGGGCCGTCCACAAGGCGTGCCGCGCCCTGCGCGAAGACCTGAGTAATCGTCAACACCCGCTGCCCCGGGAGGGGTTGGCGGTCGCGGCGGACACGCGGGAGGAGATCGCCGCCGGATCGCCCTACGCCCGGCACGCGTTCGGCGCCCACTTCGCCGAGGTGCAGGTCGACACCGTCACCGGCGAGGTGCGGGTGCGCCGGATGCTCGGCATGTTCGCGGCCGGGCGGATCCTCAACCCCCGTACCGCGCGCTCGCAGTTCATCGGCGGGATGGCGATGGGCATCGGCATGGCGCTCACCGAGCACAGCACCATGGACCCCGTCGTCGGCGGCTTCACCGAACGCGATCTGGCCTCGTACCACGTCCCGGTCTGCGCCGACGTCCACACGATCGAGGCGCACTGGCTCGACGAGGGCGATCCGCATCTCAACCCGATGGGCAGCAAGGGCATCGGTGAGATCGGCATCGTCGGCGCCGCCGCGGCGGTCGGCAACGCCGTGCACCACGCCCTCGGCGTCCGCCTGCGCACCCTGCCGCTGACACCCGACGCCGTGCTGCCGCATCTGCCGTGACGGCCCGCGCGGGACGGCGCTGCGGGCGGCTCCCCCGGTTGCGGGCGGTGGCCGCCCGGGTGACGATGACCTTCACCCGTCAGTGACGAAAGCTCACCCTCCGTGTTTCTTTCCGGGGGAGGCGGGTGAGCCGTGTGTGAAGGAGCCATGACCATGACTGTCACCGCCCACCGTCGCTACGCGGCCGAGCTGCGGGTCACCGCGGAGCGGGTGCCGCAGATCCGGCGCATCGTGGCCGCGCATCTGCGCCACTGGCGACTGGCGGCGGAGATACCGGCCGCCTGCCGCGGGCTGGTCGAGCTGCTGGACCACGTCCGGCGGCACGTCGGACCGGACGCGATGTGCGTCGTCGAGGTCCGCTGGAGCGGCCGCCATCTGACCGTCTCGGTTGCCGACCGCGGTCCGCGGATGGCGCGGCTGGACAGCGCCCAGGGCGGCGGGCTGGCCGCCGTCGCCGCACTCAGCGACAGCTGGGGCACCTGCCCCACCGACGACGGCAAGGTCGTGTGGTTCACCCGGCGCGTCGGCGCCGCCCGCGCGACCCCGCTGACCGCACCGCAGTCACCGCGCGCCGTCCCCGACGCCAAGCCCGGACCGGGCGCGGAGGCCGACGTCCCGGAGGCGGGGGCGCCGGCACCGGTGTGAGGCGTCACCCGCCGGGCCCCGTGCGCGGCGGGACACCGCGCACGGGACGGTTCCGGCGTCAGCCGCGCCGCCCCCGTGCCTCCGGCGTCCCGGTGAGCGCGCGGTGCACCAGCCGGGCACCGGCGCGGGCGGTACGGGCGTCGATGTCGAGGTCCGGGTTGAGCTCCGCGACGTCGACCACCGCCAGCTTCCCGCTCGCCGCCACCGCCGTGACGACCCGCTCCACGACCTCCATCGGCACGCCGTACGCGGCGGGCGCGCTGACGCCCGGCGCCGCCGCCGCGGGCAGCACGTCCAGATCGATGCTGAGGTGGACGAGGTCGCAGGCGTCGAGGAACGCCCCGGCGAACGCCTCGACGCGGGCCAGGGAGAGCAGTCCGCAGTCGGTGTCCTCCAGGTAGTGCACCCCGAGCCGGTCCGCGGTGCGGAACAGCCGCTCGGTGTTGCTCAGGCGGCTGATCCCCAGCACCCGGTAGTCCAGCCGCCGTCCCTGACGCTCCTCGTCCCGCGCCATCTGGAGGAACGGCGTGCCGGAGCTGGGCCGCGGTGCGTCGCGCAGATCGAAGTGGGCGTCGAGGTTGAGCACCCCGAGCCGCGCCCCGCCTCGCACCGCGCGGCTCCCGGCCAGCCCCAGGTACGTGCCGTACGCCACCTCGTGGCCGCCGCCGAGGACCGCCACCGGGCCGCCCGCGTCGAGCAGCGCGGTGACCGCCTCGCCCAGCCGCCGCTGCCCGTCCTCCAGGTCGCCGTCGCCGACCACGACGTCCCCGGCGTCCACGGCGCGCAGCGGCGCGGGCAGCGCCACGGAGGCGAGCGCGGACCGCAGCGCCACGGGGCCGCCGGCCGCACCCGGCCGCCCCTGGTTGCGGCGGACGCCCTCATCGCTGCGGAAGCCGACGAACGCGGCGTCCCGGGGCGCGTCCGCGCCGGTCAGCGGCGTGGTCACGTGGTGCCAGCGCAGCACGTCGTCGCCGTCCCCGTCGCTCCGTCCGGTCCACGGCTCCGCCGCCACGTCCACGGTCATCGTCCGCCCTTTCCGCCTCGCCCACCGGACGGTCCGCCCGGTCGGCTCCATGACAGCGCCGCTGTACCCGCCGGACCAGGGCGGACGCCGGTTCTCCTCGGATCCGAGACAGTGTTCGGCCACGCCCTAGAATCTTCCTGACGCGGCGCGGTTCCGCGCAGACGGGCAAAGCAGGCAAAGCGGTACGGGTGACGACGACGAGGGCGGGAAACGGCGTGGCGGCGGAGGCGGCGGAGCTCGCGCGACGGTATGCGGCGACCGCGTCCGGGGCGACGCCCGCGTATCAGCGGGTCAAGGACCTGGTGACCGAGCAGATCATGAGCGGCCGCTGGCGGGAGGGCGACGCCCTGCCGTCGGAGAGCCGCTTCGTCGAGGCGCTGGGCCTGTCCCGGATGACGGTCAACCGCGCGCTGCGTGAACTGGCCGCCCAGGGGCTGATCCGCCGCGTCATGGGCGTCGGCAGCTTCGTCGCCCTGCACAAGGGCAGCTCGGCGCTGGTCGAGGTGCACAACATCGCCGACGAGGTGAGCGCGCGCGGCCACCGCCACCGCACCGAGGTGCGCTTCGTCCGCGAGGAGGCGGCGGGCCAGGAGACCGGCGCCCGCTTCGGAATCGGCGAGGGCACCCCGGTGTTCCACTCCCAGGTGGTCCACTTCGAGGACGACGTGCCCATCCAGCTGGAGGACCGCTACGTCCACCCGGACTTCGCCCCCGGCTACCTGGAACAGGACTTCACCCGGCGCACCCCGTTCACCTTCCTGTCCGAGGTGGCGCCGCTGGGCAAGGGCGAGCATGTCGTGGAGGCGGTGCTGCCGTCGGCGGACGAGTGCCGGATCCTGCGGGTGGCGGCGTCCGAGCCGTGCCTGCTGATCCAGCGCCGTACGTGGTCGGGCGAGGCGCTGGTGAGCGTCGCGCGGCTGCTGCATCCCGGCTCGCGTTACCGCCTGATGGGCACCTTCGACCCCCGCTGACCGGCCGGCCTCCGGGACGTGACCGGGGTGACGGTACGGTCAGGAAGCCCGCGGGTGCGGGGCGCGGCCGGAGACGGCGGCGGTCAGCCGGGCGGCGCCGCTCAGCAGGGCGTCGCGGATGCGCTCCGCGTCGTGCGGCTGGTGGTGGCGGCACCAGGTGGCCGAGAGCGCGGCGACCGGGTGCCCGAGATGGTCGAAGGCGGCCACGCCGATCGAGCGGAGGCCGGGCGCGACCAGTTCGGTCTCCTCCGACCAGCCGCGGGTCCGCTCCCGGTCCAGCTCGGCGCGGAGCTCGGTCAGTGACCGGGGGCCCTTGCCGGTGCGGGTGACGAGGGCGCCGGGGCGCGGGAAGGCGGCGCGCAGCTGGGCCTCGGCGCAGTGCGCGAGCAGCGCCCGGCCGGTGGCGGTCAGATGGGCAGGCAGGCGCACGCCGACGCCGGTGACGAGCGCCCGGCCGGTGTCGTGGCGCCGGGCGGGCGGCTGCTCCTTGAGCAGGTAGACCGTCTCGGCGCCGTGCAGCACGCCCAGGTGCACGGGGTGCCCCAGCCGCCGGGCGAGGGCGCCCGCGACGGGGCGGGCGAGACGTTCGAGGGGTTCGTGGCGGCGGTGTGCCGCACCGAGCTCCAGGGCGGCGGCACCCAGGCCGTACGCCCGCTCCTCGGGGAGATGGACGACGAAACCGCGATCGATCAGGATCGCCAGGATGTGGTAGGCGGAGGATGACGGAATTCCCAGCTCGCGGGCGAGCGTGGCGGCACGCACCGGCCCGGGACGCGTGGCGAGGTGGCCGAGGATGTCCAGCGCCCGCCCGACGGCGGGCGATGCGCTCGACCCACGCTCCTGTTCCTGCACCGGATCACCTCTTGACGTGCCTGTCTATACAGGAATATACAGGCGCTCTTGCGGTCTTGCGAGGTGCGCCGGAGGCCGGTTGGGCCGGGCCGTGCGCCGTATGTCAGGGACGGACGTGCCATTCCCCGAGGAGGGGCATCCTTTGACCACCGAAACAGCGACGCTGCGCAGGGGCCTGCGGTCGCGCCATATTCGTTTCATCGCGCTCGGTTCCGCCATCGGCACCGGCCTTTTCTACGGATCGTCCGAGGCGATCCAGGCGGGCGGCCCGGCCGTTCTGCTTGCTTATCTCATCGGCGGTGCCGCGGTTTTCCTGGTGCTGCGCTCGCTCGGCGAAATGGCCGTGCACCACCCGTGCGCGGGCTCTTTCGGTGAGTACGCGACCCGGCATCTCGGGTCGCTCGCCGGATTCACCACCGGCTGGACGTACGCCTTCGAAATGGTCATCGTCTGTATCGCCGACATCACCGCGCTCGGCGTCTACATGGGTTTCTGGTTTCCCGACGTACCGCGCTGGATCTGGTTGCTGGCGGCGATTCTCGTCATCGGCGTGCTCAATCTCTTCCATGTCAAGGTCTTCGGGGAGATGGAGTTCTGGCTGTCGCTGGTGAAGGTCGTCGCCATCGTCGCGATGATCATCGCCGGGGCTGTGGTGCTGGTCATCGGCTTCAAGGGCGGTGGAGGCGCGCATACCGGGATATCCAACCTCTGGTCCCACGGCGGATTCTTCGCCCAGGGCACCCAGGGCTTCATCCTCTCCTTCGCGGTGGTGATGTTCGCCTTCGGCGGCACCGAGATCATCGGCGTCACCGCGGGTGAGGCGGAGGACCCGAAAAAGACGATTCCGGGCGCGGTCAACTCCATTCCCGTGCGCATCGTGCTCTTCTACGTCCTGACCCTCGCGGTCATCATGTCGCTGAATTCCTGGGAAAACGTCGGCTCCGACGGCAGCCCGTTCGTGCAGATCTTCGTCGGCCTCGGCATCAAATCCGCCGCGACCGTGCTGAATATCGTCGTGGTGGTCGCGGCGCTCTCCGCCATCAACAGCGACATCTTCGCCGCGGGCCGCATCATGTACGGAATGGCCGAGCGAGGCCAGGCGCCGAAGGTGATGCGGAAGCTTTCCCGCAGCGGAGTGCCGGTCATGACCGTCACGATCATGATCGGTGCGCTGCTGCTGGGCGTTCTGCTCAATTACCTGATTCCCGACCGGATCTTCCTCATCATTTCCTCGATCGCGACGTTCGCGACCGTCTGGGTCTGGCTGATGATCCTGCTGACGCAGATGAAGGCGCGCCGCGCGATGCGTCCCGAGGAGGAGGCGGCGCTCGACTACCCCGCGCCGTTCTGGCCCTACGGGCAGATCATCGCGGTCGTCTTCATGACGGCGGTGATGGTGCTGCTGGCCTTCTCCGCGAGCACCCGCGTCGCGCTGATCGTCGGCGCCGTGTGGCTCGTCCTGCTGGCGGTCATCCACCGCGTCTGGCTCCGCCCGCGCGAGGCCGCCCGGGCGGTGACCCCGGCTGCCGCGACCGCCACCGGGCCCGCGACCGCCACCGGGCCCGCCGATTCCGAGGACGGCCCGGACGCGGAGGCCCGTACCTCCGTCGCGCCCACCGCCGCCGAGTAGCCGCACCCGGCGTTTCCCCAGGGCTTTCCCAGGCCCCGCTCCACGTGCCCGTGCCAGGCGTGGAGCGGGGCCTTTTCCGTGCCCGCACACCCCTGGCCGTACGGGGCAAGGGCCCCGGCGCCCTC
Organism: Streptomyces sp. NBC_01525; assembly: GCF_045040405.1. Classification (NCBI taxonomy): domain Bacteria; kingdom Bacillati; phylum Actinomycetota; class Actinomycetes; order Kitasatosporales; family Streptomycetaceae; genus Streptomyces; species Streptomyces sp. NBC_01525. Next base: position 5,617,243 of record NZ_CP109397.1, read on the forward strand.
CCCGTACCAGACCTACCGCACACCAAACGCCCGCACGGCGCAGGAACCCTGCGCCGTGCGGGCGTCATGGACGACCACGAGGGTCACGCGGAGGCGTCGTCCTCCCGCATCGGGACGCGGACGTGGCGCTCGGTGGCGACGTTCTCGGCGATGTCGTAACCGGCGTCCACGTGCCGGATCACGCCCATGCCCGGGTCGTTGGTCAGCACCCGGCGGACCTTCTCGCCCGCCAGCGGCGTACCGTCCGCGATGCAGACCTGGCCCGCGTGGATCGAGCGGCCCATGCCGACGCCGCCGCCGTGGTGGAGGGAGACCCAGGACGCGCCGGAGGCGACGTTCACCATGGCGTTGAGCAGCGGCCAGTCCGCGATGGCGTCCGAACCGTCCTTCATCGCCTCGGTCTCGCGGTACGGCGACGCGACCGAACCGCAGTCCAGGTGGTCACGGCCGATGGCCAGCGGCGCCTGGAGCTCACCGGAGGCCACCATGTCGTTGAAGCGCTCACCGGCCTTGTCCCGCTCGCCGTAGCCGAGCCAGCAGATACGGGCGGGCAGGCCCTGGAAGTGGACCCGCTCGCCGGCCATCTTGATCCAGCGGTGCAGTGACTCGTTCTCCGGGAAGAGGTCGAGCATCGCCTTGTCCGTCTTGTGGATGTCCGACGCCTCACCGGACAGCGCCGCCCAGCGGAACGGGCCCTTGCCCTCGCAGAACAGCGGACGGATGTACGCCGGGACGAAGCCGGGGAAGGCGAACGCCCGCTCGTAGCCCGCCAGCTGCGCCTCACCGCGGATCGAGTTGCCGTAGTCGAAGACCTCGGCCCCGGCGTCCAGGAAGCCGACCATCGCCTCGACGTGCCGGGCCATCGACTCACGGGACCGGGTGGTGAAGCCCGCCGGGTCCTTCGCGGCCAGCGACTGCATGTCCGCGAAGTCGACGCCGACCGGGAGGTACGACAGCGGGTCGTGGGCCGAGGTCTGGTCGGTGACGATGTCGATCGGCGCGCCCTCGGCGAGCATCCGCGGCAGCAGCTCCGCGGCGTTGCCCAGCAGGCCGATGGAGAGCGGCTTGCGCTGGTCACGGGCCTCGGTCGCCAGCTGGAGCGCGTGCTCCAGGCTGTCGGCCTTCACATCGAGGTAGCGGTGCTCGATGCGGCGCTCGATGGCGCGCGGGTCGCAGTCGATGCAGATCGCGACGCCGTCGTTCATCGTCACGGCCAGCGGCTGGGCGCCGCCCATGCCGCCGAGACCGGCGGTGAGGGTGATCGTCCCGGCCAGCGTGCCGTTGAACTTCTTCGCGGCGACCGCGGCGAACGTCTCGTACGTGCCCTGGAGGATGCCCTGGGTGCCGATGTAGATCCACGACCCGGCGGTCATCTGGCCGTACATCGTCAGGCCCAGCTGCTCCAGGCGGCGGAACTCCTCCCAGTTCGCCCAGTCGCCGACCAGGTTGGAGTTGGCGAGCAGCACCCGCGGCGCCCACTCGTGGGTCTGCATCACGCCCACCGGGCGGCCCGACTGGACGAGCATCGTCTCGTCCTGCTTGAGGGTCTTCAGCGTGCGGACCATCGCGTCGAACGAGCGCCAGTCCCGGGCGGCCTTACCGGTGCCCCCGTAGACGACCAGGTTGTCGGGGTGCTCCGCCACCTCGGGATCCAGGTTGTTCTGCAGCATGCGCAGGGCGCCTTCCTGCTGCCAGCCCAGCGTGCTCAGCTGCGTGCCACGGGTGGCCCGTACCGGTCGTGCACCGTGCATGGTGAGTCCTTTTCCGTGAGAGAGATCGGTGTGCGTCTGTGGAGAGAGCGGGGGAGGAGCCGGGTCAGTGCAGCGGGCCGGTGACGGCCTCCGCGGCGCGCAGCGCCTCGCCGGAGGCGACGTAGCGGACCGCGGCCTCGATCTCGGGGGCCAGGTAGCGGTCGGTGCCCGGGCCGGGGACGTCGCGGCGGAGCCCGGCGACGACCGCGGCGGTGGCCGGGGACGGCGTCAGCGGGGCGCGCAGATCCAGGGCGCGGGCGGCGGTCAGCAGCTCCACCGCGATCACCCGGGTGAGCCCGTCGACGCCCTTGCGCAGCTTCCGCGCCGCGGACCAGCCCATCGACACATGGTCCTCCTGCATCGCGCTGGAGGGGATCGAGTCGACCGACGCGGGCGCGGCGAGCCGCTTCAGCTCCGAGACGATGGCCGCCTGGGTGTACTGCGCGATCATGTGGCCGGAGTCCACGCCCGGGTCGTCGGCGAGGAAGGCGTTCAGCCCGTGGTTACGCGCCACGTCCAGGAAGCGGTCGGTACGGCGCTCGGCGACCGAGGCGACGTCGGCGACGGAGATGGCGAGGAAGTCGAGGACGGCGGCGACCGGCGCGCCGTGGAAGTTGCCGTTGCTCGCCACCCGCCCGTCGGGTGTCACCACCGGGTTGTCGACGGCGCTCGCCAGCTCCCGCGAGGCGACCAGCGCGGCGTGCGCGGCGGTGTCCCGCGCGGCGCCGTGCACCTGCGGCGAACAGCGCAGCGAGTACGCGTCCTGGACCCGGGTGCACTCCGGGCCGCGGTGGCTCGCCACGATCGCCGAGTCGGCCAGCACCGCGCGGAGGTTGGCGGCGCTGTCGGCCTGCCCCGGGTGCGGGCGCAGCGCCTGGAGGTCGGCGGCGAACACCGCGTCCGTACCGAGCTGTCCCTCGACGCTCATCGCCGCGCCGATGTCGGCGGTGGCCAGCAGCGTCCGCAGGTCGTGCAGGGCGAGAATCAGCTGCCCCAGCATGCCGTCGGTGCCGTTGATGAGGGCCAGGCCCTCCTTCTCCTGGAGCACGACCGGGGTGATCCCGGCGGCGGCCAGCGCCACGGCGGCCGGCCGCAGCTCGCCCGTGGCGTCGCGGACCTCGCCCTCGCCCATGACCGCCAGCGCGCAGTGTGCGAGCGGCGCCAGGTCGCCGGAGCAGCCGAGCGAGCCGTACTCCCGCACGACGGGCGTGATGCCCGCGTTCAGCAGCGACGCGTACGCCTGCGCCGTCTCCGGCCGGACGCCGGTACGGCCGGTGGCGAGGGTGGACAGGCGCAGCAGCATCAGCGCCCGGATCACCTCGCGCTCCACCTCGGGGCCGGAGCCCGCGGCGTGCGAGCGGACCAGGCTGCGCTGGAGCTGGGCGCGCAGCTCGGTGGGGATGTGACGGGTGGCGAGGGCACCGAAGCCGGTGGAGACGCCGTAGTGCGGCGTGACGTCGTCGGCCAGCGCCTCGACGACCTTCCGGCTCTGGCCGATCTCCTGCTGGGCCGCCGCCGAGATCTCCACGGGGGCACCGTGGCGGGCGACGGACACGACATCGTCGGCGCTGAGCGGGCCGACGTCAACGAGAACGTGGTTCATGTCTCCATGAAGCACCGGGTGACAAGGGTTCCGCCATGTCCGCCGCGGGTCTTGTGTCTGGGATCCAAGACATTGGGCGGGCGCCGGGGCGTCTCGCCGACAAGACGGCGGTAGCGTCACCGCATGTCCATCGTGCCCGCGGCGGCCCAGGTCCTGGCCGTACTGCGCTATCTCGCCCGGCAGGCCGGCCCGGTCCAGGCCGCCGCCATCAGCCGTGACGTGGGGCTGCCCCGCTCCACGACGTACCACCTCCTCGACACCCTCGTGCACGACGGTTTTGTGGTGCATCTGGCGGACGAGCGCCGCTACGGCCTCGGCGTCAGCGCCTTCGAACTCGGCTCCGGCTACAGCCGCCAGGCGCCGCTGGCCCGGCTGGCCCGCGTGCCGCTCGCCGGACTCGTGGACCGCACCGGCCACAGCGCCCATCTCGCGGTGCTGCACGGCCGCGAGGTCATCTACGTCATCGAGGAACGGGCCCTGGGGCGGCCGCCGCTGGTGACCGAGGTAGGGGTGCGGCTCCCCGCGCATCTGACCGCCAGCGGCCGGGCGATGCTGGCCCGCCTCGCGCGGGCGCAGGTGCGGGCGCTGTTCCCGGACCCGTCGGTGTTCGTGGAGCGCACCGGCACCGGGCCACGGTCGCTGTCCGCGCTGCACCAGCTGCTCGTCGAGGTGCGGCGGCGCGGCTACGCCACGGAGGAGGGCGAGGTCACCGCCGGGTTCTCGTCGGTGGCGGCGCCGGTCCTCGATCACGGGGCGCATCCGATCGCCGGGGTGGCGACGACCTTCCCGGCGGCCGAGGTGGACGCCGCCCAGCGCGCCCGGCTGGCCGAGGAGGTCGCCCGCACCGCCCGCGACCTCACCCTCCGAGTCGGCGGCACCCCGGCCACCTGACCCACGAACGGCCCCGCCCCACAAGAGCGTTGACGCAACGTTCAGCGAACGGCAACCCGCCGCGGCCAGCCTCTTCCGTACGGGCCTTCGCCGATGCGCCACGGGGGAGAAGGCCCGGCCAGATCCCGGGCGGCCGCGGGGGCGGACGCACCGGGTGCACGGACGCGGGGCCCGACGGGGGAGGGTCCGGCGCCCGTGCCGGGGCCGTCCACGGGGGAAGGCGGCCCGGCGTCCGGGGCGGCGGGGGTCCGGCCCGCCACCCGGACGCGTGAGGGCCCGGCACCGAGGGGGTGCCGGGCCACGGGCATGTCCCGGGGCGACCGTGCGGGAGCGGTCAGCCCCGGGCGCCCTGGTGCGCGGCGCCGTCCGCGGTCCGGAAGCGCTGCACGTCCTTGCAGAACGGCACGGGGCCGGTGTTGGCGACGTACTTGGCGGCGACCCAGGCCGCGCGGTCGCGCAGCTGGTACCAGACGTCGTTCCCGCCGACGTTCTGCGCACGGACCTTGCAACGCAGCCCGACCTGCGCGCCGTGGCGCTGATAGCCGGTGGCGGGAGCGTCCGTGCTCGGGTACCGGCGCTCCTTCATGCCGGTGGCCGAGAGGACCTTGCCGTACGGCTGCGCGACGGCCGCCTGGGCCGGGGCCGCGCCGAGCAGTGTGGAGCCGAGGGCGGCGGCCGCGGCCAGCGCGCCTGCGGTGGTGCCGAACTTCTTGCCGCGTGCGAGGGTGCCGCTCATGGACATGGGAGGTCTCCTGTTCTCGACGTGCAATGACGCCCATTGCCGCGAGGGGGACATTACGCCCGAAATGCCTCCGTGTCGGTGTCGAATCACGGGAGAACAGCTGATCGTGTGAGCGGTGTTCGGGTGCCCGGCGGCCCCTTACGGCCTCGCCCGCGAGGGTCAGTGGCCGTCGCGCTGACCCTCGCGGGCGAGGCCGTTACAGCGGTGCTCCGCGCCTCCCGGGGGCGCAGTGGCCCGGGAGCGCGGAGCGCGTCCGCGTCGCCGCCGCTCATGGCAGATAGCGTTCGAGGGCGGCGGCCCCTTTCTCGTCGATCATGCGCCGTGCCCACTCCAGGCTCTCGGGGTTCGGTTCCCGCCCCGACGCCCGCACCAGATCCTCGGCGTCGAACGGCCGCTCGCCGCCGGTGAACAGTTCCTTCGGCCGCTCGGTGGTCGATCCCTCGTCGTCAGCGCTCACGGATTCCTCCTCTTCCGGCCCTCCCGGACACCTGCTCACCGCCCGGCCACGGCCGACGCTCACTTCGGGTCCCTCCATCATGCTGCCGCCGCCCCCGGTCCGCACGGCGTCGGGCCGGAGCGCGGCGGGCGGCTCTCACGGCGCCGTGCGGTCGGCGTCCCCGGTGGTCCCGCGCGGGCGGACGAACTGGCGCCCGGTGGTGGGGTCGACCAGGACGAAGTCCGTCACCTCCGCCGACGTCTGCCGCACCGCGATCGTGCGGCCCGGGTCGTACCCCGGCCACGCCTGGCCCTCGGCGGGCGGCGACTTCTTCAGCTCGACCGGCGGCGTCAGCGGGTTGCCGCCCACGCAGCGGACCCGCGGCACCCCGTGCCCGTCGACGAGCACCGCGGTCCCGGCCTGCATCACCGCCTGGTAGTCGGTGGCCTCGCCGTCGAGGAAGCCGTGGGCGGTGATCTGGGTGTCGTACCGCAGCTCGACGGGGGTGAGGGCACGCACCGCCTCCGGGAGGGCCGAGTCCTCGATGCCCTCGGTGTCGGCGAACGCGGCGGCCCGCCCGAGATCGGCCTGCAGATACCGGATCAGCTGGCCGGTGTCGCAGGAGGCCGTGGAGCGCCTGCCGCCGTAGAGGCCGTGCAGCGACCCGGGGAGGTCGCGGACGGTCTGGGGGCGGCGCGGGGCGGCGTGCGGCGCCGGGGGGCCGGTCCGCCGGGCCACCGACGCGGTGAACGGGTCGGGCCCCGGCTCGTGCAACGGCAGCGGCAGCAGCCCGGTGCGGGCCTCGGCGGCGGCGGGCGCGCCCTGGTACGGCCGGGTGAGGAAACCGGTCAGGAGCAGAGCGGCCGCCAGTATCCCGGCGGGCAGCGCGAGCCGGGCGGTGCGGTGCCACCAGGGCGCGCGCCGGGCCGGGCGGACCGGGCGCCCGACCGCGGCCGGATGCCCTTCGGGCGGATGCCCGGCCGGGGTGCGCCTGGCTGGTTCCCCCGGCGCCTGGGGGGCGTCGGCCGGGTCCGGGTGCCCGTGTTCGGGCGGGGGTGGTGTCGTGGTCACGGCCCTCTCCGATCGTCCGGCGTCCGTGGGCGGGTGGCACGGGGGCGGGACGGCTCCCGGGGCGCGGGCCCCCTTCGTTCTGTTCCGTTCCGTCCCTCTTCGTCCCTGCCGGGACCATTGTCTGCCCGGCGCCGCCACGGGCCGCAAGCCGGGCGGCGGACCGGGCCTCGCGGACGTACCGTGCGCCCCCGGTGTCAGACGAAGAAGGCGTTCATCCCGGGCACATCGGAGAGGTAGGTCTCGATCCGCGCGATCCTCCCGCCGCGGAGCGTGCAGACCGTGGCCAGGTGCTCGTCCAGCACAGCACCTTCACCGGCCCGCGTCACCGACCGGCAGCAGCCCGACGAGGAGCCCGGCGAGTGCGGCGGCGCACCCGGTGGCCACCACCGCGGGCCAGCCGCCCGCCGTCCAGGCCAGCGCACCGCACAGCGAACCGGCCGCGATCCCCAGGAAACGCAGCGTGAAATAGAGGGTGTTGAGGCGGTTGTGCTGCGCCGCATCGAGGCGGAACAGCACCGTCTGGGTGGTGGCCTGCCCGCCCCACACCCCCACGTCCAGCACGATCACGCCCGCGATCACCCACCACAGCGAGCCGGTGCCGGGCAGCAGCACCAGCCACCCGGCGACCACCAGACCGGTCAGCGCCGCCATCGCCCCGCGCCGCCCCCACCGCTCCGCCAGCCGCCCCGCGTACGGCGACGCGGCCGCGCTGGCCGCCGCCACCAGCCCGAACAGCCCGATCCGCGCCGGGTCGAGCCGGTGCTCGTGCGCCAGCAGGAACGTCAGCGTCGTCCAGAAGGCGCCGAACGCCACGCCCACCAGCGCACCCGACACCGTCACCACCCGCACCACCGGCCGCCACCACAGCCGGGGCAGCGAGGCGAGGGTGGCGCGGTAGCCGGGACCCCCGGCCGCCGGGAGCGGCGGCAGCGCCCGCCGCAGTACGGCCATCAGCCCCAGCGTGGCCAGGCACGAGACGCCGTACACGGTCCGCCAGCCCGCCAGCTCCGCCAGCGCCCCGGCGTACGCGCGCGAGGCCAGCACCCCGACGAGCAGCCCGCCCTGCACCGTGCCGACGATCCGGCCCCGGCCCGCCGCCGGGCCGCCCGACGCGTCCGCCAGCGCCACGGCGAGCGGCGTGAGCAGCTGCGGCACCGGCGACAGCACCCCGAGCGCGAAGCCCGCCACGAGCAGGCACCACACCGACGGCGCCACCGCGCACACCGCGAGCGCCGCCGCCGACCCCCACCCCAGCGTGAGGATCAGCCGCCGCCGGTCGTGACTGTCGCCCGCCGGTACCAGCAGCAGAATGCCCGCCGCGTACCCCGCCTGTGTGACGGTCGGCAGCGCCCCGAGCGTCCCGGCGTCGGCGCCCAGCGACCGGGCGATGGCGTCCAGGAGCGGTTGGTTGAGATAGACATTGGCGGCCGTGACGGCGGCGGCGACCGCGAGCAGCGGCACCGGCGACCGGCCGCCGCGCACCGTACGGCCGCCCGGCACACCGTCGCTGACCTGGGCAGAAGGAAGAGAATGGCTCACAGCCCCCGACGCTAGGGCGCCGCCGCACGGCATACTTTCGAGCCCCGGCCGTCCCCTGTCGAGAAGCGGCCGGGACGGCGGGCCGCCACCCGCCGGGCGGAAAGGAGCGGGCACGGTGTACGGCAAGAGCGAGGACCGGGACGACTACCAGCACGTCCCCCGGCCACTGGCCGCGATGGCCCGCGACCTCCCCGACGGCCACCACATCCCGCCGCACCGCCACCGCCGCCACCAACTCCTCTACGGCACGACCGGCGCGATCACCGTCACCACCCCGCACGGCACCTGGGTGGTCCCCGCCACCCGCGCCGCCTGGCTCCCGGCCGGGCTCACCCACGCGATGACCTGCGCCGGGGCGGTCGCCCTGCGCACCCTCTACGTCGACCCCGCGGCCGCCGGACACCTCACCGCCGCCCCGGCCGTGGTGCCCGTCTCCCCGCTGCTGCGCGAACTCATCGACGAGGCGACCCGCATCCCCGTCGCCTACGACCCCGACGGCCGGGACGGCGCCCTGATGCGGCTGCTCCTCCTCCAGCTCGCCCCCGAACCGCTCCCCGCGCTGCACCTCCCGGCGCCCGGCGACGCCCAGCTGGACGAGGTCTGCGCGGCCGTCCGCCGCGACCCGGGCGCCCGCTGGTCCACCGCCGACCTCGCCGCCCGCGCCCACCTCAGCCCCCGCGGACTGCACCGCCGCTTCACCGCCGCGACGGGCATGAGCCCCGCCCGCTGGGTCCAGCAGGCCCGCCTGCTCCACGCCGTCACCCTGCTGGCCGCCGGCACCCCCGTCACCGCCGTCGCCGGAGCCCTCGGCTACGCCACCCCCAGCGCCTTCACCGCGATGTTCCGCCGCACCCTCGGCACCACCCCCAGCGGCTACTTCACCGCGCCGACCGGGCCGGGCGACGGCGCGGCGTGAGGCGCGACGGTCCGCTCCCGGGCCCGGCCGGGCGGCCCGGGAGCGGAGGTCGCCGACGGCTTACGCCTTCTTGAGCCGGGCGATGATGCCGTCGATGTCGTTCCGCGCGCGCTCGGGGCGGATGAAGTGCCCGCCGGGCTCCTCGTGCGCCTCGTACGCGATTCCGGCGCCGTCCAGAGCGGCCCGGAACTCCTGCTGGCCGCGCAGGACTTCGGTCTCGTTGAGCAGGTCGAACGGGTCGACGGGGTTGGGGCTCGTCCCGGCGACCAGGAAGACCCGCTTGTCGCGGTAGCTGTCCAGGTGCTCCATCGGGTTGTCGGCGCTGACCTTCGCCTCGTCCCACAGCGGCGCGCCGTAGATGGTGCCGCCCGCCAGGTCCAGCGCGGCGGCGGAGACGTTCGCCCAGTTGGCGACGGCACCCAGGTCGCGGCGGAGGCTCGGCGGGCCGGAGTGCGCGCTGACCGACGCGAAGCGGTCCGGGTACTTCGCCGCGTACTTGAGCGCGCCGAAGCCGCCCATGGAGAACCCGCTGACGGCCCGGCCGTCGTGCTCCGCGTACGTCCGGAAGTTCGCCTCGACCCACGGCATCAGCTGGGCCATGTGGAACGTCTCCCAGTTGCGGGGCCCGGAGTTGGAGTTGACCGGGTCGGAGTACCACCCGGCGTGGCCGCCGTCGGGCATCACGACGATCAGTGGCTTCCCGGCGGTCCAGGCGCGGATGCCGCCTTCCGGCAGCCGGTCCCAGGTCATGAAGTCCTGGTCGGTGCCGCCGCCGTGGAAGAGGTAGAGGACGGGGTAGGTGCGGTCGCCGGTGTGGTAGTCGTCGGGCAGCAGGACGTTGACGGCGGGCTGCCAGCCGATCGCGTCGGTCGCGAATGTGTAGAACCACATCCGGGCGTCGTGCTCGTCGCGCTGGACGATACGCAGCCCGGAACCGTCGCCCGGCGCCGCACTGGCCGGGGCGGCGGCCGACAGGACCCCCGCCCCGCCGAGCGCCAGCGCGGCGGAGACCCCGCCGACGGCCTTCAGCACGTTCCGGCGGCTGGTGCGGTGCTCGCTCAACATGACCTCCAGGTCGGAAGGCGGCACGGCCGAGGCGCGTGCCGCGGAAAACTCGGGACGCCATCGGACCGGCCGCCCGGGCGAGAGGCCCGCGGCGGCGGCGCGGGGGCCGGGGACCCCGGGGCCGGACGCCCGGGAAACGGCTCCCCGCGCGGTGTGCCCACCGGCACCCGGGAGCGCGCCGTGGCGGCGCGCGGCGCACGGCAGGGGCGCACGCCCCATGCCACGCGCCCACTGCCCGCCATCGCCGTTCCCCCAGGCCCCGTCGTCCCCCGTGTCCCCCGTGCCCCCCCCGTGGTGCCGGTGGTGACGCGCCCACCCTTGCGGCGGGCGCTGAAATGCCGATGAAATTCCGTTGAGGACGACAGGGGGACGGGCATGAGCGGAGACTGCGGAACCGTCGGGGAAGCGCGCTGGCGCATCGCCGTGCTGGGGCCGGTACGGGCCTGGCGCGACGGAACGCCGCTGGAGTTGGGACCGGTCCGGCGGCGGGCGGTACTGGCCGCCCTGGTGCTGCGGCCGGACACCCGCGTCAGCCATGAGCAACTGCTCGACGACGTATGGGGCGCGCAGCCACCGCCCTCGGGCCGCCGGGTCCTGCCCAGTTACGTCTACCCGCTGCGCAAGGCCCTCGACCCGCCGGGCACCCCACCGGCGCGCTCGGTGATCCGCAGCGACCGCGGCGGCTACCGCTTCCACACCGACGGCGTCCGCCTCGACACGGCGGAGCTGACCGCCCACGCCGACGCCGCCCACCGCGCCTGGACCTCCGGTGACCCGGCCACCGCCGCCGACCGCTTCGCCGAGGCGCTCGCGCTCCTCGGCGACGAGCCCTTGACCGGCCTCCCGGGCCCCTTCGCCCACGCCGAACGGCAGCGTCTCGCCCGGCACCGCCCCGCGCTCCAACGGGACCGGCTGGCCTGCCTGCTCGACCTCGGCCGGCCCGCCGAAACCCTCGACGGCCTCGCCGCGCTCTGCGCCGCCGACCCGTACGACGAGGCGCTGGCGGCGCTGCGGATGCGTGCCCTGTACGGCAGCGGACGGCAGGCCGCGGCGCTCACCGTCCACCAGGAGATGCGCACCCGGCTCCGCGACGAACTCGGCGTCGATCCGGGCGAGGAGCTGCGCCGCGCCCACCAGGCGGTGCTGCGCCGCGACGACGGACAGCTGCGCGGCCCCCGCCCACCCGGCGCCATGCCTCCGCCCGGCCCGGCGCCGCGCCCCCGCCACGTCGTCGACGACCTGCCCGCCGGACCCACCCGCCTCATCGGCCGGGACCCCGAACTCGCCCTGATCGGCGAGGAGTTGGTGTCCGACGGTGTCACCGTCCTTGCGGTCGACGGCGTCGCGGGCGTCGGCAAGAGCGCCTTCGTCCTGCACACCGCCCAGGCCCTCCGCGACCGCCACCCCGACGGCTGTCTCTTCGTCGACCTGCGCACCCACAGCGCCGGTCAACGCCCCCTCGCCCCGCAGCGGGTGCTACGACGGCTGCTGCGCTCGGTCGGCGCGTCCGGCAGCGAGGTCGCCGAGGACCTCGATGACCTGACCGCCGCCTGGCGGGCCGCGACCAGTGCCCTGCGACTGCTCCTCGTCCTCGACGATGTGCGGAGCGCCGAGCAGATACGGCCGCTGCTGCCCGCGGGTCCCGGCAGCACGGTGCTCGTGGCGGGCCGCCGACGGCTCCCCGGGCTCGACGCCGACCGCCGCGTCACCCTCGAACCCCTGGGCGGCGGCGACGGCCTGACCCTCCTCCGCGACCTCGTCGGCGCCGCCCGCGCCGACCGGGAACCGGCCGCCACCCGGCAACTGGTCCGCCTCTGCGACGGCCTCCCGCTCGCCCTGCGCATCGCCGGTGCCCGGCTCCAGACCCGCCCCTCCTGGACCCTCACATCCCTGGTGGAACGGATGGCGGGCGACGAACGGCGGCTGGGCGAACTGCGCGCCGGGGACCGCAGCGTGGAGGCCGCCTTCCGGCTCTCGTACGACCATCTCGCGCCCGAGCAGCGGCGCGGCTTCCGGGCACTCGGCCTCGCCCCGACCGTCGAGTTCGACGTCCTGACCTCGGCGGCGATGCTGCACCGGCCGCCTCAGGAGGCCGAACGCCTCCTGGAGAGCCTGGTCGACGCGAGCCTGCTCCACCAGCCGGGGCCCGGCCGCTACCGCCTGCACGACCTGGTACGGGCGCACGCTCGGCGCCTCGCTGCGGAGACCCCCGACGAGTCCGCCGCGGCCCGTACCGCGGGGCTGCGGCTGTACCTCGACGCGGGCCGCATCAGCAGCGACTGGGGCCCCGACGGCTTCCCCACCGGACCGCGGCCCGGCGACGCCCCGTTCGCCGACTGGCAGGACGCGGACGGCTGGCTGGACGCGGCGGGTGGTGAACTCGCCGACGTGGTCGCGCACGCGGCGGCGCTCGGCGAGGCCGACCAGGCGTGCTGGACCGCCGAGGCCCTGAGCGACTACTTCGCCCGCCGGGGCCGCTACCACGAGTGCCGCGGCGCGCTGCGCACCGCGCTCGCCCAGGCCGACGCGTCCGGCGACCCGCGGATGCCCGGGGCGCTGCGCAACTGCATGGGCATCACCGACGTCTACCAGGGCCGCCACGACCAGGGACGCGCCTGGTTCACCGAGGTGCTGCAACTCGACGGCGTCCGCGCGGACCTGCGCGAACAGGCGCGGGCCCTCGGCGGGTTGGGCGCCGCCGAACTCCACGCGGGCCGCCCCGACCACGCCCTCGTCCACCTCACCGCCGCACTCGCCGCCGCCCGCCGCCTGGGCGACAACTGGCTCAACGCCATGGGCCTGTGCGTCCTCGGCGCCCTCCATCACACCCGGAGCCGCCACGAGCAGGCGCTGGCCTGCTACACGGCCGCCCTCACCCACGCCGAGGCCAACGGCCGCCCCCGCATGATCAGCAAAACCCTCGCCTCCACCGCCGACGTCCACCTCGACCTCGGCCACTTCGGCGAGGCCCGCGCGCTCTACCGGCACGCCGCCGACCTGGCGCAACGCTCCGGCGACGTTCTGCTGCACGCGATCATCCTGACCCGCATGGGCTCCGCCGAACACGGCGCCGGAAACCTGCCCGCCGCCACCGCCCTCCACCACCAGGCCCTCGCCCGCCACCGCACCCTCTCCCCGCTGTCCGAACCCCACCGCGACCGCCTGGAGAGGGACATCCGCTACCGCCTGGGCCGCACCTACTCCGCCGCGGGCCGCGTCCCCGAGGCCCGCGAACAGTTCCGCACCGTCCTCACCCTCCCCGGCGCCGACGGCCATCCCGACCAGCGCGCCCTGGCGTTGGAGGCGCTGCGGGAGAGCGGGGCGGAGGGGAGGGGGGAGTTGCCGTGAGGGGGCGCCGGGTCCGGCGGGCCGCCCGCGCGAACGGCTGCGGAGAAAACCGGTGGTGCGTTCGAGCGTCGCAGGGTTACCTTCGAGGCGTTGCGGACGACGCCGACGGGGTGTCGTCGCCGCGTGTGAAGAGGGAGGTGCGGCTGATGGCTGCCGTTGCGAGGGGCATCGCCCCGCTCCAGAAGCTCATACCGTCCACCTCCGTGGCCACCGGCTGATCCACGACCGCCGACAGAAGCCGTCACCTCGCGCCCCTGCCCGCACCCCGGGCTTCAGCGCGCAGCCGGGGCCCCCGCGAAGGGCCTCCTTTGTCTTCCCTCTCTTCCTCTTCGTTTTCTTCCTCCTCTCCGTCCCCGGACGCTTCCCCCTCCCCCCTCGCTGCTCCCTCCGCTCCCCCTTCCGGGCCGTATGCCCCGGGTGCCTCGCCGACGCTCGCCGCGTACGGCTGGGACGACGGGTTCGCGGAGAGCTTCGCGCCGTACGCCGGGCGGGGCTTCGTGCCCGGCCGGATCATCCGCGTCGACCGGGGCCGGGTGGACGCCGTTGTGCCGGACGGTGCCGGAGTGCGGACCGTGCTCGCGGACACCGCGCCGGTGGCGACCGGTGACCCCCTGCGGGTGCCGTGCACCGGTGACTGGGCGGTCATCGACCTGGAGAACGGCCGGGTCGGGCCGCAACTCGACGGTCTCGTACGGGCGTTGCTGCCGCGCCGTACCGCGTTCGTACGGTCGGCGTCGTCGAAGCGGTCGGACGGGCAGATCCTCGCGGCCAACGCGGATCACGCGGTGATCGCGGTGTCGCTCGCCGAAGCGCTCGACCTGGACCGCGTGGAGCGGTTCGTCTCCCTCGCCTGGGAGAGCGGTGCGCAGCCGGTCCTGGCGCTGACCAAGGCGGACCTCGTGGCGGACGGGGCGTGCCCGGCGCAGCTCGTCGCGGACGTCGAGGACGTGGCGCCGGGCGTACGGGTACGGGCCGTCAGCGCCGAGACGGGGGAGGGCGTGCAGGCGCTGGCCGCCGCGCTCGCCACCGGGACCGCGGTGCTGCTGGGCCGCTCCGGCGCGGGCAAGTCGACCCTCGCCAACGCCCTCGCCGGACGGCCCGCGCAGCGGGTCCAGGCCATCCGCGACCGCGATGGCAAGGGCCGCCACACCACCACGACCCGCGATCTGCTGCCGCTGCCCGGCGGTGGCGTCCTGATCGATACGCCGGGGCTGCGGGGCGTCGGCATGTGGGACGCCGGGGACGGGCTCAGCCGTACGTTCGCGGACGTCGAGGAGCGGGCCGCGCGGTGCCGCTTCCACGACTGCGCGCACGGTACGGAGCCGGACTGCGCGGTCCGCGACGCGGTCGACGGCGGCCTGCTCTCCCCCCGCCGTCTGGACAGCTACCGCAAGCTGCAACGCGAGAACCGCCGCATCGTGGCGAAGACCGATGTCCGCCTGCGGGCGGAGATGCGCCGCGAGTGGCGTCTGAAGCAGGCGGAGGGGCGCGAGAGGTCGGCGCGTAAGCGGGGGCCGTTGGCCGGGGGGTGAGCGCCGCCCCGCCCGGCCTCCCGCCCTCCCCCTCTGCGCCGCCCTCACCCCCACGTCCGATTTCCGCCGGTCCGCGGCATGGGGGCGGCGCACACTGGGACACGTGATGGATGACGAGACCAGGTACGAGGCGGTGTCGAGCCGGGACGCCCGGTTCGACGGGGAGTTCTTCTTCGCCGTGACGACGACCGGGATCTACTGTCGGCCGAGCTGTCCCGCGGTCACGCCGAAACGCGCCAACGTGCGGTTCTTCCCCTCGGCCGCCGCCGCGCAGGCGGGCGGGTTCCGGGCCTGCCGCCGCTGCCGCCCGGACGCCGTACCGGGCTCCGCCGAGTGGAACGTCCGCGCCGATCTCGTCGGCCGGGCCATGCGGTTCATCGGGGACGGCGTCGTCGACCGGGAGGGCGTCGCGGGGCTCGCCCGGCGCCTCGGCTACAGCACCCGCCAGGTGCAGCGGCAACTCACCGCCGAGCTGGGTGCGGGCCCGGTGGCGCTGGCCCGGGCGCGCCGCGCGCACACCGCACGGGTGCTGCTCCAGACCACCGCGCTGCCCGTCACGGAGCTGGCGTTCGCCGCCGGGTTCGCCAGCATCCGGCAGTTCAACGACACGATGCGGGAGATCTACGCCGGTACGCCGCGCGAGCTGCGCGCCGCCGCACTGCCCGGCCGCGCCCGCACCGGCACCCGGCGCGCGGCGGACGGCCCCGCGCCCCACGGCATACCGCTGCGCCTGGCCCACCGCGGCCCGTACGCCGCCGCCGAGATCTTCGACGTCCTCGCCGCGGGGGCCGTCCCCGGGGTGGAGGAGACGGTCGGCCCGCGCGGCCGCCGCACGTACCGGCGCACCCTGCGGCTCAGCTACGGCACCGCCATCGCCGAGGTCGACGAGGCCACCGGCGGCGCGGTCCGGCGGCGGCCACGCGCGGGGGAGAGCGGGCCGGAGCGGGCCCCGGACGGCGGCGGCTGGCTGGAGTGCCGGCTGCGGCTGACCGACCCGCGCGATCTGGCCACCGCCGTGCAGCGGCTGCGGCGCCTCTTCGACCTGGACGCCGATCCGTACGCCGTCGCCGAGCGGCTGGGCGGCGATCCGCTGCTGGGCCCGCTCGTCGCCGCCTGCCCGGGGCTGCGGTCACCGGGCGCGGCCGACCCCGAGGAGCTGGCCGTCCGGACCGTGCTCGGCGGGCCCCCGGAGCGCGCGGCGGCACTGGTCGCCGCCCACGGCAAGCCGCTGGATGCCGCCGACGGCGGGCTCACCCATGTGTTCCCGGCGCCCGGCGAACTCCTCTCCGCCGAGGTCGGCGCGCCGGTACGGGCGCTGTGCGCGGCGCTCGTCGACGGGACCCTCGACCTCGGCGCGGGCGCGGACCGCGCCGCCGCCGAAGGGGTCCTGCGGGCACTGCCCGGGGTCGGCGCACGGGCCGTCGGCCACCTTCGGATGCGGGCCCTGGGCGACCCGGACGCGGGCCCGGACGGCGCGCCCGAGGCATGGCGGCCGTGGCGCGCCTACGCCCTGCACCACCTGTGGAACGCGGACCGCGTCCCGCCCGGCGCGTTCGCGCTGCCCGCGCTCGCCGCCCGGTGACCGCTAGGGCGTGTCCGTAAAGTCCCGCCCGGCGCGCGGCCCGCGCCTCACCCCGCGAACACCACGCCCGCCCACGCGCCCACCACCAGCAGGCAGGCGAACAGTTCCACCAGCACGCTCAGCCCGACGGCGCGCATCGCCGTACGGGTGGCGGCCCAGGCGTCGCCGTGGCTGCCGAGCCGGACCCGTTCCAGCAGGTAGTGCGCGCCGAGGGCGCAGAGCGGGGCGCCGATCACCGGGATCACGAAGAATCCGGCGATCCCGGCGGCGCCGGAGAGGAACAGCACGCGGTACGGGGTTCCCGCGGCCCGCAGATTGCGCGTCGGCAGCAGAAACTTCACGGCCTGCTGGAGCAGGAGCAGCGCGGTGGCGGCGATCAGCACCGTCCACGCCACCGACGTCTGCTCCGTCATCGCCCACCACAGCACCCCCGCCCAGACGATCGGCGTCCCGGGGACGCCGGGGACCAGTACCCCGAACAGTCCGAGCAGCAGCACCAGCCCGACGGCGAACAGCTGCCACCCGCTCATACGACGCCCTCGCCGGGCCCGGCCGCCGCCCCCGCCACGGCGATCCCCCGGTCCGGCACGCTGCGCACGCTCATGGCCCAAGCCTGCCGGACGTGACCCGAACGCGCTCCCCGGACCGGTCCCACCGGGACGCCGGGCGCCGCCCCGCGTGGTACGCGCCCGGCCCGGCCCGCCGCGGGACGCCTCGTCCGCCCCGCCGCCACCCGGCCGGGGCGCTCCGACGCCCGGGTGGGCCGTCCGGCGGAACGTCCGGGCGAACACCTCTTCGCGCTCTGTTTCCCCGCCGCCGGCGCGTGGACAATACGGCGCATGAACCAGCAGGGCGCACCATGCCGCGGGCCGGAGGACGACTGGTGGCGGCAGCTTTACGGCGACATCCGACCGGACCGGGACCATCCGGGCGCATCCGGTCCCGGCACCATGGCCCCGCGACCGTACGCACCGAGCGACACGGGTCCGTCCGGCGCCACGGACACCCTCGATGAACGGGTCGCTTCGGCGCTTCGGGCGCTGAGTGCGCCGTCGGCTGCGTCTTCGGCCGCGCCGGGCGCTCCTGGCCCGGCCGCCTCTGTGGGGGCGTCGATTCCGGGTCCGGCTCCGGCCGCATCGGCTCCGGGCCCGGGCGAGTCGGCCCCGGCCCCGGTCGCGTCAGCTCCGGCTTCCTCCGGGGTGCCGTCGGTTCCGGGTCCGGCTGTGGCGTCCCCGGATGCGCCCGTGGCGCCGCCGGATCCTGCCGTGGCGGGCCGGGAGCTGCCCGTCGCGAGGGGGGAGTCGACCGCTACGGCTCCGTCGCTCTCCGTCCCGGCGCCTCCGGTACCGGTGGGCGAGGCGCCTCGCCCGGCCACGCTTCCGGCCGTCGGACTGCTCCCGCCCGGGTTGCTGCCGCCGGACGAACTGCCGGTCGGTCTGTCCGCCGCCGATGCGCCACCGTGGCCGTTCCGGGCCGGAACGCTGCCGCCCGGGTTGCTGCCCCCGGAGGAGCTGCCGTCCGCTCGGCCTGACGCGGGCGCCCGCACGTCGCCCGTAGCGCGGCCGCTTCCGGTCGAGCGGCCTTCGACCGGGCGGGCCGAGGCCCTTGCCGAGCCGTCATCTGTTGGGGCGTCACCCGCCGAACCACCCCCCGTTGCTTCGGCACTTCCGGAGGCGACGGGCCCGGAGTCCGCGCCGCGTGCCGAGGCGGCGCCGGACGCCGAGGACGTATCGGGGGCCGGAGCCGTACCGGAGGCCGAGGACGGACCGCAGACCGAGGGAGGGGCGGAGGCCGAGCCGGGTACCGCGTCTGCGCCGGGTGCGGAGACCGTACCGGCCGGTGAGGCGGCCCCGGCCACCGAACTCACCCCGGACAACGAAGCGGCCCCGGCCACCGACCCCATCCCGGACGGCGAGGCCCCACCCCCCACACAACCCCCCACCGTCCACCACCCCACCTACATCGGCCACCGCCCGCCCACCTACGCGGCCGAGCCCGTGGCCTTGCCCGTTGCGGATCCGGCGGCGCTCGGGGAGTTGGTGCCGGACACCGTGCTGGACGGGGCGCAGTACGGCTCGCTCACGCTTCGTGCCGTGTCGCAGCGTGGGGACTCGGCGCGTTACCGGGGTACGCCGCGCCGCGATGCCCTGCTGCTGGCGCGGTTCGGTACCGGTGCGCACTCCTTGATCCTGGCGGCTGTCGCGTCCGGGCCCGCCGTCGGGGACCCGCGCGCGGCGCACGACGCCTGTGCCTGGATCGGCGGGGCCGTGGCCCGCAGTTGCACCCGACTGGTGGAGGACCTGCGAACGGACCACCGCAGCGCCCTGCGATCGGGGCTCCAGCGGCTCGCCGACCGCGGCTACGGCAAGCTGCGGGCCCGCACCGCGGGGCCCGGCGGTGTACCGGAGTCCCCGGCCGCCGTGCGCTGTCTGCTGCTGCCCGCCGATCCGGCGTGCCGGACGCGGGTCTTCTTCGGCGTCGGCGAGGGCGGATTCCTGCGGCTGCGTGACGGTGTGTGGGAGGACCTCGAACCGTCCGCGCCTGGTCAGGAGGAGTTCGCGCCCCACGACGGACCGTCCGCGTCCGGCCACCGGCCCTCCGCGGGCGTCCCGGCCCCGCCGGGCTCCGCCCCCGGCCTGGAATCGTCCGGCCCGCGCCGTGCGCCCGGTCCCGCGCCGTTCCTCTTCACGACCGTCACCGGGCGGCGCGGTGACGCCCTGCTGCTGTGCAGCGCCGGGCTCGCCGAACCGCTCGCCGACGAACCGGCCCTCGCCGCCCACCTCGCCACCGATTTCTCCGGCCCCCAGCCGCCCGGCCTGACCTCCTTCCTCGCCTCCGCGCAGGTCCGCGTCAAGGGTCACGCCCGCGACCGCACGGCCGTCGGGGTGTGGGACACGTAGCGCACCGCACGGGCACGGAGGGCCCGTACGACACGTAGGACAGGTACGGGCGCGGCGGCCCCACCCGGCCGTACGCCCCGCGCCGCGACGGCCCCGGCCGGGCGCGACACGGACCGTCCGACCGGGTGGCACCGGAGGCGCCGCCCGCCGCCTCATGGGTTCATGGCAGGGAGATACGGCCCACCGACGGCGGCGAAGGAGCGAGCGCGACATGGCGAAGCAGACCGTGGCCGAGCAATTCGTGGACATCCTGGTGCGTGCCGGGGTGCAACGGCTGTACGGCGTCGTCGGCGACAGCCTCAACCCCGTCGTCGACGCGATCCGCCGCTCGCGGGCCATCGACTGGATCCAGGTGCGGCACGAGGAGACCGCCGCGTTCGCCGCGGGTGCCGAGGCGCAGGTCACCGGCAAGCTCACCGCCTGCGCCGGGTCCTGCGGGCCCGGCAACCTCCACCTCATCAACGGGCTCTTCGACGCCCACCGCTCGATGGCCCCGGTCCTCGCGCTCGCCTCGCACATCCCCTCCAGCGAGATCGGCACCGGCTACTTCCAGGAGACCCACCCCGACCGGCTGTTCGCCGAATGCAGCCACTACAGCGAGATGATCTCCAATCGGCAGCAGATGCCGCGGGTCCTGCAGACCGCCATCCAGCACGCCGTCGGCCGCAGCGGCGTCTCCGTCGTCTCGCTGCCCGGCGACATCGCATCCGAGGCGGCGCCCGACCGCGCCATCGAACACGCCCTGGTCACCGCGCGGCCGTCGGTCCGTCCCGGCGACGCCGAGATCGACCGGCTCGCCGAACTCGTCGACGCGGCGGGAAAGATCACCCTGTTCTGCGGCAGCGGCACCGCGGGCGCCCACGCCGAGGTGATGGAGTTCGCCGAACGCGTCAAGGCGCCCGTCGGCCACGCCCTGCGCGGCAAGGAGTGGATCCAGTACGACAACCCGTACGACGTCGGCATGAGCGGACTGCTCGGCTACGGCGCCGCGTACGAGGCGACCCACGAGTGCGATCTGCTGATCCTGCTCGGCACCGACTTCCCGTACAACGCGTTCCTCCCCGACGACGTGAAGATCGTCCAGGTCGACGTCCGGCCCGAACACCTCGGCCGTCGCTCGCAGCTCGCCCTCGGCGTCTGGGGCGACGTCCGCGAGACGCTGCGCTGTCTGACGCCCAAGGTGCAGATCAAATCGCAGCGCGCCTTCCTCGACCGGATGCTCAAGAAGCACGCCGACGCGCTGGAGGGCGTGGTCAGCGCCTACACCCGCAAGGTCGAGAAGCACATCCCGATCCACCCGGAGTACGTCGCCTCCGTCCTCGACGACGAGGCCGACGACGACGCGGTGTTCACCGTCGACACCGGCATGTGCAACGTGTGGGCCGCCCGCTATCTGACGCCCAACGGCCGCCGCCGGGTGATCGGTTCGTTCACCCACGGCTCCATGGCGAACGCGCTGCCGCAGGCGATCGGTGCGCAGTTCATCGACCCCGGGCGGCAGGTCGTGTCGATGTCCGGCGACGGCGGCTTCACGATGCTGATGGGCGACTTCCTCACGCTCGTCCAGTACGGCCTGCCGGTCAAGGTGGTGCTGTTCAACAACTCCTCGCTCGGCATGGTCGAGCTGGAGATGCTGGTCGCGGGCCTGCCGTCGTACGGCACCACCAACCAAAACCCGGACTTCGCCGCCGTCGCCCGCGCGGCGGGCGCGCACGGGATCCGGGTGGAGAAGCCCAAGCAGCTGCGGGGCGCGCTGCGCGAGGCGTTCGCGCACCAGGGGCCCGCGCTGGTCGACGTCGTCACCGACCCCAACGCGCTGTCCATCCCGCCGAAGGTCAGCGCCGAGATGGTGTCCGGCTTCGCGCTGTCCGCCGGGAAGATCGTGCTGGACGGCGGCGTCGGGCGGATGCTTCAGATGGCGCGGTCCAACCTGCGCAACATTCCCCGTATGTGACGCTCTGTCATGCAAGAGATGAACGTCGAATGTCCGGATCGCGGTGTTCCGTGTGCGGCCCGGCGCCCGGTGGGGTGGACCTGTGAAAGTCGAAGCATGTCGCCTTTCCCCGTGGGCATGCATCTCCGTGAGGCTGTTCGAGAGAGCCGGTGGGACATCTGGGGGGCGGGGGAGAGGATGCGTCAGCCTGTGCGGCGCGAGGACGGCGAGCGGCACGGTGCGGCGGCCGAGGGGGGCCGGGGCACCACGGTGGTCGCCCGCGCACCAGGAGTGCTGGAACGAAGAATCCGCCCCGCCGATCTGGGGGCGGTCGCGGAAGTACGGCGCGCGTTACGGGAGTTGCTGCGACGCTGGGACGATCCGGCGCCCGCCGGGCTCTGTGACACGGCGGCGCTGTTGGTCAGCGAGCTGGTGACCAACGCCCTGGTGCACACCACCGGCGGCGCACTGCTCACCGCGACGGTCACCGACCGGCTACGGGTCGAAGTGCGGGACTGCGCGTCCGCCCGCCCCGAGCCGCGCCCGCCGACGGGCGACGGCACCTCGGGCCGGGGTCTGATACTCGTCCGCTCCCTGGCGGACGCCTGGGGAGTGCGGCCGCATGCCCTCGGCAAGAGCGTCTGGTTCGAGCTGGGCGGCGGACCGGCCTAAGGGTGTCCGCTGGGCGCGTCTCCCGGTCTTCGTGGGCCTGTGGCCCGACGCGGTCCGCCGCACCCCTCAGCCGAACTGCCGCTCGATCTCGGCGAGTTTCTCCTCCAGGGAGTCCAGCCGCGGCAGCGTCTGGGTGTCGTCCTCCGCCGTCAGGTCGACGGTCTGCGGACGGGCGGTGGCGGACTGCCGGGCGGCGTCGGCCTCGGCGCCGTTGACGGCCTTCAGCGCCGGGCGGGCGTGCGACGGCAGTTCACCGGCGGGCGCCTGCCGGCCCTCACCGGCGGGCAGCGGCTGCGGCTCACCACTCGCGGCGCCGGGTTCGGGCAGCGTCTCGGCCGGGGTCCCGGACGGCTCCACCGGCAGCTGCCGCGCCGCCCGGCGCAGGCCCCAGGACCGGTGCTGCCGGTTGAGCGCCCTGATCCGGGCGCGGTCGAGGCGACCCTGATCGCGGCGGCGCATCCGGCGCTGCGCCTTCTCCCGACGGTCCTCCCGGACCTCGTCCACCGCCTCGTCCAGCGACCGCACCCCCTCCAGCAGCATCAGCGACCAGGCGGCGAACGTCTCCCGGGGCGCCCGCAGCCACCGCACCACGCGGATCTGCGGCAGCGGCCGGGGCACCAGGCCCTGCTCCCGCAGCGCCGCGCGCCGGGTCTGCTTCAGTGCCCGGTCGAAGAGCACGGCCGCCGACAGCGACATCCCGGCGAAGAACTGCGGTGCGCCCGCGTGGTCCAGGCCCCGCGGCGCGTGCACCCAGTTGAACCACGCGGCCGCCCCGGCGAACGTCCACACCAGCAGCCGCGAGCCGAGCGCCGCGTCACCGTGGCTGGCCTCGCGCACGGCGAGTACGGAGCAGAACATCGCCGCGCCGTCGAGGCCGAACGGTACGAGGTATTCCCAGCCGCCGGAGAGGTTGAGGTTCTGCTTGCCGAAGCCGACCAGACCGTGGAAGGACAGCGCCGCGGCCACCGCCGCGCAGCAGAACAGCAGCAGATACGAGGCCATGGCGTACACGGTCTCCTTGCGGCGGCGGCGCTCCTCGCTGCGCTCCCAGGAGTCCTCGCCGGACGACGAACGGTTCGCCGCCCGCCTGCTGAACAGCAGGACACCCCCGGCGGTCAGCACCCCGGCGAGCAGCAGCGCCCCCGGAACCAGCCAGTCCAGCGCCGTGTCGGTCATTCTCATTCGGGGATCCTTCGGGTAGTGGTACGCGTTTTCGCGCGCCACCTTGACGGAAGTCGCCGCCCGCGCCCCGGGATTCGGGACAAGTGAACGCCAAGGGGTGCAAGGAGTCCCGCCCTCGTCGGCGTGTCCGTCGAACGTACGTAGCTGTGCGCCGAGTGGTGTTCGATGTGCGGGAGGCGGCGGTTCAGTGGCGCCAGAGGAGCTCCGGACGGTACGGCGTGCAGGGGGCCAGGCGGAGGCGGGGCGCGGGCAGGGCCATGTCGTCCTGGTACAGGCAGCGGTCGCCGGAGCCGATCCGGCCCTGACCGTCGGTCCACCACGTCCGGCCCGGCGGCCCGTCGCACGGTGCGAGGCCCGGCGCGGCGGCGGCGATCAGGCAGAGGTGCCCGGCCGCCGGACGCAGCCACCCGCCGGGCCCGAACGTCCACGACTGGCCCGGGGAGCCGTCGCACGGCCGGGTCCGGGCGGCCGGGGCGCCGCCCGCGTCCAGGCAGCGTTCCACCGCGCCGCGCCGGTCCGTGCCGCCGATGCCCGACATGATCTCGCCGCCTCGCGGCTCCCGGTGCGTCCGCGGGTACTCCCGGCGCAGCCACCCCCGGTACAGGCCCGTCGGGCGCGGGGCGGGGCAGCGGAGCGGGACGCAGGTGACGCCGCGCAGATACGCGTCGAACGCCGCCGTCTTCCGCGCCTCCTGCTCCGGCGTCAGGTTGGCGGGCAGGGTGGTCAGCGGGTAGCCGAGGTACGCGCGGACGTCGGGGTGGCCCTGGACGGCGAAGGCGGCTCGCCGGAAGTAGCGGGCCGCGATGGCGTGGTCGCTGTGGTCGGCGAGCCGGTCGGCGGGGGCGCCGAAGCGCGTGCCGTCGAAGTCCAGCGTCCGGAAACTGTCGGCGTCCCCCTTCCCGGCCAGCGCGGCCAGCGCGGCCAGCGCGTCGACGAGGGAGCTGTCGGTGTACGCGCGGGTGCCGTCGGTGGAGTGCAGGACGCGGTGTTCGCCGCGGAAGAGCCTCAGCAGGCTCTGCCGGTGGTGGGCGGCGCTGCCCTCGCCGTACGGGAAGCCGTCCGGCAGGCCGAAGAACGTCAGGCGGACCTCGGGCCGTCCGGCGAGCGTGAACGACGGGATCCGCGTCGCCCGCACCGTGAGGTCGTCGCGCCGCCAGACGTTCCGGGCACCGGCCAGCTTGGCGTAGGCGGCGCGGACTCCGTGCTCGCGGTCGAGGACGTAGCCGCCCCGGGGCGCCGCGTGGCCCGCGTCTCCGGTGGTCAGATAGACCGTGTGGACCGGACACCGCGCGGTGAGTAACTGCTGGATCTGCGGGGTGACGAAGAGCAGATCGTCGTCCTCGTGTGCGACGCCCACCAGCGTCCGGTGGCAGGGCGCGGCCCGGTCGCCGCCACGGGACTGCGCCGGATCGCCCGTGGCCGTGGGCCCCGTGGGCGTCAGCAGGGCGGTCAGCGTCAGGGCGAGGAGCAGCACGATCGCCGTCACCCCGAGGGGGCGGGGACGCGGGCGCCGTCCGGCCGTGCGGGATCCGTCAGCCATGCGCCCTCCCGGTGTGCCTGGACGGCCGTCGCGCAGGGGCGGGCCGCCGGAGGGAGCGTCCCGCCACGGCCGGAAGCGAAAACCGGCGCGCCGCGGCGTTCACCCGGGCGGCCGCGGCGCCGCCGCACCGGCCGTCAGGGCCGCCGGGTCCCGAGGGTGACATGGTCGACGCGGTAGTAGTCCGCGACGCACGCCGCCGACCAGCGCGGGGTGCCCCGCTTGTCGAACGGCTCCGTCATCTCGGCGATGACCAGTGGGGTGTACGGCACCGTCCGCGCACCGGCGGCCGCCTCGGCGCGCAGCGACCGGTCCTGACGCTCCCACGCCTGCGCCCGCGCCCGCATCGCGGTGTCGAGATGCGCCACGGAGACCAGCAGCGCGGCGCAGACCACGCCGCACAGCGCCGCGGCGGCCGCCAGTGGCGGGCCGGTCCGTGCCGCGCGCCGCCGTACGGCGCGGCCCAGGAGCGTGCCCGCGCCGACGAGCAGCACCAGGTAGAGGAGGACGAAGTCGTTCCAGATGCGGGTCGAGGACGTCACATGGCCGCCGAAGACGGGATACGCCAGCAGCGTGCACAGATAGCCGGAGAGCAGGAAGACCACGCCACCGGCGGCGGCCAGTGGCGCGGCGCCGCACGGCGGGCGGGGCGGGCCGTCACCGGTGGGCCGGGTGAGCAGGGCGAGCAGCGTGCCGACGGCGACGGCGGCGAGGTACGGCCAGTTCGTCAGCAGCATGCCGAGGATGCGGGCGAAGCCCTCCAGGGCGCCGAGCAGCGAATCGGGGGCGACCATCTCCGCGGTGCCCGCATCGTGCCGCTCGCGGCGGATCCGCAGACCCGGGGAGGTGTACAGCAGGACCCCGCCGATCAGACAGCCCGCGAGGCCCGCCGCGCACCAGCGCCGCAGAAAGGGCCGCATCCGCTCCCCGGCGATCCGTTCGGCCAGCAGCCAGGCCGCGGCCAGCACCAGCACGGCGACGACGGTGGTCTCCTCCGAGAGCATCGCCATGACGACGCCCGCGACGAGGACGGTGCCCAGCGCCAGCCGCCGCCCGGTGCGGGTCCTGGCGCGCAGCAGCGGCAGCGCCGCCGCGCAGGCGAGCACCGGCGGCAGGGTGTGCGACACCGACGCGGCGGGCCAGAAGAACGTCTTGTACGTGTTCCGGGAGGCGAAGAGGAAGAGCGC
Organism: Streptomyces sp. NBC_01525; assembly: GCF_045040405.1. NCBI lineage: Bacteria > Bacillati > Actinomycetota > Actinomycetes > Kitasatosporales > Streptomycetaceae > Streptomyces > Streptomyces sp. NBC_01525. The sequence continues at coordinate 5,643,130 of NZ_CP109397.1, forward strand.
GGTGACGACGGCGGCGACGAGCGGCGCGGTCCCGGCGGGCGCCGTCAGGGCGGCCCGGCGCAGCGCCGCCGCCGTCACCGCCCACAGGATCCCCAGCATGAGCACGCCGCTGACCAGCGGAAACCACTGGTGGCCCGGTACGTCGAACGTGGCGTACGCCCCGACCAGCAGGGCGTTGACGATGCGCCCGTTGTCCTTGGCGTAGAAGGTGTCGACCAGTGCGGAGATCCCGCCGTCGCGCACCACGGGCAGGAAGCACCACTCGTCGCCGCTCGGCCGCACCCAGCGGCCCGACCACGAGGCGGCGGTGAGGAGCGTCAGCGGTGCGAGGGCGAGGAGCGCCACCCAGCGGCCGCCGGGCCGTGCGGCGGGCTCCGGCGTGGCGGCCCCCCGTACCGGCTGCGGCGCCGGGCCCGGTTCGTGGGGGACGGTGGTGCCGGTGGCGCGGTCGGCCATGGCGGTACTGCCTTTCGACGTCGCCGCCCGCGCGGGCGGCCGGTCCGTGAGGTGGTCAGCCCGTTTCGGGCCGGTCGGCCGGACGCCCGAGCGGCGCGGCCGTCCGGCGCGGGGGAGCGGACGCCGCGCCGCCCGAGGTGATGGCCCACCGGGCGAGCAGGAAGGTGACGGGGGTGACGAGGACACCGGCGGCGAGCGCGGCGAGGTTCCGGTCCATGCCGAACCGACTGACCGCGACGTAGAGCAGGGCGCCGGAGGCCACCAGATTGAAGAGGCTCGACAGCGGATAGCGCGCGAGGCCACGCCAGGTGGGCCGGGTCCGGCAGGTGAAACGCGAGTTGAGCAGGAACGACCCGACGGTGCTGACCGCGTAGCCCAGGATGTGCGCGGCGAGATAGGGGATGACGCGGTTGAGCGCGGCGTAGAGGGCGAGGTACACGGCGGTGTTGGCGCAGCCGATCAGCACGAACGCCGCGAACTGCCGGGGGGCCGTGCGCTGCGCGGGCTCCGGCACGGCCGCCGCCGAATTCGCCGTCGTCGGTACGGTCACGGGTACCGGATCGGCCGCCGGAAGGGCGTCGGTCTCGCGTACGACATAGGGCGGCCGGCGTTTCGCCTCGTGGTAAATGCGGCCCACGTATTCGCCGATGACCCCGAGGGTGACGAGCTGAATTCCGCTCAGTGCCACGATGGCGGTCAGCAGCGTCGCATAGCCGGGCACGTTCGCGCCGTTCAGCGCGACATTCGCGACGACCCACAGGGCGTAGGCGAGTGCCGAGAGGAAGACCCAGAGTCCGGCGTAGATGGCGACGCGGAGCGGGCGGTTGTTGAACGAGAGGAGGCCGTCGATGCCGTAATTCAGCAGTCTTCTGCTGCCCCATTTCGAACATCCGGCGGCGCGTTCGGCATTGCGGTACCGGAAGGTGACCGTATCGAATCCGATCCAGGAGAAGATGCCTTTCGAGAAGCGGTTGTTCTCCGGGAGCGTCAGGACGCTGTCCACCGCGCGCCGCGACAGCAGCCGGAAGTCCCCGGCGCCGTCGACCAGTTCCACGTCCATGAAGCGGCGCACCAGGGCGTAGTAGGTGCGGCTGAGCGCGGTGCGCACCAGTCCGTCACCGGCGCGGTCCCGCCGCGGGACGACCTGGTCGTAGCCGTGCCGTTGGAGGGCGACCATCCGCGGGATGAGCTCCGGCGGGTGCTGGAGGTCGGCGTCCATCAGCACCACCGCCCGGCCGCGCGCCATGCGCAGCCCCGCGAGCATGGCGGCTTCCTTGCCGAAGTTCCGGCTGAAGAAGGTGTAGCGCACGCGGGGGTCGGCCGCGGCGAGGGTGCGCAGCAGCGCTCCGGTGCGGTCGGCGCTCCCGTCGTCCACGTAGCAGATCTCGAAGGTTTCCCCGGTGCGGTCGAGGGTGGCGACGACCGCCACGTGGAACTTCTCGATGACCTCGGCCTCGTTGAAGCACGGCACCACAACCGAAATCTGAAGAGTGGTCACCTTGCTCTCCTCGCATCGGAACGGATGGATTTCCGTACCGGATCGGGCCGTGTGCCGCGGCGGAACGGGTGGGTGCCGGAGCCCGGGAACGCCGTTGCGGAATGCGGGTGATGCCCCCTGCGTTCCGCCGAATGGCGCGGGCGGCCCGGCTCCCCTTCGCACCCCACGGCCGCATCTAATCACTGAACGCGCCCCACGCGTTCGCCACACGCCACCGGGTGCCGGGCTGACCCGATCGGCTCAATCGCCGCCCTTTCCCGGCGAGGACGGGAAAGGGCGCGGAGAATGATGTACGGAGAGGGAAAGCCTTTTCCACCGTGGAGAGTTGGGGAAGCGCCGCAACGTAGTGAGGGGATTTTCCCCGGCGGAGCGGAGCGGCGCGGCGGCCCGTCAACCAGGACAGGATCAGGCGGAGTTCGGCGGCGGTGGTGCCGCTTCCGTACGGGCGGCTGACCCGGGCTCAGGCGGTGGCGGTCAGCCGGGCGACGCGGTCGGTGTCGCAGGTGCGGGGGCAGGTGACGCAGGTGTCCTCGGGCCGCAGCGTGTAGAACATGCAGCAGCTCGCGCGGTCCCGGGTCGGCAGCGCCTCGCCGCCCGGCCCGGTCAGCTCGCGGAACGCGGCGGAGCCGACGTACGGGGCGGTGGCGCCGGGCAGCAGCCGCTCCAGCTCGGCGACGGCGCGCCGCTCCTCGCCCAGCAGATGCCCGAGGTACCACAGGCCCTCGACGATCTCGTCGGACGCCATGCCCCACAGGGCGCGCGGGCCGCGCCGCATCCGGCCGCGGAAGCCGTTCAGCACCGGCCCCAGATGCCCGGCCACCGCCTCCCGCACCGCCCCGCGCAGCGCCTCCTCGTCGGGCACCACCCGCGCCCCGGGCAGCTCCGCCGCCGGGTCCCCGGGAAGGCACGCGAACGAGCGCACGCGTACTGCCATCCGGCCCTGCTCGCGGTGGAAGGCGACATCGGCGACGGGCAGCGACGGCACCCGGCGGTGCAGGAACCAGGGCAGGGTGATCAGCAGGCAGGCGGGCCAGGCGTAACGGTGCAGCGCGAAGGAGGCCACGACGTCGGGCCGGGCGCGGGTGCCGTAGTCCCGCTGGACCTGCGCGTCGTCCCAGGCCAGGAAGGTGTCCAGGTCCTCGCCGCCGGTCGCCAGGGCCGCGGCGCCCACCCAGCCGTCGCCGTCCGGCAGGGCGGCGTCCGCCTCGGTGACCCGCAGCGAGGGGAAGACCTCGGTCAGCTGGGCGTAGGCGCCGGAGAGCGGGGAGGCGGGGGCGGACGTGGCGAGGGCAGAGGGCATGCGAAGACCACCGAATCGCGATCGTTAGCAGGTAAGGCTTACCTTAGCGGAAGCCTACCCGTGGGGCGCGAGCTGGGAACCTTCGCCGCCGCCGCCTAAAGTTCTGGGAATGTCAGGAGGTACCCCCATGGAAGGCACCCCCGTGGAACAGGCCGGCGCGGACCACGGACCGGCGGCCCGCCCCCGGGTGCCCGCCCAAGCCGGTCCCGTCGCGGATCAGACCGTCCCCGCCACGGACCGGGCGGCGCCCGCCACGCACCGGGAAGAGCAGGCCGCCCCCCGGAGAGCCGTCCCCGAACAGCCCGCCGCGCCCCGCCCCGAGCCCGCGCCGCCCCTCGTCCGGCCGCGAAGGCACTCCGTGCGCGCGCAGATCCTCGCGGCGCTGCGGCAGTCGCTGCTCGCCGGGGAGCTGACGCCGGGGGAGGTCTACTCCGCTCCCGCGCTCGCCGGGCGGTACGGCGTCTCGGCGACCCCGGTGCGGGAGGCGATGCAGCAACTCGCGGGCGAGGGCGCCGTCGAGGTGGTGCCCAACCGCGGCTTCCGGGTCGCCGAGCACAGCGTCCGCGACCTCGCCGAGGTGGCGGAGGTCCGGGCGATGCTGGAGATCCCGGCGGTGATCCGGCTGGCGGGCGCGGTGCCGTGCCCGGAGCGGTGGGTGGGGCTGCGGTCGCTGGCCGCCGACGGGGTCGCGGCCGCGGCGCGCGGCGACCGCGCCGGGTACGCCGAGGCGGACCGCGCCTTCCACCACGACCTGATGTCCCTCACCGGCAACCGCCGGCTGGTGGCGGTCGTCGACGATCTGCTGCGCCGGGCCCGGCGCCCGGCCGGCGGCCCCCGCCCGCGCCCGGCGGAGCTCCAGGCGGACGCCGCGCAGCACGTGACGCTGGTGGACGCGCTGTCCGCCGGTGAACCGGAGCGCGCCGAACGCGTCGTCCGGGCCCATCTCTCGCTCGCCCGCCACCGGTTCTGAGGCGCCCGGCCGACGGTCCGGCCGGGCGCCCGTGCGGTCAGTCGGTCACCAGCTTCTCCAGCGGGAGCGCGGCGACATCGGCCGCCGGACGGGAGAGGTAGAGGTCGGCGTGGTAGAAGCCGTCGGCCTCCTTGCCGGTGGTCGGCAGGGAGTGCTCCGCCAGCGCCGCGAAGGCCGCCCGCCGCTCGTCGTCGTCCGCGAACCGGCGCTGACGAAACGTTCGGGCGGGCAGCTTCTCCGTCACCAGCCCGGCGCGCGCCAGCAGGGCGGACACCGGGCCGTACGAGACGGTCCGCAGCACGAATGCGGCGACCCACGGCGGCGCGGTCACGGAGTCGAGGAGATGCCCGAACGTGCGGGCCGTGATGTAGCCGACGCCGCCGGTGACGGTGATCAGATCGGTACCGGCGAGCGCGGCGCGCAGCGCGGCGGTGGGCCGCCCGGTCTCCAGGTTCTCCGCGAAGCCCGCGTCCAGCAGACCGGCCTCGCGTCCGTAGCGCACGGCCCGGTCCGCCGCGTCGATCCCGGTGAGGTGGACCGCGTCGGCCCGGCGCCTGGTGGCGAAGTACGCGCGGTCGTCCGCCGCCCGCCCCCCGCCGTTCGGCCCGGGGGTGGTGTAGCGGGCGTAGAGGTCGGTGAGCGTCAGATGGTGGTTGAGGAGGGCGGCGTTGATGCCGTACGAGCAGCACAGGTCGACGACGCGCAACGGCGGCCGGTCCGCGCGGTGGCGGCGCAGGGCGTCGGTGGCGGCGCGGAACACCGCCTGGCCGTGGTGCGGGATCTGGTAGTCGAGCGGCTGGAGCGTCGTGAAGTAGCGGCGTGGATCCGGGCAGTTGTAGATCGCCTCGAAATCAGCCTTGCCCCAGTCGGACGAGGTGGTGGAGTGGTGCGCTTCAGTTGCCACGGATGCCTCCTGAAAGCTCTGCCGAAGGGCGGGGACCCGGACCAGCATCCAGCCCCGATCCCGGGCCGACACCGTCACTTGCGGCCATTTTCGGCGCTCCGGCCCGGCGCCGGGCCGCCCGCGGGGGCCGTCGGGCGCGGGCGAGGTGCCCTGGCAGCGCGGGGGCGACGGCCCGCCGCGGCGGCCGTTCCGGCCCCGCCGCCGTAGGATTTCGGCCGATGACGGCGCGGACGGGCATGGCCGACGCCAGGGGGTTGACGGGGTGGGTGCGGTGGCTCATGGGGCGGGGCGTCACGGCACTTGGGGCGGCGGGCCGCGGTGCCCGGGGCGGGTGCGCCGCCGTGCCGGGGCCGGAGGCCGGGCCCGTCCCGGCGGGGCGTTTCCGCCTCCCGTCACACAGGCGGCTCGCCCCCGTCCGCGTCCTCCTCGTCCAGGAGCGCACGGGGAAAGCGACCGGTGAGCCAGGTGGGGAGGCCGCCCATGAGGCGGAAGAGGCGGGCGGCCTCGGTGAGCAGGTGGGCGGCGTCGGCCTCCGGCGCCGCGTCCGCCAGGGCGACCAGCGCGGGCGCCGTGCCGACCAGGAAGCCCAACTCCTCCCGGATCCGCAGAGATTCGGTGAACCCGTGCCGCGCCTCCGCCAACTCCCCGTCCCGCAGGGCGAGTCCGGCGAGATGGCGCCAGGTGGCGGAGAGCAGCAGAGTGTCCCCGGCGGCGGTGGCGCCCGCGTGCGCCCGGCGGTAGGCGGCGCGCGCGGACTGCGGGCTGTCCGCGACGTGTTCGGACATCAGGCCGCGCCGGAAGTCCAGCAGCGGCCGTCCGGGCGCGCCGGGCGCGAGGAGCGCCGCCGACCGGCCCAGCGCGGAACGGGCCTCGTCGGCGCGGTCGCGGACGCCTAACACCGTGGCGGTGTAGGCGAGATGGCCGCGTTCGCAGGCCGCGCCGCCGCGCTCCGCGTCGTCGGAGGCGAGTGCCTCGGCGGTGCGCAGCGCGTCCTCCGCCGCCGCCCACCCCGCGGCGGTGTACATACAGCGCTCCACCAGGAGGGCGGCGCGGTGCAGCGCGACCGGTGCGCTGCGGGCGGCGTACGGCTCCAGCAGCGCCGCCGCATCGTCCCAGCAGCCACGGGAGCGCAGCCGCCACACGGCGCGGTCGAGCGGGTCGTCGCCGGGCGTGCGCACCGCGGGGACCGGGGGCGGGGCCGGGGCCCGGCGGGCCGCTGCCGAAGTCGTGGATCGCGGGGATACGGGGGACGCCGGGGCGTCCGGGGATCCCTCGGGTTTCGCGGATTTCGGCATAGCGGGATCCGCCACCTTGCCCTCCCGAGCGCGCCATTGAGCTGGAAATGGAAGCCGTGGCCGAAGCCGTGGGCGCATCTCAGCACGGATTCCGTGGCGCGGCCAAGGGTCCGGGTGAATGTTTTCACAAACGCCCGAAACCGCTCCGGTCCCGGGAAACGGCCCGTGAGCACCGGGGCGCCGGACCGGGCGGTACGGATTCCGTGGAGTCAACGGGCCGTGGCGGCGGGCCCGCCCGGCCTCAGCTCATCCGCAGCGCCAGGAAGAAGTCGAGCTTGTCCTCCAGGCGGGAGAGGTCACGGCCCGTCAACTGCTCGATGCGGCCCACGCGGTAGCGCAACGTGTTGACGTGCAGATGCAGGCGTGCGGCGCAGCGGGTCCACGATCCGTCGCAGTCCAGGAACGCCTCCAGGGTGGGGATCAGTTCGGCGCGGTGGCGGCGGTCGTAGTCGCGCAGCGGGTCCAGCAGCCGCGCGGTGAACGCCCGCCGTACGTCGTCGGGGACGAACGGCAGCAGCAGGACGTGCGAGGCCAGTTCCTCGTGACCGGCGGTGCAGACCCGGCCGGGGCGGGCGGCGGCCACCCGGCGGGCGTGCCGGGCCTCCTCCAGGGCGCCGCGCAGCCCTTCGGCGGAGTGCACGGGCGCGCTGACGCCGATCGTCAGGCGGCCGTCGTCGGCCAGCCCGCGGCCGAGCGGTTCCCCGACGGCGGAGAGCAGCGCGGTGGCGTGCAGCCCCTCCCCGTCCCCGTCGGCGGTGGGGGGCAGCGGGACCAGCGCCACCGCCTCGTCGCCGGTGTGCGCCACGGCGATCCGTTCGGACGGCTCCGGTCCGGACGCGCCGGGGGCCGCCAGCACCTCCTCCAGCAGGGCCTGCGCCGCCGGGCCGCCCGGCCCCTCGTCGCCGTCCCGTTCGACCTGGGCCACCACGATCTGCCAGCGCGGCGCGGCGCTCGGGCCGGGCAGCAGCACCGGGACCGCCAGCCGCAGCCGGGCCGCGATCTCGGTGGGCGCGGCGCCCGTCTGGACCAGCTCCAGCACCTCCTGGGCGAGCCGCCGCCGCACCGTGCGCGCGGCGTCCCGCCGCTCGCGTTCGACGGCGATCAGCTGGGTGACGCCCTGGAGCAGGTCGAGCCGCTCGGCGGGCCAGTCCGCGATGTCCGCCTCGACGGCCAGCAACCAGTCCGACAGCAGCGTCTCGCGCGCCTCGCGGCCCTCCTGCCGTACGGGGAAGAGCGCGTACGCGGTGCCGTCGAGGGTGACGCGGTACGGGCCGCGGCGGCCCTCGCGGGAGGCGGCCAGATGGGCTCCGGCCAGCCGCGCGCCGATCCCTTCGGGCAGCTCGGGACCCTGATCGGTCAAGGTGGAACCGGCGATCCGCCGGCCGGTGGGGGAGAGCACCCAGGCGCGTAGATCGAGGTCGGAGCCGAGGAGGTCCAGGACGGCGTCCGGGCCGCCGCCCGCCGGGCCGGAGGTCATCAGGCGGCGGTGGCGGTCGACGACGGCGGCGAGGTCACCGGCGCGTTCGGCGGAGACCTGCCGGACGACGTACTCGGTGAGGGAGGCGAACGAGACGGCCTCGGTGACGGAGAACAGCGGCAGCCGGTGCCGGGCGCAGGCCCGCACCAGGTCCTCGGGGACGGAGCCCAGCTCCGCCTCGCCCGCCGCCAGCCCGGCGACGCCCTCGGCGGCCAGGATGCGGACGAAGCGCTCGGAGTCGCCCGGCTCGCGGCGCCAGGCCAGGCCGGTCAGGACCAGTTCGCCGCCGGAGAGGTAGCGGCTGGGGTCGCGCAGGTCGGTGGTCATGACGCCGCGTACCGCACGCTCCAGCTCGTCCTCGCCCCCGAGCAGGCTCAGGCCCAGGGATGCCGTGTCCAGGAGTGCGCGGAGCCGCATGACCTCGCCCGCCGATCTGTGCTGTGTGGTGGTGCCGAATACCGCGAGGTGTACCGACCCCGCCTTTCGTTCGAATCTACAAGACATGCCGCGTGGCCAGCCAACCGCTTCATGTTTTCGGTGACTGCACCCCGGGGCGCGGCGCCGCGTTGACTGGCACCGACGGCATGAACAGGACATGAACTGCTCGCCGGCGGCGCGACCGGTGGCCCCCCACCGCGGGTGGTGAGCGAGAGTCTTCTGCGAGATTCCCGTACTTTGCCCTAGTTCGCCCCTATTCCTGGAAGAGAGCCGTGATGGACTTCCTTCGCCCCGCCACCTGGGAGGAGGCGCTCGCCGCCAAGGCAGAGCACCCCTCGGCGGTACCCCTCGCGGGCGGCACGGATGTGATGGTCGAGATCAACTTCGACCACCGCCGCCCCGCGTACCTGCTCGACCTGGGCCGCATCGGCGACCTGGAGGAGTGGGAGACCGGGGAGCGGACCGTGCGCCTGGGGGCGTCGGTGCCGTACACGAAGATCATGGAGCAACTGCGGACCGAACTGCCCGGGCTGGCGCTCGCCGCACACACCGTGGCCTCACCGCAGATCCGCAACCGCGGCGGCGTCGGCGGCAACCTCGGCACCGCCTCCCCGGCGGGCGACGCCCACCCCGCGCTGCTGGCGTCCGGCGCCGAGGTCGAGGCGGAGTCGGTACGCGGCCGCCGGATGATCCCGATCGACGACTTCTACCGCGGCGTCAAACGCAACGCCCTGGAGCCGGACGAGCTGATCCGCGCCGTCCACATCCCCCGGGCCACCGGCCCGCAGCAGTTCTCCAAGGTCGGCACCCGTAACGCCATGGTCATCGCGGTCTGCGCGTTCGGCCTGGCCCTGCACCCGGACACCCGCACCGTGCGCACCGGCATCGGCTCCGCCGCGCCCACCCCCGTCCGCGCCACCGCCGCCGAGGAGTTCCTGGCCGCGGCGCTGGCGGAGGCCGGGCTGTGGGAGTCGGGCGGGGCGCTCCCGCCGTCCGTCGCCCGGGAGTTCGGGCAGCTCGCCGCCGGTGCCTGCAACCCCATCGACGACGTCCGCGGCAGCGCCGCCTACCGCCGCCACGCCGTCGGCGTCATGGCCCGCCGCACCCTCGGCTGGACCTGGGAGACCTACCGCGGACAGAAAAGGAGCGCACCGTGCGCGTGAACATCACCGTCAACGGCCGCCCCCAGCAGGCCGACGACGTCTGGGAGGGCGAAAGCCTGCTGTACGTGCTGCGCGAGCGGCTGGGCCTGCCCGGCTCCAAGAACGCCTGTGAGCAGGGCGAATGCGGTTCCTGCACGGTCCGCCTGGACGGCGTGCCGGTCTGCTCCTGCCTCGTCGCCGCCGGACAGGCCGAGGGCCGCGAGGTCGTCACCGTCGAGGGGCTTGCGGACTTCGCCGAGGAGCGCGCCGGGCACGGTTGCGCCTCCGGCCCCTGCGGCACCGACCCCGACCCCGACGCCGCCCGCCGCCGACAGGCGAAGCCCGCCCCGGGCACCGACACACCACTCGCCCCCGTCCAGCAGGCGTTCATCGACGCCGGAGCCGTCCAGTGCGGCTTCTGCACCCCGGGCCTGCTGGTCGCCGCCGACGAACTCCTGGAGCGCACCGCCGAGCCCTCCGACGCCGACATCCGCGAGGCGCTCTCCGGCAACCTCTGCCGCTGCACCGGCTACGAGAAGATCCTCGACGCGGTCCGCCTCGCGGCCGCCCGCGCCGCCGCCCCGACCACGGAGAAGGGGGCCTGACCATGGCCGGAGTCACCCGCACCCCCACCGGCCTCACCCAGGGCTCCACCGCCCCGGCCGGAATCGGCACCTCCACGCTCCGCCCGGACGGCACCCTGAAGGTCACCGGCGAGTTCGCGTACGCCTCCGACATGTGGCACGAAGACATGCTCTGGGGCCACACCCTGCGCTCCACCGTCGCGCACGCCGAGATCGTCTCCCTCGACACCTCCGAGGCGCTGGCCACCCCCGGCGTGTACGCGGTCCTCACCTACGACGACCTGCCCACCGAGGTCAAGCACTACGGCCTGGAGGTCCAGGACACACCGGTCCTCGTGGACGGCAAGGTCCGCCACCACGGCGAGCCCGTCGCGCTGATCGCCGCCGACCACCCGGAGACCGCCCGCCGCGCCGCCGCCAAGATCAAGGTCGAGTACGCGGAGCTGCCGGTCATCACCGACGAGGCGTCCGCGACCGCCGAGGACGCCCCGCTCGTCCACGAGCACCGCACGGATCGCCATGCGGCCCACGTCCCGCACCCGAACATCGTCCACCGCCAGCCGATCGTCCGCGGCGACGCCTCCGCCGCCGCCGGACGGGCCGATGTCGTCATCACCGGTGAGTACGTTTTCGGCATGCAGGACCAGGCGTTCCTCGGCCCGGAGTCCGGGCTCGCGGTGCCCGCCGAGGACGGCGGCGTGGACCTCTACGTCGCCACCCAGTGGCTCCACGCCGACCTGCGGCAGATCGCCCCCGTCCTCGGGCTGCCCGAGGAGAAGGTCCGGCTGACGCTCTCCGGCGTCGGCGGCGCCTTCGGCGGCCGCGAGGACCTGTCGATGCAGATCCACGGCTGTCTGCTGGCGCTCCGCACCGGCAAGCCCGTCAAGATCGTCTACAACCGCTTCGAGTCCTTCTTCGGCCACGTCCACCGCCACCCCGCGAGGCTCCGCTACGAGCACGGCGCCACCAAGGACGGCAAACTCACCCACATCCGGTGCCGCATCGTGCTGGACGGCGGTGCCTACGCCTCCTCCTCACCGGCGGTCGTCGGCAACGCCGCCTCCCTCGCCGTCGGCCCGTACGCCGTCGACGACGTGGAGATCGAGGCGCTCGCCCTCTACTCCAACAACCCGCCCTGCGGCGCGATGCGCGGCTTCGGCGCCGTCCAGGCGTGCTTCGCGTACGAGGCGCAGATGGACAAGGTCGCCCGGGCGCTCGGCATGGACCCGGTGGAGTTCCGCCGGATCAACGCCATGGAGCAGGGCACCCTCATGCCGACCGGGCAGCCCGTCGACTCCCCGGCGCCCGTCGCCGAATTGCTGCGCCGCGTCAAGGCGATGCCGCTGCCGCCGGAGCAGCAGTGGGAGACCACCGAGGGCGCCGACATCCGGGCGCTGCCGGGCGGACTGTCCAACACCACCCACGGCGAGGACGTGGTACGCGGCGTCGGCTACGCCGTCGGCATCAAGAACGTCGGCTTCTCCGAGGGGTTCGACGACTACTCCACCGCCCGGGTGCGGCTGGAGGCCGTCGCCGGCGAACCGTTCGTCACCGTGCACACCGCGATGGCGGAGGTCGGCCAGGGCGGCGTCACCGTCCACGCGCAGATCGCCCGCACCGAACTGGGCGTCCAGCAGGTCACGATCCACCCCGCCGACACCCAGGTCGGCTCGGCCGGTTCCACCTCCGCGTCCCGGCAGACGTACATGACCGGCGGCGCGGTGAAGCACACCTGCGAGGCGGTGCGGGAGAAGGTGCTCCGGCTGGGCCGGGAGCGGTTCGGGACGTACCACCCGGCGTGGGCGACGGCCGAACTCCTGCTGGAGGGCGGCAAGGTCGTCACCGACGGCGGTGAGGCGCTGGCGGACCTCGTGGACGTCCTGGGGGAGGAGGCCATCGATCTGGAGCTGGAGTTCCGGCACCGGCCCACCGAACCGTTCGATCTGCGCACCGGTCAGGGCAACGGCCATGTCCAGTACTCGTTCGCCGCGCACCGCGCCGTCGTCGAGGTGGACACCGCCCTCGGCCTCGTCAAAGTCGTCGAGCTGGCCTGCGCGCAGGACGTCGGCAAGGCGCTCAACCCGCTGTCGGTGGTCGGCCAGATCCAGGGCGGTACCACGCAGGGCCTGGGCGTCGCCGTGATGGAGGAGATCCTCGTCGACCCGGTCACCGCGAAGGTCCGCAACCCCTCCTTCACCGACTACCTCATCCCCACCATCCTGGACACCCCGACCCTCCCGGTCGACGTCCTCGAACTCGCCGACGAGGCCGCGCCGTACGGGCTGCGCGGCATCGGCGAGGCCTCGACCCTCTCGTCCACCCCGGCCGTCCTCGCGGCCATCCGGGACGCGACGGGCCTGGAACTGAACAAGACGCCGGTGCGCCCCGAACACCTCACCGGCACCTGAGCCACCGGGCCGGGCGCGCGCCGCACCGCGGCCCGGCCCGGTCGCCGTCCGAGCAGCGCAGGGCGGCCCCCGCCCGCCTCGGGCCGTCCCCCGGGTCGTGCAGCCGATGTTCCGTCCCGGAGCCCGCCCGGAGCCCGCCCGGAGCCCGCCCGGAGCGGGCCCCTTGAGCGCCTGGGAGCCAGGCACCATGACCCCAGCAGCCCACCCGGCCACCGACGACGGCGGATGACGCGGGCCACGGCACGCGTCAGCCCGCCGGACGCGCGTGGCTCGACCGGTACTTCCACATCTCCCCGCGGCTCGACGCCCGCCCGCGAAGTGCGCGGCGGCATCACCACCTTCAAATGATCATGAACGCGATTCCGCAGGCCCTCAAGCACGCCATCACCATGGGCATCGGGATGTTCGTCGCCCTCCTCGGGCTGGTCAAGGCCGGATTCGTCGGCAGGGGTGAGGGCGGCCCGCTCACCCAACTGGTCCCGGCGCAGGTCGCGTCGGCCGCCCTCGTCGTCATCGGCGCGATGATGATGAGCGCGGCCGCCCATGTCGACTGGAGCGACCGCGCGACATCCGTCCCGGTCTTCCTCACGGTCGCCCTGATGCCGTTCACTTACGACATCACCGCGGGCGTCGGCGCCGGCGTCATCTCCTGCACCGTCATCCGGGCGGCGCAGGGCAGATGGCGTGAGGTGGGGGCTTCATGTGGGCGCTGACCCTGGTCTTCGTCGTCCACTTCGCCCTCCATCCGAGAGAAAGCCGGCTCGGCGTCGGATAGCCCCGCCCGCCCCCTTCGTGAGGAGAATCGAGATGCTGGACATCGCCGACGCACTGCACCGGTGGGTCGAGCAGCGGCGCGACTTCGCGGTGGCCACCGTCGTGGCCACCCACGGCAGCGCACCGCGCCACCCGGGCGCCGCGCTCGCCGTAGACGCCGATGGCACGGCCCTCGGCTCGGTCTCCGGAGGATGCGTGGAGGGCGCGGTCTACGCGCTGTGCCAGGAGGCGCTGGAGAGCGGCGCGCCGGTCCGCGAAAGCTTCGGCTACAGCGACGAGGACGCCTTCGCCGTGGGCCTGACCTGCGGCGGCACCATCGACATCCTCGTCACACCGGTCCGTGCCACAGGCCGGGACGCCGCCTCGGCCGCCTCGGACGGGGCGCGGACGGCGGACGCCGACGCGCTCGCCGGGGCGCTGGCCGCCGCCGCCCGCGGGGAGGCGGCGGCCCTCACCCGCGTGGTGCAGGGCCCGCCCGCGCTCCTGGGCCGCGCCCTGCTGGTACGCCCCGACGGCACCGTCACCGGCACCCTCGGCGGCCACCGCGACCTGGACCGCACCGCCGCAGCCGAGACGCGGGCGCTCCTGGAGGCGGGGCGCACCGCCACCGTCGAGATCGGCGCGGACGGGTCGCGGTGCGGGGAGCCGGTGACGCTGCTGGTGGAGAGCTCGGTGCCCGCGCCGCGGATGCTGGTCTTCGGGGCGATCGACTTCGCCGCCGCGCTGGTCAGGGTCGGCAAGTTCCTCGGCTACCACGTGAGCGTCTGCGACGCCCGGCCCGTCTTCGCCACCGCGGGCCGTTTCCCCGACGCCGACGAGATCGTCGTCGACTGGCCGCACCGCTACCTCGACTCCCAGGACCTGGACGCCCGCGCGGTGCTCTGCGTCCTCACCCACGACGCCAAGTTCGACGTCCCGCTGCTGGAGCGTGCGCTGCGGCTGCCGGTGGCGTACGTCGGCGCGATGGGCTCCCGCCGCACCCACCTAGACCGCCTGGAGCGGCTGCGCGAGGCCGGGCTGACGGAGCTGGAGCTCCACCGGCTGCGCTCACCGATCGGCCTCGACCTCGGCGCGCGCACCCCCGAGGAGACCGCGTTGTCCATCGCCGCCGAGATCGTCGCCAACCGCCGCGGCGGCACCGGCGCGCCCCTCACCGGCGCGCACACCCCCATTCACCGGGACCCGCCGCGGATAGGTTCGGTCGCCTGACGGCGGATGGCCGGGCCGAAGGGAGACGGCAAGGAGACGGCCTCCGCCCCGCGAGGGGGCGAAGGCCGTTCACCGGCTCCGGGTGCGGAGCCCTCGGGCGTCAGACGGCGGTGAACACGACCACCGCGTTCTGGCCGCCGAACCCGAAGGAGTTGCTGAGAGCGGCCCTGATCCGCGTGGGGCGGGGCACCTTGTGCACGACGTCCAGGTCGATGTCGGGATCGAGCGTGTCGAGGTTGGCGGTGGGCGGGATGGTCTGGTGCCGGAGGCTGAGGACCGTCGCCGCCGCCTCTATGCCGCCGGCGCCGCCGAGGCAGTGCCCCAGGACGCTCTTGTTGGCGGTGACGGGCGGCGGCGTGCCGAACACGGCGCGCAGGGCGCGGTGTTCGGCCTGGTCGTTCAGGGCGGTCGAGGTGCCGTGCGCGTTGACGTGGTCCACGTCGGCGGGGGTGAGTCCGGCGTCGTCCAGGGCCTGCCGGAGGGCCTGGACGGCTCCCCGGCCCTCCGGGTGGGGTGCCGTGACGTGGTGGGCGTCGGTGGAGTTGCCGCAGCCCGCCAGCAGGGCGTGCACGCGGGCGTTGCGGGCCGCCGCGTGCTCGGCGCGCTCCAGCACCAGGATTCCGGCGCCCTCCCCGAGGACGAACCCGTCCCGGTCCTGGTCGAACGGCCGGGATGCCCCGCCGGGGTCGTGGGTGCGCTCGGACAGCGTGCGCATCTGCTGGAAGCAGGCGACCGTGACCGGGGCGGTGCCCGATTCGGATCCGCCGGCCAGCACGATGTCGCAGGAGCCGCTGCGCAGCAGGTCCCGCGCGATGCTCAGGGCGGTCGTCCCGGAGGCGCAGGCGGTGGAGACGGCCAGGCTCGGGCCGCGCGCGCCGAGGTCGAGCGCGACTTCGGCGGGGACCATGTTGGGCACGCTGCGGACGATGGCGCGCGGGGAGATGAGCTTGGCCCGGTCGGAGTTGAGCCGGCCGAATTCCCGGTGGTACTGCTCCAGGCTGTTGCAGCCGACGCCGAGGACGACGCCGACCCGGGTCGCGTCCCACTCCTCGGTGGCGAGCCCGGCGTCCGCGACCGCCTCGCGGGCGGCGACGAGCGCGAGATGGGCATGGCTGTCCAGCCGGGAGGCGAGCGCGCGGCCGAGCAACTTGCCCGGTTCGAAGCCGGGCACGCGGCAGGTGAAGTCGATGTCCAGCTTGTCGAGCCGGGGGTCGGTGGCGGCGGCCGACCGGCCGTCCAGCAGCCCCTGCCAGCTCGCCTCGGTACCGACGCCGACCGGGGTGACCATGCCCGTGCCGGTGACGGCGATGTCGTCGCGCCTCATATGGCGGACCCCGCGTCCGCTCCCGAGGCCGCCGCGTCGAGCAGCGCGGCGGCCTCCGCGAGGGTGGACTCGGGCGTGAGATCTTCGATTTCGACGCCGGTCTTGTCCATGGCGATGACGCTCAGTTCGGCGAGGGAGAGGGAGTCGAGACCGATCTCGGAGAAGGTCGCGGACGGGGACAGGTCGTCCCGGTCCTGCCCGAGCTCTTCCACGAGGATGTCGGCGAGCTTTTCGTAAGGGGTGGACATGGTGGGTCTCCTTCAGGGGGTGAGGGAAGCGGCGACGGACGGGGCGCTGCGCAGGACCGCGACGAGATAGTTCCTGTCCGGGGCGGGGGGATCGGGGAGGGCGTGGCCCAGGGCGTCGAGCAGCGCGGTCCGGTCGTAGGTCCGGTGCAGGCGCGTGTACGGGTGGATGCCGCCCAGGAGTTGGGCGAGCTGCTGCGTCCCGTGCTCGGAGGTGTGGGACGGGGCGTCCGGCCCCACCCGCAGGTCCAGCCAGGGGCACAGGTCGCGCATGGCGTCCAGGCAGGCGGACACCGGGGTTTCCCGCGGATGCGTCAGATGGAAGGTCTCGACGAGCCGCTGGGGGGTGCGCAGGGCGACGTGCACCGATGCCTCGGCCGCGTACTCGACCGGGACCAGGTTCATCATGGCGTCCGCGCGGCCGGGCACCTCGACGACCGCCGGGGTGTCCGGGGTGGCGCCGGGGAACAGCCGGGACGGGCCGAGCCGGGACAACAGGGACAGTCGGGCGCCCACTTCGGCCAGGGGGTGCAGCGGTGCGTTGCGGGGCAGCGCCTGGTCGGTGGTGAGCACGCTGGGCCGCAGCACGGTCACCGGGTGGTTCCGGTCGTGGGCCCAGCCGCGGACCGCCTGTTCGGCGGCGTACTTGGACTGTTCGTAGGGGGTGCGGAAGCCGTACCGGTCGTCGAGGTCGTCCTCCAGGACCGTCCCCTCCAGGCGTCCGCCTGCCACGTAGGAACTGCTGGTGTAGAGGACACGGGGAAGCGGACCGGGGGCGGCCGAGGCCAGTTCGAGTACGCGGCGGGTGCCTTCGACGTTGACCCGCATCACCTGTTCCAGGGGCGCGGCGAGGTCGATGACGGCCGCGTTGTGCCAGATCACGTCGGCCTGGCCGGCCAGTTCGCGGTGGCGCTCGGGGCTGAGGCCGAGGAGCGGTTCGGTGAGGTCGGCGCGGAGCAGCCGGACCCGGGTGTGCAGGTCCTCGGGGAGCGGTTCCCCGGTGGCGCGCAGGGCGTGTTCCAGGCGGCGCCGGCCCGCGTCGCCGTCCTGGCGTACGAGGGCCGTCACCTCCCCGGGGCGTTGCAGGAGTCGTATGAGCAGGTGGGAGCCGAAGAATCCGGTGGCTCCGGTCAGTACGGTCAGCACGGGGGAGCGTCCTAGGGGTCAGTGAACCGCCTGCCGTGTTCGGGCAGGAGTGGGGAGGGCAGGACGATGCGGTCGGTGGAGGAAGGGGTGGCGGCCTCGTCTCCGTGGCCGGAGGGCTTCAGCACGGAGCGACGGGGAGGCGGACGGAGCCGGGGGCCGGTCGGGGCCGAGCGGGCCCGGCACCGGAGGGTGTCGCGTCAGGGACGGGCAGGGTGGTGGCCGGGCCACCGCACCGGGTCCCGGGGCGGGGCAGCGGGCCGGCATAAGGGGTGACCCGCCAGGCGGGCCGGGCACTGGGGAGCGGAGGGATGCACCGACGCCCGTGCTGTGCCGGGAGCCGTCCGGCCCCGGCGTGAGCGGGAGTGGGTGGGTATGTGGGCGCGCATCGCGCGCGTTACCGGATTTCCGGCAGATCGGGGGCGATGCCCGGTCGCGTGCCGCCCCCTCGCGGGGACGTGCGATTCCCGTGACATCCGGCGGGCGTTCCGGCGTTCCGCACGGCCGGGGGGAGCGAGCCGTTCACGGGTGGGGCGACAGGAGGATCCAACAGCATGCGAGCGAGAGCCCTCTCGTCTCAGCGGGGCGGCGGGCGGCCGTCACTATAACACGCTGTAATGACATGATTACCTGTGTCTTATTTGTTCCCGGATTACCCTTCCATGAGCATCGGGGGGCATTGGCAAAGCGGTCTGGACCCCATGAATTCCGGGATTTCGGGCGACAGGATCTCGCCGAGATCACGGCCCCGCCCCCACGCCTGGTGACGCGCCGGCGGTTCGCGAAGGGCGCGGGCCCACCGCGTACGGCGGGCCCGGAACGGCGCCCGGGGCGCTCAGCGTGGCGCGCGGGCGCCGTCCGTCCGCTCGGTGCGCAGCGCCGCCATCACCAGCACGTCGTGCCAGGCGCCGTCCCAGCGCAGCGCCTGCCGCATCCGGCCCTCCACGGTGAAGCCGCAGCGTTCGTACGCGCGCCGGGCACGGTCGTTGAAGGCGAAGACCTCCAGCCGGACGCGGTGCAGCCGGACGCGGTCGAAGGCGTGGTCCAGGAGCAGCCGGATCGCCTCGGTGCCCAGACCGCGGTCGGTGGCGCCGGCGACCAGGAGGATGCGCAGGGTGGCGTGGGCGTTGTGCGGGTCGACGTCCTTCAGCGAGAGGTCCCCGAGGAAGCGGCCGCTCTCCCGGTCTTCGATGGCGAGGTCGAGCCGTCCGGGCTGCGTCGCGGACACGGCGCACCACGCCTCGATCTCCTGCGGCGTGAAGTCGTGGTGGCTGCCGGTCAGCCGGCGGATCTCCGGGTCCAGTGTTGCGGCGTGGTAGTCGACGGCGTGCCGCGGCTCCAGCGGTACGAGCCGGATACGGGCACCGGGAAGGACGGGCTTCTCGTCGAGGGCGGAGGTATCGATCATGTGGGGATGATGGCGGCCCGCGCCCGGACCCGGCAACGGCATTTCCCGGCAGGGGCAGCCCGCGCCCGGGGCGCTTCGCCCGGCGGTCCCTACGGCAACAATCCCGCCCTTCGCGCCGCGATGACCGCCTGCATCCGGGAGTGTGTGCCCAACTTCCGCATGGCCGACCGCAGATAGCTCTTGACGGTCTCCGGGCGCAGCCCGAGCCGCTCCGCCGCCTCGGCGTTGGTGGCGCCCGCCGCGACACACACCAGGACGTCGACCTCGCGCGGCGCCAGCATGGGGGCTTCGCGCGCCGCGGGCAGTGCCGGCGCCTCGCCCGACGGGGCGGCGCGGTCCGGGGAGGCGGCGGCGAGCCGTCCGCAGGCCGTCAGCATCTCCTGGCGCAGCAGCGGATCGGTGACCCGCTGGGCCAGCGTCCGCAGATCGCCGTGGGCCTCGCGGACCTCCTCCCACCGCGCCGGATCGACGGCCGGCTGCCGCGCCGCCGCCAGCATCCGCGCCGCCTCGTCCTGGAGCAGCAGTGCCTCCTCCAGCTCCCGCGCCGCGTCCATCGCCGCGGACAGCGGGCCGTCACCGAGCCGCACCGGGGTGCGCAGTGCGCCGTACAGCACCCCGCGCACCCGGCGCCGCACCACCACCGGCACCGCCACCACCGACCGCAGCCCCTCGGTGGCGACCACCGCGTCGTACTCATGGCTGATCACCACGGAGGTGTGGTAATCGGTCACCGTGAACGGGCGGCGCAGCGCCACCGCCTTGCCGCCGACGCCGTTGCCGTGGTGAATGTCGAGACCGCGCAGCGCGGCGGTCGCCGTACCGGCCAGGGAGTTGAGCCGGTAGCGTCCGTGCCCGGCCTGTAGCCCGCCGAACGCCACCGGCAGTCCGCTGTAGCGGCGCAACCGCGCCAGAGCCGCCCCCAGGTCTGCGGACGTGTCCGTCCCCGGCTCGCCGTACACCCATAACCTCCGCTTCCCCCCGTACGGGGGTGGTGAGACATGCGTCACTGATTACACGATGTCCACCAGGCGTGGGGCAATGAGGAGGACACATGCTGGACAGGGACGGGACGCAGGAAGGCCGCTCGCCGGACGCGACCGAGGAGTTCCGGGCCGCCAGGGACCTGCTGGTGCGCTTCGGCGACGACTACGAGGGCGCCCGCGCGCACTTCCGCTGGCCGCGGCCCGCGCACTTCAACTGGGCGCTCGACTGGTTCGACGTCATCGCCCGCGACAACGACCGCACCGCCCTGCACATCGTTGAGGAGGACGGCACCGAGACCCGCATCAGCTTCGCGGAGATGCGCCGCCGCTCCGACCGGACCGCCTCCTGGCTCGCGGCCCACGGCGTACGGCCCGGCGACCGCATCGTGGTGATGCTCGGCAACCAGACCGAGCTGTGGGAGACCGCCCTCGCCGCGATGAAGCTGCGCGCCGTGGTGATCCCCGCGACGCCGCTGCTCGGCCCCGTCGACCTCACCGACCGCATCACCCGCGGCAGGGCCCGCTTCGTCATCGCGCGGGCCGAGGACACCCCCAAGTTCGACCAGGTGCCCGGCGGCTACACCCGGATCGCGGTGGGCGGCGCCCCCGAGGGCTGGCTGGCGTACGAGGAAGCACGGGAGGCGTCCGAGGCGTTCGTGCCGACCGGGCCGACCCGGGCCGACGACTCGCTGATGCTGTACTTCACCTCCGGCACCACCGCCCGCCCCAAACTCGTCGAGCACACCCACACCTCGTATCCGGTCGGGCATCTCGCGACGATGTACTGGATCGGGCTGCGCCCCGGCGATGTGCATCTGAACATCTCGTCACCCGGCTGGGCCAAGCACGCCTGGTCCAATCTCTTCGCCCCGTGGAACGCCGAGGCAACCGTCTTCATCCACCACTACACCCGCTTCGACGCGGGCCGGCTGATGGCGGAGATGGACCGCGCCGGGGTGACCAGCTTCTGCGCGCCGCCGACGGTGTGGCGGATGCTCATCCAGGCCGACCTGTCGGCCCTCAAGCGCCCGCCGCGGGAGATCGTCGCGGCGGGGGAACCGCTCAACCCGGAGATCATCGAGCAGGTCCGCGCCGCCTGGGGCGTGACCATCCGCGACGGCTTCGGGCAGACCGAGACCGCCGTGCAGGTCGCCAACACGCCGGGCCAGCGGATCAAGCCCGGTTCGATGGGCCGCCCCACGCCCGGCTACGACGTCGTCCTGCTCGACCCGGTCACCGGCGCCCCGTCCGACGAGGGCGAGATCGCGCTGGCGCTCTCCTCGTCCCCGGTCGGCCTGATGGCCTGCTACCTCGGCGACCCGGAGCGCACCGCCGAGGTGATGACGGGCGGCTACTACCGCACCGGCGACATCGGCGCCCGCGACGCCGACGGCTGGATCACCTATGTCGGCCGCGCCGACGACGTGTTCAAGGCATCCGACTACAAGATCTCCCCGTTCGAGCTGGAGAGCGCGCTCCTGGAGCACGAGGCGGTCGCCGAGGCCGCGGTCGTCCCGGCGCCCGACCCGCTGCGCCTCGCCGTTCCCAAGGCGTACATCGTGCTGGCCGAGGGCTGGGAGCCCGGCCCGGAGACCGCGAAGGCGCTGTTCGCGCACTCCCGCGAGGTGCTGGCCCCGTACAAGCGCATCCGGCGGCTGGAATTCGCCGACCTGCCCAAGACCGTCTCCGGAAAGATCCGCCGCATCGAGCTGCGCGAACGCACCGCGCAGGGCGACGGCGGCGCCGAATACCGGGAGGAGAACCACCGATGACCCCACCCGCCACGGAGACCGCCGCCGCACCGCCCCCGGACGGCACGGCATCCGCCTACGCCCGCGGGGACACCGCGCAGCCGCTGCTCCACCGCACCATCGGCGCCGACCTCACCCGCACCGCCGCGCGGTGCGGCGACCGGGAGGCGCTGGTCGACGTCCCGTCCGGGCGGCGCTGGACCTACGCGGAGCTGGACCACGACGTCGACGAGGTCGCGCTCGGCCTGCTCGCCCACGGCATCGGCAACGGCGACCGGGTCGGCATCTGGTCCCCCAACTGCCCCGAGTGGCTGCTCCTCCAGTACGCCACCGCCCGCATCGGCGCCATTCTCGTCAACGTCAACCCGGCCTACCGCACCCACGAACTCGGCTACGTCCTGCGGCAGTCGGGCACCCGGCTGCTGGTCGCCGCGACCGGCCACAAGAGCAGCGACTACCGGAAGATGGCGGCCGAGGTGCGCGGCGACTGCCCCGCGCTGCGCAAGGTGGTGCACCTCGGCGACCCGGGCTGGGGGGAGCTGCTGGCGTCCGGCGCCGCCGTGCCCCGCGAGCGGCTGGCCGCCTGCGCCGCCGCGGTGTCGCCCGGGGACCCGGTCAACATCCAGTACACCTCCGGCACCACCGGCTTCCCCAAGGGCGCGACCCTCTCCCACGGCAACATCCTCAACAACGGCTACGGGGTGGGGGAGACCGTCGGCTACACCGAGCACGACCGGATCTGCCTGCCGGTGCCCTTCTACCACTGCTTCGGCATGGTGATGGGCAACCTCGCGGCCACCTCGCACGGCGCCTGCGTCGTCATCCCCGCCCCCTCCTTCGAGGCGGCCGCCACGCTCCGCGCCGTCCAGGACGAGCGCTGCACCTCGCTCTACGGCGTCCCGACGATGTTCATCGCCGAGCTGGAGCACCCCGAGTTCGGCGGGTACGACCTGTCGTCGCTGCGCACCGGGATCATGGCGGGCTCGCCCTGCCCGGAGGAGGTGATGAAGCGGGTGGTCGCCGAGATGCACATGGCGGAGGTGTCCATCTGCTACGGCATGACCGAGACCTCCCCGGTCTCCACCCAGACCCGCCGCGACGACGACCTGGAGCACCGTACGGCGACGGCGGGCCGGGTGCTGCCGCACATCGAGGTCAAGGTCGTCGACCCGGTGACCGGCGCGACCGTGCCGCGCGGCGCGACGGGCGAACTGTGCACCCGCGGCTACAGCGTGATGCTCGGCTACTGGGAGGACCCACAGCGCACCGCGGAGGTCATCGACGCCGAGCGCTGGATGCACACCGGCGATCTGGCGGTGATGAACGACGACGGTTACGTCCGCATCGTCGGCCGCATCAAGGACATGATCATCCGGGGCGGGGAGAACGTCTATCCGCGCGAGATCGAGGAGTTCCTGCACGCCCACCCGAAGATCTCCGACGTCCAGGTGGTCGGCGTCCCCGACGCGAAGTACGGCGAGGAGATCGCCGCCTGCGTCATCCTCCGCGACGCCACCGACCCCCTCACCCTCGACGAACTGACGGAGTACTGCCGCACCCGCCTGGCCCACTTCAAGATCCCACGCCGCCTGGAGCTGGTCGAGAACTTCCCGATGACGGTCAGCGGCAAGGTCCGCAAGGTGGAGCTGCGGGAGCGGCTGGCGGGGGAGGCGTACGGGGCATAGCCGGGCGGGCCGGGCGCTCCGCCCGCCGGGCGGCGTTGCCGTTCCGGCAACCTTCCTTGGCGGCCCCCGGCACGGGCGCGATCCTGGCCGCCGGTGCGCCCGCCCGGCGCGCCGGACTGCCGACCACACCCGAGGAGCGCCATGTCCGCCACGCCCCCGACCACCGACCCGACCCGCTTCTGGGAGGACCGCTACCGCGACAGCGACCGGGTCTGGAGCGGCAACCCCAACCCGCTGCTCGTCCGCGAGGCCGGCGATCTGACGCCCGGCACCGCCCTGGAGCTGGGCTGTGGGGAGGGCGCCGACGCCGTCTGGCTCGCCGGGCGCGGCTGGCACATCACCGGCGTCGACATCTCCGCCACGGCGCTGCGCCGGGCAGCCGCCCACGCCGCGGCGGCGGGCGTCGCCGCGCGCACCACCTGGCAGCGGCACGAGCTGGGCGTCACCTTCCCGGAGGGGACGTACGACCTGGTCAGCGCCCAGTTCCTGCAATCGCCGGTGGCACTGGACCAGGACCGCGTGCTGCGGCTGGCCGCCGAGGCGGTCGCTCCGGGCGGCACACTGCTGTTGGTGCTGCACGGCGGCTGGCCCTCGTGGCAGGGCGAGCAAGACCACCCCTTCGACGCGGTCTTCCCGACGCTGGACGGCGTCCTGGACCAGCTCGCGCTGCCGGAGACCTGGCGGGTGGTGACGCGGGAGGCGGTGGAGCGCCCCGCACCGTCGCCCACGGGCGAGCCGGGGACGCGGGTGGACCTGGTGTGGCGGCTGCACCGTACGGTCTGAACGGCGCGGATCGGCGGGTGGCCCGGGGCGGCCGCTTCCGGGGCCGCGCGCTCAGCTCCGCCGGGGCTCCGCCCGGTCGAGGCGGAGCCGCTGGGAGCGGGGCAGGCCCGCGACGACCAGATCGTAGGAGTCCTCGATCATCTCCCGCACCAGGCGGTCGGGGAGCGAGCCGGTCAGCGTGACGGTGTTCCAGTGCCGCTTGTTGAGGTGGTAGCCGGGGATGATCTCCGGGTGGGCGGCGCGCAGTTGCGGGGCCAGTTCGGGGTCGCATTTGAGGCTGACGGAGAGCGGCGTGGCCGTCAGGTTCGTCAGCGCGAAGATCTTGCCGCCGACCTTGAAGACGGAGAGATCCGGGCTGCGCGGGAACGGGAACTCCTCGCCCGCGCCGTTCTGTTCCAGGCAGACGGCGCGCAGCGCCTCGGCGTCGATCATGGCGGCATTATGCCGGGCGGGTGCCGGGCGGGCTCCCGGTGGGCAGCGAGGGCGGTGGCCCGTGATCGCGCCGCCCTGTGACCGCGCCGCCCCGTGACCGCGCCGCCCCGTGACCGCGCAGCCCCGGGTGCCCGCCGGGCCGCCCGCGCCCCGCATCCGGCCGTGGGCCCCGGCCCGCCGCCGTCAGGCGGTCGCCGCCTCCCGCCGCATGCACAGCCGGGGCCACCGGTCCAGCCCCAGCTCCGCCTCGTGGGCCCGGATGGCACGCAGGCCGGGCGTCAGCTCCGCGTCGGCGAGCGGGCGGAAGCCGAGCCGGGCGTAGTAGGGCGCGTTCCACGGAACATCGCGGAAGGTCGTCAGGGTCAGCGGGCGGTCGCCGCCGTCGTGTGCGGCCCGGTCGATGAGGGCCTGTCCGATACGGCGGTGGGCGTACGCGGGGGCCACCGACACCTGCTCGATGTGGGTGGCGCCGTCGACCGGCTCCCACATCAGGTATCCGGCGAGGCCGTCGCCGGGCCCTTCCTCGGCGTACGCCACGAGCAGTCGCCCGGCGCGCAGGCTGGCCGCGAGGGTGGCGAGGGCGGGCGGTTCGTCGTCCGCCACGGCGGCCATCCCGATGTCGTGGAAAGGCGCGCCCGCGGCGCTCTCCAGGGTGCGCAGGGCGGGGAGTTCGGTCTCATGGGCCGGACGGATGATCATCCGCGGAGTCTGCGCCGACGGGCCCCGCCCCCGCAACCGGATTCCGGCCCGTGACGGGCATGCCCTGCGGCTCATAGGGACGGGGCCGGGCGGCGTCGGCGTACCGGAACGCGCGGACCCGCGCGCGTCACCCGGGCCGCTGCGCCCCCTTGCGGATCAGCTCGTCGGCGGCGTCGTTGACCGGCTGCGGGGTGCCCGTGAGGTCCATGACGAAGAGCGGGATGTGCAGGTCGTCGGCGCGGCAGCGGGCATCGTGGGCGTACCCGGCGAGGGAGAAGAAGACGGTGATGGCGGAGTCGTGGAGGCCGTTGAGCCAGACGCACTCGATCTCGCGGAGCGCCGTGGACCGCGTCGTCGGGTCGACCTGCGCGACCACGCCGGTGCCCCGCAGATCCACCCCGGACGCCGTCCGCTCCTGGGTACGGCGGATGTCGGTGAAGCCCAGCCACTTCAGATACTGCGCGGCGGCCGTGACGCAGTCCCGGGCGGTGCGGATGGTGATCGGGCGGAACGCCGGGCGCAGCACCTGGGGCGGGGCGGCCGGTGCCGTACCGCGGCTGCCGGGGGTGGCGCCGCGCGGCGGTGCGGGCGGGACGGGCACAACGGGGATGCGGACGACCGTGCCGCAGACGCAGCCGGACTCCGGCGCGGGCCACTCGTCCTGGCGGCCACAGATGTCGCAGCGCACCATCACCCAGGAACCCTGCCAGGTGCGGTGCACGATCTCGACGGGGACGCCGCCGCGCAGCACCGGCACCGTCAGCGGCGCCCCGCACGCGCAGGGGAAGGTCGGCGGGGTGAAGGCGTTCTCGCGGCGGCACGTGGGGCACCGCACCGGCACGCTGTCGGCCATGGTTGCTCCTGGCGGTCGATCGGGCGGGGCGGCGGTCTTCCGGCGCCGCGCGCCTGCTGATTTCTGCCATCGTGCCCCCGAACAGGCCGACAGGGGGCGGATTTGCGCCGATCGCCGCCGGTCGGCCGGGGACATCGGGGGAGCGTACGGCCCCCGCGGGGCCATGACCCGGGCGCAGGGGGCGCGTACGCGGGCGCGCGCCGCGCCCTTGCTCCGGCCGTGCGCGCGCCGCCGTCCGCATGTACGGACGGCCCGGATCCGTGACCTGCGGATCCGGGCCGTCCGCGGGTGGTTCCCGTCAGTGCAGATGCTGGTCCTGGAGGACGATCGGGCCGCCGACGCCGGCGGTGGAGGAGTTCTGGTTGTCGGCGACGGGGGCGCCGGACTCCGTGGTGAGAACGCGCGCGGTCGGCGTGGGCTTCGTCATGATGACCTTCCGTACGAGAGCGCGGAGGTTGGCTTCCGCATGTCGGAAGCGCAGGAACCGCCCCACCAAACATCAACAGTTTGTTGAAACGAGTGCGGGTGATGCGAAGGGGTGTTCCGGACGGCGGCCGCGCCTGGGCGCGACAGGACAGGTGTCGGCGCGGACGCCGTCCGGAGGTCTCGGTGCCCGGGACTCGCTCCCGGGCCGCCCGCGCCGTCCGCGCCGGTCGGCTCCGCCGCGTCCAGCGCCGTACGGACACCGATCGCGGTGGGGGTCTCCCCGCCCGGGGGACCGGCGGCGGTGGCCACCGCCCGTAGCCGCCCGCCCCCGGCCGCCGCGTACGCCGCGGCCGACGCCCCACCAGGACCACGCCGCGCAGGGCGGGGACGCGCCGCGGCGCGCCGCCCATCAGGCGTCGGCGGTGTGCCCGGACAGCCGCTCCACGCCGCGCAGCAGGGCGGAGTGGTCGAGCCCTCCGTCCCCCTGGGCGCGCAGCGAGGCGACGAGGCCCGTGACGACCGCGCCGACCGGCAGCGCCGCCCCGACGTTGCGGGCCGCGTCGGTGACGATGCCCATGTCCTTGTGGTGCAGGTCGATACGGAAGCCGGGCGCGAAGTCGCGGTTCTTGAAGTTCTCCTTCTTCCGGGTCAGGACGGTGGACCCGGCCAGCCCGCCGCCGAGGACGTCGAGGGCGTGGGGCGTGCGCGGCCGGGTGGTGCCGGGCGCGTGGAAGCTGCGGACGCATGCGTGGCTGGGGCGCGGCCTCCAGCCCTGATGCGTGAACCGGGATCCGACGAATCCGAGTCCCGCTTGCCGTCCTCCGGGCAGCTGGCGGGACGTCGACGGCAGGCCCTGGCGGACCCGGTCGGTGAAGCTCTGCTGCCCCCGGGGGTGCCGACGGCCCGGGTGGAGCAAGCCCGCCCCCAAATGGCGAAGGCTCAGGTCTTCGACCTGAGCCTTCGCTGTGCCCCGTTCCCCGGGGTACGCCGGTCCAACTCCTCTGTTACAGCGGTGATATGGCCATTACCGCGGTGATACGGCCGCGTCAGGCGGCCGCGCCGCCGCGGCTCATCAGCTCCGGGGCGGGTCCCCCAGGAGGGCGGAGGCTGCCTCCAGCGGGGTGGCGGGGGACGGGGGGACGGGGGCGGCGGCCGAATGGCAGGTGAAGCCGAGGCGGGTCAGGGCGCGGGTGACCTCGCCGGCGGTGAAGTCGCGGCGGTCCTGCCGGGTGATGACCTCGCCGACCTGCTTGACGGGGTAGTGGCGGCGGCCGATGAGGACGGAGTCTCCCGTGACGGGCTCGGGTGTGATGCCCTTCATCGCGTCCTGCACCTCGGTCTTGATCAGGTCGAAGGGGAAGCGGGCGATGACGCAGCGCATAATGCCTCAACAGGTTCGGAGGGAAGCCGGAAACGGAGTGCCGGCGCGGCCAGGAGCGGGGTCAGTGTAGGGACGCAGCTGACGGACGTGCCGTCGCCGGTCTGCTGCCGTGGCGTTGGCGGGTGGTGATGGTGCCACCGCGCCCGCCGGGACGGCCCGGGGTGCCACTGCCGGGAGGAGCCGTATGACGCATCGGCCGGCCCTCCCGCGGTGACGCCCCGGGCCTCGGGGTCCGTGCTACGCGGCCCGGCCGCGGGATGTGGGTGCCGTGGACCGGGACGCTCCCGCGGAGCGCCGGGCCTGGGCGGAGCGGGAGCGGCGGCCGCGGGTGGAGGAGCCGCTACGCCTGACCGGTTCGGCGACCGGGGCCGCGATGGTGACGGGGATGCCCGACGGGGTCTGGGCGCCGGTGATGCGGGTCAGTTCGGCCTCGCCGGAGCGGACCCGGGTGGAGCTCGGGGTGATGTCCGCGTGCTCCATCATGCGGTCCATCGCGCGGCGCTGGTTGGGCAGCACCAGCGTGACGACGCTGCCGGAGCGGCCCGCGCGGGCCGTGCGGCCGCCGCGGTGCAGGTAGTCCTTGTGATCGGTGGGCGGATCCACATTGACGACGAGGTCGAGGTCGTCGACGTGGATGCCGCGGGCGGCGACGTTCGTGGCCACCAGCAGCGTGACGGTGCCGGTTTTGAACTGGGCCAGGGTGCGGGTGCGCTGCGGCTGAGACTTCCCGCCGTGCAGGGCGGCGGCCCGGACACCGCTGTTCAGCAGGTGCTTCGTGAGCTTGTCGACGGCGTGCTTGGTGTCCAGGAACATGATCGACCGGCCCTCGCGGGCGGCGATCTCCGTGACAACGGCGTGCTTGTCCGCGCCGTGCACCTGCAACAGGTGGTGCTCCATCGTGGTGACCGCGCCCGCCGAGGGATCGACGGAGTGGACGACGGCGTCGGTGAGGTAGCGCCGGACCAGCAGGTCGACGTTGCGGTCCAGGGTGGCCGAGAAGAGCATCCGCTGCCCCCCGGGCTGGACCTGGTCGAGCAGCGCGGTGACCTGCGGCATGAAGCCCATGTCGGCCATCTGGTCGGCCTCATCGAGCACGGTCACGGCGACCTGGTCCAGACGGCAGTCGCCGCGCTCGATGAGGTCCTTCAGGCGCCCCGGCGTCGCGACCACGACCTCGGCGCCGCCCCGCAGCGCACCGGCCTGCCGGCCGATCGACATCCCGCCGACGACGGTGGCCAGCCGCAGCGTCAGCGACCGGGCGTACGGGGTGAGCGCGTCCGTGACCTGCTGGGCCAGCTCCCGGGTGGGGACCAGGACCAGCGCCAGCGGCTGCCGCGGTTCGGCCCGTCGGCCGGCGGTGCGGGCCAGCAATGCGAGGCCGAAGGCGAGCGTCTTGCCGGAACCGGTGCGCCCGCGGCCCAGGACGTCGCGTCCGGCCAGGGAGTTCGGCAGCGTGGCGGCCTGGATGGGGAACGGGGCCGTGACTCCCTGCGCGGTGAGCGATGTCAGCAGCTCGGATGGCATGTCCAGCTCGGCGAAGGTCTCGGCCGGGGGGAGGGCGGGGGTGTGCGTCACGGGCAGCGCGAATTCGCCCTGCGGTGCGGCGGGACGGCGGTTGCCGCCGGAGCGCTTCGATGCCTGTGGGGAGAAGCCGGAGCGGCCGGATGAGCCACGGCCGGAGCCGAAGCGGTGGGAACGGTCATGCGTTCGGGCTGTGCGGTTCATGGCGAACCTTCCTCGATGCGGCGCGTCGAGGAATTCCCGACGGCGCTGAGCCGTACACGGGGAATCGCCAGAACGAACCGGTAAAAAGCTGAGACGAGGCGGGGCGGAACGATATCGGCCCGGCCTTCGGGAATTGACCGGCACGGCCGTGGAGAAAAGTGATGCCGTTGCCGGATCGCGGAGCGGGGCCGGATTTCCGCCCCGCGCCACACCGCGGCCGCTTCAGAGGCGGGGAGCGGTACCGCGCGGCGGTCGTGCCCGCGTCCGGGGAAGCGCGGAAAACAGCGAGCCGGGGCTCGCACCCAAGGTGCGGGCCCCGGCTCAGTGTACGCGTAGGCGTCAGGCGGGAACGATGTTCTCGGCCTGCGGGCCCTTCTGGCCCTGTGTGACGTCGAAGGTCACCTTCTGGCCCTCCTGCAGCTCACGGAAGCCCTGGGCGGCGATGTTCGAGTAGTGGGCGAAGACGTCGGCGCCGCCGCCCTCCTGCTCGATGAAGCCGAAGCCCTTTTCCGCGTTGAACCACTTCACGGTGCCGTTGGCCATGTTTTTTCTCCTTCGGGGCAGTGCCCGGAGCCCGCACCCTGCGGACTCCGCGTCGCCGCGATGATTGCCCCGTCCGGAAAAATGACCCGGAAAATACAAAAGCGCTCCCGCCCGGTAAAGGGGCGAGCGCACTTGAAGTCTTTGGGAACCACAACTGCAACTGACTTCGACGCTAGCACGGGACCGGCGGACCTGCACAGCAACATGACTCCGCACGCTTTCCCGGCCGGGAGACCCCTACCGCGCCGTCCGACCATTTCTGCAGTTGCGGCATGAGATATTCGGGGTGTCCGCGTGCGGTAAAGCACCCGGAAATGGGGACGCCGCCGACCCGGTCCGGGGCCGGGATCCGGGGGTGCGTGCGGCCGCGCGGCCCTACGGGGCCCGGCACGGTCCGCCGGTGGGTCGGCTCCACGCTCCCCGCGTCGCCGGGCCTGCCCCCTTCCTTGCGCGCACCGGCACCCGGACCGTCCGCCCCGCCGCCCCTACGGAATACCGGGCCTGCATCGCCGATCGACGGCTGAAATCTCCATTGGGCACAGTAGACACTCTTGTTTCGTGTGCTTAGTATTTCTCTCATAGTCAACGAAATCAGTAAGGTGACCGGTGGGATGCCGGAGGCGGTCCGCGCCGGCCCGCCCCGGGGCCGTCGCGGGAGAGGGGCGCAGCAGCCCGCCGGGCCGGGCGACTCCAGGGCCACCGGCCACCACCGCACGGTGTCACCACCGAAGAGCCGTACGAAAAGAAGGCGAGGAGCAGGCGCCATCAGGATCGTCCGCATGCGGCCCGGCCTGCCCGGGCACCGCAGGGCCCGACCGGAAGACGGCCTCCGGCCACTGCCCCGCGACCCCCGCTCCCCCGCCCCTCGGGCGCGTGCACGGAGGCGGAAGGCCGGACACGTCCCGGCAGATGGCGTGGAAATCCTCGGGCCCTGGCGCGGTACGGCGTCGGGGTCCTTCAACGCGTCCCCTGAAGAGGTTCGATGACCCGAGAAAACCCCCCGCGCGCCACCGACAAATTCGATGACGACGACTACCCCGCCTACACCATGGGCCGGGCGGCGGAGATGATCGGCTCCACCCCGGCCTTTCTGCGGGCCGTCGGCGAGGCCCGCCTCATCGTCCCCCTGCGCTCGGCAGGCGGCCACCGCCGCTACTCCCGCTACCAGTTGCGCATCGCGGCCCGCGCCCGCGAACTCGTCGACCAGGGCACCCCGGTCGACGCGGCCTGCCGCATCGTCATCCTCGAAGACCAGCTCGAAGAGGCTCAGCGCCTCAACGAAGAACTCCGCCGCAACGCGGCCGAACCGGGGCGGCGGGGCTGATGCTGCTGCCCGGGAGCGCGGTGGAATGACTCAAGGGGCATCTCGATAACTTCCGCCGTCGACGGGGACGAATTCCGTTTCGGAACGAAAAGGGTGAGCCGATCCACTCGTCCCCCTTCTGCGAGCAGATCTGACGCCCAGGCGTCGCCGAGGTCGAGATTCCCAAGGGCGCCGGGCCCCATGCTCCACGGCATGCCTCTGCGTCCCTGCGGTCGCCGCAGGAGAGTCCGTTAAGGTCGTCCCGGAGCGTCTGGGGCACACCAAATGCCGCGATGGCCTTGAACGTCTACAGCCACCTCCTCCCTGAGTCGGAGGAGCGGACCGGGGCGGCGGTGGACCGGGCCTTCGGCGTCTGACGAGGAAATGTGCCCCGGATGTGCCCTCTCGGGTGGAGGGCTGAGAGTGCATACAGGTCAGAGCGATGCCATGGGGGCGCAGTGCGATTGAAGCTGGAGTTCACGACCGAACCGTTCGATCTCGACGAGGCGCCCGACCATGCGGTGGTGGCGCGGGAGGTCGTCATGGGCGCCGGGCTGGACGCCGTCGACGTCGGCCCGTTCGGCAACACCGCCGAGGGCGACGCCGGACGGGTCCTCGACGCGGTGGCCGTCCTGCTGCGCGACACCCTGGAGGCGGGCGCCACCCGCGTCTCCCTCCAGGTCAACGTGGTCGACGCCGCCGGGTCCGGGGAGGGTGTCAGGTGACGGACCCCGCGGACCACCCGTTCGTCCGGGCGGTCAAACCGCTGGTCGACGCGATGGGCGGGCAGATGGTCGCCCCCGGTCTCGCCCAGGGCGACGACGTCGTGCTCACCTGGGAGGGGGAGGAACGGGTCGCCGTGCGTCTGCCGCACCTGTCGGAATCCCTCGATCACCTGCTGGCCGAGTTGGAACGCCGCCACGGTGTGCCGCTGGCCGAACTCGACCGCAAGACCAAGCAGTCCGTCGTCCGCATCCTGGAGACCCGCGGCGCCTTCTCCGTCCGCCACGGCGTGGAGACCGTCGCCGGAGCGCTGGGTGTCAGCCGCTTCACCGTCTACAACTACCTGAACAGGGAGAACGCCGCGAAGCGGGAGGACTGAGCCCCAACGGCCGAATCACGGCGGCCGATCGGCACAAGCCGCCGTCCGGAACACCCGGGCGGCGGCTTTTCCGTTACCGACTTTTCAACAAAGTGTTGACGTGATGTTGCCGGAGGTCTTAGCTGTTCCCCAGCCGAGCAGAGTCATCAGCATCAGGCCACGGAGGCTTCCCGTGTCTTCGAGTACGACCCCGGGCCTCGCCCGGTTCAACGCGGCCGACGACGGTACGGCCCTCGCCGCACTGCACGAGGTCTGCGCCAGCCGGGCATGGGGGAGCGCACTCGCCGCCCGTCGCCCCTACGCCACCACCGACGCCCTGTACGCAGCCGGCGACGCCGCCACGGCGGAGCTGACCGCGGACGACCTGGCGGAGGCGATGGCGGGGCACCCGCCCATCGGCCGGCCGAAGCCCGGCGACCCCACCTCCTCCCGCGAGCAGAGCGGCATGGCCTCGGCCTCCGCCGCGCTCAAGGAGGAGATGCTCGCACTCAACCTCGCCTACCAGGAGAAGTTCGGGCACACCTTCCTGATCTGCGCCTCCGGGCGCACCGGGGAACAGATGCGGGACGCCGCCCGGGACCGCATCGGCAACGCGCCGGAGCGGGAACGCGAGATCGTCCGGGCGGAGCTGGGCAAGATCAACCGCATCCGTCTGCACCGTATGACGCAGACCGCCGAAGGAGACCCCGCATGAGCAGCGAGACGGCCGCACCGACGTCGGTGTCCACGCACATCCTGGACACCAGCGTGGGCCGCCCCGCGGAGGGCGTCGCCCTCACGCTCGCCGTGCGCTCCGGACGCGACGGCGACTGGCACGCACACGGCGCCTCCGCGACCGACACCGACGGACGCTGCAAGGACCTTCCGGCCCTGCCGGAAGGCACCACCCATGTACGCCTCGACTTCGCCGTCGAGGAGTACTTCGAGTCCCGCACCCGTCAGCAAGCCGAGGAACAGCAGGACGCCCCCCGCGTAAGGGACAGCGGTGCCTTCTTCCCGGAAGTGGCGATCACCTTCGCCGTTCAGCCGGGCGAGCACTACCACGTACCGCTGCTGCTCAACCCGTTCGGC
Organism: Streptomyces sp. NBC_01525; assembly: GCF_045040405.1. NCBI lineage: Bacteria > Bacillati > Actinomycetota > Actinomycetes > Kitasatosporales > Streptomycetaceae > Streptomyces > Streptomyces sp. NBC_01525. Next base: position 5,676,442 of record NZ_CP109397.1, read on the forward strand.
TACTCCGTATACCGAGGGAGCTAGCACCGACATGACCGCCAACCGCCCTGCCCGCCCTGTGATGCTCGGCCAGAACCAGTACGGCAAAGCGGAGAACCGCGTCGTCAAGATCGTCCGGGACGGCGACACCCACCACATCAAGGACCTCAACGTCTCCGTCGCCCTCTCCGGCGACCTCGAAGAGGTCCACCTCTCCGGCTCCAACGCCCACTGCCTCCCCACCGACACCACCAAGAACACGGTGTACGCCTTCGCCAGGGAACACGGCATCGAGTCGGCGGAGCAGTTCGGCATCCACCTCGCCCGCCACTTCGTCACCAGCCAGGAACCGATCAAGCGGGCCCGCATCCGCATCGAGGAGTACGCCTGGGAGCGGATCGCCACCTCCGACGGCAACTCCCGCTTCATCGGCGCCGACGAGGTCAAGCACTCCTTCGTCCGCAAGGGCCAGGAGACCCGGCTGTCGGAGATCACCTACGACGGCGAGCGCTGGCAGGTCATCTCCGGTCTGAAGGACCTCGTCGTCATGAACTCCACCCACTCGGAGTTCCGGGGCTACATCAAGGACAAGTACACGACCCTCAAGGAGGACCACGACCGCATCCTCGCCACCGAGGTCTCCAGCCGCTGGCGGTTCAACTGGACCGACGACGACCAGCGGATGCCCCACTGGGAACGCTCCTACGCCCAGGTCAGGAAGCACATGCTGGAGGCGTTCGCGGAGACCTACAGCCTCTCGCTCCAGCAGACCCTGTACCAAATGGGGTCCCGCATCATCAACAACCGTTCCGAGATCGACGAGATCCGCTTCTCGCTCCCGAACAAGCACCACTTCAAGGTGGACCTGGAGCCGTTCGGTCTCAAGAACGAAGCCGCCGACGGCGCCGTCTACCACGCGGCGGACCGCCCGTACGGCCTGATCGAAGCCACTGTTCTGCGCGACGGTGTCGAAGCCCTGATCCCCCAGGATCTGACCAACCTCTGACGGCTTGGACGCAGCGCCGTGCCTCGCATCCCCTCCCCGCGCCCAGGGGGGAGGGGCCGCGAATCCTTGAGGGGACCCACCCATGGCACAGCTCCCGCACGACCGGCATCAACCTGCCCCATCGGTCCACCCCGTGGACGAGAAGCCGGGGCCCAAGCGGCTGATTCCCGCCGCCCTCCAGCACATCGCCGCCATGTACGCAGGCGTCGTCACCCCGCCGCTCATCATCGGCCAGGCCGTCGGTCTGGACGCCGCCGGCCGCACCCGCCTCATCGCCGCCGGTCTCCTGATCGCCGGATGCGCCACGCTCCTGCAGACCCTCGGCATCCGCAAGGCCGTCGGCAACCGCCTGCCCTTCGTCAACGCGGCCAGCTCCGCCGGGATCACCCCGATGCTCGCCATCGCGGAAACCACCGCCAAAGGGTCGCCCTGCTGCTCAACCTGTTCTTCCACCATCTCGGCACCCGGAGCACCCCACGGACGGCGGTGCTGTCAGCCGCCCCGTCCGGCTCCGGCACTCACCTTTCGTAGGGCCTTGCCGTGCCCGCGACCGCCGTACCGAAAGCAGGAGCCCCCATGGCAGCACCGGCATCCCCTGACAGCGCGACCGAGCGGTTCGTCATCGAGAACTGCGCCGTCGCGACCGTCGACTCCCACGACACCGTCCACCCCACCGGGCACCTCGTGATCGCCGGCGACACCATCGAGGCGGTGGGCGCGGGCCCGGCCCCCGAGGGCCTCGCGCACGTCACCCGCCGCATCGACGGCACCGGCCACCTGGTCACCCCCGGGCTGGTCAACACCCACCACCACTTCTACCAGTGGATCACCCGCGGCCTCGCCACCGACCACAATCTCTTCGACTGGCTGGTCGCGCTCTACCCGACGTGGGCCCGGATCGACGCGCCGATGCTGGCCGCCGCCACCCAGGGCTCCCTCGGCATGATGGTCCGCGGCGGCGTCACCACCGCCTGCGACCACCACTACGTCTTCCCCCGCGGCGCCGGCGACCTCGTCGCCGCGGAGCTGGCGGCCGCCGCCGCGATCGGCGCCCGCCTCACCCTCGCCCGCGGCTCGATGGACCGCGGTGAGAAGGACGGCGGGCTGCCCCCGGACTTCGCCGTCGAGACCACCGAAGGCGCCCTGCTCGCCACCGAGGAGGCGATCGACACCCACCACGACGCCTCCTTCGGCTCCCTGGTCCACATCGCCGCCGCCCCCTGCTCCCCCTTCTCCGTCTCCACCGAACTCCTGCGGCAGAGCGCCGAGTTGGCGCGCCGTAAGGGCGTACGGATGCACACCCACGGCTCGGAGACGGTGGAGGAGGAGACGTTCTGCCACGAGCTGTTCGGCATGGGCCCGACGGCCTACTTCGAGACCACCGGCTGGCTCGGCGACGACGTGTGGATGGCCCACTGCGTCCATATGAACGACGCCGACATCGACGCCTTCGCCCGCACCGGCACCGGCGTCGCCCACTGCCCGTCGTCCAACGCCCGCCTCGCCGCCGGGATCGCCCGCGTCCCCGACATGCTCGCCGCCGGGGTGCCCGTCGGCCTCGGCGTGGACGGCACCGCCTCCAACGAGTCCGGCGAACTCCACACCGAACTGCGCAACGCCCTGCTCATCAACCGCCTCGGCGCCCACAAGGAAGCCGCGCTCACCGCCCGCAAGGCGCTGCGGCTGGGCACCCGCGGCGGCGCCCGGGTCCTGGGCCGCGCCGCCGAACTCGGCTCGCTGGAGCCCGGCAAACTCGCCGACCTGGTCCTCTGGAAGCTGGACGGCCTCGCCCACTCCTCCATCGCCGACCCGGTCACCGCGCTGGTCTTCGGCGCGGCGGCACCGGTGACCCTCTCCCTCGTGGGCGGCCGCCCGGTCGTCGAGGACGGTCACCTCACCCGCGTCGACGAGGACGCCGTCGCCCGCGCCGCCCGTGACGAGGCGCGGCGCCTTACCCGTATCGCCGCCGGGGGCTGACCCCGCGACGCCTGAACCGTAGCGCCGCCGGGCGACCCGCGGCGCTGCCCACCGACCCGGCCGGGAGGGACGGCTCCCGGCCGGGCTCGCGGAACCCTCGTGGCGCCGCGAGCGCCGGACCCCGGGGACGCGGGGCGCACCCCGCGTCCCCGGGCCGCCGGGCCGCCGGACCACCTCGTACCGCGGCCGTGCCCGCCACGAGCACCGCACCGCCGCATCCCGCACTCCGCCCACCGGCGTTCCGTGTCGCACCGCCCACCCGCGCGGTCGTTCGCACCCCCCACCGCGCCCGCACCCGACGCGCGCGCACCACCCGCACCACTCCCTCCGTGACAGCAAAGCGCCGCTCCCCGAAGGAGCCGCGCGGAAAACGACAGGAGGCCCGCAGTGGCCGCAACGCGGACGCCGGAGACGGACCGGAGCACCCATCCGGTCGACGAACTCCTCCCGCCCTTCACGATGTTCACCAGCGGTCTGCAACACGTGGCCGCCATGTACGCGGGGGTGGTCGCCCCGCCGATGATCGTGGGCCCGGCCTGCGGACTGAGCCCCACAGAGACGTCGTTCCTGGTGGGCTCCAGCCTCTTCACCGCGGGCCTCGCCACGCTCCTGCAGACCCTCGGCTTCTGGAAGATCGGCGCCAGGCTGCCCTTCGTCAACGGGGTGTCGTTCGCCGGGGTCACCCCGATGGTCGCCATCGGCAAGGCCCAGGGGCCGGAGCACGCGCTGCCGGTCATCTTCGGCGCGATCATCGTCGCCGGGGTGCTGGGCTTCTTCCTCGCCCCCTACTTCTCCAGGCTGGTCCGCTTCTTCCCGCCGGTGGTCACCGGCACCGTCATCACCCTCATCGGCGTCTCCCTGCTGCCGGTCGCCTTCAACTGGTCGCAGGGCGGCGAGGCGTCGTCCCCCGACCACGGTTCGCTCACCCAAATCGCGATGGCGGCGGCGACGTTCGTGAGCGTGCTGGTGCTGCGGCGGGTGCTGCACGGCTTCCTGCGGCAGATCTCCATCCTGCTCGGGCTGCTCGCCGGGACGCTGCTGGCGATCCCCGTCGGCCTCACCGACTTCTCCGCGCTCGGCGACGCCGCCCCGCTCGGCTTCCCGACGCCGTTCCACTTCGGCGCACCGCAGTTCAACGCCGCCGCCCTCGTCTCGATGTGCATCGTGATGCTGGTCTGCATGACCGAGTCGACGGCCGACATGCTCGCCCTCGGCCGGATCGTCGGCCGCCCCGCCGACGAGCGGACCATCGAGGGCGGACTGCGCGCCGACACCCTCGGCACCGCCCTCAGCCCGCTCTTCAACTCCTTCGCCACCAGCGCCTTCGCCCAGAACATCGGGCTGGTGGCGATGACGAAGGTACGCAGCCGCTTCGTGGTGGCGACCAGCGGCGCGATCCTGCTGCTCCTCGGGCTGTGCCCGGTGGCCGCCTCGGTGATCTCGCTGGTGCCGCTGCCGGTGCTGGGCGGCGCGGGCATCGTGCTGTTCGGCTCGGTCGCCGCCAGCGGCATCCAGACGCTCGCGACGGCGGCGCTGGAGAAGGGCGAGAACGCGCTGATCGTCGCCGCCGCCGTCGGCATCGGCCTGATCCCCATCGCCGCGCCGGACTTCTACCACGCCTTCCCCAAGGACCTGCTGGTCGTCCTGGACTCCGGCATCAGCACCGGTGCCCTGATCGCCATCGTGCTCAATCTGGCCTTCAACCATCTCGGGGGCCGGTCGGCGGCCACCGGGCATACGGAGGACGAGGCCGGAGGCGGCGAGCCCTCGCCGCCCGGCCCGGCGGACGCCCCGGACGCCACGGCCCCGCCGGCCGCCGCCCCGACCGTCCCGCCGCAGCCCGCCCGCCGCTCGGCCGACGACGCACCCCGGCTGCCCGGCCAGAGCCGCTGAACGCACCGGCGGCCCGCGGCCGAACGCACCGGCGGCCCGCGACGGACACGGCCGAGACCGTTTCCGCCGCGGGCCGCCGCCCGCTTCCCCTCGGGGTTTCCCCCTCCCGCACCGGCTCAGCCGATGTGGAAGCCCTCGCCGTAGACCTTCCACTTCAACGGCGTGTGCAGATCGAGATTGCCGTCCTTGAGGAAGACCCGCTGCGCGGTGTCGACGCGGCTGGTGTCGCTGTGCGCCTCCTCCTGCTGCATCGCCCACACCCGGGCGTCCAGGAACGCGTTGAGGTACTTCGTCTCGTCGCCGCCCTGCGACGGCGGCTTCGCCTTCTTCAGCGCCCGCTTGCGGATACCGGAGAAGCTGGTCGCGTCGTCACCGTCGCCGTGCATGACGATCGCGTCGTAGTACGCGAACTGCCCCAGCACACCGAGCTTGTCGGCCTTGCCCTGCTTGACCGCCGGGTTGAAGTACACCCGGTCCCGCTCGTCGTTCTGTGCCTTCTGGAAGTCGGGGTCCTGCGCCGCCTTCTTCCAGTCCTTGGCGTACGTGGGGTCGAGCCCCTCGTGCGAATCGGAACCGTCGACCTTGCGCAGCGCGGGCAGGTACTTCGCCAGGACGTTGTCCGGCTTGCGCTTGGTGTACAGCTCGACGAGTTCCAGCATGTCGTGGGTGCCGGAGCAGAAGCCGATGATGCCGCCGGTGTAGCCCCGTCCGTCACCGATGTCCTCGATGTACTTGTACTGGTCCTTCCAGTTCAGCGAAGAGTTCTCCGCACTGGAGACCAGCTTCATCGCGATCTCCTTCTTCGCCGGGTCGTCGAGCCCGGACGCCGCGCGCGAGGGGTGAGCGGAGTGCGGGGCCGAGTGCGGGGCGGACTCCGACGTGCCGCCCTGGATGGCCGTTGCCGCGACTGCGGTCGCGGGAACGGCGAGTAGTGCCACGCCGAGGACGACGCGGGTGGATATTTTGGTCACACGTGACCCTATCGATCGGGAGCGCATTCGATCCTCCGATTCCGGAGTGAGCTGTGGGGGGTTCCCCAATCGTTAGGAAGCTTTCCTACCAGGCTTGAGGGGTGGCGTATACCCGTCGTGCACAACTGTTCGCACGGCGATTCCCTTACAAGTAAAGGGAGTTGTGGGGTATTGGCCGTGGGGCGGGGGAGGCCGGGCGCCGCGTGGATCAGCCGCCCGGGAAGGCGTCCGCCCAGGGCTCCGGGACGGCTCCGCACCCCGCCCCGCGAAGTGCCCCGCCCCGCGAAGTGCCGCACGCCGCGATGCCCCGGGTGAGGGCCGAGCCGGACGTGCCCTGAAAGGTGTGTACCGGCCCGCCCTGGAACCGTGGAAGCGGAGCCGGTGGAAGGTAAATGCGTCGACAGCGCCCTCGGCGCCGGGCACAGTGGCCGCCGTGACGAGCAGTGAGCTGTGGACCCGTGCGACCGCCGACCGCTACGACGCCGAGGAGACCGAGATGTCCTCGGTCGCCGTCCTCGCACCGACCCTCGCCTTCCTCGCCGAACTCGCCGGAGACGGCCGGGCACTGGAGTTCGCCATCGGAACCGGACGAGTGGGCGTCCCGCTCCGGGAACGCGGCGTGCCGGTGGTGGGCATCGAACTGTCCGCGCACATGGCGGCGGTCCTGCGGCGCAAGACCGACGAGGACACGCTCCCGGTGGTCATCGGAGACATGGCCACCACCGTCGTCCCCGGCGAGTTCACCCTGGTCTATCTCGTCTACAACACCATCACGAACCTGCTCTCGCAGGACGAGCAGGTCGAGTGCTTCCGCAACGCCGCACGTCATCTGGCACCCGGCGGCCGATTCGTCATCGAGCTGGGCGTGCCGCCGCTGCGGTTCCTGCCGCCCGGCCAGGTCGCGGTGCCGTTCGACGTCTCCGAGCAGCATCTCGGCTTCGACACCTTCGACCTGGTCGAGCAGATTCTCGTCTCGCACCACTTCACCCGCGACGGCGACGACGGCCGCTACCGCCGCGGCAACTCCCGCCACCGGTACGCCTGGCCGGCGGAGCTTGACCTGATGGCACGGATCGCCGGGCTCGAACGGGAACGCCGCATCGCGGACTGGGACGGGGCGCCGTTCACCCAGGACTCCGCGAAGCACATCTCCGTGTGGCGCAAGCCGACCTGAGGGGCGGCCATCGGGCCGTCAACGTAAGCGTGCTGCCGTGGAACTCGCAGGCGGGGGAACCAGTGCAGGTGGGCGAACGCGCGCTCCGCAACCCGGCGTTGGGGGCCGAGCCCGGAGCCACGCCCGGTTCCCCGGCAGGCGATCAGCGGCTTCCCGCCGAGATCCTGGACGAGGCGGCGGTACGTGTCGTGGTCGTCGCCCCGGTCGGCCGGCAGCGCGGCCGGGCGGCGTCGCTGATCAGGTGATGATCTGCTGCCCGTTCTGCCCCGGCCGGCGGCCCGGCGTCAACGGTGCGCCAAGGGGCGGCCGGTGCGCGTTCGGAGGCTGTTAAGGGGCCCCGGCACCCCTCGTGCCCGGTGGTGGACTGCGGGGGACCGAGGGAGCCGGTGCCGTGATCCGACGGGGGCGGCCGATGTCTGCCACGAAGGACGCGTATGCCGCCGGAGCACGAAAAGGCGCCTCAATCCGCGGTACCGGGGCCCGCCGGTGGCTACCGGAACGCCCCGGTCTCCGCCCCGGCCCCGGGCCTGACGCCGCCCGGACCCGTCACCACGCCGGACGGCTCGGGGCTGCTGGCGGTCGACTTCACCGCACTGCTCGCCGCGATCAAGGCCGCCGAGTCCGCCGCCGGGGAGGCGCAGCGGGCCGCGGCACAGGCGGACGACGCCACGGCCCGGTCGGGGCCCGCGCCCTGGGGCGACGACCCGGGGCTGGGCCAGGCATTCGGCGACGCCTTCGCCGGTCCCCGCGCCGATCTCGTCCGGACGGCCCATCAACTGCACCTCGTACTACGGCAGTTGGCAGATGATCTGGCAGCGACGCGCGGCGCGTTCGCCCACGCCGAGGGCACGGCGCTGGAGGCCGTCACGGTCCTGGGGCGCCGCCTCGCCGACCTGGGCGGCGCGGCATCGTGATCGACGCACACCACATACCGCCGGACCTGCAGAACCTCCTCCTGGTGGTCGTCGGCAACAAATGGCCCACCGGCGACGAGACGGCCCTCCGCGCCGAGGCCGCCGCATGGCGCGAGGTGGCCGACGCGCTCGACGAGTGCGTCCGGGACGTGACCGAGGCGTGGCGCGCCGTGGACGCCGGGCTGGAGGGCGCGACCCGCGCGGGCGTCGACGCGTTCCTCGCCACGCTGATCGGGCGGCCGGGCGCCGAGGACGGTGCGGTGCTGCCGACGGCGAGCCGCTGCTGCGGGAGCGCGGCCGATGCGCTGGATGCCCTGGCGAACGAGGTCGAGACGCTGCGCATCGAGATCCTCGGCGCGCTGATCGTGCTCGCCGTCCAGCTGATGGTGGACGCGGTGGCGTTCCTCTTCGGCGGCGCCGAGGCCGCCGCCGTCGAGATCGCCGCCGCGCGGGTGCTCTGCCTGGCCTTCCTGCGCCAGGCGGCCGTACGGGTACTGACCCGGGTCGCCGAATCGGTGCTGGCGCAGGAGGGGTTCGCGCTGCTGGCCCAGGTCACCGAGCTGGCGCAGGGGCACCGCGGCACGCTGGACGGACAGCAGCTCACGGTGGCCGCGGTCAACGGAGCGATCGGCGGCGCGGTGGGCTTCGGCACGGGCCTGGCCGGAGGCGCCCTCGGACACGGACTGGGCAAGGGCCTCCGTACGGCCGGGCTGGGACCCGCCGTGCGCGGCGCCGCCGACGTGGTCCGGCAGGGCGGATACGGGGCGGTGGCCGGCATGGCGGAAGGCGCCGCGCAGGACGCCGCGTTCGGCCTGTCCGGCGACTGGGTCTCCGGCGCGGCCAACGGGGCGTTCAACGGGGCCTGGGGCGCCCGGCACACCGGGATGAACCCGAAGAACCTCGGATCCCTCTCCCCTGCCGATCACCTGGAGGGTGCTGTGGAGGGGTTGCTGCGGCCGCCGTCGGAGGGTACGAGAGGGCCGTCGCCGTTGCCCGAGGCGCCGCCGTCGCCGGGGCTTCCGGCTCCGTCGGGAGCGACGCCCGAGCGGATGCCCTCGTCCGGGCTGCCGTCCCCTTCCGGGGCGACGTCCTCGCTCGCCCCGTCGTCTTCCGCCGATACCTCGTTGGATGCCCCGGCCTCCCTTCACGGCGACGAGTTCACCGGTCCGGGGGAGAGCCATGACGAACCCACCGGCCTGGAGGGCCCCGAGGTATGGCAGGACGGTGAGTTCGTGCCCGTAGCGCCCCATGAGGAAGGGCCCGGACCGATGGCCTCGTTCGCGCCGGAGCCGAACCCCTGGACCGGCCTGTCCCCGGACGGGCACGGCGACAGCCCCTCCGGCTCACCGGCCCCGAGCCTCGTGAGCGCCCCGGATCAGGACCCCGGGAACGCCTCACCCCCAGGCCCCGGCGGCTTCGTCGGGCCGTACGGAAACCCCTGGGCCGACGGCGAGCCGGGCTGACCGGGCCGAAGGCGCGCGGAGCCGCTGCAATCCGATATGATCATGGTGCAACTTCGCCCCCGGGAACGGCGGGTGGAGCGTTGCGTCTGTGGTCCAAGGAAAGATGCCCACCAACCGGTGGGAGATGCAGGTGCAAGGCCTGCCGGGCGCTCTGGACAAGGTCCCTTCCTCATGCGAGGAGGGGACCTTTTTCGTGGGACCCGGCGCCGGGCGGTCGTACCGGGACGCCGCCACAACGGAGGCGGCGACACCGGTGGACCCCGGACTCCCACGACGAACGGGCTCGGCGGCACCCGGCACCCGGCACCAGGACCGACCCCACTCCTCGTACGGCGCGGCCATCGTCGGACCGGCGGCGAGGGCGGGCCCCGCCGCCGCGGCCGTGGCCCCGCCGTCCGCCGGTGCGGGCGCCGCTCTCAGCCCTCCAGCAGCGCGTACGCCGGAAGGGTCAGGAAGTCGGCGTAATCGGCGTCGAGGGAGACCTGGAGCAGCAGGTCGTGGGCCTGCTGCCAGCGGCCGGAGGTGAACGCCTCCTCGCCGGCCTCGGCGCGGATGTCGGCCAGCGCGGTGGCGGCGACGGTACGCACCAGATCGGCGGTGACCTTCTCGCCCGCGTGGTCGCCGTCCTCGAAGACGACGCCCGCGTCGACCCACTGCCAGATCTGCGAGCGGGAGATCTCCGCGGTGGCGGCGTCCTCCATCAGGCCGAAGATGGTGACGGCGCCCAGGCCCCGTAGCCACGCCTCGATGTACCGGGTGCCGACCTGCACGGCGTCGACGAGGCCCTGGTACGTGGGCCTGGCCTCCAGGGAATCGATGGCGATCAGGTCGGCCGCCTTGACGTCGACGTCCTCGCGCAGCCGCTCCTTCTGGTGCGGCCGGTCGCCGAGGACCGCGTCGAAGGAGGCCCGGGCGATCGGCACGAGGTCGGGGTGGGCGACCCAGGAACCGTCGAACCCGTCCCCGGCCTCGCGGTCCTTGTCGTTCGCCACCTTGGCCAGCGCCTTCTCGTTGGCCTCCGGGTCATGGCGGTTGGGGATGAACGCGGCCATCCCGCCGATGGCGTGCGCACCGCGCTTGTGGCAGGTACGGACGAGGAGTTCGGTGTACGCGCGCATGAACGGCGCGGTCATCGTCACCGCGTTACGGTCCGGCAGCACGAACTTGGCGCCGCCGTCACGGAAGTTCTTGATGAGGGAGAAGAGGTAGTCCCAGCGGCCGGCGTTCAGGCCCGAGGCGTGGTCGCGCAGCTCGTAGAGGATCTCCTCCATCTCGTACGCGGCGGTGATCGTCTCGATGAGGACCGTGGCGCGCACGGTGCCCTGAGGGATGCCGACGTAGTCCTGCGCGAAGACGAAGATGTCGTTCCAGAGGCGGGCCTCCAGGTGCGACTCGGTCTTGGGCAGGTAGAAGTACGGGCCCTTGCCGAGGTCCAGGAGGCGCCGGGCGTTGCGGAAGAAGTACAGGCCGAAGTCGACCAGCGCACCGGGGACAGGCTTGCCGTCGACCGTCAGGTGCCGCTCGTCGAGGTGCCAGCCGCGCGGCCGCATGACGACGGTCGCCAGCTCCTCCGCGGGCCTCAGGGCGTACGACCTGCCCGAGCGCGGGTCGGTGAAGTCGATGCGGCGCTCGTAGGCGTCGGTGAGGTTGAGCTGGCCGGTGATGACGTTCTCCCAGGTGGGAGCGGAGGCGTCCTCGAAGTCGGCGAGCCAGACCTTGGCGCCGGAGTTCAGCGCGTTGATCGTCATCTTGCGGTCGGTCGGGCCGGTGATCTCCACCCGGCGGTCGTGGAGCGCGGCGGGCGGCGCGGCGACCTGCCAGGTGTCGTCCGCGCGGAGGTGTGCGGTCTCGGGCAGGAAGTCCAGGGTGCTGGTCCGGGCGATGTCGGCGCGGCGCTCGGCGCGCCGGGCGAGCAGTTCGTCGCGGCGCGGGGTGAACCGGTGGTGCAGCTCGGCCAGGAAGGCGAGCGCGGCGTCGGTGAGGACCTCGTCCTGGCGCGCGGGGGCGTGGGCGGGGTCGACGTCGGCGAGGGCCAGTGGGGACGGCGCTGGTGCGGACATGAGCGGTCACTCCATTCGGCGGCGGTGCCGAGCGGCCGCCGAGGCCCGTACGGCACGGGGTGCCGCAGGGTCGGACGTACGGTCGCGGGCGCCGTTCGGATTCAGGGCGCTTCTGGCCAGTGGATACTAGTTTCCTTATCGCGGAAGTTCAATCGTGAGCAGGCGCAGATCCTCCGGGGTGTCGATGTCGTACGCCGCGGCGATGTCCGCGCACTCGACGAGGGTCAGTTCGGTGCCGTGGTGGCGCAGGTAGTCGCGGGCGCCGCGGTCGCCTCCGGCGGTCGCCGCGATCTCCGTCCAACGATCCGCACCGAAGAGCGCCGGATGCCCGCGGCGCCCCTCGTACGCGGCCGCCGCCAGGGCTCCCGGGCCGTCGTACGCCGCCGCCACCCGCGCCACCGCCTCCGGCCCGATGCCCGGCTGGTCCACCAGGGCGACGAGCACCGCACCGGCCCCCGAACCGGCGAGTGCGGCCAGGCCCGTCCGCAGGGAGGAGCCCATCCCGGAGGCCCAGTCGGGGTTGGTGTGCACGGTGCAGCCGGAGAGGTCGGCGCGGGCCCGCACCTCGGGCGCCGCGGCGCCCAGGACGAGGTGGACGGGGCCGCAGCCGCCCTCCCGCAGCACCCGCGCCGCATGCTCCACCAGCGGTCGGCCGCGGAACTCCAGCAACGCCTTGGGCCGCCCGCCCAGCCGCCGCCCGCCCCCGGCGGCGAGCAGGAGCCCCGCCACTTCCCCCGGGCGGGGCGGGCGCCCTGAGTGCGGTGCCGGGGCGGACGGGCGTGGTGTCGATGTCATGGGGGAGTGCATACCCCATGCCGCCATCCCCCGGGGCCGGGCGCCGCCCCACCGGTGTCGCACCGGTCCGTAGCCCCCCGACGGCGCCCGCCCCGACCCGCGGACGTCAGCCCGCGTCCCCCGCCGTACGCGGACGGGGGATCCACGGTCGCAGGGTGCCGCGGATACGGTGCGTACGCTGCTCCGCGAGGCGGCGCTCGGTGACGTACCGGTGTATGTGCTCGACGGTGATCTCCGAGGCGTCCGCGAGTCCGTAGGCGCGGCAGATGAGTTGCACCACGCTGGTGTGGCGCCGGTCGGGGGCCGCGTCGTGGCCGTGCTCCGGATCGGGGTCGCTGTACGGGTCGCGTTGAGAGTCCATCGCGTTCTCCGATTCTGGGATATACCGGATATGCCCGGAAGGATGCTGCTCCGTCCAGGCGCCCCGTACGCCTGTCCCGACGGACGCTCACGCGGAAGGTGGGGCGGGGGAGCAGATGTGCGGAGGAATGGCACCGCCCCCTACGGGGAAGGCTGGACGGCTCTCCGGGGCGCACTGCGCGGGACGTGCGCCGTGCGCGACGGCGCGCGGCGGGAAAGGCCGGACGCGGTCACGCCCCGCCGAACAGGCGTAGCAGATCGCGTCCCGCATATGGCGCATCCGCCGCACCGTGGCGTTAACTGTCCCGCATTGTCGAACGCTCAACTTCCCTGGAGGACGCCGTCGTCGTGGAGCAGAGGCAAGGGGGGTGCGGATGTCCCGGCGTGGCCGGGGTCGATCCGCGGAGGTACGAACTGCGCACCGCGGTGGCCCGGCTCCGCCGCGAACTGGCCCTGTTGCCTTACGAGTTACCGGATCGTGCGGTGGCCGACGACGAGCTGGCCGCCCTGGACGCGATGGTCCGCGAAGGGCTGCCCGAGGTGCCCCGGCTGCGCCGTTCGCTGCTGCTGATCGCCGGTGCCGTGGGGTCCGTCAGCGCCCTGTCGCCCGCGTTGGCCGATGTCCGTGAGGGCGTCGAGCGGTTCGGCGGGCCACCGGGGCGCGGCTGAGGCGCCGACCCCGGGCAGGGCCGCTCGCCCTGGAAGACGGCCGGCCCCGGGGCGTCCACCCCGGGGCCGGTCCACGTGTCTGCCACGGCAACCGGCGAACCGGGGCCCGTGGCGGACGCGGGAATGCTCAGGCCGGCGTCTGGTTGGCCAGCGCCACCGACAGCTGGGCGGCGACGTCCTGGAGGACCGGGACGATCTTCTCCGTCGATTCCTCGGTGACCCGGCCGGTCGGGCCGGAGATGGAGATCGCCGCCGGGGTGGGGGAGTCGGGTACCGGTACGGCGAAGCAGCGGACGCCGATCTCCTGCTCGTTGTCGTCGACCGCATAGCCCAGGCGCCGGACCTCGGCGAGCGCGTCGAGGAAGGTGTCCGGGTCGGTGATCGTCTTCTCGGTCGCCGCGGGCATGCCCGTCCGTCCGAGCAGCGCGCGGACCTCCTCCGGCGGGTGCCCGGCGAGCAGTGCCTTGCCGACGCCGGTGGAGTGCGGCAGGACCCGCCGGCCGACCTCGGTGAACATCCGCACGGCGTGCCGGGAGGGGGCCTGGGCGACGTAGACGATCTCGTCGCCGTCGAGCAGTGCCATGTTGGCGGTCTCGCCGGTCTCCTCGACCAGCCGGGCCAGGAACGGCCGCGCCCAGGTGCCGAGCAGCCGCGAGGCGCTCTCGCCCAGCCGGATCAGGCGGGGTCCCAGCGCATACCGGCGGTTGGGCTGCTGGCGGACGTAACCGCAGGCCACGAGGGTGCGCATCAGGCGGTGGATGGTGGGCAGGGGGAGGCCGCTGCTGGCGGACAGCTCGCTGAGGCCGACCTCGCCCCCGGCGTCGGCCATCCGCTCCAGCAGGTCGAAGGCGCGCTCAAGGGACTGGACGCCGCCGCTCGCGCCCGCGGGCTTGGTATCGGCGGCGGAGGTGCTGGCGCTGGACGGCGGCACGTCGCTTTCCTTTCGGGGCGGAGGGGTCGGTCTCGGCTGGTGCGGGCGCCGGGCCCGACCGGTGCAGCCTACCGGGCCCGTTTCCCGGGCACACGGTGTACTGCGCAGTCGTTCGCGCCGGTCAGCGCCTCGGCCGCGGGACTCCGGCCGGGCCGGTGACCTCGATATCCGCGATCCCTCGACCCGGCCGGTGGCCGTAGCTACGTTCTGCTCCGCGAAATTTATTATCCATTTCGTGGAATCATCCAGTCGCGCGGGAGAGGGTTTCCGTCCTCCCGTCGCAAGTGTCGGCCGTGCGGTTCCCGAGGTGCTGCCCGCGGGGCCCGGAGGGGTCTTGACGGGGCCCGGCCCGGCGACAAAACTCGTTCAACAGTCTGTTGAAGGCTTGGAGAACGTCAGCGGGGCCGCTCCACCCGGCGCCACTGACGACCGTCAAGGACACGGAGCACGAGAGACGAGGAGGGGACCGGGTGTCCAACGTAGAGCTGGTGCTGCGCTCCACGCGCGTCATCACCCCGGACGGGACGCGCGCCGCGTCCGTCACCGTCGGCGGCGGGACGATCGCGGCGGTCCTGCCGCACGACGCCGCGGTGCCGGACGGCGCGCGGGTCGAGGACTTCGGCGACGACGTCCTGCTGCCCGGCCTGGTGGACACCCACGTACACGTCAACGACCCCGGGCGCACCGAGTGGGAGGGCTTCTGGACGGCCACCCGTGCGGCCGCCGCGGGCGGCATCACCACGCTCGTGGACATGCCGCTCAACAGCTTCCCGCCGACCACCACCGTCGCCCACCTCGATACCAAGCGCGAGGTCGCCGCGGCCAAGGCCCATATCGACGTCGGCTTCTGGGGCGGCGCGATCCCCGGCAACGTCAAGGACCTGCGACCGCTCCACGACGCCGGGGTCCTCGGCTTCAAATGCTTCCTGTCGCCCTCCGGCGTGGATGAGTTCCCCGAGCTGGACCAGGAACAACTGGCCCTCGCCCTCGGGGAGATCGCCGGCTTCGGCGGCCTGCTCATCGTGCACGCGGAGGACCCGCACCACCTGGACGCGGCGCCCGTGCCCCGCGGGCCCAGGTACGCCGACTTCCTCGCGTCGCGCCCCCGTGTCTGCGAGGACGACGCCGTCGCCGCCCTGATCGCGCTCGCCCGGCGGCTGGACGCGCGGGTGCACGTCCTGCATCTGTCCTCCGCCGACGCGCTGCCGCTGATCGCCGCCGCCAAGGCCGAGGGCGTCCGGATCACCGTCGAGTCCTGCCCGCACTTCCTGACCCTGGCCGCCGAGGAGATCCCCGACGGCGCCACGGAGTTCAAGTGCTGCCCGCCGATCCGCGAGGGCGCCAACCAGGACGCGCTGTGGCAGGGCCTGGCGGACGGCACCATCGACTGCATTGTCTCCGACCACTCGCCGTCCACCGCCGACCTCAAGACCGCCGACTTCGGCGCCGCCTGGGGCGGCATCTCCTCCCTCCAGCTGGGCCTGCCCGCCATCTGGACGGCGGCCCGCGCCCGCGGCCACTCCCTGGAGGACGTGGTCCGCTGGATGGCCACCGCCCCCGCGGCGCTGGTCGGCCTCGGGCGGAAGGGCGCCATCGAGGCGGGCCGGGACGCCGACTTCGCGGTCCTCGCGCCCGACGAGACCTTCACCGTCGACCCGGCCGCCCTCCAGCACCGCAACAAGATCACCGCGTACGCCGGGAAGACCCTGCACGGCGTGGTGCGCTCCACCTGGCTGCGCGGCCGCAAGATCAACGACGGCGCCACCCTCGCCGCCCCCACGGGCGAACTCCTCACCCGCCCCGAGCGCGGCTGACGCACCGCCGCCCGGCCGTCCGTACCGGCGGCCGGGCGCCGCTCAGTCGTCCAGAGCGTCCCAGAACATCAGCTCGTACGCCTGGAGGAGCCGCCCGTGCCGGTGCGCCTCCAGCGGCCGGGCCTGGCCGGTCTCCAGCCCGTGCGCGACGGCCGCCAGGGCCCGCCGGTCCAGTTCGGGCGACGGTTCGGCGAAGAGGTCGAAGAACCCGCACGCCGCGTCCGGCAGGCCGTAGTGCTCCCGCATCGCCCGGCCCACCGTGGCGCAGTACGCGCCCCAGGCGGCGAAGTTCGCGGTCAGCGCGATCACCACATCGACCGGCTCCACGCCGAGCGCCAGCCGTGCCGCGTACGAGGGGTACGCCTGGCAGCCGGGCCGCGGCTCGTACCCGTCGAGGGTGGACGGGGCGATGCTCAGCGCCTTGTTCAGCGCGTCCAGCCGCTCCAGGGCGGTCGCCTCGCCGTCCGCGAGGAGCTCGAAGAAAGCGGCGACCGGCGGATCGGCGTCCGCCCGGTGCGTCAGATGGCGGAAGCTGAGCCGGTCCGAGGCGATCACCCGGTGCTGCTCCAGCGCGAACGTCGTGAAGAGCGCGAGCGGCGCCTGCCCGGCGGCGATCCGTGCGACCGTCCGGTTCGCGCCGGAGTCCGGGGCGAGGGCGCGTACGGCGGCGTCGAGAACGGCGTCCGCGGTCGGCCGGGGCGCGGCGTCGGCGGGTCGGACCATGGCGGGATCTCCTCCGGTACGGGGCGGCCGCCCACGGCGCCGCACCGTGCGGGGCACGCGGCCCGGCGGCCGTGGGGTGTGCCCTCAGCGTGCGGGCCCGGCACCGGGCGGTGCGCCGACGCGCCGGAGAGACCGGGGGAG
This sequence comes from Streptomyces sp. NBC_01525, assembly GCF_045040405.1. Taxonomy (NCBI): domain Bacteria; kingdom Bacillati; phylum Actinomycetota; class Actinomycetes; order Kitasatosporales; family Streptomycetaceae; genus Streptomyces; species Streptomyces sp. NBC_01525. Next base: position 5,693,312 of record NZ_CP109397.1, read on the forward strand.
CACCGCCCGCCCGGCGGCTCCGGTACGGCGATGGGCCCCCGGTGGCCTCAGCGCGTCTTGGCGATGTACACCAAGAAGCTCATGAACGCCAGCAGCACATGCGTCGCCACGACGTAGATGAACACCCGCACGTACAGCCCGCGCGGCGGCTTGTTCTCGACGTACTTCCGCTCGGTCGCCTCCTGCGGAGCTACGGCGTCGGGGCCGCCGGGCGTCCCGGGGGCGGCGGGGGTGGCGGGGGTGGCGGGGGTGGAGTGGTCGGGCACGGCGTTCGTCCTTCCCTCATGAAGCGGTGCGGTGCGCGGCGGCTCCGCGGCACCGAAGGCGGTGGGCGGTCTCACAGGCCGCGCCGCGGGATGTCGTCCCCCAGGCACAGTTCGGCGGCGCCGCTCTGCAACAAGGTGTGGACGAACAGCAGCTCCGCACCGGCCCGGGTGGTCGCGGCGATGCGGTGCGGGGTCAGCGAGTCGAAGTGGGCCGCGTCACCCGGGCCGAGCAGATGCACGGCCTCGCCGAGCGTCAGCCGCAGCTGCCCGGTGAGGACGTACAGCCACTCCTCGCCCGGATGCACCCGCACCAGATCGCCTTGCGCCTGCTGCGGTACGTGCACCCGCAGCGCCTGCATGGCCCGCCCGGCGCCGCCGACCGTCCAGTACGTCCAGCCACCGGCCTCCGACGGCTCGGTCCGCCCGGCCCGCATGATCGGATCCCGCTCCGGCGCGGTCTCGCCCAGCAGGTCCGATACCGTGGTTCCGTACGTGCGGGCCAGCGCGAGCAGCATCGGCAGCGACGGCTGGCGGCGATTGGTCTCCAGCCGGGACAGATGTGCGGGCGACAGCCCGACCCGCCGGGCGGCCGTCTCCAGCGTCAGCCCGCTGTGGCGCCGCAGATCGCGCAGCCGGGGCGCGACGGTGGGCAGATCCGCCGCCGCTTCGGCGGGGGAGTCCTGCGGGGTCTCGGTCATGTACCCGGTATAGCCAGCCTTGACCTCTGGGGCAAAAGTTTTGCCTGAGAGGCAAAGGTGCTCGACCTGTTCTCCGCTCCCCTCCGGGGTGATCCCGCACGGGGTTCCGCGCTCTCCTCCGGGGCAATCCCGTACGGGTCCGTCCCGTACGAGGTGACGGGGTGATGCGGGGTGGGGAGGGGCGCGTGGCGGGGGGATCGGCGAGACGTACGGGGAGTCGATGCGGGGAGTCGGAACGGGCGGTCGGCGCAGGGCGGTTGGGGAACTGTGGCGGTGTGTCGGGGGCGTGGGGAGCCGCAAGGGGGCGCGGGCGTGGCCGCGTTGCGCCGTTCGGGGGGATCGTTGTGAACGACCGGGAAACTTCCGCTCCTTGGCATTGACAGGGCCATGTCTACGCGCGTCATGCTTGAGGGCATGAGAATCCCCCCACGGATCACCCGGATCGGCGCCGCGGGCGCCCTCGCGTCGGCCCTCCTCCTCGGCGGCACCGCCGTGGCGGCCACCCCGAGTACCGCCACGGCGCACGCGGCCGTGTCCGCGCAGCAGGTGCGGGTGGCGAGCGTCGGCTCGATCTGCCAGTCCAAGTTGCCCGCCGAGGCCCACGACACCCTTGACCTGATTGCCAAGGGCGGCCCCTACCCCTACCCGAAGGACGGCACGGTCTTCTCGAACCGCGAGGGGATCCTGCCGCAGCAGAGCTCCAGCTACTACCACGAGTTCACCGTCGTCACCCCCGGCTCCCCGGACCGCGGTGCGCGCCGCATCGTGACCGGTGAGAAGAAGCAGGAGGACTACTACACCTCCGACCACTACGCGACCTTCGACCTCGTCGACTTCGGCTGCTGAGCCGACGCCCGGTCCCACCGGGCACAGACGGCGGCCGGGATGCTGCGGGCATCCCGGCCGCCGTCGCGTGGTGCGGGGGCCGTGGGCCGGGCCGGACGGCTTTCGCGGGCGGCGGGCTGACGCCGGAGGTCAGAACGGTCGCGGTGAGTTGCCGCACGGGTAACCCTGAAAGATCCCTGGGATGTCGCCGCTTCGGGGACATACGGTGGCCCCCCGCGCGAGAATTGTCAGTGGCTGCCGGTAGCGTTCCGGTCGAATCGAGACATGGCCGGGCATCGACGGTAATGCTCCGACCTGCCGCGGCCTGCCCGCGCGGAGTTCGCCGTACCGGCCGCGGCCGGGCGGGCACGGTCGTTCACAGACGAGGAAGGGCGGCGAACTGCCGTGTATCGCTGGGAGATCACCCGGGCCGCGCTGGCGCAGCGGGTCTTCGCCATCGTGCGCAGCACGACGTACGACGAGGCGAGCGCCACCGCGGACACCCTGTTGTCGGCGGGCGTCACCACCCTGGAGATATCCTTGACCACGCCGTTCGCGCTGGAGGCCGTCACCACGCTCACCCGTGAGCTGGGGGAGGACGCGGTCATCGGCGCCGGTACGGTGCTTGACGCGGTGTCGGCCAGGATGGCGGTCGACGCCGGGGCCCGCTTCCTGTCCTCGCCGAGCCTGGACGCCGAGGTGATCCGTACAGGCCACCGCTACGGCGTCCCCGTCTTCCCCGGTGTCGCCACCCCGACCGAGATGGTGCGCGCCCTGGAGCTGGGCGCCGATGCGCTCAAGGTATTCCCCGCGGCGGACCGCCGCCCGTCCTGGCTGGGCGAGATCCGCGCCGCCCTGCCGCAGGCGCCGCTGCTCCCGGCGGGCGGGGTGAGCGTCGAGAGCGCCCCCGAGTGGATCGCCGCGGGCGCGGTCGCCGTCGGCCTCGGCTCCGCCCTCTCGGACGGCGACCGCGACACCGTCGCCAAGCGCGCCTCCGCCTTGCTGGCCCGGCTTGCGGAAGCCGCCTCGGGAGATCCGGTTCCTGAGAGCGCATTGGAGTTCTACGAGTACTGAGGAAGGGCTGTTCGTACGGGAGCCGCGAACGGTGAGGGAGTCGCGGGGGGCTGAGGGGGCGGGACGGTCGCTGAGCCGTGCCGTGCCGTGCCTGAGCGGGAGCCCGGCCCGGCACGGCGTTGTCCGGATCGGGTTCCCGCCGGCTCCCTCGTCAGACGAACGGTGATCAAGCCGTCAGCAGGCCGGGCAGACCGCCCTCCTTCGCGACCCGTTCCCACGCATCGAGGGCGGACATCGCCTGCCGGGCGGCGTCCGGGTCGCGTGCGGTGAGGCCGCTCGCCGCGAACTCGTCCTCGTCCAGGCGCAGCACCTGGGAGCCGTCCGCCGACACCCACAGGTCGAGGTCCAGGTCCTCCACCACGAGCTCCGCCGGACCCGAGTCCCCGTCGCGGACCACCGCGGGGCGGGTGATGTCGCAGTACCAGCCCTTGAGCGTCCCCCGGCTGTCGCGTACCTCCGTGACGGCGTACCAACGGTCACGCCAGTAGTGCTCGGTGAACTCATCGCCCGGCTCGAACCGCACGAACCCGAAGTCACGGGCCCCGGGCGCCGCCCACGCGGCCAGAACGGAGATCCGGGAACCGTCGTCGGTCAGCACCCCGGCCGCATACCGGATCTTGACCCGCCCGGCCTTGGTCAGCACCACGTCCATCTGCTGCTGCGGCATCGCCACTGCCTCCACTTTCCCGCGAAGCGGTGATTCGGTAAGGAGGGCTCAGTGTGGCCGACTTGGGGGATCTGCGACGCGTGGGGCCGCCGGTGAGCGCGGCACGTGCGTCCGACGGGCGTCTCGCCGAACGGCATCTCGTCGGCGCTCTCAACGGGTTCGCTCCGTACGCACCGGCGTGGAGAGCGGTGACCGCTCGTTTCCAGTCTCTTTGGCGCGGGCCTTGTCGGAAACTATTCCCCGTGTCTCGGACGGTGTCTCCCGAAGGCTTTTATTTTTCCTCAGGAAAACCCTCCAAGTGGGGGTGGTGTTCTTGAGTAATTTCCCACTCGAAGGGTTGGGGAAAGGGGTAGGGGTTTTTGTGGGGCGGCCGTTAAATGTGCAGTAGCAAATGATCTGTGCCGTCCTGCTCCGGGTGATCACGGTACCCGGAACAGGACGGCACAGGGGTAGGGCTACGCCTGCGACGCCGCCCCCAACATGGCCGTCTGGACCTGGGTGGTGCCCCGGCGGGTGACGTACAGGCCGCGGCCGGTGGTCATCTGCCGAGGCTTGACGCCCGGCAGGAACATGCCCTCCGACGGCGGGCAGGACAGCATCAGAGCCGGGGTGTTGCACTCCAGCAGCTGCCGCAGCAGCTGGTCGCTGATGCCCCGGGAGGCGCCGTTGGCGCTGCGCGCGACGACCAGGTGCAGGCCCAGCTCATTGCCCTGCGGCAGGAACTCCAGCAGCGGCGCGAACGGGCTCGGCCCCATGCCTCCGCCGCCGACCATCTCGAAGTCGTCGACGACGACGAAGAGCTGCGGACCCGTCCACCAGTCCCGCTTGCTCAGCCGCTCCGGGGCGATGTCCGGTCCGGGCACCCGCTCGCGCATCGCGCGGGCCACGCCCTCGATCATCTGCCGCAGCTTGTCGGTGGCCACCGCGTAGCCCAGCCGGTGCGACTCCGGCACCCCTGAGGCCAGCGTGCGGCGGAAGTCCACCAGCATCATCCGGCCCTGGTCGGGCGTGTAGCGGTCGGTCACGGCCTGGCAGATCAGCTTGAGCAGGTTGGTCTTGCCGGTCTCCGCGTCGCCGATGACGATGAGGTGCGGGTTCGCCTCGAAGTCGTGCCACAGCGGCTCCAGCCGCTGGTCCTCCAGACCCAGCGGGACCCGCAGATCGCCCTCGGCGGCCGGGAGCGTCGCCGCGTCCAGCTCCAGCGGCAGCATCCGCACCGGCGGCGCCGGCGGACCGTCCCACGCGTCGCGGACGCTGTTCACCATGGCCGTCACACCCTCGCTGACGGTCCCGGACTGCGGCTCGCCGTCCAGCCGGGGCAGCGCGGTCAGGAAGTGCAGCCGCTCCTGCGTCATACCGCGGCCGGGGATCTTCGGCACGGTGTCCGCCGCCCGCATGTTGATCACCGAGTCGACCGGGTCACCCAGCCGCAGCTCGAAACGGGTGCCGAGCTGGTCGCGCAGTCCGCTGCTGATCTCGCCCCAGCGGGTCGACGCGATGATCAGGTGCACACCGAAGCTCAGCCCGCGCGAGGAGATGAGGTTGAAGGTCGGCACCAGGTCCATGAAGTCCTGCCGGACCGTGCTCCAGCCGTCCACGACCAGGAACACGTCCCCGAACCGCTCGTCGGGCAGCTCACCGGCCGCGCGGCGCCGCCGGAAGTCGTCCATCGACTCGATGCCCAGCTCCGCGAACTGCCGCTCCCGGCGCGCGATCACCCCGGTGACCTCGGCCATCGTGCGCACCACTCGCTCCGGGTCGAGCCGCCCGGTCACCCCGCCGACGTGCGGCAGCCGGGAGAGGCCGGACAGCGAACCGCCGCCGAAGTCCAGGCAGTAGAACTGCACCTCGCGCGGGGTGTGGGTGAGCGCCAGCGCGGTGATCAGCGTACGGACCAGGTTGCTCTTGCCGCTCTGCGGACCACCGGCGATGCCGACGTGGCCGCCGGAGCCGGACAGGTCCGCCATCAGCGGATCGCGCCGCTGGTCGAACGGCCGGTCCACGATGCCGACGGGCACCGTCAGCCGGGCGCCCGGCTCCTCGGCGGGCGACAGACCGCGGCCCGGCACCGGCGCCAGCGGCGGCAGCAGCAGGTCCAGCGTGGGCGGCGCCTCCAGCGGCGGCAGCCACACCTGGTGGGCCGGGCGCGAGGGGTAGGCCCGCAGTCGGTCGGCGGCGATGCTCAGCAGGCTCGGCGCGTTCTCGTCCGCCTCCTCGGACAGCGGCTCGGGCGACGCCTGCGACATCTGCCGCTGCGCCACCCACGTGGTGCCGAACGGAACGACCTGCCCTGCGATCACGGCCTGCCGGGCGGCGCGCCTCGCCGCACGGTAGGGACCCGAGACGTACGCGGCCTTGAAACGGGTCAGCGTGCCCACGTCGTTCTTGAGCAGACCGCTGCCCGGCTGCGACGGCAGGTTGTAAGCGTCCGGCACGCCCAGTACGCCCCGGCTCTCCATCGCGGAGAACGTCCGCAGACCGACCCGGTAGGACAGGTGCGACTCCAGCTGGTGCATGCGGCCCTCGTCGAGGCGCTGCGAGGCGAGCAGCAGGTGCACGCCGAGGCTGCGGCCGAGACGGCCGATCATCACGAACAGCTCCATGAAGTCGCGGTGCGCGGCGAGCAGTTCGCTGAACTCGTCGACCACCACGAACAGCGTCGGCAGCGGTTCGAGCGCCGCGCCGCCCTCCCGGGCCCGCTCGTACTCCAGCGCGGAGGAGTAGTTACCGGCCTTCCGCAGCAGCTCCTGGCGGCGGATCATCTCGCCGTGCAGGGCGTCCTTCATCCGCTCGACCAGCGCCGTCTCGTCCGCCAGGTTGGTGATCACGGCGGAGGTGTGCGGCAGCTCGTCCAGGCCGAGGAAGGTGGCGCCGCCCTTGAAGTCCACCAGGACGAAGTTCAGCGTCTCGGACGAGTGGGTCAGCGCCAGCGACAGCACCAGGGTGCGCAGCAGCTCGGACTTACCGGAACCGGTCGCCCCGATCAGCATGCCGTGCGGACCCATACCGCCCTGCGCGGACTCCTTGATGTCCAGCTCCACGGGCGAACCGTCCGCCGACAGCCCGATCGGCACCCGCAGCCGCTCGGACCGCGACCGCGTCATCAACCGGTCCAGCGGCGCCGCGCGCAGATCCGTGATGCCCAGCAGCCCGGCCAGGTCCATGTCCTGCTCCAGCGGCGCCTCCGACTGCGCGGTGACGCCCGGCCGGTACGACGCCACGGTGGCGGCCAGCGCCCGGGCCGCGGCGATGCCCATCACCTCCGGGCGCCCGATCGCCGACTCGGTCTCCTTGCCGTTGCGGTCGGTGCCCAGCATCCGCAGCTCGCCGTCGGCGATCCGCAGCCGCAGCGCGTGCCGGGACGGCTTCTGCCCGAGCGCTCCGCGGACGTCCATGATCACGGCGTTGCTGTAGCCGGGGCCCGCCACCCGCGCGCCCTGCGGCACGTTCGAGGTGTCCAGCACGATCACGGTGTACGGCTCGTCCCGGCTGGGCTCGTTGTCCGGGCCGAACTTCGGCCGCTGCGCGAACTCCTCACCCAGCAGCGCCTCCAGCTCGGAGATGGTGTCGGTCACCAGCCGGGCCGCGCCCGCGCCGTCGGTCTCCGCCGAGTGCTGCGCGTGCGGCAGCCACTTCACCCACTCCCACGTGGTCCGCGCCTCCCCGTCCGCGACGACGACGATGTCCAGGTCGCGCGGGGCGTGCAACACCGCCAACTGGGCGAGCACCCCCCGCACCGTCGCCCGCGCGACCTCCTCGTCACCGTCGAACACGATCCGGGAGTAGGTACGCAGCCGGACGGCCACCGGCTGGTCGGGCACGGTGCCGTACGCGCGGATGAACCGCCGCAGCGCATGGGCGCACAGCGGCTCCAGGTCCTCGACCGGCTTGGTGGACAGCGGCGACAGCTTCAGCGCGAGCTGCTGGGAGCCGCGGGCGATCCGCACCTCCGCGAAGTCCTCGTGGGTCAGCCTGCGCTCCCACAGGCGGCTGGTGCGGGCCAGCGACCACAGCGCGGGCGGCTCGGGGTGCTGCCAGGAGAGCGCCTGCCGCTGCTGGGTGATGACCTTCCGCACCCGGCGCCGGCTGGTGGACAGATACCGCAGGTAGTCGCGGCGCTCCCCGCGCAGCTTGCGCTTGCGGTCCTGGGAGCTGCGCAGGAACTGGGTGGCCAGCATGCCGACCGCGGAGAGCGCCATCATGCCGATCGCGACATAGCTGAGCGCGCCGCCGGAACCCGGCCGCATGAAGATCAGCATCATGCCCATCGAGCTGAGCGCCATGGGCAGGTACGTGATCACACCCGACAGTCCGCCCTGTGCCTCCGGCAGCGTGGGCGGTTCCTGAAGACTCAGCTCCCCGCTGGGTAGCTGTGGCCCCGGGCGGCGTGGTGGTCGGCGGAATGTGACGGTGCTCAAGACGGACCTTCCTTCGGGCGGCCGGACCCGGCTGCGCCGGCCCCTGATGCGCGGACGCACCGGGGAGAGACCAGGGGGAGGGGCTGGATTATTTGCACTAGCGGTGGAGCAAAGGCGAATGTGAACGGTGCTGCGAGAAGCCGGGGTGAGAGCTGCTGCGCTTACATCCTCAACTGTCAGGAGTACGCTCTGCTGTCGAATTGCTGATGGGCGGTCACGATAGTGTTCCCCGCAATCCGCGTCGACCCGGAGGCATTTCCCGGCCAAGGAGAGCGAACCGCAGTGAACGACACCCTGTCGGCCCCCGCCGACCCGTCGCCCGGCACCCCGGTGGGGCCGTCGGCGCGCCGTCCGGTGCCGTCGCGCGGGCCGACGCCCCGGGAGCGGCAAGCTGCCGGTCTCCTCGTCCGGGCGTCCCGTCGGTTCGCGGAGGCATCAACGCGCCCTGTCATCAGGGAGGTTGAGGCGTGGTGCCCGAAGTGCGGAGTGCTCCTGGCGGCAGGCCCCGGCCTGTTCGCCGGAAAAGCGCGGAACATCAACCATTGGTATGACTACATGCCTGGTGTCCGTGTCTACCCTGATCGCGGTCGAGCCTTCGGCGTCGTCACCCATGACGGGGGGAGGTGCCGTATCAGGCACCGCACGCACCGCGCCGGGCCTCCGCCCCGCCGCCACGCGGTTCCCCCGAGGGGGTACGCGGGGCGATGGACGCCGGTCCAGGCGCCCCGGCCCTGCGTCGGGACAACGCAGCTTTGTGGCTTCGTGGTGCGCGTGACGCTCGTCCACCTCATTCCCGTACGCGCGCGACAGGGGCGGCCCCGGCCGCTGCCGCGCGTGACCAGCCCCTGAAACATCCCTCCCGAAAGGACGTCACACCATGTCCGGTGCCATTTCAAAGAAGGATCAGGATCTCCAGAACGCGATGGTGATTCTGGAGGGCCAGATGGAGAAGATGCGGCGCTCCGGACAGCAGGTGAGCGACATCGTCACCACGGGCGTGGCGAGCAACTTCCAGTCGCAGGCCAGCACGCAGTTCCAGCAGAAGATGCAGGAATGGATCGAGGCGTACAACCAGGTCTCGACGAAGGTGAACAACCTCCACGCCAACCTTCAGCAGGCCAACCAGGTACTGAATTCCGGCGCGGACGAGGCGCAGCAGCACGCGGCGGGCTGGGGCGGCGACCTGGACAGCATCCAGAGCATCATGGGCGGCAAGAGCTGATCTGCGGGAAACCCCCCGCATCCGGAGCGTCCGTATTCCTCGGGGCGCCAGAATTCCCCTTTTCGCTTTCTCACCCAAGGAGCCGACATGGCTGACACTCATCTCCTGGTCGACCGGGCGCGCCAGGACGCCATGGACCTGACCCAGGCCAACACCGAGATGAAGGCGGCGCTGGACGACATGATCCATCAGCTCGCCCCCATCAAGCAGAGCTTCGAGGGCGCCACCTCCACCGCGTGGCAGGAGGTCCAGACGGCCGTGGACAACGCCTCGAAGGAGATGCACAACGCCCACCAGCAGGGCACGGTGGCGCTGGAGAACATGATCCAGGCCATCATCGACGCCGACAACAAGGGCAGCGGCATCTTCTAGCGGCCTCGTGCCAAGAGAGAGGCGTCCATCCCGTGAGTGAACACGAGGGCGGTTCCGGTACCGGTAACGTCAAGATTACCGAGGGGTACCTGGAGGAGTTCGCCAAGCAGAAGATCAACGAATTCATCCGGGATTTCCGGGACAACGACGACTTCCGAAATCTGGACGGATTCGCCGGCGGCCCGAAAGGCCCCGGTGGGTACGCGAAACTCCTCGCCGGCGGCAAGGATTTCCCCGCCGGACAGGCGCTCCAGCTGCGCTACGAGATGTTCTGCAAGAGCCTCAAGCAGCAGCTCGACTCCTTCAACAAGTCGATGGGGGAGCTGTCGAACGACCTGGTGAGCGTGGGTCAGATCCTCGACGACGGCGAGAAGAACACCGAGCTGACGGCGGCCCAGATGATGGAGAACCTCCAGGACATCCTGGGCGGTCTGGGCAGTGGTGGCGGCGGCTACACCCCGCCGCCGAACGCGTCCTGAGTACGACGGGCTGACAGGAGACACCGAGGCATGGGCACGGACTGGACGTGGGGGCAGGCCCTCAAAGCCTTCGCCGCCACCGGGCAGAAGGTGACGGACAGTTCGGAGATCGGTACGAACGGCGGGCCGTCGTGGTTCGTCGCCAGTATGAGCGACGGCGGGGTATCGGCGGACGCGAGTCAGAGCTTCGATCCGCACTATGACGTCTGGTGGTCGTTCAACTACGTCCTGCCGGAGGTGCGGAGCGAGGAGTACGGCGGCAGCAACCGGGCGTACGTCCTCGGTATCAACATGGACTGGGCCACGCTGGACAGTTCCGGCGGCCCGCTGTACCGCTTCTTCCATCAGGCCGAGGAGATCCTGTCGCCGCTCTCCGGGACCCTCAAGGGGAACGAGTTCGTCAGCCTCGGCAGCTTCGACACCGCCTCCAACACCGCCCGGTGGCTGGAGGGCCGTATCCAGGCTGCCAAGGAGCTGATCGACAGCTGGGCGCGGACCATCGACAACGATGACTCCAACTGGCAGGGCAGTTCCGCCGGAGTCTTCCGGGCGGTGCTGGAAGGCCATGCCAAGGAGCTGGAACGGCTGCGTACCGAGATGATCAACCCCCGGGACTTCACCGGGGACATCGACCAGGCGCGGGTCCAGCTCCACCAGACCCTGGCCGGGCTCCAGGAGGCGTTCGGCAACTGGTACAACGACCGGCTGGCCGCGCCGGTCAACGCCACCCACGACGCGCTCCAGGAAGCGATGCAGGGTGTGAGCATCACCTTCGACGGCCAGACGCCCAAGGTCACCGGTTCGAAGTACGGCGATCCGGCGACCCAGGAGTTCTGGGACCAGGTCCAGTCGCGCGCCAAGGAGATGTGGCTGGCCAACGTCCGCACCAAGCTCGACGAGCCGGCGCAGACGCACATGCAGGCGCTGGAGAGGAGTTACGGCTCGACCACCGCGGCCATCCCTGAGTCCCTCAGCCCGCTGCGGCTGAAGCTGCCGCACACCGCGAATCCCCTGGGCGGCCCGAACAAGAGCGGGGGCGCCGATCAGAATCTGGCGTCCCTGCTGAACAAGAACAAGACGGGCGACGGCTCGCCGCCGGACCTCAAGCAGTTCAACGCCGAGAACGGGGGCGGGGCCGGGGGCGGCGACATCGGTGGTGGTACCGGGGGCGACGCCGGTGGCGGTACCGGTGGCGGTACCGGTGGCGACGTCAAGCCGCCGTCGGTCGACGACATCAAGCAGCAGTTCGCCCAGCAGAACGGCGGTGGCGCCGACGGCGGGCAGGACGGCAAGGGCGGCGACCAGCACGGCCAGCAGCCGCCCGGGGGCTTCGTCCCCCCGCCCCCGCCGAAGATCGGCTCGTTCTCGTCCGGTGTGGCGGACAAGAACGGCGGCCAGGGCGGGCTCGCCCCCGGCTCCACCAAGTCCCAGCTCGTCGGCGCGAACGGCAAGCCGCTCAAGGACAAGAACGGCAAGGCGCTCAGCGTCCCGTACGGCTCCAAGATCAACGGGGATGGCACCGTCACCCGGCCCGACGGGAAGCTCGCCACCGACAGTGCCGGTCACAAGATCACGGGCGTGCCGCCGGGCGCCAAGATCACCTCGCCTGCCGGTGTGGGCACCGGCAACGGCACCGGAAACAGCCTGGCCAACCAGGAGTTGAACGCCAACAAGAAGCTCGCCGAATACCTCCAGAAGCCACCGGGCTCCAACGGGCCGGGCGGCGGGACGCCCCCGCCCCCCATCCCGAACAGCCTGAAGACCTTCAGCGGCGGGGGCATGGGCGGCGGTCTCGGCGGCGGCGCGGGCGGTGGCGCCGGGGAGGGCCCGATCGCACGGAACCTGGCCCGCAGCGGCAACGACTTCCTGCGGACCAACACGGGCATGAGCCCGACGGCGCTGCGCAACGGCGGGTCCGTCCCGCCCTCCGAGGAGCTTCCGCCGGGCGGCGGCCGGGGCGGCGGCCGGGTCCTGTCCGAGGCCACCGCGGGCGGACGGAACACCTCCTCCGGCTCCCCGATGGTGCCGCCCATGGGCGGCGGTGGCGGCGCGGGCGGTGGCGGTCAGGGGGAGCAGGGCCGCCAGCGGCAGACCTGGATCGATGAGGACGAGGAGGTGTGGGGCACCGACGGGGGCACCACGCCCGGCGTGATCGGCCGGTGAGCGCGGTGCCGCAGCACAGCACGCACGGAACAGCAGCGACGTACGGGAACGAGGTCGGACGATGAGCGCCGGATACCAGGAACAGCTCAACGAGATCATGGGACGGCTCGCCGATCAACGCAATCAGCTCCAGGCGACGCAGGAACGGCTGGCCCAGCAGACGGTGAAGGTCACCTCCAAGGACCGCTCCATCACCGTGATCATGGGGACGCAGTCCGACGTACGGGAGATCAAGTTCCAGGGCCAGGGCTACCGCTCCATGGCCCCCGCCGAACTGGGCCGAGCCCTGGTGGAGGTGCTGGAGAAGGCCCGCCTGGAGGTCCGCGAGACGGTGACCCGGGCCGTCACGCCGATGATGGGCTTCGGCAACGAGGTACGCGACTCCATGCTCGGCGGCACCGACCAGCTGCGGATGATGCGCGAGGTCCAGCAGAAGATGGGGCTGAAGAACGGGCCGGGCGGTTCACGCTCCGCTCTCGACGATGAGGACGAGACCGATGGCTGAGGAGATCAAGACCGCCGATGACCTGCGCCGTCTCTTCGGTAAGTACCACGGCATCGCGGATCTCATCGAGAAGGTGTCCGGCGAGATCGACCACATCAACACCCTGAACCTCACCGCCGGCGGCAAGGACGACGAGACCGCCGAGAACTACAACAAGGTCGCCGGGCTCGGCACGCAGGTGCTCAGCGAGGTGGCGAAGACGCTGCGGGACATGACCGCGTCCACCGGCGACGGCGGCGAGAGCGCCATGAAGGTCTTCGACGCCGCGAACGAGGACGCCGAACACTTCGCCACCACCTGGGACAAGATGGTCGAAGAGTCGAAGAAACAGGAGAAGGAGTAGCCGCCCTCCGCTCAACTCCTCTGTGTTTCACGGTGCTTGTGGCGCGGCGGCCGGCCTCGGAAGGGCGCGGCCGCCGCGCCGTAGGCACCGGAGCATTTCCCGACTCCGCCCCCGCATGCGGGGGCGGAGTCACCACCCGGCGCGCTGCCCTCCCCCAGGCCCGCGCCGTTCCCCCACACCAGCACCCCAGCGCCGCTCCGGGCGCGTGAGCCGTCGGCAGGCTCACGGCCCGCGGTCCGGAAAGGAACACACCATGGCCCTCATGCCCAGCCAGGAGGTCATCAACTTCCTCAACGCGTTGGGCATGCAATGGCCGCAGGCCAACGAGGACGAGCTGCGCGAGGCCGCGGACTACTACCGCCGGACGGGCGGGGACTTCGACCAGATCCAGGAAGAGTTCGTCAAGGTCTCCCAGGACATCAGTGAGGGCTTCAGCGGCGCGACCGCCGAGTCGTTCCTGAACCTGGTCAACCAGATGTGCGCCGGGGAGAACCCGTACCTCGCCATGGTCGCGGCGCAGGCCGAACAGCTCGCGGAGAATGCCGACAAGACGGCCACCGACGTCGAGCACACCAAGTGGTCGGTCATCGGGCAGATCATCGCCATGATCGCGCAGATGGCGATCACGGCTTTCCTGAGCTGGTTCTTCGGCCCCGCCGTGATGCTCGGCATGAGCTTCGAGTACGCGATGGTCCGGGAGTTCGTCCTCCAGCTCCTGACCGCGCTGGCGAAGTCCGTGCTGCTCCAGACGGCCATCGGCGCCGGCGTCGGCTTCCTCACCGACTTCACCATTCAGGAAGTCCAGATCGGCCAGCACCACCGCGACTCCCTGGACACGAATCTGCTCAAGCAGAGCGTCGTCGCCGGGGCCATCGGCGGCGCCATCGCCGCCCCCTTCGACCTGATCGGCCTTGGCATCGGCAAGGCGATCGGCAACGCCATCGGCAAGGGCACGAAGGGCGCGCTCACCTCCGAGCTGACCCACCTGGTCGGCGGCGAGGCGACCAACAAGTTCGGCAAGGGCCTGCTCGGGGCGGGCTCCAAGGTGGCGCCCGGCATCGAGAAGGGCGCGGCGACGGCCGGCAAGGGCGCGGCCGCCACGGAGCACAGCCTGACCGGCCCGATGCTCGACATGCTCACCAGGGAAGAACGGGGCGCGCTCGCCAAGGACCTCGGCTCCCTGCTGAGCAACACCCAGGCGCAGTTCAGCCACGGGTTCGGTAAGGGCTTCAAGCCCGGTGAGGGGTTCGTCGGCGGGAAGGGCACCGTCGCCCAGGCGTTCACCGACAAGACCGAGGCGCTCTTCGAGAAGCACCTGGGCGGCAAGCTGTTCCCCGAGGGCGCGGCCGGGCACGTCGGCCAGGCCGGCAAGCTCGGCCGTGACTGGGGCGAAGCGCTCGTCACGCACTGGGAGAAGGGCGTCGGCAGCGAAGCCTTCCAGAACGGCCTCCAGGACGCCGTCAAGCCGTACGCCAAGGAGCTGGGCGCGGGCGGCGCGCAGCTCTTCGCCAAGGACGTCCCCGAGGCGCTGAACAACGCGCTCCGCGACCACCTGCACGGCAACTTCCTCTACAAGGCCGCGGGGTTCGGTACGGGCGTGACGCTGGACGGCGTCAACAACATGCTCTCCGACGGCGTCGTCACGTACATCTACGAGGGCAAGTTCGAGCTGAAGCCGCAGGCGTTCGTGGGCGGCGCCGTCCTCGGCGCGGCGGGACGCGGGCTGGGCGAGTACGTCATGCCGGCCGCGCAGCACGCCATCGGCGCCGGGTGGGACAAGCTGACGGGCGGCGGGGGAGGGCTGCCCTCGGGTGCCACGCCCAACGACACCTCGGGCACCTGGAGCGGATCGGACGACACCAAGCCGCTGCTGGCGGATGGCGTCTCGACCCTCAGCACCACGGACACGACCTCGACGTCGGGCGGCGGTGGCTCGGAGGCGGACCAGGGAGGCTCCACCTCCGCGGCGGCCCCGCCGTCGGCCGGTGCGTACCAGGTGCCCACCGAGAGCACCGAGCACCTGTCGGGGGCCGACGGGCAGCAGACCGGCACCGGCCCGGCGAACGTATCCGTCGCCCCCGCCCACGAGGCGCCGCAGCCCCAGCTGCACTCCGGCGATGCGCCCCGAAACCCGCGGGTCATGGACCTGGGCAATCAGCGGTCCGCGCCGCCCGCCGGCTCGGGTGGGCAGACCCCCTCGGGCACGCGGGAGACCACCCCGCAGCAGACCGGCGCCAAGGAGTCCGCGGCCGGTGGATCGCGCGCGGGACAGTCGGACGTCAAGCCGCCGGTCGCCTCCGCCACGGAGTCCACGTCGAAGACGTCGGCCACGTCGGCCACGTCCGACACCTCGACCGCCTCGACCACGTCGACCACGTCCGACACCTCGACGACGACACCCGCCTCGGCCACGGAGGCGACGTCGGCCACGGGGGCGACGGAGTCCGTCACCACCGCGTCCACGGAGCACACGCCCACCGATGGGCAGGCCACGGAGCAGCACACCGGAGCCACGCACAGCACGCCGCCGCCCGGCGCCCCGCCGACCGGCTTCCGGACCGAGAGCGGTACGGGAGGCAGCGAGGAGACGCCGCAGGTCACCGCGGAACACCCCGGCACCTCCCCGCAGACGCCGCCGGTCACGGACACCCACGCGGCCCACTCCGCCACGGGCCCGCACACCGCCACGGACGGCACGCACTCCGCCGCGGGCACCCCCGATCACAGCTCCGGGTCGTCGGCCGGCGACCTGGTCGACACGCTGGAGCGGGCGCGCGACGGCTCCGGCGGCACGGGCGACGACGGGCAGCTGCGTCCGATGACCCGCAGCGAACGTCAGGAGTGGGCCGAACTCCAGGTGCTGGAGGCCGCCCGGAACCTCAGGCCGCCGTACCGCCTCGACGAGGCGGCGATCCATGCCGAGTCCGAGGCGTACCTGACGGAGCTGCACGAGGCGCTCGCCGGGCGGTTCCAGGTGTCGGCGGACGGGGGCGGCCACCTGGCGCCGCCGCCCTATGCGAACGACGGGCCCGTCGAGGACGCGTCGGGACACGGTGGACAGGACGGCGAGGGGACGCCCGTCGCACCGTCGGCCGGTGGCGGGCACGTCCCGTCGTCGCCCCCCGCCTGGGCCGCCCCCAAGGACTTCGACGCCCGCACGCAGCGGGCCGAGAAGACGTCCCACCTCATGACGGCGCAGCGCCAGGCCGAACTCGCCCAGGCGCAGCGGGAAGCCGCCCGTGAGCAGCGCTTCGAGGACGGCTTCGACGCGTGGGCCGGGCAGCTGCTCGGCAAAGACACCCTCCCGCCCGGCGAGCAGCAGGTCCATGATCTCCTCGACTGGCACGAGCGGTCCCAGTACGGCGGCGCCGAGGAACAGAAGGCGTTCGGCGACTGGGCCCGGCACCGGCTGGTGGACTCCGAGGAGCTCAACCGCCGGATCCTGTCGCGCATGTACGAGGCGGAACAGCACCGCGTCCGGCACCGCATCGCCGACGGCGGCCCCGACCACCTCGACACCCCGGAGGGACTGCGCGCCCATCTCGACCGGCAGTGGGTGACCGAGCACGCCCTGGAGCAGGCCGGCCGCTGGGCCGACGACGCCTTCGAGAAGTGGCGCGGCAGCCTCTCGCCGGAGCGGCGGGCGCAGCTGGACCTGCTCGCACCCGAGACCGTACGCCCGAAGGGTGCGGAGGGCGGCCAGGACGAGCCGCCGCAGCGCCGTACGCGGGGGGAACGCGCCCGTGACGAGGCCAAGCTGGCGTTCGAGCACCGGGCCCGTGCCCTCGTCGCGGAGCAATTCGGCCGGGGGCAGCTGACGGCGTCCCCGCAGCGCCTCGTCGACGCCGTCACGCTGGCGATGGACACCGAACTCTTCGGCCTGCACGACGTGTTCGGGCAGGCCCGGGCCGACCGGGCGCTCACCCTCGACGCGGTCGACCAGCAGGCCCGCGCCGCTCTCGCCGACCTCAACGCCACCCGCCCGGAGCTGGAGAAGCTCTTCGGAGAGACGCTCCGGGACGCCACGCACCACGACGAGGCGCAGCACAGCTTCACCACGACGGTGAACGCGAGCGCCGTACGCGGCTACGGCACGACGGGCGACCGCGACGCGACGGCAGGAACGGTCGCCCCGTCGGAGAATCTGGACTCGCGGATCTCCGAGGGCGGCCGGGAGCGGCTGCGGCAGCAGTGGCTGGAGACCTACCGGCAAGACCGGCTCGACATCTTCGGCGACCCCGGCAGCGCCCGGCGCCACGGCGATCAGAACGAGCGGGAACAGAAGTGGCGGGACCGCCGCGCCGCCCGGGAGCAGGAGCTGCCGGACCTGGTCAAGCTCCAGATGGCCAAGGAGGCGGCGGCGAAGGACGTCATCGCGGCCGTGAAGGAGGCCGCGACCGGCACCTGGAAGCGGGCCCTGGAGACGCTGAGCCCGGAGTTCCGGGAGCAGTTCCAGCTCGACCTGCGGGAGGCCGACGGGGCGGCGCAGCGCACCGCGATCCTCGCCCTCGGCAGCGAACTGCACCAGCGGCTGGACGCCTGGGCGCACGACCCGCACCGCGACCCCGACGGCGCGGACCAGCTGATCAGCGAGATGACCCGCCCCGAGGCGGTACGTCACCGGCTGGCGCTCTCCCTCGCACGGAACGTGGCGGAGAACGCCGCCCGCCAGGAAGCCGCCCACCTCGCCCAGGTCCGGATGCCGGCCGCGCCGCGCGACGCCGTGGACCGCTTCGTCAACGAGCACGCCGACCGGGTCACGGCACAGTTCGACGCGCTGTTCGCCACCAAGAGCGAGCCGGTCGGCCAGGGCGGGGACACGAGCGGCGACGCCTCCCCGCAGGAAGCGCCCGGTCAGGTCCCGGACGCGCCCACCTCCGCGACCTCGTCCGAAACGCTGGCCACCTGGGAGGACGGGCTGGCGAGCCTGCGGGACGAACTCCCGTACCGCTTCGGCTTCGAGCTGGGCGCCACGGCCGGGATGGACGGCTGGCTGAAGGACCTCCACGACTCGGCCGCCGGTCATGGCATCGGCAAGGACGACCTGGAGCGCCTCGAAGCCCGCGAGGAGTGGTTCACCACGTACCAGGGGCTGTGGGGCCCCGACGACCTCAACGCCGAACACTGGCTCCGGCACCAGCGGGAACACGGTGCGGACCACGCCCCGGCGGCGGGCGATCGGACGGCCACTGCGCCCGGCGAGGGCGCCCTCGCCCGGCACGGTGCTCACCACACCGAGGAGCCGGCGCGCCCCCTTTCCGAGGAACTGGACGCACGGCTGGCGCAGTTCGCGGAGACCTCCGGCGCGAAGCAGGAGGACCACCCCGGAGTGGTCAAGGAACCGGGGGAGGAGTCCGTCCAGAACCAGGTGGTGACGGACGAATCCGCTCTGAAGCGGAAGGAGGGGGAAGAAGCCGGTACGAACCCGGAAGACCACGGTGCGGGGATTCCGCCCGGTCTTCCGGCGGGCTCGCCACTGGACCTGCTCATCAGCAAACTGCACGATATTCAGGCGAAGTTGCCCACCTCCGGTGGACCGGCGTCAGGGCCCGACCTGAGTCCGCAGTCCGTCCTGCGCGATTGGTCCCACAAGCTGCGGCAGGGATCGGCGGCGGAGGAGAACGGCCCGCCGGCAAAGACGCCGAAAGAGGCGGCTACGGCGCTTCTGCGAGGGCCCTCCGAGGTTTCCCGTTCCGAGGATGCCAAGTCCGGGGACATGGACAAATGGCACGTCAGGTCCGCAGCGGGCCGTAAGGGCTTCGGCTCCTTGGCACAGCGCCTCCGGCAGGTATTCGTCAATGAGGGCCCTGGTCGTCATGCGTCTTCGGAGGCGAAGCCGGAGTCGTTCACCGCGCACTTCGATGACGAGGGTGGCAGCGCTGTAAGGCAGGCGGCGAAGGTGGTCCGAATGGCCGCCATGCGCCTGGCACACCTGGCCATGGAGGCCAAGCGGGAAGGCCAGCGACTGCCCGAAGTCGAGGTCCGTGTTTTCGGCAAAGGGGCCCTGGAATTGGGCGACTCCGGCGGCAAGATGCACACCAGGAAAACACTGGGCGACCAAGTCACCCGAATCCTGCTGCGCGCGCTGGAGGGCGAGCTCAGGAAGGCAGGGGGGACGGAGGGCTCCTCGCTGACCGGGTCGGACTTCCGGATCAAGGTGAAGCCGTCGTCGTCCGAAGGGCACTTCCGTACCGAGATCGCCCTGCGTGCATTCCGTGAGAACGACCACTTCATCCACCCGGGCCGTGAGGTGTGGTTGACGTCACGGAGGACGGAACAGCGGGTAGCGGTCAAGCTCGGCAGTCTCGATCAACGGAAGGCTCTGTTCAAGCCCGGTGGCATCGCCGATCAATACAAGGGGCGAGTCTTCGACGGGGTGGAACAATCCAGCAGTTCTGCCTGGGAATACACCGGACTCGACCTGAAAAGTCGACGTTTTGCGCATCTGGCGCCGTTTGACGACAGCTCGGACAGCGAATTCGATAGCGGTGGCACAGTCGACGAACCCCTCAAGATTCTCCGGTGGGGCTCGGTGCCGTATGAATCAACTCGCTACCTCTACCTGGTCATCACTCACGGGGAGCCCGGCAAGGCCCATATGGCGGTGACGGAGAACGGCGTCACCATTGAGTACGTCGGTTCGGGGCATGCCCTCGGAGACGTCGTGAGTGACCGGAAGAGTTTCACGGACCTCCGGGAGGCGGCGGCGAAGGCCGGAGCGAAGCTACCGCAGGGCCTTCTGGTCACATGCCGTGCGGGAGCCGAAACGCTGCCCGGTGTCACCTTGGCCCAGCAGACCGCGGACCGGGCGGGAATTGCGTTCTGGGCAGGCACCACGAATGTCGCGCAGATCCCCGATGGGACGAAGGGTTTCCAGGGCGCCGCCTTCGGCTTGGAGGCGGACAAGGAGACCGGGCGGCTCGGCGAGTTCAAGCTGTTCCGGCCGTCCTCGTGGAAGAAGGCGGCGCACCCGGAGTACGACGGGCACGTGCAGCGCGTCAGTCTGCTGGAGGAACTGCTGGGTGGCGGCCCCGGGAACGGCTCCGGCATGCGGGGGCTGGACGCGCCGACCCGCAGGGAAATGATCTCCACACACTGGAAGGGGCTGAGCGAGCAGCTGGAGGAGCACCTCTTCACGCACCCGCTCCAGCACGCCGAGACCGTGGGGGACGGCCAACTCGATCAGTCCAAGCGTGCGGCCACACAGCCCGCCCTGCGCCGCACCCGCGAACTGGCGGCGTGGGCGAGTGAGGAGATCGGCGAGCTGGGCAAGTTGCTCCGGAACCCGCCTGCGGAGTCCGTGGACTCGGTGCCTGAGCGGGACACCCTGCGGCAGGAGATGGCTTCGCTGGCCCGGCGGATCGACGCGGAGCTCATTCCCGCATGGGACGAGCAGCTGGGCGATTCGCTCAACGACCCCCAGACCTCCGCGGAGCTTCCCTCCTTTCCGGCCGACGAGGACGAAGAATCCGTTGTCTCCGGCTCCGACGGCTCCACGCTGTCGGCAGGGAACGGGCCGGGGCACGTGCTGCGGAGGTCCGCCGGCTCCGGCGCGTCGTCCGACGCTCAGGAACAGCACCCGCTGGAGCAGAGCCTTCAGCAGCCCGGAAGCCGGACCGGGAGCCCCCACTCCATCCTCCGCGAGCCGGGCGCCCCCCTCACCGAGGAGGAGCGGCAGCGGAAGGTCAGCTTCGCGCCCGTGGGGGAGCAGTCGGCGAGTTCCGCACCGCCGCGGGACGACAACTCCTCCACCCCGGGGCAGGAGAAGCAGGTTTCCTCCGTGAAGTCCGCTGCCGGGACGCGGAGGGACCCGCTCGACAACCAATCCACGGAGCACCCGGAGCACACCGAACTCACCCAACTCCCTTCCCAGGGTTCCGCGAACGAGCCGCCCAGCAGCCCGGAACCGCAGCCCGCCGGCGAGGATCAGCAGCCCACGGTCCAGGACCATTCCCAACTGTCCACCACCGAGCAGGTATCGGAGCAGGTGGAGTCGGGTTCCGATGAGGTACGGGAGCGATACCCGGTGCCCTACACCGCTTTGCTGACCGAGGGGACGCAGGGCGCGTTCGGCGAGATCGCGTTGCGTATGGCGCACCTGGCTTTGAGCACACGGGAGCGGGGGACCGCGCTTCCTGTCGCCGAGGTGAAGGTTTTCGGTGACGGCTCTCTGTCGAAGGCCGGTTCGGAGGGTGGGGTGTACACCGCCCGGACGCTGGCCGCCGAGATCGCCAGGCGATTCAGGGGGGACCTGAGTACGGCGCTGGAGACCACGACGCCGGAGGGCGGTGCGCCACTGAAGCTGGAGAGCCTTCAGGTCAACGAGGTGAAACCGTCGCTGTCCGAGCTGGAGGACGGGCCGTCGAGCGGGCTCAGGATCGAGATTTCCCTACGTCTTCCCGGTGAGAATGACGCTTTCCTGGACGAGAGCCTGTGCCTGCGGCTGGAGGGGGAGTTCGGAGAAGCGCCCGTACCCGTCAAGATCGGAGATCTCGTCAGTCGGCGGTTCATCACCAAGGACGCCGATGGTTCGGCCAAATTTCACATCGGTCGGGTGTTCCACTCGGATGCGGAGGCCGCCAGGCTCATCGAGCAGTACAGCGGTCTCGATCTGTCGAACGGCCGCTTCGCGCACGTACGGGTCGAGGCGCGCGAAGGCCCGCCGGTGCGTATCTGGAGCGAGGTGCCGTGGCAGACGACCCGTTCCCTGTATTTCGCCATGACGCACGGCCTGCCCGGCCAGGTCGATTTGGTGATCGACGAGAGCGGTTTCCAGTCCACGTTCCTGGGTTCCGGTGGAGCGCTGGGTACGGCCGTGCGGAACCGGCCGAGCCTGGTGAACCTGCTGAAACCGCAGGAGCAGGCGACATCGTCGCCGGGGTCGTTGGCGAAGCCGAAGCCGTTGCCGCAGATCGTTCTTCTGGTGTGCATGGCAGGCGCGAAGGACGAGGCAGGGGTGACCTCGGGGCAGGAAGCCGCGGATGCGGCCGGTCTGGAGGTGTGGGCGGCCACCACCTCCGTCTCCGTCTTCACCCCTGAGCAAGCGCGGAACGAGGGCGCCTCACTCGGGTTGGATTACGACGTCGAAACGCAGGAGTACGGCGAGTGGCAGTTGTTCCGCCCCACGTCGTGGAAGCGCGAGGCGCACCCCGAGTACCGGGGGTTCTGGAAGGGCTTCAAAGCCCTGGCGGGGCAGTTGAAGACGGGCCCCGAAGACAGCTTCCGGAGCGCCGTCGCGCAGTGGGAGAAGCTGAAGTCGCAGGTGGAGTCTGTCCTCGACCGTCCGCAGGACTACGTGCTCGAGAGCGATGACACGGGCTTGTCCCCCGCCACGCAGCCCGCGCTGCGGCGCACCCGCGATCTGGGCAAATGGGCCGCCGGTAAAGCCGACCAAGCGTATGAAGAACTCCGTGAGCTGACGGAGAACGTCACGGCCACAGGCACGTCGCTCGAAAGCCCTGAGGGCCTGCTCGCAGACATGAAAGCGTTCACCGAGCGGGTCGTGGATGATCTGATCCCCGCCTGGGACGAGCAACTGGGTGACTCCCTCCTCGACCGCATGACATCCAGTGACCTTGAGAAATTCACCGAGGAACTGCCGCAGGGCGACGGCACCTCTACCTTCTCGGGGGGATTCAGTGAAATCGTGCCCCCTGCGGGGTTCAGTGAAATCGTGCCCCCTGCGGGATTCGAGGAATTCCCGACACCTCCTCCCGGGTTCCTGACGCCCCCTCCCGGGTTCCCGGCCCCTGCGACGTCGGAGATTTCCGGCGCGCCGAGTACCAGCAAGAAGGGACCACTGACCGCCGGGGTGAACGACCCCGGCAGCAGCACTTCGTCTGCCTCCTCCGCACAGGACCGGGGACGGCCCACGCCCCAGGACCGGCGGCTCCCCACCGGCGAGGGGGCCGTACAGCAGAACGGGAACGCCGGAAGCGGGCTCGGCGCCCCGACGCCGGCGCCCGGCTCCGCTGCCTGGGAGTCCGAGCGCATCCGTCTGGCCGCCGGCTCGCACTTCGACGACACCTTGGTGGCGGTCGCGGTGATTGAGGAGAACCTGCGGCTCTGGGGCTCCAACGGCGCCAACTCGTACGTGGTGGCGGAGCTTCCGGGGCACGACTCAGCCGTGGAGCTGCACGCCGTCAACCTCGGCGGCACGGTCTTCTGGTTCGAGCCGGGGGACTTTCTCACCCCGGTCAACCCGCTCGATCTGCTGTCCGCCGTCGACAAGGCGGGCCCCGACGCCGTCGGCAAGGTGGACATCGCCGCCATCGACCTCGACGCCAACGGCACGCTGCTTCTGCCGCCGTCCGCTCTGAAGAAGCTGGGTGAGGGTGCCGACAGTTTCCCCTTCCTGCTGCCGGAGGGCCTCGCGGTCCGGTCGGAGGACCCCGACTGGCAGGCCCGGCGCCACCAACTGGCCTACGGACAGCCGATGGAGGCGGCCGCCCTCGTCCCGGCCGTCGAGCAGACCCTCACGACCGCAGGCCCCGGCGCGGTCTCGTACGTCGTCGGCGCGCTCCACGACGGGACCGTGGCGAAGCTGCACGCCGTCAACCACCGGGGCACGGTGGTGTGGCACGACGCCACGACGGGACAGCCGGCCGACCCGCCGGGCACCGCGCCGCGGACCCCGCCGCCCGGCGCGCGGACCGGCACGCCGGAGCGGGCCGGCTCCTCGGGCGGCGGCCCTTCGCTCTTCACCTCGATTGATCTGCGGCCCGACGGGCGGATGCTGCGCCCCACCATCGGTCTCCGGCAGATGCTCGCCACGGTCGGCGGACAGGACGCGGACGCCTTCCCGCATCTGATGCCCGCCCCCGCCGTGGTGCAGCACGCCCTCTCCATCCTCCGTGAGCCGGGCGCCCCGCTCGCCGAGGAGGAGCGGCAGCGGAAGGTCCGCTTCGACGTGGTGGGCGCGCCGTCGGCGGACGCCACGCACTACCGCGTGACGTCCGACGGGAAGCGGCTGGCGGCCCCCGACGGCGAGTCCTACCTGCTCCACGAGGCCGCACCGGGCGGCGCGGGCTTCGCCAAGGCGCTGTCCCACGCGCTGGCGACGGTGTCGCCGCGGCAGTACCGCTCCCCGGAAGGCGTCCAGCAGGCGACCTCGTTGTTCGCGTTGATCGCGGCAGCCGTCTCGGGCTCTCTCATCGGCGAGGTCAAGCTGCGCGACGAGCTCGTCAGCGACGAGACGCTGCACGCCGCCGGGATCACCCTTGACGAGCAGGCACACGGCACGTTCGTCGCGCAGGGCCGTCAGCCGTCCGGACTCGCCGGCGATGCCTACCGGGCTCTGGTCAACCACCTGATCCAGGGGGAGGCGTGGCCTGCCGGGCTGGAGAAGGTGGCGGCCAAGGCCGTGGCCAAGGAGCTGAAGCTGCGCGTCACCCTCGTCGACGAGGACGGCAGCCACGAGACCGTGGGGGACACCGGAGCCCCCGAGGTGATCATCCGGCACACCGGCGGAAAGTTCCAGGGCGCGTCGCTCTCGGCCATCCGCCACATCCAGCGCACGGTCGCCGGGGTGGAGGACGCGTACGACCAGCTCAGCAAGGAGCACGGTCTCCCGCCCCGGAACATCGACGACCTCACCTGGTACCCCGGCATCCGGACATCCACGGCGGAGTCCGCCCAGGACGCCACGGCCACGGGCGCCGCCGGCACCAGCGGCGCTGTCACGGCCACGGTCGCCGCCGCGACCACCGGCGACACCACCACGACCACGGACACCTCCAAGCCCGCCACGCCCGAGCAGCCGCGCACGCTGACCGACGACGAGATCCGCCAGTGGGTGGAGTCGGAGACCTCCGCGCAGGAGTACGGCGGATACGTTCTCCTCCTGGATCATTGGGGAAAGCCAGGAACGCGCCCGGCATACGAGGAGTGGAAGCGCCAGGTCGGTGCGCGGCGCCAGGAGTACCTGCGCGCGCTGCAGCGTTATGTGGCGTTCGCCCCGCGCGAAGAGAGCGGCGCCCCGCCGAAGTCGGTGGACGACAGCACGATGAAGGCCCTTCCGGTCGAGCACCTCGACGCTGACCGGCCGGTCTTCTTCCACACGCCGGGCGGCGGCACCTGGCCGACCCGCGAGGCGGGCACGGACGTCTTCGAGGACGACAGCAGCCTGGAGCGGCACGCCTCCCTCGTGGGCGGCACGAAGATCACTCTGCGTGAGGCGGAGAAGGTCGCGCAGCAGCTGGTCAACGGCCTCACCGACATCGGTGCCCGGGAGAGCGGGGCACTGCGCAAGGACCTCGTCGACGTCATGCGGAACCGGCCGCACACCCTCCTGCCCCACCTGGGCAAGCTGGACGCGAAGAGTGCCCCCGGTGACGCGGGTGCGGTCCGGACGCCTTCCCGTACCTCACTCGGTGACGGCGTGTTGCTGACGTACACGGCCCTTGACGGGACGAAGAAGGTCCTGGCCGTCAGCGCCGCCAACCACGGCGCGTACAGCCGCTACGCGGACCCGCAGGAAGTCAAGGTCAAGGGCGGTACCAACAGCACCGCGAAGGCCGGCAGCGCCTACGTCAACCCTGCCACGGTGCAGTTCGGCGGGAACTTCGGCATGACGTCGGGCCCGGGGTTCGGCGGCATGGGCAGCGTGGGCGGCACGCTGAACTTCCGTCAGACCGCGTACACCACCACGTTGTCCGTCAAGGTCACCGACAAGCGCGCCATCGGTTCGAGCGGTCCCTCGCACACCTACGTCAACGACGTGGACTTCGAGGTCCAGCCCTACGCGTTCCGCGAGGGAGGGCGGCTGGAAAACGCGGGGGCCCCGGTACGGCTCACCGTCGGGAGCGGTTTCCAGTGGCGGGTGCCGGACACGCTGACGGAGAAGCAGTCCCGTACTCCGCTGAAGTTCCCGAAGACCTTCACGGTGCGTCCGGGCCGCCATCTCGACCTGGCCGTCGCCGACCACCTCGTGGTCACACCGGAACTCACCGACTGGGCTCTTCAAGTGGGCGCAATACACGCCCGGTTGGAGCCGGTCATGCCGGGAATGGCGACGCTCCTCGAACACTTCGCCGCGCACACGATGCACGAGAAGCTCATGCCGGCGTTGCAGGGCAACGTGCAGGTGGTCCAGATCCACGACAGCCACAACCGGGTCATCGGGCGTTTCGAGTACACCGTGGCGATCGACCGTGACGTGCCCCTGAAGCTCGTCAGGCAGGTGGAGGGCGAGAGCAAGGTCCAGCGGAACGCCGCCATCGGTGTCGACAAGACCCGCTCGACCACCACGCAGCTCACCCTGAACGCCGCCGCGGGCCCCTCCGAGAACTCCGCGTTCCGTGCCCAGGCCGCCCTCACCGGAACGGTGAGCAGCGGGCGGACCCACGCGCTGAACGTGTCGGACAAGGCCCAGACGCAGTACGGCCTGTCGAACAAGTCCGTGCTGGGCCTGTACGAAGCCCAGCTGGTCGTGAAGGCATCGTTCACGCCGGGCTACGAGATGACCGGCTTCACCAGCCGTGACGTGTCCTGGACCGGAGGGCACACGACCGGGCAGGGGACCGGGGCGCACGGCGGAGGACAGGGCGGGCTCACGACGACCCTGCCCGCCCACGCGCTGCTGCGCCTTTCCGAACACGACGCCCGCACCCTGACGGGCTGGGACAGCAACCTCCGGATCAGCCAGTTCGATCCGACCGCACTGGCGCGCGCGAACCAGTCGGGCCCGAGCCGCTTCCCCGAGCCGCCGCGCCCGACAGGGCTGGAGAGCGGCCACTCCCCGCTCCTGACGACGGCGCACTTCGCCAGCATCACGGAGAGCACGCTCAGCACCACGGCCCCGACGCGGCGGAAGTCGCATATGGCCGACCAGTTGGCCCGCACGCTCGACCGGCTGCGGAACAAGGCGGCCGGGCAGCCGCGGCTCAAGCGGGCACGCACCGAGTTCAACCTGCCGACCGGCACCGGCACCGTCGCCGCCTCCTCCACCCACTCGCTGCCGGACCTGTCGGTCTCCGGCGCGTCGTCGGCACCCACGCCCCCAAGCACACCGGTGGAACAGACGTTGCGGGCCCCCGGCGGAACGTCGGCCTCGACACCCACGGGCATGCCCTTCGATCTGCCCGTGCTGCCCCTGGACCGGAACGCTCTTGTCCGTGACTCCGTGCCGAGGCAGCCGCTGCCGGCCAAGATCCTCAAGAGCGTCAACGACGCGGTGCGGGGACACGACCAGGCCAGGGTGCGGAGGCTGGCCGTCGCCCGGAGCAAGAAGGCGCAGCACGTGGCGTACGCCCTCCGGGTAGGGGGCCATCACCTGACGAACCACCGCCTGGCGAAGGCGATGGGGCTGAAGCCGAAGCCGCCGCGGTTCCCCTCGCCCAACACGGCCCAGCTGGAGGTCGAAGGAAACCAGCGGCGTATCCATCTGTACGGGTACGGGATGGACACCCTCCTCGCCAGGCTCCTGGAGGGGCGGCCCCACCTTGTCGACGGCAAGTGGGTCCACAAGTCGTCGGGCATCTCCTTCGGTTTCCGGCACAAGGGGCGTCTGCGGCACGCCGAAATGCTGGTGACGGCGCATCTGGAGATGGTGCAGAGCGAGTACCTGGGGCTGGTGACGGGCACCGCCACCGGCGGCAGCCTGTCCAGCGGCCGTGATTTCTCGACGAGCACCGAGACCCAGCAGGGCTGGCAGGTGGGCGTGAGCGTCGACGGGGGTGCCAAGCCCGTCGCGAACTCCAACCTGGTGATGGCCGGTCTGACCGGGAGCTACGGCAAGACCTACGCCGGCAAGTCGGAGACCGGCTGGGGTATGGGCACCGAACTCGGTGTCTCCCCGGACAAGCGCACCCACCTCTACCTGTACCGCGGCAAGCTGAAGTTCAACGCCACGTACCGCGCCGAGGCACGCCGGTGGGCGCGCGCCCTCACCCGCGAGCTGTTCAACGTGGCCCCGGGGGAGGTGAAGCTGAGCACCCAGGACGACGGCACCCTCGTCATCGACGTGGAGGCGCACGTCCACCACCCCGACAGCCTGATGCCCGCCAACCTGCGGCCGCTGTACCAGACGCCCTCCGAGCCGCTCCCGGTCCTGAAGACGCCGTCCCTGGGCCCGGACGGGGGCACGCTGCTCCAGCCGGCCCAGCGCGACGTCAGGACACTGACGCACGACGAAGCGCGCACCTGGGTCACCGGAGCCCGTCGGCAGCATCAGCAGCTGGCCTCCCTCTTCCAGGTGCCGCTGCGTCCACTGGTCCACACCGACGACCTGGTCACCGTCGCCGGGAACGTGCTCAGCCCGATGTCCGGCTCCCTGAAGAAGGCGCTGGCCACCTCCGGCACCTATGCACAGCAGCTGATCACCCGGCAGTTCGAGAACATCTCCCCGGCCACCGGCAACATCGTCGCGGTGTTCCCGAACAACGGGGTCTTCGGGGACCAGATGGAGATGGCGGTCCGGACGGGGATCCGCGGCCCGTACGTCCTCGCCGTCGTCGACTCCGGGCTGGACCTCAAGCACGGGGTTCCCAGCTCCCTCAGCATCGGCCACGGCACCTCGGCCACCACCACGCTCAACGTGCAGGGGCAGCTGACGGGCGGCACCGCCTACAACGTCGGTCAGCCGGGCAGCATCCAGGTCAGCCAGGGCCTCGCCGCGCTGCTGACGCTGTACAACCGCGGCACCACCCGCGGGGTCTCCCAGACGCTCACCCTCAGCTCCGGTCTAGGCGAGACGCGGACGGGCCGCAAGGTGCGCCTCGGCATCGAGTCGGTGGGCTTCGACATCGCCGTGCGGCTGAAATCGCTCGATCCGGTGAGCTCGGTGGTCTCCGCCACGCCGAAGACGGGCTTCGGCGGCGCCGTGGTGCGCGGCGGTGCGGAGACCTTCGTCGACCTCGCCGACGCGAAGCAGCTGGGCCTGATCACCGACGGCCTGCCCGCGCTCCCGCAGCCGTCCCTCTGGCTGCCGCCCTCGGCCACGTCCTCGTTCGTCTCGCTCCGGGGCATGCTCGACGCCGAACACGCGCTGGACGCCCTCGCCGAGAAGCTGGGCGGCGGCAAGGCGCTGCCGAAGAGCATGCTGGGCCGTGAAGGGGAGACCCGCGTCCAGGTCCTCACCCTGTTCACATCGGACGCCCTCAACAGCGCCCACCACTACCAGCTCGTCCGTGAAGGCATGGTGATCACCACTCCCCACGGTGATCTGCGCGTGCGTCTGGTGCCGGGCAAGCTCGTCTACCAGGGCCTCCGGCACGGCGTCACGGTCGACGAGGACCGAGCCCTCTCCCTCACCCAGGCCCGCAACGTCACCAACTCCGTCGCCCAGAGCCTCGGCCTCACCTCCACGGAAACGGCGCTCAGCCAGCCGAACGGCCCCGACGGCAAGGCCCCCGCCGGGACGGCGGGGGTCGGAGCATCGCTCACCGGCACCGTCACCGCCACGAAGAGCCGTACCCAGACCACCTCGCAGACGATCGACGTCACCAGTTCCCTCTCGGTGAGCGGCACCTTCGCCGCTTTCCTCGCCGATTACCGGATCGAGCTGACCCACACCGACACCAAGGGCAACCAGGTCTCCGTCACCGAGCCCGTCGGCGCGCTGACGCATCTCCACCCGGAACTGCTGCTGACCCCGGCCAAGGAGAGCCACCCCACCGTCCCGCAGCAGGAGCCGACCACCTCCGCGCCGGAGACCACCGAGCAGCACACGGCGCAGGGACCCCCCTCCGCTCCGGTGGACGAGCCCGTCGCGCCCATCGGCTCCCCCCACCCCGGAATCCAGCTCACCGGCTCCGCGTCGTCGGACCAGTGGCAGGCGCGGCACACCGCGCTCACCCAGGCCCTCGCACACCAGGACGTCATCGTCCTCGACGGCATCGTCGGCGGCGGGCACTTCCAGGAGCACATCACGGCGGCACTGGACACCGCCGCCGGGCAGAAGATCCAGTACGCCAAGCCGTCGAAGGACACCGGTTCCGACGGGGCCGGTGCGCCGCAGCAGCTGTCCGTGCGGGGGAACAGCAGCCTCACCCGGCCCGGCACCGGAGCGGCCCGGCAGGTGGCCCAGCAGAACTCCTCGCCCGCGCTGCGCGCGGTGTTCCCGGAGATGTTCAGCCGGGACGGATGGCAGCAGCCCACGGTGCAGGGCGGCTCGTTCCTGGGAACCGAGCGTGGCGCGGTCACCGTCCACGCGCGCGCCGGACGGGCCCATCCGAAGATCCTCGGTGCCGTCGACAACGTCACGCTCGCCTCGGACCGGCGCATCACCGACTCGGAGCAGCAGAACGAGGGCTCCACCGTCAGCGGCAGCGTCGTCCCCGCGGCCATGCCGATGTACAACGCGCAGCCCGTGCCCCTCAACTCCCGTGCCATGAGCGCGCTTCCCGCCCAGGGCGACACCACGAGCACCCAGCACGCCACCACCAACGCGTTCAACTCCACCCTGTCCCCCAAGGCGGAGCGGCTCATCAAGGTCCGGGTGCCGTTGGACTTCCACGTCGAGGCGACGGTCACCAAGCAGGCGCTCAAGAAGGGCGTCGACGCCGTCGACAAGGCCGTCAAGGGAGGCATCGACGCCCTCGCCGGTATCGCCGACACCATCAAGGCCGCCGCCAAGCGCGCCGACAACCCCGACGAGAAGACCCAGGAACTGCTGAACGACGTCCTCACGACGTCCGAGAACTCGGCCATGACCGTCTTCTCCTCCGAGGAGAGCGTCACCGTCCTCATCCCCGAGCGGGTGCTCCGCGACCTCGGACTGCTCCACGACGACAACTTCCCCACCGCCCTCACCGAGGCGTACGACCAGGTCAAGGACGTGCGGGAGAAGGTCGACGAGGCTCACCAGCAGTACGAGGAAGCCGTCATCCGCGTCGAACGGTGCTACGAGGAGCTGTACCGGATCCTCCGCGAGGCACGCCAGGCAGGGCAGGGACCGGCCGACGATTCCCCCCACCCCCTCGAAGCGAGTTACTCCTCGGCGTTGCTCCGCCTGGTCGAGCACGAGATCGAACTGGCCGGGCAGCGGGACGAGGCGGAACGCCTGCTGGGGGAGCTGAGCAAGGCGCAGCTGAGCGCCCAGGAACAGCTCGACTGGTACCAGAAGGCCCCCCAGGACCGGGACGACGCGAGCAAGCCGACGCCCTACACCTGGGACAAGGAGGAGAAGGCCACCCGCCGTCCGCTGGCCAGGCCGACCGGCGAGAACGTCACCGCGACGACGCCCCGGTCCCCGGCGCTCCTCAAGGACGAGTACGTACACCAGCTGGTCACCACCGCCCGGTCCGACGGTGGTCTGTGGGCCGGCAGCGCCGTCCCGCCGGCCCACCTCGCCCTGCGCGAAATGCTCAAGGAAGACGCGCTGGCCAAGGCGCTGAGCGACAAGAGGACGAAGTACAAGACGGAGAAGGCTGTGGCACTGCACACGGCCACCGCCCCGGAGGAGGAGAAGAAGGCCGCCCAGCACCTGGTGGTGCTGCGCCCCGCCGAGCTGGCCTACCTGGAGCAGGCCTACGAACAGGCGGCGAAGACCGCCGAGCAGATCCGCAAGGCCCTCGACGAGTTCGCCGCCAAGCGGCCCGGGGAAGGCGAGACCGAAGACCTTGTCCAGGAGCAGGTGCAGCACCTGCTCAGCGGCGCCCCGATCACGGCCACCGACGACCTCGCGGGCCGTCTCCACGACGCACAGGCCGCGCTGAGCGCCGCCCGGAAGGCCCATGACACGGCGGCCGCCGGCTCCGAAGCGCGGCGCACCGCCTCGGAGGAGATCACGCGGCATCAGGAGACCATCGACCGCCTGACCCGCGCCGCCGTCGTGGAACCGGCCGTCACAGCCTTCGCCAAGGAACAGCAGCCCTCGTCGTTCCCCGTCCCGCCGCTCGTCAAGGAGTTCGCCAAGGAGCACGGCGACCCCGTACAGCGGGCCGTCGAGTACCTGGAGGAACGCGACAAGCCGCAGCTGTTCACGGAGAACGAGACGACCGACCCCGGCTCCCCGGTCACGTACACCGGCCCGGACGGCACCGTCTACGGGGTCGTGGACCCGCACGACCCCGCCGACCCGGACGCCACCAAGGGCGAGGGGCTGTTCCTCTCGGTCTACGAGGGGCTCAAGGACCTCGCCGCCGACGGCCTGGCACTGACCGGGAAGCCGCTCGAACACGAGCTGCTCGACCCGGCGCACGGCGGAACGCGGCTGGAGATCGCGCGGAGCCTGCGGAAGGCGCTTGCCCAGCGGCTGCGGGAGGACGGCGCCGACGAGACGTCCTGGATCAACCACAGCAACGACACCGGCAACACCCTGCTCCAGCCGGAGCCAGGCCGGGACGTCTTCACCCAGGAAGACCTCGACGCGGCACGGCTCAAGCTGAAGCCGGAGCATCAGCTCGAATTCGATCAGGAAGGCACCCTCCACACCAACGTCGAGCTGCCCCACCCTGCCCGGGTGGAGCTGATGGCCCTTCAGCTGGAGCGGCTCGCCCACGACGAGAAGCGCCGCGCGGGCCACGAGGAACGCGAACCCACCGACGCCTACCTGGTGCCGTTGCTCGTGTCGGGCCTCTACGGCGTCGACTCCGACCTCGTACGCCCCGATGTACCGGTGGAGTCGTTCCACGCCAACAGCCCGTTCGGTCCCCCCGGCCCGTCGCTGCCGGCCCGGCCCAAGATCACGCTCCTGGTGAAGGACGACACCGTCAAGCTGCTCCGGCCGCAGAAGCCGGGCGGCGGCGACGCCACCCCCGGCGGCAGCGGCGGCACCGGCACAGCGCAGCCCACGGACAGCGGGAAGGCGACGTCCGGCACCACACGGGCCATGGAGCCGCCGAACGGCACGCAGCAGCTCTCCGGGCCGGCCGGCGGCACCGGCAAGGGCAAGGCCCCGGCGGCTCCCGCCACTCCCGTGAAGTCCGGCGGCACCCCGACGGAACAGGCCCTTGCCACCCCGCAGCAGAGCACTCCCCTGCCCGGCACGGCCCTGCCGGTCCCGAAGGACGGCTGGTGCCAGCTGTCCTCGCTCCTCGTCGGGGCCCCGGAACACGTCCGCCGGCAGCTCGAACGCTTCGGCCACCTGGACGGTGACCCCGAGGTGGACGCCCTGCTGCGCGACCCGCAGGCGCTCCGCGCGGCCGCCCTCGACCATCACGCGCAGGGATCGCCGTTCCGCCGCGCGGTACGTCTCATGCAGCGCCACGTCATGGGCCTCCTCACCGAGGACGTCCGCACGATGCCGCCCCTGCTCGCGAGCGACTCGATGGTCCGCCTGCACCGGAGTTCGTCGGGCGCGGCGACCCGGGACGAACTTGCCGAACGCTTCCGGGACATCGACGAGTTGAAGACACTCCGGGAGTCCTGGCTGAACGCATGGGAGGAGAGCCTGGTCAACGGGCGCCCGCCCATGCCTCGCGAAATCGCGCACGAGTACGCGCAGAGCTCCTTCCCCGCACCGACGGAGACCGCCACCGTCCGGCAGTTCCTCGGCGCACTGGCAGAGAACGCTCTCGGCCTCTTCTCCGACTACGCCTGGGAGCACGCCTCCGGCTGGACGGAAACGGAGTTCTCCTCCCTGCGCGCCACGGTGAACGCCTGGGACAACGCCTTCGCCACCCCCCACTCCGGCGAACTCCTCCTGCCGATCCTGGCGGCGGCGTTCGACGCCCGCATCCACGTCAGCCGCCCCCACACCGACGACCTCGACACACCGATCGGCCCGCCCACCGGCGCCCCCGTCGTCTTCCGCTACAACGGCACCAACCACTACGACGGCGACACGGGTGACGGGGCGCCGCCCATCGTCTCCACCGAGCAGGAGCAGCACACCGAACCGGAGCACATCCCCGGCACACCCGACCCCGACCAGCTCACCGACCCGGCCACGCCGACCGACCCCACGGCGGCCACGCCGACGGAGCAGCAGGTGACGGAGGGCACCGAGGCGCCCGGCGAGGGGCTGCGGGACGACGTCTTCTCGGTGCTGATCCCGAAGGGCAGCACGGCGGACGACACCGTCTCCACTCCTGCCGACGAACCGGGCGAGGAGTCTGTCTCCGATACCGGGAGCAAGCCGTCCGTCGACGACCCGGAAGGCAACACATCGACGGACGATCTCGCACGCCGTGCGATGCAGTTGCTGGAGAAACTGGAGGAGGAGACCCTTCACCACCAGCTCACGGCGGAGACGCCAGCCGGTGAGCAGGTGGCGGGGGAGGAGTCCGCCCGGAACCACGCGGTGGCGGACGAGTCCGTCCAGCAGCAGGCGATCGGCGACGAGGCGAGCGGCGACAAGAAGCCCGCCATCCGCCGTCAGGTGACCGATGAGGACCTGCGGTCGGTTTCGCCGCTGCAAAAGTTCATCGATCAGCTCAACAGCCAGAAGGGGCAGGCAGAGCAGCAGCCGTTCCCGTCGCTGGACGGCCTCGTCATGAAGCTCAACGCGCAGGGGGAGCAGGCGCAGTCCCAGCCGTCGGACGTGGCCGTCACGCCGGCCACCGGGCAACAGGAGCAGGCGACCGGGGAACAGACCGACGCACTCGCCCACGAGCAACAGCCCACCGAGGGGCAGCCCGCCACTCAGCCGCCCTCGCAGGTGACCGCGCCGCCCCAGGAGGAGCCGCCCGGCTACCGGCACCCCACCTACTCCGGGGAGGAGGCCCGGCAACTGGCCCGGGAGATGGGCCTGCCCCCGGCCGGCCTCCAGGACTTCAGCCGGTACGCGTGGTTCGACCCGCAGCAGATGATGCAGCTCCGGCGCGACCTGGGCGTGCGGAGCATGGCGCACCTGGCGGAACTGAGCCGGTCCATCGAGCGGGTGCCGACCGACATCCCGGCGCTGGCCGGGGAACTGGGCATGCCCGTCGCCAAGGACCTCTACCGGGTGGCGCGGGATCTGGACGTCGACCCCCAGCATCTTGTGCACCTGTTCCCCGACCAGCTGCGGACGTTGCGCGCGGAGCAGGGCCCGCTGTCATCGGCGCGCCCGCACGAGCGGCTGGTGCGGCACGTGCGGGAGGAGATGGCGGCCCTCGGGGCGTCCGGCGGGCACCTCCGCCAGTGGCTGTTCGCCCTCGCCACGGCGGAGAACCAGTTCTGGGACGATGCCTCCTCCGAGGACGCCCTGCCGCAGTCCCTCCAGGGCTTCCTCCGCTTCATCGGTGGCCGGCGGCAACTCTTGACGCTCTACAGGCACCAGGGGTCCATGGTGAGGACCCGCGTCGCCGCGTGGCGGGAAACCTTCGCCGGACCGCCTCCGTACGAGGCCGACACGCGGTCGCCCGCCTACGCCGAAGGCGGCGTGACGAGTCTCGCCTGGGACCTGGCGCTGCCGGGGGAGGCGCTGCCGGACCTCACGGCGCTCGCCGGCCGGCTCAACGGTGTGCCGTACGCCCTGCGGTCGTTGGGCCTGACGGGGCTGGACGCCGTCGAACTGGTGCGGCTCACAGGCGAGTTGGGAGCGGTGCCCGCGGCTTTGAAGGAGGTCGCGGACGCGTACCGCACCACCCCGCAGAAGCTGGTGGCGCTCAGCGCGGAGAAGCGGGCCGGGCTGGTGTCCCAGATCCTGAAGTGGCCGCCGGTCATCGGCACCGACACGGAGGCCGACCGCCGTCGGACGGGCCGCGTCACAGCGGTCAAGCAGGTCGAGGAGGCGCTGTTCCTGGAGGGCCCCAAGGCAGCGCACAAGGCGGCGAAGCAGGCTTCGGAAAACCAGCGGAAGGAAGATCTCGCAGCCCTCTCGCGGGAGCTGCGGGACGTGCTCACGGACGACCAGCGGGCGGCCTTCCTGGAGGGCGAGAAGGTAGAGCTGACGACGGAGCAGGCCCGCCTGATCGACGGCGCGCCGGACACCGTCACGTCGTGGATCGGCACGGAGGAGCAGCGCAAGCAGCGTCTCGTGGGCGGCGCGTCCTGGGGCAGCACCCCCGCTCCGGGACAGTTCTCCGGCCAGGCGAGCGGGTCCGGTGCGGGCGGCGCGTCGGGGTCGGGGAGCGGCGGGAGCGGGCAGCCGGGCGGCTTCCCGATCGGCGATGTCATGGACGCGGGGGAGCTCGACGGGCTGGTTGCCGCCGGTTTGCTCGGCGAGAGCGTCCGGACGTACCTGGCGCACATGGACCGCACGGCCCGGGCCGACTGGACTCCGCAGGACCTGGAGCGCGGTCAGGAGCTGCTGTCCGCGCTCCACCAGCCGATCGAGACCGGTGTCCTCGGCGAGGACCTGCGGTTGGGCCTCCTGAGTGTGCTGGAGCCGGAGGACGGAGCTCATGCCGATCGGCCGTCCGCCGCGGCGCTGGCGGCGCTTCACCGGACGGTCGGGCAGTTCCACGGCGAACCGCCGTGGGAGAAGCCCGTCCGGACACTGTTGCGCGACCTGACGTGGCACCTCCAGCCGCGTGAGGGCCGGCCGCCGTCGCCGATGGCGCAGGCCGCGCTGTCCGAGCAGGCGTGGAAGTATGTGCTGCGTCTCCCCTCGTCCCAGGGGATGCCCTCCGCCGCGTCTTCCGGAGTCAGCCGGGAGGCGGTGCTCGAGGCTGTGGTGGCGCTGGAGCAGGGGTTCCACCCCCGCGATACGGCATCGCCTTTCGTGGACGTGAGCGCGCGGCAGAATTGGCTGCAGGAGCTCGAACAGGTCGAGAGGGCCCTGAAGGAGGAGGACTCTTCGGGCCAGCTGTCCGAGTCCGACAGCCGGCTGACGGACCTCCTGGCACACGAATACCTGAGGAACCGGCAGCAATTGTGGGAGGAGCCAGCTCTCAGCTCGTTGTCCGGTGCCGTCCGGCGCCAGCTCACCGAGCGCCTGACCGCGATGCTCCAGCCGTGGCTGGAATCCCGCCACTACGTGCAAGCCGCCGCATCCGACGACGACATGTCGATGTCCGGGGTCTCCACGTCCTCCGGTGATACCGAGATGTCCGAGGATCTGGACGGCGACCTCGACGGTGCGTCACACAGCCCGGGTGAGGCACAGGAGCCGGACGACCTCGCGGGCAGCGAGGACACGCAGTCGCACTCGTCCGAGAGCGGCGAACTGGACAATGAGCAAAGGGAGATGGAGCAGCGTCTCTTCCCGCATGCCCTGACGTTCTCGTCGGCGGAGGAGGGCGTCGACTTTGGGGCCAGCCAGTGGAATGCCCACATCGAGGCGTTGGACGCCCATCTGGGCCAGGCGCTGCTGGACTATACGAGCGACCCCGGGGACTTCCCGGTCCGCTGGCTGCCCTACACACCGACGAGCCTCGAACTCAACGCGCTCGCCCACGACCTGAACGCCGGCGACGGCACCCTCACCCGCTTCCTCCGCGTCGTACGCGAGTACCACTGCATCAACCCGGACGAACACTACGACGACATCCTGGCCGACGGGACCCCGATCGACGGGGTCGTGATCGGCGGTGAAGCGACGCCGATGTCGGGCCTCGACTTCCTCGAGCAGGCCCTGGCCGCAACCGAACAGCACATGAGGACTCTGAACGAGGCCCTCGGAACGCACCCCGTCCCCCGCCCCCTGGTCGTGGTCAAGGGGGTGAACGCGGACTACTTCGGCGACATCGGCCAGGTGACGCCGGGGCTGACCCTGCACGAGGCCCGCTACGTGTCGACCTCCCTCGGCCGGATCGCCGAGGACTTCCAGGAACGGCCCTACCACCTGCATCTGCTGGTGCCCGAGGGCGCGCCGGCGCTCTACCTCGGCGCCGTCGCCATCCAGGGAGACGCCGAGCGGGAACTGCTGCTCGCAGGCGACTTCGACTGGGAAGTCACCCATGTCCACACCGACGAACTCGACGAGCACACCCATGTCTACGGCCGGATCGTCAGCCGTCCCCACAACGGCGCCTGGACACAGGACCGGCTTGCTCCGGCCCAGCCCCCGCAGGGACCGGCGGGGATGGACGCCTCCCCGGAGGACCAGCTGTGGGCCGCCGGTCTCCTGCGCGGACCGCTGGTCTTCAACACCCCTGGGGTGCAGGAGGTCATGCGGGGCGTACTGATGGACATCGCCCGCCGCCGCGGGGAGTTCCCCGCGGATGACGGCGGTGAGGCAGCGCGGCAGGAGGCTGTTCGGCAGCTGAGCGCCTGGGGGATCACCCTCAGGCCGGGGCTGCCCGGCGGCCAGGACAGGCCCATGCCCACGACCGTAGGATTCTCCGGGGCGAGCGGTTCCGGCTCCGGCAGCACCCCGGTGACGGGAACGGGGCAGACCGGGGTGACGGTGCCGCAGTCGGCGCCGCCCACCGGGCCCGCGACCGTGCAGCAGGAAGGCCCGTCGCGGACGGCCCCTCCGCAGCCCCGCACCCCCGAGGAGCTTGTCCAGGAGGCGAAGGGTCTCCTGCGCCAGTGGGAGAAGCGGCCCAAGAACGCGGCCGCGCCGCAGGCACGTCAGGAGGACGGCTGGCACCTCGTGGCCGAGCTGGACCAGCTGGGCCGGAACAGCGAGGTGAGCCCGGCGCTTCGCGCGACGGCGGCCGAACAGCGGAAGGCGTTGCTGGAGGCGCTCCTGGCGGCCACGGCCGAACTGCCCGAGGGCGTTCGGCCGTGGGCCCAGAGCCCGGCCGAAACGCCCGCCGAGGGGGACACGTCCGCTCACGGGGACAGGACCGTCCGGAACGACGAGCCCCAGCCGGACGCGGAGCAGCTGAAGCTGCAGTGGGTGAAGCACATGGTGGCCGTGGCGACCCTCGTCCGGGACGGTCAGTCCGCCTGGCTGCCGGAGGCACGGCACATGCGCGAGGTGCTGTGGCGCCCGCAGGCGTCCGCCACGCCCGAGGAGCATGCCCTTTTCGAGCCCGAGCAGCATGCCTACCTGGCCCGGCTCCTCAACGAGGCGCTGCACGCGGCGGCTTCCGCACCCGTCGCGGACACCACGCGGACCGTGACGGAGCACGACCCCGCCGGCGAGGACGGCGCCGGGAACCACGACCAGGCCGGCACCGAGCACCACGGCGGCCCGGACGGTGATCAGGACGCCGCCGCGCTCGTCCATGAGGAGCAGCACCTCCCCGAGGCAGCCCGCGCCGCCCTGTTGGAGCTGGCCCGGGCGTGGGGCCTGGGGACCGCGGACGTGCTCAGGCTGGCGGACGAGCTGGACGTCACCGTGGAGAACCTGTCCGTGCTCGCGCCGGAGGACCGGTTGTGGGAGCCGACGGTGAGCGGGGACGCGGCGCCGGGCTCCCGGCCCGCCATGGTGCTGCGCGACCGGCTCACCGAAGAGGGCTACCGCCCCTCGGACCTCGCCTGGTTCACCGGTCGTGTCCAGGAGGTGCGCCTGACCGACCTCCGCACCTTCCGGGGATATCTCACGGCGCAACGGTCGTCGATCGAGGCGCTGCGAGGTGCCCAGCCGGCCACGATCGAGGACGAGGTCACCAGGTGGCTGGCCGGTCACCTGGAGGACCGCGACCCCGCCGCGCTGCGAGCTCTTGAGGAGGAAGTGCCGTACGAGGAGTGGCGCGACACCGTACAGCGTGCGGCCCGCGCCATCGGTGCCAGCGCGCTTGGCCTCGTGCGGCTGTTCCCCAAGGACATGGCGGACCTGCACGACGGGCGTACCAGGGAACCGGTCCAGCGGGACAACTGGCAGCCGACGCCGATCTGGGTCGGAAACATGCGGGGGCGCCTGCTGGCCCTTGAGACGAAGTACGCCAAGGACTGGGAGGAGTTCGAAAGGGGGAGCGCCCAGCTCGTACCCGTGACCCGGAAGGAGTGGGGGAGCCCCGACGCCGGCGCGGTGACGGACAGTGAGCGCGGCACGGCACACTACCGGCGTGCCGACTCGTTCCTGCGTTCCTTCCACACGTCGCTGCGGGGACTGGCAGACGCGTCCGCCGAGGATGTGCGGTACTACAACACCCTCTTCGAGGAGCTGGAGAGCAAGCGACCGGACCTTCTCTCCGACTACCGCGCTCTCGATGCGCTGCACCGCTGGTTGCAGAAGGCCGCCAGGAGCCAGGGGCAGACCGTCCCGAGTGATCCGGCCAACGGTGAGGGAGGCAAGCTCACGTGGGAGGAGGCGCGGCAGGCCGTGACGCGCTGGCTGGAGCTGCCGTCCGGCCACAGTGATTCGCCCCACTCGCCCCGGAACAGGAGGGCAACGCCGTCCCTGCCCGTGGCCGAGGCCACCGAGGCGTCGCCTTCCGGGACGTCCACCGCGAACACCCTCCAGCCGCCGTCCTACGACGACGCCACCGGCTCGGCCGGTGAGCACGGTGAGCGGCCCCCGTCCTACGAGCGGTCGTCCCTGACTCCGCAGCAGGACCAGCGGCCGCACGAAACCGAGCGGGACGCGCGCGTGACCGCGCCGGCGGAGGAGCACGGCAGTCTGCTCTCCGGGTTCACCCAGGGCGAGATCACGCGGTTGGGCGCGCTGCGCGACGCGCTGGACGTGCCGATGGCGGACCTCGTGTCCCTGGCCCGGGTGGCCGGGGAGGTGCCGTCCCACGCCGCGTACCTGGAGTCGGTGGCCGCCCTTGGCCTGTCCGGCAACCCGATCGGCCTCCACCGCGTGCTCCGGCGCTTCCCCGTACGGCTGGACATCCTCCGCTCGCTCGCCGGGCCGGACGAGCTGACCGCGCTCTTCCAGCCGCTGCGTGAGGGGGGCGGCGACGAGCACGCCGACGCGGAGGCCCGGATCGCCGACGAACTCGCTCGGCACCTGCGGCAGAAGGAAGCCCTCGCCACTCACTGGTCCCTCCTTCCGGAACTGCTTGCGGGAGACCAGGCCGTGGACTCCGCCGTCCAGCACTTCTGCACCGTTTTCGGGCTGGAGAACAGCCAGCGCCTCGCACTGCTGCTTGAGGACGCCGCGGTGCGCGTCGGCGCCATCGGCCCCGAGGACCGCGCCTGGCTGTACCGCGCCCTGGCGGACTCCGTATTCACGGGGCCCGGCGGTGCGGAGTCCCGCGAGGGGAACGTACGGGGGCTGGCTCCCGTACACGTCCTGGAGCTCATGGACTACCTGGCCCATCGGCGGGTGCCGAACCAGTCGTTCGCTGCGTTGCGGGAGTTGGACTTCGTCGGCTTCGTGGAAGCCATCGACGACGGGGCGGCTCTCTGGCAACTCGATGACGGAGAGAACCGCCCCGTGCGGCAGGCCCACCCCGTGGGCACCGGCGATTCCGGCATCGTCACCGCACTGGACACCTGGCTTTCGGGTGGCGGAGCTCAGGAAACGGATCACGCCTTCGTCCGGGAAACCATGGAGATGCTCCTCCAGGTCACGCAGCAGGAGCAGGAACGTCAGGCCGGCCAAAACGGTCCGTCCGGCGGCGGAACCGAGGACCGGAACCCGGCGCACCAGACCCTGCAATACACCTCCAGTGAAGAGGAGGAATTCACCTCCAGCGAAGAGGAGGAATTCACTTCCGATGAGGAGGAGTTGGATGAGGAGACCGACTCCCTCGTCTCGGGTTCATCCCTTGCGGGGAGGGACGAGCAGCGGGAAGCCGCATCCGATTCCTTCAGCTTCTCCGATGACGACTCATCCGGTTCCGACGACTCCGATGGCGATTCCTTCAGCTCCGGCGGCTCGGACCTCTCCTCCACACAATCGGGTGATTCCTCCGATGATGCGTCCGTGGAGGCCGACACCGAGCCGGACGCCGATTCGGACGAGGACGGCTTTGGCGATGACGAGTCGTTCGGCTTCGACGACGCCGAGGAGTTCCCTTTCTCCGGCGGGCCGACCGCGGGCGCGGTGGAGGAGTCCCCTGCCTCACCGAAGGACGCGGGGAACCACGAGGGGAACGCCGAGGGGAACGACGAGGACAGCGACAGCGATGGCGGGCAACACCATGTGACGGCGTTCCTGGGCGCGGATTCCCTGGAATCCGCGCACGTCACCGACGAGGAGAGCGCGCTGACCGAATCCGACACGGAACCGCACGGTTCCGCACCGTTCGACGACATCTACGCGACGCTGACCGGTGCGAGCGGGACCGCCTCGGGCGCGAGCGGATCCGGCACCGGCGGCGAGCCGACGCCCGGTCCCCAGGGGCTCTCCGAAAGGAAGAAGGGGAAGGCACCGGCCGTCCCGCCGTCCTCGGAGGCCGACGCCACCGACCGGACCGCCGGTAGCACGGGCG
Source organism: Streptomyces sp. NBC_01525 (assembly GCF_045040405.1). Classification (NCBI taxonomy): domain Bacteria; kingdom Bacillati; phylum Actinomycetota; class Actinomycetes; order Kitasatosporales; family Streptomycetaceae; genus Streptomyces; species Streptomyces sp. NBC_01525. The sequence continues at coordinate 5,735,368 of NZ_CP109397.1, forward strand.
ATGACCACACCCCGGTCTCGGAAGACCTGCAGTGGGCACTGGGCCTGCTGCGGGGTGGCATGGCCATCTCCGAGCCCGGCAGCACGCCGAGCCCGGAGCGGCGGGAGATGCGGCAGGTGGCCGCCGAACTTGCCGCGAAGAGGGGCACGTTCGACTCGGTCGAGGACGCCAGGGAGGCCGCCGATCAGCTGCTGGAGCAGCACGGGCTGCCCGTCTCCGGCACCGGTCTGCGCGGCGGCGCCCCGTCGTCGTCCCACCCGGGCGGGCGGCTGAGCCCGGACCCGTACGCCCCGGGCGCGTCGGGCGCGTCGGGCGCGTCGGGCGCCGCCACGTCCCCCCAGGCGGGCGCACCGCGGTCGGGCATGGGCGGATCCCTCACTCCCACCGGGGAGTTCGGTGGCGGTTACTTCGACGACCACATCGAGGGCGGCAGCGAGGACGGCTACACGTCGGACGACGGCTACACGTCGGACGACGACTACGCGCCGTACGGCAACCGCGCGCGCTACGACGAGCAGGTGCGGTACGGGCACTACGCGTCGGACGACGAGTACGTGCGGTACGGCCAGGACGTGTCGGATGACGACCAGCCGCCGCAGGGCCCCGCCCCGGCGGACGACGAAACGGTGCGCTGGCTGGCCGACGCCTGGGGGCTGAGCGTCCCGGACCTGACCGAGCTGGTGCATCAGCTCGGCATTCAGCCGAACGATCTGGAATCCCTCCACCCGGCGGGCTTCCTCCCGGACGGGGCGGGGGCCACGACGGTGGAAGCGCTCGTTGCCACTGTGCGCGACAGGCTGGCGCAGGCCGGCTACGAGCCGCAGGACCTCGCCCTCTTCGCCGACCAGGGTCTGCACCTCAACGTCGCCGAACTCGCCGCGTTCCGGAACCATCTCGCATCCCAGGGACGGTCCGTGGCCACTCTGCGCGCCGTCGCGCTCGCCGAGTTCGGACAGCAGCTCTGGGGCTGGCAACACCACCGTGACACCGCCCTCGCGGAAGCAACCCCGCAGGACCACGAGGCATCCGGTCCCGACGCGCCTCCCCTGGAGGAAGAACCGCAGCGCACCCCGAACGCCTCCGACGACAGCGAGCTGGAGCCGGAGCCGATCATCTCGATGGACTGGATCCGGAACGAGCTGCTGTCCCGGCCCGAGGAACGCGACGCCGAAACGGTCATCGACGACGTCGAGGACACTGCGGGCCTCACGGTGCCGATGGCCGGTACCGGCGCCCGCCCGCCGGCCTACGACGAGATCTTCGAGCTGCCGGAGTACACCCGCAACCCCCCTCCGGTGCGGGAGGGCGTCGAGCCTCGGCTCGTTTCCGCCCAGCTCGCGTCCGCGCTGGTCGACGAACACGGCGACGTACTCGCGGACTTCACGACGGAGCAGGTCCTGCGGCTGGGCACCCTGCACGACATGCTGGACGTCCCGATGGACGACCTCGTCGCCCTGGTCCGGGAGACGAAGGAAGTCCCGGATCCGGAGGCCCTTCAAGAATCGCTGGACGTCCTCGGGCTGAGCGATGACCCGCAATCCCTCTACCAGGTGCTCAAGCGCTTCCCCATGCGGCTGGACACGCTCCACTCGCTCGCCGCGCCGGACGACCTGAGGAGCCTGTTCCACCTGCTGAACCGGGAGGAGGGGCAGGAGGAATACGACGACGCGGTGCGGCGGGTCGTCGACGTGCTCACCGAGCTGGCCAAACTGCCGGTGGAGCCGGGGGAGGTCCCGGGCATCCACTGGTCTCTCCGGCCCGGTCTGCCGGACGTCGAACAGGAAGAACAGGCGGCCGTCTCGCACTTCCGCGACGTGTTCGGCATCCCGGACACCCCTGAGTACGGACGGCTGCTCAAGGACGTCGCCGCCCTGACCGGAGCCCGCGGGCCGCAGGACCGCGCCTGGCTGTACCGGGCCCTGTCCGACCCCGCGTTCACGGGTCCCGACGGCGCCGCAGAGCGGGCGTGGACGGGACGGTGGCTGTCGCCGCTGCACGTGATCTTGCTGATGGGCGGGCGTACGTTCGACGAACTGCGGAACATGCACTTCGTGGACTTCCTGGCCACGATCGACGGTACGGCGGCGGCCCGGGGCGGCGACGTTCAGCACGAGATCGAGGTGGCCCCGGGCGGCATCGCGGCTATGACGAGGCTGGAGGACTGGGTCGCCTACAATGCGGGCCGGCGCGGCAACACCGGGGGCAACCGCAGCGTCGAGGAGTACGCGCGGCTGGCCTCCCGGGGCGTCACGCTCGGCGCCATGGCCGACTACGTCCACCGGACCGGCGCGGACAGCGACCTGATGCACGCGCTCTACGAGTACAGCGCGGACAAGGGACGGTCCGGGGTGGGGGACGTCCGCGAGTTGGCCGAGAAGCTGCACGTCGACCCGGCGTCGGCCCTCAACCTGCTGTACGTCGCCGACATGGTCGGCCTGCACGGCGAGCAGCGGAGCCTGCTCCGCGTGCTCCGGGGCGATCTGCTGGCCCAGGCGGAGAGGGGCGCCAACCTCCTCGGCTGGAATGAGCAGCGCTTCGAGCATCTGCTGGAGCAGAACGGCGTCGACGTCCTCGACCTGCTCATGCGGGGCGGCCCCGAAGCTGCCTACGTGACGTCGCTGTTCACCACGCTCCACACATGGGGCGCCGGAATCGAGGAACTCCCCGGTCTCGCGGCGTACGTGAGGCAGGACCCGCAGGCGTCCGGCCTGATGCCCGTGAGCTATGACGAGGCGACGCCCGAGCAGCGCCGTGCGCTGTGGGAATACGCCGCCGAGCACCGCGACGACCTGAGGACGGTCGCCTCCGCATGGCGCTCCGAGGCATTGGGGCTGGACCGGAAGCGGTTCAGCGAGCTGAACAACAAGGACCGTCACCCGTGGTTCGACGGCCAGGAACTGGTGGGCCTCGCCCGCGACCTCGGCCTGACGGGCGAGTCGGTGCCCCACCTGGTGGACCTGGCCGAGCAGCTCAAGGCCGTACCGCACACACTGCGCCCCCTGGGCCTGAGGTACGAGGGGGCGGCGCACCTCGTGGCGCTGGCCAAGGCGCTGGGCGGCGTGCCACACGCGCTGAACGAGGCCGCGGTGCACCACGGAGTCGCTCCGCAGGAGTTGCTGACGGATCCGGGGATGCGGACGACGGTGGCGTGGTCGTATCTGCGCTGGCCGGTGGCGATCACGCGGGGCGACACGTACCTCCTGCGCGCGCAGACGGCCAGGGACGCCGTGCAGCACGCCCTGTTCGTGGACGGGCCCGAGGCCGCGCGTCAGCGGGCGGCGGAACTCTCCCTGGCGGAGCGGGAGCGGGAGTTCGCGGAGCTGCCGCGGGAGCTGCGGGAGGTGCTGACGCCGGAGCAGCGGGAGGCGTTCCTGGCGGGCCTTCGGGTGACGCTTGCGGAGGCGCAGTTCCACGCGCTGTCGGATGCACGGGCGAGGGCGCGGGTGCCCGGGTTGCCGGCCACGTTGGTGTCGCGGATTCCGGCGGAGCGTGGGGGGCTGCCGGGCGGTATGCCGAAGGCGCCGGCCCGGCGGCGGAACACCGGTGGTGGTGCGGGGGAGTCGTCTGCGTCGCGGCAGGCGTCGGGGGCGGGCTCGTCCTTGCGGCGGTTGGCACCGTCTTCCAGGACCGGTGGGGAGCATGCGGAGTCGACCGTCGTTCCTCCGGTGCCTCGGCCGACCGAGGACCGTCGGGTCGGCGTGGCGCGAGAGGAGCACTCCGACAGCATCTCGGCCGGCGGACTTGCCGGCGGTGATGCTGACCTTCATCAGGAGTGGGTGCAAAGCAAGGGAACGGGTTCGCACCTGGCCGAGCAGGCGATTTCTCGGTGGCAGAGTTATCTACTTGCCCAGGGGGTTGCCTCTTCGGATACGGTTTCCGGTGAATTCTCCCATTTCCGCGAAGAGGATTTTGCGGGTTATCTGGCCTCCGTTTCGGGGGGGAGTTATCGCGCCGCCGAGCGAAAGAAGATCGTCGGCCGTGTTCGTGGCTACTTCAGGTATGTTTTTCTGACCGGGAAGTCGCGATCGGGTGGGCTGGATCATGTGCAGCGGTGGTTTCAGACGTACGCGGAGGGGAATTCGCGCGGCCGGGCCTGGTTGGCGCTTCTGCAGTGGAAACGCCATCTCGCTGAGCAGCGCCTCGATTTCTCAGAGGCGGTGTCCGGGGGGCCTTTCTCTTTCGACCGTGCCAAATTCGCTGCGTACTTGGAGTCCCCTGGCGGGGGAAATTGCGATGCCGGTAAACGTGACGGTTTTGTCAGCTCTATTAGCACGCTGGTTGGGCGCGTACACGAGGTGAGGCCCGGTGAGGGTGTGGAGTTCCCTAAGGATGTGGTGACGCGTCACGCTGAAGACAATTTGCTGGATCTTGTGCGGATTTGGGTTCAGGCGTACCATAACGACGCGTCGAAGAGAAGGGCCAAGACGGCCTTTGTGGCATGGGACAGGTATCTCTACACGAAGCAAGTGAATTTCTGGGAAGTAGTGCTGAGCCGCCATGATGGCCTGTACCAGGGTGACGAATTTGGTAGGCATCTTGCTTCCCCTGCAGGAGGAAGCCTTGGCCGGGATTGGCGTAAGGGCCTCGTCAATTCTGTGAGCGCGCTGACCACTTACCTGCGTGGCCTTCCGGAATTGCAGCAGTTGCGGGAATCCCTGCTGAGGGATCAGGGGCTGACGACTCTCGAGCAACGGGGATCGGACGTTCTTCGAAGGCCGAGGCCGCACGACGACGCGACGGACGAAGATGCAGTGGATTTCGACGACCCGGGCCGGGGCCAGTTCGAGGATGTGGTCGAGTCCGAGCAGGCCGTCAGCCGGCCTGCTCGGGGAGCTTCGCAGCAGATAGCCGGTCAGGACGTCGACAGTGGCGCGGCGCAGGAGGAGGCCCCGGTGGGCCCCGACACCGCCAACCCGTTCGATGAGCTGTTCCACGATGCGGCATTCCCGATGGAGCCTGGCGACCAGGAGCGGCAAGAAGCCTCCGCTGCGAGGGAAGTCGACGGGGGGCCGTGGCAGCTTGAGGGGGTGGAGTTTCCGACAAGCCCCGGGGATGACCTGGTGTCCCATGGGAACAACGGCGACACCTGGTCCCTGGCCGAAGGGCCCGTCGAGAGTGCCCCGTACACCTCAGGGGCCTACGCTCCGCTGTCCGGCGCCGACGCCTACGCGAACGGAGTGCTGCTCTGGATCGATGCGACGTACGGTGTGCTCTCGGCGCACGCGCAGGTGGCGGACGGGTTCTTCGGAACGGCCGGGGATGAGATGACGCGCAGTGTGCGCGTGCATGCGGTGGAGTGCTGGCTGAAGTACCTCGGCGTCGCCCAAGCGACGGAGGCTCTCCCGCCCTCGGCCGACGGCGGGTACAAGGCTTACCTCGAGAACATCCTGATGACGGAACGGGGACTCGTCGAGCCGGAGATCGACGCGGAGACCAGGCAGGAGATCGAGCAGGGTGTCGACGACCGGCGGGGCCACGCGGAGGACTTCTACCACCGGGTGCTCGATCGTCTGCGGACCGCAGCGCCGGAGGACGGCGTTGCGGGCGTATCGGCGTCCGGCCCGTACCAGATGGAGGGCGAGGGGGGTGCCCCAGCGGGGCCGGTGGTTCAAGAGCCCGAGGGGCCGCAGGTGCGGAACGACGGCCCTGAGGCGGTGGAGGAGACCGAGGATCTCTGGAACTGGGACGAGTTCGAAGGGGTGGTCGAGCCCGGGCAGGACGGTGGGCAGCCCACGGCCGTCACGCAGGCGTCCGCCTCCGGGGGCGGAGCCGACAACCACCCCATGGAGCGGGACGCTTCGGGTGTTCACGACTCCGCGGGTAATTTGATCGACGCGCTGTTCTCCAACGCGATGGAATTGCTGCTGGGCCCCGGCCGCTCCGGCGGGTACGTGCCGCAGAACGTCCCGGACGACGTCAGCCTCACTGCGTCGTTGAACCTTCCGGAGGAGTTCGGCAACGTCTTGGCGTCGTTGCCTTACGAGCTTTTCGCGGAGTTGGTGTCCGGCGACGTCACGGTGGGCGAGGCGCTGACGCGGGCGCTGGGCGACGCAGGGTTCCGTGCGGAGGCGCAGAGCGTGGTCAGCATGCCGGTTCTGAACGGTGCCTTGCTGCTGCAGCTCGTCGGAAACACGGTTGCAGGGTTCGCGCCCCACCGCGACTGGGCGTTCCAGTGGGCCGTCGAGAGGCCCGGGGGGTACGCCGTTGGTGACCGGGTCCGTTCGCACGCGCTGCTGACGTTGTCGCGCACGTCGTGGTACCCGCAGGAAGGACAGCAGCAGCCGGGGGGCCCGCAGGAGGGGCAGAACGTCGAGCTGTGCTTCTTCGGCGGGGACGGTCGCCGGTTGCCGGAGGGGTGGCAGGAATTCCACGGTGAGTTCACCGGCGGGGCGGTGCTGGTTCCGGCGTCGTCGGAGTTCGTGGTCGTCGGGACCGGTATGCGGATGGATGGCCGCACACAGGTGTACCTGCAGCGTCTTGAGACCGGGGGCGGTGGGGACCTCACGCCGGGGCCAGGGGGCGACACGTTGGGACTCCCCGGCGGTGGTTCGGGCGGCCCGCAGCCGTCCGGCGGCTCCGTACCGAACCCGCCGCAGTCGAGCGCGTCGTGGCCGGTGAACGACGCGCAGGGCTCCCACGGCGGACCGGTGCGCCGGGCGGCTCCCGCCGCGCCCGCCACGGCCGGGGGAGCGCCGCCCGGAACGGCGTCCGGGGACACCGGGAACACGAACGGCGAGGGGCAGTCGACGGACGAGCCGACGGAGGACGTGCCGGCCGAGCTGGACGGCGAGTCGCCGACCGGCGCCCCGCCCCTCCCCGGCGGGTTGTCGCAGACCGCCTTCCCGCTGGACCCCGCGCTCGACCCCCGGCTCACCGCGGCGGAGCAGAGCGCCGGGAATCTGAACCGCTCCCGGCATGCGCTGCGGCTGCTGCGCTCGCACTACGCGACGTGGGAGCAGTCGCTGCTGCCGGAGTCCCGGAGGACGCCGCACCCGCTGCTCGACGGCGGGCCGCAGGACTCGTACCACCTGCGCAAGCAGGGGCTGGACACGTTCCTCGGCGAACACCTGCTGCTGATCAAGGCGTTGGGGGAGGGGGATCACGAGGCGGGAGTGAGCCGCTTCATGGCGGAGATGGTGGCGCCGTGGGCCAGCACCCCCCAAGACCTCACCACGCAGACCGACGGAACCGCAGGCACCACGTTCGCCCCGCCGCAGCCCCACGCCACCGCGTGGGTCACGGACGCCGTCGGCGCGGTGTCCGACCTGATGCGTGAGGTGCGCCACGGCGGCTCCTGGAGCACCGGTACCCTGCGCCGGTTGACCGGGCCGTGGCCCGACCTGCGGCGGGCGCTGCTGCCCGGCGCGGACGGCACCCCCGGGCCGGCGGATTCGCTCAGGGTGCATGCCGAGCGGAAGGTGCGGCAGTTCCTGCGCCTGGCCTGGGAGGCCGGTCCCGGCTCCGACCGGATCGTGCCGGTGGCGACCCTGGTCAAGGCGCTGCTGCTCAGTGGCCTGCCGATGTCCGGCGACCACGGGCCGATGGTGTACCACGACGACGAGATGTTCCTGCGCCACCGCGCCGTGTTCAACGGGGACGACGACGTCCTCAAGGCCATGGAGGTCAGCGGGGTACGCGACCACGTCCGCGAGTACCTTGAGGGAGCCCTCACCGCGGAGGAGGTCTTCGACGCCCTGGTGGCGGCAGCGGTCAGGCTCACCGCCCCGGAGACGCCGACGACCTCCACGGTCCAGAAGCTGTTCGGTGAGGTGCTCCAGTTCCTCCAGGCCGAGGAGTCGGCCCCCTACCTGGCGGGCGAGGGGCCCACGGGAGCGATGCACCCGCAGGGCCCGTTGTTCGCCTACCGCATCTCCGCGAACGCCGGGCACCGGTCGCTGGCGCGGACGGGCGGCACTCCGTCACTGTTCCGGTACGAGGGCGCGTACCACGACCGGTTCACCCACCTCGCCGAACTGTTCGCGACGCCCGAGCGCGTCCGCGAGGAGTACGCCCGCACCCTCACCCGTGAGGGGCTGGCCGTGACCGACTGGCGCAACGGCTGGCTGCTCGCCGACGATCCGCTGCACCGCATCAGTCGGACGGACCCTCACCTCACCGAGCTGGACCACGGCTACTTCGACATGCTCCGGGCACAGCACCGCGCCACGACCCAGGAGACCCGCGGCCTGTGGGACTTCCTCCACCGGGTGGCGGGCGACCAGCCGCCCGTCCCGGTGGAGGGCGAGCACCCGCCCGTCCAGCAGGTCACCGACGCGGCCCGGGAGCTGTTCGCGGTGTATGCGCTGGCCGCCGGGAAGGCCCTGCCCGACTTCCGGCAGGGCCTCGCCGACCGGACGCTGCCCGCGGTGGTCACCGCCGCCGTTACCGCCGCCGGCCTGCGCAGGCTGGACGAGTACACCGGCGTGGCACGGCACCGCACGACCTCCACCGGGCTTCCGTACACGGTCGGACACGAGTTCGGTCTCGGCCTCGCGGTCGGCACGGTGGGTGATGCGCCGTCCGGCACGGGCAATGTCGAGATCGTCTACGAAGCGTTCCCGTCCGTCACGACCGGGCGGCTCTTCCCGGGCAACCCGGCAGCCCCGGTGATCTTCCGGCCCGGCGCCCGGGGCGTCGTCACCGCCGTCGAGTTCGCGCCGGAGCTGAGCACGCCGGGGGCCTACGGCTACCGCGTGCGCGTCGTGCCGATGGGAGAGCAGATCGGACCACCGATCGAGGTGCACCCGCCGACCGGCAAGTTCAAGCACTGGATCGGGTGGCTCGGCCCCGTGCCGTTCCAGCGGTTCCAGGTCCGGCGCTACGAGCTCGGTGACGGGACGGTACTGGCCCGGCTGGTCACGTCCATCCACCTGCGTCCCCATGACGGGGTGACGCCCGAGAAGACGGCCGCGATCAAGGAGCTGGCCGCCAAGGTCGTACGTGTGCACCACAACGTGGGACACCGCTTTCCCAACGGTGACCTGGTGGAGTTCGCGGTGGAGTTCACCGACGACGCGGACCGCTGCCACCACGTGGTCGATCTGCTGCCGGGGGCCGGCCGGGCGAGCAACGCCACGTGGTACGTCACGACCCTCACGCTGGTCCTTCTCCATGAGGCGAGCCATCTCTTCGGCGGTGAGGACTGGTATCAGGAGCACCGGCCGCGACCGTTGGACGAAGACGGTTCGGTGATGTCCGCGCAGCACACCGACAAGCGGGGGGAGATCCGGCTCAACGCCGATCTGCCGGTGGCCCGCGGCTCCGAGGTCCGCAACCAGCGGTGGCTGCCGCACGACCTGTCGATGCTCTGGTCGTCCATCGAGCGGGCACAGCTCGCAGCCGGTGACGTGCCGGGCGAGGGGGGCACCACGAAGGGCTGGACGGACTCCTTGAAGGACGCCTTGACGGGCGAACGGAAGGTGCCGATGGGTGAGCTGCTGCTCTCACCGGACGAGGCGAGGGCCGCGGCGGGTGAGGTCCCCAAGCCCCTGCCGTCCGCCCTCGACCAGGTCACCGTCCCCGAGGAGGTGCGTCACAAGGTGCTGTGGGGCGATCCCGGCACCAACCGGCCGGGCCGGCTGGCGCCGCGCAACCACTCCACCCTCCGCGAACCCCCGAAGCGCAGCATCGGTCCGATGCTGCCCAACTACACCTACCTCGCGTCGTTCCCGAGCCTTGCGACGCCCCTCAAGGACGGCACCGCCCACCACACCACGGCCGGCGACCTCGCGGAGCCCTGGGCCAAGCCGGACGAGCCGGTGCTGATGTTCCCCGACACCATGACCGAGGACGAGGTCGTGTACGCGGCTCGCCAGGCGTTTCTCGACTGGCGCCGACCTGGCGGCACCCTGGACGCGGCCACCGGCCGGGCCGAGTTCGACGGGGTCTACCAGGGGCTGCGCATCCGCGGTGTCATCGACGGCACCGGCCAGATCCTCGACTTCGCCCCGCACGAGGGCCAGACCCACCCCGAGACCGGCAAGCTGCTCCAGGCACCGCTCTTCCGTAACCACCTGCCCGACCCCGCTCCTGAGGGCCCGCCGCGCATCACCCGCACCACGGAACGCGTGATCCTCTACGGCGACCGGCTCAACGGCGTCGGCGGCTACCACGCCTTCAACCCGCAGACCCAGGCGAACTGGGGCGTCGATTACCAGGTGATCCCGGATCTCTCCGCCGAGAACGGGGTCCGGTTCGCGAGCGTGCGTCTGCTGGACCCCACGGTGTCGCCGCTCTCGGAGGCCAGCCGCGACCTCGACAACTGGCGCCCTGCCCTCGACAGCCAACACACCTACCACCTGGTCTTCCCGGCGAACTGGACGGCGGACACCCTGTGGGACGCCCTCAACACCGCCCACGAAGACGCCCTGAAAAGCGGCCGCTTCGTCTGGCCCGGTGCGGATGACAACGGCGAGCTCCGGGCCGGCTACCTGTGGACCGGCGAGGGCCACGGCGTCCGTATCCAGGGCTACGTCCTCCAGGGACGGCACGTGTGGGCCCGCCCCGCCCCGGCACAGTCCAGGGGCGCGTGGAGCCGCTGGAACGAGGAGGAACTTGTCGCGAGCACCGGCGGGCACGAACGGGATCTGCGCGTGCGCGGTGGGGAGAAACGCTTCGAGGTGTCGTACGTCGCCCTCAGCGATGGCAACCTGGGCCTGCGGCTGGTACGGAAGGTCACGGCGCCGTCGCCCCTGACACCCGAGCAGGCGCAGGACCATGAGTCGCTCCGACAGAGGATTCAGGAATGCATCGACACGAAGTACAACTCCCTCCAGCGCCCCGACGGGTTGCCGCTGATCCGCTTCGACCTGGAATTCCGGCAGCCGGACGCCGATGAGCGGGGCGTGACGCCGCCTGACCGGATCTTCTCGGAGGCCGAGGGCAGAACTGACGCACAACGGGCGGAGATGCTGCTGGGGGTGACACCGGATCCCCTCGCCGTCTACTCCCTTCTCGTCGCGGCACAAGCGGCCCTGCCGATGCCGGAACCCGGGGGATGGTTCCCCGAGACGGCCGCCCCGCAAGTGGCGGCTCTGCTCGACGACCTCACACCGCTCGGCATCCTTCGGGACAGCGAGGCCAAGCCGCTGCTCCGGGCCTACGACGCAGAGCGGACGGCGCCCCATGCCACCGTGCAGAGCACCGTCGAGGAACTGCTCGCCCGGGTCCGTGCGAATTTCCGGGACGAGGCATGGACGCGGGAAAGGACGGAATATCGCCCGCCGGAGATCACGGAAGAGCAACTGCGGCTGCTCGCCTTCCGCAAGGCCAAGCAGAGCCTGGCCAGCAACAATTACAGGACCGTCCACACCATGCAGTTGCCGGGCCACCCCGACACGGAATTGCGGGTCGAGACCGCATCAGGCGGCATCATCCGCGACTACCGACTGCAGCCGGCCCCGGGCGCTCGCGCTTCCTGGTCGCTTGCCGGGCTCGCCGACCCGTCGGGCATCACGGGCGGCGGCGCCGGGACGCCCGGTCCCGGGAACGGGCCGGCGACCGCCCCGGGCGGCCAGGGATCCGCTGTCCTGCCGAACGAGCCCTCCGTGCCGCCGCACGGCGCCTCCGACGACGTCCGCACAGACGGCGACGCGCTCTGGGACAGCGATGAGGACGTGGACTTTGCGCAGTACGTGAACCGTGGCCCGGGGGACGCAGGCGAGAACGCCGTGCCTTCAGACGGCGACGCGCTCTGGGACAGCGATGAGGACGTGGACTTTGCGCAGTACGTGAACCGTGGCCCGGAGGACGCAGGCGGCAACGCCGTGCCTCCGAGGGCACAGGCGCCCGGCGGAGACGGGGTCACGCACCGTGCCGCCCCCGCTTCGGTAGCGGACGACGAGGCGGACCTCCACGCCGTCCTGACGGGCACCTCCACGACCGGAGCGCCGCCGCACGCGGGGCCGTCCGGACGCGGTCACACCGCCGTGCGGCAGGCCATGCCGCAGAGGCCGGGCCGCGGCTCCGGCCGCCGGTCCGGCCCGTTCCAGGCGACGCACCACGGCCGCCAGGCCGGCGCCCCGGGCAACGGCGGACCCGCCACCGGACCACACGAAGGGGCGCCCGTCCGGGTACCGCTCACCGTCCGGCACCGGGTCCTGCACGGCAACGGCAACGGCACACCGGGCCTCCTGAACCCGGCCGGACGGGAGGCACTCACCCCGTCGCGCCAGGTGGACGGAGAGCACGCCAACGGCACCTACTTCGTCCGCACGCCGCACACGTCCGAACCGGTCCTGATGCTGCCGTCCCACTGGACGCCGGACGAGGTGACGTACGCCCTGGAGCAGGTGTACCTGGACCGGCTGCGGGACGGCGGCGTCCAGGAGGGGGCGGGTGCCCAGCGCTTCGAGGGGGTCTACCGGGGCGTGCGCCTGTGGGGCGAGTGCGACGCGGGCGGTAACGTCACGGACTTCGGGCCGCACCCCGTCCAGGCTGATCTCCGCCCCCGCCCGGTACCCGTGCAGCTGCGCGCCCTCGCGCCGCCGCGCATCACCGGCGCACTGCACCGGCTGCTCTTCGAGGGCGACCGGGCGCGCAGCCTCCCCGCCCACCACACGGACGGCCCCGGTGATCCGGAGACGCCGGGTGTCCACCGGGGGAACGGCATCCGGCTCCGGGTGCGGACGAAGATCCTCCTGGAGGGCGAGGGGAAGGTGCCGCACCAGGTGGAGGAGGTGCGGGGCAACGGCGTCCGTACCGCCTGGGTGGAGCTGTCCGCTCCGGCGAGCGAGGCCGGCAGCCCCGCGGGGATCTGGCAGCAGCCGGCGGGCGGCAGGTGGCACGCGCTGTTCCCCGCCGCGTGGTCGCCCGACGACCTGGGGGACGCGGTGACACAGGCCCACGAACGGGCCCTGGAGAACGGCGACGTCACCCTCTACGGCGGCGGCTACCTGTGGTCCGGCGTCGGCAACGGCGTCCGCATCGAGGGGCTGGTCCGCGACGACGAGCACTGCTGGATCCGGCCGGCCCGTCGCCAGCCGCTGCCGGAGTGGCGCGACGACGCGGTGCTCGCCACCGGGCCGCAGGTCCGCACGGAACTGCCGGTACCGGGCGGGGCCTCGGGCCTCGGCGTGCGGCACGTGCTGCTCTCCGGTGGCGAGCACGGCGTGGAACTCACGGTCGAGGTACCGCGCCCCGGCCCGGACGACGGCGTCGACGCCGCCGCGTACGAGGAGGCGCTGCGCCGCCTCCAGCGGCACGTCGACGCGGTATACGACAAGGTGGCGGGGACGGCGCGTCCGGTGAAGTTCACCGTGGCCGCGGCGGACCCGGAGGCCGGCACCCTGCCGGCCGGCCGGGACGGGACGCCGGGCTCCGTCGCGGAGCTGGTCGCCGCGCTCGTCTCGGGCGGTGAGGAGGAATGCGCGGAGGCGGCACAGCGGTTGCTGGGCATCGATCCGGTCGGCTTCGAGGTGGACGCCCTGGTGACCCGGCTCCTGCGGCACCTCCCGCCGCCTCCGCCGTCGGCGGCCGACTGGCAAGCGGTCACCGACGCTTCGGGCGCGTACTCGCAGCGGGCGATCGACGCCGCCTTGACGGAACTCCAGGGGAACACGGTCGGCGCGCTGCTCACGGACGCGGAGGTCCACGCGGTGCACGACGCGTCCACCGCGAGGGTGCCGGGCGCCGAGGTGTCGGCCGGCGCCGCCGCCGACCTGGCGGACCGGCTCCGCCACCGGTTCGCCGCCTCCGCGTGGGAGACGGAGCACGTCCCGGGGACCCTCCCGGACGGCTGGACCACCGACCGGGTCCGCGTTACGGCCTACCTGGCGACCCGTCGGCCCGGTGCCGGCCGGCCGCTGGACGGCCACGCCGGCGTACTGGTCACCGACGTCTCCGGTCTGCCGTTCGCGCTGCGGGTGACGTTCGATGCCATGAACGGGACCATCCTGTCCGTTGGGCCGCACTTCCCGCAGGGCGGGACGGGCGGCCCGGTGCCGGACGGAGGCTCGGGTGCTACGGACAGTGGCCTTACGGCGGGGCAGAACCCCGGCCCCGGGGCCGCGGCACAGCAGGTGCCGTTCGGTGAGGAAGACGTACGGCGGTTCGCGCAGGCGTTGGGGCTGACCGGTGAGGCAGTGTCGTGGCTGGGTGCGCTGGCGCATCAGTTGGGGGACCTGCCACGGGGGATGTCCGCCGTTCTTGAGCGGCACGGCGCCTACACGGCTGAGCAGTTGGTGTCCCCCGGTGGGGAGTGGTGTGCCGGGCTGGTGTCGGGGTATTTGCGGTGGCCGATGCCCGCCATGGGCGGTGCCGAGCCGTCGCGGCGTCGGCAGGCCAGGAGAGATGCGCTGGCGGCGGTGGAGAAAGCGTTGTTCCTCAAGGGGCCGGAGGCTGCGCGTCAGCGTGTGGCGGAGTTGTCCCGACGGGAGCGGGAGGCGGAGTTCGACGGGTTGCCGCAGGCTCTGCGGGACCACCTGTCGGAGGCGCAGCGGGAGCAGTACCTGCGGGGACATCACGTAACGCTCCATGCAGAGCAGTTGGCGCTCTTGACGCAGGCGCAGGTGGAGTCGCTGACGACGGGGCTGCCGCACGCCCTCAGGCCGTGGATCCGCGCGGAGGACGAGCGCGACGCTCTGTACGGAGGGGCGCCGGATCGCGGGGGCCGGCGGCGCACGGGGAGCGCCGGGCAGGGGCCGTCCACGTCGCGGCAGGGAACGCACCTGGGCAATGTTCGGGAGCCGGGGCCGTACGCGCGGGCGTCGGCTGACCTGGACGCCATGGACGCCATGGACGCCATGGACGCCATGGACGCCATGGACGCCATGGACACCATGGACACCATGAACGTCGAGCCCTTGTCCGGACCGATGGGCTTCGAGCCCTTCCCCGGGCCGTATGACGGCCCTCCCTCGCAGCAGTTCGGTTCCGCCGCGCTCTGGGACGGCGACCCCGGCACCCTGGAGGACTTCCTCCTGGACACGGGGGTTTACGAGGAGCAGCAGCAGGCCCTGCCGCCCGCCCGGGAGGACACACCTGCCTCTGTCCCGGAAGGCATGGTGCAGCACTACCTTCTGGTCGCGGACCTCCTCGGATGGCCCTCCGGGATGCGGACCGCACACGACCAGCAGCTGCCGGACGGCGAAGTGGTGCGCCGTACCGAGCTGTTCAATGACGCGCTGCAGCGGGTGGGCCACGTGTACGAGACCGCGGGGCCGACGGCCGCCGCGGAGGCGGCGCGACGGTTGACCACGCGTGCGTATGAGGGCGGGGAGTCGTGGATCGGCACGAGCGATGAGCGTGCGGCTCGCCGGTCCCGTAGCCGTACACCGGGTACGGGGACACCCGGGCCGGTGAGGAGCGGCGGTGTCCGTCCCCCCGCGGGGACACGGGCCACGACGGCGGACGACTCCCAGGGGCTCACGGAGGCATCGTTGCCGAGGCGTGGGCGGCCCACACGGACTCGACGGGTGGACACCTACCCGCCCGGACAGGCAGGGCAGAGGCGCGCGGCGTCCGGACAGGCAGGGCAGAGGCGCGCGGCGTCCGGACAGGCAGGGCAGAGGCGCGCGGCGTCCGGACAGGCAGGGCAGAGGCGCGCGGCGTCCGGGAGGAGCCGGTTCCGGCTGGATGGGCCGGTAGCGCGGGAGGCGCAGCCGTCGGCCCCGACGGAGCAGAGCTTCGCGACGTTCTCCCGCGCCTCCGTCCCGGTGCCGCAGGTGCCCAGGGAGCACCCCCAGGGGTGGCCCGTCACCGCGCATGAGATGGTCCTCGGCCTCCAGGCCCTGGGAAAGGAGTCCCTTGCCAGGGCGGTCACCGGATGCTTCGACGATCCGGATGTCAGGCCGCTGACGGTCAGGGGCAAGATGCCGGGGATCAGGCTCTGGCTCGCCTACGTCGAATCACTGGGCGTGGACCCGTTGGGAGGGCTCCACCGTCCGGAGGAGGACGAGGGGTTCGCCCGGTTCCTTGAGAGCTATCAGGTCGAGGACGGAAAATTCGCCAGGCAGTTCGGCCGGTACAAGGTCGGAGCGGCGGCCCTCTACACCTACCTCGCCAAACACCCCGAACTGCTCCGCAGCACGGATACGCAGGCGGCGCAGGAGCCGCCGCAGGGCGCGGAGGCGGACGACGCACTGAGCGAGGTCCCGACCGAGGCGCTGCGGAGCGGCCTCCACGACCTCTCGGGGGACATGCCCGAGGAGCTGATGGCGGCGGGCACCCTCCACACGGCCCTGACCGCGTCGCATCCGCATGCCGCACAGGCCCATCTGTGGCTGGACGACGCGGTGGCCGGACGGTACGGCGCGGGGAGCAGCATCACGTGGGACGGAGCGTTCACCGCGCACCGGGAGCTGCCGCCGCACGGCCGGGGGACACACCTGTGGCTCCATGTCCGTTCTCCGGAGCCTTCGGCGAACTCCGCCGAGGTGACGGTCCCCGCCGGTACCCGTTTCGAGGTCCTGGCAGAGGAGTTCGCAGCGGACGGAACCAGGCAACTGGTGCTCGTCGCGGAGGACCTGCTGGGAGAACCGGACGGCGATCTGCTGGCCGGCGGCGAGGGCCGGCAGCCCACCCCCGGCACCGTTCCGGACAATCTGCTACAGGTCTACTCCGAGGCGTCGGACCTGCTGGGCTGGCCACCGCAGTGGGGCGGCGACGACGAGTCCCTGCGGCGCTGGCAGTTGACGAACGACGCGGTGGACACCGTCAGCGCCGTCCTGCTCTCCGGCGACCGGGACGCCGCCCCGGCGAAGGCCCGAGCCCTGTCGGAGTGGGCCCGGAACGCGGGGGAGACCTGGATCGACGAGGCGCCTCAGGCACCGCCTGCCACGGACCTCGACCCGTTCGCCGTGCTCGGTGAGCCGTCCGTCGCCACCTCCTACGCCGGCAGCCTGGCGGGTGTCACCAGCCTCCCCTACGCCGCCGCCGGAGAGCCGGGCGTGCGCATCGAGGTGCCGGTCGGTTACGGGTGGCTGGCGACACGGCAGCTGCTCAACGACCTGCAGCCCCCGCACGGTCCGGGGAACCCGGAAGCCCGCCGGGTGCACGACTGGCTGTCCTCCCACCGGGACGCGGAGAGGCGGGAGTCGCTGGCCCAATCCCTGCAGGTCTGGTGCCGGCACGTCCGCATGGCGGGTACGGGGGGAGGCAACGCGCTGCTGTCACCCTCGGCCGACGTCATCGCGTCCTTCGGGCCCAAGGTGACGCAGGAGGCGCAGCGCGGTGTCCGGGGAAAGCAGCGGGCGCGCAGATGGATGTCGGCGGCACGGGGCTTCTACCAGAGTCTCGGGGCCGAAGGCGCGGCCACGTTGCAGGCCCTCGCGGGCCTGAACGCCGGCGCAACGGAGGAACCGTCCACCGGTTCCCGCCAGTTGGCCACGACGACGGCACCGGGCGGCGTACACCAGGAGATTGCGGGCGGGCCCCCTGTCGCCGCCGGTCCCGTGCTGGCCGCCCGGCTCGACGTCATCCGGCCGCGGGACGCTCACCTGGCCGAGGTGATCACCGGCTACCTTCTCCGACGGGACCTGCTGCCCGGTGTCCGGTGGAACCTGTCGGACGGCCTGTTCACCTGGCTCGACTACGCGGAACGTGAGGGCCTCGACCCGCTGGCGGCCCTGTACGGTCCCGAGACGCACCGGGGCTTCGGCCGGTACCTCGCCGCGCTGCTGGCGCCGCAGACCGCGGGGCTGCTGGCCGTGAGCCAACAGAACCGCAAGCGCGTCGGCGCACAGCTCTTCTACGACTACCTGACCGACCATCCGGAGCTGCTCAGGGCGGCCCCTGCGCCGCGGTCGTCCGAGCCTGCTCCCGGAACGGAACGTCAACGGTAGGCGGGCCGGCGGGGCGCGCCGCGGCCCCGTCCTTCCGGGAACCGCCGACCACGCCCCCCGCCCCGCCCCGTTCCACGGACCGATCACGCCCTTCACCGGCCGTGCGGACTCTGCCACGCTGTGCGCGGCGTCCGACCGCCCGCGCCGTGCCGGCACCGTCCGTACCGACCATCCCCGTACAGGAGCCCGAACCCATGAAGCGCGCCGTTACCCTGTCCGCCCTGGCCGTCCTGCTCGCCGCCACCGCCGCCGCGCCGTCCGCGGCCACGCCCGCCCCGGCGCCCGGCGCGGCGCCGACCGCGGCGGGTGCGCACCGGCCGCAACCGTCGGCCCGCTCGCTCCTGGACACCGTCCCGCGCCGCGGTGTGCTGCGTGTCTGTACCACCGGCGACTACCGCCCCTACACCTACCGCGACCCCAAGACGGGCGCGTACTCCGGCGTCGACCTCGACATGGCGAAGGACCTGGCGGCGAGCCTGGAAGCCAAGCCCCGTTACGTCGCGAGCACCTGGGCGTCGCTCGTCGGGGACCTCGCCGAGGGGCGGTGCGACATCGCCATGGGCGGCGTCTCCATCACGCTGCCGCGCGCCCGCGCCGTGGCGTTCAGCGAGCCCACCCGCCGCGACGGCAAGACGCCGATCGTCCGCTGCGTGGACAAGGAGAAGTACGGCACGCTGGAGCAGATCGACCGGCCGGAGACGCGGGTGGTCGTCAACCCCGGTGGGACGAATGAGGAGTTCGCGCGGGCGCACCTGAAGCGGGCGAAGGTCACCGTCCATCCGGACAACACCACGATCTTCGACGAGATCATCGCCGGGCGCGCCGATGTGATGATGACCGATGCCGGGGAGACGCTCTACCAGGCCAAAATCCACCCCGAGCTGTGCGCGCTCCACCCGGACAAGCCGTTCACCTTCTCCGAGAAGGCGTACGCCCTGCCGCGCGGCGACGCCGAGTTCACCGCGTACGTCGACCAGTGGGTCCATCTGGCGAAGAACGACGGGACGTATGAGAAGTACGAGGACGCCTGGATGAAGTGACCCGCGGAGGAAGGGGAGGGTACGGAGAGTGACGGTCCGTCCCTCCTCTTTCGTCGTTTTCCCGCCACCCGCCCGCCCCTGGGCTACGCTCCCGGGCCGGAGCCACCGCCGTGGGCCCGGTGTCAGACCCCATGAACCGGTACAGATCGCAGGTAACGGATACTTGGTCGGTTGGGGCCGGCGTTCCGGGAACGGTGCGCGGCGGCCACCCGACAGAGCGTGACAATCGGCGGAAGGGCAAGACCTCGTGGCAAGGGTTCGAAGAGGCGTACGCGTCATGGGCGCCGTGCTGGCGGCGGTGCTCGGCGCCTCCCTCGCGGGGTGCAGCAGTACCGGAGGCAAACGCGCCGAGGACGCACGGGCGGCGCAGGCCGCCGGCGGCCGGGCGGCGGTGAACACCCCCAGGTGGACCTTTGCGATGGTCACCCACTCCGGGGACGGCGACACCTTCTGGGACATCGTCCAGAACGGCGCGCAGCAGGCCGCGGCGAAGGACAACATCAAGTTCGTCTACGGCCACGACAAGGAGGCCCAGCGGCAGAGCCAGCTGGTGCAGTCCTACATCGACCAGAAGGTCGACGGGCTGATCGTCACCCTCGCCAAGCCCGACGCGATGAAGGACGTCGTGGCCAAGGCCGAGAAGGCCGGTATCCCGGTGATCACGGTGAACTCCGGCGCCGAGGATTCGAAGAAGTTCGGCGCGCTCAGCCACATCGGGCAGGACGAGACGGTCGCCGGTGAGGCGGTCGGCGAGGAGCTGAACCGCCGCGGTCACAAGAAGGCCCTCTGCGTCCTGCACGAGCAGGGCAACGTCGGCCACGAGCAGCGCTGCGACGGCACGAAGAAGACCTTCAAGGGCGACCTGGAGAAGCTGTACGTCGAGGGCACCAACATGCCCGATGTGCAGTCGTCCATCGAGTCCAAGCTCCAGGCCGACCCGTCCATCGACGCGGTCGTCACCCTCGGCGCGCCGTTCGCGCCCACCGCCGTCAAGGCCAAGGAGCAGGCCGGGAGCAAGGCCGAGATCGACACCTTCGACCTCAATGCGCAGGTCGCGGGCGGTATCGAGGACGGTTCCCTCGGCTTCGCCGTCGACCAGCAGCCCTACCTCCAGGGGTACCAGGCCGTCGACCTGCTGTGGCTGTACAAGTACAACGCCGACATGCTCGGCGGCGGCAAGCCCGTGCTCACCGGACCGCAGGTGATCACCAAGAAGGACGCCGCGGCTCTCCGGGAGTACACGAAGCGGGGCACTCGATGAGCCCGTCCGGAAGCGGCGCCCCGCCACAGCTCGCGGACGCGGCGTCCGGCGGCGACGAGCGCCTGCTGCACCGCTCCCTGGTGCACCGCCTGATGGGCCGCCCCGAACTGGGCTCGGTCGTCGGCGCCCTCGCCGTCTTCCTCTTCTTCGCGTTCGCCGCCGAACCCTTCCTGCAAGCCTCCAGCCTCTCCACCGTCCTGTACGCGTCGTCGACGATCGGCATCATGGCCGTCCCCGTCGCGCTGCTGATGATCGGCGGGGAGTTCGACCTGTCCGCCGGGGTGATGGTGGTCAGCTCGGCGTTGATCTCGTCGATGTTCAGCTACCGGATGACCGCCAACACCTGGGTTGGCGTCGGGGTGTCCTTGCTGGTCACCCTGGCCATCGGGTTCTTCAACGGCTTCCTGCTGACCCGTACGAAGCTGCCCAGCTTCATCATCACGCTCGGCACGTTCTTCATGCTGACCGGCCTCAACCTCGGCTTCACCAAGTTGATCAGCGGCACCGTCTCCACGAAGACCATCGCCGACATGGAGGGCTTCGACTCCGCCCGCGCCGTCTTCGCCTCGCACCTGACGCTCGGCGGCGTCGACATCCAGATCACCATCCTGTGGTGGATCGTGCTGGTCGCCGTCGCCACCTGGGTCCTGCTGCGCACCCGCGTCGGCAACTGGATCTTCGCGGTGGGCGGCGGCGACGACGCGGCCCGCGCCGTCGGTGTCCCGGTCGTCAAGACCAAGATCGGCCTGTACATGGGCGTCGCTCTCGCCGCCTGGATCTCCGGCCAGCACCTGCTGTTCTCGTACGACGCGATCCAGTCCGGCGACGGCGTCGGCAACGAGTTCCTGTACATCATCGCGGCGGTCGTCGGCGGCTGTCTGATGACCGGCGGCTACGGCTCGGCGATCGGCTCCGCCGTCGGCGCGTTCATCTTCGGCATGACCAGCAAGGGCATCGTCTACGCGCAGTGGAACCCGGACTGGTTCAAGTTCTTCCTCGGGGCGATGCTGCTGCTCGCCACACTGCTGAACGCATGGGTGCGCAAACGGGCGGAGGAGAAGGCATGACGGCCCTGGTCGAGCTGGCCGACGTCAGCAAGTTCTACGGCAACGTCAAGGCGCTGGAAGGCGTCTCGCTGGAGGTGCACGCCGGGGAGATCACCTGCGTGCTCGGCGACAACGGCGCCGGGAAGTCCACCCTCATCAAGATCATCGCGGGGCTGCACCAGCACGACGCGGGCAGCTTCACCGTCGACGGGGACGAGACCCGCCTGGTCAACCCGCGCGACGCCCTCGACCGCGGCATCGCCACCGTCTACCAGGACCTCGCCGTCGTCCCGCTGATGCCGGTGTGGCGCAATTTCTTCCTCGGCTCCGAGCCGACCGTGGGCCGCGGCCCGTTCCGCCGCCTGGACGTGCGCACCATGCGCGAGACCACCCGCAGCGAACTGCTGCGGATGGGCATCGACCTGCGCGACGTCGACCAGCCCATCGGCACCCTCTCCGGCGGCGAGCGGCAGTGCGTCGCCATCGCCCGCGCCGTCTACTTCGGCGCCAAGGTCCTCGTCCTCGACGAGCCGACGGCGGCGCTCGGCGTCAAGCAGTCCGGCGTCGTCCTGAAGTACGTCGCGGCCGCCCGGGACGCCGGGCTCGGCGTGGTGTTGATCACCCACAACCCGCACCACGCCTACCTCGTCGGCGACCGCTTCGTCCTCCTCAAGCGCGGTGCGATGGCCGGCAGCCACGCCCGGTCGGAGATCTCGCTGGAGGAGCTGACCCGCCAAATGGCGGGCGGCAGCGAGCTGGAGCAGCTCAGCCACGAGCTGGCCCGCGAGGCGACCCCGGAATTCCCCGGCGGCCACCGCCCCGGCTGAGCCCGACCGAGGGGCGCGGCGCTTGCGCCCGCGTCCCCACGCCGCGATGCGCTGGACCTGGCCGGTGATGCACAATCGCACCAAACCCGTGCACCCCGGGGCTCCCGACGACCGGAAGGCCCGCGCACCGCAGCCCCGGCGGAACCCCCGCCCGCACACCGAGGCCGCACCGGCCTCCCGAGACCCGCAGGGACGAGACGACTCTTGCGCGCACACAGCCGACCGGGCCACCACCGCAGCCACGGCGAGGTGGGCCGATGAGTACGTACCGTGAACGCGTCCCCCGGGGGCCCGCCCGAGCGACCGTGCTGCGCACCGCCGGGACCCGCCAGCGCCGCTCGCACCTGACCGCGCCGCGCGTCCCGACCGTCGGCATCGACATCGGCGGCACCAAGGTCATGGCGGGCGTCGTCGACGCCGACGGCGCGATCCTGGAGCAGGTCCGCACCGAGACGCCGGACAAGTCCAAGAGCCCGAAGGTCGTCGAGGACACCATTACCGAGCTGGTCCTCGACCTCTCCGACCGGCACGATGTGCACGCGGTGGGCATCGGCGCCGCCGGATGGGTCGATGCGGACCGCTCCAACGTCCTCTTCGCCCCGCATCTGAACTGGCGCAACGAACCGCTCCGCGACCGCCTCGCGGGCCGCCTCGCCGTCCCCGTCATGGTCGACAACGACGCCAACACCGCCGCCTGGGCGGAGTGGCGGTTCGGCGCCGGACGCGGCGAGGACCACCTCGTCATGATCACGCTGGGCACCGGCATCGGCGGCGCCATCCTGGAGGACGGCCAGGTCAAACGCGGTAAGTACGGGGTGGCCGGGGAGTTCGGCCATATGCAGGTGGTGCCCGGCGGCCACCGCTGCCCGTGCGGCAACCGCGGCTGCTGGGAGCAGTACAGCTCCGGCAACGCCCTGGTCCGCGAGGCCCGGGAACTGGCCGCCGCCGACTCCCCGGTCGCGTACAACATCATCGAGCGGGTCAAGGGCAACGTCCCGGACATCACCGGGCCGCTCATCACGGAGCTGGCGCGGGAGGGCGACGCGATGTGCGTCGAGCTGCTCGCCGAGATCGGCCAGTGGCTCGGCGTCGGCATCGCCAACCTCGCCGCCGCCCTCGACCCGTCCTGCTTCGTCATCGGCGGGGGCGTCAGCGCCGCCGACGACCTGCTGATCGGCCCCGCCACGGACGCCTTCCGCCGCACCCTCACCGGCCGCGGCTACCGCCCCGAGGCGCGGATCGTCAAGGCGCAGCTGGGGCCCGAGGCAGGGATGGTCGGCGCCGCGGACCTCGCCCGGCTGGTCGCCCGCCGTTTCCGGCGCGCCAACCGCCGCCGGGTGGAGCGTTACGAACGCTACGAACGGACCGGCCGCCGATGACCACCCAGGACCTCACGGGCGCCGCCGCCCAGCCGCCCGCCGCCGCGCCTGAGCGCGAGACGCCCCGCCGCTGGCTGATGGCCGTGATCGTCTTCCTGCTGATCGCCCTCCCCGCGGGCTACATCGTCATCTCCGCCGAGCAGAGCCGCGGCAGCGGCGAGACGAAGGAGGCCGAGGCCGCCGCGACGGGCCTGACCAACGCCTTCCCGTCCAAGGTGCAGCAGCGGATCTACAACGTCCCGGTGCCGCTCGGCTCGACGCCCGTCTACTACTACGAGACGAACTCCTGGGACAGCAGCTCGCTCTTCGTGCAGTTCCGGACCAACGGCGCGGGCCTGGCCCGCTATCTGAAGGCCATCGGCACCAGCGTCGACGCGCTCAAGAAGGGTGAGGTCACCATCACGCCCCGGCAGGCGGCGCAGGTCGGCTGGGATTTCACCGGTGACGGCCAGTTCGCCGGATTGCGTGAGCACCGCGATAGGCCGCAGCCGTCGCAGCAGATCACGGTGAGTTTCGACGAGCCGGGGCATCCGGTGGTGCATACGGTGTCGACCGTCGCGTTCTGAGCAGCGGCGGGTTCCGCGGACCGTTCCGTTCCGGGACGACCGTGCGCCGGGCCGCCCCCCCGTACTCCGGACGGCTGAGGCGAACGGGACGGATGTGGCGGATGGGTTCCCGCATGCCGTGCGGTCGGTGATCATGTCGGTGCGCCGCGCCCGCACCCGGGCCCGGCGACCGCCACGGCGGCCGGACACCAGATCCCGAGGGACCCCAGATGCGCACGCTGATCAGCACCGCCTTCATCTCGCTCGACGGCGTCGTGGAAGCCCCCGGCGGCGAGCCCGGCTACCGCAATTCCGGATGGACGGTCAACGACGTCGACTTCCTGCCCGAGGTGTTCGAGATCAAGGGCCGCGAGCAGGAGGAGGCCACCGCGCTGCTGCTGGGCCGGGTCAGCTACGAGGCGTTCAGCCCCCTCTGGCCGGACATGGCGGAATTCGCCGGCTACCACGCGATGCCCAAGTACGTCGTCTCCACCACCCTCACCCCGGACGCCCTGGCCACGAACTGGGGCGAGACCACGATCCTGCGCTCCCTCGACGAGGTCGCCGCCCTCAAGGAGACCGACGGCGGCCCGATCATCGTCCACGGCAGCGCCACCCTCAACCACCACCTCTCGGACGCCGGCCTGATCGACCGCTACCACCTGCTGGTCTTCCCCCTGCTCCTCGGCGCGGGCAAGCGCCTGTTCAGCACCGCCGACCAGCCCACCCGGAAGCTGAAGCTGGTCGAGCACGCGGCGTATGCGAACGGGGTGCAGATGAACGTGTTCGATGTGGTGCGGTGACGTGCCCGCTCAGCGGGAGCCCGGCCCGTCCTTCGGGGACGGCGCCGGGGTGGTGAGGGGGGAGTCGTGGTGCTGCTGGTTCTCGGTGCGGAGGCCGTCCGCCAGGCTCCGCATGCCTTCGGTGAAGGTGTTGACCTGCTTGGCCCGCACCTCCCGCAGCGCCGACTGTGCGGCGGCGACCGCCGTGACGACCATGTCCTCCAGCGACTGCGGGTCGTCCGGGTCGATGACCGACGGGTCCACCCGCAGCGAGGTCAGCGTCCCGTCGGAGTCCACCTTCGCGATGACCAGACCGCCGCGCGCGTGCCCGGTCATCTCGCTGTCCTTCAGACCGCCCAGGGCGGACAGGTTCCCCTGGAGGTCGCGCATCCGCTGGGTGAGCGCGGCAATGTCGAAGGACGGACTGTCGGACATGGGCGGGGCTCCTCGGGGAGTACGGAAAGGCGCGGACCGGGCCGCACGGCGGCCACGTGCGGGGGATGGCAGTGGTCCACAGCCCATCTTGCGGTCCGGGCCGGTGCCTGCCCATGTCCCTGTTCTGGGGATCTCCGCCCCGGCACGGCGGCGGAGACACGGGCGGGTCCGGGGCGCCCCCTGCGGAGCGCCCCGGACCGGCCGGCTACTGCGCCGACTCGCAGAGCCTGACGACCAGGTTCTCCGGGCGGGGAATGCCCTCCATCCTGGCAATCAACTCGGGGGCGGTGTGGTGCCACAGCACGCTGTCGCCCAGGCGCGCGAAGCCGTACTCCGTGAGCATCTCGGAGGTCAACACCGCCCCGTTGGTCTCGACGAGCACCAGGTCCGCACCGGGGACGAGGCCGCTGGAAAGGGTGAGCCCCGCGGCCCGCCCCAGCAGCATCAGGACGATGTTCGGGGCGTCGGAGTCGTCCCCGAACGCCGCCCCGCGCAGGTGCAGGACACGCGGTGGCTGCCCGCCACCCTGGCCGCCCGTCGCGAGCAGGGGCGCCACGGGACTCTCCGCCGTCAGCTCCTCGGTGTTCAAGGTGCCGATCCGGTAGCGGATAAGGCCGAGCGCCGAGCCGCTACGTGTCGTTGCGTCGGAGGCGGCCCACTCGATGACCTCAAGCCGTCCGTCGACCAGATCCTGGTCGACGACGAGCGGCACCAGACGAGCGGGGACGGCCGGGGCGGTGTCCTGGCCGGCGCCGGTTGTGCGCGACGGCGCGGCGCCCAGGTTGGCGAGCGGCAGCGGCGCCGGCGCCGGGAGGACCGGCGCCTGCTCCGCCGCGGGCTCCTGGCCCTGCGACACCGGAGCCGACAGGGTCTGCGGTGCCGGTGCGGGTGCCGTCGCCTGCGGCGCGGTTTCCTGTGTCGCCTGCGGTGCGATCGTCTGCGGCGGCGCCGCCGCGGCGTTGTGCGGCAGGAGCAGCTGGAACTCCGCCACCGGCGGCACCACGAACTGCTCCGGCCCCGGCACGGTGACCGTGACCTGGAGCGAGGTGTCCTCGCCGCCGTGGTTCACCCCCTCATCGATCCAGGACCTGACGGTGTGCGGTGTGTCCTGGGGCGGGCCGGTGTGCTGCTCGTCGGTGAGCGTCACGGGTTCGCCGGCGAGGAACGCGGCGCGCTGTGCGCCGGTGAGCAGGTCCCGCACCTGCTCGGGGAGGGCGGCGAGGTCCTCCTCGCGCTGTGCCAGTGACGCGGCCGCCGCCGTCTCACGCGCCGCTGCCACGCCGTCCAGGAAGAGCGCCCTCTCCACCTGCCGGACCGCAGTGCCCAGCTTCGCCCGGCGTCGGCCGGACTCCTCGTCGGTGCCGGAGATCTCTGTGGACCACTCCAGGATCCCGGAGGCGAGCTCGAACCGCTTTCCTGTGCCGCCCGCCAGCAGCTCCTGCGGAGTGAGGCTGTAGAACTCCGCGACCTCGGCCAGTGCAAAGGGCACGTCGCCGCCCAGCGCCTGGGTCGTGGTCACGAGGTGTACTGCGTCCTGGCCGGTCAGGCCCATGGTGAGCAGGGTGCGGGGGGTGGACCTCATTTGCTCAGCGAGGTCCACCAGGTGGGGCCGCGACTCCTGGGGGAGGTCGAGGGCGCGGGCGAGGCGCACCAGCTCCTGGGCGTTGAACCACGGGTGCCGGCGCACGTTACTGAGCTTGGCGAACCGCCGCTGGCTCAGGCCCAGTTGCCGGGCACGCCAGGTGGCGATGGCCGGGATGAGGGCGTCGTCGTGACTCTCGGCGTACGCCCACAGCCTGCGGCGCTGCCGGAGCGTCATCCGGTCGTAGCTGTCGTTCGCCAGGAGGGGCGTTCGCCTCCCCGTCTGTGCCACGTATTCCGCGAGAGTGGGAAGCTCCTCGATCCCCACGCCCCATGTGCGGAGTGTGTGGAGCAGCAGGACGACGAAGGTGCGTTCATTGCTACTGCCGTTGGCCAGCTTCTGGAAATTGACACCGTGCTGCTCCAGCAGCGGGCGGAAGTGCTCACGCGTCCAGTTGAGGAGGGTGTCGCCGCGCTCCGCGAGGGCTTGGAGGTGGCTCCCGAACACGCGGACCAGGTCGCGCTGGTCGCCTCGCATGTCGAGGGTGTCGGCGATGTCCACGAGGGTGAACGCCACGGCCGGGGCTACGTCCAGTTGTTGGGCGAGTGCGCTGACCTCGTCCACCACGGGCCGGTTGACGTTCGCACTGTACTCGTAGAGGGCGTGGATCAGGTCGGTGTGCGCGCCGGTCTCGCGGAGGTAGTCGGCGATGTCCACGAGCGCGATGCCGTTGTCGGCCAGAGCCTGGTACTGCTCGACCTCTCGGCCGCCGCCGGCAGTGCCGATGCGGCCTGCCCCCTGGGCGACCTCCAACTCCATCGCCGCCGCGAGCGCGTGCCCGCCGGGGGCCAGAGGGAATATCTCCCGGATATCGATCTGGCTCATGGCCTCCGACAGGGACGCGGTGGTCTCGATCTGTCCGACAAAGTCGACGAAGTCCCTGCCCCGCATCTCGTCGAACGGGTGCTGCGCCATCAGGGAGAACACGTGCCAGGGCGAGAACCGTGGTGCGCTCCACTCCTGCTCGGCGGCGTTGCCGGGGCCGGTGAACGCGGGGTCGGACAGGGCCCGGAACAGCCAGGCACGGTCTCGCGGTGTGTAGGCCCTCGCAATGGTGGCGAAGTCCTTGAGCAGCCGCTCGTAGTCCGGGGTGACCGGGAGGCCGAAGACGTGGAGGAAGTGCTCGATGGCGGCGTGTTCGTCGTTGAGCAGCCCTGGCCGGGCCGACCAGTGGATGTCGGCGAGCGCCTCCTGTTGGTCCGGGGCTTGGGCGAGTTCGCCGAGTGCGGCAATGGTCCGCCGCACCTCCGGGTCGGACTCCTGGGTCTGCTGCTGGCGGGCCAGAGGGGCGAACAGCTCCCGCAGCACCTGCGGCGCGGCGAGGGAGTGGAGTGCGTCCAGCTGGATGGGGAAGCGGCTGAGTACCTGGTAGAAGGCGCGGGGGTTGCTGCGCAGTCCGAGGGTGTCGAGCGATTCCTGGAGGGCTTCGGGGAACGGGACTTCGCCCGTGATGTGGAAGAGGCGGATGAGGCGGACGAGGTCGCCGATCCGGATGTCCAGCATGTCCTGCAGGGTGCCCAGGCGCAGGATCTTCCCGGCGGTGAGGCCGTGGAGCACGGCGCGGTCCCTTTGATGCAGGCCGGTTGCGACCGCGTCGACCACCGACAGCGGTGCGAGGTCTTCCCGTGCCGTGATCCAGGACGCGACGGTGCCCGGCGCGCCCTCGGGAAGACCGGTGCGCTGCTCGTCGGTCAGCGTCACCGGCTCGCCGGCGAGGAAGGCGGCGCGCTGCTTTTTGGTGAGCAGGTTCTGCACCTGCGGGGGGAGGGCGGCGAGGTCTTCCGCACGCTGGCGGTGCGACGCGGCCGCCGCCTCCTCCTGCGCTGCGGCCAGGCCGTTGAGGAACAGTGCCTCCGCCACCCGGCCGACCGCACGGTCCAGCCCCGCCCGGCGACGGACGGTCTCGGCGCGGTCATGGGGGCCGAAGACCGAGGGCCACCACAGGATCTGGGACGCCAGCCAGGCCCGCTCCTGCTTGTCGGCCGCCACCAGCTCCTGCGGGGTGAGGCCGTAAGCCTTCGCGACTTTGATCAACGCCCGCGGGATTCCGCGCAGCGCCTGGGCCAGGGTCACGAGGTGTGCTGCATCCTGGCCGGTCAGGCCCGCGAGGATCAGTTCGTTCGGCAAGGTGCGGAGCTGTTCGGCGAGGGCGACCAGGGAGGGCCGCGCCTCTTGGGGCAGCTTGAGGGCGCGGGAGAGGGCCACCAGATTCTGGGCATTGAACCAGCGGTGGTAGCCCGCTTCGCTGAGTGCGTCGAACCACTCCCGGCTCAGCCCCAGCTCCAGCCTGAGGTCCCGGGCGTTGTGCCAGGCGCCGACGGCCGGGATGAGGTCGTCGCGGTTCGCGGCGGCGTACTCCCACAGCTCGCGGCGCAGTGCGGGTGTCGCCGCGTGGTAGCTGTTCCCCGGCAGCTCGGGGGCCTGCGGGTCGTGAGCCGCCAGGTACTCGACGAGTTCCGGGAGCAGCTCGATACCGGCGTCCCAGATGTGGAGCGCGGTGAGCAACGAGGTGATGGAGGCGGCTTCCGTTCCGCCGTGCGTGATCAGATCCAGGACGCTGATGCCGTGCTGCGCCAGCAGCGCTCCGAGGCCCCGGTCCCTCTCGTGAAGGAGGGGCTCACCGGGCTCTGTGCGGTTTTGGAAGTAGTCCCCGAACGCGTCGAGCAGGGCGTGCTGTTCGTCTTGCAGGCCGAGGAGGTGGGCGAGGTGCAGAAGGCTGCTCGCCGACACCGGGTCGACCTGCAGCCCTGCGGCGAATGCGTGGACGTCGTCCGTGTGGCGTTGTGTGCGTTGGGCTTCTGTGCCGATCCAGGGCGTGAGGGTGTGCGGTGTGCCCTCGGGCAGGCCGTCGCGCTGCTCGTCGGTGAGCGTCACCGGCTCGCCGGCGAGGAAGGTGGCGCGCTGCTCGTCGGTGAGCAGGTTCTGCACCTGCGGGAGGAGGGCGCGGAGGTCTTCCTCACGCTGTGCCTGTGAGGCGGCTTCCGCTGCTGCGCGTGCGGCTTCGGGGCCTTCCAGGAGAAGTGCCTTCGCCACCTGGTCGACCACGTCGCCCAGGTCGGACCGGCGACGGTCGGCCTCGGCACCGTGGAACGGAGGCCACTTCAGGATCTGGAACGCCAGCCAGATGCGTCCCTCTGCGCCGGCCGCCATCAACTCCTGCGGAGTCGTGCGGTACCTCTCCGCGACCTGGGTCAGAGCCAGGGGAACGGCGCCCAGTTCCTGGGCCAGGGTCACGAGGTGTGCTGCGTCCCGGGCGGTCAGGTTCAGGGTGAGCAGGTCGCGGGGCAGGGTGTGGAGCTGTTCGGCCAGGGCGACCAGGTGGGGCCGTGCCTCTATGGGCAGGTCGAGCTTGTGGACGAGGTGGACCAGTTCCCGGACGCTGAACCAGGGCCTTGCGTCGTTGAGCGCGCGGAACTGTTCCGCGGGCAGTGCCCGTTCCTGGGGGCTGAACGAGGGCTGTGCATCGTTGAGTGCCTGGAACTGTTCCGGGGTCAGTTGCAGTTGCTGAGCGCGCCAGTCGGCGACGGCCGGGATGAGGTCGTCGCGGTGCGCGGCGGCGTACTCCCACAGTGCGCGGCGTTGTGCGGGTGTTGCTGTGTGGTAGCTGTTCCTTGCCAGCTGGAATGTCTGGGGGACGTGGGCCTTCAGGTGTGTGCCGAGTTCTGGGAGTTCGTCGATTCCGGCGTCCCAGGTCTGGAGCGCGGTGAGCAGTGAGGTGACGTGGGCGGCTTCGGCTCCGTCGGGCGTGAGCAGGGCTTGGGTGTCGATGCCGTGCTGTGCCAGGAGCGTTCCGAGGTCCCGGTCCCTCCAGCGGAGGAGGGTGTCGTCGTTCTGCTCCGCGAGGTCCTGGAGGTGGTTCCCGAACACGTCGAGCAGGGCGTGGTGGTCGTCTTGCAGGCCGAGGAGGTGGGCGATGTGCAGGAGGCTGAGTGCCGACGTCGGGTCGACGTGCAGGTCTTCGGTGAGGGTGCGGAGGGTGTCCGTGTGGTGCTGCGTGCGCCGGTCTTCCGTGCCGATCCAGGGGGTGAGGGTGTGAGGTGTGTTCTGGGGCAGGCCGGTGCGCTGCTCGTCGGTGAGCGTCACCGGCTCGCCGGTGAGGAAGGTGGTGCGCTGGTCTTCGGTGAGCAGGTCCCGCACCTGCGGGGGGAGGGCGCGGAGGTCTTCCTCACGCTGTGCCCGGGAGGCGGTTTCTGCTGCTGTGCGTGCGGCTTCGGGGCCTTCCAGGAGGAGTGTCTTCGCGACCTGGTCGACGGCGTTGCCCAGGGCTGTCCGGCGTTGGTAGGCGTCGGCGTCGGTGCCGTGGATCGCGGGCCACTTCAGGACCTGGAAAGCCAGCCAGATGCGTCCCTGTGCGCCGGCCGCCATCAACTCCTGCGGAGTCGTGCGGTAGATCTCCGCGACCTGGAGCAGGGCGTGGGGCACTCCGCCCAGTGCCTGGGCCAGGGTCACGAGGTGTGCTGCGTCCTCGCCGATCAGGCCCACGGCGCGCAGGGTGTGGGGTACGGACGCCAACTGCACGGCGAGGTCGACCAGCTGAGGCCGCGCCTCGTGGGGCAGGTCGAGCTTGCGGGCGAGGTTCACCAGGTCCCGGGCGTCGTCCGCGTCGTTGAGCTCGGTGAGCCGTTCCGGGGTCACTCCGAGTTCCTGGGCGCGCCAGGCGGCGACGGCAGGGATGAGGGCGCGGCGGTGCTCGGCGGCGTACTGCCACAGTGCGCGGCGCTGTGCGCGTGTTGCCGCGTGGTAGCTGTTCTCCGGCAGCTCGGGTGCCTGCGGGTCGTGAACCGTCAGGTATTCGAGGAGTGCCGGGAGTTCCTCGATACCGGCGTCCCAGCGGTGGAGCGCGGTGAACAGTGAGAGGAGGACGGAGGCTTCGGCTTCGTCGCGCGTGCCCAGGGCCCGGCCGTTGATGCCGTGCAGTACCAGCAGATCTGAGAGGTCGTGATAATTCCAGTGGGCGAGGGCGGTGCCCTGCTCCGCGAGGTCCCGGAAGTAGCTCTGGAACACGTCGAACGTGGCCTCATGTTGGCCGTGCAGGCCGGGGAGGCTGGAGACGCGCAGAAGGCCGAGCGCCAGGGCCGGATCGACGTCCAGCTCTTCGGCGATTGCGCGGACCTCGTCCACCACGGGCCGTCCGGCCTGCACGCTGTACTGGTAGAGGGCGTGCATCAGGTCGCTGGGCGCGCCGGTCTGGCGGACGTAGTCGACGGTGCTCACGAGCGTGACGCCGTTCGCGGCCAGCCGCCGGTAGCCTTCGACGCTCTGCTCGCCCCCGACGTTGCCGATGCGGCCTGCCCGGTAGGCGACCTCCGCCTCCATTGCCGCCATGAGCGTGTGCCCGCCGGGGGCCAGCACGAGCTCGTCCCGGATGTCGACCCCGCGCATGATGAGCGCCCTATGGCTCACTGCGTTGTCGATCCGTTCGAGGAAGGCGGGGAAGTTCTCGTTGCGCATCTCGTCGAACGGGTACCAGGCCATCAGGTGGTACATGTGCAGCGGCGAGAGCCATCGTCCGGACCACGCCCGCCGGTCGGCGTTGCCGGGGCCGGTGAACGCGGGGTCGGACAGGGCCCGGAACAGCCAGGAACGGTCCTGCGGGGTGTGCGCCCCCGCCAAGGTGGCGAAATCCTTGAGCAGCCGCTCGTGGTCCGGGGTGACCGGGAGGCCGAAGATGTGGAGGAAGAGCTGGATGGCGGCTTGTTCGTTGTCGAGCAGTCCCGGCTGTTCCGACCAGTGGATGCCGGAGACCCTTCCCTGCTGGGCGGGGAGCCGGGACAGCCTGTCGAGCAGGGCGACGGTGTTCAACACCTCCGGGTCGGACTCCCGGGTCTGCCGGTTGACCAGTCGTTCGAACAGCAACTTCAGCGCTTCCCGTGCGCCGAGGGCGTGAAGAGCATCCAGCCGCATGGGGCGGTGCTTGAGCACGTGGTAGAGGGCGCGGGGGTTGTTGAGCAGATCGAGGTTGTCGAGTGATATCCGGAAGGTTTCGGGGTCCGGGATCTCGCCCGTGGCGCGGACGAGGTCGACGAGGTCGCGCATCCGGATGTCCAGCATGCGGTGCAGGGCGCCCAGGCGCACGACCTCCCAGTCGGTGAAGCCCGTGAGGACGTCGCCGTGTTCCCGGATCAGGGCGGACGCGAGGTCCTCAGGCGACGCTCGGCGGTATTCGGGCAGCCCGAAGACATCGCCGTAGATCGGCGGGTGGTAACCGGCACCGGCCGGCGTCACCACAGTGGTCACCCTGCCTTCGCGGTCGACTTGCCTGAGGGCCCGGCGGAAGTCCATGCGGCGCTGCGTGCGCCGGTCTTCCGTGCCGATCCAGGACCCGAGGGCGTCCGGTGCGACCGGCGGGTCGGCGCGCCGCTCGTCGATGATCCTCATGGTCTCGCCGGCAAGGAATGCGGCGCGTTGCTGGGCGGTGGGGGCGATGAATTCGCTGTCGAGGAGGGCGGTGCGCTGCTCGTCGGTGAGCGTGACGGGTCGGCCGTCGTGGAATGCGGTGCGCTGTTGGTGGGTGAGTGCGGTGTGTTCGGCGTCGAGGAACGCGGTGCGCTGCTCGTCGGTGAACGTGACGGGTTTGCCGGTGAGGAGGGCGACGTGCTGTGGGTGGGTGAGCGTCAAGGGTTGGCCGGCGAGGAGTGTGGGGCGCTGCTCGGTGGTGAAGGTGACGGGTCGGCCGGTGAGGAGGGCGATGCGCTGGACGTCGGTGAGCGTGACGAATCGGCGGGCGAGGAGTGCTTTGCCCTGGTCCTCGGTGAGCCTTACGGGTGCGGCGGCGAGGAACGCGATGCCCTGTTCCTCGGTGAGCGTTACCAGCTCGCCGTCGCGGAATGCGGCGCGCTGCTCTTCGGTGAACAGGCTCTGCACCCGCAGGGGCAGGGCGGCGAAGTCTTCCTTACGCTGGTGGTCCGAAGCGGCTACCGCCGCCTCGCGCGCTGCGACCACGCCGTTGAGGAACAGTGCCTTCGCCACCTGGCTGACCGCGTCGCTCATCCCCGCCCGGCGACGGTTGGTCTCGGCATCGTTGTAGGGGCCGAGGACCGAGGGCCACCGCAGGTACTGGGACACCATCCAGTCCCGCGCCTGCTCGTTGGTCGCCACCAGCTCCTGCGGGGTGATGTCGAAGGCCGTGGCGACCTCGGCCAGGGCACGGGGCACTTCGCCCACCGCCTGGGCCAGGATCAAGAGGTGTACTGCATCCTGGCCGGTCAGGCGGAAATCGCGCAGATCGTGCGGCACGGCACCGACCTGTTCGGCGAGGGAGACCAGGTGGGGCCGCGCCTTTCGGGGAAGGTCGAGGTCATGGGCGAGGGCCACCAGTTCCCGGGCGTTGAACCAGGGGTGGCGGGCCGTGTTGCTGAGTTCGACGAACCATTTCCGGGGCAGCCCCAGCGCCTCTCCCAGTCGCAGTTCCTGGGCGGTGGGTGCCGCCGGCGTCCGGGTGGAGGCAGAGCTCTCCCCGGAGTTTTGGTGGTTCGGTGCGGTGGTGCTGTGGCTGCTGGAGCCGGAGCCGGAGCCGCCGGCCTGGTTCGCCGAGTTCTCCGGGGCGGAGCGGTCGCGCTGGTTGCGGGGTGTGCCGCCCACGCGGCGCCGCTTGCGCCGGTCTTCCGCGCCGATCCAGGACGTGACGGTGTCCGGCGTGTTCCGGGGCAGGCCGCCGCGCTGATCGCCGGTCAGTGTCAGCCGTTCGCCGGCGAGGAATGCGGCGCGCTGGTCTTCGGTGAGCCGGTCCCGTACCTGCTGGGGGAGGGCGGCGAGGTCTTCCGCACGCTGTGCCTGTGACGCGGCTTCCGCCGCGGCGTGTGCCGCTGCGGGTCCTTCCAGGAACAGTGCCGTCCCCACCTGGGCGATCGCGTGGTCCTGGCCCGTCCGGCGTCGGCGGGCCTCTTCGTCGGTGCCGATGATCGGGGGCCACTTCAGAATCCCGGACGCGAGCCCGGCCCACCTCTGTGCGCTGTACGCCACCAGCTCCTGCGGAGTCGTGTGGTACCTCTCCGCGACCTGTGCCAGAGCCAGGGGAACGGCGTCCAGTTCCTGTGTCAGTCGCACGAGGTGTGCTGCGTCCTCGCCAGTCAGCTTCAGGGCGAGCAGGGTGCGGGGCACGGTGCGGAGCTGTTCGGCGAGGTCGACCAGGTGGGGCCGTGCCTCTTGGGGCAGGTCGAGGTTGACGGCGAGGTGCAGCAGTTCCCGGGCGTTGAACCAGGGGTGGAGGACCGCGTCGTTGAGCTCGTCGAACCGTTCCTGGGTCAGCCCCAGATCCTGGGCGCGCCAGGCGGCGACGACCGGAATGAGGGCGTCGCGGTGCGCGACGGCGTACTGCCACAGCGCGCGGCGCTCTTCAGGCGCTGTGTTGTTGTTGCCGTAGCTGCGGGAGTGCAGCGAGGGTGCCTGTGCGTCGTGAACCGTCAGGTATTCGGCGAGTGAGGCGAGCTCGTCGATATCGGCGTCCCATGTGTGGAGCGCGGTGATCAGCGAGATGAGGTGGGGGGCTTCGTTTCCGCCGTGCCGGACCACGTCTTGGGCGTCGAAACCGTGGTCTTCCAGCAGGTCTTCGAAGTCCGCCTCCCCCCAACGGATGAGGGTGTCGCCCCGCGCCGCGATGTCTCGGAGGTGGTCCTTGAACGCGGTGAGCACGTTGCGCTGTTCGCCTTGCAGGCCGAGGGTCTCGGCGACGAACAGGAGGTTGGACGCCACGGCCGGGTCGACGTGCAGCTCTTCGGCGAGTGCGCGGACCTCGTTCACCAAGGGCCGATCGCTGCTCGCGCTGAATTCGTAGAGGGCGTGGATCAGGTCGCTGTGCGCGCCGGTCTCGTGGACGTAGTCGGCGATCTCCGCGAGGGAGATGCCGCGCTCGGCCAGATACTGGTACTCCCTGGTGTTTCGGCCCCCACCGGTGTTGTCGATGTTGCCTGCCCGGTAGGCGACTTGGCGCTTGATCGCCGCCATGAGCATTTGCCCGCCGGGGGGCAGCTGGAGCTCTTGCCGGATGTCCACCCCCACGCGGAGAGCCCTCGTGTTCACGGTGTTGTCGATCCGTCCGAGGAAGGTGGCGAAGTCCTCGTTGCGCATCGCGTCGAACCGGTGCCAGGACATCAGGTGGAACACGTGCAGCGGCGAGAGCCACCGTCCGTTCCACTGCCGCTGGTGGGCGTAGCCGGGGCCGGTGAACGCGAGGTCGGACAGGGTCCGGAACAGCCAGGCACGGTCCTGCGGTCCGCGAGCCCCCGCAAGGGTGGCGAAATCCTTGAGCAGCCGCCCGGAGCCCTCGCTGACCGGGATGCCGAAGGCGCCGGAGAAGTAATCGATGGCGGCTTGTTCGTCGTCGAGCAGTCCTGGCTGTTCCGACCAGTGGAGGCCGGCGACCCTTCCCTGCCGGGCGGGGTGCCGGGACAGTTTGTCGAGCACGGTGACGGTCTGACGCACCTGCGACTCGGAGTCCCCGGTCCCCGGGGTGCCCAGTGAGTGGAACACTGCCTTCAGCACCAATGGTGTGGCGAGGGAGTGGAGTGTGTCCAGCCGCATGGGGCGGTGCGTGAGCACCTGGTAGAGGGCGCGGGGGTTGTCGTTCAGTTCGAGGGCGTCGAGTGATTGCCGGAGCGCTACGGGGGCCGGGACTTCGCCCGTGGCGCCGACGAGGTCGACGAGGTCGCTCATCGAGATGTGCAGCATGCGGTGCAGGGTGCCCAGGCGCACGACCTCCCAGGCGGTGAAGCCCGTGAGGATGTTGCCGTGTTCCTGGATCAGGGCGGACGCGACCTCCTGAGGCGACGCTTGACTGTACTCGGGCAGCCCGGAGACGTAGACCGGAGGGCGGACACCGGCGACGGCCGGCGACGCCGGAGTGATCGTCGTGCCTTCGAGGTCGATTTGGCTGAGGGACCTGCGGAAGTCCATGGGGCGCCGCATGCGCCGGTCTTCCGTGCCGATCCAGGACCCGAGGGTGTCCGGCGTCGTCGCGGGTGAGTCGGTCCACAGCGTCGCGGCGCCGGCGAGGAGTGCGGTGCGCTGTGCGTCGGTGAGCGTCGTGGGTTCGGCGGCGAGGAATGTGGTGCGCTGTTCGTCGGTGAGCGTCACGGGTTGGCGGGCGCGCAGTGCGGTGTGCTGTGCGTTGGTGAGCGTGACGAGTTCGTCGGAGAGGAGCGCGGTGCGCTGTGCGCTGGTGAGCGTGACGGGTTCGTAGGGGAGGAGTGCGGTGCGCTGCGGTCCGGTGAGCGTCACCGGCTCGCCCCGGAGGAACGCGTCGCGCTGGTCGGTGCCGAGCAGGTTCTGCACATGCTGGGGCAGGGCGGCGAGGTCTTGCGCACGCTGGTGGTGCGACGCGGCTGCCGCCGCCTCGTGCGCTGCGGCCAGGCCGTTGAGGAACAGTGCCCTCTCCACCTGACTGGCCGCGGTGTTCAGCCCCGCCCGGCGACGGTTGGTCTCGGCATCGTTGTAGGGGCCGAAGACCGAGGGCCACCGCAGGAACTGGGACACCACCCAGGCCCGCGCCTGCGTGCTGGAGGCCAGGAGCCCCTGCGGGGTGCTGCCGCAGGCCCTGGCCACCTCGGACAACGCCAGCGGGATTCCGCCTACTGCCTGGGCCAGGGTCACGAGGTGTGCTGCCGACCCGCCGGTCAGGCGGAAGAAGCGCAGGTCGTGCGGCATGGCGCGGAGCTGTTCGGCGAGGTCGACCAGATGGGGCCACGCCGCTTCGGGGAGGGCGAGGCGGTGGGCGAGGTTCACCAGTTTCCGGGCGTTGAACCAGGGGTGGCGGGTGGCGTCGTGGAGCGCGTCGAGCCGTTCCCGGGTCAGCCCCAGACTCAGGTCCTGGGCGCGCCAGGCGGCGACGGCCGGGGTGAGGGTGTCGCGGCGCTCGGCGGCGTACTGCCACAGTGCGCGGCGCTGTTCGGGTGTTGCTTCGGCGTAGCTGTCCACCGGCAGCTGGGGTGCCTGTGGGTCGTGAACCGTCAGGTATTCGACGATTTCCGGGAGTTCCTCGATACCGGCGTTCCACGTGTGGAGCGCGGTGAGCAGGGAGAGGGCGTGGGAGGTTTCGGTTCCGCCCCTGACCAGGTGGAAGACGTCGATGCCGTGCTGTGCCAGCAGCTGTCCGAGGTTCCATTCCCTCAAACGGAAGGCGTCGCCCTCCGCTTCGAGGTTCCGGAGGTAGCCCATGAACACATGGAGCAGGTTGCGCTGTCCGCCCTGCAGGCCGAGGAGCTCGACGACGTGCAGAAGGCTGGACGCCAGGTCCGGAACGACGCCCAGCTCCGCGGCGAGTGCGTGGACGTCGTCCGTGTGGCGCTGAGTACGCCGGTCTTCTGTGCCGAGCCAGGGCGTGAGCGTGTGGGGTGAGCCCTGGGGCAGACGGGCGCGCTGTTGGGCGGTGAGCATCACCGGTTCGCCCGTGAGGAAGGTGGCGCGCTGCTCTTTGGTGAGCAGGTTCTGCACATGCTGCGGCAGGGCGACGAGGTCTTCCGCACGCTGGTGGTGCGAAGCGGTTGCCGCCGCAGTCAGTACTGCCTGGGGACCCTCCACGAGGAATGCCCGTATCACCTGCTTGACCGCGGTGCTCAGGCTCGCCCGGCGCCGGACGGCCTCGGCGTCGGCACCCTGGATCGAGGGCCACTTCAGATAGCGGAACGCCAGCCAGATGTGTTCCTGTACGCCGGCCGCCATCAACTCCTGCGGAGTCGTGTGGTACATCTCCGCGACCACGAGCAGTGCGCGGGGCACTCCGCCCAGTGCCTGGGACCAGGTCACGAGGTGTGCTGCGTCCAGGCCGGTCAGGCCCAGGCTGCGCAGCTCGTACGGCACGGTGCCGAGCTGTTCAGCGAGGCCCAGCAGGTGGGGCGCCGCCCCATTGGGAAGGGCGAGGTCGCGGGCGAGGCCCACCAGGAGGGGCATCGCCTCTCCGGGGAGGGTGAGGCCCACCGGTGCCTGGGTGGGTACCGTCGGCGTCTGGGGGGAGTCAGAGCTCTCCCCGGAGTTTTCGTGGTGGTGCGGTGCGGTGGCGCTGCGGCTGCTGGAGCCGGAGCCGGAACCGCCGGCCTGGTTCGCCGAGTTCTCCGGGGCGGAGCCGTCGTGCCGGTTGCGGGGTGTGCCGCCCACGCGGCGCCGCTTGCGCCGGTCTTCCGTGCCGATCCAGGAGGTGATGGTGTCCGGCGTGTTCCGCGGCAGGCCGGTGCGCTGCTCGTTGGTCAGTGTCAGCCGTTCGCCGGCGAGGAATGCGGTGCGCTGGTCTTCGGTGAGCAGGTCCCGCACCTGCGGGGGGAGGGCGCGGAGGTCTTCCTCACGCTGTGCCCGGGAGGCGGCTTCCGCCGCTGCGCGTGCGGCTTCGGGGCCTTCCAGGAGGAGTGCCTTCGCCACCTGGTCGACCGCGCGGGCCACGCCCATCCGGCGTCGGCGGAGCTCGGGGTCGGTGTTGGGGCCGATGATCGGGGGCCACTTCAAGATTCCGAACGCGAGCCCGGTCAGCGTCTCCTCGCTGGCCACCAGCAGTTCCTGCGGGGCGAGGTCGTAAGCGTCCGCAACCTGGGTCAGAGCGAGGGGAACGGCGCCCAGTTCCTGTGTCAGTCGCACGAGGTGTGCTGCGTCCTGGCCGGTCAGGTTCAGGGTGAGCAGGTCGCGGGGCAGGGTGTGGAGCTGTTCGGCGAGGGCGACCAGGTGGGGCCGTGCCTCTATGGGCAGGTCGAGCTTGTGGACGAGGTGGACCAGTTCCCGGACGCTGAACCAGGGCCTTGCGTCGTTGAGCGCGCGGAACTGTTCCGGGGACAGTTCCCGTTCCTGGGTGCTGAACGAGGGCTGTGCGTCGTTGAGTGCGTGGAACTGTTCCGAGGTCAGTTGCAGTTGCTGAGCGCGCCAGTCGGCGACGGCCGGGATGAGGTCGTCGCGGTGCGCGGCGGCGTACTCCCACAGTGCGCGGCGTTGTGCGGGTGTTGCTGTGTGGTAGCTGTTCCTTGCCAGCTGGAATGTCTGGGGGACGTGGGCCTTCAGGTGTGTGCCGAGTGCCGGGAGTTCGTCGATTCCGGCGTCCCAGGTCTGGAGCGCGGTGAGCAGTGAGGTGACGTGGGCGGCTTCGGCTCCGTCGGGCATGAGCAGGGCCTGGACGTCGATGCCGTGCTGTGCCAGGAGCGTTCCGAGGTCCCGGTCCCTCCAGCGGAGGAGGGTGTCGTCGCCCTGCTCCGCGAGGTCCTGGAGGTATTCCCCGAACACGTCGAGCAGGGCGTGGTGGTCGTCTTCCAGGCCGAGGAGGTCGGCGAGGTGCAGAAGGCTGAGTGCCGACGTCGGGTCGACGTGCAGCTCTTCGGTGAGGGTGCGGACGTTGTCCGTGTGGCGTTGCGTGCGCCGGTCTTCTGTGCCGATCCAGGGGGTGAGGGTGTGGGGTGTGCCCTCGGGCAGGCCGGTGCGCTGCTCGTCGGTGAGCGTCACCGGCTCGCCGGTGAGGAAGGTGGTGCGCTGGTCTTCGGTGAGCAGGTCCCGCACCTGCGGGGGGAGGGCGCGGAGGTCTTCTGCGCGCTGTGCTTGTGAGGCGGTTTCCGCTGCTGCGCGTGCGGCTTCGGGGCCTTCCAGGAGGAGTGTCTTCGCGACCTGGTCGACGGCGTTGCCCAGGGCTGTCCGGCGTTGGTAGGCGTCGGCGTCGGTGCCGTGGATCGCGGGCCACTTCAGGACCTGGAAAGCCAGCCAGATGCGTCCCTGTGCGCCGGCCGCCATCAACTCCTGCGGAGTCGTGCGGTAGATCTCCGCGACCTGGAGCAGGGCGTGGGGCACTCCGCCCAGTGCCTGGGCCAGGGTCACGAGGTGTGCTGCGTCCTCGCCGATCAGGTTCAGGGGGAGCAGGGTGCGGGGCACGGTGTGGAGCTGTTCGGCGAGGGCGACCAGGTGGGGCCGCGCCTCGTGGGGCACGTCGAGGATGTGGGCGAGGTTCACCAGGTCCCGGGCGCTGAACCAGGGGGGGCGGACCGTGTCGTTGAGCTCGTTGAACCGTTCCGGGTGCAGCCCCAGGCCCTGGGCGCGCCAGGCAGCGACGCCCGGGATGACGGCGTCGCGGTGCGCGACGGCGTACTGCCACAGTGCGCGGCGCTGTTCGGGTGTTGCCGCGTAATAGTTGTTCTCCGGCAGCTGGAGTGCCTGCGGGGCGTAACCCGTCAGGTATTTGAGGAGTTCCGGGAGTTCATCGAAGCCGACGTCCCAGGTGTGGAGCGCGTCGAGCAGCGGGATGAGGCTGGGGGCTCCGTTTTCCTCAAGCCCGATCAAGTCCTGGACATTGAAATCGAGCTCCTTCAGCAGCGGTTCGAATTCCTCATTCTGCCAGTTGAGAAGGGTATCGCCCTGCTCCGCGAGGTTTTGGAGGTAGTCCTTGAACGCGGTGAACACCTTGTGCTGTTCGTCCTCCGGCTCGTCGTGCAGCTCAAGGGTATGGATGACAAGCAGGAGGTTGAACGCCACGGCCGGGTCGACGTGCAGTTGTTCGGCGAGTGCGCGGACCTCGTTCACCACGGGCCGGTCGAGGTCCGCGCTGTACTGGTAGAGGGCGTGCATCAGGTCGCTGTGCGCGCCGGTCTCGTGGACGTAGTCGGCGATTACCGAGAACGTGACCTCGTCGTCGATGAGGTCCCAGTACCGCTGGACGGTTCGGCCGCCCCCGGTGTTGCCGATGCGGCCTGCCCGGGAGGCGACCTCCGCCTCCAATGCCGCCATGAGCTCCTGCCCGCCGTGGGGCAGCGGGAGCTCTTCCCGGATGTCGGCACTCATCAAGAGCGCCCGATGGCTCACGGCGTTGTCGATGCGTTCGAGGAAGGCGGGGAAGTCCTCGTTGCGCATCGCGTCGAACGGGTGCCAGGACATCAGGTGGAATATGTGCAGCGGCGAGAGCCATCGTCCGGTCCACGCCCGCCGACTGGCGTTGCCGGGGCCGGTGAACGCGGGGTCGGACAGGGTCCGGAACAGCCAGGCACGGTCCTGCGGTGTGTAGGCCCTCGCCAAGGCGGCGAAATCCCGGAGGGTTTGCAGGTACTCCGCAGGGTCTTGGAGGCCGAAGACGTTGCAGAAGTGCTCGATGGCGGCGTTTTCGTCGTTGAGCAGCCCTGTCCGTTCCGACCAGTGGATGCCGGAGACCCTTCCCTGATGGGCGGGGGTTCGGGCGAGTTCGCCGAGCTTTTCGACGATCTGCTGCACCTTCGGGTCGGACTCCTGGACCTGCTGGTGGGCCAGAGGAGCGAACAGGTTCTGCAGAACATCTGGTGCGGCGAGGGAGTGGAGTGTGTCCAGCCGCATGGGGCGGTGCTTGAGCACCTGGTAGAGGGCGTGGGGGTCGCTCAGTTCGAGGGCGTCGAGTGAATCCTGGAAGGATACGGGGGCCGGGACTTCGCCCGTGGCGCGGACGAGGTCGACGAGGTCGCCCATCGAGATGCGTAGCGTGCGGTGCAGGGTGCCCAGGCGCACGACCTCCCAGGCGGTGAAGCCCGTGAGGATGTCGCCGTGTTCCTGGACCAGGGCGGACGCGACCGTTTGAGGCGGCGCTTGGCTGTATTCGGGCAGCCCGTAGAAGCTGTCGTGGGCCGGCGGGCGGACACCGGCGGCGGCCTCCGGCACCACGTTGATCAACCTGCCTTCGACATCGACCTGGCGGAGGGGACCGCTGTAGTCCACGTGGCGCTGCATGCGCCGGTCTTCCGTGCCGATCCAGGACCCGAGGGTGCTCGGTGCGTTCGGCGTGTCGGCCCGCCGCTCGTCGACGGGCCTTATGGGTTGGCCGGCGCGGAATGCGGCCCGCCGTTCGTCGGTGAGCCTTATGGGTTCGCCGGCGCGGAATGCGGTGCGTCGCTCGTCGATGAGGCTCATGGTTTCGCCGGCGAGGAACGCGGTGCGCTGCTGGGCGGTGGGCGTGACGAAGTCGCTGTTGAGGAATGCGGTGCGCTGCTCGGGGGTGAGCGTCACGATGCGGCCGTCGCGGTATGCGGTGCGCTGTTCGTTGGTGAGCGTGGTGGGTTCGGCGTCGAGGTATGCGGTGCGCTGCTCGTCGGTGAACGTGACGGGTTTGCCGGTGAGGAGTGCGATGCGCTGCCCGTTGGTGAGCGTCAGGGGTTGGCCGGCGAGGAGTGTGGGGCGCTGCTCGGCGGTGAACGTGACGGGGCGACCGGCGAGGAATGCGGTGCGCTGGTCGGGGGTGAGCGTCACGAGTTGGCGGGCGAGGAGTGCTTTGCCCTGGTCCTGGGTGAGCTTTACGGGTGCGGCGGCGAGGAACGCGGTGCCCTGTTCCTCGGTGAGCATCACCTCCTCACCCGCGCGGAATGCGGCGCGCTGCTCTTCGGTGAACAGGTTCTGCACCTGCAGGGGCAGGGCGGCGAAGTCTTCCGCACGCTGGTGGCGCGACGCGGCTACCGCCGCCTCCTTCGCTGCGGCCACGCCGTTGAGGAACAGAGCCCTCGCCACCCGGCTGACCGCGTTGCTCATCCCCGCCCGGCGACGCATGGCCTCGGCATCGTTGTAGGGGCCGAGGATCGAGGGCCACCGCAGGAACTGGGACGCCATCCAGGGCCGCGCCCGCGCGCCGGACGCCAGCAGGGCCTGCGGGGTTTTGCCGCAGGCCGTGGCGACCTCGGCCAGTGCACGGGGCACTCCGCCTACCGCCTGGGCCATGGTCACGAGGTGTGCTGCGTCCTGGCCGGTCAGGCGGAAGCCGCGCAGGGTGTGGGGCACGGCGCCGAGCTGTTCGGCGAGGTCGACCAGGTGGGGCCGCGCCTCTTCGGGGAGGGCGAGGTGGTGGGCGAGGTTCACCAGGTCCCGGGCGTGGAACCAGGGGTGGCGGGATTCGTCGCTGAGTTCGTCGAACCGTTCCGGGGTCAGTCCCAGTGCCCGTTGGGCGAAGTTCTCCTCAGACATCTGGGTGGAGGCAGAGCTCTCACCGGAGCTTTGGTGGTGGTGCGGTGCGGTGGTGCTGTGGCTGCTGGAGCCGGAGCCGGAGCCGCCGGCCTGGTTCGCCGAGTTCTCCGGGGCGGAGCTGTCGCGCTGGTGGTGGCGTGCGCCGCCCACCTGGCGCTGCTTGCGCCGGGCTTCCGTGCCGATCCAGGAGGTGACGGTGTCCGGCGTGCCCTCGGGCAGGCCGGTGCGCTGATCGCTGGTCAGCGTCACCGGCTCGCCGGCGAGGAATGCGGTGCGCTGCTCTTCGGTGAGCAGGTCCTGCACCTGCTGGGGGAGGGCGGCGAGGTCTTCCGCACGCTGTGCCTGTGAGGCGGTTTCCGCAGCGGCATGTGCCGCTGCGGGGCCTTCCAGGAACAGTGCCCTTGTTACGCGCTCGATCGCGTGGTCCTGGCCCGTCCGGC
This sequence comes from Streptomyces sp. NBC_01525, assembly GCF_045040405.1. Lineage (NCBI taxonomy): Bacteria > Bacillati > Actinomycetota > Actinomycetes > Kitasatosporales > Streptomycetaceae > Streptomyces > Streptomyces sp. NBC_01525. The sequence goes on from NZ_CP109397.1 coordinate 5,779,405, forward strand.
GTCGGCCGGCCTCTTCGTCGGTGCCGATGATCGGGGGCCACTTCAGAATCCTGGACGCGAGCCCGGCCCGCTCCTGCTCGCTGGCCACCACCAGCTCCTGCGGGGTGAGGGCGTACGTGTCCGCGACCAGGGCCAGAGCCAGGGGAACGGTGCCCAGCGCCTGTGTGAGTCGCACGAGGTGTGCTGCGTACGGGCCGGTCAGGTTCAGGGCGCGCAGGGTGTGGGGCACGGTGTGGAGCTGTTCGGCGAGGTCCTCCAGATGGGGCCGCGACTCCTCGGGGAGGTCGAGGTCGCGGGCGAGGTCCACCAGCTCCTGGGCGTTGGTGCGCTGCCCGCGCTGGGCTTCCGTGCCGATCCAGGACCTGACGGTGCCCGGCGTGCCCTCGGGCAGACCGGTGCGCTGCTCGTCGGTCAGCGTCACCGGCTCGCCCGTGAGGAACGCAGCGCGCTGCTCGGTGGTGAGGAACGTGGCGCGCTGCTCTTCGGCGAGAGGGCCCTGCACCTGCTGGAGCAGGGCGGCGAGGTCCTCCTCACGCTGTGTCTGCGAGGCGGCTTCCGCAGCCGCGCGTGCCGCTGCGGGTCCTCCCAGGAACAGTGTCCTCGTCACGCGCCTCACCGCGTGGTCCCGGCCCGCCCGACGACGGTCGGTCTCGGCGCCGGCACCGAGGAACGGGGGCCACCGCAGAATCTGGGAAACGAGCTCGATCCGCCCCTGCGCGCCGGACGCCAGCAGTTCCTGCGGGGTGACGCCGTAGGCATCCGCGACCTCGGTCAACGTCAACGGAAGGGTGCCCAACTCGCGTGTCAGTCGCACCAGTTCGGCTGCCGACCGGCCAGTCAGGCCCAGGCTCAGCAGTGCGTACGGCACAGCCTCCAGCCGCTCGGTGAGCGCCACGAGGTCCGGCAACGCGTCCGCCGGCAGCGCCAGCGCACTGGCGAGGTTCCGCACCGGCTGTGCGGCGTTCACCTGGAGGGAGGTGGTCCGCGTCGACGTGTCCGGTTCCTCGGCGTCGGTGGTCTCCGCCACGTCGACCGGGGGCGCCTGCGCGGTGACGTGGACGTAACCGTCCGTACCGGTCTGCCCCCACGTCACGGTGTACGCCGCCGTGGCCGGGTCCGCGGCCAGTTCGTCGCGGAGGTACGCCGCCTCGAACTCCTCGTGCGTCAGGCGCGTGCCGTACGCGAGGACGGTGGTGTCGTCGACCGCCTGGACACGCCACAGCAGGACGCCGGGGGTGGCCGGGATCTGCTGGGCCCGTACCAGGTCCGTCAGGAGGGGGTCCTGCCGGTCCGCGGCGTTCCGCGGCGGGACGAAACGGCCGGACGGCGTGTGGATGGCGGTGTGCGGCATGTTGCCGAGACCCAGCAGGGTGGCCTCCGGCGAGTACCGCAGGGCCAGTAGGTCCGACACCCGGAAGACGGCGCTGAGGCTTTCGCCGCCGTAGCGGAGCGCGCCGCGCTCGTTGACGCCGCGGAACGTCACCTTGACGTAGGCGTCCGCGAAGTCATGGGTGTGCCAGAGGGTGGTCTGCGCCGTGCCGTCGACGCGGCTCATCGCCCAGCCGGAGCTGCTGACGGACTGGCCGGCGGAGCGGTTGAACGACATCGGGCCGGTCACCGTGGCGACCGGCGCCTGCTGGCCCTCGCCCAGCGGGACGCCCTGGCCCCAGCCGAGCGAGAGGCTCTGCCCCTGGCTCGTGCCGAACGACATCCCGTTGTTCTGGGAGCCGTAGTCGCTGCGCTCGGACGTCCCCGGGTGCCAGCCGAGCGAAGCGCCCTGCGCGGCGGGCAGTACGGCGATGTCGAGCACACCGGTGGTGTCGGTGAAGGGGCCGCCCAGGCTGCGCAGCGCCGGGCCGACGGTGGCCGGGGTGCCGGTGAGGCCGTGGAGCAGCGCATGGCGGGTGAGGACGTGCGGGTCGAAGTAGCGGTGCAGGCCGTCCTGCGAGAACTGCCCGTCGCGGACCAGGTCACCGAGGCCCGCACCGTGGTTCCGCAGCGCCGCCGTCACCTGATCGAACAACTGCCGTACCGCGTCGGGGTTGAAGACCACGCTCACGGACTTCTGGGACAGTTCGGACGCGCTGATCGCGAACTGGTGGGCGCGCGCGAGGTCGGCGTCCGGACTCGGGGCGATCAGCTGGGTGACGACGGGCCGCGGCCGCCGCGTGGTGGGCAGGTGGTCCGGCAGCTGCGCCAGCGGGATGGTGATCTCCTCGCGCAGCGTGACCCGCCCCGTGGGCACGGTGCCCCGGTTCATCGTCTGGAAGGCGCGGGCGGTCTGGCGGGCCAGGTCGAGGCTGAGGGTGTTGACGCCCCGGGACGGCACCACCGACCGGCGGAGGCTGATCTCCAGCACGCCGTCCAGCCGGAAGGTGGCCAGGGTGCCGGAGACGGTGTATCCGTCGTGGCGGCGGGTCAGGACACTCGTGCTGAGGCTTTGCGACGTGCTCGTCGAGTGGCCCAACGACGCCGAGCCGCCCGAGAACATCGGGCTGAGCGAGTGGCCCCTCGCGGTGCCGCGGCTGACCCCGAGTTCCTGGCGGGTGTTCCACTGGGTGTAGCGGCTGACGGTGCCGGGCGCGAGCCGGTGGGTGAAGTGCGCGCCCCGTCCTTCGGGGTCGCGGTGGAGGCGGAACACCAGTTGCAGGTGGGTGGTGTGCCCGGCCCCGGGCACGGTGGTGTGCAGCACCATCCCGGCACCGGCCATGGCGTCGGCCATCGCGTGCAGGGTGCGCGGGGTGAGGACGGTGTCCAGGGTGCCGGACAGGGCTGTGCCCGGGGTCTGGGGCGTCCACTGGGAGTCCAGGGCGGCCTTGGCGTGGGCGGTGAGGAGCTCCCCGACCTCCGTCATCACCTTCCGGGTGAGGGTGGCGGGGCTCTCCAGGTTGTACCCGTGCTCCTCGGCGTCCACCAGGTCGCTCTCGTCGGCGGACGGCAGGAAGCGTTCGCTGACCGACGCCGGCGGCAGCGCGGTGACCGGCAGCGTGGCCGGGACCGTCCGCTCCTCGGCAGGGTCGATGGCCGGCCACTGCGGGGTGAGGAAGGTGATGCCCTGCGGGACCACCACCTGATCGTCCTCGGCCTCCGGCGACCAGTCGCGGATCTGGTTGACGTTCTTGGACTGCACCGTCAGATGCCACACCACCCGCCCTGTGCGGGGACGGTGCGGCAGCGCGCCGCGCGCCACGAAGCTGCCCGGGCAGACGTTGGTGATCTCCGCGAGGCTGCGGCCCTTGCTCGGGGAGGAGGACTGCCCGTACCCCAGCCCGCCCGTCGTGTCCCCCGAACCACCGGCGAAGGTGGCGGAGTGGGCGTGGTTGAGGTGGTTGGTGGTGACGCTACCCACGTCGGAGAAGCCCGCGGAGTACTCCGCGAGGTCCATCGTCGACAGCGTGACCGGCTCACCGGCGTCCACCACATCGGTGATCTCCGCGCGGAAGAGCAGCCGGACCCGGCGGTTGGTCAGGGCCCCGTCCAGGACCACCTGGGTGGCCGCCGAACCGGCGCCGGTGTGCAGCATCGCCACCAACTGGTCGTGGGTGAGGGCCGTTTCCAGATGGGTCCGCGCCTGGTGGGACGGGACGCCGTGCGCCGTCAGCAGTTCCAGGGCGCGCCTGCGCAGTGCGGTGATGCCGGACACGCCGAGCACCCGGTCGTGCTGGGTGAGGGTGACCAGGGCGCCGTCCGCCGGCGTTTCGGTGACGGGTGCCTGCGCGGCCGGGACCGGTGTGGTCACCGGGATCAGCCAGCGCGCCTCGGCCTCGATCACCCGCGGCTGGGCGGTTGACTGGCCGGTCTGCGCCGTGCTGCCGGAGGGTGCGGGGCGCAGCGCGCGCACCAGACGGTGCACCGCGCCGGTCAGACCGGGCGCCGGAACCTTCCGTACGGTAACGGACGTGGCCAACCGCACCCGGTACGTCAACTGGTGGGCGGGGCCTGCGTAGTTGAGGCCGGACAGCAGGTATGCGTAGGACGTCAGGCCCTGCTTGGCGGTGTGGCCGTGGGAGAACAGCTTCACCTCGCTCCCGGTACCGACGTGGGGGCCCCAGCTGCTCGCCACGCCCACGCTCAGCGCCAGCTTGGTGCTGTGCGACTGGGAGTTGGCGAAGTCCCGCATGGCGCTGGGCCACAGGTCGAACCCGGCCTGTGGCAGATGGACGGCGGACAGCGGTGCGATGGCCTCCCCGGGCCCGACGGGCACCCGCTCGGCACGCACCTGGAAGTGGACCGTCTCGGTCTCCCCGTCGGCCAGCGGCCGGGCGAAGGTACGGCGCAGCCCCTGCTCCTCAAGGGCGGCGGACGCGTCCCGGTCGCCGAACAGTTCCGTGAAGCGGGCACTCAGCGACTGGGTGTGGAAATGGGTGTCCAGGAACGTCTCCAGGGCCACCAGCTCCGCCGCGGTCCACTCCGGCGCGCCGGTGGACCGCCGCTCGTGGAGGAACTGCTCGCGCAACTGCTCCCGGACGTCCGTGTGGTGCCCGTGCCGCGTCAGGCGGGACAGTCCGACCGGGCCGTACAGACCCGAACTGCCCGTCGGCTGCGTCAGCTCGTCCGGGATCACCGGCTCCGGGGCGTCCTGCTGCGGCGCGTACGTGACGGGCAGCGGGGCGCGGGGCAGGAGGCCCTGGCTCTCGTCGTCCACGATGCGGCGCAGCGCGCCCTGGAAGGCGTCGGCCAGCTCCTCGGGCACCCGCACGACGGCCGCGACGCTCTCGCCGAACTCCCGGCCGAGGTCGTCGCCGAGTGGCCGCAGACCGACCTCCAGCCGGACGGTCAGCAGGAACGGCACGCTCCGGCCGTTGAAGCGGGCGCTGTGCCAGCGCCCGCCGCCGGTGTCGCCCGCGGAGCTGAACGACGCGGACGTACCGACGTCGAGCGTCACCGGGAACCGGAAGGCGGGCAGGGTGGTGCCCGGAGAGGTGGTGGCGCCGGCGGTGAAGGAGAAGCCGCCGCCGGTGGAGGCGGAGGCGCCCTGAAGCTCCAGCCAGCGCAGGTTGAGCACGGTCGGCAGCGCGCTCGCGTCGCCGATCCGCTCGACGCCGGTCACCTGCCCCGACAGTCCGCCCTGCAGCATCCGGCCGTCGTTGAGCGGCACCGGCGGCAGGGTCATCCCGCCGTTCAGGACGCGGGCGAGATCGTTGAGCATGCTCAGTTCGCCGAGCCGGTTGTGCACGTACTCGTGGAGCGGGCTGCCGGGCCGGGTGTCGGGGACATAGGCGTGGAGCAACTGGTCGCGCAGGCGCCCGAGGCCGCCGATGTGCTGCCCGATGGAGAAGAACCGCAGGACCTCCTGCGTGAACCGGCGGCGCAGCGCGTCGGGCGCGCCGACGGGCAGGGTGGCATGCCACGGCGTGACGGTGCGGTTCGTGGCCGGCTCCACCAGCTCGACGGGGAAGGCGACGAGGAGCTCGCCCTGCTCCGAGCGAGTCCGGTGCTGCACCGGCACCCCCGGGCCCCCCGTGATGACCTCCAGTTGGACGCCGGCGAAGGTGAAGTGCGACAGCTCACCGCTGTAGCCCAGCGACGGGTTGGTGTACGCGTTGGTGCTCCGGCTCTGGTCGTACGAGCGGGACGACGACAGACCGACGCTCACCCTGGGGGTGAACGGGACGTTGCCCGGTGCCAGCGGCACCATGACGGCGGGGCTCAGGCCGACGGAGGCACCGGCGTTCTCCGAACTGCCCGTCGAGCGGTTGGTGGTCGACTCCTGCGGGCCGATCAGCTTCTCGCCGTACGGCCGGTAGGGCGAGGTGGTGGGGGTGGCGCGGTTGCGCTGGATGCCGGTCAGCTGGACGCGGATGGTGTGCTCGGCGTGGAGGAAGCCGCCGGGCACGATGAGTGTCAGACCGCCGTCGACGAGACGCCGGGAGAGGTTGTTCGCCCCCAACCGGTCGAGAAGCGCGCCGAGTTGGGCGCGCACCGAGGACGTCAGACGCTCGTGGAGCGCCTCGTCGATCTCGTCCGCGGCCGGCAGCAGCGAGGCGACCAGGTCACCGAGGACGCCGGAGGGCGGGCCGCCGGGCAGGACGCTGCCGTCGAAGCGGATGTCGCCGAAGGAGACGACGGAGCCGAACAGGCCGAGCGGGAACTGCGCCGACTGCCCGGTGACCCGCTCGACGCCGAAGCCGACCGGCGGCACGGGGGCATCCAGGAAGGTCACGTGCAGCTCGTCGTACGTCCGGATCTCCTCGACCACCGGGACGGTGAGGACGTACTCCGTCGTGACCGGGGGGGAAGCCGGGACGAGCACGGGGAACTCGAAGAGCTCGCAGATGACGCTCTCGTCGTCGCTCTCGTCGTGGAGCTCGCCGCCGGTCCGGTCACCGGTCCTGCCGGACTCGTCCTGGGCCTCGGTGTCGAGTTCCTCGGCCGTCTCGCCGACGGATCCCACCGTCGTGCCCGCGGGCAGCGAATAGGTGAGGTAGACGATTTCGTGGACCAGGTCCTCGGCCTCGTCGCGTGCGTCGTCGTGCGCGGCGTTCTCCTCGGCCGCGGTCGCCGCGGGGAGGAGGTCCCGGGTGTCCTGGAGGGCGCCGCCGGACGAGGGGGCCGCGGCGTCGAGGGCGCGGAGCGCGTCGACGTCGGCCAACAGCTCGGGGAAGAGGCCGGCTTCCTCGACCGGCCCGGACGGCGCCACGAGCAGCCTGCCGTGGGTGTCCACGTCGACGGAGTCGACGGCGACCGGCCCGGCGGGGAGCAGCGGAGCGGGATCGTCGCGCCACAGGGAGCTACCGGCTTCGGTCCACAGCACCCGGTCGCCGAGGTTGACGGCGCGCAGCGGGGGACGCGCGGTGCCGAATCGCACCAGCGAAGCCGCGCCTCGACCGGCCGTCCGGAGCTGCTCGGTGATCTCCGAGACCGCGGCCCGGGACGCGTTGCCGCGCGCCACGGCGGCCTGCTGGTACCGCTGTGTGTGCCACTGGTCGAGGAGGTCCGACGGCTGCGTCGAACCGGCCGCCGATGCGCCCGGCACCTGGTCCGGGGTGGTCGGTGACTGGGCCAGCGGCATACCGACGTCGATGACGCCGACGGCCCGGAGGCGGCCCCCGGCCTGGCGGAGGCTCTCCACGGTGAGGGGCTGCCGCTGCGTGGCGCTCTGCGCGGCGGTGACGAGCAGCAGGCGGCTCGCCTCGTCGGCCGTGACGCCGGGGAAGACCTGCCGGACGAGCCCGTCGAGCACCGCGGGCGTCAGGAGGTCCGGCGCGTGCCCGGCCTCCCGCGTGGCCAGGTCGACCAGTCGGCGCAGGGCGATGAGCCGGGAGACGGCGCGGCCGGGGCCGAACCGTTCCGCGGGGTGGAGCGCGTCGTACAGCTCCGTCAGGTCGGTGGCGCGCAGGGGGGCCAGGACGCTGCGCGTCATCCGGTCGCCCAGCCAGCCGAAGTGCGGCTGCTGCGGGCCGACGGCCGTCAGGCCCTCGGCCACCGGCAGGACGCCGCCGTCACGCTCCGCCTGGAGCGCGGCCTCGTCGAGGCCGAGCGACGCCGTGTCCTCGTGTTGCGGCGTCTCCTCAGTGGTGTCCTGCGACAGCGCCCGCTCGGACAGGGGGACCGGCCGCGGCACGTCGAGCACGGCGGGCGGCACCAGGGCCCCGGCCGTCGCCCTCACGGCGTCGCCGTCGCGCGCCGCCGAGGTGGCCCCCGCGTTCCGCGGGGTGAACGTCTGCCACGCGCCGCGGTTGCCCTGGGCGTCGTGGTAGAGGAGGAAGCTGAATTCCTTGACGTGCGGAGTGGCGGCCACCTTGGTGGTCGGCGCCACGACGTTGATGCCGGTGGTGTCCGCGATCTGCTGCGCGATGGAGTTGCCCGCCGCGTCGGTGGCCGCAGCCTCGCAGGCGGCCAGCAGGATCCATGCCTTGTTCCCCGCGCGTTCCTTCAGCGCGACGACGCTGTCGCGCCGCCGCAGCATCCGGCCGAAGGACGAGCCCGACATCCGGACCGGCTTGCCGTTCACCGGAACGGTCAGCCAGCCCTTCTCCCCGTGCAGCAGCGCCAGGTACAGGTCGTCGCCCGCCTGCCAGGGCACGGTGCCGAGGTCGCTCTCGGACACCGTGTGCCGGACGATTTGCCCGCCGTCCCCGTACGGGAGGCGGACCTGCCGCTCGGGGTCGAAGTGCGCGAAGTGCCGCCTGGTGAGGTCAAGATCGGTGTGGGTGAGCAGCCGCTCCCGCATGTCGTCGGCGGTGTGGAAGGAGCGGCCGGCCGGCCGCAGGGAGCCGGGGGAGACGATGAGGAGGTTGTCGATGTCGGCGGCCTTGACCTGCACACCGTCCGACGTCGTCAGCTCCAGCTCCGTCTCCTCGGCGCTGTCCTCGACGAGTTCCAGCTCCAGTTCCGGCAGCTCGGCCTCGTGCCGGAACCACTCCCGCACGCTCGGGTGCAACAGCTCCCGCAGCGGGCTGGTCATCTGCGGGGCGTGGTAGGCCGCGTACGCCTCGGCGAACCACGCACCGGGCGTGGCGAACTGGTAGGCCGACACCGCATGGGCCCGGGCGTCGGCGGCGTAGCTGATCCACGCGCCGGTTTCCCGGTGGGTCTGGTAGATGCGCCCGTCGTGCTCCAGCAGGCCCGCGCCGCCGCCGTCCCGCGTCCACGGCTGCGCCATGGCGTCCCGCAGGAGGGTGACCATGGCCGTCAGCTTCCCGAACCGCTCCGCGTCACCGTCGGCGAGCTGCTCGGGAATCCGCGCGATCCGCTGCGGGTCCGGTCCGTCGGCCTGCGCCGTCGGCGTGATCAGGTCCGTCACCTCTGTGACGAGGCCGTCGAACGTCCTGGCACCCGGGGTGGGCGGGGCATACGTGGCGGCGGTGAGGTCCGCGAGGGCGAGGAACGCCGTGGCGACCTCGGAGATCTCCCCGCCGGTGTACGTCCGCCAGCCGCCGAACTCCGGCTTGTGGGCGTGCTCCTGCGCCCAGCCCGTCCGGGCGTCGACGGAGCGGCCCACCTCGTGCCGCAGGACCCATTCGACGAGGTTGCCGCGCGGCGGCACGCCGGCGATCTGGTGCGGCGCCCCGGTGGGAGCGAGGAGGTCGGCGGTGGCCAGGTCCGGGTGGCCGCCGGCCGTGACGAGGTCCTTCACCCAGCGCAGCGCGACGTCGTCGCGTTCGGGCCGGGTGTCCAGCCACGACGGCATGCGGAACGGGTGGGTGAGGCGGACGGCCCGGTCGTCGGCCCGGTAGGCGCTCACGGGCGTCCCGGTCGTGTTGCCGGTGACCGCCGCGAGCTGCGGGTTGTCCTCCACATCGCGGCGCGGCAGGGCGCCGAGGACCTGCTCGATCCGGTCCAGCATCGCGTGGTCGAAGTGGTAGCCGTTGCTCGATCCGGCACCGATGAGCGTGCCGAACCGGCGGGTCAGCTCCGCCTCCCGCGCGCTCGCGCCGGTGTTCCGCAGCCATCCGCCGATCGTCCGGACCGGGGTGTCGGCCACCGGACGGGACAGAGCGGTGCCCTGGGTGCGGGGGGCGGGCAGGTCCCAGGCCGACGCGGAGCCGCGCGGGGCCTGGCCGGACGCGTGGGCGCCGGAGCGGGCGAGCGGTTGCTGACCAGGGGGAGCCGTCGGGTTCGAGGCGTCAGTGAAGTTGAAGTAGGCATCCATTTCGTCGACGTGGGCGGAGGGCCCGGCGTCGGAGAACTCTTCATCGGAGAACTCGGCGTCGGAGAACTCTTCATCGGAGAACTCGGGGGAGGGCGCGATCGTCGCGTCGCCCTGGAGGGCGGCGGGGTGTCCGGTCGGCAGCATCCTGCGGAGCCCCTGCGCCAGACGGCTGTTCCTGGACAGCAGCCGGTCGTTCGTCAGGGCGGTGTAGGTTTCCGCGGCCCACTGCGGTGACGGCGCGTCGATGCCGTCGAGGTGTCGCTGGACGCCCTGCCGGGCCTCGTGCAGGCGGGTGCGCTCGATGTGCTCGACCGTGTGACGTTCGAGCGTGTCCACACCGTCATGCCGGTGGAACTCGTCCGCTCCCCGCAGCGAGCGCGCCGCCTTCTGGTCCGGAAAGAGGGACCCGTAGTCGTAGGCGTGTGCCTCGGTTTCCACCACGAGGGTGCGGCCGGGGACGGGGGTTCCCCGCTCGTCGAACCACATCCACTTGTCGGGGTGCTCGTCGATGTGCTTGCCGATGTGAGTTCGCACGTCGCTCAGCGAACCGGTGAGCCGCTCCAACCTCGGATTCTGCGGATCGACTCCGATGGCCTTCAGCCATTCATCGACGGTCAGCGGTCCGAGTTCCAGGGCGGGGTCCAGCACCCTCAGCGTGATCTTGCCTGACGCTTCCTGGACGGGGGTCGCCGCGGCGATGTGGTAGCCCCATTCCACGGGCATGGTGCCGAGCTGTGCGGCGGCGCCCTCGGCGTGCGCGGACTCGATGGTCAGTTGCGGGCCGGTGCGGACGGCGATGAGCTTACGGACGGGCGTGTTCCACTGCTGGAGCTGCATCGTGATCATGTGCGCGCGGAGGTGGCACCCGTTCTCCACGTGCCGGTGGGGCAGGGGGCGGGCCCCCTGCTGCGGATGCTGGTACTCCAGCGTCGTCAACCGCTCGTACCACTGCCGCGCCACCGTCTCGGAGGCGGGCGTCGAGCGGGTGGCCTCGCCGAACGCCTCGGCGATCTGGTGCTGGAGCTGCGGAGACTCGCTGGTGCGCCGCCCGGCGAGGGCGAGGGCGTGCCGCAGGCCGCGCTTGTCCAGCTTCTGGTAGGCGTCCTCGACGGACCAGATCTTGCGCAGGTCCCGGCCCAGCCCCCGGACCATGTCCAGGGCCTGGGCAGCGCGACCGCTGGTCATAAGGAGGGAGAGCCGCAGCGCGAACGCCTCGACCTGCGGCGTCTTCGGGAGCGGAACCCCCTCGGCGACATGGCGCAGATCGATGTCCCACTGACCGTCCTGTGCCGCCGGTCCGTAGAGGTGCTCAAGGATCAGTGCGGCGTCCGCCAGGTCGAGCGAGCGGTTCCCCACGACGAAGGCGAGGCCGGCGGGGACCGTGGAGCCGGTCACACGGTGGAACGCGCGGTCGAAGTCGTCGCGGGCGAAGCCGTCGGCGGGCCGGGCGTGACCGGCCACCAGCGCGTGCAGCGCCTGCACGTCGATGACCGGCGCGGCCAGGTGATTGCGGAAGTTGACGATGAACTGCTGGTCGGCGAGGGAGAGGGGAGTCCCCGCGCCGAGGGCCTGCGCCGGAGCGAGAACGTCGCTCTGGAGGGCGGCGGGGTGTCCGGCCGGCAGCAACCTGCGGAGCTCCTGCGCCAGCGGGCTGTTCCCGGGCAGCAGGCGGTCGTTGGTCAGGGCGGTGTAGGTCTCTGCGGCCCACTGCGGTGACGGCGCGTCGCCGCCGTTGAGGTGTCGCTGGATGCCTTGCCGGGCCTGGTGCAGGCGGGTGCGCTGGATGTGCTGGGCGGTGTGGCGTTCGAGCGTGCCCACACCGTCATGCCGGTGGAACTCGTCCGCTCCCCGCAGCGAGCGCATCGCCTCGGTGCCCGGCGTGATGTCCCCGTAGTCGTAGGCGTGTGCCTCGGTTTCCACCAGGAGGGTGCGGCCAGAGGCGGGGGCGTCCAGCTCGTCGATCCGCACCCACTTGTCGGGGTGCTCATAGATGTGCTCGCCGACATAAGCCCTCACCTCGGCGATCGAACCGGTGAGCCGCTCCAACCTCGGATTCTGCGGATCGACTCCGATGGCCTTCAGCCATTCATCGACGGTCAGCGGCCCGAGTTCCAGGGCGGGGTCCAGCACCCTCAGCGTGATCTTGCCGGGCGCTTCCTGGACGGGGATCGCCGCGGCGATGTGGTAGCCCCATTCCACGGGCATGGTGCCGAGCTGTGCGGCGGCGCCCTCGGCGTGCGCGGACGCGATGGTCAGTCGCGGGCCGGTGCGGACGGCCATGAGCTTGCGGACGTGCGTGTTCCATTGCCGGAGCTGCATCGTGATCATGTGCGCGCGGAGGTGGCACCCATCCTCCGGGTGCCGGTGGGGCAGGGGGCGCGCCCCTTGCTGCGGGTGCTGGTACTCCAGCGTGGTCAACCGCTCGTACCAATGCTGCGCCACCGTCTCGGAGACGGGCGTCGTGCGGGTGACGTCGCCGAACGTCTCGGCGAGGTGCCGCTGGAACTGCTGGGGGTCACCGGTGCTGCGCCCGGCGAGGGTCAGGGCGTCCCGCAGGCCGCGCCCGTCCAGCTTCTCGTAGGCGTCCTCGACGGACCAGATCTTGCGCAGGTCCCGGCCCAGCCCCTGGGCCATACGCAGGGCCTGGGGAGCGAGACCGCTGGTCATGAGGAGGAAGAGCCGCAGCGCGTACGCCTCGACCTGTGGCAGCTTCGGGAGCGGAACGCCCTCGGCGACGTGGCGCAGATCGATGTTCCACGGAGCGTTCGGTGCCAGCGGTCCGTAGAGGTGCTCAAGGATCCGTAGGGCGTCCGCCGGGGCGAGCGAGCGGTTTCCCACGACGAAGGCGAGGCCGGCGGGGACCGTGGAGCCGGTCACACGGTGGAACGCGCGGTCGAAGTCGTCGCGGGCGAAGCTGTCGGCGGGCCGGGCGTGACCGGCCACCAGCGCGTGCAGCGCCTGCACGTCGATGACCGGAGCGGTCAGGTGATGGCGGAAGCCGGCGATGAACTGCTGGTCGGCGAGGGAGACGAGAGTCCCCGCGCCGAGGGCCTGCGCCGGAGCCGGAACGACGCCCTGGGGCGGCTGGACGGGCTGCTGCTGGGGCTCGTCGTACGAGACGGCGCCGGCGAAGATCTGGGCGTAGACCGAGTCGTCGGCCTGCTGCTGGGGCTCCTCGTACGCGCCGTCGAAGATCTGGGCGTAGATCGAGTCGTCGGCCTGCGGTGACAGGGCGCCGACCGCAAGGGTCCCCTTCGCCGTGGTGAGGTGGGCGAACGCCGCTCGCTCCGCCTGGTCCCGGCGCATCCAGGCGTCCCGCAGGACCGCCGCGGCCGCGTCGAGCCGGGTGCGTGCCCCGGTGAGGTCCGCGTCGAGTCCGTCCAGGGTGGCCTGGTCCGCGGGCTGCGCACCAGGCCGGGCCTGCCGGTCGGTCCGGACGAGCGCGTCGTACTCCCGCAGCCTCGCTTCGACGTCCGACTGCGCCCGTGCGTACGCCTCGTCCGTGTCGAGTGCGGCGTCGAGATGGTCCGCCGCGTTCTCCAGCGCGTCCTCCACCACGGCGAGCGGCACCTGAACTGCCGTCACCGGGCGGTGCGTCGTCTCCGTGGGGGCCGTCGCCGGGTGCTGTGCGAGCGGCGCCGCGCCGAGCGGGAGCAGCCACTCGCCCACCACTCGCGTGGCCGGGGCGTTCGCCGCCACGGGGGACAGACCGGTGCGCCGCGTCGCGGCGTCCAGCAGCTGCTGCGCCGCCGCCGACTTCTCCTGGGTCGCGGCCCAGGTCCGGTGGGCCCGCTGCGCGTCCTGACCGGCTTCCTCCAGCCGCGCCGCCGCCTCCCGCTCGGCCGTCTGCGCCTGCGCCAGGCGCACCTTCGCCTTCTCCAGATCGGCATCGGCCGGCTTCTGCTGCTGCGCGTCCGTGGCCGGTGCCTCGTCCGCCGCGTGCGGCTGCGTGCTCTGCCCGGCCAGGAGCAGCTTGGCGTAGGCATACACCCTGTTCCGCAACACGGCTCGCGCCTGCTGGTGCGTCTGGTCGGCAGCCGCGAGGCCGCCGAGCGCCTCCTGGTGTGCCGTGGACGCCTGGCGCAGCTCCGCCGCGGCCTTCTCGGCGTCCTCCCGGACCGTCGGCAGCGCGGCGGCGGCCTCGGCGGTCAGCGCCGCCTGCCACTCCGCCCGCGCCGCGGTGAAGCGCTGCTCCGCCTGGGCCGACGTCTCCTGGAAAGAGGCATGTTCATGCGTTGCCTGCTGCTCCGACCGGGCCTGCCGTACCGCGTCAGCGGCCGCCGCCAGCTCCTCCTGGGCGGCCTGGGACCGGGTCAGAGGCCGCGCCAGGCCGGACACCAGAGGCACCGCGTGCGGGACGGCCGCGTCCTGCGCCGTGTCGGGCGTGGTGCGGAACTCCTTGTGCAGGGCGGTCCCGTCCTCGTGGAACGCCGCCTTCCCGGGCACGAAGCCGATCAGGGGAGAGGAGCCGGGCTGCGTGGCGGGCACCGGGCCGGTGGCCGCGGTGTCGTGGTGCCAGGACGTCGCGAGGTCGTACGGCGCCCAGACCCGCAGGTAGGCGGTCATGAGGTCATCGGTGAACCGCTCCCTGAGATGGGTGCGGGTGGCCTCGTCGAGCGTGTGGTGGCCGGCGAGGGCGCCGAACGCCGTCTCGGCGGCGCGCAGCACGGCCGGAACCTCGGCCTCGAAGTGGAGGTGGGCGGGGAGGGTTTCCTCCAGCTGCGCGAACCGCAGCCGCCAGTCCATGAGACCGCCGGTCAGCTCCGTGAGTCCGGAGTGCGCCCCGGCGAAGGACGCGTCGAAGTCGGCCGCCGCGCGCTCGCGGAAACCGGCCGCGGCCCGTTCGACCGCCTCGTTGGACAGCGTGAGCCCGGGGTTCGCGGCCCGCCACTCCGTGAGCGCCTGCGCGAACGCCGCCGTGGCCCCGGAGAGCGCCGACACCTTGGCGGCGACCGCCACGAGCCGCGGGTGGAGCACATCGGCGCCGGTCAGCCCGGCGTACGTGGCCTCCCAGCCGGCGAGGGCCGGGGCATCGGCGACGGCCCGGTCGAACGCGGCGTTCACCGCGCTCGCGGTGGCGTGCTGCACCGACGCGACGGCGGCGGCGAGCGCCTGCGCGGGCGCCAGGGCGGGGAAGTGCCGCAGGAACGCCCCCGCGTCCGTGTTCTCGGCCAGCGGCGCGGTGGCGTCCGCGACGTCCTGGAGCGCACGCGACAGAACGGCCTCGCGGGCGGCCTGGCGCGCCAGCCGCGCCGGCAGCTCCGCCACCGTCGCCTCGTACACCTGCTGCCACCGCGCCAGCGCCTCGGGGCTCTCCCCGCGTGCCGCCGCGACGGTGTCCGGCCGCAGATGCCGGGAGAACGCCGTGTTCACCTCGGTGAGGTGCCGCTCGCGCAGGGCGTTGAGCCCGGCCTGCGAGAGGGCGGTGTCCTGCGCCCCGAACGACGCGAGCAGCGCCTGCTGCTCCTCGGCCGGGTGATTGGTGAAGGCCAGGACGGCGTCGTCGAACTCCCGCTCCGCGCGCTGGAGTTCCGACACCCGCAGTGCCCGCAGGTCAAGGTCGTCGGGGAGTTCGTCGAGGAGGTGCCGCAACTGCTGCACCCCGGCCCGTATGTTGGCGGACAGAAGGGTGCCCCGGGCATCCGCGGGCGCGGCGAACGTCGCCCGGACGTGGACGTCGAGCCGCTGCGCGAACAGCTCCCACTCCTCCTCCGCGACCCGCGCGATCAGCTCCTCGTCGAGCGCGAAGGCGGGGGACGCGGCGCCGGGGGCGAGCAGCGCCCGGCTCCAGGACTGCACGGCGCGGTCGAAGGCGGCACGGCCCCGTGCGTGGGCGGTCTCGCGCGCGGCGTCCAGCGCCATCCGGCCCTGGGCGGAATCCCGCAGCTCCTCCGGGGCGGCGGCGTCCTCACGGATGCGGGACGCCTCGTCGGTCAGCCGCTCCGCCTGCTGCGGCGACAGCGGCTGGCCGCCGTCCCGCGCCCACTCCTCGACGCTCTCGCGCACCTGCTGCCGGTGCGCGGCGTCCTCGTTCTCCTGGGCAAGCAACTCGCCGTACCCGGCCCGGAGTTGATGCTCGG
Organism: Streptomyces sp. NBC_01525; assembly: GCF_045040405.1. NCBI lineage: Bacteria > Bacillati > Actinomycetota > Actinomycetes > Kitasatosporales > Streptomycetaceae > Streptomyces > Streptomyces sp. NBC_01525. The sequence continues at coordinate 5,795,080 of NZ_CP109397.1, forward strand.
CGGCGTGCATGACCGCCGTCCGCCAGTCATCGGGCGCCGCATGCGTCGGGACGGGCGTGGCGGGGGCGGACGCGTCGGCGAGCAGGTCCGGGTTCTCCCGCAGCTCGGCGCCGCGCCGCAGCACGGACATCCGCTCCGCGTACGCCGTCCTGACCTCGGCCGACGCACCGGGGGTGCGCTCCAGGGACTCGATCGCCTGCGCGCGGTGGAGGTGCCGTTCGGCCTCGAACCAGCGGGTGGTCTCCGCGCTCCAGTCGGTGTGGGGCGCGAAGTCGTAGGAGTGGCTGTACTCCGTGAACCGGCCGATGAGATGCGCCATCGGTGCGGCGACGGCGGTCAGCCGCTGCGCCGCGGCGCGGACGGTCCGGTCCCATTCGTGGCTGTCCGCGGTCCGCTCGGTGCGCGCCTCGACGTACTCCTGCTCCAGCCCCGCGAGCTTGGCGTCGTACCACGTCCAGACCTTCTCGTCCCAGTGCGGCTGGTGACGGCCGAGGTCGCTCTCCGTCACCAGGCCGTCGACCAGGCCGGTCCGGGGCGTGAGGGGGCCCTGCCGGAGCGCCGCGCGGAACTCCTGCCGCAGTCCCTCGCGCTCCGTCCAGTCGGCCCGGGCCTGCCGGTACGCGGGGCCGGTCGTGCGCGCGGCGGCGTCGGCGGCCGCGGAGTCGGTGAGTCCGTCCTCGACGCCCCGGGCGAAGCGGTCGCCGAACTCCTCCCGGAGACGGGCGGCCTGCCGCGTGGCGTCGAAATCGCGGTGCGGGCCGTCGGTGCCGAGGTGGGAGTCGTGGTACGCCCAGGACCGCTGGCGCAGCTCGTCCGCCCGGTCCGGCGCCGGCTGCCGCATCAGGGAGGGTTCCTGAAGAACCGTCTGCCCGGCGGAGTGCCCGGAGCCCTGCGCCCCGGCCGTACGGGACGGCGTCGCCTCGTGGACGCTCTTCGGCCCCTCGGGCAGCTGCTCATGGGTGCGGCCGGGGCCCTGCGCGGACCCTTCCTCGGTGACCTGCGCGGACCGCTCCTTGGTGACCTGCGCGGACCCTTCCTCGGTCAGCTGCTCCTTCGTACGGTCCCCCGTGCGGTTCCCGGGAACCTGCTCCTGGGGCCGTGCCTCGGTGACCTGCTGCTGCGTGCGGGGGCCGTCCTGCGCGGTGTGCTCGGGCGCATGGGCCTGGTCCCGGCCGGTCGCCGGGTGCTCCCCGGTCAGGTCCTTGCCGGAGTTCTTCGGGGCGTCCGGACGGGAGTTCTGCGGTACGTCCGTGTCGACGGGGGTGTCCGCCGCGTCCCGGCCGCCGGAGGGCGCGGAGTCCCGAGTACCGGAAGTCGAGGGCCCCTTCGGCACGGACTGCCGCTGCCCTCGCGCTCCGTCCAGCCCCTTCTGGAAGTCGTCGACGCCGTTCCGCTCGACGTCCAGCCAGCTCTTGAGATCGGTGGCACCGGGATGGCGGAAGTGGTCCTCCAGGGCGACCCAGTCGCGCCGGAAGGCGCCGGCCACATCGTCGCCGCCGGACCACCTGCCGTCCGCCGGGACGTGGTGCAGCAGTCCGTCGCCGAACTTCCCCTCGAAGACCTCGCCCGCCTCCCGGGTGGCGAACTGCCGGGCCTCGTCCTTCTCCGCCTCGGCGGCGAAGCGGTCCACAACGGCCTGGGAGTCCTCGCGCCACTGCTGGAAGCGCGGGTCGCGGTCGCCGCCCGCCAGCGGCGACCGGCCGGTGCGCGCGCCGTCCAGATGGGTATCGGCGACCCGCTCCAGCTCCGTGGCGAGCTTCTCGCGCACCCGCTCGACGCTCACCGGGTCGTGCTGCAGCATCTCCCTGTCGGCCCGCGAGTGCAGGTCGCGGAAGCGGGCGTCCAGCTCCTCGTGGAACCGCAGCCGCCCGGCGAGCCCGCGCTCGCCCGTCATCGCCGCCGTGGCGTTGCGGCTGTGGCCCGCCGCGCGCCCGGCGGCGTGCGGATCGGCCTTGTTGCCCGCGTGGAACGTGTCGAACGCGTCGTCCACCGCGCCCCGGAGATCCTTCTCCAGGCTCCGCTTGGCCGCCTCGGCGACCGCGTCGTCCATGTCGTGCCGGAACGCCACCTCGTCCAGCTTCTTCCGCAGCCCCGGCAGCTGCCGTTCGAGGTGCAGCTGCTCCTCCAGCTTCCGGGCGGCGCCGTTCAGCACCAGGTCGGACGCCTCGCGCGCCTCCACGCCCGCGGCGTGCAGCCCCCGCGCGTCGCGGTAGGTGTCCAGCAGCCGGCCGCGGGCGGTGGCCCGCCACTCGTCGCGGACGGCGTCCCGCCCGGCGCGGTCCGCGCCGCTGCCGAGGTCGTACCGCTTCATCAGGTCGTCGACCTGCCGCTCCGCGCGGCGGGCGAATTCGAGCCGGTCGCGGACGGAGCCGACCGCGTCGCCGCCGTCCGCCCCCGGCTTCCGTGCCGCCGCCAGGTCGTCGGCGTACCGGTCCTTGACGTGGCGGACGAGGTCGTCGGGCAGCGGGTCCTTGCGGAACTCCGGGGTGGCCAGCAGATCGTCGACGGCCTTGTCGGCGGTCGGGGCCCAGTCGCCGTCGCGGTAGCGCCGGTCGAAGCGGGTGGGCAGCTCGTCGACGAGCTTTTGGTGGTACGTGGACCAGGAGTCGTGCAGCCCCTCGCGGTCGGTGCTCTTCACCAGGCCCGATTCGGGCAGCTCGGTGAGCTTGTCGAACCGGCCGCGCAGCTCGGTGGCGGCGTCGTCCAGCACCGCCTTGATGTCGGTGTCCCCGGGTGCGTACGCCGTGTCGCGGCCGATCAGGTCGCGGAAGTGGTGCGCCCCCGAGTCCTCCGCCGCGTGCGCGGCACGCCGGGCCGCGGCCGCGGCGTCGCCCGCGCCGTCGGCGGCGTCCAGGGCCTGCGTGGCGGCCCTCTCCGCCGCTTCGGCGGCCTCGCGGGCCTGCGCGGCGGCCTCCCGGGCGGCGGCCAGTTCGTCCGCCGTGTGCGCAGCGCCGCCCTTGCCGCCCTGCTGGATCCGGTCGGTTGCCGCCTTGGCCGTTGCGGCGGCGTCCGTGGCCCGGGCGCCGGCGTCCCGCGCTGCGGCCGCGGCATCATCGGCGGTACGGGCCGCGGCCCGGGTCTCCTGGACCTTGGCGACGTCCCCGTGCAGGTCCTCGCCGGGGGCTGAGGTCTCCTTGCCGTGTGCGGCGGCCCGCTCCTCGGCCGTGAGGGACTTCGGGGGGACCGCACCGCCCCGGCCGCCCTTCCCGGCGACCCGCTCCAGCGCCTCGGCGGCCTCCTTCGCGGCCGTGGCCGCCTGCCGTGCCGACCCGGCCGCGTTCTTGGCGGCTTCGGCGGCCTGCTCGGCGGTGTGGGCCGCGCCCTCGAACCGCTGGTGCGGCGGCTGCCACTCCCGGGCGGCGTGCCGTACGTCGTCGGCCAGCTGCGCCAGGTGCTGATCCCGCGTCCCGGCGATGTCGACGAGGGTCTCGTAGTGGTCGAGGAGCTGGTCCCGGGCCGCCCGGTGCTCGGCCGCCCGGGCGGCGTCGTACGCGGCGTCGGGTGCCCGCTCGGGGGTGTGCCAGTGGACGCCGTCCATCCGGCCGTCCGACCAGACCTTGCCGTGCCCCGACATCCAGTCGTGGTGGAACTCCGCCCACATGCGGTCCGCGGTGGACGGGTGCAACTCCCGGTGCCCGGCGGCCAGTTCGTCCCACGCGGCCCTCGCGTCGGCGGTCGCCTCGGGCAGCCGCTCGGCGCCCGCCCGCAGCTCCGGCGTCGCCCTGCCGATGTCGGCGAGGTTCGCGTCCAGCTTCGTCAGCGCGTCGTCGACATGGGTGGGGGAGTAGTCGGTGCCCAGGCCCTCGCGGACGTCGGCGACGGCGCGGTGCCGCAGGTCGTTCTGCCAGCCGCGCACCTGCTCGCCGTGCGAGCCGAGGTCACCGGCGGGACGCTCATGGCTGTTCCACCGCTCGTGGACGCCGTTCTCGAAGCGGAACCGCTCGTCCAGGCTCCGGTTGAGCTTCGACAGTCCGTCCTGCGTGAGCTTCTCGATGTCCCGGGCGCCGGTCTCCATCGGCTTGCCGCGCAGGTCGTCGAGGAGCGCCTCGGCGTCCCGCCGCAGCGAGGCATGGACACTGTCGGCCAGTTCCCCCTTCGTGGACGAGGCGCCGGGCCGGTTCGCGAGGTCCTTGTCGAGGCGGGTCGGCAGATCGTCGACGAACCGCCGGAGGTCCTTACCGGCCTGGATCTCGGCGTCCAGCCGCTTGATCAGCTCCTCTTCCCGGAGCGGCCACTTCTTGACCGCGAGGTCATGGGCGAGCTGCTGCTCCTTGGCGCTGAGCTGGGCGAACGGCCGCATGCGCTGCTTGGTGGCGAGCAGCTTCGCGGCCTCCTTGTCCACCAGATCGCCGAACGCCTGCCGCCCGCCGTGCGCGTAGCGGTCGTGCAGCGCGGCGGTCTCCTCCTTGCTCAGCCCGGCCCCGAACTCCTGCCAGGCGTCGACGTGCTTGTCGACCGCGCCCCGGAACTCGGTCTCCCGGCCCAGCCGCTCGGGCAGCCCCTTGCGCATGCTGTCGGCCATCTGGTCGAACCGCTGGCCCTTGTTGCTCACCTGCCAGTGCGGCTTCGACTTCAGCTCGCCGTACGTGGCGTCCGCGGCGTGGCCCAGGCTCTCCTCGTACTCCTTGGCGGACCGGTCGATGAGGTCGGACTCATGGCCCTCGGTGCGCCACTGCTTGCGCGCCTCGGCGATCTTCGTCTCGATCTGGCCGTCCAACTTCACCTGGAGCTTGTGGAGTTGGGCGCGGCCCCGGATGGTGTCGCCGAGCTTGTCCAGCTCCTTCTGCCACTGCTGCTCGGCCTTGGCGAGGTCGCCGGGACGGACGTTGCCCCCCTCCCGGAACGGTCCGAAGAGGTCGTCGAACTTGGCGCGGGCGTCGCCCACCAAACCGTCGAACACCGTCTGCCGTTCGGCGTCGTCCAGCGACCGGAGCGCCTTGGACGAGCCGGTGGTCTCCGTGAACTTCTCCTGGAGCTTCCGGCCGCCTTCGGTGAAGTGCTCGTCCGAGGCGAGCTTCTGGCCGCGTTCGGCGGTGGCCAGCTTCTCGGCGGTGTTCTTCTTCAGGGTGTCGCTCTCGGTGACCCACGCCTTCGTCTTGGCGGCGTCCGACCCCTTCGCGGCGGCGGCGCCGGACTGCTCGACCCGGCCCGCCGCGCCCTCGGCGGCCCCACTGCCCGCGTGCAGGGGGTCCTTCGGGCCGGGGCCGGGGTGGACGGCGTCGTCCGCGGTACGTGAGACAGCGTGGTCGCCGGAGCGCGTGCCCTCGGCCGCGGCGTCATGGGCCTTGTCGCCCTTGCCGCCGGAGGACGCCGAGGTGTCCTTCGGGCTCTCGGCGGGCGCCTTCGTCTCGGACGAGGGCCCGGCGTCGTTCTTGGCGGTCTTCGGCTGACCGCTCTCCTTGGTCGGTACGTCCTTGCTCGGCAGTTCCTTCGACGGGCCGGTGGCGGTCCGGTCCCCGGTGTTCCGGCCTTCCGCGGTGGACTTGGTGGTGGCGGGGGACTTGTTCTCCGTGACGGCCCTGTTCTCGGTGACGGTCTTGTTCTCCGTGACCGTCTTGGCGTCACCCGCCTTGTGCTCGGTGACGGTCTTGGGCTCGCCGGCCTTGTTCTCCGTGAGCGGCTTGTTCTCGACCGACGGCTTCTCCCCGGCGTGCGCCGCCGACGCGGACCTGTCCGTCGTGCCCTTGCCCTCGGTGGCCGCGGGGTTGGGCTCGGTCCTGGCGGTGTGCTGCGGCTTGCCGGCCTCCGCACCGGACCTGCCGTCCTTCATCCCGGGCGCGATGGCGTCCTGGTTCTTCGTGCCGCCGGTGTTCCCGGTGATGTCCTGGTTCTTCGTGCCGCCGGTGTTCCCGTTGACGTCCTGGCTCTTCGTGCCGCCAGCGTTCCCGTTGATGTCCTGGTTCTTCGCGCCGGGGTGAGGAGCGAGATCGGCGCCGCGGCCGTCATGGACCGAGACGGGCGGGGTGTCGGTCTTGCTGGGCGGGGTGTCGGCCTTGGCGTGCGGGGTGTCGGCCGTGGGGTTGCGGCCGGGCGGGGTGGGCTCCAGGGACGCCTTCGTGCCCGGGACCTTCTGCAGGCCCTCGTGCCCGGCGTGCTGCGCGCCCTTGCCTGGCGCACCGGCCGCGCCGGGTGCCTCGACCGTCGACGGGTTCGGGTGTGAGGTGGTGGCCCCGCCGAGATCGGCCTTCGGCTGGTGGGACAGCTCTCCCTGCGGGCGGCCGCTGTTCGTCGACGGAATCCCGTCGTGGGGCGTGGTGTTCCCCTTGGTCCCGCGCGGCGGAGCTATCGACGGGTGAGGGTCGATGTTCCCCGGGATCTTCGTCTGGGGCAGCCCGCCGCCGGGGTGGACCGTGTCCGTCTTCGGGGGAAGGATGTTGCCGCGGCTCGGGAGACCACCGCCCGGCCCGTGCGGCAGCTTGTTGACGAGCTGGCCGTCGAGGTTGCCGAGGCCCGGCGGCGGGGAGAACGACCCCTTCGGCAGGTCGAACCCGGCCGCCCCCTTGCCGCCGCCCATCGGCGGCGCCTCGACGTGCGGGTCGAACTTCGGCGGCGCCAGCTTCGGACCGCGCGCCAGATCGCCCAGCCCCCGCCGCAGTGCGCCGATCCCCTTCAGGCCCGGAGCGAGAAGGCTGGCTGCGCCCGCGAGGCCGATGTTGATGGCCTCGTGCTTCCACCACTCCTTGCTGCCGAAGTCGGGCATGTCGGTGTGGGTGACGGCGGAGGCGAACGCCTCCGCGCCCATGTCGGCGCCGATCTGCACGACGATGTTGAGGATCACATCGATCGCGACGGCACCGGCGTAGGTGGCGGCGAGGGCGATGCCCTCCATGACCACGCCCATGGCCTCCAGTACCGAGGTGAGCGCCGCCAGGATCGTGCCCAGCGGCAGCAGTACCGCCAGGGCCACGACGGCGATGATGGAGAGGAGGCCAATGATCATTATCTTGATCGCCTCCATCTTCGCCGCGTGCAACTCCTTGGCCTGCACGTCCTTGATGAAGTCCCCGTACGCGTTGATCGCGTTGCCGACGTCCCAGGCGTGGTTGGCGGCGGCCGTGAACTTGTACCGCAGCGGTCCCCAGGCCCAGACGACGGCGATCTCGCGGGCGTCACCGGACCACTGGACGCCCTGGACGGAGGCATCCATGGCGGAGAGCTTTTCCCACATCTGGTCGCCGAAATCGATCCAGGCGTTGCCAAGGGTGTAGATCTCGTCGGCAATGGTCGGATCGGGCTCGTACATGGCGACATCACCTTGGTGGGGAGAAAGGGAAAGGAAAGGGAGGGGAGCCGGGCCCGGGGAAGGCGCGAGCTGGGAATATCAGCGAGACGTCAGCGAAACGCAAGAAAAACGCAAGCGGAGCGTCAGTGGGGAATAGCCGGTGGTGCGGAATTTACGGCGGTCAGAATGTTTCGCCGATCGCGGACTTCGTGCCGTCAGTGACGTTCTCCGGATTTCCCCCTCCGCCTCCCCATGAGAGGAGCTGGGAGGCGAAGGCGCCGAACTCCTGGTAGGCCGCCTCCTCCGCGGAGAGGTAATTGTTGCCCGCCAGCGTCAGCGAGAAGGCGACCCGCGCCAGCACGCTGTTCGCCTGGCTCTGGGTGTCGCCGCCCTTGCCGAAGAGGCTCGTCATGCAGGCGTCGAGGCGCTGGAAGAAGGCCCCGGCCTCCTCCTGGGTCTGGCCCGCCCAGCCGAGCTGGAGGTCGGTGAGCGACTTGAAGATCTTGGATACCTCGTCACCGAGGTCCGAGACGAGCCCGCCCGCGCCGTCGGGCCCGCCGATCTGCTCCCCGTACGTGCGCAGCGCCTCGCCGTCGACACTGATGAAGGCGTGCGCGCCACCGACCTGACCGTAGACGACCGGGAGATCGGGCTGGGGCTGGGGGTCGTTGCTGGGGCTCACCGCTGCTCCTGGGGCCGTACGCGGGAGCGCCACCGCACCAACGGGCAGGAAAGCTCCCTGAGGGATGTCCGGACGCCGACGTCCGCCGTACGACCGGGGTACGGCGGACGCCCTCCGCGTGTGGGGTGCCGTCCGGGCCCACGCGGACCGGACGGCACCCCTGGCACTACTTGTGGAAGTTCTTCGTGTTCTTGGTCTCGACCTCGTGGTACATGTCGTACGCCGCCTTCATCCGCCGCTTCATCTCGTGCAACAGCGTGACCAGCGTGTCCATGTGGTCGCTGAACTCACGCTGGAGACCGGAGAAGGTCGCGCTGGACGGGGACTGCCAGACGGCCTCGGCGAGCCGGAAGGCTTCCTTCACGGCGGCGATGTCCGCCTCGATGGCGGCGGTGCATCCGCCCACCGTGCCGATGGTGTCGTGGAGCCGGTCCAGCTCGATCCGGAACTCGTTGAGGGTGAAGCTGCGAGAGGCCACACGGTGACTTTAAGTGCACAGATGACTCCGATGCAGGTCCCTCTTTCGACGCCGGTCATGTCACTGATCAGGGGCAACAAGGGTGTCACCGAACGGGGACCTGTCCGTTGCGTACCTGCATTGGATGGGATGGAGGGAACCGGGTTCCACCCGGGATGATCATGGCGGAAGGGCAATTGTGGCAGTGGAACCGAAAGACTCACGGTACGGTCCCCACCGGGTGCCCATCAACACCGATGGCGACGGCTCGGACACGTCGGGCAATGAAGCACCGCCCCCCACCGCCGCGGCCCCGCCCACCCTCTCGATGCTCTGGCTGAACCCCGAGACGATCACCACCGAGCTGCCGAAGACCGACGGCGGCGGTGGCGAGAAGAAGGCGACCAAGGCACCGACCCACCCGGCCCTCACCGTCAACATCGGTGGCCTCGCCGACAGCATGGAACTCCTGCGGACCTCCTCCACCGACCTGGTCACGCAGTACGAGAGCCTCAAGACGCTCGTCCTCGCCGCCGACGCCTCCCACACCGTCTTCGGCGAGCAGGCGACCTACACGGACAACATCCCCAAGCCGCGCCCGAACCAGTACGTAGACAGGCGCAACCCGCACGAGCCGACGTTCTTCGACCCCGACGAATTCGGCCCCATCATCAAGCCGGACCCGGGCGTGCGGCAGGCGGCCGAGAAGTTCGGCCCCGTCATGTACCCAGCCATGAAGAACGTGCTGATGGAGTGCGCCAACTCCATCGAACTGGTCGGCCGGTACATGGTCCTGATGGACCGCGCGGGCACCTACTACGCCCACGCCGACCACTCCTCCGCCTTCCCCGAGCCGACCGGCAAGCCGATCGTGGACGGCTGAGCACACAGGCGCACCGGCATCAACGGGCCGGGTCCCTGCCGATTCCTCACGGAGCGGCCAGGGGCCCGGCCCGTCCGGTTCGCGGACCGTCCGCGCGGACGGTCCATGGGCGGGGCGCCGTACGGCGCCCCGCCCATGGACATCACCGCGAACCGGTGCCCGACCGCCCGGTCACGCGGGCGCGCAGCTCAGCTGGACCGGCGCGGCGACATCGTGCGCATGCTGCGTCGCCGCCGTGTGGTCGACCCCGGTGTTGAACATCCGCAGCGTCACATGACCGCTGCGGACCTTGAACGGCCCGGGCGACAGCCACTTTCCGCGGCTGTTGATCTGGTCGATGTTGAATGCGGCGGCGGGGGTGCCGCCGCTGCGGTCGGAGTCGTAGATCGCGTACTTGGCGGGGTGCCCGCCGACGTAGAGGATCTTCGGGTTGTTCGGGATGTACACCGCCAATCGGCAGGTCGCAGCGCCCTTGATCTTGGCGGTGTAGTTGAACTTCCACAGCACGTACTGCGACGGGTCGTACTTCGTCGACGACCCCGACATCGGCAGGGAGACATACCGGCCGGTGCAGCCGGAGCCCGTGTAGCCGCCGGTGCCGGACTTGACCCAGCCGTTCTCCTTCAGGTTGAAGTTGGGGTCCTTCATCCAGACCCCCGCGGTGGGGCTGGACGGGCAGCCGTACCCGGCGAGCGCGGTGAACGCCGGGGCGACACTGCGGGTCCGGGCCGTGCTGGCGCCGCTCCTGGCGGTGGCGCTGGCCTTCGGGCTCGGCGGGGTGTGCGAGGAGCCCGTCGTGTCCCGAGTGTTCGGCGCGGGTATGTCCTGCCGCCCGTCCGGGGTGAGGTCCTGGCTGCCCGCGCCGCCGCCGGTGCCGCCGCCGATGCCGCCGATGCTTCCGCCGCTGGCGCCGCCGCTGGCGCCGCCGGTGCGGGACTCCTGGCCCTTCTCGTGGTGGTCGGCCCGGGCGGTGGCGCCCGCCGGGGCGACCTTGTCGGCCTGGTTCTTCTTGTCGCTCGGGCTGCTGAGCGCGCCGATGGCGAGGGCGCCCAGGCTCAGCGCGGCGACGACCGCGATACCGATCGCCACCAGCCGCTTGCCGGGCCTGCCCTGCTCGCCGTCGGCGCGGACGCCTCCCACGAACGCGGAGACGAAACCGTGCCGGTCCTCCTCCGGCAGACGCCCCGACGCCTCGGCAGCGGGCTGCGGGGACTTTTCCTGGTCAGCCACGTACGTACTCTCCAATTGTCTTGCCGTAAGGGACAGTCGGCAGAATACCGCTCACCGGCAATCGGAAAAGGTCTCCGGGAGAAAATCGAATCGCTTCGAACGGTTTGCCTTCCGGGGCCGCGTGGAGCGATTGTGTGATGCCCCGGCGGAGCATTGCCGTTCCGTTCCGTCTCATCGTCGATCCGGGGTACACCGATCGGTGCGGTACGTTGGGGTGCATCGCCCCGTTCCTCCGCTAGTCTGCCGTTCGGGGGTTCGGGGAACGACGCGTTGATCTGACGACAGGAATACGCATGTCTAGTTGTGCGCGCATTGTCATTGTCGAGCGCCAGAATCTCGTCCGGTACGGTCTGGAAAGGGCGCTTTCCCGGGCTTCGTGGCTCGAGGTGGTCGCCTCGGTCGAGCGCGTGCAGGACCTCCCGCTCGCCCCGGGAGCCGACGCCCCTGACGCCATCCTCTACAGCCCACCCGCGTACGACCACACGGGAACGGAGACACCGGCGCGAACCCTCGACCGCCTCGTCGCCTGCGCCCCGGTGCTCCTGATCTCGGGCTTCGTCCAGCCCTACCGCCTGCTGGGCGCCGTCCGCGCCGGAGTGCTGGGCTGCGTCACCGACCAGGTGAACGACGAGGAACTGCTGCGCGCCGTCGGCACCGTCGTCACCGGCGGTTTCCACCTCTCCGCCACGCTGGTGCCCCGGCTGCAGAGCGAGCTGGAGCAGCCCGGCGGCATCGAGCCGCGGTCGCTCGCCCGCCGCGAACTGGAGGCCCTGCGCCTGCTCGCCGAAGGGCTGACGCATGGTCAGATAGGCCGCCGGATGGGCCTTTCCGAGGCCACGGTCAGTACGTACGTCAAGCGCATCCGGGCCAAGCTCAACGTCGGCAACAAGGCCGACCTCACCCGCACCGCCATCGAGTTGGGGCTGTTGCGCGACCCCCATGCGGTGCTCGGCGCGAGCGCCATGGCACCGCTGGCCACGCCGGGGCGGGCGCCCGGCAGACGGCTCACGGACCGGGCGTACGCAGGATGAGCGCCGCCATGTCGTCGAGCCCGTCGCCGGGATGGTGGTCGGCGAGGGTGCGGCACAGTTGGTCGACCGGTTCCCGGGCGTGGTGGCGGGCGAGTGCCGCCAGTGCGCGCATTCCCTGGGTCAGGTTCTGGTCGCGGCGTTCGACCAGTCCGTCGGTGTAGAGGATGACCGTGCTGCCCGGAGGCAGCGCGCGGGAGTGGTCGGGCCGGGGCAGGGTGACGTCCACGCGGAGCGGCAGTCCGGGCTCCGCTTCGAGGTAGTGGGTGGCGCCGTCCGGCAGCACCACCAGGGGCGGCGGATGTCCGGCGCTGCTCCACCGCAGCATCCAGCCCCGGCCGACGGGGTCGATACGGGCCACGCACGCCGTGGTGAGCTGGCCGCCGGTCAGATGCATGATGCGGTCCAGCTGCGTCAGGGCGGCGCTCGGCGGGATGCGGCCGTCGAACGTCAGTGCCCGCAGCATGCTGCGGGTCTGGGACATGGCCGCCGCGGCTTCGAGGTCGTGGCCGATGACATCGCCGATGACGGCGGTGCACGAGTTGTCGGAGAGCTTCACCGCGTCGTACCAGTCGCCGCCCAGCTGACCGGGCGTACGGGCCGGACGGTAGAGGGCGCCCGCCTCGAACGGCCGGAGGTCCAACAACTGGGGCAGCAGAAGCCGCTGGAACCGCTCGGCGCTGTTGCGGACCTGGTCGTACAGGCGCGCGTTCTCGATCGCCACCCCGGCCGTCCCCGCGAGTGCCAGGATCACGCCCTCGTCGTGCCGGTCGAACGGCTTCCCGTCCTTCCGGTCGGAGAGATAGAGGTTGCCGTAGACCCGGCCGCGTACGGAGATCGCGACGCCGAGCAGGGAACGGATCGGCGGGTGCCCGGGCGGGAGACCGGCGGAATCCGGGTGGGCGGCGATGTTGTCCACCCGCAGGGGCCGCGGATGGTGGATGAGGTGGCCCAGCAGGCCATGGCCCCGGGGCGGCTCCACTCCGGCGAGGCCGGCCTTCTCCTGCGGGGTGAGGCCGAGCGGGACGAACTCGGCGAGCTGCTCGCCGGTGTCGTCCAGGATGCCCATGGCTCCGTAGCGGGCGCCGACCAGCTCCATCGCGGTGCGTACGATCCGCCGCAGCACGGTCGGCAGTTCCAGTTCGCCGCTGATGCTGACGACGGCTTCGAGCAGCGCCTGGAAGCTGCGCTGGGCGCGCGCCAGATCGTGCATCTGCTCGCCGAGGCGGTCCAGGTCCGCGCTGAGCGGCAGGTTGAGCAGCGACATGTACGGGACGTCGTCCGGCTCGTCAGGCGTTGTCTCCTCCCGGTCCTGCGCCACGCCTGCCCCTTGCTCACCGCCGCCGGAACGCGCGAGGGCGCGCTCACCTCGAATTACAGACCAGGCCATAAGAGCACATATCGGCTGCATCGCGCCTGGTGTGGGGCGTGGACGGTGCACCGACCGGGGTAACGGGACCCGGCGCGGCTCCGTGCCGACGCGTCACTCCCGCGAGCCCCGCCGGCCGGACGCCTCGCGGTGGACCTGCGCCAGGTGGTGCTGGAGGCGGGCATGGCGGAACTGGTGGACCGCGCCCGCCTGACGCAGCACACCGCGCTGGTAGGCGTCGTCGAGGAAGGCGACGACGGCCCACGGCAGACGGCCGGTCAGCGGTAGCCAGAGCCGCCCGAGGACGAGCCACTGGCCCCAGGCGGTCAGGGCGAGCGCGTACCCCAGGGCGCCGCCGACCCCGCTGAGAGTGCCGAGGACGAGCCCGGCGGCGGGGCTCCACACCAGCGGGCCCAGCACGCCGCGCAGCAGCGGGACCGCCGCCGCGGCACCGCCCCCGACCAGCACCCCGAAGGCGGGCGCCCAGACGGCGAGCCGGGCCAGCACCGTCGAGCGGTGGGTGCGCAGCAGGCCCCGCGGATGGGCGGCGGAGCGCAGGTCGAGGGGGCTTTCCACCAGGCCCAGCAGGCAGAAGCTCAGCCCGGCGGCGACGCCGAAGACCAGCCCGTAGAAGATCCCGTCAACGGTCCCGTACCGCAGCCCGTCCGGCCAGTGGAAGCGGTTGCGCATCAGGCCGACCACCAGCCCGTAGCCGCAGCCGAAGACCGTCCCGCCCAGCGTCCCGACGACCAGCCGGGGGCCGGCCGTGCCGCGGCGGGCCCCTCCGCCGCCGAGGCGCAGCCGCATGGCGGACGGCGCCACCGGGACGTCTTGGGCCGCGAACATGAGCCAGTACACGAGTCCGAACATCAGCCCGGCCAGGAGTCCCACGATCGCCCCGTCCACCAGCGGGTACGGGGCGCCGACGGCGGCGGCCAGGGCGGCGTCGGCGACGCCGATGGCCATCCCCGTCACCAGCGCGGTGACCGCGGTACGGGGGCCGCGCCGCAGCCCGCCGCCCAGCCGCCACCACGCCAGGTCGGGGGTCTCCAGCCGGTTGAGGTGGTGGGCGAGGTGGCCCAGCCAGTGCCGGGCGCGGTCCGGGGCGAAGGTGCGGCGGGGCCGGGCGCCCGGTGCCGACGGCGGCGGATGGCGGTAGACGGTGGGCAGAAAGCTCTCCAGGAGGTGGTCCTCCAGCGCCTCCGGACCGCCGAAACGCTCGCCGTCCAGGAGCTCGGCCGGATCGTGGTCCGGGGTGTCGCTGTAGACGACGCGGGCGAGCGCGACCATCAGCGGGTTGGTCAGGACGGTGGCGAGCGGCGACGCGGGCCGCGCGCGCAGGGCGGCCAGCACCGGCTCCCAGGCGTTCGCGGCGGGCCGCGCCCGGCCGGGCTTACGGGTCGTACGGGGCAGATAGGCGGCCAGGTCGTCGAGGGTGAGGTCGGTGAGGACGACCGCCGCGGCGGAGGTGAGCACGTCGGTCTCGGCGACCGCGGCGGCGTACTCGGCGGGGCGGCTGGTGAGCAGCAGCGGAAGGGCGGTGGCGTTGAGGGCTTCCAGCGCGGGGCGGCGCAGCCCGGCGGCCATCTCGTCGAATCCGTCCAGCACGGGCAGGATGCGCCCGGACTCGACCAGCGCGGCCGCCAGCGTCGTCCCGCCGGGCCCCTGGGCGGCGTAGCCGGGGTGGTCGCGGGTCAGCCGGTCGGCGAGCCAGTCCCGCAGGGTGACGGCCGTCGGGTTCCATGCGCCGATGCTGAAGATCACCGGCACCGGCTCCTCGGCGGTGCGCGACGCGAGATGGTCCAGGACGAACCGGAGCGCCAGCACCGTCTTGCCCGAACCGGACCGCCCCAGTACGACCAGCCGCCCGGACGGCAGCCGCCGGTACAGCGCCGCGATGCCGTCCAACCGCCCGTCCATCTCCAGCGGCCCGGCCGCGGCACCGGGCGGGAGGCGGCGGATGTTGGCCCAGTGATCGGCCAGCTCCTCGGGCGCGGCCCGCCACCGGACCGGCAGGGGGAAGGGGTCCTGGATCTGCCGCTGCTCCTCCTCACGGCGCCAGCGGGCGGCCACGGCCGTCGCCAGTTGCTCGGCGGCGTCCGTCGTGGCGTCCGGGGCAGCCGGCGCCGCCCGCGCCGCGTCCGGGGCCGGGACCGCACTCGGGCCTGGGACTGCACTCGGGCCTGGGGGCGTACCCGGGCCTGGGGCCGCACCCGCGTCCGGACCCGGCGCCGAACCCGCGCCCGCGTCCGGAGCCTCCCACGTGGCGCGCGCCCCCTGCGGCTCCGCCCCCTCCGCGTCCGCCGCCCGCTCCGCGGTCCCGTCCTCGCGTCCGCCGTCCCGCTCGCCGCCCACCGCCGCGCGCAGCAACTCCGCGCGCTCGCCGGGCCCGAGCGGCAGCCCACGGGCCAGCTCCTGGACCGTGGTCATCCGCGGGTTGGCGCGGCTGCCGGTCTCCAGGCCGCGGATGGTGCGGGCGCTCACCCCGGAGCGCTCCGCCAACTCCTCCTGGGTCAGCCCCGTACGGCTCCGCAGCCGCCGCAGCACCTCGCCGAACGCACCGGCCACAACTGACGGCCCCTCCCCATGAGATGACGTTCCCTCGCAGGTCGAGGACTGTAGCGCGGCCACCGGCCACATATGACCGCCTCGGTGTCCTGTCCACGATTCCTCCACCGGACCACCGTGAACACCGGCGACGCGCGTGCCCGCAGACGCCCGACGACCGCGCCACGGAACGGGGAAACCACCATGCCGACGACGACCACCACCCAGGGACGCCCGGACGTCACGCCCCTCACCGCCCGGGAACGCGAGGTGCTCCACGCGCTCGGCTGCGGCCTGGACGACGCCGAGATCGCCGACACCCTCGGCCTGCCCGTCCCCATGGTGGCCGCACAACTGGAAGGCATCCTGCGGAAACTGGGACTGCGCAACCGTGCCGCCGCCATCGTCCACGCCTTCGACCGCGGCCTCGTCGTCCCCGGCCTCGGCCCCCGCCGACACCGGGCGGCACCGGAGGCCGCCCTCCCGGACACGGCGCCCGCACCACGGCTGCGGATCTCCCTGCTCGGCCCGTTGCGGGTCCGACTCGCCGGGCGCCCCGTCGACGTCGGCCCGGTCCGCCAGCAGGCCGTCCTCGCGGCGCTGGCCTTGAAGCCGGGCCGGTCGGTCAGCCGACGGGAGCTGCTGGACGACGTCTGGGGACTGGAGTCACCGGACGCGAACGTCGTACCGGTCTACGTCTACCGGCTGCGCAAACCGCTGCGTCTCGGGGAGTGCCCGGACTCGGTGATCCGCCGTGACCGGTACGGCTACGGGCTGGCCCGCGGCGTGGTCGAGGTGGACGTGGCGTGCATGGAGGACGAGGCCACCGCCGCCGCGGCCGCCGCCCGCGCCGGGGAACTGCACGAGGCGGTACGGCGCTGCTCCCGGTTGCTGGAGCTGTTCCGCGGTGAGCCGCTGGCCGGGCTGCCCGGTCCGCTGGCCGAGACGGAACGGATGCGGCTCGCCGAACGCCGGGTCACCCTGGCGCAGCGGCGCGCCGACTGGCTGCTCCGCCTCGGCCGGGTCCCCGACGCGGTCGCCGCACTCACCGCGCTGGCCTCGGAGGAACCGCTCAACGAACCGGTCGCCGCCCTCCTGATGCGCGCCCTGCGCCACGGCGGCCGCCGGGCCGAGGCCCTGGCCGTCTTCGACCGCACCGCCCGCCACCTCGCCGACGACCTGCGGGTGCCGCCGGGCGAACTGCTGCTGCGCGCCCGATGGTCGGTCCTGCGCGGCGACGGCACGGGCACCGACGGCGACCGGGCGGGCGCCGCATGACCGGCCGCGATCGGGCGAGTGCCGTGACCGGCCGCGACCGGGCGGGCGCCACATGACCGGCTCCGACCGCGCGGAGGAGCTGCAACTCGCCCGCGTCTCCGCGGCAGGCAGCCGCGCCCGCCTCGGCCGGCGCCGCGCCACCTACCGGGCCGCCCCGCCCGGTCACGCACCGCGCACGGCGCCACGCCGCTCCCTGCGTCAGGCTCTCGCGACGCGTATACGCCGTCTGTGGAGCCCCGGCGCGCCGGCCGAGGAGGCGGCCCCGCGGCTGGACTTCTACGACCACGGGATGACGGTCGCCACCAACGGCCGGATCCATGCCATCCGCTACGACACGACCGTGGTGCGCCGCCGCGGCGCCCTCTCCCCGCAGGGCCTCGCCCCCGTCCACGTCCTCCGCGACATCGACGGTGACCACGTCCTCCTGCACGCTGCCGACTTCGGCGACCCGGAGGTGTGGGGCCGCGAGATCCGCCGCGCCGTCACCGGCGCCCAGGTGCCGCGCGCCCTGGCCACACTGGCCGGGGGAGGACGGCTCACCTTCGGCCCCGTATGGCTCACCGCGGACGGCATCGGCCGCGGCACCACGTCCCTGCGATGGGACCGGATCCAACGCGTCGCGAGCGTGAACGGAGCCGTCGCCGTCCGCGTCGCCGGACGGTGGCACGTGCTGGCGTCCGGCCTCCCGTCCCCGTTCGTCCTCCACGCCCTCGCCGCACACCTGGCCACCACCGCCGACGACGGCTGACCCGGGCCCACCCCCACGTCGTCCCCGACGGAATGGTGGAGTACCGCCAGGGCACCCCGTCCCCGTCCGGCGGCTGCGGCTGTCTTCTCGTCCCGGCCGTGGTGGTGCTCATCTTGATTGTCGCGTCCGTGCGTTGAGGGGGCGGGGGTCTCGGAGCCCTCGTCCGAGCCGGGGCGGAGTGCACCGTTTCCGTCACAGAGTTCCTGACCCGGGTGTCAGGATCGCGTCAGCGCTGGGTAGCGTGGCCGGGTGAGCGAGAAGACCCTGCAGCACCGCATCGACGGCCCCGCCGACGCCCCCGTCCTCGTCCTGGGCGCTTCGTTGGGGACAACGTGGCACATGTTGTAAGGGGCATCCAGAGGCGTCCGGCAGGTCCAGGACGGGGGCTTTGTGCCTGGTCAGGGCTTGGATTCCGATAGGGCGCAGCCCTGTCCGTGAGATCTGCGTGAGAGCTGTGAGATGGCGAAGCCCTGCCGGTGTGGATCCGGCAGGGCTTCGCTATGTGACGGGTACGGCGGTGTATGGACGGGGCTGCGTAGGGGGCAGGTCTTGTCCTGACGAGCCGGGGTGGGCAGTTCGTCTCCGGGCGTGCGGAGGAGTGTGACGTTAGCTGTGTCTGGGGTGGTTACTGAGGTTGAACTCGTGATGTCGCCTGCGGTGAGGGGTTCATGGTCAGGCCGGTCTCGGCGAGGCAGCCGTTTATGAGGTCGGTGTGGTACTGGATGTGTCGTAGGCCACGTCGGATGCGCTGGGCGAGGTGTTCGGGGGTGGTGAAGGCGACGTTGGACAGCCAGCCTCGCCGCAGCAGGGACCAGATCCCTTCGACGGGGTTGAGGTCGGGCGCGTAGGGCGGCAGGTAGTGGATGGTCAGCCAGTCCCGGGATGCGGCGAACTCCTGCAGCCCGGCAGCTTTGTGGACATTGAGGTTGTCCCAGACGAGTACGATCGGGCCGCCGAGTTGCTGGTGTGCGGCGATCAGCAGGTCTCGGTAGTCGCGCCAGGAGAAGCTTTTGCGTCCGTCGCGTCGGCCGTCGTCCCGGCGCGGCCGGTAGATCAGCCGGGATCTGCGGCCAGGTTTGTAGCAGGTCAGCTCGGCGATGGATATCCGTCTGCGCGAGCGGCCGCGCACCCTTACGGCCGGCGTCCGGCCCCGCGGCGACCAGGTCTTGGCGTGCGGCGGCGTCATGGAGAAGCCGGCTTCGTCTTCGAAGACGGGGTGCCGGTAAGAATGCTGTCACCAGCCGCAAACGGCAGTGATCTTGCGACGGTGTCACCCGTGTGGGTGAGTCCTGGGCCGTACGGCTGCGGTGAGTGAGGCCCTGCGAGGACGATCGGCGATCGTGGCCCGTACTCCGTTGGACCTGGATGAACTCGTCGAGCGCTGGACGCCGCTGAAGGACGAGCAGGCGCTCGTGTCCGGCAAGCGAGGTGCGACGCGGCTGGGCTTCGCCGTGCTGCTGAAGTTCTATACGCAGTACGGCCGGTTTCCCCGGAACCGGGCAGAGCTGCCGGGCGAGGCCGTGGAGTTCGTCGCCCGGCAGGTGCAGGTTCCCGCCTCGGAACTGGAGTCCTACGAATGGACAGGCCGCACGGTCGAGTACCACCGCGCGCAGATCCGGGAGCACCTCGGCTTCCGTGAGTGCAGCGTCGCGGACGCGGCGAAGCTGACTGCGTATCTGGCCGAGCACGTCGCGCACAAGGAACGCAGGCCCGAGCAGGTCCGGGTGGAACTGCTGGCCCGCTGCCGCGTCGAGAGCATCGAGCCGCCCACGCCGGGCCGGTGCGACCGCATCGTGGCTGCTGCTCTGCGGGAGGCTGAGGAGTCACTGACGGCCCTGATCTCCTTGCGGCTGGCCACGGAGAGCGTGGAGCGGATCACGGCTCTGGTGGCCGGTGGCGCCGACCAGGACGACCCCGGACCCGCAGGCGGTGGCAGAGAGGGTGAGGACGCCCCGCCGGTGCTGGGGAAGGTCAAGGAGGCTCCGGGCAACGTGAGCCTGGAGACGATGCTCACCGAGATCGACAAGCTGCTGGCGGTGCGGGCGATCGGTCTGCC
Organism: Streptomyces sp. NBC_01525; assembly: GCF_045040405.1. Lineage (NCBI taxonomy): Bacteria > Bacillati > Actinomycetota > Actinomycetes > Kitasatosporales > Streptomycetaceae > Streptomyces > Streptomyces sp. NBC_01525. The sequence goes on from NZ_CP109397.1 coordinate 5,814,580, forward strand.
GCCGGATCTGTTCATCGAGGTCGCGCAGAAGGTGGCTGGCTGGCTGGCGGGCGCGGGCCGCTGTGGAGTCGCCTTCCCACCTGCGGACGCACCCGGTGCCGCTGCGGGTGACCTTGATGGCCGCGCTGCTGCACGAGCGGGAGCTGGAGATCACCGACACGCTGGTGGAGCTGCTGATCTCCACGGTGCACCGGATCGGGGGCACGGGCGGAGAAGAAGGTCACCGAGCAGCTCATCAACGCGTTCAAGAAGGTGTCGGGCAAGGAGAACATCCCCTTCAAGTTTGCCGAGGCGTCGCTGGGCACCCCGGAGGGGACGGTCCGCCAGGTCGTGTTCCCGGCGGTGTCCGGGGGCGAGGCGACGCTGCGGGAGCTGGTGCACGAGTTCAAGCCCCGGGGGCCGGTCTACCGGCGCACGGTGCAGACCACGTTGAAGGCGTCGTACACCAACCACTACCGGCGCGGGCGGATCAAGCTGCTGGACGTGCTGGAGTTCCGCTCCTCCAACCACGCCCATCGGCCGGTGATCGAGGCCCTGGTGCTGGTGGCCCGGTACGCGAACGCGGGAAACACGACGTACTACCCGCTGGGTGAGACGGTGCCGGTGCACAAGGCGGTGGGCGGGGACTGGGCGGAGGTCGTGCACCGGACCGACACGCGGGGCCGACGCCGGGTGGTGCGCATGGTCTACGAGGTCGTGGCCTTCCAGGCCCTGCGCGATCAGCTCAAGTGCAAGGAGATCTGGGTGGTCGGCGCCGACAAGTGGCGTAACCCGGACGAGGACCTGCCGCAGGACTTCGAGGCCCGGCGGGCGGAGAACTACCGGGAGCTGCGCAAGCCGCTGGACGCCGCGGTGTTCGTCGACGAGCTACGCGAGCAGATGTCGGCCGAACTGACCCTGCTCAACGACTGGATGCCGAAGCTGTCCTGGCTGGACATCGCCGAACGCAAGTCCGGGGCGATCCGGCTCACAGCGGCCGAGGCCCAGCCCGAGCCGCGTAACCTGCGCAGGATCAAGGCCGAGGTGCAGAGGCGTTGGGGCATCGTGCCGCTCGTCGACATGCTGAAGGAAGCGGTGCTGCGGACCGGCTGCCTGGACGCGGTCACCTCCGTCTCCGGCGGCGGCAGCCTCTCCGCGGAGGTGCTGGCCGAACGCCTGCTACTGGTCATCTACGCGTACGGCACGAACACCGGGATCAAGGCCGTGGCATCCGGCGGCCACGGGCACACCGAGGATGAGCTGCGGTACGTGCGGCGCCGGTACCTGTCCGCCGAGGCCGCCCGCGCCATCGCCGTCCAGATCGCGAACGCCACCTTCGCCGCCCGCAGCACCGAGTTGTGGGGCCGGAGCTCGACCGTGGTCGCCTCGGGCTCCACTCACGTCCGTGCCTACGACCAGAACCTGTTCACCGAGTGGCACTCGCGCTACGGAGGCCGCGGGGTGCTCATCTACTGGCCTGTGGAGAAGAAGTCCCTGGCCATCCACTCCCAGCTGATCAACTGCACCGCCTCCGAGGCCGCCGCGATGATCGAGGGCGCCATACGGCACGGCACCACCATGGACGTCGAGGCCAACTACACGGACTCGCATGGCCAGTCGGAAATCGGGTTTGGCATCACGAGGCTGCTGAACTTCGACCTGCTACCGCGTATCAAGCGGATCAACAAGGTGAAGCTGTACCGGCCGGTCGCCGGCGAACCGGACGCCTACCCGCAACTGACCCCGGCGCTGACCCGCCCGATCCGCTGGGAACTCATCACCCAGCAGTACGACCAGACGCGGACCGCGTCGACCGAGGCGATCCTGCGCCGCTTCACCCGCAACGCCTCCCATCCCACCTACGCGGCGATGCTGGAGGTCGGGCGGGCGCAAAAGACCATCTCACCCCGCTGTTCTGGTCCCACGTACGCCCGTACGGCGAGGTGAACTCGACATGGACGCTCGCCTGAACCTCACCGCGGTCACCGTGCCGGGTCCTCGCACACCAGCGGACGACCAGCAGCCGGCCGAGCACGCATGAGCGGGGGTTGAGGAACATCGGAACGAAAACCGGCGCTAAGCCTTCCGCGTACCTGAGAGCGTATTGACCTGGACTTCTTCGAGGGCGGAGCCTTCAGCAGTCGTGTTGATCATTGACTGTGTGGAGGTCCGGGGTGCCGGTCGAATTTCTGACGGATGCGCAAGCCGCCGCGTACGCGGCGTACGACGGGGCGCCGTCGCGTACGGAGTTGGAACGGTTCTTCTTCCTGGACGACGCGGACCAGGAGATGGTCGACGGGAAGCGTCGGTCCCACAATCGCCTGGGCTTCGCGGCCCAGCTGACGACCGTGCGGTATCTCGGGGTGTTCCTGGACGACCCGGCCGACGTGCCGGGCGAGGTCGTCGATTATCTCGCCGAGCAGCTCGGCATCGAGGACGCCTCCGTGTTGAAGGCGTACGGGGAGCGGGAGAACACCCGCCTCGACCATGTGCGTGAGCTGCGACGGGTGCTGGAGTACACGGAGTTCGCCGAGGCGGAAGCCGAGTTGCGGGTGTGGGTGGACGCGCGGGCGTGGACGACCGGGGAGGGCCCGAAGGCTTTGTTCGACGCGGCGGTGGGGTGGCTGCGTGAGAGGCGCGTGCTGCTGCCCGGCGTGACGACGCTGGCGCGGCTGGTGGCCTCGGTGCGGGAGGCGGCGAACCAGCGGCTGTGGGACAGCCTCTACGGACTGCTGAGCATCGGTCAGCGGGCCGTGCTCGACTCGCTGCTGACCGTGCCGCCCGGCGCGCGGGTGTCGGAGCTAGACCGGCTGCGACGCGGTCCCGTGCGGATCTCCGGGCCCCAGATGAAGTGGGCGCTTGAGCGGACGGCGGAAATCGACGCGTTCGGTATGGGCGAGCTGGACGTGTCGGGGATACCGCCGCGGCGGCTGGCAGAGCTGTCGCGGTACGGGGTGGACGGCAAGGCGTCCCTGCTTGGTTTTGTTCACGAGTTCTGGCAGCAGATGTTCACCGCTTCGGGAGGCGCACCGTTCGGGCCGTGGTTGATGTTCACGAGAACGGGAGGCACCTCGTGTACCCATCCGCAGGATGGCCGGGGCGAGGGGGGGTGTGACGAGCTGTCAGGCCCCCCTCGGGCAGACTGTCGCTCATGACAGAAGCCGGGCTCGACGCCGCCGCCCGCTCCCTGCGGGCCTGGCTCAATCGACAGCAGTTCAGTGACCTGTCTACCTCCGAGGTGACCGCCTTCTTCACCGACTCGGTGGCCGACTGGGCGACCGACCAGGGATATGAAGTCCAGCGGGAGGTAAAGCTGCCCACCGCCACTCGGCAGAACCGGACCGGGCGCCTCGACCTGCAACTGCGGCACCGTTCGGGTAAGGGACGGCTGATCAGCATCGAGGTGGATCGGGGTACGAAGGAGTGGTCCCTCGAGAAGCTCGTCCAGGCCGCCGAGCTTGGCCACCTGGCGCTGTGGCTTCGGTGGAGCCGCGCCCCCGTCACTCTGCCGATCCCGTCCACGGTCCGGCTCATCCGGGCTCAGGTACTCAGGCGCACCACGCTCACGCGGGCGAAGGTCCACTCGCTCCGGCCGGACAACTGCGGGTAGCAGGCTGGTTCGCACCCGGCAGCGCCATAGGTGTTGAGGCGGACCGGCCGTGGGCTTCTACCGGCCCCGTGTCAGGGTCACGGGGACCCTCCAGCAAGCCTCGGTGCTGTCGAAACTCGTGAACATTCCGGCCAGCCCGCGACCGCTTACCGCCTCCCGAACCGGTGTCGAAGTGCTGCCCGTTCTTGTGAACAGAGCCACCTGCTGCGGCGCCACGGCGACTCGCGGCGCCTGGCCACCCTGCTGGCCACCGCCGTCTACCTGACGAGCAGGGCGGTCGATGACGCGCTGGACCTGCTGGAGGTGCTGATCGCGACGAAGCTGCTCGCGCGGGCGGAGCGGGAGACGGCGAAGCAGAAGCTGAAGACGCTGCCGAGGGTGGAGCGAGCCGGGATACGGCTGGCGACCGCGTTCCGGGTCGTGTTCGACACCACGAGCGAGCAGGTGGACACCGAGTCCGGAGAGATCAGTCCGCCGGAGGTCGCGACGCTGACGGCGATGTGGGAGCGGATCGAGGAGGTGGTGCCGCGCGAGGAGCTGGCCGCCGCGATCGCCGCGCTGTTCGAGTTGGCGCCACCGATCGACTCGGACGCGGACGCGGCATGGCGGACGATGCTGGTCACCCGGTTCCCCACCGTACGGCCGTTCCTGGCTCTCCTCGTCCAGATCGTCGACTTCGGCGCCACCCCGGAGGGCCTGCCGGTCCTCAAGGCCCTGAAGTCGCTGCCCGATCTGATGGGGCGCAAGAAGGTCGGCCCCGACGAGATCGATACGTCCCTGCTGGTGGGCTCGTGGAAGCGGCTGGTGCTGAGCGCGCCGCACCTGGAGCCGGGCACGGTGGACTGGAAGGCGTACGTGTTCTGCGTGCTGGAGTCCTTCCACCGGATGCTGCGCCGGCGGGAGGTGTTCGCGAAGAACTCCTCGAAGTGGGGCGACCCGCGGGCGAAGCTGCTGGACGGCGAGGCGTGGGAGCAGGTCCGCCCGACCGTGCTGGCCTCCCTGAACCTGCCCGGGGAGCCGGGCGAGCACCTGGCGGCGCGGGCCGCGCTGCTCGACGGCACGTACCGGGAGGTCGCCGCGCGGGTGCCGGCGAACTCGCAGATCGTCTTCGACGACGACGGCCGCCTGCACTTCGCCGCCCTTCAGCCGGAGTCCGAACCCGCCTCCCTCCTTGATCTGCGGAAGGCGGTGGAGGCGATGATGCCCCGCGTCGACCTGCCGGAGGTGCTGCTGGAGGTGTTCTCGTGGACGGGCGCTGACCAGGCGTTCACCTCGATCACAGGTGGTGAGGCACGCCTGAGGGATCTGCACGTGACGGTCGCCGCGCTGCTGGTCGCGCATGGTTGCAACGTCGGCTACACGCCGGTCATCGGCGGGATCGACGCGCTGAAGTACGGCACGCTGTCCCACGTCGACCAGACGTATCTGCGGCTGGCCACCTACCGGGCCGCGAACGCCACGCTCATCGAGCACCAGGCGTCCATCCCCCTCGCGCAGGCGTGGGGTGGCGGACTGGTCGCCTCGGTCGACGGCATGCGGTTCGTCGTCCCCGTCCCCTCTGTCTACGCCCGCCCCAATCCCAAGTACTTCGGGCGCCGGGGCGGCGCCACCTGGCTGAACATGATCAACGACCAGGCGGCGGGACTGGGCGGGAAGGTGGTGGCCGGCACCCCGCGCGACTCCCTGTACGTGCTGGACGTCCTCTACGACCGCGACGGCGGCAAGCGCCCGGAGACGATCGTCACGGACACCGCCTCGCACAGCGACATCGTCTTCGGACTCCTCACCCTCGCGGGGTTCGCGTACGCGCCGCAGCTCGCGGACCTGCCGGACCAGAAGATGTGGCGTATCGACCGCACCGCCGACTACGGCGCCTTCCAGGAGGCGGCCCGCGGCCGGGTCGATCTCGCTCGGATCGAGCGGCAGTGGGAGGACATCGTGCGGATCGTCGGCTCCATCCACACCGGCGCCGTGCGCGCGTACGACGTGATCCGCATGCTGTCGAGGGACGGGCGGCCGACCCCGCTGGGGGACGCGATCGCGCACTACGGGCGGATCGCCAAGTCCCTGCACATCCTGCGCCTGGCGGACGAGCCCGGCTACCGCCGCCAGATCAAGGCGCAGGCCAACCTCCAGGAGGGCCGCCACGCCCTCGCCCGGAAGATCTTCCACGGCCGCTCGGGGCAGCTCTACCAGCGCTACCAGGACGGCATGGAGGACCAGATCGGCGCCCTCGGCCTGGTTCTCAACGCCGTAGTCCTCTTCAACACCAGGTACATGGACGCCGCGGTGAACCAGCTGCGCGCGGACGGCTTCGACGTCCGCGACGAGGACATCGCCCGCCTCTCCCCGTTCGTACGGCAGCACATCAACATGCTGGGCCGGTATTCGTTCCAGCTCCCCGACCTACCCCGGCCGTGGGGACCAGCGGGACAGCCAGTAACGCTAAGCCGGTCTCCGCAGGTAGCGGCGCCTCGACAGCGTCTGTCAGAACGGCCTCGCAGAACTCGGCGGTTGTGAGAGGGGTTCTGCGAGAACCGGCCCAGCTCCACCTTCCGGGCCACATTGCGCGCCAGTTCGTCCTCTCCAACGACGTGCCCGGGCGGGGCTGTGTGTTGGTCCGTCCGGGTGATAGCCGAGTCAAGACGGTTGTGTCTTATTGGCCATTTCGGGTTAATGGTGGTGACCGTTTTCCGGTGGGTTGCCCATCTCTCCGGGGAGAGATGGGCAACCCCTGCGGTGCGCCGGTGCGTGGTACGTGTCGGTGTGTCCTCTCTCTGTCCCGGTGTGCAAGCGGTGATCCGGTTCGCGTATACCGGCGCTGTACGACGCGGGCCCCGGTGGGAGTTCTTGGGCGGCCCTCTCAGCTGAGAGAGGTTTGTCATGAAGCCGACTACGGGTTGGTTGGGAGCCCCGGCGGTAGCCGGCGGGGTTCGGCAGGTTGTACCGGCCGGTGGATCTGTGGTGGCCGCTGTACGGGGGCTTGTGGCCGCGCCGTTCAGTGCGGCGTTCTCCACGGTGACGATCCCGGCGGGCACGAGCCCGCTGGCGGTGGCCGTGGCGCCGAACGGCAACGTCTACGTCGGCAACGCCAATTCGAACAACGTGACGGTGATCGACAGTGCCACGAACACCGTCCTGGCCACGGTCCCCGCCGGCTCAGGCCCGGCCATGATTGCGGTGGCGCCGAACGGCAACGTCTACGTCACCAACCAGAGCTCGAACAGCGTGACGGTGATCAGCAGCGCCACGAACACCGTCCTGGCCACCGTCCCCGTCGGCGGGGGCCCGTTCGCACTGGCGGTGGCGCCGAACGGCAACGTCTACGTCGCCAACAGCACTTCGAACAACGCGACGGTGATCAGCAGCGCCACAAACACGGTCCTGGCCACCGTCCCCGTCGGCGCGGTCCCCGACGCGGTGGCGGTGGCGCCGAACGGCAACGTCTACGTCGCCAACCGGAACGCGAACACCGTGACCGTGATCAGCAGCGCCACGAACACCGTCCTGACCACCCTCCCCACCGGTGGCTTCCCGGGCGCGGCGGCGGTGGCGCCGAACGGCAATGTCTACATCGCCAACCAGACCTCGAACAACGTGACGGTGATCGACAGCGCCACGAACACCGTCCTGGCAACCGTCCCCGCCGGCACGGTCCCGGGAGTGATTGCGGTGGCGCCCAACGGCAACGTCTACGTCACCAACACCGTTTCGAACAACGTGACGGTGATCGACAGCGCCACGAACACGGTCCTGGCCACCGTCCCCACCGGCGGGGGCCCGTTCGGGGTGGCGGTGGCGCCGAACGGCAACGTCTACGTCGGCAACAGCAGTTCCAACAATGTGACGGTGATCAGCAGCGCCACGAACACGGTCCTGGCCACCGTCCCCGTCGGCGCGTTCCCGTTCTCGGTGGCGGCGGCGCAGAACAGCAACGTCTACGTCACCAACGCCAATTCGCACAACGTGACGGAGATCTCGCCGTTGACGGTGACGACCTCGCCGGCGTCGCCGGTGTGCGGGCAACCGGTGACCTTCAGCATTTCCGGGGGGACTCCGAACGGAACAGCGGTGGTGAACTTCGGGGACAGCAGCCCCACGGTCACCGTCCCCCTGGACGCCACCGGGAGCGGGCAGACCACCCACACCTACACCGCCGGTACGTTCACCGCGACCGTGAACGGCAACCCCACCCCCGTCACCGTGAACCCCAACCCCACAACGACGACGCTGTCGGTGACGCCGAACCCCTCCACCTGCGGTCAGAACGTGACCGTATGCGCCACCATCACCCCGACCACAGCCACCACCACAGTGCCGACCGGCACGGTCACCTTCACCCTCCCCAACGGCCAAACCCAGACGGTCCCCGTCAACGCCTCGGGGCAGGCCTGCTTCACCACCACCGCCCTGACCACCGGCACCCTCACCGCCGCCTACGGCGGTGACAGCTGCTTCACCGACTCCTCCACCAGCACCCCCGTCACCGTGAACCGCACCCCCACAACGCTGACCGGGCAGCCAGGCACGATCCGGCTCCGGTTGACCCCGCTGCCCGAGTTCTACATCCCCACCCTCAGCGCCACCCTGACGACCACCTCGGGGATGCCGGTGGCCGGTCAGCCGGTGACCTTCACCGCCACCACGCTCTTCGGCCCGGTCAACCTCGGCACCGCCGTCACCGACGCCAACGGCACCGCCACCATTCACAACGCCATCGTCCCCGTCTTCGCCGTCGCCACCCCCTTCTACACCGCCGCCTTCCCCGGCACTGCCTGCTACACCTCCGCCACCGCCCACGGCATCCTGCTGTTCATCCCCCTCCCGGGCTGATCTCACTGGCTCCGAAAACCCCACGTCATCTGGTCTGCTGCGACGGGAGGAACACACCGTGGCCCAACTGGACGAGCCGGCCGACCAGTCGAGGGGTTTGGCGGCACGCGTGGATTCCAGAGGCGGGGCTCCGGCCGTGAGGGCGGCTCCAGCACCGGCACGGTGATCGGCAGACCACGGCGCAGGAGGGGCGGCAGAACAACCCGACTCCGCGCTCGCGAGCTGCGCTCGGAGGGTGCCCCAGCGCCGGAGTTGACGGCAACAACGGCACACACCGGCTGCCAAACGTCCGCCCTGACAGCACAGCCTCGAGGAACGGGAGGCCATGCGTAGAAACCCTCCCGATCCTACTGATCCACAGGTTTTGACAATTGCTCGAACCGGCCTGGGCAAACGCCCGCGGCGCTGGTCAGTGCGAGACCCACAAGCGGAACTGTCGCTACCGTTAACCACTGCTCCGTTGTTCCCCGACGCCGAACATCAAGCCCGCTGACGCCGACTCCTCCGGTCAGGCCGACGACCCGACCACTGTCTCCAACTTCGTGCGGCTCCAACACCCTTCGGAGGAGGACCAGGTGTCCAAGAGTACCGAAGCCGACCTCGAATGACCGTCAGCTCTCCGCCCGGCGGCTCTCGTCGTGTCCTGGCGAACTGAAAGGGCCCCAGGCCGCCCGTGAGCGGCTCCAGGGCCCTCTTCGGCCTTGAGACTATCGGTACAGCCGTTGCGCTATGCAGTTGATCGACCCCGTAAGGGACGTCAAGCATAGAAAGGTACGGAACGAAAGATCACTGCTGGTCCCGCTTCACGGGGACTGACAGTTCCGCTTGTGGGTCTCGCACTGACCAGCGCCGCGGGCGTTTGCCCACGCCGGTTCTCGCAGAACCCCTCTCACAACCGCCGAGTTCTGCGAGGCCGTTCTGAGAGACGCTGTCGAGGCGCCGCTACCTGCGGAGACCGGCTTAGCGTTACTGGCTGTCCCGCTGGTCCCCACGGCCGAACCCGGCGGCTTGCGGCCGCTGCGTGATCCGGACGCCACCGACAACGAATAGGCGATTTGGGGCCACGTGCCCCGCCCGTGGCGAACGTCTCGACACGGTGGGAGGCGGCGAACTCGACCCTCGGCATGCTGTCTCGATCATCCGCCCACGCCTGCATCCCGAGAGGGACCGGCGGGCCGGACAGGTCGACGCCGTACATCGTCTGAGGGTCCATAACGGCACAACGTACCCAGCCCGATGCGCCGTTGCCGGGCTCAGCGCCTGCTGTCACCCGGCGCGAGCAGACTGGTGACTTCGGCGATCGCCTCCGCCGAGGGGTGGAAGTACTTCCGTACGTTCTCGGGCTTCTTGTGCCGGGACTTCGCCATCAGCATCAGCAGGCTCGCCCCGGCCTCGCCAAGGTGCGTGAGGCCGGAGTGCCGCCACTCGTGCAGATCCCAGCCGGTGCCGCTCTCGCCGCCGAGGGCGGTGTGCTCGTCCAGCAGCATGCGAGCCTGCCCGTACGACAGCCGGACCAGCCCGGTGTCCGGGCACACGTCACGCGGCGCGAGGACCTTGCCGGGGCCCGGCTTACGGTGGGTGACGAACACCGGCCCTCGCGTACGGCCCTTGAGCAGGCGAGGCAGCAGCCGAGCGGTCCCGGCGTCCCAGTAGACGGTCTCCAGTACGTAGTCCCCGCGGACAGTGCCGCGGCGGTGAGTGCGCGGCCGGGCGCCCTTGGCCTTCACCTGGGCCCGGCGGCCGGCCAGGTCCAGCTCCTCGATGTTGACGCCGAGGATCTCCTCCGACCGCGCGACCGTTTCGTAGAGCATCCGCCATAGCGTCTTCTCCCGCAGGTGGACATCGCGACGGGCGATCAGCCGGTCGGCGGCATCTTCGAGCGGGCCGGGGTCTCGGAGTCGGGCGGAGTCATCCGCTTCACCCACGCCGGCACCTTCGGGCCGTCGTACCCGTGCTCGACGCACCAGCCCAGCCACGACAGCACCGACGCCCGCCGGGCGTTCCAGGTGTTGACCGCCGCCTCGCCCCACAGCTGTTCGAGGGCGCCGCCGATCTCGTCGTCCGCGACCGTGGCGAGCGGTCGGGCCTCGCCGATCCGTTCGGCGGTCTTCCCGACGCCGATTCCGTAGTTGCGGACCGTGTTCGCGTTGCCGAGCGAGTCGAGGAACGCGTCCGCCGCGCTCCGTACGGTCAACGCCTTCCCGGCGGACAGTCGTACGAGCGTCGGCACCGCTTCCCCTCTTGCCGCAGATAACGGGGCCGCTTCGCGCACGGCCTCCGAGCCGTTCCCGCAGGTCGCGGTCGGCCGTTCCGCAGATAATAGGGCGTTATCTGCGGGAAGATTTCAGAGCCTCCCCGCTGCCGACGCACCGTCAGCAGCCCACCAGGGCCGATCCAGGCTTAGCGCCGGTTTTCGTTCCGATGTTCCTCAACCCCCTGAGCCCACTCGACGGCGAGGTGTACGGCCATGCGATGGCCGTACACCTCGGTGTCCGAACAAGGCGAAGAACGATGGACCAGGTCGTACTGGCAGCAGGGACCGCGCTGGTGGGCGCGATGGCTACCGACACCTGGCAGCAAGCCAGAACGGCGGCAGCCGCTTGGTGGCGACAGGCGCGCCCCGGCAGCGCCGGGCAGGTCGAGGCCGATCTCGACGCCGGTCGCACCCAGCTCATCGCGGCACGAGACGGGGGCGATGAGGATACCGAGCGGGCCCTTGTCGGGGCCTGGCGGCTGCGCCTTCACGAGCTCCTCACCGAGGAACCCGCTCTGGCTGAGGGCCTGCGGCAACTGCTGGACACACCTCCAGCCCGCTCTCCCCGCTCACGAGCAGACCCGGATCGGCTCCATCGTCCTGCGCGCGGACGCCCGGGACAGCTCTCGGGTGTACATGGCCGGCTGCGACCAGCACATCACCGACTCATGACCTCCCCCGCTGAAGGCAACAACTCGACGGCCCAGGTACGCATCGAGGCTCATGCCGAGGACAGCGCGCGCGCCGACGTGGCCGGGCGGGATCAGTACGTCGTCCACGAGATGGCGCCCGCGCCGGTCACTGCGTTACGGACCTTGCCGCGTGACGTGCCGGGCTTCACGCGCCGCCAAGCCGAGGTCGAGCGGCTTGCAGGCGTAGCCCAGCCATCCGGTGTGGTCGTCATCCACACCATCGACGGCATGCCAGGGGTCGGCAAGACCGCCCTTGCGGTTCACGTCGCCCATCAGCTGAGCAGCCGCTTCCCCGACGGGCAGCTGTTTGTCCGCCTGCACGCCCACACCCCCGGCCACCATTCGGCCGACCCCGCCGACGCCCTGGCCGCGCTGCTGATCAGCACCGGCATCGACCCCCGCATCATCCCCGACGGCCTGGACGCCCGCGCCGGACTGTGGCGCGACCGGCTCACCGGCAAGCGAATGCTGCTGGTCCTCGACGACGCGGCCGGCCACGCACAGATCGAACCGCTGCTGCCCGGGGCCGAGGGCTGCCTGGTCCTGGTCACTGGTCGGCACTGCATCGCCGCTCTGGACGGTGCCATCCCGCTGCCGCTGGGTACTCTCCCGCCCGAGGACGCGGCACTGCTGTTCACCCACCTGGCCCACCGCCCCCACACCACCAGCACGGAGGCCGAGGCTGAGGCCGTCGCCACTCTCGTGGAGTTGTGCGGCTATCTGCCGCTGGCCATCGCCCTGCTCGCCGGCCGTCTCGCGCACCGCCCCCACTGGGACCTGGCCGAGTTCGCCGAGGAGTTCGCCGCCACCCGCGACCGGCTGGACGAACTCTCCACCAGCGACCGCGCCGTAGCCGCCGCCTTCGACACCTCCTACCACGCCCTGCCAACGGACCGGCAGAGCCTCTTCCGCCGCCTGGGCCCTGCACCCGGGCACCGACACCGACGCCTACGCCACCGCCGCCCTGGCGGGCATCCGCCTCGCCCAGGCCCGCCGCGAGCTGGAAGCCCTCTACGAGAGCCACCTCATCGACTCCCCGCAACCGGCCGCTACCGCCTGCACGACCTCGTCCGCGCCCTCGCCGGGCAAGACCCGGCAGGCGACCGCGACGCCGACGCGCGCTGTCATGCATGCACCAGCGACCACCACGCTGCCCTTGCCGATCTCCGTCAGGCGGTGAGCGTCTACCAGCGTATCGGCGTTCCCGAAGCCACCTCTGGCCGCTGAGTACCTGGCGCAGCTCCAAGCCGAGCACTCCGAAGAGACTCCCGTTCAGGAATCGACCGATTGATGAGCAAGATCAATAAGCGGCGACGCGCGGCCGGATCGGTACCGGATCATGCCCATAAAACGGTGTCAGAAAGTCGATGTGCTCAAGAACTTGAGGAGCCCCCCCGCACGATCTGGCGGGTGCAGCCACCCCAAGATGACGACACCGCCGATCTCCTCGCCCCCGTTCCGGCCGTACGGACCGGCGGCCTCGTGGGATACGCACGCGTGTCCACCAAGGGGCAGTTGCTCGACCGGCAGATCCACGCACTCACCGAGGCAGGGTGCATCCGGATCTTCTCCGACAAGAAGTCCGGCAAGAACGCCGAACGCGAGGAACTGTGGAAGGCGCTCGACTACCTGCGCGAGGGTGACACCCTCGTCGTCCCGTCACTGGACCGGCTCGGCCGCTCCATCCAGGACCTCATCGCGATCGTCTCCGGCCTGCGCAAGCGCGGCATCGGCTTCACCTCGCTGCATGAGGCCCTCGACACCACCACGCCCGGCGGACACCTGGTCTTCCATGTCTTCGCAGCGCTCGCAGAGTTCATCCGCGAACTCATCGTCCAGGGCACCAACGAGGGTCTGGACGCTGCCCGCGCCCGAGGCGCCCGCCTCGGCCGCCCACCGGCCATGACCGACGAACAGGTGCGTCACGCCCGCGACCTGCTCGCCCGCCCGGAGAACACCGTCACCTCAATCGCGAAGCTCCTCGGCGTCTCACGCAACACCATCTACAATTACGTGCCCGAGCTGAAGGGCGGCCGTCTCGCGCTCGCCGAGACGACGAACACGGCAGAACTGCCCCGGCCCTCCAGGTCAGAGGACTGATCACCGCCGTTTGTGGCTGGTGACAGGGTTCTTACCGGCACCCCAAGACCAGCCAGGCCCCACGGGCCGCCGCGAGCCTCCCGCGCAGGGCCACGCCTCCTTGACCCACCCAGCGACAGCATCGTCGTCCCGCTCCATGGCCCGGCGGGCAGGAACTTGGCAGGACCAGCCATTGCGCACCAGGAGTTTCCGCACGCCCTGGATGGTGTAGGTCAGGTGGAAGCGCCGGCCGATCACGGTCTTGACCCGGGACAGCGTCTACCGTTGATCCTCCCAACCGTGCGCGGACGGCCTCTTGGCCAGCTCCGCCTCCAGCTGGGCGAACTGCTTCTCGCTCAGCCTCGGAAGTGACACCGGCCCCTGCGACCGCAGAGCTCGCGGACCGCCCTCGTCCCATGCCTGCCGCTATCGCTGCACCGACCGGACGCTGACGCGCAGTTCCCTCGCGATCAGCGAGCTCGCCTCGTTCCGGGCGAACCGCTCGGCCGCCTGGAGCCGTAACTCCTCGCGGAACTGCTGCCGTTCGGCGGTCAGCCCGCCTCCTTGTGGATACCGCATGTCCGTGGTGATACCGCAGGAGCCACAAGCCATCAGCCCCTACGACGTCACGAGTTCAAACTCAGTAGTGGCGGGACAGGCCGGTGGTGGGGCTGTATGTCAGGTGTTCGAGTCCTGGAGTGATGTAGGTCCCGTCGGGGTGGAGGTGGAGTGCAGGGCGGTTGCGGAGTGCACCGGGGGAGCCGATGGTCCAGGTGGTGTCCAGGCTGCTGCCGGTGTAGTCGCCTCAGACCTTCTTGCATTCCTTGATGGACGAACGGGACGGCACACGTGTCCTTTCGTGCAGCTCTTGCTCAGCGGCCAGCCCCGGTCGGCAAGTCGTTCCTATAATCTTCGAAGGCGATACTGACGCAGTGCTCCTGCTCGGCGCCCCACTCTCCAGTATTGACTCGTGTCATCAGTCACGATAGCCACGCGGGGTATGGACCAATCCTGACGCCGGAGCTTGACAGCAGGATTGGTCCATACCCTGTGCTCCGCGACCTGTCCGGGGCCTCATCCGCTGCCCAGGGGGCCACGGTGGATGTCGGCGTCGTCGACACGGGCCGTGTAGTGAGGGAAGCGGCTGAGGACACCTGCGAGAACCTTCCCGCCCGCCCCTGCGTGCCAGCGGTCACGAGCCGTTCGAGCGCGGATCGGGGCCAGGGCCGTACTTGAAGACTCACCCGATCGACTCGACGAGCCGGCTCGCCGAACGGATATCCGCAAGCCAGCGGCCCCGGTTCGCACTGAACGCGTGTACGAATCGAGTGCGAAGTAAGAACCACAGGAGAACGAGGTTGAGCACGCTCAGTGTGGCGGTACACGCTACCGATCAGATCACCAGACTCGCTCTGGTGAGTTACATACGCCAACGGCATAACATGATCCTCAGTCCTGCGTGTGCGGCTAATGTCGTGGTGTCGGCAGTGGATGACGCGGATCAGTCCGCTCTGGACATGTTGCGACAGCTGTCGGATTCACCTGATGCCCGCTTCCTCGTCATCGTCAATGGGTGCTGGTATGCCGACCTGCACCGTGCGCTTGACATGGGTGTGCGAGCCGTCCTCTTCCGCTCGGAATTCACATGGGTGAAGTTCACTGAAGCCATCCGAGTTGTCGGCGAGGGCCAGGGTGATCTGCCGACCGTGCTGCAAGGCAGGCTTATGGATCAGGTCCAGCGAACCCATCGTGAAGTGCTGGCTCCACGCGGATTGACCGCCGCAGGTCTGACAACCCGTGAAATTGAGGTTCTGCGGCTCGTAGCGGAAGGGTGCGACCTCCCATACATAGCGAAGAAGCTCAGTTACTCCGAGCGTACCGTTAAGAATGTGCTCTACGGGCTGACAAAGCGGCTCGACTTGCGAAATCGCACACACGCGGTTACCTATGCCATACGGGCAGGGCTGATATGAGAGTGCCGTCCGATTCGGCGACGCACTCCGGCACGCGACGAGTGATCGACGGGTGACGTCCTCCGAGCCGACGCCAGGGCCGCTTCCCTTTGGCTCGTCACGAACAGGCAAGCCGACTTGTCCGAACGGGCAGACACTCGATCGCGCGGTAAGCCAGGGCCACGAGCGTCCCTAGGATCTGCGGACAATGAGATACCCGCGCGCAAGCAGGAAAGAGAACGCGATTGAGTACTGTGGTCGCCAAGCGCCCACCGCGCGCCGAAGGTCCTCCTCCACCGGAAGGGCAGATTGAACTGGCCGAGCCCCCAGTTCTGGGTGAGCCTGCCAGGACCGACTTCAGCTCGGCGCTGATGTATCTGCCCATGGCCCTGGGGACCGGCGCCATGGCGCTGATGTTCTCGATGCGTGGTGCCGGCGCGATGACTTACATGATGTCCGGCATGATGGCCATCGCCATGGTCGGTACGACCTTGACGCAGATCGGCCGGGCCGGTGCTGAACGTCGGCAACGCATGCGTTCCGAGCGCCGCGACTACCTCCGGTACCTCGCGCAGAAGCGCAAGCAGGCGACGAAAGGGGCGGCCGAGCAACGCGCCGCGCTGCTATGGGACAACCCCGATGCAGGCGACCTGTGGGCCATCTCCATGGGTACGCGGCTGTGGGAGCGCCGGCCCGGCCACGAGGATTTCGGCAGAATCCGCATCGGATTGGGAACCCGACGCGCCGACTTGGAGTTCCTGCCACCCCAGACCAAACCCGTCGAAGACCTCGAACCGCTCTCGGCGATCTCCCTGCGCCGGTTCACCAAGGCCCACCAGAGCATCCCCGAGTTGCCCGTCTCGGTGGCGCTGCGCCGCTTCACCAGCGTCGAGTTTGCCGGGGAAGCTGAATCCGCCCTGGCACTGATGCGGGCGATGATCGGGCAATTAGCTGTCTTCCACTCTCCGGATGAGCTTCGGATCGCCCTACTCGTCGACGAGCCCGGTCGCGCTGAATGGGACTGGGTGAAGTGGCTACCGCACAATGCGCATCCCTACGAAGAGGATTCCGCGGGCCCGGTACGGCTGGCCGCGAACGATCACGACGCCCTCATGGACCTGTTCGGTCCCGACATGCATGACCGGCCCGATCACGACCCGGACTCCTCGCCCAGCGTGGCCGAACCGCTCGTGGTGATCGTGGCGCAGGGAACGTCCGTACCACCCACCTCCCGGCTGGTCGGCACGGGTGTGCGCGGTGTCGTTCTGCTGGATGCGACTGGCGCGATGACCGGCGGCGCGAAGGTGTTGAGGTTGACCGCCCGGGGCGGCCGCGTCGAGTTCCCCGCGGGGGACGACACGGTCCGTGCGCAGGCCGACTCTCTGAGCCTCACGGCAGCTGAGGCCTTGGCCCGGACGTTGGCGCCGATGCGCACCAGCGGGGGCGTCGACTTGGTGGACCGGCCGCTGGAGTCTGACTTCGACCTGACCGCTCTGCTCGGCATCCGGGATCCGCGCGCCTTCGATGTGGCCACCACGTGGCGCTCCCGGATGGTTCAGCACGCGCGGCTACGAGTGCCGATCGGGATGACCGAAGAGGGCGAGGTCGTCGAACTGGACCTCAAGGAGTCGGCGCAGGGCGGCATGGGACCGCACGGCCTGCTGATCGGCGCCACCGGTTCCGGCAAGAGCGAGTTGCTGCGTACGCTCGTCATGGGTCTCGCAGCGACCCATTCTTCCGAAGTCCTCAATATGGTGTTGGTGGATTTCAAGGGCGGCGCCACGTTCCTGGGCATGGACCGACTCCCACACACTTCCGCCGTCATCACGAACCTGGCGGACGAACTCCACCTCGTCGACCGTATGCGTGACTCCATCAACGGCGAGATGATCCGGCGTCAGGAGTTCTTGCGGCAGAGCGGTTACTCGTCGCTGTTCGAGTACGAGAAGGCCCGGGCCTCCGGTGCAGGTCTCACACCCATGCCCTCACTGCTCATCATCGTCGACGAGTTCTCTGAACTGCTTTCCAACAAGCCGGAGTTCATGGAACTGTTCGTATCGATCGGCCGCCTCGGCCGCAGCCTCGGCGTGCATCTGCTGCTGGCCTCACAGCGACTGGACGAAAGCCGCATCCACCGGGTCGAGGGGCACTTGTCGTACCGGATCGCGCTGCGCACGTTCTCCTCGATGGAGTCCCGCAGTGTGATCGGTGTCTCCAACGCCTACGAATTGCCGTCGGCGCCCGGGAACGGATTCCTGAAGGTCGACACCACCAACCTGGTGCGGTTCAAGGCCGCCTACATATCCGGCCCTGCGCCGGCCCCTGTGGTTCTGGGGGAGGAGTCCGCGCAGGGCGCCATGGCCGCACAAGAAGTAGTCGCTTTCGGCCTTGAGCAACGAGGCCCTCTTCGGTCGGAACGTGCCAACGAGGCCCTGGTGTCCATGGCCGAACGGTCTCTGGGACCCGTCGCCGAGCAGACGTCGGACCTCACACAGCAGGAGAGCGACGAGATTCTGCTTGACGTGCTGGTCGACAGGTTGGAGGACAGTGGGCCCCCGGCCCGGCAAGTCTGGCTCCCACCGCTTACCTTCTCCCCGAGCCTCGACAATCTGCTACCGGGCATCGTGCCGGATCCGGTACGCGGGATGAGTGCAGCGGACCATCCGGCGCTGGGCTCCCTGCGCGTACCTCTCGGCATGGTCGACCGACCCTTCGAGCAGCTCCGCGAGCTGCTTGTCGCGGACCTGTCGGGGGCGGACGGCCATGTCGGCCTGGTCGGCGCACCGCAGACCGGCAAGTCGACTCTGCTGCGTACGCTGATGATTTCGCTGGCCCTGACCCACACTCCGGAGGAGGTCCAGTTCTACTGCTTGGACTTCGGCGGCGGCGGTCTGGTGTCCACAGCCGGCCTGCCGCATGTGGGGTCGGTTGCCACTCGCTTGGAGCGTGACCGGGTGTTGCGGACCGTGGAGGAGCTGTCGCAGCTTCTTGAGCGCCGGGAACAGGTCTTCACCTCCCGGGGTCTGGAGTCCATGGCCGCCTACCGTGCGCTGCGGGCCAAGGGCGAGGTCGACGACCCTTACGGCGATGTCTTCCTGGTGGTGGACGGCTGGTTCACCCTGCGCCAGGACTTCGAAGAGCTGGAGTCGCGGGTCATGGAGCTCGCCGCCCGCGGCCTGTCGTTCGGTCTGCATGTGGTGGCCTCCGCGGTGCGTTGGTCAGAAATCCGCTCCAGGCTGCGCGACATGCTGGGCACCAAACTCGAACTTCGGCTCGGCGATTCGATGGAGTCCGAAATTGGTTCGAAGGCGGCCGCCGGAGTCCCGCACCAGCCGGGCAGTGGGCTGACCAGCTCCGGACACCACTTCCGATCCGCCCTTCCGCGGCTGGACGGCTCCGCCGAGACAGCCGACCTGACCGTTGCCACCAAGGCTGCGGTCTCGGAGATCGACACCTTCTGGACCGGAGGCGGCGCCCCGGGCGTACGCCTGCTGCCGACCAACCTTGCCGCACACCAACTCCCGCAGCCCGAGGCAGATCTGAGGTTCTGCCTGGGCTGGGACGAGCAGCGGCTCGCGCCGGTGTGGCACGACTTCCGTTCCACCCCACACCTGATGGTCCTTGGCGACGGCGAGACAGGAAAGACCAACGCCCTGCGGCTGTTGATCCGCGCGATCACCTCCCGCTACCAGCCGAGTGAAGCCCGCATCCTCATCGCCGATCCCGGCCGTGGACTTCTGAGTTCCGTACCCGAGGAATACCGGGTCGGTTACGTCGTGGACACCGATGCCCTGACCCGGCTGGCCGAGAACGCGGCGGTTTCCGTGGGCAGGCGCGTCCCCGGACCGGATATCAGCCCCGAGCAACTGGCCAAACGGGACTGGTGGCAAGGACCACGACTGTTCGTCCTGATCGACGACTACGACCTGTTCTCCACTGCTCCCGGCATGCCTTCTCCGATGGCGCCCCTGGTCCAACTGCTGGCCCAGGGAGCACACATCGGCATGCATGTGGTGGTCTCCCGCAGCGCCTCGGGGGCGATGCGGGCCATGATGGACCCGCTGCTGAAGCGCATCTGGGAGCTCGGCAACCCGGCGCTGCTGTTCTCCTATCCCAAGGAGGAGGGCAAGTTCCTCGGCGAAGCCAGGCCGCGAACGCTTCCCGCGGGCCGCGCACAGCTCGTCACCCGGCGCACCATCCAACTGGTTCAGACAGGGCTGGTCGCCCCCTCGTGACGGCTACAGCCTGGCCGCTTCCCACGGCGACACCCCCTTACCCCTCACGCACCACAGGAGCACCATGACGACCTCCCTCCCCGCGGCGTCGCATCCCGCCACCGAGGTCTGTCGTATCACCATCGACGGGCCCGGCGGCCGGGCCGATCTCGCCGTACCGATGTCCACGCCGATCTCGGCACTCCTGCCTGTCCTGATACGCCACGCTGTAGCTGGCCCCGACGCAGCCGGCAAGCCGTGGGTGCTGCAGCGCCTCGGCGAGGATCCGCTCGATGCCGACGGAACCCCGCAGATTCTGGGCCTACGCCACGGCGACCTGTTGCACCTGCGTCCGGCCGACGTGTCCCTGCCCGCGCTGCATTTCGACGACATATCAGACGGCGTGGCCCATGCGATCGGCGGCCAACCCGACCGCTGGAGTCCCGAGCTGACCCGTCGGCTCGCGCTTGCCGTGGCCTGCGTGGTTCTGACCGCCCTCGCCGCTGCGGTGCTCGGCACGGGGCCCGGGCTGCTGACGTCCCTCGCCTGCGGCATGGTGGCCCTGGTTCTGAGTACCGGATGCGTCCTGGCATCACGTAAGCGGGCCAACTCCGGCAGTATCCTGCTGGCCGGCTTCGGCGCATTTGCCTTTGCAGGGCTTGCAGGGTTGACGTTCCGGCAAGGGGTCGGCGGAGCGTATGCCCCCGGCCTGCCGGGCGTGCTGGTCGCTGCGGGGTGCGTCGGCGTGCTGGCAGTCGCGATGCTGGCGCTTCGTCCGCTGCCCATGGTCCTGCCGGCGACGTTCCTGCTCACGGCGGTAGCCGCCGCGAGTGGAGTGATCCTGGCCGCGGTGACGCACTGGCACGGCACACAGGCCGTGGCGGTGGTCGCGGTCGCGATGTTCGTGCTGGGCCATTTCGGCCCCCGACTGTCGTTGCGCATGGCCCGGTTGCGCATTCCTCAGCTGCCACGCGACGCCGAAGAACTCCAGACGGGCATCGATCCCGAGCCGGAGCGGCTGATCAACCGACGGGTGTCCGCCGCGAACGCATACCTGAACACCCTCAACATGTCCTCCGCCTTGGTCTACATCGTTGCCTGCTGGCTGCTGGTGCACGACCTGAGCTGGATCGGCTGGCTGCTGCCCCTGGTTTTCAGCGCCGCCATCCTGCTGCGCGCCCGCGGAATGACCGGGACGATGCAGCGCATCCCCATGACTGTCGCCGGCGTGCTCGGCCTGGCTCTGGTACTGGTCCTGCGCACCGCGCCGGCGGGGCCGGTCAGCCGGGGAACGGTACTGGCCGTCCTGCTGGCCGCCGTGGCGCTGCTGCTCGTTGCGGCGTGGCGGCTGCCGACAAACAGGCTGCTTCCCCTGTGGGGGCATGGCGGTGACATCCTGGAGATGATCACGGCTATGGCCTTGCTGCCGCTGCTGCTCCAGGAGCTTCACGTCTTCGCCTACTTCCGGTCCTTGGCCGGCTGAGAGGACCTCGGTGCAGACGCGACGCGATCAACTCCAGGCCTATCAATTCGCGATGGGCCGACTCGCCACCGCCCTGGTCAGCGGCGACCCCGGCATGGGTGAGAGCCCTACCCGGCGGTCCGCGCTCGGTACGTTGTTCTCAGCCGGCATCGCGGTGCTGCTGTGTGCCGGATTCTGGGTGTACGGGCTGGTGTCCCCCGGTGGCAACACCTCCTGGCGTCAGGCCGGCTCCATCATCGTGGAGGAGGAGACCGGCAACCGCTACCTCTACCTCGGCGGCGAACTACGCCCTGTCCGCAACTACGCCTCGGCACTGCTCATTGCCGGAAACGGCGCGACAGTCCAATCGGTCTCCCGTAACTCACTGGCCGGAGTCCGGCACGGCGCACCAGTCGGTATCGCGGAGGCCCCCGACTCGGTGCCAGCCGCGTCAGCGTTGCTGTCGGGCGTATGGAACCGCTGCCTGCGCCCAGATGTCTCGGGTGGCCAGGTACTGGACTTCGACCCGGCCGACCGGTCATCGGCCATCCCCGATAACCGGAGGGTTCTGCTGTCCGCGCCGGGTGGCACCCCCTACCTGCTGTGGCACGGCACCAAGTACCGAGTGCCAAGCAGGGCCGCCCTGATCGCGCTCGGCCTGGACGATCAGCAACCCCTCGCGGCGCCGAAGAACTGGCTGTCCGCCGTGCCGACCGGCGTCACACTGGCCCCGGCGGATATCCCCGGCCTCGGGAAGACGGCAGGTAAGGTCGCCGGACATGCGGTCACTGTCGGGCAGTTGTTCGAATCCATCGCGGGTGGTGTCGACCACCACTACGTGATGCGTTCGGACGGCGTTGCCCCGATCAGCGCCACGGAGTCAGCGCTGCTTGCCGCACAGCCGGGCGCGGCGGTAGCCCTGCGGATGGACGCGTCGGACATCGCCGTGACACCGGTGTCGTCGGACCGCACCATGATGAAGCGGCTGCCCGACGTGCTCAACGTACGCACCCTCGACGCCGCCGAATCGGTGATCTGCCTGCGCCAGCGCACCCGCGGGGAGAGCCTGCGCAACGAGGTGGTCGTCGAGAGCGGCGCGGCCGCGTCCGGCGCCCGGCACGTGCTGATTCCTCCTGGGGGAGGCGTACTTGCCGTGGAACAGGCCCAGTCATCGCCGCAGAGCGCTACCCAGCGGATGTACCTGATCAACGAACAGGGCATGGCGTATCCGCTGGCCAACGACCAGGCCCGCCAAGCCCTGGGGTACGGACGCGCCTCCGCACTGCCCTTGCCTGAAGCCGTCCTCGGGTTGCTCCGACGCGGCCCCGTGCTCAGCACACCGGTGGCCGCAGCCACGGTGCGAGGGGGGTAACCGACGTGCAACTCGGACTCAGTCGCCTGCGCGTGCCCGGCCGCTCCGTGCAGTGCCGGACGGTCGGCCATGCCCTGCTGGTGCACCCCGCCGGTGAACCCGATCCACGGGCCGTGGCGTTCACGGCCGGTCTGGCCGCGGACCCGCAACACACCCTGGTTTTCCTGGACCTCCCCGCAGGCTCCCACGATTCGGTGCACGAGCCGGTCGTGAAACTGCTGGCAAATCGTCCCGGAAGCCTGCGGCTTGTCTTCGCGCAGGGCACACCGCATGAGGTGCGCAGGGCTGCGCAACGCATCGCCGAACGACTCAACAAGCTGGTCGTTGCCCCTGACGGCGAAGTGCTCCGCACGGCGAATGGCGGGCTGTTCGTCCCGACCGACCACGGACTGGGCTGGCTGCGCTTCCGGCCGGGGCGGGGGGTGGAGCGGGACTCCATGCGGTTTCCCAAACCCCGTTGGGAGTTTTCCACCATCGACCGACCTTGGGCGGTCGGCCCGGAGACCGTGGCCGAACCCGTGCCGAGCGGGGTGTGGGTGCGCAGCGCACGACTGGCGCCTGCCGCGGCCGTGGTGGGTCGGCAACTGCTGATGAACATCCTGCCCGGCCACCCGGACATCCTCACTGTGGTGCTGGGGAATCCCGCTGGACCGGTGGTCCCGCTGGCTGACGTATCCCGCTTCTGGGACATGGTTTTGCCCTCGGTGCCCTCCTGGGCTCGGTTCATCCCATACGGGCCGGTGTCGACGCGGGGCGACGCGCTGGGGCAGGAACTGGCCGACGCGCTCCGTCAGCAGGTGGTGCTCTATGCAGGGATGCCGGTGGAGGCCCGGGAAGGCCTGCACTCGCCCGAGGTCTACGGTGTGCGCCAGGACGGTTCGCTGGGCTGGCGCTCCTTCGTCAGCGAGATGATGTACTTCCCGCGTACCGGCAGTGAGCCCCCGCCGCCCTCTCTCTTCGGCGTACGGGCCCCGCTGGTCGACGCCCCGGAGATCTCCGCGGGTGTGTACGAGTTCGCCTCCGACGCCGTGCTGGAGGTCGTTCAGTGCGGGCTGTGGATGCGTCCATCGGCCGAACCGGCGAACGGCAACGACATCCGCCGTCTGCCCCCGGGTCCCGGCCGCGCCGCGATCCTCTACGACCGCAGCACGCCACAGACAGCCGAGCGCATGCGCTCTCTGGCCGAGGACATGCTGTGGCGGCTCGACCCAGCCACCCGCGACTGCTTCCGCGTAGCGCCCGCCGACGACCCCAGGCTCGCACTCACCCTCGATGACGAGGAGCAGTGGTCAAGAACCGTCGCCCCTACCGAGCGGGTCGCCCAGGGCGCAATGCCAGCTCCTGACGTACCGTCAGCCCAAACGGCCCTGCGGTCGGCCTCGGCGGCACCGGCGGTGCAGGCCACCGGTGAGGCCCTCGTCGGGGCGCGGGTGGAGCATGCTCCGTCCTCCCGGCCGTCCGTCGCGCCACCTCCGACCGAATCCGCGCCGCCGCCCGGTACCGCCTCCGTGCAGCGCACCCATGCGGAGTCAGACGCATCTGCCCCGATCGTGGTCACGGCGGACGGGGCACCGCAGACGGCGCAGAGCGGCCCGGGGGCAGCCATCGCAGACCCCGTGACCCGGTCCGCCACGGCCCCACCGGCATCGCCGCATCATCCGCCCGTCGCACCCCCCGCTGGGGGCGTGGCACACCGTGAACAGAACCAGTCGGACGAAGCGCCGGGATCAACGCAGACATCCCCACCTGTACCGACGCCTCACACACCGGCACTGGCCCCACTCGCGGCAGCACCCAGCAGGGAGGCCCCACCGATCGCGACGCCCGAGGACCCGCCCGTAGCGCCCGTCCCACGTCCGCTCCAGAGCGTCGCACCCCGCATCCGCCTGGAATCCGCAGCGCCGCAAGCCCCGACACCGGAGCCCGACGTCCGGAGGGGGCCGGACGCTGATCTCCCGAAAGCCGGCACCTCGCCCACCGCGACGCCCGTGGTTGCGGCGACGGCCGCGAAGCCGACCGGTTCCGGGGAAGTCCGAGTCCAGCTCGCGCCGAAGGCCGCCGCGTGTGGTGTTCCACCCGAGCGCGGGATCGAACGGGAACGAGAGTGGGTGCGGCGCAACTTCAGCGAGCAGTACAACGCGGTCGCGGGATCCGTCTCCCGGGTGATGTCCGAATCACCGGGCCTGCGAGGTCTTTCGCGTACGGACGACGCCGACGCCCTGACTGACCTGGCCGCGGTGCGGCTTTACCTGTCCGGTGACACCCGTCTGTTCGACGAGGCGGTACGCGGTGCGACGGCGGGACCGCATGTGCCACTGGCCCGTTGTGTGGCCGCGGGACTTCGTCGGCTGCCGTCCTACCGGGGACCAGCCCTGCTGCGTGCGACGCTCAGTGCCGCCGAACGTAGCTGGTATGGCGAGGGCGAACTGGCCACGGAGTGGGGGTTCTGTACCGCACGGACCACCATGCTGCGTGCCGCTGCCGGGGACGGTACCGGCTTCCTGATCTGGTCCATGACAGCGCGTCGGACCAATCTCCTCGACCCAGCCGCCCCCGACCGGGTGCTCTTCCTCCCCGGCACGGCCTTCAAGGTCCTGCGGATCGATCACGAGCGGAACATCCTGCTGCTGCGCGAAGTGTCATCTTCGGAGATCGCCGAAGACGGCCTGGTGGACATCGAGCGGGTACCTCTTGACGAGATTGCCATCGCAGGCCTGGAACGGGCGGTCGAAGCCCTCGAAGAGCCGGACAACCGCGGGACGCCTCCCGCACGTCTGTGGCCGGACGGCACTCCGCCCGGCCTGATCGTCACGTCGGATGCCCCCATGCCCTCGGGCATGACAAGCCTGACCTTGCCAGATGAGGGAGCCAAGCCGTGACTCGGCAAGTGCTGTTCGTCTCCCCGGAACGCCCGGGCGCCCACCGTTCCATCACCCGGGCACTAGCCGAAGCCGCCGAAGGAGCGTTGATCACGGTGGCGCCGGGGCGATACGAGGAGTCCCTCAATATCACCCGGACGGTCAGCCTCGTGGCGGAGGGACCGGGCACCGTCCAGATCCACTCCGCGACAGGGAGTACCGTCACCGTGGACGCCGACGCTGTGCAGCTGTCAGGCCTGGAGCTGTCCGGCGCCGACCCGGAAGCGCCTGTGCTCGACGTCCGGCGTGGGCAGGCGGCGCTCGACGACTGCCAGGTCTCCGGTGGTAAAGCGTGGGCCGCCGTCCTGGCCTGGCGGGACGGCACCTTGGCCCTACGCGACTGCTGGGTGACCAACAGGCAGGGCGCGGGCGTCGTGGTGACTTCCAGCGGGGGCAACGTCCTGGAGCGCTCCGAGGTCGCCGACGTCGGCTCGTCAGCCGTCGTGGTCGCCGAGCAGGGGCAGTTGGAGGTGCGGCAGTGCACCTTGAGTCGGGCGCGGGGCAACGGCATCTGCGTCAACGGCCGGGGCACCGCCAAAGTCGAGGCCACATATATCAGCGACAGCGGCAAACCAGCCGTCGCCGTCGAACAGGATGCCCGCGCCGAGCTGCGAGAGGTCTCGGTGACCGGCAGCGCCACCTTGGACGCCTACCTGACCAGCAGCGGCGAGACCGTGCTGACCGGCTGCACGTTTTCCGGGGCCGGCGCACAAGCCGTCCACATCAGCGGTGGTGCCGCGCCGGTGCTCTCGGCCTGCAGCATCACATCGGCCGCCCAGGGCGGCATTCACGTCGGCGGCGGCTCCCGCCCTCGCCTGGAGGGGTGCGAGATCACCGGCACACCCGTGGGCGTACTCGTGGAGGCCGCGAGCGAGGTGGCGTGCCGCGATCTCACGGTGCGGGACTCCGACAGCACCGCCATCCGCGTTACCGGCGGCGCAGCCGTGCAGATCGAGCGTTGCGCCGTCACCGGTGGCTCCGGCGTCGGCATCCAGGTGGCCGGCGAGGGGACGCTGGCGCTGCGCGAGGCAGAGATCACTCTCGGAAGAGGCAACGGCATCGAGCTGGACGAGAAGGCCAAGGGCCAGTTCTCGGGATTGCGCTTGCGCGCGCCGGGGGGCCAGGGGCTGTCGCTCACCGGTGGCACGCACGCCGTGGTGGAATCCTCAGCTCTCCTGGAGTGCGGGGTCGTGGTAGGCACCGATGCCGAACTGACCGCTTATGACAGCGAGTTCATCGACTCCGGCACTGATGGCATCCGAGCGGTCAGCGGCGGTGCGGTCACCGCGGTCGGCTGCCGGGTGTCGGGGGCCCGCGGACACGGACTGAACATCCAGGCCTCCGCCCGAGCGGAACTCAGCAACTGCACGGTCTTCGACAACGCGGGCGATGGCATTCGCTGCAACACCGACGAGCCGGTCCAGGTCCATGACTGCGAAGTTCGGGACAACGGCGGCACTTCCGTACACCGGCTCAAGGCCGACGCGCAGCAGGACAGCCACGGCCGTTCACTTCCGGACGGCGTACCGACGGCGGAACCTGGCCAGGCACCACACATCGGCACCGGGCCGCTGGCCGAACTCGACGCGCTGGTCGGCCTGGAGAGCGTCAAGCAGGAAGTGACCGGCCTGATCAACCTCAACAAGATGACCCAGCGGCGTCAGGAGATGGGCCTGCCCATGCCGCCGATGAGCCGTCACCTTGTCTTCGCCGGCCCTCCCGGCACGGGCAAGACCACAGTGGCACGGCTGTACGGCGCTGTCCTGGCGGAGTTGGGCATCCTCAGCAAGGGCCACATCGTCGAGGTTGCCCGCGCGGACCTGGTGGCTCAGATCATCGGCGGCACCGCCATCAAGACGACCGAAGTCTTCAACAAGGCGCTGGGCGGTGTGCTCTTCATCGACGAGGCGTACACCCTGACCAACCAGTCCAGAGGAACGGGCCCCGACTTCGGCCAGGAGGCCGTCGAAACACTGATGAAACTCATGGAGGACCACCGCGACGAGATCGTGGTGATCGTCGCGGGCTACTCCGAGCACATGGAGCAGTTCCTGGCCTCCAACCCGGGCATGGCCTCCCGTTTCTCCCGCACCGTCGAATTCCCCAACTACAGCGCGAGTGAACTCGTGACCATCGTCCGGGGACTGTCCGCCAAGCACTACTACGAGCTCACGGACAGCGCCCTGGACGCGCTGAGGCGCTACTTCGAGGACGTGCCGAAGGGCGCGACCTTCGGCAACGGCCGCGTCGCGCGCCAGATCTTCGAGTCGATGATCAGCAACCAGGCGTCACGACTCGCTGCTCAACCCCCTCAGGAAGACAGTGAATTGAGCAGGCTCACTGCCGATGACGTCAGCGTCTGGACAGATCAGGACCCCGGTACGCCCGGCGACAGCGACGAACCGCGCGCGGACTGTCCGGGTATCCGTCGGCTCGGCGCGATGATCGGTGTCGAGTCCGCGCGGGATGCACTCCGGGTACGGCTCGACATCCTGGTACGGCTACGTCAGCGCAACGAACGCGTCGCAGGGCTGGCGAACGTCGTGTTCGAAGGTGAAGTGGGCAGCGGCCGGCGCACCATGGCACGACTGTACGGGCGCTGCCTCGCCGAACTAGGGCTGCTGAGCACGGGAACTCCGTACCACCTCCCGCTCTCCGCCGTCCCGGCACGTTGGGCCGAGCAGCCCCAGCACTACCTGGCGTCAGTCTTCGAGGAGGCCGACGGGGGAGTATTCGTGCCCGAGCTCGACCCGGCGTTCGAGCGGCGGCCTGCCGCCGAACGCGGGGCCGTGCTCGACGGCCTGGCCAAGGCGGTCGGCACAGGGCAAGGCGCAGCGGTGGTGCTGTGCGGCCGTCCCCGATACCTGGAGATCCTGCTGAACGAACGTGCCGACTTGGTTGGGGGGTTCGCCGAGCGCCTCTCGTTTCCCGCCTACACCGGCGACCAACTCGTCGAGCTCACGGCGCGTCACCTGTCCAGGCTCGGCTTCCGGCTGGGGCAGGAAGCGACCGAGGTGCTGTCGCCCATCATGGCCGAGCACCTGCTGGCCGGCGGGACGTACGCGGCGCACAGGCTGGCGGAGCGCATCGCGGCCCAGGCCACCTCCCGGACCGTCACTGTGTCCGACCTGCCCCTGCGTTCGGAAGCGCAGCGCGTTGAGCCGTCGGCGGAGCAGGGCGGGAGCACTGCTGCGCAGTCGGTTCCCACCGAGCATCGGCAGCCAGAGACGTCTCCACTGGTGCGGACGTGAGATCGCCCCTCCATGGCGTTCCCCGCCCTACTCCAGGGAGACACAGATTCGAATCCAGGGAAATACAGGCAGAGGTGATGAGACGGTCAGGCAGGAGGTAGACCGGCTATCAACTTTCTCATGTGGCACATGACCAGAATAGGAGTTGTAGCGCCGTCAATTTCCGGTCTCCGCCGGAGAACCAACGAAGGGACATGAGATGGCCCAGCAGCCCACCTCCGTCGAGCTTGAGGGCATGAAGCGTGCCCAAGGAAGCTTCCAGACCGCGCTCGACCACGCTTCCGGCTCGTACACACAGATGGACGGACAGATCCAGGGCCTGAGGGCAAGTTGGACCGGTCAGGCCGCCAACATCTACCAGAACGCCATGCAGGAATGGCTTAACGACTTCAACGTCGTCAACCAGCAGCTGGGCCTCATGCTGGAGAAGCTGCAGGAGAACACCGGCGTCTACGCAAACACACACGAGCAGACCCAGCAGGAAGCCGGCCAGGCCGCGCGGCTCATCTCCTCGGGCCACGCCGGCCTTCCCGGATTTCCCTCCTGAGCCCTGTCCCGCCACCGCCTAAATCTCTCTCAGGCAAGGAGTCAGCCGCATGACGACGTTCACCGTGCAAATGGATCAGGTCGAATTCATCGTCGGCGAGATGAACGCCATCTCCCGGCGGATCCAGCAGACGCTGGCCACTTTGGACGAGGAAGCGAGGGTGAACCTCGGTGAGTGGTCCAGCAGCGCACGTGAAACCTATGAGCTGACCAAGAAGAAGTGGGACGCCGCTGCAGCTGACATGGTGGCCAAGTCTCAGCAGGCCACGGTCATGCTCGGCACCATCAACGAGCACTACAGCGGTGGAGAGCGCCAGGGTGTCAGCCTCTGGGAGCACTAATGGCAACATCGGTAACGGTAAACAACACCCCAATGGGCCCCCAGATGGGCCTCACATCGAAGGACGACGCCCTACCGGACGACCTGGGCCTCCCGATGTGGAAGGGCGACTCCCACATCCAGGCCGGCCACGGTACGCCCCGCAACGCGAGCCCCATCGACCCGCCACCGGTTCCCAAAGGATCGAGCGGTTCCGGCGGAACATCGGTCGACACGCCGTCCATGGAGCTGTTCGCGAGCAACATCGAAAGGTTGATCTCGGCAGTGCAGAAGGCGGGGGACGTGCTGGGGAATGTCTCCGTCGCTCCCGGTGCCTTTTACCATGCCAACCAGATACGCACAAAGGTATCGGGAGCGAACAGCGACAGTGGTCTCAAGGATGCGTACGTCAAGGTCCTGGCCGACCTCGCCAGCGGTCTTACCGATCTTCGCGACGGCGTACGACAGTTGAGCCAGAAGTACAAGTCGATCGAGGATGCCAACGGCATGAAGTCCAAAGACCTTCAGGATGCCATGGAGTCGGCCACTGCTGATTTCAACGCCATGATGAGCGACAACGGTGGCAGCGGAGCAGCCGGCGCCGGTGCCGCAGGCGGCAAGGCCGAAAAGCCGTAGCACATCTGGAAGTTGAGCCATTTGATTCTGTAGCCGTCGGTCACCACTCGCCAGGAACGGTGGCCGACGGCTCGGGCGGGCTCCCCGGATTGAATGTGGCGATGCCGCATGCTGAACGGAACCGGCGAATATCGGTAGACGCGGCCCAACCAGGAGAGCGCAAAGAGAATGGCGGAAGAGAAATACAATCGCAACGGATTTCGTCAAGGTGACGACGGCGCGATCTTCGGCGACCCCAGTGGCTCGACGGGATCCGAATCCGACTACTACAACTGGGACTGGAAGCAGATCAAGGCAGCCGTCTATGGCATGTCCTCCGGTGTCACCAACGGGACCAACAACGCCCGCGCCCGCTCGGTGGCCAGTCCCCAGTCGCTCCAGGATGCTGCCGACGCCTTCTATCAGGTACAGCAGACTCTCGCCGTGGTCGCCAAAAGCCTTGCCGATCAGGCCAATGCGCTCGCCGGTGACAACGGACCATGGAAAGGCGCCGCCGCCGACTCGTTCCTGGACAGGATGGCCACCTTCTCCAAACAGGTGCGGGCCAACGCCGAGGTGCTCTCCGGTGGTTCGACCGGAAGTCATTCGGTTCCGCAGCAACTCGCCGACAATGCCGTCAATCTCACCAACGCGCAGAACAAGCTTGCGGAGATCGACATCTGGTATGCGAATCAGGCTCGGCAGCAGGGCGTCACGCCGATGGCCGACGGCCTGATTCCGATCAGCGCGAAACCTCATCTGGTCCGGATGATGACGGACGACATGCGTGCCGTTCTCAAGAGCCTGGCAGGCGAGTACCAGGTCACGATCGATGCTGTTCGTTCGCCGAACCCGGTGAGCTCGCCTGTCGGAAGGCCCGATCTGGGCAGTCTCAAGTTTTCGGACCACACTCCGGGAACCGGTGTTTCTCCTCTTCCAGGCATTTCCGTTCCCGGCAGCCTCGCCCCCAAGCTGCCGGGGTTGCCAAGCAGCGACACCGTCCCGAGTGCCGGGCTTCGCTTCCCGGCTGCCAACGCCCATGGCATCGCTCCGAATTCGAGTTTCGATCCGGTGGCCCTGGACAAGGCGCTCAACCCGGGCGTCTCCGGACTGGACGGCATCTCACCGTTCCCGGGTGGCACGGGCGTCGGTGCGCCCAACGTGGCCGGGGGGCTCGGCCCCATGGACGCGAGTCTGCTGCCCCCGCGCCGTTTCGGCGGAGGCACGGGCACCGGCGGCACCGGGAGTTTGCCCCGCACCGCAAATCTCGCCTCCATCGACCCGGCCAAGTGGGGTGACACCTTCTCACCCGCCAAGTTCCCTGGCGGAACCAGTGTCGGCGGCCCTGGATCGACGGTGCCCAAGGTTGGCGGCGCTGGATCGACGGTGCCCAAGGTTGGCGGCGGGGCCGGCCTCCACAATCTGGCCGGCTTCCCCGGCGGCACGTCCACCAAGTCCGGTATCCCCTCGTCGCTGCACTCGGATCTCCCCAACAAGATCCCTGCCCTTGAGTCGCGCGGCCTGCCCAAAGGCCTCGAGGCGTCGTTCCCCGGCGATACCGGGGTGAATGCTGGTCTGTCGGCTTCAGGAGCCGGCGGTATGCCCTTCATGCCTGGCATGGGTGGCATGGGCGGCGCCCCAGGAAGCGGAGCGGGCGCTGGCGAACGTTCCGATGCTTCGGGCCTTCTCGACCCCAGCGGCGAACCATGGGCAGGTGAACACAGCGTCGGTAACGGCGAGCCTGGCTCAGGACTTGGTGCCGCTCCCGGCGGCGAAGGGCTCAACCTCCCCCACGCCGCCGAATTCGGCGTTGCCCCCGACATCGGGGCGGCGTCGGCCCTCAGTAGCGCGGCGATGGGTGGCGCCACGTCGGGTTCGGGGCTCGGCGGTATGCCCTTCATGCCAGGGATGGGGGCTGGCCCCGGTGCCGCGAACGGCAATGTCTCGGGTGAGCGGTCCGATGCGTCAGGTCTGTTGGAATCGAGCGCTGAGCCGTGGACCGGCGATGTGGACGCCCCTGACACCGAGATCACGGGCGGTGATGCCCCTGCGGGCGGCACGGGTTTGACGCTGTCCAGTGGTATTACGCTCGCCGCCCCTGGTACACAACCCGTTGCGTCCACGGAAGGCACCGCAGTGGGGTCTGACGGGAAGCCGATCACCCTTGAGCCAGGCGCCATGGTGCCCTCGGAGGGAGATGCCGGCGATGCGACCGCCGGGCACACCGCACCGGACCAGTCCGCGGCGGCGCAGATTCCCGGTATCGCGATGATGGCAACGGCTGCAACGGCTGCAACGGCTGCAACGAACGCAGCTCCAAACGGCAACGGACGGACTGGCGAACGGCCGGACGGCTCGGGCCTGCTGGCTGGCGTACAGGGGGAGTGGCACTCCGAGGAGCCCGTCGCATCCGCTGAGGAAGCGGGTCAGGCGGCCGAGGCGGCCGAGGCGGCGGTCCACGGTGGCGTCCCCGCCGTCGGCGGGGGAGCGCTCGATGTCCTGCCCGTGACGGGGTTCGCCATACAGAGCGAACCGGAAGGCGAAGCCCCTCAAGCCCAGCGGCTGGTAGCCGCTGGGGAACGTCCCGACGCCCCCATGGCCGTAGCCCAGCAGCCTGACTCCGAAGGCGCCGAGGACACCTCTGCCTGGGACGCGGCAGGAGCATCGATCGCGCCGTTGCTGTGGACGGCTCCCGGCAGGGACGGACTCCAGGCCGGAGTCCCCGGCAGTCCCATGGCCGAGGACAGTCCTCACGGCAACGCAGCAGCCGTGGTCCCAGGGATCGCGACCGCGGCGGAGACGCCGCCTGGGGGGACCGTCGGCGATGCTCAGCAATTGTCGACCTGGCGCCCGAGCCGTTCCGCGGCTGCCGGCGCCGGGGCCGGTGCGCCCGCATCCAGCTACGAACCGATGGCCTGCGGCGATGGTTCGTTCGATCCGCACGAGGCGGATGAAGAGACTGTCGCGGACTCGGGGCAGGCCGCAGTTCAGGCAGAGCCCGCCCGCAAGGCCATCTCTGACCTGCTGGTCCAGGAGGAGAGCAGCTGGGGTGCCACGTCCGAGAGGACGCGCTTCATCCAGTGATGGTGCATGCCTGCTGCCGGCGGAGGGCTGTTGGGGCAGAGCGGTATGTACAAGCGGTCATGGTCGCTCGGAACGGCCGGTCGGCGCCTCGTGGGCAGGTGTTGGCTTGGTTGTGAGAGCTTCGGCCAATCCGTGGCTCTGCTGACGGTGGGTAGGGCCTGGGGGCGGCGCGTGGTTCCGGCTGCGAGCTTCGAGGCGGTTTTTGATTATTTTCGGCAGTCGGTGCCGATTGTCCAAGCGGAAGTCCACTGGAAGGTGGCGTCACGTGTCTACCACCCCGTATGACCAGCGGATCGAGGAACTGCTGGAGCAGTACCGCAGACAGCGGGAGGAAGCAGCTGACACCCGGCGTCGGATCAACGAAGTCACCGCGACGGTGGTCTCGCCACGGCAGGCCGTCAAGGTGACCGTGTCCGCGCAGGGCGATGTCAATGCGATCGAGTTCCCCACCGGGGCCTATCGGCGGATGGCGTCGAAGGAACTCGCCGACCTTCTGCTGAGCACGATCGGGCAGGCCAGGGCTGAGGCGCTGAAGCAGGTTGGAGAGTTGACGTCCACCCATCTCCCCCCTGGTGTGACCATGAGCGACCTTCTCCAGGGCAAGCTCGATCCGTCCGCCCTGTTGCCAGAGGAACCGAGCATGCCGCAATCGGTACGCCACTACGTTGAGCGCGGCCGCCCTGACGGTGGCGACACCGCCCGCCGGTAGCTCTTCCGGGGCGTTGTGGTCTGTTGCGGGTGGGTTTTGCTGGTGTTGTTTTAAAGAGGAGGTTGTGGTGGCTGGCGGGGCGTTTTCGGTGGATACGGATGGTCTGTCGCGGGCTGTGCCTGGTGTGCAGGGGATGGCTGATCGGATTGTGGGGGTCGGTTCGGGTCTGGAGGGGACGCTGAGGGCGTTGGGCGCGTTTTGGGGAGATGACGCCATCGGTGAGGAGTTCCTCAAGGGGTATGCGGCGTCCAGGGACCAGTTGCTGGATGGAGTCCAAGGTTCTGGTGCGGTCGTGAGGAGTACTGCTGAGGGTATTGGTGCCATGGCCAAGGGTTTTGCGCGGCTTGAGGATGACAATGTCATGGGGCTGCGTGGATTGTCGGGTGTGAGTGCCGGGGACGATGCGGGGGTTGTCGGGAAGGGTGGGTCGGCCGAGCCGCGTGTGTCGAGGGGGCGGGTTGGTCGGTGATGTGGTGGGTGGGGTGTTGGGGTTGTGTGGAATGTGATCGCGGTGCTGTATGAGTGTCGAGATTCCTTCTGAGTTGGGGTGGGTTGCGTTTCTGGCGGTGGGGGATTCGTGGCCTCGGGGGGATGAGGACAAGTACCGGGCGGCGGGTGCGGCCTGGGGGGGTGCTGGTGCGGAGCTGGCTGGGGTCAGTGATGTGTTGGTGGCGTCGGCGAATGGTGTTCTGGAAAGTCTGGGTGGTTCGGCCGCTGAGGAGTTCCGGGGTTTTGTGGGGCAGTTGCGTGCGGTGCTGCCGGGTATGGCTGAGGGTTTGGCCCAGATGGGGGAGATGACCGGTGAGGCCGGTCTGCAGCTGGAGTATGCGAAGTACATGATCTTGCTGCAGCTTGTTTTGCTGGCGTCGCAGATCATTGAGTGGGCCTTGTTCGCGCCTGAGGCGGTGGGGGCGTGGGTCGTTTCCGCTCGTCTCGCGGTGCAGATGATTTTGCGTCGTCTGGTGATCGGGATGGCTGTGGGGGTGGGGGTGGGGGTGGGTATGGACGTGGTGGTCCAGGCCCTCCAGTTCCTCAAGGGGGATCGTTCTCGGTGGGGTGTGCAGAACACGTTGCAGGCTCTTGAGTCGGGGGCGATCTCGGGTGCTGTGGGTGGGCTTGTCATGGGCTCTGGTGATGTCCTGGCCCCGAAGCTGGCGGGCAAGCTGGCGGGCAAGCTGGCGCTGGGTGGCGCGTCGGGCGTTGTGACTGCTGGGGTCGTGCAGGGTGTCTTCGGTGAGGAGCAGGCTCTGGGGGCGGCGTTGACCTCGGGTGCGCTTGATGCCTTTGGGGGTGGCAAGCGGAGGCGGTTCGGCGGTGGTGCGAACCACGTTGAGGTCGATTCGGTCAAGGCTCAGGTGCCCAAGGCGCCGGATCTGCACTTGTTTGATGTGAAGGACGTGAAGGCAGCGGTCACGTCAGCGCCGGCCGATCCGGCCGGTCTGGTCGGTCCGGTCGGTGTCTTGGGCGGTGGCGGTCATCCGGTCGGTGATGGGGGCGAGGGGGTGGTGGGCCGGCCGGGTGTGGAGTCCACCGGTCCGCAGACGACGAGCGGTACGGCTGCCGTGTCGCAGGTGGCCTCCGACGGGATGGGCGTGCCGGCGTCCAGCACCGGGCAGAACCGGACCACGGTGGCCGGCGGCGGTGAGGGCACCCCTCTCACGGATCGTGCCGGGGCCGCCCACCAGCAGGCCAGCGACGCACACACGCCGACCACCACCCACACCACGACGCACACACCGGGCACCTCTACGTCCGGACTGAACACTGGCGGGGAAGTGCCGCCCACCGCCCGCATCCCGGCGCACACACCGGATGCCTCCTCGTCCGGACTGAACACTGGCGGGGAGGCCCAGCCCGGTTCGGGCGCGCTCGGGGAGCGTGCGGACTCGGTGCCGGTGCAGAGCGCGGACTCCGGCGTGCGCGGCCTGCCCGGTTTTGAAGACTTCGGTCCGGACACGACGACCGCGCTGCCGCACAGCGCCCCGGCGGTATCGGACGGCGCCTCCGCAGGGACACCTCCCACCGCTGCGGAGCACGGTGCCAGGGGCGATCAGCTCTTCTCGGGGGAGGTTTCCCCCACACCGGTGGGCGGGGCGGACTCGCCGCACGAATCGGCCCCGGCCACGCTCGCGTCCGGGGCGGTCCGCGACACGGATCGGCTCGTACTGCCCGACACCCCCGGCCCCCACAGCGGCGACCGACCCACCACCAACACCCCAACAAACACAGGCACAGGCACAAACACAGGAACAGGAACAGGCACAGGCACAAACATAGGAACAGGAACAGGTACAAACACAGGCACAGGCACAGGCACGCGCAACGACGTCACAACTGGAGTGCGTACACGACCCGGAACACCCTCCCCGCAATCCCCGGCCCCCCGCATCTCCACAGAAACCAACACCGCCGGTGATACGAGCATGGAGAGCCTCGCACCGCGGCAGGACGCACTCATCAGAGACCCCGCCGACACCACAAACGACCACCCCAGCACCGCCACGGCGGCAGAGGCATCACCCGTGGTGCTGGGTGAGGTGTCCCCGGATGGTGTTTCCGAAGTTCTGCCCAGGATGCCGGGTGAGCCGTCCCTGGGTAGTTTCCTTCCTGGTGATGTCGTGGTCCCGCGTGTGGACCGGGGGGAGACCGTACTGGTGTCGGAGGATGCTGGGTGGCGGTCCGCGCGTTCGGAGGCACCTGCGACCACTCGCCGGTATGCGTGGGCCGACCCGGTCAGCGAAGAGCGCTTTGTTGTGAGTTCCGCTTTCGATGTCCGCAGGTTCGAGCAGGACGGCACACCGTTCACCGATTTGACGGTGCGTTATGCGTTGCGGGACGGCTCGGGGACGCACGATCTCGACGCGGTCTGGCAGCGTGCGCGGCGGGGGATCGAGGACTATTACAACCGCACCGTCCATGAGCTGCCCGACCGTCGCCGTCTGCATGTGAGTGTGGAACGTGTGACGGTGGACGAGGATCCGCACCGGGTGGTGGACATCAAGAGCCGCCGCCACCTCCGGTTTATGGACCAGTCCACGTGGTGGCCTGATGCCGATCCCGTCGCCTACGCCCACGAGGTGGGACACCAGCTCGGCCTGCGCGACGAGTACGCCTCAAAGGGCGAGGAAGGCACCCGCGCGAACATCCCCGGCAGCCTGATGGGCGACTTCTGGCAGCAGGCATCCGACGGCCTCACACAAGGCGGACTACGCAACCGTCACCTGCACTTGCTGCACGCACTCATCGGAGACCCCACCGACACCACAAACGACCACCCCAGCCCCACCCCACCGGCAGGGACACCACCCAGGATGCCCAACGAGTCCGCGCTCCACGGCCCCGGTCACGCGACGCGCCTGGACGAGGCCCTTGCTGCGCGTACCGCCAGTGGGAGCGCTGCTGCCGCATCCCTCACCGCTGGGCGGCCCGCGCCCTCGCTGGAGGACATCAAGCCGTCCCGCCTGGTCTCCGAATTCCGTCTTGTATCACCAGACGCCAATCTGCCGTATGACGGTATGACGCCTGACGAGATGCTAAAAAGGGCGCCCTTCGCCTACCGGGACCCACGCAAAGTGGTGCTCAACGAGGTGACGGATGACAGTATTGCGGCGTCGTTCCCGAGGTTTCGGGTTGTTCGTCCCGTCGATGTGGAGAACAGTCCCGAGCTGCGTGTGTCCGGAGACTCTACGGTCGCGGTCAATGCCAAGGGCACTTTCGTCAAGGAGTTCTACGCGGTCGAGGAAGCGGTAGAGAAGGCGAACGCGGCTCTGGCCCAGGTCAAGAGCAGTGTCCGCCTGGATATGGATGAAGGGATATATATTGAGATCGACCATGAGGGAGAGACCCGGAAACTCTTCAGGGTGAAGCCTGATTTCGGCGACTCTGAACCCTCCGATGTGTGCCGTGACTTTTCCGAGCAGATTGTCGGTGGCTCCCACACCCACACTGTGCTGTACGACACCCGGCCTGCCTACGCTGGTGGTACGGGCAGTGTGGCTGTGGCCGAGATCGACACCAAGAGTGATGTTGAAGTCTCCGGGACCCACCATCTGGCCGCGTTTCTCGCCGCCGCGGTCGACGACCCTGCGCGCCTGGGCACCGTGACCCCGGCCGCCGCCGCTGCCGAGGCCGCAAAGGCCCAGAAACTGCCTGAATCCGACTGGCCCACACCTGGGCAGGGTTACGGCAGCGCGCAGAACAAGGAGGACTTGCAGAACGCCTTCCGCAGTCAGAGCCTGACGAAGCTGGAGGCTGTGATCGGTGTGAACTCCGGTGCCTGGGCGGCGCCCGGAGAGGCCTACAACATACAGTCGGTGGCGTCACGGCTTGGTGAGAACGGCATGCGCGAATTCACACCGGACTTCACCTCATCGCGCAGCGGCGGCTTCGAGGTGCCCCCCGGCCGCACCGGGTTTGGCTATCACTTCGCCCCCGTGGTCCTGGAAAGCCTGGACGGTCAGCACCAGATCTCCATCCAGAACGGTAACTTTCGCCGGCGGGTCCGCGCCGCAGTCGAGGCCGTGGTGGACAAGAATTTTGAACACTACGGCGTGCACCTCGACCGGATTCAGTCCGTATTCAATCAGGGGCTCCAGAGCGGAACGATCAGCAGGACAGATCGCCGCGTCAAGTTCTTGAATTCCCTTGAGCGAATTCGTAAGGTCAAGCAGGAACTCGCTGATCTGAACGCGAAAACGGCGAAGGGACAAATCATTACTGGTGAGGAGAAGGCACAGCTGCGTTCGTTGGCAGCAGCCCCCGTCTCCGCTCGCCGCGACGCGGCCAGAATCCTCACCGCGATCGCTGGGGAGAGCTTCGGTTCCGTCGGCAGCACGTGGGTCTTCATGATGCACGGTCGCGCCGAGGGGGAGTCGTTCCACGACCGCATGCTGGGGGGTGCCCAGGGGAACATCTCCTTCACCAATCCGATCACGATGGTCGTGGTCGGTGATCAGCGCAATCAGCACATGGAGTTCGAACTCACCCCCGGCAGCAGCGACCTCAAGAGCAGCGAGGCCGAGCGACTCGACCACCTTGTCGCAAAGGTTGCCAAGGTCGCGCCCTGGCGCGTCCAGCAGGGCATGGGGCTCCCGCACATCCGCGTAACGGTCGAGTCCATACGGTCCGAACGTGAGTTCTCGGACGCCAGAGCCCAAAGGATGGAGAAAAGCCTCAGGAAGCGCCTCGACACCGTTCTGCAGGAGCAGAACGGCAACAGGCTCAAAGCAGCCGACTTCGAGGTGACGGTCCGCAAGGCTGATCGCGACGTACAGAAGGTCCGCGATCTCTTTGACGACCCCACGATGGAGGTCAACTCACGAGTCGTTGTGGACGCCTTCATGGAGGGGAACCCGGCCGAGAGGGCAAGGGACGACCTGACTGACAGGCAACTCGCAGATCTGTCACGCGAGATGGGTGTCCACAAGGCTGATGGCCGGGGTGGCAAGCTGCGCGGCAAGTTCACCCCGGTATCCGCGGTGGCGCTGGGCAGGATGAGAGAAATCGTCCGCGCGGGTCAGTTCCTCGAGGGCTACGAAGGTCTCCCGTCTAGGGACCGGCTCATCGGCATCCGGCGGTTGGCCGACGTACTCGCCCACGAGTACGGACACACCGGGCCCTTCCGCTTGGAGCACCTGGACCCATTGGTACGTGATGTATTCGGCCTGCACCCAGACACACCGATCAGCCTCCGACACCGCGCAGAGGCCGTAGGACTGGTTGACAAGGCGAAGAGCAGAGGCACTGCCGTCACGGTCGCGGCGCTCAGAGAAGCTATCGCAGAGCCCGGACCCATCGCTGCCGTGCGCCAAGGCGGGGACACCGTACTGCCGTCGGGAGGCCCCCAGTCTCAGGCTGCGCCTACGGCGGAGTCTGCGGCCACTCGCCGGATCACCTTGGCTGACCAGGTCAGCGGCCCCGGCCAGCGAACCGCCGTCTACTACGAGGGGGCGCTGGACGGCCTTCAGGATGCTCCGCCTGTGTCGGAGGATCCGGCGGAAGTGGACCAGCAGACCGTGCGGGAGGAACGCGCCTGGATCGTGCAGCTTTTCGGGGGTCCCCTTGGCAACGGGCAGCTATTGGAATGGGCCCGCACCGCGCTCCGGCAGCTGCGCGGCATGCTTGATCCGGTGGGCGCCCAGCTGCGCGATTTTGAGGCGCTGGCCCGGCATGTCCTGCACTTGGACGGGGACGTCGAGGTCACCGACGCTCACTACCGAGAGCTTCTGTCGCACGCGATGGGCGCGCCGTCGGAGTTGATGAGCGACGCGGAGCCCTTTACCGCGTACGTCCGGGAAAGTGAACGCGACGTCCTAAACGCCGGCTTCATGGCGCAGGCGCAGCCCGGCTCGGGCACGCTCGGGGGGCCTGCGGACTCAACGTCTGTGCAACCTGCAAGCACCAGCGTGCGCGGCCTGCCTGGTTTTGAGGACTGGTCGGACGCAACGACCGGGCTGTCGCACGGTCCTGCCGAAACGTCCGGTGCCCCCGCTCTGACGCATCCCACCGCTCCGGAGCACGGTGGCACGGGCGATCAGCCCTCCTTGCGGGAGGTTTCCCCAACACCGGTGGACATGGAGAGCGTCGTACTGCGGCAGCGCGGACTCATCGGGGACCCAGCTGAGGCCGGAGCCGACCACCCCAGCACCGGTCCGGTGACTGGAGTGCTGCCCAGGATGCCGGGCGAGCCATCCCCGGGCGACTCCCTTTCCTGAGATGCCATGCACCCACACGGGGGGACACCGTACTGGTGTCGGAGGATGCTGGGTGGCGGTCCGCGCGTTCGGAGGCACCTGCGACCACTCGCCGGCATATGTGGGCCGACCCGGCCAGCAAAGACCACTTTGTTGTGAGTTCTGCTTTCGATGTCCGCAGGTTCGAGCAGGGCGGCACGCGTTTCACTGATTTGACGGTGCGTTATGCGTTGCGGGACGGTTCGGGGACGCACGATCTTGACGCGGTCTGGCAGCGTGCGCGGCGGGGGATCGAGGACTATTACAACCGCACCGTCCATGAGCTGCCTGACGGTCGCCGCCTGCATGTGAGTGTGGAACGTGTGGCGGTGGACGAGGATCCGCACCGGGTGGTGGACATCAAGAGCCGAGGCCAACAGCCGTCTATGGACCAGTCCACGTGGTGGCCTGATGTCGATCCCGTCGCCTACGCCCACGAGGTGGGACACCAGCTCGGCCTGCGCGACGAGTACGACCCGAAGGGCGAGGAAGGCGGCCGCGCGAACATCCCCGGCAGCCTGATGGGCGACTTCTGGCAGCAGGTATCCGACGGCCTCGCACAAGGCGGACTACGCGACCGTCACCTGCACTTGCTGCACGCACTCATCGGAGACCCCACCGACACCACAAACAACCACCCCAGCATCGCTTTTGGACGAAGGCCTGGTCGAGGAGGCCCACGCTGCGCTCCGGCTCCTGCGCGACCTGCCGGCTGGTCCGAGGGGTGCCCGGCCCTACGATCTTGAGGTGCTGGCGCGGCGCGTCCTGCACCTGGACGGGGCCGTCCAGGTCGCCGACTTCCATTACCAGCAGCTGCTGTTTCACGCGATGGAGGCGCCGCCGGGGCGGATGATCGACGCGGAGTCCTTTGCCGAGTACGTCCTGGAGAGGGAGGAACCGTTCGAGTACAAGCAACATGTAACCGATGAGCAGTGGGACAAACTCGGCCCTGCTCGGCGGCATGATGTGGCTAACGCCGAGGTCTCCCTGGGGGCCGTTCCTTTGGGAACTGACGAGGCCGCCGTCAAATATGGTCAGGCCTATTGGAACCTCTACGCCATGAATGACATGTCGCAGGCTGAGCGGGATGCCGTACGGGATTACACGGGCATCTCCAAATCCTGGGAAACCGCCCCGAAGCTCGACGGATGGGCCTCCTACAAGGAGGTAAATGCCTACCTGCGGGGTGACGCCTCGAAGGGAACGCGCTATGTCCAGAACAACATCGAGGAGATCGACAAGGCGCTCGCCGGTCGTCCGGTCCCCCAGGATGTGATGGTGGTTCGCGGCACCGTCCTTGACCACCTCACGCGCCTCACGCCCGATGGCCTCCTTGAGATGCTCGGCAATACGTATGAGGAGAAGGCGTACATGTCTACCTCGCTCGGCTATCGCCCCATCGAAGAATTCCAGTCCTCGAAGGCCATCCTGCGCCTCAGGGTGCTGAAAGGTACTCCCGCCCTTTGGGTCGAGAAAGTCGGAAATTATGGCGTGCGGGAACGAGAGCTCTTGCTCGGACGTGGAATGAAGTTCCTGGTGAGGCGCGTATTTATGGAAAATGGTCAGGTACAGGTGTACGGTGAATTCCTGCCCAGTAGCGAGTAGAGGGCAGAGGAAGGAAACATCATGAGCCAGGAACGGCATGTCACCCCCCGGATCGCCGAGCCCCTCCAATTCGAGGAGGTCGCCAGTCCGCCGCATTACGCCCGCAGCACGGACAAGCCGGTGCAGTTCGTGACGGTGGCGAATCCACAGGGAACGGTCCTGGGCTATGTCTGGGTGAATGACGAGGACGGCGCGGCAGGTTGGAAAACCCGGCGTGCGGGGGGCGATGAGGCGTTCAACTGTGGCGCCCTGTATGTCTCCAAGCTTCGTGATGCCAAGGCTCGGGGCCTGAGCCCGACGGCTGCGCTCGCGGAGATCCTCCGGGATACGGACCCCGCGAACCCGAGCCATGTCATTCCTCGCTCTCTCAGGGAGGCGCCGAGTCTGGAGACAGTCAAGGACCTCGCAGCGAGGAGTTGAGTCTCTCTGGCCATGTCAGAGTGCAGCTCAGCCTTGTGAATTCGGGGCGCCGAGGTATCAGCCCCGGACCGGCAAGCCCTCGCCAACCTGGAGTGCCTGCCGTGTGAAAGTGCGAGGCCTCGTGGGGTGCCCTGCGGGTGACCACCCGAATACTTGGCTACGGGAGAGTCAGGGGTGTTCCGGGCCGCTTCCGCCGCCACCGTTGACAGCAACGTGCTCGCTGAGCGCGGCGATAAGATCGTGGCCGAGCGGCCTGCTCGGTCCACCCCCTGCCGGAGTCAGCCAGAATCTGCCCTGCTGCTTCGGAAGGCCACGGTCGTCGTGCTCGTAGGTGCCGGCCAGAACCGAACCATCGGAAGTGGTGTACACCGGGCTGTCGGCACTGATCAAATGCAGGTTCGGGTTCTTGCCATGAATGATGTCGGCCGCCGAACCTTTGCCGTCGAATCGGGTGTTGAGGTCATAGCCGACGAGGATGAGCAGTTGGCCGTCGCGCAGACTCTTGGGCGCTATCACCTCCTGGTAGAACTGGTCCGGCGGCAGCGACCGGTTGCCGACCAGGAAGTACGCGGGGTCCAGCGGGTCGGCCTGTACGTGTATGACGGTCGCGTTCTCAAGCTCCGGGAAGTTGCACGCCATCTGGAACTGCGGCCCTGCGTCGTCCCAAACGAAGAGGATCCCCTTGGCCGGAACATAGAACCCGGCTGGGATGAAGAATCCGGCCGGGGTCGGCAGGCCGTGGGCGTGCACCTCAGGCGTGTCCACCAGCTCAAGCACCATCTCGGGAGAGAGCCCGAGTTCCAGGCAGTTGCGGACGTGGAAGGCCATCTCGGTCGTGCCGCCGGGGAAGTCCAGCGGGCCGCGCTGGTTGCGTGCCTCCAACGTGATGCTGACGAGCGCGTCGGTCTTCACGCTCAGCC
Source organism: Streptomyces sp. NBC_01525 (assembly GCF_045040405.1). Taxonomy (NCBI): domain Bacteria; kingdom Bacillati; phylum Actinomycetota; class Actinomycetes; order Kitasatosporales; family Streptomycetaceae; genus Streptomyces; species Streptomyces sp. NBC_01525. The sequence goes on from NZ_CP109397.1 coordinate 5,858,145, forward strand.
ACGGTACGTCCCGGCTGACGGAGCGGTCGTTCGTCTGACCAACGTGTGCCGCGAAAGTGGAATGACTGGTGCTCTGGCCGATGCCCATGGACAGCGCGTTGGAGGGCGTCTGTTTCTGGTGCGAATTGGGCGGCAACGTTGGGTCCAGGCTGCCGGAGGTCATGCGCGCGCCGAGTTCGCCATTCAGGCCGCGACTGGCTCCCATGGTGCGGGACTGACGGGACTCGGTGACGTTGTACACATCCAGGTCCAGCGCGCCCTTGAGGAAGTGCCTCGCCCGGGGATCGAACGGCTCGACCTTGATCCGCATCCTGGCATGGGTGTCGGTGAGCGGGCCGCCCTCACGTGCCAGGCCGGGCGAGACCAGACCGTGTTCGTCGACCAGAGAATCCAGTTCACCGGTCATCGTCGGGTGCGAGAGCATGGTGATGATCGCGTCCCGGGCACGGGAGCCGTGGCTGGCCATGCGGGCGGTCGCGGCGTTGTCCGAGAGGTTGAGCGGGCGCACGTTGCCGCCCAGGCGCTTGAGCACCTCCTCGGTCAGGACCCGTAGCTTGTCGTGGTCGAAGCCGCGGGTGAACACCCTCTGGCCCGCCAGGTCCTGTCCGGTGATCGGCAGCGGAGTGCCCCCCAGGCCCCGAACGGTCGTGCCGTACGCCACCTCCCGGACGGCGACATGGTCGGCGGCGGGGCTGTAGCGCTGAAGCTCAGGGCCGTTCAGCGGCTCGGGGACCAGGACGCGTTCGGTGAGAGTCACCGAGGTATGGCCGTCGGCCCGTGTCATGTCCAGCTTGTCCGCCAGTATCAGTGACAGCTTGTCGGGAACGGTCATTCCGACGGTGTTGGCGAAGCGGGAGGGATTGAAGGTTTTGACCACCGCGATGTCGATCCCCAGCTCGCCGGCGTAGCGGTCGCCGGGCCCCGAGATGGCGAACTGGGTCTGGCTGACGTCCGACTCCGCCACCGACCGGCCACGGCTGCTGGACTGGGAGCCCGAGATGCCGGCTGTGCCCGACACGGCGTTCAGCCGGCCGTTGCCCGGCAGGCCTTCGGAAAACTTGGCGCTGTTCGACCAGCCGCTGTTACTGGAGGCGGACTGGCCCAACTCGCTGCGGTTCGAGCGGCTGTGGTAGGTCGCCGCGATGGCGTGGTCGACGCCCTGCAGGTGGTAGTAGCCGTTGTTCTGCGGGTCACGCTCGGCCCTCAGAACAAGCGAGAGCCGCTCGTTGTGCAGCACGCCGGAGGCGGTGGAGTGCAGTACGAGGCCGGGGCCCAGCATGACGTCCAGCAGCGCCCCGGCCGAGCCGAGATCGAGAAGGTTCGCCAGCTTGCTCTTTACGGGCCTAAGGCCCGGCGCCGTGCCGTCGGTCTGCCAGTAGTCCTCCAGCCCCTGTGATCCGTGGAGCGCAAGGAGCCGCTGCACGCCGTCCAGGATCGGGTTGCTGCTCTTGACCCCGGGCGGAACGAACAGCCCCTCGGAGACGGACCCGTGCGGGACCAGCGGGTCTGCGGCCAGCCGCTGGTGCCGCCGGCCGGCACTGGCGGCGGCCAGGTCCTCGACGGTAGCCGGGAGGGTCGCGATGACTCGGTCGGAGTCGCGGTGGGCCGGAGCCGGCGAGCCATTGGGGGGCGTTGGCGACAAGTCGGTGCGGAGCACGGTGGGTCTGCCATCGGGCGCGGCGTTCACGGCGGACAGGAGGTTCACATCATGAGGGTCTACGGGCGGCTCGACCGGCCGCAGAAGCTGGATGCCGTCGGCGATTTCGAAGAGGCTCGCCGCGATCCGCGGAGTGCGAGAGCCAAACATGTTTTTGGCTTGGCTGATCACCGTGACGCGGTAGAGCAGGGCTGAGGTGTGCGGCTGGAGCGTCTCCGTCTGGATAACCATCCGACCCGCGGTCAGGCCGAGCTCGGTGGTGTGGGAGGTCTCCAGACCGCCGCCGCGTGTGCGTCCGAAGCCTTGCGTCCACACCTGGCTGCTGCCGTCGGCATCGTCCCGGCGGGCGCTGAAGCCCGCCGTTGCGCTGACCGAGCCGCTCCAGCCGGATCCGTGGCTGCCGGAGACGTTACTGCCCGTCTCAGTCAGGTCCAGCTTCTCGGCGGTCAGCGTGGGCTGAGCCGGGTCCGGCTGAGGGCCTGCCAGGTGGCTGATCGGGAAGGCTTCGATCCGTACGAGTGCGTTCTTGTCCCGGATGATGCCCTGCTTGATCACGGTGGCCGTCATGTCCGAGGGCGCACGCAGATGGGTACCCATCAGCATGTCGGTATCGGCAGCGGTCCAGACGAGGTCGCCGGCCGCATCCGGCCCGATCCCTACCTTGGCCAGCAGGTCCCGCACCTCCTGCTGCACGTACCGGGAGCCCATCACATCCACCACCACCTCCTCACGATTCAGCGTGAGGAGACGATCTCTGAGATGCTGCGGGAGACCCGGCAAGGTGACCGCCGGCCTGCCGCCGCGCCAATCCCCGGAGTCTGGTTGAGGCAGGGTGTAAGAGTGGTAACGGCGGTTGCCGGCCGCATCGCCGTCACGGTCGGCATACGGGGTGTCCAGGGCCAGTGGCTCCGGGACCACGAAGCGAACCCGATGCTTCCAGTCTTCGCCACCACTGAGTCTGAAGCCGAGCGACGCCTCGCGCCGGAGTTCACTGTCAAGCCGGGAGCCTCCCGCCGGTGGGTCCGCTGGGATGCCCAGGGACGCCAGTTGCTTGAGTGTGATCCGAGGAAAGTTCGTCCGTGTCGGCTCAAACTTGATCTGCACCTGACCCTGGTATGAGGTGACGTCGTAGTCGAAAGTGCGGGCCGGCCCGTCGTACGCCACGCCGCGCATCTGGAAGCCGGACATGCCGACACCGGTGGCCGCCGACTTGGACAGGTTGCCGGAGCCGACCCCGCTCAACTCGATGGTGCGCAGCCCGTTCCCGGTCTCTCGGCCGATACCGAAGGCCACACCGCCGCCGCCGTTGAGGACCAATGAGGAGGACAGTGAGTCGCTGCCACCCACGCTTTTCGAGACGTGCGGAAAGAACTCCAACTTTGCTGAGCCGAGTCGACCCGATGCCACCGGGGTGTCACTCTTCATGGCTACCACCTGGATGGTGATGACTTCCCTGCCACCGTCCACCTCCCGGTAGTAACGGTCCTGCACGCCACCAGGGCGGAACAGCAGCGCGCCGTGGTTGCGCAGCGCCTCGGGGCTGAACTTCGCGCGCAGCCGGGCGTCGAAGTCGCCCAGCATTCCCGGATCCCACACCGGTACCCAGGCCTCCGAGCGCTCGGCCTCCCGCAGCTTCTCTTTTATCTCCGGGATCACGTCTGACGTGCCGGTCAGATGCTCGATCATGGAGAGGCCGATGCCCTGGTGGGTCGCCAGTGCCGCGGGCGGGTGCTTCTCCGTGGCCTCGGCTGCGGTGAGCGCGGCACGCTTGTCCAAGTCCTGCGGGCGCGGGTCCTGGTCGCGCGGCACGAGCCGGTTGGCCCCCTGCCATGCGCGGCTGCCCGGCGCACCGGCCATCTCCCGGTCGATCACGGCCTCGAAGCGGTGTGCCTCACGTATCGGGACGCGGACGAAGATCTGGGTGTCGTGGCTTGCCAGCGGTCCGCGGGGGGAGTAGCCGGCGAGGTCGCTCACCACTTCCACGGCGGTCCGCGTGGTCAGCCGGTAGAGCACGGTGTCGCCGTCGAGCTGGAGGCCCCGCTCTGTCCCAGCGCCGGAGGCCTCATCCGCGCTTCGCGTCGTGGAGAGCTTGGCGCCCACGCTGAAGTTGACGTTGGCCTGGTGGTTGAAGCCGAAGGCCGCCCTCGGGTCCCCGATGGTGTAGCCGAACGTGCCGTGAATCGGCGTGAGACCAACGCCACCCGCATCACTGATGGCACTGCTGGTTGTCACGGCTCGCTGGGTCTGCTCCATCAGCGGCACGTCGCCCTCGTTGACCCGCTGTGCGTTCAGCATCCTGGACCGGACATTCAGACGCGCGAACGCCTTGCCGTCCGCCGTGGAATAGGCCGGCGAGAGGGCCCCGACCGTGATCAGGTCATGGTAGTTGTGGAGCAGGTTCTCCTCGCTGATCGAGTGCTGGATGCCTTCGTAGAGCTCCGAGCCCACGGCCACGGCATGGCTCGGCAGATTGTTCAGCAACTGCTCACGCAACTGCCCAAGGCCCGCGATGCGCTCGGGTACGCTCCTCACTTCTTCGAGTACCTTGCCGATGCGATCGGCGGTCTCGTGGAGTGGGTGGTTCGCGGGCGCCCTGTCCAGCTCGCCCAGGTCTTTCATGCCACGGACCGGGTTGCCGACTCCTGGACGGTCGGCCGGGTCGGGGATGACCTGCCCAGAGCGGCTTTCCTGATGTGGGGTCAGCTCTGACGGAAAGCCGAGCCGGGTGGGGGCCGGGATCCGGATCGGAGTGTCACCAGGGGCGTCCGCCGTACCTTTCACGATCAGGGCCGCGTCGGGGAAGTGAAAGATGGACTCCGAACCGTTCAGCACAAGTCGACCCTTGGCCTGAGACGTCGTCTTGGAGCCGAGCGACCAGCCCTTGGCGCCCTCGCCGCTGACCACGAAGGAGGCGTTCGCCGAGAAGATCTTCGAGGGAAGGTCACCGAACCCCGTGAGTACTCCTACGCCGATGGTGGCCGAGCGGGTGTTCTCCTGGCTCAGCGTGGATCCGGCGACCACCTTGTGATTCGCCGCACCGGGGTTGGGTTTCTGTCCGTACACCGTCTCCTGTGCGGCCTCTCGGAGCTCGTCAGCGGGCACCCAGCGAGCCCTGGCCGGGTCGCCCAGTTCGAGGCTGACGGTAACCTCCCGGCGGCCGGTCCCGGGTACCTCGACGGCGAAACGCAGCCCGCCGTCCATCAAGCGTTCCGCCGACTCGCGGTCGCCGAGCCGATCGAGATTGGCCTTGAGGTCTGTCGTGACAGCAGTGATGGCAGCGGGGGTCGTGTGGTGAGCGGGCAGCCCCGAGCCCGCCTGTTTCGCCAGCTCGTCGTGCCTGGCGAACGGGATGCCGCCGATACTCTCCACCCGGCCGCGGCGGCCCAGCGGGTACTGCGGCTTGCCGTGCCTGTCCAGCTCGGCGAATCCCGGTGGCAGCTGCCGCGGCGCCACCAATCCGGTCTGCCCCGTTCTGGCGGTCGCGGGGGCGTCCCCCGCTTTGTTTGTGGATGTACGGACCGGGCTGGAGGCGGGGTCCGCAGAGGTGTCCATGGTCGATGACCGCTCAGGGGAATCGACCGGACGGTCCGGTACGGGCGAGGGATCATCACGGAGCCGAGGTGACGCATCGTTGTCGAACTCGTGGTTCGCAAGCGAACTGTCCAGATTGTCGGCGCCGCCCGTCGTCCGGGTATGAGTCCGCGCCGTCGCCGCGCCACCGGCGAGGACTTGCCCGATCGAGCGCGGTGCATCCGACATCGGCTGCCGGGGCTCTAACGGTGACGTCGGGCCGTCATCGCCTGGCAGGGAAGAGTCCGGCCTTGTTCGCGAGCCGGGCGCGCCATCCGTTGCCGACGCGATCGCCTTGTCATCCGGGGTGTGCGGGGCAGGAGTGGCGAGCGCAGAGCGATAAAGGGCGCTGGCTCGAAAAGGTTTCCGGCGTAGGGCTTCCTCCCCTCCGATGAATTGCGCCGTTCGATATCCTCCCCTATCCGTCCGTTCCACCTCCGATTTTCCCCAGGTGTGAGGTGGGGTAAGTTTCCAGTGCGCCCGCAGCATTTCATGTTCTTCGCGGTTCCTGGTGACGTACCAATGCCCGAAGCGGCACCATGCCAGAGGTTCTTTGGATTCCGTCGCCACCGCCTTCACCAGTTTCGCTACTTTCGTCGCTGAATTACCCTCAGCCATTCTCGGTGAATGGGCCTCAAGGTACTGATTCTTTCGATATGTACCCTGATCGCCGTGCTGGAACATGGCGTAAGAGGATTCTCCGGCCATGTGAAGGGTCCCGCCATCTCCAATCTCCGAAGTTCCGCTGCGTACCGGATTTCGTCCTTCTTTTTCGTCTCGCATCGCGATCGCGTGGTTCAGCCGATTGAGCAAATTCACCTTCTCGCGACTGGCTTCCGGGATCTGCCCTCCACCGGCGAACCCTCGGACCTTGTAGGCCTCGTGCAGATCGTAGTCACCCGTATACAGGTGATGCATCCATTCCGGATCCTCCTTCAGGCCGACCAGGCGCCGTCCGCCGCCTTCTTCGTGGATGTTGACCGGAATATATGGTTCATCTTTTTCCCCCCATCGCACGAGGCCCCTTGCCAGGACCGAGTGGGGCGGATTATCGATCCGTACTCCCAGGAGACCGCCTTCCGGGCCCCAATGGCCGACGAATCCGGTCAGTTCCAAGGACTCCAGCTGATTCATGACGTCCGGATCGTCCCTGTATTTCGCCTCCACGGAGCTCGCCTTGATGGTTTTCTCCAGGATGGTATGGGGCTTCGCCTTGGCTCCTTCCGCGATCCGTGTGATGGAGAGCGGCCCGGTCTCTCGGATGCAAATGGTGTATTTATATCTACTGCACACCTCCGAAATTGCTTCCCAGTGTTCCTTCCACACGATCTTCTCGAGCTCGTCGGCGCGAACATTTCGGGAAATTCCCGTACTCTTCTGACCTTCGATGGCGACAGGCCCTTCGTACGTGCCGGCCCTGAAGGGTTCCGTGACGGCCTCGGACGAGGAGCCCTGCAGCAATGAAACATTTTCATGCTCCGCGCCGGTGGGACGGGAGATGTGCGGGGCGGGGATGCTGCCCTCGGGGAGCTTGCCCATGGCCTTGGCGCTCAGGCCGGACGCGGGGCCGTCGTCCATGTGGAGACCGCGGGTGGACGAGGCGAGGTCGTCCACGACGCTGCCCGCCGGGGCGGGCGCAGGACCGTCCCAACTGCCGGGCTTCGGCAGGCTGCTGAACTCCTCCGCGTTGTGCAGGACGCCGCCCCGCAGGTCGGCGGCGATGTGGGCGAAGCCGGTGCCGCTCCAGCTCTTGTCGAGCAGTTTCTCGCCGCCGGGGCCGGTGAACGTGACGTCGACGCTGTTGCCGTCGGGGTGGTGGGTGACGGTGATGGTCAGGTCGTCCGTGTGGCCCGGCTTGCTGACGGTGAAGGTCTTGACCAGCCCGTCCTCGCTGAGCGACGGGTGCACGGTGACGTCCTCGAAGCCGCTCCAGCGGACGAGGGAGGACTGGTCGAAGGCGCGGCCGAAGTCGTCGAAGGCGGTGCCCGAGGGGAGTCCGGGCCACTCCTCCCGCAGGACGGCGGCGAAATCGTCCGGCGCGATCGCCTCGGCCCGCACCGGCACGATCGTCAGGCCGCTGCCCGGATCGGTACGGGTCGGGCCGGTACGCACCAGCGTCGTCGGGGAGAGGGTGATCCCCCACTGATCGGGGCTGCGCGGCGCCGGGTGCGCGCCGTGGTCGAAGTGCGGCGGGTACGCCATCGCGAGCTTGCCGTGATCGGCCGGGACCTGGATCTCGAAGACGACGCGGTTGCTCACCACCCCGTTCTTCGCCCACTCCGGCTGGAAATCGAAGGTGTTGGACGTCGAGATCGGCAGCCGCTCGGTGAAGGTGTCCGCCGCCTGGCTCGCCGGGTCCATCGAGACGCCGCGGTAGACGGTCAACTCCTTGTTGGGGCCCTCGAACAGCAGGTCCTGCGTGACGCGGTGGAAGTCCTCCACCTTCGCGATCAGGGCGCCGTCCTCCAGCTTCGAGGGGATGACGAAACCGCCGTAGCCGCGCTTGGAGGTGAACGAGCCGCCGATGACGTCCCGCATCAGTGCCGCAACCTTGCCGTCGCCGTCGGCGCGCCCGAGGTGGACGTGGGCGACGTCGATGAGGGAGTTCCAGTTCTCCGCGTACCTGCCGTGGAGACCGGCGGCCGCGGGCGGGGCGTCGGTGTGCGGTGCCGGGACCGGCGGGGCGTCGTGGAAGGCGCCGTCGGACCAGGTGTAGCGCTGCGGCCCGCCGGGCGACGCGACGACGATATGGCCGTCCTCGATCTTCACCGGCCAGGCGTGGCCACCGGCCGCGTCCAGCACCGGCGCCGCCGTCGACTTCCCCAGCTTCGACGTCGTACCGACCGTGATCCCGTCGAGCGGACCGCCGCGCAGCGCGATGTCCTCACCGGTCAGGGTCAGCCCGGCGAAGCCACGCTGGTAGTGCCAGGTGCGGAGGGGGCTGCCGCCCGGCGCGTCCAGCAGCTGGACGTCGATCCGCGCGTCGGCGGCGCCGCCGTGGACGACGAGGCGGTCCCCGAAGCCCTCGGCGCCCGCGAGCGTCGGCACCTGGCGGCGCGGGGCCTGGACCACCACACCGTCGAGGCCCGGGAGGTCCTTCTCGAAGCGGTTTTGGGCCGACGCACCGCCGAGCAGCCGCGGGCGGTCGGCGAGGGAGAGGTCGTCCAGGGCGCGTAGTTCGTGGGCGACGGTGTCCGGGTCCATGCCGAGCTGACGGAAGCTGTCGCGGGCGTGGCCGAGACGGTTGACGGCCGCGTCGAGGTCGACGCGCGCCTGTTCGCCGACGGTCGGCCCGTCGGAACGGCCGTCCCCGCGGCCGCCGTGGAGATCGAAGTTCAGCTGTGCGTGGTTGAACTCCCGCTGCGCGCGCTGCACTTCGCCCCAGGAGCCGACCCGCGCGTCGACCACGTCGTCCGACGCGCCGGGGCTGCGGAAGACGTCGAGGCGGGCGTCGGACTCCCGGGCCCAGATCGCGTCCAGCTCCGCGCCGGAGGGCCGGGACGGGGCACCGTGACCGCCGGGCGCGCCACCCATTGCCGAGGTGATCGCCTTGTCATCCGGGGTGTGCGGGGCAGGAGTGGCGGGTGCAGAGTGGTCAAGGGCTCTTCGCTGGCCCCGAGCCGCGATCGTTTCGTTGGCAAAATTGCCCGTGATGTCCTCGTCGGGCGCAGGCGACAACGGCTGGTTCGGCAGTCTGGGCGGTGCCTGTGCTGCCGTGGCGGTGCTGGGGTGGTCGTCCCTGGTGTCGGTGGTGTCCGAGGTGAGTGCGCGCTGCCGCAGTGCGACGCCCTCCATGCTCGTGTCACCCAAGGACACCGGGCGGTCCGGCCGCTCCCCGTTGTGCGGGGGAATTCGCGGGTTGTCCGGCTCGGTGGGCCGGGCGGGAGCAGCTTCACGGGGATCGCCGGAGGATGCAGCCGGTTCGACTTGGCCCGCTGTGGTGTGGAGGGAGGGTTCGCCTGCGGCAGCCGTGACTGTGGGGCGGTCCGCGGACAAGCTGACCGGGGTGGACCTACGGTCAGCCGACGGTCGTGCCGCGGTGTCGGTTTCTGTGGAGATACGGGGGGCCGGGGACTGCGGGGAGGGCGTTCCGGGGCGTGTGCGCACTCCAGCCGTGACGTCGTTGCGCGTGCCTGCGCCTGCGCCTGTTCCGGCGCCTGTGCCTGTGTTTGTTGGGGTGTTGGTGGTGGGTCGGTCGCCGCTGTGGGGGCCGGGGGTGTCGGGCAGTACGAGCTGATGCGCGTCGCGGCCCGCCCCGGACGCGAGCGTGGCCGGGGCCGATTCGTGCGGCGAGTCCGCCCCGCCCACCGGTGTGGGGGAAACCTCCCCCGAGAAGAGCTGATCGCCCCTGGCACCGTGCTCGGGAGCGGTGGGATGCATCCCTGCGGAGGCACTGTCCGATACCGCCGGGCCGCTGTGCGGCAGCGCGGTCGTTGTGTCCGGCCCGGAGTCTTCAAAACCGGGCAGGCCGCGCACGCCGGAGTCTGCGCTCTGCACCGACACCGAGTCCGCACGCTCCCCGAGCGCGCCCGAACCGGGCTGGGCCTGCGCCGCCGAGCCGACGTCGGCCGGCATGTGCGGGTCGCCGGCGGAGCGGGTGAGAGAGGTGTCGAAACCGGACAGACCACCACTCAACCCAGACGAGGAAGCACCGGAAGTTTCTCCCGGGAGGCGGGCGGCGGCCTGCGTGTCCGCGCCACTGGTGAGCCCGGACGAGGAGGTATCCGGTGTGTGTGCCGGGGTGCGCGTGGCGGCTGGCGCGTCCGTGTCACTGTTCAATCCGGACGTAGAAGCATCCGGTGTGTGCGCCGGGATGCGGGCGGTGGGCGGCACTTCCCCGCCAGTGTTCAGTCCGGACGTAGAGGTATCCGGTGTGTGCGTCGTGGTGTGGGTGGTGGTCGGCGTGTGTGCGTCGCTGGCCTGCTGGTGGACGGCCCCGGCACGATCCGTGAGAGGGGTGCCCTCACCGCCGCCGGCCACCGTGGTGCGGTTCTGCCCGGTGCTGGACGCCGGCACGCCCATCCCGTCGGAGGCCACCTGCGACACGGCAGCCGTACCGCTCGTCGTCTGCGGACCGGTGGACTCCACACCGGGCCGGCCCACCACCCCCTCGCCCCCATCACCGACCGGATGACCGCCACCGCCCAAGACACCGGTCGGACCGACCGGACCGACCGGACCGACCGGACCGACCAGACCGGCCGGATCGGCCGGCGCTGACGTGACCGCTGCCTTCACGTCCTTCACATCAAACGAGTGCAGATCCGGCGCCTTGGGCACCTGAGCCTTGACCGAATCGACCTCAACGTGGTTCGCACCACCGCCGAACCGCCTCCGCTTGCCACCCCCAAAGGCATCAAGCGCACCCGAGGTCAACGCCGCCCCCAGAGCCTGCTCCTCACCGAAGACACCCTGCACGACCCCAGCAGTCACAACGCCCGACGCGCCACCCAGCGCCAGCTTGCCCGCCAGCTTGCCCGCCAGCTTCGGGGCCAGGACATCACCAGAGCCCATGACAAGCCCACCCACAGCACCCGAGATCGCCCCCGACTCAAGAGCCTGCAACGTGTTCTGCACACCCCACCGAGAACGATCCCCCTTGAGGAACTGGAGGGCCTGGACCACCACGTCCATACCCACCCCCACCCCCACACCGACAGCCATCCCGATCACCAGACGACGCAAAATCATCTGCACCGCGAGACGAGCGGAAACGACCCACGCCCCCACCGCCTCAGGCGCGAACAAGGCCCACTCAATGATCTGCGACGCCAGCAAAACAAGCTGCAGCAAGATCATGTACTTCGCATACTCCAGCTGCAGACCGGCCTCACCGGTCATCTCCCCCATCTGGGCCAAACCCTCAGCCATACCCGGCAGCACCGCACGCAACTGCCCCACAAAACCCCGGAACTCCTCAGCGGCCGAACCACCCAGACTTTCCAGAACACCATTCGCCGACGCCACCAACGCATCACTGACCCCAGCCAGCTCCGCACCAGCATCCCCCCAGGCCGCACCCGCCGCCCGGTACTTGTCCTCATCCCCCCGAGGCCACGAATCCCCCACCGCCAGAAACGCAACCCACCCCAACTCAGAAGGAATCTCGACACTCATACAGCACCGCGATCACATTCCACACAACCCCAACACCCCACCCACCACATCACCGACCAACCCGCCCCCTCGACACCAGGCGCATTCCACGACAGATCATTCATATCCATTGAAAACGTCCCACCAGCCACCACAACCCCCTCCATGAAGCAACACCCAAAACCACCCACCGCAGCCCGGAGCGGCTACCTCCCCGCGGTTGCAGCGCACACTGCTCGCAGGTCCTGCCCGCTGCGTCAGCGGGTCCACAGCTCGACCGAAGTTCCGGGAACACAGTCAACATCTTTCGGACAGGCGCCGACTAGGCCGTTCCGAGTGACCATGACCGCTTGTACACACCGCTCTGCCCGAAGGGTTTCGCGGATCCGATCAAGGCTGACAAGGCTGAGGACTTGAAGAGGTACCGATACCGGAGCGATGCAAGATCTGGGCAGTGATCACCGCGTCCGTGGCCGTCTTGACGGTGGAGCCGTCCGCGGCTGCGATGACAGGGTGCGGCGACCATGAGGCGCTCGCCGCCAAGGTTCGGACCGTGGCCACGTTCGACTTCGTCGCCGGAGAGGTGGCCGAGAACCTCACCGTCAACCCGGACGACTCCCAGACCGTCTCGATGTTGGGCAGCTCGGCGGGCCGGCCGCCGGAGCTGGTGCAGATCTCTCCGGCCGGGCGGAAGAGTCAAGACCGTACCGACTGCCGCGGACGGCCTGGCCACGCCCACCGCCACGGCCGTGCGCGGAAAGTGGCTGTACGTCACCAACAGCGGGACCACGCAGATGCCGCACGACCCGAAACTCCAGTGCGGCAGGGCCAACCTGAGGGCTCTTCTCTCTGGGTGCACTGAGTGGGCTGATGCCGGCGGAGGATGAGGATCTCCGGCAGCGAGGCCAAGCTCGGCGGTCTCGGCGTCATGTCCGCAGGGACCTGTCATCTGCACGCTGGTGAACTCCCGAGGGCACGTGCGACGGCGGGCTGTTGACTGTCGGCCTGGGTCTTACGGCGTGGCGCTCCTGTTGTGCTTGGGCACGGGTGCATAGCGGGAGACCTGCGCGGGCACTGCCGCCCGCGGGGCGAGGCCGGGGTGATCAATGGCGTGCGGGGCGCACGAGGAGTTGGCGCGATACGGCCAGCTCGGTGATCTCGGTCTTGAGCTGCTACGTCGCGTGGGCCGACAGGTGGCACGGACTCCCCTCACCCAGCTCCATGATGACCTGGGCGCCCGCCTCGGCTCGACGCGCGCGGCACCGCGTCGCCCCTGGACGCTCTTGTCGTCGCCCGCCGCTGCGGGCACGTGGACGGCGACCGCGGGCGCTGACAGTAACTGTGTCCGCCCGTGAGCGCCGACATGGCATAGGTGTGACGACATGTTGGCGGCACTGGAGCCTCCGACATCTCTGCGCCCGTTCTTACCAGGGCTGGGCAGCGCGGGCGGTTTGGGAGTGCCGTCGGCCTCGGTAGTCCCTGGAGGGTAATTTCCGGGATCGTCACCGGATGCGGAGCGCGGATCAGAATGAACGGCATCCAGACGCTGCCTTCGAGGCTCATCGGAACGGCTTCGCGGCGTCGGTCTCAGAAAATGCATTTCGCCTCAATAGGCCCGACATGGAGGGCTCTCTGTCGAGATGAGGATGGGGATTCGCCCACGGCAGACAGGGAAATCCTTCAAAGGGCTGGAACGTTCGTCGATGTCATGTCAACGTACAACGTCAGGTGAGCGCCAGGCTGGACTGTGCGGCGATATTTTCGCGTCCAGGACTACGAATTGATGCCGCGCGTCTTGTGAGGATCTCTTGCTGACGCCATCCCGGATTAGGAGGTTCTTCTGTCTGACTCTGGCATTCGATCCGCTCGCTTCACCTCCCCCGTTCTCTTCGTCCTTGGCGCGCTGAACGCATGGTCCGGCCAGGCGTCCGGTGGCTATGGCGCGGTGTCCAGTGGGCTCTGTGTCTGCGTCTGTGCGGTCGGCCTGTTCGGTGAGGGTCAGCTGCAGCGAAGTTATCGCGGCGACCGTGTCGTCATCGCGTACATTGCAGCAAATCCTGGAGTCACAACTCGGCGCATGGCCTGTGGCCTCGGGTCCACAGAGCGAGTCGTGGCGCGCAGCCTTGACCGCCTCACGGATGACGGTCTGCTGGTACTTGCTGCAGATAGTGCGTCGCCGGGCCTGCGCTCATACCGGCTGGCTCCCTGACCGAGTCGGCCCGAGATCCTTCCGGATCCATCTGATATGGCAGGCAACATAGACCACGATCGCCGGTTAGCCCAACCGGCGATTCTCGCGACCATTGTGGTGTTCGTAATCGGCTGCGCTTGGCGGTGGAGCCGTGGCGGATGCCGGAGGCCGAGCTGTGCGTGCGGGAAGTCTCCGTCCTCTGCTGCCCAGATGAGTGTGGTGGCCACCGCTGAACCGCAAGGGCCCCGCTAAGGAAGGAGAGTGTCGCGATGAGTTTTCGGTCGACGGTTCCGCTGGGACGGTTGGAGAAGGGGGCGGCAGCGAATCAACGCTCGTACTCATGTCTGCGGGTGATGTCACGAAGTGCCTAAGGAGGCCGAAGAGTTGGGTGTACGGAAACTGGCGGAGCCAAGGAATTCCGTTCAAGCGAGTGGGCAACGCACTGCGCTGCCGTGCGGGAGACCTAAATGATTGGATTGGCCTGCCGGTTCCGTGGTGGGGGCTGTAGCAGAGAGAAAAACGATAGCCGAGGTTGCTTGGGTGTAGAAAATATGGGGCGGGATGGCTAAGCGGTGGTACGGCGGTCGAAATGCCTCGGTCTGGCAGGCCGAACACATGGGGGTTCCGTCCGGCAGTACGAGCCCGGCACGTGTGCTATGAAGCTCGTTCCGCATGCTTTACGTACCTGGCTAACAATGGTGTTCCCGATCACATCCTTGCGCGTTGGGCCGGGCACAAGAACGTGAGTACCACCAAGAAGTGGTACGTCAAGCCGGATGTGGAGGATCTTCGTGAAGCCGCCGAAACCTGGACTGGATTGCATGGAGGTCCTACCCAAGCACGTGAGAAAAAGTGAGATGTGAGACGGTGCGGGCGTGAGTGAGACACGGGCGCATATGCTCCAATACCGCGTTGACGGGCCAGAAGACGCTCCAGCCCTGGTCTTGGGTGCTTCGTTGGGGACAACGTGGCACATGTGGGACAGGCAGATCCCGGAGCTGACCCGTCAGTGGCGGGTCATCCGCTTTGATTTGCCTGGTCACGGCGGTTCGCCCGCCTACCCCGCGTCCTCGGTCGCCGAGCTGGCCGACCGGGTCGCCGCCACCCTCGACGCGCTCGGCGTGGACCGTTTCGGCTACGGCGGCTGCTCCCTCGGCGGCGCCATCGGTACGCAGTTGGCGCTCACCCGCCCGCAGCGCGTCACCTCGCTCGCGCTGGTCTCCTCGTCACCGCGCTACGGCACCGCCGACTCCTGGCGGCAGCGCGGGGTCGTCATCCGTACCAACGGGCTCGACCCGATCGCGCGGACCGCGCCCGAGCGCTGGTTCACCCCGGGGTTCGCCTCCGCTCAGCCCGCCATCGTCGAATGGGCCGTGCAGATGGTGCGGACCACCGACCCCGGCTGCTACATCGCCGCCTGTGAGGCGCTGGCCTCGTACGACGTCAGATCGTCGCTGGGCAGAGTGGGCGTGCCGACGCTCGTCGTCGCCGGGTCGGAGGACCAGACCACGCCGACCACCGACGCCCGCAGCCTGGTCGCCGGTATCCCGGACGCGAGCCTGGCGCTGGTGCCCGGCACCTCCCACCTCGCCCCGGTCGAGCAGCCCGCGGCCATCACCGAACTCCTCATCCGGCACTTCAGCACCGCCTGGCACGACAAGCCGTCCGCGGGCGGGCAGCCGGCGATCGGTGCGGCGGCGCCCAAGCCGCAGCTGGCGGCGGTCGCGCAGACCGCGCCCGCCGCCATCGAGGCGGGGCTGGCCCAGCCGGAGGCGGTCCGCGGCAGCGCGTACGAGCGTGGCGCGAAGGTCCGCCGCGAGGTGCTGGGCGACGCCCATGTCGACGCGGTCGAGGAGGCCACCGACGCGTTCTCCGGGGAGTTCCAGGACCTGGTGACCCGCTACGAGTGGGGCGAGACCTGGACGCGGCCGGGCCTGGACCGGCGCACCCGCAGCATCATCACGCTCACCGCGCTGGTCGCGGGAGGCCACCACGGTGACATCGCCGCGCACACCCGCGCCGCGCTCCGCAACGGCCTGACGCCCACCGAGATCAAGGACATCCTGCTGCACACCGCCGTCTACTGCGGTATCCCTGCGGCGAACGCCGCCTTCACCGTCGCGCAGCGGGTCATCCGCGAGGAGACCACGCCGGAGGGCTGAGCCGGGCGCGGCCGGGGCGGGGGCGGCAGGATGGCGTCATGGAACTGACGAAGAAGACCCATTCCTGCGTCCGGCTGGAGAAGGACGGGTGGGTGCTCGTCATCGATCCCGGAGTGTTCAGTGAGGAGGACGCGGCCGTAGGGGCCGACGCCCTGCTGGTCACGCATGAGCACGCCGACCACTTCGACGAGGGGCGGCTGCGCGCGGGCCTGGAGGCCAATCCGGCCGCCGAGATCTGGACGCTGGCTGCCGTCGCCGACCAGCTGTCGGCGGCGTTCCCGGGCCGGGTGCACACCGTCGGCGAGGGCGACACCTTCACCGCCGCCGGTTTCGACATCGAGGTCCACGGTCAGCTGCACGCCGTCATCCACCCCGACATCCCGCGCATCACCAACGTCGGCTATCTGATCGACGGCACGGTCTTCCACCCCGGCGACGCGCTCACCGTGCCCGAGGGGCGGCAGGTCGACACCCTGCTGCTGCCGGTGCACGCGCCCTGGAACAAGGTGTCCGAGGTCATCGACTACGTCCGCGCGGTCGCGCCCCGCCGGGCCGTCGACATCCACGACAGCCTGCTGCGCGACCACGCCCGGCCGATCTACGACGGCCTGATCGGCAATCTCACCACCACCGACCACGGCCGCCTGGCTCCCGGCACCGCCACCGGGCCGCTCTGACGCTCCGCGGCCGTTGTCAGTGGTGCGCTGTAGGTTTACCGGCATGCGCATCGCGACCTGGAACGTCAACTCGATCACCGCCCGCCTCCCGAGGTTGCTGGCCTGGCTGGAGAACACCGGCACGGACGTGCTGTGCATCCAGGAGACCAAGTGCTCCCCGGAGCAGTTCCCCGCCGACCAGCTGCGGGAGCTGGGGTACGAGTCCGCGGTCACCGCCACCGGCCGGTGGAACGGCGTGGCGCTGGTCTCCCGGGTGGGCCTGGAGGACGTGGTGTCCGGTCTGCCCGGCGGCCCGGCGTACGACGGCGCCCAGGAGCCCCGCGCCGTCTCCGCCACCTGCGGCCCGGTCCGCGCCTGGTCGGTCTACGTCCCCAACGGCCGCGAGGTCGACCACGCGCACTACGCGTACAAGCTGGAGTGGCTGGCGGCGCTGCGGACGGCGGTAGCCGAGGACGCGGCGGGCGGTCGTCCGTTCGCCGTCCTCGGCGACTTCAACGTCGCGCCGACCGACGACGACCTGTGGGACCCGGCCGCGTTCGTCGGCCAGACGCACATCACGCCCGCCGAGCGGAAGGCGCTGACCACCCTGCGGGACACCGGCCTGAGCGATGTACTGCCCCGCGCCCTCAAGTACGACCGCCCCTTCACGTTCTGGGACTACCGCGCCCTCGGCTTCCCGAAGAACCGCGGAATGCGCATCGATCTCGTCTACGGCAACACCGCGTTCGCCGGTGCGGTGTCGGATGCCTATGTGGACCGGGAGGAGCGCAAGGGGAAGGGCGCTTCCGACCATGCGCCGGTCGTGGTCGATCTGGATCTCTGAGGGGCCCCGGGCAGGGGCGCAGGCCCGCGGCCCGCGCCCCTGCCCGGTGGACCTCACCCCTGGCCCGGCACCAGCTTCCGCAGATCCACCGAGTCGGCGAGCGCCGCGAGGCCCGCGTCGCCCGGGTGGAGATGGTCGCCGCTGTCGTAGGCGGGGAGCATCCGCTGCGGGTGGGCCGGGTCGCGGACCACGGCGTCGAAGTCCAGCACCGCGTCGAACGCCCCGCCCTGATCGCGCAGCGCCGCGTTGACCGCCTGCCGCCGCGCCTCGACCTCCGCGCTGCAGTCCTGGTAGCCGCCGCAGGGCGTGAGCGTCGCCGCGACGACCCGCAGCCCGTGGGCGTGGGCGCGCCGGGCGAGCGCCCGCAGCCCGTCCACCACCTCCGGTGCCGGAGTGCCCCACCGCACATCGTTGATGCCCTCGAAGAGCACGACCGTACGGACCGAGGTCTGCGCCAGGACATCGCGCTGCAGCCGGTGCCCGGCGCTCACCCCGCCCATGTCGTTGCTGACGCCGTCGCCCGGGTAGCGGTCGGTGACCACGCGGTTGGCGGAGATGCCCTGGTTGAGGACGCCGTAGCGGGGGAGGGCGTGCTGCTGCCGGAAGCGGCGGGCGAGGGCGTCGGGCCAGCGGTGGTCGGCGCCGCTGGTCGAGCGGACCCCGTCGGTGATCGAATCGCCCAGCGTCACGACCGAACCGGGCCCGCCCGCGACGTCCACACCGGTCAGGAACGGCCAGGTGGTGAGGGTTTCGGGGAAGGCGCCGCCGCCCGCGTCGGCGGTGCGGTCACCGGCACCGGACGCGCTGAGGTACGAGGTCTGGGCCGCCTCCTGGTGCACCGGCGCCGCCGTGACCGTCCCCGGCAGATGGACGCTGACCAGCAGATCCCGTCCCGCGGGCACGGGGAAGCCCAGCGGATCGCTGACCGCCTCGGCCCCGGCCGGAACGCGGACGCCGCGCTGCCCGTGACGGAAGGCCAGCCGCCGCGGTGTTCCGTAGGCCGTGGCGCCGCCCCGGCGGACGGCGACGCTCGCGGCGCCGAGGGTGACGGGCGCGGCCGCGAAGGTGTTGGTGAACCGCACGCGGACCCGCTGCCCGCCCGCGGCGGCGTGCACCACCAGCCGCAGCGTCCGGTCCCGCCACGGCCCGACCCCCGTGTAGCCGGAGGTGCTGGTGGCCCAACTCCCCGTCCAGCCACGGTCGTCGCGGCGCACCGCCAGCGCGAAGACGTGCAGCTCCGCGCCGGAGGCTGCGGCCCGCGGCAGCTGTACGGAGGCGACGGCGCGGCCCGGCCGCAGCGGCACGGTCACCGCGTACAGCCGGGCCGGTCCGTCGACGGTGCCGTGCGGGGTGACCAGGTGCGGCAGCGCCACCGCCTTGGTGGCGGGCGGGCCGGAGCGCCAGTCGGGGGCGGTCAGCCGGTAGCCGCTCACCGAGCCGTCGCGGTAGTGGACCGTGCCGTTCCCGGTGGCGGGGGCGCCGGTGCCGGTCGCGGCGGCCAGGAACGTCAGCGCGGGGCCCGTGCCGCCGACGGCGACGGTCTGGCCGTTCGCGACCACGTTGTCGGGCCGCCCCGCGGTGGCGCGTGGCCAGGTCAGAGGGGCGGCGTCGAGGTCCAAGGCGCGGCCCGGCGTCCAGCCGGCCGCCGACAGGTCGGGTGCGGAGAGGGCGTTGCCCGCACCGTCGAAGTCGGCGGCGCCGGGTCTGGAGCCGCCGCCGACCGCGGTGTTGTCGTAGAGGTGCGTCAACGGCAGGGCGTGCGCGGCCTGTTGTGGGGAGGTCGTACGCGCCGCGGCCGCGTTCGCCGTGGCCGCGGGCAGCGTCGCCGCGGTGGTGAGCAGCGCCAGGGCGGTGCACAGATGTCGTATGCGCATCGGTCGTTCCCTCCGTGAGAGATGGGGTGGGGGGAGCCGTCCGCGGCGCCCGCCCGGTACGGCGGCGGGCGGCGGGACGGTGCGGACTTCCCCTGGAGTAACGGGCGTTCCGGTGAGAGGTGGCGGCTGTCGATCCGGCAGATCAGACCGGAGCGCCGTGAAAGGGGGGAGAAGGGAGGGGGACGTCGGGATGACGAACGGCGGTCGGCGGTTGCCGCGCGCCTGTGGCCGGGCCCGGTGGACGGGTGGGACCCTGCACCCCATGAACATGTCTTTCCTGGACAAGTGGCGCAAGGGTTCGGGCGCGCGCCGTACGGCGGTTCCGCTCGCGGACGCGGTGCGTGAGGACCCCGGCGCCATCGCCGAGCTGCTGTCCGAATGCGAGCTGCTCCGCGCCGAGGCCGGGCACGCCGGGGTCGAACTGGACGACTCCGACGCGTCGTTGGAGGCGCTCGACCAGCTGCAACCGGTGTGGCGGGACGACCCGGAGGTGCTGCCCTGGCTCGGCAACGACGCGGGGCTCTACCTCGGCACGGTCCTCGTACGCACGGTGCCCGGCGCGCGGTGGCGGGTGTGGCCGGACGGGCAGCCGGTGGTGTGCCTGGCATCCGGCCGGGAGATCGATGTGGTGGCCGCCGGGCACGAATGGGCCGACGACGGGGCGCCGGAACTCTCGCAGGTCTATGCGGAGGTCGCGGAGAACTGAGGGGGCGGGCCCGGCCTCGTGGCGCTTCGGCCCGGCGCCACGGCCGCACCCCGGCGGCGAGCGGGCCCCGGCTCCCGGAGCCCGGCCCCGTAACACCCGGCCCCCGCCCCGTCGATTCCACTCTCCTCCCCACCCCCGTGCGTGTCAGCGGAGAACTGTCGGAAATGTCCCGGTAAGTTGCGCACTCTCCGCTGTACGGATGAGAGTGAGCAGACTGCATGGCCGGTGAGGCGCTGATCGAACTGCGCGGGGTCAACAAGTACTACGGGAAACTCCATGTCCTCCAGGACATCGACCTCACCGTCGGCCGCGGCGAGGTGGTGGTCGTCATCGGCCCCTCGGGATCCGGGAAGTCCACGCTCTGCCGGACCATCAACCGCCTGGAGACCATCGAGTCGGGCACCATCACCCTGGACGGCACCCCGCTGCCCGAGGAGGGCCGGGCGCTCGCCGGGCTCCGCGCCGAAGTCGGCATGGTCTTCCAGTCCTTCAACCTCTTCGCGCACAAGACCGTCCTCGCCAACATCACGCTGGCCCCGGTCAAGGTCCGCAAGCAGAAGAAGGACGCGGCCGCCCGGCGCGCCCGCGAACTGCTGGACCGCGTCGGCCTCGCCGCGCACGCCGACAAGTACCCCGCCCAGCTCTCCGGCGGCCAGCAACAGCGTGTCGCCATCGCCCGAGCCCTGGCCATGGACCCCAAGGCGCTCCTCTTCGACGAGCCGACGTCGGCGCTGGACCCGGAGATGATCAACGAGGTGCTGGAGGTCATGCAGCAGCTCGCCCGGGACGGGATGACGATGGTCGTCGTCACGCACGAGATGGGGTTCGCCCGCTCCGCCGCCAACCGCGTGGTGTTCATGGCCGACGGCCGCATCGTCGAGGACCGCACGCCCGAGGACTTCTTCACCGCGCCGCGCAGCGAACGGGCCCGCGACTTCCTCTCCAAGATCCTCAAGCACTGAACGGGGGCGCGAAGATGCCGAACTCCCACCGGCGGCGCCCACGCCGCACCGCCGTCGTCCTGCTGCTCGCCGTGCTCGCCCTGGCCGTCGCCGCCTGCGGCCGGGAGGGCAGCCCGCCCGCCAAGGGCCCGAGCGCCGGACAACTGCCGCACTACGCCGTGGACACCGGCTTCCGGCTGCCCGACTCGCCCACCTGGCGACGGGCCGAGCGCCGCGGCCACCTCGTCATCGGCGTCAAGGAGGACCAGCCCTACCTGGGCGAACGCGACCCCTCCAGCGGCCGCTACTCCGGCTTCGACATCGAGATCGCCAGGATGATGTCCGCCTCCCTGGGCTTCGACCCGGCCACCATCGACTTCAAGACCATCTCCTCCGCCAACCGCGAGACCGCGCTGCAGAACGGCCAGATCGACCTCTACGTCGGCACGTACACCATCAACGCGATGCGCAAGAAGCAGGTCGGTTTCGCCGGGCCGTACTACATGGCCGGGCAGGGGCTGCTGGTGCGGGCCGGCGAGAACGACATCGACGGCCCGGAGGACCTGGCCGGACGGCGCGTCTGCTCGGCCGCCGGATCCACGCCCTACCAGCGCATCAAGGCCGACTACCCCAAGGCGGTCCTCGTCGCGTACGACACCTACTCCATCTGCGTCGACAACCTCCTCACCTACCAGGTCGACGCGGTCACCACGGACGACGCGATCCTGCTGGGCTACGCGGCGAAGGCGCCCGACGAGCTGAAGGTCGTCGGCAAGCCCTTCTCGAAGGAGCCCTACGGGATCGGCGTCCCCCGCGCAGACACCGCGCTGCGGATGGCGCTCAACGACGCGCTCGCCGCCCGGCAGCGGAACGGTGACTGGAAGAAGGCGTTCGAGGCGACCCTCGGCCTGTCCGGGGCGCCGGCGCCGAAGCCGCCGCCGATCGACCGCTACCCGGGCTGAGAAGGAACCGACCGATGAACGTTCTCCTCGACAACTTCTCGCTCTACGGCAAGGGCCTGCTGGGCACCGTCGAACTCACCGTCTACGCCTCGCTGCTCGCGCTCGCCCTCGGCCTGGTGATGGCCGGATTCCGGGTCGCGCCGGTCGCCTCGCTCCGCGTCTTCGGCACGGTCTGGGTGGCGGTGCTGCGCAACACCCCGCTGACCCTGCTGTTCTTCGCGGTGGTGCTGGGGCTGCCGCGGTTCGGGCTGGTGCTGCCGTTCACGCTGTTCGCCGTCCTCGCGCTGGGCTGCTACACCTCGGCGTTCATCTGCGAGGCGGTCCGCTCGGGCATCAACACCGTGCCGAAAGGCCAGGGCGAGGCGGCCCGCAGCCTGGGCATGACCTTTCCGCAGACCCTCGGGGACGTGGTGCTGCCGCAGGCGTTCCGCTCGGTGATCCCGCCGATCGGCTCGACGCTGATCGCGCTGGCCAAGAACTCCGCCATCGCCGGATCGTTCAGCGTCGTCGAACTGCTCGGCACCTACAAGACCCTCAACGAGCTGGGCTACAGCATCGTCTGGTCGTTCATCTGGATCGCCGTCGGCTATCTGCTGGTGACCCTGACCATCAGCGCGGTCTTCAACGTGCTGGAGAAGCGCTGGGGAGTTGCCCGATGACCACCGCCCTCTACGACGTCCCCGGCCCGCACGCCCGAAGCCGTCACCGCCTCTACGGCATCGCCGCCACCGCCGCGCTGCTGGCGCTGGTCGGCTGGGTGCTGTACCTCCTCTTCGACACCGGCCAGTTCACCGCCGCGAAGTGGACGCCCTTCCTCTACAAGGGAATTCAGGAACTGCTGCTGAAGGGCCTCGGCAACACCCTCAAGGCGTTCGCGTACGCGGCGGTGCTGTCGCTGGCGCTCGGCGCGGTGCTGGCGGCCGGGCGGCTCTCCGACCACCGGGCGGTGCGCTGGGTGTGCACGCTGCTGGTGGAGTTCTTCCGCGCCATGCCGGTCCTCGTGATGATCTTCTTCGTCTATGTGGCGTTGCAGGCGGAGCCGTTGGTCGCGCTGGTCAGCGGGCTCACCCTTTACAACGGCTCGGTGCTCGCCGAGGTCTTCCGTACGGGCGTGAAAGCCGTCGAACGCGGCCAGGGCGAGGCGGCGCGCGCGCTCGGTATGCGCAAGACGCAGGTCATGACGCATGTGCTCGTCCCGCAGGCGGTCCGGGCGATGCTGCCGACGATCATCAGCCAGCTGGTGGTCGCGCTGAAGGACACCTCGCTGGGCTTCCTCATCACGTACGAGGAGTTCCTGCACGCGGGCAAGCTGATCGCGTCCAACCTCGACTACGACCTGCCGTTCATCCCCGTCGTCATGATCATCTCGCCGATCTACATCGGCCTGTGCATGCTGCTGTCCGCGCTCGCCACCTGGGTCTCCCGGCGGCAGCGGCGCAACCCCAAGGTGGAGGCCGCCGAGGTCGGGCCGCCGGAGCCGGGCACGCTGCTGCCCGGCGCCGGACAGCACCCGGTGCCGCCGCGGGAGTGACCGCGACGGCACCGGGCGGCACCGGCCCTCCCGGGTCAGCGCAGGCGGAGCGGGAGCGCCGTCAGCCGCCAGCTGGACGGCAGCGGGACGCGCTCCAACTCCTCGGGCGCGACGGCCAGCGCCACGTCCGGGTAGTGCGCCAGCAGTCCGGCGAACGCCACCTCGCCCTCCTGGCGGGCCAGCGTGGCACCGAGGCAGTAGTGCATCCCGTGGCCGAAACCGACGTGGTTCTCGGCCTGGCCTGCCGGGTGCCGGGTGAGGTCCAGCCGGTCGGGGTCGTCGTAGTGGCGCGGGTCGAAGTTGGCGGCGACCAGCATCAGCTGGAGCGCGTCCCCCTTGGCGATCCGCACCCCGGCCAGCTCGACGTCCTCGGTGGCGTACCGCAGCTGGGTGCCCTGGACGGGGCCGCACCAGCGCATCAGCTCGTGCACCGCGCGAGGCGCGAGCTCCGGGTCCTCGCGCAGCAGCCGCAGCTGGTCGGGGTGGGTGAGCAGGGCGGCGGTGCCGTTGCTGATGAGATGGGCGGTGGTCTCGTGACCGGCCAGGACCAGCGTGAGCACCATCGTGACCATCTCGACGTCGCTGAGCCGGTCGCCGTCCTCGTCGTGCGCCCGGATCAGATCGCTGAGCAGATCGTCGGTGAGCGCGTCGCGGCGGCGCCGGATCAGATCGTGGATGTGCTCGATCATCGACGGCACCGAACTCCCCAGCCGCCCCGGCTCCAGCGAGACCAGATCGGTACCCCAGGTGCGCCACTGCGCCCGGTCCTCCTCCGGGATGCCGACGAGTTCGCAGATCACGGTGATCGGCAGCGGGTAGGCGAAGTGCTCGATGAGGTCGACGACACCGTCCTCGGCGTGCTCGGGCAGGCGGCGCAGCAGATCGTCCGCGATCTCCTCCACCCGCGGCCGCAGCGCGTTGATCCGGCGCGCGGTGAAGGCGCGCGAGACCAGACGGCGCAGCCGGGAGTGGTCCGGCGCGTCCTTGTTGAGGATGGAGTCCGCGAAGTATCTGTTCATCTCCTCGGGGAGGCCGAACGTCTCCATCGTCCGCGACAGCGGGTCCTCGCCCTCGTCGCTGCCGCGGGCGTGCGCGCGGTCGTTGGCGAACCGCGGGTCCCGCAGCACCTCGCGGACCTCGTCGAAGCGGGTGACGAACCATATCGGCGAGTCGTCGATGAAGCGGCCCCGGACGACCGGCCCCTTCTCGCGCAGTGCGCCGAAGCCGCCGAACGGGTCGTGCAGCAGCGCCGGTTCCATGACATTGGGCTCGCCCGGGTGCTTCCCGACGTGCGCGGTGAGCGCGGCGGGTGCCGTGGTCCGGTCGGTGGACGTC
Organism: Streptomyces sp. NBC_01525; assembly: GCF_045040405.1. Lineage (NCBI taxonomy): Bacteria > Bacillati > Actinomycetota > Actinomycetes > Kitasatosporales > Streptomycetaceae > Streptomyces > Streptomyces sp. NBC_01525. The sequence continues at coordinate 5,882,670 of NZ_CP109397.1, forward strand.
TTCGCTGACATCGTGTTCTCCTCCGGTCGGGAGTCAATCGCGCAGCCGGCGGCGCATTTCCTCGGCGCTGAGCTGGGCGACGTGTTCGTACAGCGCGGTGACCGCGGGCGCGGCCAGGGCCGCGGCTGCCCGGACGCCGGGCAGGTCGCCCGGGTCGGTGACGGAGCCGGCGGGGGTCTCCAGCGCGGCTCGCAGCGTGCGGGCGAGAAGGTCGGCGTGGCGCTCGGCGGTCTCCGGGGCGCGCCCGTCGAGCAGCACCTCGGTGGTGAAGAAACCGCTGATGATTGCCGTGAACGCGTACAGCTGGTCGGTGGTGGCCAGATCGTCGCGGACCAGACCGTGGGTACGCAGGATCTCCAGATGGCGGAGGACGGCCCCGTTGGTGTGGTCCATCAGATCGGCGAGTTCCGTGGCGGCGATGTCGTTGAGGCGGCCCAGGACGTTGGTGTCGTCGGTGTGCAGGGCGCGCAGCAGCGGACTCGTCAGGAAGTCGTGGAAGTAGCCGCGCGCCATCCGGCTCGGCAGCACCTCCAGCGGACACTTCCGCTGCCGCGCCAACTGCCGCTGGAGCGCGGCGTTCTTGCTGTCCAGGAGGACCGCGAGCAGCAGGGCGTCCTTGGTCTTCCAGTGCAGGTAGACGGTGCCTTTGCCGACCCCGGCGCGGCAGGCGATCTCGTCGATCGTCACCCGCCGGTAGCCCCAGGCCACCAGGAGTTCCCCCGCCACGCGAAGAATCCGCTCCCCGCGCCCCGGCCGCTCCATCACCGCACCCCCGCACCACGTCGTGACCAGATTTCTCTTCTGGTCATGGCGTCAAAGGTACGGCGGCGCCGCGTCCCCGGAAAGTCAACTTCCGGCCATGCCGGGCGTGTTGGGGACGCCGGGGTGAGCGGGAGCGGCCGGGCCGTCGTTCAAAGTCCCAGGTCGGGGCCGAAGACCTCGTAGTGCAGGTCGGCCGGGCGCACGCCCGCGGCCAGCAGCTGTGCGCGGGCCGCCTTCAGGAACGGCACCGGCCCGCACAGGTACGCGATCGTGCCGGGCGGGATCTCCAGCGCGCCGAGAGCCATGAAGCCCTGCCGGACGGTCGGCGTCCGGCCGTCGCCGGAGCCGGTTGCCTCGGCCTCGGGCCCCGGCCGCTCGTACCAGACCTCCGCCGTCGCGTTCGGCAGCTTGTCGACGAGGTGGTGGAGGTCGTCGCGGAAGGCGTGGGTGGCGGGGGTGCGGTCGGCGTGGGCGGCGATGACGCGGCGCGGGGAACCGGCGGCGGCGAGATGGGCCAGCATGCCGATGGCCGGGGTGCAGCCGATGCCGGCGGTCGCGAAGAGCAGCGGCCCGTCGCCCTCGTCCAGGACCACGTCGCCGAAGGGTGCGCTCACCCGCAGGGTGTCGCCCTCGTGGACGTGGTCGTGCAGATGGCCGGAGACCTCGCCCGCCGGAGTTGCGACGCCCGACGCGGGCTCGCCGCCGGGCACCCGCTTCACCGAGAACTGGAGCCCGCCGTCCGGCCGCCCCGAGAGGCTGTACTGCCGTATCTGGTGTGCCCCGTCGGCGAGTTCGACCTGTACGGAGACGTACTGGCCGGGCCGGGAGGGCGGTACGGGCTTTCCGTCGGTGGGCCGGACGAAGAAGGTCGCGACGTCGTCGGTCTCCGCCACCCGTCCGGCGACCCGGTAGGTGCGCCAGGTGTCGCCGTCCGGTGTGCCGGCCGCCGCGTACAGCCGTCGTTCGGCGGCGATCAGGCCGTTCGCCATCAGCCAGTACACCTCGTCCCAGGCGGCGGCGACCTCGTCGGTCACCGCGTCGCCCAGCACCTCGGCCAGGGCGGCGAAGAGGTGGGTCCGGACGATCGGGTACTGGTCCTCGCGGACGCCGAGGGAGGCGTGCTTGTGCGCGATGCGGTGAAGGAGGGCGTCCGGCCGCTCGTCGGGGTGGTCCAGGAGGTGCCCGGCGAACGCCGCGATGGATCCGGCGAGCGCCTCGCGCTGGCTGCCGTCGGCCTGGTGGGCGCGGTTGAACAGATCGCGCAGCAGCTCTGGGTGGGCGGCGAACAGCTTCTCGTAGAAGAGCGGGGTGACCTCGCCGATGGCGGCGGCCACGGCGGGCAGGGTGGCGCGGACGGTCTCAGCCGATTTCGGCGACAACATGGAGGACTCCTGCCTTTCGGGAGGACGGGGAAGAAGGGAGAGGTGGGGGGAAAGGGGGCGGGCGAGGGGGGTGGGTGGACGCTCGCGGCTTCAAATTGGCATGTGAGATGCATATTTTTTGCCGACGAGAGCTGCCCGGAGGGGCGGTGGAGGGTGGTGAGGTGGGTGGGTCAGGGGAGTCGGCGCCGGGTCGGGCCGCGTCCCGCGCCCGGCCCGCCGAGGTGAAGTGGCGAACCGCCTCGGGCTCGCACGCCCGCCCTCAGCCCGGCGGTCGGGGGGAGAGGCTGATCAGCAGCGGCCCGGTCGGCGGCTCCACCAGGTCGTTGATCGACAGCGGGTCGAGGGACGCGTAGAACGCCTCCTGGGCCGTGTGTAGGGCGCCGCGCAGTCGGCAGCCGCCGCGTAGCGGGCAGCCCGGGCCGTCCTCGCAGCCGACGACGTCGTGGACGCCCTCCAGCTCCCGCACGAGACGCCCGAGCGAGGCGGTGCGCCCCATGTCGGTCAAGGTCAGGCCGCCACCCCGCCCGCGTCGCGCCTCGATCGCGCCGAGGTGCTGGAGCTTGCTGACGACCTTGGCCGCGTGGGTGTAGGGGACGTCGACCGCGGTGGCCACCTCGCGGGTGGTCGGCGCGTCGCCTCTGTCGCCGATGACCGCCAGGCGCATGGCGATACGCAGGGCGATGTCGGTGCTCTTGGTGAGTCGCACGGTCCCCACCGTACAGAAGTTGCATCTCTCATACCAATTTCAAAAGCCGTGGCCGGAGCGGCGGTGCGGGGCGTGTGGCTCAATCCCGGTGGGCCCGTGCGGAGCTTCTTTGACGCGTGGAACAGGGCCTCCATACCGTCGATCACGCGTCGGTCGGTGGGGGTGCGGACCGCGGCGGGGGAGTGCGCGTGAGGTGGTTCACGGCGGTGCCCGGCGTGACGGCGAGGCCACGGCGACCGGCGGATTTCGTGGCCACCGTCAAGAGGGCCACCGTCAAGAGGGCCACCGTCAAGAGGGCCACCGTCAAGAGAATGAGGATCTCCGCATGCGCGTTCTGTGTACCTCGACCGGTTCGCCGTCCCACGGCCGGGCCATGCTCCCGCTGGCCCGCGCGCTGGCCGGGGCCGGACACGCGGTCACCGTCGCCGCGAGCCCCGAGATGGCGCCCGTCTTCCGCGCCGACGCCGTCACCCTCGAACCCCGCCTGGCGTCGATGCCCATGCCCGGCCCGCTCGACGCGGACGCCGGACCCGGCGCGGAGCCGGAGAACGCTACCTCCGGGGACGGTCACATCCAGATGATGCTGGCCCGGCTCACCGGCGATCATGCCCGCGCGATGTACGGCGTGCTGGCGGAGCTGGCCGCCGGGGTCCGTCCCGATGTGATCATCCGGGACGGGATGGACATGGCCGGGATCATGCTCGCCGAGCGGCTCGGCATCCCGCATCTGCCGATCCCGTCCGGGCTGGTCAACATGGTCGACCCGGCGCAGCTGCTGCCGGACCTCAACCGGCTGCGCCGGGATCTGGGCCTGCCCGAGCAGGAGGACGCCGCGTCGTTCCTTCCGTACGGCAGGTTCGACTACCTGCCCGAGGAGTACGCGTTCGCCCGGTTCCCCGCGCCCGTACGGGCCTACCGGCAGACCACGCTGGTGGACCGCACGGACGGGCTGCCGGGCTGGGTGGCCGAACTCCCCGCGGACCGGCCGCTGGTGTTCGCGGCCATCGGCACCGCGCTGCCCATGATCCTCGCGATGATGGAGCGCGGTGTCGGGCTGCCGCCCGGGATGACGCACCCGGAGGAGATGCTGCGGGCGACCGTCGAGGGGCTGTCGCGGCTGCACTGTTCGGCGATCGTGGCGACCGGCGGCGTCCCGCTCGACGGTGTCGAGCCCGCCCCGCACGTCCGGCTCGTCGACCGCCTCGCCCAGCCGCTGCTGCTGGAGTGCGCCGACCTGCTCGTGACCCACGGCGGCTACAACAGTGTCCGCGAAGCGGTGCGTACGGGGACGCCGATGGCGGTGCTGCCGAACTTCGGTGACCAGCCCCACAACGCCGCGCGCGTGGCCGAACTGGGCCTGGGGCGGCACGTCACCGAGACCACCCCGGACGCCGTCGCCGCCGCCTGCCAGGACCTGCTGGAGGACCGGGACGTCGCCGCCCGCGTCCGCCGTGCGCACCGCGCCGCGCTCGCCCTGCCGGAGGTCGGTCAGGTCGCCGCGGACCTGGAGAAGCTGGTGCGGCAGACACGCTGAACCGGCCGCGCCGCCGGGCCCGTTGACGTACGCGGGTCCGGCGGCGCCTTCGTGCACCGGGCGCCGCAACGGCACCTCCCCGGCATGCCGATCGCGGCCTCGCCCTCCCCGTTCTCCCTCGTCACCGCCGCTGCGCGTTCACCTTCGGTCGATGGTGATCCTTTACGATCGCTGACGGTCAACCCCGCGCTCCCGGCGGGGAGAGCGACGAGGTGGAGTGTGTCCATGCAGCTGTCCGGTCGGCCTTCCCGGCGACGGTACGAGGCCCTTGCCGGGGCGTTCCGTCGTGGCGCGGTCGCGGGAGGTGCCCGGTGAGCCGCGCGGTGCTGGTGACCGGCGCCTCGCGCGGGATCGGGCGGGCGGTCGCCGAACGGTTCGCCGCGCACGGCGACCGGGTCGCGCTGCACTACGGCACGCGGGAGGAGGCGGCCCGCGAGGCCCTGGCCGGGCTGCACGGCAGCGGCCATGTCCTGGTCCGGGGCGACCTCGCCACCCCGGAGGGCGCCGCGGCGGTGGTCGACGCCGCCGTCGACGGGCTCGGCGGCGTCGACGTCCTAGTCAACAACGCGGCGGTGAACCGCCCGCACCCGGCGGCCACCACCTCGTTCGACGAGTGGCGGGACGCCTGGCGGGAGATCGTGGACGTGAACCTGCTCGGCGCCGCGCACGTCAGCCACCGCGCCGCGCGGAACATGATCGACCGGGCGGTGTCCGGCCGCATCGTCAACATCGGCTCCCGTGGCGCCTACCGGGGTGAGCCGGACCACCCGGCGTACGGCGCGTCCAAGGCCGCGCTGCACGCGCTCGGGCAGTCGCTCGCCATCCATCTGGCGCCCTACGGCATCGCGGTCGCCTCGGTCGCGCCGGGCTTCGTCGCCACCGAACGGGTCGCCGACCGGCTCACCGAGGACGTACGGGGGCAGAGCCCCTTCGGGCGGGTCGCCGAGCCCGCGGAGATCGCCGCGGCCGTCCTCCACCTCGCATCACCAGAGGCCGCGTGGAGCTCGGGCACGGTGCTGGACGTGAACGGGGCGTCGTATCTGCGATGAGGGGGGCCGCTTCAGGGGTGAGGCGCTGCGACGGTCCCGGGGGCGCCTCCGCGTCTCGGGACGGGCGCCGGTGTCCGTGGCAGAGGGGAAGCCCCGGCCGGATGGGGGAATCCGGCCGGGGCGGCCAGGAGCGCGTGGCGTCCGGCCAGCGGGGTGTCATCGGCCGGAACCTCCGGGCGGCCGGGGGGACGGCGGCCCGGGCGGCACTGTGACACCCGCTTCCGATTGAACGATAAACCACTGGGTGGGTGTATCCCCCCAAAAGGGGGCTCTGAGGGGTGCGGCGTGGCGAGTCTCACGGCCTGCATCGATGAGGAGCCGGTCGTGGCGCGCGGCGGCAGCGGCGAGCCGGGTGGCCGCGCCGGGTGCGGTGACCCGAGGCCGGGCGGCCGCCCCCCGGTCAGGGACTCAGCGCCAGGACGATGTACCCGGCGAAGAGGGTGAGGTGGACGCCGCCCTGGAGTGGGGTGGCGCGGCCGGGGATGACGGTGAGGGTGCCCGCGGCGACCGTCAGGGCGAGCAGCACCATATGGGTCGGGCCGAGCCCCAGCACCAGCGGGCCCGGTAGCCAGACGGATGCGGTGGCGACGGCCGGGATGGTCAGGCCGATGCTGGCCATCGCCGAGCCGAGGCCGAGGTTGAGGCTCGTCTGGATGCGGCCGCGGCGGGCCGCGCGGACCGCCGCGATGGTCTCCGGCAACAGCACCAGCAGCGCGATCACCACACCGACGACGGAGGACGGCAGCCCCGCCGCGGCCACCCCCGCCTCGATCGCGGGCGACACGGCCTTCGCCAGCCCCACCACCGCGATCAGGGCCAGCGCCAGATGCCCGAGGCTGATCAGCGCCGTCCGCCGCGACGGCGGTTCGGCGTGGTCGGAGTCGAGCACATCACCCGTCTGTGTCACCGGGGCGAGGAAGTAGTCGCGGTGCCGCACGGTCTGCGTCGTCACGAACAGGCCGTACAGCACCAGCGAGGCCAGCGCGGCGAAGATCAGCTGCGGGGTGGAGAACTGTGCGCCGGTGCCGCTGGTGGTGAAGCTCGGCAGTACCAGGCTCAGCCCGGCCAGGGTCGAGACGGTGGCCAGCGCCGCGCCGGTGCCCTCCGGGTTGAAGATCGCGACCCGCCGCCGCAACGCGCCGACCAGCAGGCAGAGTCCGACGATGCCGTTGCAGGTGATCATGACGGCGGCGAAGACGGTGTCCCGCGCCAGCGCGGCGCTCTTGTCGCCGCCGTCGGCCATCAGGGTGACGACCAGCGCCACCTCGATGATGGTCACCGCGACCGCGAGCACCAGCGAACCGAACGGCTCCCCGACCCGGTGGGCGATCACCTCCGCATGGTGCACGGCGGCCAGCACCGACCCCGCCAGGAAGAGCGTCACCAGACCGACCAGCACGCCCGGCAGGGTCCGGCCCCAGACCAGGATCAGCAGGACGACGGCGAGAACGGGAACCGCCCGGGTCCAGTGCTGGGCGGTCGAACGGATCCGGGCGATCATGTCAACGAGCTTGGCAGATCCCACCCGGGGGCGCGCGCCGACGACCGCCCGCCGGGTGCCGGGCCGACGCCCTGAGAGACCGTCGCGAAGGGGCCGCACACCGCCTCTTCGGGCGCGCCCCCGGCGCACGCCGTGCCGGGTGCGCCCCGGGGCGGCGAGCCTGCGGTGGGCCGTCGGGTCGCCGACGCAGAACTCCGTGCGGGCGCCGAAACCCTGGAGCCCGGTGTCGTGCGGCGCGACCTCCGGGTGGGCGCGGCAGTTCTCGACCACCGCGGCGAGGCCGAGCAGGGCCAGTGCATCGAGACGGGTGGGATGGAGATGCTCGTCCCGGTTCGTACGCCGCGGTTGGCCGGTGTCCAAATGCCGCGGGCCCGCGCGGCGGAGAGTTCGGGGGCGGCCTCCGACGCGCCGTCACCCGGCGCGGGGCGGTGGCTCGAAACAGACGCGAACGGGAGGGAGCGGGACCGGATGAGGGGGGGGGTGAGGTGCCGTCAGCATTCCGGTCATTCCGGATGGATGGGGCGTCAGGAAGTCGAAAAAGATCGCCTGGTGGACCCCTCTGTCACGGCACGAGCGCCACGAGTAGGCTCCCGCCACCTGCGTTTCCCCTGCGCTTGGAGGAAGTCCCCCTATGTCCCGTGCCCGACGTCTCACCGTCCTGGGGGCCGTGGCCGCCCTGGCCGGTTCACTGGTGGCGGTTCCGGCCGTCGCCCAGCCCGCCGCGGCGGGCCCCGACGCCCCGCATCCCGCGCCCGTCCCGGCCAAGACGCCGGTCGCCGTCGGCTCCGGCGGCGTCGTCTCCAGCGTCGACCAGGATGCCTCGGCCGCCGGTATCGAGGTGCTGAAGAAGGGCGGCAACGCGGTCGACGCCGCCGTCGCCACCGCCGCCGCCCTCGGCGTCACCGAGCCGTACTCCTCCGGTGTCGGCGGTGGTGGCTACTTCGTCTACTACGACGCCAAGTCCCGCACCGTGCGCACCCTGGACGGCCGCGAGACCGCCCCGCGCACCGCCGGGCCCGACCTCTTCCAGGAGAACGGCAAGCCGCTGCCGTTCGATGACGTCGTCACCAGCGGCCTGAGCGTCGGCACCCCCGGCACGCCCGCCACCTGGGACACCGCCCTCCGTAAGTGGGGCAGCCGGTCGCTGGGTCAGGTCCTGCGGCCCGCCCGCGACCTCGCGGAGCGCGGATTCACCGTTGATGAAACGTTCCGCAAGCAGACCGCCCAGAACGAGGCGCGGTTCCGGGACTTCCCCGCCACCGCCGACCTCTTCCTGCCCGGCGGCAAGCTGCCCGTCGTCGGCTCCACCATGAAGAACCCCGATCTCGCGCGCACCTACGACGAGTTGAGCCGCCGCGGCGTCGACGCGCTCTACCGCGGTGACCTGGGCCGGGACGTCGTCAACACCGTCCGCAAGCCCCCGGTGCGCCCCGGATCCGACCGCAAGGTCCGCGCCGGTGACCTCACCATCGGCGACCTGGGGGACTACAAGGCGCTCGGCGAGGCCCCGACCCGTACCCGCTACCGCGGCCTCGACGTCTACGGCATGGGCCCCTCCTCGTCCGGCGGCACCACCGTCGGCGAGGCGCTCAACATCCTGGAGCGCAGCGACGTCAAGCACCTGAGCGAGGCGCAGTACCTGCACCGCTACATCGAGGCCAGCCGGGTCGCCTTCGCCGACCGGGGCCGCTGGGTCGGCGACCCGAAGTTCGAGGACGTGCCGGTCCGCGGCCTGACCTCGCAGCGCTTCGCCGACGCCCGCGGCTGCCTCATCAAGGACGACGCGGTCCTCACCAGCCCCCTCGCGCCCGGTGACCCGCGCCACCCCAAGCCCTGCGGCACCTACGGCAAGGCGTCCCCGACGACGTACGAGGGGGAGAACACCACCCACCTCACCGTCGCCGACAAGTGGGGCAACATCGTCGCCTACACCCTCACCATCGAGCAGACCGGCGGCAGCGGCATCGTCGTCCCCGGGCGCGGCTTCCTGCTCAACAACGAGCTGACCGACTTCTCGTTCACGCCCATCACCCCGGGGGTGCACGACCCGAACCTGCCCGGCCCCGGTAAGCGGCCGCGGTCGTCGATCTCGCCGACGATCGTGCTGCGGCACGGCAAGCCCGTCGTGGCGCTCGGCTCGCCCGGTGGCGCGACCATCATCACCACCGTGCTGCAGTCCCTCGTCAACCACCTCGACCGCGGGATGCCGCTGGTCGACGCCATCGCCGCACCGCGCGCCAGCCAGCGCAACGCGGCTAAGACGGAGCTGGAACCGGCGCTGTGGAACAGCCCGCTCCGCAGCCAACTGGAAGGCATCGGCCACCAGTTCTCGCAGGTCGAGGAGATCGGCGCGGCGACCGGCGTGGAGCCGCTGCCCGACGGCCGCTGGCTGGCCGCGGCCGAGAAGGTACGGCGCGGCGGCGGCTCGGCGATGGTCGTCAGCCCGCAGTAGACGGCCGGGCCACCCGTAACCGGCCCGGGCCCATCCGCCCGGCCCGCCCGCGCCCGCCCGGCGACGACGCGCCCCGCCACGGTGCGTCGTTGCCGGGCGGGCGCCCGCCACATAGCCTCCCGGGGACCGCGGTCCGCCGCAGCCCCGGGAGGCGCACGCCGTGAGCATCGACGAGAGCCGCGAGAGCCGCGAGAGCCGCCCCGCCCTGCCCGGTGCCGGGGGACCGCCGGAAGGGCTCGCCGGCCAGGCCGCCGCGCTGGCCCGCGGTGAGACCACCTCCGCCGCGCTCGTCCGCCGCTGCCTGGACCGCATCGCCGCCTCCGCGCCCACCGTCAACGCCTTCCGCCGCCTGCGCGCCGAGGCCGCCGAGGCGGAAGCCGCGGACGCCGACCGCAGGCTCGCGGCCGGGGAAAGGCTGCCGCTCCTCGGCGTACCGGTGGCGGTCAAGGACGACATGGATGTCGCGGGCGAGCCCACCGCGTTCGGCTGCGCCGGGGAGTTCCCCGTCAAGGCGCACGACGCCGAGGTGGTACGGCGGCTGCGCGCAGCCGGTGCGATCGTCGTCGGCAAGACCAACGCGTGCGAGTTGGGCCAGTGGCCGTTCACCGAGGGCCCCGCCTTCGGGGACACCCGCAACCCCTGGCATCTCGACCACACCCCGGGCGGCTCCTCCGGCGGTTCGGCCGCCGCCGTCGCCGCGGGCCTGGTCCCCGCCGCGCTCGGCACCGACGGCGCGGGCTCGGTCCGTATCCCCGCCGCCTGGACGCATCTGGTCGGCGTCAAACCGCAGCGCGGCACCCTCTCCACCTGGCCGGACGCCGAATCGTTCCAGGGCATCACTGGTATCGGCCCGCTGGCCCGCACCGTCGAGGACGCGGCGCTGCTGCTGGACGCGGCGAGCGGCAGCCACCCCGGCGACCTGCACCGCCCGCCGCCGCTCGCGGCCCGCGAGGCCGTCCGCCGCGACCCCGGCCGCCTGCGCATCGCGCTGTCCTGGAAGCCGCCGTTCACCGCCACCGCCACGCCGCTCCACCCGGACGTACGGGGAGCGGTGACCGCGGTGGCCCGCACCCTCGCCGGGCTCGGCCACTTCGTCGAGGAGGCCGACCCGGAGTACGGGCTGATCGGCCTCGCGTTCGTGCCGCGCGCCACCGCCGGGGTACGGGAGTGGGCGGCGCGGGTGCCCGACCCGGCGCTGCTGGACCGGCGCACCCGCGGGGCGGCCCGCATGGGGCGGCTGCTGGGCGGCCCGGTGCTGCGCCGGGCGCGCGCCGCCGAACCCCGCCAACAGCGACGCATCGGCGCGCTGTTCGGCCGCTACGACGTGCTGCTGACGCCGACCACCGCCACCCCGCCGCTGCGGATCGGCGCCCTCGCCGGGCTCGACGGTCGCCGTACGGACCAGGCCATGATCGCGGCCTGCCCGTACGCCTGGCCGTGGAACGTCCTGGGCTGGCCGGCGGTCAACGTCCCCGCCGGGTTCACCGACGCCGGGCTGCCGCTCGGTGCGCAACTGCTCGGGCCCGCCCGCGGGGACGCCCGGCTGCTGTCGCTGACCGCGCAGCTCCAGGATGCGCTGCGCTGGCACGAGCGCCGCCCGGCCGCGGACGCGGCGGGCGGCGCCGGGGGACGGCCGGGAGGCGTCAGCCCAGCAGGGCGATGATCTCGTCCGTGGTGCCGGTCTCGCCGAGTCGCGGGAAGATCTTCTCCACGCTGTTGCGGTGCGCCGCCTCGTCCAGGTCGGTCACCGCGTCGGTGGCGACGGTGACGTGGTAGCCGTGCTCGTGCGCGGCGCGGGCGGTGGACTCCACGCCGATGCTGGTGGCGATCCCGGTGAGGACCACCTGTGTCACACCCCGGCGGCGCAGCTCCAGATCGAGAGGGGTGCCGTGGAAGGCGCCCCACTGCTGCTTGCTGACGAGGATGTCGCCGGGCTGCCGGTCCAGCTCGGGTACCAGCTCCGCCCAGTCGGCGGGCGGCGTGCCGCCCGGCCGGGAGGCCGAGGTGCGGCCCGGCGCGCCGCCGGTGACGTTCACCAGCACCACGGGCAGCTCCCGCGCGCGGAACGCGGCGGCCAGTCGCGCGGAGCGGGCGATGATCTCGTCCGACGGGTGGACGGACGGCAGCCCGGCGATGCCCTTCTGCAGGTCGATCACGACGAGGGCGGAGGTGGGATCGAGCGTGGTCACGGACATGGAGGCTCCAGGGTGGGGGAGGGGAGAGGGAGGGATGCGGTGGTTCCACCGGGTGGGCGCCGCAGGGAAGGTGGGGCCGTCGACCGGCGCCGCGTCACGGACCGGCCACCCGCCGCAGCAGCGCCGTCGCCTCGGCGAGGGTGCGCCGCTCCTCGGCGGTCAGCCGTTCGGCGAGCGCCTCGGTCAGCCAGTCCCGCTTGGCCTGCCGCGCCTCGCCGATCAGGCGTCGGCCCTCGTCGGTGAGGGAGAGGACGACCTGCCGCCCGTCGGTCGGGTGCGGGCTGCGCGCCACGACACCGTGCTCCTCCAGCGCCGCGAGCGTCAGCCGCATCGACTGCGGGCGGACCAGCTCCGCGCGGGCCAGCGCCGCGGTGGTCGCCGGGCCGTCCCGGTCGAGGCGGGCGAGGACCGCCCGCTGGGTCGGGGTCACTCCGCCGAGCGGCGCCGCGGCCCGCAGATGACGCAGCAGCAGACCCACCGTCGCCGCGAGATCGGAGGCGAGCGGTCCGGGCTCCGGGGTCTGCGCGTCGTCCATGCCGCCACCGTAGGAGTTCGACAGGGAAACTTGCAAGTTTCCCTGTCGATGCCGGGTCGGGCGGTGCGGCGCGGCCGCGTCCGTGGCGGGCGCTCCGGGCGACGCACCGGAGAGGGGCTTGCCCCGGTGCGCGACGGGGCCTACGGTCGCCTCCACGCGCGCAGGGCCCGCCCGAGACCGCGTGGCCCGCAGCCTGACGCGCCGACAAAGGAGCTGTTCATGGCCGATGTTGTGCGAGCCGCACTGGTCCAGGCGACCTGGACGGGCGACACCGAATCGATGATCGCGAAGCATGAGGCCCACGCCCGCGAGGCGGCCGGGCAGGGCGCGAAGATCATCGGCTTCCAGGAGGTCTTCAACGCCCCGTACTTCTGCCAGGTGCAGGAGCCCGAGCACTACCGCTGGGCCGAACCGGTCCCCGACGGCCCGACCATCACCCGGATGCGGGCGCTCGCCCGCGAGACCGGCATGGTCGTCGTCGCCCCCGTCTTCGAGGTCGAGCAGTCCGGCGTGTACTACAACACCGCGGCCGTCATCGACGCCGACGGCACCGTGCTCGGCATCTACCGCAAGCACCACATCCCGCAGGTCAAGGGCTTCTGGGAGAAGTACTACTTCAAGCCGGGCAACGCCGGGTGGCCGGTCTTCGACACCGCCGTCGGCAAGATCGGCGTCTACATCTGCTACGACCGCCACTTCCCCGAGGGCTGGCGCCAGCTCGGTCTCGGCGGCGCGCAGCTCGTCTACAACCCGTCCGCCACCTCCCGCGGCCTCTCCGCCCACCTCTGGCAGCTGGAGCAGCCCGCCGCCGCCGTCGCCAACGAGTACTTCGTCGCCGCCATCAACCGCGTCGGCACCGAGGAGTACGGCGACAACGACTTCTACGGCACCAGCTACTTCGTCGACCCCCGTGGCCAGTTCGTCGGCGAGGTCGCCGACGACGGCAAGGAGGAACTGCTCGTCCGCGACCTCGACTTCGGACTGATCGACGAGGTCCGGCAGCAGTGGGCGTTCTACCGCGACCGCCGCCCCGACGCGTACGAGGGGCTGGTGCGCCCGTGACGGCCGACGGCGCCCCCGGGGCGCTGCTCGCCCGCCACCGCGCGGTGCTGCCCTCCTGGCTCGACCTCTACTACGAGCGGCCGCTCGAACTCACCCACGGCGTGGGCCGCCACGTCTGGGACGCCGAGGGCAACCGCTACCTCGACTTCTTCGGCGGCATCCTCACCACCATGACGGCGCACGCCCTGCCGGAGGTCACCGCCGCCGTCACCGCGCAGGCCGGGCGGATCCTGCACACCTCGACGCTCTACCTCTCCCGCCCCATGGTCGAGCTGGCGGAGCGCATCGCCGCACTCTCCGGCATCCCCGACGCCCGGGTCTTCTTCACCACCTCGGGCACCGAGGCCAACGACGCGGCGCTGCTGCTCGCCACCGCGTACCGCCGCTCCAACCAGATCCTGGCGATGCGCAACAGCTACCACGGCCGTTCCTTCTCCACCGTCGCCGTCACCGGCAACCGCAGCTGGTCCCCGACGAGCCTGTCGCCGCTCCAGACGCTCTACGTCCACGGGGGCGTCCGCAGCCGCGGCCCGTACGCCGGGCTCGGCGACGCCGACCACATCGCCGCGTGCGTCGCCGATCTGGAGGACGTGCTGGCGCAGACCGCCGGGGGCGTCGCCGCGCTGATCGCCGAACCGGTCCAGGGCGTCGGCGGCTTCACCTCCCCGCCCGACGGGCTCTACGCCGCGTTCCGCGAGGTCCTGGACCGGCATGGCATCCTCTGGATCAGCGACGAGGTGCAGACCGGCTGGGGCCGCACCGGCGACCACTTCTGGGGCTGGCAGGCACACGCCGGGAACGGCCCGCCCGACCTGCTGACCTTCGCCAAGGGCATCGGCAACGGCATGTCCCTGGGCGGTGTCGTCGCCCGCGCCGAGGTGATGGACGCGATGAGCGCCCATTCCATCTCGACGTTCGGCGGCAGCCCCATCACCGTCGCCGCCGGTCTCGCCAACCTCACCTACCTCCTCGACCACGACCTCCAGGGCAACGCCCGGCGCGTCGGCGGGCTGCTCCTCGAACGGCTGCGGGCCGTCGCCGCCGGGAGCGACCTGGTCCGCGAGGTGCGCGGGCGGGGCCTGATGATCGGCGTGGAACTCGTCCGGCCCGGCACCGACGAGCCGTCCGCCGAGGCCGCCTCGCTGGTGGTGGAGGCGGCCCGGGAGCGCGGACTGCTTGTCGGCAAGGGCGGACAGGGCGGTGCGTGCCTGCGCATCGCCCCGCCGATGACGCTGAACGTCGCCGAGGCGGAGGAGGGCGCGGAGCTGCTGGCCGGTGCGTTGACCGGCGCGCGCGAACGCCTCGCCTTCGCCTGATACGGCGTCAGGGCGCGACGTCGCCGTACGCGCGGCCCACCGCGGCGTCGTTGAGGTACGCGGTGGCCGCGCCGGTGACGCCGTCGGAGCGGTAGACGCCCCACTTGTCGGTGACCCAGTCGGCCCGCAGCGTGGCCGCCCGGTACTGCGCGGTGCCGCCCGCCAGCTTCTGGGCGGCACCGTTGTGCCACAGCTTCACCCAGCCCTTCGCCGGATCCTTGGAGATCTTCAGGCCGACGACGAACGCGTGCCAGGAGCCGAGCTTCAGCTCGGAGTGCCACAGGTAGGTGGTCTTCAGCTTCGGGTCGCAGTACTCCAGATCGACGGTGCCGTCACCGCGGGCGCGCAGCGACAACGGCGGGGTGGCGGCGCCGGAACCGTAGTCCTTGAGCTGCCACAGCGTCACCCAGTCACCCTTCTTCGTGGGCAGCGGGCCCCACATCGAGCGCCAGCCGATGTAGAAGACGTCGCCCTCCTCGGCGAAGCGCAGCGGTCCGCCCGAGGTGCGCTGCCCGCGTGTTTCGACGCGCACCCGCGTGGCGTCGTCGAGCTTGTGCCCCGAGGTGTGCAGCGCGTACGTCTTCCCGTACCGCCCGGCCGGATCGTTGACGACGCTGACCTGCCCGGGCTTGGTCTCCACGCCCTCGAACGCCTTGGCGCCGGCGGCCGGATCGGCCCGCCAGAGGGGCGCGGCACGGTGTGCGGGCGGAGCGGCGGAGGGGGCGGCCGACGGGGCTGCCGACGGGGCGGCGGCGGTGGCCGTGGGCCGGGGGGTGTCCGGGGGTGTGCCGCCCTCGGCGTTCGCGGCGGTCCAGATGCCGACCAGCGCGATACCGGCCAGCGGGGCAACTACCCAACGCACAGGGCTGGTTGAGGCTCGTCTCATGAGGTCTCCCGATGTGGGGGTGGGAGGAACCCGTGAAAGTTAGGTTTGTTGCCAGAAAACGTCAAGGGGCGCGGGGGCGCGGCGCGGGACCGGTGGGCGCCGGCGGTCCCGCCCGTACGGTCACCGACCCCTGGGGCGGCCGGCCGGCGGCGCGGACGCCACGGTCACCAGCCGCAAGCTGGACGTCCCGGCGATGTACCGCAGCCACGACACCCCGACGCCGCCGGAGTGACCCGGAGCCCGGTCACCGCCCGGCCGCGCCCCGGACCGCCGCCGCCACCTCGTGGAAGAACCGCGCATGCGCCCGGCGGCTGCACGGCGCCTCCGGATTCCAGCCGACCAGCCGGGCCGACGCCGCCACCGCCCGCCAGTGCGCGCCGCCGTGCAGCGCCTCCGGCGGCGCGGCGTTGGCCCGTACGTCGCTCAGCACGATGTCGGGGCGGAGCGCCGCGACCTCGGCCCAGGTGGCCGTCGCCCAGTTCGCCCCGAGCCCGGCGGCCGGGTCCAGCAGCTCCACGCCGTGCTCCCGCAGCGTCCGCAGATCCGGCCAGGCCCCCGGCCGCGCCAGATACGCCTGCTCCGGGCCGGCCGCGGACAGCGCCAGCACCCGGGGCCGGGGACCGTCGCCCGCCGCCGTCCGCAGCGCGTCCTCCGCACCGTCCAGCGCGACCGCGGCGCTCGCCGGTTCACCCGCGCCCAGCGATCCGGCGAGCGCCGCGAACCGCTCCCGCACCACGGCCAGCCCCCGGCCGGGCTCCACGCCCAGCGCCACCAGCGGGACGTGCGCCTCCAGCTCCCGCGCCGTCTTGGCCTCCAGGCCGTACACCGCCGCGCCGTCGTAGGTGACGGTCACCACCAGATCCGGCGCCGCCCCCAGCACGGTGTCCGGATGCAGCGCCGCCCCCGCGCCGAGATACGGGATGCCCTCCCGGGGCAGCTCCCCGCTCTTCGTCCGGTCCGGCACCGTCCCGTCGTGCCGCGACCCGAAGAGCCCCACGGGGCGCACGCCGTGATCCCAGAGCGTCGCCCCGGCCTGGAGGTAGGTGATGATCCGCGACGGCCGTTCGCCGGCCACCGCCAGACGTCCGCGGTCGTCGGAGAACTCCCACGGCGTGCTCCGCTGCATGACGTGTCGCCTCTCTGCCCGGTGTCGGTCCGCTCGGCGCCGCCCGCGCCGTGGCGCCCGCTCCCGGCGGCCCGGCTCCCGCCCCCACGGACGGTGAGGGGCGCCCTCCGGCGGCGTCGGTTACCTGCCCACTTCGGGTACCCCGCACCCCTCTTGGTCCATACCTCCCCGGGCGCACCGTGCGCCGCACCGTTCAACCGGCCGGATGACCGGCGGCGCCACGCGGCCGCACCGCGCGGGCGGCGGACACGGTATTGCCCCCACGGCTGCCATGCTTCTACGGTCTCCTTCCCGCCCGGGAACCGGCGCCGCACGGGCCCGCCCGCCGCGCGCGGGACACCCGTGCGGAAGGAGCGGACGGCGGCCCGGCGCGGGTCACCGTCCGCGGCACGGGCGGCCGTCCGCGCCCGGCCGCCCGCCGGTACGCACCCGTGGCGCAGTGAGGGAGACCGGACGTGACACGCACTCTCATTACCGGCGGCCTGGTGATCACCGCTTCCGACGAACTCCACGCCGATGTGCTCGTCGAGGGCGGCCGGGTGGTGGCCCTCGCCAGCCACGGCAGCCACGACTGGCAGGCCGAGCACGTCATCGACGCCGCGCAGAAATACGTCATCCCCGGCGGCGTCGACGCCCATACGCACATGGAGATGCCCTTCGGCGGCACCCAGGCGTCCGACACCTTCGAAACCGGCACCCTCGCCGCCGCCTGGGGCGGCACCACCACCCTCGTCGACTTCGCCATCCAGCCCAAGGGCGGCTCCCTCCAGGAGGGGCTCGACACCTGGCACGCCAAGGCGGACGGCGTCTGCGCGATCGACTACGCCTTCCACATGATCATGTCCGATGTGAACGCCTCCTCCCTCCGGGAGATGGACCGCCTCGTCGAATCCGGCGTCAGCTCCTTCAAACTCTTCACCGCCTACCCCGGGGTGTTCCTCTCCGACGACGGGCAGATCCTCCGCGCCATGCAGCGCGCCGCCGCCAACGGCGCGCTGGTGATGACCCACGCGGAGAACGGACTCGCCATCGACGTCCTCGTCGAACAGGCCCTGGCCCGCGGCGAACGGGACCCGCGCCACCACGGCGAGGTCCGCAAGGCGCTCCTGGAGGCCGAGGCGACCCACCGCGTCATCCGGCTCGCCCAGGTGGCGGGGGCCCCCGTCTACGTCGTCCACGTCTCGGCGCGGGAAGCCGTCGCCGAGTTGATGCGCGCCCGCGACGAGGGGCTGCCGGTCTTCGGCGAGACCTGCCCGCAGTACCTCTTCCTGTCGACCGACAACCTCGCCGAACCGGACTTCGAGGGCGCCAAGTACGTGTGCTCCACCCCGCTGCGCCCGGCCGAACACCAGGAAACTCTCTGGCGCGCCCTGCGCACCAACGACCTCCAGGTGGTCTCCACCGACCACTGCCCGTTCTGCTTCAAGGGCCAGAAGGAACTGGGCCGCGGCGACTTCTCGAAGATCCCCAACGGCATGCCCGGCGTCGAGAACCGCATGGACCTGCTCCACCAGGCCGTCGTCGACGGACACATCGACCGCCGCCGCTGGATCGAGATCGCCTGCACCGCCCCGGCCCGGATGTTCGGCCTCCACCCCAAGAAGGGCACCATCGCCCCCGGCTCCGACGCCGACCTCGTCATCTACGACCCGCACGCCGAGCAGACCCTGTCGGCCCGCACCCACCACATGAACGTCGACTACTCCCCGTACGAGGGACGGCGGGTGACCGGCCGGGTCGAGACGGTGCTCTCCCGCGGCGTCCCGGTGATCGAGAACCGCCGCCACACGGGCCGCGCCGGACACGGCGTCTATGTGCCCCGGGGCCTCGGGCACTATGCCGGCTGACCGCCGCTTGCGGTTGCCGTTGCGTCAACTTCTACGGTCGTGACCAGGGCCGGAGAGAACGGCCCGGCGAGGAGGGATACCGCCATGACCTGGTCGATCGCCGAGGTCGCCCGGATGAGCGGGGTGACGTCCCGGACGCTGCGGCACTACGACGGAATCGGTCTGCTGACACCGTCCGGAACTGGGAGCAACGGCCACCGCCGCTACGGCGAACCGGAACTCCTGCGGCTTCAGCAGATCCTGCTGATGCGGGAGCTGGGCCTCTCGCTGCGCGAGGTCCGCGCGGTGCTGGAGCGCCGGGCCGACCGGGTCGCCGTGCTCCGCGAGCACCACGCCCGGCTGCTGGCGGAGCGGGACCGGCTGACGACGCTGGCCAGGACGGTCGGCCGCACCCTCGCCGCACTGGAGGAAGGCAGGGAACACCCCGATATGAACGAGATCAACAGGCCGGAGAACCTCTTCGACGGCTTCGAGCACGACCGGGAGACGGATGCCGAGGTCCGCGAGCGCTGGCCGGAGGCGTGGGCGGAGTCCCGGCGCGCCACCGCGGCGATGACCGACGAGGACACCGAGCGGTGGCAGCGGGAGGTGACGGCGCAGATGATCCGCATGGCGGAGTTCATGGTGGCCGGAACCCCCGCCACCGCCCCCGCGGTTCAGGCCGAGACCGACGCCCACTACCGCGGGGTCTGCCGCTTCTGGACCCCGAACGCGGACGCGTACCGGGGGCTGGCGGCGACCTACGTCGATGACCCGCGGTTCCGGGGCAACTTCGATCGGATCGCGGAGGGGCTGGCCGCTTATCAGCGGGAGGCGATGGAGGTGTATGCCGAGGCGCGGTTGAGCTGAAGCCGGGGCGGCGTCGGCGGGGCGGCGTCGGCGGGGCGGTGCCGTCCTGGCCCGGGGCGACGGCGGGCCCGGCGCGCGGCCCGACGGGCCCCGTGCGGATCCGGCGGCCCGGGCTCCGGCCGGGCCCACCGCCGCCGCGACGGGCGTCGGCGTCAGCCCCGCCGGGCCTCCGCGGGCCAGAGCACCTGGACGGGCAGGCCCGAAGCGCGCGCCTCGGCGACCGTGGCGGCCGTGCCGCCGCCCTTCGCGGGCGGCTGCCCGTCCCAGACGGCGACCAGGGCGTCCGCCCGCTTCAGCAGCGCGGAGTTCGCGGCCTCGAACGCCCCCAGGCTCGCCTCGGGGTAGGGCAGCGCCGTTACCTCGGACGCCGCCGCCACCAGCCGGTCGAACCGGTCTCGTACGGCCGGATCGGCGAGGGAATTCCGGTAGTCGTGGAACGGCAGCACCACCGCCAGGGTGCCCCCGGCGTCGAGCACCGCCTCGGCGAAGACCGAGTCGGCGCCGGGGGCCAGGCAGGAGAGGCCCGTCAGGCCGTCCGCGTCGGCGGTCAGTTCACGCAGCAGCGTGGGCAGCGCGTCCCGCAGCAGCTTCTCCGTCGCCTCGGCCAGATCCATATGACCGGTCACGGCGATCGTTCGCCTTCCCACCTGGCTCCCTCCGGACGCGTCACGCCACAGTGGCGAGGAAGCCTACAACGTAGGCCGCGGCGAAGATCAGCGGCACCCACTGCTCCACATGGGTCAGCGGCAGATACCGCCGCCAGTCGCGGCCCTCGTCCAGGGCACCCCACTCCGCGTCGGAGTACGCCAGCGCCGGGAGTCTCCGCTCCAGCGCGCCGATCACCGCGTACTTGGCGGCGTTGAGCTGACGGTACGAACGCATCGTCACGAACCACGCCAGACACTGCGTCAGCAGGATCACCAGCCCGGCCAGCCGGACCCACACCGAGCCGTGGATGCCGCCGCCCGCCGCCGCGGCGGCGACGACCGCGGTGTTGAGCGTCAGGAAGAAGGTGTTGGTGAGATTGCGCCGCGAACTGACCCGGTCGGCCATCTCGACGCACAGCTTGTACTGCTCCAATACCGCGCCGTGGTAGGTCTCCTCACCGCCCGAGTAGTCCGACGGGCCGATGTCCGTGTTCCAGAGGGTTTCATCGATGCCGGTCATGGAGCCATGGTGGCCGAACTCCCGCCCTGGAGGGGAGAGTTCCGCACGGGAAGCCCGTACGTCGGGAGGGCGCTCAGGGCCCGGGCCGTATCTTTGGACCGGGCGCCGGGGCGTCCGCCGCCGGAGCGCCGGCCAGCCCGCGCAACCGGCCCGTCGGGCCGAGGTCGAGACGCACGGTGTCCGTATCGGCCGCGCCCCGCCCGCGCACCGCACGCAGCCGCGCGCAGAGCCATTCGTACGGTATGTCGAGCGCCAACGGACCGTCGCCCGCGTCCTCCGGGCCCTCGGGCCGCTCCGGCCCGGGCGTGCGGACCGCCCCGGCGAGGGAGACCAGACGGCCGTGCGGATCGAGAGCGGGTTCATTGCGCCCGGCGGGGGGAGACGGCCCGGACCCTGCCACCGGGTGTGAAATCGACCCGGAACAGGGTGCCTTCCGGTCCCGTGGCGGTGTCTCCCGGACCGGCCTCTCCCTTCGCGGCGTCCGCGTCCCGGGCCTCCGCTGCCCCGCCCGGGGCCCCGGCGTCCGCACACGTGCGCAGTGGCGCCTCCCGTGGCGTCGCAGCCAGGGACCGGCCACCGTGGCGCCGGTGCTCGCAAGGAACGCCACGGTGGCGATGAGCAGCCGCTGCCACCCCGGCGTGCCGAGCAGATCCTCGGGGAAGCGTGCCCGGCCCACCTGGGTGACGGCCGTGAGGAAGCCGAGGACGGCGACGACGTTCAGCGCCGAGCCGACCAGGCGCAGCAGCAGGCCCCACGGCCGGTGCTGCCTCCGCAGCGGGGCGCCGAGCGGCGGGAAGGGCCGCTCGGACGGGGCATCGGTGTTCCCGTTCATGAGGTCACTCACCCACACCTGCGACGGGCGTCGCAAGCCCTGTGGACAAACCCCGCAGGACGTCCAACGTCCATGTACCGCACGGTTTTTGGCGGTTCCCCGCCCCTGCGTCCGGAGGGCGGCGGCCGGGTGACAGCGGGTGGCGTCGTGCGGGGTTCGGTACGCCCCGCTGTGGAAGGATTCCGGCACCGTCCGCGTCGGGCGGCCCCGGCGGACCCGTTCCGGCCGGTGCCGTCGTGGCACGGCCGCCGGGCCCCGCCCGGCCGGTGCTCCCGGGGCCGCCCGTACGCCGAACAGAAGGAGCGCAGCGTGGACTTCGGAGTCGTTCTGCAGACCGATCCGCCCGCATCGTCCGTGGTGGGGCTGATGCGCCGGGCCGAGCGGAGGGGGTTCCGCTACGGCTGGACCTTCGACTCCGCCGTCCTGTGGCAGGAGCCGTTCGTCATCCACAGCCGCATCCTGGAACACACCGAACGGCTCATCGTGGGCCCCATGGTCACCAACCCCTCGACCCGCACCCCGGAGGTCACCGCCTCCACCTTCGCCACCCTCAACGACATGTACGGCAACCGCACCGTCTGCGGCATCGGCCGGGGCGACTCCGCGATGCGGGTCGCGGGGCGGCCGCCCAACACCCTGGCCCGGCTGGGCGAGGCGATCGGCGTGATCCGGGACCTCGCCGAGGGCCGCGAGGCCGACATCGGCGGCCACCGGCTGCGCATCCCCTGGGTCCGCGACGGCCGGCTGCCCGTCTGGATGGGCGCGTACGGCCCGAAGGCGCTGGCCATGGCCGGGCGGCTGGCCGACGGCTTCATCCTCCAGCTCGCCGACCCCTACCTCACCGAACGGATGGTCAAGGCGGTGCGCGACGCGGCGGCGGACGCGGGCCGCGACCCGGCCGAGGTGACGGTCTGTGTGGCCGCGCCCGCTTACGTCGGCGACGATCTCGCGCACGCCCGGGAGCAGTGCCGCTGGTTCGGCGGGATGGTCGGCAACCACGTCGCCGACCTCGTCGAACGGTACGGCGCGCACTCCGGTGCCGTACCGGAGGAGCTGACCGCGTACATCGAGAAGCGCGCCGGATACGACTACTCCCACCACGGCCGGACCGGCAACCCCGACACCGCGTTCGTGCCGGACGCCGTCGTCGACCGGTTCTGCCTGCTCGGACCGGCCGAGGCGCACATCGAGAAGCTGCGACGGCTGCGGGAGCTGGGCGTCGACCAGTTCGCGCTGTACGCCATGCACGACGCCAAGGAAGCCGTCATCGACGCGTACGGCGAGCGGATCATTCCGGCCCTGAACGGCTGAGAGGGGGCGCCCGGACCGGGAGCGCGCGCCCCGCCCCGAGCGCCCCGCCGAGCCGCCCCGGGAGCCCGGTCCGCCCGCTGCGCCCGGCTCACCCCGGAGCCACGCCCCACGGCGCACCCGGACACACCATGGGCCCGGCCATGACGGCCGGGCCCGTGGCGCGTGGAGCCTCCGCCGCGTCAGACGCCCGGCGGCACCCGGGACGGGCGGCCGCGACCGGCGGTGAGGCGGTAGCCGGCGATGCCCATCAGGGCCGCCGCGACGCCGCCCGCCGCCGTCCAGATCCAGCGGTCGGACCACCAGCCGGAGGCCCAGCCGCCGTCCGGTTCGGCCGCCGTGGCCGCGGGGGTGGCCGACGGGCTCGCCGAGGCACCGGCCGCCCCGTCGTCAGCGTCGTCGCCGTCGCGCTCCTCGGAGCCGGTGGCGGCGGTCGTGCCGGGGACGAGCGGCGCGGCCAGCGCCCCGTCCACGGCATGGGCGCCACCCGCGTCCTTGACGTCGGCACTCACCTCGGCCCGCACCGGCAGCCCCAGGTCCTCCTGCGGCTGCTCGGTGGTGGTCAGCCGCAGGTAGTAGCGGCCCGGCAGCGGATCGTCGGCCCACGGTTCCGCCCACGCGCGGACGGTCCGCAGGGTGCAGGCGAGCTCCACCGACGTGGCGTCGGCCGCCACCGTCCGCGCCTGCATGCCGTAGCGGCACGCCTGACGGCGCCGCAGCCCGTCGTACACGTCCAGCCGCCAGGTGGCCTCGCCGTGCCGCGCCGTCTCGGGCAGCTTCACCTTCGCCCGTACGGTCGCGTCCTGCCCCTGGTCGAGGGGGACGGCCCAGTACAGGTAGTCGCCCGTGGAGGCGTCGGCGGTGGCGCGCTGGCCGGGCAGCATCAGGGCGGCCGTACGGAACGACGTGCCCGCCTCGGTCGGCGCGGGCACCTCACCGTCGGACCCCGGGCTCGGGGCGCCGCTGGAGGCCGTCGGCGCCGGATCGTCGGCGAGGGCCGGGGCGGCTACGGTGAGCAGGCCGCCGGTGGCGAGCAGTGCCGCCGTCAAAGTGCGCAGGGTCCGCATCAGTTGGTCCTCCAGACGGAGATGCGCCAGCGGGAGATCCAGCCCCACACGAGGCCGCCCACCAGACCGGCCAGAGCGAGGGTGATCAGCAGCCACCAGCCGCGGCCCAGCCCGAAGGCGGCCGGGTCGGCGGCGGCGCGCTCCGCGTCCACCAGGTCGACGGCCAGCTCGACGGGGAGCCCCGGCTCCCGCTTCACCGACGGCGGTGCGGAGAAGGAGTTGCTGACCTGGAGGCAGACCGTCTCGGCGGGCGGCACCTCGCTGCCGTCCGGTGCGTCCTCGTCCGGCTTCGGGTAGCGCAGCCCGGTGGAGAGGACGTCGGTGCGCCCGTCACCGGCCTCGGAACCGCGGACGATCTCCCGGCCGTGGACGGTCACCGCCCGCAGCAGCACGCCGTAGTCGTTGTCGACGGCCCGGTCGGCGGCGACGCTCACCGAGGCCCGCAGCTCCTGGCCGGGCCGGACCGCGACGCGGTACCAGCGGTGCTCGGCGAAGCGCTCCCGGTCACTGTAGAGACCGGGCTTCAGCTCGGGCGCCTTCGCGCACTGCGCGGCGCCCTCGGTCGCCACCGGCGTCACCACCGGATCGGCCGCCCGGTCCACCAACTGGTGCACCCGCTTGCGGAGCTGATCGGTGTGGTGGACGGAGGTGTACGTGCCGCCGGTGGCCTCCGCGATGCAGCTGAGCTGCTTACGGGTCTTGGCATCCGGCAGCAGACCGAGCGTGTCGACGGTGAGGTGGATGCCCTTGGCGGCGATGTCGCGGGCCACCTCGCAGGGGTCGAGCGGCTGGCAGGTGTCCTCGCCGTCGGTGATGAGGACGATGCGGGCCGAGTCGCCGCCCTTGAGGTCGTCGGCGGCGGCGAGCAACGACGGGCCGATCGGCGTCCAGCCCGTGGGGGCCAGCGTGGCGACCGCCGTCTTCGCGTCGTTCCGGTCGAGCGGGCCGACCGGGTAGAGCAGCTTGGTGTCCTTGCAGCCGACCCTGCGGTCCTCGCCCGGATAGTTCGCGCCGAGGGTGCGGATGCCCAGCTCGACATCGCCGGGCACCGCGTCCAGCACCTCGTTGAACGCGGTCTTCGCCGCCGCCATCCGGCTCTGCCCGTCGAGGTCGCGGGCGCGCATGGAGCCGCTGACGTCGAGGACCAGCTCGACCTTCGGGGCGGGTTTCGCGTCCGGCTCGCCGGCCGCGGCGGGTGTGGGGAGCAGGCCGACGGCCACCGTGGCGAGCAGGCCGCACACCCCGGCCGCCAGCCGCTTTCTTATGATCATCGACGGATCGTATGGAGGATCCGCTGCCAGAACAAAACGGCCCGTCAGATACCGGACGCGGGCCGCCGGACGCCGCCACGGCCCTCCGGCCGGGGCCCGTCCCCGCTACGGCACCCGCGCCGTCCACTCCTCGTGGGCGAACTTCGTCCGCACCAGCTCCTCGGCGCGCGCCAGCTCCGCGTCGGTGACCGCGCCGCGGGTCAGGCCGTACCGGTCGCGGAACGAGCCGATCATCCGCGCGATGACCTCCTCGCGCGGCAGACCCGTCTGCCGCCGCAGCGGATCGACCCGCTTCTTGGCGCTCTTCGTCCCCTTGTCCGACAGCTTCTCCTTGCCGATGCGCAGCACATCGAGCATCTTCGCCGCGTCGATGTCGTACGACATGGTGACGTGGTGCAGCACGGCGCCGGGCCCGCCGTCCGGGCCGACCATCCGCTTCTGCGCGGCGCCCGCGACCTTGCCGACCTCCGTGGCGATGTCGTTGAGCGGCTGGTACCACGCCCGGATGCCCATGTCGCCGAGGGCGCCGAGGACCCAGTCGTCGAGATAGGCGTAGCTGTCCGCGAACGACAGCCCGGAGACCAGCGCCTCCGGGACGGCCAGCGAGTACGTGATGGTGCTCTGCGGCTCGGCGAACATCGCGCCGCCACCGGAGATCCGGCGTACCACCGTGACGCCGTGCCGGGCGGTGCCCTCGGCATCGACCTCGTTGCGCAGCGACTGGAAGCTGCCGATGATCACGGCGGGCGCGTCCCACTCCCAGACCCGCAGCGTCGGCGCCCGGCGGCCCGCCGCGACCTCCGCCGTGATGACCTCGTCGAGCGCCATGTGCAGGGCGGGCGGCTGCGGTTGGTCGTGGATGAGCTGCCAGTCGTAGTCGCCCCACTCGGTGGCCTGCGCCAGCGCCCGCCGCACGGCGATGGCGACGCCCTCCGCCGTCAGCCCGAACATCACCGTGTCCTTCGGC
The DNA here is from genome assembly GCF_045040405.1 of Streptomyces sp. NBC_01525. Taxonomy (NCBI): domain Bacteria; kingdom Bacillati; phylum Actinomycetota; class Actinomycetes; order Kitasatosporales; family Streptomycetaceae; genus Streptomyces; species Streptomyces sp. NBC_01525. Next base: position 5,908,484 of record NZ_CP109397.1, read on the forward strand.
AGCGCCGCCGTGATCCGGGCGGCGAGCCCCGTCGCGTCGGTGGTGGCGGGGGCGCCCTCCAGTGCGTTGTCGATCGCGCCGATCGCCTCGTCCGGCTCCAGGAAGAAGTCCCCGGCCACCCGGACGTGCCGCAGCACTCCGCCTTCCACGTCCAGATCGACCACGACGAGCTTGCCGCCGGGAACCTTGTACTCGCCGTGCACCGTGCCGCCTCCACGCCGTCGGCCGCACCGGCCGAGATCCGTCCTGTTCATCCCACCGTAACCGAGGCCGGTGACAGCCGGGCCCCGCCCGCGCCCGCGGCCCGGCGGCGCCGTCCGGCACCACGTCACGGGCCCGCCGCGGCAACTCCCGGGCCCGGGGAGGATCTTGGCGGCCCTGGCCAGAGCCGTCCCGATGCTCCTACCATGCAGGGAACGGGGAGGGGGACCGACGTGGTGCAGCGTGTGGGACGGGTGGAGTTCGGCGTCGCCTGGTTGATCAGAAACCTGGACGTGCTCATCGCAGTGGGGCTCGGCCTGACCATCGGGCTGATGGATGTCTTCGGTGACGTCATCGACCCGGATGTGTCGTCCGGCGCGACGCTGCTGGTGCTCGGCACCCTGGCGGTCGGCTCGATGACGGAGCGGCTGCGTCGCAAGTCCGACATCCAGGAGGCGTCCAAGGACACCCGCCGCGCCCTGGAGGACCTCGCCATGGTCCGCTCCCTGTCGGGCGACGAGGTCGGCGACGCCCTGGAACAGGCCCGCGCGCAGACCAACCGCTGGTCCTTCAAGGGCGGCACCGGCACCTATCTGCGGGCCGTCACGCTGCCCCGGTGCGTGGAGGCTGCCACCCGCCAGCGCGCCCAGCTCAGCGTCAAGATCGACATCATCAACCCGGCGGACGAGCGGACCTGTGCCGCCTACGCCCGCTTCCGCCAGACCTTCGCCCGCCGCCGCAACGACGACGCGGCGCACGCCTGGACCGCCGACCGCACCCGCAAGGAGGCGTACGCCACGGTCCTGGCCGCCTGCTGGTTCCGGCAGCGGCTCGACACCCTGGAGATCAGCGTCCACCTCTCCTCGGGCGTCCCCACCCTCCGCTTCGACCTCTCCGAGTCCTGCCTGATCATCACCCAGGACGACCCGAACCGCGTCAACCTCCTCGTCGCCCGCGACCGGCCGCTCTACGACTACTACGTCACCGAGCTGCACCAGAGCCGCGAACAGGCCGTCCGCCTCGACCTGCGCGGCGTCGCCCCGCTCAGCGACGAGCCCACCGTCGACGAGGTCCGTGCGGTCTTCGACGACGTCGCGCTGCCGCTGCCCTCGGTGTTCGGCGACACCGACGTCGCGGAGATCATCGAGAAAGCCCTGCACGCCGAGGACCCCTACCGGAGGTGAGACGCCTCGGGCGCGGCTCATGGACTACGACACGCTCGACCGACTGCTCCGGCCCGGCACGGCGCGGGGCGCGCCCCGCGCCGGGGTCACCGGTGTCCTGGAGGACATCGCCCGCGGCAGAAGGGAGTTGCGCGCGGTCCACCACCCGCTCGGCTTCCTCTGCCTGCCGCTGGTCCGCGACGGCGCCCGCGGTGTCTGCGTCCACCTCTTCGGCACCGGCACCCGCGCCGACCCCACCGCCGCCCCCATGCACGCCCACAGCTGGGAGCTGCGCAGTTACGTCCTCTACGGCCGGGTCGGTAACCTCCCGGTCACGGTGACGGACGCCGCGCACGCCCCCACGCACCGCATCTTCGAGGTCATCAGCGCCCCCTCCGGCGTCGACGAACTGCGCCCCACCTCCCGCCTGGTGCGCTGCGAGCCGGGCCCCGCCGCCTCCAGCGGCAGCGGTGAGACGTACAGCCTGCCGGCCGGTGAGTTCCACGCCACCGTCACGCGCGACGAGCCCGCCGCCACCCTGGTGCTCGGCCGGTCGCTGCCCGGCCACACCGACCTCTCCCTGGGCCCCCTGCACGGCCGCGGCCACCGTACGGTGCGCCGGTTGTGCGGCGCGGAACACACCGAACGGACCGTCCGCACAGCACTCAGGAGGATCCATGCCGAGCAGCGCGAGTGACCGGGACGCCGCACCGTACGCGTACGAGACGCGGGTGGCCGTCGCCGCCGCCGAGGAGGCCGGTGCGCTGCTGCGCGGGCGCTTCGGCGCGGCGCGGGCGGTGGGCGTGAAGGACGCCGAGGGCGATGTCGTCACCGACCTCGACCTGGCCGCCGAGAAAATCATCCTCGCCCGCCTCCAGACCCACTTCCCGCACGACCGGATCCTGTCCGAGGAGGCGGGCCTCCTCGACGCCGTCGGGCGCCGCACCTGGCTGGTGGACCCGCTCGACGGCAGCAACAACGTCGCGATCGGCCTGACCGCGTACGCCGTCGGCATCGGGCTGTGCGTGGACGGCGCGCCGGTCGTCGGGGTGGTGCACGAACCGGTCACCGGCTGCACCTGGCAGGCGGTCCGCGGCCGGGGCGCGACCTGCGGGCCGCACCGGCTGCCGGGACCGTCCGGCGCGGTGCCGCGCAGCGGGCCGGTGGTGGCCTGGACCCAGGGCCATGCGGTGGGCCGGGCCGATCCGGTGGCCGCCGGGCTGCGGGGGCAACTGGAGCGTAGCGCCCGGCGGGTGCTCCAGCTGTGGGCGCCGCTGCTGGGCTGGAGCATGCTGGCGCGCGGCGCGATCGACGGGTTCGTCGGCTACCGCGCGGAGGGCATCGACTTCCCCGCGGGCGCGCTGCTGGCCGCCGAGACGGGCGTGGAGTTCCGCACCCTGGGCGGCGGCCCCTTCACGGTGGGCTCCACGGGCCCGGACACCGACCGCAGCTTCGTCGCCGCCCGCGCGGACACCCTGACGTATCTGCTCGATGTGGTCGCGGAGGCGCGGTCGGCCTGACGGGGCCGACGGGCGGGAGCCGGGCCGACGGGCGGGAGCCGGGGCCTCGGGAGGCCCGGCCCCGCCGGTCCGTTCCGTGGTCACCGGCCCCGGTGACCGGCCGTTTCAGCCCACCGCCAGCGCCGCCGTGGCCGCCAGCGTCGCCGTCACGGCCAGGACGAAGCCCGTCCCCATGAAGCGCCGCAGCGGGATGACGGTGCCCTGGCCGCGGCACCGTTCGAACCACAGCAGCGTCGCCAGCGACGCCCACGGGGTGACCAGCGGGCCGACGTTGGTGCCGATCAGCAGCGCCAGCAACTGGTGATGGTTGCCGACCGGCACCGCCGCCTCGCCCGCCATGTAGACCGGCAGGTTGTTGAGGACGTTGGACAGGCCCGCGCCGACGCCCGCCGAGCGGAGCATGCCGAGGAGGCCGCCGTCCGGCCCGATCGCGGCCGTCAGCAGCGAGTGCAGCCCGTGCGCGTTCACCGTCTCGACGACCAGGAACATCCCCGGCACCAGCACCAGCAGCCGCCACGGCACCAGCGACCAGCGCAGCTCGGCGGGGCGCCGCAGCGCGAACGCCACCACCACGATCAGCATCGTCGTCAGCGACGCCGACCACAGCGGCACGTCCGCGACGAGGATCGCCACCAGGAACCCGGCACACGCCAGCGCGCACACCCGGAACAGCACCGGATCGGCCGGGGCCTGCCGCTCGGGCGGGACGTACGCGTCCGAGCCCCGCCGTCCGCGCCGCCAGTGGAAGCCCCACAGGCACGCCGTCGTCACGGCGATCGCGGCCAGTTGGGGCAGGCCCATCGTCGCGGCCATCTCGGTGGGGGAGAGCCCGACCCGGTCCGACGCCAGCAGATTGGTCAGGTTCGACACCGGCAGCAGCAGGCTCGCGGTGTTCGCCAGCCAGACCGTCGTCATCGCCAGCGGCACCGGCGCGATGCCGACCCGTCCGGCCAGCGCCAGCATCACGGGCGTCAGCAGCACCGCTGTGGTGTCGAGGTTCAGCGCGATGGTGGTGACCGACGCGAAGAGCACACAGAGTCCGAACAGCCGCGGATAGCTGCCCTTCCCGGTCCGCGCCACCCAGGACGCCACCGCGTCGAACACCTCGGCCCGACCGGTCAGTTCGGCCATCACGATGACCGTGGCGAGGAAGGCGAGCAGCGGCCCGATGCGCGCCATCGCCTCCCCGGCCGGTGCGGTCGGCAGCAGCCCCGTGGCCACGCACACCAGGCCGCAGGCGAGCAGCCCGGCGGCGAGCCAGTCCAGGGGATGCAGACGCGTGAGGAATCGCACGCCCGACAGCGTCGCACACACGCCCGGACGGGGCGGGGGGGGTGGGGAGGGTCAAGGGCCTCGGCGGAAGGCTCCGGCGCCCGCGGCCCGCCCCCGCACGCCGGAGCCCGGCGGCGCCCGGACGTCCCACCGCCCGCGCCCGGCCCCGGCAGCCGACGGCGGCCCGGTCACGCCCGTCCGCGGCGTCCCGCCCGCGCTCACGGGCCCTCCGCCCGCCCGCGTGATCCTTTCAACCACCTGCCCCGTCACCCCTCGACCTCCTACGATGGGGACATGGTGACTGACGGGGAACTGCTCGGCTGGACGCGTGACTTGGACTTCTTCATCAGCTATTCGCCCGCCGACGAGCAATGGGCGTCCTGGATCGCGTGGACCCTGGAGGAGGCCGGGTACCGCACCGTCATCCAGGCGTGGGACTTCGTCGCCGGGACCAACTTCATCGACTTCATGGACCGCGGCGTCAGCGAATCCGTCGCCGTCATCGCCGTCCTCTCCGGCCACTACGGCCGCTCCACCTACGGCCGCATGGAATGGCAGGCCGCGCTCCGCGCCGAACCGGAGCAGCCCGAGCGGAAACTGCTGACCGTCCGCGTCGAGGACATCCCCATCGAGGGACTGCTCGCCACCATCACCTACGTCGACCTCGTCGGCGTCACCGACCCCGCGACCGCCCGGAGCATGCTGCTCACCCGCGTCGGCCAGGCCGTCGAGGGCCACGCCCGCCCCGGCCACAGCCCCGGCTACCCCGGCTCCCTCACCGCCACCGGCTCCTTCCAGCTGCCCGCGCCCGCCACCGACGACCGGCAGCGCCCGCTCGGCCGCACCGGCTGGTCCGGCCGCCGCCGCCCCGCCCGCGCCCCGCAGTACCCGCAGGCCCCCGGCCCGGCCCGCGAGCAGGGCGCGCTGACGGTGCTGCACCTCGCCGGCCCGGACTTCGGCCGCGGCCGCGAACCGGACGCGCTGCGCCGGGAGATCCGCAGCGACCTCGTCGAGCTGAAGGACGCCGGGGCGCCCTCGCCCGACCTCCTCGTCGTCACCGGCGACCTCACCGCCTCCGGCAGCCCCCGCGAATGCGACCAGGCCCTCAGCTTCCTCACCGGGCTGCGCTCCCAGCTCGACCTGCCGCCGCAGCGCGTCGTCGTCGTCCCCGGCAACCAGGACGTCAGCCAGGCCGCCTGCCGCGGCTACTTCCACACCTGCGAGGCCGACGAAATCCCGCCGCAGCCCCCGTACTGGCCCAAGTGGCGCCACTACACCCGCCTCTTCCGCGGCCTCTACGAGGGCCTGGACACCGTCTTCGACAGCGACCAGCCCTGGACCCTCTTCCCGGTCCCCGAACTCCACACCGTCGTCGCCGGGTTCAACTCCTCCATTGCCTCCAGCCACCGCCCCGACGACCAGTACGGCTTCCTCGGCCGCGACCAGGCCACCTGGTTCGCCGAGGCGCTGCGCGGCTACGAGGAGGAGGGCTGGCTGCGCATCGGCGCGCTCCGCCACCCGCTCACCGGCCGCCGCCGCCCCCAGGACTCCCCCGGTGGCCCTGGCACCCTCCGCGACGTCGACACCTTCACCCGGCTCGCCGCGCCCCGCCTCCACTTCGTCCTGCACGGCCCCAGCGGCGGCCCCCGCACCACCGGCGGCGAGCCGTCCCACGACCATCTCCCGCTCCACAACGGCGCCCTGTCGCTGTACGGTTCGGCCGCCCCCGCCGGGTTCGAGCTGCTGCACGTCACCGCCGACGGCGTCACCCGCTGGACCGGCGACGGCGGCACCGAACCGACCGTCTTCCCCGTCAGCTGGCAGGGCGCCGGACGGCTCTTCACCCCGCCCGGCGAGCCCGCCGGCCCGCCCGCCGCCGCGCCGCCCGCCGAGCACCGCGCCGTCGACGAGCCCGCCGACTCCCTCGCCGAACGCGTCAAGGAGGTCTGCCGCGCCCGCCAGGAAGGCGTCCGCCTCCGCGACGTGCCCCGCGCCACCGCCGACGACCTCACCCAGATCATGGTCACCTGGAGCGACGAGGGCGTCATCCGCCAGCAGCGCATCGCCGTCCACCCCGGCACCCCCACCGACGCCGAACTCGACCGTTTCCTCGCCCAGGCGCTCGCCACCGACACCGGCTCCGACGCCGAACTGGTCCACGACGGGCCGCCGCCCGAGCAGGCGCTCCGCGAACGCGCCGGGCGCCGCGGCGTCCGCGTCCGCAGCTTCCTCGAATTCCAGGGCCTGCTGGACCTGCGCTCCTACGTCACCGCCCAGACCGCCCGGCTGAGCAGCGACGACCGCTACGCCCCCGACCTCTACCTCCCGCAGCGCTACCGCGACGCCGAACGCCCCGACGCCGACGCCCGCGACCACCTCGTCGAGGAGATGCTCCAGCTCCTGGAGACCGACCACGGCCGCTTCCTGCTGCTCCTCGGCGACTTCGGACACGGCAAGACCTTCGCCCTGCGCGAGCTGGCCCGCCGTATCCCCGAACGCCTCCCACACCTCACCCCGCTGCTCATCCCGCTGCACACCCTCGACCGCGCCCACAGCCTCGAAGGGCTCGTCGCCGCCCACCTCGCCGGGCATGACGTCGACACCATCGACCTGCGCGCCCTGCGCTACATGCTCGGCCAGGGCCGCGTCGTCCTCCTCTTCGACGGCTTCGACGAACTCGTCAACCGCGTCAGCTACGACCGCGCCGCCGACCACCTCCAGGTCCTCCTCAACGCCGCCGTCGACAACGCCAAGATCGTGGTCAGCAGCCGCACCCAGCACTTCAAGTCCCAGGACCAGGTCCTCACCGCGCTCGGCGAACGCGTCGGACTGCTCTCGCAGCGCCGCATTCTCGCCGTCGAGGGCTTCGTCCCCGAGCAGATCCGCGCCTACCTCGTCAACCGCTACGGCGACGAGGAGACCGCCGCCCGCCGCTTCGAACTCCTCGGCAACATCCCCGACCTGCTCGCCCTCTGCGCCAACCCCCGGCTGCTGAGCTTCGTCGCCGACCTCGACCCCGACCAGCTGCGCGCCGTCGCGGGCGCCGGACGCGCCCTGAGCCCCGCCCGGCTCTACGAGGACGTTTTCACCGCCTGGCTCGTCCACGAGGAACGCCGCGGTCAGGGCGGTCCCGGTGCCGCCCCCGGCCTCACCCTCGACCACCTCTGGGCCGCGGTCACCGCCCTCGCCCGCCGCCTGTGGGAGGCCGGCCGCAGCGCACTCCACCTCGACGAGCTGACCGACACCGTCGCCACCGCCCTCACGGGGCTCGCCGGGACCACCCTCACCACCCAGGAGAGCGCCCAGGCGGTCGGCGCCGGTTCGCTGCTGATCCGCACCGACGACGGCCTGTTCCAGTTCATCCACGGCTCAGTCGTCGAATGGCTCATCGCCCGCGAGGCCGCCGACCGCCTCTCCGACGGCGACAGCGCCCTGCTCGCCGCCCGCCCGCTGAGCGCCCTGGCCGTCGAGTTCTTCTGCGACCTCGCCGACCACGACCTGTCCACCGCCTGGGTCCGCACCGTCCTCAACGCCCCCGGGCCCGGCGTCAGCGACGCGGCGCGCGCCAACGCCATCCGCGTCATCGACCGGCTCCGCGTCCCCGCCGGTGCCGATCTGCGTGCCGCCCGCCTCTCCGGCGAGGACCTCTCCGGTCGCGACTTCTCCGGCGTCGACCTCACCGGCGCCGACCTCACCGACACCCGCCTCATCGGCGCCAACCTCTCCGGCGCCGTACTGCGCGACGCCCGCCTCAACGGCGCCCGCCTCGACCACGCCGACCTCTCCGGCGCCGACGTCACCGGCGCCGACCTGCGCGGCGCCCGCCTGACCCGCGCCGATCTGCGCGGCGCGGTGTTGACCCGCAGCCGCTGGCACCGCGCCGCGCTCATCGACCCGCTCATCGACCCGCAGGTCCGCGCCGCCCCCGAACTGCGCACCGCCGCCCTCGCCCCCGGCATGCCCGTCGAGGTCGGCTTCCGCCCCGCCGCCGTCGGCGTCCCGTACGGCTTCGACATGCGCACCAGCCGGCTGCCCGAACCCCTCTCGTACAGCCCCGAGGGCGAACTCCTCGCGGTGGGCAGCGAGGACGGCGGGGTGCTGGTCTGCGCCGCCGACACCGGCCGCGCGCTGCGCACCCTGCACGGCCACGAAGGGCGCGTCTACGCCGTGAAGTTCCGCTCCCGCGTCCTCGTCACCGGCGGCGCCGACGGCACCGTACGCCTGTGGGACCCGGTCTCTGGACGCCAGATGCACCGCCTGGACATCCACCCCGGCGGCGTCTGGCCGGTCTCCCTCGACGACGCCGGCACCCTCCTCGCCACCGGCGACGCCGACGGCCTGGTCACCGTCTGGGACACCGCCACCGGCGAACCGCTCCAGCAGCTGCCCGGCCACACCGCCCCCGTCTACACCGCGGTGTTCAGCGCCGACGGCCGCACCCTCATCACCGGCGACGCCGCCGCCAACCTCCGCATCTGGGACACCCGTACGGGAGAGTGCACCGGCACCCTCGACGGCCATGAACACGCCGTGTTCCGCGCCCGGTTCAGCCCCGACGGCACCCTGCTGGCCACCGGCGACCACGGTGCCGACGGCCGCGGCACGGTCCGCGTCTGGGATCTGGCCGGGCGCCGGCTGCTGCACACCTTCACCGGCCACACCGGCCGTGTCTACACCCTCGACTTCCACCCCGAGGGGAACCTCCTCGTCAGCGGCGACACCGACGGCCAGGTACGGCTGTGGGACCCGGTCGTCGGCGCGCCCGCGGGCGCCCTGGAGCGGTGCACCGGCGCCGTCTATCAGGTGATGTTCGGCAACGGCGGACGGCTCCTGGCGGCCTGCGACAGCGACGGCACCGTCCGGCTGTGGCGCGTCGCGCTGAGCGGCGGCCACCGCGCCATCAGCCTGCTGCGGCAGCAGCCCGTCGAGCACCGCGGCTCCGCCTGGGCCTGCCGGTTCCGCCCGCAGGGCAGCCAGCTCGTGACCGTCGGCAACGACGGCGGCGCGCAGATCTGGGACGCCGACACCGGGCAGGGCCAGCGGATCCTGCGCGGCCACGGCCGCCGGGTCAACACCGTCGCGTTCAGCGCCGACGGCGCCCGCCTCGCCACCAGCGGCAACGACGGCATCGTCCGCCTCTGGGACGCCCGCACCGGCCGCCGCACCGCCGAACTCACCGGCCGCGGCGACCGGTTGATCTCCGGCGTCTTCAGCCCCGCCGGTCCGATACTGGGTACCGCCAGCAACGACGGCGACGTCTACCTCTGGAACGCGGTGACCGGCGAATACCTGCGCGAGATCGATGTGGAGACCGACCACACCTGGGCCGAGGCGTTCAGCGCCGACGGCACGCTGCTCGCCACCGCCAACGACGACGACTCCGTCCGCCTGTGGTGGCGCGCCACCGGCGCCCATATCGCTACCCTCGCCGACCACCGGGGCCGGGTGCGGTCCATCGCCTTCCGTAGCGACGGCACCGCCCTTGCCACCGGCTGCGACGACGGACGGGTCCGCCTCTGGGAGCAGGAGAGCGGCCGGATGACCGCCGAACTCGACGGTCACGCCGACCGCGTCTACGCCGTCACCTTCGGCGCCGACAGCGACTGGCTGGCCAGCGCCTCCTGGGACGGCACCGCCCTCATCTGGCGCGACGGCGCACCCCGCCACGTCCTGACCGGGCACCACGGCCGCCTCTGGGCGGCCGTCGCCCACCCCCGGCTGCCGCTGCTCGCCACCGCCGGTGACGACCGCGTCATCTGCCTCTGGGACGCCCGCACCGGCACCCGCGTCGCCCGCCTCACCGGCCACACCGGACGCATCTTCTCCCTCGCCTTCAGCCCCGACGGCACCCGCCTGGCCAGCGGCGGCGAGGACGGCACCGTCCGCCTGTGGAACGTCCCCGCACCGGACGGCCCGCCCACCCCGCACGCCACGCTCATCGGCGTCGCCGGCGGCTGGGCGGCGCTGACCCCCGAGGGCGGCTACAAGTACGAGGGCGAGGTCACCGGCGAGTTCTGGCACGTCGTCGGCATGGCCCGCTTCACCCCGGGCGAGCTGGACGAGTACCTGCCGGGGGTCCACCGGCTGCCGCTCGACGGGGAGTTGTGACGGGGCGGGGGACCGGCGTCCACGGATACGGAAAATCAAGGTGTCCGTGCATCGAGCCCGGATGAAGAGGGAAACGGCCAGCAGGAAAAGCGAACACCGCCCCGGGCGCATGCCCGCCCCGGCGCGCCCCCCATTGCACCCCGCACGCCCCGTGCGATCTGCTGACCCCGTAGATCGCCCCGCCGGGCCGGTGTCCGTCCGGCCCGGTGGCCGCCCGCGTCCACCGAGGAGTCCGCCCGTGTTCACCACCCGCCCCACCCTCCAAGGCACCTTCGGGATGGCCGCCACCACCCACTGGCTGGCATCCCAGTCCGCCATGGCGGTGCTGGAGGACGGCGGCAACGCCTTCGACGCGGCCGTCGCCGCCGGATTCGTCCTGCACGTCGTTGAACCGCATCTGAACGGCCCGGCGGGCGAGGTGCCGATCCTCCTCGCCCCGGCGGGCGGCCCCGTGCGCGTCCTGTGCGGCCAGGGCCCCGCGCCCGCCGGGGCGAGCATCGCCCACTACACCGGCCTCGGCCTCGACCTGGTACCCGGCACCGGACCCCTCGCCGCCGCCGTGCCCGGCGCCTTCGACGCATGGATGCTGTTGCTCCGCGACCACGGCACCCGACGCCTCGCCGACGTCCTGCGGTACGCCATCGGGTACGCCGAACACGGCCACCCCGCCGTCGAGCGGATAGGCGAGACCGTCGCCACCGTCCGCGACCTCTTCACCACCGAGTGGACCACCTCCGCCGCGCTCTACCTGCCCGACGGCCGCCCGGTCGCCCCGGGCGCGCTGCTCCGCAACCGCCCGCTGGCCGCGACCTGGCGGCGGCTGACGGCCGAGGCGGAGGCCGCCGGGCCCGGCCGCGAGACGCAGATCGACGCGGCCCGCCGGATCTGGCGCGAGGGCTTCATCGCCGACGCCCTCGCCGATTTCGCCGCCCGCCCCGCCATGGACACCTCCGGGGAACGCCACACGTCCACCCTCACCGGCGACGACCTCGCCGCGTACACCGCCACCTACGAGGACCCGGTCACCCACGACTGGAACGGCTGGACCGTCGCCAAGGCAGGCCCCTGGTCACAGGGCCCCGCCTTCCTCCAGCAACTCGCCCTGCTGCCCGGCACCCTGCCGCCCTACGGCGGCCCCGAGTACGTCCACACCCTGATCGAGGGCTGCAAACTCGCGATGGCCGACCGCGAGGCGTGGTACGGCGACGCGGCCGACGTCCCCGTCACCACGCTCCTCGGCGACGCCTACAACGCCGCCCGCCGCGCCCTGATCACCGACACCGCCAGCCATGAGCTGCGGCCCGGCAGCCCCGACGGCCGCACCCCGCGGCTCGCCCGCCACGCCCGCGCGGCCGCCGCGGGCGCCGCCGCAGGCGCCTGGTCCCCGGGCGCCGGGGAACCGACCGTCGGCACCGGCCTTCCCCGGGCCGCCGACCCGGTGACCGGCCCCGACGGCGCCACCCGGGGCGACACCTGCCACCTCGACATCGCCGACGGCTGGGGCAACCTCGTCTCCGCCACCCCCTCCGGCGGCTGGCTCCAGTCCAACCCCGTCGTCCCCGGCCTCGGCTTCCCGCTCGGCACCCGCCTCCAGATGACCTGGCTGGAAGAGGGCCTGCCGGGCAGCCTCACCCCGGGGCGCCGCCCCCGCACCACGCTGACGCCGTCGATGGCGCTGCGCGACGGCGTGCCCGTCATGGCGTTCGGCACCCCGGGCGGCGATCAGCAGGACCAGTGGCAGGTCCACTTCTTCCTCGCGGTGGCACTGCGCGAACGGGTCCGCTCCGGGCTCGACCTCCAAGGCGCCATCGACGCCCCGAACTGGCACAACGACTCCTTCCCCGGCTCCTTCCACCCCCGCACCATGCGCCCCGGCGCCGTCACCGTCGAGTCCCGCATCGGCCCGGACGTCATCGACGGGCTGCGCCGCCGCGGCCACCACGTCACCGTCGGCGGCCCCTGGTCGGAGGGGCGGCTCTGCGCCGTGGCCCGCGACCCGGAGACCGGGGTGCTTTCGGCCGCCGCGAACCCGCGCGGTATGCAGGGCTACGCGGTCGGACGCTGAGCCGCCCGCAGGTCACGGGCGGTGCCCGGCACCCGACCGTGGCCTGCGGGGCACCCGGAATTCACCTGTGGTCCGGCTGCCGTGTCAGTGGGGCATGGTTCGATGGAGACATGATCGAAGCAGTCGATAACCGCAATCCGGGAGAAATCGCACACCACGCCGCCGCCCCGGCCGCCCGGCCGATGGCCGCCGTTCCGACGCCCGAGGAAGCCGCCGCCGTCGAGGACGCGATCCGCCGCGCCGCGGCCGAGGAGATCCTGCCGCGCTTCCGGCAGCTCGCCGCCGAGGACGTCGTGGAGAAGAACGGCCCGCACGACCTCGTCACCGTCGCCGACCGCCGCGCCGAGGAGCAGCTCACCGCCGCCCTCACCGCGCTGCTGCCCGGCTCCGTGGTCGTCGGCGAGGAAGCCGTCCACGCCGACCCGTCGATACTCGACGCGCTGCACGGCGACGCCCCCGTCTGGATCGTCGACCCGGTCGACGGCACCCGCCAGTTCGTCCACGGCGACCCCGGCTTCGCCACCCTCGTGGCCCTCGCCCACCACGGCGAGATCCTCGCCTCCTGGACGTACGCGCCCGCCCTCGGCCTGATGGCGGTCGCCCGCCGAGGCCACGGCGCCACGCTCAACGGCGCGCCGCTCGTGCCGCACCCCGCCGTGCCCGGCGCCGCCCTCGAAGTTGCCATCTCCCACTACGACTTCACCACCGACGACCAGAAGCGGGTGCTCGGCGCCCTCGACACCGACGGCGTCGCCCCGCGCCCCTGCGGCTCGGCCGGTCTGGAGTATCTGCGCATCGCCCGCGGCGAGATAGCGGCGACGGCCTTCAGCTGGGAGAACGCCTGGGATCACGCCGCCGGACTGCTCCTCGTCCGGGAGACCGGCGGCACCGATGCCACCGTCGCCGGGGTGCCGTTCGCCCTGACCGGGGGCAACGCCCTGCCCTTCACCGCGGCGCGGGATGCCGAGGTGGCCCGGCGTATCCTCGGACTGCTGGCAGCCGCCAACTGACCCCCGCGGCGGCGGGGGCCGCACACGAGGGGAGTGGCGCAGGTGCCGAGAATGCTCGATGCCGTGGTGATCGGGGCGGGGCCCAACGGCCTGACGGCCGCGGTCGAACTGGCCCGCCGCGGGCTGGCCGTGGAGGTCTTCGAGGCCCGCGACACCATCGGCGGCGGCGCCCGCACCGAGGAGCTGACCCTCCCCGGCTTCCGCCACGACCCCTGCTCGGCCGCGCACCCCTTCGGCATCGGCTCCCCGGCGTTCGCCACGATGCCGCTCGCCCGGTACGGCCTGGAATGGCTCCACGCCGAGCTGCCGATGGCGCACCCCTTCCCGGACGGTACGGCCGCGGTGCTCGCCCGCTCCGTCAGCGCGACCGCCCGGTCCTTCGGCGCCCATGACGCCGGTGCGTACCGCAGGCTCGTCGCCCCGTTCCTCGGCAAATGGGACACGATGGCGCAGGACTTTTTGCGCACCCAGTGGCTGGGCCTGCCGCGCGACCCGGTGACGTACGCCCGCTTCGGGCTGACCGCGATGCAGCCGATCACCCTGCTGGAGCGCCGCTTCCGCGACGAGAAGGCCCGCGGTCTGCTCGCCGGTCTCGCCGCCCACGCCATGGCCCCGCTCGGCGGCTTCGGCACCAGCGGCCTGGCCCTGATGTTCGCGCTTGCCGGGCACGAGCGCGGCTGGCCGGTGGCGCGCGGCGGCTCCCAGGCGATCTCCGACGCGCTCGCCGGGCTGCTGCACGACCACGGCGGCGTCGTCCACACCGATTTCGAGGTCAAGCGGCTCGACGATCTGCCCCCGGCCCGCGCCTACGTCTTCGACACCTCGCCCACCGCGCTCGCCCGCATCGCCGGTCTGGGCAACGCCTACCGCGACGTCCGGTACGGCCCGAGCGTCTTCAAGATCGACTACGCGCTCTCCGGCCCGGTGCCCTGGACCGCCGAGGAGGCCCGCCGGGCCGGGACCGTCCACCTCGGTCCGACCAGCGGCGAGATCGCCGCGGCCCTGGACGCCGCCTCCCGGGGCGCGGATCCCACCGTCCCGTTCCTGATCACCACCCAGCCCAGCCTCATCGACGACACGCGCGCCCCCGAGGGCAAGCACACCTTCTGGGCGTACGGCCATGTCCCCAACGGCTGGGAGGGCGATGCGACCGAGGTCGTCGAGCGGCAGATCGAGCGGTTCGCCCCGGGCTTCCGCGATCTGGTGCTGGCCCGCGCCGTCGCAGGTCCGCCCCAACTCGCCGCCCGTAATGCCAACTACGTCGGCGGCGACACCGCCACCGGCTCCGCCGCGGGCCTGCGCCTGCTGATCCGCCCCAAGCTCGCCCGCGTCCCGTACGCCACCGCGCACCCGGCCGTCTTCCTCTGCTCCCAGGCGGCCCCGCCGGGACCGGGAGTCCACGGCATGTGCGGCCACCACGCCGCCCGCGTCGTCTGGCGTCATCTGCGGGGCGGCTCTCGCTGAGCTGCGCCTGAGCGCTCCGGGGCCGAGTCCCCGGAGCGCCGAGCCCCCGAAGCCGCGGGCGTGAGCGGGGCCCATGGGCCGCCACGGTCCGGGACGGTCCCCCGATGCCATGCAAGCGCCACCCGGCGACCGCTACCGTCAACTGCCATGCGCATCCTCGTTCTTGGCGGTACCTCATTCGTGGGCCGGGCCCTCGTGGAAGACGCGCTCCGAGTGGGCGCGGACGTGACACTGTTCGGCCGGGGCCGGACGGGACCCGAGCTGTTCCCGGGGGTGCCCCGGCGGATCGGCGACCGCGACACCGGCGACCACACGGCGCTACGGGAGGGGGCGTGGGACGCGGTCGTCGATGTCAGCGGCTATGTACCGCGCCATGTCGGCCAGGCCATGGACGCGCTCGGCGACCGCGTCGGCAGATATCTCTTCGTCTCCAGCCAGGCCGTGTACGCCCGTACGGGCGTGGCTGCCGGGGCGGACGAGGACACCCCGCGCCGACCGCCCGTCCGGGACACCGAGGAGCTGACGGAGGAGACCTACGGGCCGCTCAAGGTGGCCTGCGAGGACGAGGTGTCCGCCCGGTACGGCGCACGGGCGACCGTGGTGCGGCCGGGGAAGGTCGTGGGGCCGCACGAGGGGCAGGACGGCGTCACCTACTGGGTGCGCCGGGCCGCGCGGGGCGGGCGGGTGGCCCTGCCGGGCCGTCCGGAGCAGCCGGTCCAGGTGATCGACTCCCGGGATCTGGCCCGCCTGATCATGCGGCTGCTGGCGGACGACCGGCCCGGCGCGTTCCACGCGGTCGGACCGGCCGAACCGACCACCCTGGCCGGGCTGATCCACACCTGTGCGCGGGTCGCGGGCAGCAGCGTCGACCTCGTCCCGGTGCCCGCCGACGCGGTGTCGCCGCGGCTGCCGCTGGTCCGGCCCGAGCCGATGTGGCCGACCCAGCAACGCAGCCCGGCACGGGCGCGGGCCGCCGGGATGCCCGCGACCCCGCTGGAGGTGACCCTCGCCGATGTCCTCGCCTGGGACCGCGAGCGCGGCGAACCGCCCCTGGACCACGGCCTGACCCCGGAGGAGGAGGCGCGTCTGCTGGCCGGGGCGTGATCCGGGGCGGCCCGGACCGCGCTGCCGATCAGCCTTCCGCGACGGCGCGTTCGTAGGCCCGGGTGAGTTCGGCGAGGACGCCGTCGGAGGGCAGGGGGCGGCCTTCCAGGTGGGTGGCGCGGAGTTCGGCCATGAAGCGCTCGCCCATCTCGGGGCCGCCGCGCGCCAGAAGCTGGGCGCGGATGGCGAGTTCGGGCGTGGTGGGCAGCCAGCGGGCGCCCCAGGCGCCGAGCTGCGTCAGGAGCGGGACGAGTTCGATGGCCGCTTCGGTGAGCCGGTACTCGATCTTCTGCCGGTGGCTCGGATCGTCGTGCCGGGTCAGCAGACCGGCGCCCACGAGCTTGGTGAGGCGGGCGGCGAGGATGTTCGACGCGATGCCCTCGACGGAGTGGCCGAGCAGTTCGCGGAAGTGCCGGTGGCCACCGAACATGACGTCCCGCAGCACGACCAGGCTCCAACGGTCGCCCAGCAGCTCGACGGTGAGATTGATCGGGCAGCCCGACTTCCCCGGCGGCACGGGCAGTCGATCGGCCGGTTCGGGGTGCGGCGTGTCCATGGTGGAGTACGGTACCACCGGTTGTTGAATGCAATCGGATGATGTCGGTCGGCTCTGCGGAGGGTTCATGTCACAGCTGTTGCGGGTGCAGTGCTTCAACGTGTCACGGGACGGGTTCGGGTCCGGTGAGGGCCAGAGCCTGGAGCGCCCCTTCGGGCACGCGGACCCCACAGCCCTCTTCTCCTGGGCGGGCGCCACCGCCAGTTGGGTGAACCGCACGGACCCCGGCGGCACCCGCGGTCTGGACGACTACTTCACCCGCGATCACACCCGGGGCATCGGGGCGGAGATCATGGGCCGCAACAAGTTCGGCCCCCAGCGTGGCCCTTGGGAGAACCACGAGTGGCAGGGCTGGTGGGGCGACACCCCGCCGTTCCGCACGCCGGTCTTCGTCCTCACCCACCACCCGCGCCCGTCGTTCACCCTGGCCGACACCACCTTCCACTTCCTCGACGCGACACCGGCCGAGGCGTTGGCCCGCGCGAAGGAGGCCGCCGTCGGACGTGATGTCCGCCTCGGCGGGGGTGTCGCCACCCTCCGGGAATTCCTCGCCGCCGACCTGGTCGACACGTTGCACATCGCCGTCGCCCCCGTCGACCTCGGTCGCGGCGAACGGCTCTGGGAGAGCCCCGACGAACTCCTCGACCGCTTCCACCTTGAGAAGGTGCCGAGCCCCAGCGGCGTCACCCACCTGCTGTTCTGGAGGCGGTGACCGGTCGGCCCCGCCCGCCCGACGCCGCCCCGCCCGCGCACTCCAGGGCGTGTCCGCAAAGTCCCGCCTGGCTCGCGACGCTCTAGGGGGTGCCTTCCCGGTCTCCGTGGGGCCGTGACACGAAGAGCGAAAAGACACCCCCTAGGCTCCCGCCCATGAACGCCGCATCCGACGCCTCGCAGGCCCCGTCCGCCCCCGGCCCCCGGCTCGTCCTCGTACGGGGCGATATCACCGCGCAGCATGTGGACGCGGTGGTGAACGCCGCCAACTCCTCGTTGCTGGGCGGCGGGGGAGTGGACGGCGCGATCCACCGGCGGGGCGGTCCGGAGGTGCTGGCCGCCTGCCGTGAGCTGCGGGCGTCGCGGTACGGGCGGGGGCTGCCGACGGGCCGGGCGGTCGCGACCACGGCGGGCCGGCTGCCGGCGCGGTGGGTCATCCACACGGTCGGCCCCCGCTATGCGCCGGACGAGGACCGGTCCGCGTTGCTCGCCTCCTGCTACCGGGAGTCACTGCGCGTCGCCGATGAACTGGGCGCGCGTACGGTCGCGTTCCCCGCGGTGTCCGCCGGAATCTACGGCTGGCCGATGGCGGACGCCGCGCGGATCGCGGTGGAGACGGTCCGGGCCACGCCGACCGCGGTGGAGGAGGCCCGGTTCGTCCTCTTCGACGACCGGGCGTACGAGGCGTTCGCCGCGCAGGTGGCCTGACGCCGATGGCGGGCGGGCCCGGTCGCCGGAATCACCTGGAGACCGGCCCCAAGGCCCGGCCCCATGCCGAATCCCGGCCCCATGCCTGGGCCCGACACCTCAGCCCTCAGTCGCCCCGCGGCCAAGGCCGCCCCCCGAAGCGTTCGATGTCGGCGTTGAAGCGGCGCAGGTAGGCGGCGAAGGCGGTGAGGTCCTCGTCGGACCAGTCGGCCATCACGTGGTCCAGGGAGCGGACCGTGCCCTCGCGTTCCTCGTCGAGGGCGTGGGCGCCCCGGTCGGTGAGGCGGAACTTGCGGGCCATGCCGCCGTCGGGGTCGGGGATGCGCTCCACGTGACCGGCGCGGAGGGCCGCGGCGGTCTGCCGGTTGAGGGTGGAGGCGTCGAGGCCGAAGGCGTCGGCCAGTTCGCCGATCGACATGGGCCCCTGCACCCGGATGCGGCTGAGCAGGAGGTAGGCGCTGTGGTCCAGTTCGCCGCCCCGGCGGCGTCCGCCCCGCCGGTTCAGCGTGTGGCGGCTGAGCAACATCTGCTCGTACTCGATCGCGTCTGTCGGTCTGTCCATGCCTGCCGTCGCTTCCTGGTTCCTGCTGCTTGACGCCACATCGCCACCCCGCCCCCGCTGCGGAGAAATGGTCGCCCTTCATCCTCTCACGCGCTATGCATCGTGCATATTACGTGCGTGACGCATAGTGTGTGCACGATGCACATCGTCGCGCGCCCCCGGCGGCGTCCCGTATACCCCGCCGCCCGGCCCGTGTCGCCCGTACCGCCCCCACTCCCTGCCGCCGCCCGGTCCGTACCGCGCCCGCGTCGCGGCACGGACCACGGAGAGGAAGAGGAACACCATGTCCCACCCCCACGGCACGCCCGTTCCGCCCGGCGGCCCGCAGGCCGACGTCGACCTGGAAGCCCTCCGTGCCCGCTACCGCGCCGAGCGGGACCGCCGCATCCGGCCGGCGGGCCGCGGGCAGTATCAGCAGGTCACCGGCGAGTTCGGCTACTACGACGAAGACCCGTACGCCGACGGGGAGTTCACCCGTGAACCGCTGCACGACCGCGTCGAGGTGGTGATCCTCGGCGGCGGGTTCGGCGGGCTGCTCGCCGGTGCCCGGCTGCGGCAGGCGGGCGTGGCGTCGATCCGGGTGATCGAGAAGGGCGGCGACTTCGGCGGCACCTGGTACTGGAACCGCTACCCGGGCATCCACTGCGACATCGAGTCGTACATCTACCTGCCGCTGCTGGAAGAGCTGGACTACGTCCCGAAGTGGCGGTACGCGCCCGGCGAGGAGATCCGGCAGCACGCGCGGGCGATCGGCCGCGCCTTCGACCTCTACCGCGACGCCTGCTTCCGGACGCAGGTCACCGAGTTGCGCTGGGACGAGGGCGCGGCCGAGTGGCTCGTCGCCACCGACCGCGGCGACCGGATACGCGCGCGGTACGTGGTGACCGCCAGCGGCACCCTCAGCGAGGCGAAACTCCCCGGGATACCGGGCATCGAGACGTTCCGCGGGCGCACCTTCCACACCAGCCGCTGGGACTACGCGTACACCGGCGGCGACGCCGACGGGAATCTCCACCGCCTCGCCGACAAACGCGTCGCCCTGATCGGCACGGGCGCCACCGCCATCCAGTGCGTCCCCCATCTCGGCGCCGACGCCCAGGAGCTGTACGTCTTCCAGCGCACGCCCTCCTCGGTCGACGTCCGCGGCAACCGCCCCACCGACCCGGAGTGGGCCGCGGCCCTGACCCCCGGCTGGCAGCGGCGCCGCCGCGACAACTTCCTCACCCTCGTCACCGGCGGCCACGTGGACGAGGACCTGGTCGACGACGGCTGGACCAGCACCGCACGCCTCCAGCAGAAACTCATCCCCAGCGACAGCTACGCCGCGGTACCGCCCGAGGAACGCGAACGCGCCTACGAGCTGGCCGACTTCCGGAAGATGGACGAGATCCGGGCGCGGGTCGACGCCGTCGTCACCGACCCGGCGACCGCGGAACTCCTCAAGCCCTGGTACCGCTACATGTGCAAGCGGCCCACGTTCAGCGACAGCTACCTCCAGACGTTCAACCGCCCCCACGTCACCCTCGTCGACACCGCCGACAGCCACGGCGTGGAGCGGATCACCGAGCACGCGGTCGTCGCCGGCGGCCGCGCGTACGAGGTCGACTGCGTCATCTTCGGCACCGGCTTCGAGGTCGGCGTCTCGGGCCTGACCTCCGGACGGCTGCCGGTGTACGGCAGGGACGGCGTCGCTCTGACCGACATGTGGCGGCAGCGCGGCCCCCGGACGCTGCACGGCTTCTCCAGCCACGGATTCCCCAACCTCTTCCAGCTCGGGCCGCTGCAGAACGCCAGCTCCGTCAATTACGCCCACATCCTCGACGAGCAGGCCACCCATGTCGCCGAGGTCGTCGCCGCGGCCCGCCGCAGCGGCGCCCGCTGTGTCGAGCCGACCGCCGAGGCGGAGGACGCGTGGGTCGCCACGATCCGCGAGAAGGCCGCCGACCTGCACGCCTTCCAGGCCGAATGCACCCCCGGCTACTACAACAACGAGGGCAGGCCCCGCGAGCGCAGCGAGTCGTACGGCGACGGGCCGGTCGCCTTCCACGCCCTGCTCCGCGCCTGGCGTGCGGGCGGCGGGCTGCGCGAGGTGCTCATCGACGCGGAGCCGCACGGGGAGGACCGGTGAGCCGCCCCAGCCGCTACGGACCCTCCCCGGAGCCGTCGTCCCCCACCCGCCGGGAGGTGCGGCGGCTCAACCTCCCCAATCCGCTGTGGGGTTCGAACGGCATCGCGTTCGGCCCCGACGGGCGGCTGTACGTCGCGCAGTTCCTGGCCGGGCAGATCAGCGCCGTCGACCCGGCCACCGGGGACGTCGAGGTCGTCGTACCGATGGACGGCCCGGTGCAGTCGCCCGACGACCTCGCCTTTGGTGCCGACGGGTCGATGTACATCGCCGATCTGGTCCCCGGCCGGGTGTGGCGCCGCAGCCCGCAGGGCGTGTTCAGCCTCGTCTCCGACCAGGTGGCCGTGGTCAACGGCATCACCTGCGTCGGCGACCGGCTCTTCGTCAACGAGATGCGGATGAACGGCCGCCTGCTGGAGCTGTTCCCCGACGGCGGCGCGCCCCGGGTGCTCACCGAGGGTCTGGCCCTGGGCAATGCGATGCAGCTCGGGCCGGACGGGCACCTCTACTACCCGCATATGGTCACCGGCCAGGTGTGGCGGATCGCCCCGGACGGCGGGGCGCCGGAAAAGGTCGCCGAGGAGGTGCACGAACCGGTCGCGGTCCGCTTCGACCGGGGCGGCGTCCTCTCCGTCCTCTCCCGGGGCGCCGCCGGTCATGTCACCCGCATCGACCTGCACGGCACGGGCACCAGAACCGTCGTCACCAGCGGCCTCGCGGGCCTGGACAACGCGGCGTTCGACGCGGAGAACCGCATGTTCGTCTCCAGCTACGCCAGCGGCGGCATCACCGAACTCCACCCCGACGGCCGGACCCGGGAGATCGTCCCGCGCGGGCTCGACGGCCCCTACGGGGTGACCGTCGCCCCGACCGGCACGGTGTACGCCGCCGACCACTACCGGGTGGCCGGACCCGTGGACGGCGCCGGTTCCCACGGTGTGCCCACCGAGGTGCTGCGGCCGTTCGCCCACGGCATCGCCGCCGACGGCGACCTCCTCCACCTCACCTCGCAGTACGGCGAGGTCACCACGTACGACCCGGCCGACGGCACCACCCGGGTCCGGGCGCGCGGGCTGCGGCAGCCGACCGGTCTGTGCGTACGGCCCGACGGCGGGCTGATCGTCGCCGAGAGTGGCGCGGGCCGGGTGCTCGCCCTCGCCGCGGACGATGCGGTCACGGTGCTGGCCGAGGGGCTGGAGCGGCCCGTGGACGTCGCGCTCGACGCGGACGGCCGCTGCTACGTGAGCGACGAGCGGCGCGGGGCGGTGCTGCGGATCGACGACGGCCGGGCCACCGCCGTCGCGGACGGTCTGGACGCGCCGCAGGGGCTGGCCGTGATCGGCGACGAGGTGTTCACCGTGGAGAGCGGTGCGCGCAGGCTGACCGCGGTCGCGCTCACCACCGGCGAACGGCGTGTCGAGGCCGAGGAGTTGGCGGTCGGCCCGCCGCCGGACACCGCGCCCCGCGAGCGCCCCGCGCTGTTCACGCACGGCATGCCCGGGGTGGCCCCGCCGTTCGCCGGCCTCGCCGCCGCCCCCGACGGCTCGCTGCTCCTCGCCGCCAACGGCGAGGGCACGGTGCTGCGGCTGTCGCCCCGCAGACCACCGGAGCGTGATGCGTCGCCCGACGGCGGCGCCCCCGACGAGATCACCGCCCCTCACGAGGAGACCCCATGAGCACCACCACGACCCCTCCGGCCGGACGCAGCGTCGTCATCACCGGTGCCGCGTCCGGCATCGGTCGCGCCACGGCCCTGAAGTTCGCCGCGGACGGGGACCGGGTCCTGGCCGTGGACGTGAACCGCGACGGCGTCGAGGCCACCGTCCGCGCGATCGAAGAGGCCGGTGGTTCCGCCCTCGCCTTCGGCGGTGACCTCGGCGAACAGCGGGTCGTCGACGCGGTCGTCGAACGGGCCGTCGCGGCCTTCGGCGGGCTGGACGTCCTGGTCAACAACGCCGGGATCATGGACCGGATGTCGGCCCTCGGCGAGACCGACGACGCGGAGTGGGACCGGGTCCTGCGGATCAACCTCACCGCCCCCTTCCTGCTGACCCGCGCCGCGCTGCCCCACCTGCTGGCCGCCGGTGGCGGCGCGATCGTCTTCACCGCCTCCGAGGCGGGGCTGCGCGGCGGCGCCGCCGGAGCCGCCTACACCGCCGCCAAACACGGCGTGATCGGTCTGGTGAAGAACCTCGCCGTGACCTACCGCGACCAGGGCATACGGGCCAACGCCATCGCCCCCGGCCCCACCGCCACCGGCATCCGCGTCGACGCGGCACCGGAGGCGCACGGCCCCGCCGTGATCGGCCGGCTGATCGGCGCGGTCACCGGCCGCATCAGCAGCCCCGAGGAACAGGCCGCCGCCCTCGCCTTCCTCGCCTCCGACGCCGCCTCGTTCATCAACGGCGCCGTGCTGCCGGTGGACGGGGGCTGGTCGGCGGTCTGAGACGAGCCGCCGGGCGCCTGCCCGTACCGGAGCGGGCGGGCGCCGGGCCGGGGGACCGGGTGGCCCGGCCCGACGTCCGCCCCCTATGCGGTACCACCCCGCCACCCTCCTGTGGCACTGTCTACGTGGCCCGCACCGCGATCAGGAGTTTCCCCATGCCGCAGATCCTCGTCTCCTACGACGCGTCCCTGGACGACGTCCTCGACCGCCGGGCCTTCGCCCGGGAGCTGCACGCGGTGGCGGCGGAGACCGACGACGGCATCACGGTGGGTGGCTGCCGGACCCGTTTCCAGCGCGTCGAGGAGACCGTCGTCGGCGACGACCAGCCCGGACAGGCGCTGGTCCACCTGGAGTTCGCGATCCTGCCGGGCCGCACGGAGGTCGCCAAGCGGGCGCTGGGCGCCGCCGTCCTGGACGTGCTGCGCCGCCACACCGCCGTGGTGCCGCCCGGCACGGTGGTGCACGCCTCGGTGGACGTGACCGAACTGGGAACGGCCTACACCGCCTACAAGGGCCCCGGCGGCACGGGCGCCTGACCCGCCCGTCCCCGGCCACCGACCGGACCACGAGAGGGACACCATGACCGAGCCGTACCCGCCGATCGAACCGTACGACCGGGGCATGCTGGACGTCGGCGACGGGAACCTCGTGTACTGGGAGGTCTGCGGCAACCCGCACGGCAAGCCCGCCCTCGTCGTGCACGGCGGACCGGGTTCGGGCTGCACGGAGGGCGCCCGCCGGAACTTCGACCCGGCGCGCTACCGCGTCGTCCTCTTCGACCAGCGCGGCTGCGGCCGCTCCACCCCGCACGCCGCCGACCCGGCGACCGACCTGCGCCACAACACCACCGCGCATCTCGTCGCCGACATGGAACACCTCCGCACCCACCTCGGCATCGACCGCTGGCTGCTGTGCGGCGGCTCCTGGGGCTCGACGCTGATCCTCGCCTACGCCGAGCACCACCCGTCCCGCGTCTCGGAGATCGTCATCCCGAGCGTCACCACCACCCGCCGCCGCGAGACCGACTGGCTCTACCGGGGCGTCGGCCGCTTCTTCCCCGAGCAGTGGCAGCGGTTCCGCGAAGGCGTCCCGGAAGCGGACCGCGACGAGCGCCTGCTCACCGCGTACGCCGCGCTGATGTCCGACCCCGACCCGGCGGTACGGGAGCGGGCCGCGACCCGCTGGTGTGCCTGGGAGGACACGGTGCTCTCCCTGGAGCCGCACGGCGCGCCCGATGTGTACGGCGGCCGCCCCTCCGCGGCGCGGCAGGCGCTGGTACGGCTCTGCGCGCACTACTTCTCGCACGGCGCCTGGCTGGAGGAGGGCGCGCTGCTGCGCGATGCGGGCCGCCTCGCGGGTATCCCCGGCGTCCTCGTTCACGGGCGGCTCGACCTCAGTACGCCGCTGGAGACCGCCTGGGAACTGGCCCGCGCCTGGCCCGGCGCGGAGCTGACGGTCATCGACGACGCCGGGCACAAGGGCAGCGCGGCGACCCGGGACGCGGTGATCGGCGCGCTGGACCGGTTCGCGGGGGCCGACGGGGCGTGACCGGGCGCGGCACCCGCCGGTGGCCGGGGGAGGGCCGGGCCGTCAGCCGCTCGGCCACAACCGTCCCCGACCGGGCTCGGCATCGGCCCCGGCAGGCGCACGCTGATGTCGGATTTCCGCCAGCGCCGTGCCGGCCGGCGGGCAATCCTGGAGGCATGCACACCGACACCGAGAGCTGTCTGCGCGCCGTGCGGTCCAAGGACGCCCGCTTCGACGGCCGGTTCTGCACCGCCGTGCTCACCACCCGGATCTACTGCCGCCCCAGCTGCCCCGCGGTGCCGCCCAAACCACAGAACATGTGCTTCTACCCGAGCGCCGCCGCGGCCCAGCAGGCCGGCTTCCGCGCCTGCAAAAGGTGCCGCCCCGACGCCGCGCCGGGCTCCCCGCAGTGGGACGAACGCGCCGACCTCACCGCCCGCGCGATGCGGCTGATCGCGGACGGCGTCGTCGACCGCGAGGGCGTCCCCGGACTCGCGTCGCACCTCGGGTACAGCACCCGCCAGATCGAGCGGCAGCTCCTCGCCGAACTGGGCGCCGGACCGCTCGCCCTGGCCCGCGCCCAGCGCGCGCAGACCGCCCGGCTGCTGATCGAGACGACGGCGCTGCCGATGGCCGAGGTGGCGTTCGCCGCCGGGTTCGCCAGCATCCGTACGTTCAACGAGACGGTCCGGGAGGTCTTCGCGCTCGCCCCCGGCGAACTGCGGCAACGCGCCGCCCCCGGCCCGCGCCCCGCGCTGCCCGGCACCCTCACCCTCCGGCTGCCGTTCCGCCGCCCGCTCTGCCCCGACAACCTCTTCGGCCACCTCGCGGCCACCGCCGTCCCCGGCGTCGAGGAGTGGCGCCACGGCGCCTACCGCCGCACCCTCCGCCTCCCGTACGGCCATGGCATCGTCGCGCTCACCCCGCGCCCCGACCACATCGACTGCCGTCTCTCCCTCACCGACCTGCGGGATTTGACCGGCGCCATCGCCCGCTGCCGCCGGATGCTCGACCTGGACGCCGACCCGGAGGCGGTCGACGGCCAGCTGCGCCGCGACCCGGTGCTGGCCCCCCTGGTCGACGCGGCCCCCGGACGGCGCGTGCCGCGTACCGCCGACGCCGACGAGTTCGCCGTCCGCGCCGTCCTCGGCCAGCAGGTCTCCACCGCCGCCGCCCGTACCCACGCGGGACGGCTGGTCCTCGCCCACGGCGAACCGGTCGACGACCCCGAGGGCGGCCTCACCCACCTCTTCCCGACCCCGCAGGCGCTCGCCGGACTCGACCCGGAGAAGCTGGCGATGCCCCGCACCCGCCGCGCCACCCTCACCGGGCTGATCGCCGCCCTTGCCGACGGCGCGCTCCGTCTCGGCGTCGGCGGCGACCGCGCCGAGGCCCGCGCCCGCCTCGCCGCACTGCCCGGCGTGGGCCCCTGGACCGTCGAATGCATCGCCATGCGCGCCCTGGGCGACCCGGACGCCTTCACCCCCACCGACCTCGGCCTGCGGCGCGCCGCCATGGCACTCGGTCTGCCCGGCACCCCCGCGGCCCTCATCCGCCACTCCACCGCCTGGAGCCCCTGGCGCGCCTACGCCGTCCAGTACCTCTGGGCCACGGAGGACCATCCGATCAACGTCCTCCCGGCCGGCTGACCGGCGGCCCGCACCCTTCGCCACGAACCTGACCGCCCCGGTCCGGCCCCGACCGGCCCGCACCCGGCACCACCACCCCGACCGACTGAAACGGCAAGCCATGACCACACCCACGCCCCCGGGAACCACCCCCGCGCCGCCCGCCGACCGCGCCCACACCGTCCTCGACGGCACGCCCGTCGGTCCGCTCACCCTCGTCGCCACCGGGCCCGCGCTCTGCGGCGTCTACATGACCGACCACCGCCACCGCCCGCCGCTGGAGACCTTCGGCCGCCGCGCCGACCCCGCCGAGGCGCCCTTCGCCGACACCATCGCGCAGCTGGACGCCTATTTCCGCGGCGAGTTGACCGTCTTCGACCTGCCGCTGGACCTCGGCGGCACGCCGTTCCAGCGCCGCGTCTGGGCCGAACTGGGCACCCTCCCGTACGGCACGACCGTCACCTACGGGCAGCTCGCCGAACGCCTCGGCATCCCCTCCGCGGCCCGCGCCGTCGGCCTCGCCAACGGCCGCAACCCGGTCAGCATCATCGTCCCCTGCCACCGCGTCATCGGCGCCAACGGCAGCCTCACCGGCTACGGCGGCGGGCTCGACAACAAGCGCCGGCTGCTGGCGTTCGAGTCCGCGGAGCAGGACGGCGACGAGGCGCTGTTCCCGGTGACCGAGGTGGGGTGAGCGGGGCGGCAGGGGGTCCGGGGCCGGGCGACGGGCTCGTCCGGAGCCTGGCCTCGCCCCGAAGCCCGGCCATTACCCGGCCCGCACGCCTTTACCCGGCCCGCACGCGTTCCCGCCCGGCGCGGCCGCCCGCGTCGAGCACTGACCGCTGCCGTACGCGCAGCCGCTGCCGTACGGGGCCGCCCGCTATCCGCCCACGGCCTCCCGCACCCGCGCCACCAACCGCCGCGCCCGCTCCAGCGACCGGCGCAGCGGCTCCTCCTCGGTGCCGAGGCCGCCGAGCAGCGCGGCGGCGTCGCGGGCGAACTCCGGCGGTGCGCCGGGCAGCGCCGCGGCCGCCACGAGGGCGCCCTTCTCGTTGACGCACCAGACACGGTGGTGCGCGTGCAGCGCCTGGACGAGGGCGCCGACCGCCCGCGACAGACAGAGCGACGCGTGCAGCACGTCCCCGCGCCCGGGCGCCTTCGCGGCCATCGTCACCGAGAACTCCGCGTCCCATACCGCCCGCCCGCACAGCGCCGTCCGCAGCGCCTCCGGATACACCCGCGTCGCGCCCCGCAGCTCCGTCAACTCGCCGCCGGGATCGGCCAGTACGCGTCCCAGCGCGACCTCACCCGGATACGCGGGGGACCAGAACCCGAGCGGATGCCCGAGCTGTTCCCCGATCTCGTACCGCCCCTCGCGGCACTCCTCCCACACCCGCCGCACCCGGTCCACATCCCGCAGAATCCAGTCCACGGGCGCCCCGCCACCGACCGGCGTCAGCCACGCCCCGCCGTTGACCCACGGCCCCCACGCACCTGGCGGAAACACCTCGACGGGCCCACCGGCGACCTCCGCCGCCAGCGCCCCCAGCGCCCGCAGATCCACCTCGCCCCGGTAGTACACGCCCAGATCCCAGTCGGAGTCGGCCCGCTGCGTCCCCCGCGCCCGACTCCCCCCGAGCATCACCCCCACCACCCCCGGCACCTCGGCCAGACGTACGGCGATCTCTTCCACGGCAACTCCTCGACGGACGGCGGTACTTACGGGGCGGGGGAGCGGCGAGGCGTCAGCCGTCGGCGCGCAGATCACGCGCGGCGACGATCCGGCCGCCGCTCAGCTCCCCGGTGGGCCGGAACGCGAGCCGCAGAGGGAACGGCTCCGGACCGTGTTCCCTGACCCGCTCCAGACGAGGTGATCGCAGCATGCGGGCACCGTACGGTCGGCCGGGGGAGCGCTCAACGGGTTTTCCCGGCCGGTGGCCGGTCCCCACTCACGCGGAGAGCACTTCAGCGGGCCCAACACAGAACTCGAAAGGCCCGCTCCCGCGGGGACCACGGCCTTCTACCGCACCGGCACCCGCCCATCCTCCAACTCCACCGTCCCCATCCCCTGCCCCAGGGCATCAAGAGCAGCCCGCACCCGGAGCGCCAGCTGAGGATCGAGCAGACGGGCGGCCTCCTCCCAGGGAGACATGCGCCAGGACAGGAGCTCGCCCTCCTGGAGGCGGATCGAGGCGAGCGCGGCGTCGTCCAGGGTGCCGCCGTCGAAGAGGTAGGACACCACGGGCGGCCAGCCCGGGCTGCGGACCCAGTCGATGGCCAGCAGGGCGCCGACCCGGATGTCCAGGCCGATCTCCTCCGCCGTCTCGCGGCGCGCGGCCTGGCGCGGGGATTCCCCGGCGTCCGACTCGACGGTGCCGCCGGGCAGCAGCCAGCAGTCCCGGTAGTCCGGCTCCACCAGCAGGATCCGGCCCGCCGCGTCCCGCAGGACGGTTCCGGCGCCGGACAGCACCCGCGGCAGGCTCGCGATATAGGTCGCCTCATCCATCGTCGTCATGGCCGTGAGCATAGGAGAGACGCCCCCTCGCGCGGGCCGCGGACGCCGGGGGAAGCCCTGTTCGCGGTGGCTTTCGCCGGATAGGGTCGCAGCGGCGCGACTGCCAGTTCGAAAGCAAGGGGAAACACGATGGCGGACGCAGCAAGGACAGCGGCACATGTGCTGATCGCCGCGGACAAGTTCAAGGGTTCCCTCACGGCCGTCGAGGTCGCCGCGCACGTCACGGCGGGCCTGCGCCGCGCCGTCCCGGGCCTCGACGTGACGGCCGTCCCGGTCGCGGACGGCGGCGACGGCACGGTCGCCGCCGCGCTGGCGGCCGGTTTCACCCGGCACGAGGCGCGGGTCACCGGCCCCACCGGCACCCCGGTCACCGCGACCTTCGCGCTGCGCGGTGACGGCACCGCGGTCGTCGAGATGGCCGAGGCGTCCGGCCTCCAGCATCTGCCGCCCGGCGTCTTCGCCCCGCTGACGGCGACCACGTACGGCACCGGCGAACTGCTGCGGGCCGCGCTCGACGCCGGGGCCACCTCGATCGTCTTCGGCGTCGGCGGCAGCGCCACGACCGACGGCGGCGCGGGCATGCTGGCGGCGCTCGGCGCCCGCCTCCTCGACGCGGACGGCGCGCCGGTCGGCCCCGGCGGCGGCGCCCTGCGGTCCCTCGCCACGGCCGACCTCTCCGGCCTCGACCCGCGGTTGGCCACCACGGACCTCGTCCTCGCCGGCGACGTCGACAACCCGCTCACCGGTCCCAAGGGCGCGCCCGCGGTCTACGGTCCGCAGAAGGGCGCGAGCGAGGCCGACGTCGCGGAGCTGGACACGGCGCTCGCGCACTACGCCGCCGTCCTGGAGCGGACGCTCGGCGCCCGGGCCGCGGACTGCGCCCTGGCGCCCGGCGCGGGCGCGGCCGGGGGGATCGGCTACGGCGCGCTGGTCGGTCTTGGCGCCACGTTCCGGCCCGGTATCGACGTGATGCTGGAGGTGCTGGGCTTCGCGCCCGCGCTGGCCGGGGCGACCTTCGTCATCACCGGCGAGGGCTCGCTCGACGAGCAGACGCTGCACGGCAAGGCGCCCGCCGGCGTCGCCGCGGCGGCCCGCGCGGCCGGTCTGGACGTCGCCGCGGTCTGCGGTCGGCTGCGGATGGCCCCCGAGGCGCTGGCCGCCGCCGGGATCCGGCGCGCGTACCCGCTGACGGACCTGGAGAGCGACCCGGAGCGCTGCATGGCCCAGGCGGGCCCGCTGCTGGAACGCGCCGCGGAGCAGCTCGCCCGCGACCTGCTGAGCTGAGCCCGTACGGGCTACCCGTACGGGTAGGTCGTCGGCCCACCCGTACGGGCCGGTCGGCCACCGTACACACGAAAGAGCCCCGAGCGAATCTTCGCTCGGGGCTCTCGGCGTAGCTTGCGCGCCGCTACGGCAGCTGTGCGGCGCGGGCCTCGCGGCGGTTGTCACGGAAGGTGTTCACCCGCCGGGCCGTCGCGAAGAGCGGGATCATCGCGCCGAGGACGATCTGCAGGGCGCAGCCGGTCTGCAGCAGCCGCTGGCCGGCGGGGGCGTCCAGGGCCCAGGCGGTGAGCATGCCCATGCTGAGCACGATCCAGCCGAGCATTGCCACGGCGAGGCGGCCACGCGGCTTGGGGTACTCGACCCGGCTCACCATCAGCCAGGCCACCCCGATGATCGCCAGCAGCGTCGGCAGGAACGGCAGCTCCAGCAGGACGATGGCGACGACGGTCAGCGCGCCGAACGGGCCGGGCATGCCCTGGAACATGCCGTCCCGCATCGGTACGCACGAGAAGCGCGCGAGCCGCAGCACCACGGCGAGCAGGACCACGACCGCGGCCACCACCGACACCTGCTGGTTCGCGTCCTGGGCGACCATGCCCCAGGTGACGACGAAGTAGGCGGGGGCCAGGCCGAAGCTGATCAGGTCGGAGAGGTTGTCGAGCTCGGCGCCCATCGCGGAGGCCCGCAGCTTGCGCGCCACGAGTCCGTCGAAGAGGTCGAAGACCGACGCGAGCAGCATCAGGATCACGGCCATCGCCGCGCTGTGCCGCGCCATACCGCCGTCGTCCATGCCCGTCAGATGCGGGATGAGGACGCCGGTGGTCGTGAAGTAGACGGCCATGAAGCCGCAGATGGCATTGCCGAGGGTGAGGGTGTCCGCTATCGACAGCCGCGTGGACAGCGGAATGTCGACGTCACCCTCCTCCTCGTTCTCGGGAGCCCAGGCGGCCTGGGTTTCGGGATCAGTCACGGTCAAGACGAGTCACCCCCGCGGTGGTGGCCTGGCCGACCTCGACCGCCGCCTCGACGCCTTCCGGAAGGTAGACATCGACGCGGGAGCCGAAGCGGATCAGACCGATGCGTTCGCCCTGCTCCACCTTGGTGCCCTCGGGCACGTAAGGCACGATGCGGCGGGCCACCGCACCGGCGATCTGGACCATCTCGACGTCACCGATCTCGGTGTCGAAATGCCAGACGACGCGTTCGTTGTTCTCGCTCTCCTTGTTGAACGCCGGGACGAACCCGCCGGGGATGTGCTCCACGGACGTCACCGTGCCGGCCAGCGGCGCGCGGTTGACGTGGACGTTCAGCGGGCTCATGAAGATCGCGACGCGGGTGCGTCCGTCCTTCCACGGCATGATGCTCTGCACCACACCGTCGGCCGGGGAAATCACGCGGCCCGAAGCGATCTCACGCTCGGGGTCGCGGAAGAACCACAGCATGCCCGCCGCGAGAGCGGTGGTGGGCACGGCGACGGCGGCCCAGCGTCCCGAGCGACGGGAACGGGCCAGGCTGACCGCTGCCGTTGCCACGGTCGGGAGGAGCCACGGCGACGCTCCGCGCGCGAGGCGGACGCGACCGCGTGGTGCAGAGGATTGGCTGTGGGGCATGGATGACCTTCGTAGCGGAGGATGCCGCGTAGTGGTTACGGGGGACGGCGGCTTTCCGGGGATGCTATCGGTTACGAGCGGCAACTGGCCAAGAGTCAGAGCCGATCCGTGGCCGAACAAGGATGACGCGGTGTGATCTTCGTCTAGAAGAAATCCGGGCAAAAGGGATGTTCACCCCTGGATTCGGTACTCTTCCAGTAGCCGCCGTCCGATGATCATTTTCTGGATCTCGGCGGTACCTTCACCGATCAGCAGCATCGGGGCCTCGCGGTAGAGGCGCTCGATCTCGTACTCCTTCGAGAAGCCGTAGCCACCGTGGATGCGGAATGCGTCCTCCACCACCTCCTTGCAATACTCGGAGGCCAGATACTTCGCCATGCCCGCCTCAAGGTCGTTTCGTTGTCCCGAGTCCTTTTTGCGCGCGGCATTCACCATCATCGCATGGGCCGCTTCGACCTTTGTTGCCATTTCCGCCAATTTGAACTGGATGGCCTGGTGCTGCGCGATCGGCTTGCCGAAGGTGTGACGCTGCTGTGCGTAGTCGACGCCCAACTCGAAGGCGCGCTGGGCGACGCCGCAGCCGCGCGCCGCGACATTGACCCTGCCCACCTCGACGCCGTCCATCATGTGATAGAAGCCACGCCCACTCTCGCCGCCGAGCACCCGGTCGGCCGGGATGGGCAGGCCGTCCATGATCAGTTCGGTGGTGTCCACCCCCTTGTAGCCCATTTTCTCGATCTTGCCGGGAATGGTCAGACCGGGACGGACCTCGCCGAAGCCGGCCTCCTTCTCCACCAGGAAGGTCGTCATCGACTTGTGCGGGGCGGTGCCCTCGGGGTGGCCCTCGTCGGTCCGGCAGAGCACCGCCACCAGCGTCGACGAGCCGCCGTTGGTCAGCCACATCTTCTGGCCGGTGAGCAGGTAGTCGCCCCCACCGTCGCGCACGCCCTTGGACGAGATCGCCGAGACGTCCGAGCCCAGCGCCGGTTCCGACATCGAGAAGGCGCCGCGGATCTCACCCGCCGCCATCCGGGGCAGGAAGTGGTCCTTCTGCTCCTGCGTGCCGTGCTGCTTGAGCATGTACGCCACGATGAAGTGGGTGTTGATGATGCCCGACACGCTCATCCAGCCGCGGGCGATCTCCTCCACCGTCAGCGCGTAGGTGAGCAGGGACTCGCCGAGACCGCCGTACTCCTCGGGGATCATCAGCCCGAAGACGCCCAGCTCCTTGAGGCCCTCGACGATCTGCGTGGGGTACTCGTCGCGGTGCTCCAGCTCCGTGGCGACGGGGATGATCTCCTTGTCCACGAAGTCGCGGACGGTGGCGAGGATCTCCCGCTGGATGTCGGTCAGGCCCTCGGTCTGTGCGAGACGGGACATGTCTACTTCTCCTTCCGGGCCGCCGGGGCTTTCAGCTCGGGGCGGCCGGGCTGCTCTCCGCCGCGCTGTGCGATGTACTCCGCGGTCGGCACCATGACCTTGCGCCGGAAGACGCAGACCAGCGTGCCGTCCTGGTTGTAGCCCACCGTCTCCACCTGCACGATCCCGCGGTCCGGCTTGGAGCGGGACGGCGTCTTGTCGAGCACCGTCGTCTCGCCGTAGAGCGTGTCGCCGTGGAACGTCGGCGCCACATGCTTGAGCGATTCGACCTCCAGGTTGGCGAGGGCCTTCCCGGAGACGTCCGGCACCGACATGCCCAGCAGCAGCGAGTAGACGTAGTTGCCGACGACGACGTTCTTGCCGAAGTCGGTGGTCTCCTGCGCGTAGTGGGCGTCCATGTGCAGCGGATGGTGGTTCATCGTCAGCAGGCAGAAGAGGTGGTCGTCGTACTCGGTGACCGTCTTGCCCGGCCAGTGCTTGTAGACGTCGCCGACGGTGAACTCTTCGTAGGTACGGCCGAACTGCATGGTGCTCACTCCTTGGGAGCTTCGGGCGGGGAGGTACGGGTGGCGCGGGCCGGTGCCGGGGTCATGCCGGGACCTCCAGCGGGGCGAGTCCGTTCGCGGTGCGGATCTCGTCGACGATACGGCCGATGATCTCGGTGATGCCGAAGTCCTTCGGCGTGAACACCGCGGCCACCCCGGCCTGGCGGAGCGCGGCCGCGTCGGCGGACGGGATGATCCCGCCGACGATGACGGGCACCTCATCGGCGCCGGCGCGTTCCAGCCGCGCCAGGACGTCCGGTACCAGCTCGGCGTGCGAACCGGACAGGATCGACAGGCCCACACAGTGCACGTCCTCGGCGACCGCCGCCGTGACGATCTGCTCGGGCGTGAGCC
This sequence comes from Streptomyces sp. NBC_01525, assembly GCF_045040405.1. Lineage (NCBI taxonomy): Bacteria > Bacillati > Actinomycetota > Actinomycetes > Kitasatosporales > Streptomycetaceae > Streptomyces > Streptomyces sp. NBC_01525. Next base: position 5,942,342 of record NZ_CP109397.1, read on the forward strand.
GGATGCCCTGGTAGACCACCTCGAAACCGGCGTCGCGGGCGCGGACCGCGATCTGCTCGGCGCCGTTGCTGTGGCCGTCCAGACCGGGCTTGCCGACCAGCAGCCGCAGCTTGCCGGTGCCCAGCTCGGCGGCGGTCCGCGCCACCTTCTCGCGCACCGCGGCGAGCGGCGTACCGGCCTCGGCGGTGACCGCGAGGGGCGCGCCGGAGACCCCGGTCGGCGCCCGGAACTCGCCGAAGACGTCGCGCAGCGCCCAGGTCCACTCGCCGGTCGTCACCCCGGCACGGGCGCACTCCAGGGTGGCGGGGAAGAGGTTGGCGTCGCCCGCCGCGGTCTTCTTCAGGGCGGCCAGCGCGTCCTGGGCCCGCGCCTCGTCGCGCGCGTCCCGCCAGGCGTGCAGGGCTCCGACCACCCGCGCCTCGTTGTCCGGGTCGACCGTCATGATCGCGGTGTCCAGGTCGGCGGTGAGCGGGTTCGGCTCGGTGGACTCGTAGCAGTTGACGCCGATGATCTTCTCCTCGCCGGACTCGATCCGCGCCCGCCGCTCGGCGTGCGAGGAGACCAGCTGCGCCTTGAGGTAGCCGGACTCCACGGCGGCCATCGCGCCGCCCCTCTCCTGGATCCGGTCGATCTCCGCCCGGCACTCCGCGACGAGGGCGTCCACCTTGGCCTCGACGACATGCGACCCGGTGAACAGGTCCTCGTACTCCAGCAGATCGCTCTCGTGGGCGAGGACCTGCTGGATGCGGAGCGACCACTGCTGGTCCCAGGGGCGGGGCAGGCCCAGCGCCTCGTTCCACGCCGGGAGCTGGACGGCCCGCGCGCGGGCGTCCTTCGACAGCGTGACCGCCAGCATCTCCAGCACGATCCGCTGGACGTTGTTCTCCGGCTGCGCCTCGGTCAGGCCCAGCGAGTTGACCTGCACGCCGTAGCGGAAGCGGCGCTCCTTGGGGTTCTCGATCCCGTACCGCTCGCGGGTGATCGTGTCCCACAGGCGGCCGAACGCCCGCATCTTGCACATCTCCTCGACGAAGCGGACGCCCGCGTTCACGAAGAAGGAGATCCGCGCGACGACATCGCCCCTGCGCTCCTCGGGGACCTGCCCGGAGGCGAACACCGCGTCCAGGACGGCGATGGCGGTGGACAGCGCGTACGCGATCTCCTGGACCGGCGTGGCCCCCGCCTCCTGCAGGTGGTAGCTACAGATGTTGATCGGGTTCCACTTCGGGAGGTGGTGGACCGTGTACGTGATCATGTCGGTGGTCAGCCGGAGGGAGGGCCGGGGCGGGAAGACGTGCGTGCCCCGCGACAGGTACTCCTTGACGATGTCGTTCTGCGTCGTCCCCTGGAGCGTGGAGATGTCCGCACCCTGCTCCTCCGCGACCACCTGGTAGAGCGCCAGCAGCCACATGGCGGTGGCGTTGATGGTCATCGAGGTGTTCATCTGCTCCAGCGGGATGTCCCGGAACAGCCGCCGCATGTCGCCGAGATGGGAGACCGGGACGCCGACCCGGCCGACCTCACCCCTGGCGAGGATGTGGTCGGGGTCGTATCCGGTCTGCGTCGGGAGGTCGAACGCGACCGACAGCCCGGTCTGCCCCTTGGCGAGATTGCGCCGGTACAGCTCGTTGGACGCCTCGGCCGTGGAGTGCCCGGCGTAGGTCCGCATCAGCCACGGACGATCCTTCTGGCGCTCAGTCATGGTGCAGCAACCGCCTATCGGTTCGGACAGTGCGACGGCGTGTTCCGGGCCCACCGGAAGCGCGCGCTCATGCGTCGCGGAAGAGGTTGATCGCGTCGAGGTGCTTGGCGCGCATCTCCGCATCGCGGACGCCCAGACCCTCCTCGGGGGCGAGCGCGAGGACGCCGACCTTGCCCTGGTGGAGGTTGCGGTGGACGTCGTACGCGGCCTGGCCGGTGTCGTCGAGGGAGTACACCTTGGAGAGGGTCGGGTGGATCTTGCCCTTGGCGATGAGGCGGTTGGCCTCCCACGCCTCGCGGTAGTTGGCGAAGTGCGAGCCGACGATCCGCTTCAGCGACATCCACAGGTAGCGGTTGTCGTACTCGTGCCGGTAGCCCGAGGTGGAGGCGCAGGTGACGATGGTGCCGCCCTTGCGGGTGACGTAGACGGAGGCACCGAAGGTCTCGCGGCCCGGGTGCTCGAAGACGATGTCGACGTCCTCGCCGCCGGTCAGCTCACGGATCCGCTTGCCGAACCGTTTCCACTCGCGGGGGTCCTGGTGGTGCTCGTCCTTCCAGAACTTGTACCCCTCGGCCTTGCGGTCGATGATCGCCTCGGCGCCCATCTTCCGGCAGATCTCCGCCTTGTCCTCGCTGCTCACCACGCAGATCGGGTGGGCGCCACCGGCCAGCGCGAACTGGGTGGCGTACGAGCCGAGTCCGCCGCTGGCGCCCCAGATGAGGACGTTGTCGCCCTGCTTCATACCGGCGCCGTTACGGGAGACCAGCTGGCGGTACGCGGTGGAGTTGACCAGGCCCGGGGCGGCGGCCTCCTCCCAGCTGAGGTGGTCCGGCTTCGGCATCAGCTGGTTGGACTTGACCAGCGCGATCTCGGCGAGCCCGCCGAAGTTGGTCTCGAAGCCCCAGATCCGCTGCTCGGGGTCGAGCATCGTGTCGTTGTGCCCGTCCGAGGACTCCAGCTCCACGGAGAGGCAGTGCGCGACGACCTCGTCGCCGGGGTGCCAGGAGTTGACGCCGGGGCCGGTGCGCAGCACCACGCCCGCCAGGTCGGAGCCGATGACGTGGTACGGCAGGTCGTGGCGCTTGGCGAGCGGGGAGAGCCTGCCGTAGCGCTCCAGGAAGCCGAAGGTCGGCAGCGGCTCGAAGATCGAGGTCCAGACGCTGTTGTAGTTCACGGAGGACGCCATGACGGCGACCAGCGCCTCGCCGGGGCCCAGTTCGGGCAGCGGCACGTCCTCGACGTGCAGGGACTTGCGCGGGTCCTTCTCGTGGGTCGCGAGTCCGGCGAACATCTCGGCCTCGTCCTTGTGGACGGTGACCGCGCGGTAGGACTCGGGGAGCGGCAGGGCGGCGAAGTCGTCGCGGGTGGTGTCGGGCGCGAGGATCGCGTCCAGGATTTCGTTCACGGTGTGCCTCCGGCGAAGCTCGTTCGGGAACGGCTTGAGGGAACGTCGGGGGTGGTGCGGTGCGCGGAGAGGGTCCGCTGGGGGTCGGCGCCGGTGAGCGCGGTTGCCTGTGACGCAGGCGCCCGAACGGACGGCCGTGGCACGGCCGTTGGGACATCCGGCGCGCGGGGATGGGTGCGTGCCGGTCGCTCGGACCCCCTCAACGTATGACACCGCGTGCCAGTGAACAAGACACTGAGTGCCAAGAATTTCTCTCAGATGAAAGAAAGTCTTCACATCTGAGCGATGATCGTTCAAAGGGGTGCCGTGGGCGAGCGATGATCGTTCAAAGGGCCCTGCGGATGAGGGATGATCGCGCAGAATGCGCCGGGTTCCGGACATGCCGCGGCCCCCGGAGCCCCGGCGCGCGGCGGCGTCGGGGCCCGGGGGCCGGGTGGTACGGGCTCGGGGTGCGGGCGGGGAGCGGCGGGCGGCGCCCGGGCGGTCAGCGCTTCTTCAGCGCCCGTTCGATCGTCTTCATGACCTCGTCCAGCGGGGCGTCCGTCCGCGCCACCGCGACCAGCACCTCGCCCTCGCGGGAGACCGCCGCGGGCGCACTCTCCCCGGAGGCGGTACGGCCCGCGCCGATGCCGGTGCCGAAGGTCTCCCGGACGATCTCGAAGGCGTGGTCCAGCTGGGTCTCCACATCGCCCTCCGCCCCGGCCCGTAGCCACCGCCGCAGCACGTGGTTGTGCGCGGTGACCACCGCCGACGCGGCGACCTCGGCGAGCAGCGGATCGTCGTCACCCTCGCGGTGCGCGCCCTCGTCGAAATGGCCCAGGAGGTAGCGGGTGAACAGCCGCTCGTAGCGGGCCACCGACGCGATCTCCGCCTCCCGGAGAGTGGGCACCTCGCGGGTCAGGCGGTAGCGGGCCACGGAGACCGCGGGGGACGCCGCGTACATCCGCATGACTTCCTTGATGCCGCGGCAGACCGTGTCGAGCGGGTTCTCGTGCGCCGGTGCCGCGTCGAGGACCGCCTCGGCGCGGACCAGGGTGTCGTCGTGGTCGGGGAAGATCGCCTCTTCCTTGGAGCGGAAGTGGCGGAAGAACGTCCGCCGGGCGACACCGGCGGCCGCCGCGATCTCGTCGACCGTGGTCGCCTCGTAGCCCTTGGTCGCGAACAACTCCATGGCCGCGGCCGAGAGTTCGCGGCGCATCTTGAGCCGCTGGGCCGCCGCGCGGCGGGCGCCGGGAGTACTGGTCTCCGGGGTGTCGGGGGACGGGGAACGAGCGGGCTGGGACATGTGGGGACGGTACTTCATATTCCCGCGGCCCGTGGCATGCGGTGCCACCCGCGCCCCGCTGACCTGGGGCGGACCGCCCGAAGGCGCCAGCAGCCCGCCCCACCGGTCCTGGTCAGCGCCGGGCGTACTCACGGAAGCCGCGGCCGGTCTTACGGCCCAGGCAGCCCGCGGCGACAAGGTGCTCCAGCAGCGGCGCCGGGGCCAGCCCCGGATCGCGGAACGCCGCATGCAGCACCTTCTCGATCGCCAGCGACACATCGAGCCCGACGACGTCCAGCAGCTCGAACGGGCCCATCGGGTAGCCGCCGCCCAGCCTCATCGCCGCATCGATGTCGTCCGGCGTCGCATAGTGCTCCTGCACCATCTTCACCGCGTTGTTGAGGTACGGGAACAGCAGCGCGTTCACGATGAACCCGGCGCGGTCACCGCAGTCCACCGCGTGCTTGCGCGCCGCCGCGCACACCTGCCGGACGGTGGCGTGCACGTCGTCGGCGGTCAGCACCGTCCGCACCACCTCGACCAGCTTCATCGCGGGCGCCGGGTTGAAGAAGTGCATCCCGATGACGTCCTGCGGCCGCGAGGTGGCGCGGGCGCAGGCGATGACCGGCAGCGACGAGGTGGTGGTCGCCAGGACCGCGCCCGGCTTGCAGACCGCGTCCAGGGCGGCGAACAGCTCCTGCTTGACGGCCAGATCCTCGGCCACCGCCTCGACGGCCAGATCGACATCGGCCAGCGCGTCCAGGGAACCGGCCGGGGTGATCGCGGCCAGCGCGGCGTCCCGCTCCCCGGCGGTCAGCCGGCCCTTCTCCACCGAGCGGCCCAGCGACTTCGCGATCCGCGCCACGGCCCGCTCCGCCTTCCGAGGGCTGCGGGCCGCCAGCACGACGTCGAAGCCCGCCTTCGCGAAGACCTCGGCGATACCGGACGCCATCGTCCCGGACCCGGCGACGCCGACGGCACGCACCGGCCGCCCGGCGCCGCTCCCGCCGCCGTTCGCCGGGGTCTGCGCGTCCGGCACGACGGTGGCCGAGCCCGGCGCCTCGTACGTGTAGAAGCCGCGGCCCGCCTTGCGGCCGGTCAGCCCCGCCTCGGCGAGCTGGCCGAGGATCGGCGCGGGCGCGTGCAGCCGGTCGTGGGACGCGGCGTACATCGCCTCCAGGACGGTGCGGGCGGTGTCCACGCCGATCAGGTCGAGCAGCGCCAGCGGGCCCATCGGCAGGCCGCAGCCCAGCCGCATCGCGGCGTCGATGTCCTCCCGCCCGGCGTACCGCGACTCGTACATCGCGGCCGCCTGGTTGAGGTAGCCGAACAGCAGGCCGTCGGCGACGAAGCCGGGCCGGTCGCCCACCGCGATCGGGTCCTTGCCCAGGTCACGGGCGAGTTGGGTGACGGCGGCGACGGCGGTCGGCGCGGTCAGCACCGAGGAGACCACCTCGACCAGCTTCATCGCCGGTGCCGGGTTGAAGAAGTGCAGCCCGAGGACCCGCTCGGGGCGTTGGGAGTCGGCGGCGAGCCGGGTCACCGACAGGGCGTTGGTGCCGGTCGCGATGATCGTGTCCGGGCGCACCACCGCGTCCAGCGCGGCCAGCACCTCCCGCTTGAGCGCGTGGTCCTCGGGCACCACCTCGATGACGAGGTCGGCGTCGGCGGCGGCCCGCACCTCGGGGAAGGTACGGAACCGCGCCAGGACCGACTGCCGCTCCCGCTCGGTGATCCGGCCGCGCGCGACGGAGCGGGCGGTGGCGGCGGCGAGAGTGCCGACGGCGGTACGGGCGGCGGTGTCATCGGTGTCGACGCCGATGACCTCGCGCCCGGCGCGGGCGAGGATCTCGGCGATCTGGGTGCCCATCGTGCCGAGGCCGATCACGGCCACGGTCGTCAGGGGCGGCGTGGCGCCGGACGGGTCGGAGGAGAGATCGGGGGCGGACTGACGGTCCATCGGGGGACTCCAGAGGGTGTTCCCCTGCGGGCAGGGGCGAAGTGACGACTGAGGAGTGGGCGCACCACGGCGCGGCGCGGCGTACGGCGGCCACCACGGCGGACGTGCGCCGGGGCGGGCCGGGCACCGGGGGCGGTGCGGGCTGAGGGATGCGGGTGCGCGGAGAGGCGGGCGGCAGGCCCTGTCCCGGGGCCGTGCCGTGCTCTCCGTAACGGTGTCGCGCGGGATACCGGTCCGGGCGTGCGGACCGGACCGGGTGGTGCTCACCGGACCGACGTACTGCGGGCGGCTGCGTCACCAGGCCGCCGGAGCAGGGGTGCTGCTCGTTCCACGAGGCTAACCGGTGGGTAACCCCGGGTCCAGGGGTAGGGCGGGGCTGGAAGCGTGGCGCGGGCCACAGCGGGCGGGCCCGGCAGACGGTCGGCCGGTCGGCGGGAGAGAAGGCGGCAAATGGAAGAAGAATTCCACGAGTTGACGGACCGGGTGCGTGCCGAGCTGCGCACGGCGGACGATCTGGCGGCCTACGAGCGGCTGCTCGGCCTCGCCCGCCGCGGCAGCGCCGCCGGGCGCGACGAACTGGCCGCCGTACTGGTCGCGGTGGAGCGCCCGCTGTGGGCCCGCGAGATCGCCGCCTTCGTCCTCGGCTGCGCGGGCGACACCCGCGCCTTCGAGACGCTGGTGCTGCTGCTCAACTACCGCGACCCGGTGCGGTGCGCCACGGCCGCGCGCGCCTTGGCCCGGCTCGGCGACCCGCGCACCGCCCGCGCGGCCGCCGCCCTCGCCACCAATCCGCTGCGCACCGCCTACGCCCTGCACCCCGTCCGGCTGCTGGCCGAGCTACGGGCCCCGCAGTCCGTACCGGCGCTGATCGCCACCCTGGAACGGCTGACCGTCCCGCACACGCCGTACTGGCGCGTCGCCCTGGCCTGCGTCGAGGGCCTGGGCGCCCTCGGCGACCGGCGCGCCGTCCCCGCCCTGACCACGGCGATGGGGCATCCCCGGCTGGCGGCTGCGGCGGCGGCCGCGTTGGCGCGGTTGGGGGCGCCGGGGGATACGTGACGGGCGAGGGGGCGGGCGTACCCTCGGCTCATGCCTGCCAACTTGGGTGACCGGCTCAGGGAAGTCCGCAAGCGCCGGGGGAAGCGCGGACTTGCGGGTGGTCCTGCCCGCACTGTTGAGGGATGCCGGAACCGTGGCTTAGCTCGACCCCGAGGGGCACACCGTTCGCATGCGCCTGTTGCAGCTCACCGGTTGGCTCCTGACCCGGACCCGCCAGTTCGAAGCTGCTGAGTGGTGCCTGGGGGCCGCGCTGGACGGCTCCGCAGACCGGCTCTAAGGTGCGTCCACGGTGAACGATGTACTGGCTGCTGCTGCGACAGGGCAAGCTCCGTGAAGCGCGGGAGTTGGCCACCCAATGGGCCGACGACATGGAACCCCGGCTGTCACGGGCGACCCCGGACGAACTCAGCGCGTGGGGATGGCTGCTGCTTCGCCTGTCGGCTGCCGCGGTGCGGGACAACCGGGCGGAAGAGGCCGAGGACGCGCTGGGACTCGCCCACTCTGCCGCCGCGGCCCTGGGGCGGGAGTTCGCCCCCGGTGGCGACTTCCTGCGGGCGTTCGGCCCCGTCACGGTGGTGCTCAAGCGAACCGAGAACGCCATGGTCGTGGACCGTCCGGACGTGGTGCTCAAGCTGGCCGCGAAGGTCCCGGCGGCAGGGTTCCGCCCCGCCTCGAACAACCGCAACCGTCACCTGCTCGACGTGGCCAACGCGTACGCCAGGACGCGACAGTACGGGCAAGCGGTCGACACCTTGGTGAGCATCCGCGACGCTGCCCCGGAGTGGCTGCCGAACCAGCGGTACGCCCGTGACATTCTCGGCCGCATCATGGCCGGGCGACGGACCCTGGCGGGGGAAATGCGCTCCCTCGCCGACACGGTGGGGCTGCCCGTGTAACGCCTTGTGGCACTTACCGCCGGGCGTGGGCAGAACTGCCATTGCTGCTACTTGGAGGGGTCTCCAGCGTCGAGTGGCATGACAACCGAGCCGACTGGGGACCGCCCCCGACCTGTTGATCTGCCGCTACGGATGGACCGCGAACCGACTCCGGTCGAGGGGCGCAGTCTCTCTCCGCTGGTGTCTGCCGTGTGGCCGCCGTGCGCATGCCCCGGGTGCAGCAAACGTGCTTAGCATCTGCCAAGCGGCCCCGGCCGGCGTTGGCGAACAACACAACTGGGCGGGGCCTTCCCCCTGCCGGTTCGCGCGTCCGTTGCGAGACGCGGACCTCGTTACGGGCGACCCGCGGAATTCCGGGGCGTTCGGAAGGGTTGCGCCGGATTTTGGGCGGGCGGCCCCGGGATGGTTGGCTGAGCGCGCATCGCAGGACCGCGCTGAGCAGGACCGCGCCGAAAACTGGAGGACAGCACACATGGGTCAGGTCGAGGCCGTCACCGAGCGGGAGATCGCTGCGGACCCGGAGAACGTGTTCGACGCGCTCGCCGACTACACCGGCACCCGCGGCAAGCTGCTGCCCGAGCAGTTCAGCGAGTACGAGGTCCGCGAGGGCGGCGACGGCAAGGGCACGCTGGTGCACTGGAAGCTCCAGGCGACCAGCAAGCGGGTCCGCGACTGCCTGCTGGAGGTCGACGAGCCGACCGACGGGCAGCTCGTCGAGAAGGACCGCAACTCCTCCATGGTCACCACCTGGGTCGTCACGCCCGCGGGCGAGAAGCGCGCCAAGGTCACGGTGACCACCACCTGGCAGGGCGCCGGCGGTATCGGCGGCTTCTTCGAGCGGACCTTCGCGCCCAAGGGCCTCGGCCGGATCTACGACGCGATTCTCGCCAATCTCGCCGCCGAGACGGAGAAGTGACCAACGCGGCATCCGGCGGCGTACGCTGCCGCTGATCCGGCGGGCCCGCGCACGGGCCCGCCGGGCACAACGCTCCGGCGGTGGGTTCCCGCGCCTCGTGCAGGGCGCGGGAACCCACCGCCGGTCCTATTTCGGCGTCCGAGCGGACCGTGCGGCCCGCGGCGCCGGGGCGGGCCAGCAGGGCGGCGAACTCGCGGGCCACCGGCGAGGTCCGGCCGGTGTCCGGTGCCGGGCCGGACGCGCCGGGCAGCCGCAGCGCCTGGGCGATCAGGATGTGCAGCTGCGCCTGGAGCACCGAGGTGAACCCGTCGGCCCGCTCGCCGTACTCCCGGACCATCTCCGCCACCAGCGACGCGATCCGCGGCGCCGCCCCGGCGCTCACCCGTAACCCCGGGCAGCCGCCGAGCGTCGCCAGCGCGTCCCGGTCGCCGGGGTGCGCCAGCAGGAAGTCCTCGGTGAAGAGGATGACCCAGCCGTGCAGCTGAGCCACACACGTCGAGGCGGTGGAGGGGCACCGGATCGTCGTGGCGGGGACCGTCGTTGACACCGCCGCGCGGGACGAAGACGTCGGGTGCGGGGCCCGCCGCGCGGCCACGCGCCGACCCGGCCTGTTCGCTGCGTCTGGGCACGCCCTCACCCTACGAACCGCCGCAAGGCCCGGACCCCGGCCAACGGACCACCTCTGATCGGCCAACGGGACGTAAAGAGAGGGGAGTTGGCCCCTCGTCATACGGCCCGGGCGCGAGGGAAGCATCCCCCGCGCCCGGTGTGGGGCAGGCGTCTCCGCCCGGCGGCCGCATTACGTCGGCACGCTCCACTTCTGCGCCGGGTTGCCCGAGCAGTTGGCGATCTGGACGCGCGTGCCGTTCGAGGCGTTGGCGGCGCGGATGTCCAGGCACTTGTTGGCCGGGAGGTTCACCAGGTCGTGCGGGGCGCCGGAGAACACCCACTGCTGCGACGGGCGGCCGTTGCAGTCCCACAGGTGGATCAGCGAACCGTCCGACGTGGCGTTGTCCGCGACGTCCATGCACTTGCCGTACGCGCGGACGGTGCCGTCCGACGCCATCGTCCAGCGCTGGGCGGGCATGCCGTTGCAGTCGTGGACCTGGATGGGCGTGCCGTTGGCGCGGTTGCCGTTGGCGACGTCCAGGCAGATGCCGTTCATACCGGTGATGGTCCCGGTCGGGCCGGTGACCTTGGGGGACTGCGCCGGGTGGTGCTTCGCACCGGCCGCGGAGCCGGACGGGTGGCCCGCCACCACGCCGCCGTTCTGCCCCTGCGACGGCGTATCCGGGGTGTCCGGGGTGCGCGGCGGGGGTACGTCACGCGCGGGCCGGTCGGCCGGGGGCGCGTCGTCGCCCTTCTTGCCGGGCGTGGCGGTGGGGCCCGCCTTCGTCGCGCTCGGCGACGGCTCGGGCTCGGCCTTCTTCGACGCCTCCGGCGACGGGCTCGCCACCGAGGCGGCGGCGACCCGGGTGTCGTCGGCGCTCATCCGCAACCCGCGCTGGGCCAGCGGCCCGAGCACCACGGCTCCGGCGACGAGCGCGACGGTCGAGCCGAGCGCGATCCACACCCGGCGCTCGGGCAGCAGCCCGATCCGGGTCCGGCCCGGGTCGCGGGCGAACGTACGGGAGAAACCACCGGGTGGTTCCTTCGACGGGGGATGGGGGGAGCGGGGAATGTCCGGTGGCACGGGTACCTCCGAGTCGGAACGGATGGGAGAGGGAAGGGGGTCAGTGGGTGAGGGCGGTTTCCGGCAGGTCCAGGGGCGACAGCTGCATCAGGACGTCGGCGTCCGGGGCGTCCAGCTCGGAGACGCGCATCGCCTGCCGTTCGGTCATCTCCTGGAACACCTGGCGCGCGGTGCGGCCGTTGCCGAAGCGGACGGTGCGCGGGATCGCCGCGAAGTGCCCCGACAGCGCCTCCCGCGCCTCGCCGGTCAGCTTGTACGCGTGCCGCTCCGCATGGTGCTCCACGATGTGCACCAGCTCGTCGGAGCTGTAGTCCTCGAACAGCAGGGTGCGGGAGAACCGCGAGGACAGACCGGGGTTGGAGCCGATGAAGCGGTCCATGTCGTCGGGGTAGCCCGCCGCGATGACGATGACCTCGTCGCGCTGGTCCTCCATCAGCTTCACCAGCGTGGCGATGGCCTCCGTACCGAAGTCGTTCCCGGCGATCGCCGGGGCCAGCGAGTACGCCTCGTCGATGAAGAGCACCCCGCCGCGCGCCCGGTTGAACGCCTCGGTGGTCTTCGGACCGGTGTGGCCGACGTACTCGCCGACCAGTGCGCTGCGGTCCACCTCCACCAGATGCCCGACGGCCAGCAGCCCCAGCGCCTTCAGCAGCCTGCCGTAGAGCCGGGCCACCGTCGTCTTGCCGGTGCCCGGGTTGCCCGCGAACACCAGATGGCGGCTGAGGGGCGGCGCGGGCAGCCCGGCCTCGCGGCGTCGCCGGACCGTCTGCATCAGCTTGACCATGCCGCCGACGTCGCGCTTGACCCGCTCCAGGCCGACCAGTTCGCCCAGTTCGGTCAGCAGGTCCTCCAGCGACTCCGGCTCCGCCTCGGGCGCGCCCTCGTCGGCCAGCTCCTCCGTCTCGTCCGGCGTCCCCGCGTCGGACGACGGGCCTGACGGCTGACCGGACGCGCCGGGCCGGGCGGGTGCCGCAGGGCCGGGGCCGGTGGCCGTCGCGGTCGGCAGCACCGACTGCTCCACGCCGTGCGCCGTGCAGTCCTCGAACACCGGGGCCGCGTCCTTGGCGGTGCCCAGGTCCTGCGCGCAGTCGAAGACCCGGCAGCGGACGAAACGCGGCTCGGCCCGCTCGCCGATGTGCAGCGCGGGGAAGGCGGTGGCGCGGATGTCGCAGTACTCGAAGGTGCCGGACGCGTCGTCGCCGACGAGGATGCCGTTCTTCCCGGCGGTGTCGACGCGGACGCCGCGCACCGCGCAGTCGGTGTCCTTCCACAGCACCAGCGCGGTGCCACCGGCCCGGAACACCCCGCCGCCGTCCATCCGCAGCCGGGCACCGCCCGCCACCGTCACACCCGCGCTGCCCACGTCCGCGATCCGGGTGCCGGTCAGCCGCGCCCGCGCGCCCGGCCCCAGCTCCACACCGGCCTTGCGCTGCCCGGCGACCGTGCTCTCCGCCAGCTCCGACTCCTCGGTCGACAGCAGCCGTACGCCGCTCTCGCCGCCCGTCACCCGGCAGCCCGTCAGCGTCACCGCACCGGCCACCGCCACCTGCACCCCGCACATCGCGGCGTCGCTCAGCGCGGTGTCCTCGGCGCGCACCCGGGCCTCGTCCGTGACGACCAGCGCATGCTCCTCGCTGCCCGTCACCCGGCAGCCGGTCAGCTCACCGCTCGCCCGCTCGCCCAGGTGCAGGGCGCTGAACCCGCTGCCGGACACCGAGCAGTCCGCCAGGGCCAGCGTGCTGTCGCCCAGCGCCAGCGCGCCGTTGGCCGCGGGGGTCACCACCCGGCAGTCCCGCGCGGTCAGCTGGGCGGCGCCGCCGGTGACCAGGCCGCTGCCGCCCGGCGACACGATCCGGCAGCCGGTCATATCGACCCGCGCCTCGTGCTCGGCCTGCGCCCCGGAGCCCGCGGCGCCCTCCACCACGCAGTCGTCCAGCAGCACCTGCGCGGTGTCCTGCGCCAGCAGCCCGTGGCGGCCCGGCCCGGTCAGCCGGGCGGCGCGCACCGCCAGCCGGGTAGCGCCCCGGGCGCGCAGCGCCGACCCCGAACTCCCGGTGATCCGCAGCCCGTCGGCGACCACCCGCGCGGTGCCCGACAGCACCACGCCGATGCCGTCGACCGAGGTGATGGTGGAATCCTCGATCCGGGCCCGGCCGTCGCCGCTGACGTGCAGCGCGGCATGGCGGGCGCCGTGCAGCCGGGTGCGGCGCAGCAGCAGCACCCCGCCGGTCGTCGGATCCTGAAGGTCCTCCACCAGGTCCGCGGTGAGCGCGCCGTGCAGCGCCGCCAGCCGCGCGGCCTCCTCGGGCAGCTCGGCGGCCTCCGGTGCGTCCGGGGCGTCCGGTGCGTCGGGCCGCCCCAGCACCTCGATCCGGCCGTGGCTGAGCGCGCACTCCTCCAGCACCAGCCCGGCCGCGTCCTCGACCCGTACCAGCGCCTCCGCCGGATCGGTGCCCTGGAGCGTCAGCTGCCGCACCGCGCAGTCCGGAGCGGCGACGCTCAGCGCCGGGCCGTGCGCCGGACGGATCTCGACGGTGCCGGGCCCCTGCTCGGGCACGAGCACCACCCGGCGCTCCAGCCGGACGTTCTCCGGGTAGGTGCCCGGCGCGACGGCGATCACCGCGCCCGCGGGGACGGCCGCCACCGCGTCGGAGATCGTCCGGTGGGCACCGCGCCCCCGGGCGGCGACGCGGTACACGGGGTTCGTCATGACGTGCTCTCCTGCGGATCGTGCGGGGCGGGGTCGGACGGTTCCGGGCCGGGCTGCTGCCACCACGGTGGATCGGCCTTCCGCAGCTCGGGCGTGAGGACCAGCCCGCCGAACATCTTGTCGGCGAACTTGCTGATGCCGCCCACCAGGAACAGGTCCACCAGGCCCTGCCGATGGTAGAACCTGCCCGCCGCGGACTGTTGCAGCAGTGTCTTGCCCGCCCCGAAGGTGAGGCCGCCCGCGAGGCCCGACGCCATGCCGAGACCGCCCTCGCGCAGCGCGTCCGTCCCGGAGAGGTGGACGAGGTTGCCGTTCGCGTCGTACACCCCGAAGATCGCGGCGCTCGCGGTGCCCGTGATGAGGCCGGAGACCAGGCCGGAGGTGATGCCGACGCTGAAGTCGTACGTTCCGGCGCGCCAGCGGGTGACCTTCTCGTTGCCCGCCCACTCCGACGCCCAGGTGTCGTCGGAGGCCGGGGGCCGGGCGAACGGTTTGCCGGAATCGACGTTGCTCATCCCGGTCTTGAGGGTGCCGCCGCGCCCGGCCATGTTGTGCAGTCCGCTCACGCCGATCTTCACCGTGGAGCCGACCGCCGCGCCGAACGCCGCCTTGGCCACGTCCGTCCAGCTGAACTCCCGGCCGGAGATCTCCGCCGCGACGGCGTTGACGATCAGGCCGACGGTGAAGTCGAGCGTGAACTCCTGGATGAACTCCACCAGCGCCTGACCGGCAGCCTTCTGCACGAACGGCGTGTACAGCGATTCGCCGTTCACATTCTTCGACCACGCGAAGCGGTTCGGCTCGCGCAGCATCCGGCTGCCGCCGCGGTACTCGGCGGCCCAGCCGCGGAAGTCGTTCTCCCGGCCGACCAGCGTCATCCGGCCGAAACTGTCCTTCTCCCAGACGTACCCGGCCATGGTCCGCTCCGACAGCAGCGTGGTGCCGTCGGCGCCGCCGTAGCGCCGCCACTGCTTGTTCCACGCGTCGGACTCCAGGAACGTCCCGTCGTCCAGCGCGGTACGCGTCCGCACCGCCACGCCGTTGTCGAACTCCCGCCACTCACCGGCCGTGTACTCCGCGTCCGGGGTGGACCGGTGCTCGCGGACCCGGACCGGCGGGTCGCCGAAGTGGTCCTGGAACGCCGAGCCGGAACGCGGCACGGGCGGGATCTCCTGGACGAGGTCGCCCTCGGCGCCGCCGGTGCGGTCGGCCCACAGGGCGCCCTTGCGCCAGTCGTCCAGCGGATTGCCCCGGGCGTCGGTCCAGGTGCGGATGCGGCCTTCGACGCCGTCGCCGAACTCCAGGAGGTGGCCGTCCTTGTCGACCTTGTTCCAGTGCCACACCGGCGGTTCGCCGTCCCGTCCGGCCACCCGCCAGGCGTCGACGAACGTGCCGTCGTCGAGCACCCGGTGATCGCGGATCAGCCGGCCCGCGGGGTCGAAGTCCTGGTACGAGGCGTTGTCCCAGTACCGGCCGGTGCCGCCGCCCGCCGACTGCACCCGGACGCCGGACTCGCCGCCGGCTTCCCAGGTGACCTCGGCGGCGCCGGGGCGGCCGCTCGCGGTGACCTCGATGCCGGAGCCGTCGGCGCCCGGCCAGGTGTCGCGGCGCGCCACGATCTCGCCGTGCTGGTTGATACGGATCCAGTCGTCGCCGGGCCCGGCGTGCACCGCGTCGCCGGCCGCGGCGCGGGGCGGGGTGCGGTACTCCACGACGGAGCCGTCGGCGAAGCCCTCCCGCGCCACGCGCCACTCCCCGGCGGTCCCCGGCGTGAACCAGTCGCCCTCGGTCGCGCCGGGACGGTAGCGGTCCTGCCACACCAACCGGCCGTGCCCGCGGTCGCCGCCGCCGGTGCCCGTGAAGTCGTCGGGGTGGAAGGTGCGGTGGCCCTTGAGCCCGTCGTCCCCCGCCGACCAGGGCAGATAGCCGTCCCGGGGAGTGGCGCCGGCCGGCAGCTCCACCTCGCCGACGGTGAGCTTGGAGCCGTCGGAGAGGGTGGAGGTGGCGCGGACGACGGTGCCGTCGGAGGCGATGTCGAGCGTCGAGCCGTCCCGGCCCACCAGCCGCACCCCGGTCGTCGCGGGCGCGTCACCACCGGCAGGCGTGTACTTCCAGGTGTGCACCTGGAAACCGCTGTCGGCGGTGAGCCAGCCCTTCCCGGCGAACGTGCGGTGCTCGACGGAGGACAGCAGCTGACGGACCCACGACGGCGGGCGCTGCTCCATGAGGCGGTGCGTCTCCAGGAACCCGCCGTCCTTGAGGGTCGTCCCCGTGGCGTTCTCCTTGCCGTGCGCGGAGTGCGAGACCCAGTCCCGCTGGAGAGTGCCGTCGGCCGCCATCTCCCGCTGGACGTACCGGCGGTTGTCGTCGGCGTGCAGCCGCCCGAACCGCTCGTGGACGGTCTCGGTGCGGCCCGTCCGCGGGTCGGTGAGGGTGTCGGTCCAGCCGCGCCCCGGGCTCCAGGTCCGCTCGCCCTGGGCGAGGTGCCCGTACTCGGCGTCGTAGCGGTGCCAGGTGGTGGGGCGGGTCGTCAGGCCCTGGGTGAACGGGGTGCGGTCCAGTTCGGCGAGGACATGGCCGCCGTCGGGGTTCTCCCGCCAGTGCCGCACGCGGGTGGCGCCGTCCATGTCGTACCAGCTGCGGCCGCTGGTGCCGAAGTGGCGGTGGCCGTGGCGTCCGGCGGTGCCGTCGGCCAGGATCTCCTGCCAGTCGCTGCGCTGGTGGCCGAAGCGGGCGAAGCCGGTGGCGCCGGTGGGCCGCTGGACGTCGAGGTGGCCGCCGCCGGGCAGCGGACGCCGCTCGAAGACCTCGGCGCCGCTGTGGCTGAGCAGCTGCACCCGGCCGCCCGCGAGGCCCTTCTCGCCGACGGTGCCGGAGTCGAACCACTTCGCGGTGGTGTCCGCCCGCTCCGCGGAGCCGGGCACGATCCGCTTCCAGGTGGCCTTCGCGGCGTCGCCGCCGTCGGCGGGCTCGGCCGGGAACTCCACCTCGACGTGGTGGCCGGGCCGCGGTTCGCCGTGGTGGACGACGTTGATCCGCATCTTCTCCAGGCTGCCGTCCGCCCGGTAGCCCGTGAACTCGCCCTGGCGCAGCGGCCCGGAGCCGTTGACGCGGAATCCGCCGTCGTCCTGCCGGGCGACGCGGACACCGGTGCCGTTCAGATGGGCGTCGAGCAGGGTGTCGGAGCCCGTGCGCAGGAACCGGCCGTCGGGCGCGTCGGCGAGCCGCACGGCGTCGTACAGGTGGTTCCCGGCGCCGTCCGCCACATGGAAGGTGGTGCCCTCGGGGGTGACGACGTGCGTCGCCGTGCCGTCCTCGGCGACGAGCCGGAACCCGCCGTCGCCGTCCTCGACGCGGAAGCCGCCGCCGGGCCGGGTGCGGGCGGTGAAGCCCTCGGCCCGCTGGAGGTCGGCGCCGAGGACGTCCACCGCGCCGTGCTCGTACGTCCGCAGCGACTGGCCGGCGGCGCCGGGCACGTCCGGGAGGCGCAGCGCTCGGAACGCGTGCGCGCCCGAGGCGTCGAAGACGTGCACGGCGGTGCCGTCGGTCACCCGGAAGCCGTCGCCGTGCGCGGCGATGTCCGTACCGGGCAGCGGCGTGGAGTCGGCCGTGTGCAGCGGGCCGGACGGGGCGGGTGCCGGGCCGCCGGGCCGGGTGAGCGGCCGGTGGGCGAAGCGCGTGGCGCCGTCCGCGTCGGTGAGTTTCACCAGGTCGTGCAGGTGGACGCCCTGCTGGTCGAAGACCTGGTGGCCCTCGGCGGTGGCGACGCGGAGGTGGTCGCCGTACGCCTCGACGCGGGCGCCCGGCACCGGCGTGCCGTCGCCGAACCGCAGGACGTGGCCCTCGGGCGTCTCCACCACCTTGCGGTAGAGCGTCAGCCCCTCCGGGGTGTGCAGCGCCACCTCGCGGGGGCCACCGGTGCCCGCCGGTGCCTCGGGTGGCGGGGTGCCGTGCGGCGCCGGGTCGTGGGCGGGCGGTACCGGGACGGTGTGCTCCCCGGGCGTGGGCGTCCGGTGCACGGTCGGCGCGGGTGTCTCCGGCGGCGTGTGGACGGCCGGGACACCGGCCTGCTCCAGGTCCTGCATCTCGTGCCATGTGCCCGACGGCCGGGTCGACCGTCCGGCGCCGCCCACCAGCCGGGGGCGTTCCTTGAGGGACGCGTCCAGGAGGCCGTCCAGCCGGGTGCGGACGGCATCGGGGTCCATGCCGTGCGCCCGGAACGCGTCCCGGGCCTCGTCGAACCGGGCCTGCGCGGCGTGCAGATCGGCGCGGGCCTGCTCGCCGACGCTGGGACCGCGGGACGAGCCGTCGACGCGACCGCCCTCGGTGTCGACGCGGAACTGCGCCTGGTCGAGGTCGATCTGCGCGCGCTGCACGTCGTGCCAGGCGTCGACCCGGGCCCGGACGACGTCCTCGGAGTCGCCGGGCCGCCGGAAGACGTCCAGCCGGGCCTCGGACTCGCGCACCCAGGCGGCGTCCAGCTCCGCGCCGGTGGGACGCGTACCGGTACCCGGCGCGAGGTGGTCCGCCGGGGTGTGCGGCTGCTGCTCCCAACCGGCGGGCGTGGGCAGGCTGCTGAACTCCTCGCCATTGTGGAGGACGTTGCCGCGCAGGTCGGCGGCGATGTGGGTGAAGCCGGTGCCGCTCCAGCTCTTGTCGAGCAGTTTCTCGCCGCCGGGGCCGGTGAACGTGACGTCGACGCTGTTGCCGTCGGGGTGGTGGGTGACGGTGATGGTGAGGTCGTCGGCGTGGCCGGGCTTGCTGACCGTGAGGGTCTTCACCAGCCCGTCCTCGCTGAGCGACGGGTGCACGGTGACGTCCTCGAAGCCGCTCCAGCGGACGAGGGAGGACTGGTCGAAGGCGCGGCCGAAGTCGTCGAAGGCGGTGCCCGAGGGGAGTCCGGGCCACTCCTCCCGCAGGACGGCGGCGAAATCGTCCGGCGCGATCGCCTCGGCCCGCACCGGCACGACCGTCAGCCCGCTCTCGATGCGCGCGGGGCCCGTACGGATGAGCGTCGTCGGAGGGAGGGTGATCTCCCACTGATCGGGGCTGCGCGGGACCGGGGCGCCCGCGGCGCCGTGGTCGAAGTGCGGCGGGTACGCCATGACGAGCTTGGCGTGGTCGGCCGGGACCTGGATCTCGAAGACCACGCGGTTGCTCAGCACCAGGCCACTGGCCCATTCGGGCTGGAAGTCGAAGGTGTTGGAGGTGGAGATCGGCAGGCGCTCGGTGAAGGTGTCCGCCGCCTGGGAGGCGGGGTCCATCGAGACGCCGCGGTAGACGGTCAGCTCCTTGTTGGGGCCCTCGAACAGCAGGTCCTGCGTGACGCGGTGGAAATCCCGCACCGTGCCCAGGAGGTGGTCGGTCGCCGCCCCGGGGTTGAGGAAACCGCCGTAGCCGCGCTTGGAGGTGAACGAGCCGCCGATGACGTCCCGCATCAGTGCCGCAACCTTGCCGTCGGCCTCCGCGCGCCCGAGGTGGACGTGGGCGACGTCGATGAGGGAGTTCCAGTTCTCCGCGTACCTGCCGTGGAGACCGGCGGCCGCGGGCGGGGCACCGGTGTGCGGTGCCGGGACCGGCGGGGCGTCGTGGAAGGCGCCGTCGGACCAGGTGTAGCGCTGCGGCCCGCCGGGCGACGCGACGACGAGGCGGCCGTCCTCGTACTTCACCGGCCAGGCGTGGCCACCGGCCGCGTCCACCATCGGCGCCGGACGGGGCTCGTCGAGGTGCGGCGTGGTGGTGAGGGTGACGCCGTCGAGCGGCCCGCCGCGCAGGACGACGTCCTCACCGGCCGGGGTGAGCCGGTTGCCGAGGCCGACCCGGTAGTGCCAGGTACGCACGACGGCGCCGCCCGGCGCGTCCAGCAGGTCGACATGGAACTGCTTGTTCCGCGGACTGAAGTCCTCGGCGTGCATCACGAGCAGACCGCCCGCATCGTCCCCGTCGCGGAACTGCGGTTTCGCGCCACGCGGCGCCTCGACGACCGCGCCGTTGCCGAACGGCAGCTCCCTCTGGTGGGGCCCCAACTCGCCCCCGCTGCCGCCCAGCAGCCGCGGGCGTTCCTTGAGCGAGGCGGTGAGCAGATCGTCCAGGCGGGCGCCGATCACGTCCGGGTCCAGGCCGTGCGCCCGGAAGGCGTCCCGGGCGAGGCCGAGCCGGTGGACCGCCGCCTCGTGGTCGAGCCTCGCGTGCTCGCCGACGCTGAGAGGGCTGTCGGAGCCCCCGGCGCCGTTGCCGCCCTCGGTGTCGAGGCGGAACTGCGCCTGGTCCAGCCGCTTCTGCGCCCGCTCGACCTCGATCCACGCGTCGACCCGTGCGCGGACGACGTCCTCGGAGTCGCCGGGCCGCCGGAAGACGTCCAGCCGGGCCTCGGACTCCCGGGCCCATATCGCGTCCAGCTCCGCGCCGGTGGGACGGGAGATGTGCGGGGCGGGGATGCTGCCCTCGGGGAGCTTGCCCATGGCCTTGGCGCTCAGGCCGGAGGTGGGGCCGTCGTCCATGTGGAGACCGCGGGTGGACGAGGCGAGGTCGTCCACGACGCCGCCCGCCGGGGCGGGCGGACCGTCCCAACTGCCGGGCTTCGGCAGGCTGCTGAACTCCTCCGCGTTGTGCAGGACGCCGCCCCGCAGGTCGGCGGCGATGTGGGTGAAGCCGGTGCCGCTCCAGCTCTTCTCCAGCAGCTTCTCGCCGCCCGCGCCCGTGAACGTCACCCCGACGCTGTTGCCGTCGGGGTGGTGGGTGACGGTGATGGTCAGGTCGTCCGTGTGGCCCGGCTTGCTGACGGTGAAGGTCTTGACCAGCCCGTCCTCGCTGAGCGACGGGTGCACGGTGACGTCCTCGAAGCCGCTCCAGCGGACGAGGGAGGACTGGTCGAAGGCGCGGCCGAAGTCGTCGAACGCGGAGCCCGACGGCAGGCCCGGCCACTCCGCCTTGATGACGGCGGCGAAGTCGTCCGGGGAGATCGCCTCGGCCCGCACCGGCACGATCGTCAGGCCGCTGCCCGGATCGGTACGGGTCGGGCCGGTGCGCACCAGCGTCGTCGGGGAGAGGGTGATCTCCCACTGATCGGGGCTGCGCGGCGCCGGGTGCGCGCCGTGGTCGAAGTGCGGCGGGTACGCCATGGCGAGCTTGCCGTGATCGGCCGGGACCTGGATCTCGAAGACGACGCGGTTGCTCACCACCCCGTTCTTCGCCCACTCCGGCTGGAAATCGAAGGTGTTGGACGTCGAGATCGGCAGCCGCTCGGTGAAGGTGTCCGCCGCCTGGCTCGCCGGGTCCATCGAGACGCCGCGGTAGACGGTCAACTCCTTGTTGGGGCCCTCGAACAGCAGGTCCTGCGTGACGCGGTGGAAGTCCTCCACCTTCGCGATCAGGGCGCCGTCCTCCAGCTTCGAGGGGATGACGAAACCGCCGTAGCCGCGCTTGGAGGTGAACGAGCCGCCGATGACGTCCCGCATCAGTGCCGCAACCTTGCCGTCGGCCTCGGCGCGCCCGAGGTGGACGTGGGCGACGTCGATGAGGGAGTTCCAGTTCTCCGCGTACCTGCCGTGGAGACCGGCGGCCGCGGGCGGGGCACCGGTGTGCGGTGCCGGGACCGGCGGGGCGTCGTGGAAGGCGCCGTCGGACCAGGTGTAGCGCTGCGGCCCGCCGGGCGACGCGACGACGATATGGCCGTCCTCGATCTTCACCGGCCAGGCGTGGCCACCGGCCGCGTCCACCACCGGCGCCGCCGTCGACTTCCCCAGCTTCGACGTCGTACCGACCGTGATCCCGTCGAGCGGCCCGCCGCGCAGCGCGATGTCCTCACCGGTCAGGGTCAGCCCGGCGAAGCCACGCTGGTAGTGCCAGGTGCGGACGGGGCTGCCGCCCGGCGCGTCCAGCAGCCGGACGTCGATCCGCGCGTCGGCGGCGCCGCCGTGGACGACGAGGCGGTCCCCGAAGCCCTCGGCGCCCGCGAGCGTCGGCACCTGGCGGCGCGGGGCCTGGACCACCACACCGTCGAGGCCCGGGAGGTCCTTCTCGAAGCGGTTTTGGGCCGACGCACCGCCGAGCAGCCGCGGGCGGTCGGCGAGGGAGAGGTCGTCCAGGGCGCGTAGTTCGTGGGCGACGGTGTCCGGGTCCATGCCGAGCTGACGGAAGCTGTCGCGGGCGTGGCCGAGACGGTTGGCGGCCGCGTCGAGGTCGACCCGTGCCTGCTCGCCGACGGTCGGCCCGTCGGAACGGCCGTCCCCGCGGCCGCCGTGGAGATCGAAGTTCAGCTGTGCGTGGTTGAACTCCCGCTGTGCGCGCTGCACTTCGCCCCAGGCGCCGACCCGCGCGTCGACCACGTCGTCCGACGCGCCGGGGCTGCGGAAGACATCGAGGCGGGCGTCGGACTCCCGGGCCCAGATCGCGTCCAGCTCCGCGCCGGAGGGCCGGGACGGGGCACCGTGACCGCGGGGCAGATGCGCGTCGAGCGGACCGGTGCCCTCCGGGAGCGTGCCGGTGGCGCCGCCGACCGGGCCCCGCACGCCGTCCGCGTCGACGGCACCGGGGGAGTGCGGGACCTCCGTGGGCGGGGTGCCGTGCCAGCCGTCGGGCAGCGGCAGTGGCTTCATCACCTCGTTGTTGTGCAGGACGTCGCCCCGCAGGTCCTGCCCGAGACCACGGAACTTCTGCTGGTCGAAGGTCCGGTCGGAGAGGACCTTGCCGTCGGCGTCGGTGAAGGTCAGGCGGACGGACTCCTGCTCCGGCAGATGGGTGATGCCGATGGTGAGGTCGCCGGAGTGGCCGGGCTTGGAGACGGTGACCGTCCGCACCAGGCCGTCCCCGCTCAGCTCGGCGCGGGCGGCGGCGCCCTCCAGCCCCTCCCAGCGGCCGATCGCGCCCGGGTCGAAGGCGCGGCCGATGTCGTCGAAGGCGGTGCTCGACGGGAAGCCGGCCCACTCCTCCTTGATGAACGTGCCGAAGTCGTCCGGGGAGATCGCCTCGGCGCGCACCGGCACGATCGTCAGGCCGCTGCCCGGATCGATGCGGTTGGGCCCGGTACGCACCAGCGTCGTCGGCGGGAGGGTGACCTCCCACTGGTCGCTCTTGGGGGGCGTGGTGCCCGCGCCGGCGTGGTCGTAGTGCGGCGGGTACGACATGGCGAGCTTGCCGTGGTCGGCGGGGACGTCGATCTCGAAGACGACGCGGTTGCTCACCACCCCGTTCCTCGCCCACACCGGCTGGAACTCGAAGGTGTTGGACGTCGAGATCGGCAGCCGTTCGAGGAAGGTGTCCACCGTCTGGGCCGCCGGTTCCATCGACACACCGCGGTAGACGGTGATCCGCTCGTTGGCGCCCTTGAACAGCAGGTCCTGGGTGACGTCGTGGAACTTCTTCGTGTGGCCGACCAGGTCGCCGCGCTCCAGGGCCTCGGGGTCGACGAAACCGCCGTAGCCGCGCTTGCCGGTGAACCCGCCCCCTATGACCTTGGACATCATCGCGTCGACCGTCTTGTTGACGGCGGCCTCGCCCAGGTGCACATGGGCCAGGTCGACGAGCTTGCCCCAGTTCGCGGCGGCGTCGCCGCTCAGGCCCGCGGCGGCCGGGGGCGGGTCGGTGTGCGGCGCCGGGAGCGGCGGGCCCTCCTGGACGGCGCCCGACCAGTGGTAGCGCTGCGGCCCGGCAGGTGAGGCGATGGTGACCTCGTCTCCGTCGATCCTGACCAGCCAGGCGTGCCCGTCCGCACCGAGGGGTGGCGCGATCGACCCGTGCGGCCTCGCGGTGGTGGGGAGGGTGGCGCCGTCGAAGAAACCGCCGCGCAGGACGAAGTCCTCGCCGCTGAGGGCGAGCCCGAAGCCGCGCTGGTAGTGCCAGGTGCGGACGGGGCTGCCGCCCGGCGCGTCCAGCAGCTGGACGCTGAACTGCCGGTCGCCCGCCCCGCCGTGGACGACGAGGCGGTCCCCGAGGGCACCGGCGTCGACGACGTCCGGGGCCGCGCCGCGCGGCGCGCGCACCACCGCGCCCTCCACACCGGGCAGCGCCTTCTCGAACCGGCCGCTCGGCGTCGCACCGCCGAGGAGCCGCGGACGCTCCTTCAGCGACGCGGCGTCCAGCGCGTCGAGCTTCCGGGTCACGTCGTGCGGGTCCATGCCGTGCGCCCGGAACGCGTTCTCGGCGTCGCCCAGGGCCTTCTCGGTGGCCTGGAAGTCGGCCAGCGCCTGCTCGCCGACGGACGGGCCCGACGACGGGCCGTCGATCCGGCCCCCGACCGCGTCCAGATGTCCCTTCGCCGCCGTGTGGTCGATCCGTGCCTGCCGCACCCGGTCCCAGGCGCCCAGCCGTGCCTCCAGGCCGCCGGGGAGGTCGCCCGGCTTGCGGAACACGTCCACCTTGGCGAGCGCCTCGTCCTTCCACTGCGCGAACGGGTCGGGCGCCTTGCCTTTGCCGCCGGTCCCGGCCCCGTCCGGCCCGCCGACGCTCACGCCGTCGGCCTTCCCGTGCGGCGCGCCCGGCGTGGGCGTGTGCGGGACGGCCGGGCGGACGACTCCGGCGCCCGGTACGTCGATGCCCCCCGCGGTGTGCGCGACCACCGGCGTGGTCGCGCCGTCCAGCGCGGTGATGCCGTGCCCGGGCGTTCCGGTGCCGGGAACCTCCGGCAGCTTCGGTTCCGGCACGGCGGTGGTCGCCCCGGTCGCCGGGGTCTCCACCGGGTGGCCCGGCACGGCGCCCGGCCCGTCGAGCGCGCCGTGGCCGGGCGCGGGCGCCGGAACGGTCCGCTCGCCGAGCCCGGCGAGATCGCCGCCGAACCCGCCCTGCGGCGTGCGCACCGGACCGCCCGCCACGGGCACATCGGCGTGGGCCGCGGCGGCGGGCGGCGGGGTGACGCCGTGCGCGGTGGTGCCCGTCGTCGGCGGGGTGACGCTGTGGGGGGCGACGGTCGGCGGGGTGATGCCGGAGACGTCCACCCCGGCGCCGATACCGCGGCCCGCTCCGACGTCGGCGATCTTCCCGGCGCCCGCGTTGACGGCGGCGCCGGGCACCTCGGTGTGGGTCAGCCCGTGCACCGGGCCCGGCGTCACCGAGCCGGTGGCCGGGAGATGGATCGCGCCCGGCGCGGTCACCCCGGGCGCGGTGGTGCCCGTCGTGGGCAGGTCGATACGGCCGACGGACGGCGTGGACACCGGCGTGTGCGCCCCGGTGGCCGGGACGTCGAGATGCCCGACGGTGGGCATCGACCCCGGCGTCAGGGAGCCGGTGTGCAGCTCGAAGGTCCCGGCGGTGGGCACGCTCGGCGTCTCGACGTGGCCGAGGTCGACCAGGCCCGCGGACGAGCCGTGCGGCGCCGCGGCCGACGGCGACGGCAGATCGAAGGAGCGCAGCGACGGCACGTCCGCGATCCGCGCGCCCGAGCCGATGGTGCCCAGATCGCCCAGGTTGCCGGAGAAGTTGAAGTGCCCGCCGGAGACGGACCCCAGACCGTGTCCGCCCAGCCCCGTCGTGCCGCCCGGCGCCGCCACCCCGGACAACCCGCCCTGCGGCGAGAGGTGCGAGACGGGGCCCGCGGTCGGCAGATCGCCGAGCACCCCGGAGTGACCGAGGTTCGACAGCCCGCCGAGCGACGAGTCGAGCCCGCCCACCCCCTGCATCGACGGCAGGTTCAGCCCGCCGTGCAGCCCGCCGAGGCCCTGGACCGACGGCATCGAGATGCCCCCGTGCAGCCCGCCGCCCATGCCCTGGAGCGAGGGCATCGACAGATGAGGGGTGCTCAGCCCGGCCACCGAACCGTCGAAATGCATCGCCGGCGGGGCGCCCACCCCGTGCGTCGACAGTGACGGCGAGAACGACCCGGGCCCGGCGAAGTTCCCGGTCCGCATCACCGTGAGGTCGCCGATCGGGTCGATGTGCACCGACGGGATGCCCCCGCCGCCCGCGCCCGCGAGGTGGTTGATCGGCCCGGCGCCGCCCAGCAGCCGCCCGCCCGCACCGACAGCGCCGAAGCGGTACTTGCCGAACACCCCGCGGTCGATGAAACCGATCTTGAGCGCCTTGCCGATGCCCAGCGCCTGGATCTCGGCGGCGTCCACCGGCAGGATCAGCCGCAGCGCCTTGAAGCCGGACAGGCCGTTGACGACCGACTTGCCCCCGGCGAGCAGCCCGGAGCCGATCCACTTGGCGGCGTTGCCGATGCCCTTCATCCCGCCGTACGCCAACGCCCCGGCGATGTGCAGCCCGTTGATGCCCTGCGGCAGCATCAGCGGCAGCGCCTTGAACGGCGTGACGATGTGGAACGAGCCGTTCATGCCGGTGAAGATCCGGCCGCCGAACCCGGGGATCTTGGTGAACGGGGTGTGCGTCCACAGGCCGTTCAGGCCCCGGCTCCAACTCGCCGCGCCCCGCGCGAAGTCCTTCGCGCCGAAGAACAGATGCAGCGACATGTTGAGGATGTTGCGCCCGGTGAAGACGTTCTTGAACGACGTGAACGCCGTCTTGATGCTGCCGATGCCCTTGGCGGCCAGCCCCCGCAGGCTCTGGAAGACCTTGGTGATCTGCAGGCCCTTGGTGCTGGGGGCGATCATGCCGAGCCCGGCCAGCAGCAGGTCCAGCGCGCTGGCGTCACCGTTGGCGAAGTCCACCGCGGTCTTGATGAAGATGGCGACGTTCAGCGCGACGGCGAACAGCGCCACCGGACCGCCCACGATGATCGCGGGGATGATCAGGATGATCGCCAGCCAGCTGAGCGCCTTCATGATCTCGTCGCAGGCGTCGATCGGCGAGGCGATCTTGTCCCCGGCGTCCCGCACCGCCCGCGCCGCCGTCTTCGACGCCTCCCGCTGGACGTCCCCGGCGTCCTTCGCCGTCGACTTCAGCGAGTCGCGGCCGTCCTCGTCGTCCTCGGACAGCCCCTTGGCCTGCTGGAGCGCGGTGTCCGCCCGGCCCTGCTGCTCCTCCATGACCGCCTGGTACGTCCGCAGCGCGTTCTGCACGTCCTGCTGCGCCTCGCGGAACGTCGAGACGAAGTGGCGCAGTTTGCCGTCGATGACCTCACGCAGCGCGTCACCGGTCTTGCCGACGAAGGCGCCGCCCGTGGTGTTCTTCACCTCGGTGAGCCCGTCGTCGATCTTGTCGGCGAGGTCGACCAGCTCCTGCTGGGACGCGATGACCTCCCGGATCCTGGCCGCGTCACCCGGTGTCGGGTCCGAGTCCAGGCCCAGGGCGCTCCAGTCCGTTTCGCGGGGCAACGACGGTACCGGCCTTCCTTGAACGGCTGCCGCGGGCGGTGCGGCAGGGTGGTGCGGGTGGGGTGCGGTGCGGGCAGTACGGGCAGCTCGGGCGGGTGCGGGCCCCGCGTCCGCCGGAGAGGGGTCCGGCGCGGAGAAGGGCCCGTACGCATAACACGCACCACAGGGCCGGGAGGTTCACCGTCCCGCGCGGTAATTCCGCTTCCGGGTGAACCATCCGGCCCGCCCGTGCGTGAGAGGAGTGCAAGGTATTGCTTCCCCGCCGCCCGGCCGCAGGCCCCAGAGGTGCCCATGCCCGACTTCTCCATCGACTACGAGCTGCTGAACCAGGTGCAGACCCGGATGCGTCAGCTGGCCGACACCGCCGACTCCGGCGGTGCCAAGGGCGCGCTCAAGACCCTGACGGAGTCGACCGACGACGCCAAGAGCGTCATGGGCTTCAGCGACCTCGGCGCGGCCATGTACGCCTTCTCGCACCGCTCGGCAAGCCGGGCGAAGGACGCGAAGGACGGCCTCAACAAGCTCGCCGACATCTTCAAGTCGGTGTCCGACAACTACTTCCAGGTCGACGCGGGGATGGCGGACAGCGCCGGGGTGATGGGCACCAGCATCGGCCTCGACGAGTGGAAGAACAAGAAGGCCGCCTGGGAGCAGTGGGACGAGGACACCAAGGCGTGGAACGACTACCTGAAGGAGATCGGCGCGGCCGACTACTTCAAGGAGCATCCCAAGGCCGACATCAACGAGGTCTGCTCCGCCGACGGCGCCCCCGGCTGGTGCGACCGGTACAACAACGACAAGGACGTGCCCTCGCAGCCCGGTGACCACCCCGAGGGCGAGCGGCCCAGCGACGCACCGCCCACCGAGAAGACCATCACCACGGACTCGGGCAGCACCCACGTCAAGGTGACCCTCGACGACGACAACAACGTCATGACCGAGGAGTCCACCGTCACGATCGGCTCCGGCGCCGACGAGCAGAAGTACACCAACAAGACGACGTACGACACGGCGCCGCAGCCCATCACCCTCAAGGACGGCAAGACGTTCGACGCCCGTGACTACACCACGGTGACGACCGGTCCGGACGGCTCGGAGACCACCAGCCGCTACGTCATCAACGACGACGGCAGCGGCACCATGACCGTCACCACGGACGACGAGACCGCGACCTACACCCGCTCCTCCCCCTTCGGCGACGGCGCCGAATGGAAGGAGAAGGAGGACGGCTGAGCCGCGCCCCGCGCGCCGGCCGTCCGCCCCCGGGGCCCCGCCCCGGAACCCGAAGCCCCCGTCCGACATCCCGTAACCAAGGAGAGATCTTGGCCGCCAACATCAGCCTCGACTTCGCGGAGATCGAGCGCGTCTCGAACCTCCTCAAGAACAGCGCCGACAACACCCTTGTGCCCCGTATGACGGAGGCCAAGAACGAGGTCGACACGATGCTCAACTCCACGCTGAAGTTCAACAACTCCAGCCCCGCCCTCCAGCAGTCCTACGAGAAGCTCACGCAGTCGCTGACCGACGCGACGCAGAGCATCAAGGACTTCGCGGAGCAGTTCGAGAAGATCGTCCAGTCGATGCGGGACATGGACGACGAGATGGCGAACAAGATCCGCTCCAGCGGCTGACGCCTGCGCCGCCCGGCGGCACCCCGTACGACCCGACCGCATTCCCCGGAGGAACACATGGCGCAGGACGTCTTTCTCGACTACGACGACATCAAGCGTGTCGCCAACACCATGGAGAACAAGTTCACCGACATCGCCAACGAACTGGGCGATCTGGAGAACACGGTCAGCGCGCTGCTCAAGGACGGTCTCGTCTTCGAGCAGTCCAGCCCGGCGCTCGAAGAGGCGTACCAGGCGTTCAGCAAGCAGATGAAGGAGTCCTCCGCGAACATCAAGGTGTTCGCGCAGTCCTTCACCGACATCGTCAAGTCGATGACGGACTCCGACAGCCAGATCGCCGCGGGCGTCCGCAACAGCTCCAAGAGCTGACCGGCCGTACGCGAACGGGCCCGGCACCCACCGTGGGTGCCGGGCCCGTGCGCGTACCGGGGCCGTGCGTCAGCTCTCCAGGACCGTCAGCGGCACCTGCACCGGCACCACGCTGCCGGACGGGCCCGCCGTCCAGGCGCGGCCCGCGTTCATCCGGGTCCGGATGTGCTCGGCGCTGATGCGCGCGCCGATGATGTCGCCGTCCCCGATCGCCCGCGCCCCGAGCAGCAGACCCCGCCGCGACCGGCGGACCATACCGATCCAGCCCATGGAGCTCATGCCTTCCGACGGGCCGCCGATCAAGATGCCCTGGTTGCGGTCCCGGCCCGACGAGGCGATCTGCCGCAGCACCTTGTCCGCACCGCAGCTGGAGAGCAGATCGCTGTCGTCGGCGACCACGACCACCGGCTTGTCGCCGACGGCGCGCAGCGCCTCGTTGAGGGTGTTCGCCGACGGGTCGGTGTCCGTGATGACCTGCGCCAGACCGTGGTCGGCGAGCTTGCGCAGCGGCGACTCGCGCGGGGCGAGCACCACCAGCGACGTACCGCCGGTGATCAGCGAGACGGACATCGCCGCGAGGGCGGTGGAGCGGCCCGACCCGGGCGGGCCGACGACCGCGAAGCTGCCGCCGCCGGAGAGGAAGTCGAAGCCCAGCGGCCGCACCTCGTCCCCGCCGATGCCCAGCAGCGCCCACATCGGGCGGCGCGACGTCTCCGGGACCTGCTCCATCGCCTCCTGGAAGCCGATGACCTTCGGCATCTCCGTCACCCGGAACGGACGGCGCTGCGCGGGCAGCGCGGCGTCCCGCTCGGTGGCCAGGCGCCCGATCTCCCGCAGCGCATCGGCCTGATCGGCACTGCCCCGGCCCGCCGCGCCGTCACCGGCGGTCGGCAACAGCGCGATCTGCGTCTCGACGGCCGCGGGGGTGTGCCAGCCGCGGCCCGGCGGGATGTGGCCCGGCACCCGGTTCGGCGACATCCCCGCGAGGTAGTAGTCGCCCTTGTCCGACTGGCGCAGCAGCAGCCGGAAGTCGTTGTGCGCGGAGAGCCGCCCGCCGAGCAGCCCGCGCTCGGACGACGCCACCAGGTGGATACCGGCCGCGGCGCCCTCCCGCAGCAGCCGCGTGACCTCCTCGAACAGCCGCCCGCCGTCGTACTCGTCGAGCATCTGGGAGATACCGTCCCAGCCGTCGATCAGCAGCATCAGATGAGCCGGGCGTTCGGCGGCCGGGAGGGCGGCGCGCAGCTCCGTCAGGCTCGCGCAGTCGTGCGCCGACATCTTCTCCTGACGCGTGGTCAGCTCACGGATGAGGCGGCCCAGCAGCCGCGCCAGCCGCTCGGTGTCGAACCGGGAGACCACCGCACCGCAGTGCGGCAGCGCCTCCAGCGCCGACAGACCGCCGCCCGCCGCGTCGATCGCGTACAGATGCAGATCGGCGGCGGACAGCGTGCGCGCCGCCGAACCGGCGAGGGTGCGCAGCACCTGCGTACGGCCCGAGCGCGGCGCGCCCACGACGTAGAGGTGGCCGAACGACGAGAAGTCCAGGCAGCAGACCCGGCGCTCCTGGAGGCTCGGCAGGTCGAGCAGCGCGTACGGCACGGCCGCGGGACGCCCCGGCGGGGTCGGCGGGGCCTCGGGCAGATCGTCGAGGGTGACGTCGTCCGGCAGCGCGGGCAGCCACGGGCTGGCCTGCTCGCTGTGGTCCTCCAGCGCGGCGGTCGCCTTCCGGATCGTCTCGACCAGCGCGAGCAGATCGGTCGCGGTCTCCGGGGCCGCGGCCTCCTCGGCCTCCTCGTCGTCGAACAGCTCCACCGGACGGCCCAGCCGGTTCCAGGACAGTTCCACCCCGCGGACGTTGCGGGCCGCGGCGGTGACCGCACCCGGCTGCGCGGGCGCGTCGTCCTCCCCGGGCTCCTGACCGGCGCGGGCGGCGCCCACCCAGGCGGTCTGGAACGGCGTCGGCGCATGGTCACCGCGGCGCACCAGGGCACGGCCCGGCGTCGCGGAGGAGATGCTCACCGCGTCGCCGGAGTCGATGATGTCCTGGCTCTCGCTCTTGTCGGTGACCCGCAGCGCGATCCGCAGATTGGTGTTGGCCTTGATGTCGGTGGAGACCGAACCGCCGGGCCGCTGCGTGGCGAGGATCAGATGCAGACCGAGCGAACGGCCGCGCTGCGCCAGGCTGATGAGGCCCGGGACGAAGTCCGGCACCTCGCGCACCAGCGTCGCGAACTCGTCGATGACGATCAGCAGCCGCGGCAGCGCGGGCAGCTCACGGTTGCGGGACCGCTTGGCGCGGTAGTCGGCGTGGTCCTTCGCCTCGACGTCCGCGAGCAGCTGCTCACGGCGGCGCAGCTCCGCGTCGAGCGAGGCCAGCGCCCGCTGCACGAGGTGGCCGTCGAGGTCGGTGACCATGCCGAGGGTGTGCGGCAGTTCGGCGCATTCGCGGAACGCGCTGCCGCCCTTGTAGTCGATGAGGACGAACGCCAGCTCGTCGGGCCGGTTGGCGGCGGCGAGCGAGGCGATCATCGTCTGGAGCAGTTCGGACTTGCCGGAGCCGGTGGTGCCCGCGACCAGACCGTGCGGCCCGTCGCGCACCAGGTCCAGGCGGAGCGGCCCGTCGTACCCGGCGCCCAGCACGAACGTCGTCGACGCCGGACGCTTCTGCCACGACCGCAGCAACGCCTCGACGCTCGGCGGCTCCTGGCCGATCAGCCCGAGCAGCTTGACACCGTCCGGCAGCCCCGAGTCGCCGTCGAGGGTGACGTCACGGACCGGGGCGAGCGCCCGGGCGACCTCCTCGCACCAGGCGGTGTCCACCAGATCCGCGCGGACGCCGCCGACCTTGGGTGAGCCGGTGGTGCGCACGGCGAGGTGGTTGCCGGTCGCGGTGATGACGGAGGTGCACTCCTCCGGCAGCAGCCGCTCCTGCTCGTCCACGCAGAGGCTGTAGATGTGCACCGGCGGCCCGGCCTTGAGGACCTGCACCATGCCCGGCACGTCCCGCAGCCGCCGCGCCCCGTCCGCGATGACCAGCACATCCGGTTCGTCCAGCAGGGTGCGGCCGAGCGCGGAGGCCGCGGCGGCGGTACGGGCCTGGATGTCGGCGACGAGTTCGTTGATGCGGTGCGCGGTGCTCTCGGGGTCGTTGCCGATCGCCACGACGCTGGTGCCGCGGCCGGTGTCCAGATGCGGCAGCCACCGCACCCACGACCAGGCTTCGGCGTTCTCGTCGCTGGTGAGGACCACGATGCGCAGATCGCGGGGGCTGTGCAGCACCGCGCTCTGCGCGACCGTCCAGGCGGCGACGGAGCGGGTGAGGGCGCCGGGCCCGGCCAGCCCGACGACGCCGAGGTCGGCCATCTCCAGGCCGTACGGCACATCGGCGAGCCGCCAGTGCACGGAGCGGTGGTTGGAGTCCCGCGCCTGGTCCTCGATGCGCCGCAGCGACGGGCGGGTCAGCGTGCCCAGCCGCACCGTGAGCCGGTCCGGGTCGCGGCGGCGCCGCTCCCAGAGGGAACCGGACGGGCCGGTGGCGGTCAGCAGCACCGTCGCCGGGTCGGGGAAGGTGGTGTTGCGCAGATGCCGTTCCTCGATGGCGGCCTCGCGCAGCTCCAGTTCGAGGGAGGCGCGGCGCAGCCGGTAGACGCGCAGCGACTCCTCGTACTGCTTGCGGCCGGTGCGGCGGCCGATGATCCAGTTGCTGACCGCCATCATCGGGCTGAAGAAGATGAAGATCATGAAGTAGAAGGACCGGAAGAGGCCCATCATGATCAGGCCCATCATCAGCGGCGCCAGCACGAACAGCAGCGGGAAGGCGCGCGGCCCGGGGCGCGACGGCGGGCCCTGCATCCGCATCGTCTCGGCGTCCAGATGCGGCGCGATCCGCGGCGGACGGTTGTACTCCACCGCCATACCGTCCGTCGACGGGTTCACCGCCGCGTCCGGCTGGAACGGCGCCGTCAGCCGCAGCAGATGCTCCCCCAGGGAGAGATCGGCGAAGGCCGGCCACTCCGCGGAACCGTCGCCCGGCGGCGGACGGTGGCCCGGGGGCCGCGGCGGCTCGGCCGGGGGCAGCCCGTCGGGGCCGGACGCGACCGAGTGGCCGCCGGTGCCGCCGTCGCGGGTCCCGGCCGGTTCCTCCGCCGTCAGCGGGGTGCCGGTCTCGGGGTCCACCGGCGGCGGGGGCGTCAGGCTGCGCAGCCCGCAGCTGTCCTCGTCGGCGTCCTCCGGCAGCAGGTACGACACCGCGCCGTCCGGGCCGACGGTGAGCCAGACGCCGTGGTCGGGGGCGCCGCCGCCGGACAGCCGCAGCGCGCAGCCGCGGGCGGTGCCGATCTCGTGGCTGCCCGCGCCGAGCCGCCAGACCCGGCCCGCGCCGGGCCCGCCGACGTGCCGGACCTCGACGAGAACGGGGTCGCCCGGCGCCGGGGCCCACGCCCGCGAAGGGGGATCGACGGCGCACGGCGCGCCCAGACCGAGGACGGCGCCGTCCCGGATCCCGGAGCCGCGCAGCGGCAGCGCACCGTCCAGCGCGCGGTCACCGAGGTAGACCTGCGGGGGCGGCGAGGGCGGCGAGGGCGGCGAGGGAGCATCGCCGGTGTCCGGCGGCGCCGGGGCCAGGGAGGCGGCCAGGTCGGCGACGGTCGCCTGCTCGGGCACATCGAGCAGATGGTCCGTCAGGCGTCCGGCGTCGGAGGTGGTGAGCGTCAGTTTCACGGGGGTCCCACTGATCGGTGCCGTCAAAGGCGCGGTACGGGGCGAGCGGCCGCCGGGCGGCGGCCGCTCGCGGTGCGGCGGGTCGGGTCAGGAACGCGCGGCGGGCCGGGCGGTGCCGCCGGGCGCTTCCTGCCCCCGGTCGACGGGCGCGGCCTGGCCGGGGAACCCGTCGGCGGCGTCCTGCGCGATGTCGTTCGCGGCGGCGCGCGCGGAGACGCCGGGCGCACCGGCGGCGCCGCTCCGGGCGGAGGCGCCCGGAGCCGACGGTTCCTCCGCCGTGGCGGCGCTCCTCGCGGTGGACACCGGGCGCCGCTCGGCGGGCGCCGGGGCGCGGCTGCCGACGGCCGCCGCCTCCGCGGCCGCGTCCTCGTCGAACAGCGCGTCCGGGTGGCCGTCGGCCATGCCCGCGGCGGGCGGCGGCGGCAGCACCGGCGGCAGGTCGGCCAGCACCCGGGACAGGGCCCGGCCCAGCGCGTTCGCCGAGGTCAGCAGCGAGGTACCGGCGAGCAGCAGCTGACCGTGGCGGTCTGTCAGCAGCCGCCGGGCGTGGCCGCGGGGGCGGCCCGGCACCACGAACCGCAGCCGGGGCGGGCCGCCGGGGCTGCGCCCGAAGTCGTCGGGCAGCGGATCGGGCAGCTCGGCGGCGGCGAGCACCGGTGCGATGCCGTGGCGCGGCTCCGTCTCCCGGGCGGCGCGGTACGCCTCACGGACCGGCGCGCCCGGATGCCGCGGGTGGACGCCCTCGGCGACGGTCACCAGGCCCTCCGGCAGTCGCGCGTCGAGCTGCGCGGTGAGCGCCCGCACCAGGGCGGGGGCGGTGCGGGCGTCGCCCTCCACCGCCGTGACGGCGGGCCCCGACGCCAGATCGAGGAAGGCGCAGCGGCCCTCCCCGACGCCGACCGCGACGAGCAGCGGCGGGCCGTCCTCCGCGGACGGCGCGACGGCGGGCAGGTCCTCGCGCCGCACCGCCCAGCGGCGCGGGTCCTCCGGGTCCGCGGACCACGGGGCGCCGGGCGCGTCCGTGGCGGTACCGGCGAACAGCACGGTGACGGTGGCGCCGTCGACCAGCGCCGCGTACGGCCGGGGAGCGCGGTCCGCGGCGGAGCCGGGCGCGGCCGCCTGCCGGGCGGCGGTCACGGCACGCTCGGCATCGCGCCAGGTGTGCGGGGACCTCAGATGGCGCACCAGCAGCCGCAGCGCCTTGCGGTGGGCGCGCAGCGCACGCAGCGGGGCACCGAAGGCGCGGGCGGTGGCGGCGGCCTCGCGGCGTACGGCGTCCTTGGACGCCTTCCAGCCACCGGCCCGCTGCACGGGGATCCGCAGCAGCAGGAAGAGCAGCAGGACCATCCCGAGCACGCCGAGAATGGTGAAGATGAGGTTCTGATGGGCGGCGATGAAGGCGAACGGATCGCCGGAACGGCTCATGCGGCGGCGCTTTCGGCGGGGGAGGGAAGGGGCGTCGCGGTCGTACGGTCGGCGGGGTGCGGGGGCGGCGCGTTCGTGGCGGTCCTCGGGGTCGTGTTCCGCAGCCGGGGGCGCGGGACGGTGGGCCTGGCGGGGGCGGCGGCGAGTTCACGCCGCATTGCGAGCAGAGCGTAGTGCGTACGGGACTTGACGGTGCCGCGCGGTATGCCCATGGCCCGCGCCGCCTCGGCGCCCGAGCGGTCCATCAGATGGACGTGGATGAGGGCGTCGCGGTGCTCGGGGGAGAGACGGCACAGCGCCTGGGTGATCACGCAGCGGTCCACGACGGCATCGGCCATGTCCGGGCCCGCGGGACGGGTCAGCGCCTCGACGGGCGCCGGGCCCACCGGAACGGCCCGCTCCCGGCGGTGCGCATCGACGGCGAGGTTGTGCGCCACGGTGAACAGCCAGGACCCGAGCCGGGGGCGGGGCCGCCCGGCGTCCGTGTGCCCCGATCCGTAGGGGGCTTCGGCGGCGCGGAGGTCTTCGTCGGCGAGGTCGAGGCGGTCGGCGGCGAGCCAGGCGCGCAGGAAGGTCTCCTG
This sequence comes from Streptomyces sp. NBC_01525, assembly GCF_045040405.1. Classification (NCBI taxonomy): domain Bacteria; kingdom Bacillati; phylum Actinomycetota; class Actinomycetes; order Kitasatosporales; family Streptomycetaceae; genus Streptomyces; species Streptomyces sp. NBC_01525. The sequence continues at coordinate 5,977,877 of NZ_CP109397.1, forward strand.
CACGATGTCCTCGGCGCGGTAGGGGTCACCGGAGGTCAGACGGGCGGCATAGCGCAGCAGGGCCGGGCGGTGCCGCTCCATCGCGCCGCGCAGCAGCGCGTCCGCGTCGGCGGGCGGGCGCACCCCGCCGGAGCGGCCGCCGTCTGCGCGAGGTGTGGACGGGTGAGCCGTTCGCACAGCGGGCACTCCTCCTCGGACAGGGCACGAACCGGGGACAGCTCTCTCGTGCCGTCGGTACGTGGCGTTTTCTCGGCGCGGGGCGCATGGGGTGAGGGGGTCCGCGGGGCTCCCCGGTCCCGGTCGGCCGCGAGCCGCTCCCGCCTCGGGCGGTCATCCCGGGAAGCGCGCCGGATACTTCGCGAGCTTGACGCAAAGTCCGGCCCGGCAACCTCAAGGAACCTTCTGAAACTTCTCACAGAATACGTGAAGTGTGCAGCCGTGATCCGTGCCGATCCGGCCGTCCCGAAGCGTCTTCGGCACGCTGACACGCTCCGGCCTGCGGTGCCGCCGGATGAACTCCGCTGTGTTCCTATGAAGTTCACCGCACCGTCCGTCACACCTGCGGCCGGTGGGCCGGTTCCACCCTGTGGCCGACAATCGCCCCTGGGCCGCCGGGCGTCCGTACACCGCGTACCGGTCGTACCGGTCGTACCGGTACGCCGTGCGCCCGTCGTACCGGTACGCCACGCGACGGCCGGTGGCGCCGCGGCGCGGCTCGCCGCCGCCGAACGGGGAGGGGAAGCGCAGGCCGGACGGTGAGGATGCTTGGATGGGCCGGTCGAACACGGGACCTGGCGGTGCCCCTTGGGGGAACGGTCACCGGGGACCGCGACGGGCACGGACCGTTCCGACCGGCGAGAGGGCGCAACCACATGAAGATCCTCATCAGCGCGGACATGGAGGGCGCCACCGGCGTCACCTGGCCCGCCGACGTGCTGCCGGGCACGCCCCAATGGGAGCGCTGCCGCCATATGTTCACCTCCGACGTCAACGCCGCGGCCGCCGGGTTCTTCGCCGGGGGCGCCGACGAGGTGCTGATCAACGAGGCGCACTGGTCGATGCGGAACCTCCTGCTGGAACAGCTCGACGAACGCGTCCAGATGCTCACCGGCCGCCACAAGTCCCTGAGCATGGTCGAGGGCGTCCAGCACGGCGACGTCGACGGCATCGCCTTCATCGGCTACCACACCGGCGCCGGGACCGAGGGCGTCCTCGCCCACACCTACCTCGCCAACTCCCTCACCGGCGTCTGGGTCAACGGCACCCGCGCCAGCGAGGGCTACCTCAACGCCCTCGTCGTCGCCGAGTACGGCGTCCCCGTCGTCCTGGTCACCGGCGACGACCGCACCTGCGCGGACGCCCGCGGCTACGCCCCCGAGGCCCGTACCGTCGCCGTCAAGGATTACGTCTCCCGCTACGCCGCCGTCTGTCGGCCCCCGGCCCGTACCGCCGCCGACATCCGCGACGCCGCCCGCGCCGCCACCGCCCTGGCGGTCCGCCACGAACCGGCGCGCGGCGGCCCGTTCCGCGTGGAGATGGAGTTCGACGCCGAGCACCTCGTCGGCGCCGCCTCCTGCGTCCCCGGTGTCGAACGCTGCGGGGAGCGCCGCGTCGCCTACACCAGCGACGACATGTACGAAGGGATCCGCTGCTTCAAGGCGGTCACCACCCTCGCCTCGTCCGCAGTGGAGGAGCAGTATGGCTGAGCAGCACGGACCCGTCGACGACAAGGCCCTCGACGAGGTCGTCCGGTTCACCTCGGATCTGATCCGCATCGACACCACCAACCACGGCGACGGCACCTGCCGGGAACGCCCGGCCGCCGAGTACGTCGCCGAAGCCCTCACCGAGGCCGGGCTCGAACCGACGCTGCTGGAGCGGACCGAGGGCCGCACCAACGTCGTCGCCCGCATCGAGGGCACCGACCCGTCGGCCGACGCCCTCCTCGTCCACGGCCACCTCGACGTCGTCCCCGCCGAGCCCGCCGACTGGACCGTCCACCCCTTCTCCGGCGAGGTCCGCGACGGCGTCGTCTGGGGCCGTGGCGCCATCGACATGAAGAACATGGACGCGATGGTGCTCGCCACCGTCCGCCGCTGGGCCCGCGACGGCGTCCGCCCCCGCCGCGACATCGTCCTCGCCTTCACCGCCGACGAGGAGGCCAGCGCCGAGGACGGCTCCGGCTTCCTCGCCGACCGGCACGCCGCGCTCTTCGAGGGCTGCACCGAGGGCATCAGCGAATCCGGCGCCTTCTCCTTCCACACCGACACCGGGCTCCACCTCTACCCCGTCGCCGCAGGTGAACGTGGTACCGCCTGGCTCAAGCTGACCGCCCACGGCCGCGCCGGACACGGTTCGAAGGTCAACCGCGCCAACGCCGTCACCCGCCTCGCCGCCGCCGTCACCCGCATCGGCGAGCACCGCTGGCCGGTCCGCCTCACCCCCACCGTCCGCGCCGCCCTGCGCGAACTCGCCGCCCTGCACGGCATCACCGACGCCGACCCCGACGCGCCGGACTTCGACGTCGACGCCCTCCTCGCCCGCCTCGGCACCGCCGCCGCGCTCGTCGAGCCGACCGTCCGCAACAGCGCCAACCCGACGATGCTGGACGCCGGTTACAAGGTCAATGTCATCCCCGGCAGCGCCGGAGCCCAGGTGGACGGCCGGGTCGTGCCCGGCGGCGAGGACGAGTTCCGCGCCACCCTGGACCGCCTCACCGGACCCGACGTCAGCTGGGAGATCGACCACGGCGAGGTCGCCCTCCAGGCACCCGTCGACTCACCGGCCTTCGCGGGCATGCGCGCCGCCCTGGAGCGCTTCGACCCGGACGCCCATGTCGTGCCGTACTGCATGTCCGGCGGCACCGACGCCAAGCAGTTCTCCCGGCTCGGCATCACCGGCTACGGCTTCTCCCCGCTCAAGCTCCCGCCGGGCTTCGACTACCAGGCGCTCTTCCACGGCGTCGACGAACGCGTCCCCGTCGACGCCCTGCACTTCGGCGTCCGCGTCCTGGACCACTTCCTGCTCCGCGCCTGACCGCCGCCGCGCGGCCGGTGCCCCGCCCGGGGACCGGCCGCGCGTCCGGGCGGTCCCGTCGTCCGCGCACCCCCCACGCCCCGGCCCCGCCGGTGAACAAGGAGGAAGACCCGCATGGTGACCACGGCCCCCTACGGCGCCTGGACGTCCCCGGTGGACGCCCGGACCGTCGCCGCCCACGACGGACGCCCCGCCTTCGTCGGGGTGATCGGCGACGAGGTCTGGTGGACCGCGCCGCGCCCCGCCGAGGGCGGCCGCCGGGCGCTCATCCGCCGCCGCGCCGACGGCACGGAGGAGTCCGTGCTCCCCGCGCCGTGGAACGTCCGCAGCCGCGTCCACGAGTACGGCGGCCAGCCCTGGGCCGGGACCGTCACCGACCGCGGACCGCTCGTCATCTTCAGCGACTTCGCCGACCAGCGCCTCTACGCCTACGCCCCCGACCACGACGCGGCGCCCCGCCCCCTCACCCCGCTCTCGCCGGCCGGCGACGGACTGCGCTGGGCCGACCCGGTGCTCGTCGGCGACGAGGTGTGGTGCGTCCTGGAGGAGTTCACCGGCGACGGGCCCACCGACGTCCGCCGTCTCGTCGCCGCCGTCCCCCTCGACGGCGCCGCCGCCGACGACCGCGCCGCCGTCCGCGAACTGGGCGACGACCGCCACCGCTTCGTCACCGGCCCCCGCCTCTCGCCCGACGGCCGCCACGCCGCCTGGCTCGCCTGGGACCATCCCCGGATGCCCTGGGACGGCACCCTCGTGATGCTCGCGGACACCACCGCCGACGGGGAGTTCACCGCCGTCCGCCCGATACTCGGCGACCTCGGGCCCGACGTGCCCGCGCCCGGGCAGCGCGGTGAGTCCGTCGCCCAGATCGAATGGGCCCCGGACGGCGCCCTGCTCTTCGTCTCGGACCGCGAGGGCTGGTGGGAGCTGTACCGCACCGAGGTCGCCGACGGCCGCGCCGCGGAGCCCCGGCGGCTGTGCGCCGCCCGCCGGGAGGAGTTCGGCGGCCCGCTGTGGAACGTCGGCTCGCGGTGGTTCCTGCCCCTGGAGAGCGGCACCCTCGCCACCCTCCACGGCCACGGCACCACCACACTCGGCATCCTCGACCCGGTCAGCGGCGACCTCGTCGACACCGCCGGACCCTGGACCGAGTGGGCATCGACCCTCGCCGTCCACGGCAGCCGCGTCATCGGCGTCGCCGCCGGGCCGCACACCGGATACGAGATCGTCGAACTGGACACCTGCACCGGCCGCGCCCGCGTCCTCGCCCACCACCACACCGACGCCGTCGACCCGGCCTACTACCCGCGGCCCGAGGCCCGCACCTTCACCGGCCCCGGCGGACGCGACGTCCACGCCCATCTCTATCCGCCGCACAACCCGGACCACACGGCGCCCGATGGGGAGTTGCCGCCGTACGTCGTCTGGGCCCACGGCGGTCCCACCGGCCACTCCCCGCTCGTCCTCGACCTGGAGATCGCCTACTTCACCTCCCGCGGCATCGGCGTCGCCGAGGTCAACTACGGCGGCTCCACGGGCTACGGCCGCGCCTACCGTGAACGGCTGCGCGGCCGGTGGGGCGTGGTCGACGTCGAGGACTGCGCGGCCGTCGCCGAGGCGCTGGCCGACGAGGGCACCGCCGACCGCGCCCGGCTCGCCATCCGCGGCGGCAGCGCCGGGGGCTGGACCACCGCCGCGTCCCTCACCTCCACCGACCTGTACGCGTGCGGCACCATCAGCTACCCGATCCTGGACCTCGCGGGCTGGGCGACCGGCGAGACGCACGACTTCGAATCGCAGTACCTGGAATCCCTCGTCGGACCCCTCGCGGAGGTCCCCGACCGCTACCGCGAGCGCTCGCCGCTGCACCGCGCCGACCACATCCGGGCACCGTTCCTGCTGCTCCAGGGCCTCGACGACGTCATCTGTCCGCCCGCGCAGTGCGACCGCTTCCTCGCCGAGGTCGCCGGGCGCGGCATCCCGCACGCCTACCTCGCCTTCGAGGGGGAGGGCCACGGCTTCCGCCGCGCCGACACCATGATCAGCGCCCTGGAGTGTGAACTCGCCCTCTACGCCCATGCGTTCGGCGTGGAGCGCCCGGATCTGACGCCGCTCGCCCTACGGCACTGAATCCGGCGACCGGGCCGCCCTGCACGGGGGAGCGGCCCGGCCCACCCGGCGGGACGCTGCGCAGGGGCGGGCGCGGGGCGCCTCGCGCACGCCCAGGTTTTCTCTGTTCCCGCCGTTGACACGCCAGTTGGGGATCACCGAGCATGAGCGCGCCGTTACCGACTGGTTGGTACGGCATGTCCATGTGGAGGTCCCCGTGCCCAGCGTCTTCCGCCCCGCGCACCGCCGCACCACCCGCCCCGCGCTCCGCACCGCCCTGACCGTGCTGACCGCCACGGCGCTTACCGCCCCGCTCGCCCTCGCCGCCCCGGCCACCGCCGCGTCCGCCGACCCGTACACCGCCACCGCGCTCAAGCTCACCGTCCGCGCGGGCGACCGCGACTGCACCGTGGACGCCGACCTCTACCGCCCGGCGGGCGTCGACGCGGCGCATCCGGCGCCCGCGGTGCTGACCACCAACGGCTTCGGCGGGAGCAAGTCCGACGGCTCGACCGCCGCGACGGCCAAGGCGTTCGCGTCCCGCGGCTATGTCGCCCTTGCCTACTCCGGGCTGGGCTTCGGCAAGTCCGGCTGCCCGATCTCGCTGGACGACCCGAAGACCGACGGCAAGGCGGCGAGTCAGCTCATCGACTTCCTCGCCGGGTCCCGCACCGCCGACGACGGCACCCGCGTCGACTACGTCACCAAGGACCGCACCGCGAAGGGCGCCGCCCCGGACCCGCGCGTCGGCATGATCGGCGGCTCCTACGGCGGCGCGATCCAGATGGCCACCGCCGCCGTCGACCACCGCGTCGACGCGCTCGTCCCCCTCATCACCTGGAACGACCTCGCGTACTCCCTCGACCCCAACAACGCGGGCCGCACCGACGGGGTGACCGGCCCGGTTCCCGGCGCATACAAGAAGGAGTGGACCAGCGGGTTCTTCCTGATAGGCGAGGCGCAGGGGCTGCTCAACCCGAGCTTGGACCCGTCCCGGCTCGGCGGCGCGGGCTGTCTGCACTTCGTCGCCGACGCCTGCCGCACCAAGCGGCTGCTGGACTCCGGCCGTTACCCCGCCGACCGCACCGCGGAGATGCTGACGTACGCGCGCAGCGTCTCCCCGGTCTCGTACCTGAAGTCGGTCAAGGCGCCGACCCTGCTCGTCCAGGGGGAGGCCGACACCCTCTTCAACCTCAACGAGGCGACCGCCACCTACCGGACGCTGAAGGGCCAGGGCACCGACGCCAAGATGATCTGGCAGTCCTGGGGCCACAGCGGCGGCATGGACAAGCCCGCGCCCGGCGAACTCGACCTGGGCAAGGGCAACCTGGAGACCAGCTACGTCGGCCGCCGCATCCTGGCGTGGTTCGACCGCTACCTGAACCACCGCACCGGTACGGACACCGGCCCGGCGTTCGCCTACTACCGCGACTGGGCCGCCGACGGCGACACGTACGGCACCGCGGACGCTTTCCCGACGGGCGGTGCGCGCACGCTCTACCTTTCGGGCGACGGCACGCTCGTCGACAGCCGCGCGAAGGTGGTCCGCGGCAGCCGCGAGTACCGCAACTGGCTGGTGCCCACCAGCCATTCGGAGAACTCCCTCGCCGGGGTGCTGGGCCTGCCCGACCGCGCGCCGTACGACACCCGGGGCACCGCCCTGGACTGGACGTCCGAGCCGGTCACCGGCGGTCCGCTGGACGTCGCGGGCATCCCCCGGGCGACGCTGAAGGTCGTCTCGCCCCGGACCGAGCGGACGCAGGGCAGCTCCGACGCCGCCGACCGGCTGGTGCTCTTCGCCAAGCTCTACGACGTCGCACCGGACGGCTCGCAGACGCTGGTGCACCGCCTGGTGGCGCCGGTGCGGGTACCGGACGTCACCCGGAAGTTCACCGTCCAGCTGCCGGGCATCGTCCACCGCTACGCCCCGGGGCACCGGCTGCGCTTCACCCTCGCGGCCAGCGACGGCGCGTACCACGGCAACCGCGGCGTCAAGCCGGTGACGGTCACCAGCGCGCCCGGCGACACCGGAGTCCTCGAACTCCCCGTCGTCCAGGGGAGCGTGCGGTAGCGGAGAGGGTGCATCCGAAGGCATCGCGCGCCGCCCTCCGCCGCCGACCGACGGCGCGGGGCGGCGCGCCCCTCGGAGCCGGGCGGGCGTGCGCTCCCCGGGCACGGCCACGACGGAGCGCCGCCCGGCCCGGCCCGGCCCCCGCACGGCAGCGGACCGGGACCGTTCCCCTCCGCCGCGCGCTGCTCCTGCCGTCCCACCCGCCCCACCACGGCTCCGGCACTCCGGATGGGGTCCGCCCCCGGCTACCCCTGGCCCGGCGCGCGGTGCCAGACTGCGCCCATGGGGCAACGACTCGGCGGGGAAACCGCGCAGGCATGGGCGGCGCTCGGCGGCGCCCCGGAGCTGACGGACCGGATCCGGTGCACCGGACCACCAGGGCTGCTGCCCGCCCGGCTGCCGGTGCGGGAACTGGCCCGCGCCACGGTCGCCAGCTGCGCACTCGCCGCTGCCGAACTCACCGCACGCCGCACCGGGCGCCCCGTCCCCGCCGTCCGTGTCGACGACGGCGCGGTGGCGACGGCCTTCGTCAGCGAACGCCGGCTGCGCATCGACGGCCGCGCCCCGTCCACCTTCGCCCCGCTCTCCCGCTTCTGGCGCACCGCCGATGGCTGGGTCCGCACCCACGCCAACTACCCGCATCACCGCGAGCGGTTGCTGCACGCCCTCGGCCTGCCCGCGACCGCCGACGCCGCCGATGTCGCCGCCGAGCTGGCCGGGCGGCGCGCCGAGGAGGTCCAGGAGACGGTGTACGCGGCGGGCGGGCTGGCGGTCGCCGCCCGCACGCCCCGGGAGTGGGCCGTCCACGGCCAGGGCGCGACCGTCGCCACCCACCCGCTCGTCACCCGCCAGCGCCTCGGCGCGAGCGCTCCGCCGCGCCGCCTGCCGCCGCTGGCGGGCGACCCGCTGCTGCCCGCCCGGGGACTGCGGGTCCTCGACCTGACCCGGGTCATCGCGGGCCCGGTCGCCACCCGGACGCTCGCGCTGCTCGGCGCCGACGTGCTGCGCATCGACGCGCCGCAGCTGGCGGAGAGCCAGGACGCGCACAACGACACCGGGTTCGGCAAGCGCTCCACCGCCCTCGACCTGGGCGCCCGCTCCGGCCGGGCCGCCTTCGAGGAGCTGCTGGCCGACGCGGACGTGGTGGTGACCGGCTACCGCCCAGGCTCCCTCGACCGCTTCGGCCTCGCCCCCGAGGCGCTGGCCGAACGCCGTCCGGGCCTGGTCCTCGCCCGCCTCTCCGCCTGGGGCGAGGACGGCCCCTGGGGCGGCCGCCGGGGCTTCGACAGCCTGGTCCAGGTGGCCACCGGCATCGCCGTCGTCGAGGCGGACGCCGACGGCACGCCCGGCGCCCTGCCCGCCCAGGCGCTCGACCACGGCACCGGCTATCTGCTGGCCGCGGCGGTACTGCGCTCCCTGACCGAACAGGCGGAGACCGGCGACGCGCAGCTCACCGCGCTCTCCCTGGCCCGCACCGCCCGCTGGCTGGTGCACGGCACGGCCCAGGACACCCCGCCGGGGCCCGCGGCCGACGGCACGTACGACCCCGACGGCCATCTGCGGAGCACCGACAGCCCGGTCGGACGGCTGCGGTACGCGGCCTCGCCGGTCGCGTTCGACGGCGGGCCCACGGACTGGGCCGCCCCGCCCGGCCGGTGCGGCGCGGACGCGCCCCGGTGGCGCCACGACGGCTGACCCGTCGCCACGGTAGGGACGGACCTGGCCGGACGCGCCCGCCGCTCCGTACGATCGGCCGATGACCGCTGACCACTACCTCGCGACGGGTCCCCGGGTGGGCATCCGTCACTTCACCCCGGACGACCGCGCGGAGTTCACCGCCCGGGCACGGGAGAGCGCCACACTGCACCGGCCGTGGCTCTACCCGCCGTCCGACGCCGACGCGTACGCCGGGTACGTCGCCAAGCTCCGCGAACCGGCGCGCGAGGGCTTCCTGATCTGCGAACGCGACGGCGGTTCGATCGCCGGATATCTGACGATCAACAACATCGTGCACGGCGCCTTCCGCTGCGGGGCGATCGGCTACGGCGGCTTCGTGCACGCCGCCGGACGCGGCCTGGTGAGCGAGGGGCTGCGGCTCGTCCTGCGGTACGCCTTCGACGTCCTCGGGCTGCACCGCCTGGAGGCCAACATCCAGCCCGGCAACGAACGCTCCCTCGCCCTGGTGAGCCGCGCGGGCTTCCGGCTGGAGGGCTTTTCGCCGGACTTCCTCCTCATCGACGGCGCCTGGCGCGATCACGAGCGCTGGGCGATCACCAGCGAGATGGTGCCGGAGGACGAGGCGGCCTGACGGGGCGGGGCCACAGGGGCAGGCCGGGGGCCCAGGGCGGGCCGAGGGCCCGTCAGCCGCGGCCCTTGCGGTTGATCTTCATCGTGTCCATGTCCGTGGCCTTGGCGCGGAGTCTGCGGTAGCCGTGCCCGGCGGCCCGCAGCGTCGCCTCCGCCTTCTCCTCGGCCAGCGCCGCGGCCATCTCCTCACCGTCCTCGGCGTCCGAGACGATGGTGTAGCGGTAACTGAACGACACCAGGGCGGCGTCGTAGACCAGCGACCCTTCGGGTGTGAAGCGCAGCTGTGCCATCCCGTGGTCGGCCACCTCCGCGAGGAGGGTGGCCCGGGATGCGTCCGACAGGCGGTCCCAGGTGCCGCGGACGATCACTCGGTAGGTGTGCTGCGTCGCCATCGGTCCGTCTTCCGTTCCGTACCACGCGGACCGCCGACCGCCCCGCTCTCCGTACCGCCCCGGCGCCGCCGGGAGGGCGCGGTCAGCGTAATCCGCACGGACCGTCACCGCGCGGGAATTTCCCGGTGGACGGGGGCATGGGGCGCGCGGGCGCCGGGCGCGGGCCGGAGCGGGTCCGGCCGTCCGTTGCGCGCCCGGCCGGAAATTCCCCCGAAGAGATCAGCGGGACGCGGAATCATCCTCGATGGTTACACGTTGTGACGGACATGAAGGCAATCATCACGAACAGCTACGGCGGGCCCGAGGTCCTCACGCTCGCCGACCGGCCCGACCCCAAGGTCGGCCCCGACTCCGTTCTCGTCCGCGTGCGCGCCGTCGGGGTCAACCCCGTCGACTGGAAGATCGTCGCCGGTGCGCTCGACCCGATGATGGACGCGTACTTCCCGCTGACCCCCGGCTGGGACGTGGCCGGTGTCGTGACGGGCGTCGGCGCCGACGCCACCGAATTCGCCGTCGGCGACGAGGTCATCGGCTATGTCCGCAAGGACGCCGTCCAGCACGGCACCTACGCCGAACTGGTCGCCGCGCCGGTGCGCACCCTCGCCCGGCGTCCGGCGGCGCTGAGCTGGCAGCAGGCGGCGGGGCTGCCGCTCGCCGGGCTGACCGCGTATCAGTCGATCCGCCGGGTCGGGCTGCGCCACGGCGAGACGGTGCTGGTGCACGCGGCGTCCGGCGGCGTCGGCTCGCTCGCCGTACAGATCGCCGTGGCGGAGGGCGCCCGCGTCATCGGCACCGCGGGCGAGCGCAACCACGCCTTCCTCCGCTCCCTGGGCGCCGAACCGGTCCTCTACGGTGCCGGACTCGGCGAGCGGGTACGGGAGTTGGCGCCCGATGGCGTGGACGCGGCGCTGGACTTCGTCGGCGGCGGTGTGGTGGCCGTCTCCCAGGAAGTCCTCAAGGACAGATCCCGGGTGGCGTCGATCGCCGACGGCGAGGTCACCGCCCTCGGCGGCCACATGGTGTGGGTACGGCCCGACAGCGCCGATCTCGCGGCCCTCGCCGCGCTCGCGGACGCCGGGCGGCTGGCGGTCCCGGTCGAGGCCACCTTCCCGCTCTCCGGGGCGGCCGACGCCTTCCGCCTCAGCCAGGGCGGCCATGTCCGCGGAAAGATCGTTCTGGAGGTGTCGTGAGGGGGTGAGCTGGAGGAGCAGGCCGACGGCGGGGCCCCGACTGGGTACGGGTGGCGTTGCGTGGACGGCCTCGTACGGGTGACTTCGTGGGGGCGGTGCGGCCGTCGGCACGGGTGCCCGGGGCAGCACCGCCCGTCGGCCGGTGCTGTGGGTGCGTCAGCCGCTCTGTCGGTCGACGTATTCGAAGATCGAACCGTCCGGGTGGCGGGCGATGAGGTTGCGGCCGATCGGTGTCGGCAGCGGACCGGCGATGATCTCCGCGCCGACCGCCCGCAGATCTGTCACCGCCTCGTCCACATCCTTGACGGCCAGCGTCGCGGTCACCTTCGACAGCACCGAAAGCTCCGCCTCCGGCCCGCTCATGAGGAAGAAACAGCCCACCGCCGCGACCGCGACCGGACCGTGCTGGAAGCGCACGGCCTCGGTCCCGGTCAGCCGCTCGTAAACACCGACGGCGGCGTCCAGATCGCCGACGCACACCCGCAAGGAGGTCCCCAGAATGTCCATACGGCGAAGGGTAGTTGAGCAGGGGCACGGTGCGCGATCAGCGGATTCGGGACAGGGGTCGGGGCGGGCGAGGTCGTCCGCGCCGACGTGCCCCGCGGCGTCACACCCGGCAGAGGATCTCGCCGTGCAGCACCGCGAACCAGGCGTCCTCCTCGGCGCCCCACGTCCGCCACGTCGCCGCGATCTCCGTCAGCTCCCGCGGGGTGGCGTGCCCGCCGTCCACCGCCAGCTTCGCGTACCCGGAGGAGACCGTGCGGTCCGCCCACAGCCCGCTCCACCAGGCGCGCTCCTCGGGGGTGCGGTAGCACCAGGTGCCGGCGGTCGCGGTGACCGCCTCCGGGGCGAAGCCCGCCTGCCGCGCCCAGGCGTGCAGGCGGCGTCCGGCGTCCGGCTCACCGCCGTTGGCGCGCGTCACCCGCTCGTAGAGGTCCAGCCACGCGTCCATGCCGGGGACCTCCGGATACCACGTCATCGCCGCGTAGTCCGCGTCGCGCACGGCGACGATGCCGCCGGGCCTGGTCACCCGGCGCATCTCCCGCAGCGCCTGGACGGGATCGCCGACGTGCTGGAGCACCTGATGGGCGTGGGTCACACAGAAGGTGTCGTCCGGGTAGTCCAGTGCGTGGACGTCACCGACCGCGAAGCGGACGTTGGTCAGGCCCCGGTCCTCGACGGTGGCGCGGGCCTTCTCCAGGATCCCGGACGCGTGGTCGAGGGCGGTGACCCGCCCGTCCGGCACCAGCTCGGCCAGATCGGCCGTGATGGTGCCGGGACCGCAGCCGATGTCCAGCACCTCCATGTGGGGACGGAGCGAACCCAGCAGGTACGCGGCCGAGTTGGCGGCGGTGCGCCAGGTGTGCGAGCGGAGGACGGACTCGTGGTGGCCATGGGTGTAGACGGCGGTCTCCTGCGGCATGCGGTCTCCTTCGCGGCGTCGGGCGGCGGCCCCGCGCTCCGGCGGGCCGCCCAGGGTGCCCCTGGGGCGCCCGCGCCGCAGCAGCGCGGACGCCCTCGCGGCGTGGTGGTTTCACCGTACGCCGCTATCTCGTATCGCGAGAGAGGCGTCTCAAGATTCGGGCGGCAGGCGGTAGACCGTCAGTGCCTCGTTCTCCTTTGTCAGCGTCAACGGGCCTGGCATGGAGGTGACTTCACCGTCGTACGCCAGGTCCGTGCCGTCCGGCAGACCGCCGATCCGCAGGCTGCGCAGCCGCGCCTCCTTGAGTACGGGGGAGGCGCGCGGGGTGCCGGTCAGCGCCGCCACCAGCAGCCGGGTGCGGGCCAGTCGCCCGGCCCGCACCACCCGTACGTCGAGGACTCCGTCGGCCGGATCGTGGCGGCGTACGGGCGTCAGCCCCAGGCCGCGGTAGGAGCAGTTGCCGACGAACAGCATCCACAGCTGCATCCGGCGGCCGTTGATCTCGGCGGACACCGGCTTCGCGGTGCGCAGCACGTGCCAGGCGGCGAGCACCCCCGCGGGCCAGGCGCCGATCGTGCCCGCCCAGCGTTCCCGCAGCCGTACCAGCTCCGGATAGGCGCCGATCGAGAAGGTGTTGAGGAAGTACCGCCCCTCGCGGTGCGGCGCGGCGCGGAAGCGCGCCAGGTCGACGGCGACCGCCTCACCGTCCTCCACGGCGCGCGCGGCCTCACCGACCGTCTCGATGCCCAGGTCGTAGGCGAAGTGGTTGTGGGTGCCGCCGGGCAGCACCGCCAGCGGCAGTCCGTACCGGACCGCGATGGCGGCCGCCGCGTTGACGGTGCCGTCGCCGCCGAACACGCCCAGTGCGCCGCCGCACCGCTTGGCGTTCTCCGCGGCCTCCTCCAGCGCCTTGCCCAGATCGGGGGCGTCCGGTCCGCCGCAGGTCACGACCGTGGCGCGGGGCAGCGCCCCGTGCACCTCCGGCGCCCGGTCCGGCCGGGTCCCGCCGCGCTGCCCCGACCCCTGGTTCGCCACCACGAACAGCCCGCGGCCGCCGGGCAGCGCGGGCGCGTCGGCGCGCGGCCGGGCCGGGGGCGCCAGCTGGGCCCGGGTCGGGGCGAGGCCGCGGACCGCGAAGGCGGCCCCGGCGCCGAGCGCGGCGCCCGCCAGCACATCGCCGGGATAGTGCACCCCCGTGTAGACACGGGAGAACGCCACGGACGCGGCGAGCGGCGCCAGCGCCAGCCCCCACCACTTGTTCTCGAAGGCGACCCCGGTGGCGAAGGCGACCGCGGACGCCGTATGCCCCGACGGGAACGACGAGGTGAAGGGCCGGCGCCGCAGACGGCGTATGACGGGCACCGGGTCCAGCAGCGGGCGTGTGCGCCGTACGGAGCGTTTGCCCAGGGTGTTGACGGTCGCGGACGCCACGGCGAGGGAGGCGACCCCGCGCACGGCGGCCCGGCGCGCCGGGCGGCCCCCGAGCGCCGCGGCCCCGGCCGCGAGCCCCAGCCAGAGCAGCCCGTGATCCGCACCGCGGGTCAGCCGCGGCAGCACCTGCTGCGCGCCGGGCCACTCGCGCGTGGCAATGGTGGCGAAGAGCCGTCGGTCGACACGGGCGAGGAGTGATCGCATGCGGCCTCTTGTACCCCAGGTGGGGGGTGCGATACGGGGATGTTGCCGGGGTGGGCGTCGCCGTGGCGGGGCCGGGGCCGCCGTTGCCCCGGGCCCGAGGGGCCAGGGCGTTCTGGGGTGGCTCGGCGTTCCGGGGCGGTGGCCGGGCGTGCTGCGAGGTCGGGTATTCCTGGCCGGTGGCCGGTGGCCGGTGGCCGGTGGCCGGTGTGCGGGGTGCGGGGTGGGTCGGCGGCCGGTGGCCGCCGGAAAACCGCCTGCCCGCCGCGCCCCGGTGTGTTTTTCTTCCGGGATGATCAGGAACCGTGACGCCGCCGACCTCGACGCCTGCGCGGCGGTGCTGGCCGAGGTGCACCGCCACAACGGCTACCCGCACCACTGGCCCGCCGACCCGGCACGCTGGCTCACCCCCGACGGCCTCACCGCCGCCTGGGTGGCCGAGGAGTCCGGCGTGATCGTCGGTCACGCCGCCCTGTGCGGCCCGGAGATCAGCCGCCTCTACGTCCACCCCGCCGCCCGCGGCAACGGCGTCGGCGGCAGCCTGCTGCGCACCGCCCACGACACGGCGCTCGCGCACGGCCGCGCACCGGTCCTGGAGGTCAAGGCCACCGACCACACGGCCGTCGCCCTGTACGAACGCCACGGCTGGACCCGCACCGCCACCGAGGAACAGGAGTGGCAGCCGGGGGAGCGGGTGGTGATCCACCGTTACCGGGCGGGGCGGGGCGACTGAGCGGAGGCTCGGCAAGGCACCGGCTCGGCCGGGGTCGGCTCCGGCCCGCCGTGGGCCCGGTCCCGGACCACCGGGGGATCGGCCCTGGACCGCTCCGCCGTGACCTGGCCCCCGCCGCTCGTCCCGGCTCGGGCCCGGCCGCTCAACCCGAAGCGCCCTCAGCCCACCCGGCCCGGCCGCAGGCCCCGGATCCGCCCCGGCCGCCCACCCCGAAGCGCCCCCGGCCCGCCCCCGCCCCACCGGGCCGGCATACGCACCTCGTACGCACGCCCACCCCCTGCCCCATTCGTATGGCACCGGGGTCGTCAGATCCGGCCGGGTGGGCGTGGCGCGGGGTCCGCTGACGTGTCGGGGGCGTCTGGGGCGTGGGATCTGCCAAGGTGGGCCGGGCGTGATTCATGTGATGGGCCCACGAACGACCCGCGCGGTCGACATCCGGTCGGCGCACCGGCGGTGCCGCGACCGGCGGCCGTCGGCGGCCCACCGTCCCGTCGTGTGCACTGTGGAGGTACGGATGCAGCGGACCGCACCGGATCCGCGGCCGGAGCCCGCCCCGGAACCGCCCGGCCTCCCGGTGCTCCCCGAACTCGCCGACCGTCTCGCCGCCGCGGCCGGGCGCGCCGAGCCGGAACCGCCCGGCGGCTCCGGGGAGCTGCGTACCGCCGCCGCCGGATACGCCGAGCGCCGCGGCCCGGCCGCCGACCCCGACCGCCTGCTCGTCGGCCCCGGCGCGCCCGCCCTGCTCCTCGCGCTGTACGCGGCGGTGGGCGGCGCCGTGGTGCTGCCCCGGCCCTGTGCCGCCTGGTACGCGCCGCCCGCCCGGCTGCTCGGCCGGGCCGTGCACCTCGCGCCCGTACCGGCCGAATCGGGCGGCGCGCCGGACCCGTTCGCCTTTCTGGAGACCGTGCGGCGGGCCCGGATGGAGGGGGCGGAGCCCGGGGTGCTGGTGCTGTCCGTCGCCGACGATCCGACCGGTACCTGTCCGCCGCCCGAGCTGCTGCACGAGGTCTGTGAGGCGGCCGTGGGGGAGGGGATGTGGGTGGTCAGCGACGAGACGCGCCGCGATCTGCTGCACGATCCGCACGACACGGTGGTGGTCAGCCCGGCCGAGATGCTGCCCGCGGACGTCGTGGTGCTGACCGATCTGCGTGCCACCCTGCTGCCCGCGTCCTGGCCGGTCGGGGTCGTCCGGTTCCCCGCGGGGGAGCGCGGCGCCGCGCTGCGCGCCGTCGCCCTGGGCGCGCTGACCGCCGCGTCCACCCCGCTGCCCGGACCTTTCGCCGACGCCGCCGGGTACGCGCTCGGCGAACCCGCCGCGGTCCGCGCCCGCACCGCGGCCGCCGCCCGGCTGCACGGCACCCTCGCCGCCGCCCTCTACCGCACCCTCACCGCCGCCGGTGCGCTCTGCCGCCCGCCGCACTCCGGCAGCCACCTCTACGCCGACCTCGAACCGCTCCGCCGTCATCTGTCCGCCGCCGGGGTCACCGGAGCGGCGGCGCTGGAGCGGGAGTTGGCGCCCTGGGCGGCGCGCGGCGGGCACCGTTTCGGCGACGACCCCGGCGCGCTCCGCGTCCGCCTGAGCACCGACGCGCTCCTCGGACCCGACGCGGACGCCCGCCGCTCCGTCCTGGACGCCCCCGACCCGCTGCGCACCGCCCCGGTCGCCGAGGCACTGACCGGGCTGGACCGCGCGCTGACCGCCCTGACCACCGGCGGCTGACCGCCCGCCCGCACCGATATCCGACACGGACCGCCGCCCGCCCACGCCCGTATCCGCCCTGGCCCGCCGTCCGCACGAATCCCCTCCACCCCGCCCGGCCCACCGGCACCCCGCCGCCCCCTGGCCGCGTCGTCCCACCTCACCGAAAGGGAGCCCCGCGATGACCGAACAGACCGAGCGCTCCGTCCCCGCGTCCCCGCACACCGGGCCCGCCGCGCCCCCGGGACCGTCCGTCGTGGCCCGATCTGCCGTAGGGCGTCCCGGCGCGCCCGTCCGCCCCGGTGCCCCGCCGCTCACCGCACCCCGGCCACTGGCTGAACCCCGCACCTGGCCGCGGGACTTCACGGACCGGCTGACCGCGCCGCTGCCCGGCGTCCGGGCGCTGGCCCGTATCGCGCGGGAGGGCAAGCTGCGGCCCGTGCCGGAGACGATGGCGCAGATCCAGGACCTGCCGTTCGCGCCCGGCCCGCTCCCGGCCGCCGGGCCCGCCACCACCGCCGTCACCTGGGCCGGTCACGCCAGCTGGATCGTCCGCATCGGCGGGCTGACCGTCCTGACCGACCCGGTCTGGTCCCGCAAGATCCTCGGCACCCCCGCCCGGGTCACGCCCGTCGGCGTCCGCTGGGAGGATCTGCCGCCGGTCGACGCGGTGGTCATCAGCCACAACCATTACGACCACCTCGACGCCCCCACCCTCAAGCGGCTGCCCCGCACCACCCCGCTGCTGCTCCCGGCGGGCCTCGCGCCCTGGGCCCGTCGGCGCGGGTTCACCGCCGTCACCGAACTGGACTGGTGGGAGGCGGTCGAACTGCCCGCGCCCGGCGGGCCCGTACGCGTCGACTTCGTCCCCGCGCACCACTGGAGCAAACGCACCCTCCTCGACACCTGCCGCACCCTGTGGGGCGGCTGGGTGCTCACCGCGCCCGACGGCCGCCGGGTGTACTTCGCCGGGGACACCGGCTACGGCCACTGGTTCGAGGAGATCGGCCGCCGCCACCCGGGCATCGAGGTGGCGATGCTGCCGATCGGCGCGTACGACCCGCGGTGGATGCTGCGGCCGGTGCACACCGACCCCGAGGAGGCGGTCCGCGCCTGCCAGGATCTCGGTGCGCGGGCGCTGGCCCCCATGCACTGGTCGACGTTCCTGCTCTCCGGTGAGCCGCCGATGGAGCCGCTGCACCGGGTCCGCGCCGCCTGGCAGGCCACCGGACGGCCCCGCGAGGACCTCTGGGACCTGCCCGTCGGCTCCTCCCGCGTCCTGCCCGGGACCTGACGCCGTTTCACATCCCGCCGCGCGGCTCCCGGGCCCGTAAGGGCTGTCCCGCAATCCCTGGCGGGCGCGCGAGGGATCACGAGACAGCCCGTACCCGCCGCCACAGCGCCGGGACCGCGCCGACCAGCACCGTCAGCGCCACCGCCGCCGCCACGCCCTGCCACGGACTGCCGAACAGCGAACCGCCCGCCACCCCGATGAGCTGGTACGTCGCCGTCCAGGCCAGGCAGGCGGGCGCGTCGCCGCGGGCGAAGGTACGCAGCGGCATCCGTGACAGCAGGCACGCCAGCATCACCGGGATCCGCCCGGCCGGAACCAGCCGCGACACCACCAGCACCAGCCCCCCGTGCGCCCGCAGCTGCTCCTGGGCCTGCGCCAGCCGTTCGGGCGCCGCCCGGTCGCGCAGCCGCTCCGGCCACCGCGAACCGCTCCCGGCGCGCAGCCCACGGGCGCCCAGCGCGTACAGGCCCATATCGCCGAGGAACGCCGCGACCGACGCCACCACGAAGACGCCGAGCAGGGCGAACGGCGACGCATGGTGGAACGCGACCACCGCCGCCGAGCTGACCACCGCACCCGTCGGCACCACCGGCACCAGCGACCCCAGCACCACCAGCAGGAAGAGCGACGGATAGCCCACCGCCTGCTGCGTCGACTCCGGCGGCACCCCGGCCGCCAGCACCGCGCCGAGCGTCATCGCGCGACCACCGGCCGGACCCGCTCGCCGTGCGCGGGCCGGTACACCCGCACCCCGGGCGCCAGCGCCGCGGCCTGCCGCTCGAACTCCTGGCCCGGCGCGTGGAACTCGTGCGGCCGCACCGCGTCCAGCCCGATCGGCCAGTACGTGCCGTAGTGCACCGGCACGGCACACACCGGGCCGAGCAGCGCCGCCGCCCGGGCCGCGCGCCGCGCGTCGAGATGCCCGCTCCCCAGGAACGGCCCCCAGCCGCCGACCGGCAGCAACGCCACCTCGCACTCCCCGACCGCCTCCGCCATCGCGTCGTACAGCCCGGTGTCGCCCGCGAAGTACGTCCGCGCGGCGCCCTCAACGACATAGCCCAGGGCGGGCACGCGGTGCGGCCCGTACGGCAGCCGCCGTCCGTCGTGGGCCGCCGGGACCGCGGTGACCGTGACCGTGCCCGCGGGGTCCGCCGCCACCGTCTCGCCGGGCGCCACCTCCGTCAGCCGCAGCCCGTGCGCGAGCGCGACCCGCCGCAGGGCGGGCACCGCGGCGGCCGCGCCCCGGGGCACCACCACCCGGGTGCCGGGCGCGAGCCGGGCGAGGGAGGCGGGGTGCAGATGGTCGGCGTGCAAATGGGAGACGACGACGAGATCGGCGCGGGCGGCCTCGGGCGGTGGCAGGGCGCCGCGCCGCCGCCGCAGATGGGCCAGGCGGCGGGCGAACAGCGGATCGGTGAGCACCCGCACCCCGGAGTCCTCGATCGTCGCGGTGGCATGCCCCCACCAGGTGATCTCCACCGGCACCGCGGACCTCCCGACTCCCGGCGCCGGGCCGACTCCCGCACGCCGCCCATCGATCCTGCCTCATCCGCGCCCCGCGCCCGGCCCCGGGGCCGGGCGCGGGGCCAAGGTGACGAAAGCCCGTACACCCGTCCCTTCCCATCCATTGCGGGGCCAAGGCCGGGGACCGGTGCGTATATGACACGCTGGGGCGGACGCCCGTGCCGCCGGCCCGGGGCCGGAGCGGAAGAGAGGAAGGCCGTGACCGGGCGGTGGAGAACCCTCGGCGGCGCCGTGCTGCGCATACTCGCCGTCTGGGCGGTGTCCAGCCTCACCCTGCTGCTCCTCGCCGCGGTGCTGCCGGACTTCCGCCTCCAGTCGCCCGGCGGCGACAGCCTCACCCGCACCGCGCTGACCGCCGTCCTGGGCGCCGGCGCCTTCGGCCTCCTCGGCGCGCTGGTCTGGCCGCTGCTGGTCCGCGCGTTCCTGCTGGTCCCCGCCCTCGTCCTGGGCCTGCTGGTCTTCTTCCTCAACGGCTCGCTGCTGCTCGTCGCCCTCGCCCTGCTCCCCGAGGGCCGCGGCCAGGTCGCCCCCGAGACCGCCGTGATCGTCGCCGCCGTGATGTCCGCGACTTCCTCGGCCACCTCCGCCTTCCTCGCCGTCCGCAACGACGAGGCGTACCGCAGACGGCTGGTGCGGCTCGCCGGACGCCGCGCCCGCCGCGCCGGGGCCGCCGGGGCCCGCACCCCCGGCACCCTCTTCGTCCAGCTCGACGGCGTCGGCCACGACGTGCTCCGCGACGCGAGTGGGGGCGAGCGGCCGCTGATGCCGACCGTGGCCCGCTGGCGCGCCGACGGCCACCACCTCACGCCCTGGCACGCCGACTGGTCCAGCCAGACCGGCGCCAGTCAGCTCGGCATCCTGCACGGCACCAACCACGACCTGCCCGCCTTCCGCTGGTACGAGAAGGAGAGCGGCCACACCCTCGTCAGCAACCGGCCCACCAGCGCCGCCGAACTCCAGCGCCGTGCGGTGGCCCGCACCGGCGACCCCGGGCTGCTCGCCGACGACGGCGCCAGCCGCGGCAACCTCTTCAGCGGCGGCGCCGACCAGGTCGCCCTCGTCATGTCGGTCGCCGCCCGCCGTGGCCGCGCCACCCGCTCCCGCGCCGGATACTTCGCCTACTTCTCCGACCCGGCCAACGCCACCCGCACCGCCGTCTCCTTCGCCGCCGAACTCTTCCGCGAGACCGGCCAGGCGCTCCGCAGCCGCCTGCGCCGCGAGACACCGCGGGTGGGACGCGGCGGCCTCTACCCCGTCCTCCGCGCCTTCGCCACCGTCGTCGAACGCGATGTGGTGGTCGCCGCGATCGTCGGCGACCTCCTCGCCGGACGCACCGCCGTCTACGCGGACCTCGTCGCCTACGACGAGGTCGCCCACCACTCCGGGCCGCGCCACCGCGACACCCACCAGGTGCTCCGCAGCCTCGACCGGGCCCTCGCCCTCCTCGCCCAGGCCGCCCGGCACGCCCCGCGCCCGTACCGCATCGTGCTCCTCTCCGACCACGGGCAGAGCCCCGGGGCGACATTCCTGGAGCGCTACGGACTGAGCCTGGGCGACCTCGTACGCGCCGGGTGCGGGCTGCCGGTGCCGCGCCGGGTGCGGCGTACCCACAGCGGCGCCGAGGCGCGGGAAGCGGCGCGCGCCGCGCTGGGCAGGCCCGAGGACACCGACGGCCACAGCGCCGCCTCCCAGCCGGTGGTGCTGGCCTCCGGCAACCTCGGCCTGGTGTCGTTCCCGGACATGCCAGGCCGGGTCACCCGCGAGGAGCTGGACCGCCGCAACCCGGCACTCCTTGGCACCCTCGCCCACCACCCCGGCATCGGCTTCCTGCTGGTCCGTTCGGCGGAGCACGGCGCGGTGGTGCTCGGCCCGGCCGGCGCCGAACACCACCTCGACACCGGCCGGATCCTCGGCGCCGATCCGCTCGCCCCGTTCGGCCCGGGCGCGGCCGACGCGGTGCGCCGCACCGACGGCTTCCCGCACGTCGCCGACATCATGGTCAACTCCGCCTACGACCCGGCCACCGGCGAGGTGCACGCCTTCGAGGAGCAGATCGGCTCGCACGGCGGCCTCGGCGGCGACCAGAGCCGCCCGTTCCTCCTGGCCCCCGCCGACCTCTCACCCCCGGTCCCCGACGGCGCCCCGCCCCTGACCGGCGCCGCGCAGGTGCACCACGTCCTGCGCCGCTGGCTGCGCGAGGCGGCGGAAAACCACCCTGCCGCCGCCCCGGCCGCCACCTCGGCCCACGGGGGCGTCCGGGTCGCCGACGAGGCGTGAGCGCACCCCGCACCGGCGCCCCCGCACGCCCCGGACCAGCGCGTACGCCCCGTCGGAGGGCCGCAGCGGTTTTCCGTCCGTCGCCCGCCAGGCCGTAGATCCTCCGTCCCGGCGAATGGTTGACGGGAGCATTCGCGGCGATTTTGCGCCCCGCCCCGAACCGGTAACGATGTGCATCAGTCCGGCACACCGGACACCCGGTACGACGAGAGACACCCACTCCATGCACCCCAGCCCCGACGAGCGGCACCCCGGGACGGGTGCGGCCACCGACGCACCCGAGCCGACCCGCCGCTTCGGTCTCGCCACCGCCACCTGCCTGGTGATGGGCAACATCATCGGCGGCGGCATCTTCCTGCTCCCCGCGTCGGTCGCCCCGTTCGGCACGGTCAGCCTCGTCGCCTTCGGTGTCCTCACCCTCGGCGCCGTGGCCCTCGCCCTGGTCTTCGGCAAGCTGGCCCGCCGCCACCCGGACACCGGCGGGCCCTACGTCTACGCCCGGGAGGCGTTCGGCGACTTCGCCGGGTTCCTGTCGGCCTGGTCGTACTGGACCCTCACCTGGGTCAGCAACGCGGCCCTCGCGGTCGCCGCCGTCGGGTACGTCCACGTCCTGCTGCCGGGCCACGCGGGGCGCGGCACCGACCTCGTCGTCGCGCTGGCCGCGCTGTGGCTCCCGGCGCTCTCCAACCTCGCCGGGACCCGCTACGTCGGCGCCGTGCAGATGGTCTCCACGGTCTTGAAGTTCGTCCCGCTGCTGTTCATCGCCGTCGTCGGCCTGTTCTTCTTCGACCCGGCCAACCTCGGCTCGTTCACCGAGGGCGGCACCGGCACCCTCGGCGGACTGTCGGCCGCCGCCGCGATCCTGCTCTACAGCTACGTCGGTGTGGAGTCCGCGGCGATGAGCGCGGGCGAGGTCCGCGACCCGGGGCGCAACGTCGGCCGCGCCACGGTCCTCGGCACCCTCGGCGCCGCCCTGGTCTACCTCCTGGGCACCGTCGCCGTCTTCGGCACCGTCTCCCACGACAAGCTGATCCACTCCAAGGCGCCGCTCTCGGACGCGGTCAACGCGATGTTCGGCGGCCACTGGGGCGGCACCCTCATCGCCGCCGCCGCCGTCATCTCGATCGTCGGCGCCCTCAACGGCTGGACGCTGATGAGCGCGCAGTCCCCGTACGCCGCCGCGCAGGACGGCCTCTTCCCCGCCGCCTTCCTCACCAAGCGGCGCGGTGTGCCGACCTTCGGTGTGATCGCCGCCGCGGTGCTGGCCAGCGGCCTGACGGTGATCAACTACCTGCTGGGCTCCGGCGGCGTCTTCGAGATCCTGGTGCTCATCACCACCTTCTCGGCCACCGTCCCGTACCTCCTCGCGGCCGGGGCACAGATCTACTTCCTGCTCACCGGGGAGCGCGACCGGGTCCGCCCGGGCCGCTTCGTCCGCGACCTGACCCTGGCGCTCGCCGCGTTCGGCTTCACCTTCTGGCTCGTCGCCGGGGCCGGGTACGCCGCGATCTACCAGGGCGTGCTGTTCCTCTTCGCCGGGATCCTCGTCTACGCCTGGATGGCGGCGCGCCGCACGGGACGCGGGCCGCGTGCCGCGGGCGCCGAACCGGCCCACCTCGGGGACGCTCCCACGTCGTAACCGGGCGGCCCGGCCCCGCCGCCGGGCGCCCGCCCGGGCCCGCATGCCACGCTGGAAGCCGGTACGGGCCCGACTCCCGTACCGGCCCGCCCGGTGCGGAGCGGCCGCGCCGGGACACGACGAGAGGGAGGCGACGGGGATGCCCCAGCCGGAACCGCTCAGTGACCAGGACATCGCCGCACGGCTCGGGGACCTGCCGGGCTGGTCGGTCTCCGAGGGCCTGCTGCGCCGCGGCTACCACTTCGCGGGCCACTTCCCGGCCGCCGCGATGGTCCTCCACATCGCGCAGATCCAGGAGGAACTGGGCCACCACGCCGAGCTGACCCTCGGCTACAACCGGCTCGCCGTCGCAGTGAACACCCACAGCGTGGGCGGCCGGATCACGGCCCTCGACTTCGGTCTGGCCCACCGGATCGAGGCCATCGCCTCGGGCCACGGGGCCGACTGAGCCGGTACGCGGGGCGGGGGCCGGGCCGGGCGGTGTGCCGTCGGCCCGGCCGTGACGCGTCAGCCCGAGGAGCGGGTGAAACCGGGGCCGGGGCGCGGGACCTTGCCGGTGGGCCGTACGAGGGGCTCCGCGGCCGGGCCGGGGGCGGGCTTCGGTACGGAATCCGGTGACGGCTCCGCCGCGGGCTCCGGCACCGGTACGGGCTCCGGCGCGGGCCCCGGCTCCGGCGCGGGCCCCGGCTCCGGCGCGGGCCCCGGCTCCGCCGCGGGCCCCGGCTCCGCCGCGGGCCCCGGCTCCGGCGCGAGCCCGGGGGAGGCGTCCCCCTCGCCGCCGTCGCCATCCGCCCCGTCCCACCCCGCCCGCCGCAGCTCCACGTTGAACTGGGCACCCGAGAGCAGCGACAGGTGGGAGAACCACAGCCAGATCAGGAAGACCACCGGACCGGCCAGCGACCCGTAGAGCCGGTTGAACGTGCCGACGTACGACGCGTAGAACGTGAACGCCGCCGACGAGACCAGCCACATCAGCACCGCGACCACCCCGCCCGGCACGGCGCGGGGCACCCC
Source organism: Streptomyces sp. NBC_01525 (assembly GCF_045040405.1). Taxonomy (NCBI): domain Bacteria; kingdom Bacillati; phylum Actinomycetota; class Actinomycetes; order Kitasatosporales; family Streptomycetaceae; genus Streptomyces; species Streptomyces sp. NBC_01525. Next base: position 6,002,217 of record NZ_CP109397.1, read on the forward strand.
GCGCGAGGGCGGCGGGCCGGAGCGGTACAGCACCATCACCAGCACCACGGCCAGCAGCAACAGCAGTGGCCACTGGAGGAGGTTCCAGGTCTGCTCACCGGCCTCGCCCAGGCCCAGTGTCCGGCCCAGCGCCGTCGCGATCGGCCCGCTGACCAGCAGCGCCACGGCCGAGCTGATGAGCAGCGCGATCAGCAGCAGCGCGGTGGCGAGGATGCGCGGCGCCTTGCGCCACGGCGGCCGGTCGTCCTTCGTACGGTGCATGGCGTGCAGCGCCCGCCGGAACACCGCCAGATAGCTGCACGACGACCAGACCGCGCTGACCAGGGCACCGCCGACCAGCATCCAGGCGGCGGTGCGCTGATGCGCCATGCCCACCAGCGCCCGCCGCAGCGTGGGCCCGGAGTCGGCCGGTGCCAGCGACGTCAGATGGTTGATCAACTGCTCGGTGGCCGGGGGATCGGCGAGCCCGATCAGCGACACCGTCACGATCGTCGAGGGCAGCAGCGCCAGCACCGAGTAGTACGTCAGGCTGGCCGCCCAGTCCGTCACATCGTCGTGCCACACCGAGAGCGGCGTACGGCGCAGCGCGGTACGGCACTGGCGCGCCGTCGGCAGCGCGCGCCGCATCCGCCCGCGGCGCGGGGCGGTCCCGGTGCTCACCCGGACCTCCCGCGAAGACGCGGCGCGCCCGGCGGCGTGCGGTGCGGCCCGCGGCGGATACCGCTCCCGGCCATGTCGTGTCCGTCCTTTTACGTGAGCAGGGTGTACGTCGAGGGGGCGCGCCGACGGGGCGGGTGGCGCAGACACCCCCTACGCGGGGGCGATACGGATCACCAGGCGCGGTGGCCGGACGAGGCCCAGCCGGTCGCGCAGGGCGCGCAGCTCCGCGGTGAGCGCGGCCCGCGCCTCGGCCGGATCGCCGAACACCAGCACCGCCCGGACCACGGCACGACGGCCCCGCACCCGCACCCGGGCCCGCGCGATGCCCGGCACCCGCAGGGCGGTGTCCCGCAGCAGCGTGCCGAGCCCGCGCCGGTCCAGGGCGGCGTCCGCGCCGGGCAGCAGCCGCGCCCCGGCGCCCTCCCGGAGCCCGCCCGGTACGAGAGCCAGTACCACCATCGCCACGCCCAGCAGCGCGACGACCGCGCCGCCCGCGATCAGCCGCCCGTCGGTGAGCCGCAGGGCGGACACCGCCCCGTCGAGCAGCCCGCCGAGGACGCCCACCGGGCCGGCCGGGCCGGGGAGCGGCCGCCCGCCCCACGCGACCGCCAACGCGGCACAGCAGGGCACCACGGCACCCGCCGTCAGCACCACGCTCCACCGGCGTCCCACGCGCTCCATCGCCGTCCTCCTCATTCCTGGTTCCGATCCGTGCGGCGCGTGCCGTGCCGCGCCCGGGGCCGCGGTGCCGACGCACCGTGCCTGGGCCGTGCCCGGCCTCGCGGCCGACGCGCACCATGCAGGGACCCTGCCTGTCCCCGCGTCCCATGCGACCACGTCCGCCCGGCCGGTGCCGTCCGTTCCGTCGGCGCCGTGCCGCGGCCCGGTCGCGCCCGCGCACCCCGGTGCCGTCGGCGGGCCGGGTACCCGCCCCTTCACGATCCCGCCCGCCCCACCGGACACTTCCGGCATCGCGCCCCGCCCCTCTCGCCTGCCCACTGTTGTGATGAAGTCAACCTCATCCACCGGCCCCCTTGCGCCCGAACCCCGTGGAGTAGGGGGTCAGCCCGCGGGCGCCGCGCCGTCAGCAGTGCCGGTACACATAACCGTGCTCCCCTTCGGGCCGTACGTCGCGATCGCGCAGGGTGAGGGAGAGGCGGTCGCCCCAGTGGCGGCAGCCGGTGGTGAAGTCCTGGGTGCGGTACTCGATGTCGAGGACCCGGCCGTCGTAGGCGGTCAGATAGCGGTCGCACTCCCGGTAGCGGGCGCACTCCTCAGTCACCGCGAAGTCGAAGCCGATCCGGTCCCGCTCGCCGAGCAGACCGGCGGTGTTCTTCTGCGCGAAGGCCAGGCCCCGGGCGTGGGCCCGCCGCGCCAGCAGCCGGGCGAACGCCGCCGCGTCGTCCGCGTCGAGCCGCCCGCCGGAGCGTTCGTACGAGTCGAGGTTGTCGGCCTCCACGGCGTCGAAGCCCGCCGTGGCGCAGCCGTCGATCCAGCGCCCCACGACCTCGGCGGCGGCCGCGCGCCGGGCGGACGTGGACACGTCCAGCAGCGGTTCGTCCCAGTCCTCGTCGATCACCAACGGGCCGTCGTCACCGTCCTCGTGCAGCAGCAGTTCGGGGTGGTGGTGCCGCCACCAGCCGACCGCCGCACCGGGCTGCGTCTGGAACGCGTTGACGTAGCAGACGCTGTAGCGGCCCTCCGCCGGTTGCGCGGTGCGGTCGCGGGAGACCACCCGTACGTCGTCCCGCGGCGGGTACGCGCCGCCCAACTGGTAGTCGAAGACGGCGTCGGCGGGCGGCAGCCGCACCGTGCCGGGAGCGGCGGACGTGGCCGTGGGCCGTGCGCCGGACGGGCCGTCGGCGGTGGGGGAGCAGCCGCAGAGAGCGGTCATCGAGCACACCAGGGCGAGGAGCAACGCGGAGCGACGGGACGGGCGGCGCACGACGGCATCAGCTTTCGGTCGGTTCGCCCCGGGGGACCGGCCCGGGAAGCGGGCCGGGAGCGCGCGCGGTCCGTGCGCTCGGAGGGGACATCCGGAAGCGTACGCACCGGGGCGCGTTCGCCTGGCGTGCGCCCCCTGGCCGCCGCGTACGCCCTGGGGGCGGCCCGAGGCCGGCGGGGCCTGGACGGGCGCCGGACGGGGCGCCGGTCACCGCCCGGCCGCGTGACGCATCGGCCCGGCCGTCAACCGGCCGCCCCGCGCCACGCCCGGCCCCGCGCCTCACCTCCGCTCACCCTCCGCCCAACCCCCTCGCCCGCCGAAACCGGGCCACCCCCTCGCCCAGCTCCACCACCGGCACCGGATGATCCGACGCAGCCCACTCCCGGCCGCCCAGCTCCCACGGCCGGTGGACGGCGGCGCCCGGTACGTCCGCCAACTCCGGTACCCAGCGCCGCACATACGCGCCCTCCGGGTCGAAGCGACGGCCCTGGACGACCGGGTTGAGGACCCGGTTCGGGCGGGTGTCGGTGCCGGTGCCCGCCGCCCACTGCCAGTTCAGCTGGTTGTCGGCGAGGTCGCCGTCCACCAGCAGATCGAGGAAGTGCCGGGCGCCGACCCGCCAGTCCACGTACAGCGTCTTCGTCAGGAAGCTCGCGGCCAGCAGCCGGGCGCGGTTGTGCAGCCACCCCTCGTGCCGCAGCTGCCGCAGCGCCGCGTCGACCACGGGATAGCCGGTACGCCCATCCCGCCAGGCCGCCGCCTCCTCGCCGTCGCCCCGCCAACGATCGCCCCGGGGACGGTAGTCCTGCCAGGCCGCCGCCGGGCGCGCCGCCAGCACCTGGTGGTGGAAGTCCCGCCACGCCAGCTGCCGTACGAAGGCGCGCGCCCCCGCGCCGTCCCGGGCCGCCGCCTCGCGGACCAGCTCCACCGGGGAGACGCAGCCGAAGTGCAGATACGGCGACAGGCGCGAGGTGGCGTCGCCCGGCAGATCGTCGTGCCGGTCCGCGTACGCGGCCAGCCCCGTGCGCCGCCAGGCGGCGAAGCGGCGACGGCCCGCCGTCTCGCCGCCCTCGGGCAGCCCGGGCGACGGACGCCCACCGGGACACAGCACGTCACCCGTGGGCAGCGCCGCCGAACGCACCCCCTCCGGCACCGCGACCGTGCGCGGCGCGGCCACCACCGGGCGCGTCCCCTCGGCCTGCCAGCGCCGGAAGTACGGCGTGAACACCGCGAAATGATCCTTGCCCGGCCCCGAGGGGACCACCGCACCCGGCGGCACCGCCGTGATCACCGCGTCGTGGACCACCAACCGCCGCCCATCAGCGGCGAGTTCGGCCGCCAGCCGCCGCTCCCGGCGCGCCGCGTAACCGGACACCCCGGCCGCCAGGTGCACCTCCCCGGCGCCGCACTCCACCGCCACCCGGCAGGTCTCGGCCACCACCTCGCCCGTACGGACGATCAGCCGCCCGCCCCGGGAGCGCAGTTGAGCGTCGAGATCGGCCAGCGTCGCCGCCAGGAACGCGGCACGGTTCGCCGTCACGAACCCGGCGGCGGCCACCCCCGAGTCCACGACGAACAACGGCACCACCCGGGCCGCGGCCCGTACCGCCGCCCGCAGCACCGGCTGATCGCGCACCCGCAGATCGGAGGTGAACAGACACACCGCGACATCCATGCCCCCACCCTGGCGCATCTGCCGCGGCCCGGTGCCCGCCGACGCGCCCCGCGCGCGGCCTCAGGCGAACGCCAGCCCCCGCCACGGCGACGCCGGATCCTGGGTGAGTGCCCGGTGCACATGCAGCGCCTCGGCGTACGGGGTGCCGAACCAGCCGTTGTCGAAGGCGAGCATCCGGCCCAGCGCGTACCCGGCGGCGTACCCCTCCCAGGAGCCGTACGCCTCACGGGCCAGCGCACCGGCCCGCTGCACCGCCTGCTCGGCCTGCGGCGGGGCGCACAGCCGCGCGCCCAGGCCCCGGCGGACGAGGTTCACCGCATGCGTGAGGTCCAGTGCCAGCACCGAATCCACGCGCCCGTCCGCGGGCAGCAGCCCGTCCGTGCGGAACCGCTCCTCGTACCGCGTCACCAGCTCCGGCACCCCGGCCTCACCGTCCTGCTCCGAAGCGTCGCCCTCCCGGCGGGCACGGAGCGCCGCCTCGGTCTCCGCGGGCAGGAAACGGCCGCCGAGCAGCTGCTCCAGCCGCTCCTGCCAGGACCCCGGGTCGCTCACCGACCACTGCTCGCGCAGCGTCTGCGCGTCCGAGGCGTGGTCGAGGAAGGCGGTGCCCAGTTCGTTCCACGGCACGCTGTGGTGCACCGCCAGCGGCGCCCCGCAGGCCAGCCCCTGCGCCAGCGGCCCGTGCAGCGGTCCGGTGGCGAGCGTGGTGAGCAGCCCGCCGGGGCGTACGCCGAAGTGGGCACGCGCCTGGAGCCAGGCCCCTCGGTGCGCGGGCGTCGCCGCGAGATACGCCGCCGACGGTGTCCCCGGGTTGACCGCCAGCTGCCACTTGTCGTGCGGCCAGTCCTGCGCCAGCTCCTCGACCGAGACCCGGTCGAAGAACTGCTGCGGTTGCCAGGGCGGCAGCATGCCCCGCGTGAGCACCGGCAGACATGTCCCGCCGGCCACCGGATCGTCGTAGACCGGCAGCGGATCCTGACCCGGCTGCGGCGCCACCAGATAGAGATCCTCGCCCGCCAGGGCCGCGACCTGGCCCGCCCCGTCGCCACGCGCCGTTGCCTCGCACAGCCGCCGCTCGGTGTCCGTCGGCGGCATCCATACCGGAGTACTCACCCGCCCGACCCTACGGCGCCCGCCCCGACCCGCCGCCACCAGGGCATCGCTGACGACCTCGCCCGCGAGGGTCAGCGGCGTCGTTACGGATCACCCGCGGCCTTGCCGAACCGGCAACGAAGCTTGCTCCCCGCCGGTGACCGGTCCAGGCTCACCCCATGACCCACGACGACGCCCGCCCGCACACCCCCGCGCACGGCCACGGCGCGCACGCCCCCGGACACCACCACGGCGACGCCGGCATGGACTGGGAGGTGATGGGGCCGCTCCTCGAAAGCGGCGCCGAACTGCACTCCGCCGTCTTCGAGCAGGCCGCCGTCTGGCTGCGCACCCTGCTCACCCCGCAGGACCTGGACCGGCCCGCCCCCGTCCGCCGCATCCTGGACGTCGGCAGCGGCCCCGGCGTCGCCACCTGCCTGCTGGCCCGCGCCTTCCCCGAGGCGGAGGTCGTCGCCGTCGACCCCACGCCCGCGCTGCTGGACCGCGCCCGCGCCCGGGCCGCCGCCCTCGGCCTCGCCGACCGCGTCACCACCCACCGCGCCGAACTCCCCGACGGCCTGGACGACGACGCGGCCCCGGACCCCGGCGGCCACCCGGCCGGGCCGGTCGGCGACGCCGATCTCATCTGGTCCAGCCGGACCCTGCACCACGTCGGCGACCAGCGGCGCGCCGTCGCCACGCTCGCCCGCCATCTGCGCCCCGGCGGCCTGCTCGCCCTCTCCGAGGGCGGTCTGCCGCAGCGTTTCCTGCCCCGCGACATCGGACTGGGCCGCCCGGGCCTCCAGGCGCGGCTGGACGCGGCGACCGAGGAGTGGTTCGCGCGGATGCGGGCCGCGCTGCCCGGCGCCGAGGACACCGTCGAGGACTGGCCCGCCGTCCTCACCGACGCGGGCCTCGGCACCCCGCACAGCCGCAGCTTCCTCGTCGACCTGCCCGCCCCGCTGTCCGCCGCGGGCCGGGCGTACGTGAGCGCCGCACTGGCCCGCGCCGTCGAGGCGTTCGGCGACGAGTTCGCCCCCGACGACCTGGGCGTCGCCACCCGCCTCCTCGACCCGGACGACCCGGCCGGTCTCGCCCGCCGCCCGGACGTCTTCCTGCTCGCGGCTCAGACCGTGCACGCGGCCCGCGCCCGGTAGCCACCGGACCGGAAAACGCCCCGGCCGCCGCCCGCCCGGCGACCGGGGCGCGCCCGCGCCTCCCGGGCCCACCGGAACGGGGCCCGTCACCGGTGGCATGGCAGCCCCGGTGCCCCCTGGTTAAGCTCGGTCGGGGGGCCGACGACCCTATCCAGGGAGGCTCCGATGAAGCTGCCCGAACCTCGTGACGTCGCCCCGCGCCTCGCCACCGGCGCGTTCCTCCTCAACTCCGGTCTGGGCAAGGTGACGGCCGACGACGAGACCGCCGCCGGGATCCACGGCTTGGCCTGCACCGCGTACCCGTTCCTGGAGAAGCTCGAACCACGCGTCTTCGTCCGGCTGCTGGCCTGGTCGGAGGTGGCCGTCGGCAGCGCGCTGCTCGCCCCCGTCGTACCGAGCCGCCTCGCCGGCGCCGCGCTCACCGGGTTCTCCGCCGGACTCGTCGGCCTCTACCTCCGCACCCCCGGGATGCGCGAGCCCGGCAGCCTGCGCCCCACCCAGGACGGCATTCCGCTCGCCAAGGACACCTGGATGCTCGGCATCGGCCTGGGCCTGCTCGGCACCGGCGCACGCTGGGGCTGCTGCCGGGGGCGTCGCCGCTGCCGCCGCTGAACCGCCCGCCCGGCTCCCGTTCGGCCGGACGGTGCGTGAGCGACACCCCGCGCTACGCCGACCGGCCGAACCCGTTCGCGATTCCGGGTGCTTCCGCATCACTCGAATGCAGCATGTACGACTGGCCGGTTTGTTCGTTGGACCGGGCGTGACGTCAGCACGCGCCAGTGACCGTGCGCGGCCGGGTGGCCCCGCCGTGCGCCGAGCCGAAGGAGCCGGCGGGCCGCCCCGCCGCCGTCCCGCCGGCCGCTCCGGTGCCTGCGCGGGGCCACCGCCCGCCCGCCGCACGCCCGCCCGGGCCCGGCGCATACGCAGGCGCCGCCCCGCCGTCGCGCGCCTCTCGGCGTCCGGCCGCGCGGCCCCCGGGCGGCTCGGCGCCGCGCACCGCCCGTGAACGTCCCCTGCGACCACGTCCCTCACCCGATCCGGCCCCGCCGCCGCGGGGCCGCCCCGGCGGCTGCGCCGGGTGCGGGCCCGCGCCGCACGCGCATCCCGGCCGGGTCCTCCTCCCGAAAGACATGACGTGCACGAGACCCAGACCTACATCCCGGTGCAGCAGACCGATGAGTTCGTGCCGAGCCAGGGCACTTTCGCCCGTCCGGTCCGGGACACCGAACCCCCGGTCGGCGTCCCGCTGTTCGCACCGCAGCCGGACCCCTACGGGTTCGACGCGGTCGCCTGGGCGAACGTCCCGGTGTGGGAGACCTCCGGCCCGGCGCCCCAGGACCCGCACGCGACGGACGGATATCCGGCGCCACCACCCGCCGGACCCGCCGTCAGCCATGCGCGCACCCGGCAGCACCGGCCCGGCGTCCACCGCGCCGACTCCGCCCGGCTGCGGCGCTGGGCACGGCGGATCAGCGCCACCGTCGCCGCCCTCACCGCCGTGATGATCAGCGTGCTGGGCGCCATGGTCTGCTACGCGCCGCTGCGCGCCCTCGCCTCCCAGGGCGCCTCCGGCGGCCTCGCCGACCTGTGGCCGCTGCTGATCTACGGCCCCTGGATGGTGGCGTCGCTCGCCATCCTGCGGGCCTCCGCCAACGGCCGCCGCGTCGCGCACTCGTGGTGCGTGGTCATCCTCTTCTCCGCCCTCGCCGTCGTGCTGTGCGTCGCCCACGCACCGCTGACGCTGTCCGCCATCAGCGTCGCCGGGCTGCCGCCGATCACCGCGCTGCTCTCGTTCCACCAGCTGGTGCGCCAGATCGAACCTCCCGCGCCGCCGCTCCCCGCCCCGGCGGAGGAACCCGGCAACGGCCACCACCGCAAACCGCCGAGCTCCCGGCCGTAACCCGCTGCCCGCCCGCAGCGCGCCGCCGCCCCGGTCCACCGGGACGGCGGCGTGTTGCGCTGCCGGGCTCAGGCGACGTCGAAGGCCGCCGGGTCCGGGCCGAGCCGGGTGCCGTTGTCGAGACCGGCGACGGCCGCGAGGTCCGCGTCGTCCAGCTCGAAGCCGAAGACGTCGAGGTTGGCGGCGATCCGCGACGGCGTCACCGACTTCGGGATGACGACGTTGCCGAGCTGGAGGTGCCAGCGCAGCACCACCTGGGCGGGCGTCACACCGTGCTTGGCCGCGATCTCGGTGAGCACCGGCTCCGCCAGCAGGTTCTTGCCCTGGCCCAGCGGCGACCACGCCTCCGTCGCGATGCCGTGCCGGGCGTGCACCGCGCGGGAGTCGGCCTGCGGGAAGTACGGGTGCAGTTCGATCTGATTGACCGCCGGGACGATCGACGTCTCGCCCATCAGCCGCTCCAGGTGGGCGGGGAGGAAGTTGGAGACGCCGATGGCTCGGGCGCGGCCCTCCGCGGAGATCTTCTCGAAGGCGCGGTAGGTGTCGATGTACGTGTCCTTGGCGGGCAGCGGCCAGTGGATCAGGTACAGGTCGACCTGCTCCAGGCCGAGCTTGTCGAGGGAGGCGTCGAAGGCGCGCAGCGTGGCGTCGTAGCCCTGCTCGGAGTTCCAGAGCTTGGTGGTGACGAAGAGTTCGTCGCGGGGGATGCCGGAGGCGGCGAGCGCCCGGCCGGTGCCCGCTTCGTTGCCGTAGATCGCGGCGGTGTCGATGCTGCGGTAGCCGGCCTCCAGGGCGTGGCCGACGGCGACGGCCGCCTCGGCGTCCGGCACCTGCCAGACGCCGAAACCGAGCTGCGGCATCGTGACGCCGTTGTTGAGCGTGATGGTGGGGACCTGGCTCACGGGGAATCGATCCTTACGTTGTGGTGCGTGTGCGGGGGCGACAACGATCATCCGCCGCCCCGTATTCCCGTACACCAGGAGAAATGTCCCGTACCGCCCGGATGGCCGCCCCGTCCGGCTCAGCCCCGGTAGAGCGCCTCCACCTCGGCCGCGTACGCCGTCTCTATCGCCTTCCGCTTCAGCTTCAGTGACGGCGTCAGCAGCCCCTGCTCCTCGCTGAACTGGTGGGCCAGTATCCGGAACGTCCGGATCGACTCGGCCTGCGACACCAGGGTGTTGGCGGCGACCACGGCCCGCCGGATCTCCGTCTCCAGATCCTGGTCGCGCACCAGCTCCATGGGGCGCATGTCCGGTTTGCCGCGCATCGTCACCCAGTGGGTGACGGCCTCCGGGTCCAGCGTCACCAGCGCGGCGACGAACGGCCGGTCGTTGCCGACGACGAGACACTGCGCGACCAGCGGGTGTGCCCGGACCCGGTCCTCCAGGACCACCGGTGAGACGGTCTTGCCGCCGGAGGTGACCAGGACCTCCTTCTTGCGGCCGGTGATCGTCAGATAGCCGTCCTCGTCGAAGGAGCCGAGGTCGCCGGTGGCGAACCAGCCGTCGTGCGGCACGGCGCCGGCGCCCTGCGGATCGCCCAGGTACCCCTGGAAGACCTGGCCGCCGCGCAGCCAGATCTCGCCGTCGTCCGCGATATAGACGGTGGTGCCGGGGATGGGCGTGCCGACGGTGCCGAACCGTGTCCGCTCGGGCGGGTTGGCGGTCGCGGCGGCGGTGGACTCCGTCAGGCCGTACCCCTCGAAGATCCGCACCCCGGCACCGGCGAAGAACAGGCCGAGGCGGCGCTCCATTCGGGAGCCGCCGGACATCGCGTGCCGCACCCGGCCGCCCAGCGCCTCACGGACCTTGGAGTAGACGACCTTGTCGAAGAACTGGTGCTGCATCCGCAGGGCGGCGCCGGGGCCGGGGCCGGTGCCGAACGCCTTGTGCTCCAGGGCCTCGGCGTGGCGGACCGCGACGTCGACGGCCTTGTCGAACGGCCCTTCCTTCCCCTCGGCCTCCGCCTGCCGCCGCGCCGCCGCGAAGACCTTCTCGAAGACGTACGGCACCGCGAGGACGAAGGTCGGCCGGAAGCTGCGCAGGTCGGGCAGGAGGGCGCGGGCGCTCAGCTCCGGCTGGTGGGCCAGCTTGACCTTGCCGCGGAGGGCGGCGACCTCGACCATCCGGCCGAAGACGTGCGACAGCGGCAGGAAGAGCAGGGTGGACGCCTCGTCGCCGGGCCGGGAGTGGAACGCCGAGTCGTAGCGCTCGACGATGTTGTCCGCCTCGGCCATGAAGTTGGCGTGGGTCAGGACGCAGCCCTTGGGGCGGCCGGTGGTGCCCGAGGTGTAGATGACCGTGGCGATGGCGTCCGGGGTGACCGCCATCCGGTGCCGGTGCACCACATCGTCGTCGAGATGGGCACCCGCCGCGGTCAGCTCGGCCACCGGGTCCGTGTCGAGCTGCCACAGGCGGCGCAACTGCGGCAGCCGCCCGATGACCGAGCCGACGGTCATCGCATGGTCCTCGTGCTCCACCAGACAGGCCGTCACGCCCGCGTTGTGCAGCATCCAGAAGACCTGCTCGGCGGAGGACGTCGGGTACAGCGGTACGGACTGGCCGCCGATCGCCCAGATGGCGAAGTCGAAGACGGTCCATTCGTAGCGGGTGCGGGACATGATCCCGACCCGGTCGCCGAAGCGGATGCCCTGGGCGAGCAGGCCCTTGGCCAGCGCCATGACCTCGTCCCGGAACTGCCCGGCGCTGACGTCGGTCCAGCGCCCCTCGCCGTCCTTACGGGCGAGCGAGATCCGGTCCGGATCGCGTGCCGCATGGTCGAAGACGGTGTCCGCCAGCCCACCGACCCGGGGCCCGGTCGCCAACGGCTCCACGGTGAACTCGCGCAATGACCCAGCTCCTTGTGGTACTCCTCACACGGCCGCGACCGTACCCCACGGCATCGCCCCCTGGGAGGGCCCTACCACGTTCCGAACGGGCCGGGACGCCCTCCGGCCATCCGGAGGAAACGGACCACTCCCCGGAAGAGCGGACATGGACCGGTCATCCACCTGCGGAACGATCACGACCTGGGGACCGTATCTGCACCAAACCTCTGCACCGGAAGGGTGAACCCGCGGTGCCGTCCGGCCGGAAACCGCTGCTGGAGCCGGGCGGGAGACGGGCCGGAGCCTGGATGGGGCCGGGCCGGAGCCGGGCCGGGGTCCACCGGCCGTCACGGCAGTTGCAGCCGGTCGCCCCCGGCAAGGATCGCGTCGGCCAGCGCCTCGGCGGGACCGCGGGCGGCGGTGGCGCGCCGCCCGTGCAGCAGGACGAAGTCCACCCCGCCCAGCTCCGGCAGCCCGGCCCGGGACGCCATCCGCACCAGGCCCGGCGGGATCATGCCGAGGGTGTGCGCCATCACCCCGAGCCCGGCGCGGGTGGCGGCGATCAGCCCGTTGAGGCTCCCGCTGGTACACACGATGCGCCAGGCCCGGCCGTGCTCCTCCAGGCACTCCAGCGCCCGGGCGCGGGTGAGCGCGGGCGGCGGGAAGACGACCAGCGGCACCGGGCGGTGCGGATCGAGCCGCAGCCGGTCGCTGCCCACCCACACCAGCCGGTCCCGCCACACCAGCCGGCCCCCGGGCCCCTCCGGGCGCCGCTTCGCCAGGACGAGGTCGAGCCGCCCGGCCGCCAGAAGTTCATGGAGGGTGCCTGAAAGTTCGACGGTCAGCTCCAGGTCGACCTCGGGGTGTTCGCGGCGGAACCCCTCCAGGACCTCCGGCAGCCGCGTCAGGACGAAGTCCTCGGACGCGCCGAACCGCAGCCGCCCGCGCAGCCGGGTGCCGGTGAAGAACCCGGCGGCGCGCTCGTTCGCCTCCAGGATGGTGCGGGCGAAGCCGAGCATCGCCTCGCCGTCCTCGGTCAACTCCACGCCGTGCGTGTCCCGCGCGAACAGCCGCCGCCCGGCCGCCTCCTCCAGCTTCCGCACATGCTGGCTGACGGTCGACTGCCGCAGCCCCATACGGTGCGCGGCCTGGGTGAAGCTCAGGGTCTGCGCGACGGTGAGGAACGTACGCAACTGCGCGGGATCGAACACGGGGCACCTCGGGTGGGCGACGGTCCGGCCACCGCGGGACCGCGCCCGGGGGAGCGGCGTGGCCGGAACGGGCCGGTGTGCGGCCATGGTAATCACGTTCCGGCATCACAGTGAGTGCAGCGAACGGGGTTCCCGATATCCGTGGGGACCGGCACTCTGGAGAGGGCACCGTCCATGCCGCCGTCCCTGTGCCGAACGACCGAAGTGAGATCATGCGCCGCCCTGCCCTCGCCCTCCCCTCCTGGCTCCCCGTGGACGGATACATCCTGGCGCTCCTCGCCACCGTCGGACTCGCCGCGCTCCTCCCGGCCACCGGATCGGCCGCCACTGTCGCCGACGCCGCCGCCACCGGGGCCGTCTCCTTCCTCTTCTTCCTCTACGGAGCCCGCCTCTCGACCGCCGAGGCGATGGCCGGACTCCGCCACTGGCGGCTCCATGTGACCGTCCTGGCCTGCACGTTCGTGTTGTTCCCGCTGCTCGGCCTGGCGTCCCGCGGTCTGGTGCCGTACGTCCTGCCGGGCGGTCTGTACACCGGCGTGCTGTTCCTGTGCCTGGTGCCGTCCACGATCCAGTCGTCCATCGCGTTCACCTCCATCGCGCGCGGCAATGTGGCGGCGGCGATCTGCGCCGGGTCGTTCTCCAGCCTCGTCGGCATCGTCGTCACGCCGCTGCTCGCCGCGCTTCTCCTGGACGGCGAGGGGCCCGGAGTCTCGGGCGGTGCGCTGGTCTCGATCGTCTGCCAGCTGCTGCTGCCGTTCCTGGCGGGCCAGGTGCTGCGCCGCTGGATCGGCGGATTCCTCACCCGGCACAAGAAGGTTCTCGGCCTGGTGGACCGCGGCTCGATCCTGCTGGTCGTCTACAGCGCGTTCAGCGCCGGGGTGAGCGCCGGGATCTGGCATCAGGTCTCGCCGCTGCGCCTGCTGATCCTGCTGGGGGTTCTCGGGTTGCTGCTCGCGGTGATGCTGATCCTGACCTCGTACGGCTCCCGGAAGCTGGGCTTCGGGCGGGCCGACCGGATCGCCATCACCTTCGCCGGTTCGAAGAAGAGCCTGGCCGCCGGGTTGCCCATGGCCAGCGTCCTCTTCGGCGCCCAGGCGGGCCTGGCGGTGCTGCCGCTGATGCTCTTCCACCAGATGCAGCTGATGGTCTGCGCGGTGCTGGCGAAGCGGTACGCGGCGCGGGCGGAGGCGGACGGCCCGGAGACGGATGCCTGCGGGACGGACGCCCCGGAGGCGGTCGGTCCGGCGGACGCCCCGGAGGGCGATGGCCCCGCCGAGGCCCACGACGGCGAGCCGGTCGGCGCCGGGGAACCCCGGTAGGACCGCCGCCCTCCGGGGCCCGCTTCCGTCAGGGTGTCGTCACCCGGTCAAGACCGAGGCGCAGCACGACGGGTCCGGCCGGGGTGCGGCCCGTGGCGTGCAGGGCGGTCAGGTCGGCGTCGGACAGGGCCCGGCCGAGGACGACGGTCTCGTCCAGGGCGCCGGTGAAGTGGGCGCGGCCATCGAGGCGTTCGCCGAGGCGGACGCCGAAGGCCGAGCCGCGGCTGACCGACCCCGGGACGTCCGGTGCGGCCGTGGTCGCCGTGGCGTCCACCGTCAGCAGCAACCGGCCGCCGGTGCGACGCAGCGCCAGCAGGTGCCAACGGCCGTCGTTGTACGCGCCCGCCGTCGACAGCTCCGTGGTGACCGGTGGCGCGGCGCCCGCGACGGTGGTGAGCGTCGCCGTGATCCGGCCGTGCGCCGGGTCCCCGACGAGGGTGACCTGCGGGGACCGGCTGCCCGAACCGCCTGTCCACAGCAGCGGCTGCTCGCCGCCGGTCGCGTCGTAGCGGAACCACAGGGCGCAGGTGAACGGCGCGTCGCCCAGCGCCAGCGAGGCGCGGAAGGGGACCTGGACCGCGTCGTCGGCGCCGTCGAAGGCCAGCGCCCGGCCGAGGACGCCGGGGGCGGCGCGGGCCCCGCCCAGGACGGTGGCCGGGCGGGCGCCGGGCGCGCGGTCCGGGGTGGTGGGGCCGGGGCCGCGGCGCGGTCCGAGCCAGGCGTCGGTGAAGCGGGCGAACCGCATCTCGTCGCGGGCGTCGGCGGCGCCCGCCTCGTAGAACAGCCCTGTCAGACCGGGGGAGATGGTGACCAGATCGGAGTAGCCGGACCAGTCCCCGGTGACGCAGGCGCCCCGGTCGGCCTCCTCCCAGGTGCGGCCCTCGTCGTACGAGGAGTGGATCGTCATGGCGCGGCGGCGGTCCGGGTCGGCGGGGGCGGCGAGGAGGGTGCGGCTGCCACCCCCGGCGGTGGGCAGGCGCAGCGCCGACGCCTGCACCATCGGTGCGAGGAAGCCGGGCAGGGTGCGGAACGGGTGGGCGAAGGACGCGCCGCCGTCGCGGCTGACCGCCTCGGTGCGGTTGCCGAGGTCCGTACCGTCCTGTTCGCGGGCGTTGACGTAGACCGACCCGTCGGCGCGCTCCAGCAGCGTCATCTCGGACGGTTTCTGGCGGAACGTGCCGTCGGCGGCGACCGGCCAGGTGTCGACGGCGCCGAGGCGCCAGGTGGTGCCGCCGTCGTCGCTGTGGACCAGCGCGGCGTGGTTGGCGGTGACCCGGCCACCGGCGTAACTCTCGGCGTTGACCCCGAGGACGAGCCGCCCGGCGTGGTGGCCCCGGGTGAGCTGGATGCCGTGCACCGGGCCCGTCGCGTACCAGGAGTTCCACCCGGCGGGGCGCAGCGCGCGGGTCAGGTCGCGGGGCGCCGACCAGGTGGCGCCGTCGTCGTCGCTGTACTGGAGGTGCGGGGTGCGCTCGCAGGGCGTCGCGCAACTGAGGCCGTCGGCGCGGCCCTTGTTGTACGTCTCGGCGAGGACGATGCGGCCGGTGCGGCGGTCCACGACCGGCGCCGGATTGCCGTGGGTGTCGCCGCCGCCTTCGGTGGCGACCTGGAGCGGGCCCCAGGTGCGGCCGCCGTCGGTGGAGCGTTTGAGGACGAGGTCGATGTCCCCGGCGTCGCCGCAGTCGTGCGCCCGGCCCTCGGCGAAGGCGAGCAGGGTGCCCCGGACGGAGCGGACGAGGGCCGGGATGCGGAAGCAGGCGTAGCCCGGGTCCTGGGCCGCGCTGAACAGGACCCGTTGATCGAACCCGCCGGGCGGTGCGGCGCTGCGGGCCGCGGCGCCCGCGGGGGCGGCGGGGAGCAGTGTGAGCGCCACGGCGGTGAGGGCGGCGACGGCGCGGCGCCGCCGGGGTCTGCGGTGGGGGCGGGAGGGTGCACGGAGAAGTGACGTCATGGTCCGGCCTGCCCTTCGAGGCATCGGCGTCATCCACAGGACATCCCACGTCCCATGTCATGGGTGACGGAACGTACTGCCGCCGCTACAGGCCGGCAAGAAGTGTGCGGCCGTTCGCCCGCCGCCCCACCGACTTCACCCGCCCGGCCCGCGGACCGCCGTGCCGCCGGGGGCGCGAGAGGCCGATGTGCGAGGCGGTGTCGAGCGCGGCCAGCGCCACATGCCCGCCCCGGATCAGCGCGACGGCCTGCGCGGCGCTCACCCCCTCGGTGATGCGGGAGGCCGACCGGGCCGGGGCGAGGGCGAGTTCGGCGTACGCGCCCGGGTGGCCGAACGAGGCGATGCGGTCGCCGACGGCGAAGCCGGTGACGTCCGGGCCGAGCGCGACCGCCTCCCCGGCCGGCTCGTCACCGGGCAGCCCGGGCAGCGGGCCGCCGCGCGCCCGGCGCGCCATCGGCAGCGGAGTTCATTGGGGCAACCAATGGTTTTTCGTTGGGAGGTCCTATGGATCGGCGCTACCGTGGAACCATGGCCGACGCCCCGTACGCCCCCCGCCGCATCCGTGTCCTGCCGAGCTGGCTGCTGGGACGGGCCGCGGCCCGGGGGCACCGGCTGGTCGCCGAGGCGCTCGCCACCGAAGGCATGCGGATGATGCACCACGCCGTGCTCTCCGCGGTCGCCGAGACCGGCCCGGTCTCCCAGGCGGAGCTGGGGCGGATCGTCGGCATCGACCCGAAGGACATGGTCACCGTCGTCACCGACCTGCAACGGGACGGGCTGGTCACGCGGACGCCCGACCCCCGGGACCGCCGGAAGAACGCCGTCGAGGTCTCCGCGGAGGGGCGGCGCGTCCTGCGCCGTACGCAGAAGCTCGGCGATCGCGCCAACGACGAGCTGACCGCCGCGCTGACCCCCGCCGAACGCGAGCAGCTGATCGGCCTGCTCACCCGGATCGTGCGCCCGGCCGACGGCGCCTCCGGCGCGGGGAAGGGCGCGGGTGGCTGACGGACGCCCGGGGCTCAGCTCCCGGCGGCCGCCTCGTCGAGGCCGAGGCGGTGCGCGCCCGCGTAGACGTTCATGGAGCTGCCGCGGAGGAAGCCGACCAGCGTCAGGCCCGTCTCGGCGGCGAGGTCGACGGCGAGCGACGACGGGGCGGAGACGGCGGCGAGCACGGGGATGCCCGCCATCACCGCCTTCTGCGCCAGCTCGAACGAGGCCCGGCCGGAGACCATCAGCACGCACGACGACAGCGGCAGCCGGTCGTCCGGGAGTGCCCGCCCGACGACCTTGTCGACGGCGTTGTGCCGCCCGACGTCCTCGCGTACGTCCAGCAGCTCACCGTCCGGGCGGAACAGCGCGGCCGCGTGCAGCCCGCCCGTCCGGTCGAAGACCCGCTGGGCGGCGCGCAGCCGGTCGGGGAAGGTGCCCAGCGTCTCCGGTGTGAGGCGGACCGCGGGGCCGGGGGAGGCGTCCGGCGCCCAGCGCGCGGTGGTGCGCACCGCGTCCAGGCTCGCCTTGCCGCACAGCCCGCACGACGACGAGGTGTAGACGTTCCGCTCCAGGCTGATGTCCGGCACCGGAACGCCGGGCGCGAGACGGACGTCGACGACGTTGTAGGTGTTCGCGCCGTCGTCGGTGGCACCGGCGCAGTAGACGATGTTCGCCAGCTCCGCGGCGGACGCCAGGACGCCCTCGCTGACGAGGAAACCGGCCGCGAGCGCGAAGTCGTCGCCCGGGGTGCGCATGGTGATCGCCAGCGGCTTGCCGTTCAGCCGGATCTCCAGCGGCTCCTCGACGACCAGGGTGTCGGGCCGGGCGCCCACGGACCCGTCCCGTACGCGGATGACGCGGCGCCGTTCGGTGACCCGTCCCATGTCTGCCT
Organism: Streptomyces sp. NBC_01525; assembly: GCF_045040405.1. Lineage (NCBI taxonomy): Bacteria > Bacillati > Actinomycetota > Actinomycetes > Kitasatosporales > Streptomycetaceae > Streptomyces > Streptomyces sp. NBC_01525. The sequence goes on from NZ_CP109397.1 coordinate 6,019,836, forward strand.
CCACCCGTCGTGCGGTGCCCGGTGTGCCGTCGCCGGTGGTGGGTGCGGCAGGCCGGGTGCAACGGTACAACGTACTCGGTAAACTGTAGACGATAGCCATGAGCGGCCGTCCGGTGCCGCCCCCGAGGGCCGCACCCGGCCGCCACACCAAGGGGGACCCGATGCTGTCCAGCGGACTTCCGTACGGAGCCGTCCCGAAGCTCGAACGGCCCGGACCACTGCGCGAGCGGGTCTACGAGGCGCTGCTCGAACTCATCACCACCCGCGCGCTGCGCCCCGGGGCCCACCTGGTGGAGAGCGAACTCGCCGGACACCTCGGCGTCTCCCGGCAGCCGGTCCGGGAGGCGTTGCAGCGGCTGAACACCGACGGCTGGGTCGATCTGCGGCCCGCCCAGGGCGCGTTCGTCCACGAGCCGACCGAGGAGGAGGCCGACCAGCTGCTGACGGTCCGTACGCTGCTGGAGGCCGAGGCCGCCCGGCTGGCCGCCGCGCACACCGGTTCGCCGGGCATCGCCGCCCTGGAGGAGCTGTGTGTCACCGGTGAGCGTGCGGTGCGCGACGACGACGTGGACGGCGCGGTGGCGGCCAACGCCGCGTTCCACGCCAAGGTGATGGAGCTGGCGGGCAACGCCGTCCTCGCCGAGCTGGCCGAGCAGGTCGGCCGCCGGGTGCGCTGGTACTACACGCCGGTGGCCCGGCAGCGCGGCGCCCAGTCGTGGATCGAGCACCGCGAACTGATCGCCGCCATCGCCGACCGCGACGAGGCACGCGCCACCGCCGTGATGCGCGCCCACACCGAGCACACCCGGCGTACGTACCACGAGCGGGCGCGGGAGAACGGGCACGACCAACGGCACGGGTGAGCGGCGGGGGGCGGGCCTCCGGGCTGCTTCGGAATCCGGGCGCCCGGTCCCGCGCCTCGGCCTCCGCCCCGGACCTCCCGGCCCCGCGCCTCGGCGTCCGCCCCGGACCTCCCGGCCCCGCGCCACCGGAGCCTCCGGTCCGCCCCACCGGGCATCACCCGTCCACCCCGGACGCCCCCGCCCGTTCCGCTCCCCGAGACGCCCCTGACCGGCGGCGCGGCGGACCGGTAACCTGCATCCGATCACGCACCACCCGATGACGAATGGCGAGACACGTATGAGCGAGGAGAGCGCACCCGAGGCCGGCGAGGCGGCGGCCGTCTCCGACCGGGCGGCCCGGGAGCGGCTGCTCTACCTGCGCAGCAGCATCGACAACCTCGACGCCGCGCTGGTGCATCTGCTCGCCGAGCGGTTCAAGTGCACCCAGCAGGTCGGCGAGTTGAAGGCCCGGCACAGCCTGCCGCCCGCCGACCCGGCCCGTGAGGCCGCCCAGATCGAGCGGCTGCGCACGCTCGCCGCCGACGCCCGGCTCGACCCGGCGTTCGCCGAGAAGTTCCTGAACTTCATCATCAGCGAGGTGGTCCGCCACCACCGCGCCATCGCCGAGGGCACCCACGAGGCACCGGGCACCCCCACCGACGGATGACCGGGGCGGGCGGCGCCTCCCCGGCACCGCCCGCCCCGCTCGACCCCGTATGCCAGGCGCGCCTCAGATCAGCTCACGGCTGGCCGGCCGCTCGCCGGCCACCGCCGCCCGCGGCCGCTCCCGGCCCGGCTGCCGCAACAGCAGCACGCACCCGGCCGCCACCAGCGAGACACCACCGGCCAGCGCATAGGCGCCGTCGTACCCCCAGGCGCCCACCACCATCGAGCCGAGCCCACCGCCGAACAGTCCGCTGATCAGCTTCCCGCTGTAGACCAGGCCGTAGTTGGTGGCGTTGTAGTTCTCCCCGAAGTAGTCCGGGGTCAGCGTGGCGAACAGCGGGTAGAACGCGCCGCCGCCGAAGCCGGAGAGGAACGCGAAGACGAGGAACAGCCACTGGCTGTGGACGTTCCCCGCCCAGATCACCCCGAACTGCGCCAGCCCCAGCACCACGATGACGAAGACCAGCGTGGTCTTGCGGCCCCACAGATCCGACAGCCATCCCATGACGGCCCGCCCGACGCCGTTGACGACGGACATCACGCCCATCGATGACGCCGCCACCAGCGGCCCGAAGCCGACCTCCCGTGCGTAGTCCACCTGGAAGGAGATCCCGAAGATCGACACCCCGGCCGTCAGCACGACGGACAGCCACATCAGCGGCAGCATCCCGCTGCGCAGCGCCTCCTTCGGGGTGAACTGCCGTACCGCGGGCGGGTTCTTCGCCAGGCTCGCCGCGCTCCGCCGGTCGGCCACCGGCGCCGCCCCGTCCGGCGTCCCGTCCGGCGTCCCGGCCGGCGGCGCGAGGTGCGGCGGCCACCAGTTCGGCGGCGGATCCCGGAAGAACCACGCACAGGCCGCCACCACGACCAGCACGTACACCCCGATGAGGTCCAGCATCTCGTCGTAGTCGGAGGTGTCGAAGGCGTAGTTGAAGAGGAAGATGAACGGCAGCGCGCCGTAGGCGAAGCCGCCGTTGACGAATCCGGTCTTCGCGCCCCGCCGCTCCGGGAACCACTTGCCGACCATGTTGATGCAGGTCGCATAGATCAGCCCCGAACCGAGGCCGCCGACCACACCGAAACCGCAGAGCGCCAGCGCCACGCTGTCCACATGCGCCAGCGCCACGAAGCCCACCAGGCACAGCACCGAACCGAGGTACATCGCCCACCGCGCGGTCAGCACCCCCCGCTCCCGTAACCACCCCGCCGGGAAGGCGATGCCCGCCTGGAAGAACACCCAGACGCTCAGAATCCAGAAGGTGTCGCTCTGCGACCAGCCGTGCGCGCGCGAGAGCGTGTCCTCGGCGGAGCCGTACGCGTACTCCGACACGCTGATCGCCATCATCGCGACCCACGGCAGATACACCATCAGCTTGCGGGAATGCCCCAGCAGATCCCGGTCGCTCTCGCCGATCCGGTAGACCCGCCCCTTGCCGTCCGTGACGTTGCGGTACCCGGCCCGCCGGTCCGCCCCGCCCTCGTCGTCCCCGTTCCTGTCCTCGTCCCGGTCCGTCTCCGTGCTCATCGTCCGTCCCCTGCCCGTCGCATGGCCGCCGTCAGCTCCCCCCTGTCCGCTCTCCGCACGTCCGCGTGGCCGGTCTCACGGCAGCTTCCCCGCCGCCCGCGCCCAGCGGTACTTCGCCCCGAGCACCGCCACCGGCTTCTCCGTCGTGTACGGATACGCGACGACGCCCCGCTCGAAGAGATACGCGCACGCCTCCTCGACCTCGGTGTCCCCGGCCAGCGACGCCACCACCGGCTTCTCGATCCCGCGCGCCCGGAACTCCGCGACCAGCCGCGCCGTCAGCTCCGCGAAGACCATCGGCGGGGTGACGAGGGTGTGCCAGTAGCCGAGCACCAGCGCATGGATACGGGGATCCTCCAGACCCAGCCGGATCGTCGCCTCGTACGTCGACGGCGGCTCCCCGCCCGTGATGTCCACCGGGTTCCCGGCCGCCCCGAACGGCGGGATGAACCGCCGGAACGCCGCGTCGAGGTCGGCGGGGATGTCCATCAGCCGCAGCCCGTTGTCGACGATCGCGTCCGACAGCAGCACCCCCGAACCGCCCGCACCGGTGATCACGACGACGTTGTCCCCGGCGGGCGTGGGCAGCACCGGCAGCGCCCGCGCGTACTCCAGCATCTCCGCCAGCCCCGGCGCCCGGATCACGCCCGCCTGCCGCAGGATGTCGTCGTAGACCGCGTCGTCCCCGGCCAGCGCCCCGGTGTGCGAACCGGCGGCCCGCGCGCCCGCGCCGGTCCGCCCCGCCTTCAGCACCACCACCGGCTTGTGCGGCACCGTCGCCCGCGCCGCCGCCACGAACGCCCGGCCGTCCTTCAGGTCCTCCAGATGCATCGCCACGCAGTCGGTGTGCGCGTCCTCGGCGAAGTAGGTGAGCAGATCGTCCTCGTCGACGTCCGCCTTGTTGCCGAGGCCCACGATCGCCGAGACGCCCGTTCCGGTGGCCCGCGCGAAGCCGAGGATCGCCATCCCGATACCGCCGGACTGCGAGGTCAGCGCCGTCCCGCCGCGTACGTCGTACGGGGTGCAGAAGGTGGCGCACAGGTCCTGCCAGGTGGAGTAGTAGCCGTAGATGTTCGGCCCCAGCAGCCGGATGCCGTACTCCTCGCCGATCGCCACCAGCCGGTCCTGGAGGGCGTGTTCCCCGGTCTCGGCGAAGCCGGACGGGATCAGCACGGCGTTCGGGATGCCCTTGCGCCCGGCCTCCTCCAGCGCCGCGGGCACCAGCGGCGCCGGTATGGCGAACACCGCCACATCGACCTCACCGGGTACGTCCCGCACCGAGCGGTACGCCTTGCGGCCCAGGATGTCGTCGGCCTTCGGGTTCACCGGGTGGATCTCGCCGGGGAAACCGCCGTCGACGAGGTTGCGCATCACCGAGTTCCCGATCTTGCCGGGCTCCGCCGACGCCCCGATCACCGCGACCGACCGCGGCCGCATCAGCCGCCGCATCGCGGTCAGGATCTCCTCCCGCGAGCGCTGCCGCCGCACCGCCGGAGCACTCTGCGCCAGCAGGATCCGCACGTCCGCGGCGCGCACCCCGTCCGCAGCCGCGAACACCGGGTTGAGATCGATCTCCGCGATCTCCGGGAAATCCGCGGCCAGTTGCGACGTCCGCACGATCAGTGCGGTCAGCGCCGCGCGGTCCACGGGCGGCGCGCCCCGCACCCCGCGCAGCACCTCCGCCGCCCGGATCGAGTCCAGCATCGACGCGGCGTCCTCGTCGCTCGCGGGCGCCAGCCGGAACGTGACGTCCCCCAGCGCCTCCACCAGGACCCCGCCGAGCCCGAACGCCACCACCTTCCCGAACGTCGGATCCGTCACCGCCCCGACGATCACCTCCTGTCCGCCGGAGACCATCTCCTGCACCAGTACCCCGTCGATCCGCGCCCCGGGGGAGTGTGCCCTCGCGCTTCGTACGATGTCGCAGAAGGCGGCGCGCACCTCGGCGGCGGACGCCAGCGCGGTCCGCACCCCGCCCGCCTCCGTCTTGTGCACGATGTCCGGCGAGACGATCTTCAACGCCACCGGGAACCCGATCCGGTCGGCCAGCGCCACCGCGTCATCGACGGTCTCCGCCAGCCCCTCCGCCGGGGTGGCGATGCCGTACGCCTCGGCCACCCGCCGGCCCTCGGGCGCGGTCAGCGCGGTACGCCCGTCGGCCCGCGCCGCCGCCAGCACCGCCCGCACGGCCCCGGCGCGCCCCGTCTCGTCCTCGTGCTCCGCCATCAGATCACTCCGTTCGCCTTGAGCCGCCGCAGTTCCTCGTCGGCGAGCCCCAACTCGCCGCCGTACACCTCCTGGTTGTGCTCGCCCAGCAGTGGCGAGCGGTCGACCTCGACGGGGGAGTCGGACAGCTTCAGCGGGGAGCCGACGGTGGTGAACGCGCCACGCTCGGGGTGATCGACGGTCACCACCATCCCGTCGGCGGCCAGCGACGCGTCCTCGATGAGCTCCTTCGTCGACAGCACCGGACCGCACGGGATGGTGTGGGCGTTGAGCCGCTCCAGCACCTCCCACTTGGGCAGCGTGGCGCTCCACTCCTCGATCAGCTGGAACATCTTCGCCAGCTTCGGCAGCCGCGCCTGGGGCGTCGCCCACTCCGGGTCGTCCGCCAGCTCCGGGCGTCCGATCAGCTCGGTCAGCGGCCGCCAGCCGACCGGCTGCACGATCACATACACGTAGTCGTTCGGGCCGCCGGGCGCGCACCGCACCGCCCAGCCGGGCTGCCCGCCGCCGCTGGCGTTCCCGCTGCGCGGCACCGTGTCACCGAAGCTCTCGTTCGGGTACTCGGCCAGCGCGCCGTGCGTCAGCCGCTGCTGGTCGCGGAGCTTGACCCGGCACAGGTTCAGTACCGCGTGCTGCATCGCGACGTTCACCCGCTGGCCCCGGCCGGTGCGTTCGCGCTGGTAGAGCGCGGCGAGGATGCCCGCGACGCAGTGCACACCGGTCCCCGAATCGCCGATCTGCGCGCCGGTCGCCAGCGGCGGCCCGTCCTCGAAACCGGTCGTCGCCATCGCCCCGCCCATCGCCTGTGCCACCACCTCGTACGCCTTGAACGCGGTGTACGGGCCGTCGCCGAAGCCCTTGATGGAGGCGTAGATCAGCCGCGGGTTGATCTCCTGGACGCGCTCCCAGGGGAAGCCCATCCGGTCGACGGCGCCGGGGCCGAAGTTCTCCACCAGGACGTCGCTGCGGGCGATCAGCTCGGTGAGGAGCTCCTTGCCGCGCGGGCTCTTGGTGTTGAGGGTGATGCTCCGCTTGTTGCAGTTGAGCATCGTGAAGTAGAGGGAGTCGGCGTCCGGCAGATCGCGCAGCTGCCGCCGCGTGATGTCCCCGGTGGTCGCCTCCAGCTTGACCACGTCCGCGCCGAGCCAGGCCAGCAACTGCGTGGCGGAGGGCCCGGACTGCACATGCGTCATGTCGAGGACGCGGACGCCCTCAAGTGCCTTGGTCACGACGGGTTCACCTCACTTGTACATCGTCTGGTTCATCGTTCCGGGGGCGTACGCGTCCGGATCCACCCACACATTGATCAGCGACGGCTTGCCGCTCTCCCGCGCCCGCTCCAGCGCCGGACGGATCTGCGCCGGATCGCGCACCTCCTCACCGTGGCCGCCGAGCATCCGCGCGAACTGGTCGTACGGCACATCGCCGAGGGTGTTGCCGACCCGCTCCCGGTCGTCGCCGTACTTGGCGCGCTGGCCGTAACGGATCTGGTTCATCGAGGAGTTGTTGCCGACGATCCCGACGAACGGCAGGTCGAAGCGGACCAGCGTCTCGAAGTCCCACCCGGTCAGCGAGAACGCGCCGTCCCCGAAGAGCGCCACGACCTCCTTCTCCGGCCGCGCCTGCTTCGCCGCCATCACGAACGGCACCCCGACCCCGAGCGTCCCCAGCGGCCCCGGGTCCATCCAGTGCCCCGGCGCCTTCGGCTGCACCACCTGCCCGGAGAAGGTGACGATGTCGCCGCCGTCCCCGATGTACACCGAGTCCTCGGTCAGAAAGTCGTTGATCTCGCTGACCAGGCGGTACGGGTGGATCGGGTGGGCGTCCGAACGCAGCTGCGGCAGCCGCTTCTCCAGCGCGGCCCGCTCGACGGCCCGCAGCTCCTCCAGCCACTCCTTGCGCCGCACCGAACCGCCCGACGGCTGCCCGGACGCGGCCTCGGCGACGGCGGTGAGCACCAGCCCCGCGTCGCCCACGATCCCCAGATCCACATCGCGGTTCTTACCGACCGTGCGGTAGTCCAGATCGATCTGCACGACGGTGGCGTCCGGCGAGAGCCGTTTGCCGTACCCCATCCGGAAGTCGAACGGGGTGCCGACGATGACGATGACGTCGGCCCGCGAGAAGGCGTGCCGCCGCGAGAGCTGGAAGTGGTGCGGATCCCCGGGCGGCAGCGTCCCGCGCCCGGCGCCGTTCATGTACGCGGGGATGTTCAGCGCCCGCACCAGCGAGGTGGCCGCGTCGGTGGCCCGGGTCGTCCAGACCTGGCTGCCCAGCAGAATCGCCGGCCGCTCGGCCCGCACCAGCAGATCGGCGAGTTTCTGTACGTCGTCCGGATCGCCCGGCGACCGCGTCGAGGCCCGGTACCGCCCGGCCGCGGGCACCCGCGCCTTGCCCCGCTCCACCTTGGCGTCGAGGACATCCCGGGGGATCTCCAGGAACGACGGTCCGGGGGCGCCGTGGTAGCACTCGCGGAACGCCATCGAGACCATGTCGGCGGCGCGCGCGGTGTCCGGCACGGTCGCCGCGAACTTGGTGATCGGCGCCATCATGTCGACGTGCGGCAGGTCCTGGAGCGACCCCATCTTGTGCTGGGTGCTCGCCCCCTGCCCGCCGATCAGCAGCATCGGCGACTCCGCCCGGAAGGCGTTGGCGACCCCGGTGACCGCATCCGTCGTCCCGGGCCCCGCGGTGACCACGGCACACCCCGGCTTGCCGGTGATCCGTGCGTACCCGTCGGCGGCGTGCGCGGCGACCTGCTCATGGCGTACGTCGATGACGTCGATGCCCTCGTCGACGCAGCCGTCATAGATATCGATGATGTGCCCGCCACAGAGGGTGTAGACGACGTCCACACCCTCCGCCTTGAGCGCCTTCGCAACCAGGTGCCCGCCGGAGATGAGGTCCTGCGCGTCCTCGGGCATGGGGCATCGCTTCCCTTCGAGGGGCCGCCCGCAGACGACCCGTGACATGGTCGGATCTGGATTGCATACAGTCGACGAATACTGTATGAACCCGTTATCCCGCATCGTCCGGCCGCTGTCCAGGGGGGAAGGGGGCGCGATCGGGCCAAGGATTGGTCATGCCCGGGTCGCGCTCGCGGAAAGGGCGTGGTCGCGGGTGCGGATGTCAGGGGCTTGAGGCGAGTGAGGCACCTGATGCACGCGGGGCTACGGATCATCCGTGCACGCTTCGTCCCCCATCAACCGCTGCGCGTAGTTCTGTCCAGCGGATACGCAGGTGAAAGGCACTCCGAAACCTTGGTATCGTTGTCCATGTCGCCGCGGGGAACGCCCCGCGAAGATCACACCTTGTCCGGGTGGCGGAATGGCAGACGCGCTAGCTTGAGGTGCTAGTGCCCTTTATCGGGCGTGGGGGTTCAAGTCCCCCCTCGGACACCAGCAACATCCCCACGGTCTCGTTGAGGCCGTGGGGATTTTTCGTTTCTCCGATGCGTGCGGGTCGGGGCGATCTCGGCCTGGCGGCAGCAGTGGGCGTCGCTGCGAGGGTGGGGGCTTGATCGCGGGCCGAGGGGCTGAGGATGCCGTTGCGGGTGCGTCCTCGGTGAGGGCGAAGACGCTCTCAGTCCGCGAAGGATTCGGTGAAGACGCCCGTGAGGTGCACTGTTGCCGACGTCCAGCCCGAGCGGTCCTCTTGCGGGACCGCGAAGAACGTCACGGGGGCAGCGTCTCAGAGGTGCCCGCCGGCTCCTGCTGCTGTCGACGTCGTCGAGGCGGGCTTCACCCGGAAATACGAGTCCTCGACCCGCATCGGACGGCACGTCGGCCCGTCCTGGTTCGCCACCATCGACCAGCGCACTCCGACCGGCGCGGTGAGCAGTTGGACCCGCGACGCGGCAGGACGCCGCACCGCACGCCTGCGACGCCGTCGGCAACCAGACCCACGCCATCTGGCCTGACTCCCACCCCACCCCTAAGGCGCGAGGTGAGCGCACCTGCACAGGCGCTCGCATCAACCGCGCCGGAGGCATCCGCTACACCTACGCCCCCCTCGGTCGCCGCACCGCCACACCACGCCTGACCGAAGGCGGGCAAAACATCGCAGAACAGGTGGACTTCGCCTGGGACGGCACCACGCTCTGCGAGCAGACCACCCTCATCCACGGCCGCTCCACGCAAACCACCAAACCACCCTCACCTGGGCCCGCCAAGGCTTGGCGCCTCTGACGCAGCGTGAACGCCGCACCGCAGCCCAGGACCCGCAACACGAGATCGATGAGCGCTTCTTTGTCATCGTCACCGACCTCGTCGGCACCCCCCACGAGTGCGGACTCAGGTCTTTTTGCTCACGACTCCGCCGCATGCCCCTCCAGCACCCCCGTGCGTTTGCGTTGGACGAACCAGTAGTAGAGGAAGCCGCCGCCGGCGACGATGCCGATGAAGAGGAAGGCGCCCCAGCGGAGGTACCAGTGCTGGGGGCCCGTCGCGTTGTAGACGGCGGCACGGGGCCAGGCGAGGTTCAGGGACATCGCCAGGCCCCAGAGGACGGCGAGGATGTTGACCGGGAGGCCGAAGCGGCCCAGGGAGAACGTGCCCTCGGCGGGGGTCCAGCGGCCGCGGAGGCGTTGGATGAGCATCGGGACGGTGACCATCAGGTAGGCCAGGTAGATCATGATGATCGCGATGCTGGTGATCACCGAGAAGATCTGCGGTTGGTTGACGTTGATCAGCAGGATCGCGACGGCCACCAGGCCGATGACGATCGCGGGCAGCACCGGGGTCTGGAAACGCGGGCTGACCTTCGCCAGCAGGGACGCGGCGGGCAGGTTGTTGTCGCGGGCCATGGCGAAGGCGAGGCGGATGCCCGCCGTGTGGACCGCCAGTTCGCAGACGGTGATCGCGATGACCACGCACCACAGCACGATCTGGCCCACCGTCGAGCCCAGCGTGGAGAGCACCACGTACTGGAGCCCGTCCACGGACAGTTCCTTGGCGTGCAGATCGGGCACCGCGAGGAGGGCGAAGAGGAGGATCAGACCGCCGATGAGGAACGAGGCGACCAGGGCCCGCAGGATGGCGCGTGGTGCGTTGCGGCCGGGGTCCTTGGACTCCTCGCCCAGCGAGGACGCGGTGTCGAAGCCGTACATGACGTACGCCGAGGCGAGCGACGCGGTCAGGAAGGCGCCGAAGTAGCCGAGGCTCTGGCCGGCGCCCAGGCCGAAGGTCTGGGTCACCGCGGACGGGCCACGGGTGATGTGGGCGGCGAGCAGGACGATCAGCACGATCGCGGCGATCAACTCGATGGCGACGCCCGCGGAGTTGATGCGCGCCATCAGCTTGACGCCGAACGCGTTCACCAGCGTGGTGAACAGGATGAGGATGCTGCCCAGCAGTACGGCGTTGGCCGCGGCGTCGGTCCGGCCGCTGCCGTTGCCGATGAGCTGGAACCACGACGAGATCTGCGGCAGCGTCACCTGATAGGCCAGGGCCACGGCGGCCAGCGACACCATGGTGGCGGTGAGCATCATCCAGCCGCCGAGCCAGCCGATGTGCGGACCGCCCATCCGTTTCGCCCAGTTGTAGATGGATCCGGCGACCGGATAGCGGGCGGCCAGCTCGCAGAAGCAGAGTGCGACCATCAGCTGTCCGCAGAACACCATCGGCCACGACCACCAGTACGCCGGTCCGCCGTGGCTGATGCCGAAGTAGAAGAGCTGGAAGGTGCCGGTGAGGATGGAGATGTAGCTGATGCCGGCGGCGAAGGTGTGGAAGTTGCCAAGGGTCCGCTTCAGCTCCGGTTTGTAGCCGAACTCGGCCAGCGAAGCGTCGTCGTCATGCATGCCGTCGTCCCGGGTGCCGGGGCGCGGCGAACCCGCCTCGCTCACTCGAACCACCTCTGCGGCCGCGGCGCGGTGTTCCGCCACACGTGCTTGGCCTCCTGGTACTCGGCGAGGCCCGCGGGCCCCAGTTCCCGTCCGACACCGGACTGCTTCATGCCACCCCACTCGGCCTGTGGGACATACGGATGGAAGTCGTTGATCCAGACCGTGCCGGCCCGCATCCGGGCCGCCACGCGGTGGGCCTTCTCGGCGTCCTGGGTCCAGACCGCGCCGGCCAGGCCGTACACCGTGTCGTTGGCGAGCCGGACCGCCTCGTCCTCGTCGCGGAACCGTTCGACGGTCAGCACCGGGCCGAAGGACTCGTCGTGGATCACCGACATGTCCGGGGTGCATTCGTCCAGCACCGTCGGGAGGTAGTAGAAGCCGTCGCGCAGCGCCGGGTCCTGCGGTGGCCCGCCGCCGCAACGCAGGACGGCTCCCTCGGCGAGCCCCGTCTCGACGTACGCCGCGATCTTGGCGCGGTGCGCCGCGGAGATCAGCGGGCCGGTGCGGGCGTGTTCGTCGAAGGGGCCGCCGAGCGGGATCCGGCGGGCGCGGGCGACCAGCTCGTCGACGAACCGGTCGTGCAGGTCGTTCTGGACGAGCAGCCGGGCGCCCGCCGAGCAGACCTGGCCGGAGTGGAGGAACACCGCGGTCAGGGCGTGGTCGACGGCGGTGTCGAACTCGGCGTCGGAGAAGACGATGTTCGGGTTCTTGCCGCCCAGCTCCAAGGCGATCTTCTTGACGGTGGGGGCGGCCGCGGCCATGATCCGGCGCCCGGTGATCAGGCCGCCGGTGAAGGACACCAGGTCCACCCGGGGGTCCTCCGTCAGCGGGGCGCCGACGAGCGGGCCGGTGCCCAGGGTGAGGTTGGCCGCGCCGTCCGGCAGGCCCGCCTCGGCGAGCAGCCGCATCAGGTGGATCGCGGTGTGCGGAGTCAGCTCGCTGGGCTTGAGGACGAAGGTGTTCCCGGCGGCCAGCGCGGGGGCGACCTTCCATGCCGTCTGGAGCAGCGGGTAGTTCCACGGGGTGATCAGTGCGCAGACGCCGACCGGCTCATGGCGGACGACGCTCTCGATCCCCGGCTGGCCGGTGTCCACCACGCGGTCGGTGCCGCCGGACGCCGCGAGGTTGCCGAAGTAGCGGAAGCAGTTCGCGATGTCGCCCATGTCGTAGACGCTCTCGACCAGCCGCTTCCCGGTGTCCAGCGATTCGGCGCGGGCCAGCGCCTCCGTGTCGCGCACCAGCAGATCGGCGACGCGCAGCAGCAGGGCGCCGCGCTCGGCGGCGGGCGTACCCGGCCAGGGTCCGTCGTCGTACGCGCTGCGGGCGGCGCCGACGGCGGCTGCCGCGTCCTTGGGGCCGCCTTCGTCGACGGTCGCGACCAGGGTGCCGTCCGCCGGGCAGCGGATCTCACGCCGCTGGCCGTCGGCCGCTGCGGTCCAGCGGCCGCCGATGAACTGGTCCGGCATGGGGATGCCTCCGGTCTCCGGTTGTCGCGCCTGTCCGGCGGCGGGCGGGGCGCCGCCTACCGCCGGGGTGCGGGCGCCGCCTACCGGGGTCAGGCGATCCGCACCCGGGTGATGATCCCGGTACCGAGCGTAGGCGCGGCGGTGCCGCTCCGCACGGCATGGCACCCCGGGCTTTTCCCCGAGCGTCGCGGCGACGGCCCGTAAGGGTGCCGGGCCACTCGGCCGGTCCGCACCGGGGCACACCGTGCGCGGACCGGGCGTGCCCACCCCGCCCGGCCCGGGATTACGAGACCCGCTGTCGCTTCCGGCCCGTAAGGGAGCCACCCGGCCGCCCGTACGGGAAGGGCGCGGCCGGGGGAGAATCAGGTCATGCCCACCGCACCCGGCGGCCGTCCACGGACCCCGCCCGTCCCGTCCCACGCCGCCCGTCCCTGCCGCCCGGTGCCCGACGTGGTGGCCTACCTCACCGGCCGCTGGAGCATCGAGCGGCGCGTCCTCGACGTTCGGGCCGGGGCCGAGGGGAGCTTCCGAGGCATCGCGGAGTTCCGGCCCGAGGGCGCGGACGGTGCGCTGCTGCACGTCGAGGAGGGCGAGCTGACCTGGGCGGACGCGGTGCATCCGGCCGGGCGGACGCTGTGGCTGCGGCCCCGGCCGGACGGTACGGCCGCGGTGGAGTTCGCCGACGGCCGTCCCTTCCACGACCTCGATCTGCGCACCGGACGCTGGCACACCGTCCACCCGTGCGCCGCCGACCGCTACGACGGGACGTTCACCGTGACCGGGGCGGACACCTGGGAGCTGGAGTGGCGGATCGACGGACCCGCCAAGGAGGCGGTGCTGCACTCGGTCTACCGCCGCCGGTAGGCCGGGCGCGGCACCGGGCGCCCGGCGCGCACACCTGCGCGGACCCGGCACGGCGTCAGCCCTTCGTGGCGCGCAGTGCGTAGAGCAGGGGGACGATCGGTTCGTCGGGCGGCAGCCGCCACCAGCCGTTGTCGCCGGGCACCATCGTGTCGAACCGCTTCCACGGGGCCTGCTCCGTCTCCCGCAGCACGTCGACGCGGAGCCCGGCGCAGGACACCGCCGTGACGACCTCACCGAGGCCGTGCCGCCATTCGTAACTCGCCGTCGCGTCCGCGAGCGGCGGGCCGTCGGTGTACGTGTGCGGGCTGTCGCTCCGCAGCGGGCCGCGCCCGGCCAGGTAGTCGTGGCGGAGGAGCAGATCCTGGTTGTCGGGGGCCGGGGTGGGGCCGAGCGCGTCGAGCAGTGGATGGAATTCGACGAGGTAGAGCATGCCGCCCGGGCGCAGCAGTGAGGCGACGATCTCGGCCCAGGCGGTGAGGTCGGGGAGGTAGCACAGGGCGCCCTTGCCGGTGTAGATCACGTCGAAGCGGCGGTCGCCGAGCGCTTCGGGCGCGCGGTGGACATCGGACCGGACGAAAGTCAGGTCCCGGCCGCTCGCGGTGGCCAGGCGGCGGGCCTCGGTCAGGGCGGCGGCGGAGAAGTCGAGGCCGACGGCGCGGGCGCCGCGGTCGGCGAAGGCGGCGGTTTCGGTGCCGAGGTGGCACTGGAGGTGGAGGAGGTCGCGGCCCCGCAGGTCGCCCAGGTCCTGCCATTCGAAGGGGGCGAACCAGTCGTCGGCGGTCCGGGAGCCGTCCAGTCCGTAGAAATCGCTGGCGACGTGGACGGGGGTGCGGGCGTCCCAGTTGGCCTCGTTGGCCCGCACCATGGCCGCGACGGTCGGCCCGCCCTGCGGCGGCGTTCCGCTGTGCTCCGGCTCGCGCATCTGTGTGGTCATGGGACCTACCTACCCGGCGTGGCGGGTGGGATGACAGAAGCCTCCGGGACGGCGGCCGATTCCGGGGCCGTTGGCCGCGCCACCCGCTGTGACCAGGGGTGTTGTTGCCTGCCGTGTGCCCCGCCCCGTAATCTCGCTTATCAGTGGAATTTACCGATTGGTAGGGAGTTTTCCGTGGCCAATGACGTCCGGGACCGGTTGGCGGAGCTGGACTTCGCGGGGGTCACCCCCGAGGAGTTCGCCGGGATCGTCAAGGGATTCAGCGCCCGCCAGATCACCGAGATCGCCACCGGGGAGCTGCGCGCGCGGGTGCTGGGGGAGATCTTCGGGCGGATGGGTGAGCAGTTCCGTCCCGCGGCCGCCGGGGAGCTGCGCGCGCTGATCCGGTGGCGGATCACCGGCGAGTCGGAGGCGGTCTACGAGACCGCCATCGCCGACGGGTCGTGCACGGTCGCCGAGGGCCGGTCGGCCGCCGACGCCCGGCTGACCCTGGTGATGGGGGACGCCGCCTTCCTCAAGCTGGTGTCCGGCAACGGCAATCCGGTGACGATGTTCCTCACCCGGAAGATCACGGCCAGCGGCGATCTGGCCCTCGCCGCCGGGCTGCACCGCTACTTCGACATCCCTGCGGCATGACCCGCCCCGGCGGGTCGTCCGCCCGGACGCGGCAGGTGGAGGACGCGCCGGGGGTGGTAGGCGCCCGGTACGCGCTCCCTCGTGCGGTGGCCGGTCTTCGGGTGACCGGGCGCGCCGGGAGCCGGTGCGGATCAGGTGTTGCCCCCGCGCGGGGCCGGTCCGCACCGCGGGGCGCCCGCGGCACAGGGTGACGCCGGGGACAGGGAACGGGCCGCCGCCCCTGAGTGGCGTGGCGACGGCCCGCCCCCGAACGGGGGGACGATTCCCGGCCACACTGAGCGAGGGACTTGCCCGCGTGGCCCGTCCCGTTCCGTCGCCCGGACGTCGATGGGTCCGCACGGCTTCCCACCCGATTCCCGACGGACCGTCAAGTGCCGCCTCCCGTAGGCTCACTGGACGACTGATCCCGGCTCCCAACTGCAACAACCGCTCTTCCGTAGGTATGTTGGGAGGCGATCCCGGCCCGGTCGCCCGTTCGTATGGCGGCCGCAGAACCATGCCGGTGGCGCCGAACGACGGGAACGTAAGTCATGAGCCAAGAGCCCCAGCCGCTGTCCACTGTCGTCGATGTCAGCATCCCGAGCGTGGCCCGGATGTACGACCATTACCTCGGCGGCAAGGACAACTACTCCGTCGACCGTGAGGCGTGCGAGGAGCTGGACAAGGTCGCGCCCAGCACCCGTGCGCTGGCCGTCAACAACCGCCGTTTCCTCCAGCGGGCGGTGCGCTGGCTCGCCCAGGAGCAGGGCATTCGCCAGTTCGTCGACCACGGCTCCGGCCTGCCGACGCAGGACAACGTCCACCAGGTCGCCCAGGCCATCGACCCGGAGTCCCGCGTCGTCTACGTCGACAACGACCCGATCGTCCTCGCGCACGGCCGGGCGATGCTGGAGGAGGACCACCGCACCGCCGTGATCCAGGCGGACATGCGCGACACCGACGGCATCTTCTCCAGCGCCGAGGTCGAGCGGCTCATCGACTTCGAGCAGCCCGTCGCCGCGCTCTTCGTCTCCGTACTGCACTGCATCCCGGACGAGGACGACCCCAGGGCGCTCATAACCCGGGTCGCCGAAAAGCTCTGCCCCGGCAGCTTCCTGGTGGTCTGCCACTTGGTCAGCGAGGACCGGGCGACCCGGGACTTCGTCACGGAGTTCATGCGGGTCTCCACCCAGGGGCAGTGGGGCCGGGTGCGCCGGGCGAGTGAGGTGGAGGCGTTCCTGGAGGGGTTGGAGGTCCTGGAGCCGGGGCTCGTCGAGGTCTCCACCTGGAAGCCGGACGGCAGCATGGGCCCGAAGCAGACGACCAAGGAGTGGATCGAGTACGGCGGCGTGGCGCGGAAGAACTGACCCACCGGCAGACATGAGGGAGGCGGGGCCACCGGGGCCCCGCCTCCCTCATGTGTGATGCCACCCGGCGGCTCAACTCAGCTCGTGCAGCAGCCCTTCCAGGATCGCCAGCGAACCGCGCGGCGATTCGGCCTGGGCGCTCAGCCGGTCCATGACGGCGAGGTAGTGGTCCACGTCGTCGCGCTTGTCCAGGTAGAGCGCGCTGGTCAGCTGCTCCAGATAGACGATGTCCGGCAGATCCGGCTCCAGGAACCGCAGGATCGTGATCGGCCCACCGGCCGCTGCGAGCCCGCCGAGGCTGAACGGCGCGATCTGCAGCGTGACGTTCGGCAGCTTCGACATCTCCAGCAGATGGCGCAGCTGCTCGGCCATCACCTGCGCGCTGCCCAGCGGACGCCGCAGCGACGCCTCGTCCATCACCGCCCACAGCCGGGGCGCGTGCGGCGCCGTCAGCAGCTTCTGGCGCTCCACGCGCAGCGCCACCCGCCGCTCGATGTCCTCGGCCGACGCCCGCGGATGACCGAGCCGGGCCACCGCGCGGGCGTACTCCGGTGTCTGCAGCAGACCCGGGACGAATTGCACCTCGTACGTCCGGATCACCGACGCCGCCTCTTCGAGACCGACGTGCGTCTCGAACCAGCTGGGCAGCACATCGTTGTACCGATGCCACCACCCCGGGGTGCTGGTGCGGCGGGCGAGCGCGAGGAAGTCGGCGCGCTCCGCATCGGCGGTGACGCCGTAGAGCGTCAGCAGATCGGAGATGTCCCGTTCCTTGCAGCTCACCCGGCCCAGCTCCAGGCGGCTGATCTTGGCGTGGGAGCCGCGGATCGCGTCACCCGCCGCCTCCCGGGAGACGCCGGCGGCCTCCCGCAGTCGCCGCAGCTGGGTGCCGAGGACGATGCGCAGCACCGTCGGCCCGCCCCGCGGGTTGTCGAGGTAATGGCGCAGTGAGGGTTCGCGGCTCGGCTGCGCGGCGGTCATGCGGACTCCCCTGGGTGGTTGGGCGAGCGCCCAGTGTCCCACTGCGAAAAGGATACGTACAGCGACGCGATTATCCGGACGACATATGCGTCAGTCACGGCCGATCAGATCGTCGAAGTCGCCGTCCTTGGCGCCCTGGACGAACGCCGCGATCTCGTCGCGGGTGTAGACCAGGGCCGGTCCGCCGGTGTGCCGGGAGTTGCGCACCGCGACCCCGCCATCCGAAAGAACCGCCAGCTCAACGCAGTTGCCGCTCGGGTTGCTGCGGCGGCTCTTGCGCCACTGGGCCCGCTCGATACGGGTCGACTGAATGCCGTTGGGCACCGTCTCCATCACTGTCGCTCCCTTGCTGGAGGCACGGCCTCCTACCGTTCCCGGGCCCGTCATCCACGGTGGCGTGAACAAGCCCCTGTGTGGCCGTCCTTACCGATGTAATTGCAGATGCACTTGCAGCGGGGGGCGGCTGACGAGCATATTAGCTGTCCCGAGCAGTGCAGCCCAGACCAGAAGCGCCCCTTCGCGGAGACGTGATGACGACACATCCGGCAGAGACCGTGTACGCAACACCGCGCAAGGAACCGCGCGACGACGGCTGGTGGATGCCCGGCCGCGACTCGTTCGCCGCCTGCGCGTTGAGCGCCTCCGCCCGCACCGTCGCCGACGCCCGGCGCTTCACCCTGTCCACGCTCCGCGGCTGGCAGATATGCGCCGCCCTCGCCGACGACGCCACCCTCATCGTCTCCGAACTCGTCAGCAACGCCCTGCGCTACGGCGTCCGTGACGCCCACGGCACGGCAGGCGGCCGCGTGGCGGGTCCCGTCGTCACCCCCGCCTGGCTCGCCCTGACCCGGCGCGACGACGGCGTCATGTGCGCGGTCTCCGACGGCGGCGAGAGCACCCCGGTGATCGGCACACCCGACCCGCTCGCCGAATCCGGCCGCGGCCTGCGCATCGTCGAACAGCTCAGTGACGCCTGGGGATGGACCCTGCCCGACCGCTCCGGCAAAACCGTCTGGGCCACCCTCTCGCCCCGCAACTGACCTCGTACGGCGGCCGGTACGGCCCGGAGGCCCGGACGCAAAGATGCCCGGGCGGGCCGGTCACCGGCCGCCCGGGCATCCGCCGCCCAAGCTTGTCCTCAGCGATCCTCCGGAGGCAGCCCGAAGGCCGTCAGGAGGCGTTCGGCGGCCAGCGTCGCGGTGAGCATGCCTGAGCGGACCTCCCGCTCGACGTCCGGGGCGATCCGCCGCACCTCCGGATCGTGGCGCAGCCGGTCCACGAGCTGATCGCGGACCATCGTCCACACCCACTCCACCTGCTGCGCACGGCGCCGCTCGGCGAGCGCGCCGGTCGACTCCAGCAGCGCACGGTGCTGCTCCACGCGCTCCCACAGCTCATCGAGGCCCGTGCCCTCCAGGGCGCTGCAGGTGAGCACCGGCGGCGTCCACGCCGCGTCCGGCGGCTGCAACAGCCGCAGTGCACCGGACAGTTCCCGGGCCGCCGCGCGGGCGTCCCGCTCGTGCGGACCGTCGGCCTTGTTGACGGAGACCAGATCCGCCAGCTCCAGCACACCCTTCTTGATGCCCTGGAGCTGATCGCCGGTCCGCGCCAGCGTCAGCAGCACGAACGTGTCGACCATGTCGGCCACGGTCGTCTCGGACTGCCCGACGCCCACCGTCTCCACCAGGACGACGTCGTACCCCGCCGCCTCCATCACGATGATCGACTCCCGGGTCGCCCGCGCCACCCCGCCCAGCGTCCCGGACGTGGGGGAGGGCCGGACGAACGCTGCCGGGTCGGTCGCCAGCCGCGCCATCCGGGTCTTGTCGCCCAGGATGGAACCGCCGGTACGGCTCGACGACGGATCGACAGCGAGCACCGCGACCCGGTGCCCGGCGCCCGTCAGCCGCGAGCCGAGCGCGTCGATGAACGTCGACTTGCCGACCCCGGGCACCCCGCTGATCCCCACCCGCCGCGCCGCCCCGGAGTACGGCAGCAGCGCGACGAGCAGCCGCTGGGCCGCCGCGCGATGGTCGGCGCGGCTGGACTCCACCAGCGTCACGGCCCGCGCGATCCAGGCCCGGGAACCCGCCCGGACCCCCTCCGCGTACCGTTCGACATCGATCCTCGCGGACATCAGCGCCTCACAGCTCGTGGCCGAGGGCCCGCGCGAGGTCCCGGACCAGGTCGTACGCGGCGTCCGGGATGACCGTGCCCGGCGGGAAGACCGCCGCAGCGCCCATGTCCCGCAGCGTCTGCACGTCCTGCGGGGGGATCACCCCGCCCACCACGACCGTGATGTCCTCCCGGCCCTCGGCGGCCAGCGCCTCGCGCAGCGCGGGCACCAGCGTCAGGTGCCCGGCCGCCAGCGAGGACACCCCGACGATGTGGACGTCCGCCTCCACGGCCTGGCGGGCCACCTCGGCCGGGGTCTGGAACAGCGGGCCGACATCGACGTCGAAGCCCAGGTCGGCGAAGGCCGTGGCGATCACCTTCTGGCCGCGGTCGTGGCCGTCCTGGCCCATCTTGGCCACCAGGATGCGGGGCCGGCGGCCCTCGGCGCGCTCGAACTCGGCCACCAGATCCCGGGTGCGGCCGACACCGGAGGAGGGGCCCGCTTCGTCTCGGTACACACCGGAGATCGTACGGATCTGCCCGGAGTGACGGCCGTAGACCTCCTCCAGGGCGTCGGAGATCTCCCCGACGGTTGCCATGGCGCGGGCCGCGTCCACCGCCAGCGCCAGGAGGTTGCCCTCCAGCCCCTCGCCGGGACCGGACCGCGCCGCCTCGGTCAGCGCCCGCAGCGCCGCCCGGCAGGCGTCCTCGTCCCGCTCGGCCCGCAGCCGCTTGAGCTTCTCGATCTGCTGGGCACGGACCGAGGAGTTGTCGACCTTGAGGACCTCGATCTCCTCGTCGGTCTCCACCCGGTACTTGTTCACCCCGATCAGCGCCTGCCGGCCCGAGTCGATCCGCGCCTGGGTACGGGCCGCCGCCTCCTCCACCCGGAGCTTGGGGATGCCCGCGTCGATGGCCTTCGCCATCCCGCCGGCCGCCTCCACCTCCTCGATGTGCTGCCAGGCCCGCCGCGCCAGATCCTGCGTCAGCTTCTCGACGTACGCGCTGCCGCCCCACGGGTCGATGACCCGGCAGGTGCCCGACTCCTGCTGGAGGAAGAGCTGGGTGTTCCGGGCGATCCGCGCGGAGAAGTCGGTGGGCAGCGCCAGCGCCTCGTCCAGCGCGTTCGTGTGCAGGGACTGGGTGTGGCCCTGCGTCGCCGCCATCGCCTCCACACACGTACGCGTCACGTTGTTGAACACGTCCTGCGCCGTCAGCGACCAGCCCGACGTCTGCGAATGGGTGCGCAGCGACAGCGACTTGGGGTTCTTCGGCTCGAACTGCTTCACCAGCTTGGCCCACAGCAGCCGCGCCGCCCGCAGCTTGGCGATCTCCATGAAGAAGTTCATGCCGATCGCCCAGAAGAAGGAGAGCCGCGGCGCGAAGGCGTCCACGTCCATGCCCGCCGCCATGCCCGCGCGCAGATACTCCACCCCGTCGGCGAGGGTGTACGCCAGCTCCAGATCGGCCGTCGCACCCGCCTCCTGGATGTGGTACCCGGAGATCGAGATGGAGTTGTACCGCGGCATCTTCTGCGAGGTGTACGCGAAGATGTCGGAGATGATCCGCATCGACGGCTGCGGCGGATAGATATAGGTGTTGCGGACCATGAACTCCTTGAGGATGTCGTTCTGAATGGTCCCGGCCAGCTTCTCGGGCGCTACGCCCTGCTCCTCGGCGGCCACGATGTAGAGGGCGAGAACGGGCAGCACCGCGCCGTTCATCGTCATCGACACCGTCATCCTGTCGAGCGGAATGCCCTCGAACAGCTGCCGCATGTCGTAGATGGAGTCGATCGCGACGCCCGCCATGCCGACATCGCCGGTCACCCGCGGGTGGTCGCTGTCGTAGCCGCGGTGCGTCGGCAGGTCGAAGGCGACCGACAGGCCCTTCTGCCCGGCCGCGAGATTGCGCCGGTAGAAGGCGTTGGACTCCTCCGCGGTGGAGAACCCGGCGTACTGCCGGATCGTCCACGGCTGGTTGACGTACATCGTCGGGTACGGGCCGCGCAGATACGGCGTGATGCCCGGGTACGTCCCCAGGAAGTCCACGCCGTCGAGGTCGGCGTCCGTGTACAGCGGCTTCACGCCGATGCCCTCGGGCGTCTCCCACGTCAGGTCCGTGACGCTCGCGCCGGTGGCCTGCTCGACGGCCTCGGCCCACCGCGCGGGATC
The DNA here is from genome assembly GCF_045040405.1 of Streptomyces sp. NBC_01525. Taxonomy (NCBI): domain Bacteria; kingdom Bacillati; phylum Actinomycetota; class Actinomycetes; order Kitasatosporales; family Streptomycetaceae; genus Streptomyces; species Streptomyces sp. NBC_01525. The sequence goes on from NZ_CP109397.1 coordinate 6,041,456, forward strand.
CGCGCCGTCCGCCGTGCCGTCCAGCGGCACGCCGCTGAAATCCGGGATGGTGCCCGGGCCATCCGTCCGCCGTGTCCCGCCCATCACGCCACCTCCATGACATCCAGGGCCGAGGCGAGGGCCCCGGCCGCGTCGCAGCCGGTGAAGACGTACGCGTCCACCCCGGCCTGCCCGAACTCCTCGCGCCGCTCACCGGGCGCACCCGCCAGATACACCCGCACCGCACCAGCTGCCTTCAGCGCCGCCGCGATCTGGGCCGCCTGCTCCGCGTAGAGCGCGTCGCTGCCGCACAGGCACGCGATCCGGGCGCCGCTCGCGGCGAAGGCGGCGGCCACCGTCCCGGCGTCCACCGACGCGGGCTCGTGCACCGTCTCGACGCCGCCCGCCTGGAAGAGGTTGGCGGCGAACGTCACCCGCGCGGTGTGCGCGGCGGCTGGACCCAGCGCCGCCAGGAACACCTTCGGACGGGCGCCGGTGGCCGCCAGATGCGCGTCCGACCTGGCCCGCAGCGCCTCGTACGCATCGTCCCGCCGCACCCGCGGCAACCCGCCCCCGGCCGGGACCGGCGCGGCCTCGCGGCGCACCGGGGCCTCCCCGAGATACGGGAACTCGCTGACGCCGGTGATCGGTTCACGGCGGGTCGCCAGGTCACGGGACCGGCGCTCCCAAGTCGCCGCGAGCCGGTCGGCGATCAGCCCGGAGCGGAGCGCGGCGGCCTGGCCGCCCGCGCCCTCGATCTCCTGGAACCACGCCCAGGCCGCGCGGGCCAGCTCGTCCGTCAGCCGCTCGACGTACCAGGAGCCACCGGCCGGGTCGATCACCTTCGACAGATGCGACTCCTCCAGCAGCACCGCCTGGGTGTTGCGGGCGATACGGCGGGCGAACGCGTCCGGCAGGCCGAGGGCCGCGTCGAACGGCAGCACCGTCACCGCGTCCGCGCCGCCGACCCCGGCCGACAGCCCGGCGACGGTGGTGCGCAGCATGTTCACCCACGGGTCGCGGCGGGCCATCATCACCGGCGACGTCACCGCGTGCTGCCGCTGCGCCCGCGCCTCGGGCGAGGCGCCGCACACCTCGGCGGCCCGCGCCCACAGGCGGCGCGCGGCGCGCAGCGTGGCGATGGTCAGGAACTGGTCGGCGGTGGCGGCGTAGCGGAACTCCAGCTGCCCGCAGGCGGTGTCGATGTCCAGGCCCGCGGCGGTCAGCGCCCGCAGCTGGGCGACGCCGGTGGCCAGCGAGCACCCCAGCTCCTCGGCGGCCGAACCGCCGGCCTCGTGGTACGGCAGCGCATCGACAGTCAGGGCCCGCAGCCCCGGCGCCTCGGCGGCGCACCGCGCGGCCAGCGACGCGGCGGCCGCCAGGTGAGCGTCGAGCGCGGTGTCGTCGCCGCCGCGGGCGACGAGCGCCAGCGGGTCGGCGCCGAGCGTGCCGGTCAGGGCGGCCGGGGCCACGCCGCTGGCGGCGGCCAGCGCGAACAGCGCCTCGGCGGCCGCGGCGAACTCCGGGCCTGCGTCGAGTGCGACGGCGGCGAGGTCCAGATGGACGCCCGCGAGGGCCCGCGGCAGCGCGTCGAGGGGCATCCCGCCCTCGCCCACGGCCAGCCACAGCGAGGTGACGCCGTTCTCCAGGTCGGCGAGGGCCGCCTCGTTGACCCGGTCCGGGTCGGTGTACGCCTGGCGCTGGCGTACGTCCCATCCGGCGACGGTGGCGCCCTCGGGGCGGCCACCCCGGACGAACGGCGGGAAGCCGGGGAGCCCCGCGTCGGGGTGCCCGTCGTCGGCGGTGTAGAGGGGACGGACGCGGATGCCGTCGGGGAGGTCGGTGGCGAGCGCGTCCTCGGGGGCGTCCGCCGTCGGGGTGGCGCCCAACTTGCGCAGCACCCCCGCGACAAGGTGCTGCCACTGCGCGCGGTCGGCGTCCGGGAACGCGGCGGCCAGGGGGAGTTCGGGGGACTCGGCGGTCATGGCAGCAGGCTAGGCGAACGACCATGAGCTGGAGCAGGGGCTCTCGCTGTGACCTTGAACTCGTTGATCCGTGCGGGTGCCAGGCCCTGCCGTCACACTCCCGTCGTCGCCCGGAGGGCGGCCTCGCGGCGTCCGGTGCGTGCCCTCGCAAGGCGGAGGGTCGCCCCGATACCGGGTGTATCGGGGTGATCCGACAACGCGGCAAGGGGGTACCTCCCTGCTTGAGCGGAGCCGAGAGCTTGGGGGAGGGCGTGCCGGACGTCGCGGGGCAGACGGGGGTGTGACGACAGGGCCTGGGGCGCGGCACGGGGCGGCCGGAGCACGGTACGACGCGTCCGGCCGCCTGCCGCCGCGGCTCAGCGGGCGTGATTCCGACGCCACTGGTGGGCCCGTTCCTCGATGTCGAACGGGGTGAGGCCCAGCGGCGGCCCGTCGAACGGGACGCGCAGGGCCGCACGGATCTTCTCGTTGACGGCGGTCAGGATGCGGCGCAGCGCCGCCTCGCTCGGCGCGGCGGCCGCGGCCTGCGCCGCCTCCTCGGCCTCCTTGCGCAGCGCCAGCGACGGCGGCAGACAGGAAAGGTCCTCGCGGGCCATCTTGTCCTTGACCCACCACAGTTCGTCGTACGGCTTGTCCAGACCGGGCAGCGGTTTGCCGACGCCGGGCAGCCCGGCAAAGTCACCCCGCTCCTGCGCCTCGCGGATCTGCTTGTCGATCCAGGACTCGAAGTCGACGCCGGGGGGTTTGCGCTCGGTCATCGGATGCCTCTCGCGGGATTCGGCCCTGACGGAACCGTGCCGCACCGCGCGCGGGGCTGCTGCGCGCGGGGCGCTTCTCCACGGTAGCCCGCCCGGCGCGGGTGGCGGCGGACTCAGCGTGACGACGGCACCGCGGACGGCTGGACCACCGGGAACGCGGTGTCGCCGCCGCAGATCATCGGGCCGACGCGGGAGCCGGAGCCGGTCAGGGTGACCCGTACCGAGCCCGGCGGGTGGCCGCCGGGCACCTCGGCGTTGGCCGCCGTGCACACCAGCTGGCTCAGGGCGGCGGTGTCCAGTTTCCGCGGCGGGACGGGCAGCCCGATGTCGACCCGGCCGTCGCTCGCGCGGGCCCGCAGCCGGCCGGACAACTTGGGTAGCGCGCTGGAGAGCCCGCGCTGCCGTTCGGCGTGGTCGGGGCCGTCGAGCAGGAGATCGAGGGCGAACTGCGGGTCGGCCGGCGCCTTCGCCGGGCGGGTCGCGGAGCGCAGTCCGGCCGGTCCGTAGAAGAACAGCTGGACGCCGGTCTCCGGGCGGCCCGGGGCCTTCACCCCGGACGCCGGGGCGCCCGCGTCGATCACATCGCTGGGCTCGATACCGCAGCCGACCGGCGCGGTCACGGCGGCGCAGGCCAGCGCGGTGGTGGCCAGGATCCGGGCGGTGCGGGGGCGGGGGGAGGTCATGCGGGGGCCTCCTTGCCGGGGGTGAGCGGGGCGGGTCCGGTGGGACGGTCCGGTGCCGGTTCGGCCGGGCCGTCCGATGCCGGGCCGTCGGAACCGTCCGGCCCGGGGCCCGTCCGCGTCGCCGCCGCGCCCGGCGGCCGCACCGGCAGCTCCACGGTGAACACTGCGCCTCCGCCGGGCGCGTTGGCGGCGCGGACGGTGCCGCCGTGCAACAGGACGTTCTCCCGGGCGATGGCCAGGCCCAGGCCGCTGCCCTCGGAGCGGGCGCGTGCCGAGTCCGCCTTGTAGAAACGGTCGAAGACGTGCGGCAGTACCTGCGGATCGATGCCGGGGCCGCTGTCGCGGACCTCCAGGAGCAGCCGGTCCGCGCCGGGTCCAGGGGCCCGCAGCCGGACGTGGACCGGGCTGCCGCCGTGGTGCAGGGCGTTGCCGACGAGGTTGGCGACGACGACGTCCAGCCGCCGCGGGTCGACGCGGGCGCGGACGCCGTCGGGCAGCTCCGCGCCGACCTCGTCCTGCCAGGCGCGGGCCTGGAGCGTCTTGCGGACGGTCTCGGCGACGTCCACCTCGTCCAGGTGGAGCGCGGCGGCGCCCGCGTCGAACCGGGAGACCTCCATCAGGTCCTCCACCATGCGCGTCAACTTTCCGGTTTCCTGACTGATCAGCCGGACCGCGGACGCGGTGTCCGGGTCGAGCGTCGCGGCGTCCTCGTCCAGTACGTCGGTGACCGCGGTCATCGCGGCGAGCGGGGTGCGCAGCTCGTGCGAGACGTCCGCGGCGAACCGGTGGGCGTTGGCCTCCAGGCGCCGCAGCTCCGCGACGCTGGCCTCCAGCTCCTCCGCCATGTCGTTGAACGACCGGGACAGCCCGGCGAGTTCGTCGGTGCCCTTGACCTCCAGCCGGGTGTCGAGCTTCCCCTCGGCGATCCGCCCGGCCGCCTGCCGCAGCCGCCGCACCGGCCGCAGCACACCCCGGGCGGCGAGCAGCGCGGGCAGCACCGACAGCGCCAGCACCGGCAGCGCGCCCCGTTGCGCCGCGCTGACCAGGGCCTCGACGTTGGCCTCCTCGGCGTTCAAGGGGAGCTGGGCGTAGACGGACAGGGCGGACGGCGCGCCGTCGGACTGGCGTACCGGCATGCCGATCAGCAGCCAGGGATCGCCGTTGCGCACCACCCGCTGGAACGCCGGGACATGGCGCTGCTCGACGGACTTCTCCAGATCGGCGGGGAGACGGGCCGGGCTGCTGGGCGGGGCGTCGTCGCCGCCCGGGACGCCGCGGTAGCGGACGCGGATGTCCCAGTCGCGGGAGGTGCCGGAGCGCTCCAGCTGGAGGCGGAGGGCCTCCAGATCGGTGCGGGTGGGCGGCACGGTCAGCTCGGGGGCGAGCGAATTGATCTGGGTGCGCAGGTCGTTGACGGCCATGTCCTGGGAGCGCTGCAGGATGGCGTTGCGGGCCTCGCGGTACGTCAGCCCGGCGGTGGTCAGCGCGCTGACCGCGGCGACCAGCAAAAACGCCACGACCAGCCGGGCCCGCAGGCCCCGCAGCAGCCCCGGGGGCAGCAGGCGGCGGCGCCTCACAGGGGACCGAAGCGGTAGCCGAAACCGCGCACGGTCTGGACGAAGCGGGGGCTGCGCGGGGTGTCCTCTATCTTCGTGCGCAGCCGCATCACACAGGCGTCCACCAGCCGGGCGTCACCGTGGTAGCTGTGCTCCCAGACGTGTTCCAGCAGCTGCTGGCGGCTGAAGACCTGCCCTGGGGTGGCCGACAGGAACAGCAGCAGCTTCATCTCGGAGGGCGCGAGCGCGAGGTCCCGGCCGCCCTTGGCGACGACGAGCCCGGCGCGGTCGATGGCGAGCGTGCCGTACGACTCGACGGGCGCGGGGCCGGGTTCGGCGGCGGCCGCACCGTCGGCGGGCGGCGCGGTGCGGCGCAGCACCGCGCGTATGCGTGCTTCCAGTACCTCGCCGCGGGCCGGTTTGACGATGTAGTCGTCGGCGCCCGCCTCCAGGCCGAGGACCACGTCGAGGTCGTCGCCGCGCGCGGTGAGCATGATGATCGGCAGTTGCCGCTCGGCGCGGATCAGGCGGCAGACCTCGAAGCCGTCCTTGCCCGGCAGCATGAGGTCGAGCAGCACGATGTCCGGCCGGAAACCGGGCAGCAGACCGAGCCCTTCCTCGCCGCTGCCCGCCGCCGCGACATCGTGGCCGCGCCGCCGCAGGGCGAGGGTCACCCCGTCGCGTACGGCGGCGTCGTCCTCGATCAGAAGTACACGTGGCATGGGTTCAGTATCGAGAACTTTCATGATGGATCGGTAACAGAGGCATCCTGATCGGTTTCCTTCGCATCTGTGGGGGTGCGGCCGGTTGTCGGAAAACGCCCGGACCGTACGAGACGACAGAACTCCAACACGGTGTGAGGGACGACATGAACACGGCGGGGCGCTTCGGGAACGGGCGCGGCATCCTCAAGACGGTCACCGCGACGGTGGTGGCGCTCGGCGCCGCCGGGGCGCTGGCCCTGGCATGGCCCGGCGGCCCCACGAGCGCGGAGGCGGACACCCCCGAGGCCACGGCCACCCACCGCCCGACCGTCCGCCCCGTGGACCCGTCGATCGTGCACGCCTCGGACCGCCCCGGCCGCAGCCTCAACGTCACCATCGACGACGGCCCGGACCCGGTGTGGACCCCGAAGGTCCTGGAGGTGCTGGAACGGCACCACGTCAAGGCGGTGTTCTGCATGATCGGACCGCAGGCCGCGGCCCACCCCGACCTCGTACGCCGGGTGGTCGCCGCCGGGCACCGGCTCTGCGACCACACGATCAGCCACGACACCGGCATGGACCACCGGCCGGAGCGCTACCAGTCGGACCAGATCCTCCCCGCACAGCGGATGATCGAGAAGGCCGGGGGCGCGCCGGTGCGCTACTACCGGGCGCCCGGCGGCGCGTTCACGCCGTACAGCCGCGCCCTCGCGGCCCGGCACGGGATGCGGCCGCTGGGCTGGAACATCGACAGCAAGGACTTCGAGGGCGGCTCCGTCGCCACGATCGAGGCGACCGTCCGAAGCGAGCTGACGAACGGTCCGACCGTCCTCTTCCACGACGGCGGCGGCGACCGCTCCCGCACCGTCGAGGCGCTGGACCGCCTGCTGCCGTCGCTGCGGCAGCAGGGCTACGGGTTCGGCTTCCCGCAGCACTGAGGCTGCGTCCCCGGCGGGCACGGAGCGGTGCCCGCCGGGGACACGGTGGGGAGCGGGCGCCGGGCGGTCACGCCGCGCCGAACAGGGCGGCGAGGCCGCGGTCGACATCGAGGTGGGCCGGCTCCTGACCGGCCGGGACCGCCGCGTACGACCGGGCGAGGAAGCGCCGCACGTCAGCCGTCCGCAGCTGCACCATCGCCACGCCCTCGTCGGCGTGGAACTCCATGACAGTGCGCTCCGGACCGGCCGGACGCACCCGTACATCGCCCCGGCCCGCGGGAGCGTGCAACCCCTCGGCCAGCAGCTCGCGCGCGAACGCCCAGTCCACCGCGGCCCCGTCGAGCGAGATCTCCGGCGGGAACGACATCCGCACCGCCAGCGGATCGGAGGGGTGGTAGCGGAGCACGGCGGGGACGGTGTGCGGTCCGGGGGTCGTCGCGAGGAGGCGGACCTGGACGGCGTGGTCGATGGCGGCGGGCATCGCGGCGGCTCCTCACAACTGTCGGTTCACAGCATCACTCACCCCTTAGGACGAACGACGGGCCCTGGTCGTGCACGCACAGGGGGTGTGATCTGCGTCATGGTGCGCATCGGCGAGGGAGAAGCGGGTAGCCGCCGTGGTCGGCCACCCCGGCCACCCCGGCCACCCCGGCCACCCCGGCCACCCCGGCCACCCCGGCCTTCGCGCCGCCCGCTCAGCGCCGTCCGCCGCCGTCCGCCCCCACCAGGAACTCCTCGACGATGCCCGGCGCGGTGGCCGCGGCGAACCCCGGCGCCCGTGCCGCGGCCAGGTCCGGGATCCGGTGGCGGCCCTCGCCCGCGGCGAACGCGGCCGTCAGCGTCACCAGGCCGGCCCGGCGGCCGAACGGCGTGCTGGAGAACGTCCACGCCGCGACCGCCGACCGCTCCAACGCCAGTGTGTCCCGGCTGAACACCCCCGAACGCACCACGAGATGACCACCGCACAGCCCGTGCCCGAGCGCCCGGTACGCCGCCCGCGCCGCCCACCACACCACGCCCGCCGACACCACCGCGTACGCCCCTGCCCACGGCAGCAGCACCGGCGCGAAGGCCACGCCGCAACCCGCCGACAGCGCCGTGCCCGGCAGCGTCACCCACAGCAGTCCGCGCAGCCGCCGCCTGCGCAGCGCCGCCCGGGGATGGCGCACCAGCGTGGCCGGGACGCCCCGCCCCGGGAGCGGCGGATCGGGGAACGGCGCGCGCAGCGCCCCACCGGCGACCCGCACCGCCAGCGCGCGCGGCGCGGGCGGCAGCAGCCCGCTGCGCGCACGGTTCTCGTCGCGGTCACCGAGCCCACCGGCCACCGCCCGCACCGCCGCCCCGCCGCCCGCCCGCAGCAGCAGCGGCTCCCGGAGCAGCACCCCGCGCAGCCGGGCCCGGTCGACGGTGACCGTACGGGTGGTGAACAGACCGCGCCGCACCCGCAGGGTCGAGGCGTCGGCCCACTCCAGGCGGTGGTGCCACCAGTTCTCCGCGTACAGCGCCACCGCGCCGACCGCCCCGGCGGCCAGCAGCACGAGCAGCGCCGCGGGAACCGTCAGCCACGGCGACACGGTGCCGAACGCCGCGAACGCCCGCCGTACGAAGCCCAGTTCCCAGAAGTCGACGCCCATGCCGTGCAGCACGCGGTGGACCGTCCCCGCCGCGATCAGCACGCCGCCGACCACCCAGAACGTCAGCGGCGCGTACCGCAGCCAGCGCGGCGAGAAACGCGCCAGCACCGGATCGTCCGTCGCCGCACCGGACGCCGCGCGGGCGAGCAGTGCACCCCGCAGCCGCCCGGCCTCGGCGACCGGCAGCGCGTCCAGTGCCAGCACACCGCTCCCGTCGCCCGCGGTCCCGGCCCGCAGCGCGGTCAGCCGCAGCACCCGGTGGAGCGGCGTCGCGGTGAGATCGACGGTACGGATCCGGTCCAGCGGCACGGTGCGCAGCCGCCGGGTCAGCACCCCCGTCCGCACCTCCAGCGCGGCGCCGGTGACCCGGAACTCCGTACGGGCCCAGCGCACCGCGCCGACCGCGGTGACCACGGCGAACGACACGGTGAGCGTGGCCAGCGTGATCCAGGTGCCCGGCGGGATCCGCCCACCGGTGGCCACGGCGGCCGCCGTGAGGGAGGCCAGCGGCGGGAGCGGCCAGGTGGCGTGGACCAGGAGGGTGCGCGGATGGGTGCGGCGCCAGCCGCCGTCCTGGGGCAGCGGGGGAGTCGTGGGGGTCATGCCGCGTCCCCCGGAACCAGCTGCGCCGCCGCGCCGATCCGCCGGGACAGCTCGTCCGCCCCCGCGTCGGACAGCCCGCGGATCGTGATGTCGCCCGCCGTCGAGGCGGTGGTGACGGTGACCGTCGCCAGCCCGAACCGGCGCTCCAGCGGGCCCCGCACCGTGTCGACCGTCTGCACCCGCGACAGTGGCGCGATCCGCCGCCGCTGCCGGTACCAGCCGTCGGACGCGTACACCGCCCGCTCGCCCAACTCCCAGGCGTGCACCGCGTACCGCACCTGCGGCATCAGCGCGAGATGGGCGAGCGCCGGGACGACGAGCGTGACCAGCAGGAGCGGGCCCAGCCACGGCAGCGCCCCCGGAAAGAAGAGCAGGGCGCAGACCGCGAGCGCCACCGCGGTCAGCAGCGCCGGGCCGCTCACCGTCAGCAGCGCCCGCGCCGTCCACCAGCGGCGCGCCCGCGGATCGACGCGATGCCGCGGCGGCCGCAGCGCAGCGGCGGGAGGAGGTGCGGTTCCGGATCCGGGCATGGCGATTCCCCGTTTGCAAGTCAACTGTATTGGACGTGAGCACGTTATACCGTACGAGTGACTTGTAAAAACGGGCCGTGCCGGAACGGCCCGACGACGGGAGGCCGGGGCGTGCCCAAGAAGGTCGATCACGAGGCCCGGCGACGGGAGATCGCGGAGGCGCTCTGGCGGATCGCGAGCACCCGGGGCCTGGACGGCGCCGGACTGCGCGACGTCGCCGCCGAAGCCGGTGTCTCCCTCGGGCGGCTACAGCACTACTTCCGCAGCAAGGACGACATGCTCGTCTTCGCCCTGCGCCACATCAACGCACTGGCCGACCGCCGTATCCGCGACCGCATCGAGGCCCTGGACGAGGTGCCGACCCCCCGCCTCGTGCTGCGGACCTGCCTGGTCGGCATGTTGCCGCTGGACGACCGCAGCCGCACCGGCGCCCTCGTCGGCGCCGCCTACTTCGTCCGCGCCGTACACGACGCGGACCTGCGCGCCGAGGCCAGGAACGGCATCCCTCACCTCCGCGACTTCTTCACCGGACAACTCCGCCGCGCCGCGGACCGCGGCGAACTTCCGCCCGCCCGCGCCACGGACGACGAGGCGATGCTCCTCATCAGCCTCGTCGACGGCCTCTCCGCCTATCTCCTTCTGGAGGTCCACACCCCGGAGCAGGCCCTCCGTCTGCTCGATCTCCATCTGGGGCAACTCTTCGGCGGGGGAGCGGTGAGCGAGGGAGTGAGGGAGTGACGGGCTCGGGTGACCGCCTGCGGCCGGAGTCGAACTGACGAGGCGTCAGGGCCCGTAAGGGGGCTTCGGGCTGCCCGGCGCCCGCCGCGCACGCTGAGGGTGTTTCAGGAGGATTAGCACCACCTGTCATTGTCTGTCCCCACCTGCCCGTACCTGTCGTTTACGGGGCGGGGCGCCCGCGCATCACGCGGGGCGTACGGGAGCGCACCGTGACCCCTTTCACCAATGCCACGTGCCGGTCATGGCCCGACAGATGGGAGAATCAACGCTCCTAGGAGGACGAATTCCCGGGCCTGCTCCCGGACCGAACCTTCCCGGGACGCGCGGCCACCGCCGTCCCGTCCCGGGGCGAACACCGAAGGTTGCCCCCCATGTCTGAAGCCCCCGCGGACTCCGCGTGGCCCGCGGACCGGCTCACCCCCACCGTGTCGGTCCCCGCACAGGCCGGCGGCCCCGAGGAGCCCGGCGCCTCCGCCGTCGACGTCTACACCGAGCTGTACGCCCAGGAGCATCCGCGCCTGGTCGGCTACGCCCGGTCGCTGATCGCGAACACCTGGCTCGCCGAGGACGTCGTCGCCGAGGCGCACTTCCGGGTGTGGCGCCGCATCCACGGCGGCCACCACATCGACAACGTCCCGGCGTATCTGCGGACCACCATCCGCCACCTCGCCTCCAGCGCCGGATCGGACGCGGCCCGCGAGGTCCCCCGCGACCCCGAGGACGGCCAGACCTGGCCCGAGGTCGCCACCGTCGTCGGCGCCACCCCACCGGAGGACCCGGCGCAGCGCGTCGCCTACGTCGACCAGCTCGCCCGCGTCCTCGACCAACTCCCGCACCGCTGGGTGAAGGCCCTCTGGCTCGCCGAGGCCGAAGGCCAGCCGCTGGAGGCCGTCGGCAAGGCCATCGGCGCGGGCAAGGGCGCCACCGCCGTCCTCCTCCACCGTGCCCGGGAAGGCATGCGTCAGGCGTTCCTGCGCGGCCTGCCCGGCAGCCCGGATGCGGCCGCGTGCGGCACCCACTGGGAGCGGATGCCCGCCTATCTGCGCGGCGAGGCCACCGCCCGGCAGGCCGACGGCATCGCCGACCACCTCCCGGACTGCGCCGACTGCCGCGACCGGCTCGCCCTGCTCACCCGCGCCAACCACCGCCTGCCCGCGCTCACCGGCCCCGCGCTGCTGGTGTTCCTGGCCGGGGGATCGGCGAAGTTCCTGCTCCCCCTGCTCGGCGCCGGAGCCGGGGCGGGAGCGGCCGCCGCGGCCTCCTCCGGCGCCACCCCGGCCCCCGGCAGCGTCCTGGGCGCACTGCGCCGACTGCTGCGCATCCGCTCCGGCCCGGCCACCGCAACGGCCGCCGGAGTCACGGTCGTCGCCGTCGCCGGGGCGGCGATGGCCGCCGGATACGTCCTCATCGGCGAGGATGCCCCGCCGCCGAAACCCCGGTCGCACACCATGGCCCCGGCGCCGCGGTCGCGCGCTGCACCGGCCACGCCCGCCGCTCCCCACGGCAGCCCGGATGCGCCGTCCCCGGCCGCCCCTCCGGCGCCACCCGCCGCGGGCACTCCGTCGGTGCCGTCGGCGTTCCCGTCTCCGTCCGCCACCACCGCACCGCCGTCACCCCGGCCCTCGGATCCGTCGACCGCGCCTACGACGCCCGATCCGACGGAGACTCCGAGCCCAACGCCGACGCCGACTCCGACGACATCGCCGTCACCGACGCCCACACCGACTCCGACCCCTACGCCGACGCCGACGGAAACCCCGACGCCGACCCCTACGACCACGCCGACCACTGTCCCGCCCAGCCCGACGCCGACCGTCCACTGCGGCTGGCACCGGGAAGGCTCGACATGGGTGTGGAGCTGCACGCGGGGTTAGGGGCCGGAGCGGGCCCGCACCGGGGCATGCGTCCCGGTGCGCTTCGTCAGGGACCCGCACGTCGTGGTGACGAACGGGCGGCCGAAGTGGGGCCCCGCCGTGAGTTGGCGGGCCTCGCCGTCAGTCCAGCAGACTGCCCAGACGGCCTTCCAGGACGACGAGGAGTTCGCCCAGCCCCTCGGAAAGTTCCTCGCGGCGGCGCTCACCGATCCCGTCGAGCAACGTCGCCTCGTACGCCAGCTGTTCGGGCAGGATCCGGTCGATGAGGTCGCGGCCCTCGTCCGTGAGGGAGAGATGGGCGACCCGGCGGTCGCGGTCGTCCGCGCGGCGGCTGATCAGCCCGCGCGCCTCCAGCTGCCGCAGCCGCTTGGTGACCGCGGCGCCCGACGCGAACGTCTCCCGTGCCACCCGGCCCGGCGTCAGCTCCCGGTCCATCCGGCGCAGCGTGCCCAGGACGTCGAACTCCGGGCGGGACAGCCCGGCCCGCCGCAGCGGCGCGTCGGCGGCCTGCTGCAACAGCGCCGAACAGCGGTTGAGCCGCCCGATCAACGCCATCGGACCGGTGTCAAGACCCGGGTGCACCTGCTGCCACTGACGCAGCACTCCCGCGACGATGTCCTCGGCCACCCGGCTCTCCTCTCGGCCTCGTACGGCGCGGGCCCGGCTCAGCTCACCGTCGTACGCCGTCAATTGTGCCTGCCGCGGCCACCGCTTCCGGCACGGGCCGGGCGGACGGCGCGGACCCGGCCAGGCGCCGTGCCAGCAGTGCCAGGGTGCGGTGACCGTGCTGTTCCGCCTGGGCCACCCGCTCCTCCGGCAGCGCCCGCTGCCACCACTCGCCCGAGGCCACATCGACGGCCTCGCGCAGCTCGGCCAGCGCCCCGGCCAGCCGGTCGCGCGCCCAGCCGGTCTCCCGCGCGTCCGCCGCGCCAAGGACGGCGTCCGCCGCGAGCAACTGCCCGGCCGCGACCTGCGCCGCGGTGGTCCGCTCCAGCGCCGCCCCGATACGGTCACCGGCCCGCCGATTGGTGACCAGTACGCAGCAGACCAGGCCCAGCACGGCACCCACCACCGTGTCGATCCACCGGTCGGCGACGAGCACCCGGGCCGGCAACGGGTTGCCGAACTCCGTCAGCAGCAACGCCATGGGCGTGACGCACACCGACCCGAGCCAGTAGTTCCGCGTGATCCACGCCTCCGCACCGAACTGGAAGACCAGCGCGAGCGCGATCATCGCCAGATGACCGGTGTGGATCAACGGCAGCAGCGCGGTGAACAGCACCAGCCCCAGCAGGTTCCCCACCGAACGCTGCAACGCCCGCTGCCCGGACAACGTCGTGTTCGCCTGGAACACCGACGCCGCCGTGACGACGGCCCAGTACGGATGCCCGACCCCGAGCCCCATCGAGACCCACCCGGCCAGCGCGCACCCCACGGCGGTCCGGACTCCGACCGGCAACAGCGGCGAACCGGGCCGGAACGCGGCTCCTACGGTCCGCCATCCGCGCGCCCGCCCGGGGGCCGGGGGGCGCGGTGCGTACCCGGGGGGCCCGGATCCGCGGGTCGCGTCACCTCGGGGCCCGGGGATCCCTTCGCCGATGCCGCCGACGGGAGCCTCCTCGGCCTGCCCACGGCCCTCGGGCCGGCCGGCCTGCGCCTCGCTGTTCTGAGACCGGTCGGCATCGATGTGCCGGTCGATGTGCCGGTCGATGTGTTGGTCGACGTGCTGGTGGTCCAGCTCGACGCCGATCAGCTCCGCCCGCTGCGACGGGGTGAGGGCCACAACGGGGAGTGGCCCATTGCCGCGGACGTCATGCGCCCATTGATCGAATGCTTCTGCTTCTGCTTCCGCTTCGGCGAGCGCGGCGGTGGCGGGGGGAGGCGCCGGTACGACTGTACGGGACGAGTGGGGTGCGGGCCCGCCGATGCGCTCACCTGCACCCCCACCGTTCTCCCCGTCCACTGCCCCGCCCAGCACGGCCTCGGCCCGGACGAGCAGCCGCTCCAGTCCGGCCCGTGACTCGGCCTTCGCGGGCGTACGCGCGGGAACCAGAAAAACCGTGTGCCAGGCGGCGTTCACCGCGGTCGCCGTCGCATGCCGGGCACGCGCCACCACGCCCTCGGCCTCCCCGGGCGCCGTGCCCAGGGCCGTCACCTCGGCGCGCAACTGCGCCGCCGCGGCCTCCAGCGCCCGAGCGGTGGCTATCCGCTCGGGCCCCCGCGGCCGCACCAGCGCGGGCGCCATCCCCACCAGCCACGCCACCGCTCCGGCCGCCAGCGCCAGCACCAGATGCAGCGGTACGTCCGCGATCCGCTGCGGCACGAAGAACGCCGACGCCGCGATGAACGTGAAGATGAGATTGCCCGGCGGCCCGATCCGCGTCGCATCACAGACCACCTTGTGCACCGCGGCAAGCACCGAGGCCAACGCCACCAGCACCACGGCTGACGACACCAGCGACGCCGCCGTCAGCGCCACCCCCAGGCTCGCCGCCATGCCGAGCACCACCCACGGCAAGGTCCGGGCCCGCGCCGCATACGGGAGCCCGTGCCCGTAGAGGGCGCACATCGCTCCCGCCGAGGTGTAAAGCACCAGGTCCATGCGCCCGAACGCGTAGAGCATGAAGTCCGGGATCGCCAGTGCCGCCACCGCGCTCAGCGCTGGCTTGTGCCAGATGTCCACCGGCCGCCGCAACCGCACAGCACTCCCCACCGGCAACGGCCGCACCCCACTCCACAGCGCCCCGCCCCCACGCCTCCCGGCCGCCTTCGTGTGCTTACCCATACGCGAAGATTAACAGGTGTTTTACTCGTAAAAAGCATGTCGTGAGTCACGTGGGGCGGTGCGGGGTGAGCTGGAGCGGGGAGATGGGGTGTGGGTCACCGTCGGGGTGGCCGGGCGGGTGGTCGGGCGACGCGCGGGGCTTGCGGCGGGACCGGTCCGGCGGGCAGCAGCTCGGGGCGCGGTGGGGGAGTACGGGCCGCAGGCGGAGCGTGGGCCGTACCCGGGGCGAGGTGCCCGGACGCGTTCCTCTGTGCCCCGGCGACCGCCCGGTGCTCGCTGATTGCCGAGCAGCGCCGGGTGCCACTACCTGCGAGACGGCGCCCACCTGCGGCGGAGGTGGCTGAGCTCGTCCTCTCCGGCCCGAGCGCGGGACGAACACGCCAGCGGCAGCGCGGCGCCGGGCGCGCGGGAGTCGGAGACGCCGCATCCAGCGCCACCGGACCGGACGTGCGTATGTGGGAGATGACGCGCGTATGTGGGATACGCGGGAACCGAAGGTATGGGGTGGGCGCCACTGGTTGGAGCCGATGACGCCGTTGTTGACCGCGCCCACCGCCTGCGGGCGACGAGGCTGCGCCAGCGGTGGCCGAAGCGCTCATTCCCACTCGGACCCGGAGCCGCCCGGAGCCGCCCGGACCCACTCAGATCCGGGACGAGACGCCATCCGGGACGGGGCTCGGCCGCTGGGGGCGTCCCCAGCGCATGCGCCTACCAGGCAACAGCAACCCCCGGGGCCACAACTCCCCAGGCCCCGACCTCCAGCGCCGGTTCCTGCCGCCCGTCTGCCTACCATCCGGCTGACCTGCAGCTCTCTACCGCTCAGCGCTACCGGCTCTGTCCGCCACAGGCGGGCCCTCTCCGGCTCAACAGCGCGCGTTCTTCACGTACAGCGCACGCTCCGAACTCGCCTGGGCGTAGCGCACATTCTTCGTCGCGCCCTTACTGAGCCGTCCGCGCGGATCGGCATGGTGCGGGACCACGATGACGTAACACGCCGGACGCCGACTGCACAGATTCGTCAGCCGCACGTAACGCTGATGGCCCTTCGTATAGAACTTCCGCACCTTCACACACTGGACAGGTGGCCCGGCAGCCGCCGCCTCCGACGCAGCCGTCAGGCTCAGCGTCCCCCCGCACAGCACAGCGGCCAACGCTGTGACCAGCAACTTCCGCATCACTACACTCTCCCCCGGATCAGGCCCCCGACGCTTCTCCCACCAACGGACCCAGCTGGCTTCGTAGGCTCATTCTCCATTCTCCATACGCAGCGACAGGTATCAGCACCAGCCACGGGACGCCTTCTTCTGGCCACGCCCTCCCCCCGCTCCGCACAAGCCCACCCCGGGGGCCCGGGCCCCCGACCGCCAACGGCCCCGTTGCTCACCCAGCGTCAACAGTCCCCGCCGTCACCACCTTCAGCCCACGATCGGTGAACTCCCGGACCGCCTGCTCGGGCGCACCACCGTCCGTGATGAAGGTGTCGAACACCTCCGCGCCGCCGATCCGGGCGAAGCAGCGCGCGCCGATCTTCGACGAGTCAGCGACGACGACTGCTCGCCGTGCCCGCTCGGCCATCAAGTGGTTGATCCGGGCCTCGGCCTCGTCGTGAACCGTCGCTCCCATCACCGGGTCCATTCCGTTGGCGCCGATGAACGCGAGGTCCACCGAGATCTGCTGGAGCACCAACTCGCTGAACGGGCCCACCAGCTCGAAGGAGCGGGAGTGCGCCACGCCGCCGGTCAGCACGATCTTGATCTGGGGGCGTACCGCCAGCTCGTTGGCGATGTTGAGGGAGTTGGTGACGATCGTCAGATGGGGTTGCGGCCCGGCTTCGGCGAAGTCCGGACGGACGGCCAGTGCCCTGGCGATGGCCGTCGTGGTGGTGCCTCCGCTCAGGCCGACCACATCGCCACGCTCGACCAACCGCGCCGCAGCCTGTGCCACTGCCTCCTTCTCCTCGGATCGATGCGCGTGCTTGTAGCGGATCGGCAGGTCGTACGCCACCGAGCTGAGCACCGCCCCGCCCCGGGTGCGGGTCAGCAGCTGCTGCTCGGCGAGTGCGTCCATGTCGCGCCGCATCGTGGCAGCGGAGACCTCCAGCGCGGTCGCCGCCTCCTCGACGTCCACCCGGCCCCGTTCGCCGAGCAGCTCAAGCAGTGCGTTCATCCGTTCATGGCGCTTCATGCGGCGAGCCTAGCCGCGCCATGGCAACGTTCCCGCCGCTCACCCCCGCGCCGCCGGCGCCTGCGCCGCGTACTGCCCGGGCAGGTCGGGCGCGGTGTTCACCATCCCCAGCAACCTGGCGGCTTCCCTGGCCACCCGCTCCCTTGCCGGTTTCACGTACTTACGCGAGTCGATGAGCTCGGCGTCGGCTCCCAGCGTCTCCCGTATGGACCGGGTGAACACCGACACCAGATGCGTGGAGATGTTGATCTTCGTCATTCCGGCGGCGATGGCGCGTTGCAACTCGGCGTCCGGCACTCCGGACGACCCGTGCAGCACCAGCGGCACCGGGAGCGTTTCGCGCAGGCGGGAGATCAACTCCTTGTCCAGCACCGTCGTCCGTTCCCGCATCGCATGAGAGGAGCCGACGGCGACCGCCAGCGCGTCGACGCCCGTCGCGTCGACGAACGCCAGCGCCTCGTCCGGATCGGTCCGCGCGCCGGGCGCGTGCACACCGTCCTTTCCGCCGACTTCGCCGAGTTCCGCCTCGACGAAGGCATCACGCTCATGGCACCAGGCGGTGAGGGAGGCGGTGGTGGCGACGTTCTGTTCGTAGGGGAGCGCCGAGGCGTCCACCATGAAGGAACGCACACCGACCGCCGCGCCCTGATGGACCAGCTCCGGATCGGTCAGGTGATCCAGATGTACGGCGATGGCGGCGGACGAATCCTCCGCGAGCGCGAGGGTGGCCAGTGTGATCGGGCGCAGACCGCCGTGATATCGAATGCAGTTCTCGCTGATCTGCAGGATGAGGGGCGCTTCGGCTCGCTCAGCGGCGGTGACCAGCGCCTCGGCGGTCTCCAAGTGGATGACGTTGAAGGCCGCGGCGCCGACGCCGTTCACCCGCGCGGCGTCGATGAGTGAGGAGGTGGAAACGAGAGGCATGGGGTGCTGACTCCCTTGTGTGCGGGTCGGGTCGCTGCCTACCGGGCCGCCGGAACGGTGAGCATCACGGACCGGGTCAGACTGCGCGGGCTGTCGGGGTCGAGGCCCCGGGCGCGGGCTCGTTCCAGGGCCACTCGCTGTACCAGCACCAGGTCCGCGAGCGGGTCGCGGTCGTGGCGGACGAAGTGAGCGCCGGTGCGGGCCACCTCTGCCTCCAGGCCCGCCGGGGCGGCACCGAAGAGCCAGGTCACCCGGTTCGGGGCGGCTATCGAGATCGGGCCGTGGCGGTACTCCATCGCCGGGTAGGACTCCGTCCAACTCTGGGACGCCTCCCGCATCTTGAGGGCCGCCTCGTTGGCCAGGCCGTAGGTCCATCCCGTGCCCAGGAAAGTGAACTGCTCGGCTTCCACCCACTCCTGCACGACCGGGGTGGTGAGCGCGCCCCGTGCGTCGTGGATCGTCTCGGTCAGGTCCTCGCCCAGGTGCGCGCGGAGCAGTGTCAGGGCGGTGGTGGCGAAGCGGGTCTGGACCACGGAGCGTTCGTCGGCGAAGGGCAGGATGACGGTCTTGTCCGAGAGTTCCGTCGCCGGGGTGTCGGGGTCGCCCAGGATCGTCACCGTCGGGATGCGGCCCCTGATGGCTTCCAGGACGCGCAGTACCTCAGTCGTGGTGCCGGAGCGGGTGATCGCCACCACCGCGTCGTAGTCGCGTGCGTCACAGAGGAAAGCCTCCGAGGCGGCGAAGGGGTCGGTCACCCCGGCTCCGGAGCTCTCGCGGAGCGCCGCGTACGACTGCGCCATGAACCAGGAAGTTCCGCAGCCGATGACGGCCACCCGCTGCCCCGGCTCCGGCAGCGGGCCATCCGCGGCGCCGATCCCGGCGGCCTCGGCCCAGGTCTCCGGCTGACTGTGCAGCTCCTGCTCCATGTAGGACGTCTCGCTCATGGCACACCCTTCGTGAACGGTGGGTTGAACTACTCGGCTTCTCATCTGCGCGATTGATGAGTGAAAGTGCGTTCTTTCTTCCCGTTGTAATCAACTCTACGCATTGCGGGTCGGTCGGGCCATCCCTCGTGCGAGTGAAACGTTCGAGAGGTGGGGTGCGGGCCATCGCTCGACTGGCCCCTTTCGGGCGGTGGGTGTTCGGTGATCGGGGTTCACTGAAGACTGTTGATAGTTGAGTGAAAGGAATGCAATAGTTGCATGATCAGTCATGAGTAGGTCGGCACGCTGCGCGAAGGACCCGCCATGTCCACTGCAACGCTCTCCGAGACGCCCCCGCCACCACCGTCCGGGAAGGCCCGCCGTACGGGGCGGCTCTTCGCGCTGACCGGGGCCTTCGTCGGCGTCATCTATGGCTACGACTCCGGCAGCATCTCCGGCGCGCTGGTGTTCCTCAGCCGGGATTTCCACCTCACCGAGGCGGAAAAGGGCCTGGTCAACAGCATTCTCGTGGGCGGCTGCGTCGTTGGTGCGCTGCTCGGCGGCAAGCTGGCGGACGCCTTCGGCCGCAAGGCCGCGATGCTGATCGTCGCGGGTTCGTACGCCCTCTTCGTCGCGCTCTCCGCACTCGCGCCCAATGTCGTCGTCCTCGACGCGGTCCGCTTCCTGCTCGGGGTGGCGATCGGTATATCGATCGTCGCCGCCCCGCTGTACATAGCGGAATCGACACCCGCGCGTATCCGTGGCGCGTCCGTCGCCGCCTACCAGGTCGCGACGGTCACCGGCATCGTCATCACGTACTTCGTCAACTGGGGCCTGGCCGACGGTGGTCACTGGCGGTGGATGCTGGGGGCGTCGGCGATCCCCGCGGCGCTGGTCATGATCCCGCTGTTCCGGCTGCCGGACACGCCCCGGTGGTACGTCCTCAAAGGGCGGACCGAGCGCGCGGTCGAGGTCATGACGATGACGGATCCGGATGTCGACGCGCGCACCGAGGTGGCTGCGGTCGGCGCGGCGCTCACCGCGGAGAGCGGTGGCTCCGCCGGCTCCATGCTGCACAAGCCCTACCTCCGCGCCACGGTCTTCGTCGTCGGCCTCGGCTTCTTCTGTCAGATCACCGGCATCAACGCCGTGACCTACTACAGCCCGCAGATCTTTGCGCAGATGGGATTCATCGGCGGCGGGCTGAACTTCCTGCTGCCCTCGTTCGTGCAACTCGCCTCGCTGGCCGCCACCGTGCTGGCGATTCTCATCATCGATCGGCTGGGCCGCCGCGTGGTCCTGCTGACCGGCATCGGCACGATGGTTGTCATGCTCGCCGTGCTCACGGTCGTCTTCGGCGTGGGAGAGCTGCACGGCACCACGACCTGGGTCGGCTTCGGTGCGATTCTGCTGTTCACCGCGGCCTTCAACTTCGGCTTCGGCTCGTTGATATGGGTCTACGCGAGCGAGGCGTTCCCCGCGCAGCTCCGGTCGACGGGCGCATCGGTGATGCTCACCGCCGACCTCGTCGCCAACCTCCTCATCGCGCAGTTCTTCCCGTCCCTGATGGCCTGGATCGGGGCCTCCTGGACGTTCGCCGGGCTGAGCGTGCTGGCGCTGGGCGCGCTGGTCTTCGCCTCCTTCACGGCGCCCGAGACCAAGGGGCGTCACCTGGAGGAGATCCAGAGTTACTGGAGCAACGGAGGCCGCTGGCCCACCCCTACGTCCGCCCCCGCTCCCGCCACGGAGGTGGTGCAGTGACCCGTGACCGCCGACCGGGCCCGCCGGCGGCCCGGTGGGCGGCGGGGCGTGGGTCCGCCCGTTCGATACCGTGGCGTCATCATGGACAACACCAGCCCCGTCTCCCTCGATGACGAACTGCGGAACTGGCCGGCCGACGAGGCCGAGGCGCGCGCGGTCCAGGACCGGCTGCGGCGCCATGTGCGCCTCGACGAGCCCGGCCCGCCGCCGGACTTCGAGGGCACCGTCGTCGGCGTCGACGTGGCGTACGACGACGGACGGGACGTCGTCGCGGCTGCGGCCGTGGCGCTGGACGCCCGCACCCTGGAGATCGTGGACGAGGCCACCGCGGTCGGCCGGATCTCCTTCCCGTACGTCCCGGGGCTACTGGCCTTCCGGGAGATCCCGACGGTCATCGACGCGCTGGCCGGTCTCGCGCGGACACCCGGCCTGGTGGTGTGCGATGGCTACGGGCGGGCGCACCCGCGACGCTTCGGGCTCGCCAGCCACCTCGGAGTCCTGACCGGTCTGCCCACGATCGGCGTCGCCAAGAACCCCTTCACCTTCCGCTACGACGCTCCCGGCGACGGACGCGGGGCGACCTCGCCGCTCCTGGACGACCTCGACGGCACCACGGAGGAGGTGGGCCGGGCGCTGTGCACCCAACAGGGCGTCAAGCCCGTCTTCGTCTCCGTGGGGCACCGCACCGGTCTCGACGGCGCCTGCGCCCACACCCTCCGACTGGCACCGCAATACCGGCTCCCCGAGACGACCCGCGCGGCCGACGCCCTCTGTCGTCGGGCACTGGCCGCCAGCTGAGCCACGGCCTCGGCCCGGTGCCTGGACCGTGCCTCGGCCCGGCGTCGGGGGGACTCCGGCCCCCCCCGACGGATCACGACGCGGCGCTGCAAGACTTCCGTGACGTAGGGAAAGCCCTCCCCGTCAAGGTCCGAGGCGATGACGGTCACCCCCGGATTCGCGGGCGCAGCCGTCACTCCCAGGTGGCCTCCCGAAGCCCCGTACTCATGAAGTCCGGCCGCCGTTTCCCGTCCGTTGAGGAAGTGCCCCCGGGGCCCGCGGTCTTGACACCCCGCCTGGCCTGGTCCACATTCACCGATGACATGGGACGTCCCATGTCCGGACGGCGGCACGGGCACGGGCCCCCACCGCCCTGTGTGCCCCCGCCGCGCACCCGCACCACCGGCCCCGTACGGCAGAAGGCTGGACCTGCATGCCCCTCCCCGCACCACTCACGGGCGTCGTGCCGCCGGTGTGCACGCCGCTCACCGCGTCCGGTCGCGTCGACGTCGACTCGCTCGCCTCCCTCACCGAGCACCTCATCGACGCCGGAGTGGACGCCCTGTTCGTGCTCGGCTCCACCGGGGAGGCCGCCTGTCTGTCGGACGGCAGACGCAGCACCGTCATCGAAACGGTCGTCGCGGCGGCCCGTGGACGGCTTCCCGTGCTGGCCGGAGCCATCGACATGGCGACCACCCGTGTCCTCGACCACGCCCGTACCGCCCAGGCCCTGGGCGCCGACGGCATCGTGGCCACCACACCCTTCTGCACCCGCACCCACCCGGCCGAGATCGCCGACCACTACCGCCGCATCCGCGCCGCCGTGGACCTGCCGCTCTTCGCCTGCAACGCCGCCGCGTCCGTCCCCACCGAACTGCCCGTGGATACGGTGCTCGAACTGGCGGCGGACGGCGTACTGGACGGAGTCGAGGACAGCAGCGGCAACACCGGCGCACTACGCCGCCTCCTGGTACGGCTGCCCACCCTGGACCGGCCGTTCTCGGTGCTCACCGGCTGCGAACTCTCCGTCGACGGCGCCCTGCTGGCCGGGGCGCACGGCATCGTCCCGGGCCTCGGCAACCTCGACCCCGCGGCCTACGTACGGCTCTACGAGCGCGCCCGCGCGGGGGACTGGCGCGCGGCCGCCAAGGAGCAGGACCGGCTTGCCGCGCTGTTCGCGCTCACCGACGTCGGCGACGAGAGGCTGATGGGCCGCGGATCGTCGGCCCTGGGAGCGCTCAAAGCGGCGCTGCATCTCCTGGGCGTCATCGGCTGCCCGGACACCGCGCCGCCGCAGATCCCGCTCGACGGTGCCGCACGCGACGCGGTGCGCCGTCTGCTGGAGGAGGCGGAACTGCTCTGAGGGCGCGCGGCCGTCACTCGGTCGAGTCCGCCTGCCAGCCCAGCTGCACTCCACGCACCCCGTCGAGCTCGGCGAGCGCCTCCACCACGGCGTGCGCCGACGCGGTGCCTTCGAAGCGGAGCAGGACCTCCGCGGCGGCGCCCTCCGGAGGGCCGGTCTCCACCTGCACATCGGACACGAGGAAGCCGCTGTCGGTACACAGTTCCAGCATCCGCCCCAGCAGACCCCATTGGGAGCGGTACGTCAGTCGCAGCTCGAACCGCTCCGGTGACGGCGTGGCGCCGATCCGCTCCGACACCTTTGCGAAACCGCGCACGATCAGGAAATGCACCGCCGTCGCCCCGAGGGCCAACAGCGGCAGCCCGCCGCCGCACGCCATGCCGATGGCGCAGGTCAGCCAGATGGTGGCGGCGGTCGTCAGGCCCCGGACCGCGTCCTTCTTCACAAAGATCAGGCCGCCGCCGATGAAGCCGATACCGGACACGACCTGCGCGGCGACACGGGAGGGGTCCAGCGCCACGCCGTCCATTCCCAGCATCCCGCCGAAGCCGTGGATCGACACCTCCATGAAGAGCGCGCTGCCGACCCCGACGAGCGTATGAGTGCGCAGCCCGGCGCTCTTCTGCCGGGCCTCCCGTTCCAGCCCGATCAGCGACGACAGCAGCAGCGCTAGGGCCAACTCCGCGAACTGACGCGGACCCTGACCCGGATGGAGGGCGAACAACGGGGTGGCGAGGGGAAGGTGCGACATGCGCGCATGGTCCTCCCGAGGCGCCCGCGCAACGTCGCTTCGCGGGCCGTTGTCAGTGGTCGCCGTTAGCTTGGATGACGAGGTCGGATGAGGGCGTCGGCACGGTCCGGTGATGTGAGGGAAGCGGCCGGGAACGGCGCCGGAACGACCGGAACCTGACGACACCCGCGCGTCCGGCGGAGACGGAACGGAAGGGAGGGGGAGGGCGGCATGGCGAAGGTGTGCGGAGCGGCGAGGTGCGGGCAGGCCGTCGCGCCGGGGCTCGTGGGCGTGGCGGGGGAGTCCCGTCAGGCGGGGCGTGCCGCAGGGGTGGCCGAGGGGGCGCTGTGCAGCCGGGCGGTGGGGTCGTACCGCTGCATAGCCGCATCGTGGTCCATCGCCGGTTTCGACGGGGGATAGCGGCGCGCGGTGTGGCGCGCAAGACCCGTGGCGGCGAAGGCGGTTGAGCCTCGCCGCCGTTGTCGTTCCGGGGGTACGCAAGCGATACCCGGGGGGCTTGTGGAAAGTGGAACACGTTCTTAACATCACGGGTGTTACATCAGAAGTGTCACAGTGCGGGGGAAGGGCGAGGAGCGTGATGACGGAGTCAGGCAACGGCCCGCTCGGCGGGGTGCGCGTGGTGGAGCTGGCGGGCATCGGCCCCTGCCCCTTCGCCGCCATGACCCTCGCCGACCTCGGTGCCGACGTCGTACGCGTCGACCGCCCGGGCGGCGCCGCACTGGGCATCGACCCGGCGTACGACCTCACCAACCGCAACAAACGCTCGGTCGTGATCGATCTCAAAACACCCCAGGGTGCGGAGCGGGTGCTGGAGCTGGCCGAGCGCGCCGACATCCTCATCGAGGGGTACCGCCCCGGCGTCGCCGAGCGCCTGGGCGTCGGCCCGGACTCCTGCCTGGCACGCAACGAACGGCTCGTCTACGGCCGGATGACCGGCTGGGGCCAGCAGGGCCCGCTCGCCGACACCGCCGGACACGACATCTCCTACATCGCGATCACCGGCGCCCTGGGCATGATCGGCGCGCCCGACGCCCCGCCCACCGTCCCCGCCAACCTCCTCGGCGACTACGCGGGCGGCTCGCTCTACCTCGTCATCGGCCTCCTGGCCGCACTCCGGCACGCCGCCGCCGGTGGCAGCGGGCAGGTCGTCGACGCCGCCATCGTCGACGGCACCGCCCACCTCTCCTCGATGATCCACGGCATGCTCGCCGCCGGAGGCTGGCAGGACAGACGCGGCGCCAACCTCCTCGACGGCGGCGCGCCCTTCTACGGCACGTACGAGACGGCGGACGGCGGCCATATGGCGGTCGGCGCGCTGGAGCCGCAGTTCTACGCCGAGTTCATCCGCCTGCTCGGCATCGAGGGGCAGGTGCCCCAGCGCGACGACCTCGCTTCCTGGGGCGCGCTGCGCGACGCCATCGCCGCCCGCTTCCAGGAGCGCACCCGCGCCGAATGGACCGCCGTTTTCGAGGGCACCGACGCCTGCGTCGCCCCGGTGCTGTCGCTCCGCGAAGCCCCCGACCACCCGCATCTGGCCGCCCGCGGCACCTTCCTCGACCACGGGGGACTCACCCAGCCCGCCCCCGCGCCCCGATTCTCCCGCACCCCTGGCGCCGTCCGCCGCCCGCCCGCCCAACCGGGCGCCGACACCGCGGAGATCGCCCGCGACTGGGCCGTCCCCGGCCTGCTCGACGACGTCCAGGACGTTTTGCCGCCCACCCCGGAGCCGACCGCGACAGACCGTTCCCCGGCGCCTCGCCCCGGCACGCCGGAGGCCCACTGACGGCCGCCGCGCGCCCCTTCGTCGCTCACCGCAACTCGGCTCCCAGGAGGGCCAGGACACCATGAAGCGCCAGATCTTCACCGCGGACCACGAAGCCTTCCGCGAGACGGTACGCACCTTCCTCGCCAAGGAGGTCACCCCGCACTACGCACAGTGGGAGCAGGACGGCATCGTCAGCCGGGACGCCTGGCGGGCAGTCGGCCGACAGGGCCTGCTGGGCCTGGCCGTCCCGGAGGAGTACGGCGGCGGAGGCAACCCCGACTTCCGCTACAGCGCCGTGCTGGCCGAGGAGTTCACCCGCGCCGGAACCCCGGGCCTCGCCGTCGGACTGCACAACGACATCGTCGGCCCCTACCTCACCACGCTCGCCACCGACGAACAGAAGCGCCGGTGGCTGCCCGGCTTCTGCAGCGGCGAGATCATCACCGCCATCGCGATGACCGAGCCCGACGCTGGTTCCGGCCTCCAGGGCATCCGCACCACCGCCACCGACCACGGCGACCACTGGATCCTCAACGGCTCCAAGACCTTCATCTCCAACGGCATCCTCGCCGACCTCGTCATCGTCGTCGCCCGCACCACCCCCGAGGGCGGGGCGCACGGCCTGAGCCTCCTCGTCGTCGAGCGCGGCATGGACGGCTTCGAGCGCGGCCGCAACCTCGACAAGATCGGCCAGAAGGCCCAGGACACCGCGGAACTCTTCTTCCACGACGTCCGGGTCCCCAAGAAGAACCTCCTCGGCGAGCTGAACGGCGCCTTCGTCCACCTGATGACGCACCTCGCGCAGGAGCGGATGGGCATCGCCGTCGCCGGGATCGCGGGCGCCGAGCATCTGCTGGAGATCACCACGCGGTATGTCAAGGAACGCGAGGCGTTCGGCCGCCCGCTCGCGCGGCTCCAGCACATCCGCTTCGAGATCGCCGAGATGGCCACCGAATGCGCCGTCACCCGCGCCTTCCTGGACCGCTGCACAGCCGACCACTCCGCCGGGGAGCTGGACGCGGTACACGCCTCGATGGCCAAGTGGATGGGCCACCGAACTGCACAAACGCGTCGCCGACCGTTGTCTGCAACTCCACGGCGGATACGGCTACATGGCTGAATTCCCGGTGGCCAAGGCGTTCACCGACGGCCGCATCCAGACCATCTACGGAGGGGCGACGGAGATCATGAAAGAGATCATCGGCCGCTCCCTGCTCGGCTGACCCGGCGCCGCCCGGCCCGCCCCGCCGCGCCTTGCCACACCCCGCCGAGACTTTCCCCTCATGCGAAAGGCTGCCTGACTTGAGCACCGAAGCGTACGTGTACGACGCGATCCGCACCCCGCGCGGCCGCGGCAAGGCCAACGGCGCCCTGCACGGCACCAAGCCCGTCGACCTCGTCGTCGGTCTCCTCCACGAACTGCGCCGCCGCTTCCCCGGTCTGGACCCGGCCGCCATCGACGACATCGTTCTCGGCGTGGTCAGCCCGATCGGCGACCAGGGAGCCGACATCGCCAAGATCGCGGCCATCGCCGCGGGGCTGCCCGACACCGTGGCCGGAGTCCAGGAGAACCGCTTCTGTGCCTCCGGCCTGGAAGCCGTCAACCTCGCCGCCGCCAAGGTCCGTTCCGGATGGGAGGACCTGGTCCTGGCCGGTGGCGTCGAGTCCATGTCACGGGTACCGATGGCCTCCGACGGCGGCGCCTGGCACCTGGACCCGATGACCAACTTCGAGACCAACTTCATCCCGCAGGGCGTCGGCGCCGACCTCATCGCCACCCTCGGCGGCTTCTCCCGCCACGACGTCGACACCTTCGCCGCCCTCTCCCAGGAACGCGCCGCCCAGGCGTGGAAGGAAGGTCGCTTCGACCGCTCCGTCGTCCCGGTACGCGACCGCAACGGCCTGGTCGTCCTCGACCGCGACGAGCACATCCGCCCCGGCACCACCGCCGAGTCGCTGGCCGGTCTCAAGCCGTCCTTCGCCACGATCGGCGACGCGGGCGGCTTCGACGCCGTCGCGCTGCAGAAATACCACTGGGTCGAGAAGATCGACCACGTTCACCACGCGGGCAACTCCTCCGGCATCGTCGACGGCTCCGCCCTCGTCGCCATCGGCAACGCCGCCGTCGGTGAGCGCCACGGCCTGACGCCACGCGCCCGGATTGCCGCCGCCGCGGTCTCCGGCGCCGACCCGACGATCATGCTGACCGGTCCCGCGCCCGCGGCCCGCAAGGCGCTCGCCAAGGCCGGGCTGACCATCGACGACATCGACCTCGTCGAGATCAACGAAGCCTTCGCCGCCGTGGTCCTGCGGTTCGCCCAGGACATGGGGCTCTCCCTCGACAGGATCAACGTCAACGGCGGCGCCATCGCCATGGGCCACCCGCTGGGCGCCACCGGCGCGATGATCATCGGCACCCTCATCGACGAGCTGGAGCGCCAGGACAAGCGGTACGGCCTGGCCACCCTCTGCGTCGGCGGCGGCATGGGCATCGCCACCGTCATCGAGCGCCTCTGACCGCCCGTCCCACCCCTTACGGAGAAGCCACAGTGAGCGAGACCTCTGCGATGTCGACCATCCGCTGGGAACAGGACGAGACCGGCGTGGTCACCCTGGTCCTGGACGATCCCGGCCAGTCCGCCAACACCATGAACGACGCCTTCAAGACCTCCCTCACCGCGGTCGCCGACCGCCTGGAGGCCGAACAGGACACCGTCCGCGGCATCATCGTCACCTCCGCCAAGAAGACCTTCTTCGCCGGTGGTGACCTGCGCGAACTGATCGCCGTCACCCCCGAAGGCGCCCAGCGGGCGTTCGAGGCGGGCATGGGTATCAAGCGCGATCTGCGCCGCATCGAAACCCTCGGCAAGCCCGTCGTCGCCGCCCTCAACGGCGCGGCCCTGGGCGGCGGCTACGAGATCGCGCTCGCCTGCCACCACCGCATCGCCCTCGACACCCCCGGCACCAAGATCGGCCTGCCGGAGGTCACCCTCGGCCTGCTGCCCGCGGGCGGCGGCGTCACCCGCACCGTGCGGCTCCTCGGCATCGCCGACGCCCTGCTGAAGGTGCTGCTCCAGGGCACGCAGTACAACGCCGTACGGGCGAAGGACGCCGGTCTGATCCACGACGTCGCCGCCACGCCCGAGGAACTCCTCGCCAAGGCCCGCGCGTTCATCGACGAGCACCCCGCCTCCCAGCAGCCCTGGGACGTCAAGGGCTACCGCATCCCGGGCGGCACCCCCGCGCAGCCCAAGTTCGCCGCCAACCTCCCGGCGTTCCCCGCCAACCTCAAGAAGCAGCTCAACGGCGCGCCCTACCCGGCGCCGCGCAACATCCTCGCCGCCGCGGTCGAGGGCTCCCAGGTCGACTTCGAGACCGCCCAGACCATCGAGGCGCGGTACTTCACCGAGCTGGTCACCGGCCAGATCTCGAAGAACATGATCCAGGCGTTCTTCTTCGACCTCCAGGCCGTCAACTCCGGCGCCAGCCGCCCGAAGGACATCGCGCCCCGCACCGTCGAGAAGGTCGCCGTCCTCGGCGCCGGGATGATGGGCGCGGGCATCGCCTACAGCTGTGCCCGGGCGGGGATCCAGGTCGTCCTCAAGGACGTCTCGCCGGAGGCCGCCGCCAAGGGCAAGGCGTACTCCGAGGGGTTGCTCGCCAAGGCCCTGGCCCGGGGCCGCACCACCGAGCGCAAGCGGGACGAACTCCTCGCCCGCATCACCCCCACCGCCGATCCGCAGGACCTCGCGGGCTGCGACGCCGTGATCGAGGCGGTCTTCGAGGACGCCGCGCTCAAGCACAAGGTCTTCGAGGAGATCGAGCACATCGTGGCGCCCGACGCGCTGCTCTGCTCCAACACCTCGACCCTGCCCATCTCGCAGCTGGCCGAGGGGGTGCAGCGGGACGCCGACTTCATCGGCCTGCACTTCTTCTCGCCCGTCGACAAGATGCCGCTGGTGGAGATCATCAAGGGGGAGCGCACCGGCGACGAGGCGCTGGCCCGCGCCTTCGACCTGGTTCGCCGCATCCGCAAGACCCCGATCGTGGTCAACGACTCGCGGGGCTTCTTCACCTCGCGGGTCATCGGCCAGTTCATCAACGAGGGCGTGGCGATGGTCGGCGAGGGCCTCGACCCGGCCTCCGTCGAACAGGCCGCCGCCCAGGCCGGGTACCCGGCCAAGGTGCTCTCCCTCATGGACGAGCTGACGCTGACGCTGCCGCGCAGGATCCGCCGGGAGACGCAGCGCGCCGTGGAGGCGGCCGGCGGCAGCTGGGCGGCGCACCCCTCCGACGCGGTCGTCGACCGGATGGTGGACGAGTTCGGCCGCACCGGGCGCAGCGGCGGCGCCGGTTTCTACGACTACGCCGAGGACGGCACCCGCAGCGGCCTGTGGCCCGGGCTGCGCGAGCATTTCACCCGGCCGGACGCCGCCATCCCGTTCCGTGACATGCAGGAGCGGATGCTGTTCGCCGAGGCGCTGGACACCGTCCGCTGCTTCGAGGAGGGCGTGCTGACCTCGGTCGCCGACGCCAACATCGGCTCCATCCTCGGCATCGGCTTCCCCGGCTGGACCGGCGGTGTGCTCCAGTACATCAACGGCTACGAGGGCGGCCTGCCCGGTTTCGTGGCCCGCGCCCGGGAGCTGGCGACGGCGTACGGCGAGCGCTTCGCGCCGCCCGCGCTGCTGGTCGAGAAGGCGGAGAAGGGAGAGCCCTTCCGCGACGCCTGAGCGAACGGCCCGGGCGGGCGGCGACGGGACCGGGCGCGGCGGGGGACAGCCCCTGACCGCCAGGCCCGGGCCGTCGCCGCCCGCCCGGCCCGCCCCACCCCGCCGCCCGGCCGGTCCCGGGCCGAGCCTCGCGACCGCCCGGCCCGGCGCCCGGCCCGAGCCCCGCCGCCACCCGCCCTGTCGCCCGGGCCCCGCTGCCCGGCCCGCGCCACCCTCCAGGCGCGCCCCTACCCCTCCCCGAACGCCTCCCGCAGCTCCTCCTTCATCGACCGCTGGAACGCGGTGACCAGGGCCTGTACCACCATCGGCTGCATATGAGCGGAGAGTGACTTGATGCGGGCGACGTCCTCCGCGTCGGGGCCGCCCTCGCGGTACGGCTCCCAGACCTCGTCCTTGAAGAGACGGCTCAGCTCCCGCGCCGCCGACCGGGAGTGTTCCCGTACGACGGTGCGTGCCGCGAGGATCGTCTCCAGCGCGATCGGCACGTCCAGCAGCCGGACGCCCAGATGCAGCAGCCCGGGGTCGACCTGGAAGACGTCCGGGTCATCGGTGCGGACCAGGACGCTCATCGCCGCCAGCCGGTCCAGGTCGTCCTCGGCCAGCTCTCGGCCGATCCGGCGTTCCAGCTGTTCGCGGGTGGTGTCCTCCGCCTTGTCCGGGATCCAGCTCGCCACCAGTGCCCGGTGGAGGGCCAGGTCCTGGGCGCTCAGATCGGGCGGCAGCTGCTGCAGATAGCGTTCGATCGCCGACAGCGTCATGCCCTGGTGCTGCAGCTCCTCGATCAGCGCGAGCCGCGAGAGATGGTCGGGACCGTAGCGGCCGACGCGGCGGGGGCCGATCTCCGGCGGCGGCAGCAGCCCCCGGGTGCTGTAGAAGCGGATCGTACGGACGGTGACACCGGCGCGGGCGGCCAGTTCGTCGACGGTCAGGGCGGTGCCGGGCCCGGTTCCGGTCTCCGTGGGGGACTCTTTCATGTAGGACAGTATTGCTGTCTCACCAAAAGTGTGAAACCTCTGGAACGTCTCGCCGGATTCCGCGCGGTGCCCTGTGCGCCACTTCGGCGCGTTGCCGGGAGTGGTGCGCCCGTCCGCCGTAATTTCCCGCGAAGATCGCCGGGAATTCATCCGGGCGCGTACGGATCGGCGATTTCAAAATGTCTCCCGGGGGCAACAGTGGGCAAACGGCCCCAACTTCAGATTGGCCGATAACTCGTGTGATCTAGGCCACAGACGAGGGGCCCGGGTTCGGGGAAGGTGTGCCATCGGCCATTCGTGCGAACCGTGGGATTCGGCCATGGTTCCCAGCGCCTGCCTGAAAGTGAGTTGAACCACCAGTGAGTGCAGAGACCGTTACGGAAGAAGTACCGCAGCCGCCAGGTGGGGGCGGCGGCGGACGGCAGGACGCGGGAGACGCCGGATACAGCAAGGGCCTCAAGAGCCGCCACATCAACATGATCGCCATTGGCGGGGCGATCGGAACCGGCCTCTTCCTCGGTGCGGGCGGTCGGCTCCACTCCGCCGGTCCGGCGCTGGCCGTCGCCTACGCGGTCTGCGGTCTCTTCGCCTTCTTCGTCGTCCGCGCCCTCGGCGAGCTGGTCGTGCACCGCCCGTCGTCCGGCTCGTTCGTCTCGTACGCCCGGGAATTCCTTGGCGAGAAGGGCGCCTACGTCGCCGGCTGGATGTATGTCGTCAACTGGTCCACGACCGGTATCGCCGACATCACCGCGATTGCCCTCTACACCCACTACTGGAGTCTGTTCACCGACATTCCGCAGTGGGTGATGGCGCTGATCGCACTCGCCGTGGTGCTCACCGTCAACCTCATCTCGGTCAAGATCTTCGGTGAGCTGGAATTCTGGTTCGCGATCGTCAAGGTCGCGGCGCTGGTCGTGTTCATGTTCATCGGCATCTTCCTGCTGGCCACCCAGCACCCGGTGGGCGGCCACACCCCCGGCCTGCATCTTCTCTCCGACAACGGCGGTTTCTTCCCGACCGGTCTGCTGCCCGTGGTGATCGTTCTCCAGGGCGTCGTCTTCGCGTACTCCGCCGTCGAGCTGGTCGGCGTCACCGCGGGTGAGACCAGCGAGCCCGAGAAGATCGTCCCCAAGGCGGTCAACTCGATCATGTGGCGGGTGGGCGTCTTCTACGTCGGCTCGGTGCTGCTGCTGACGCTGCTGCTGCCGTGGAACAAGTACGTCGGCGGGGAGAGCCCCTTCGTGACCGTGCTCTCCAACGTCGGCGTCCCGGCCGCCGGCGATGTGATGAACCTCGTCGTGCTGACCGCTGCGATGTCGAGCCTCAACTCCGGCCTCTACTCGACCGGCCGCATCCTGCGCTCCATGTCCATGGCGGGCTCCGCGCCGAAGTTCGCCGGGCTCATGAACCGCAACCAGGTGCCGTACGGCGGCATCATGCTCACCTCCGCCGTCTGTGTGCTCGGCGTGGTGCTCAACTACGTCGTCCCGGGCAAGGCGTTCGAGATCGTGCTGAACATCGCGGCGCTCGGCATCATCAGCACCTGGTGCACGATCATGGTCTGTCACATGGTGTTCGTGCGCCGCGCCAAGGAGGGGGTGGTCCAGCGGCCCCGCTTCCGGCTTCCCGGTACGCCCGTCACGGACCTGGTGACCATCGCGTTCCTGCTCGGCGTCATCGTGCTGATGTGGTTCGACGACGGTGTCGGCCGCCAGACCGTGATGCTGATCCCCGTCCTCGCGCTGGCGCTGTTCGGCGGCTGGTTCGTGGTGCGCGGCCGGGTCAGCCGTCTCGCGGCGGAGCGTGAAGGCGAAGCGGCGAAGTAGCGCATACCGCACGGGAGGGCGGTCGCGGAGCCTCAGGGCAGCCGCGGCCGCCCTCCCGTGCGCGTACCGGCTCAGCCGCCGATGAGCGGGTAGTGGTCGGAGAGGTTGGTGTAGGTGTACTGCTTGCCCCAGCTGGAGACGGTCCAGGGCGCCGACTCCTCCTTGACGACCGTGTTGCCCCAGCCGCTCGGCCGCGCGTGGCCGTTGCGGTGCAGGATGTAGTCCAGGTCCTCGCGGGGATCGTTCGGGTAGCGGTCCTTCGTGATCGAGTTCTCGTGGGTGTCGAAGGAGTACGGGTGGCCCGTGCGGCTGTCGGCGGGCGCCAGGTCCGCGTGGGCCAGCAGCGCCTCGTACTCCGGGCCGCGCGAGTCGATGTTGAAGTCCCCGGCGACCATCACCTCTTCGTCGGCGGGGATCTTCTTCGCGTCCAGGAATGCGTCCAGTTCCTTCAGCTGGGAGGCGCGGTCGGCGGCCGCCTCGCCCGCCTTGCAGCCCGAGTCCGTCGACTGGGTATGGGTGCCCACGAGGTGCACCTTCGTGCCGTTCACGTCCAGGACCGCGTAGACGAAGCCCTTGTTGGAGAGGGCGTCCGAGCCGCAGGCGTCCTTGTAGACGTACTGCTCCTTGCGCAGCACGGGCCACTTGCTCAGCAGCGTCACCCCGCCGTCCTCCGGGGTCGTCGCGGAGTAGGCCCCGCCGGTGGCGTCCCAGCCGTCCTTGGTGCGGCCGACCACCGGCGTCTGGTGCGGATACTGCGCCGCGGCCCGCGACGTGAGGGCATCCGAGGACGAGTTGTCGAACGCCTCCTCCAGAACCACGACGTCGTTGCCCCGGAAGAAGTCCGCGTCGGGTATCGCCTGGGCGCGGTGGTCCTGGCCCCAGTTGGGGTAGAGCGTCTTGCTCA
Source organism: Streptomyces sp. NBC_01525 (assembly GCF_045040405.1). Classification (NCBI taxonomy): domain Bacteria; kingdom Bacillati; phylum Actinomycetota; class Actinomycetes; order Kitasatosporales; family Streptomycetaceae; genus Streptomyces; species Streptomyces sp. NBC_01525. The sequence goes on from NZ_CP109397.1 coordinate 6,075,108, forward strand.
TCAGGAACGCGTTGTACGTGAGGACCTTCAGGCGCGGGGGCGGCGCCGCGGCCGAGGCGCCGGGCGCGGTGGCGGCGAGGGCGGTGGCGGTCAGCGCCGCGGTGATCACGGCGGACCGGCGGGCGCGCGGCGAGAGGTACGACACGGAATCTCCCTGTGGGGGTGGGTGCATGACCCGGCGGCGTCCATCCAACCAGCCGCGGTTACCTCTTGGTAACCACTGGGTGTGTACGGGATTCCCCGGCGGTGACGGACCGGCGCCGCGAGGGAAAAGGGGCCGGGGGCGCGGCCACTGCGCGCCCCCCGGCCCAGGTCACGTCTTCCGCGCTCAGCCCTGGTGGACCGCGTGCGTGGCCGCGATCATCGGCCATGAGGCGGGGCGGGGCGCCGGGGCCGTGCCGCGGGCGCCGAGGGCCTGCCGGGCCGCGCCCGCCGACGGCTTGGACTGCTGGAACAGCCAGGTGTCGAAGAAGCCGGCGAGCGGCTTGCCGGACTTCTTCTCGGCGAACGCCACGAAATCGGCGACCGAGGCATTGCCGTACGCGTGCTCCTGCGGCCACGACGTGAGCAGGCCGAAGAAGACCTTGTCGCCGAGCTTGTTGCGGAGCGCCTGGAGGGCCACCGCGCCACGGTCGTAGACGGCGCCGTCGAACTGGTGGTCCGGGCCCGGGTCGCCGGGCTTCACGGTCCAGAACGGGTCGTCGGCCGGGTGCTGGTCGAAGACGTAGTCGGCGAGTTCCTGCGCGGTGCCCTCGCCCTCCTTCTCGGACCAGAGCCACTGCGCGTACGCCGCGAAGCCCTCGTTGATCCAGATGTCCTTCCAGCCCTTCAGCGAGACGCTGTCGCCGTACCACTGGTGGGCCAGCTCGTGGACGACGACGGACACGTTGGCGCCGCGGTCGAACGCCTTCTTCCCGTAGAACGGGCGGGTCTGGGTCTCCAGCGCGAACCCCGCCGGGACGTTCGGGACGTAGCCGCCGACGGCGTTGAAGGGGTAGCGGCCGTAGACCGACTCCAGCCACTCGGTGACCTCGGCGGTGCGCGCGATGCTGGCGCGGGCGGCGCCCTCGTTCGCGCCGAGGTCCTTGCTGACGGCGTTGATCACGGGCACGCCGCCCTCGGTGGTGCCGGTGGTGACGTCGAACTTGCCGATGGCGAGCGTCGTCAGATACGTGGCCTGCGGCTTGTCGGAGCGCCAGTTGTAGCGCGTCCAGCCGAGCTTGGAGGACTGCGAGGCCAGCACGCCGTTGCTGATCGCCTGGGTGCCGTCGGGCACGGAGACCGAGATGTCGTACGTCGCCTTGTCGGTCGGGTGGTCGTTGCTCGGGTACCACCACACCGCCGACTCCGGCTCCTGGGCCGCCACCCCGCCGTCGGGTGTACGGGCCCATGCGGTGTAGCCGTCGATCTTCACCTCGGAGGGCTTGCCCGCGTACCGCACCACGACGCTGATCTGCTTGCCGCGCTCCAGCGGCGCCGCCGGGGTGATCTCCAGCTCATGGGCGCCGGAGGCGGCGAACGTCGCCTTCCTGCCGTCGACGCGGACCTCGCTGACCTTCAGCCCGAAGTCGAGGTTGAAGCGGGACAGGTCCTGGGTGGTCCTGGCCAGCAGCGTCGCCGTGCCCTCCAGGAGGTCGGTCTTGGGCTGGTACTTCAGGCGCAGGTCGTAGTGGGAGACGTCGTAGCCGCCGTTCCCGCTCTCCGGGTAGTAGGAGTCGCCCGCACCGGGCGCGCCGGGGGTGAAGCTCGCCGCCGAAGCCGGGACCGCCAGCAGCAGACCGAGCGCGGCCGCGCCCGGGACGAGGAGTCTGTGACGCACCGAGTCCTCCAACTCGTAGGGGTGGTGGAACCGTTCCGACCCTATGTACGCCCCCGCCCCTCGTCATGTCCATGGCCTCAGCTGACACATGAATGACATGCGTGACGCGGCGGAGCGGGGCCGCCGAGCGGTTCCGGGACCCGGAGCGCCGCGCGACCACCGGGACCGGCCCGGCGGTCGCGCCACCCCTGGCTACGCCGCCGGTGCCTCCCGCACCAGCCGCCGGACCTCGTCGGCGCAGCCCCAGGCGACGGTGACGCCCGCGCCGCCGTGACCGTAGTTGTGCACGCACCAGGCGCCGCCGGGCAGCCGCTCGCCCTCCAGGCGGACCGCTTCACGGGCGGGCCGCAGCCCCACCCGGTGGTTCAGGACCTCGGCCCCGGCGAGCACGGGGAACCGCCGGGCGGCGCGCGCCACGATCGCCTCGGCCACCGCCGGGTCGGGCTCCGTCGACCAGGCGTTCTCGTGCGCGGTGCCGCCGATCACCACGCCGTACGGCTGCGGCAGGACATACGTCGTGTCCGTGGCGCCCGAGGCGGCGGAGACGTACCACTCCTCGACGCCCGGGTCGGCGACCACGACCAACTGGCCCTGCACCGGGTGCACCTGCGGGTCCGGCACCAGCTCACGGGCGCCGAGGCCCGAGCAGTTCACCACCGTCGCCGCCTCCTGGCCCGCCTCGGCGAGCGAGGTGAACGTGGCGCGCTCCACCACGCCGCCCGCCGCGCGGAGCCGCTGCTCCAGGTAGTGCAGATGTGTCGGCATGTCGACGAGCGGCGTGCGGGCCCGCCAGCCGGTGTGGCCCTCCGGCACCTCGTCGGGGCGGGCCCGCCGCAGGCCGGGCACCGCCGCATACCAGGCGGCGAGCGGATCGGCATCGGCCTCCGGTCCGCCGGTGGCCGCGGGCTCCGTCATCGTCCCGGCCACCATCCGCGCACCCGTCTCCCGCGGCCGGTCGGCGAGCTCCGCCAGTACCTCGAAGCCGCGCAGCGACCACCGCACCGCCGGGGTGCGGGGGCGGATGCGGTAGGGCCAGCACAGCCCGCCGGCCACCGCCGAGGTGGAGTCGGCGGCCGGGTCCCGGCTCACCAGCCGCACCCGGTGCCCGTCCTCCGCCAGCGCAATGGCCGAGGTCAGACCGATGACACCGCCACCGATCACCAGAATGTCGTTCGCCTCGCTCGTCATGTCTGGACGCTATCGGCTGTCGTCCGACCGGGCGCGAGCAGGCCCGCCCACGGACGGCGTACGCGACCGGGTGACCGGGCCCGGTACGGGCGCGGGCGCGGTATCGGTGGGGCGGCGTGCGACGGGCGAACGCCTCAGGTCCGAGGCGCGCTCCAAGGGCTGCCTCACCAGGGATGACGGGACAGACCTTAGGCTGGAGACCAGCACCGTCGGCCGATGTCGCCCCTCGGATCGTGTTCGTCATCCGTCGACTGAGGAGGCACATGCCCCGCGCCCCGCGGGCCGTTCCCGCCTGGCTCGCCCACCCGTTCCGCTGGCAGCGCCTGCCCGTGCCGTGGTCCGCCGTCGTCCGCGGCGCGCTCTGTGCGGGCCCGTTGCTCGGCGCCGGGATCGCCACCGGCCACCCCGTGCCCGGCGTCCTGACCGGGCTCGGCTCGATGATGGCCGGGGTCAACGACCGGCCCGGCACCCGGCGCACCGGCATGGTCCACATCGGGCTGCCCGCCCTTGCCTGCGGCCTCGGCACCCTGATCGGCGCCTCGCTGCAGTCCGCGCACGCCGGGTGGTGGACGGTGCCCGCGCTCTGCGCCGTCGCCTTCGTCTCCGGCGTCGCGAGCGTGGCCGGACCGGTCCGCTCGACCGCCGGGATGCAGATGCTGGCCACCGCCGTCCTCGGCGCGGGCATGCCGCTGCCCGGCGCGCCGTGGGCAAAGAGCCTGTACGTCCTCGCCGGTTGCGCCTGGCTGCTGCTGTTGCGGCTGGTGCTCCGCTCCCCGCGGCCGCCCGGCGGTCCGCTCGGCGGCGAGCGGACCGCCGTCGCCGCCGTCTTCGACGCGCTGGCCGACGCGTTGACCGAGGTCGGCGGCGAGGGCGCGGAACCGGCCCGGCGCCGTCTGACCTCGGCCCTGGACCGGGCCGACGAGGCGCTGCGGCTGCGCCGCCTCACCGACCGGCTGCTGCGCCGCGCGGTCCGTACCGAAGAGGTGCTGCTGGCCGAGCGGTTGGCGGCGGCGACCGCGCTCTGCGAGGCGAGCGTGGCGCTCCTGTGGGAGGGCCGCCCGCTGCCCGCCGCGGTCGCGGAGAGCCCCCGCCGGTTCGCCGCGGCGCTGCGCACCGGCGAGGCACCCGGGCGCCTCTCCGCTCCCGCGAACAGCTCGGCCGCGCGTGGGGCCTTCGACCGGGCGTTGCTGGCCGCCGCTGTCGTCTTCGCGCGGTCGGAGCCGTCGGCGGCGTACGGGGCGCAGGAGCCGCGTGAGGCGTCCGCGCCGCCCGAGCCTTCGACGCCGTACGGGTCGGCCGCGGCGTCCATGCCGTACGAACCGTCCGCGCAGCCTGCGCCGACCGCCCCGCCGGCCCCGGTGGCGTCGCCGCCCACCGCATCCGGGCCGCGCCGTCCGGGCCGGTGGCACGCCCTGCCCGGCCGGGTCCGCGGGTTCCTGGACCGGCGTACCCGCCGTGGCCGCGATCTGCTGGGGCCCGCCGCCCGCGACTACGGGCTGCGCGTCGCCGTCTGCATCGGTGCCAGCACGGCGGTCGCGCTGCTGCTCCACCCCGAGCACTGGTACTGGCTCCCGGCCACCGCGACGTTCCTGGTCAAGCCCGACCTGGGCCCGCTGTTCTCACGGACCGTCAACCGCTTCGCCGGGACCGTCGCGGGCGTCCTGGTCTTCGCGCTGGGCGGCGCGGTGCTGCCCGGCTCCTGGTGGCCGGCGCTCGCCGCGGGCATCGGCGGCGCGGTGCTGCCGTTCGCCACCCGCCACTTCGCGCTGCAGACCTCGGCGATCACCTTCATGGTGCTGGCGTTCGTCTGGGTGGGCGGCGATCCCCAGGCGGCGGGGGAGCGGATCGCGGACACCGCCATCGCCTGCGGCATCGTCCTCGTCGTCGGCCATCTGCCGCGCCTGGCCGATCCGCGCCGCCGTATCGCGCAGCGGGCGGTGTCGGCGCTGCACGCCACCGAGGCGTTCCTGCGGCACGTCCTGGCGGCCGAGCCCGGCGCCGGGACCACCGCCGAGCGGCTGGCGCTGCGCCGGAACGCCTACCACGCCCTGGGCCAGGCACGGACGGCGGCCGAGACCGCCGCCGCCGAACTCCTCGCCGCCCGCGACCGCAGCCCCGACTGGCCCGCGATCCTCACCGCCGCCGAACGCATCGTCGACGCCGCGACGGCCGCCGCGATCCGCATCGACCACGGTGCGCGGCGGCCCAGCCCCGAGGAGGCCGCCCGGCTGGGCGAGGCGCTGTCCGCGATGGCCGGCGCCCTGGCCGACCCCGGCCACCGCCTGCCGCACCTCCACGACCGGCCGGTCGCACCCGTCCCGGACTGCGCCACGCTCACCGACGTGGCGGCCGAACTGGAACGGATGCGGGGCCACACGGGGGCGGTCTGAGCGACGCCGCACGTCCGGGACCTGGGCCGATTCCCGCGGCGAAGGCCCGCGACGCCCCGCCCGCCCCACCGGACCCCGGCCCCGTACGGGCGAATCCGCAGCCGCGGCGCAGAGCGGGGCCCCGCGGGTGATCCCCGCGAAGCCCCACCCCGTACGCAGGGACCCGCAGCCCGGGCCCCGGCCCCGCTCAGCGCCGCCGGCCGCCGCCCTCGCCGCCACCGAGCAGACCGGCCCGGCGCAGCGCGTCGGCCATCGCGTCGTTGGCGGGCGCGGGGCCCTGGCCGCCCCGCCGGTCGCCGCCGCGGCCACCGCCCGACCGGGGCGCGCCGTCCGACCGGGGCGCGCCGTCCGACCGGGCCGCGCCGCCGCGCCCGCCGGAGCGCTGTCCGCCCGGCCGCTGGCCGTCGCGCCGTTCGCCGCCGCCGCGCCGTTCACCGGCCGCCTTGCCGTCGCGCCCGGCCTCGTCGTCCAGCCGCAGCGTCAGCGAGATCCGCTTGCGCGGGATGTCGACGTCGAGGACCTTGACCCGCACGATGTCGCCGGGCTTGACCACCTCGCGCGGGTCCTTGACGAATGTCTTCGACATCGCGGACACATGCACCAGACCGTCCTGGTGGACACCGACGTCCACGAACGCCCCGAAGGCGGCGACGTTGGTCACCACGCCCTCCAGGATCATCCCCGCCGCGAGGTCGCCGATCTTCTCCACGCCGTCCTTGAACGTCGCGGTCCGGAACTCCGGACGCGGGTCGCGGCCCGGCTTCTCCAGCTCCTGGAGGATGTCGCCGACGGTCGGCAGACCGAACGCGTCGTCGACGAAATCGGCCGGGCGCAGCGACCGCAGCACCGCGGTGTTGCCGATCAGCGTGCCCACCGCGCCGCCCGCCACCCCGGCCATCCGGCGCACCACCGGGTACGCCTCCGGGTGCACGCTGGAGGCGTCCAGCGGATCGTCGCCGCCGCGGATCCGCAGGAAGCCCGCGCACTGCTCGTACGCCTTCGGGCCCAGCCGCGACACGTCCTTGAGGGCCTTGCGGGAGCGGAACGGGCCGTTGGCGTCGCGGTGCGCGACGATGTTCTCGGCCAGGCCGGAGCTGATGCCGGAGACCCGCGAGAGCAGCGGTGCGGAGGCGGTGTTGACGTCCACGCCGACGCCGTTCACACAGTCCTCGACCACCACGTCCAGCGACCGTGACAGCTTCACCTCGGACAGATCGTGCTGGTACTGCCCGACGCCGATCGACTTCGGGTCGATCTTGACGAGTTCGGCCAGCGGGTCCTGGAGGCGCCGGGCGATCGAGACCGCGCCGCGCAGCGACACATCCATCCCCGGCAGCTCCTGGGAGGCGAACGCCGAGGCGGAGTACACCGACGCGCCCGCCTCGGAGACCATCACCTTCGTCAGCTTCAGCTCCGGCTGTGCGGCGATCAGATCGGCGGCCAGCTTGTCCGTCTCGCGGGAGGCCGTGCCGTTGCCGATCGCGATCAGCTCGACGTCGTGCTCCTTCGCCAGCCGCGCCAGCGTGGCCAGCGACGCGTCCCACCTCTGCTGCGGCACATGCGGGTAAATCGTCTCGGTCGCGGCCACCTTGCCGGTCGCGTCCACCACGGCCACCTTCACGCCGGTACGGAAACCGGGGTCCAGGCCCATCGTCGCGCGCGTCCCGGCGGGCGCCGCCAGCAGCAGATCGCGCAGGTTGGACGCGAAGACCCGCACCGCCTCGTCCTCCGCCGCCTGGCGCAGCCGCAGCCGCAGGTCGATGCCGAGGTGGACCAGGACGCGGGTGCGCCAGGCCCAGCGGACGGTGTCCAGCAGCCAGCCGTCGGCGGGCCGCCCGCGGTCGGCGATCCGGAACTTCGCGGCGATGGACTGCTCGTACGACGTACGGCCCTCGACGGGCTCCGCGTCCGGCTCCAGCGCGAGGTCGAGGATCTCCTCCTTCTCACCGCGAAGCATCGCCAGCACCCGGTGCGAGGGCAGGTCGGTGAACGGCTCCGCGAAGTCGAAGTAGTCGGCGAACTTCGCGCCCGCCTCCTCCTTGCCCTCGCGGACCTTCGCGCCGACCCGGCCGCGCGACCACATCCGCTCGCGCAGCTCACCGATGAGATCCGCGTCCTCGCCGAACCGCTCGGTCAGGATGGCCCGCGCGCCCTCCAGCGCCGCGGCCGGATCGGCGACGCCCTTGTCGGCGGCGACGAACGCCGCCGCGGCAGCCTGCGGCTCCACCGACGGGTCGGTCAGCAGACCGTCGGCGAGCGGTTCGAGCCCCGCCTCCCGCGCGATCTGCGCCTTCGTCCGCCGCTTCGGCTTGTACGGGAGGTAGATGTCCTCCAGCCGCGCCTTGGACTCCGCGCCCCGGATCCGCCCCTCCAGCGCCGCGTCCAGCTTGCCCTGGGACCGTACGGACTCCAGGATCGCGGTGCGCCGCTCCTCCAGCTCCCGCAGATAGCGCAGCCGCTCCTCCAGCGCGCGCAGCTGCGCGTCGTCGAGCATCTCGGTGGCTTCCTTGCGGTAGCGCGCGATGAACGGGACCGTCGAGCCGCCGTCCAGCAGCGCGACCGCGGCCGTCACCTGCCGCTCCTTGACGCCGAGCTCCCCGGCGATCCTCGCTTCGATGGACACCATGACCTCGGTGGATGCCGTCACGTTGAACCAGACCCGCCTTCCCGCGCTCGCTTGAGCCTGCATTGTGCAGGTTCACCGGTCGCGGTGTCGCACCGCCCGGCCGGGAGCGCCGGGGTGTGAGAAGGCGCACGCCCGCCCGGCGCTCCCGTACGGGAACGGCGGACGGGCGTGCGGCCCGGGAAAGCGGCCTACCGGCCGAACAGCTCCGCCGGGAACGCGCCCGCCGCCATCGCCGCCTGGGTGAACGCCCCGCCGATCTCGGTGAGCCGCGCCACGCCCTCGGCGCCGAGGCGCTCGTACGGTGCCCGGTCCAGCCGGTCGGTGGTGTCCTCCAGGTCCTCGCGCAGCCGCAGCCCGGCCTCGGTCAACTCGCCGTCGGCGGCCAGCAGTCCGCGCCCGCGCAACCGCTCCTGCGCGGCGGCCCACTCCTCCTCGGTCCAGCCGCGGGTGCGCATGACGCCCAGGTAGCTCATGCCGCGGCCGCTGGCGTGATGGGTGACCAGCGCCTCCAGGCCGTCCAGTTCCGCGTCGAGCAGCGCCATCAGATGGGCGTCGCCGCGGTGTTCGCGCAGCAGCGTCGCGGCGTGCCAGTACGCCAGGTGCGGGGCGTCCGGGACCGGCAGATCGGCGTGGGCGGCGAACAGCGGCCGGGCGTACCGGGTGCCCGCCTCGGCGGCGCGCAGCGCCAGCTCCGCGGCCTCGGCCATCTCCGGCGACGCCAGCGCCTCCTCGCCCAGCAGCCGCCGCAGCGTGGTGTCGGCCGCCCGCAGCCGCGCCTCCAGGACGGCCTCGGGCGTGACGGTGTCCCAGACGGCGGGGACATGCCGGGCGACCAGGGCGTGGCTGAAGTTGTAGAACGTCGCGGTGACCGTGCCGGGGCCGACCGCGCCCATGGCGGCGGCGCGGACGGCGAAGTACCCGGCGCTACGGTCCTCGATCCCGACCTTCGCCAGCTCGGCGCCGAGGTCGGGGGAGAAGTAGTGCGTCGAGTGGAACGGGTTGACGACGTGGTGGCAGTGCCGTCCGGCGCGCGGCGCCAGAGAGGTCGCAGAGGTCATGCCCGGCAGGTTACCGACCCGTTGGTATGGCGGGAAGGGCGGTGGGGGGAACCCGGGTGTGCGTCACCGGCCGAGTGGGGCCGGACCTCCGTGGCGAACCGCCCCTCGGGCCCCGGCCGGGCGCGCCCGCCCGCGGTGCGCTGTTCCCCGACGCGCGCGCCCTCTGGCTGGCCCCGGCCGGGCGCGCCCGCTCGCGACAGCCGGGTACGGCCCGTCCGGCGCGGGCACCGCCCCCCCCGCCCCGCCGCTCAGCCCATCGGCCCGAAGCGCGGCGCCCGGCGTTCCAGGAACGCCGCGGCGCCTTCCGCCGTGTCGCCGCTGGCGTGCGCCCGCGCCGCCCAGTGCGCGGCCCGGCGTACGGCCTCCTCCGGTGGGACGTCCCACACGCCGTCGGCCAGCTCCTTCGCCGCCGTCTGCGTCATCGACGACCGGCTCGCCAGCACCGCGGTGAACTCCGCGACCCGCGCGTCCAGCCCGTCCGCCGCGCTCACCTCGTCGACCAGCCCGGTCCGCAGCGCCCGCGCACAGTCGATCAACTCACCGGAGAACAGCAGGTACTTGGCGGCCGACAGCCCCACCAGACGCACCAGCCGCCGGGTGGCCGACGCCGGGTAGACCACGCCCAGCTTGGCCGGAGTCACCCCGAACACCGCGCCCTCCTCGGCGAACCGCAGATCGCAGGCGGCCGCCAACTGCGCGCCGCCGCCCACGCAGTGCCCCCGTATCGCCGCCAGCGTCGGCCGGGGAAAGGCCGCCACCGCCTCCTCCGCCGCGACCGACAGCTGCTGCGCCTCGCCCGCGCCCTGCCGCAGCGACGCGATGTCCGCACCGGCGCAGAACGTCCCGCCCTCGCCGGTCAGCACCAGCGACCGCACCGCGCCGTCCGCGGCCAGCCGTGCCAGCAGCGGGGGCAGCTCCCGCCACATCCGTGGTGTCATCGCGTTGCGCTTGGCGGGATTGCTGAGGACGACGGTCGCTGTGCCGTCGCTGACATGCGTGTTCAGGCCCGGTTCCATGCCCGGATATTAGAGCGACCACCGGCGGCCGGGCCGCTACGATCGGCGGTCTGATGTCAGCCACTCTCGTCGCCAAAGACCTCACCGCCGGCCATGGTGAGCGCGTCCTCTTCTCCGGCCTGGATCTGGTCGTCGCCCCCGGCGATGTGATCGGACTCGTGGGCGCCAACGGCGCGGGGAAGTCGACGCTGCTGCGCCTGCTCGCCGGTCTGGACACCCCGGAGCAGGGCACCCTCGCCCTCAGCCCGCCCACCGCCACCGTCGGTCACCTCCCGCAGGAGCCCGACCGCCGCCCCGGCGAGTCGGTCCGCGCCTTCCTCGCCCGCCGCACCGGCGTCGCCCGCGCCCAGACCGACCTCGACGCCGCCACCCAGGCGCTGGTCGACGAACGCCCCGGCGCCGACGACGCGTACGCCACCGCGCTGGAGCGCTGGCTCGCCCTCGGCGCTGCCGACCTCGACGAACGCGCCGAGGAGACCTGCGCCCAGCTGGGCCTGACCACCGGCCTCGACCGGCCGATGACCGCCCTCTCCGGCGGCCAGGCCGCCCGCGCCTCCCTCGCCTCCCTGCTCCTGTCGCGCTACGACGTCTTCCTCCTCGACGAGCCGACCAACGACCTCGACCTCGACGGACTGCGCCGCCTGGAGAGCTTCGTCTCCGGGCTCCGCGCCGGGACGGTCCTGGTCAGCCACGACCGCGAGTTCCTGACCCGCACGGTCACCCGCGTCGTCGAGCTGGACCTCGCCCAGCAGCAGGTCAACACCTACGGCGGCGGCTACGCCTCCTACCTGGAGGAGCGCGAGCGGGCCCGGCGCCACGCCCGCGAGGAGTACGAGGAGTACGCCGACACCAAGGCGTCGCTGGAGACCCGCGCGCACACCCAGCGCAACTGGATGGCGAAGGGCGTCCGCAACGCCCGCCGCAAGGCCCCCGACAACGACAAGATCGCCCGCAAGGGCCGGGTGGAGGCCACGGAGAAGCAGGCGGCCAAGGCGAAGCAGACGCAGCGTCTGATCGACCGGCTCGACGTCGTCGAGGAGCCGCGCAAGGAGTGGGAGCTGCGGATGGAGATCGCCGCCGCGCCCCGCGCCGGATCCGTGGTGGCCACCCTGCGCGGCGCCGAGGCGCACCGCGGCACCTTCCGCTTCGGCCCGGTGGACCTCCAGATCGACTGGGGCGACCGGGTCGCGATCATCGGCCCCAACGGCTCCGGCAAGTCGACGCTGCTCGCCGCGCTCCTCGGCCGGCTGCCGCTGACCGCGGGCGCGGCGGCGCTGGGCCCCGGCGTGGTGGTCGGCGAGGTCGATCAGGCCCGCGGTCTCTTCACCGGCGACGCCCCGCTGATGGACGCCTTCCGTGCCGCCGTACCGGAGATGGCCCCCGCCGACGTACGGACCCTGCTGGCGAAGTTCGGGCTGAAGGCGGCGCATGTGCTGCGTCCGGCGGACACCCTGTCGCCGGGGGAGCGGACCCGCGCCGCCCTCGCGCTCCTCCAGGGCCGGGGCGTCAACCTCCTCGTTCTGGACGAGCCGACCAACCACCTCGACCTCCCGGCCATCGAGCAGCTGGAGTCCGCGCTCGCGTCGTACGGCGGCACGTTGCTGCTGGTCACGCACGACCGGCGGATGCTGGACGCGGTGCACACCACCCGCCGGATCGAGGTCGACGCCGGGACGGTCACCGACCGGGCGGTGTGACGCGGTGACCGGCGGCGGGGTGGTTTCCGACCACCGATTTGGTCCTGTGCCGGGCGGCCCGTATGGTGGGGCGAACCGACGCGGGGTGGAGCAGCTCGGTAGCTCGCTGGGCTCATAACCCAGAGGTCGCAGGTTCAAATCCTGTCCCCGCTACTCACAGGCGAAGGCCCGGTGCCCAGGCACCGGGCCTTCACCGTTTCCGTACGCCGTTTCCGTGCCTGTTCCCGTCTCCCGCTCGCTCTGCCCCGCCCGCCGAAACGCGCTATACCGGGAGGAAGTGGGCTTGTGGAGGAGGCGGCGATGACCGGCAGATCCGCTCGTGACCGTACGCCGGAGCAGCACTCCGCCGAGTTGGGCCGCGGCTTCGGCAGGCTGATGGCGCTCGGCATCGTCCTCGTCATCGCGGGCGCGGTGGGCCTGGCGTACGCCGGTCTCGCCACCCTTACCTCGATGCTGCTCTTCGGCTGGCTGCTACTGATCGGCGGTGCGGTGGGGCTGCTGCACGCCCTCCAGGCGCGGGGGTCGAACTTCGTCTGGCTGGCGGTCATCGTGGCGGCGCTGAACCTCGCCGCCGGTGTCGTGGTGATCGTCCGGCCCGATGTGGCCGCGGCGGCGCTGACGATGTTCGCCGCGCTGCTCTTCCTGACCGGCGGCGTCTTCCGGCTGGTCGGCGGGGTGGTGGTGCGCGGGCCGCAGTTCGGCTGGACGCTGGTGCAGGGCGCCTTCGACCTCCTGCTGGGCATCCTGGTGCTCAGCAACTGGCCGCACAGCAGCCGCTATGTGCTGGGCATCTTCATCTCCCTTGCGCTGCTCTTCGACGGCCTCGGCCTCTTCGCGATGGGGTTCGGCGGACGCCGGATCGTCGGCATGGTCGAGGAGGGCCGGTACGACGAGGCCCGGCACGGACCGGGCCGGACGGGGCAGGGCGTGGCGAATGGCTCGGAACATGCGTCCGCCGCGCCCTGGAGTTCCCTGACGAAGAAGCAGAAGCGACAGAATCGGTCATCCGAGTGAGCAAAACTCGCTGAATCGGTCGGAAGGCGTCGATTGGCGCTGACTTGTGTTCAGTGGGCCGGGCCGGATCGGCGCATTCCCCACACTCGACCTGTGAGGACGCCTCCCGGCCCGCCCGCCGACTCCCCAGAGGAACTGACCGCGACGCCCGCCTGCGAAGGCACCTGGCGCTTCACCGCACCGCTCGATGCGGCATCGGTACCCCGGACCCGGCACGCCGTCCGGGACCTGCTCACCGAGCGGCGGGACCCCCTCGCCCCCGCCGTCCTCGACGGCCTGTTGCTGATCGTCTCCGAACTCGTCACCAACGCCGTCCGGCACGCCGCCCTCTTCTCCCCGGAGATCGCGGTACGCCTCGACCTCGGCCCCGGACGGTTGCGCCTCTCCGTCGCCGACAACCACCCCTCCTGCCCGAAGGCGCTCGAAGCCGACGCGGGCGATCTCGGCGGCCGGGGGCTGTGGCTGGTCAAGACCGTCACCGCCGAGGCCGGGGGCGCCTGCGGCGTCGCCCCGACCTCCGGCGGCGGCAAGGCCATCTGGGTGGAGTTCCCGCTGGCGCCCCGACCGGCCGCCATGCCCCGGCCTACCAGCCCGCCGCGGACCCCGTGAGCTCCCGCACCGCCGGACGCGCCGCGTCCAGCACGGTCATGAACCACGCGGAGAACGGGCCCTCGGCGTGCCGCTTCTCCAGCTCCTGCGGCGTCACGAACGCGATCTCGCCGATCTCCGCCGGATCCGGCTCCGGCACCTCCCGCACCAGCCCGACGAAGAGGTGGTTGTACTCCTGCTCCACCAGGCCGGACGCCGGGTCCGGGTGGTTGTAGCGCACCGTGCCCGCCTCGGCCAGCAGCGACGGCGCCAGCCCCAGCTCCTCCGCCGTCCGGCGCGCGGCCGCCGCGAACGGCTTCTCGCCCGGGTACGGATGACCGCAGCAGGTGTTGGACCACACACCGGGGGAGTGGTACTTCCCCAGCGCCCGGCGTTGCAGCAGCAGCCGCCCCTGCTCGTCGAAGAGGAAGACCGAGAACGCGCGGTGCAGCTGCCCGGGGGCCTGATGGGCGGCGAGTTTCTCCGCGGTGCCGATCGTCGCACCGTCCTCGTCGACCAGCTCCAGCATGATCGGCCCGGCGGCGCCGTCCGGTGCGTTCACCGCCGCGAGCTCGGCGGTCTGTCCGTTGGCAGATGTGATCGGCATGCCCATCCTTGTCGTCGGTCTTCGACGCCAAGTCTGCCCCACCGCCGTCCCCGTCACGGTTCAGGCGCCGCGCGGCGGTGTGCCTGCGCCGCCGAGCTCCGGCGCACCCCGCCCGCCGGCGCCCCCGTCCCCGCCCGCCCGTGAGAAGGTCCACATCCCGCGCGGGCCCCGAGAAACCGGCGCACGCCTCCGACCAGGGCACCCGCGCAGCCGCCAGGGGGTGCCGGACGCGTCACGGATCAACCCGCACCACCCGTGACCAGCCCCCGCATATCCGGCGCCGGAACGTGCCGCCGCCCCGGCCGTCAGTTGTTCCCGCGCCACCCGATCCACCATGATGATCGCGGCAGACGCAGCCGTCGGTCACTCGATCGTGCGGTGAATCCGCGGTGAACGGCCTCAACCCGCATCCGATAGCCTCTGCCGACGTGCCACCGGCCCCACGGGGCGAGGTGTGCCGCGCCCACTGCCCGGGTAGTTCGTGCCGAATGCGGACCGGCCGGCGCGGCCTTGTCAGCATTCAAGGAGTGAGTTCGTCTGTCGACCGCCATCCTCACCGGTCCGCCGGTCGCCGGGTCGCCGCTCGAAGGCGATCTGCGCGCGCTGGGCTTCGACATCCGTACGGCGCAGGACCCCGCGTCCGCGGCCGAGCTGATCGCCGCGGCCCCCGCCCATGAGCGGATCGCCGTCGTGGACCCCCGCTTCGTCGGCCACCGGCACACCCTGCGCCTCGCGCTCACCGACCCCCGCTTCCCGGCCGCCGCCGTCGAGGGCGCGCTCACCGTGCAGCCCGCGGCCCGCGCCGCGCTGGACCGCGCGGCCACCCGGGTCCCCGTCGGCGCCGGCAGCGCCCACCTCACCGACGTCCTCACCGGCACCCTGACCGACGCCCTGGAACGCGCCGACATCGGCCTCCAGCGCATCGAGCCCGGCAGCCTGGTCGCCGCCGTCCCGCTCACCCCGGCCCGCCGCGAAGAGGCCCAGGAGGCCGTCGCCGCGGTCGACGAGGAGGCGGTACGGCTGCGCAGCGCGGTCAAGTCCCGCGACGGGTTCTTCACCACGCACTGCATCAGCCCGTACTCCCGTTACCTCGCCCGCTGGTGCGCACGGCGCGGCCTGACCCCGAACCAGGTCACCACCGCCTCGCTGCTCACCGCGCTGATCGCGGCGGGCTGCGCGGCCACCGGCACCCGCGGCGGTTTCGTCGCCGCCGGTGCCCTGCTGCTCCTCTCCTTCGTCCTCGACTGCACCGACGGGCAGCTCGCCCGCTACTCCCTGCAGTACTCGACGATGGGCGCCTGGCTCGACGCCACCTTCGACCGGGCCAAGGAGTACGCGTACTACGCCGGTCTCGCCCTCGGCGCCGCCCGTGGCGGCGGCCATGACGAGGTATGGGCGCTGGCGCTCGGCGCGATGATCCTCCAGACCTGCCGCCATGTCGTCGACTTCTCGTTCAACGAGGCCAACCACGACGCGGCGGCCAACACCAGCCCCACCGCCGCACTCTCCGACCGGCTCGACAGCGTCGGCTGGACCGTCTGGGCGCGCCGGATGATCGTGCTGCCGATCGGTGAGCGCTGGGCCCTGATCGCCGTGCTCACCGCCTGCACCACCCCCCGCATCGTCTTCTCCGTCCTGCTGATCGGCTGCGCGCTGGCCGCCTGCTACACCACCGCCGGACGCGTGCTGCGCTCGCTGACCCGCCGGGCCCGGCGCACCGACCGCGCCGCCCGCGCACTGGCCGACCTCGCCGACACCGGCGCGCTCGCCGAGCTGATCGCCCGCCCCATGCGCGGCCGCGGCCGCACCGGCTCGTTCCTCGCCCCGGTCATGGCCTTCCTCGCCGCCGCCGTGCTGCTGAGCGCGGTGATCTTCGAGGACGACCCGGCGTCCTGGCTGACCGTGGGCCTCGCCTGCTGCGCCGCGCTGTTGACCGGCGCCGCCGTGGCCCGCCCGCTCAAGGGCGTCCTGGACTGGCTGGTGCCGCCGTTCCTGCGCGCCGCCGAGTACGTCACGATCTTGGTACTCGCCGCCCGCAGCGGTGCGCACGGTGCGCTGCCCGCGGCGTTCGGGCTGGTCGCGGCGGTCGCCTACCATCACTACGACGCGGTCTACCGCATCCGTGGCGGCAGTGGCGCGCCGCCGCGCTGGCTGGTGCGGGCCGCCGGCGGCAGCGAAGGACGGATCCTCGTGGTCACCGTCCTCGCCGCTCTGCTGACCCCCTCCGATTTTCCCCTCGCGCTCGCGGTACTCGCCGGCGCGCTGGGTCTGCTGGTGCTCGTCGAGAGCATCCGCTTCTGGGTGCGTGCCGCGAAGACCGGCGCACCCGCCGTACACGATGAAGGAGAACCCGCATGATCGGCCTCGTGCTGGCCGCCGGCGCCGGACGGCGTCTGCGCCCCTACACCGACACCCTGCCCAAGGCGCTGGTGCCGGTCGATGGGGACACGACCATCCTGGACCTGACGCTCGGCAACTTCGCCGAGATCGGCCTGACCGAGGTCGCGATCATCGTCGGCTACAAGAAGGAAGCCGTCTACGAGCGCCAGGCCGCGCTGGAGGCCAAGTACGGCCTCAAGCTGACGCTCATCGACAACGACAAGGCCGAGGAGTGGAACAACGCCTACTCCCTGTGGTGCGGCCGTGACGCCATCAAGCACGACGTGATCCTCGCCAACGGCGACACCGTGCACCCGGTCTCCGTCGAGAAGACGCTGCTCGCCGCCCGCGGCAACGGCCAGAAGATCATCCTCGCGCTGGACACCGTCAAGCAGCTCGCCGACGAGGAGATGAAGGTCGTCGTCGACCCCGCCAAGGGCGTCCAGAAGATCACCAAGCTGATGGACCCGGCCGAGGCGACCGGCGAGTACATCGGCGTCACCCTCATCGAGGGCTCCGCCGCCGACGAGCTGGCCGACGCCCTCAAGACCACCTTCGAGCGCGACCCCGACCTCTACTACGAGGACGGCTACCAGGAGCTGGTCAACCGCGGCTTCCAGGTCGACGTGGCCCCCATCGGCGACGTCACGTGGGTCGAGATCGACAACCACGACGACCTCGCGAAGGGCCGTGAGATCGCATGCCAGTACTGACCCGCCTCATTCCGTCCCCGGTCGTCGTCGACATCAACGCCGGCGCCCTGGACGACCTGGCGGGCCTCCTGGCCGATCAGCGCATCTCCGCATCCGGGAAGCTCGCGATCGCCATCTCCGGCGGTTCGGGCGCCCGGCTGCGGGAGCGGCTGTCCCCCGCGCTGCCCGGCGCGGACTGGTACGAGGTCGGCGGCGGCACGCTCGACGACGCGATCAAGCTCGGCGACGCCATGAAGAAGGGGCACTACGACGCCGTCGTGGGCCTCGGCGGCGGCAAGATCATCGACTGCGCCAAGTACGCCGCGGCGCGGATCGGCCTGCCGCTCGTCGCCGTCGCGACGAACCTGTCGCACGACGGCCTGTGCTCGCCGGTCGCCACGCTCGACAACGACGCGGGCCGCGGCTCCTACGGGGTGCCGAACCCGATCGCCGTCGTCATCGACCTCGACATCATCCGCGAGGCGCCCGTCCGCTTCGTCCGCTCCGGTATCGGTGACGCCATCTCCAACATCTCCGCGGTCGCGGACTGGGAGCTGGCCCACCAGGAGAACGGCGAGGCGATAGACGGGCTGGCCGCCGCGATGGCGCGCCAGGCCGGTGAGGCCGTGCTGCGCCACCCCGGCAGTGTCGGCGACGACAACTTCCTCCAGGTGCTGGCCGAGGGCCTCGTCCTCACCGGCATCTCGATGTCCGTCGCGGGCGACAGCCGGCCGGCCTCCGGTGCCTGCCACGAGATCAACCACGGCTTCGACATCCTCTTCCCCAAGCGGGCGGCGAGCCACGGCGAGCAGTGCGGCCTCGGCGCCGCGTTCGCCACGCACCTGCGCGGGGACGCGGAGATGTCCGCGCTGATGGTCGAGGCGCTCCAGCGGCACGGCCTGCCGGTCACGCCGGGTGAGATCGGCTTCACGGACGAGGAGTTCGTCCAGGTCGTCGAGTTCGCCCCGAAGACCCGGCCCGGCCGGTACACCATCCTGGAACACCTGGACCTGTCCACCGACGAGATCAGGGACGCATACGCCGACTATGCCAAAACCATCCGTAGCTGAACTCCGGCCGGTCGTTCACCCTCCGGGCGTGAAGGACCGGCGGAGCGGCGAGCACTGGGCCGGTCGGCTCTACATGCGTGAGGTCTCCCTCCGCATCGACCGGCACCTGGTGACCACGAAGGTCACGCCCAACCAGCTGACCTACGTGATGACCGTCGCCGGTGCCCTCGCCGCCCCGGCCCTGTTGGTGCCGGGGATCTGGGGCGCCGTGCTCGGCGTGGTGATGGTCCAGCTGTATCTGCTGTTCGACTGCGTCGACGGTGAGATCGCCCGCTGGAAGAAGCAGTACTCGATGTCCGGGGTCTACCTGGACCGCGTCGCCGCCTACCTGTGCGACGCCGCGGTCCTGGTCGGCTTCGGCCTGCGCGCCGCCGATCTGTGGGGCACGGGCCGCATCGACTGGCTGTGGGCCTTCCTCGGCACCCTCGCCGCCCTCGGCGCGATCCTGATCAAGGCGGAGACGGACCTTGTCGGCGTGGCCCGGCACCAGCAGGGCCTGCCGCCGGTCAAGGAGGCGGCGTCCGAGCCGCGTTCCTCCGGCATGGCGCTGGCCCGTAAGGCGGCCGCGGCCCTCAAGTTCCACCGGCTGGTCCTCGGCGTCGAGGCGTCCCTGCTGATCCTGGTCCTCGCGATCGTGGACACCGTCCGTGGCGATCTCTTCTTCTCGCGGCTCGGCGTCGCGGTGCTCGCCGGTATCGCGCTGCTCCAGACGCTGCTCCATCTCGTGTCCATCCTCGCTTCCAGCAGGCTCAAGTGACGAAGACCCCTCAGAAGATGACGGTCGGCGCGGTGGTCCTCACCATGGGCAACCGCCCCGAGGAACTGCGCGCGCTGCTGGACTCGGTCGCCGAGCAGGAGGGCGATCCGGTCGAGGTGGTGGTGGTCGGCAACGGCTCACCCCTGCCCGAGCTGGACGTCCCCGGGCTGATGGTGCGCACCGTCGAGCTGCCGGAGAACGTCGGCATCCCGGCGGGCCGCAACGTCGGCATCGAGGCGTTCGGCCCCGGCGGCACCGACGTCGACGTCCTGCTCTTCCTCGACGACGACGGCCTGCTGGCCCGGCCGGACACCGCCGAGCTGTGCCGCCAGGCGTTCGCCGCGGAGGAGAAGCTGGGCATCATCAGCTTCCGGATCGCCGACCCGGACACCGGGGAGACCCAGCGCCGCCACGTCCCGCGGCTGCGCGCCTCCGACCCGATGCGCTCCTCGCGCGTGACCACCTTCCTCGGTGGCGCCAACGCGGCCCGTACGGCGGTGTTCGCGCAGGTCGGCGGCTTGCCCGACGACTTCTTCTACGCGCACGAGGAGACCGATCTGGCCTGGCGCGCGCTGGACGCGGGCTGGCTGGTCGACTACCGCGCGGACATGCTGCTGCTCCATCCGACGATGGCGCCGAGCCGGCACGCGGTCTACCACCGGATGGTGGCCCGGAACCGCGTCTGGCTGGCGCGGCGCAATCTGCCCGCTCTGCTGGTTCCGGTCTATCTCGGTGTCTGGTTCCTGCTGACCCTGGCCCGGC
The DNA here is from genome assembly GCF_045040405.1 of Streptomyces sp. NBC_01525. Taxonomy (NCBI): domain Bacteria; kingdom Bacillati; phylum Actinomycetota; class Actinomycetes; order Kitasatosporales; family Streptomycetaceae; genus Streptomyces; species Streptomyces sp. NBC_01525. The sequence goes on from NZ_CP109397.1 coordinate 6,094,771, forward strand.
GCCCCTCCTGGCCGGCGCTGCGCGTCTGGCTGGCCGGCTTCAAGGAGGGCTGGACGACCCCTTGCGGCCCCAGGCGTCCCATGAAGTGGCGTACCGTGTGGCGCCTGACCCGGCTGGGTCGCCCTCCCGTCATCTGACAAGCTCAATATCTGAGAGCATCAGGCGCGAGCCGGGGCGTGGCCCCGGCAGCGCACCTTGAGGACGAAAGTGTCAACTGTGAGCGAGACCACGCACGACGGTGCGGTCGCCATGAGTGCCCCGCCATCCCCCGACGAGGGACTCACCCCTGCTCAGCTGGCCCAGAAGTACGGGCTGTCGCAGAGCGGAGCCCGGCCCGGCCTGTTCGAATACGTCCGGCAGCTGTGGGACCGGCGCCACTTCATCGCCGCCTTCTCCAGCGCCAAGCTGACCGCGCAGTACAGCCAGGCGAAGCTGGGCCAGGTCTGGCAGGTGGCGACGCCGCTGCTCAACGCGCTGGTGTACTACTTCATCTTCGGTCTGCTCATGGGCGGCCGGGGCAGCATGTCGAACGACGTCTACATCCCGTTCCTGGTGACCGGTGTCTTCGTCTTCACCTTCACCCAGAGCTCGGCGATGGCTGGCGTCCGGGCGATCTCCGGCAATCTCGGACTGGTGCGCGCGCTGCACTTCCCGCGCGCCTCGCTGCCGATCTCGTTCGCCCTCCAGCAGCTCCAGCAGCTGCTGTTCTCGATGATCGTGCTGGTCATCGTCCTGCTCGGGTTCGGGCACTACCCGTCGATGTCGTGGCTGCTGGTGTTCCCCACGCTGGTCCTCCAGTACGTCTTCAACACCGGTCTGGCCATGATCATGGCGCGCGCCGGTGCGAAGACCCCCGACCTGGCGCAGCTGCTGCCGTTCATCATGCGGACGTGGATGTACGCGTCCGGCGTCATGTACAACCTGACCGAGCAGCTGCGGAACAAGCACGCCGCCGAATGGCTGATCAACCTGCTGGCGTCGAACCCGGCGTCGGTCTACATCGACCTGATGCGCTACTCGCTGCTGGGGCATGGCTTCAACCACGCCGACCTGCCGCCGCACGTCTGGGCGCTGGCCCTCGGCTGGGCGCTGCTCGTCGGCGCCCTGGGCTTCGTGTACTTCTGGAAGGCTGAGGAGCGTTACGGCCGTGGCTGAGCAGCAGCAGGACACCGGCGCCACCGCGCAGGCGGCCCCGGCCACCCCCACCGTGATCGCCGACGATCTGCACATCGTCTACCGCGTCTACGGCGGTGGCGGCAAGGGCAGCGCCACCGCGGCGCTCAACCGCATCATCCGCCGCAAGCCGGGCGGCAGCGTCCGCGAGGTGCACGCGGTCAAGGGCGTCACCTTCACCGCGTACCGCGGCGAGGCCATCGGGCTGATCGGCTCCAACGGCTCGGGCAAGTCGACGCTGCTGCGGGCCATCGCCGGTCTCCTCCCGGCCGAGCGCGGCAAGGTCTACACCGACGGCCAGCCGTCGCTGCTGGGCGTGAACGCCGCGCTGATGAACGACCTGACCGGCGAGAAGAACGTGGTGCTGGGCGGGCTGGCGATGGGCATGTCCCGCGACCAGGTCCGCGAGCGCTACCAGGGCATCGTCGACTTCTCGGGCATCAACGAGAAGGGCGACTTCATCTCGCTGCCGATGCGCACCTACTCGTCCGGTATGGCGGCCCGTCTGCGGTTCTCCATCGCCGCGGCGAAGGACCACGACGTGCTGATGATCGACGAGGCGCTGGCCACCGGCGACCGCAAGTTCCAAAAGCGCTCCGAGGCCCGCATCCGCGAGCTGCGCAAGGAGGCCGGTACGGTCTTCCTGGTCAGCCACAACAACAAGTCGATCAGGGACACCTGCGACCGGGTGCTGTGGCTGGAGAAGGGCGAGTTGCTGATGGACGGCCCGACCGACGAGGTCATCAAGGCGTACGAAAAGGAGTCGGGCAAGTAGTCCGCCTCCGGCCCGGGCCCCCGCGAGACGTTCGCGGGGGCCCTGTGGCCGTCATGAGCCGGTCAACTCCCGTCGGCCGGAGGGTCGTTGGGCCTCGCGTGGCGTGGTGCCGGGCGCGGTCCGGGGGTGCGGGACCCGGTCATCCGTCGCGAAGATCTACGGCGTAAGCTGTACGGGTACTGATCAGAATAAGTGGTATAAGTCGGGCAATGCTCGCCATTCGTGAGCGTCGAACGGTCCCGTCGGGCGTGCCGTGACCTGTGGCGTGTCCGAAATGGGATGTTTTAGCTTGGCGGTGTAGAACGGGAGACGTGACGGCAATGGCTACTGGACCGCTCCGGCTCCGAAACGTGCCGGGCAGACTTCGGTGAGCCGAGAAACGGCCCAGGCCCCCGCGGGCCGGCCGGTGGACGATCTCTCGCGCGCCGTCCTCGACCAGGCCGCTCACGAGAACTTCCCGGTCGCGCCCTTCTTCCTGCCTCGTGCCTGGCGCGGGGACCTCATGGCGATCTACGGCTACGCCCGCCTGGTCGACGACATCGGCGACGGCGACCTCGCCCCCGGTGGCGGCGACGCCGTCCTCCTCGGGCTGGAGCGCGACCGGGCCGACGACCGCCTCGCGCTGCTCGACGCCCTCGAAGCGGACCTGCATCGCGTCTTCAGCGACCGCGCCCCTGGCCCCCGCCACCCGCTCCTGCGCCGCCTGGGCCCGACCGTCCGCCGCTGCGGGCTGACGCCCGAGCCCTTCCTCGGCCTGATCGAGGCGAACCGCCAGGACCAGCGGATCTCGCGCTATGCGACCGCCGCGGACCTCGACGCGTACTGCGAGCTGTCCGCCAACCCCGTCGGCCGTCTCGTCCTCGGCATCACCGGCACCACCAGCCCCGAACGCGTCCGTCGCTCCGACGAGATCTGCACCGCGCTGCAGATCGTCGAACACCTCCAGGACGTTGCCGAGGACCTGGCCCGCGACCGGATCTACCTCCCAGAGGAGACCCGGAAGCGCTTCGGTGTCACCGAGGCGGACCTGGCCGCCCCGCACGCCGGCCCCGCCGTGCGCGCGCTGATCGCCCACGAGGCGGACCGCGCCGCCCGGCTGCTGGACGCCGGAGCCCCCCTGGTGGGCAGCGTGCACGGCCGCCTGCGGCTGCTGCTGGCCGGTTTTGTCGGCGGCGGGCGCGCCGCGCTGCGGGCCATCGCCGACGCCGACCACGACGTACTCCCCGGACCGCCCAAGCCGACCAAGCTCAGCCTGCTGCGCGAGGTGGGGGCGACATTGCGAAGAGAGGGGTGAGTCGGACCGTGGAGGAAACCGCACAGACATCCGCGCCGGTGCTCGCCGCATACCGCTACTGCGAGGCCATCACCGGGCATCAGGCCCGGAACTTCGCCTACGGCATCCGGCTGCTGCCGGTCGCCAAGCGGCAGGCCATGTCGGCGCTCTACGCCTTCTCCCGCCGCGTCGACGACATCGGCGACGGCTCCCTGGAGCCGGAGGCCAAGCGCGTCCGGCTGGAGGACACCCGGGCGCTGCTGGGCCGTATCAAGGACGGCGAGATCGAGGAGGACGACACCGATCCGGTCGCCGTCGCCCTCGCCGACGCCGCCCGGCGCTTCCCGCTGCCCCTGGTCGGTCTCGACGAGCTGATCGACGGCGTCCTGATGGACGTCCGCGGCGAGACCTACCGCACCTGGGACGAGCTGAGGCTCTACTGCCGCTGCGTCGCCGGGGCCATCGGGCGGCTCTCGCTCGGCGTGTTCGGCACGGTGCCCGGCGCGCCGGACGCCGCGCGCGCCCCCGAGTACGCCGACACCCTCGGCCTCGCCCTGCAGCTCACCAACATCCTGCGCGACGTCCGCGAGGACGCCGCCAACGGCCGCACCTACCTGCCCTCCGAGGACCTCGCGAAGTTCGGCTGCTCGGCCGGGTTCGACGCGCCGGTGCCGCCGCCGGGCGCGGACTTCGCCGGGCTGGTGCACTTCGAGGCCGCCCGCGCCCGCGCGCTCTTCGCCGAGGGCTTCCGGCTGCTGCCGATGCTCGACCGCCGCAGCGGCGCCTGCGTCGCCGCGATGGCCGGGATCTACCACCGGCTGCTGACCCGCATCGCCGACGACCCGGAAGCCGTACTCCGTGGCCGGGTGTCGCTGCCGGGCCGGGAGAAGGCGTTCGTCGCGGTGCGCGGCCTGTCCGGTCTGGACGCCCGCGCGGCCGGCCGCCGCATCGCCGGGAGGCGCTGATGTACGCCCGCACCACTGCACGGACCGGCCGCCCGGGACCCCGGCCGCCGCACCCCGCGGCCCCCGGGGCAACCCTCCCGGTGATCACCGCGTCCCTGAGGACGGTATCGGGGGAGGACACATGACAGCCGGAGCACGGCGCACCGGCGGCGCGGTGGTGGTCGGCGGCGGGCTGGCCGGTACGGCGGCCGCGCTGGCGCTCGCCGACGCCGGGGCGCGCGTCACCCTCGTCGAGGGCCGCCCGCGCCTGGGCGGCCTGGTCTTCTCCTTCCGCCGCGAGTTCGGCGGCGGCGAGCTGAGCGTCGACAACGGCCAGCACGTCTTCCTGCGCTGCTGCACCGCCTACGGCGCCTTCCTGGAACGGCTCGGCGCCACCGGCCTGGTGCCGCTCCAGGACCGGATGGACGTACCCGTCCTCGACGCCGACCGGATGCGGCTGGGGCGGCTGCGGCGCACCGCGCTGCCCGTCCCGCTGCACCTCGCGGGCAGCCTCGCCCGCTACCCGCACCTGACGCCCGCCGACCGCGCCTCCGTGGTCCGCGCCACCCTCGCGCTCAAGGGCCTCGACCTCGACGACCCGGCGCTCGACGCGGTCGACTTCGGCAGCTGGCTGCGGCGCCACGGCCAGTCGGCCCGCGCCGTCGAGGCGCTGTGGGACCTCGTCGGCGTCGCCACCCTCAACGCCACCGCGTCCGGCGCCTCCCTCGGCCTCGCCGCCAAGGTCTTCAAGACCGGCCTGCTCTCCGCGCCCGGCGCCGCCGACATCGGCTGGGCCAGGGTCCCGCTCGGCGACGTCCACGACACCCTCGCCCGCACCACCCTGGAGAAGGCCGGCGTCCGCGTCCTGCTGCGCACCCGCGCCACCGGCCTCACCCGTACGGAGTCCGGCTGGCGCGTCGCGGTCGCCGACGGGCCGGACGCCACCGACCCGCTCGACGCCGACACCGTCGTGACGGCCCTGCCGCAGCGCGAGACCCACGCCCTGCTGCCCGAGGGCACCCTCGACGACCAGGACCGGCTGCTCGACATCGGCACCGCGCCGATCCTCAACCTCCACGTCGTCTACGACCGCAAGGTGCTGCGCCAACCGTTCTTCGCCGCGGTCGGCTCGCCGGTGCAGTGGGTCTTCGACCGCACCGACACCTCCGGCCTGGCCTCCCTCCCCGAGGGCGCGGGCTGCCAGTACCTGGCGGTGTCGCAGTCGGCCGCGCAGCAGGAGATCGGGCAGCCGGTCGCCAAGCTGCGCGACCGCTACCTCCCGGAGCTGGAGCGGCTGCTGCCCGCGGCGCGCGGCGCCCGCGTCCGCGACTTCTTCGTCACCCGCGAACGCACCGCGACGTTCGCGCCCACCCCGGGCGTCGGCAGGCTCCGCCCCGCCGCCCGGACCCGTACCCCCGGCCTGTTCCTGGCCGGTGCGTGGACCGCCACCGGGTGGCCCGCGACCATGGAAGGCGCCGTGCGCAGCGGTCATGCGGCCGCACGTCACGCGCTCACCGAACTCGGCTTCCCCCGGGGCCAGCTGCCCCGGGAGGCAGCATGACAACGAGCACCAGCGCTCCCATGAGCACGAGCATCGGAAACAGAGGAGAAACCGTGAACCCGGCTTCCCCAGCTATCGACACCGAGAGCGTCACCGCGCTGCTGGAGCGCGGGCGCACGCTCGCCACTCCCGTGCTGCGTGCCGCCGTGGACAGACTCGCTCCTCCCATGGACACCGTCGCCGCCTACCACTTCGGGTGGATCGACGCCGCGGGCCACCCCTCGGCGGGCGACGGCGGCAAGGCGGTACGTCCCGCGCTCTCCCTGCTCTCCGCCGAGGCCGCGGGCGCGGCGCCGGAGGTAGGCATCCCCGGCGCGGTCGCCGTCGAGCTGGTGCACAACTTCTCGCTGCTCCACGACGACCTCATGGACGGCGACGAGCAGCGCCGCCACCGCGACACGGTGTGGAAGGTGCACGGCCCCGCCCAGGCGATCCTGGTCGGCGACGCCCTCTTCGCCCTCGCCAACGAGCTGCTGCTCGAACTCGGCACCGTCGAGGCCGGGCGCGCCACCCGCCGTCTGACCACCGCCACCCGTAAGCTGATCGACGGTCAGGCGCAGGACATCTCGTACGAGCACCGGGAGCGGGTCACCGTCGCGGAGTGTCTGGAGATGGAGGGCAACAAGACCGGCGCGCTGCTGGCCTGTGCCGTTTCCATCGGCGCGGTGCTCGGCGGCGCCGACGACCGCACCGCCGACACCTTGGAGAAGTACGGCTACCACCTCGGCCTCGCGTTCCAGGCGGTCGACGACCTGCTCGGCATCTGGGGCGACCCGGAGTCCACTGGCAAGCAGACCTGGAGCGATCTGCGCCAGCGCAAGAAGTCGCTGCCGGTTGTCGCCGCGCTGGACGCCGACGGTCCCGCCTCGCGTCGTCTCGCCGAGATCCTGGCGGCCGACGCGAAGAAGTCCGAGACCGAGATCGCCGACTTCACCGAGGAGGAGTTCGCCTCTCGCGCCGCGCTGATCGAGGAGGCCGGGGGCCGCGAGTGGACGTCCCAGGAGGCCCGCCGCCAGCACGCCACGGCCATCGCCGCGCTCGACGAGGTCGAGATGCCGGAGAAGGTCCGCGCGCAGCTCGTCGCGCTCGCGGACTTCGTCGTCGTACGACAGAGATGAGCACTATCGACACGAACTGATCGCAGTCGCCGGCCGGTGCCAGCCGGGCGCCGGCCGACGGAATCCCTGAGCACGCTTCACAGTTCACTGCAGAAGGGGAAGCCATGACAGCGACGACCGACGGAAGCACCGGGGCCCTGCCGCCCTGGGCTCCCTCGGCCAGCGATGCTGCCGACCACACCGAAGACCCGGTGGGCATCGCACAGCAGGCCCGGCGTGCGACGGAGCGCGCCACCGCATATCTCCTCTCCGTCCAGGACCCCGCCGGATGGTGGAAGGGCGACCTCGAGACCAACGTCACGATGGACGCCGAGGACCTGATGCTCCGCCAGTTCCTGGGTGTCCGGGACACGCAGACCACCGAGGCCGCCGCCCGGCACATCCGCGGTGAGCAGCGCGAGGACGGCGCCTGGACCACCTTCCACGGAGGGCCCGGCGACCTCTCCACCACCGTCGAGGCGTATGTCGCCCTGCGGCTCGCCGGGGACGCGCCCGACGCCCCGCACATGGCCCGCGCCGCCGCCCGGGTCCGGGAGGCGGGCGGCATCGCCGCATCCCGCGTCTTCACCCGCATCTGGCTTGCCCTCTTCGGCTGGTGGAAGTGGGACGACCTCCCCGAACTCCCGCCGGAGCTGATCCACCTCCCGAAGTGGTTCCCGCTCAACATCTACGACTTCGGGTGCTGGGCGCGGCAGACGATCGTGCCGCTCACCATCGTCTCGGCCAAGCGCCCGGTGCGGCCCGCGCCGTTCGCCCTCGACGAGCTGCACACCGACCCGGCCGACCCCAACCCGCCGCGCCCGCTCGCGCCGGCCACCAGCTGGGACGGCCTCTTCCAGCGCCTCGACCGGGCGCTGCACCTCTACCGCAAGGTCGCGGTGCGCCCGGTGCGCGCCGCCGCGATGCGGTCCGCGGCCCGCTGGATCATCGAACGCCAGGAGAACGACGGCTGCTGGGGAGGTATCCAGCCGCCCGCCGTCTACTCCGTCATCGCCCTGCACCTGCTCGGCTACGACCTCGACCACCCGGTCCTCAAGGCGGGCCTGGCGTCGCTGGACCGCTTCGCCGTGTGGCGCGAGGACGGCTCCCGGATGATCGAGGCGTGCCAGTCGCCGGTCTGGGACACCTGCCTGGCCACCATCGCCCTCGCCGACGCCGGGCTGCCCGCCGACCACCCGCAGTTGGTCAAGGCCGCCGACTGGATGCTCGCCGAGCAGATCGACCGCCCCGGCGACTGGACGGTCCGCCGCCCCCACCTCCCGTCCGGTGGCTGGGGCTTCGAGTTCGAGAACGACAACTACCCGGACATCGACGACACCGCCGAGGTGGTCCTCGCGCTGCGCCGGGTCGACCACCCGGACCCGCGGCGGATCGAGGAGGCCGTTGCGCGCGGGGTGCGCTGGAGCGCCGGGATGCAGTCGAAGAACGGGGCCTGGGGCGCGTTCGACGCCGACAACACCAGCCCGTTCCCCAACCGCCTGCCGTTCTGCGACTTCGGCGAGGTCATCGACCCGCCGTCGGCGGACGTCACCGCTCATGTCGTCGAGATGCTGGCCGACACCGGCCGTGCCGACCATCCGCGCGCCCGCCGCGGCCTCGTCTGGCTCCTCGCCGATCAGGAGCCCTGCGGCGCCTGGTTCGGCCGCTGGGGCACCAACTACCTCTACGGCACCGGCTCGGTGCTGCCCGCGCTCGCCGCGGCCGGTGTTCCCGGCTCGCATCCGGCCGTCCGGCGCGCCGTCGCCTGGCTGGAGCGGGTGCAGAACGCCGACGGCGGCTGGGGCGAGGACCAGCGCTCGTACCAGGACAAGGAGACGTGGGCGGGCCGCGGCGCCTCCACCGCCTCGCAGACGGCCTGGGCGCTGATGGCGCTGCTGGCCGCCGGGGAGCGGGACGGCGAGGCCGTCCGCCGCGGGGTGCGCTGGCTGGCCGGCACCCAGCTGCCGGACGGTTCCTGGGACGAGCCGTACTTCACCGGCACCGGCTTCCCCTGGGACTTCTCCATCAACTACCACCTGTACCGCCAGGTCTTCCCGCTGACGGCGCTCGGCCGTTACGTGGGCGGCGGGCCGGCCGCCGCACCACTGGGGGCCTGATGCCGAGACGGCCCCCGCCGGAGACCGAACCGCCCCTGCTGGTCGCCTGTGCGCTCGGCATCGAGCGGTTCGCGCTGCGCGGCGGGGGCCGCGACTCCACCCCGTCCGCGCGGGTCACGCTCCGCACCGGTATGGGGCCGCACGCCGCCGAACGCGCCATGGAGCGGGCGCTCGCCCCGGGCGCGCCCACCGCGCACTCCCCGGTGATCGCCAGCGGCTTCTGCGCCGGGCTCGCCCCGGGGATGCGCCCCGGCGATGTGGTCGTGGCCGAGCGGACCCGCGACCACCGACCGGACGCATCCGACGTGCTCTGTCACGGCGGCCCGCTGACCGAGGCGCTGCGCTCGCGCGGGCTGACCGTCCACACCGGGCTGCTCCAGGGCAGTGACCACGTGGTGCGCGGTGCGGAACGGGCGGCGCTGCACGCCGCGGGTGCGGTCGCGGTGGACATGGAGTCCGCCGCGACGCTGCGCGTGGCGCGGGCGGCGGGCGACCGCCCGGTTGCGGCCGTCCGGGTGGTCGTGGACGCTCCAGAACATGAACTGCTGCGCCTGGCCACCCTGCGCGGAGGAATATCGGCCTTCCGCGTCCTGCGGTCAGTCCTTCCTGTTTTCTTCGAATGGCACCGTTCTTTGCTGCTCCCCTGGAGGTGAGCCAGATGGCCATGCCGCTCCGCCAGTCCATCCGGGTCGGGACCTATCTCATTGAACAGAAGATGCGGAGGCGCGAGAAGTTTCCGCTGATCGTCGAGTTGGAGCCGCTGTTCGCCTGTAACCTCAAGTGCGAGGGGTGCGGAAAGATCCAGCATCCGGCGGGCGTCCTCAAACAGCGGATGCCGGTGGCGCAGGCGGTGGGGGCGGTACTGGAGTCCGGCGCCCCGATGGTCTCCATCGCCGGCGGCGAGCCCCTGATGCACCCTCAGATCGACGAGATCGTGCGGCAGTTGGTGGCGAAGCGGAAATACGTTTTCCTCTGCACCAACGCGATGCTGCTCCGCAAGAAGCTGGAGAAGTTCACCCCCTCGCGGTACTTCGCCTTCGCGGTGCACATCGACGGAATGCGCGAGCGCCACGACGAATCCGTGGCCAAGGAGGGCGTGTTCGACGAGGCGGTGGCCGCCATCAAGGAGGCCAAACGGCGCGGCTTCCGGGTCACCACCAACTCCACCTTCTTCAACACCGACACCCCGCAGACCATCATCGAGGTGCTGAACTTCCTCAACGACGACCTCCAGGTCGACGAGATGATGCTGTCGCCCGCCTACGCGTACGAGAAGGCGCCCGACCAGGAGCACTTCCTCGGCGTCGAGCAGACCCGGGAGCTGTTCAAGAAGGCGTTCGCGGGGGGTAACCGCGGCCGCTGGCGCCTCAACCACAGTCCGCTCTTCCTCGACTTCCTGGAGGGCAAGGCGGACTTCCCGTGCACCGCGTGGGCGATCCCCAACTACTCCCTCTTCGGCTGGCAGCGCCCCTGCTATCTGATGAGCGACGGCTACGTCCCCACGTACCGGCAGCTCATCGAGGAGACCGATTGGGAGAAGTACGGCCGCGGCAAGGATCCGCGGTGCGCCAACTGCATGGCGCACTGCGGCTACGAGCCGACCGCCGTGCTGGCCACCATGGGGTCGCTCAAGGAGTCGCTGCGCGCGGCGCGGGAGACCGTCACGGGGAACCGTGACTGACGTGCCCGGCCACGTCGGACCGGCCCGGGCGGCGCGCACCGCCCGGGCCGTGGGGAGAAGCGGGGAGGCGAGTCACCGGTGACCGGTTTCGATCTGGGCCGTCTGCTGGCCGAGCGCGGCGGCGAACGCTACGACCTGCACAGCCGCCATCTCAACCACCAGCTGCCGCGGATGCTGCACACCCTCGGCTTCGACAAGGTCTACGAGCGGGCCGAGGGCGCGTACTTCTGGGACGCCGACGGGCAGGACTACCTCGACATGCTCGCCGGTTTCGGGGTGATGGGCCTGGGGCGCCACCACCCGGTCGTCCGGCAGGCGCTGCACGACGTCCTCGACGCGCAGCTGGCGGACCTCACCCGCTTCGACTGCCAGCCGCTGCCCGGTCTGCTCGCCGAGAAGCTGCTGGCCCACGCGCCCCACCTGGACCGGGTGTTCTTCGGCAACAGCGGCACCGAAGCCGTCGAGACCGCTTTGAAGTTCGCCCGCTACGCCACCGGCAGACCCCGCGTCCTGTACTGCACCCACGCCTTCCACGGCCTGACGACGGGCTCCCTGTCGGTCAACGGCGAGGACGGCTTCCGCGACGGCTTCGCCCCGCTGCTGCCGGACACCGCCATCGAACTGGGCGATCTGGCGGCGCTGGAGCGCGAGCTGCGCCGCGGGGACGTGGCGGCGCTGGTGGTCGAGCCGATCCAGGGCAAGGGGGTGCTGCCGGCCCCGCCCGGCTTTCTTGCCGCCGCCCAGGACCTGCTCCACCGCCACAAGGCCCTGCTGATCGCCGACGAGGTGCAGACCGGCCTCGGCCGCACCGGCGACTTCTTCGCCTACCAGCACGAGGCGGGCGTCGCACCGGACCTGGTCTGCGTCGCCAAGGCACTGTCCGGCGGCTATGTCCCCGTCGGTGCGACGCTGGGCAAGGACTGGATCTTCAAGAAGGTCTACTCCTCCATGGACCGGGTGCTGGTGCACTCCGCCAGCTTCGGCGCCAACGCCCAGGCCATGGCGGCGGGCCTGGCGGTGCTCGCGGTGCTGGAGGACGAGCAGCTCGTCGCCCACGCCCGGCGCACCGGCGATCTGCTGCGCACCCGGCTGGCCGCGCTCACCGACCGGTACGAGCTGCTGCACGAGGTGCGCGGCCGGGGCCTGATGATCGGCATCGAGTTCGGCCGCCCGAAGTCGCTGGGGCTGCGCGGCCGCTGGACGATGCTCCAGGCGGCCCGCAAGGGCCTGTTCGCGCAGATGGTCGTGGTGCCGCTGCTGCAACGGCACCGCATCCTCACGCAGGTCTCCGGCGACCATCTGGAGGTCATCAAGCTGCTCCCGCCGCTGATCATCGGCGAGCGGGAGGTGGACCGGTTCGTCACGGCGTTCACCGCCGTCATGGACGAGGCCCACGCGGGCTCCGGCCTGATGTGGGACTTCGGGCGGACGCTGGTGAAGCAGGCGGTCGCCCACCGCTGAGGCAGGGCGGCGCACGGGAGGGGAGCATGACGCCGAAGAGCGACGACACCACGGTGCGGGCCGTCAACGCGATGACGGCCCGCTGGGCGCGGGCGGCGGTGGGGGAGCGGGGCACGGTCCTGGCCGCCGCCGGGGTCTGGCCGCTGCTCGCGCTGCTCGCCACCCCGGCCGCGGGCCCGGCCCGCGCGGAGCTGTCCACCGCCCTCGGCACCGCCCCGGAGCACGCGATGGACGAGGCCCGCGCGCTGCTCGCCACGCTGGACGCGATGGACGGTACGGCGGCGGCCGCCGGGGTGTGGGCCGCCCGCTCCGTAGCGCTGCGCCCGGAGTGGCGCGCGCGGCTGCCGGAGGGCGCACTCGGCGAGCTGACCGGCGACGCGGCGGCCGACCGCGCGGCGCTGGACGCCTGGGCGCGGCGCGGCACCGACGGGATGATCGAGCGGCTGCCGGTGGCGGTGGGCCCCGGGACGCTGCTGGTGCTGGCGAGCGCGTTGCTGCTGCGCACCACCTGGGAGACGCCGTTCGCCGAGCGTCCGGTGCGCCCCGCCGAGGGCCCATGGGCGGGGCGGACGCTGACGGAGCTGTACCGCCGTACGGAGGACGACGCGGGGCTGCGGGTGCACACCACCCCGGACGGGCCGCTGACCGACGCGCGGGTCGCGGGCACGGGCGGCCTCGACGTGCATCTGCTGCTCGGCCCGGAGCGGCTGCCGGGCGGTACGGTGCTGGCGCACGGGGTGGCGGCGCTGGGCGGGGCGTATCCGGTGGCGCCCGGGGCGGAAGGGAACGGTCCGGGGCTCGCGCTCTCCTCGGTTCCGTCCCCGCACGGCCGCCCGCTGACCGAGCTGAGCACCGCGCGGTGGACCGTCGACGCCGACCACGATCTGCTGCGGTGGCCCGAGGTGTTCGGGCTCGGCGTCGCGGTCCGGGCGTCGGCGGGGCACTTCCCGGGGATCGCCACGCGGTCGCTCGCGGTGTCCGCGGCGCGGCAGACGGCGACGGCGACGTTCGGGCCGCTCGGCTTCCGGGCGGCGGCGGTCACCGCGATCGGGATGCGCGCGGCGGGGATGGTGCAGCCGCCGCCGCTCCGCTCCCGGCTGGTGACGGCGCGCTTCACGCGGCCGTTCGGCTTTCTGGCGGTGCACCGGGCGAGCGGTCTGGTGCCGGTCGCCGGGTGGGTCACCGACCCCGATCCGTACCCGGCGGTGTGACGGCCGGGTACGGATCGGGGTTCAGCTCTCCAGGAGCCGGTCGCGCAGCCGCTCGCGGACGTCGGGGGTCAGGCCCAGCCCCTCGGTGAGGTAGGTCTCGGTCGAGCCCCAGGTCGCGGCGATCGCGTCGTAGGCGGCTGTGAGGTAGGCGGCGTCGGCGCCGAACAGCGGCGAGAGCAGCTCCATGACCTCGGGGGACATCGCGGCGGGGGAGGTGTCCGAGCGGCGGATCTTGTAGCGCCGGTGCGGGTCGTTCGACTTGAGGTAGTCGGCCTCGATCGCCTCCCGCTCGACGCCGACGGCGAGCAGCGTCACGGCGACCGAGAGTCCGGCGCGGTCCTTACCGGCGGCGCAGTGCAGCAGGGCGGGCATGCTGTCCTCGGCGAGCGAGTGCAGCAGCCGGCTGTGGTCGGCGGTGCGGGTGGTGATGATGTGGCGGTAGCTCCTGGCCATCCGGGCCGTCGCCTTGCCGTCGCCGAGTATGTGCCGCAGCTGGTCCAGTGCGCCGTCGCGGACCATGGTCCAGAATTCCGCGCCGTCGGCCGGGTCGGTCAGCGGGATGTTGACGTTCCGTACGCCGGGGAGCGTCACGTCGGGGCCTTCGAGGGAGATGTCCGTGGCGTTGCGGAAGTCGAAGACCGTGTGGAGGCCGAGGCCCCCGAGAAAGGCCGTGTCGGCGTCGGTCGCATGCGCGAGATGGCCGCTGCGGAACAGCCGTCCCGCTCGTACCCGCCGTCCGTCCATGGTCGGCAACCCGCCCACGTCGCGGAAGTTGCGGACCTCCACGAGGGGGGAATCGGCCGGTGGGACCTGCGGCGTCTGCGTCACGGGCGCTCCTTGGTTCGGCCGCCGGCGCGTTCGCCGGCGAGACGTGGCCGTTCCCGACGATACGACACGGGTGCCGCAGGCAACCATGGTGGGAAGTGACGCTTCCGGCCCGGGAGATGCCCGATGCCGACACGGAGGGGTGCCTTTCGGTGACACTTGACGATCGTTGTGTATTCCAACTTGGAGAGAATTTGACCGGGTGGTATTAATCACCTCCCGTCAACCCCTGGTTACGGTGGCGTAGGTCACTTCTCGCGGTGAAGTATGTCCTGACGTGGGAGACGATTCGAAAAACATCAGCAGCGGCGCCGTGCGCGCCATCGGGTCGTACGCAGCCGTCGGGGACAGCTTCACCGAGGGAGTCGGGGATCCGGGTCGTGACGGGGCGTACATCGGTTGGGCGGACCGCCTCGCGGTTCTCCTCTCGGACCAGCGCGCGGAGGGCGAGTTCCGCTACGCCAACCTCGCGGTCCGCGGCCGGCTCCTGGACCAGATCGTCGAGGAGCAGGTGCCCCGCGCCAAGGAGCTTGCCCCCGAGCTGGTGACCTTCTGTGCGGGCGGCAACGACATCCTGCGGCCCGGCTCCGACCCGGACGACGTCGCCGAGCGGTACGAGGCGGCCGTCGCGGACCTGCGCGAGAGCGTCGGCACGGTCCTGCTCTGCACCGGCTTCGACACCCGCGGCATGCCTGTCCTCAAGCATCTGCGCGGCAAGATCGCGACGTACACCGCGCACGTCCGCGCCATCGCCGACCGGCACGGCTGCCCGGTCCTCGACCTCTGGTCGCTCAAGTCCGTCCAGGACCGGCGCGCCTGGAGCGACGACCGGCTGCATCTGTCCGCCGACGGCCACACCCGGGTCGCGCTCCGCGCCGGTCAGGTGCTCGGCCTCCAGGTCCCGGCCGACCCGGACCAGCCCTGGCCCCCGGAGGCGGAGCGGTCGGCCGCCGACGCGCGCCGCGACAACATCCACTGGGCGCGCGAACACCTGGTGCCCTGGATCGGCCGCCGGTTGCGCGGTGAGTCCTCCGGCGACCACGTCGAGCCGAAGCGCCCGGACCTGCTGCCCCTGTAGGGCAACCACGACGGCCCCGGATTCCCGTCAAGGGATCCGGGGCCGCTGTCGTGTGTGGGGCCGCGCCGCCCGGAATCAGGCGGTGGCGCCGTCGCGCGGGACCTCGGCCCACACCACCCGGCCGCCGCCGCGCTCGGGCCGGGTACCCCAGTTCCGGGAGAGCGCGCCGACCAGGAAGAGGCCGCGGCCGCACTCCTCGTCCACGCTGCCCGACCGCACCCGCGGCGCCGGCGCGCCCGCCCCGCCCTCGTCGGTGACGGCTATCCGTACGAATCCGGCGTGCAGCGACAGCTCGCAGCCGACCCGCTCGCCGGCGGCGTGCCGTACCGCGTTGGTGAACAGCTCGCAGACCACCAACTCCACGTCGTCGCGGACGCCTTGGCCGGTACCCCAGGAGTCCAGCAACGCGGTGACGCGCCGCCGCGCCTCGGGGACGGAGGTGCGGCGCGCCGGCAGATGGAACGCGTCCCGGCGCCCGGCGGCGAGGCCGCAGAGCGCCAACGAGGGGGCGTTGCTGGAGGAAGGCACCACGCAACTATGTGCGATGCCGATGATTGATGGCAAGGATCAGTCTGCAAATTACAGAACCGGATTATGCAGTCTGTTCGCGTAACTGACGGCATGACACACTGCTGCCCGGAAGCAGGCAGAAGGGAATCGGACGTGGTGGAAGCACGGTCGGGCGGGGCGCCGACCGTCCTGCGGGTGGTGCTCGGGAAGCGGTTGCAGGACCTGCGCGAGAAGGCCGGCCTCTCCTTCGAGCAGGCCGCCGCGGCCCTCGATGTCACTCATGCGACGGTACGGCGGATGGAGAAGGCCGAGGTCGGCCTCAAGATCCCGTACGTGGAGAAGCTGCTGGCCACCTACGGCATCGCCGATGCCACCGAGATCGAGGGCTTCGTCTCCCTGGCCCGCGAGGCGAACCGCCCCGGCTGGTGGCACCGCTTCCGCGAGGTGCTGCCCGACTGGTTCAGCGCCTACGTCAGCCTGGAGAGCGAGGCGAACCTCATCCGCGGCTACCAGCCCGCGTACGTCCCCGGGCTGCTGCAGACCGAGGAGTACGCGCGGGCGGTGCTGCGCGCCGGGATGCCGCACGCCTGCAACGACGACATCGACCGCAGCGTCGCGCTGCGCATGGAGCGGCAGTCCCTGCTCACCCGCGAGAACGCGCCGACGCTGTGGGTGGTCATGGACGAAACCGTCCTCCGCCGCCCGATCGGCGACGACCCGCGGGTGATGCGCGACCAGATCGGCCGCCTCGTGGAGGCCACCGCGCTGCCCAACGTCCGGCTGCAGATCATCCCGTTCGCCGCGGGCCCGCACCCCGCGATGTACGGGCCGTTCCACATCTTCCGCTTCCCGATTCCGGAGCTGCCGGACATCGCGTACGCGGAGAGCCTCGTCGGAGCCCAGTACTTCGACCAGCGCAACGACGTCTCGCAGTTCCTGGAGGCCCTCGACCGGATGTGTGCGCAGGCCGCACCGGCACACGCCACCGAGGACATCCTGGGTGGCTTTCGCAAGGAGATCTGAACCATGGATCGCATACGCATCTACAACGGCATGCCCGCCAAGGAACTGGGCACCGATGGCTGGCACAAGCCGTGGAGCGGCGGCAACGGCGGCGAGTGCGTCGAGGCGATGAGACTGGGCGACGGCCGCGTTGCGCTGCGCCAGTCCACCGACCCCGACGGCCCCGCGCTGATCTACACCCACCACGAGATCGTCAGCTTCATCGAGGGCGCCAAGGCCGGTGACGCCGACTTCCTGCTGACCGGCGGGCCGCACCGCCATCCCGAACGGAGGACGGTATGAGCGACGCGGAGATCGCCCGGGGGCCGCTGCGTCCGCCGCTGCCCGACGGCACCGCCCACGGCGGCTTCCGCCCCGAGGAGATCGACACCGGCACCCCGCACCCGGCCCGGATGTACGACTACTACCTCGGCGGCCGCGACAACTACGAGGTCGACCGGATCGCCGCGGACCGCGTCATCGAGGTCCACCCGCAGGTCAGGCTCAGCGCCCGCGCCAACCGCGCGTTCCTCGGGCGCGCGGTCCGCACCCTCGTCGACGGCGGCATCCGCCAGCTCATCGACCTCGGCACCGGCATCCCCACCTCGCCCTACACCCATGAGGTGGCCCGCGCGAGCGCCCCGGACACCCGGGTCGTCCACGTCGACAACGACCCGATCGTCGCCACCCACGCCGGAGCGCGCCTCACCGACGCCGACCGCACCGGCTTCGTCCTCGGCGACGTCCGCGACGTACGGTCGGTCCTGGCACACCCGACCGTGCGGCGGCTCATCGACTTCGACCGGCCGGTGGCCGTCCTGCTCCTCGCGGTGCTGCACTTCGTCCGGGAGGACGAGGACCCGGCGGGCATCGTCACCGCCCTCGCCGACGCCCTGCCCTCCGGCAGCCACCTCGTCCTCTCGCACGCCACCGAGGAGCCGTACGAGGAGTTCCCCGGCGGACGCGTCGATGTGACCGCCCGCGACGGCGTCGTCAACGTCTACAAGAACGCCACCGCCACCCTCAACCTCCGCTCCAAGGCCCGGATCACCGAGCTGTTCGGGCCGTTCACGCTGCTGGAGCCCGGTGTCGTCCGCGTCCCGCTGTGGCGCCCGGACGGCGAGATCCCCGGCGCCGAGGAGCTGAACAACACGATCTTCTACGGGGCGATGGGCCGGAAGGACTGACCGCGCGGGCGGCGGCCGACGCGCCCCGCGCTCAGGCCGGAACGGTGTCCGCCGCCCCGGCCTCCGGCTCCCCGTCGGCCGCCGCCAGCGCCTCCGCGTCCAGGGGCGCGCTGTGCGTCCCGTGCGCGACGCAGGCGTGCGCGCCCGCGAGCGCGCCCCGGCGCGCGCACTCCCCGAACTCCAGCCCGGCGAGGTGCCCGTGGAGGAACCCGCTGGTGAACGCGTCTCCGGCGCCGTTGCTGTCCACCACCGGGCCGGGCGGCACGGCCGTCGGGATGTGGCGCGGGGTGCGGTCCTCCGGGGTGAGCAGGTACGCGCCCCCGGCGCCCGCGGTCGCGATCACCGCGGACGCCCGGCCCTCCCGCAGGATCTCCCGCATCACCGACCCGATCCGCTCACCCGCCCCGGCAGTGCTCAGGAACACCAGATCGGAGCGGAACGCGAACTCCTTGTGGTGGCAGGTGAGTCCGTCCCAGTCGTGCAGATCCGTGGAGACCGGCAGCCCCAGCGCGGCGATGTCGTCGTACAGGAACCGCGCGAAGTGGGTGATCGACAGATGGACGTGCCGGGCACGGCGCAGTGCGGGGAGGTAGTGCTCGGGCGGCATCCGCAGGTCGAGCGGGTCGCGGGCGTCGTGGAGGGAGGTGCGGCGGCCGTCCGGGGCGACGAGGTTCACCGCACGGCGGGTGCCGTGCGGGGAGATCAGTGGCCGGAAGTCGACGCCGCTGCCGGCCAGCCGCTCCCGGACCAGCGCACCTTGCGGGTCGTCACCGAGGAAGTCGACGAATCCGGTGCGCAGTCCGAGCGCGGCGCAGCCCAGAGCGACGCCGGTACCGGTGTGGCCCGCGTACTCCCGGATGGGGGCCACCGGGAGGGAATCGGCCGCGGGGACCGGCAGGGTGGGGACCCGCACGACGGTGTCCACCCCCGATCCGCCGACGACCAGGACGTCATAGGGCTCGGTTCCCGGCTGATGTGTCACAGGCGTCCTTGCATCACTGGCTGGTGGCGGCGGTCTGCGGACAGGCCGCGTCCGCAGGCCGGATTCTAGCCCCAAGATGTTGCAAAACGGGGCGTCAGGTACAGATGTGAGGGGCGGCGGTGGGGGTGGGAAGAGGTGTGCGACGGCGTGGCGGGCGGCCCGCGCTCCCGGGGACGCCGGGGCCGGACGGGGATGTCGGCCGGGCGCGCCGCGAGGGCGTTGACAAGGTGCGGCGCGCGCTGAAGTCTGGGCGCCGGAGCCGTAGTTGATCACTTGTGGCGGGCGGCCGACCGGCGGCCGACCGAGGGGAGCGGGTATGGAAGAGCAGCACACCGGCGGCGCGCGGGACGCGATCGTGATCGGCGGAGGGCTGGCCGGAATGCTCGCCGCCACCGCCCTGTTGGGCCACGCCGACACCGTCACGGTCATCGAACGCGACCGCTACCCCGAGAACCGCGGCTTCCGCAAGGGCGTTCCCCAGGCACGGCACCTCCACATCCTGATCACCGGCGGCCAACGCGCCCTGGAGGCCCTGCTGCCCGGCAGCTGCGCCGCGCTCACCGAGGCGGGCGCCCACCGCCTCGACCTGCCACGCGACCTCCTCACCCGCACCCCCACCGGCTGGCCCCGCCGGTTCGACGAACGCCGCCACCACATGCTCAGCGTGACCCGCCCGGTGCTCGACGCCGTCGTCACCGAGCGGGCGCGGGCCGCGTTCGCGGACTCCGCGACCCGCGTGGCGGTGCGGGAGGCCACCGAAGTCGTCGGGCTGACCGGCGACGCGGACCGGGTCACCGGTGTCCGGATCCGCCCGCGCGACGGCGGCGTGCCGCACACCCTCACCGCCGGACTCGTCGTGGACGCCTCCGGACGCAGCTCCCGCGCGCCCCGCTGGTACGCCGAACTGGGCCTGACCGCCCCGCAGGAGGAGATCGTCGACACCGGTCTCGGCTACGCCACCCGGCAGTACCGTCCCGGCCCCGGGCGCGCCCCGGACACCGGCGTCAACGTGCCCAACTGGCCGGGCTCCCCGCGCGGCGGCTGCTACCTCCCCGTCGAGGACGGCGTCTGGATGCTGACCCTCGCCGGGATGCGCGGCGACCATCCGCCCACGGAACCGGAAGGGTTCCTTGCCTACAGCGCCACCGTCGGCGACCCGTACCTCCATTCCCTGGTCTCCGGCGCCGAACCGCTCACCCCCGTCCACGGCTTCCACGACACCCGCAACCGCCGTCGCCGCTACGAGCGTTCCGGCGCCTCGCCGCGGGGCTTCCTCGTCCTCGGGGACGCGCACTGCACCTTCAACCCCGTCTACGGGCAGGGCATGTCGGTCGCCGCCCTGGGCGCCCGCGCTCTGCGCGACACCCTGGAGCGCACCGGCGGTCTGCTGCCGGACACCGCTACCACGGTGCAGCGGGAGGTCGCCGCCGTCACCGATCCGGCATGGGTCGCCGCGGTCGGCGCCGACCTGCCCTACCTCCGCGACGCCGAGGAGAAGCGGTCGGCCGGGGAGCGGCTGACGTCCTGGTACCTCGACCGGCTGGCGGCCCGCGCGGCCGTCGACCCGGTCGTGGGCGCCGCCTTCCGCGACGTCTTCTGCCTCACCGCTCCGCTGCCCCGCCTCTTCAGCCCCCGGATAGCCGCCCGCACCGTCCTGCTGCCCCGCCGCCCCGCGTTGACCGCCCCGCCGACGGTGGCCGAGGTGGTCTGAAACCCGGAGGCCCGGCGGGGCGCGGACCGCGGGCGTACGGGGGCGGGGTTCGGGGCGCGCGCCATGGTCCGGCGCATGGGGCTCGTACGCGACGGCGCGGGCCCGGCGGACACCCCGGAAAATCCGGTGCGTCCCGGGCGGCCCCACAGGAGACCGGGGCATGACCTGGACCACGACAGCGGATCCCGACGCCTTCGACGCGGCCGCCGGAGCCTTCCTGCGGGCCCGGCCCGTGGCACACACCATGCTCCTCTCCGTCGCCGCGACCGTCCGCGCGACCGGCGCCGACGCGTACGGCGACCACCCACCCCGGTACGGCTGGTGGCGGGAGACGGCGGAGGTGGGCGCCGCCTACCTCTGGACGCCGCCGCGCCCGGTGCTGCTCTCCGCGACGCCCGAACGGGCCGCGAGCGCCCTGGCCGACACCCTGACCGAGGAGGCACACCACGTCCCGGGCGTCGGCGGTGACCTCGCGGCCGTCGACGCCTTCGCCGCCACCTGGCTGCGCCACCACGGCGGCACCGCCCGCACCGGCGAACGCAACCGCCTCCACCGCCTCGGCATGCTCAGGCCCCCGCGCCCCGGCCCCCCGGGCGCGGCCCGCCCGGCCACCACCGCCGACCGCGCCCTGGTCCTGGAGTGGTTCGCGGACTTCGCCACCGACGCCGGAACCGTCCCGCCGTGCGACGCCCGTACGGTCGACGACCGGATCGCGCACGGCCGGGTGCTGCTCTGGGAGGACGGCGGACGGCCCGTGGAGATGGCCGCCCACACCGGCGCGGAGGACGGCATCACCTGCGTCGCCCCCGTCCACACCCCGCCCGAACTGCGCGGACGCGGTTACGCCGGGGCCGTGACGGCGGCCTTGTCCCAAGCGGCCCGCGACGCCGGTGCCAGAGAGGTCCTGCTCTTCACCGACCTCGCCAACCCGACCGCGAACGCGCTGTACCGACGGTTGGGGTACGCACCGGTGACGGATCGGGTGGTGGTGGAGTTCAGTGGGACGGACCTGGCTGGGGTCGGGGACGGCCAGGGGCGGGAGTGAGCCGGGGCCCGGGGCGGAAGCAGGGCCTGGGCTGAGTGGTGTTCAGGAGGCGGGCCTCCGGGAGGGGGCGGCCTCGTAAGGCAACGGGCCGTCGTCCGCCCGGCAGGCCGGGCTCGGCCGGGCGGAAGCCTCGGCCTGAGCCGAAGCGCAGGCCGAGTGGGGTCCAGGGCAGGGCCGGAGCCGAGGCTGATCGGGGCCCGAGCCTGAGCTGGAGCGGCCCGTGCGCACCCACCCGGCTCCGCCCGCCCAAGGGGCGCGACCGCGCTGTTCCTGGCCGCCGCCCGCCCACCCCGCAGGTCGCGCCGCCCCTGGCGCGGAGAGAGGCTGTGGAAGTGCCCGGCCGCCGCGGCTCCCCGGGTGGGCCGGGGGTCGGAACCTGTGGTCCGCCCGGTCCGTTCAACGTGGCGACCGCCCCGACATTGGAGGTTCCGTGACCGGTCCCCGCCCCCGCCGCACGCCGTGGCGTGCGCTGCGCCCCGCGAGCTTCGGCGCCGCGCCCACCGGCGAGCGGCTGGCCAGGATGCGCCGGTCGCCGCAGTTCGTTGACGGCCAGTTCCGCAACCCGACACAGACCCGTCAGCTGCTGAACGGCTCCGTGCTGCCGATGGCCCGTACGCAGCTGAACCGCGAGGGACGGCTGCGCCGCACGCCCGTCGGCCCGATACCGATGCACCGCCCGGCCCCGGGGGAGACCGCCGGGCTGCCGCGGACCGGGCTGCGCATCACTTGGATGGGGCATTCCAGCGTGCTCGCCGAGATCGACGGCCATCGCGTGCTCTTCGACCCGGTGTGGGGCGAGCGCTGTTCGCCGTTCGCCTGGGCCGGACCCAAGAGGCTGCACCCGGCCCCCGTAGAGCTGGCCGCGCTGGAGCCCGTCGACGCCGTGGTGATCTCCCACGACCACTACGACCACCTCGACATGGCGACGATCCAGGCCCTGACCGCCACCGGAGCCGCCTTCGTGGTGCCCCTGGGCATCGGCGCCGACCTGGAGTTCTGGGGCGTACCGCCGTCCCGCGTCACGGAGCTGGACTGGCACGAGTCCACCCGCGTCGGCGAGCTGACCCTCACCGCCACCCCCGCCCAGCACTTCTGCGGCCGGGGCCTGCGCGGCCCCCAGCACACCCTGTGGGCCTCCTGGGCCGTCGTCGGACCCGAGCACCGCATCCACCACAGCGGCGACACCGGCTATTTCCCCGGCTTCGCCGAGATCGGCGAACGCCACGGCCCGTTCGACCTGACCATGATCCAGATCGGTGCGTACAGCGAGTTCTGGCCCAAGAACCACACGGACCATCTGCCGCTGCCCGGTGCGTGGCCGGACATTCACATGACGCCCGCTCAGGGGGTTCAAGCACACCTTGACCTGCAGGGAGGTGGTCCGGCTGGGGTGCTGCTGCCGATCCACTGGGGCACCTTCAACCTCGCCCTGCACCCGTGGGCGGAGCCGGCGGAGTGGACGAAGGACGCAGCCGAGGAGGTCGGCCAGGCGGTGGCGTTCCCGTGTCCTGGTGAGTCGTTCGAGCCTGCGGGGAGGCTGCCTGAGGAGCCGTGGTGGCGGGCTGTGTCCTATCCGATTGCGCATCCCTGGTGCCGCCCCCGGAGTGCCGAGGCTGAGGTGGAGACGCGCAGCGGCGATCTCGATGTCGCGGGCGAGCGGTGATGTGGATCGGGGACGACCTCGCCGAGGTTGTGCGCATGCTGGAGCGTCTCCCGCCCGAATGTGCCCCCACGTCGTGCCGCACCCGTAGGGTCGTGTAGGTTATTCGGGTTGCCACGGAGTCGACAGGCCCCACGGCAGCTATCCCGCCGCTTCAGCGGCACACCACTACCGCACGACTCCTCACCGGGACGAATTTCGGCATGCCCGAATTTCACACCGCGACGTGATTATGCGTCACCGAGGAATTCCGCTAAAGTAGTGACCACGCCAAGGCGCCGCAAACGAAAGTAAGCGGACCGAGGCAAACCCCTCCGACGGGTAATCGGAAACGAATTCGGACCGGAAACGGCAGCGAATCGGATCTGATAGAGTCGGAAAGGCCGGAAAGCGAAAGCAAGAAGGCCAACCCCGCTCCGACAGGGGGCCGGAAACGCCCAGCGGATCTGGTAAGGTGGGAACCGTGGAAAAGCCGAAAGGCCGGACCGCACCGGCGAAAATCAGGGCCGAAAGGATCTGATAGAGTCGGAAACGCAAGACCGAAGGGAAGCGCCCGGAGAGCCTGGTGAAACAGGCACAAAGGAAGCGTCCGTTCCTTGAGAACTCAACAGCGTGCCAAAAGTCAACGCCAAATATGTTGATACCCCGTCTCCAGCATCACGCTGGGACGAGGTTCCTTTGAAAGCCCACCGCACCCACTGGGTGACGGTGGCACACACAGCGAGGACGCTGTGAACGAGCGACCTATTCCGTTGCTCGTTCCGCTCCCGTGTGTGTAACCCGGATGACCGGGAAACATTCACGGAGAGTTTGATCCTGGCTCAGGACGAACGCTGGCGGCGTGCTTAACACATGCAAGTCGAACGATGAAACCGCTTCGGTGGTGGATTAGTGGCGAACGGGTGAGTAACACGTGGGCAATCTGCCCTTCACTCCGGGACAAGCCCTGGAAACGGGGTCTAATACCGGATACGACCACTTGAGGCATCTCATGGTGGTGGAAAGCTCCGGCGGTGAAGGATGAGCCCGCGGCCTATCAGCTAGTTGGTGGGGTAATGGCCTACCAAGGCGACGACGGGTAGCCGGCCTGAGAGGGCGACCGGCCACACTGGGACTGAGACACGGCCCAGACTCCTACGGGAGGCAGCAGTGGGGAATATTGCACAATGGGCGAAAGCCTGATGCAGCGACGCCGCGTGAGGGATGACGGCCTTCGGGTTGTAAACCTCTTTCAGCAGGGAAGAAGCGAAAGTGACGGTACCTGCAGAAGAAGCGCCGGCTAACTACGTGCCAGCAGCCGCGGTAATACGTAGGGCGCAAGCGTTGTCCGGAATTATTGGGCGTAAAGAGCTCGTAGGCGGCTTGTCACGTCGGATGTGAAAGCCCGGGGCTTAACCCCGGGTCTGCATTCGATACGGGCAGGCTAGAGTTCGGTAGGGGAGATCGGAATTCCTGGTGTAGCGGTGAAATGCGCAGATATCAGGAGGAACACCGGTGGCGAAGGCGGATCTCTGGGCCGATACTGACGCTGAGGAGCGAAAGCGTGGGGAGCGAACAGGATTAGATACCCTGGTAGTCCACGCCGTAAACGTTGGGAACTAGGTGTGGGCGACATTCCACGTCGTCCGCGCCGCAGCTAACGCATTAAGTTCCCCGCCTGGGGAGTACGGCCGCAAGGCTAAAACTCAAAGGAATTGACGGGGGCCCGCACAAGCAGCGGAGCATGTGGCTTAATTCGACGCAACGCGAAGAACCTTACCAAGGCTTGACATACACCGGAAAGCACTGGAGACAGTGCCCCCCTTGTGGTCGGTGTACAGGTGGTGCATGGCTGTCGTCAGCTCGTGTCGTGAGATGTTGGGTTAAGTCCCGCAACGAGCGCAACCCTTGTTCTGTGTTGCCAGCATGCCCTTCGGGGTGATGGGGACTCACAGGAGACTGCCGGGGTCAACTCGGAGGAAGGTGGGGACGACGTCAAGTCATCATGCCCCTTATGTCTTGGGCTGCACACGTGCTACAATGGCCGGTACAATGAGCTGCGATACCGCGAGGTGGAGCGAATCTCAAAAAGCCGGTCTCAGTTCGGATTGGGGTCTGCAACTCGACCCCATGAAGTCGGAGTTGCTAGTAATCGCAGATCAGCATTGCTGCGGTGAATACGTTCCCGGGCCTTGTACACACCGCCCGTCACGTCACGAAAGTCGGTAACACCCGAAGCCGGTGGCCCAACCCCTTGTGGGAGGGAATCGTCGAAGGTGGGACTGGCGATTGGGACGAAGTCGTAACAAGGTAGCCGTACCGGAAGGTGCGGCTGGATCACCTCCTTTCTAAGGAGCACTTCTTACCGAGTCCTTCGGGGCGAGGTCAGAGGCCAGTACATCAGCGAATGTCTGATGCTGGTTGCTCATGGGTGGAACGTTGACTACTCGGCACACTCGGTCGTATGGCCACTAGTACTGCTTCGGCGTGGAACGTGGATCGTGGGCTGGATGTGTTGGGCACGCTGTTGGGTATCTGAGGGTACGGGCTTTCGAGTCTGAACCTTCGCGATGCCGGCCCCAGTGAACTCAGCCTTCGGGTTGGGGTGGTGGGTGGCTGGTCGTTGCTTGAGAACTGCACAGTGGACGCGAGCATCTGTGGCCAAGTTTTTAAGGGCGCACGGTGGATGCCTTGGCACCAGGAACCGATGAAGGACGTGGGAGGCCACGATAGGCCCCGGGGAGCTGTCAACCAAGCTTTGATCCGGGGGTGTCCGAATGGGGAAACCCGGCAGTCGTCATGGGCTGTCACCCGCTGCTGAACACATAGGCAGTGTGGAGGGAACGCGGGGAAGTGAAACATCTCAGTACCCGCAGGAAGAGAAAACAACCGTGATTCCGGGAGTAGTGGCGAGCGAAACTGGATGAGGCCAAACCGTATGTGTGTGATACCCGGCAGGGGTTGCGCATGCGGGGTTGTGGGATCTCTCTTTTGCAGTCTGCCGGCTGTGAGACGAGTCAGAAACCGTTGATGTAGGCGAAGGACATGCGAAAGGTCCGGCGTAGAGGGTAAGACCCCCGTAGCTGAAACATTAACGGCTCGTTTGAGAGACACCCAAGTAGCACGGGGCCCGAGAAATCCCGTGTGAATCTGGCGGGACCACCCGTTAAGCCTAAATATTCCCTGGTGACCGATAGCGGATAGTACCGTGAGGGAATGGTGAAAAGTACCGCGGGAGCGGAGTGAAATAGTACCTGAAACCGTGTGCCTACAAGCCGTGGGAGCGTCGCTGTCGTCTTTGGACGGCAGTCGTGACTGCGTGCCTTTTGAAGAATGAGCCTGCGAGTTTGCGGTATGTTGCGAGGTTAACCCGTGTGGGGGAGCCGTAGCGAAAGCGAGTCCGAATAGGGCGTTCAGTAGCATGCTCAAGACCCGAAGCGGAGTGATCTAGCCATGGGCAGGTTGAAGCGGAGGTAAGACTTCGTGGAGGACCGAACCCACCAGGGTTGAAAACCTGGGGGATGACCTGTGGTTAGGGGTGAAAGGCCAATCAAACTCCGTGATAGCTGGTTCTCCCCGAAATGCATTTAGGTGCAGCGTCGTGTGTTTCTTGCCGGAGGTAGAGCACTGGATAGGCGATGGGCCCTACCGGGTTACTGACCTTAGCCAAACTCCGAATGCCGGTAAGTGAGAGCGCGGCAGTGAGACTGTGGGGGATAAGCTCCATGGTCGAGAGGGAAACAGCCCAGAGCATCGACTAAGGCCCCTAAGCGTGTGCTAAGTGGGAAAGGATGTGGAGTCGCAGAGACAACCAGGAGGTTGGCTTAGAAGCAGCCATCCTTGAAAGAGTGCGTAATAGCTCACTGGTCAAGTGATTCCGCGCCGACAATGTAGCGGGGCTCAAGCACACCGCCGAAGTCATGTCATTGCCATGGGAGCCCTAACGGGTGTGGTGATGGGTAGGGGAGCGTCGTGTGCCGGGTGAAGCAGCCGTGGAAACGAGTTGTGGACGGTTCACGAGTGAGAATGCAGGCATGAGTAGCGATACACACGTGGGAAACGTGTGCGCCGATTGACTAAGGGTTCCTGGGTCAAGCTGATCTGCCCAGGGTAAGTCGGGACCTAAGGCGAGGCCGACAGGCGTAGTCGATGGACAACCGGTTGATATTCCGGTACCCGTTGTGAAGCGTCAAACATCGAGCCCTCTGATGCTAAGGCCGTGAAGCCGCCCTGATCTCTTCGGAGTTGAGGGGAGTGGTGGAGCCGCTGATCCAAGGTGGTAGTAGGTGAGTGATGGGGTGACGCAGGAAGGTAGTCCAGCCCGGGCGGTGGTTGTCCCGGGGTAAGGGTGTAGGACGCACGGTAGGTAAATCCGTCGTGCATATAGTCTGAGACCTGATGCCGAGCCGATTGTGGCGAAGTGGATGATCCTATGCTGTCGAGAAAAGCCTCTAGCGAGTTTCATGGCGGCCCGTACCCTAAACCGACTCAGGTGGTCAGGTAGAGAATACCGAGGCGTTCGGGTGAACTATGGTTAAGGAACTCGGCAAAATGCCCCCGTAACTTCGGGAGAAGGGGGGCCATTGCTGGTGATCCGATTTACTCGGTGAGCTGGTGGTGGCCGCAGAGACCAGCGAGAAGCGACTGTTTACTAAAAACACAGGTCCGTGCGAAGCCGTAAGGCGATGTATACGGACTGACGCCTGCCCGGTGCTGGAACGTTAAGGGGACCGGTTAGTCATGATTCGTCATGGCGAAGCTGAGAACTTAAGCGCCAGTAAACGGCGGTGGTAACTATAACCATCCTAAGGTAGCGAAATTCCTTGTCGGGTAAGTTCCGACCTGCACGAATGGCGTAACGACTTCTCGACTGTCTCAACCATAGGCCCGGTGAAATTGCACTACGAGTAAAGATGCTCGTTTCGCGCAGCAGGACGGAAAGACCCCGGGACCTTTACTATAGCTTGATATTGGTGTTCGGTTCGGCTTGTGTAGGATAGGTGGGAGACTGTGAAGCGATCACGCCAGTGGTTGTGGAGTCGTTGTTGAAATACCACTCTGGTCGTGCTGGATGTCTAACCTGGGTCCGTGATCCGGATCAGGGACAGTGTCTGGTGGGTAGTTTAACTGGGGCGGTTGCCTCCTAAAGAGTAACGGAGGCGCCCAAAGGTTCCCTCAGCCTGGTTGGCAATCAGGTGTTGAGTGTAAGTGCACAAGGGAGCTTGACTGTGAGACTGACGGGTCGAGCAGGTACGAAAGTAGGGACTAGTGATCCGGCGGTGGCTTGTGGAAGCGCCGTCGCTCAACGGATAAAAGGTACCCCGGGGATAACAGGCTGATCTTCCCCAAGAGTCCATATCGACGGGATGGTTTGGCACCTCGATGTCGGCTCGTCGCATCCTGGGGCTGGAGTCGGTCCCAAGGGTTGGGCTGTTCGCCCATTAAAGCGGTACGCGAGCTGGGTTTAGAACGTCGTGAGACAGTTCGGTCCCTATCCGCTGTGCGCGTAGGAGTATTGAGAAGGGCTGTCCCTAGTACGAGAGGACCGGGACGGACGAACCTCTGGTGTGCCAGTTGTCCTGCCAAGGGCATGGCTGGTTGGCTACGTTCGGAAAGGATAACCGCTGAAAGCATCTAAGCGGGAAGCCTGCTTCGAGATGAGTACTCCCACCTCCTTGAGAGGTTAAGGCTCCCAGTAGACGACTGGGTTGATAGGCCAGATATGGAAGCCGGGCAACCGGTGGAGTTGACTGGTACTAATAGGCCGAGGGCTTGTCCTCAGTTGCTCGCGTCCACTGTGTAGGTTCTGAAGTAACGACCTGTGTTGATGCCGGGTTGGTCAACTTCATAGTGTTTCGGTGGTCATTGCGTTAGGGAAACGCCCGGTTACATTCCGAACCCGGAAGCTAAGCCTTTCAGCGCCGATGGTACTGCAGAGGGGACTCTGTGGGAGAGTAGGACGCCGCCGAACAATTTTTGAGCTCCGGTTCCCGGAAACCAGTTAGTGGTTTCCGGGAACCGGAGCATTTTTGCGTTCAGGTGGCGCGTGCCAACTACGAGTTGGTGGAGTACGAGGAGGCCGAGCGGGAGCTGGCCCGCGCGCTGCCGCTGGCGGACGCGGTCGCTGACAGCCGGGTGCGTGGCGTGATCCTGGAGAGCCAGGGGCTGGTGGCGCTCGCCCGCGGCTGCTGGGAGGACGCGCTCGGCCTGCTCCGCGAGGCGCTGGCGGCCAACGCCGACGACCCGCACGGCACCGTCGTCCAGCGCTACAACATCGCCCAGGCGCACCTTGCGGGGGAGCGGTGGGAGCAGGCCCTCGAACGTGCTCGTGCGGGCCTGGGAGACCGTCGTGGCCACCGACGACGCCCTGAAGCCGCCCGGTCTCGCGCTCGTGCGTTCCCGGGCCCACGAAGGGCTCGGGCGTCTCGACCGGGCGGTGGACGACGCGGTGCCCGCCGCCGAAACGGCCCTGGAAGCGGGGCGCACCGCCAAGCCGAACGGCGTGCTGGAACGGCTCGCCGTCCTCGCCGAGCGGACCGGTGACACCCGGCTGCGGACCGCCTGCCGTGACCAGTTGGCGCGGCTGCACCGCGGGACGGACGTCCGCCCGCCGACCAGTTGACCCGCCGCCACCGCCCAACGTCTGGGCCCGGCACAGACACGCGGGCGTCCTCGCGCACCTCGAACCGGCGATGGCCGCCGGGCTCCTCGTCATCCCGCCGCAGGAGGGCTGGCGCGCGACCATCGTCGCCAGCGATCCGGTCGTCGGGGACCACGGCAGCACCTCCCTGTACTCCGCGGCCGCGGAACGCGCCGTCCTCCTCGCCGCCACCGGTCTCGACGAGCTGGACCCGGACTCCCCGACGGTGGAGTTCGGCCGCCGCGCCGTCCGCCTCGACCCCACCGGCGACCTCCGCGCCCAGCTGCGGGAGGCCGGTGCGGCTGCGGAACGGGTTCCTGCTGGAGGCGGTGGCCGAACGCCCTTGGGACACCCCGCGCCCCCGCCTCGACCTGCTGCTGGGCGCCGCCGTGAACCTCTGGCTGACCAGCGGCGCGGACCCGGCAAGCCTGAAGAACGGCCTGTTGATCCGCACCGGCCACCGCCACGTCCGGGTGAACTTCGACCCCGGCCCGTAGAACACGCCACCGGATGTCCGCCTGCCACCGGGCTGACGTTCCGTTACGAAGAGTTCCCGCGCGGGGTGGGGGTGCCGCGTGCGCCGACCGATATGACGGTATACGTCAAATTACTTTGTTCTTGCGGTGGTTGGGGATTCATTGCGAGGGCATGCCCCCGGAGCTTCGCCCTCCGCCGATCGCCCCCGCGCCATCGCGCCATCGCGTGTGCGGACGGTCGCCATCGGGCCTTTCGTCGCTGTGAGTGCCCTCTCGGTCCGGTCACCGTAAGGAATGTTTTCACCGCCCTTATAGGAACGACGGTTCGTACCAGTTCGGGCTGGTGTGTGGGTGAAGCCCTCGTAGGGAGGTGGCGAGGGGTGGCGAAAGGGGCAAGGTGGTCCGGACCCCACCTCGATAACAACTACCGTGCGTGCTTTGCGAACTGCCGATGGCCGATCCGGAGGGCACGATGCCTACCGCACTTCCCCAGGGGCTCCCGACGTCCCAGGAAACGGGGTCCCACGGACCCGAGCCTTCCCCGGGGGCCGCCGCCGTACCCTCCGGGGCGCGACGGAGAGACCGCGAGGGCGGCCGACACGGACGGGCCGCCTTTCCGGGTTCGGCCGCCGATGCGGTGATACGGGCCAGGCTGGTCCGCATCGCCGTGGTTCCCTGCGCCGTTGCCACCGCGGTCTGCGCGGCGGCCGTCGTCTGCCTCGTCCAGACCGGCGGCGCCACGTTCTCCGGGCGC
Organism: Streptomyces sp. NBC_01525; assembly: GCF_045040405.1. Taxonomy (NCBI): domain Bacteria; kingdom Bacillati; phylum Actinomycetota; class Actinomycetes; order Kitasatosporales; family Streptomycetaceae; genus Streptomyces; species Streptomyces sp. NBC_01525. The sequence goes on from NZ_CP109397.1 coordinate 6,125,913, forward strand.
GCCTGGCCGGTGCTGGCCGCCGGTCTGGCGCTGGTCTGCGGGGTCGCGGTCACCGCAGGCGCCGCGGCCAACTCCGAGGCGCGGGCCACCGCGGACCGCTGCGCCGCGCTGCGCCGCCTCAACGCCCGCAACCAGGCGGATCTCCAGGCGCTCGTGCACCGGGTGCGCCGCGGCGACCACCCCGAACACCACGGGCCCGAGCCGGAGTCCGCGCCGGACGGGAACGCCCTCGACCTGCTCGCCCACGAGATGGCGGTGGCCGGGCACGCCGCCTCGGCGGCCGTCGTCGAGGCGATCGACCTCACCCGGAGTGCCGCCGCCGGGGAGCAGAAGGTCGAGGTCTTCGTCAACCTCGCCCGGCGCCTGCAGTCCCTGGTGCACCGCGAGATCGAGCTGCTGGACGACCTGGAGAACCAGGTCGAGGACCCGGACCTGCTCAAGGGCCTGTTCCACGTCGACCACCTCGCCACCCGCACCCGGCGGCACGCGGAGAACCTCGCCGTCCTCGGCGGCGCGATCTCCCGCCGCCAGTGGAGCCGCCCGGTCGCCATGACGGAGGTGCTGCGGTCGGCCATCGCGGAGGTCGAGCAGTATCCGCGGATCAAGCTCGTCCCGCAGATCGAGGGGACGCTGCGCGGCCACGCCGTCGCCGACGTCATCCACCTCCTCGCCGAACTCGTCGAGAACGCCTCCGTCTACTCCGACCCGCAGACCCACGTCCTGCTGCGCGCCCAGCTCGTCACCTCTGGGCTCGCCGTCGAGGTCGAGGACCGGGGCCTGGGCATGACGCCGGACGAGCGGACACGGATGAACGGGCTGCTCGCCGACCCCGAGCACGTCGACATGGACGAGCTGCTGGCCGACGGCCGGATCGGCCTGTTCGTCGTCTCCTCGCTCGCCCGGCGGCACGGCATCGCGGTCCGCCTGGAGAGCAACATCTACGGCGGTGTGCAGGCCGTCCTCGTCCTGCCCCGGGACCTGCTCGGACCGGAGTGCCAGGACGCAGGGACGCTCGGCGGCGGCACGCCCGACGTCCGCGGCGACTCCCCGCTCGGCGCGCCCGACGGTGAACGCCCCGCCCTGGTGGCCGGACCCGGCCCGGACCGCGGGTACGCCGCGAGCGGCCCGGAGCAGCCGTACCTCGCTGGGCCGGACGCTCTGCCCGGACCGGCCACGGGGTTCCCGGCCGTCATCCCGGCGGCGCGTGGACCGCTCCCCGTGCCGGGGGCGGCGCCCCGTACCGGACAGCCGCGCCCGGGCGGACCGAGAGGTTCCGCCGTGCCGTCGCCGGGTGACGTCCCGTCCGCCGGGAACGGCGAGCCGCGGACGGCCGGGCCCGTGGGACCGGCCGCACCGGAGCACGACGCCGCCGAGGCGCCGTCCGAGGAGCGAGCCGGTGGGCCCCGGCCCCGGCTGCCGCGCCGTCGGCGCCAGGAACATCTGGTGCCCGAATTGCGCGGTGAACCGATCCTGCGGCACACCGCCGGAGACGGCCGGCCCGAACCGGAGCACGACCCGGGCCTGATGGCCGCGTTCCGGCGCGGCATCAGCCTCTCCGACGACGCCTTCGAGGCCGGGCACTCGGCCGGGGGCGACGCCTTCCGCCCCGCCCTGCACCCGGCCCTCGACGGGCCGGACACCACCGATCCCCGCCCCATCACCGACCCCGAGGCCCCGACGGCCCGCCCACGAGGAGACGAGCCCCATCATGGTGAGTGATCTGCACACACCGACCCACGCACCGACGCACGCACTGACGCCCCCCCCGGCGCATGCCCCGTTGCACGCCGGTCCGCAGCCGGACCTCTCATGGCTGCTGACCGGTCTCGTCCAGCGCGTCCCGCACGCCCGCAGCGCACTCCTGCTGTCCTCCGACGGCCTGGTCAAGGCCGCCCACGGCTTCGACCCCGACAGCGCCGACCACCTGGCGGCCCTCTCCTGCGGCCTCTACTCGCTGGCCCGCAGCGCCGGGGTCCGTTTCGGCGAGGGCGACGACGTCCTCCAGGTCGTCGTCGAGCTGGAGTCCGCCTTCCTCTTCGTCTCCACCGCCGGATCGGGCACCTGCCTGGCCGTCCTGGCCGGTCGTGAGGCCGATGTGGCGGTGCTCGGCTACGAGATGGGGATGCTGGTCAAGAGCGTCCGTCCGTACCTGATCACCCCCGCGCGGCGGCAGGCTCCGGCGGGTGGACGCTGACGATGGCGCTGCGCCATCGCAGCCGCGACGGCGGCCGGGAGCCCGCGTGGTACGACGACGCGGCGGGCCGTCTGGTTCGCCCGTACACCGTCAGCAACGGACGGACCCGGCCCACCGCCCCGTTCGATCTGCTGACGCTGGTCCGGGCGACCGGGCGGCGGGCCGACGCGCAGGGGCCGGAGCACGCCCGGGCGCTCGCGCTGTGCCGGGTGCCGGTCTCCGTCGCCGAGATCGCCGGCCAGCTGCGGCTGCCCGTCGTGGTCACCAAGGTGCTCCTCGCCGACCTCGTCGACTGCGGTGCGCTCACCGCCCACGCCCCCGCGACCGCGGGACCCGCACCCCGGACCGACCGAGCCCTTCTGGAGGCGGTGCTGCATGGACTGCGCACCCGACTGTGAATCCCTGACCCCGACCCACGACGGGGCCGCCTTCCCGACCGCCGTGAAAGTCCTGGTCGCGGGCGGCTTCGGGGTCGGCAAGACCACCTTCGTCGGAGCGGTCAGCGAGATCGAACCGCTCAGCACCGAGGAGCTGCTCACCCAGATCAGCGTCGGCCACGACGACCTGCTCGGCGTCGAGGACAAGGACACCACCACCGTCGCCATGGACTTCGGCCGGATCACCCTCGACCGGTCGCACATCCTCTACCTCTTCGGCACGCCCGGCCAGGAACGCTTCTGGTTCATGTGGGACGAGCTGTCGCACGGCGCGCTCGGCGCGGTGGTCCTCGCCGACACCCGGCGCCTGGACCACTGCTTCGCCGCCGTCGACTTCTTCGAACGCCGCTCCATCCCCTTCGTCGTCGCCGTCAACGAGTTCGAGGGCTCCCATCACTACGCCCCCGAGGAGGTGCGTACCGCCGTCGACCTCGGGCCGGACGTGCCCGTCGTGGTCTGCGACGCCCGGCGCTGCGCCTCGGCCACCCATGTCCTGGTCGCCCTCGTCCAGCACCTGCTCACCCCCGTGCCCGCCGCGACCTGGGAGCTGCCGTGAGCCGGTCCGCCGGGTACGACCCGAACCGGCATCTGCTGCGGACCCCGGTCGACACCGAGGCGCCGCGGCGCGCGGCCCGGCTGCGGGAACTGGGCATCGGCGACGCCCCGGTGCCCGCCTTCGACACGTACGCCCACGAGGTGGCCCGTGCGCTGCGGGCGCCGTACGGCGTGGTGAACCTCCTCGACGAGGACCGGCAGTACCTCGCCGGGCTGTACACCCCGCCCCGCGGCCGGGTGCCGGGCGCGCCGCGCGCCCGCGGCGGAGACCTCCGGGTGATCGCCCGTGACCACGGCTACTGCCCGCACGTCGTCGTCCGCCGCAAGGCCCTGGTCCTGGAGGACGTCCGCGACTACCCGCGGTTCGCCGGAAATCCGGTCGTCGACGAGTCCGGCATCCGCGCCTACCTCGGCGCACCGCTGATCGACCGTACGGGCCTGGCGCTGGGCACGGTCTGTGTGGTGGACCTCGAACCGCGGCGGTGGGGCCGGGAGGGCCTGGAGACGATCAAGAAGGCGGCCACCGACCTGGTCGCCCGCATCCACCGCCGGGAGGACGGACTGAGCGACACCTTCTGACCCGGGGCGCGTCCGATTCGTCCGGTCCGCGTCCCGGCGCCCGGTGCACCCCGGCGGTCGGGAACACGCACCGGGCCGGGGCCCTTGGCAGGGTGCCGCCCGGGAGGGGAGAGTGGCGACCGGCGGGGCCCCGGTCCGGTGGCCGGAATCCGGCGCGGTCGGCGCGGGCGCCCCGTCGACGCGGCCGCCGGACCGGGCGGCCCCCGCCCCGCAGTCAGGAGACGATGCCCCATGCAGGCCCCTCAGCCGGAGTTCCACGAGGCCCCCGACGGTGCCCGGATCGCCGCGTACACCTGGCTTCCGGAGACCGGGCGGCCCCGGGCGCTGGTCCAGATCGCGCACGGCGCGGCGGAACACGCCCGGCGCTACGACCGGTTCGCCCGCTTCCTGACCGCCCGCGGCTACGGCGTCCTCGCCTCCGACCACCGCGGGCACGGCGCCACCGCCGCGTCCACCGGCGGCCGCGGAGTGGTGGGCGAGGACGCCTGGCGGGCGATCGTCGCCGACCTCAAGCGCCTCGGCGACCACACGGCCGCCGAGCACCCCGGCGTCCCGCTGGTGCTGCTCGGCCACAGCATGGGCTCGATGCTCGCCCGCGACTACGCCCAGGAGTACGGCGCCGACCTCGCCGGGCTGATCCTCTCCGGTACGTTCCGGACCCTGCCCGGCATCGAAATCGACTCCACCATCGAGGAGTTGGAGGCCGAGATCGCGGCGAAGGGCCGCACCGCGCTGTCCGCCTCCATCTCGCGGACCTTCAGCTCCTTCAACGACGCCTTCACCCACCGCACCGGCTACGAATGGCTCTCCCGCGACACCGCCGAGGTCGACCGGTACGTCGCCGACGAGGACTGCGGCTTCCCGTTCTGCGTCGGGCTCGCCCTGGACTGGGTACGCGCGATCCGCAAGGTCAACGATCCGGCGCACCTCGCCCGGATGCCCCGCGGCCTGCCGGTGCACCTCGCGGTCGGCGCCGAGGACCCCTGCAACCAGCGCCTGACGCTGGTGAGCGAGCTGCTGGAGGACTACCGCTACCACGGCGTGCACGACCTGACGTGGCGCGCCTATCCGGGCGCCCGGCACGAGATCCTCAACGAGACCCACCGCGACGAGGTCCAGCGTGATCTGCTGGCCTGGCTCGACGCCCGCGTCTGAGCGACCGGGGCGCCACGGACCGGCGGGCGGTCGTCGGCCTGGTCACGGCGGTCCGCCCGGGGTATGCGCCGCCGTCCGGAATATGGCAACGCGCACCCTCTGACATGCGGTATTGTTCTCATGCGCGGTCAGCCGGGGAACCGGCCGGACGAGCATCGGGACGTGGCGCAGCTTGGTAGCGCACTTGACTGGGGGTCAAGGGGTCGCAGGTTCAAATCCTGTCGTCCCGACAGTTGTCGGAAAGCCCGTCGATCCGGGGAAACCTGGATCGGCGGGCTTTTTCGTGTATGGCGGCGGGTGCCGTCGTCGGCGTGGAGGGCTGTGGCCGCTGTGCCGCTCGGTTCGACCTTCGAGGCGTGAAGAGTCGTCGCCCGTCTCAGCTGTCGAAGGTGTACTCAAGGACGTACGACGCGGCATCGAGCGTCATCTCATTGACCTCGACGGGGCGGCCGTCCGCCGTGTGGCACGAACCGGCGCTCGCGAACGCATACCGCTCCCCGTGCGCCAGCCCCAGGACGTGCGCGACGCCTTCGGACGCGGGGCGCTCCTCGACGGTCACCCCGTCCACCTCCACGGAGCGATCCGTATCGGCGGACCAGAGGGAGCATCCGCCGCCCCACAGTTCCTCGGAGAGGCGGGGAATGCTCTGGCGGCGGAGCGGGCCTGAGGTATCGCGATGAGGCGCCGGGGGATCGGGACCGGCAGGGTGTACTCCGGGCGCGTATGCGGGAAGCCCCCCCCCGGGGAAGGCGCCCCGAATACCGGAAGTTGCATCCCGTACGGCAACGGCGGGCCATGCGCGACCTGTTGTGTCAGGTGTGCGGACGGGTGGCCGACCGGGATGCACGAGGCTCTGTTTCTTCTTCAGCGCACCGAGGCGGCAGTCGTACGGCGACCTTTACCGCCCCGGTGGTGGAAGCCTGGAGCGGATCCCCACGAAGGGGTACCTGCCGTACGGGCACTCCGCTTCCCGCTGGCATCCGGCCACGCACCTCGTCGTCGAACTCACCCGCTGCACGCGGGTCGAATTCGGTCGGACGGGGTGAGCCGGGGCCCGTGGCGGCTTGTCGTCGCGGAGGGGTGTTCCTCCGCGACGACGCACCGAGGCCCGTACACGTCACCGCCCCGCTCGCGCCTCCGCCGGGGGGAAGGCTGCGGGCCGCAGCATCGCCGTGAGTTCGGTGCGGCGCTTGACGTGGAGTTTGCGGTAGACGCGGGTCAGGTGCTGTTCGACGGTGCTGACGGTGATGTAGAGCTGGGCCGCGATCTGGCGGTTGCTGTGGCCGCGGGCCGCGAGTTCGGCCACCCGGCGCTCCGCGTCGCTCAGGTTCGCCTGTACAAGGGACTCACCGTCCGGCCGGGCGCCGTGCGGGGGGCGCGTGGCGGGGACGAACGGCTGCTGCCGCGGCGTGGCGGCCGTGGTGCAGGGCCGGGGCACCGTCTGCCCGGGGCGGGGTCCGCTCCGGGCAGACGGTGTCGTCGCGGAGCGGCCGCGGGGTGCCGCCTCCGACTCCTTCGGCTCGACTTCCTGACGCTCCATCACCGTCTGCTCTCCCAACGTGCTCAGCTCTTTCCGTCGCTCGATTCCGTCCAGTTCCCTCAGCACGGCCGCCCGGTCCTGCAGCGCCCCGCACTCCGCGAACGCCGTCGCGGCCTCCTCCAGCAGGGCGGTCCGCCGCTCCGCCGGGCCGCAGGCGGCGAGCGCCCGCAGCGCCTCGCCGCGCGCCCGGGCCTGGAGCGCGGTGCACCGCTCCAGCTGCGCCTGCGTCAGGGCGCGGGCGCGGGCCCGGTCGCCGAGGGCCAGGCATGCCCACGCGGCCTCGCTGCGCCACGGCACCAGCGCCGGGACGTCCATCGCCCATTCCGCCATCAGCGCGCCGATGGTGGTGAACTCGTCCAGTGCCGCCTGCGGCTGCCCCGTCGCGAGATGGTGACGGCCGCGGGCCCGCAGATAGTGCAGCCCGATCGGCGTCTCGAAGAGCGTGTCCGGCACCGGCACCCGCAGCGCCCGCCGCGCGATCCCCAGCTGCCCCGACGCGATCCCCGCCGTGATCAAGGTGCCCAGCGGCATCCCGATTCCCACGCCCCAGCTGTACTGCGAGATCGTCGACAGGGCGGTGTGCGCCAGCTGGATGGCATCCGCCAACTCGCCACTTCGAAAGGCGAGTTCGGCGCGTACGGCGGTGAAGAGTGCCTGCCAGTTCTGTGCCGGCATGCGCTGCGCCTCGGCGGTCAGCCGACGGCAGGCCGCGTCGGCGGCGTCCGGCCGGTCCGAGTAGACCAGCGTGATCAGCGCGGAGAGCAGGACCGCGAAGCTGCGCTCGTTGAGCCGGTAGCGCCGCAGCAGCCGCTCGGCCTCGTCGGCGAGGGCCGTGTCGGGGCCGGTCCCGCTCAACCGGCTCAGCAGCACCGCCCCTTGGACCTCCGGGCTCAGCGGATCGGCGAAGGGCGTCGCGGAGTCCGGGCCCTCCGGTACGTCGACCATCTCCCACCGGCCCGTCGCGGACGGGTAGCCCAGCCGCAGCCACTGCAACGACGCCTGGACATGGGCCGCTGCGCCCGGCGCGTACACCTCCGGCGCGGCGTTGATCCGCTGGAGTCCCGCGACGGCCGACTCCACATCGTCCAGCCAGAGCGGGACGGCGGCCCGCAGGCCCTCGTCCGTTCCGTCCAGGCCGTCGGGGGCGGGCGCCAGCGCCGGGAGGCCGCGGATGGCGGCGCACGGATCGGTCCGCCACTCGATGTCGAACAGCGTGGCCGTGATGGAGGCCCGCAGCTTCTCGTCGGACGGCTCCAGCTCCCGGGCGCGCACCAGGCAGTCGTACGCCAGGTCCGGTTCGCCGTCGCGTAGCGCCGTCCGGGCGGCCTCGTCGAGGATCTCCGCCGTCCAGTCGCCGTCCGGTACGGGCGAGGCGGCCAGCAGCTGACGGGCGATGGTGACGGGCGCTGCGCCGCCGCGGTACAGCACCTCCGCGACCCGGCCGCGCAGCGCGGCCCGCAGCGACGGAGCGGTGTTGTCCAGCACCGCGGTCCGTGCCTTCGCGTGCCGGAAGCGGCTGCCCGACAAGACCCCCGCGTTGTTGAGGGTGTTGACGGTCCGCATCAGCGTGGTGGTGTCGACACCGGCGAGCTGGGTGAGGACGCGGGTACTGGCCGGGTCATCGAGGAGGGCGATGTGCCGGGCCAGCGCCTGCGCCTCGTCGCCGCAGCGGTGCAGACACGACAGGACGGCCGCGGTGTACCCGGAATCGACGGCCGGTGCCCCGTCCGCCGGGGCCGACCACCGGTTGTCGGCGATCAGCCCGTGGACCTGGAGCGGGTTGCCCGCCGTGATGTCGTAGCAGGCGTCGGAGAGCCGTTCGGCCGCCGCCGCGCCCAGGTGTTCGGTCAGCAGGTCCCGTACGGCCGGACGGGACAACGGCCGCAGCCGCAGCCGCCGGGAGTGCGGCTCCAGGGGCAGTTCGGCCTGGAGCACGGCCTGCGCCGACGGGAGGTCGGGGGCCTCGCCCAGGACGATCAGCACCGGCTTCGTGCCGAGCCGCCGGGCCACCGCCGCCAGGCACTGGAGGGACACCGCGTCGGCGTGCTGGAAGTCGTCGATGCCGAGCACGACCGGGCCGGGCAGCTGCTCGACGGCGTCCAGCAGCGGCAGGCAGAGGGTGTTGACGACCTGCGCCGACAGCGGGACGCTGCCGTCGCCCGGGGCCTCGCCCGCCGCGGCGTGGCGCTGCGCATCGTCCAGCAGGCCGGCCGCGCCGCGGAAGAGCTGCGCCCAGACGCCGAACGGCACCAGATGCTCGGTCCGCGACGCCGTCGCGCCGAGGTAGGTGCCGCCGTCGTGGGTGACCTGGCGGGCGAAGGTGCGCAGCAGCTCCGACTTACCGCAGCCGGTCGGCCCGGAAAGGAAGGCGAACCGCGCCGGGCCCAGCCGGTCGTCCGTCAGCATCTGCCGGAGCACCGCGAGATCATCCGCGCGCTCCTGCAGGACGGGGAAGACGGCCTGGACGTTCATCGCTGCTCACTCGGTTGTTGCCGAAAACCGGGATATTCCTTCACGTTTCTTCCTGGACTTCCTGGCGGCGCGCGCCCTGCCGATGGCGCCGACGCTCCGGGGGAGGGAGGACGGGGAGGTGTTCCGTACCGGTGCCCGCGGGGGCCCGCCGGGCCGGTACGGACATGCCCTAAGCCGGACGCGGAGGCCGGGTTCACAGCGGGATTCCCCACTCACGGGCGCGAGCGATGGCCTCCACGCGGTTGCGGGCGTTCAGCTTCTGCAGCACGTTCTGCAGATAGCTCTTGACGGTGTTGCGGGAGATGTACATGGCGGTGGCGATCTCCGGATTGCTCTGGCCGAGCGCGACCCGGCGCAGCACCTCGTGTTCGCGGGGGGTGAGGAAACCCTCCCCGGCGGACGCGACGGGCTGCCGGGGAGGAGCCTCGGCGGGGCGGGGCGCGCCCGTGGCGGGCGTCACCCGTTCGACGACGATGCCATACCGGGCGACCGGCGCCGCCCAGTCCGGATGGCAGGTCAGCAGCGCGATCCGGAAGAGGCCGAGCGCGGTCAGCATCTCGGCGACGATCCGGCTGCCGTTCTCCCGCTCCGCGCGGTACTGCGGGGCGGCCACCGACGACTGGCGCCGGGCACAGCTGTCGAGGGCGCCGACGGCACCGAAGTCCCGGCCGGTCTGCCGCAGATAGAGCAGGACACCACCGGCGTCGTGCACGGCGCGGATGGTCTGCTGGAGGCGGGCCGCGCAGTCGCAGTGCAGCGCGCCCAGCACCTGCCCGCTGAGGCATTCGCTGTGCACGCCCACCAGCGGCACCCGGCCGCCCGCCGGTACCGCGCCGAAGCCGAGCGCCACATGCTCGCCGCCGTGCGACAGACCGCTGAAGGTGAACGACGTGCCGACCGCGGTGCCGCCGCCCTGCAGGCCGACCTGGAGGTCACCGGCGGCCCGCACCCGCGGCCGCGGCGGCGTCGTGGGCAGCGGCCGCTCCCGCTCACCGCGCGGCCGTCCGTCGGGCCGCTGTCGCCGCGCGGCCGCCGGGTTCTCCGGGCTGACGAGGGTCATCGCCGCACGCCCCCGATCGCAGCGCCGCGGACGGGACGACCGGCGTTCACCGTGTCGAGCACGGCGTCGGCCAGCGACCTGGGGACCCGGCCGCCGTGCGCCAGCGTCGGGGTGACCAGCACCTCGGGGCCGAGCGCCCGGATCGCGTCCGCCTCCTGGGCGTCGGCGGTGTCCAGGACGAAGACGTCGCACACGTCACGGATCAGCTCCGCCGCGCCGGTGGCGGTGGCGGATATGCCCCGGGACTCCATGAGGCGTTGCCTGCTGTCCGCCCGTCGCGCTTCGCCCGGATCCTCGAACGGCACCCGGCTGACGGTGGGGGTGACCGCCACAACCGGACAGCGCACGTCCCGCAGCGCCTCCCGCATCCCCGGCACCGCCAGCACCGGGCCGAGGCTCGCCACCGGGTTGCTCGGGCCCAGGACGACCAGGTCGGCGGCGGCCAGCGCGTCCAGCACACCGGGCGCCGGGCGGGACGCGGAGATGCCCGCGTACGTCACCTCGTGCACCCGCGGCGCGGCAGCGTCCCGGACCAGGAACTCCTGGTAGCTGCGGCGCTCGCCGTCGGTGCACAACAGCTGGGTGCCGACGGGCTGTTCGGTGGCGGGCAGCACCCGGCAGCGCAGGCCCATGCCCGCCGCCAGCCGCCGCGTCACCTCGGCCAGGCCCACACCGTCGCGCAGCCACGAGGTCCGCAGCAGATGGGTGGCGAGATCGGTGTCACCGAGGTTGAACCACACGTCATTGCCCAGCTCGCGCAGGGTCTCCATGCACCGCCAGGTCTCGCCCTTGGTGCCCCAGCCGCGTTCCACGTCCTGGCGGCCGCTGAGCGCGTACAGCGTGGTGTCGAGGTCCGGGCAGACCCGCACGCCGTGTGCCCAGAGATCGTCCCCGGTGTTGACCACCAGGGTCAGGGGGGAGGGCAGCCCCGGTGTCGCCTCGTCCAGTGCCTCGTTCAGGGTGAGCCACAGGCGCGATGCGCCGATGCCGCCCCCGATACCCACAACGTTGACCATGTCACTCCGCCTCAGCGCGCTCATTCGGCCGCCGGCAGCCGGCGGCACTCAGGGACGACAGCAGGTCGGCGCGGGAGTCCGCCGACCGGATTTCACATGATCTTCCCGGTATCCCGCCCGCTGCCGGAGGGCGGCCCACCCGGACGTGCCCTAACCGGGCACCGGGCCGACGGGCCCCGTCCGGAGCGGTGCGGCCGCCCGGCCTCCGCCGCGTGGGGGCGCCGCGCTCCCGTTTACGGCGTCTGGCCTGCGCGGACGCCAGCACCGGGGCGACGGTCTCCTGCATTCCGTACAGCTGGAGCAGGGAGACCTGGAAGCGCTTCTCGAACGAGGTGGTCCGCTCCTCGGACATCTTCTGCGTGGCGATCACCGCCCGCAGACCGTGCGAGGTGTCCCAGACGCTCTCCTCCCGCGCCAGCAGCATGCACAGCGGCGCGGGCAGCAGCCCGGCGAGCGTCGCCTGCAGCGTGGCGGCCTGACCGGCCCAGCGCGCGGCGGTGAAGCCCGGCGTGAGCGCTATCGAACCGCCGCTGACCAGCGCCGACATCGACGCGTACTGCTGGGAGTTGCCGCGGAACAGCGGCAGCACGATCAGCTGACGGTCGTCGGGCCGCATCCGCAGCCGACCCGCGATGTTCCGCCCGGCGCCCAGATACGCGGCATGGCTGAGCGGCACCTCCTCGGCGGGGCCCGGGCCCGAGGCGGCGTGCAGCACCCCGAGGAGATCGTGCGGGCCGGGGCCCGCGCCGTCCCGCTCGGGGTCCCACGGCGCGTCCGACTGCGCGTCGCGCGCGGTGTGGAACGCGTCGTGCCCGTCCCCGCCGATGACCAGCAGATGGCGGCAGTCCGGTGCCTGGACGCAGGCGCGCGCGGTGGTGTCCCGCAAAGACGCCTGGGCGACGGTGACATGGCAGCGGGAGCGGGCGAGCAGATACCCCAGCTCGTCCGGGGTGTGCAGCGGATCGCTCGGGACGAGTACGGCGCCCATCCGCGCCGCGCCGAACCACAGGTCGTAGAACTCCGGGCAGTTGGCCGTGTGCACGTTGAGCCGGTCACCGATCCGCAGCCCGAGCGAGCGCAGCAGCCGCGCCGTCCGGGTCGCCCGTGCGTCCATCTCGGCCCAGCTGACCGACAGTTGCCCGCCCTCCGGGGTCTCGGCGGCGAGGAAGATCTCGGCGCCGTGGCGGGCGGCTCCCTGGGCCAGTGCGGCTGCGACGGTGTCCGCGGTTCTCGTACTCACGGCAGTGACTCTTGTGCGGCCACCTCACTTGGACCGCAACGGTTCATCAAATATTGCTTAACTGCTCGCTCAAGGTGATCGCGTGGTGACGCGAAAGGGTGAACAATGAGATGATCGACACCCCGCGCAGTGCGGTTCGATCGATGCGGGGAGGCGCTTTGCCGAGCACTGGCACGCATGCTCATGTCCTGGTGGTGGACGACGACGAGGATGTCCGGACGCTGGCCAGATGGCAGCTGGAATCCGAGGGCTTCGAAGTGCTGACGGCCGCCGACGGCCAGACGGCGCTCGACGCCGTCGCGGAGGGACGGCCCGACGTCGTCCTCCTCGACCTCACCCTTCCGCTCGTCGCGGGTCTGGACGTCCTCACCCACATCCGGCGCCGCTCCGCCGACCTCCCGGTGATCGTCGTCTCCGGCAGGTCCGGCGAGACGGACCGCATCATCGGCCTCGACCTCGGCGCCGACGACTACGTCGTCAAACCCTTCTCCCCGGCGGAACTCGCCGCGCGGGTCCGCTCGGTGCTGCGCCGCAGCCGCCGGGCCGAGACCGCGCCCGCGACGCCCGTGCCCGTCCAGGAGCCGGTCGCCGAGCCACCGCGCGCCCGCGGGGGCCTGGTCATCGACCGGGCGACGCGGACGGTCACGGTGCGCGGTGACGCGGTGGAGCTGACCGCCCGCGAGTTCGACCTGCTGGCCTTCCTCGCCGCTTCGCCCCGCCACGTCTACACCCGCGACCAACTCCTCGAACACGTCTGGCAGTCCTCCAGCGACTGGCAGGAGCCGGCCACTGTGACTCAGCACGTCCACCGGCTGCGACGCAAGCTGGAACGCGACCCGGACCGCCCGCACTGGCTGCGCACGGTCCGTGGTGTCGGCTACCGCTTCGAGCCCTGAAAACCCAGAAGGTGTCATGTTGCGCGAATTCGATCGGAGTGCCTCTCTGGGGGAGGGCCCGGGCACCGAGGCCATGCCGCAGCTGCTCGTCCACCACGCCCAGGTGCTGGAGATGATGGCGGAGGGCGCACCGCTGCGGCCCGTCCTGGACGCCGTCACCGGCGCGCTGGAGGACCTGCTGCCCGGCACGAAGTGTTCGGTGCTGCTCCTCGACGAGCGTTCCGGGCGGCTGCACCACGGCGCGGCCCCCAGCATGCCGCAGAAGTACATCGAGATGATCGACGGCATGGACACCGGCCCCTGCGCGGGCTCGTGCGGCACCGCCGCGTACACCGCGGTGCCCGTCGTGGTGCCCGACATCCAGCGCAGCGCCCTGTGGGACGACTTCCGTCCGGCCGCCGCCATCGCCGGGGTCCGGGCCTGCTGGTCGACGCCCATACCCGGCAAGGACGGCCAGGTGCTCGGCACGTTCGCGGTCTACTACGACACCCCGCACACCCCCACCGAGTACGAACGCCATCTCGTCGAACGCTTCACCCACCTCGCCGCCGTCGCCATCGACCACGACCGGCTCTTCGGCAGCCTGGCGCAGAGTGAGGAACGCTTCCGCCGCGCCTTCGACGACAACGCCGCCGGGATGGCGCTGCTCGGCCTCGACGGGCGGGTGCTGCGGGTCAACCGCGCCCTGTGCGCCCTGCTGCGCAGGGAGGCGTCCGACCTGGTCGGGCGCTACTTCCAGGATCTGGTGGAGGCCGAGGACCGCGCCTCCCTGCTGCACGGCGTCGCCGCCGAGCCCGACGACCGGCACCGCTTCGAACTCCGCTTCCGCCGCCTCGACGACGAGCCGATCGTCACCTCGACGACGTACTCCGGTGTCCGCGACGCCTACGGCAACATCGCCTCCTGGTGCGTCAACCTCGTCGACGAGACCGACCGCAAGGCCGCCGAGGAGGAGCGGCGGGCGCGCGCCGAGGCGGAGATCGCGCAGCGCCACGCGGAGGAGAACAGCCGCACCAAGTCGCAGTTCATGACCGCGCTGGGGCACGAGATCCGCACCCCGCTGCACGCTGTGGTCGGCTTCGGGGAGATGCTGCGCTCCGGCAATCTCACCCCGGAGCGCAGCGCGGAGGCGCTGGAGCGGATGAGCTCCGCCGCCAGGCACCTCGTGGATCTCGTCGACGACCTCAGCGACGTCGCCGCCATCGAGGCCCGCGCGCTGCGGCTGCAGGCCGAGCCGGTGCCGGTCGGACCACTCCTCGCCGATGTGCACGGGTTGCTGGCCACCGCGGCGGACGAGGCGTCGGTGACGTTCGACGCCGAGCTGCCGGAGGGCGCACCGGCCGTCATAGGCGACGAACGGCGGCTGCGGCAGGTCCTGTTGAACCTCGCCACCAACGCCATCAAGTACAACCACCCCGGCGGCCGCGTCGTCCTGAGCACCGCCCGGGCCGACGGCGACCGGCTCTCCCTGGTCGTCACCGACGACGGCCCCGGCATCCCCCGCCATCTCCAGCACCGGCTGTTCGTCCCGTTCGACCGGCTGGGCGCGGAACGCGGGAAGAACCCGGGCTCGGGCCTCGGCCTGCACGTCACCAAGGGACTGGTCGACGGCATGGGTGGCGAACTCGCCATCGAGAGCGGGGGGCCGGCCCCCGGCGCCGTCGCCCGCGTCACCCTGCCGACCCCCGGCGACACCGCGTCCCGGCCGCCCCGGGACCGTCCCGCACCCCGGGACGTATGACGGGACGGAACGGGCCAATTCCCTGCGTACGGCGCTCAGCGCCCGTTCCCCGTAAGGGAATTGCGCGTACACTTCGCGGCGGCAGCAGCGCGGCGCACCCGGTGCGCCCGCTGCACAGGCCGTCGGGGCAGCAGTCCCCGGCGCGCCGGGGCCGGGCGGGCCCGCTGCCGCAGTCTCATCAGGGAACAACACCGGCCCACGGCCGCACCCTTGGGGTGTGCCGTGCCGGGGTTTCGTCAGCACGGCGGAGCCGGAACGGTACGCCGCACCCGGCGCCGCTCCGGAGTCTTCCGCCGCCACCGGCCGACGCGCCGCCCGGCCTCCTGGGCCCCGGGCGCGGACGGCCCGAACACATCACACCGAATCAGGGAGCCGACCCGCCCCGGTGCACGACCGGTACGGTCGCCGACCCGATCCAGACGAAGGGGGAGCGGCGTTGGCCCGCCACCTGCTGATCGTGGACCCGGACGGGGTCGACGGACACCGCACCATCGCAGAAGCCATCCAGGCGGCCCGCAGCGGCGCCGTCATCAGTGTGCGGGCCGGGCGCTACGAGGAGAATCTCGTGGTGACCAAGATGGTCACGCTCGTCGCCCACGAGGCCGGGGCGGCCGTCGACATCGCGCCCCGCACCGGCAGCGCCGTCCAGGTGCTGGCCGAGGCCGTCAAACTCTCCGGACTGCGGCTGCGCAGCGACGACACGGAACTGCCGGTCGTCGATGTGCCGCGCGGTCAGGCCGCCCTGGACGACTGCGAGATCACCGGCGCGTCCTGGACGGCGCTGCTCTCCCGCGAGGAGGGCTCGCTGGCGATGCGCAACTGCCATGTCGTCAACCAGGCGGGCGCCGGGATCGTCGACATCTCCCGCGCCCCCAGCATCATCGAGAACTGCCTCCTCGAACGCCTCGGCAGCTCCGGCGTGGTGATCGGCGAGGACGCCGACCCGGTCGTGCGGGGCTGCACCGTGCGCGACGCCCGCGGCAACGGCGTCCTCGCCAACGGCCGGGCCCGCGGCACCGTCGAGGACTGCACCTTGACCACCACCGGCAAACCGGCCGTCGCGCTGGAGGAGGACAGCGCCACCCGCATCGCCCGGTGCCACCTGCGCGACACCGTCATCGGCCTGCATCTGTCCACCACCTCCCAGGTCACGGTCGAGGAGTGCACGGTCAGCGGCACCTCCAGCCACGGCGTGACGCTCGGCGGTGACACCGACCCGGTTCTGCGCGGCGTACGCGTCGAGCGCAGCGACGGCCACGGCATCGTCGTCACCGGGCACGCCCGCGGCACCTTCACCGACTGCGTCGTCGAGGACGCCGCGGGCTCCGGCGTGGTGGCCGAGGAGTCCGCCGCGCCGGTCCTCACCGGTCTCACGCTCCGCGGCTGCGCGGCGGAGAGCCTGTTGCTCGCCGGGGACGGCGCGGCCCGCGTGGACCGCGCCGAGATCACCGCCGCGAAGGGCACCGGCATCCTCATCGACGGACAGGCCGCGCCGGTGCTGCGCCGGGTGACCGTCACCGACCCGGAGGGCCATGCCCTGGAGGTGCGGTCCACCGGCCGCGCCCAGATCGAGGACGGCGAGCTGACCGGCGCGGGCCGGTGCGGCGTCTCCCTCGCCGAGGGCGCCCGGCCCACCCTTCAGGCCACCGCCGTACGCGGCGCCAAACGTGCCGGCGTCCTCGTCGGGCCGCGGGCCGCCGCCACCCTCCTCGACTGCGAGATCGCCGCCGCCGGGGAGGACGGCGTCGCGCTGGAGGAGGAGGCCGAACTGACCGCCGTCCGCACCTGGGTGCACGACGCCAAGGCCAACGGCGTACGGGTCGGCCCGAAGGCGCGCGGCGCGCTCAACGGCTGCCGCCTCACCGACAACGCCGGGGACGGCGCCCGCGTCGAGACCGACAAGCGGGTCCGGGTGACCGGCTGCACCGTCACCGGCAACGGCGGCGCGGGCGTCCGCCAGACCTCACCCGACGGCGAGATCAGCGTCGAGGACCTGACCAGCGGCGACAACGCCGACCCGGACATCTGGGGCGAGGCCGCGGCCGCCGCGGGCCCGGGCGGTGGCGTCGACACCCGGGGGCCGTTGGCCAAGCTCGACGCACTGGTCGGCCTCCAGGGCGTCAAGGAGCAGGTCAACATGCTCGTCAACCTCAACCGGCTGGCCCGCCGCCGCCGCGAGGCCGGGCTGCCGGTGCCGAACAACTCCCGCCATGTGGTCTTCGCGGGCCCGCCCGGCACCGGCAAGACCACCGTCGCCCGGCTCTACGGCTCGATCCTCGCCGCGCTCGGCGTGCTGCGCTCCGGCCATCTGGTGGAGGTCTCCCGCGCCGACCTGGTCGCCAAGATCGTCGGCGGTACGGCGCTGAAGACCACCGAGGTCTTCGAGAAGGCGCTGGGCGGCGTTCTCTTCATCGACGAGGCGTACACCCTCACCGCCCAGGAGGGCAGCGGCGCCAACTTCGGCCAGGAGGCCGTCGACACCCTCGTCAAGCTGATGGAGGACCACCGCGACGAGGTGGTGGTCATCGCCGCCGGATACACCTCCCAGATGAGCAACTTCCTCGACTCCAACCCGGGCCTGGGCTCGCGCTTCAGCCGCACCATCGAGTTCGAGAACTACACCGTTCCCGAGCTGGTCACCATCGTGCGCAACCAGTGCGAGGCGCACCGCTACACCCTCGCGGAGGAGACCGAGAAGGCGCTCGCGGTGCATTTCGAGCGGATGCACAAGGACGAGTCGTTCGGCAATGCGCGCGCCGCCCGCAAGGTGTTCGAGGAGATGGTGGACCGGCAGGCGTTCCGGCTCGCGGAGATGGCCGAGGTGTCCCAGGACGATCTGACGACCTTCGTCCCGTCCGACGTCGGCAAGCAGGCGGCCGCCGCGGTCGGCGCGGGCACCGTCCAGCACGACAACGAGGCACTGGACGAGGTGCTGGGACGGCTGCGCGCCATGACCGGCCTGGAAGCGGTCAAGAACGAGGTCGAGGACCTGGTCAACCTCCTCGGCACGGCGCGCCGGAGGCAGGCGGCCGGACTGCCCGCCACCTCCGTCGGCCACCACCTGATCTTCGCCGGACCGCCCGGCACGGGAAAGACCACCGTCGCCCGGCTCTACGGTGAACTCCTCGGCTCCCTCGGCGTGTTGCCACGCGGCCAGCTCGTGGAGGTGGCCCGCGCCGACCTCGTCGGCCGGTACGTCGGCCACACCGCACAACTGACCCGCGACGTCTTCTCCCGCGCCCGCGGCGGCGTCCTGTTCATCGACGAGGCGTACACCCTCACCCCGTCCGGCGGCGCCTCCAACGACTTCGGGCAGGAGGCGGTGGACACCCTCGTCAAGCTGATGGAGGACCACCGCGGTGACGTCGCGGTGGTTGCCGCCGGATACTCCGGCGAGATGGAGCGCTTCCTCGCCTCCAACCCGGGCCTGGCGTCCCGCTTCTCCCGTACCGTCCACTTCGAGGACTACACCACCGACGAACTCCTCTCCATCGTCCTCGGCACCTGCGAACGGGACGGCTACGCATGCGTCCCTGAAACGGTGGAGGGCCTGCGCCGCCACTTCGAGCAGGTCGAACGCGGCGAGGACTTCGGCAACGCCCGCTACGCCCGCAAGGTGATGGAGGCGATGGTCACCCGGCAGGCGAGCCGGTTGAGCCGGATGCCGGAGGCGGGGGTGGAGGAGCTGCGGCGACTGCTGCCGCAGGATCTGGCGAGTGCCAACCTCTGAACGGCCGGGTTTGCTGTCACCTCTGATGCCCGCCCGCCGTCCACCGCGGGCGGGCACCGGACACCCCGACCGGAAATCACCGCTCCATACCCCCCACTTGTAGGTGGTGGCGGGCGGCCCGGAACTGGGTGAATGGGGGTCCGTGGCGGACGGGGACCGCGTCCCGCCCACGGTCACGACCGCGCACCCCGCGCAGGGATGCGCGGCGACGGGTGACGACTACGTAGGGAACACCGCTGGTGGACAACTGCCGCGAGAGCACTGCCCGGTTCACCGCCCGCGGGGGCATCCGCCCCCGGCTCACGGGCGGGCGACGGGCCCTGATGCTCCTCGCCGCCTTCGGCCTGCTGGCCGCAGCTGCCGCCCCGGCTGCGGCCGACGGGCCCGGAGACGTCTCGCTGCCGCCCATCCCCCGAGGACTGGAGGACAGCTCCTGCACCAAGCCCTCCGCCAAGAAGATCTCGGGGCGGCCGTGGGCGCAGAACGTGCTCCGCCCCGAACTGGCCTGGGACCTGACCGAGGGCGACGGCGCGACCGTCGCCGTCATCGACACCGGCGTCGACGCGCACGGCACGCCCGCGCTGGCCGGCCGGGTCGAGGCCGGTCCTGATGTCGCCGGAGGCGGTTCGGCCGGCAAGGACTGCGTCGGCCACGGCACGTTCGTCGCGGGGCTGATCGCCGCCGCGAAACCGGACGACGCGGGCTTCGCCGGGATCGCCCCCAGCACGCACATCCTGTCCGTCCGCGCCACCGCCGACAACGGCACCACCACCCCGGGCCATCTTGCCGCCGGGATCGACGCCGCCGTCGCGGGCGGCGCGCAGGTGATCGAGGTGCCGGTGGCGCTGGCGTCCGGCAGTGCCGAGCTGACGGCGTCGGTGCAGGCGGCCCGCGCCAAGGACGTCCTGATCGTCGCCCCGGCCTACGGGGACCAGCAGCTCGACAGCGGCAAGGCGGCGCCTGCCGCCTACCCGGCACAGCTGCCCGGCGTGGTGGCTGTGGCCGCCCTCGCCCCGCCCGACGGCCTGCCCGACCAGCAACAGCCGCCGCGTACCGCGCCGGACCTCGCGGCCCCCGGCGACAACGTCGTGAGCGTCGGGCCGCGCGGCGGGGGCCACTTCACCGGCAGCGGAGCCGACTACGCCTCGGCCGTCGTGGCGGGCGCCGCGGCGCTGGTCCGGTCCTACCGGCCGGATCTGACGGCGCCGCAGGTTCTGTCGCGGCTGCAGCGGACGGCGTACCACTACCAGGGCGCGGTCTCCCTGGTCGGCTCGGGCACCGTGGACCCCGGCTCGGCGGTCACCGCCAGCCTCGGCGCGGGCCGCGACGACGGCGCCGATCCCGCCATGGCGCTGCGGCTGCCCGAACCGCCCTCGCGCGACGCCGAGCACCGTGCCTGGACGATCGCCGGGGTGTCGGCGGGGCTGATCGCGCTGCTGGGGCTCGCCGCCGCCGCCGTTCCGCGCGGGCAGCGGCGCGGCTGGCGCCCCGGCAGGCTGTCGGCCCCCGCTCCGGATGCCACCACCGGCGACGTGGGCCCGCCCTCCGTCGGCGACACGGGCCCGGCCTCCGCCGGCGCCTGACCGCCATGGCCCGGACACCGGGTACCGTCCCCGGCCCTCCCCGCCCCCGCGGCATCTCCCGTGGGGGCACTTTTCTGCACCATGTCTATTCCCCACCCTCTCTTCACGCCATTTCTTGCCCCTTCGCGCCGAGAATTCGCCACCCCAAACCCTCCACCTGGGGGTGGTGCACAGCGCCTTTTCTTTCCCGTCTTCCCGCGCGGTGCAGGAAAGGCTTCCCCTTTCGATGTCGGTGGGGCTGGGGGAGTGGACGGAAAGGGGACGTCGTGTGCTCAAGCAAAGGGATGGAGGGGTGTCGCTCCGGAAGTGAGGGGGGTGGTACGGGGGCGGGTGTGCTCGGCGTGGGCGGTTTCATGGCGCCTGATGCTGGAGGAGGTAGGTGTGCTCCCCCTCGCCTCAATGCGGAAAAATTCGCATACGCACCTTTGCAGAAAACCCGCTCCCGGTGGAGTTCTTCACGTGGCGGACCGGGGCCTCCGCGGATTTCCTCGCACCCCTCGGGAGTACCCTCCGTAGTCGCTCAACCGATAACCAGTCAGCGATAGTCTTTCCTCAATCAGTGTCGGCCCGGAGGGATTTCCGGGCGAAGAGAGCGAGCCGCCGTGAGCGACACCACTGTCGGCCTGTGCCGACTCACCGTCCGATCCTCCGACAGGGCCTTCGACATCGGCGTCCCCGTCGATGTGCCCGTCGCCGACCTGCTGCCGGTGCTCGTCGACTACGCAGGCGACGACCTCCACGAAAAGGGCCTGGAGCAGGGTGGTTGGGCCGTCCAGCGTCTGGGCGGGCCCCCGCTGGACGACGAGGGCACCCCGCGCACCCTGGAACTGCGCGACGGCGAGACCCTCTACCTCCGCCCCCGCAACGAGACGCTGCCCGAGGTCGCCTACGACGACCTCGTCGACGGGGTGGGCGAGGCGCTGCGCAAGCGCTCCGACTCCTGGCGGCCCGAACTCACCCGCCGACTGCTCCTCGGCTTCGCCGCAACCGCGCTCGCCGTCGGCCTGGTCATCCTCGCGCTGCCCGGACCGGGCATGATGCGTGCCGTGATCGGCGCCGGTCTGGCGCTGCTGCTCATCGTCTGCGCCGGTGCCGCCTCCCGCGCCGTCGGCGACGCCGCCGCGGGCGCGGTCCTCGGCACCATGGCCGTGCCCTACATGGCTCTCGCCGGGGCGCTGGTGCCGTCCGGCGGCGAGCCCGAAGTCCTGCTGGGCGCACGGTTGCTGGCGGCGGGCGCGGCCGGGGCCGGTGCCTCCGTGCTGGCACTGTCGGCCGTCGCGGCGTGCGCCCCGCTGTTCCTCGGCGCGCTGACCACCACCCTCTTCGTCGCCGTCGGCGGTGCCGGAGCCGTCGCCGGGCTGCCGCTCGCGCACGCCGCCGGTATCGCCGTCCTCTGCGTCCTGGTCTGCGGTGGCCTGGTGCCCGGCCTCGGCTTCCGGCTGTCGGGGCTGCGGCTGCCGGTCCTGCCCTCCAACGCCGACCAGCTCCAGGAGGGCATCGCCCCGCACCCCGCCGAGCAGGTCGCCTCCCGGGCCGTCCTTGCCGACAGCTACATGACCGGTCTCTACGCGGCCCTGGGCCTGGTCTCCGTCGCCTGCCTGACCACCCTCCTCACCGCCCCGGCCGCGGACGGCTGGCCGCCCCGGGCCTGCGCCTGCGTGCTGAGCGTGCTTCTGCTGCTGCACTCCCGCCACTTCGGCAGCCTGTGGCAGCGGCTGGCGATGGTGGTGCCCGGTGTCTACGGACTCGCCCTGGCCGCCACCCTCACCGCGGCGGGCGTCGCCCTTCCCGCGCGGCTCACGCTGGCCGCGGCGCTGCTCACTGCGGGCGCCGTCTCCGCCATCGCCGCCTGGACGGTGCCGGGCCGCCGCCTGGTGCCGTACTGGGGCCGCATCGGCGATGTGCTGCACACCCTGACCGCCGTCGTCCTCGTCCCGCTGACGATCCTCGTCGCCGGCATCTACCAGCAACTGCGCGCCATCAAGGGCTGATCCGGCCGCATCGGCGACCGCCGGCCGCGCCATGCGGCCGGGGAAGGGGAAATGACATGCAATCCAGGCGGGACCAGGTCCAGGCCCACCTGTTCGTGAGGAGCCGGCTGTCGGCGGGCATGCTCCGCGTCGAACCCGACGCCCCGGACGCGCCCAGCGCCCGCACCAAGCGCGGTCTGCTCGGCGGCGCCGTCGTCGCGGTGCTCGCCGCCATCGGCGTCACCCTCTACGGGGTCGTCTCCCCGGGCGGTGCCACCTCGTGGAAGACACCGGGCACTCTCGTCCTCGTCGACGACTCCACCAGCCGCTACCTCTACGCCAACGGCGCCCTGCACCCGGTGCTCAACGAGGCGTCGGCGAAGCTCATCGCCGGCACCCGGATGACCGTGCAGCACGTCAGCGCCGCCTCCCTCGGGGGCGCCCCGCACGGCGCCCCCGTCGGCATCGTCGGCGCACCCGACTCCGTCCCCGCGCCCGACGCCCTGGACACCGGTGCCTGGCTGGCGTGCTCCGGGCGCGCCACCGACGCGTACGGCAAGAAACGGACGCTGCTGAGCGTCGCCGTCGGCAGCACGGAAACGGGCCGGGCCCTCGATGACGGCACCGGGACCCTCGTGACGGCGCCGTCGGGCGGCGTGCAGCTCCTCTGGCACGGCACGCGGCACCGCATCGACACCGAGCACGGCGCGCACTCCGCCCTGGGCTGGGCCGACGAGGACCCCCTGCCGGTCAAGGACGACTTCCTCAACACCCTGACCGCGGGCACCGACGTCGCGTCGCCCCCGGTGCCGGGCCGCGGCGGCGACGGCCCCGAGCTGGCCGGTGCGCCCAGCCGCGTCGGCCAGCTCTTCACCGGCTCCGGCGGCCAGCGCTACCTGCTGCGCGAGGAAGGGCTCGTGCCGCTGACGCCGCTCCTCTTCGACCTGCTGCGCGGCGACCCCCGTACGCAGAAGGAGGCGTACGGCGGCGCCGCCGTCGAGGTGCGTGGCATCGGTCCCGCCGACCTCCAGGCCCACCAGGCGTCCTCCGGCCTGGGCAACGCGCTCGCCCAGGGCCTGCCCGCGACCGCGCCGCGCCTGGCGGTGGCGGGCCGTACGCAGGACGTCTGCGCCAAGGTCACCCCGGGCGACGGCGCCAAGGGCCCGACGACCGGCATCGCCGTCCTGGACGCGAAGGATGTCCCGGCCGGTGCCCCCAACGACCAGCCCGGTGTCCAGGCGGGCTGCCTGCCGTCGGACCGGGTCTGGGTGCGGCCGGGCGGCGGCGCACTGGTGCGGGCGCTGTCCTCGGCGGGCGCCGGGGCCTCCGACTACCTCGTCACCGACTCCGGCACGGTCTACCCGCTGCCCCCGGCGGCGGCCAAGCAGCTGGGCTACGACAACGCCCGACCGGTAACCGTCCCGGGCCCGCTGGTGCAGCTGCTGCCCACCGGGCCGAGCCTGGACCCGGCCGGTCTCGCCAAGGGCGGCGTCGTGCCCGCGGCGGCGTCCTCGTCCGCGAACTGCCCTGCTGGGAGCGGCACATGAGCATGACGCGACGGGGACGGCGCCGCCGCCCGGCGGGCCCGCCGGGGCGGTCGCGGTGGAGACCCGCGCCCGCCCCGAGCCGATGCGACGACCACGAGGACGGAACCCGTGACTGAGGCAGGACGGAACCCGTGACGGAGATCAGGACCACCCGGGATCTCCGGCGGATCTTCGCCGCGTACCCGGAACTGGCCGCGCAGATCGACACCCTGCGCGCCGACGTCGAGCAGATCGCCACGCTGAACAAGAACGGGGCGGGGACGAACGACGAGATCCACGACCAGTACACGAAGATCGCCGACCCGGCCACGGAGGTGCTGCGGAAGGTCGTCTCGCTGATGTCCGACGTCTCGGCCAAGACCGGCGAGGACGGCGACGACGTCATGCGGCTCTTCGAAGCGGCCGAGAACGACAGTCAGCAGCTCGCCAAGGCGTGGGACGTGCTGGAGGCGGCTCAGGACGACGGACGGCGCGCGAACCCTCGCCTCGCGGCAGGTGACGCGGAGACGTGACCCGGGGGTGCCTGCGCCTCGGCTCCGGCCGTCCGGCGCCGACGCGGTCCGGACGGCCGGAGCGAGCGGAGCGGGCACCCCCTGACACACCGTCCGAAGCGTTCCCGACGCGCCCTCTGCCGCACTCCTGCCGCGTTCCGCCATGCTCCACGCAGCGGGCCCCGCCCGCGACACAGCAGCACCAGAAAGGGATCCGCTGTGGCCCTCATGCCGTCCCAGGACGTCATCACCTTCCTCAACGCCATCGGCATGACATGGCCGCAGGCCGACGAGGACGTGCTCCGCGAGGCCGAGGCCGCCTACCGGAAGACGGCGGGGGACTTCCGGCAGGCCGGGGAGTACTTCATCGAGGTCGCCCAGCGGATCAGCGGGGAGTTCAGCGGGGCGAGCGCGGACCAGTTCGGCAACTGGGTGGAGTACCTCTCCTCCGGAGACCACCCCCTCCTCGCGGCCGCCGCGGCACAGTGCGAGCAGCTCGCCAAGAACGCCGGTGACACCGCCACGGACGTGGAGCACACGAAGTGGTCGATCATCGGCCAGGCCATCGCGATGATCGCGATCCAGGCCGCGATGGCCGCTCTCAGCTTCTTCTTCGGCCCCGGCGTGATGCTCGGTCTGAGCTTCGAGTACGCGGTGGTCCAGGAATTCGTCATGAACGTGATCGCGGCGTTGCTGCGCTCCATCGCGGCGCAGGCCGTGATCGGTGCCGGGGTGGGCGGCGCGGTCGACCTCGTGATCCAGGGCATCCAGATCGGCCAGGGCCACCGCGACGCCATCGACACGGACCTCCTGAGCCAGGCCACGGTGGCCGGGGCCATCGGCGGCGCCATCGCCGCGCCGTTCGACCTGATCGGCGTCGGCATCGGCAAGTGGATCGGCAACCGCATCGGCACCGGCGTCAAGGGCGCGCTCGGCAAGGAGTTCGGCCACCTCTTCGAAGGCGCGACCGTCACCCCCGTCGGCCAGCTCGGCAAGGCCGAACGGCAGGCGTTCGCCGAGGACTTCGCCGGCCTCGTCGGCAACACCCGGAACGAACTGGCCAACGGTTTCGAGAAGGGCCTGTTCAGCAAGGGCCTCCTCGGCAGGGGCGCCGAGGGCGGCAAGGGCAGCATCGCGCACGCCTTCACCGAGAAGACCGGTGATCTGTTCGCCAAGCACCTCGGCGGCACACCCGTGTCGGCCGGGGGCAGGGCGATGACCGCGGACGAGGCCAGGGCATTCGGCAAGGAGTGGGCACAGGCATATACCGGCGAGGTCCGCGGGGGCGCGGCCAAGGGCGTGGGCGAGGGCGTGGAGACCGGCGCGGCCACGGGACTCGGGGCAGGCGCCGGGAAGGAGCTGCCGCTCTCGGTGGAAGAGGTGGCCGCCAAGCATCTCGGCGCCGAGGGGAAGGCGCTCTTCGGCGAGGGCGTCCCCCACGCCATCCGCGACGTGCTCGGCACCCACCTCGAAGGTGATCTCCGCTACCGCCTCGCCGGGCTGGCCGCGGGCACCGTGACCGACGGCGCCAACAACGCGCTCTCCGACGCTGTCGTCAACTACACCTACACCGGCACGTTCGAGACGACGGGCGGGGCGTTCCTCGGCGGCATGGTGATGGGCGCCGCGGGCCGTGGCCTGGGTGAGTACGTCATGCCGCCGATCACCCAGCACGCCATCCACCCGGCGATGGCGGCGGTCGGCGGGGGTTTGAAGGCCGTCCACGACCAGGCCGTCAACCCGGCGGTGACGGCACTGGGCGGGGGTTTGAAGGCCGCCAAGGAGAGCCTGTTCGGCTCGCCCGCGGTGAACGACGGGACCGCTCCGCTGCTGTCGGACACGGACAGCAGCGCCACGACCAGTACCTCGGACTCCGTCACCCTGAACGGGTCGGAGGACGGCAAGGAGTTCTTCGGCAAGGACGTCGGGGGAGACAAGGACGACTCCGGTGCCGGGTTTCCGGGCGCGGGCAAGGGCGGTTCCGCCGACAGCGACACCTTCAGCACGGTCTCCCACACCGACACGGTCTTCACCACCCACAGTTCGGACGACAGCTTCACCGGATCGGACGGCGCCGCCCCCGCGACGCACCTCACCGGCGCCGCGGGGGCGGCCCCGCAGGAGCAGCACGTCGGCACCCCCGGCCGGAACGCCGCACCGTCGGCGAACACTCCGCAGACCGGCGCCCCGCACCCGCAACGGACCGCTTCGCAGGCCGACGCGGGCCACGACCCTGTCCGCACCAGCACCACGCCCAAACCGGGCCAGGACGCCGCGGCGGTGCCGTCACCCAAGAAGGTCACCACCACCGACAGCAGCACTCAGGGGAAGCCCCCCACCACCGGCGACCGCACCTCGTCCACCGCCGCCACCACGCCGCAGCCGCCCACGGCTCACGCCACCGAAAGCGGCGGCACATCGGCCCCCACCGCCGGGGACCACGTCACACCGGCCCAGGGCACCGGGCAGCACACGCCGCCCACGGGCGTCCCGCACCCCGTCACCACCGACTCCGGCACGCCCCCGCAGGCCACCGAGCACCCCACCGCCACCGGACCCGGCACCGAGGTCCTGCCGGACCCCGCCACCGACCTGGTGGACCGGATGATCCGGATCCGCGCGGCCCGGCACACCGCCGGCGTCACCGACGCCCCGGGCGGCGAACCGCACGGCTCCGAGACCCTGTGGGAGGCGGTGTTCGGCGCCGACGGCCCGCTCGCCGGTCACTTCGGCGGCGACACCTCGCCGACCGGCCTGCCGCACGACGACAGCGGCCCGCTGCGCCCGCTGACCGACGGGGAGCGTCAGGAGTGGGTCCAGGAGCACCTGCTGGCCGCCCAGCGGCCGCTGCCCGCGTCCGAAGAGGTCCTCCGCCGGCATCTGGACGACTTCCTCACCACGCTCCACGCCGATCTGCTGACGGAGTTCACCGCGTCCGAGGAGGCCGCGCGCCACTTCACCCCGGCACCGGCGTGGGCGGAGCACCCCGACGCCGCGAAGCGCGCCGACGACTGGCGCGCGGAGCAGCGCCGGATGGCCGGCGCGTACGAGGGCGAGCTGTCGCAGGAGCTGGTGGAGCAGATCGCGAGCCGGCGCCGGGCGCCGGACGCCCCGGCCCACGCGCAGCTGCTCTCCCTGGCGGACGCCCTCCTGAAGTGGCCGTCGGTGATCGTCGAGGGCGGTGTGGGGACGCCCGAGACCCGTGCCCGGCGCGACGCCACACGCCTGGCACGCCAAGAGGTGCTGGACGTCCTGCTCGACGAGGGGGCGGCGGCCGCCCGGCAGCGCGCCTACGAACTGTCGGAGCGCGAACGGGAGAGGGCGCTGGCGCTGCTCCCGAAGGAGCGGCAGGACGAGCTGGCCACAGCCCGCGGAGGAGAGAGGGAGCAGGAGTGGCAGGAGCGGCGGCGGGCCGCGACGTGGATCGACTCGGAGGGGCGCCGCCTGACCCGCTTGCCGGGCGGCATGCCGCAGCGGCCTTCCGCGGGTGGTGGTTCCCAGGGCTTCGGGCCGGAGGAAGCGGGGCCGTCGTCCTCGTCGTCCGGTACGGGCACCGTGCGGAACCAGGAAGTGCCGACGGCGGACCCACGGCAGCTGCCGAAGATCACCGACGACGCGGGCACCACCCACGACGGTGACTCCGACGAGGACCTCCACGACAGCGATTCCGGCATCGGCGACGACGGCCTCGTCACCGAGATGCCGAGCGGACAGCGGCCCCCCGCCCACCTGGGCCGGTCGGTACCGGCGCCGCGCGTGACCGAGGGCTTTCTGCACCGCCTCCGGCACGGCGATGCGGCCCGCGGCGTCCCCGCCCGGATGCTCCCGAACGCCGACAACCGGGAAAGCGGCGGCTTCGCGTACCGGCCGCGCAAGAAGGGGGATCCGGCAACGCGGCAGTGGGTGCCCTGGGAGGACGCGAACGGCGTGGTGAAGGTCTGGGTGCGGCAGCTGCCCCCGCCCGCCGCGGCCACGGAACCGTCCGGCTCGGAGAGCGCCACGGCCGGGGACCACGCCCCTGGCCGTGGGGAGCTGATCGAGTTCTTCCCGGTGCGGTGGTCGTCCGATGAGCTGGAATCGGCTCTGGAACGGGGACATGCCCATGCGCTGGAGACGGGGGAGACCACCCCGTACCACGGCGGCTACCTCTGGCGCGGTATCGGAAACGGCGTGCGCATCGACGGGTTCGTGCGCGACGGGGAACACGTCTGGGCCCGGCCGTCCCCCCACGCCCTGCAGCCGACCGGCCGGTGGGACGCCCGCGA
Organism: Streptomyces sp. NBC_01525; assembly: GCF_045040405.1. Lineage (NCBI taxonomy): Bacteria > Bacillati > Actinomycetota > Actinomycetes > Kitasatosporales > Streptomycetaceae > Streptomyces > Streptomyces sp. NBC_01525. The sequence goes on from NZ_CP109397.1 coordinate 6,154,384, forward strand.
CGCCGCCGCGCACAGTGCCTCGACGCGGGTGTGGCTGTCGCCGCACCGCGACGTGCCCGGCGATATCCGGTATGTGTTGTCGCCGGACGGCGAGCTCGGCATGGAGCTGACCGTCACGGTGTCCCGGCCTCCGGCGGAAAGCGGCATCGACGACGCGCAGTACCGCTCCGCCGTGCAGAAGCTGCGGGAGCATCTCCACGCGGTCCACCACACGGTGACGGGCACCGAGCTCCCCCTGACCTTCACGGTGGACGAGGCGCCGCCGGGCACCGGGACCGACACCGGCCTCCACGCCTTCTTCCGGCAGGAGGACGGCGTGGACCTCGACGCCGTGGCGTACCACCTGTTCCGCATGGAACCGAGCGCCGTGGAGATCAACGAGAACCTGAGGTTCCTGCGCCGGAAGTCCCCGGTGCCCGCGCGCGAGGACCAGTGGCGAACGCTCCGTGAGGGACTGCGGGACAGGGCAGTGCAGCGCTGGAAGGCGGCAGGCATCGCCGCCTTGGGCCGCGACAAGGAGTTCAGCGCTCTCGCGGGTGCCTCGCACGAAGCGGCCGACCACGCCGGTGCGCCGGGCACGGACGGCCCTCAGGAACCGGGTACCCCGGGCGACGGCGGCGGCAGCGGGCCGGGCAACGGCGGCCCCGGCACCGGTGGGTCATCCGCTCCCGGTGCGGTGCCGCACCCCCCGGCGTCCGCCGCGGGCCACGCGAACGAGGTGCTCCACAGCTCCGCGACGGCTGCCACGCCGGTGCCGCCCGCCCCGTCCGCCACCGCGGCGACGTTCCCCGGCCCGGAGGTGCCCTTCCCGCTGAGCCAGGAGCTGGAACCGCGTCCCAATCCGGACGAGTGGGCGCGGGGCGACCGCACCCGTTCCGGCGACGCGCGGCGTCAGCTCCGCACCCACCTGGCGACCTGGGAGCAGTCGCGGCAGCCGGAGACCGCCCGGACTCCTTCGCCGCGGCTGCCCGGAGAGGGATACGTCTCGTACTGGAAGCGCAAGCAGCAGCTGGACGCGTTCCTCGACGCGCACTCCACGCTCATCGACGGCTGGGACGGCCCGCACCGCGACACCGCCGTGGCCCGTTTCCTGGCCGAGCAGGTGACGCCGTGGACGGTCGAGGAGACCGGGCCGTCCGGGGGCACGGCCACGCCCCCGCCCGTCCCGGCCCTGAGGGAACTGCGCCGCTCCGAGGCCGGTCCCGAGCAGTTGCTCGACCATCTCAAGCGAACGGCCGAGCCCGAACTCGCCCGGACCCTGCTGGGCATTGCCCCCTCCCAGGACTCCCTGCTGGATTTCCGGACGGAACAGGCCGTCAAGCGGGCCCGGCAGTTCCTGCGGCTGGTGGGGCCGCCCACCGACGAGGACGCCGGGCGGGCCCTGCCCGTGGACGCGCTGCTGACCGCGATGCTGCTGGAAGACGCCGCGGTGCGCATCGACGACAACTTCATGCGGTTGCCGGTCGAGGAGGTCTTCTCACCGCTGAGCGACGTCTTCGGCGGTAGGGAGGCCGTCCGCAAGGCCCTGGAGGCGCTCGACGTCCGCCACGTGCTCGATGCGTATTTCAGGGGTGCCGCCGGACCGCAGGACGTCTTCCAGCACCTCGTGGCCGTCGAGTCCCGGCTCTCCGGCTGGGACGACGACAACATCCCCACCGCACTCTCGGACAACCTGACGGACCGGCTGCGCGATCTCTTCCACGAACTCCACCAGTTCTTCCAGGCGTACGCCTCCGTGCCGTACGCGGACGGCGAGCTCACCCCGGGCGCCGCCGTGCACACGGCCGGCCCCGAGTTCGCCTACACCCGGCACACCAACGGCAACCGCAGCCTGGCCCGCACGAACGACGTCGTCGGGCTGTTCCGCTACGAGGGTGTCCACCAGGAGCGCTACGAAGAGCTGGCGCGGCTGTTCGCGACGCGGGATCAGATCCGCCAGGAGTACCAGGCCCTGAAGGGGGAGCAGATCCTTGAGCAGCGCTGGCGCCAGGGCTGGCTGCTCGCCGATGATCCGCTGACCCGCCTCACCCAGGACGATGTACTCGACGAGTACGACTACAGGCGGCTCTACCTGCGGATGGGTGACCAGCAACGCGGCACAGCCGACAGGCTGGGGCAGGGCATCGCGACACCGGGGGCCGGGGTCGCCCTGACCGCCGTCGCCCAACTCGCCATCAAGGCCCTCCCGGACGACTTCAGGGAGCTGCTCGCCGAGCGCGACCTCGACGCCGTGGCCACCGCCTCCGTCGCCGCGGCCGGCATGCGGCTGCTGCCCACCCGTACCGGGCCCGTCACGCGGCTGGTGTCCGTCCCGCAGATGCCGTTCCACATCGGCGAGGAGCTGAATCTGGAGTTCGACACCGCGATACCGGCACAGGACCCGGCCCCCGGGCAGCACGGTCCGGGGCAGTCGCCGCTGAACCTTTCCGGCAACATGGAAATCACCTTCGAGGGCTTCGGCACCATCGATACGTCCGCCTTGTTCCCGGGAGGCGTCACGGGGCCGGTGCTGTTCCGCCCGGGTACCCGCGGTGTGATCGTCTCCGCGGAGAGGGCACCGGACCTCGATCGCATGGTCACGCCGGAAGGGGGTGGCCAGGCGGTGTGCCACCCCGGTATCCGGGTCAAGGCGGTGCCGCTCGTCGCCGCGCTCCCACCCCTCCAGGTGCACGCTCCCTCGGTGGCGTTCTGGCGGTGGATGACCTCGCTCGGCCCGATAGTCGCCCAGCGCTTCGAACTGCGGCGCTTCGAGCTGGGCGACGGCAGCCGGCTCAGCCGCCTTGCCATCCGGGCGCGCCTCACCCGCCACGAGGGGGTCACCCCGCAGGACGCGGAGCGGAAGAAGGGCCAGTCCGCGTACGCGCTGAAGCTGTACCACAACGTCGGGCACCGCTTCCCCAACGGCGACCTGGTGCATTTCGCCGTGGAGTTCGTCGGGGAGAAGGCCGTCGCCCACCATCAGGTGCATCTGCATCCGGGCTCCGGCCGGGAGAACAAAACCACGTGGTTCGCGAACACCAGGACGGAAGTGATCGCGCACGAGTGGGGGCACGACTTCGGCGCCGCGGACTGGTACCGGGACATACGGATCCGCCCCACGGACGAGGACGGCTCGCTCATGTCGACGACCTTCGTCGACAAGTGGGACCGCGTCCCGAGCTCGGAGCTGCCGTCCGCGATCCATCGGACGGCCCCGAACCTGCGGTGGTCGTCGTACGACCTCGCGATGCTCTGGGCATCCTGCGTACGGGCGGAGCTCGCCCAGGCACGCAGGACGGGCGAACACACCTCGTCGGGCTGGAGCGACTCTCTGACCAGCTCCTTGACGCGTGAGGGCGTGGTCCCGACGGAGGCGCTGCTGCTCTCGCCCGAGGAGGTGAAGGCCGCCGTGGGCGACACCCCCGGGTCCGGGCCCTCAGCCCCCGGCGGGGGCACCGTTCCCCTGGAGGTGCGGCACAAGGTGCTGTGGGGCGATCCCGACGCCAACCGACCCGGACGGCTGGCGCCGCGCAACCACTCGACGTTCCGCGCACGTCCGCGGCGCGTCGCCGGGTCGATGCGGCCCAACCACACCTACCTGGCGACGTTCCGGAGCCGGCCGTCGGGCGTCAGGGACCACGTCGCCCACCACAGCGCGGCCGGCGACCTCCTGGGCCCCTCGGCCAAGCCGGACGAGCAGCCGGAAGAGTCGTATGTGACAGTGCTGATGTTCCCCGACACCATGACCGAGGACGAGGTCGTCCACACGGCCCGTCAGGCATACCTCGACTGGCGCAGGCGGGGCGGCACCCCCGACACGACCACCGACGAGACCGAGTTCGACGGCATCTACCACGGCCTGCGCATCCGCGGCGTCGTCGACGCCACCGGCACCATCCTCGACTTCGTGCCGCACGAGGACCAGACCGACCCGGGCACCGGGCGCCCCCTCCAGGCGCCCCTCTTCCGAAGCGAACTGCCCGCTGCCCTGCCCCACGACATGCCGCGCATCACTCCCACCCTGGAAAAGTTCGTCCTCTACGGAGACCGCGGCAAGGGCCTCGGCGGCCACCACTTCTTCCACGACAGCGTCCCGTTTAAGAAAGGCATCTTGTACGGAGAGCCGTCGGCCGGTAACCAGAACGGCACCGTCTCCACCGTGGTGTGGTTCCTCAAGGCGACCGTCCGTCCTGTCACCGAGAAGGCCGACGCCACGCCGTGGCACACGGCCGCCGATGCCGACAGGAGCGGGCGGCACCTCCTCTTCCCGCGGGACTGGGGTGCGGACACGCTGTGGAACGCGGTCCAGGACGCCCACACCAGGGCCCTGGACAGCGGCCGGTTCCTCTGGCAGATGGGGCAACTCGACCGGCCCCACGCGGGATACCTGTGGATGGGCGAGAGCAACGGCGTCCGCATCCAGGGCTACACCCTTGAAGGCCGGCACGTCTGGGTACGGCCCGGCCCGCACCAACCGCGGCTGACCTGGGAGTCCAGGGGCAGCGAAGAGAACGTGTACGCGGAGCGGCAGCGTCTCACGGTGCCGCTCCAGGACGGGAAGACGCTCGACTTCTCCGTCTCGCACGTCGCGCTCCACGACGGCGACCTGGCCCTGCTGTTCGAAGCCGCACTGCCCGTGCCGGAATCCCTTCCCGAGAGCGACAGGCGCGCGGTGGCCGAGCTGGTGCAGCAGGTCCAGGCCACGGTCGACCGGACGTACAACAAGGAGCGCCGGGCCGACGGGTACCCGCTCATCCGCTTCGAGATCGTCATGGACGGCAGGCCCGGTGACCTGTCGGATGAGACGTTCCGGAAACTCAGGGGCCTCCTTGAGGAGCAGCATCAGCCGGAGCGGAACGCCGAGCGTCTCCTGGGCTTCGCGTGGACCGGCCCGAACATCGGGACTCTGCTGGCCGCCGCCCTCCAGCAGACACCGATGCCGGATCCGGCCGAGCCGGGAGGCTGGCGGTCCGACGATGACCGGGAGGCGGTCGTCACAGCGCTGTTCAACCGTTCTGTGGAGAGTCTCACCACGGATCCGCAGGTGGCGCGGCTGCTGGACGCCTACCCGGCCGACAAGGAAGCGCCGCACGCCACCCGCCACGACACCGTCACGTACCTGCTCGCCCAGCGGCGGCACACGTTCAGCCCGCGCGCATGGGACAAGACGGAGGCCGATCTGAAGGACCTGCCCGCCGGGCTCACCGCGGACGATGCCCGCCTCCTCGCCTTCCGTGTGGCCCGTCGGGGCCGGGCCTGGAACACGACACCCGAGTACCACACCGATGAGGTGCCGGGCCACGACAACCTGTCGATCAAGGTGCAGATGGATACCGCCGGAATCATCCGCGACTTCTGGATCGGGGAGGACGGAGCGGAGACGTCCGCCCCCGCCGCGGCTGCCTCCCACGGAGACGGCGCCGACGGCGACATCGAGATGTCCGACCAGCAGACCGCGCAGGGCGGCGCCGACATCTTCGAGGTGCTGAGCGGTGGCCCGTCGACGCCGGACGCGGGGTCCGAGCCCTCACCGGTGGCCGAAGACTCCGGGCCCGAGGCCACGGATCCGGTGGACCAGGAGACCACTGCCATGGACCTGGACAGCCCCGAGCCGCCTGACGGCGATGTCGCCCCGCCCCGCACCAAGCGGCGGAGGTACGAAGATGGGACCTGACACCCACCGCGTGCCGTACGGGGGCGGCCGGTCGCGCGCGGGCAGTGGCGCGCGGGCGGTGGCGCGCGCGTCGCGGAGGTCCGGCCGCTGCCCGAGCGGCGCACCACGGCAGGTCCCGGACGCGTCCCGTAGGGGACGGCCGCCCGGCCCTCCCCGTCCGTACATCCACACATCCACGCAGAGCAACAGCAGAAGAGGAGATGATGGCGCCCATGGAGCCGGAAGAGTCCCGTAAGGGGGGCGGCGCGCAGCGGAATTCGGCCGATGTGCCGTCGGCGGACGGCGAGGCCACCGCCGTCGAAGCGGCCGCGGCGGACGTGCCCGCCGCGCCGTCGGCCGGGGGAGCCGGCAGGCCGCCCGCCACGGACGGCGCGACCGTGCCCGTCGTCTCCGCGGACACCACGTCCGCCGCCCGGCGTCTCCCCGACACCGCCTCGCCTGCCGCGACGGCGGGGGAGACGGACGCGGCGTCCGGCACCGGCCGGGCGACGGCCGCCAAGTCCGCCGCGTCGACCGCCGCGTCGGCCGAGTCCGACACCGCGACGGGCTTGGTGGCGACGGGCGGCCGGTTGTCCAAACCGATGGTGGCCGCCGCAGGCATCGCCGGCGTGCTGCTCCTCTGCTCCCCCTTCCTCATCTCCCAGTTGACCGGTCACCACGACGACGGCGGGAAGCCGCCGGCCGCCGCGTCCGAGTACGACGGGCAGGGCCGTGGCGCAGGAGTGGTGCCCGGTGCCGATCAGCCGCAGGGCCATCAGGGGCAGTCCGACGGCGGTGCGGCGTCGGGCGGTTCCGGTGACGGCGGGCAGGGCGGAGCCCCGGCGGGCGGCGACTCCGCCGCCTACACCGCGATGGCCGGGCCGGGCTGCACCGACAAGTCCACCGGCTACAAGGAGCACGGCACCTACGCCGACGGCGACGCGGGGTGGACGACGCACAAGAGCGGCGGCTGGACGAAGGACGGTTGCGACGGCTCGTTCGTCTCCGTGCCGATGGCCGGCGACAAGGGTGACGACGGCAACTACACGCTGTGGACCTTCGCCACCGGGCCGGTGAAGTCCGGGAGTTGCCAGGTGCGGGTCCACGTGCCCAAGGACGACGACGTGAAGCATGTCGGCGGGCACCCGACCCGCTATTCGGTGTTCGCGTCCGCCGCCGCGACCGGTAAGGCCCTGGGGGACTTCACCGTCGACCAGACCAAGAAGCGCGGTGACTGGGCGTCCGGTGGCACCTTCCAGATCAGCGACGGTCATTTCGCCGTCAAACTCCACACCCAGGGCGTCGACTTCGGCTCCGGCTTCGACGGTGCCCACCACGCGGCGTCCGCCGTCGCCGTGCGGTGCACCGGCTGACGCCCGTATCCCGCTCGGTTGCCGGGCCGTCCCCGACGTCCGCCGTGGCGTCGGGGACGGCGGTGACGAGGGGCGGGACGCCGATCCCTCGGGGCGTGCCGGGATGTGACGCCTCTTCAGGGGACACCCCCCGTTCACCTGGAATTTATAGGGGTCGGTAGGGGTGGGAGTGCGCTGCGTGGGGGGTTCGGGGGCTGGAACAATGGTGGGGGACGATCGGGGCCGCGCGGTGAGCGGGCGGCCGGGCCCGTGCCGCGGCGGTCCCGCCGGGCCGGAAACGGAACGTCGCCGGGCGATCGGAGGACGGAGCGTTCCGTCGTTCCGGGGAACCGCAGGGCGGCGACAGGAGACGGTGCGACGCCTTCGGGCGGAGCCTTTCCCGCTTGGTGCGGGAGGCAACCGAATCGGGCGCACGGCGGTCCTGATCACCGAGTTGGGCGAGCGGGGCGCGAGCCGCCCCGGAACACGGACACAGCGGCGGGCGGTACAAGCGGAACGGCGGCAGGGCGGCCGGTCCGTCTGCCGGACATCCGGCCGCGGCGCGCGGCGGGCGAGAGGAATGAGATGGGTATCGCTTCCGAGGTGGACACGGGCGCGGGGCGGACCGCGCCGGAGGAGGCCGACGCCATCGCGGTCGTCGGACTGTCCTGCCGATTCCCCGGGGTGGACGGCCCCGACACTTTCTGGCGGCTGCTCCACGACGGCCCGGGGGCGTCCGACGCGTCCGGCGGGCCGGACGGCGGCAGGCGGTCCGGCGGCGCGGCCCGCTGGTTCGGGCCCGAGACGCTGGGGGTGCCCGCCGAGGACGTCGGCGCCCCCGACCCGCGGCAGCGGCTCTCCGTCGACCTCGCCCGGGAGGCCCTGGAGAGCGCCGGGATCCTCCCCGAGGGCCTGGCGGGCAGTGGCACCGGCGTGTTCATGGGTGCCTCGGAGTGCCCCCGGTCCACCGGGCGCGGCGCGGCCGGGGCCGACCGCTCCACCCTCGCGAGCAGGCTCTCCGCCGCCCTGGGCCTGCGCGGTCCGAGCCTGGTCGTCGACACCGCGCGGTCCTCGGCGCTGACCGCCGTCCACCTCGCCTGTCTCGCGCTGCGCGGCGGCGAGTGCGAGGAGGCGCTGGCCGGGGGGATCACCGTCCGCCGGGCGTCCTCGGGCGTCATGGCGGAGGACGCCGACGGCGGGCTCCTCGTCCTCAAGACGCTGCGCCGGGCGCTGGCCGACGGTGACACCGTGCACTGCCTGATACGCGGCGGCGCCGTGAACCACGACGGCGGCGCCACCGCCGGGCCGGGCGCCGCCCAGGAAGAGGCGGCGCGCCGGGCCCGCGCCCACGCCCGGGTCGACGCCGCAGCGGTCCGGTTCGTCGAACTGGCCGCCACCGCAAGCCCGGTGCGGAGCGCGGTCCCCGCCGGGTCGGGCGGCCGTCCGGTGCGGGAGCCGCTGCCCGCCGACGCCGGTCCGCGTCCGGAGGGTGCCGCCGCCGCGCTCCTGAAGACGGTGCTGCGTCTGCGCGCCTCGGCCCATGTGACCGGTGAGGCACCGGCGTGGACCGGCGCACCGGAGGGGGCGGGCCGGGCCGTGGTGCCGCTGTCGCGCCGGGGCAGTGAACCGGTGCTGGCGGGCGTCGGCGCGTACGGCGACGGCGGGACCTGCCATCTGGTGCTGTCCGATTGGGCCCGCAGGCCCGCGCCCGCGCCAGGTGCGGCCGTGGACGGGGTGCGGCCGGGTGCCGCCGGTACCCGGCGGGCCGACGCCGAGCCCGCCACGTCCCCGGCGGACACCGCCGCGACGCTGCGGGCCCGCGCCGCCCGGATGAGCGTGCATCTCGCGACCCGACCCGGGTTCCGCCCCGAGGACATCGCCGAAGCCCTCGCCCCCACCGCCGTCCGCCAGCCCCTCCCGCCGGTCGCCCTCCCCCCGGCGGCCCCGCTCACCGAGCCCGCGGGGCCGCTCCCGGAGGCGGTTCCGCAGGAGGAGTCGGGCGCCGTCGCGGCATCAACCCCCGCTGTTGCCGGGAACGTTGCTGCCCCGGTCGATCTGGCGGCCGGACTGAATGATGAGCAGGTGCTGGAAATACTCGGGGAACTGCCCTTGCAGCGGCTCCGTGAGGCCGGACTGCTCTCCCGGTTGCTGGAGCTTGCCGGGCATCGCTGAGCCCTGCGCTCCCCGCCATCCGCCGCGTATGCGGTGTACAGGGAGCCCACGCTTTCTGGATGTCAGGGGACTCAAGGGGGTACGGAACCGGGACCCCCGGAAAGGGGTACCGGAATTTGTGGAAGGTTTCTCGGAAATTCCCCGGGACCCCTTATTCCGGGGACACGGACTGTAGGGGGCGATAGGGGTTTGAGGGCATCGTGTGGGGCTACCCAGCGTTACGGTTCGACGGGGAGTCTTTGCCGGGCCGTTGGTGGCCGGCGAGGCATACGCGGGCCACTGCCCCGCCCCACGTAAATGGCCTCGCTATTCTTCGGCCCGCGGATCGCGCGGTGGGTGCGCATCGCCGGGGAGGAAGAAAGTCGTGGATTCCTTGGCCGACGCTCTGCTCGGGGGAGCCGCACCGGAAGAACTCGAACGGCTGGAGCTGCCGAGCGAATATCTCGCCGCTCATCTCCGCGCCGAGGACGTCGGGATGTTCGGCGGCGCCGAGGACAAGGAAGTCCGGAAATCCCTGCCGTCGGCCCGGTGCCGACGCCGGAGATCGCACCGGCGACCCTGTCGTGGTCACCTGCGTCCAGGTGGATGTCCAGGAGCCCACCCCCGAGGAGACCCTCGCACGCGGCAAGCGCCTGGGGCCATCGGCACCCACTGCTTCCACCCCGTCGCCGCGATGCCCCTCGTCGAGCCGGTACGAGGAGTACAAGGAGCCGTCCTACGTGCCGCCCCGCCTTCTGCTGCGGATGGTGGAGGGCGGACTGCTCGGCCGGAAGACGGGCCGTGGCTTCTACGCGTACGACTGACACGGGGCCATGGTGACGGCCTCCCGCCCGTTCCGTGGGCGGGCCCGGAGGCCGCCGCCGGACGTCATGAACCCTTCCTTCGCGATATTTACGCGATGCTTGTCCACCGGCGGAAAATAACCCGGGACCCCTATTTAGGGGTGTCTCCCTAGGGGTTCGGTTGGTGAGACTGGGGTTCACGGTAGGGGTGCCGCACGGCTAAGTTGACGGAAAGTTATCGAGCGGCGACGGTATGCTCGGCGGCAAAGAGTAAGGTCGGATGCGCACGTGGTGCGTCAGAACACTTGCTGCCCACCGCGTTTCCCCGCGAGAAGGTTTCGAAAATGGGAATGCGAGAAGTGCGTTCCAGGTGCCCGGAGGAGTGAAATCCAGGGCGCCGGAAACCCTTTCCGCACCGCGACCGTCGGCGTGCACGGGAAATGACGGAATGTGAGCTGGAGAGCAAGGAGCCATTCGTGCGGTACGAAATTCTGGGGTCGCTGCGGGTGACCGATGATCTGGCCGTCGCGCCGGTCAGCGCACCGAAGATGCAGGTCCTGCTGGCGACGCTGCTCATCCGGGCCAACCACGTCGTCTCCCGGGACGAGTTGAGCAACGAGATCTGGGGCAGCGCCCCGCCCCGGCGCGCCACCGCCTCCCTCCATGTCCACGTCTCCCAACTGCGTAAGATCCTCACCCGCCCGGGACGCCCCGGCACCCCGATCGCCACCACCGCACCCGGCTACATCCTGCGGCTCAACCCCGGCGAACTGGACCTGCACCGTTTTCAGTGCCTGCTGAGGGACGGGCGCCGCGCCGCCCGTTCCGGGCACCACGAGCGGGCCGTCGACCTGCTCGGCGCCGCGCTGTCGCTGCACCGCGGGACGGTGCTGGACGGCGTCGCCGGAGGTCCGGTCGTCGGGGGCTGCGCACGGTGGGCGGAGGAGGCGCACATCGAATGCGCCGGACTCTTCGTGACGTCCGGCATCGCCCTGGGCCGGTACCAGGAGATGGCCGGTGTCCTGTACTCCCTGCTCGCCCGGCACCCGCTGCACGAGGCGTTCTACCAGCAGCTGATGCTCTGCATGTCCCGCTCGGGCAGGCGCGCCGAGGCGCTGCGGATCTACCGCTGCGCCCGCGACGCCATCCGGCAGGAACTGGGCCTCGAACCGTCCCGGGAACTGCGGGAGTTGCAGCGGATGATCCTGCTCGCCGATGACACCCCACGGGACATGCGGCTGGTCTGCTGAGGCGACCGAAGCGGGCCGGGCAGAGCGGCCGGGCGGTCCGGCCGCCCCGCCGGTACCCGTGCCGCCCCGCCCGGCGGTTCAACCGGTCCGGTCCCGTCCCGCCCGCACGAAACCGCACTCGTACGCGAAGATCACCGCCTGGACGCGGTCGCGCAGGTGGAGTTTGGCGAGCATCCGTCCGACGTGGGTCTTGACGGTCGCGGCCGACACCACCAGGCGTTCGGCGATCTCCGCGTTGGACAGGCCCTGGGTCACCAGGAGAAGGACCTCCCGCTCCCGGCAGGTCAGTTGTTCCAGACCGCTCGTGTCCTGCGGCATCCACCCATAGCGATGTGGCCGCAGCCGGCTGATCACCGTTGTTCTCCTTGGTCGTCGGCCATCGCGGATGAGCATGCCGAAGGGCGTGTGCGGTAAGTACCCCCAGTTGGAGGGGCGCACCGTGAGCCCCTCCGACCGGGGGGGCAGGCCCGAGCGGACTGGCCGGTCAGCGCCCCGGTGATCTCCGCGGCGACGCCGGCGGCCTGCGCGTCGAGGGAGAAGTGACCGCCGGGGTACACCGAGACGCCGAACGCGCCGGTGGTGTGCGGGCGCCAGGCGTCGGCCTCGGACACCGCGCAGGCCGGGTCCGCGTCGCCGCACAGCACGGTCAGCGGGCAGCCGACGGCCGCCCCGGGGGAGCAGTCGTACGCCTTCAAACCGTACGACGGCAAGGCCGCCCACCCCCTGGCAGCAGCCGGCCGCCGACCGAGCCCGCTGCCCCGTCGTCCACTCCCCGGAACTCGACTCCGTGCAGGTCACCTCGTACGAGGGGGTGAAGGAGGTCAACCGCAACTACGAGGCGTTCTCCTGCGCCTACAGCGCTGCCTGGCCGCTGGAGGAGCCGGTGCCCGAGGCGATGCAGGTGTTCGCCCTCGCCGACCTGCCGCGCCACACCCACCAGCGCCGCCTCGTGGTCCGGGCCCTGTCCGCCTCCCGCATCAACCACATGCGGCCGTTCACCGAGCGGACCGTCAACGACCTCGTCGACGCCATCGCCGAACGGGACGGCTCGTTCGACCCCTCGCCGACTTCGCCTCCCCGGTGAGCGAGACCCACATCACCGAACTCCTTGCACCGGCCACTGCGCGGAGACCGTCCCGGACGTCTTCCGCGTCGCGGACCGGCGGGCGCGGCTGCGGCCGGACGCCGACCTGGACGCGGGCGACCCGGGGCACCTGGCCCGCGCCGAGGCGATCTGCCCCTGACTGGCCGTCACCTTCGAACGACAGGACCGCCCATGAGCTGTGTACGCGACCCGGCGTGGCACGCGGAACGCGCCCGGCTGCGGAACATCTCCGCGCTCTACGCCCCGGGCACCGCCGACATCTGCGACCGCCTCGGCCTCGCCCCCGGCTGGCGCCGCCTGGCCGTCGGCGCCGACCCGCTTCCTGGAACCGCTCGCCGGAGGGCCGCTGATGGCCAGCGCCTGGGGACGCCGGGCGGAGACCCCGGACGTCTGACACGCCGCGGCCCGCCCCCGGGCTTCCCGGGGGCGGGCCGTACGGCTCGGCGGACCGTCAGTGGGCCGGTGCGGCCGCCCGGTCCCGCGCCACATGCAGCAACTGCACCGTGGCGCAGCTCACCAGCCGGTTGCGGTCGTCGAAGACCTCCGCCGACCAGAGCTGCTGGGTGAAACCGCGGTGGACGGGCACCGCGCAGACGTGCAGCGTTCCGCTCACCGCCGGGCGCACATGGTGTATATGGGTGTCCGCGCAGACCGCCGCCTCCCCCTCCCCGGTGTTGAGGGTCCCGCCCGCCGAGGCCGCGCTCTCCGTCAGCGCCGCCAGTACGCCGCCGTGCACCGTGCCCGTCGCGCCGTGTATGCGCGGGGACAGGAGCAGCGAGGCGAGCACCCGCCCCGCGGACACCTCCTCGTAGCGGATGCCGAGCAGGTCGTCGAGTGGATGCCTCTGGGTGGGCAGCAAGGGTCTGCTCCCTTCAGGTGGGCCGGTACCGCGGGCGGGCGCCGCTGCACGAGGGGTCGGCGGTCCAGGGCGTGTAGTTCCGGTCTTCGTGCGTCACAGGCCCACGAAGACCGGAACTACACGCCCTGGCGCGTCGGCCCGGCCGCCCCGTGGTGTGCGGCGACCGGGCGGTGCGGGTCCCGCGACGGGCCCGCACCGGCGTTCAGATCCAGTCCGGCTGCTCCGGGGGGATCCGGCGGCCGTTGGCGATGAAGAACGACCGGATGACGTTGCCGCGGGCCAGCTGGCGGTTGCGCGGGCCGTCGAGCGCCGCGGAGAACTCCTTGACCCGGTCGCTGTAGAAACCGCGCTTGCGGTACTTGCGGGTCTCCTCGTTGAAGATCTCCGCGATCATCTCGTCCGGCGTCCGGCCGACGAACTCGGCGAACTCGGCGATGGTGTTGAGCCGGGCGTCGCGGTCCTTCGTGTCGAGGTCCGACAGGTGCGCCGCGTACCGCTGGACGGTGATCAGTTCGTGAAAGGCAGTGTCGGTCATGGTCTTTCCTCAGCAGGCGCCGTCGCAGGAGCCGACGCCGTCGTCATGGTTGCTGGCTGGTCGGAGCTGCCGGGGCCGGTGGGCGTTCCGGCCGCGGCGGGGGAGTCGAGGCCGTCGAGGAGGTGCCCCATCCGGGACCGCTTCGTCCGCAGATAGCGCAGGCTCTCGCCGTGCGTCGGGGCGAGCAGCGGCACCCGGTCGGCCACCCGCACGCCGTGCCGGGCGAGCGCCGCGACCTTGTCGGGGTTGTTCGTCAGCAGCCGTACGCCGGTGATCCCCAGGTCGTGGAGGATCGCCGCGCCCGCGCCGTAGTCCCGGCCGTCGACCGGCAGCCCCAGGGCCACATTGGCGTCCACCGTGTCCAGGCCGGTGTCCTGGAGCTGGTAGGCGCGCAGCTTGGCGGCGATGCCGATGCCGCGGCCCTCGTGGCCGCGGAGGTAGACCACGGCGCCGGTGCCCTCGGTCGCGACCCGCCGCAGCGCCTCGTCGAGCTGCGCGCCGCAGTCGCACCGCAGCGACCCCATGAGGTCCCCGGTGGCGCACTCGCTGTGCAGCCGCACCAGGGCGTCGGCCGCCCCGGACACCTCGCCCGCCACGAACGCCAGATGTTCCACGCCGCCCCCCGCCGCGTACGCCACGCAGCGCAGCTCGCCGTGGGCGGTGGGGATGCGGGCCTGGGCCAGGCGGCGGACTCCCGCGCAGCCGTCGGGGTGGGCCGAAGGCCGCGACGGCACCCGGGAACCGGGCGCCACCGCAGCCTCCGACATCAGCTCGGTTCTCACTCGGGGAGACCGAACATCCCCGCCAGGGCACGCAGCTCCGCCTTGCGGTGCGGCAGCGGCGCGGCGGCCTGGATCATCCCGGCGTCGGACAGTTCGGCGACGACGGACTCGTCGTTCCCGTAGCTGGTGCCCCAGGTGCCGTCGAAGTACAGGTCCTCGAAGTCGGGGCGGGGCCGCTGGCCACCGGCCTCGGTGCTCTCGGCGGAGTAGCCGACCAGCTGGATCTGGGTCGGGATGACGCTCTCGGGCATCTTCAGCAGCTCACGGATCTGCTCCCGGCGGCCGGTGACCAGACCGGTGCCCAGGCCCTCGTCCGTCGCGGCGAGCAGCGCCGAGCCGACACCGAGACCGCACTCGAAGGCGCTGAGCCACTTCGCGAACTCGACGTCACCGGCAAGCACGTTGAAGTCCGGCGTCTTCATCACGACGCTGTCGACGAACTCCTCGCTCCAGCCGTAGCTGGAGGTGAGGGAACCCGACTCGATCAGCTTGAGCAGCGTGGGACGCAGCGGCTCCCACCCGGCCATGTCGGTGCACCACACGATGGCGACCGGCGCCTGGTGGGCCTGCGGCTGGTTGTAGACCGCGTCGATCAGACCGTCGCGCACCGCGTCCGGGGTCTCGCCCTTGGTGATGACGACGGCCTTACGGACCTCCTGCGCGTTGCCGTGGTGCGACTGGAGCCGCGCGGCGTGCAGGATCTTCTGGACCTTCTCCTTCTCCACCGGGCGCCATGCCTGGTAGTAGCGGGTGGTGCGGCGCGTACCGACGGCGCGCTTGAACTCCATGGATACTCCTCATGTTGATGGATGGATATCCACCGGTGCGGGCGTCGTCAGCGCCCGTACCGGTCAGCGACCGCGAAGCAGATGCTTGCGGATCTTGCCTACCGAGGTGCGCGGCAGTCCTTCGACGACCTCCACACACCCCGGAACCTTGAACGACGCCAGCCTGGCCGCACACCACTCGATCAACTCACCCTCGGCGAGGGGGTGTTGACCGTTGAGGACGACGAAGACCTTCACCGTCTCGTCCCGGATCGGGTCCGGGACCCCTACGGCCGCCGACTCGAAGACCGCCGGGTGCGCGTTGACGACCCGCTCGATCTCGCTCGACGACACGTTCTCGCCCGCGCGCTTGATGACGTCCTTGCCGCGGTCCACGAAGTGCACGAACCCGTCGGAGTCCACCCGGACGTGGTCCCCGGTCCGCAGCCAGCCGCCGCCCATCGCCTCGGCCGTCGCCTGCGGATCGCCCAGATAGCCGGCCATCAGCGTGCGCCCCGGTACGCCGCCCACCAGCAGTTCGCCGCTCTGGCCGCGGACGACGTCCCGCAGCCGTTCGTCGACCACCCGCAGCCGCGCCCCGGACACCGGGCGGCCCATGCTCTGGTTGCGGCGCCGCCCGTGCAGCGGGTTCATCAGCGGCGGCGCGACGGTCTCGGTCATGCCGTACAGCTGGAGCAGCGGCACCTGGAACCGGCCCTCGAACTCCGCCAGTTGGGCGTCGGTGACGTTCTGCGCGAACAGCACCGCCCGCAGCCGGTGCCCGGTGTCGTGCGCCGACGGCTGCTGCGCCAGGATCATCCGGATCGGCGCGGCGAACAGGCTCGCCACCGTCGCGTTGAGCCGTACCGCCTGCTCGGACCAGCGGGAGGCGCTGAACCGCGGGGTCAGCGCGAGCGACGCGCCGGTGACCAGCGCGGACATCGAGGAGTAGTACTGCGCGTTGCCGTGGAACAGTGGCAGCACGATCAGCTGCCGGTCCTCCTGCCGCAACCGCAGCTGCCGGGCCACCACCTCACCGGAGTGCAGATACGCCGCATGCGGCACGACGACGCCCTTGGGGCGGCTGGTGGTGCCGGAGGTGTACAGCACCCCGAGCGGCGCGGACGGATCGTCCACCGTCTGCGCGGGCCGCGCAGACGCCGTGGCGAGCGCCCGCTCCAGCGACTCCGACCCGGTCACCAGCAGCTGCTCGCAGCAGGGCGAGTCGATGGCGGCGACCTGTGCGGCGGTGAGCAGTTCGGGCTGGGTCAGGCTCAGCCGGCACTCGGCGTGGGAGAGGACATAGGAGAGCTCGGCTGCGGTGGAGAGCGGGTTGGTGGGGACCATGACGGCGCCCGCCTTCGCCGCGCCGAACCACGCGTCGAAGAACTCGGGGCGATTGGTCAGATGGACGTGGAAGCGGCTGCCGGGCCCGATGCCCCGGCTGACCAGAAGGTCGGCCATCCGCTCGGCGCGGCGGTCCATCTCGCCGTAGCTGATCGTCGTGACCGCACCCGACTCGTCCAGGAAGGAGAGGAACGGCCGGTCCGGATGGCTCCGGGCACGTCGCCGCAGGACACCGTGGACGGTGTCCTGTCCTGGGCTGCTCTGCCGTAGTGGTTGCACGCGGACCAGAGTCCGGGGCGTAGATCAGTTCTGTCGTAACGAACCATCAACTCGCTGTTAACTGACGGCTGATGGGCTTCCCGCACGGTGCCCGGAACGGCAAGAAGCACCGGACGGCGAACCGTCCGGTGCTGGGGAAGAGGCGAAGGTGGAGGGGGCGGGCCCGCAGGGCGGAGTCGGGGGAACTCCCGGGCCCGCCCCTCCCGGGCCGACCGCCTTCAGGGGGACGGTCGGCAGATGGGCCCCGCGGCGGCGGCGCGTCCCGGGCGGGGGAGGAACATCCCGGGACGCGGCCGTGAGGGTCGCCGCGAGGCGGTCAGGGGGGCAGTGGTCAGTGGTGGGCCGTGCCGTGCCGCCCGGTGCCCGGCCGGGGCTCCTGGTGGCGGGGGCAGCGCGCGCAGCGGCACGGCGGGAACGCGGCGCTGATCGCGGGGTGCGGCGGCGCCCCGCCCAACGGCACGTCCACGTAACGGACTTCGGTCCGGGCGGACGTCGTGGGGTCGATCCGGTACACGTTCAGGGTCATGCGGGGCACGCGGCACCTCCGGCGCGGGGTGCGGCGGGGGCCGGGGCAGTGGCGCGATCGGCGGGCGCGGGCCGGGCGGGGCGTACGAGGGCAGGGAGCATGGGGGGCAAGGTCCTCTCCGTCAGGCGGGGATACGCGGGGAGGGCCGGGCGGGACTCACGGAATGGGGCGCCGGCCGACGCCGGACGGCAGAGCTGCCGCGGCGACTGCCCGCCATGAAACCGCCCCCGCCGAGATGCGGGCACCCCCTCCTGGGTGCCCCCGTACGGGGGGTAGCCACCGGGGCCGCGATGCGTCGGGGGACCGGGCTCCACGCCCCCGGTGAAGCCGGGGACTCAACTCCCGGTTAAGGGCCGGACGAGCCGCGCGAGGTGACCCTACCGATCGGCGGCCGCACGGAGCAATCCCCCAAGAGCCACGGTCCTTTCCGCCGTCCGGTAGCGGCGGCCCCTGGCATCGGGTGATCGGACCGTGACAGGATGTGCCCAGGAGTCCCGACGGCAGACTTAACTCGCCGTTGGGTCCGTGGAGAGGGCCGCGCACGGGCCGGGCGACGGCACGCGCCGCCCGCCACGGAACGGCCGGACACGGGGGAAAGGGCGGCGGGATGGCTGCGAAGGACCACACGGAGCGCGCGGAGAACGGGACCGAAGGGGACGTGGCGGGCAAGGACGCGCGGAGCGGGACGGCACGCGGCGACGCGGCGCGCCAGGACAGCGGCACCCTCGCCGACCGGCTGGGCCGCCTCTTCACGCACATGCACCCGCCCGGCGCGCCGTACACCAACGCCCATGTCGCCGAGGAGATCAGCGGCGACGCGGCGCAGTACGGCGGGGTGCGCCTGACCGAGCAGTACCTCTCCATGCTGCGCAACGGCCGCCGGAGCAACCCCTCCCCCGAAGTCCTGCGCGCCCTCGCGAAGTTCTTCGGCGTCCCGGCCGGATATCTCCTGGGCGATCTGTCGCAGCCGCAGGCCGAGCGGGTGGAGGAGGAGGTCCGCTTCCTCGCCGCCATGCGCGATCAGCGGGTCCGCGCCATCGCGCTGCGCTCGGTGGGCCTGCCGCCCGACGTCCAGGAGAGCTTGACCACCATCATCGACCAGTTCCGCCGCCAGATGGACCTGCCGGGCAGGGGCGGTGCCGCCGATGACGGTTGATCTGCCCCGGGCCGACGGACCGGACCGGCTCTTCGCCACCTGGCGGCGGGCGCACGACGACGGGATGATCATGCGAGTGGGGCGGATACGCAGGCGGTGCAAGCGGCTCGTCAAGGAGCTGGCGCTGCCCGCCACGGTCGATCTGCGGGGCCTGTGCGACCTCGTCGGGGCGCGCGTCGGAGCCCCCGTCCACCTGGTGCCGATGAGCCTCGACGGCGCCGCCTCCGGCATGACGGCGGCCACCGACGACGCCTACTGGGTCTTCTACGAGAGCCGCACCTCGCCCTGGCACCAGGCCCACATCGTGCTGCACGAACTCGGCCACCTCCTCCTCGGCCACGACCGGGACCCCGCGCTCACCGAGGACGCGCTGCGGCTGTGGACCCCTTCCGTCGACGCGGCGACGGCCCTGCGCCGGATGGGCCTGACCCCGGGCCTCGCCCGCCACCACGGCTACGACAACCCCGCCGAACGCGAGACGGAGGTCCTGGGCACCCTCCTGATGGAACGCCTCGCCCCGCCCGCACAGGATCCGCCGCCACCGCCGCACGGCCGCGCCGCCGAACTCGCCGCCGCCCTCGGCCCGGCCCTCCAGCACCTCCGCCGCCCCGCCGCACCGCACACCCCGGACAGCGCGGCCACCGACGACGGTCCCGGCCCGGCCGACGGCGGCACAGGCTCCGCACCGGCCGAGCCCTCCCGCGACGACGGCGGTGACCTCCGTGCCTGACCTCTTCGACGTCCTCTACCTCTGCTTCGCCGCCGTCGCCTGGATGATCGTCGGCTACAAGACCACCGCCTGGCTCCGCGACCGCGCCAACGCCGACCTGGGCCTGGCCTGCGTGATGACCGGCAGCGTCGCCACCGTCTTCCTCTTCTCCGCGCCCAGCCTCTACCGCGCCTTCGACCGCCTGCTGGGCGTCGCCAACCTCGCCATGGTCTTCCTCTACTCCGCCGTCATGGTCTTCGCCGTCGGCGCGCAGGTGATGCTGGCCCGCTGGGCGGCGGGCGAGGGCGACGCGGCCCGACACCGCGCCCGTACGCGGGCCCGCGCCACGATCGCCGCCGTCGCGGTGCTGTGGGCGGTGGCCGTCACCGGCTTCGCCGTCGGCCGCCCCGACGCCGTCGAGCACCCCCGCGACTTCAGCACCGCCTACACCGGCGCCCCCGGTGTGATGCTCTTCCTCGGCCTCTACCTGGCCATCTTCGGCGCCAGCCTGGCCGCCCTGGGCTCGCTCTGCCTGCGCTACGCCGCCACCCTCGGCGCGTCCTGGCTCACCCGGGGCCTGCGGGTGATGTCCGCCGGGTGCCGCCTCGGGCTGGTCTACTGCGCCGCGAAACTCCTCGGCTTCGCCCTGTCCTGGGCCGGATGCCCCGCGCCCTGGCTCTCCAACGGTGTGGCCCCGCTCAGCGCCTCGGTCGCGGCGCTCCTCGTCCTCGCCGGGTTCGCCCTCCCGGCGGCCGGTCCCCGGGTGACGGCCTGGCGCCGCCTGCGCCGCCTCACCCCGCTGTGGCGGCAGGTCACCGAGCAGAACCCGGAGGTCACGATGGAACGCGGGGCCTGGCCGGGGCGGTGGCCCTTCGCCGACCTGGAGTGGCGGGCCAACCGCCGGATGGCCGAGATCCGCGACGTCCAGCGTTCCCTGCGCCGCCACGTCGAGTCCGACACCCTCGACATCGCCGGGGAGCGCGCCCGCGCCGTGGTGCCGGACGCACGCCAGCGGGCGGCCGTCGCCGAGGCCGCCGCACTCCGCCGCGGCCTGGAGAACCGCGCGGTGGGCCATGTGCCCCCGCACGGCGCCGACACCGTCGTCGTCGCCCACGGCGGCGGGGACGGCCTGCTCGCCGCCGAGTACGAGCATCTGGCCCTGGTCGCCGACGTCTACCACTCACCGCTGATCGACACCGTGCTCACGGAGCTGCGCCAGCGCAGCGCGGCGGCCCGCCACTGACGGCGGCACACCGACGGGGTGGCCCGGTACGGGGGTCCGGGCCGCCCGAACCACCTCCGCCGCGGGCGGCGCCTCCTCCCGGCTTCGGGCCGGGAGCGCCGCCCGCGACCGGGGGAGCGGACCACTGCCCCGGCCGCCCGGGGGCTTCTCAACTTCCCCTTTCCGACGCTCCTTTGGGTGCGTACACCCTTTCGGATGTCAGACCCGGCAAAAGGCTTGCCGCCCGCGCGGGGCCGGGCTGTACTGATCCCGACGGTGCCCGGCGCACCGCTCCGGCCACCGGCCGCCGCGTCCCACACAGCGGCGCGCGGGTGCCCGCGACCGACGAGTCGACCACGGGGGTCCACGATGTCGCCACGCTCCGAAAGCACCACCCCGCCCGGCGCGTTCGCCGCCGCTCCGACGCCCGGGCGGCCGTGATGACCGAGACGTCCGAGCCGGGGACCTCACCGCCCGAGGGTGCCCCTCTTCCGCCGGTCGCGGTAGGCGAGAACAAGGGCCTCGTCGTGGTCGGCAACCGCAACAACATCACCTACCAGCAGGGCGGATACGTCGTCACCCCCGGTCTCGGTGACCTCCCGCTGCGCCCGGCTCTCCCGCTGTCCACCGCGCCGCCTGCACCGCTCTTCGGCCGCGACGAGCTGGTGACGCAGGTCCTCGCCGACCTGACCGACAAGGGAGCGGCGCAGCTCCACGGTGAGCCGGGCGTCGGCAAGAAGGCCGTCACCGAGGCGGTGCACGCCGCCCTCGCGGCGCGCGGCGGACGGGGCCACATCCTGCGCCCGCTCACCGGCACGGAGACCACCCTGGCGTCCGTCGAACGGCGGCTGGCCGGGGTGTTCTTCGGGCAGGAGTTCCTGCGGGAGGTCGACGAGTCGCTGCTGCGCACCGCCGTCGCCGAGGTCACCGCCGTCCATCTCACCCTCATCGACTGCCCGCTCGGCCGCTCCGACCTGACCCGGCTGCGCCAGACCTTCCCCGGCTGCACCTTCCTGCTCACCTCCCGGTACGCGACGCTGCCGGACTCCTCCGCCGTCCACCACGTCCAGCCGCTCTCCCGGGACGCCGCGACGGAACTCCTCGGCGCCGAGCTGGGGCTGCCACTCGGGCCGGTCGGCCTGCAGAACCTCCAGTTCGACCACGTCTACCGAATGTCCGAGGGGCGTCCCCAACGCCTGTGCCGGTACGCGGCGTTCATCAAGGGATCCGACGAGTGGCGGGCCAGGATCGCCGAGGAGCCCCACGACCGGCCACCCCTCGTCGACCCGGAACAGCTCACGCCGCTGCACCAGGCCGAGGCGCTGGCGGTCGCGCTGAGTGAACCGGCCCGCCGGGTCCTGGTCGCCCTGGAGACGTTCGCGACGCCGCTGCCCGCTGCATGGTTCGAGCCCGTCACCGGCGGATCCCAGGACGCGGACGCCGGGCGGGAGTTGTGCGACCGCCGACTGGTGGTCCGGTACGGCGACACCTACCACCTCACCGGCGACGCCGCCGAAGCCGTCCGCCACCAGGAGTGGCCGCCCGCCGATGCGGCCGTCGCCGCGGAGGGCCTGATGACGGCGTTCGCCGCCGAGGACGGACCGCCGCCCCCGGACGCCCATCTCTATCTGACCGTCGCCCAGGCCCTGCGGGACGCCAAGAAGTGGTCCCTGACCGTCCGCTTCGTCCACGCCGCCGTACCGATGGCGCTGGCCGCGGGCCGGGGCCAGATCGCCTTGCAGCTCTACGTCCTGGGCAAGGTCGCCGCCACTCGCGGCGGCAGACAGCAGGACGCCGAGCACTACACCCGTGAGGAGAAGCTGACCCGCAACCTCCTGGAGGGCGACAAGGCCGCCGCGGCCGCCGCGCTGCTGGTCCTCGCCCCGACCGCGGGCCAGGCCGTGACGCACGGCGGCAAACTCGCCGGATACATCGGCAAGGTCACCGCCACCCTCTCCACCAAGGCCGGTGCCACGGTCGCCGCGGTGAGCGTCGCCGCGGCCGCCGCCACCGGCGTGGTCGTCGCGACGAGCAACAGCACACCCGCCGGATGCGCCGAGGCCAAGGCGGCCATCACGCCCGACCGCCGCCACGATTCCGTCCGCACCTCCGACGACCTCGCCGCCAGCTTCCGGCGGACCGCGACGGATCTGGACGCCGCGGCCGCCAAGGCCACCGACACGACGGTCGCCTCCGGGATACGCGGCCGGGCGGACACGCTCCGCACCCTGGCCGACGCCCAGCAACGCGACGGCGACGGCCTCGGCCCCGACGTCCACCCCGACGTCCGGGCCGCCCTCCTCAGCTCGAAGGAACTGCGGGAGAGCATCCAGTCCCTGCAAGCGGTGATGAAGGTCTGTCCCGAGGAGTGACGCACGGGGGCACGGCCGCAGGAGTGACCTGACCTGCCGCCGTGCCCCCGCCTCACCCGCAGGCACGCGCGTCGGCAACACGCCCGGTTCCGGCGTCGAGACCGCGCCGGCCGGGACCGACTCGGGGCGAGCCGCCGCCCGGAACCCTCCGGGACCACCCGCCGATGGGCCGGGCCGCGTGACTCCGCCCTCTGCGACGACACGTCATATACCCGATACGGAGCGGTCGTTCGTCGCCACCCGTCGGGGACGCACCGCCCCGGACGCACCGCCCCCGACGACCGCACCGGAAAGACCCCCCCGGAGGAGGGCCCTAAAGTCGGACACCATGCAGAACACCGCCGAGACCGGCCCCGCAGACCCCGTTGACGTGACGCCTCTCCTCGACGATCCGCATACCGCGTACGCCGCGTTGCGCGCGAGCGGCCCCGTCCACCGCATCACCGGCCCCGACGGACAACCCGCCTGGCTCGTCACCCGCTACGACGACGTCCGTGCCGCGCTCGCCGACCCGCGGCTCTCCCTCGACAAACGCCATGCCGCGCCCGGTGGTTACCGCGGCTTCGCGCTGCCCCCGGCGCTCGACGCCAACCTCCTCAACATGGACCCGCCGGACCACACCCGGGTCCGCCGACTGGTCGTCCGCGCCTTCACCCCGGGCCGTGTCGAGGCGCTGCGCGCACCCGTACGCCGCGTCGCGGACGACCTCCTCGACGCCGTCGAACCGGCCGGGCGCGCCGACCTGATCGCCGACTACGCGGGCCATCTGCCGATCATCGTGATCTGCGACCTGCTCGGCGTACCCCGCGCCGACCGGCGGGACTTCCGTGCCTGGACCGACCGGCTGGTCACCCCCGATCCCTCCCGTCCGGAGCTGGTGAAGCAGACCATCGGCGACCTGCTCGCCTACTTCACCGGCCTCATCGCCACCAAGCGCGCCCAGCCCGGCGACGACCTGCTCTCCGAACTCATCGCGGTTCGCGACACCCCGGACGGGACCCCGGACGGCGCCCCGGACAGCGGCGCCGCGCCTGGCGGCGACCGGCTCTCCGAGGACGAACTGACCTCCCTGGCCTTCCTCATCCTCTTCGCCGGATACGAGAACACCGTCCACCTCGTCGGCAATGCCGTCCTCGCCCTCCTCGACCACCCCGAGCAGTTGCGCGCATTGCACCGCAATCCGGCCGAACTGCCGAACGCGGTAGAGGAGTTCATGCGCTTCGATCCGCCGGGGCCGCTCGCCATCCGGCGGTTCCCGCGCGAGGACCTGGACATCGGCGGCGTCCGCGTCCCGGCGGGCGACTGCGTGCTGCTCTCCGTCGGCTCCGCCAACCGCGACGAGGCCCGCTTCCCCGACGCGGACCGCCTCGACCTCGCCCGTGATCTCTCCGGCCACCTCGCCCTCGGCCACGGCATCCACTACTGCCTGGGGGCGCCGCTCGCCCGGATGGAGACGGCGGTCGCGCTGTCCGCGCTCATCGAACGGTTCCCCGGACTGAGGCTGGACGTTCCGCGCGCGTCGCTCACCCACCGCCGGACCCTGCGCGCACGTGGCCTGATCTCGCTGCCTGTGACGTGGTGAGCCGCCGACGAACACGCTTTCCGAGGCATAAGTGTTCTGCGATGCGGTAGAAAGGTGTGGAGACCCGCCCGGTGTGCATCCCCCGTCGCACCGGGCGGGTCGTTGTGCGTGGGGGCGCGCCGTGACGGTCCGTCTTTCGTCCGACTGGCCCAGCCGCCCTGCGGGACGCCCGGCATCTCCATAGCGTGATCGTTATGTCACTCGATGCGTTCCTGTTCCGGAAGGCCGGTGCAGTGGCGGTGCTCGTCGCCACCGGCGTCTCGTCGGCCTGTATACCGGCCCCGGCCCTCGCGGCCGACGCGCACCGCCCGCCCGCTCCGGCCGTCGCCGGGGTACAGGTGGCCGACGCACCCGGAGTGCCGAACCTCCCGGAGGGCCTGTCCGCCCTGTCGTGGGCCGTCACGGACGCCGACTCCGGCAGCGTCCTGGCCGCCAAGGACCTGCACCGCAAGCTGCCGCCGGCCAGCACCCTCAAGACCCTGTTCGCGGTCACCGCGCTGCCGAAGTTCGCGGCGGATGCGGTGCACCGGGTCGAGCCCGCCGACCTCGACGGTGTCGGCTCCGGCAGCAGCGTCGTCGGCGTCGAGGCGGGCAGCAGCTACTCGGTGGCCGACCTGTGGCGCGGGGTGTTCCTGCGGTCGGGCAACGACGCGGTGCACGTCCTGGCATCGATGAACGGCGGCTGGGAGACCACCACCCGCGAGATGCAGGCGAAGGCCCGGGCGCTCGGCGCCAAGGACACGACCGTGAAGTCCCCGGACGGGTACGACACCCCGGGCCAGGTCTCGTCCGCGTACGACCTGACGGTCTTCGCCCGGGCGGGGCTCGCCAACGCCGACTTCGCGCGCTACTGCTCCACCGCGCGGGCCGACTTCCCGACCGCCAACGGCGTCACCCGCATCGAGAACACCAACCGGCTGCTGTCCGGCGCGAGCGGGATGCCCCGTTATCCGGGGATCATCGGGGTGAAGAACGGCTACACCACCCACGCCGGGAACACCCTGATCGCCGCGGCCCGGCGCAACGGACACACCCTGCTGGTGACGGTCATGAACCCGCGGTCCGGCGAGGCCAACGGCGTCTACAAGGAGGCCGCCGCGCTGCTGGACTGGGGTTTCGCGAGCGTGGGCACCGCGGAGCCGATCAGTTCGATGACCCGCGCGGTGGCGCAGGGCCCCGACGCGGAGCCCGCCGCGCACACCGCCCGCACCGACGAGGACGGCAACTCGCCCTGGCGGGACGCGCTCGCCCTGTGGGGCGGCGGGGTCGGCGCCGCCCTCCTCGCCATGGGCGCGGTGCTCGCCCGGCGGCAGCACCTCCGCCGCCGGGCGGACGAGACGGATGGATCGCACACGCCGTAACGGGGACGGGCCCGGCGGCGGCGCGGGCCGTGGCGCAGGCCCCTCACCGGCGCACCGCCACGGCCCCGTCCGCCGCTTCCCGCCACGGCCCCAGTCATCGGAACCGTCCGCCGCCTCCCGTAGGCGCCCCGGCTCAGGCGCGCAGCCGGGGCGCCGAACCGGCCGCCGGGACCGGGTCCGTCGGGGCGCCGCGCAGCCGCGCCGTCAGGTCGTGGGCCCAGGTGGTCAGGGCCGCGACGTCGATGCCGTACGGGGCGGTGTCCGCGTACGGGGTGAGGGCCGCCGCGCCGCGGTCGAGCAGGGTGACGGCGCCGGTGGCGTTGGCGCGGGCCGCATGGGTGAGGCCGACGGCGAGCTGTGCCAGGCCGCGCCAGAGCGCGCGCTCCGGATGCGGGGCGGTCTTCCAGGCGTCCTCCAGCACCTCGTGCGCATGGAACGGCATCCCGGCGTCGAGCAGCCGCTGCGCCTCGGTCAGCGTCGCGTCCGGCGTCCGCACGACGCCCTCGGGCTGGCGGGCCACGCCCGGGGCGCCGTACGGCAGCGGACGCCCGAGCCCGTCGCGGGGCCGCGCGTTGCGGGCCCGTCCGTCGGCGTCCCGGTCGCGGCGCCGTGCGGAAGGCGGGGGTGCGGCGGCGGCTTCGGGCCCGGCCGCACCCGGTGCGCTGCCCTGCCCGGACGCGGATCCCGGGGCTCTCTCCCGTCCGGACGCGGCTTCCGGCGAGCCCGTGCGCGCCGACTCCGCGTCCGCCCGCCCCGCCGCCTCCTCGGCGCAGAAGCGGCAGCCGTCCCGCCCGCCATCCGCCCGGTCCTCGATCCGCCCGCAGACCTCGCAGACCCGGTCCAGCCAGCAGGCCGGGTCGCCGCCCTCGTCGCCGGTGGCCGCCGGGCATGGCGTATCGGCGGTCCGTCCGGTGTCCCTCTCCGTGTCACTCACCCTTCGATTGTGCGCCGTCCGGGCGCCGGTACGCGTACGGGTCAGGGCAGCCGCGCCGGGGACGAGGCGTCGGGGATGCGGCGGGCGGCGGAGCCGTGGCCGTCGGCGGGGACGGTCCAGATGTCGCTGGAGCCGGTCTCCTTGCCGGGCAGCGCGTAGGCGAGGGTGGCATCGTCCAGCCAGGCGGCCTGGTCGTCGACGCTGCGGGTCTCGGCGAGCGGGTGCTCCTTGAAGGTGCGCAGATCGAGGACGTACAGCCGCCACGGGTCGCGGGCGCCGTCGCGGACGCGTTTCTTGAACGCGAGGCGGGTGTTGTCGGGGGAGAGCGACGGGCACTCGACGTTCTCGCGGAGCGTACGGGCCCGCCATGTGCGCAGGTCACCCTTGACGAGGTAGGTCTTGCCGGCCGTGGAGACCGTCGCGTAGAAGGTGTTGTCGTCGCGGGCGAAGGTGACGCCCCAGTAGTTGACGTCGGGGGCGTGGTAGCGGCGGCCGTCGAGGGTGAGGGGGACGCCCTCCATGTTCTTGATCAGATAGCCGGTGCGGGTGTCGAGGATCGAGGTGCGGGTGGAGAAGGACGTGGTGGCGTACGAGTCGCCGGTGGCGAACATCGTCCAGGACAGCATCCGGCCGGAGGCCGAGACCCGCGCCCGGTTGGGGATGCCGGTCAGCCCGATCCGGCGCTTCTCGCGCAGGTGCTCGTCGAGGACGACGGCGTACGAGCGCGGCGGGATGCCGGGGCGGCGCTGGAGGCACAGCCCGGTGCGGGCCGCCGCGTAGAAGCGGTCGCAGCGCGGACCGCCGGTGGTGCGCTGCCCCGGCTCGCGGGCGGTGGCGGGGGAGACGGCGGTGCGGCCGGTGGCGGGCAGCCGGGCGATTTGTCCCGAACCGGCGCCGGTGGAGCGGAAGTACAGCTGGCCGTGGTCGAGGCCGAACGCCGAGACGGGGTCGGCCGGTTCGGCCCGGCGGGCCGCGCCCACGGTGTAGGCCACGGCGACACCGGCCAGCAGCGCCCCCGTCACGGCCAGCGCGAGGACGCGCATCCGCAGCGGCAGCGCGGCGAACCGGGCCGCGGCCCCGGAGGGCGCGGGCCGGACGCCCGGGGAGGTGGCGTCCGGCTCCCCGCCCGGGGTCTCGTGCCCTTCGGCGGACTCGGCGGACTCGGCGGACTCGGCGGATCGGGCCGGGCGTTGAGGCGGGTTCATGCGGGCGTGAGGTGCCTTTCCGTGCGGGGGAGCAGGAGGGCCGACGCGAGCAGGGCCACCGCCAGCGCGACGAACGCGGCGATCAGCGCCGGGCGGGTGCCCCACAGCGTCCAGGCGGCGCCGAACCCGGCGGCCGCCAGCAGACGGCACAGCGCCTGGCCGGTCTGGAGCAGCGCCATGCCGCTCGCCCGGCGTTCGGCCGGGAGCACCGGTCCGGCGAGTGCCATCAGGACGCCGTCGGTGGCCGCGTAGAAGACGCCGAGGAGCAGCAGGACGGCGGCGAGCAGCGGCAGTCCGGCGCCGGTCGTCAGCAGCAGGAGGTAGCCGCCGAGGAGGGCGGCGTGGCCGACGAGGAACGGCACCCGGCGGCCGATGCGGTCGCCGAGCCGCCCGGCGGGCACCGCCAGCAGCAGATAGACCGCCGCGGCGCCCAGTGGCAGCAGCGGGAACCAACTGACCGCGAACTCCAGCCGCCGCTGCAACAGCAGATAGAGGAACGAGTCGCCGATGGTCGCGGCGCCCAGCAGTGCGGCGGCGGCGAAGATCCGACGGAACGCCGCGTCGCGCAGCGGGGCCAGCAGCGCGGCGCGCGGCCGGGGCGCGGCGGGCGGCGGCACGGGCGCCGTCGCGCGGTCGGGGACGAGGACGAGGAGCATCAGCACGCCCAGCAGCCCCACGCAGAAGCTGACGACGAAGACCGCGTCGTAGGCGTCGGCGGTGGCCCACAGCAGCGCGAACGCGGCGAGCGGGCCGAGCAGCGCGCCGGTGGTGTCCATCGCGCGGTGCACGCCGAAGGCGCGGCCGAGCGCGTCGGGCGGGGCGCTGAGCGAGATCAGCGCGTCGCGGGGGGCGGTGCGGACGCCCTTGCCGAGGCGGTCCGCGGCGAGGGAGGCGCCGATGCCGAGGGTGGCGCCGCCGGACAGCAGCAGTCCGAGGCGGGAGAGCGCGGAGAGGGCGTAGCCCCATCCGGCGACGAGTTTGTGGCGCCCGCCGCGGTCGGCGGCGTGCCCGCCGAGCAGCCGGACGAGGGCGGTGGCCCCGTTGTAGAGGCCGTCGAGGAAGCCGAACTGGAGGGGGGAGAGGCCGAGTTGGATGACGAAGTACAGCGGCAGCACGGCGGTGACCATCTCCGAGGAGATGTCGGTGACGAGGCTGACCGCGCCGAGGGCCAGTACCGGCCCGCCGACGCGGCCCCGCGTCACCTTGGTCGCCGTGGTGGCCGCGTCCGTGGTCGCGAGATACATGGTGCCCGGTGCCCGCCTTCGGGATCAGTGGCAGGTGTAGGACGGGCTGCTGTCCTTGGTCTTGCCGTCCGTGCCGACCAGGTCCCAGGAGAAGCCGGTGTCGGTGAAGTCGATTTTCACCACCCCGAAGGTGTTGGTCAGCCGCTTCTGGCTGTTGGGCTGCACCTCCTCGATCTTGTACGGGTGGGCGCCGCCCATGCCGCCGAGGAGTTCGACGATGCCGTTCTTGTCGTCCCGCTTGCCGTCCGGGTTCTGCGGGGCGAACCGCTCGTAGTGGTGGTCGTGGCCGTTGAGCACCAGCTCCGCCTTGGCGTCGTAGAGCGCCTTCCACACGGGGCGGCTGACCGGGTCGTTGCCGTGCTCGCCGGAGGAGAAGAGCGGGTGGTGGAAGTAGGCGGCTACGCACTTCTTGGCGGTGGACTTGAGGTCGTCCTTGAACCACTTCAGCTCGGCGGAGGTGAGGTTGTTGGTGTCGAGGGCGATGAAGTGCCAGTTGCCCTCGTCGTAGCTGTAGTACGGCTTGCCCTTCGGGTAGGCGATGTCGCCGAAGTACGCCTTGTAGCCCTTGAACTCGCCGTCCGGGTCGTACGTCTCGTGGTTGCCCGGGATGGGGTGGGTCTTGTTCTTGAAGGCGCCCCAGGTCTTGTCGTAGTAGCGGGTGAAGTCCTTGAGGCGGGCGTCGTCGTACTGGTTGTCGCCCATCGTCATGATGAACTTCGGGTTGATCTTCTTCACCAGCGCGGCGGTCTTGGGGTGTTCGCAGTCGCTGCTGTCGGCGGTGCACTGCTCGGCGATGTCCCCGGCGGCGACGACGGTGAAGGCGCCCGCCGCGTGGTCGGTGGAGGCGTCGGCGCGCCCGGCGGGGGACCACATCAGCACGCCGCCGGCGAGCGCGAGGGCGGCGGCGGCCGCCGGGATGCCGATACGGGGGTTCTTGTGCAGGGGCTTCTTGGCGCGGGGGGTGGGCGTCATGTCCGTCTCCTGGTTCGGCACGGGGGAGCCGTTCCCGAGGAATCCTGACGCCGGGTCATGTACGGGTCAAGACGTCGGCCCGTCATTGTTAGGAAACTTTCCTACTTGCCTTTCGTGGGGGACGTCTCCTCCAAATCCCCTTGTCGCGGCCGGAGTTCGGGCGCGGAGGCGTACCCGGGGGCGCGTGCGCCGGGGCCGGAACCGCATCCTCCGGGGCCCCGGAGGATGTCCTCCGAGGGCCCCGGCGGCGGAGCGTCAGACCTCGCGGATGCCGCGTCCCGCCCAGGCGGGTGCGGGCACCACGAGCCCGGTGAGCGTCCGGTGTGTCGCCTCGGGCAGCGGCGCGGAGCGGCCCGTGCCCTGGTCGACGTGGAGCGCGAACAGCTCCTCCGTCGCCACCGGGTGGTCACCCGGTTCGCCCACGAACATCTCGTGCGCGAACCGCACCTTCTTCGCGTCGGCGCCCAGCACCGAGGTGCGGACCGTCAGTTCGCTGCCGCGCGCCACCTCGTCGAGGTACCGCACATGCGCCTCGACCGTGTACAGCGAGCAGCCCGACCGCGTGCGGTAGGCGTCGTCCAGCCCGGTCTGAGCCATCAGCGCGTCCGTCGCGAAGCCGAAGACCAGGACGTAGTACGCCTCGCTGAGGTGGCCGTTGTAGTCGATCCACTCGTCCCGGACGGTCTGCCGGAAGAGGGGGAGCGGGGCCGTCATCGGGCGGTGCCTCCCAGGCGGCCGGTGGCGCGCAGCACGTCGATGACGCCCTGGTCGCGCTCGGCGACGAGATCCGCGTACGTCCGCTCCCCGGCGGCCTCCTCGCAGCCGTCGACCATCGCGTCGCGCAGCTCGCGGTCCAGCTCGGGGGCCTCCAGGCGGGTCCACGGCGACTTCAGCGACGGGCCGAAGTGGTCGAGCATATGGCCCATGCCGCCCTCGCCGCCGGCCAGCGCGAAGGTCAGGCAGGGACCCATGAACGCCCAGCGCAGACCCGGGCCCTCGGTGATCGAGTCGTCGATGTCCTTCACCGTCGCCTCACCGTTGGCGACCATGTGCAGCGCCTCGCGCCACAGCGCCTCCTGGAGGCGGTTGGCGATGAAGCCGGGCAGCTCGCGGTCCATGGTGATGACGG
This sequence comes from Streptomyces sp. NBC_01525, assembly GCF_045040405.1. Lineage (NCBI taxonomy): Bacteria > Bacillati > Actinomycetota > Actinomycetes > Kitasatosporales > Streptomycetaceae > Streptomyces > Streptomyces sp. NBC_01525. The sequence continues at coordinate 6,185,658 of NZ_CP109397.1, forward strand.
ACTTGCCCGCCACGTCGTAGAAGCGCGACGACCACGCGACGGCGTCCGCGGCGGTGCTCTCGCCGCCGACGACCTCGACCAGCGGGATCAAGTACGGCGGGTTGAACGGGTGGCCCACGACCAGGCGGCCGGGGTCGGCGCCGTCACCGTGCTGGGGCTGCATGTCGGTCATCGGGTAGCCGGAGGTCGACGAGGCGATGACCACGCCGGGCGGGGTGGCGGCGTCCAGCTCGGCGAGGAGGGAGCGCTTCAGCTCCAGTTTCTCCGGGGCGCTCTCCTGCACGAACTGCGCGTCGGCGACGGCTTCGGCGAGCGTCGCGGTGACCGTCAGCCGGTCCTGCGAGGCGCCCTCGGCCAGGCCGAGCTGCTCCAGCGCGGGCCAGGCGGCGGCAACCAGACGCCGCAGCTTGTCCTCGGCGTCGGGGGCCGGGTCCCAGGCGGTCACGTCGTAGCCGCGGGCGAGGAAGTGGGCGACCCAGCCGCCGCCGATGACGCCCGCGCCGATGCAGGCGACGCGGCGGACGTCCTCAGGGGCGCAGGGGGCGGGAGTGGTGTCGGTCATGGGGAACTCCAGGTGTTCCAGGTGGGGAGGAAGGGGACGGTCAGCCGCGGGGCTTGAGGCCGAGGCGGGCGCGGGCCTGGTCGGGGGTGGCGACCGTGGCGCCCAGCAACTCGGTGATCTGCACGGCGCGTTCGACGAGCTGGCCGTTGGTGGCCTTCACACCCCGGCTGAGGTAGAGGTTGTCCTCCAGGCCGACCCGGACGTTGCCGCCGAGCAGGATCGACTGGGCCACCCACGGCATCTGCATCCGGCCCAGCGCGAAGCTGGCCCACTGCGCGCCCTCGGGCAGCATGTTCACCATCGACTGGAGCACACCGGGCTCGGCGGGGGCGCCCCACGGGATGCCCATGCACAGCTGGAAGACGGTCGGGTCGTCGAGCAGGCCCTCGGCCAGCAGCTGCTTGGCGAACCACAGCTGACCGGTGTCGAAGATCTCCAGCTCCGGCCGCACGCCCAGCTCCTGGATGCGCTTGGCGCCGGCCCGCAGCATGTCGGGGGTGGAGACGTAGAGGTTGGAGCCGTCGCCGAAGTTGAGCGAACCGCAGTCCAGGGTGCAGATGTCCGGCAGCAGGTCCTCGACGTGCGGCAGCCGCTCCAGCCCGCCGACGAGGTCGGTGCCCGGCAGGTGCTTCAGCGGCTCGTCGGGGTCGACGACGAGGTCGCCGCCCATCCCGGCGGTGAGGTTGATGACGACGTCGGTGCCGGTGTCCTTGATCCGCGCGACGGTCTCCGCGTAGAGCTTCGGGTCGCGCGAGGGCGCGCCGGTCTCGGAGTCGCGGACGTGGATGTGGACGACGGCGGCGCCCGCCGCGGCCGCCTCGACGGCTGAGGCGGCGATCTGCTCCGGCGTCACCGGGACGTGCGGGGAGCGGCCGACGGTGTCGCCCGCGCCGGTCAGCGCACAGGTGATGATGACCTCGTGGTTCACGGGATTCCCTTCGGAGGGGGACAGGGGAGGCCGGCGCCGGGCGGCGGCGGCCGGTGGGATGCGCGGACTCAGTCCGCGGTGACCTCGCTCGCCACGAAGGCGAGCAGGGCGTCGTGCATGGTGTCGGGGCCGGTGCTGTCCGGCGCGGTGGCCAGGACCTGGGTGGCCAGACCGTCGATCAGCGCGGTCAGCCGCAGCGCGGTGAACTCCGGGTCCAGATCGCGGAAGACGCCCTGGCCGATTCCGCGGCGCAGCACATCGGCGACGGTGGTGCGCCACTGCCGGTAGTAGTGCTCGTGGAGGCGGCCGATCGCGGTGGAGCGGGCGGCCTGCGCCCACAGGTCCAGCCAGACCAGCCACTGACGGCGCTGCTGGTCGGTGCGGGGCGTCTGGAGGGCGATCAGATGCAGCAGCTCGGCGCGGGCGTCGGCCGCCGTGGCGAGGCCCGCGGCCCGGCGGGCGGTGTCCTCGTCCATGCACCAGCGCACCGCGGCCTCCAGCAGCTCGTCGCGGCCGGGGAAGTGGTAGTGCACGGCCGCCGTGCTGGTGCCGCAGGCCGCCGCGATGTCGGCGACCCGCACGCCGTGGAAGCCGTGCTCGGCGATGAGCCGGACGGTCTCGCGGACGATCTGGAGCGGGCGGCCGCCGTCCGGCACCGCCACCGGACCGGCCGCGGGCGGCGGCGCGGGGCGCTGCGCCGGGCCGAGGAGGCGGCCCGCGTCGACGCCGGTGATGTCGGCGATCCGGACGATCTCGGCGACGGTGAAGCGGCGGCCGCCGTTGAGCGACCGGGAGAGCTTCGAGGGGTCCATCACGATCCGGCGGGCGACCTCGCGGCGGCTGCATCCCAGCCCGTCGATCGCCTGCCGGACACGTTCCGTGAGCGCCCCGGCGTCATCCGGTACCCGGGCTGCGGCGTCGTCCGTCATGGTCCGGGACCGTAGCAGCAGCGTTGAGACCATCGCAACGGTGAGAGGGAGTCAAGTGATCTAAACCCGCTTTGAGCAGGGGTTTTCTCGCGTTGTGGTGACTGACTGATGCGAAAGTCAGTCACGGGGGGCGTGGGTCGGCCGGTGCAGGAGGGGCGATCGGAAAGCCCTGATACCGGGGCGCATGGGACAGTGGCGGCATGGCTGACCGGGGAGCGAAGCGGCCCACCGTGTCGGTGCCGGACGGCTGGCCCGCCCACCCGGATCTCACCCTTGCCCCCAACCACATGGGCGGATTCGACTGGGACCTCGACCGGGGGCTGCTGCACATGGACTCGCCCGCGCTGCGGCTCTTCGACATGCCCCCGCAGGCGTACGACGACCGGCCCGCCACCCTCGCCGACCGCGTCCCGCCCGGCGAGGCCGCCCGCCTCGACGCCCACGTCGCCCGCGCCCTCAAGGACGGCAGCGACTCCTACGGCGCCTACTTCCGCGTCCGTCACCGCGACGGCGTGCTCCGCTGGACCCACAGCCAGGGCAGCATCCGCCGCGACGACACCGGCCGCCCCTGCCGCATCATCGGCGTGGTCCGCGACGCCGAGGACGAGTACCGCCACGCCGCCGAGCGGATCGCCGTCGACGAGGAACGCCGCCGCCACACCGACGTCGTCCAGCGCACCACCGCCGCCCTCGCCCACGCCCGCACCGTCCAGGACGTCATCGCCGTCCTCGCCGACGACCAGGGCCTCAGCCGCCTGAGTGCCGAGAACGTCATCCTCGGGCTCGTCGAATCCAGCCGCATCCGGCTGATCTCCGAGGGGAAGGCCGGCAGCTTCATCCCCGAACTCGGGCTCACCCGGATCGGCGACGAGTTCCCCATGAGCGAGGTCGTGCGCACCCTCACCCCGCGCTTCGTCGGCAGCCGCGCCGAGTTCGCCGACTGCTACCCCCGCATCCGGCCCGCCATCGAACCCCTCGACGTGGGCTCCGCCGCCTACCTCCCGCTGATCGCCCAGGGCCGCCCGATCGGCGTCATCGGCATCTTCTTCCCGCGCGAGTCGGACTTCGGCGAGCAGGAACGCGCCCTCATGGTCGCCCTCGGCTCCAGCATCGCCCAGAGCCTGGCCCGCGCCATGCTCCACGACCAGGAACACGACCTCGCCGCCGGACTCCAGCAGGCGATGCTGCCGCGCCGCATCCCCGGTGTCCCCGGCGCCCAGATCGCCGTCCGCCACCGCTCCGTCCGCCTCGGCCGCGACATCGGCGGCGGCTGGTACGACGTCATCCCGCTGCCGCACGGCCGCGCCGCCGTCGTCGGCGACGCCCAGGGCCACGACACCCGGGCCGCCGCCCTCATGGGCCAGCTCCGTATCGTGCTGCGCGCCTACGCCGCCGAGGGGCACGCCCCCGCCACCGTCATGGCCCGCGCCTCCGCCTTCCTCAAGGAACTGGACACCGACCGCTTGGCCACCTGCGTCTACGTCGACGCGGATCTGAGCACCGGCTCCGCCCGCTTCGTCCGCGCCGGGCACATCGACCCGCTGCTGCGGCACGCCGAAGGGCTCTGCCGACCGCTGCCCGTCGCGGGTGGCCTGCCCCTCGGACTCTCCGCCGAGTTCACCCGTCTGGATTACCCCGTCACCACGGTGCAGCTCGCTCCGGGTGACACGCTGCTGCTCTGCACCGACGGCCTCGTCGAGACGCCCGGCACCGATCTCGACGACGGCATCCGCGAGTTGGCCGCAGAGGTCCGCCGTGGCCCGCAGGAGTCGCCCGCCACATGATCCGCTCCGCCGTCCGCGCCGGGGGCGCCGGGGACCGCGCCGAGGAGATCGAACTCGTCGCCGACGAGCTGATCACCAACACCCTGCTGCACACCGACGGCTCCGCCGTCAGCACCGTCGAGATGCCGCACAGCGCCGAACGGCGGCTCCGGCTGGAGGTCGAGGACGAGTCCAGCAACCTGCCCCGGCGCCGCGAACCGGGCGAGGCCGGGGTCTCCGGACGCGGTCTGCTGCTCGTGGACCGGCTGGCCGATGTCCGGGGAGTGGAACCGCGGGGCGGCGGCAAGTGCGTATGGTGCGAGTTCAACTGCCCCTGACCCGGGTCCTGTCGTCACGGCCGGGCGCAGAGCCCACCCGCCCCGCGGGCCGGGCGCCGCGCCGCGTACGCACCCCGGGGGCACCGGACGCCGAGACATCGGCACACGCGAGTGAAGGACGCACCATGGAATCGCGGTCGGCACAACAGTCGGCACAGGCACGTCAGTTGTCGGCGCGGCTGGACGCCGAAGGGGTCCGCAACACCGCCCTGACCTGGGTCGACAACGCGGGCATCACCCGCGTCAAGGCCGTCCCGGCACACCGCCTGGAGCAGGTCGCCCACCGTGGCGTCGGCATGTCCCCCGTCTTCGACGTCTTCACCTCCGACGACGCCATCACCGAATCCGCCCACATCGGTGGCCCCGACGGCGATCTGCGGCTCTTCCCCGACCTGGACCGCGTCACCCCGCTCGCCGCACAGCCCGGCTGGGCCTGGGCACCCGCCGACCGCTACGACCAGCTGGGCGCCCCGCATCCCGCCTGCCAGCGGCAGTTCGCCCGCCGGATGACCGACCGCGCGGCGGAGCACGGCCTGGGGCTGCGGATGGGCTTCGAGACCGAATGGGTCGTCACCCGCGCCCCCGAGCCCGGCACCCCGGCCGCCACCGACCCGGAGGCCCCGCTCGACTTCCCCTGCGCCGGGCCCGCCTACGGCATGACCCGCGTAGTCGAACTCTCCGACTACCTCCGCGACATCACCGAGGCGCTCACCGTCCAGGGCCTCGACGTCCTCCAGCTCCACCCGGAGTACGCGGCCGGCCAGTTCGAGGTCTCCACCGCCGCCGCCGACCCGGTGCGCGCCGCCGACGACGTCGTCCTCGTCCGCGAGACCGTCCGCGCCGTCTCCGCCCGCCACGGGCTGCGCGCCTCCTTCGCCCCCACCGTCGTCGCCGGGCTCGTCGGCAACGGCTGCCACCTCCACCTCAGCCTCCACCGCGACGGCCGCTCCCTGCACCGCGACCCCGCCGCCGCACACGGCCTGGCGCCCGACGCGGCGGCGTTCCTCGGCGGCGTCCTGGAGGCACTGCCCGCCCTCCTCGCCCTCGGCTGCCCGTCACCCGCCAGCTATCTGCGCCTCCAGCCGTCGCACTGGGCGGGCGTCTACCAGTGCTGGGGCGTGGAGAACCGCGAGGCCGCGCTGCGGCTGGTCACCGGCGCGCCCGACGACCCGGACGGCGGCCACGCCGAGCTGAAGCCGTTCGACGCCGCCGCCAACCCCTACCTCGTCGTCGGCGCGGTCCTCGCCGCCGGGCTCCACGGCCTGACCTCCGGCGGCCGTCTCCCCGACCCGGTCAGCGGCGACCCCGGCGTCCTCGGCGTCCGCGAGCGTGGCCGCCGCGGCATCGTCCGCCTTCCCACCACCCTCACCGACTCCGCCGACCAGCTGGAGAAGTCGGCGCCGCTGCGGGAGGCGATGGGCGACGTGCTGCACGGCGCGGTGCTCGCCGTGCGCCGGGCGGAGGCCGCGCGGTTCGCGGGCGAGGGCGATGAGGAGATCGCCGCCGAGACCCGGTGGCGCTGGTGACGCCCGCCCCGCCGGACGGCCTGCCGCCGCTCGTCGACCACCACTGCCACGGCGTGATCCGCCACCACCCGGAGGCCGACGAGTTCGCCGGATACCTCACCGAGTCCGACCGGCCGCCCGCCCCGGGCACCAGCTACCTCGACACCCAGGCCGGGTTCGCGGTCCGCCGCTGGTGCCCGCCCGCCCTCGGCCTGCCGCCGCACTGCCCGCCCGCCGACTACCTCGCCCGCCGCGCCGAACTCGGCCCCGACGAGGCCCGCCGCCGTCTGCTCACCGCGGCGGGCATCGGTGCCTATCTCGTCGACACCGGACTTCCCGGACCGCTCACCGGCCCCGCGGAGACCGCCGCATCCGGCGACGGCACCGGGCACGAGGTCGTCCGCCTGGAGACCCTCGCCGAACGCGCCGCCCAACAGGCCGCGGACGCCGAGGAGTTCACCGACGCCCTGGCCCGTTCCGTACGCGACGCCGCGGCGCACGCCGTCGCCTTCAAGACCGTCGCCGCCTACCGCCACGGCCTCGCCCTCCAGGCCCGCCCGCCCGGCCCGGACGCGGTACACGCCGCCGCCCGCGCCTGGCTCGCCGGCCCCGGCCCGGCCCGGCTCACCGACCCGGTCCTCCTGCGCCACCTCCTCGAACTCGCCGTCGCCACCGGCCTGCCGCTCCAGATCCACACCGGCTTCGGCGACCCCGACCTGCGTCTGCACCACGCCGACCCGTCCCTGCTCACCGACTTCGTCCGCGCCACCGCCGACACCGGCACCCCGCTCGTCCTGCTGCACTGCTACCCGTACCACCGCCAGGCCGCCTACCTCGCGGCCGTGTACCCGCATGTGTACGCCGACGTCGGCCTCACCCTCGGCCACACCGGCGCCCACGCCGCCGCCGTGCTCGCCGAATTCCTGGAACTGACCCCGTTCGGCAAACTCCTCTTCTCCACCGACGCGTACGGCCTGCCCGAGCTGTACACCGTCGGCAGCGCCGTCTTCCGCACCGCGCTGCGCACCGTCCTCGACGGCTGGACACACACCGGCGCCTGGTCGTACGAGGACGCCGCCCGCATCGCCGCACTGATCGCGGCGGGCAACGCACGGCGGGTGTACGGGCTGGGGGACGGCCTCTAGGGAATCGGTTCGGGCCCCGCCCGGGCAACGCCCTGGGCGGGGCCCGCCACGGCCCCGGGCGTCAACGTCCCACCGCAGCACGTTCTGTTTCAGCCCGTGCGGGGGGAGAAACCCCCGACGGCAACGCCGTGGGACGTGCAGTCCATGTCGTGGTAGCGGTCGGCGAAGGTACCGGTGAGGCCGGTGAACGCGTCGTACGCATGGTCCATGGGCAGGTCTTTGCCCACCCTGAACCGCAGCTGCACGTGGACGGACTCGCGGGGCTTCAGCGTCTTCGGGCCGGGGACGGTGCCGCCGGCGTTCCCATTGGCCTGGCGCAGCGTCTTCCAGGCGCGCTGCGAGGTGTCCCAGTACTGCAGATCGCCGTACGGGCTCAGGTCGTGCTCGCCCTCGTTGTAGACGTAGCTGCCCAGCTCGGCGCTGAGTTCGAACGACTTCAGATTCTTCGCCGAGGCGTTGGTGAGCGTGGCGGTGTAGGTCGTCCAGTCGGTGCCGAGAGTGATCGACTCGGGTATGCCGAACGTGCGGCCCACGAAGGCGTTGTTGTTCTTCCCGAGCTCGGAGCACTTCGGGATTTCCGCGGCAGGGGCCGCCTGGGAGGCGGGCGCGGCGGCCACCGCCACGGGGATCAGGGCGGCCGTCGCGGCCGAGACCGACAGGGCGCGGCGCAGATTCATGAAGATCTCTTTCCTGGTTCTTCGGACCCTTGGAGCCTTTGCTGCCAGTGCGATTGAGCTCTGAGGCCGTGGATCCTTGGGTTGTCAGGTTCTTGGAGCGACGGTTGGGCTCACGCGGTGACGTCCGTGGCGCCCGGCCCGGCCATGCCCTTCCGGCGGCGCACGACGATGACCGCACCCGCGCCGACCACCATCGCGGCTCCGCCGGCGAGAGCGATCGCCGGGAGGGCGGACGAGGAGCCGGTCGTGGCGAGGTGGCCGCCGCCCTGCGGGCCGGTGCCACCGGTGGCACCGGAACCACCCGTACCGCCGCCGGACGCGCCGCTCTGGCCGGGCTCGGCCGTGCCACCCGGCTTGCCCGGCTCACCCGGCTCGGTGGCCGGGGGCTGCGTCGGCTTCGCGCCCGCGGGGAGGAGGGCGAAGTCGTACCAGGCTTCCTTGGCCGAACCACAGGAACCGTCGCGGTTGCGGTAGTCGCCGGCGGCGAGCGCGTACCCGGCGCCGGGCTTGGCGTCCTTGACCATGCGGGTGCGCAGCTGGAGCGTGAGGGTGCTGCGCGGACCGACGGCGAAGAAGCCGAACAGGTCGTCGGGCTCCGCGTCATGGAAGGTCTTCCACCGCCCCGTCTTGGCGTCGCGGTACTCGGTCTCCAGCTCCCAGTACGGCCGGTCGACATCCTCGGCGGAGGACACGTAGAGGAAGGGCTGGACCTTCTCCAGGGGCTTGCCGGTGGTGTTGGTGAGCGTCATGGAGAAGGGGGTCCAGGCGCCGCCCGCGGCCAGCCGGCGCGGCAGCCCGTGGACGGCCACCTGCAACTGGTCGGACTCGAACGCGCAGGACTGACCCGCACCATCGGCATCACCGGCGTCCTTGCCTCCACCGGTGGCACCACCTGCGCCGATGGTCCCCTCGGTGGTCCCGGCGGCTTTCGGCGACTTCCCCGGGGCGGGACCGCTCGTTGCGGAATCCGCCGTCCGGTCCGCCGGTGTTGCGGCATCGGGGGAGTCGGGAGAGGCGGGTGTGCGGGGACCGGCCTCGGACACCGGCTCCGTTGCGAACGCGGCGGCGGGCGCGGCCAGTACGGCGGCGGGCGCTATCACGGCAGCCGCTGCGGCGGCCGTCAGGGCGCGGCGAATCTTCATCCAGCAGACCTCTCGGATCCCAAGTGCCACCTGGGCGGCACAGGTTGACGTTCGTCATGTTCAGGCCGTGCATGACTCATGGTGTGCGTGAGTGCGCATGCAGACATGCGTACATGCGCACACCTGCGCCTCATATATGAGCACTCGCACTGCGAAAAGGTTCCCCCCTCAAGTCGCTGAAGTGGCGCATCGGGTGGGAAATATCCTGGGATTTCCGTTGGGGTCCGTCTTCGGAGATCATCGAGTGGTGGATCACGGTGAGGTGGGTGCGTCGCCATGAACTCACTGACCATGAGGGTGAGTTGCTCGCCCGTTGCGCACAAGCTCTGCTGGAAAAAATCCGTGTCCCTCGCCTCGGCCCGGGCCGGCCACGCCGTCGGCCTGACTGGGACGTACCGGCACCGACGGGCTCGAAAACTGCCCGCCGCCCGGCACCGCGGGCATGTTTTACTTCCGCGTGCCCGATGCAACGAAATCCTCCACAGACCCCGTACCGCTGCGCTCACGCATATTCGCCGACCTCACACCGCTGCGCACCTCACCGGATTACCGGCGGCTGTGGTGCGGCAACACGATCTCCTGGATGGGCCAGCAGATGACCGCGCTCGCGGTCTCCCTCCAGGTCTACGACCTCACACACTCCACCTTCGCGGTCGGTCTGGTCGGCCTCTGCTCCCTCGTCCCACTCGTCGTCTTCGGTCTCTACGGCGGCGCCATCGCCGACACCGTCGACCGCCGCAAACTCGGCCTGTACAGCGCGAGCGGCGCCACCGTCCTCTCCGTCGTCCTGGCCGCCGCGGCGCTCACCCACCGGCACCATGTGGCGCTGCTCTACGGCGTCGTCGCTCTCCAGGCCGTGTGCTTCGCGATGAACTCCCCGGCGCGTTCGTCGATGATCCCGCGGCTGCTGCCCGTCGAGCAGCTGCCCGCCGCCAACGCCCTCAACTCGCTGACCAGCAACCTCGGCATGATGGGCGGCCCGATGCTGGGCGGCGTCATCGTCGGGCTGTGGGGCTATCAGGCCGCCTACCTGATCGATGTGGCCGCCTTCGGCGCCTCCCTGTACGCGATGTGGCGGCTGCCCGCGATGCGGCCCGAGCAGGGCGACGGCGACGGTGAGCAGCCGCGCCGCGCCTCTGTCCTGGACGGGCTGCGGTTCCTCGCCACCCGCCCCAACCTGCGGATGACGTTCTTCACCGACCTCTCCGCGATGGTGCTGGCCCAGCCGCGCGCGCTCTTCCCCGCCATCGCGGTGCTGTGGTTCGCGGGCGATGCGAAGACGGTGGGGCTGCTGGCCGCCGCGCCCGCCGTCGGCGCCGTCCTCGGCGGGCTGTTCTCCGGCTGGCTCGGCGGCATCCGCCGCCACGGGCTGGCGATCCTGCTGGCCGTCGCCTCCTGGGGCGCGGCCGTCGCCTGCTTCGGCCTGGCCCGCAACCTCTGGCTCGGCCTGTTCTTCCTGGCCGTCGCGGGCTGCGCCGACACCGTCTCGATGGTCTTCCGCTCCACCATGCTGCAGGCCGCGACGCCGGACCGGATGCGCGGCCGCCTCCAGGGCGTCTTCATCGTGGTCGTCGCGGGCGGCCCCCGCCTCGGTGATTTCCTCGCCGGATCGGCCGCCGATCTGACCTCCCCGACGGTCGCCGTCATCGGCGGCGGCCTCGCCTGCGTCCTGACCGTCACCGCCCTTGGCCTGGGCCGCCGCGCCTTCGCCCGCTACGACGCCCTCGACCCGCAGCCGTAACGGGTGTACGGGCGCGGGCCCGCCGGAGGCCCGGCCCGGCCGGGCGTGCGGGGCGGCCCGAGGGACGGGCCCCGCCGGGCGTGCGGGGTGGCCGGGAACGGGCCAGACTCGGATACGGGGGTACCCGCGCACGTAGCAGAGTCCACCTCCGAAAGGCATGCCGTGCAGCCGCAACCGATCCCGTACCGTCCCCGGGCCCGCGGCGGCGGCCGGGTGGCGCCCGGCGCCCCGGGCCACGGGCGGTACGGCCCCGCCGCGACCGATCCGGTCACCCCGCCCGACCCCGGTGGCCCCGCGCCGGTGCCGATGCCCGAGCCCGTGCCGCTGCCCCCCGATCCGGGGGGCCCGCCTCCCGATCCGGACGGGCCGACACCGGAGCCCGGCGGGCCGCCGCCGGGGCCCGTCCCCGAACCGCCGCCGGGTCCCGTGCCGGGGCCGCCGGGGCCCGAGCCGTCGCCGTCCCCGATCCCGCGCCCGCCGGGGCCCGATCCCGTACCGGATCCGTCACCGGCACCGTCGCCGCTGAGCTGAGACGGCCGCGCGCCCGTACCACCGCCGAGCCGATCGTCCCGTCCCACCGAGGAGGTGCTGTTCATGGCCATCGCCACGGTCAACCCGGCCACCGGCGAAACGCTCAAGACCTTCGAACCGCTCAACCCGGGCGAGCTCGAAGACCGCCTGGTCCTCGCCGAGCAGGCGTACGAAGCGCACCGGCGCACCTCGTTCGCCACCCGCGCCGGGTGGCTGCACAAGGCCGCCGCCCTGCTGGACGCGGACCACGACACCGTCGCCCGCACCATGACCACCGAGATGGGCAAGACGCTCGTGGCGGCCCGCGCCGAGGTCGCCAAGTGCGCCAAGACCATGCGCTGGTACGCCGACCACGCCGCCGCCCTCCTCGCCGACGAGCACCCCGACCCCGCCGACGTCCGCGACTCCGGTGCGGCCCGCGCGGTGGTGCGCTACCGCCCGCTGGGCGTCGTCCTCGCCGTGATGCCGTGGAACTTCCCGCTCTGGCAGGTCGTACGGTTCGCCGCGCCGACCCTGATGGCCGGGAACACCGGGCTGCTCAAACACGCCTCCAACGTCCCGCAGACCGCCCTCTACCTGGAGGAACTGTTCCGCCGGGCCGGATTCCCCGCCGGATGCTTCCAGACCCTGCTGATCGGCTCGGGCGCGGTGGAGGGCGTACTGCGCGACCCGCGGATCGCGGCCGCCACCCTCACCGGCAGCGAACCGGCCGGTCGCGCGGTCGCCTCCGTCGCGGGCGACGAGATCAAGAAGACGGTGCTCGAACTCGGCGGCAGCGACCCGTACGTCGTGCTGCCCTCCGCCGACCTCGACGCCGCGGTGCGTGTCGCGGTGACCGCCCGGGTCCAGAACAACGGCCAGTCCTGCATCGCCGCCAAACGCTTCCTCCTGCACACCGACATCCACGACGCGTTCGCCGAACGGTTCACCGCCGCGATGGCCGCGCTCACCATCGGCGACCCGATGGACGAGAACACCGACGTCGGACCGCTTGCCAGCGCACAGGGCCGCTCCGATCTGGAGGAGCTGGTCGACGACGCGGTGCACCGCGGTGCCACCGCGCTCTGCGGCGCCCGCCGCCCGCCGCAGCACCCCGCGGGCTGGTTCTACGAGCCGACGGTCCTCACCGGCATCACCCCCGACATGCGCATCCACCACGAGGAGGCGTTCGGCCCGGTCGCCTCGCTCTACCGCGTCGCCGACCTCGACGAGGCGGTGGCCCTCGCCAACGACACACCGTTCGGCCTCAGTTCCAATGCCTGGACCCGCAACGAGGCCGAACAGGAACGCCTCGCCCGCGACCTGCGCGCCGGGGGCGTGTACTTCAACGGCATGACCGCCTCCCACCCCGGCCTGCCCTTCGGCGGCGCCCAACGCTCGGGCTACGGCAGGGAGCTGTCCGGCCACGGCATCCGGGAGTTCTGCAACATCACGACCCTGTGGTACGGGCCGTAGGGGCGTGCCTCAGGGGAGGTGACCGGCCGCCGTTCCTGATCCGTAGGGCGGCGGCCCGGCCCCGTACGGGGCCGGCCGGGGGAGCGGGCCAGGCCCCTACGGGACGGGCCGGGGGGCGGGGGCGCGGGGGCGCCCTCACCCCCCGTTCGTGGCTCCTTCCCCGTCCGTGGGACCCTCCCCGTCCGGGACCACGAACTCGCACCACAGTGCCTTGCCGGAGCCGCGGGGTTCGGCGCCCCAGGAGTCGGACAGCGCCTCCACCAGCATCAGGCCCCGTCCGGACGTGGCCGTCTCGCCGGGGCTGCGGCGCCGGGGCCACTGGCTGGAGCGGTCCTCGACCTCCAGCCGGATCCGCCGCGGTTCCCCGGGCAGCAGCTCCATCGTCACCAGCGCCCCGCTCTCCGTGTGCGTCAGCGCGTTGGCGATCAGCTCGCTCGCCGCCACCTCGATGTCGTACATCACCGGCCCGGCCCACCACTGGTCCACGGTGCGCCGCAGCGCCGACCGGACATCGGCGGCGCCCGACGGATCGGCCTGGTGCACATGGAGCCGCAGCCGCGGCACCGCGCGGGTGCCCGGGTCCGGCACCCGCCGCAGCAGCAACAGCGCCAGATCGTCCTCCGACCCGGGCGCCGACCACAGCAGCTCCGCGAGCTGATCGGCGAGCGCCCCCAACTCCTCGGGACCTGCCCGTACCGCCGCCGTCAGCGCGTCGATGCCGACCGAGATGTCCTGCCCCGGCTGCTCCACCAGACCGTCGCTGCACAGCAGCAGCGTCGAACCGGGCTCCAGGAACAGCTGCGTCTCGGGGAAGTGGTCGTGCCCGAACGCGGTGGCCACGCCGAGCGGCAGCCCGCCGCGGATCTCCGGCCAGTCCACATGCCCCAAGCCGTCCCGGATCAGCGGCCCGAGATGCCCGGCCCGCGCCACATGCAGCGCCCCCGAATCCAGATCCGCCTGGACGTAGGTGCAGGTCGCGAAGCGGTCGGTCTCCAGCTCGGCCAGGAACCGCGAGGCCCGCACCAGCACCGTCTCCGGCGGATGCCCCTCGCTCGCGTACGCCCGCAACGCGATCCGCAACTGCCCCATCACCGCCGCCGCGTGGGTGTCGTGCCCCTCGACGTCGCCGACCACCAGCCCCGTACGGCCCTGCGGCAGGGCGATCACGTCGTACCAGTCGCCGCCGATGTCGCGGCCCACGCTCGCCGGGTGGTACCGCACCGTCACCTCGCCGCCGGGGATCTCCGGCACCCGGCGCGGCAGCATCGTCGCCTGGAGGCCCGTCGCGAACTCCCGCTCCTGGTCGAAGAGGGTCGCCCGCTGCAACGACTGCGCCACCACACCCGCCAGCGCCAGCGCCAGGTTCCGCGCCTCGGCGGACTGCCCCGACGGCTCGTGGCCGAACAGGCCCAGCGCCCCGACGACGGTGTCCTGCGCCACCAGCGGCAGGAACGACGCGCTGCCCGGCGGCAGCATCTCCCCGTACGGGCGCAGCCGCGGGAACCGCGCGATCATCTCGCCGCGGGTGCGCAGAAAGCTGGGGCGCCGCGACGCCACCGTGTCGGACAGCGGCAGCGTGTCGTCCAGCCGCGAGCGCAGCATCTCCTCGGGCACGTCGCCGTCCAGTCCCGCCGCCGCGATCACCTCGAACCGGCCGCCCGCCACCAGCCCGAGGACCAGCGCGTCCGCCCCGAACCGCCGGGCCCCGCCCGGGCCGGTCAGCACCCGCGTCACATCGGCCACCGACATCGCCCGCGCCAGCGCCGCCGTGGTCTGCTGCACCATCACCGTCTGCCGCTGCCGCTCCTGCTGCAACGACCGCAGCAGCGCCGAGTCCGCCAGCTCGTTCGACGCCTCCCGCACCACCCCGATCACCCGGTACGGCATACCGTCCGCGTCACGCAGGATCCGGCCCTGGGAGTGCGCCCAGTGCGTCGTCCCGTCGCGGTACCGCACCCGGAAGTACGCGCCGTACGAGGAGGCGCCGTCCTGGAGCGCCAGCGACAGCACCCGGTCCAGCCGCGCACCCTCCTCCGGCGGGACCCGCGCGGACAGCGACAGCGGTTCGCCGTCCCATTCGTCGGCCCGCAGGTCGTACACCCTCAGCGCGCCGTCGTCGAGGTTCATGTGGCCGCTGCTCAGATCCCAGTCGAACGTGCCCATGAGATTGAGGTCGAGGCGGCGGCGCAGGCCGATCGGCTCATGGTGCGAGACGCCCGGCGCCTCCTCGGGCACCGCGCGCACCCCCGGGGCGGCCAGCGGGTCGTAGCGGCGGCCGGGATCCCCGCCGCTCCCGGCGGTCACCAAAGCGCCCGTCGCCCGGCTGCCACGGGCGTACGGAAAAGGGGGAGGGGCGGAGCCGCGGCCCGGTCCGGGCGGTGCGGCGCCGCGCGGACGAGCGGGCCCCGGGCCCGCGGCCGCGCGCCGTTGACCAGGGCCGATATCCACCGGGACGCGGCCATGCGCTCACCCTAGGCCGGGGTGCGGCCCGCCGCATGTCCCGCTGCCCCGGCCGGGGCATGCCCGTCAGCTTCGGGAAACGCGCCCGGCTCGCCCGGCCACGGGCTCCACGGCCGCGCTACACCGGCGCCCCCGCCCCCGCCCGCGCCCCGCCGACCGGCGTCGTGGTGCGGATCCGGTGTGCGCGGGTGGCCTTCCGGGTGGCGACGTCGACGGTTTGAGGTGGACGCCGCTGGTGTAGTGCCCGCTCGTGAAGCCGTCGTACGGTCCGGCGCTGCCGTGCTTGCCGTTGTTCAGGTACGGGTGGTGGCCCAGGACGATCTTCCAGCGGGTCGCCGCGGGACGGGTCGCCGCCGCTGCCCGGTAGCAGCCCGGAGCAGTCGTGGTTGCCCGGCACCATCAGCACACCGAGCGCGGCGCCCGCCACCGCGCCGCCCAGCAGCGTTCGCCGGTTCACCCACGGCACGGTGCGGCCGGTCGTCCGCAGCGGCGGCGCGCCCTTCGCGGGCCGCACGGTCTCATCCCGCAGCCACTGATCCTCGGTCATGTCCGCCCGCGGCGGGATCAGTTCGTGGTCGCACATGCCTCGCTTTTTACTCATGGGCAACGGGGCCGATGGTGAAGGTTCGATGAGGGCGAAGTGGACTTACATACGACACCGAGTGCCGAGTGCGGGAGTTCTCGGTGCACTCGGTGCCATATGGGTCGAGGGGTGCGCGGTCCGCCGCCGACCGTGTCCGGTACCCGGCGCCGCCAACGGGCAGGCCGGGGCCGCGTACCCACCCGCCCCGCGCCCGGCGTGCGCCCCCTGCCGCGCCCGTACGCCGCCGCGCCGTCCCGCTTCCGAAGCGGCCGAAGGAGCGCTGTGCGGCGCCCCACCGCGCCACTACAGTCCTGGCCAACCGGTGTGCTCGGCGAAGGGGGCGTGGCGTGATCGAGCTGTCCAGTGTGATCAGGGATCTGCGGGACGAGCTGGAACAGGCGGTCGCCGCGGCCGAAGGGGAGGCGCTCCGCTTCGAGTTGGGGACGATCGAGCTGGAGGTCTCGGTGGCGCTGGAGCGCACCGGGCACGCGGGGGCGAAGGTCAAGTTCTGGGTGATGGAGACCGGCGCGGACGCGACCGTCGCCACCACCTCGACCCAGCGCCTCACCCTCGCCCTGCGGCCGACCCTCACCGGCCCGGACGGTTCGGGCTCCTCGGCCTATGTCGCCGGAACCGCAGAGCCCGACGAGTCGTGAACACCGGGGCGTACGCGCCGGGCGGCCCCGACCCCCGGCGCGTGGTCCAGATCCTCACCGAACGGAGCGCGGGGGCCCCGTGGCGGGGATCGGGCTACCGGGTGAGCGACGGCGCCGTGCTCACCGCCGCACATGTGGTCAGCGACGCCGCATCGGTCCGGCTGCGCTTCGTCACCGAGGACGGCGGCACGGCCGAACTGCCCGGCGAGCCGGTCTGGACGGACACCGGCATCGATGTCGCGGTCCTGCGGATCGTGGACGGGACGGGCCTCCCCGGCGGCCCCTCGGTCCCGCCGGTGCGGTTCGCCCGCATCACGGCGCCCGTGGCGTGCGAGGCGTTGGGGTTCCCCCGCTTCCGGCTGCGCCGCGACCCCGCGGCCACGGAACGCGCCGGGTCCCGGTACCGCGACACCCACCACGCCCGCGGCTCGGCGACCCCGTTGTCGTATCTCCGTGCCGGTCTCCTGGAGATCACCGTGGACGGGCCGGGGCACGACCCGGACCATTCCCCGTGGGAGGGCATGTCGGGCGCCGCGGTGTGGAGCGACGGCTGTGTGATCGGGGTGGTCAGCGAGCACCCCGAAGGCGACGGGCCCGGCCGCCTCGCGGCGAGCCGGGTGGAGCGCTGGTACCCGCTGCCCGAGGACCGGCGCGACGCGCTCCACGGCCTGATCGGCCTGCCGGCCGGCGCCGACGCGCTCACCGCCCTGCCGACGGCCGCCGAGGCGGACGCACCCGAGCCGGACGATCCGCCGGAGGTGCGGGCGGCCGCCGCACGGCTCGTCCGCGATCTGGACCAGCAGTGGCGCAAGGAACAGGAACAACGGAAGGTGCACCACCCCTTCCCGCTGAACGTGCGCTTCCGGTGCACCCCCGCCCGGGACCTGTTCGACCACTGGGAGAACATCCGCGAGGACCCGTCCGCCACGACCGCGGCACCGCTCCCGCTGGACGGCGGGGTCACGCAGATCGCGGCGGTCCACGCATCGGTGCCGTCCGGCCGCCTGGTGGTGCTCGGTGAGGCCGGTTCCGGGAAGTCGGTCCTCACCCTGCGCTTCGTCCTCGACCGGCTCGCCACCCGTAAGCCCGGCGCACCCGTACCGGTGCTCTTCGGCCTGGGGTCGTGGGACCCGTCCACCGTCTCGCTGCGCGACTGGATGAGCGGCCAACTGGTGCGCGACCACCCCTTTCTCGCCACCCCCGACGGGCACGGCGGGACCCTCGCCGGTGCCCTCGTCGACGCGCGCCGCATCCTGCCCGTGCTCGACGGCCTCGACGAACTGGCCGAGGGGCTGCGGCCCCGGGCGCTCGGCGTCCTGCGCGGCACCACCCTGCCCCTGCTGCTCACCAGCCGCCCCGACGAGTACCGCGCGGCCGTGGAAGGCACCGGTGTGCTCGGCAAGGCAGCCGTCGTCGAGCTGTGCCCCCTCACCGTCGACGACTACGGCTCCTACCTGCGCCGCGCCGCCGGACCGCCCGCGGGGGGCGACCCGGACAAGCACGGGTGGAAGCCGGTCCTGGACAAGCTCCGGGAGGAGCCGCCCGCCCCCGGCGCGGCCCACCTCGGCGCGGTGCTCACCACCCCGTTGATGGTCTCCCTCGCCCGCGCCGTCTACAGCGACATCCCCGGACGCAACCCCGCCGAACTCCTGGACACTGCACGCTTCAAGGGCCCTGCGGCCCTGCGGGCCCACCTCCTGGCCGCCTTCCTCCCCGCCGTCTACGACCGCGCACCGGACGACCGCGCCGCCGAAACCGGGCGCCGGTGGAAACCCGAACGCGCCCGGAAGTGGCTCGGCCACCTCGCCGCGGATCTGCACGCCCGCGGTACGCGCGACCTCGCCTGGTGGGAGGTGGGCCTCACGGTGTCCCGCGCCACCCGCATGCGCGTGATCGGCTTCCTCGCCGCACTCGCCTTCGGCCTGACCACCGGGATCGGCAACCTCCCGGTGGACCTCGTCGCCACCGCGCACGGCCCGGGATTCGCGTCCGCCCGCGGCCTCCTGGTCGGCCTGCTGCACGGTGCCGTCGTCGGACTGGTCTTCGGGATGGTGTACGGCCGCCTCGCCCGGGGGACACCGGTCACCCCCTCACATCTGCGCATACGGCTCTTCGGCGGGGGCCGGGAGCGGTCCGCGCCGTTCGGCCGCCGGTTCCTGCTGGGCGTCGCGTTCGGGGTGCCGACCGGGCTGGCGCTGGTGCTGGCCGACCGGTGCGTGGTGGCGCCGCTCGGATTCGACGACGGACTCGACGGCGGGCCCCTGGGCGCGGTCCTGCTCCCGCTCCAGCTCGGACTGGGCGCCGGGCTGGTCCTCGGCGTCATGACCCGCGTGGAGGTGCCCCTCGCCACCGATACGGCGGTCAGCGCCGCGGACCTGCTGCACACCAACCGCCGGAACGTTGTCGTCCATATGGTGGTGTGGCTGCTGGTGTTCGGGATCCCCGGTGGGTTCGCCGCCGGGCTCAGCCAGGGGCCGGTCCGCGGGGTGCTGGCCGGGCTGGTCTTCGGCCTTGAGGGCGCCTTCGGCGGCGGCCTCGGATACGGGCTGAGCTTCACCGCCTGGGGCCAGTGGGTGGCCCTCGCCCGCATCTGGCTGCCGCTCACCGGCCGCGTGCCCTGGGCCCTGATCGCCTTCCTGGACGACGCCCGGCGGCGCGGCGTACTGCGCCGGGCCGGTGCGGTCTACCAGTTCCGCCACGCCAGCCTCCAGGACCACCTGGCTCACGACTTCCGGGAGCAGCACCCCTCGCGGGCGCCGGTCCCGGAACCACCCGCCACCGGACAAGCGTCCTGATTGCGGGAACAGCCGGTCATCTCGTACCGACCGGATCACCGACGCACCGACCCACGGGGGGTGGCACATGGCCGCCGGGCACAGCACACCGACACCGACGACAGGTCCGGACTGGAAGCGGCGCCGAGGGGCGGGTGCGCGGCGCGCGCTGTGCCCGGTGGTGGCCGTCGCGGCCACCGTCGCCGCCGTGGGGGCGGGCGGCGCCCCGGCGGCGGCCGCGCGGCCCGCCGCGCCCACGCTCGTGTACACCTGCCAGATGCCCTGGATCGGTGAACAGCAGGCCACGGCGCGGATCACTACGGATATCCCGGGCTCGGTTGCGGTCGGCGCACGCAGCCGGGCGTTCCCGATCGGCGCCACGACACCGGTGGCCGCAGGCATCACCTCGCTGCTCGGCCGGGTCGGGGTGGTGAGCGCCGAGGGGACGGTGACCGCGCGGATCGGCGTGGCCGCGCCGCAGGGCGACCGCCAGGTCACGGTGGCCCTCACCATCCCCCGGACCGCCGTCCCGGCATCCGGCCCCCTGGTCCTGGCGGCGCACGGCACCGCGCCCGCGTTGGCCTTCAGCCGCCCGGGCCCCGGCCGGCTCACCGCCGGTGACCTCGTGCTGCATCTCGTCGGACGGGCGTCGGACGGCAGCGTGCGGGGCGTGATCGACACGCGGTGCACGCCGTCGGGCGGACGGCCCGTCGCCATCGCCTCGTTCACGATCACGCGGGCCCCGGCGGACCCGGGACCGTCCCACACCCCCGGCCCGGGCCCGGGGCCGTCCCGCCCCGCCGACGGAGGCGCTGACGGGAGGAGTCCGGCGGGCCACCGCCCGGTGCCGGGTTCGCCCCCGGGCACCGGTCAGGACTTCGGCTTCGTGGCCCTCCCGGCCGTCGGCACGCTCGCCGCGGGCGTCGCCGCGTGGTGGGACGGGGTCCGGCAGAAGCAGGGCCATGCGGCCGGCGACGGATCCTGAACACCGTGGCCCTGCCCGGCGGGTGTCCGCCCGCCTGTGCCGGGTTCCGTCTCGGGACGGCGCCCACCCCGTCGCCGCCGCCCACCGCTCGGCCCCGAGCATCAGTGCCTCGGTGGCCGGTTCCTTGATCTGGCCGTGGGCGGCGAGGTCCGGTACCTGCGCGGCAAGCCGCTGTTTGAACGTGCCCCAGGCCCGGCGGGCGGCGGCGTCCGCGCGCAGGTGGTCGCGGAAGAGCAGCGCGTACCGGGCGTTGGGCCCGCCGTGCTCCCGCAGATGGATGGTGCACCGGCGGGCGCCGACGGGCGGGGCGAAGACCAGTTTGCGGCAGCGGTGGCCGGACGAGACCTCGGTGCGGTTCCACGGCTCGGGGCGGCGCTGGAACCCGGTCGCCGCCAGCAGCGCCGTGGCCCGCTCCGCGCACTCCTTGTCGAGCGGCGCCGTCCGCACCTGGATGCCGAGGCAGTCCTTCGCCGCCAGACCGGTACGGAGGTGGGGCCCACATGGTCGACCGCGACCGCGAGGTCCCCCAGGAGGGCCCGCAGCCGGACGGCGTGCTCGGTGAACTCCCGTGGCCAGCACGGCCGGTAGGCGACCACGGCCACCGGGGCGGTCTCATCGTCGAAGGGCATGGACGGACGCTACCGCCCCGGCGGCCGCGCGGGTCCCCCGTGTGCGCCCCGCGGGGCCGTGTCCGCCGGGCGCACTCCCGTCCGCCGTCGTCCGCCTCCTACGCCGCCCGGGCCTCAGTGCGCGTCACCGGGACGGGTGCGCTCCAGGATCGCCGTGAGGTCCGTGCCGGGTGGCAGGGTGCCGAAGGCGTTGCCCCACGCCCCGTCCAGCCGGGAGGCGCAGAACGCGTCGGCCACCGCCGGGGAGCTGTACCGCACCAGCAGCGCGCCCTGGAGCACCAGCGCCATCCGCTCGGCAACGGTGCGGGCCAGCAGCTGCGCCCGCTCCGGGTCGGCCAGCTCGCCCAGCAGCTTCCGCAGCCCGGCGGCGGCGGCGTCCAGCCGCCGGTCGGCGCCCGCGGCGGCGTCGATCTCCGCGAAGTAGGCCTCCAGGGCTTCCGGTTCGCGCTGGAGCGCCCGCAGCACGTCGAGGGCCGCGACATTGCCCGAGCCCTCCCAGATCGACAGCAGCGGCGCCTCCCGGTAGAGCCGCGGCATCCCGGACTCCTCGACGTAGCCGTTGCCGCCCAGGCACTCCAGCGCCTCGCCGACATGGGTGCTGCCGCGCTTGCACACCCAGTACTTGGCGGCCGCCAGCGCCAGCCGCCGCAGCGCCGCCTCCCGCGCGTCCCCGGCCTGCGAGCGGTCCACGGCGGCCGCCAGCCGCATCCCCAGCAGCGTCGCCGCCTCCGACTCGACGGCGAGATCCGCGAGGACCGACCGCATCAGCGGCTGGTGGTCCAGCGCCCGGCCGAACGCCCGCCGGTGCGCGGTGTGGTGCAGCGCCTGCCGCAGCCCGGCCCGCATCGCGGCGGCCGACCCCAGCACGCAGTCCAGGCGGGTCATGTTGACCATCTCCACGATGGTCCGCACCCCGCGCCCCGGCTCACCCACCGGCCAGGCCACCGCCGCCTCGTACTCGATCTCCGCCGACGCGTTGGAGCGGTTGCCGAGCTTGTTCTTGAGGCGCATCAGCCGCAGCCCGTTCCGGCTGCCGTCCGGCAGGACGCGCGGCAGCAGAAAACAGCTGAGACCCTCCGCCGTCTGTGCCAAGGTCAGGAAGACATCGCTCATCGGCGCGGAGGTGAACCACTTGTGGCCGGTGATCCGGTAGCTCCCGTCGGCGGCGGCCACCGCGCGCGTGGTGTTGGCGCGGACGTCGGAGCCGCCCTGCTTCTCCGTCATCGACATGCCCGCGATCAGGCCCGACTTGGTCAGCGGCGGCCGCAGCCCGTAGTCGTAGCGGCAGGCGGTAAGCAGCGGTTCGTACGCCGCCGCCAGCTCGGGTGCGGCCCGCAGCGCCGGGACGGCGGCGTACGTCATCGACACCGGACAGCCGTGGCCCGGCTCGGCCTGGGACCAGAGGTAGAACTTCGCGGCGCGCACCAGATGGGCGCCGGGCCGGTCGTCCGCCCAGGGCGCGGCGTGCAGCCCCTGCTCCACGGCGACCGTCATCAGCTGATGCCAGGCGGGGTGGAACTCGACCTCGTCGACGCGGTGGCCGAAGCGGTCGTGGGTGTGCAGCCGGGGCGGCACCTCCTCCGCCCAGCGGGACTGCTCCTGGACGGCCGCGGTGCCCGCCAGCGCGCCCAGTTCGGTCACCTCCCGCTCGCCCCATCCGGCGCCTTCCCGGCGCAACGTCTCCAGCAGGGCCGGCTCGTCCGCGGCGGTGAAACCGGTCAGCGGCGGCGGCTGATTCACGACTTCATGAGTGACGGTCATACCTCGACGTTACAGTTGTACGACAAGCGTGGAAAGGATGTAATGAATGAACGGCGCGGACGGCTGTGACGGCACCCGCGGGGCGGCCCCCACGGGCACCCTGCGGAGCGCGGCGGACGATGCGGAGGACCTGGGGGTACGGCCGCTCACCGCGCGCTCCGTCGTCCTCAGCACCCTCCTCGGAAACCATCCGGCGCAACTGCCGGTCCGCGCCCTCGTCCGTATCGGAGAACTCTTCGGCATCGCCGAGGGCACGGTCCGTGTCGCACTCTCCCGCATGGTGGCCGCCGGAGACCTCACCCACGCCGACGGGGACTACGCCCTCACCTCCCGGCTGCTGGCCCGCCAGCGCCGTCAGGACGACAGCCGCACCCCGCGCACCCTGCCGTGGACCGGTGTCTGGGAGATCGCCCTGGTCACCGGCGAGCGCCGGACCGCCGCCGAACGCACCGCGCTGCGCCGCGCCATGGACGGGCTGCGCCTGGCCGAGCTGCGCGAGGGCAGCTGGCTGCGCCCCGCCAACCTCGACCGGCCCCGCCCGGCCGCCGCCGACCAGTGCACCTGGCTCACCGGCACCCCCGACGGTGACCCGGTCGCGCTCGCGGGAAAGCTCTGGGACCTCGACGGCTGGGCCGCCCGCGCCCGCGACCTCGACGCCCGGCTCGGCGCCGCGGATGACCCCGCGCACCGCTTCACCGTCGCCGCCGCGGCCCAGCGTCATCTGCTGACAGACCCGCTGCTGCCCGCGGCCCTGCTGCCCGCCGACTGGCCCGGCGGCGCCCTGCGGCAGAGCTACGACGCCTTCGTCGACCACCTGCGCGATCTGCTCCGCCACTACCTCTCGCCGGTCGCCGCCCCCACGACGTCCGGCTCCGGGACCGGTCCCGCGGGCGCCGTACGGTCCGGAGCCGCCGGGGCCCGCCGCCGGACCTCGTAGCCCACCAGCACCACCGCCACCGTGACCAGGCTCAGCCAGAACTGCGAACGGCTGTCGGGCAGCACCGCCATCGCGGCGGCTCATGCGCTCAATCGTTGATGACCAGGAAATCGACGGCGGCGGCCAGTGGTTGGGGCCAGTCGATGAAGATGCGTGTGAGCACGCCGTGGTGGTACGGCACAAGGTTCAGGACGCTCATTTTCGCGGAACCCATGAACTTCGGTGCCCCCGGTTTGTCCGCTGGGTATTCTGCGATGGAGGCGAATACGCGCGAATCCGGTGTGAGGGGTGTGGGGCCTCCGAGCAGGTCTGGATCGGCAACACCTTTGAGGAGCCCCAAGTCGATTCGTGCGGCGAAGGATTGCGAGCCGATCACTGTGGGCCGGACATCGTCCAGTGAAACTTTCCGCGGCGCGGCGGGCCCGCTCACCGCGGCAGTACGCACACCGCGGCCGCCGCCACGAACGGCTCCCCGCGCCGCACCAGCGCACCGGAGTCCGCGTCGACCGCGAACACCGTCACCGTCCCCGACTTCTGGTTCGCCGCGAACAGCAGCCGCCCGTCCGGCGAGAAGGCGATCTGCCGCGGGAAGTCGCCGCCCACCGGCACCGTGTCCAGCAGCCGCAGCCGCGCCCCGCCGTCCTCGACCGCGTACCGCGTCAGGCTGTTGTGCCCCCGGTTGGCCAGGAACGCGAACGCGCCGTCCGCGGTGACCAGCAACTGCGCCGGATAGCTGGTGCCCTCGCCGGTCCCGGTCGGCTGCGGTTCGCCCGGAGTCAGCCGCCCGCTGCCCTGGTCGTAGCCGCAGACCACCACCGTGTTGTCGACCTCGTTCGCCAGATACGCGAACCGGCCCGATGGATGGAACGTCAGATGCCGCGGCCCCGCCCCCGGCCGCAGCGCCGCCCGCGCCACCTCGCTCAGCGTCCCGGCGGACGTGTCCAGCCGGTAGGTGTAGACCGTGTCGGTCCCCAGGTCCACCGCGAGGACATGGCCGCCGTCCGGGGAGGTGACGATCTGGTGCGCGTGCGGCCCGTCCTGGCCGGGGCCGGGCGGCGGCGCGGAATGGGTGACGAGATCCGTCCGCTCGCCCAGCGAACCGTCCGCCGGGTCGATCGGGTGCACCGCCACGTTCCCCGACGTGTAGTTGGCGCTCAGCAGCCAGCGGCCGCCCGGGTGGACCGACAGATGGCAGGGCCCGGCGCCGCCGGTGGGACGGCTGCCCAGCACCTTCGGCGGCCCCTGCTCCGGCAGCGCCAGCGCGGTCACCGCGCCCTCCTGCTGCTCGTCGACCGCGTAGAGCGCCGTGCCGTCGGGGGAGAGGGCCAGATACGACGGGTCGGGAACGCCGCCGACCGCGCCGGTGGAGGTCAGCGTGCCGTCCGCGGTGTACTCCGCGAGGATGACACCGGCGCCGCCCGACGAGGTGTACGTCCCCAGGAGCACGGGCCGCGCCGCCCGCGGTCGCCGGGCGTCCTCCCGGCCCCGGGCCTGCGCCGGGGTGGCGTCGCGGCCGGTCAGCGCCGTGCCCCCGGCCGTGACGGCCAGCCCGGCGGCGACGCCCCCGAGAAAACGCCGACGGCCCAAGCCCGGCCCCGTCCCTGCTGCGCTCATGCTCCACCTCGGTATCCGGCGACCGCGGCCCGCGGACCGTACAGCACCCGCGGATGGACGGGAGTCAGCCTGACCCGGACGGCGCGGCGCGGCAAGGGGACGGCGGGCCGCGGGGGAGCGCGGACCGGGGCCACCGGAACCGACGGGCCGTCATCTGCGCTCGGTGTTCCCTCTGTTGGGCGGGGGACCACCCGTACATCGCGGTGATGACAGGAGGGGCAACGCGTAGCACTTCAGAGGTACATGAGGACGGGCACTGCGGCGGATTCGGGCTACAGGCCCGACTTCGTAGCCTTCGTGATCAAGACGGATCACGAAGGAGAGGGCACCGCGACATGTACGGCAAGGCATTCGCCCCCGAGTACCAGGGCGCGCTGGGCGCGAAGCTCGGCGTCAACTCCTCCTACGAGGAGGTGCTGGCCGCAGCCGTGCGCGCCCGCGCGGAGGCCCAAAGCCCGCTGGAGCGGGCCCGCGCCGCCCTCGCGGCGGGCGAGGCCAACCGCCGCCTGGGCCGGGTCGAGGCCGCCGGTGCCGCCTGGCGCGACAGCTACCGCAACGCCCGGGAGGCGGGCGACAGCGGCGCCATGGGCTGGGCGCTGTGGAGCGGCGGCACCCTCGCCCGGCAGTGCGGTGCGCTGCCGCTCGCCCGCCGTCTGCTCACCCACGCCGTCGCCCTCGCCGACGGCGCCGACCGGCTGGCCCACGGCTACGCCCTGGCCGGGCTCGCCGAGACCGGCCGCATCCAGGGCGACTACGCCGCCGTCGCCGACCTCCACGAACAGCTCCTGGCACAGGCGCGGGCCCACGGCGAGCCCCGCCACGCGGTCTGGGCGCTGTCCGGCATCGCGCAGATGCACCGCAACACCGGCGACCTCCCCAAGGCGCTGGCCCTCTTCGAGGAGTGCGTCGCCATCGCCGCCGCCGCGGATGACAGTCGCGGCCACGCCTGGTCGCTGCGCGGCGTGGCGGACGTCCGCTCGGCGCAGGGCGAGACCGACCCCGCGCTGGAGCTGCTGTCCGAGGCGGAGGCGATATGCCGCACCATGGACCTCGCCGCCGCCCTCGCCTACAACCACAAGATGCGCGGCAACGTCCTCTTCCGCGCCGGGCGATACGGTCAGGCACGGAAGATGTACGCCCTCGCGCTGCGGGAGTTCACGGAGATGGAGGAGCCCCGCGGCCGCGCCCTGGCCGCGCTGGGCCTGGCCAAATCCCGCTCCCGGATCGGCCGCGACCACGTCGAGACGCTCGCCGAACTCGACGTGCTGGAGCGGGAGCTCCGCCGCATCGGACTGCGGGAGGCGCTGCGGACGCTCACCGCCTTCCGGGACGAGGTGACCGCGCGGTGGGCGGCAGAAACAGACGGACTTCTCGACGGTGCCACCATGCGCCTGACTCCCGTAGCTCGCGCCACGTCGTGAAGCGGTACTCGAAGAGCCGGGCCCGCACACGCAGCGGCGGGGCGTCCGGGAACGGATTGCCGCGCAGCAGCCGCAGCGTGTCCCGGTCGCCCACGAGCAGCCGCTCCACGAAGCCGCCGAACCAGCCCGCGGCGTAGCCCGGCGACAGCGCGGCGAACCACATCAGCCAGTCGAGCCGCAGATGGTAGGGGGCGAACTGGCGCGGCAGCCGCCCCACCTCGCCCGGCTTCCCGCGGAAGAGGTACTCCTTCCACACCGTGTCGGGCCCGTCCACCGCCGACGCCGTCCCCTCCACCACCACCTCCCGCCGCACCCGGGTGACACTGCCGAAGGCGCCGTACGAGTTGACCAGGTGCAGCGGTTCGTACGAGGTGTTCATCCGCTGGCGGCGGGCGAGGAGGTTGCGGGCCGGGCGGTAGCTGAGGACCAGGACCCCGGCGGTCAGCGCGCAGACCAGGACGGTGAACCACACCGGGGCGCCCGCCGGGAGCGGCGGCGAGGCGACCCAGGGGCGGGCCCCGGCGGCGACGGAGAGGGCGAGCGCGAGGGTCAGCCAGTTCAGCCACGCGAAGTTGCCGGAGAACACCAGCCACAGCTGCGTGACGGCCATCGCCACCGCCGCCCACCCGGCCACCGGCTGCGGGGTGAACAGCAGCACGGGCAGCGCCAGCTGCGCCACATGGTTGGCGGCGGTCTCGACCTTGTGCAGCGGGCGCGGCAGACGGTGGAAGAACCAGCTCAGCGGACCCGGCATCGGCTGCGTCTCGTGGTGGTAGTAGAGACAGGTCAGATCGCGCCAGCAGCGGTCCCCGCGCATCTTGATCAGCCCGGCGCCGAACTCCACCCGGAACAGCAGCCAGCGCAGCAGCCACATCACGAGGACCGGCGGCGCGATGTCGTCGTTGCCGAGGAAGACCGCCAGCATCCCGGTCTCCAGCAGCAGCGACTCCCAGCCGAAGCCGTACCAGGTCTGACCGACGTTCACGATCGACAGATACAGCACCCACAGCACCGCCCACAGGGCCATGGCCACGCCCAGCGGCACCGCGTCGGCGGCGCCCGCGGCCACCGCGGCGGCCAGCAGCGCCCCGCCCCACGCCCACGTGGCGAAGAACCGGTCCGAGTAGTGCAGATGGAAGACGGACGGCGCGGCGCGGAACGGTACGCGCGCCACGAAGCGCGGCACGGGCAGCATCCCCCGCGCGCCGATCAGCGCCCGGAACTGCCGCGCCGCGGCCACGAACGCGGTCAGATAGACGAGGGCCAGCAGCCGCTGGAAGACCAGGCGGCCGAGCCAGTAACCGGAGTCGGTGAACCAATCCACCCGCCCAGGGGTAGCACCACCCGGCGCCGCCCTGCGGGCAGACGCTCCGGCCGCCACCCGACGCGCCGGTACGTCCGGGCGGTGGTCCCCGGACGGACCGGCGACGGTCATCCGAATGGCGGGCCCCGCCGGGCGGCCGCGGCGCCCGCCGGCCGCCCCGTCCGGGCCGATGACCGGGGCCGACGCGCCGCGGACGGAACCCGTGCCAGGGGCAGGAGGGGACGAAGCCGCCGGGAAAAGTCGCGCGTGAGGGGTGAGGTGTCGTTAGGGTGGGGGACGACGGACGACCCTCCTGGGAGACGCCAACACCATTTGGCCCGTCGCGGGAACGCCACAAACCCTGGCCGACCTCCCGGTTTGTGAACGAGGCGCCACCGCGTCGGAATCCATATCTCTGAATGAAGGAGTGCGTGGTGGCATTCGACAAGACGCAGTACAAGGAGCCCCGCTCCAAGCAGCGCGAACGTCCCGGCCGCATCAAGGAAGTCCGCAACCTTGAGGTGTGGGGCCGCTGTGCTCCGGTCCGGCTCGCCGGCTGTGACGAGGAGCCCGTCGAGCCGCACATCTTCCGCGGCATCGACTGACCCGGAGTACCCGTCCGCCCCCGGATCCCGGGGTGCGGAGGGGGTCCCGGCACCGCAGCACCGCCCGCTCCCGGCCGGGAGCGGCGCGCGACGGGGAGCGGCAGCGATCCGGCTGCCGCTCCCCGTCGCCGTGCAGGTCCCGGGCGTCAGCGCCCGTCCGGGTACAGCTGGCGGCTCGGCACGATCTGCTGGGACTGGCTGGGGCTCGACCACAGCAGCTTCATATGCGCCTCGCCGGAGCGCTGGGTGTGCTCGATCCGGATGCGGTGCCGGTGCCCGGCCGTCAGCCGCACCGTCGCCCGGTCGACGGCCACCTCGTGCGGGGTGGCGTGAGCGATCACCAGCCGGCCGTCGATCCACAGGCGTACGGTGTCGTCGGAGACGGTGGTCAGCGTGTATGTCTCGTCGTAGCGCGGCTCGATCCGGCCGCTCCAGCGGGTGCTGAACCGGTCCGCCGGGATCCGCGGGTCCGGGGAGCCGTCGAAGCGGTACGACTTGTTGACCGTCGGGTCGACGCCGGACACCACCGGCGCGCCCGCGAAGGCGTCGTTGTCCCAACTCCGCGCCCACAGCCCGGTACCGTGCCCGGCGGGCGCCGCCTTCGGGGGCGTGATCGCCAGCCGGATCACGGCCGGGAGCGGGCCGGGCGCGGGGCCCGTCGGCGTCAGGTCGTAGCCGTCGCCCCTGGGCGTGACGGTGACCGGCCGGTCGCTGCCCAGCACCCGCGCACCGGTGACGGTGAACGGCGCCCGTGCCGCCAGATGCAGCGCACCGCCCGGCTCCGGCCAGGAGGCGACCGAGGCGTGGAGGGCGTCGCCGAGCCGGGAGACCGTGCCCCACGACGGTTCCGCGACGAGCCCGGTGTACCCGGCGCCGTACACCGCGGCGCCCTGCCCGTACGCGGTGAGCCAGCGGCCGGTCTCCCGCAGCCGGTCCAGGGATGCCTGCGGAACACGGCCGCGGCGGTCCGGGCCGACGTTGAGGAGATAGTTTCCGCCGCGGCTCGCCGCGGTCAGGAGGTTGGTGACGAGCGTGGCCGGTGACTTCCAGTGGGTGTCGTAGCGGGCGAAGCCCCAGTGGTCGTTGAGCGTCATACAGCTCTCCCACAGCTGACCGGCCACCGGCTCGTCGGGGATCTTCTGCTCCGGAGTGCCGAAGTCGCCGTCGGTCACCCCGCGTTTGCCGACGCGGTTGTTGACGATCAGGTCCGGATTCAGCCGGTGCAGATACGCCTGGAGATCGGCGCCGTCGCGGCGGGACCAGCGGTTGACGGGATCGTCGGCGTCCCAGTCGCCGTCGAACCACAAAAGCGCCGGGTCGTAGCCGTCGACCAACTCCTTGAGCTGCGCGTACATCCGCTTCTTGTAGCGCGGGAAGGTCGCCGGGTCGGCGAAGTCGGGGTCGTGCCAGTCCCAGATCGAGTAGTAGAAGCCGAGCTTGATCCCGGCGGCGTCGGCGGCGTGCTTCAGCTCGGCGAGGAGGTCGCGGTGCGGATCGAACGCGGAGTGGTCGCGCAGGTTCCAGGTGTTCTGCCGCGTCGGCCACATGGCATAGCCGTCGTGGTGCTTGGTCGTGATGACGAGGTATCGCTGACCGGCGTCCTTGGCCGCCCGCACGAGCGCCCGCGCGTCGAAGTCCGCCGGGTCGAAGGTGGCGGCCTGCCGTTCGTACGCGTCGGTCGGGATCTTGCACTGCCGCTTGATCCACTCCGCGTCGCGGCAGACGGTGCCGTCGGGCCGGGTGTACTCGCCCTCCAGATTCGAGTACGCGCCGAAGTGGACGAACATGCCGAACCGGTCCTGCCGCCACCAGGAGGTGCGATCGGCGGTGAACGGATCGTCGACCGCGTGATTCACCCCGGGCCCCGAGCCGCCGCCCCCGGGCCCGCGCCGCGCCGCCGCCCCGGCGGGTAAACCCGCGGCCAGCAGCAGCGACCCCAGCAGCCCCAGCACTCCCCACAGCCGGACCGATCCGATGCGGCGTCCCATCGCGGGCTCCTTCACTCGGTGGATGACTCCGACGGCCGCCGTCCCCTGGACGCACCGCCCGCCGTACCACCCGCATGGTGCAGCGGAGCTGGCGCCACGGGAAGCCCTGGGATCGGACAAAGGTCGGAGCAAATCGGGGGTGAGGGAGGGGAGTTACGGGGTGTCGGGACAGGAGGGCGAAGAGACCTCGGATCTTCGGGGGTGGGGAGGGCGCCGTTCGACCGCTCCCGTCCGGCCCCTTCCCCGGCGTGGGGTTCGCTGTCACCATGACAACGCTTCCCATGAACGAACAGCGTTCCCGTACGTGAACGGGATGGGTCGCGCCGGGCCGCCCCGTACGCTCCGCCCGGCCTCGTCCGCGGCCCCGCGCCGCCCCGTCCGGGCAGCTCCCGGCCCCGGCCCGTCCCGTGGTGCTCGTGCTCGATCGTCGTACCCGGAAGGGGTGTGTCATGGAACGTCGGCACTTTCTCGCCACCGGCTCCGTGCTGGCCGTCGAGGGTGGCCTGTCCCCGTTCGCGGCCGGTGGCGACCGCGCCGCGGCGCCGGACCGGGCGGACGCGGGGGGCGGACTGCCCCCGCGGGCCGAGATCGTCGCGGTGCTGCGGCGCGTCGCCGATCACTGGATCGGGGCGCACACCGACCCGGGCGACAACAAATGGGCCCGCGCCACGTTCTTCAGCGGACTGCTCGCCCTGCACCGGCTGACCGGCGAGCCCCGTTACGCCGCGTACGCCCGCGGCTGGGCCGAGAAGCACAGCTACGGGCTGAACGACGGCGTCACCACCCGTCACGCCGACAACCAGTGCGCGGGGCAGGCGTATCTGGACCTGTACGGGCTGGACCGCGCGCCGGACGAGGCGAAGATCGCGGCGCTGGACGCGTCGGTGCGCGCGATGGTCGACTCCGCGGCGGTCAAGCACGACGACTGGTGGTGGGACGACGCGCTGCACATGGCGATGCCGCCGTTCGCCCGCCTCGGCGCGGTGCGCGGCGACGCCGCCTACGCGGAGGCGATGCACACCTTCTACCTCCACACCCGCAACGCCGAGGGCGGCCCGGGACTCTTCGACGGAGCCAGCGGGCTCTGGTACCGCGACAAGCGCTTCCTGCCCGGAGGGATCGTTTCGCCTGACGGCAAGCCGGTGCTGTGGTCGCGCGGCAACGGCTGGGTGGCCGGGGCCCACACCAAGGTGCTCGCCGTGCTCCCCGCCGACCACCGGCACGTGCCCGCCTACCGCGCCGCGCTCACCACCGAGCTGCGCGCGCTCCGCCGCATCCAGCGCCCCGACGGCTTCTGGAACGTCAACCTCGCCGACCCCGCCCACCTGCCGGGACCCGAGACCAGCGGCACCGTCTTCTTCCTCCACGCGACGGCGTACGCGCTGCGCACCGAACTCGTCCCGGCCCGCCTCTTCCGCCCGGTCGCCGCCCGCGCCTGGCACGCTCTTGTCACCCACGCCGTGCACCCGGACGGCTTCCTCGGCCACGTCCAGCCCGAGGGCGACCGGCCGGAGTCGGGCCAGCCGGTCGGCCCCGACAGCACCGCCGACTTCGGGGTCGGCGGCTTTCTGCTGGCGGGGACGGAGTTGGCGGCGTTGGTGGGATAGGGGGAGAGGCCGGGCCGGTGTCGCGACGGTGGGGCGGCACCGGCCCGGCGCCTGCCGGTCAGCGGGCGTCCGGCGTGCGGGTGCGGTGGGTGGTCAGCCGGCCGCACCGTTCGGGACGATCTGCAGCTTGCGACCGGTGCCCTTCTTGAAGGTTTCCAGGGCCTCGGCGTACCGGTCGAGGCCGAAGCGGTGCGTGATCATCGTTTCGGAGTCGATGACGCCCTTGCCCAGCAGTTCCACGGCGCGGCCGTAGCTGTGCAGGATCGCCATGCTGCCGACGATGCGGATCTCGTCGTTGTAGATACGGAACGGCGAGAACCGCGCCTTCTCCTGGTCGGGGGCGCAGCCGAACTGCTGGAAGGTGCCGCCGCGGATGGGCCGGGTCAGACCGTCCTCGATGGCGCGGATGTTGCCGGTGCAGTCGGTGACGACCT
The DNA here is from genome assembly GCF_045040405.1 of Streptomyces sp. NBC_01525. NCBI lineage: Bacteria > Bacillati > Actinomycetota > Actinomycetes > Kitasatosporales > Streptomycetaceae > Streptomyces > Streptomyces sp. NBC_01525. Next base: position 6,218,131 of record NZ_CP109397.1, read on the forward strand.
GCCAGCCGCGCGGGTGGTCGTCGGTGAGCGCGTCCGCTGTGGTGGCGACGGCGTCGGCGCCGAGTTGGCGGGCCACCGCGAGCCGGTCCTCGTTGATGTCGACGACCGATACGGAGGCGGCACCGGCCCGCTGGGCGACCTGGAGGTAGAGCAGGCCCATGGTGCCCGCGCCGTAGATCAGGAAGTTGTCGCCGAGCCGCGGGTCGACGATGTCGAAGCCGCGCACGATCGTCGACAGTGGCTCGATGAGCGGGGCGTGCTCCAGGCGGACGGTCTCCGGCAGCCGGTAGAGGTTACGGACAGGGACCTTGACGTATTCGGCGCAGGCGCCGTCGACGGTGATGCCGATGGTGCCCCACTGCTCGCAGAGGTTGCCGCGGCCGATGGAGCAGAAGTGGCAGGCGCCGCAGTAGAGGGCCGGGTCGGCGGCGACGGCGTCGCCCTCCGCGTAGCCGCTGACGCCCGCGCCGACCGCGACGATCTCGCCGGAGAACTCGTGGCCGGGGATCACCGGGTACCGGGTGGGCCCGAACTCGCCCGCGAGCATGTGCACATCGGTGCCGCACAGCCCGGCGGCCGTGACCTTGACGACGACCTCGCCGGGGCCGGGCGTGGGGTCCGCGACGGTGGTCACGGACAGCTTGTTCGGTTCCTCGATGACAACTGCGCGCATGGTCGTTACCGCCTTTCGGAAGAGGTGCGGGAGAGGGTACGGGGGCTCCTGGGTGGGCGCCGGGGCGGGGATCCGCCGTCGTGGTCCGATCCGGTCTCCGCCCCGGCCCCGGCGGTCAGGCCGTGAGGAGGTTGCGGGACTCGACCTGCCTGATCTTCTCGACCTTGGGCGCCGAGCCGCCGCCCGCGAACTCCGAGACCAGCCAGTGCTCCAGGCAGACCAGCGCGGCCTCGACGCCCATCGTGCGGTTGCCGAAGCAGGCGATCTGCGCGTCGTTGGACTTACGGGCGCGCTCGGCGCTGTAGCTGTCGGGGATCTGCGCGGCGCGGATGCCGGGGACCTTGTTGGCGGCGATGGCCATGCCGATGCCGGTGCCGCAGATCAGCACGGCGCGGTCGTGGTCGCCGCGTGCCACGCTCTGCGCGACGCGCTCGGCGACGTCGGGGTAGTCCTCGGACGGGGCGGCGCTCATGTCGGTGAGGGGGTAGCCGCGTTCGGTGAGGTAGGCGATCATCGCGTCCCGCATGACGACGCCTGCGTCGTCGGCGCCGATGGCGATGCGGACGGTGTCCTGGGCGGTGGTCACGGTGTGCTCCTGAGGGGTGGGGCCGTGGGGCCGGGGGGATGCGGGTGGCGGCGGTGCGGGCCGGTCAACCGGCGGCGATCTCTTCGACGACCTTGCGCAGGCCCTCGGTGTCGTGCGCGAGACGCCCCAGGAACAGCCCGTCGACGGCGCCGCCCAGTTCGGTGTACGTCCCGGGGCCCGCGGTCCCGCCGTAGATCAGCCGGCCGCGGACGTCGTGGTCGCACAGCGCACCGCGGATCGCGTCGGTGACCGCGCGGACATGGCTCGCGGGTGCCGGTTCGCGGGCGCCGATCGCCCAGACCGGCTCGTACGCGATCACGACCTCGCTGCCGGGGACGGCGCCGGACAGGGCGGCGCGGACCTGGGTGAGCGTTTCCTCGGCGGCGCCCGCGAGGTCGTCGGCGCGGCGTTCACCGGCGCAGATGACGGGGACCAGACCGGCGTGGGTGGCGGCCCGGGTCTTGGCGGCGACCGTCTCGTCGGTCTCGCCGAAGTGGCGACGGCGCTCGGCGTGGCCGACCTCGACATAGCGGGCGCCGGTCTCGGCGAGCATGCCCGCGGAGACCTCACCGGTCCAGGCGCCGCTCTCGGCCCAGTGGACGTCCTGGGCGCCGTAGCCGATGCCGGTTCCGGCCAGCAGTTCGCGGGCGTCGGCGAGCGCCGGGAAGGCCGGGAGGACGAAGAGGTCGACGGGGCGGGGGAGCGCGGCCAGGGCGTCGCGGAGCGCGGCCACCTCCGCGAGCCAGGCCCGGGTCCGCGCCAGGCCGAAGTAGAGCTTCAGCGAGACGCCGACCACCGGGCGCGGGCGCACGGCGGACGTCGAGTTCTCAGGGATCACGTCATTCATGATGCTTCAAACAGAATCACATGTGAAGTTCTCAAATCAAGACGTGAATTTCACAGCTTCGCTGTGATGAGGTGGCGCGATCCCGAGGCGTGTCACGGAACCGGGCGGCCGCACCGCGCGACCGCCGGGCCCCCTCACCCCGGCAACCCCCACCGCGGCGCCGGACCGTCCGGCGTGACCGGCGCGGGCCGGGTGTCCGGCCGCTCCCCGGGCGGGGCGATCAGCGCGGTGCCGCCCCGGGCCGGCCGCAGCCGGAGCGTCCCCGGACCGGCCTCCTCGTACGGCAGCGGGCGGCCGTGCCCGTCGGTGACCGCCACCGGGCCGGGCGGCAGCGAGTGCCGCACCACGCACACCGCGCCGGCCTCGCTGAACAGCCGTACCCAGCGCGTACGGCCCCCGGCGCGGGCGGCGCTCAGCAGGAACGCGCCCTGGGTGCGGAAATCGTGCAGCCGCGCCTCCCGCCAGGCCGCCGGAACGGCCGGGAAGACCCGGATCACCCCGCCCCAGCTCTGGCAGAGCATGTCGTGCAGCGACTGCGCCGCCGACAGCGGCGTCTCGATGACCGGGCCCGACTCCTCGTACATCGTGTTCGGCCGGATGAAGCGGTCCAGCAGCGTCCGCAGATGGCCCAGCGCCTCCTCGCCCCGTCCCATCTGCGCGCACATCGACGCCGCGCCGGTGAACGTGTAGCCCTGCAATGCGCCCTCGAACCCCACCCAGTGCCGCAGCGACGTCTCGATCAGCTCCCGGTGCTCCGGCTGCTCCCAGGTGACGTCGTACAGCGGGTACACCGCCAGCAGATGGGAGTAGTGGCGGTGCGACTTCGCGAACGGGACGCCCGCGCCGATCATGAAGCCGTCGGCGTTCACCGGATACGGCGCGAGCCGGGCCAGCACCTCCCGCCAGCGGTCCGCCGCCGGATCGGACACCGCCAGCGTCCGCGCCGCGTCCAGCAGCGTCACGCAGCCCCACCGCAGCAGCGCCAGGTCGTAGGTGCAGTCCGGCGCGTCCACGCCGTACTCCGGTGAGAACGTCGCCGGCAGGTGCAGCCGGCCGTCCCGCCCCGGCTCCAGGAACCGCAGGTAGTAGGCGACCGCCCGGCGCAGCAGCGGGAAGAGGACGTCGCGCAGCACGCCCTCGTCCATCGTGTGACGGTAGGTCAGCCACACGTTGTGCAGCGCCCAGGTCAGATTGCCGACCTCCGGCGTCGGCGGGTCCTGCCCCGGGACGCCGATCGGGTACCCGCCGTTCGCCACCGCCGCGCCGCCCCGCAGGAACCGGTCGGTGGTCCGCGGGATGCCCGCGCACCCGGCCCGGTACGGCGCCTCCAGCTGCTCCGACAGCGCCTCCCGGTACTCGCTCAACGCCCGTGTCACGGCGTCGAGTTCGAGGTGGTTGGCGCCGTGGATCGGCCAGTACTCCAGCTGGACGTTGAGGTTCCACCACGTGGCGGGCCACGGTGTCGGCTCCAGCCAGGGGCCGCAGGTCGCCATCACCGGCGCCGCGGCGCGTGCCGCGGACGCCGCCTTGTAGAGCTGGATCCAGTAGAACCGCTGGAGCCGGGAGTCCGGTACGGACAGGAAACCGCGGCGGAAGTAGGCGTGCCACCACGACCGGTGGTCTGCGGCCAGCGCGTCGTACGGCTGTGCGGCGGCGTCCCGCACCGCCCGCAGTGCCCGGCGCCGCACCGCGCGGTCCGGGCGCGCCGGGGCGACCGCCGCGTACAGCGTCCGCGCCCCGTGCCCGCCGGTCCGCTCCCGCCACGCCGTGACGTGCGCCCCACCGGCCAGCAGCGGCTGCACGGCGGCGCGCGCCCCCGTGTGCTCCTCGATCCGGGCGGGCGGATTGCCGGTGTACCCCTCGGGCACCGGCTTGAACGCGGCGCGCGGGCTGATCGCCTCGGCCGGATGGAACCGCCAGCGGAACGCCCGCTCCCCGGCGCTCGGGACGACCTCGACGGCCAGCACGGAACGGGAGGTGTGCACCAGCGCGCGCACCGTGAGGGTGCCGCGATCGGTGGTGACCGTGCCGGTCAGCTCCGCGTCGCGCAGCCGCAGCCGCCAGTCCACCGCGGTGATCGTGCCGGACGGCTCCAGCGTGAAGTGCCCCACCGGCAGCCGCGCCAGCCCGAACAGCGCGCCGAACTCCGGCCGGTGATCCTGGACCTCGCTGTGCTGCACGGTGAACCGCACCGCGTTCGCGTCCGGTTCGGCGTACACCTGGCTGCCCAGCAGCGCGTTCCCGAGGAACGGCGCCTCGTGCCACGCCGCGGGCAGCCGCCGCCAGACGGGGTCGGCGTCGTCGAGGATCCGCACCCAGGGGTCGTCGGGCTGCGCGTCGCGCGCCGGGGCGGGCCTCGGGGTGGCCGCGGCCACCTCCCCGCCCCCGGTGGCGCCCACCGCGCCGACGGCCAGCGCCACCCCGAGGACGCGCCGTCTCGGCGGGGAGGCGGGGGAGCGGTGCGACGGGGACGGTTCGACGGCCATGCGGCCTCCAGTCGGCGCGCGCGGCGGGGAACGGGCGCACGGGACGGCCGCCCGCCGCACCGGCCCCACCGCATGGTGGGGCCCCACCGGTGGATCCGGAAGCCCTCGTACGGGGTGCAGGTCGGAGGGGTGAGCGGATTTCGGACGGCCAACTGACGTGTGGGGGAAGGGGGTTGATGTGCAGTACGGGGTGGGGTTCCCGGTGCGGGGTGCTTGGGGCCGATGGCCGGCCAGGGGTGGGGACGGGCGGCGAGGATGTTGCCCGGGTTGGCGTCGCCGTGGACGGCGGCCTTCCGCCGGGCGTCGCGCGGCAGTACCCGTAACAGCCGCGCTCCCCGGACCACCAGCCCCGGGTCGTACCCGGTCCGCAGCCGCGCCGCCCGTTCCTCGACCAGCGCGGCCCACTCGTCGCACACCGCCGCCATCCGCTCCGGCCCGCCGTCCGCCGGACGCGGTGCCGCCCACAGGCCGCGCAGCACCTCGGCGGCGAGGGCGAGCCCGGGGAGGGCCGCCGTGCCCGTTCCGTCCGTCCGGTGCCCTGCCGGGTCCGCCGCGGTTCGGCCACGCCGCCGTCCAGGCGATAAACCCGCAACCCACCCTTTCCACTGCTTATCCGAAGAATCATCCTGATATGCGTCAGGGATGATTCCGTACACCCGGTATGCGGCGACCGCCCTGCTCGCCGCCCTCGCCGTCGGCTGTGGTGCCCCGTCGGCCGCCCCGCCGTCCCGCCCGGCCCCGTCCGCACCGGCCGCGGCGGGCGGTCACGCCGGTGCCCCGCCGCCCTCGGCGGCCAAGTCGCCCTTCACCCTCGTCGCGTCCGGGGACGTCCTCGCCTCGTACCCGTCGGTGCTGGACACCGCGAAGGAGGACGCGCCGGACGTCGCGCGGCGCGGGGTCGCACCGACCGGGTACGACTACCGGCCGATGCTCAAGGGCATCAAACCCGTCATCGCCGGTGCCGACCTCGCCCTCTGCCATCTGGGGACCCCGCTCGGCCCGTTGACCGGCCCCTTCACCAGCTCCGGCGCCTTCCAGGCCCCGCCCCAGGTCGCCACCGCCCTCAAGGACGCCGGGTTCGACTCCTGCGCCACCGCCTCCGGTCACACCCTCGACCGCGGCGACGCCGGGGTCCGGTCCACCCTGGAGGCGCTGGACACCGTCGGGATGCGGCACACCGGGTCGGCGCGGGACGCCGCCGAGGGCTCCCGGCCCGCGCTGCTGCGGGCGCGCGGCGGCGCCGAGATCGCCCACCTCTCCTACGCCCTCGGGGAGGGCCGGGCCACCGCCCGCGGCGACCGGCCCTGGGCGGTGAACCCCGTCGACGAGCAGCGGATCATCGCCGACGCCCGCGCCGCCCGGCGGGCCGGCGCCGACCTCGTCGTGGTCGGCGTGGAGTGGGGCACCGAGTACCGCACCGCCCCCGACGCCACCCAACTCGCCCTGGCCCGCGCCCTCACCGCATCGGAGACCGACGGCCGTCCCGACATCGACCTGATCCTGGGCACCGGCTCGCGCACCCCGCAGGCGTACGAGAAGGTCAACGGCGTCTGGGTCGTCTACGGGCTCGGCGACCAGATCGCCGGTGCCATGAAGAAGCCCGAGGGCAACTGGGGCACCGTCGCACGCTTCCGCTTCGCCCCGCCGGAGCGGTCCGGCGAGCGCTGGCAGGTGACCGACGCGGAGTACGTCCCCCAGCTCTTCACCCGCGACCAGCCGCTGCGCACCCTCAACCTCGGCCGCACCAAGAAGTGGGTCAAGGAGCGCGCCGCGATCGGCAAGACGGTGCTCAGCAGGGGTGCCGCCGCATCGGGGCTCAAGGCGGGACGCTGAGCGCGGGGGTGTGGGTGGCCCCCGCCGTGCGCGTAGCGGCGGCTGTGGGGCGGGCCGGGCGGCCCGCGGTCCGGAACGGCGTGGCGGCTGACCGGCGGGCGTGCCGGTGGGCGGCCGGTTCGACGCGCTGACGGCCCGCTTCGGGCCGAGCGCCCCGGCCCGGGAGGGCGGCCCTACTCGTCGGCCGCCCTCCCGTTCCCTGCCGATATGTCGATCCACGGCGGCCGCGCCCTGCCTGTCGTCCGCCGGCGGCGGTACCGTCCTTGCGCCGGATGATCGACCCCAACCCGCCCACACACCCCAGGAGTTACCGGCCATGAAGATCACCCTTGACGCCGACAAGTGCTGCGCCGCGGGCCAGTGCGTGCTCGTCGCCCCCGAGGTCTTCGACCAGCGGGACGAGGACGGCGTCGTCGTCCTGCTCGACGACGCGCCGCCCGCCGAGCGGCACGACGCGGTCCGCGAGGCCGCCGCCTTCTGCCCCGCCGGTGTCATCGAGCTGCACGCATGACCGCCCGTCCCGTCGCCGTCGTCGGCGCCTCCGCCGCCGGACTGGCCGCCGCCGAGACGCTGCGCCGCTCCGGCTGGACCGGGCCGCTGACCCTGATCGGCGACGAACCCCACCTGCCGTACGACCGCCCGCCGCTGTCCAAGCAGCTGCTGCACGGCACCTGGGAGCGCGAGCGGCTGCTGCTGCGCACCGCCGACCAGCTCGCCCCGCTCGACCTCGACCTGCGGCTCGGCACCCGCGCCACCGGCCTGGACGCCGCCACCCGCACCCTCACGCTCGACGGCGGCACCCGCCTGACCTGCGCCGGAGTGATCGTCGCCACCGGCGTCGCCGCCCGCACCCTGCCCGGCGCGGACGGCCTCGACGGCGTCCTCACCCTGCGCACCCTCGACGACGCCGTCGCGCTCCGCGCCCGGCTGTCCGGCGCCGGGCACCGCCTCGTCATCGTCGGCAACGGCGTCCTCGGCTGCGAAGCCGCCGCCGTGGCACGCGAGCTGGGACACAACGTCACGCTCATCGGCCGCGACCGCGTCCCGATGGCCCACGCGGTGGGGCCCGAGGTCGGCACGCTGCTCGCCGAGGAGCACCGCACCCGCGGCGTCCGCCTGCTCACCGGCGACGTCGCGGAATTCCTCGCCGGTCCGGTGCCCGGCACCGTCGGTGGCGTCCGGCTCACCGACGCCACCGAACTGCCCGCCGACACCGTCCTGCTGGCCATCGGCTCCGAACCGGCCGTCGGCTGGCTGCGCGGCGAGCCCGCCCTCGACACCACCGACGGGCTGCGCTGCGACGCGTACTGCGCGGCGGTACCCGGCATCTACGCCGCCGGGGACGTGGCCCGCTGGGACCACCCGCTGCACGGCGTCCCGCTCCGCTTCGAGCACCGGATGAACGCCACCGAACAAGGCATGGCCGCCGCCCGCAACCTCCTCGCCGAACTCGCCGCGGAAACCGCACCCGGCGCCCCCACCCCGGCGCCCGCCCCCGAGCGCCGCCCCTTCGCCCCCGTGCCGTACTTCTGGTCCGACCAGTACGGCATCAAGCTCCAGGCGTACGGGCTCACCGCGGGCGCCGACCGTACGGAGACCACCGTCCTGGACCGCGCCGCCCGCAGCGCCGTCGCCCTCTACGGGCGCGACGGTTCCGCCACCGGCATCCTCGCCGCCGGACTGCCGCCGCGCCAGGTCAGGGCGCTCCGCGCGGTCGTCGCCACCCCGCTGCCCTGGGAGGAGGCACGCGCCCGCGCGCGGGCGGTTCTCGCCCCCGCCTGACGGTGCCCGATCATGGAGGGATGACCGACTCGTACGTACGGGTGCGCGGCGCCCGTGAGCACAACCTCCGCACCGTCGATGTGGACATCCCGAGGGACGCGCTGGTCGCGTTCACCGGGGTGTCCGGATCGGGCAAGTCCTCGCTGGCCTTCGGCACCCTCTACGCCGAGGCGCAACGCCGCTACTTCGAGTCCGTCGCCCCCTACGCCCGCCGCCTGATCCACCAGGTCGGCGCGCCCAAGGTCGAGGAGGTCAGCGGGCTGCCCCCGGCCGTCGCCCTCGAACAGCGCCGCTCCGCGCCCTCCGCCCGCTCCTCCGTCGGCACCGTCACCACCCTCTCCAACTCCCTGCGGATGCTCTTCTCCCGCGCCGGCGACTACCCGGAGGGCGCCGGACGCCTCGACTCCGACGCCTTCTCGCCCAACACCGCCGCCGGTGCCTGCCCCGAGTGCCACGGACTGGGCCGCGTCCACCGCGTCACCGAGGACTCCCTCGTCCCCGACCCCACGCTGACGATCCGCGAGGGCGCCGTCGCCGCCTGGCCCGGCGCCTGGCAGGGCAAGAACCTCCGCGACATCCTCGCCACCCTCGGCCACGACATCGACCGGCCCTGGCGCGACCTGCCGCCCGCCGACCGCGACTGGATCCTCTTCACCGACGAACAGCCCGTCGTCACCGTCGAACCGGTCCGCGAGGCCGGCCGTATCCAGCGCCCGTACCAGGGCCAGTACATGAGCGCCCGCCGCTATGTGCTGCACACCTTCGCCGACTCCAAGAGCGAGACGCTGCGCACCCGCGTCCGCGGCTTCCTGATCACGGAGCCGTGCCCGTCCTGCGCCGGACGGCGGCTGCGCCCCGAAGCCCTCGCCGTCACCTTCGCCGGACACGACATCGCCGACCTGGCCGCCCGCCCGCTCGGCGCACTCGCCGCGCTGCTGGCCCCCATCGCGCGCCGCGACGACGACGGCGTCGCCGCCACCCTCGCCCGCGACCTCGTCGCCCGTATCGAGGTCCTCACCGAACTCGGCCTCGGCTACCTCGCCATGGACCGCCCCGCACCCTCCCTCTCCGCCGGGGAACTCCAGCGGCTGCGCCTCGCCACCCAGCTGCGCTCCGGCCTCTTCGGCGTCGTCTACGTCCTCGACGAACCCTCCGCCGGGCTGCACCCCGCCGACACCGAATCCCTCCTCGCCGTCCTGGGACGCCTCAAGGAGGCGGGCAACTCCCTCTTCGTCGTCGAACACGACATGGACGTGGTGCGCAGCGCCGACTGGCTGGTCGACGTCGGCCCGCGCGCCGGTGAACACGGCGGCCGGATCCTGCACAGCGGACCCGTCGCCGGGCTCGCCGACGCCGCGGAGTCCGCCACCCGCCGCTTCCTCTTCGACCCCGCCCCGCCCCCGGACCGCACGCCCCGGAAGCCCACCGGCACCATCGCGCTGCGCGGCATCACCCTGCACAATCTGCGCGGACTCGACGCCGACTTCCCGCTCGGCGTCTTCACCGCCGTCACCGGCGTCTCCGGCTCCGGCAAGTCCACCCTCGTCACCCGGGTCCTGGCCGACGCCGTCCGCGACCACCTGGGGACGGCCGAGGAACCGGCGGGAGCCCAGGACCCCGAGGCCGAGGACGCGGCCGACGACCGTGCCCGGATCGCCTCCGTCGAGGGCCTGTCCGCCGTCGGCCGGCTGGTCCGCGTCGACCAGAAGCCCATCGGCCGCACCCCGCGCTCCAACCTCGCCACCTACACCGGGCTGTTCGACGCGGTCCGCAAGGTCTTCGCCGCCACCGACGAGTCCCGCGCCCGCGGCTACACCGCCGGACGCTTCTCCTTCAACGTCGCCGCCGGACGGTGCCAGACCTGTCAGGGCGAGGGCTTCGTCGCCGTCGAACTCCTCTTCCTGCCCGGCACCTACGCCCCCTGCACCGCCTGCCACGGCGCCCGCTACCACCCCGAGACCCTGGAGATCAGCTACCGCGGCCGGAGCGTCGCCGACGTCCTGGCGATGACCGTCGACACCGCCGCGGAATTCCTCGCCGACGTGCCCGCCGCCGCCCGCAGCCTGCGCACCCTGCGCGAGGTGGGCCTCGGCTATCTGCGGCTCGGCCAGCCCGCCACCGAACTCTCCGGCGGCGAGGCCCAGCGCATCAAACTCGCCACCGAACTCCAGCGCACCCGCCGCGGCCACACCCTCTACCTCCTCGACGAACCCACCACCGGCCTGCACCCCGCCGACACCGAGGTACTGCTGCGCCAGCTGCACGGCCTGGTGGACGCCGGGCACACCGTCGTGGTCGTCGAGCACGACATGGGCGTGGTCGCCGGCGCCGACCACGTCATCGACCTCGGGCCCGGGGGCGGCGCGGACGGCGGCCGGATCGTCGCCGCCGGGACCCCGAGGGAGGTCGCCGCCACCCCCGGCAGCCGCACCGCCCCCTACCTGGCCCGCGCCGGGGCCCGCCCGGACGCCCGCTGACCACCCCGGCTAATGTACGCAGGTCATATCAGCGACACGGATCGTCCAGCACACGAAGGGGGCACTCGCATGGCAGACATCGAGAAGGCCAGGGAGCAGTTCGCGCGGTTCGACGGGGACGGCGACGGCCTGGTCACCGCCGACGAATTCAAGCGCGCCATGGCCGAGATGGGTGACCCGTTCGTCACCGGCCCGATCGCCGAGTCGGTCATCAACTCCAAGGACGCCGACGGCGACGGCCGGATGTCCTTCGACGAGTTCTGGAAGACGCTCCAGGGCTGAACGCGCCCGCCCGGGGCGGCGCGGCCCGCCGCCGCCCGCCCCGGACGCCGCGCCGGTGTCAGCCCGCGCGGCCCGGCCGCCCGGCCGCCGCGTTCATCGGCGGCGGCGCGTCCGCCGCCCCGGTGCCCCACCCGGACGGCGAACCGCCCACGGTGAACGCCAGCTCCCGCGCCCCGCGCAGCTCGCCGGTGGTCACATACGTCCGCTGCCGCCCGGCGCCGTCGAGCCGTACCGACTGGACGTAGCGGTCCTTCGCCGACGTACCGGGCGCCGTCACGGTGAAGCCGCCCGCCGGGTGGAAGCGGCGATCCAGCCGCAGGTCGACGCGGTCGAAGACCGGGGTGCTCAGCCCCCAGGTGTCGGTGCCGGGCTGCACGGGGAACACCCCGATCGACGACAGCACCATCCACGCCGACATCGTCCCCAGATCGTCGTTGCCGGTCATCCCGGTCGGCGTGTCCGTGAACAGCGTCAGCGCCGCATGCACCACATCCGTCGTCTTCCACGGCTGACCGGTCGACAGATATGTGTACGGCGCGATGAGATCCGGCTCGTTCTGCGGGTTGTACTTGTCCGCGTTGTAGTAGTCGTACGGGCCGTTGACCCACACCTCGCGCGCCGTCTTCTCCGGGTCCCTCAGCAGCGTGTCGTAGGCGAAGAAGGAGTCCAGCCGCTCGGTGGCCTTCTTCCTGCCGCCGATGAGGGAGATCATCCCGGGCAGGTCCTGCGGCACCAGCCACTGGTACTGCCAGGCCGTGCCTTCGTGGAACCCCTCGCTCTTCGCCGGATCGGCGGGCCCGGTGAACGCGCCCTTCCCGTCCCGCGCCCGGAAGAAGCCGGTCGAGGCGTCGAAGACCGTGCGATAGCTCTGCGCCCGGGCCGCGTACCGGTCGGCGTCCGCGCCATGCCCCAGATCGCGCGCCATCTGCGCCAACGCCGCGTCGGCCAGCGCGTATTCGAGCGTCGCCGACCCACCGTGGTCGAAGTCGGAGTCCCCGGGCTTGGTGTGCGGACGGCCCTTGAGGAACGGGACGAAACCGTCCTTGAGGTACTGGGTGTTGCCCTCCCGGCCCACCGCGGGCGAATCGGCCGGGGGCACCCCGTCGGCGTTCCGCTTCAGCGCCGCGTACGCCTCCTCCTCGTGCCCGGCGAGCAGCCCCTGCCGGTAGGCGTTGGTCAGGAACGGCGTGACCGGGTCGCCGGTCATGATGTTCGTCTCGACCGTGCCGTAGCCCCACTTGGGCAGCCAGCCGCTCTCCTTGCCGACGCGCAGCACCGACAGCGCCATGTCCCGCGACTCCCGCGGCGCGAGCAGCGCCAGCAGTTGCGCCTGGGTGCGGTAGGTGTCCCACAGCGACCAGTTCTGGTAGTACGTGAACCCGCGCGCCCGGTGGATGCGCTGGTCCCAGCCCCGGTAGCGGCGGTCCACATCGGTACCGGTGTTGGGCGCGAGGAACGAGCGGTACAGCGACGAGTAGAACGTCCGCCGTAGCGTCGGGTCGCCGCCCCAGGCCCGCACCTGCCCGAGCCGCCGCTCCCACGCCGCGTCGGCCGCGGCCCGCGCGTGGTCGAAGGACGTGCCGCCCTCCGCCCGGAGGTTGCGCGCCGCGCCCGCCGCGTCCACATAGCTGATCGCGGTGGTCGCCTCGACGGTGCGGCCCTTCCGGGTGTCGAAGCGGACGTACGCGCCGTGCCGCCCCGCCGCCGTCGACCCCTTCGCACCGGCCGTCACCGTGTCGCCCTGCCACGTCCCGTAGGAGGCGAAGGGGCGGTTGAAGCGGGTGAGCGTGTACACCGTGTACGGCAGGGTGTCCTGGCAGAAGCCGCGGCCGGTGACGGCGGTGCGCACGGTGCGCGAGTCCAGCACCTCGACGCGGCTGGACACCACCTTGTGCAGCGCCTGCCCCGCGTTGAGCAGCACATTGGCCTTGCCCGTCGCCGGGAAGACGTACCGCTGCCGCCCGGTGTGCGCGGTGGCGGTCAGCTCGGCGCCGATACCGCCGTACGACGTCAGCTCGACGCGGTACGAGCCGGGGCGGGCCGACTCGTCGCCGTGGCGGTAGGCGGCGGCGTACTTCGCGTAGTCGGTCTCGGTGACGTCGCCGGTGGTCGGCAGCGTCGGCAGATCGCCGCCGAGACCGCAGCCCACACCGGAGATGTGCACGGCGCTGAACCCGCGGATGTGGTCGTCGTCGTAGTCGTAGCCGGTGGTGTGGCCGGTGTCGGGGGAGAGCTGCACCATGCCGAACGGCACGGCGGCGCCCGGGTAGGTGTTGCCGTCGTTGCGGCTGCCGATGAACGGGTTGACCAGGTCGGTGAGGCGGCCGGACGGGGGCGCGGCCTGCGCGGCGGGGGCCGTGAGAGCGCCCCCGACGAGCGCGGCCGCCAGCACCGCACCGGCGGTACGCAGCCGGGAGCGACGGGGCCATGGCATGGGTGGACCTCCGGGAGTGAGCGCCGCGCGGCCCACCGGGCGTGGCGGGGCACCGGGTCACCCGGCACGGCGGGCACCGGGGCCGACGCGGCAAAGCGGGCCGACAACGTTGTCAGGGCGGGCTCATTCTTGGGGGCGGTCCGGTGCCCGTCAAGAGGGCGGAGTGGTCCGGCCGCCGCCCGATGCCTTGACGATGACACGTCAAGAAATTCCGTGGCATGGCCTTGTTCTCTGCGCGGGGCCGTGCCTCAATGGGCTCCGCATTCAGGTTGCTGAACATGCGTCAGATCCGTGTGTCGGCACGGGACCGCGCCGCGGCCCCGCGCGGACGCCCGCCGCCCGCACCACGACGGCCGGTGCCCCGACCCACCCCCATCGCGTACCCCCCACACGAAGGCGGACCCCAGATGAGACACGGCAAGCTCGGCATCGGCAGCGCACTCGCCGTCGGCGCGGCACTCGCCGGCACCCTCGCCATGGCACCGGCCGCCGGTGCGGTGAACCCCGACACCGCCACCCTCGGCTTCGACTGCGGCACCTACGGCAAGGGCACCGCCACCCTCACCGCCACCCAGGACGGCACGGCCGCGACCATCAGCGTCTCCACCTCGGCCGTCACCGCCCCCATCGACGTGGCCGCGAACTCCGTCACATCCACCCTCACCCTCACCAAGAACGGCTCCGGCACCGCCACCTTCAGCGGCAGCTCCAACCCCGCGATCCCCTCCGGCAGCGCCGTCAGCACCGGCCCGCTCACCGGCACCGTCGCCTCCGGCGACAGCCTCGAAGCCACCTCCCTCAAGGTCGTCGTCTTCGGCATCACCGCCACCTGCAAGGCCACCGGGGCCCAGGACCCGGGTCCGTTCGTCTTCTGAGCCACGACGTGTTCTGAGCCGCGACGTGGAAAGGCGGCGGGCCCCGGGACGCTCCCCGGGGCCCGCCGCCCGTGCGTCGTCAGGACGTCCCGTCACCCGCCTCCCGCCGCTCGGCCTTCCCGACCTCCGAGCGCCGGTAGGAGTAGCCGAAGTACACGCCCAGGCCGACCAGGAACCACACCACGAACCGCACCCAGGTCTGCCACTCCAGGAACGTGATCAGCCAGAGCGAGAAGACCACGCCGAGCGCGGGCACCACCGGCATGCCCGGGGTGCGGAACGTCCGGGGGAGTTCCGGGTGTTTGTAGCGCAGCACGATCACCGCGATGCAGACGACCGCGAACGCCAGCAGGATGCCGATGTTGGTCAGCTCCGCCGCCTCGCCGATCGGCAGGAATCCGGCGATGGCCGCCGACGCCGCCCCGACGATCCAGGTCACCCGGGTCGGGACGTGCCGCGTCGGATGGGTCTTGGCGAACCACTTCGGCAGCAGCCCGTCCCGGCTCATCGAGAACCACACCCGGGTCACGCCCAGCATGAAGGTGAACATCACCGTGAGGATGCCGATGATCGCGCCGACCGCGATGACGTCCGCGACGCTGCTGAGCCCCACCGACTTGAACGCCGACGAGAAGCCGCTCTCCGGGTCGATGTCCTTGTAGTTCTGCATGCCCGTCAGCACCAGGCACGCCAGGACGTACAGCACCATCGAGATGGCCAGCGAGTAGATGATCGCCTTCGGCATGTGGCGCTGTGCGTCCTTCGACTCCTCGGCCGCCGTGCTCATCGCGTCGTAGCCGAAGACGGCGAAGAAAACGGTGGCCGCGCCGGTGAACGCGCCGCTCACGCCGAACGGGAAGAACGGGTGGTAGTTCGCGGTTCTGATGTGGAAGAAGCCGACCGCGATGACGCCGATCACCACCAGCACCTTCAACCCCACCACGATCATCTCGAAGCGGGCCGCGTTCTTGATGCCCAGCGTCAGCAGATACGCGATCAGCAGGCAGAGGACCGCCGCGAAGAGGTCCACCCGGTGGCCCGGTCCGGTGCCGGGCGCGCCCAGCATCCAGTCCGGCAGCTTCGCCCCCATCGCGCCCACCAGAAAGCTGAAGTAGCCGGAGATGCCGATGGCGACCACCGCCACGATCGCGGTGTACTCCAGCAGCAGGTCCCAGCCGATGAACCAGCCCGCCAGCTCACCGAGGACCGCGTAGCCGTACGTGTACGCCGATCCGGCCTTCGGGATCAGACCGGCGAACTCCGCGTACGAGAACGCCGCCGCGGCGCTCGCGAGGCCCGCGATCAGGAAGGAGATCAGCACGGCGGGCCCGGCCTTGCCGTTGGCGACCGTACCGGCCAGGGTGAAGATTCCGGCGCCGATGATGCCGCCGACGCCGATCGCGGTCAGTTGCCACAGGCCCAGCACCCGCGTCAGCTGCTGGGCCGATCCGCCCTCCGCCTCCTCGATGTGCTCGATCGGTTTGCGGCGCAGTACTCCGTGTCCCGGGCGCAGCCCCATTGGTGACCTCCGTACCCTCCGTCGTAGCCTGACGGCGGCTCATGATGGACCCTCGACGGCCGGCGGGGAAGGTCTCTCCCCGGGGGTTCACGCCGGCCGGGCGGGGAGTTCACCGGGGCATGCCGCGACGGGCGTCAGCCCGCGTCGTCCAACCGGAAGCCGACCTTGAGGCAGACCTGGTAGTGCTCGATCTCGCCGTCGGCGAGGTTGCCGCGCACCTGGGCCACCTCGAACCAGTCGAGGTGGCGCAGGGTCTGCGAGGCACGCCGTACGCCGTTGCGGATCGCGGCGTCGACGCTCTCGTGGGACGTGCCCACGATCTCTGTCACACGGTAGGTGTGGTCGGTCACGGTGGTCTCCCTGGCCGGGGCGGCGCTCCGCCCGTGCACCTCTCACCGTGCCTCAGCGCCCCCGGGCCCACCAGCGGAGTTGACCCGCCCGGAGCGGTATCGGCCGTAGGGCCTGTCGGTGCGGGGTGGACGGGAGTGTGACGACCGGCCCTACGGGACGACCGTCACGGGCCAGCGCCCGGCCTTGACCAGCCGGACCGCCACCGAGCCCATGATGCGGTGCCCGGCCGACTCCGACGCGCCCACGACCACGGCGTCCGCCCGCAGTTCGTCGGCCATCTGCACCATCCCGGAGTACGGGTCACCGCGCAGCGTGTGGAACTCCCAGCGCATGTGGTACAGGCCCTGCAGCCGCTCCGTCGACCGGCGGATCTCCGCCATCAGTTCCTCGGCCACCTCATGGGTGGCGTCGACGACCGGCGCGCCCATCGCCGCCCCGGCGGGCAGCACCGGCTGGATGTGGACCAGCGCCAGCTTCGCGCCCTGGCGGCGGGCCAGCCCGGCGGCGTAGGCGGCGGCCCGCCACGACGAGTCCGAGCCGTCGACGCCGACGACGATGACCTTCGGGCCGTCCGTGCCCCGCTCGAACGCGGGCTGCTGCTTCTCCTCCACCCCTTGAGGTTATCCGTACGTCCGTCCGCACGGACGGCCGGGCACCGGGTGCCGCGACGTCCGGTCAGGCGGCGCGCGGCGGCCAGCTGCCCGGCTCCAGGACGCCCAGGACGTAGGCGCGGGCCACCAGCGCGGTACGGCCCTGGACCCGCCAGCGGCGCGCCAGCCGGGAGAGGTGGTAGTTGACGCCGTCCACGGTCAGCCCCAGCGCCGAACCGATCGCCGCGGTGGTGGCGCCGCCCGCGGCCAGCGCCAGGATGCGGCCCTCCACCGGGCTGACCTGGCCGCGCGGCGCGGGCGGCGGCGCCGACTCCCGCACCTTCAGCAGCGCCAGCAGCGCCGGGGGCCGCGCCGACGGATCGCCCACCGGGTCGAGGGACAGCTCGCCCTGCCGCGCCCCGCCGTCCGCCCCCCGCCAGCCCACCGCCACCGGGTACCGGGAACGGCGGCCCAGTCGCAGCGCCTCCGTCAGCCGGTCCAACTGGGCCGTGTCACGCGGCCGGAAGAGGTCCAGCAGGTTACGGCCGCACAGCCGTCCGGGGGCGACGCCCCACTCGGCGGCCATCGCAGGGTTGGCGATCAGCACCCCGCCGTCCGCCCGGCACACCGCGACCGGGGCGGGGAGCCGGTCGAGCAGGGTCAGGAAGTGATTGCGCCACGGGCTCTGCGGGGCGGGTCCCGGCGGGCACGGAGGCGGGAGCGGCGCGGCCTCCGGCGCGTCCCCGGCGGCCCCCGGACCGCCTCCGTCCGGTGTTCCGCTGCGCACCGTGCCCGGCTCGGCTCCGTCCGCCATGCCCTGTCGACCCTCCTCGTCCCGCCTCGGAGCGGCGGGGAAACCACTGCACAATCATGCAGTCGCTGACCCGGGCGGGGTACCCCTAAACCTGCGGCCCGCCGTGGTGACGTGCACCGGCGTCCCGTCGGCCACCGCACATGAGGGGGTGCCCGTCCGGGGACCGCGCGCCAGGGGCGTGGACCTTGCCCGTGCCCCGCCGACGGGCCCGTGACCGGCCGCGGCGTTCCCCGGCGGGTGCGGGGGAGCGGCGGGTACGTTGACGGGGCCGCCGGGCCCCGGGCCGGGGGCACACGGCGCGGCGCCGGGCCACGCCGCCTCCGCCGGCCCGCGGCCGGTGACGGAACAGGGGAGCGTATGGCGAGGAAGGCTCTGATCGTCGGCGGCGGCATCGCGGGCACGGTGACCGCGCTGGCGCTGCACAAGGCGGGCATCGCGGCGGAGATCTTCGAGGCGTATCCGACCGGTGCCGATGACGTGGGTGCGTTCCTCGTCGTCTTCACCAACGGCTTGGAGGCGCTCCGGGTGATCGACGCGCACGGGCCCGTCGTCGCACACTCCTTCCCGGCCCGGCGGGTCGCCCTGATCGGTGCGGACGGCGCGGTGCGCGGCGAACGCCCGATCTCCGGCGGCGACGGCGCCGCCCTCGGCCCGCGCACCCTGCGCCGGGCCACCCTCTACCGGGTCCTGCACGACGAGGCGGTCCGCCGCGGTATCCCCGTCCACCACGGCAAGCGGCTGACCGGTGCCGATACCGTGCCCGGCCCGCACGGTGACCGGGTGGCGGCCGCCTTCGCCGACGGCACCACCGCCGAGGGCGACGTCCTCATCGGCGCGGACGGGCTGCACTCGGTGACCCGCACCCTCATCGACCCGGACGCCCCGCGTCCGCGCCACACCGGGCAGAACACGGTCTGCGGTTACGCCCGCGCCGACGACGTCCCGTTGGCGCCCGACACCTACACCATGATCGCCGGATCGCGGGGCTTCCTCGGCTGCACCCGGGCGCCCGGCGGCGAGGTGTGGTGGTTCGCCAACGTTCCCGGCGCGGAGCTGCCCAGGGGCGGCTCCGCGCCGACCGCCGCCGAGTGGCGCGTCCGGCTCGCCGCACTCTTCGCGGACGACGCCACGCCCGCCGCCGCCCTGGTCCGGGCCGCCGGGGACACCGTCGTCGCCTCCGGCTCCTACGACATCGCCCGCACCCCGCGCTGGCACCGCGGCCCGCTCGTCGTCCTGGGCGACGCGGCCCACGCTGCCGCGCCCAACGCCGCGCAGGGCGCCTCCATGGCCATCGAGGACGGCGTGGTGCTCGCCCGCGCGCTGCGCGACCACGCCGACGCGCCCACCGCCTACGCCGCGTTCGAGGCGGCACGGCGCGAGCGCGTCGAGAAGGTGGTCGCCGCCAGCGCCGGGCTGGCCGGACGGGTGGGCACGGCCGAGGGCAACCGGGAACGGGAGGACGCCCAGCGTCGCCGTGCGGAGGGCGATGGCGGCTCGGACTGGCTGACGGGGTATCGGATCGGGTGGTGAGGGGTGGGCGCCCGAGGGCGCCCGGCTGCCGTCCGGGGCGCCGGGCCCGTAGGGGTCCTGCATTCCCGGGGGGCGGCTGTCAGCCATCCGCCCGCCGCCCCGCCCCCTGCACCACCAGCAGGGCCAGGCCCGCGACCGTGACGTTGCGGGTCGCGGCGTCCAGCCCGTTCCACTGCTTCGACTGCCACATGGCGAACCACTCGCCGCCCACCGCGAGGAAACCGGCGCCGAACAGCACCAGCACCATCAGCAACCCGGCCACCGCCACCGTCCGTGCCCGCCCGGGGGTGTCCCGCCGCAGCCGCAGCGCCCACCACACCGTTCCCGTGGCCAGCAGCGCCGCGGCCGTCGTCTCCCAGACGATGATCGCTATGTATGCGCCGTCCTGCACCGTGCGGGAGGTCACCGCCCGCCACATCAGGTCTTCGTCCCGGAACGTCGTGTCCATCGCCAGGACATGACGGACGAACTCCTGGTTGGTGCCGAAATCCGTGATGTTGCCGAACGCGACGAGCGCCATGTACAGCGCGACGATCCCGGTCAGCACGACCGCGGCGACCGGCAATCCGCCTCGCGTGGTCCGCTCGGACATGGTTCCTCCCCTGGCCGGCCGGGCCCCTGCGGCCACGGCCCGTGCAGCCTGCCACGGCCGCCGCCCGAACGTGCCCGACCTGCCGTTCTCCGCCACCGCCCGGCGTCAACTCCCGTACTCTGCTGCCCATTCGGCCGGGTGAGCGACCGGCGGACGGCGGCGCGGTGCGCGGTCGCGGATCGAGACGGAAGAGCGGGACGGATGAAAAAGGTGTGGGGCGTCGGAGCGGTGGCCGTGGCGGCGGCCGGGATGATCACGGTGGCGGCCACCGCGGGCGCGGAGACGGCCCCGGCGACCTACGCCACCAGCACCTCCGTCGGCGTCCACAACGCCTACGAGAAGGACAAGTACCCGTATCTCGCGGACGCGTTGGACTCCGGTGCGTCCCTCGTCGAGCTGGACGTCTGGACCAACGGTCTCGGCCGCTCCTGGCGCGTCTCGCACAGCAACCCGCTCGGCAACAACAGCAACTGCGAGGGCGCCACCACCCCGGCCGACCTGCGCACCAAGGGCCGCGACCAGGACTTCGGCGGCTGCCTCGCCGATATGCGCGCCTGGCACGACGCGCACCCCGGCCACCGGCCGGTGCTCATCAAGGTCGAGATGAAGGACGGCTTCAACAACAAGGGTGGCCGCGGCCCCGCCGCCTTCGACGCCCTGGTCCGCGGGAAGCTGGGCGACGCGGTCTACGGCCCCGGCGACCTCGCCGCCGGACACACCACCCCCGACGAGGCGGTACGCGCTGGAGGCTGGCCCGAACGGGACGCGCTCAAGGGGAAGTTCCTCTTCGAGCTGATCCCCGGCACCGTCGAGGAGAACAACCCCCTCGACAAGCTCTGGACGGACGTCGAATACGCCCGCCACCTCAAGGACCTCGCCGCCAAGGGCAAGGCGTCGCAGGCCATGGCCTTCCCCGCGGTGCACGGCGCGGCCGCCGGTGACCCCCGCAGCCGGTACGCGGACGCATCGCTGCGCCCGTGGTTCGTGATGTTCGACGGCGACGCCTCGAAGTACCTCGCCGACGGCATCGACACCGCCTGGTACGACACCCGCCACTATCTGCTGATCATGACGGACGCCCACAAGGTGGTCCCGGCGATCGACGGGACCCGCCCGTCCGAGGGCGACGCGCTGGCCCGGGTCCGGCAGCTCGCCGGGGCGCACGCCAGTTTCACCACCGCCGACTGGTATCCGCTGCCGTCCGTCCTGAAGGCGGTGGAGCCGCGCGGCGGGAAGTGACGCGGGAGCGCCGGGCCTTGCGGGGTCCGGCGCGTCGTTACTTCTTCAGCTCGGGCCTGCGCCGGTGGAAGAGGCGCGCGCCCTCCGCGAGGCCGCGCTCGACCACCTTCGGGTTCTGCCGCAGCCAGGCGAGGGCCTGTGCGTGGCCGGGCTCGGGCATCAGCCCGTACTGGAGGAGGTAGGCGGCGAGCCGGTCCAGGATGCGGCTGTTCTCCACGCCTTCTCTCCGGAAGGCTGCCAGAAGGTCCCCGCCGGCCGCGTCGTACGACGCGAGGTGCTGGAACTCCACTACCAGGGACTGCTGTTCCGGCGAGATCGACGAGGACGGCAGGCCCTTCGCCAGCTTGCTGAACGGCTTCTCGGACGCCTCGTAGGTGTCGCCGATGGCCAGCTTCGCGGCGGCGGCCGCCTCCACCCCGAAGGCCCGCAGCTCCGCGGCGATCTGCCCCGTCTTCCGCTGCGTCGCACTGTCCCCGTCGTACTTCGCCTCCTTGTCGGTCGGGAAACGCTTCTCCACGAAGTCCACGGCGTGCTGGAGTTCATGGGTCAGCGTGGTGGCGAAGTCCCGCAGCTCCCGGGCGCTCGCGGTCGCGGACGGCGGGTCGATGGTGAGGACGCCTTCGCCCTCCTCGACCGAGAACGCCGCCCGGCCCCGCGGCGGCTTCGCCTCCCGGAACGTCACATGCCGTCCGGCCTGTTCCACCTTCGCGATGAGGGAGTCGAAGGGCGCCTCGATGCCCTGCGCCCGCGACCCGGGGTCCGCGGCGTTCAGCAGCGGCATGAACTCCTTCTCCTGGAGGTACTTCCGCGACCACGGCCCGTAGGACAGGGTGCGCTGCACCGGCGCCGCGTCCTGGTGGCCGCAGCCGGGGCCGCGGGTGTGCCGGGCGGCGTCCACCAGCCGGGACGCCGCCGCGTTGCCGATGCTGCGCTGCAACGCGTGCATCGCCGCCGCCGGGCCGACCGCGGGCGTCCGGGGTACGGCAGCGCGCGGACGGTCCCGGGTGGCGTCCTGGTCGCGGTTCTTGACGGGTTCCTGCGCGCGCATGGGCGGCCTTTCGGAAAGACACGGGGGCGTTCTCCCCTGCCTACCGGCCACGCTCGGGGAACGGTAGGAGCCCCGGGGCAGACCTCCTGCCCGAACGGGCAGCCGAACCGCCCGTCGGCCGGGGCCGGTTCCGCCCGGCCCTTCGTGCGGCAGCCGCGAGGAACCGCCCCCGCACGCTTCCTACGCCAGCGCGTCCCCGACGTTGTGCCGGATCAGGGTCTCGGCCATCCCGGTCTCGTTGGGGAAGTCCATCGGTACGATGCCGAGCCCCTGCCAGCCGGCGCCCTCGCCCTCCAGCAGGCTCTTGACCTTCGGGTTGAGCCGGTCCGCGTTGGAGCGGGGCGGCAGCAGCGCTGCGGTGCTGACGTGGTTGACGAACAACTTGCCCGGCTCGGCCACGGCCTTACGGAACTGCGCCTCGACCTTCGGGAACTTCCCGATCGGCTCCGCCATGTAGTCGTCCTGGATGTCGAACAGCTCCGGCGCGCCGTAGCGCACGCCCGGCATGCCGTCGGCGTCCGCCAGCAGCACGACCCGGCCGCGCGCCTCGCCCAGCGTCGGCAGCCCGCCGTCCAGCCGGAACAACGGGCGGTAGCCCTTGGCGTCGAGGTAGATGTCGAAGATCCGGCGGAACTCCTCCGCCGCCACCTCGGAGTACTCCTGCTGCACCCGCATCAGCACCGTCTCCGACGGCTGCGCCGCAAGGAAGTCCCGGCAGGCGTTGAGCACGTCGCCGAACATCAACTCCTGGTAGAACGCGCCGTGGTGGATGGCGAAGACATCGCCGATGGCGCGGCAGCGGACGTCGAGGAAGCGGATACCGCTCGCCAACTGCTCGCCGATCGCGGTGTTCTGGCACTCCACCCAGGGGCCGCCGTGCCGGGCGCCCGAGTCATGGGTGCCGGGGATCGAGAGCCGCTGGAGGGGGGTGGCGTCGCCGACCGCCGCCAGCCAGTTCTGCGCGGAGACCGTCGCCGTGCGGCGGCCGGGCGCGGCCACCGCGGAGCCCGCCCCGGCGCCCGCCAGCATCCCGGCGCCCGCCAACGCGGCCGCGCCCTTGAGGAAACCCCGCCGATCCAGACCCATCCCCGCCACCCCTGCCCCTGGTCCGTCGTACGCCCGGACCCACCGGTGCGTACAGGTGATCGAGGTATCGAACCACATGGCCCCGCCGCACGGCACCCGTGCGGCGGGGCGGAGTGGGCGGCGAAGGGGCCGGAGCGGGTCAGCGGCGTACCGACAGCGACAGCGCGAAACGCCCCGCCGCGTCCGTCCACCAGTGCGTCAACTCCATACCGGCTGCGGCGAGTTCGGCGCGTACGCCCGCCTCGCGGAACTTCGCGGAGACCTCGGTGCGCAGCTCCTCACCGGCGGCGAACGGCACCGCCAGGCCGAGCGCCGGGATCTTCACCCTCTGCGCGTGGCGGGCGCGCAGCCGCATCTCGATCCAGGCGTCGTCGGCGTTCCACCGTGCGAGGTGCGCGAAGTCGTCCGGGTTGAAGTCGGCGTCCAGTTCGCGGTTGATGACGTGCAGGACGTTCTTGTTGAACGCGGCGGTGACGCCCTGCGGATCGTCGTACGCCGCGACCAGCGTCGCCTCGTCCTTGACCAGGTCCGTGCCGAGCAGCAGCGCGTCACCCGGGGCGAGCAGCGCATGCATCTCGTGCAGGAACACGGCGCGTTCGGCGGGCAGCAGATTGCCGAGGGTGCCGCCGAGGAACGCCAGCAGCCGCGGGACGGGGGTGTCCGGCAGCGTCAGCCCGTGCTGGAAGTCGGCGACCAGGGCGTGCACCGTCAGCCCGGGACGGTCGGCGAGGAGCGCCCGACCGGCCGCCTCCAGGGCGGACGCGCTGACATCGACCGGTACGTAGGTGCGCAGGCTCTCCAGCGCGCCGATGAGGTGACGGGTCTTGTCCGACGAGCCGGAGCCCAGCTCGATCAGGGTGCGGGCGCCCGTCGCCGCGGCGATCGCGCCGGAGCGGGCGAGCAGGATCTCGCGCTCGGCGCGGGTCGGGTAGTAGACCGGCAGCCGGGTGATCTCGTCGAACAGTTCGCTGCCGCGGGCGTCGTAGAACCACTTCGGCGGCAGCTCCTTGGGGCTGTGGGTCAGCCCCCGCCGGACATCGGCGCGGAGCGCCGCCGCGGTGGCGTCGGCGGGCAGGGTACGGGTGAGGGAGAAGGGGCTCACGGGGTGCGCTCCTTGAGCGGGGTGAGGTGGACGCCGCCGCGGGCGGCCCGCAGCAGGGTGCTGTCGGGCACCTCGGTCCAGTGGGGGGAGTCGTCGTACGGCTCCGAGGCGACGACCGTGCCGCCGCCCGGGATCGACAGATGGAAGAGGGTGTCGCCCCAGGTGGTGGCGGCGATGGCGGTGCCGTCGGTCAGCAGGAACGTCAGCCGCGAGCCGGGCGCCGCCTCGGCCACCGCCTCGACGGTGTGCGCCAGCGCCTGACCCATGTCGTCGCCCCGGGCGAGCCGACGTTGGATGAGGGCCCAGCAGAACGCGGCGTCGCAGCGGGCCCCCAGCCGCAGCAGATCGACCGGCGGCAGCGACGCGGTGAGCGGCGCCAGCGACTCCGGCCAGCCGCGGACCGCGCCGTTGTGGCTGAAGAGGTGCCCGCCGCCGGTGTACGGCGCGGCGGCCGCCTCGGCGTCGGCGCCCGATGCGGTGGCGTCGCGGACCGCGGCCAGCAGCGCGCCGGTGCGGACCACTCGCGCGATGCCGGGCAGGCATTCGTCGGCCCAGATCGGTCCGGCGCGGCGGTAGCGGGCCGGTTCGGGGTCGCCCGGCGCGTACCAGCCGACGCCGAAACCGTCGGCGTTGACCGTGCCGTGCCGCTGGTGGCGGGGTGCCCACGACTGGCGGTACAGGCCGTGCGGCGGATCCAGAACGATCTGCCGGACGGGCACGGGCGGGCCCAGATAGGCGAGATGACGGCACATCGCTCACCACCCTCCCCGGAACGGCCCGGACGTCCCGGCGCGCCTCATGCGTCCCCCGGGGCGGCGTCGCGGGCGGTACGGAACCCGGCGAAGATCTGCCGCCGCACCGGCAGGTCCCAGTTGCGGAACGTGCCCCGGCACGCCACCGGGTCGACGGCGAACGACCCGCCCCGCAGCACCTTGTACGCCCCGCCGAAGAACGCCTCCGAGTACTCCCGGTAGGGGAACGCGGCGAACCCCGGATACGGCAGGAAGTCGTCGGCGGTCCACTCCCACACCTCACCGATCAACTGCCCCACGCCCAGCGGCGAACGGCCCTCGGGATAGCTGCCGACCGGGGCGGGCCGCAGATGGCGCTGGCCGAGGTTGGCGTGGGTGGGCGCCGGGTCCGCGTCGCCCCACGGGTAGCGCCGGGAGCGGCCGGTCGCCGGATCGTGGCGGGCGGCCTTCTCCCACTCGGCCTCGGTGGGCAGCCGCCGCCCCGCCCAGCGCGCGTAGGCGTCGGCCTCGTACCAACTGACGTGCAGCACCGGCTCGTCGGGCGGTACCTCCTCGGTGACGCCGAAGCGGTGGCGCACCCAGCCGCCGCCGTCGCGCCGCCAGAACAGCGGGGCGCGCAGGCCGTGCTCGCGGACCTGCGCCCAGCCCTCGGCGGCCCACCAGCGGGGCTCGTCGTAGCCGCCGTCCTCGACGAAGCGCAGATAGGCGGCGTTGCTGACGGGCGCGGTGTCGAGGTGGAACGGCGCCACGACGCGGTGGTGTGCGGGCCGTTCGTTGTCCAGCGCCCACGGTTCGGTGGAGGTGCCCATGGTGAACGGGCCGCCGGGGACGAGGACGTCGGCGGGCAGCGGGCCGTCGACGGTGTCCGGGGGCGGCGGCGCCGTGAGGGCGGCCGGGCCGCGGCGCAGCTGGTGGGTGATGAGCATCGTCTCGTCGTGCTGCTGCTCGTGCTGGGCGATCATGCCGAACGCGAACGCGGCGTCGAGCAGCGGGCCGCCGCGCAGCGCGGAGCCCTCCAGGATGTCCAGGACCCGGCCGCGGACCTCGGCGACATAGCCGTGCGCCTCGGCGGGGCCCAGCAGCGGCAGCGTCGGGCGGCTGGCGCGGGGGTGCGCGAACGCGTCGTAGACGGAGTCCAGCTCCGGGCGGAGGGCGTCGCGGCCGCCGACGGTGCGCAGCAGCCACTGCTCCTCCTGATTGCCGATGTGCGCGAGGTCCCACACCAGCGGCGACATCAACGGAGAGTGCTGGGCCAGGAGATCGGGCTCCTCGACGCAGCCGGTCAGCAGGTGGGTGCGGTCGCGGGCGGCGAGCAGCGCGGTGGCCGCGCGGGTCCGCAGCGCCTCGGGATCGTGGGTCACGGGCTGTCCTTCCCAGAGGTGAGACCGGCCTCGGGCGGACCCGCGGCGGCCGCTGTGTCCAGGGCGTCCAGGTGATCGTCGGCGGGGCAGCGGCCACGGGCGACATAGCGCGCGGTGAACGCGTCGACTGCGTCCAGGACCTCGGGCGCGGCGCCCAGCCGGGGCAGTGCCTCGCGCGCGGCGTCGAAGCAGGTCAGCGCGGCGGCGTGCAGCTCCGGGTCGGTCAGCGCGGCGCGCGCTGCCCGGCGCCACAGCGGATTACGGGGCGCGGGGCGGGCACCGGCGGTCTCCGCGAGAGGCTTGACCGCGCGGTAGGCGCGCTCCGCGGCCTCGGGGTCGTCGAAGAGCGCGGCGGTGACGGCCAGCGGGACCACCCAGCCGCGCTCCCCGGCCTGCGCGTCGATCATCCGCAGCTCCAGATGACCGCGCGGGCGCACCGGCGGGAACAGCGTGGTGACGTGGTAGTCGAGGTCCTCCCGGGTCGGTGGCCGGGGCGCCCCGCCGCGGACCCAGTCGCGGAAGGTGAGGTGTTCGGGGGCGTCCCAGGGGCCGTGCGGCCCGCGGATGCACATCACCGGGGCGTCGAGGACGTACCGGGCCCAGGCGGTGCGCGGGTCGTCGCCCTGCGGCGGGGCGAGGGTGCGCGCCGGGTCGAGCCGGGACCACACCAGCTGCCGGGTGGTGCGGTAGCCGGTGGGACAGCCCTCGCTGGTGGGGGAGTTGGCGAACGCGGCGGACAGCACGGCGCCCAGCAGATGCGCCATCAGCCAGCGGCGGCCCAGGCCCAGCGGTCCGGGCTCCTCGTGCCCGGCGTCGACGCAGACCTGCACCGACGCGGTGGCGCACATCATGGAGCGCCCGGCCGGGCCCCAGCGGTCGAAGTACGCCTCCATCGCGTCGTACCGGGGCTCGGCGAGGACCCGGCTGGGGGCGTGCCAGGGGTTGTGGCCGTGACCGGCGAGTCCCAGGCCGTGGGCCCGCATGACGGGCCGGACCTGTGCCAGGTCGGCGGCGACCGTCTCGACGCAGGACATCAGGGAGGCCGAGGGCGGGGAGCTGAGCTCCAGCTGGCCGCCCGGCTCGAAGGTGAGGCGGGATGCGAGGGGGAGTTCCCGCAGCGCGTTGGTGGCGGTGCGCAGACGGGATGGTGCGACGGGACATCGGGGGGCGCGGGCGTCGTGGACCAGCCACTCGACCTCGACGCCGATCCGGCGGGGCGGACCGGTCTTGAAACAGATTCCGCGCAGATGGGCTTCGAGTTCGGCTTCGGTGACCGCGGGTCGTACGGGCATCGCTTCCCTCTCCCCTCCGGGGCGGCTGGGCTGCCGTCCTCCACCTAAGCCGCTGTGGCGCGTGTGCTCAAGGGGGTTTCGCGACCCCGGAGGCGGCCGGCGGCACCCGGCGGGCCGGAGCGCTGCGGCGCGCCGGGGGAACGGGGTACCCCCGGGTGGTACGGCCGTCCGGGTGAGGCGGTGCGGCGGTGGCCCCGGGTCCGGCGCGGTGCCGCCGGACCCGGGGCGCCCCGCCCGATGGCCGGTCACTGACGGTAACCGGCGAGGAAGCGGCCGATGCGGCGGATGGCGGCGTCCAGGTCGTCGGCGTACGGGAGGGTGAGGATGCGGAAGTGGTCCGGGCGCGGCCAGTTGAAGCCGGTGCCCTGGACGACCTGGATCTTCTCCCGCAGCAGCAGATCGAGGACGAACTTCTCGTCGTCGTGGATCCTGTGCACCTTCGGGTCCAGCCGGGGGAAGGCGTACAGCGCGCCCCGGGGCTTGACGCAGGAGACGCCCGGGATCTCGTTCAGCCGCTCCCATGCCACGTCCCGCTGCTCCCGGAGGCGGCCGCCGGGGAGCACCAGCTCGTCGATGCTCTGGCGGCCGCCCAGCGCCGCCTGGACGGCGTACTGCGCGGGCGCGTTGGGGCACAGCCGCATGGAGGCGAGGGTGCCCAGGCCCTCCAGGTAGTCGGCGGCGTGCTGCTGCGGCCCGGAGACCACCAGCCAGCCGGAGCGGAACCCGGCGACGCGGTACGCCTTGGACAGTCCGCTGAAGGTCAGGCACACCAGGTCGGGGGCGAGCGCCGCGGCGTGGTGGTGGATCTCGCCGTCGTAAAGGATCCGGTCGTAGATCTCGTCGGCGAAGACCAGCAGCTGATGGCGGCGGGCGAGATCGAGCATGCCCTCCAGCAGCTCGCGGGGGTAGACGGCACCGGTGGGGTTGTTGGGGTTGATGATGACCAGCGCGCGGGTCCGGTCGGTGATCTTCGACGCGAGGTCGTCCAGATCCGGCAGCCAGTCCGCCGACTCGTCGCAGAGGTAGTGCACCGCCTTGCCGCCGGCCAGCGTCGTCACCGCCGTCCACAGCGGGAAGTCGGGGGCCGGGATGAGGACTTCGTCGCCGTCGTCGAGCAGCGCCTGGACGGCCATGGAGATCAGTTCGGAGACGCCGTTGCCCAGGTAGATGTCGTCGACGCCGACCTCGGGCAGCCCGCGGCCCTGATAGTGCTGCGCCACCGCGCGCCGCGCCGCGAGGATGCCGCGGGACTCGGTGTAGCCGTGCGCCCGGGAGAGGTTGCGGATGACGTCCTGCAGGATTTCCTCGGGCGCCTCGAAGCCGAACAGCGCGGGGTTTCCGGTGTTCAGCCGCAGCACGCTGTGCCCGGCCTCCTCCAGCGCGTCGGCGTGCTCGATCACCGGACCCCGGATCTCGTAGCAGACGTCGGCCATCTTGCTGGACTGCTTGAACTGCATACCGCGGCCTCCCCTTCGTCGTTCGCCGGGCCCGGTGGCCGGTCTCGCGCGGTGGGCGGTCTCCCGCCCGCGCGTCGTCGCCGACCGGTCAGCGTCCGCCGCGCGGCGCGGCGGATTCCCGGTTTTCTCACCCTACTTGGTTTTACCAAGTCCACGCTTGGAAAGTCCAACCATATGTCTATGCTGGAACCATGCCGCGCCGAAGTTATGACCAGTACTGCGCCGTCGCCCGCGCCCTCGACGCCGTCGGCGACCGCTGGACGCTCCTCATTGTCCGCGAACTGCTGGGCGGAGCCCGCCGCTACACCGACCTGCACACCGACCTCCCGGGCGTCAGCACCGACATGCTCGCCTCCCGCCTCAAGGACATGGAGCGCGAGGGCCTCGTCACCCGCCGCCGCCTCGCCCCACCGGGCGCCGCCTTCGTCTACGAACTCGCCCCGCGCGGGCGGGAGCTGCTGCCGGTCCTCACCGCCCTCGCCGACTGGGGAGCCCCGGCCCTCGGCGACCCCCGCCCCACCGACGCGGTACGCGCCCACTGGTTCGCCGTCCCGCTCCTCACCCGCCTCGCCGCCCACTTCTCCGACGACCCGGGAACGCCCGGCGCCCCCGGTGCCGGCGTCCTCGACATCGTCCTCGACGAGGGCACCTTCCATGTCACGCTCGCCGGCGAAGGCCCGGCCTACGGCGAGGGCCCGGCCCCGCAGCCCGACGTCAGCCTCCGGATGTCCACCGCCACCTGCGTCGACGTCGCGTACGATCACGTCTCCTTCGCGCAGGCGCTGGAGGCGGGGCGGATCGAGGTCACGCCGGGCGGGGAGGCGGGCGGCGCCGTGTCCGCAGGGACGCGGGGAGAGGACGGCACGTCATGACGCGACCTCCCCTGGCGGTCTTCGACCTGGACGGCACCCTCGCCGACACCGGGCACCGCCAGCGCTTCCTCGCCCGACGCCCGTGCGACTGGGCGGCGTTCTTCGCCGCCGCGCCCGACGACCCACCGCTCGCCGAGGGCGTCGCCCTGGCCCTGGCCGACGCCCGTGACTGCGAGATCGCCTACCTCACCGGCCGCCCCGAGAAGTACCGCCGCCCCACCCTCGACTGGCTCGCCGCCCACGGCCTGCCCGAGGGCACGCTCTGGATGCGGGCCAACGACGACCGCCGCCCGGCCCGCCACGCCAAGCTCGACCTGCTCCGGCGCCTCGCCCGCGGCCGGAAGGTCCGCCACCTCGTCGACGACGACGCCCTCGTCTGCGACGCGAGCGCCCGCGCGGGCTTCCCCGTCGTCCATGCCCAATGGGCCACGCCGTCGGCGGCCCTTCTGGATGCTCAGGAGCGGGAGGGGCGGACGTGAGGGGGGAGGGGCGGACGTGGCCGGGGGCGGCCCCGCACTGCTGCATACCTGCGCCCTGAGCCCGCGGACTTCCGACGCGTCACGCCCCCCTGGCCCCCCATCAGCCCCCTACCTCATACGGCCCCACCCCCGCCCCGCCGGGCACCGTTCGGCGGAGCCGTGCGGGACGTCTCCCGTGTCATCGGGCAAGGCTCGGATCATGGACCGTCCCTCACCGTCCCTGGCCCGTACCGGAACCACCCTCCTGCTCACTGTCGCCGCGCTGGCCGGACCGTTCGCTTCCGCCGCCACGGCTGCGCCCGCCATGACCGTCTCCGACACCGCCGCCCTCACCACACCCGCCGGGGCGTCAGCCCCCGCGCCGCGCAATGCACACCCCCGCGCCGATCCACCCCGTACCGCCACCAGCCCCCGTACCGCCTCCGCCTGGCTGCCCTACTGGGGTGACGTCGACGCCGCCTACCGTGACGCGCTGCGCCACGCCGATCAGCTGCACACCGTCAGCCCGTTCTGGTACGAGGCGACCGGTGACAGGGCCGTTACCGCTCACCCGGGGGCCGGGCGGCGCGACATCGTTCAGGGGTTGCGGCGGGCCGGAATCAAGGTGGTGCCGACCGTCACCGAAGCGCTCGGCGCGAAGGACATGGCGGAGCTGATGCACGACCCGCGGCGGCGTGCCGTTCATGTCGAGGCGCTGGTCCGTACCGTGGGGCGCCACGGGTACGACGGCATCGACCTCGACTACGAGAAGATGGCCCTCACCGGTACCGCCGCCGAGCGTGCCCGCGTCGCCACCGGGTACAACGTGCTCACCGCCGACCTCTGCGCCCGGCTGCACGCCCTCGGGAAGCAGTGCATCGTGACCGTCGTGCCGCAGACCGGCGGCTCCGGTACGGCGTACGACTACCGGGAGTTGGGGAAGGTCGCCGACCGGTTCCGGATCATGGGCTACGACCTGCACTGGTCCGGTGGAGAGGCGGGGCCGCTCTCGTCCCGGCAGTGGTACGACGCGTTTCTGAGGCATGCCACCGCCACCGTTCCCCGCCACAAGATCGAGGTCGCCTTCCCCGGCTACGGCTGGGACTGGGACCGGACCGCCGGTGGCCGCGCCACCCACCGGACCTGGCAGGAGGCGGAGGCGCTGCGCCGCCGGACGGGCGCCGCGTACCGCTTCGACGCCGTCTCCGGCACCCCGCACTTCACCTACCGGCGCGACGGCCACACCCACGAGGTCTGGTACCAGGACGCGCGCGGCGTCGCGGCGCACAAGGCCGTGCTGGACAGCTACGGCATCCGTGGCACGGGGCTGTGGGCGCTCGGTTTCGAGGACCCGGGGAGCTGGGCGGCGCTGCGTGCCCACGCGGTGCGGCACCGCCCCGTCCGGTGAACCGTCGCCCGGCGCGCCCGTTCGCGCCGGGCCGCGGGCGGGTGCGCGGGGCGCCCGACGTGCCCGCCGGACGGTTTCCGGAAGCGGTTCCCTCCGCCATACCGACCGCTTAGTATGCCCGTGGCGTGCCGGAGCCCCCACGGTCCGCGCGCCGTCCGCGTACCGACGGCCCGGGAGGCAGCTGGTGAAGGCATGGCGCGTTCACGCGAACGGCGAACCGCGTGAGGTGATGCGGCTGGAGGAGGTACCGGAGCCCCAGGCGGGCCCCGGGCAGCTGCTGCTGCGGGTGCGGGCCGCGAACGTCAACTTCCCGGACGCGCTGCTCTGCCGCGGCCAGTACCAGGTGCGGCCGCCGCTGCCGTTCACCCCGGGCGTGGAGATCTGCGGCGAGGTGCTGGCCGTGGGGGAGGGCGCGCGCGGTGCGGTCGGGCAGCGGGTGCTGGCCCAACCGCCGCTCCCCGACGGCGGGTTCGCCGAACGGGTGGCCGTCGATGCCGCGACCGTGCGCCCGGCGCCCGAGTCCCTGGACGACGCCGGTGCCGCCGCCCTCCACATCGGCTACCAGACCGGCTGGTTCGGCCTGCACCGCAGGGCCCGGATCCAGGCGGGGGAGACCCTGCTGGTGCACGCCGCGGCCGGTGGCGTCGGCAGCGCCGCCGTCCAGCTCGGCAAGGCCGCGGGCGCCCGCGTGATCGGCGTGACCGGCGGCGCCGACAAGGCCCGTACCGCCCGTGACCTGGGCTGCGACCTCGTCCTTGACCGGCGAGCCGACGACATCGTCGCCGCCGTGAAGGACGCCACCGACGGCCGCGGCGCCGACGTCGTCTACGACCCGGTCGGCGGCGACGCGTACGCCAAATCCGTCAAATGCATCGCCTTCGAGGGCCGCCTCGTCGTCGTCGGCTTCGCCAGCGGCGCGATCCCCACCGCCGCCCTCAACCACGCCCTGGTGAAGAACTACGCGATCCTCGGCCTCCACTGGGGGCTGTACCACACCAAGGACCCGCGCGCCGTCGACGCCTGCCACGAAGCCCTCACCGAGCTGGCCGCCAAGGGCGCCGTCGCCCCGCTGATCGGCGAGCGGGTGCCGATGGCAGGCGCCGCCGACGCCGTACAGCGCGTCGCCGACGGCACCACCACCGGCCGCCTCGTCGTTGTGCCCGGAGCGGAGGACGGCCGATGACCGACACAGCCGACCTGCGCGCCCGCACCGCCCGGCTGCTGGCCGCGCACCCGCCCGCCACCACCGCACCGCTCGACTTCCTGCGGGCCCGCTTCGACGCCGGCCTCGCCTGGGTCCACTTCCCCGAAGGGCTCGGCGGGCTCGACGCGCCGCGCACCCTCCAGGCCGTCGTCGACGCCGAACTGGCCGCCGCGGGCGCCCCCGACAACGACCCCGGCCGCCTCTCCATCGGCCTGGGCATGGCCGCGCCCACCCTGCTGCGCCACGGCACCGACGCTCAGCAACGCCGCTACCTGCGGCCGCTGTGGACCGGCGAGGAGGTCTGGTGCCAGCTGTTCAGCGAACCGGGCGCCGGATCCGACCTCGCGGCACTCGCCACCCGCGCCGTCCGCGACGGCGACCGCTGGGTGATCGACGGCCAGAAGGTCTGGACGTCCAGCGCCCACCTCGCCCGCTGGGCGATCCTCGTGGCCCGCACCGACCCGGCGCTCCCCAAGCACCAGGGCCTGACGTACTTCGTCTGCGATATGACCGCCCCGGGCGTGGAGGTCCGGCCGCTGCGGCAGATCACCGGCGAGGCCGAGTTCAACGAGGTCTTCCTCACCGGCGTCCAGCTGCCCGACAGTCACCGCATCGGCGAGGTCGGCCAGGGCTGGGAGGTGGCCCGCACCACCCTGATGAACGAGCGGGTCGCCATCGGCGGCGCCCCCACCCCGCGCGAGGGCGGCATGATCGGCATCGCCGCCGCCGACTGGCGCGCCCGCCCCGAACTGCGCACCCACGACCTCCATGGGCGGCTGCTCACGCTCTGGGTGGACGCCGAGGTCACCCGGCTCACCGGCGAACGGCTGCGCCAGCAGCTCACCAAGGGCGCCCCGGGCCCGGAGGGCAGCGGCATGAAACTGGCCTTCGCCCGCCTCGCCCAGCAGATCAGCGGCTGGGACCTGGAATTCCTCGCCGAGGACGGCCTGACGTACGACGACTGGACGCTGCGCCGCCCCGAGACCGTCGACTTCACCGGGCGCGAGGCCGGGTACCGCTATCTGCGCGCCAAGGGGAACTCCATCGAAGGAGGCACCTCCGAGGTGCTGCTCAACATCGTCGCCGAACGCGTCCTCGGACTGCCGCCCGAGCCGCGGACCGACAAGGACGTCGCGTGGAAGGACCTCCCCCGATGACCGCCGACACGCCCGCATCCGACCTGCTCTACGGCGAGACCGAGGACGATCTGCGTGCCGCCGTCCGCGCCCTGCTCGCCGCCCGCAGTGGCCCCGCCACCGTCCTCGCCGACCTCGAATCGGGCCGCGCCTGCGATGCCGGTCTGTGGGACGCGCTGGCGAACGGCATCGGCGCGGCCGGGCTGTTGGTCCCCGAGGAGTTCGGCGGGGCGGGCGCGAGCGCCCGGGAGGCCGCCGTCGTGCTGGAGGAGACCGGCCGCTCCGTCGCCCGCGTGCCCTATCTGACCAGCGCCGTCATCGCGGTCACCGCGCTGCTGGGCTGCGACACCGGGCGGGAGCCGGTCGCCGCGCTGCTCACCCGGCTGGCCGCCGGCACCGTCGGCGTCCTCGCCGTGCCGTGGCCCACCGCCCCCGACCAGCCGTTCCGCACCGCGCCGCCGGTCCGGGCCGATGCGGACGGCGCCCTCCACGGCACGGTCACCTCCGTCGCCGACGCCCCGTCGGCCGAGGTGCTGCTCGTCCCCGCCGACGGCCCGCAGGGCCCTGCCCTGTACGCGGTCGACGCGCCCGCCACGGGCGTGATCACGACCCCGCTCACCCCGCTCGACCTGACCCGCCCGCTCGCCACGCTCACCCTCGACGGCGTGGCCGGGACGCCGCTGGCCACCGGTGAACGCGCCGTCGCGGCGGTCCGCGCCGCGCTCACGGCGGGCGCCGGGCTCCTCGCGTCGGAACAGCTCGGCCTCGCCGAATGGTGTCTGACCACGGCCGTCCGGCACACCACCACCCGCACCCAGTTCGGCCGTCCCGTCGGCTCCTTCCAGGCGCTCAAACACCGGATGGCCGCCCTCTGGCTCGATATCGCTTCCGCCCGCGCCGCGGCCCGCCATGCCGCCGACGCGCTGGCCACCGGCAGCCCGGACGCGCCGGTCGCGGTCGCGGTGGCCCAGGCGTACTGCGCGCCGGTCGCGGTGCGGGCCGCCGAGGAGTGCCTTCAGCTGCACGGCGGCACCGGTATGACCTGGGAGCACCCGGTGCACCTCTTCCTCAAGCGGGCCAAGAGCGACGAGAGTGCGCTCGGTGCCCCGGGCCGCCACCGCGCTGCCCTGGCGGAGCTGGTGGAGCTGCCCGCACCGTGACCGCCCGGGGCGGGGAGGTATGCGCGGCGGCCCCTCCCCGCCCCAGCCGTCCGGACGTCGTCCGCGAGGGCTCCCCGGGCGCCCGGCCTCGCTTCTCGCCGTCGCGACTGATGTCTTGAATACGCTGTTCGGGTAGCGTCGTGGGCATGAAGACCGTCAGCCGTCGTGTGCTGCTCCTGCCCCTCCTGGTCCTTCTGGCTGCGCTGCTGGTGCCCGTTGCGGCTCCGGCGTCCCCGGCGCGGGCGGCGGGCGGGCTCGACGAGGCCGCCGCGGCCCTCCGCAAGGGCCCGGTCTACGTCGATCCGCGCGCCGCCGGACTGCTGCCCCGCGAGCGGGCCGACGCCCTCGCCAAGAAGATCGAGAACTCCGGCAAGCCGGTCTTCGTCGTGGTGCTGCCCCGCGCCGCCGAGTACCACCCCGACACCCTGCTGCGCGATCTGCGCACCAAGACCGGCATCAGCGGCGTCTACGCCGTGGAGCTCGGCGACGGCTTCAACGCCGGGGCCGACTCCCGGGTGATGCAGCGGAGCGCCGTGCAGAACCTCGTCGGCGCGGTCAAGCGTTCCGGATACCCGTCCGTCGATGAGCGGCTGAACAGCTTCGTCGACACCGCCGTCCACCAGGCGGGTGGCCACGCCCCGGCCGCCTGGGAGGGCGACGGCGGCGGGGGACCGGGCACCGGCACCCTCGTCGGGCTGGGCGTACTGGCCGTCGTCGGCGGTGGCGGCGCGTACGCTCTCGCCCGCCGCAACCGGCGCCGCCGCGCCGAGCAGGAGCGGGCCGCCCTGGAGGATCTGCGGGTCGTCGTCGACGAGGACATCACCGCGTTCGGCGAGGAGCTGGACCGGCTGGACTTCCGGCCCGGTGAGCCCGGCGCCGACGAGGCGATGCGCGCCGACTACGGCCATGCGCTCGACGCGTACGAGACCGCCAAGTCGGCGATGGCGGCGGCCGAGCAGCCGGACGATGTGCGGGCGGTGACCGCGGCGTTGGAGGACGGGCGGTTCTCGCTCGCGACGCTGGCCGCCCGCCGCACCGGCGCCCCGCTGCCCGAGCGGCGCCTGCCGTGCTTCTTCGACCCGCGTCACGGGCCGTCCGTGGTCGACGTGGCGTGGGCCCCGGAGGGCGGCGCCCCGCGCACCGTCCCGGTCTGCGCCGCCGACAAGGCGCGCCTCGACGACGGCCGGGAGCCGCTGGCCCGCACGGTCCGCACCGCCGAGGGCGACCGCCCCTACTGGGACGCCGGTCCCGCCTACGCGCCCTGGGCGGGCGGCTACTTCGGCGGCGGGCTGCTGCCCGCGATGCTGGTGGGCACCGTGCTCGGCAATCTGATGACGGCCCCGCACGCCTACGGCGCGGACCTCGGCGGCACCGAGGGCGGCGACTTCTCCGGCTCCGACTTCGACCCCGGCGACTTCGGCGGCGGGTTCGGGGACGGCGATGGCGGGGGCTTCGGCGGAGGCGGAGGCGGCGGGGACGGGTTCGGCGGGGGATTCTGACGGGGCCGTCCGGGGGAGGGTGGCGCGGTCCACGGCTCGCGCCGCCGCCACCGCACGGGCCGGCCGACGAGGGGAGCCCGCCGCCGGGCCCCGGTGTGACCGGCCCACCGCCACCGGGCGGCCACCGCCGCCCATCGGACGAGCACCCGGTGGCCCGCCCCGCCACCGGGCGTCAGCCCGCCGCCCCGGCCTCCGGGTCCGTCCCCCGTACCACCCGCTTCACCCCCAAAACCCGCGCATACCGCGCCCGCGCCGCGAAGTCCGCGTAGCCCCACACCGCCGGGTGGCCGACCTCCTTGCACAGGTGCAGCACCCGGTCCGGGCCCAGGTGCACCCCGATGTGCGCGCCGTATCCCTCCGGGCGTCCGGCCACCGGACCGCCGTCGAAGAGCACCAGGTCCAGCGGGCGGGCGGCCGCGACGCGGCGGGTGGCGACCGTGTCCGCCCACAGCTCCGACGACCGCAGCGGCGGCACCCCCAGCCCGTGATGGCGCAGCACCGCGTATGCGTAGAGCTGGCAGTTGGCGCCCGCCGACAGATCGGGGCCGCCGTCCCCGCCCGGTGACGAGCCATCAGGTGACCCCGCTCCCGGATGGCGGGCCGCCGAGTAGGCGATGTCGCGCAGGGCCCGGGGCAGCCCGCCGAACGGGTCGGGGCCGCACGGCCCGGGGCCGGTGTGCCGCGTGTCGGACGTCATCGGGCCATCATGCCGCGGCGATCTTGCCCGCGCCGACGGTGGCGGGGTCGAGGAGGCTCGACGGGCCGACGTATCCGACCCGCGAGGAGAGCTCCATGCACCGTCGCCACCGCACGGCCGCCGTCCGGGGTGCGGCCGCCGCCGTCGTCCTGGCCGCCGTCGCCCCGCTCGCCACGGCGCACGCCGCACCGTCCCCCGACCCGAGCCCGCAGCCCACGAACCGCGGGATGCTCGACGCGATGCGGCGGGACCTCGGCCTGACGCCGGAGGGGGCGCGGGCCCGGCTCGCGCAGGAGGCGGAGGCGGCGCG
The DNA here is from genome assembly GCF_045040405.1 of Streptomyces sp. NBC_01525. Lineage (NCBI taxonomy): Bacteria > Bacillati > Actinomycetota > Actinomycetes > Kitasatosporales > Streptomycetaceae > Streptomyces > Streptomyces sp. NBC_01525. The sequence goes on from NZ_CP109397.1 coordinate 6,255,883, forward strand.
TGCGGCGAAGGCGGTGCGCCGGGCGCTGGCCGGCCGCGCCGCCGGAACGTGGTTAGACAAGAAGAGCGGCAAGCTCGTCGTCGCGGTCACCGGGGACGCGGACGCGCGGCGGGTCAAGGACGCCGGGGCCGTCGCGCAGCGCGTCACCCACAGCCGCGCCCAGCTCACCGGGCTGCTGGAACAGATCGACGCCAGGGCGGGCAAGGGCGTGCCGGGCGTGACCGGTTGGGGCGTCGACGCACGCGCCAACGCCCTCACGGTCCGGATCGACACCCGCACCCGGACCGCCGCCACCGACTCCTTCGTCGAGGCGGCGCAGCAGCTGGGCGCGCCCACCGGCATCGCGGTCCGCGCCGTCCGCACCGCCGACGCGCCGCGTCAGCAGGGCGGCACGGTTGTCGGCGGCGAGAAGTGGATGCCGGGCGACGAGGGCATCTGCTCCATCGGCTTCTCCGTGACCGGCGGCGGCCGCCGGGGCTTCCTGACGGCTGGTCACTGCACCGAGAGCGCGGACCAGGTGGCGTACGGCAAGGACGGCAGCCGACTGGGCACCTCCAACCGCGGCGGCACCCACAGCGTCGACGACCGCGAGGGCGACTTCGGTCTCGTCGACGTGGACCGGCCGGACTGGCAACTGAGCCCCGATGTGGCCGGCCAGAGCGGCGCCCCCGCCGCGGTCACCGGCTCGCAGGAGGGCGTGGTCGGCACGTCCGTGTGCCGCTCCGGCGAGGCGAGCGGCTGGCACTGCGGGGAGATCACCGCCGTCGACCAGACCGTGGACTACGGCAGTGCAGTGGTCGACGGGCTGTCGTTCACCAACGCCTGCTCCACCGCGGGCGACTCCGGCGGCGCGTACGTCAGCCAGCCCGGCGATCCGAAGGCGGTCGGCATCCACTCCGGCGGTTCCACCGCGACGTGCAGCGGCGGCGGCGACACCCTGACGGTCTTCCAGCCGGTCGACGAGGCGCTGACGAAGTGGCAGCTCACCCTCACGACCGGCGGCGCCTGACCGGCCGTGGGCCCCGGATCCGCGGCGGGTTCGTCACGGATCCGGGGCCCCGGGTGCGTCAGCGGACCTGGACCGTCGCCACGGTCGAGGTCCGCCACTGCTTGGGGTGCTGGTCGTGCGGTCCGGTCAGCCCGTACGCCACCGCACGGAACTCCACCGGGCCGCGATGCGTGCTCTTCGGGTGCGCCACGGCCTGCGCCTCCGCGCCGCCCCGCTCGACGACGGCACCGCAGGTCACCTGGTGCCACGCCTGCCCGCCGCTGCGCTCCTGCAGGCATATCCGCAGGTAGGAGGCGGCGTCATCGTCCCCGTGCGCGGTGACCGTGAAGGTCTTGCCGACGGCCGCCGTGCGGGGCGCCGTCACCTCCACGGTGCCCTTGGCGTGGGCGGGCACGGCGGTGAGCGCCACCGCGGCCAGCCCCAGCGCGCCGGTCACGGCCGCGCGCCGCCGACTCGGCATGGTCGTCTCGGTCTTTACCGTCCTGGTCATGGACTTCCCTTCCCGCGGAGCTCCCCCAGGTGGCATCCACGGAGCATGTCGTCGTTCACTCGTGGTGTAACGGTCGAGCGGGAGCGGTCACGCTCCTGCCACCCCTCCAGAGGGGCGGAGCACGCCGCGGGTTGCGTCCGATGTGGGCGGCATTACGGATTCATGACCATTCGCTGTGAGGTGCGGACAGGGCGGTACGGGGGAGCCGGACGGCCCGCGTCAGACCGGGACGGTCCCGGTGCGCACCGGAAGGCGGTCCTCGGTCCGCTGGAGGGCCCGGAACTCCTCGTACCAGGCCGGGTTGGGGGCGGGCGTGCCGTCGGCGGAGGGCTGGGCGGTGAGGTCGGAGTAGACGCTGTTCAGCAGCCAGGGCACGGAATCCGGCCCGATGTCGCGGACCATGGCGGGCCCTGGGCGACGCCGTACGCGACGACCGCGAGGCGGCCGGTGGCCCGGAACCGTTGCATCTGGTGCGTCAGGAACTTCCGGTGCGAGCCGAACCAGTCGCTGCCGAGCAGCAGTTGCTTCCAGTCGGCCTGCCGGAGCGGGTGTGCGGCGGCGTCCCGGAGCGCCCGCCGGACCGGGGTGTCCGCCGCGATGCCGCGGCGCCGGGCGAACGACGCGGGCACGGGATCGCTCAGATGCTGCCTCCAGCACCGTACGAGGGAGAACTCGGTGGCCAGGAAGCGCTGTTCGGGACGCATCCGGGGCAGCACGTACGTCAGATATGCCTCGGTGTCCTCGATCGCGGCGACGTGCGGGGGGATGTCGACGCCCTCGGTCTCGCGGATGTCGCGGACGAACGTCATCCAGCGCGGACATGCCCCACAGGACCCGCCTGCGCGTCGGTGCCTCATCCCGCTCGTTCGCCACGTTCGCCACTCGTCCCCTGCCCCAGGTTCGCGATCTTCCTTGCACCTTAGGGGCGTTCGGCGAGCGAGAGGGTTCAGGGGGTGGGGCCCTACGGCCGGATGCGGAACACGCCGCCGCACTCCTCCGGTTTCCGCTGCCCGTGCTCGCACCGCCACCGGATCTGCGTGGCGAGATCCACCTGGAGATGCTGGGTGCCGAGCCCGTTGCCGGGCCCGCCCTCGGTGACCAGGGGCTCGGCGTTGAGCCGGGTGTGGTGCTCCGCGCCGTCGTCGGTCGTGAAGTGCGCTTCCAGGTCCCAGGTGCAGTACGCGCCGGGGTCGGCGACGCCCAGGACGCTCAACGTCTGCGGGGCCGCCGCGCCGCCGAGCGGAATCGTGTGGTGAGCGAAGTACGGCTCGCCCCAGTGCGGATCCTCGATGTCGGTGATGAACCCGTTCGGCGTTCCGGCGCGGTCCTGAAGTTTGTACGCCAGCCCCTTGATCGGCGAATCCCCCTGAGCGGGAGTGTGGATCTCGGCGACCATCCCGGATTTCCGGCAGCGGATGTGCGTCGCGTCGATACCGGTCACGGTGATCATCGAGCTGCTGTCGCTGACCAGGTCGACGTAGGAGACCTGACCGCTGCCCGGCGAGGCGTCCTGGGCGCCGAGGCTGAACCCGGTGGCCGCCACGCTGTCCCGCAGCACGGAACTGTCGTACTCGCCGCGGTGGACCCCGTCGATCTCGCGCGCGCTCAGCGGCGCACGGGAGAAGGCGGAGTACGGGGGACCGTAGGCGCCGCGGAGCATGGGGCGGAACGCGGCGTGGAGGTAGCCCTTCTCGGCGTCGAGAGCGCTCTGCGCGTTGTCCCCGATGCGCGCCTCGGTCCCGGCGGTGAAGTAGGAACGCGCCAGCCCCAGGCCCACCAGGAACGCCGCGCAGAGAAGCGCGATGCCGTAGGTGGCCAGCCGCCGCCCGCGGCTCATCCCGGCCGACTCCGGATGGACCGTGTCGGCGACGAACCGGCCTTCGGTCCGGATCCACCGCCACGCACGAGCGCGTCGCCCCGGCCGCGTCGGCCCCTGTCCCGTCCCACCGCTCTGATCGCCGCTCACGGTCGCCCCCGTCCCGTTGGGGGCAGCAGTCTGCCACCGAGGTCCGCACGCCGGAACCGCTGCCGCACCGGCCGCCCGGGGCCGCGGCGGGTGCCCGACCGGTCACCGACCGGTACCGGCCACTATCAGACCCGCCCCGCTTCGTCAGCGTCCCTTTACGTACGCTTTAATTGCGTTGACCATGCAATAGCGATCCCTATGCAGAGGAGTCATGAGGATGACGGCCCGGTTCCTACGGGGAGCCGCCGCGGTGACGCTGGCGGCCGGCCTCGCGCTGAGCGCGGCGGCCTGTTCCACACCGGACGGCGGCAAGGCTGCCACCGGACGCACGGACTCCGCGGTGGTCGGCATCGCGTACGAACCGGAGACGCTCAGCCCGCTCCTCGGCTACGGCAAGGACGGCAACTCCAAGATCTTCGACGGGCTGCTCACCCACGACGCCGAAATGCGTCTCAAGCCCGCACTCGCCACCGCACTGCCCAAGATCACCGACAGCGGCCGGACCTACACCTTCGGCCTCCGCCGCGGCGTGACCTTCAGCGACGGCAAGCCCTTCACCGCCGACGACGTCGTCTTCACCTACTCCACCATCCTCGACTCCCAGACCAACAACGCCTCCAAGGCGGAGCTGGACGCCCTCAAGAACGTCGAGAAGAAGGACGACCACACCGTCGTCTTCCACCTCAAGTACCCCTATGCGCCGTTCGCCGAGCGCGCCGTCCTGCCCATCGCCCCGCAGCACATCGCGGGCAAGCAGGACATCAACCACGGCGCATTCACCACCAAGCCGATAGGCACCGGCCCGTACGTCCTCACCCGCTGGTCCAAGGGCGAGAAGCTCACCTTCAAGGCCAACCCGCACTACTGGGGCGGCGCGCCGAAGGTGAAGAACTTCACCATGGCGATCATCAAGGACGACGACATCCGCGCCACCCGGCTGCGCTCCGGCGACCTCGACGGCGCCATCCTGCCGCCGGAACTCGCCGCCACCTTCAAGGGCGACAAGCACCGCACCACCGTCACCGCCACGACCTTCGACTACCGCAACGTCACGCTGCCCACCGGCAACCCGGTCACCGGCGCCAAGGCCATCCGCCGCGCCCTCGACCTCGCCGTCGACCGCGAGGCCATGGTCAAGGGCATCCTCAACGGCGCCGGGAAGCCCGCCTACGGCCCGGTGCCCACCGACAGCCCCTGGTTCGCGAAGGGCACCGAGCGCCCGCACGACCTGACGAAGGCCGAGCACATCCTGGACGACGCCGGCTGGAAGAAGGGCCCGGACGGCATCCGCACCAAGGGCCACCAGCGCGCCTCCTTCACCCTCTGGTACCTCTCCGGCGACAAGCTCCGCCAGGAACACGCCCTCGCCTTCGCCTCCGACGCCAAGAAGGCCGGTATCGAGGCCAAGGTCGAATCCGGCACCTGGGAGGCCATCGAGCCGCGCATGGCCAAGGACGCGGTCCTCGCCGGTGGCGGCAGCCCCGCCGATCCCGACTTCGACCAGTACCTCCTGCTGCACTCCTCGCTGGCCGGGGACGGCTTCAACAACATGTCGCGCTACGCCGACAAGACCGTCGACGCCAAGCTCACCGAGGCCCGCCGCACCGACGACAAGGCCACCCGCAAGGCCGCCTACGACGCCGTCCAGCGCCGCCTCGTCGACAACCCCGCCTACACCTTCCTCACCCACGTCGACCACGTCTATGTGATCGCCGACCGCTGGAAGGGCCTGACCACCCAGACCGAACCGCACGACCACGGCCTGGCCTCCGGGCCCTGGTGGAACGTCGAGGACTGGCAGCCCGCCACGTGATGACGCGCACCTCCCCGCCCTGGGCGGCGATGGCGCGGATGACCGGCCGGCGGGCGCTGCTCGCCGTGCCGGTCCTCCTCGCCGTCACCTTCGGGGTCTTCGCCGTCGCCGCCGCCTCGCCCTTCGACCCGGTCCGTGCCTACGCGGGCGACGCCGGGCTCACCGCCTCGCAGGCCAACCTCGACCAGCTGCGCCACAACCTCGGCGTCGACCAGCCGCTGATCGGCCGGTGGTGGCACTGGCTCACCGCCGCGCTCACCGGCGACCTCGGCGACTCCGCCACGCTGCGCGCCCCCGTCACCCAGGTCATCGGCGAACGCCTCGGCTGGTCCGTCCTGCTGTGCGCGCTCGCCTTCGTCCTCGCCGTCGTCGTCGGCACCGCTCTCGGCGTGGCGGCCGCCCGCCGCCGCGGCGGTCTCCTCGACCGCGCCGTCACCTCCGTCGCCTACACCCTGGAAGCCGCGCCGCCGTTCTGGCTCGGCCTCCTCGCCGTCTGGCTGTTCGCCCTGAAACTGGGCGTCCTCCCGGCTGGTGGCCTCACCGACACCGGCACCGACCTCGCCACCCCCGGCCAGATCGCCCGCCATGTGACGCTGCCCGCCCTGGTCCTCGCCGTCTCCCAGCTCCCGTGGTTCGTGCTGTACGTACGGCAGGGCGTCGGCGACGCGCTGGAGGAGGACCCGGTGCGCGGCGCCCGCGCCCGCGGCCTGCGCGAACGCACCGTCCTGCTCCACCACGCGCTCCGCTCCGGACTGCTGCCGGTCCTCACCCTCGTCGGCTCCCGGGTCCCGGAACTGATCACCGGCGCGCTGCTGGTCGAGACGGTCTTCAGCTGGCCCGGCATCGCCGCCGCCACCGTCGAGGCGGCAACCGCCGTCGATTTCCCGCTGCTCGCCGCCCTCACCGTCCTCGCCACCGCCGCCGTCCTCGCCGGCAACCTCCTCTCCGACCTGCTGTACGGTCTCGCCGATCCGAGGGTGGGCTTCGATGGCTGACTCGCACACCACCACCGAGCGGCACACCACGGCCGGACCGGACGCCGCCACGAAGGCCGCACCGGAGGCGACCTGGCACCGGCGCCCCGGCGCGGGCCGTCAGCGACGCACCCGCACTGTGCGGGTGTGGGTCAGCGCCGTCCTCGTCGCCGCGGTGGTCCTCGCCGTCCTCGTCGTCCCGCTGCTGTCCCCGCTGGACAGCCAGTCCGTCGACCTGGCCCAGAAACTCCACGCGCCGTCCGTGGCCCATCCCTTCGGCACCGACGAGGTCGGCCGCGACCTGATGCTGCGCTGCGTCTACGGTCTTCGGGTCTCGCTGCTGGTGGGCGTGGTCGCCGCGCTGGTCGCCGTCGGGCTCGGCACCGCCGTCGGCGCGCTGGCCGGGGCGCTCGGCGGCTGGGCCGACCGCGCCGTGATGCGGCTCGTCGATCTCTTCTCGTCCGTCCCCCATCTGCTGCTGGGCATCTTCATCGTGGCGATGTTCCGGCCCGGCGTCTGGCCGGTGATCCTCTCCGTGGCGCTGACCCACTGGCTGTCCACGGCGCGCATCGTCCGCGCGGAGGTGCTGTCGCTGCGCTCCCGCCCCCATATCGACGCGGCGGTCTCCGGCGGCGCCTCCCGGTGGCGGGTGACCGTGCGGCATCTGCTGCCCGGGGTGCTGCCGCAGGCGGGACTCGCCGCCGTGCTGATGGTGCCGCACGCCATCTGGCACGAGTCCGCGCTGTCCTTCCTGGGCCTGGGGCTCCCGGCCCACGAGGCGAGCCTCGGCATCATGGTCAGCGCCGCCCGCGGCTCGCTGCTGGCCGGCGCCTGGTGGCCGACGCTCTTCCCCGGCCTCTTCCTCATCGTGCCGACCCTCGCCCTCGCCGGTCTGGCCGGTGCCTGGCGGGAACGGATCAACCCCCGCCGCCGATCGGAGCTGATGCTGTGACCGCGCCCCGCACCGCCCCGCCCCCGGCCCCCGTCCTGTCGGTGCGCGATCTGTCGGTCCGCTTCCGATTGCGCGGCGGCCGGCACGTCCACGCCGTCTCCGGCGCCTCCTTCGACCTGGCGCCGGGCAGCTGCCTCGCCCTGGTCGGCGAGAGCGGCTGCGGCAAGTCGGTCCTCGCCTCCGCGCTGCTCGGCCTGCTGCCGGGCAACGCCGAGACGTCCGGCGCGGCCCACCTGACGGCCGCCGACGGCGCGCCCGCCGTGGAACTGCTCACCGCCGACGAACGGCAGCTGGCCCGCATCGTCCGCGGCCGCCGCATCGGCCTCGTCCCGCAGAGCCCCGCCGCCCACCTCACGCCCGTCCGCACCATCCGCGCCCAACTGGAGGAGACCGTACGGGAGCTGACCGGCGGGCGAGCCGAACCGGCGACGGCCGGAGCGACGGCCGGAGCGACGGCCGACCCGCCGACCGGACGGCGGCCCGGGCGTCGCGCGGCGCGGGAGGCGCTGCACGCGGCGGTGGAGCGGGCCGCGACCCGCGCCGCGTTCCCCCTTGACCACCTGGACCGCTACCCGCACCAGCTCTCCGGCGGTCTCGCCCAGCGCGCGGCGAGCGCCCTCGCGCTGGTCGGCGACGCCCGGCTGCTGCTCGCCGACGAACCCACCACCGGCCTCGACCGGGACCTCGTCGACCGCACCGTCGACGCGCTGCGGGCCCACGCCGACAACGGCCGGGCGTTGCTGATGATCACCCACGATCTGGCGGCCGCCGAGCGGATCGCCGACCACGTCGCCGTCATGTACGCGGGACGGATCGTCGAACACGCCGACGCCGCCACCTTCTTCGGCACGCCCGGCCCCCGCCACCCGTACGCCCGCGGGCTGCTCGACGCGCTGCCCGGCCGCGCCTTCACCCCGATCCCCGGACTGCCGCCCGAGCTGGGTGCCCTGCCGGACGGCTGCGCCTTCGCCGCCCGCTGCGCCCGCGCGGACGCCCGGTGCGCCGTCCGCCCCGAACCGTCCGGCGGCGTCGCCTGCCACCATCCGCACCCCGGCCCGCCCCCGGCCGACGCCCCCGAGAAGTCCGAGGAGAAGGGCGACCGCCGTGCTCGAACTGCGTGACATCACCGCCGGATACGAGCGGCGGCGGCCGGTCGTCTCCGGCGTCTCCCTGACCGTCGGGCCCGGCGAGTCGGTCGGGCTGCTCGGACCGAGCGGCTGCGGCAAGTCGACGCTGGCGCGGGTCGCGGCGCTGCTGCACCGGCCGGACGCCGGGACGGTGACCGTGGACGGTGTGACGGCCCCGGGCTGGCGCCACCGCGCGCCCCGCGCCCTGCGCACCTCCTTCGGTGTGGTCTTCCAGCAGCCCCGGCTCTCCGCCGACCCCCGGCTGCGGCTCGCCGATCTCATCGCCGAACCGCTGCGCGCCACCGGCCGCCGCACGGAGGCTGCCTCCGCCGTCGCGGAGCTGGCCCCCGCCGTCGGCCTCACCGCCGATCTGCTGACCCGCCGCCCGCACGAGGTCAGCGACGGACAGCTGCAACGCGCCTGCCTCGCCCGCGCGCTGGTGCTGGAGCCGCGCTGGCTGATCTGCGACGAGATGACCGCCATGCTCGACGCGTCCACCACCGCGGCGCTGGTCGCCGTCGTCGAGGGGTACCGCGCCCGCACCGGCGCCGGTCTCCTCGCCGTCGGCCACGACCGCACGCTGCTGGAGCGCTGGTGCGACCGGACGGTGCGGTGGGCCGACCTGGGGGCGGAACGGGGCACGGTTCCGGGGGAGGGGCCCGAGGCGGCGTAAGGACGCCGGGGCCCGACCGCGCGCAGCAGCCGCGCCACATCGCCCCACACCCAGGCCCCGAGCCAGGCCCCCACCACCGTCACGATGTCGTATTCCGTCATACACGCAACGTAACCGAGGGGTCTGACAACGCCCGCCCGACGAGGGCCCTGCACCCGCCCGAAACGGGGCCCCAAACCGGCCTGGCCCGCCGCCCGGCGCGGCCCCGCCCCGGCCGTCGCGGCACCCCGGCCCGCCCCGCAGCCCCGTCGCGGCGCCCCGTAACCTCAGCCCCTCACGGCGCCACCAACGGCTCCGCCTCATGCGCCCGGTGCAGCAGCGCCACGAAGTCCGGGGCCTCGGGCAGGGCTTCGTCGCCGATGCGGTGGACGGCGACCGCAGGCGTCCGGGAGTTGAGGACCACCGCCCCGCGGGCCCACCGGGCGAGGCCGTCGGCCCGTACCTCGGCGTCGCGCTGGGGGACGCCGAGCTTCGTCAACTGCCGTTTGATCATGCCCTGCATGATGCCGTCCAGGATCCCGGCGACCGGCCACACCACCGCCGTGCCGTCCCAGAACGCGAGGTTCCAGATCGTGCCCTCGCTCAGCCGCCCGTCCCGGTCGACGAATGCGGCGTCGTCGAACCCCTCCGCCGCCGCCTGCCGTAGGAAGAACCGCTTCGCGGGCTCCCCGACATGCTTCACGGCCGGTTGGAACCGTTCGTGCGCCACCGCCGCCAGCGCCAGCGGACCCGTCGGCGGGGCCCCGGCGGACGCCGTACGGACCAGCATCGCGGGCTCGCCCGGTTCGGCCGCGAACGGATCGCCCGGCGCGTGGACCAGGACCCGCAGCGACACATCGGCGGGGCTCGCCGCCAGCGCCGCCCGCAGCTGGGAGCGGACCTCCTCGTCGGGGACCGCCCGCCCGAACAGCTCCAGCGAAGCCGTACGCAGCCGGGCCAGATGGAGGTCGAGCCCCCGGATCAGGCCGCCGCGTACCTGCATGGCGGTGAAATGGGCCGGGCTGCCGAACGCGACCGCCGCCAGCTCCTCCGCGGTCGCGGCCCGGCCGTTGTGGTGCACCACATAAGTCGTCATGTGCGGCCAACGCTTCACCCGGGGCCGTGATTCCCGTACGGACGGCCGGAAACGCACCGCGCGCCCCTCCCGCAGGAGAGGCGCGCGGCGTACGGGGGCGGACCGCTCAGCGGCGCCGGACCAGCGGGAACGGCAGCGTCTCGCGGATCGACAGACCGGTGAGGAACATGACCAGCCGGTCCACGCCGATGCCCAGACCACCGGTGGGCGGCATCGCGTACTCCAGAGCCTGGAGGAAGTCCTCGTCCAGCTCCATCGCCTCCACGTCGCCGCCCGCCGCCAGCAGCGACTGGGCCGTCAGCCGTCGCCGCTGCTCCACCGGGTCGGTCAGCTCGGAGTAGGCGGTGCCCAGCTCCGTGCCGAACGCGACGAGATCCCAGCGCTCGGCCAGCCGCGGGTCCTTGCGGTGCTGGCGGGTCAGCGGCGAGACGTCCGTCGGGAAGTCCTTGTAGAACGTCGGCAGCGTCGTGCGCTCCTCCACCAGCCGCTCGTACATCTCCAGCACGATGTCGCCGCGGCCCGTCTCCGGCTTCACCGGCACCGACGCGGCATCGCACAGCCGCCGCAGCACCCGCGCGTCGGTGTCCGCGTCGACCCCCTCGCCCAGCGCCTCCGACAGCGCGCCGTAGACCGTCTTGACCGGCCAGGCTCCGGAGATGTCGTGCTCGACCAGCCGCCCGTTCGCATCCGCCTTACGGGCGGTCGCGGTCCCGAACGCGGCGACCGCGGCGCCCTGGATCAGCTCCCGGGTCAGGTCGAGCATCACGTCGTAGTCGGCGAACGCCTGGTACGCCTCCAACATCGTGAACTCGGGGTTGTGCTTGTAGGAGATGCCTTCGTTGCGGAAGGTCCGCCCCATCTCGAAGACCTTCTCCATACCGCCCACGCACAGCCGCTTGAGATACAGCTCGGGCGCGATACGCAGATACAGGTCGAGGTTGTAGGCGTTGATGTGGGTGTGGAACGGCCGGGCGTTGGCGCCGCCGTGGATCTGCTGGAGCATCGGCGTCTCGACCTCCAGGTAGCCCCGGTCGATCAGCCCCTGCCGCAGCGCCTGCACGGCCGTGCTGCGGGCCCGTACGGTCTCCCGGGCGTCCGGCGAGACCACCAGGTCGACATAGCGGTGGCGGACCTTTGCCTCCGGGTCGGTCAGACCGCGCCGCTTGTCCGGCAGCGGCCGCAGGCACTTCGCCGTCAGCCGCCACTCGGTGACGAAGACGGTCAGCTCGCCGCGGTCACTGGCGCCGACCTCGCCCTCCGCCTCGACATGGTCGCCGAGGTCGATGTCGGAGCCGAAGCGCTCCAGCAGCTCCTTGCCGGTGGTGTCGCGGGTCAGCGCGATCTGGAGGTCACCGGACCAGTCCCGCAGCACGGCGAAGAGCACCCCGCCGTGATCGCGGGTGAGCAGCACCCGCCCGGCGATACGCACCGTCTCACCGGTGTGTGCACCGGCTTCCAGCCCCGGATGCGCGGCGCGGACCTCACCGAGCGTGTGCGTACGCCGTACACCGACCGGATACGGGTCGGTGCCCTCGGCGCGCAGCCGCTCCAGCTTGAGGTGGCGGGTGCGCACCTGCTCGGGCAGCGCGGCCAGCTCCCGCTTCCGCTGCTCCTCGGCGGTCGGCGCCTCGCTGACCAGCCCCAGCTCCTCCAGGGAGGGCAGTCCGGCGGTGCTCGCCGGGGCGATCAGCTTCTTCTTGTGGCCCTTGCCCCACAGCTTGCCGAGGCTCGGTACGGCGACGAAGCCCTCGGCGATGCCGGAGGCGAGGCCGATCCGGGCGAGCGCACCGGTGTCCGCGTAGCACAGGAACCGCGGGTACCACTCGGGGTTGTACTTGGCGTTGGAACGGTAGAGGGCCTCCAGCTGCCACCACTTGGAGAAGAAGAGCAGCAGGCGGCGCCAGAACTTCAGCACCGGGCCCGCGCCGATCCGCGCGCCCTCCTCGAAGGCGGAGCGGAACACCGCGAAGTTCAGCGAGATGCGGTGCACCCCGAACTGCCCGGCCTGCGCGCACAGCTGCGCGACCATGAACTCCATGACGCCGTTGGGCGCGCTGCGGTCGCGCCGCATCACGTCCAGCGAGATGCCGTCGTCGCCCCAGGGCACGAACGACAGCAGCGCCATCATCCGGCCCTCGCCGTCGAACGCCTCGGCCAGCAGACAGTCGCTGTCCTCGGGGTCGCCGAGGCGGTCCAGCGCCATGGAGAAGCCGCGCTCGGTCTCGGTGTCGCGCCAGGCGTCGGCGCGGTCGATGACCTCGCGCATCTCGGCATCGCTGAGTGCCGAGTGACGCCTTATCCGGCAGGTGGCGCCGGTGCGCTGGACGCGGTTGACGGCCTGCCGGGTGACCCGCATGTCGCGGCCGTCCAGCTCGAAGTCCTTGACGTGCAGGATCGCCTCGTCACCGAGCTGCAGGGCGCCCAGACCGCAGCGGGCGAACGCCTTCGCGCCCTCCTCGCTGGCGCCCATCACGGCCGGCTGCCAGCCGTAGCGCCCGGCGACCTCCAGCCACGCCTCGATGGCCTGGGTCCACGCCTCGCGGTCGCCGACCGGGTCACCGCTGGCCAGGCAGACGCCCGCCTCGACGCGGTAGGTGACGGCCGCCTTGCCGCTGGGGGAGAAGACGACGGCCTTGTCGCGGCGGGTGGCGAAGTAGCCCAGCGAGTCGTCGCCGCCGTAGCGGGCCAGCAGCGCCCGGATACGGGGTTCCTCGTCGCCGTGCAGCGCCGCCTCCATGCGCTGCGAGCGGAAGAGTGTGGCGGCGGCGTTGAGCAGCGCGAGCGCGCCGAAGAGGCCGAGCAGGATGATGATCCAGTGCGGCGGATGACCCTCGACGATCCGGCCGCCGACCAGCCCGCCGCAGACGCGGTTGGCGGCCCACAGCAGCCGGTTGGCGGCGCCGTGCTCCAGTGAGCCGGGGAACAGCGTCACCAGGCCCCAGCCGAGCAGTACCGCGGCGACCAGCCCGGCCGCCAGGACGCCCGCGGCGCGGACGAAGGCGCCGCGCCGGGTGATGGCGTAGAACTCGCGGTGCGAGACGACGAGCAGCACGAGGATGGCGGTGCACACCGCCAGCGAGACGGCGAACTCCCAGTACCCGGCGGCGAGGAACAGCGCGTCGGCGAGGGCGACCAGCAGCATGTAGGCGACGACGAACCACAGCGCCACCCGTTTGCGGGCGGCCATCGCCGCGCCGAGCAGGAACAGGAAGGCGGCGTACGCGAAGTTCGGCGCCACGGGGATGGTGAGGGTGTCCAGCCAGTAGATCACCGGGTGCAGTCCGCGCCGCAGCGGTCCGAAGAGCGCCGTGACGGCGCAGAAGAGGCCCAGCACACCGAAGGCGATGGCGAAGCCGTTGGGGACGCGGCGCCGGAACCGCCGCCACCCCGTGAGTTGATCCTGGTCCTGCACGGTGCTCATTCCGTCACATTAAGCTTTGAAAGGGGATATTCGGTCGACGCGAGGGCGCACGGCCACCGCGTACGGCGGTCCGCATGCCCCGCGGGTCGTCGCGGGGCGCGCTGTCGGGTCATGGCGGTACTTCCGTCGGCCGGGGGTGTGCGTCGACGCGGAAGGCGCCGGATGTATCCGTCGCTAAGACGGCTGATCGGGAGGGCCCGTTGCCCACGGGGAAAGTGATCCGTGACACATGGGGGTTGGGAACTCTGGGGCGCCTCGGGGTGAAAAGAAGCGTGACCCGCAGTGATCACCCGGATGGGGCACCGGATCGCGGGCCGGATTGTGCCTGAAATGCGCCAAACTTGCCACTCCTAGCCGTCCTGTCGGGCGGCCGTCGCGGAGGTGCACCCATGGCTCTGACGATCTCGGTCGTCCTGTTGCTGCTCATTCTGACAGCGATCTTCCTGCGCAGCGGCAAACTCAAGCTCTCGCACGCGATCGTCTGCGCGCTGCTCGGCTTCTACCTGGCGAGCAGCAACATCGCCCCGGACCTCCGGCACAGTCTCTCCGGCGCGGCCGATGTGATCGGCAGCGTCCGCCCGTAGCCGGACCCGACGGCGGGCCGCATGCCGTCCGGGCGCGGCGTCAGCCGCCCGCGAACACCCCGAGCGCGTTCGGCGCCGGGCGCTCCATGCCGCCCGACGGATGGTTGTGCACCACGACCGGCCCGCCGTGCGGCTCCCGGGGCGCGAGCGTCGTGAAGCCGCCGCCGTCCAGATCGCGCCGTCCCGCGCACCGAGCCCGCGTGCGGATGTCGGCGCGGCGGCCGTCTCGGGAACGGCCGTCGCGCCCGGGGTGGCGGACCGTCAGGCCCGGCCCTTGACCAGCTCCATGTAGCGGGCCCAGTCCCAGTACTGGCCCGGGTCGGTGTGGTTGGCGCCGGGGACCTCGACGTGGCCGATGATGTGCTCGCGGTCCTTGGGGATGCCGTAGCGGTCACAGATCGCCGCGGTCAGCACGGCGGACTGCCGGTACAGGGCGTCGGTGAACCACTTCGGGTCGTCGATCCAGCCCTCGTGCTCGATGCCGATGCTGCGGGTGTTGTAGTCCCAGTTGCCCGCGTGCCAGGCGACGTTCTTCTCGCTGACGCACTGTGCGAGGTAGCCGTCGGAGGAGCGGACGACGTAGTGGGCGGCCGCCTTGTGGGCCGGGTCCTGGAAGACCTTGAGGGTGTCGGCGAAAGTCTCCTGCGTCACATGGATCACGACCATCTCGACCGGATACTCCGTCGGGCGGTTGGCCTCCGTGAAGTTGGCGGCGTTGGCGGGGTTCCAGTGCACGGGCGGATAGGCGGTCGCCCGGGGCCGCGCGGTGCGGGTGCGGGCGGCGGCGCTGCCGGACGGGACCAGCGCGGCGGCCGCGGCGAGCGCGGCGGCGCCGGTGAGCAGGCGGCGGCGGGGCAGGGAGGTGTGGTCGTACTCCATGCGAACTCCTGACGAGGCCGAGGGGGGGGACGCGTACATGACACGTGTGGCCGGTGTGTTCATGATGCGCAGCCGTCCCTCGGACGCCAAGGCCCTTCAATGAGTGCCAATGGGCGAACCAAAGACGGAACTCGCAGGTCATGCAAGCGAGTTGGAGGTGACACGCCGTCACTCGAATGTCGTAGCGATCCCTGTGACGGCCGGGCGCGCCGCGCGGCCCGGGGCGGCGAGCGGAGGGGATGCGCCCGGCCGGTGCCGCGGAGCCCGGCCCGGGAAGGGAGGGGGAGCGCTCGGCCGGTGCCGCGGCGCCCGGCACGGAGCGGGGCGGAGGCGCCCGGCCCCACGCGGGGGAACGGCCCGGACGCGCCCGTCGCCCGGCTTCACCTCCGCAGCAGCGCGTCCCCGTCGGCCAGCGTGGCGGTCAGCCGCTCCCATGCTGCGGTGTCGCGTTCGCGCGCTGCGTACGCGGTGCCGCGGGCGGTGCCCCAGCGCTGCGCCACCGCCGCCGGGTCCTCGCCCAGCAGCAGCCCCGCGGCCTGCGCCGCCGCGCCCAACGCGACCAGTTCGCGGGCCTCGGGCACCTCCACCGGGCGCCCCGACAGCCGCCGCACCGTCTCCCGCCAGGCCCGGCCCCGCGCGCCGCCGCCGATCAGCAGCAGCGGCGCATCGGCCGCCGAGTCGGCGTCCAGCACCTGGTCCACCGCCTTCAGCAGCGCGAACACCGCGCCGTCGTAGGCCGCCTGCAGCACCTGACCCGGCGTCGTGTCGTGCCGCAGCCCGTGCAGCAGGCCCGACGCGCCCGGCAGGTTCGGGGTGCGCTCCCCGTCGAGGAACGGCAGCACCACCACCTCGCCGCCCGCCTCGACCGCCTCCCGGTCACGGCCCAGCAACGTGGCGATCCGGTCCACGGCCAGGGTGCAGTTGAGCGTGCAGGCCAACGGCAGCCAGTCGCCGCGCGCGTCCGCGAAACCGGCGACCGTACCGGACGGATCGGCCGGACGCCGCCGGGAGACCGCGTAGACCGTGCCGGACGTCCCCAGGCTCAGCACCGGCCGACCGGGCCGCAGCCCGAGCCCCAGCGCCGCGGCCATGTTGTCGCCGGTGCCCGCCGCCACCAACGCGCCGTGCGGCAGCGGCAGCTCATCGGTCCGTACGGTGCCCACCACCTCCCCGGGGCCGGCGACGCGGGGCAGCGCCGCCGGGTCCAGCCCGATGTGGTCGAGGACCGCGGTGTCGTACGCCTCGGTGGCCGATGCCCACCAGCCGGTGCCGGACGCGTCGCCCCGGTCGGTGACCGCCTCGTCGGTCAGCCGCTCGGTGAGGTAGTCGTGCGGCAGCCGGACCGCGGCGGTGGCGGCGGCCGCGGCCGGTTCGTGCGTGCGCAGCCACGCCCACTTGGACACGGTGAACGCCGCGCCCGGCACGCTGCCGACCCGCTCGGCCCACGCGGCGGGCCCGCCCCGCTCCGCCACCAGCCGCTCCGCCTGCGGCGCGGACCGTACGTCGTTCCACAGCAGCGCGGGCCGCACCGGCGCGCCCGCCGCGTCCAGCGTGACCAGACCGTGCTGCTGCCCGGCCACGGACACCGCGCCCGCCTGCCGCGCCGCGTCCCCGCACTGTCTCAACGCCTCGGCGAGCGACGCCCACCAGTGCCCCGGATCGCTCTCCTTGCCCACCTCGCCGCCGACGGCGTGCGGGGCCCGGCCGCGGGCGACGACCGTGCCGGATGCCGCGTCCACCACCAGCACCTTGGTGGACTGCGTCGAGCTGTCCACGCCGACGACGAGCGGTCCCGCTGCCTGTGCGCCCATCGCGCTCTCTCCCTCCGCCCGGCCGCGGACCGGGCCGTTCGGCCACTGTGTGCCCGGGGCACTCCCCGGTGCGTGCCGCATGGTAATGGGCCCGGGGCGCCCCGACCTCACGACCCGGGGCGCCCCGACCTCAGACCCGGGACGCCCCGTCGGCTCAGCCGAACAGCTCGCGGACGAACCGGATCTGCTCCGTCCGCTGATGCCCGCCGCCGCCTTCGTGCCCGTTGAACCGCCACACCTGCTGCTCCTTGGGACCCGCGTAGTGGTGGTACGCGGCGAAGCCGGTGGACGGCGGGGTCACCGCGTCGCGCAGCCCGGTGCTGAAGAGCGCGGGCGTCTGCGCGCGGGCCGCGAAGTTCAGCCCGTCGACGTGGTCGAGGGTGGCCAGCGCCCGGTCGATGTCCAGCCGCTCGCCCGCGAAGTAGCGGGCCAGTTCGCCGTAGGGCCCGTCCTCGGTGACCTCCAGCGCCCGCCGGATGTCCGTCAGGAACGGGACGTCGATCAGCGCCGCGGCGACCTCCGGCACCAGGCCCGCCACCGCCAGCGCGCACGCCCCGCCCTGACTGCGCCCGGACACCACGATCCGCGCCGGATCCACCATCGGATGGGCGCCCGCCGCCTCCACCGCGCGGACCGCGTCCGTGTACAGGCGCCGGTAGTAGTACGTGTCCGGGGCGAGCAGACCCTGCGTCATCTTCCCCGGCACACCGGGGTGGGCCGCCCCGACCGGATCCGGGGTGTCGCCCGGCCGGTCGGGGCCGCTCTGCCCGCGGGCGTCCATCACCAGCGTCGCCAGCCCGGCGCACGGCCACAACGGCCAGTCATGGGGATGCGCGCGCCCGCCGCCGTAGCCGAGGTACTGCACCACGCACGGCAGCGGGCCTTCGGCGCCGCGCGGTGCGAGGAACCAGCCGCGGATACGGTGCCCGCCGAATCCGGCGAACTCCACGTCGTACGTGTCCAGGAGCGCCATCCCGGCGTCGACGGCGGTGAAGCGGGCGTCGAGGTCATGGGCGTGGGTCTCCGTCAGCGTCCGGTGCCAGAAGGCGTCGAAGCCTGGGGGTTCGGGCAGCGGCGGGCGGTAGCGGCGCAGTTCGTCCAGGGGCAGGTCGATGAACACGTCAAACCTCCGGGCCGTAGGGTGGTGCGGGTGGCTGTGGACCGACCCGTGCCCAGTCGCCGGACATTTCAGCCGTCGCCTGTATCAGCTCTGTCACCGAGTTTCCCAAGACCCTGTAAAGAAGCGATTATCTCCGTCATGAGCTTTCCGCCGCCTCCGCCGCCCCCGCCGAACCAGCCCCCGAACGACGGCCAGGGCGGTTTCGGCCCGCCTCCCGGCGGCTACGGTGCCGGAGGCCCGGCCCAGGGCGGGTACGGCCAGGGCGGGTTCCCGCCGCCCGGAGGACAGCCGGCCGGTCCGCCGCCCGGCGGCTTCGGTCCGGTCGGCCCCGGCTTCGGCCCGGCGGGTCCCGGCGGTCCCGGGGGCTGGCAGCCGCCGCCCCCGCCGCCGTCCGGCGGCGGCAACGGCAAGATCATCGCGGCGATCATCGGTGGCGGTGTCCTGGTGCTCGCCGTGGTCTTCGGCATCTTCGCGATGAGCGGCGACGGCGACGACGACAAGAAGAACCGCGCCACGCCGTCCGAGAGCACCGACGCCTCGCCGAGCGCCACGCCCGACGACGGGCCCACCACGCCCACGGGCTTCCCGTCCGACCCCGCGAGCGCCTCGCCGTCGGAGAGCACCATCCCGTTCTACAAGCTGGAGGTCGGCGACTGCTACGACCTCCCGGCGGACGGCAGCGGCAACAACGAGGCGGCGTCCTGCGACGATGCGCACGACGCCGAGGTCGTCACCGTCCACCAGCTGCGCTCCGGCTTCACGTCCAGCTCCGAGATCAAGGACGAGGCCGCCAAGATCTGCAAGAGCGACCTGGAGAGCAAGGCCGCCCGCCAGCCCGCCGGGACCGCCGAGGGGACCTATGTGCAGTTCCCCAACCTCAAGGGCTACGACCTCGGCATCAAGAACGTCAGCTGCAGCCTGATGGGCAACCGCTCCGGCACGAAGAAGCTGCACGCGCCGTTGTCCTGACGGGTGTGGGGCGCGCCGCTCCGCCGAGGACGGCGCGTCCGGGGCGCGCGTTGCCGCACGGCTGTCCCCAGGCGAACGGGCCGTCGGCCGGAGGCTTCCGGCGGGCGCTCCCAGGCAGGGCGCTTCCCGGGCCGGGGCTCCCGGGCGGGCGTGGAGCGGGGCGCTCCCCGGGCGAGCTGACGGCCTCCCCGCCCGATGGCCCCGCGAACGCCCGCCCCTCACCCCCGCAACTGCTCAGCCAACGCACGGATCTGCTCGGGCCCCACCCGGCAGCAGCCGCCGATCAGCCGCGCCCCGGCCGCCGCCCAAGTGGCCACCTGGTCCGCGCGGAACTCCGGCGCACCACACCACGTACGGGCCCCGGCGTCCCAGCTCTCCCCGCTGTTCGGATAGACCACCACCGGCTTGCCGGTCACCCGCGCCGCCACCTCGACGGCGCGGTCCGCGTCGGCGGGCGCGCAGCAGTTGACGCCCACCGCGACGATCTCGTCCGCGTCCGCCGCCACCGCGAACGCCTCCTCCAGCGACTGCCCCGCCCGGGTGCGCGCCCCCGCCACGCTGTACGAGAGCCACGCCGGGATGTCCAGCCCGCGCACCGCCCGCACCAGGGCTCGCGCCTCGTCGGCGTCCGGCACCGTCTCTAGGGCCAGCACATCCGGCCCGGCCGATGCCAGGACCTCCAGCCGGGGCCGGTGGAAACGCTCCAGCTCGGCCACGGTCAGCCCGTACCGGCCCCGGTACTCCGAACCGTCCGCCAGCATCGCGCCGTACGGTCCGGCGGACGCGGCGACGTACAGCGGACCGGTGACCCCGCCCGCCCGCGCCCGGTCGGCCGCCTCGCGGGCCAGCGCCACGGAGCGGCCGAGCAGCACCCTGGCCTCGTCGGCGTCGATCCCGCGCCGTGCGAACCCCTCGAACGTCGCCTGATAGCTGGCGGTGATGGCGACCTGAGCCCCCGCCGCGTAGTACGCGCGGTGCGCCTCGATCACCGCCTCCGGATCCTCGGCGAGCAACCGCGCCGACCAGAGTGCGTCCCCGAGATCGTGCCCCGCGGCCTCCAGTTGGTTGGACAGCCCGCCGTCGAGGACCACCGGGCCCGCGGCGAGGGCATTGGCGAACTGCGGGGACGTGCGGACCATCGGGAACCTCTCCAGGGGAACGGCGAAGCGGGGACGGACGCGCCACGGGCATCACCCGGGCCCCGCCTGCCCGGATCATCACGCCACCCGGGCGCGGCGAATGGTTACGGGGAGCGCGACGGGTCCGGTGCGACCCTGGTCAGCGCGGTGTGCAGCCGCTCCAGCAGGATCCGGACGGCCGGTCCCGGAGAGCCGTCCGCCCGCCAGGCCAACGCGACCCGGCCACGCAGCGGCGGCTCGGTCAGCTCGCGGGTCCACAGCCCGGCCTCCGCCGCGACCGCGTCCGGCAGCGCGGGCACCACGGCCACCCCGAGGCCCCGCGCGGCGAGCTGGGTGACCAGCCCCGGGGACGCCGCCTCGAAGGCGATGTCCGGCCGGAACCCGGCCCGCGTACAGGCGCGTTCGAGCACCGCGCGCAGGCCGGTGCCGCGCGGCAGACCGATCAGCCGCCGCCCCTCCAGCGCGGTGAGCGGCAGCGCTCCGCCGACGGCACGGTCGAACACCGGATCGCCGGGCGCGGCGGCCGCCACCAGCGGTTCGTCCACCACGAGCCGGAACGACACCCCGGGCGGCGGCGCCTCGTCGGTCAACCCGACTGCGACGATGTCCAGTTCGCCGCGGCGCAGCGCGCCGAGCATCCGCTCCGAAGTGTCCTCGGTGAGCGCGATCTCGACGCACGGATGCCGCTCGTGGAAGCCGGCCAGCACCGACACCACATCGAAGGCGTGGCCGGCGGCACCGGAGATCAGCCCCAGCCGCACCCGTCCGCGCAGCAGCCCGGCGAACTCGTCGGCCGTCTGCCGGACGCCATCGACGGCCGCCAACGCGGCCCGCGCGTGGGGAAGTACGGCCTCGCCGGTCTCTGTCAGCGTCACCCGTCGCCCCGAGCGGTCCAGCAGCGGCTGCCCCAACTCCCGCTCCAGCTGCCGGATCTGCGCGCTCACCCCGGGCTGGGCGACGTGCAGCCTGGCGGCGGCGCGGGTGAAGTTGGCCTCCTCCGCCACGGCGACGAGGTACCGCAGCTGCCGAAGCTCCATAACCACGGATTCTAGCGACCACAACAACCCGTTCTTGGACGCGGGGAGCGGTCCCGTACACCCTGGAGGCACGGTGCACGGCTCCGCTCACCCCACGCGCACATGGGAGAACAACGATGGACATCAGGGCCCTGATCGCGGCGGAACGCCGGGAGCTGGCGGACGTCTGGGACGGCCTGCCGGACGCTTCCTGGGACGCGCCGACGCTGTGCGCGGGGTGGCGGGTACGGGAGGTCGTCGCCCATATGTCGTTCGGCTTCCGCTATCCGCTCTCCCGGGTCGTACGGGAGCTCCTGGCGGCTTGCGGGAGCCTGCACCGGATGACCGACCGGTGCGCCCGCCGGGACGCCGCCGCCCTCACCCCGCGGGAGCTGGCCGCGGCGCTCCGCACGCATGCGCACCATCCCTGGAAGCCGCCGGTCGGCGGGTTCGTGGGTGCCCTGGGGCACGACGTGATCCACGGTCTGGACATCACCGTCGCGCTGGGCCTGGACCGGCGTGTGCCCGAGGACCGGCTGAGCGTCCTCCTGGAGAGCGTCACGCCCCGGACCGTACGGTTCTTCGGCGCCGCGCTGGACGGTGTCGCGCTGCACGCCGACGACCGGGAATGGACCTACGGCACCGGCGCCGCCCTCACCGGCTCCGCCCAGGACCTGCTGCTCGTCGCCTACGGCCGCAGGCTCCCGCCGGGCCGCCTCCGGGGCGCGCCGTGCGAGCGCTTCGCCCTGAACTGAGGCGCCCTCGGCGAGGCGCCCCCATACGCACGTCACGGCCGCCTCACCGCACCGCGAGAACGCGAACCGGGCGGGCCCGGCCGTCAGACGATGCCGGGGGAGGATGCCGGGGCCGCAGGAGCGGCTGCCGAGGCCGTGTTGCACGTGGTCGAGGTGGAGCCACACCCGCTCACCGGGCGTCAGGCCGGTGGTGTGCCGGGCGGCGTCCAGCTCCTCGGTGGTCCAGCGCCGGGCCGTGAAGAAGAACTCCGGTACACCGCCGATCCGGAGGCCCGTGCCGTCGGACCGGGTCAGCTCCGCCCACCGCACACCGGGCCGGGCGCCGTTCTCCTGCGGGCGGACATACGGCGTCTGGAGCGCGTCAACGGGCGACTCCCCGCGTCCGAGGCACGCGGCCGCCCAGCTGCCGGGGTAACCCTCGCCGGGCCCGCCGCCGAACCACCGCGCGTGGCCCAGACCGCCCGGAACCGCCATCCGCATCCCCAGCCGGGGCAGCGGAACGTGCCAAGATGCCGGGCAGCCACCACTGGTCCTGGTCCTCCAGATAGCTGCCGGACGACCACCGGTGCACCCGGACGGCCAGGACGTTGCCGCGGCGGCGCAGCAGCGGGCCCACCGCGAACTCGTGCGCCAGCCGACTGCCCGGCCGGGCGCCGGTGGGGTACCGGTCATGGCTCCTCCTCGCTGCGGGGCACCGGCCTCGGCGGACTGTGGTGCGACGGGGACCGGGGCGGTCGGGATCGGTGCGTAGGGGATCGGTTCAGCGAAGCACGTCCCGCCGCCCGCCCGCAGGAGGGCGACGGGGATCGGCCGACGGGACACCCGGACGCACCGGGGACCGTCCGGCGTTATATGCCGTCCGGGCCCGTACCGGTCCGCGAATCCGGGGCGCTCGCGGCGTCCGAACCGGATATCGCGGTGGCGAGCGCCGTCGCCGGATCCTCCGTTGCCGGGCCGACGGGCGCCCAACGGCCCTGCTCCTTGCGGTACGGCCACCAGCGTCCGTCCCGCCCGTGGCGCAACTGCGCGTCGGCGCCCCGCACCGTCCAACGGCCGTGCGACATCCGCAGCTCGGGCCGGTCGGCGTCCTGCGGCCAAGCGGCGGCCAGCTGCGCCCGGGCACGCACCAGATCGGCTGGATCCGGCACCCGGTCCTTCTCCAGGACGTCGAGCGCCTCCACGCCGCCCAGCCGCCAGGCCCGGACCGCCAGCGTCATGGTCCGCGCATCGCGCCCCGAACCCGCCGCCAGACGCGCCGTCACCGCGGGCCCCGGATCGGTGGCCGCCAACCGCACGGCGTCCTGCACGCGGGTGAGCGCGGGCGGCGCCTGACCGGGCCGGTCGGCGAGGGCCCCGGCCAGCAACTGCCGGGCCCGCGCCGCCGCGTCCGCCCGCAGCAGCTCCAACGCGGCGTCCTCCACCCCGGGCTCGGGTGGGGTGCCGCCCCCGAGGGGAGCCGGGTCGTCCCAGGCTTCCACCGGTGGCGGCAGGGCGGGCAGCGGCGGCAGCGCCTCCCGCGTCGCGTACGCCTGCGCCGCGGGGGTGCCGACGGCCGCGGACGGCCGCTCCCCGGAGGCCTCGGTGGCCCGCGCCGCGCTCCGGGCCTGCAGTTCGTCCAGCAACTCCCGCTCCCCGCGGCCGCGCACCAGCAACAGCAGGAACGGGTCCTCGTCGAGCAGCCGGGCCAGTTGGTAGCAGAGCGCGGCGGAGTGCGCGCAGTGGTCCCACTCCTCGCAGCTGCACTCCGATTCCAGATCGCCGATGCCCGGCAGCAGTTCGATGCCCACGGCCGACGCGTCCTCGGCGAGCACCGGCGGCATGTCCCGGTCCAGCAGGGCGGCGATGTGCCCGGCGCGGTCCGCCATCACATCCAGCAGCTGGTCCCACTCCCGCGGGCCGAGCTGCTGCAGCAGGACATCGGCGCGGTGCCGGGTGTGATCGCGGTCCTGCACCATGGCCGTGATCCGGCCCGGGCGCACCGACACGGCCCCGACGGCACCGGCCCGGGCATGCCGCCGCCCCTGCTTGACCTGCTGCCCGTCGAGCGCGGTGTCCTCCAGCGCCTTCAGCCAGGCCCGGCCCCACCAGGTCTGCGCGAACGCCCCGCCGCGCACCGCGGGCAGCGCCGCGAAGGTTCGCTCCGGCACCGCCTCGCGCCCGCCGGACCCCCGCCCGGCCTCAGGATCCTCGTACTCCGCCCGCATCTCTTCCACGGCCCCCGTCACCCCGTCCCACTCCCTTTCCCGTACGTCATGTCCGTCGTTCCCCCGATACCGCGGCCGTCCCGTCATCCGTGCTCTCCCCGCAGGGTGACCAGCTCCGCCAGCTCGGCGTCGGTCAGCTCGGTCAGTGCCGCGTCGCCGGAGCCGAGCACCGCGTCGGCCAGCCGCTGCTTACGGGCGAGCATGTCGGCGATGCGGTCCTCGACCGTGCCCTCCGTGATCATGCGGTGCACCTGGACCGGCTGGGTCTGCCCGATGCGGTACGCACGGTCGGTGGCCTGGGCCTCGACCGCCGGATTCCACCAGCGGTCGAAGTGCACGACATGGGAGGCACGGGTGAGGTTCAGCCCGGTGCCCGCCGCCTTCAACGACAGCAGGAACACCGGCACCGCGCCCTCCTGGAAGCGCCGCACCATCTCCTCCCGCCGCGCCACCGGCGTCTGACCGTGCAGCAGCTGCACGGGAATGCCGCGCCCCGTCAGATGCCGCTCCAGCAGGCGCGCCATCTGTACGTATTGCGTGAACACCAGCACACTCGCCTCCTCGGCCAGCAGGGTCTCCAGCAGTTCGTCGAGCAGTTCCACTTTTCCCGAACGCCCGGCGATACGCGGCGAGTTCCCCAAACCCTCCGAAACCGTCGCACCCGTAGGAGCCCCGGTTTCCCGCGCCGGAACCAGTACTTCCGGCCGTCTGGGGGAGGCCGCTCCGGCGCCGCCGTCCAGCTCCTTGAGGTACTGCGCCGGGTGGTTGCAGATCTGCTTGAGCGAGGTGAGCAGCTTGACCACCAGCCCGCGTCGCGCGAAGCCGTCCGTCCCGGCGATCTCCGTGAGCCCTTCCCGCACCACCGCCTCGTACAGTCCGGCCTGTTCGGCGGTGAGGGTCACCGCGCGGTCGGTCTCCGTCTTCGGCGGCAGCTCGGGGACGATACCGGGGTCCGACTTACGGCGGCGCAGCAGGAACGGCCGCACCAGCCGCGCCAGCCGCTCGGCCGCGGCCACCGCCCCGGGGGAGGCGGAGCCGCCCTCGATGACCTGGGCGTAGCGCGTACGGAACCGGCCGAGCGGCCCGAGGAGCCCCGGTGTCGTCCAGTCGAGGACGGCCCATAGCTCGGAGAGGTTGTTCTCCACGGGCGTACCGGTCAGCGCCACCCGCGCCCCGGAGGGCACCGACCGTAGCGCCCGCGCGGTCGCCGACGCGGGGTTCTTCACATGCTGCGCCTCGTCCGCGACGACCAGCCCCCACCCCGCTTCCGCCAGCCGCGTGGCGTCCATCCGCAGGGTTCCGTACGTGGTGAGGACGAACTCGTCCGGCGCGATCTCCACCAGGCTGCGCCGCGCACCGTGGTAGCGGCGGACCGCGGTGCCCGGGGCGAACTTCTCGATCTCCCGCTGCCAGTTGCCCAACAGGGAGGTGGGGCACACGACGAGCGTGGGACCGGCGGTCTCCCGGTTGGCCGTGCGGTGCAGATGCAGTGCGATGAGCGTGATCGTCTTGCCCAGGCCCATGTCGTCGGCGAGGCAGCAGCCCAGGCCGAGCGAGGTCATCCGGTGCAGCCACCCCAGTCCGCGCAGCTGGTAGTCGCGGAGGGTGGCGGCGAGCGCCGCGGGCTGCTCCACGGGCGCCCGGTCCGGGCGTTCAGGATCGGCGAGCCCGTCCCGCAGCGCGGCCAGTGGGCCCGCCACCTCGACCGCGACCCGGTCGCCGTCGTCGGTCTCGGCGCTGCCGGTCAGCGCGGCGCCCAACGCGTCCAAGGGCGTGAGCGTACGGTCCGCGCGCCCCCGGGCGGCCCGTAGCGCCTCCGTGTCGACCAGCGCCCACCGGTCCCGCAACCGCACCAGCGGTCGGCCCGCCGCGGCGAGCCGGTCCAGCTCAACCCGGTCGAGATCCTGGCCGCCCACCGAGAACCGCCAGCTGAACGAGAGCAGCGCATCGGCCGACAACAACGCCGCCGGGCCACCGGGCCGCCCGCCCCACGCCGCACCGCTGTCCCCAGGGGAGCGGACCTCCTCCCCAGGGGCGGCACCGTCTTTGGCGTGCGCCGGTCCCGAGCCGCCCCCGGGTGCGGCGTACTCCACCACCGCGTGGCTGGTCAGGCCGGTGGCCAGCTCCTTCGGCCAGTGCACCTGCACCCCGGCGGCGGCCAGCGACCGCCCCGCGGGACCCAGCAGGGCCACGACCTCCTCGTCGTCGAGTTCCAGCGTGTCCGGTACGGCCGCCGAGAGCAGCGGGGCGAGCGGCGCCCACGCGGCGGCCGCCCGGCGCAGCGTGACCAGTGTGTCCATCCGGGCCCGCGCACCGAACGCCTCACCGGCGGCCGCGCCCCCGGCCCACACCTCTGCCGCATCCGCCACCACGCCCGGATCCGTCACGCTGTGCACCTGGAGGACGGCCGCGAAGGCGAGGCTCCCCGGGGCGGCGAGGAGAGTGGGGCCGCCCTCCCCGGAGGCCGCGGGCAGGCCGCCCGGCCCGCGGACCTCCATCCGGAGCGAGAGCCGTACGCCCGCGTCGTGCCCGGCGGCGATGTCCGCCGCCCAGGCGCGCTGCTCCGGGATGTGCTGCGGGGCGGTCGCGGCGAAGGCCGGGGCGTCGGTGACGAGGTCGGCGGCGGGGGAACGGGGCAGCCCGTCGGCCACCGCGTCGAGGAAGGCCCGTAGATGCCGCTCCGGTTCGGGCAGCAGGACGGGGCCGTCCGGGGCCTGGTCGTCCGGGGCGGGAAGCGGCGCGGCGCGCGCGTACGGCGGCATGGCGGCGGCCAGGGCACGCACCCGCTCCCCGTCCGCCGCGTCGAACGGGCCCAGCCGCCAGGCGTCGTACCCCTGGGGGCTCAGGCCGGGCAACAGCCGCCCCCGGGCGACGAGTTGCAGCGCGACCACCGCTGCCGTGCCCCAGAGGGCGACGGAGGGGTCCGCATTGCTGCCGCTCCGGGCGCGCGTCAGCAGCGGCAGCGCCTCTGCGACGGGAAGGAGGACGGCCGGTACCTCGCGCAGCACGATGCCGTCGTCCCCGGGGCGCGCGTCACCGGTTTCCGCGCCCCCGGACGGACGGTCGTGTTCCTGGGCGAGCGCGACCGTCATGCTGCCGGTGGGCGCCGGGAGCTGTCCGTCCCGGCCCGGCACGGGGGCGAGGTGGGCATCGGCGGGCTCACCGGGGCGATCGGCATCGGGCGGTGTGGTGATCAGGGCGCTCAGGGCGCCCACGACGGGATCCAGGGGCGCGCCGTCCGGGCGCCAGAAGGCGACCCGCCCGCTACGCGGCGGGTCCGAGGGCAGGAAGGTGGCCGCGCAGTCGGTGAGGGCGGCCGTCAGGCTCGGCTGCCGGGCGGAGGGTGACAGCGGGAGGTGGGTCACGGCGGAACGGACTCCTCAAGTTTGACTACTGCCGATGTGGCGCCCGAGAGTACAGGACGCGCAAGCTGTTCATGGAACCTGCGGAGCCCGCACGGCGTTCAAGAAGTGACAGAGCGCGGTACGTGCCGCGGAAGGGGAGTGAATCCATGTCCACACGGGCGAAGGTCGCAGTGGGTGGCGTCGCGGTGGGAGTGGTCCTGCTGTGGCTGCTGCCGCTCTGGGCGGCGCTCCTGGTGATGGTCGGTGTACCAGCCGTTGCCTATCTGACGCTGGACCCTTCCCAGCGTCGCCGCCTGCGGCACGTGAGCCGCAAGCAGCTGGGCCGCTGAGGCGGTTGGGTGCCGAGGTGCCTTCCGTCGCCAGGGAGCGAATGCTGTCTGGCGACGGGGGCGGCCTCGGTGTACCCGAAGTTGCTGGCGATGCCGGAGCTGCTTGCCGTGCCCGGGGTCGCTCGTGATGCCGGAAGCTGCTTGCGATGCCGGAAGGCGTTGCGACGCCTGAGGCTGTTCGCGATGCCGGAAGTTCGGCCGCCGGATCGCCGGTGTCCGTCCGACGCAGGAGCCCCTCACCTCCGTGGGGCTCACCCGCGGGCTCGCGCCGGTACGGGCCCGGTACCGGGCCGACCCGTCACCTTGCGCACGCACTGGTCGCCGCGAGGCCGCCCTCCGCCCGGGCCCCCGACGCAACGGCACGGGCGCGCCCTCGGTCTTCGGACCCAGCCCCGGCCCAAAGGGACCGCGACCGTGGCCCGATGCCCGTACGGCCCTCCCTTGCCTACGCTCCGGACACAACCCGAGGTGATCCGTCCACAGGGGAATGGGGGCCCGCCGTGCCGTTCACCGGCGCCAGCCACATCCGCATCGCCCGACCGTCCCGCGATCTCGCCAAGGCCGAACGGTTCTGGGTGCAGGGGCTGGACCTCACGGTGCTCTACCGCGTGACGGGCGAGCCCGGACTGCACGACCTGCTCATGGTGGGGCACCCGGACGCCTCCTGGCACCTCGAACTGGTCCATGACGCCGGGCACCCGGAGGAGCCCCGCCCCACCGAAGAGGACCTGCTGGTCGTCTACCTGGACGGGCCCGTCCCCGACGAACTGGTGTCCCGGCTCGTTTCGCACGGCGGCAAGCGCGTCAGCTCGCCGAACCCGTACTGGAACGCATGGGGCGTCACCTTCGAGGACCCCGACGGCTACCGCCTCGTCCTGTCCACACGCGGTTGGCCGAACCCCTGACGGGACCCGCCCGGCCCGGGGCCTGCCATGGTCAGAACTGCCACCCCCGCTCTTGGCGCTCCGTGCGGGCGCCCGCTCCCGGCAGGCCGCCCGGCCCGGGTAAGGGCCCCAGGCCGGACGGCGCTCGCCCTCCTCTCCTGTCCGTGTCACGCCGGTCGGCACGTCGTGCCGTTCAGTTCGCGCTCACCCCCGTCGTACGGCCTCCGTGCCGGTGTCAGGGCCCCGGTACGCGGGGCGCGGCGCCACCGGCCGGTGGTTGTCCGAAGGGCGCCTGCGGGCCCCGGTGGTGTGGCCGCCCCGAAACACCCCGCCGCAGGACGCCTCCGAGCCGCAGCCGTGCCCCTTCCCCCGGGCTGTCGCCGCCCCCGCGAATGCCGCCCCTGCGAACGCTCCGGCGGCCGCCGTGCCGTCCGTCCGCTCCGTCGTGTCAAAGGTCTGTGCGCGGCCCTGTCCCGCCACCGTCATCTGGGTGCGCGCACCACTCATCACCTGCATCAATGCCTCCCCGTGAGCTTCGTCGACCGATGCAGGACAAGTCCATCACGAG
The DNA here is from genome assembly GCF_045040405.1 of Streptomyces sp. NBC_01525. NCBI lineage: Bacteria > Bacillati > Actinomycetota > Actinomycetes > Kitasatosporales > Streptomycetaceae > Streptomyces > Streptomyces sp. NBC_01525. The sequence goes on from NZ_CP109397.1 coordinate 6,285,006, forward strand.
GGTCTGACAATCGACGTCGACGCACGCGGCGACGCCCGGGCCGCCCTCAGGCGGGGCGGGCTGCGAGGGCGTCCAACGACTCCAGCAGCGCGGGAAGTTCCGGGCCCCGGCCCACGGGGTGCACCTCGCCCGGCTCCTCGTCGAGCAGCACGAACGCGATGTCGTCGGTGCGGGCCACCATGCTCCACCCCGGGCCGTCCACGCGTAGCGTGCGTGCCTCGCCCGCGGCGAACGACGACCGGATCCGCCCCGGCGGCGGAGGCTGTGTCACATAGCCGCGCGCCTCGGCCAGGACCCGCCGGACACCGTCGTGCGGCCGCGCACCGGGCGCCACGAACGTCACCTCGCCGTCGGTCTGTTCGCGCCACGCCGCCCACTGCATCGCGATCTCATCGGCACCCAGCCGCCGCTGCGCGGGCCCCCATACGGAGGCATCCGGCGGGGTCAGCGGCGGCCGGCCGCCTTCCTCGGGGTCCGGATCATGCGGCTCGGGCACCCCGGGCGCGGCCACGGCCAGCGCCAGCGGCCAGCCGGGCAGCGCGGCGACGACGCTGTCCTCCCCGGGGGAGAGGTCGTACTCCATGCCGCAGTCCCACGCGGCGACGGCGCACGCCACCAGCGACACGTCCTCGGTGGACACGGTCCACCGGGAGCCCCGGCCGTCCTGCCCGAGGACCAGCCCGTATCCCTCGGCGTACGGTTCGAGGCCGAGCCCCGCGCACTCCTCCGGGTAGTCGTCGCCCAGTAAGCTCGGGAACTGCGCGGGCGTCAACAGCACCGCCGTCAGCACGAACAACTGGTCGTCGCCAGCGCCCTCACTCGTCGACACGCGCGCCACCCCATCCGGCCGTCCGACATCGTCGGCGCACCTTAAATGGCTCGGTACGGCCTTGTCACCAGCCGCGGACACCCTCCGCCGCCCGCCGTCCGAGGGCCGGAACGCGCCACGACGTCTTCCGGCCACGCTCCCCGGCACACCTACAGGACGCGTCCTCGACACCTAAGGTCGAAGCCCTTCCAACCGAACGGACGGGGCATACCAGGTGCGGCTCCACGACTGGCTGAAGGAAATCCGGCGACTCGACCCGGAATGCGACTACCTGCGTATCCACCGCATCACCGCGATCCACGAATTCCCCTGGGACATGACCCGGGCCCGGGGACTGGCCCACGCTGGATCGACCGATACGGCGGGCGGCGACTCAGCGACCACGAGACCCGCGCCATGGCCACGTACTTCGCCACCCTCGGCCGTCACATGGACATCACCGGAATCCCGCGTACCTAAGAGGAGTTCGCGCACTGCCTCGACAGCTATGAGGATGCCCACTTCGGCTGGGACGAGGGTGCCAGGCGGGTGTCGGACGCCACCTTGGACCTCATGGCGGGCTGGTGCGGCCCGCTCGCACCGGTGGTGCGGGGCGTGAGCACGGCCCTCCTGGACGACTCCCTGATCGCCGCCTTCCGGTATGAGCCGCCCCGTCCGGTCGTTCCCCAGCGGCTTCCGCGTCGCCGACCTGGGCACCTTCCCGGGGCGTCGCGCCGGTACCTGCCCGGTGCCGCACCTGGAGAGCCCGGATCCGGCGACGGCCCCCGGGGGAGTCGGCCCCGCGACCGGTACCGGGGAGCCCGCCTGAGCGCTCAGCCCCTGCGCACGGCGAGGGCCAGGTAGCGGTCGTCCTCATCGGCGTACCGCACCAACTCCCAGCCCGCACCGGCCAGCAGGGGCCGCAGGTTCGGCTCCGCCCGCAGGTCGTCCGGGGTGAGCGCCCGGCCCTTACGGGCGGCGAGCGCGGCCCGGCCCACCGGGTGGAACAACGCCAGCCGTCCCCCGGGGCGGACCACCCTGGCCCATTCGGCGAGGCTGTCCGCGGGGTCCGGAACGTGGGAGATCAGCCCCGCGGCGAAGACGGCGTCGAGCGCCGCGTCGCCGACGGGGAGGCGGGACGCGTCCGCCAGCAGCAGGAACGCCGACGCGTCCCTCCCGGCCCGTACGGCGGCGTTCAGCATCTCCGGGGTGAGGTCGGCGCCCAGGACGAGTCCGCGCGCCCCCACCGCTGCCCGGAGCGCGGGCAGTGCCCGGCCCGTGCCACAGCCCGCGTCCAGGGCCCGTTCCCCGGGCCGTAGGCCCAGTGCGGCGACCCCGGCGGCGTAGGCCGGGCCATCGCCCGGGAAGCGGGCGTCCCAGTGGGCCGCGCGCGGGCCGAAGAACGCCCTTACGCCCTGCGGGTGTTGGGTGTCTTCGTCGGTCATCGGGCTTCTCCGGGGGCGAGGCGGTGTCCGCCCGGGAGGGCGGCTCCGGGGGGAAGGGGCGCGGCGGACGGGCGGGCCGCCACCGTGCCGGTACTCGTGGCCCCAGTGTGCCGCGAGCGGCGCTCCCCGGGGCGGCGCGGCCCGTGACGGGACGCCGCGCCGCCCCGGGGTCACGCCGCGAGATCAGCCATGGCGATCACCTTGTTGACGCGGACCCGGACCACCAGTTCGCCGGGGACCCCGTTACGCGCGCCGAACTCCTCGGCCCGCTCCTCGCCCATGTAGCGCGCCGCGATACGGGTGGCCCAGTGCCGCACGTCCGCCACGTCCTCACCGATCTCGGCGGTGCCCTGGAGGACGACGAACGCGAACGGCGGCCGCTCGTCGTCCACGCACAGCGCCACCTTGCCGTCCCGCAGCAGGTTGCGGCCCTTGACAGTCTCCTTGCCCGTGTTGAACACCAGCTCGTCGCCGTCCATGACGAACCAGACCGGAGCCACATGGGGGAGGCCGTCGCCCCGGACAGTCGACAATTTGCCGGTGCGGGTTCCCTCGGAGAGGAACTTCAGCCACTCTTCTTTCACCATTTTTCGTGCCATGCGCACATACTCCCCATCCGCAGCGATCGCGCCGCGCAGGGCACGCCGCAGGGCCGCTTGCCGAGACGCCGGAGGTGGGCCACGCTGGCACAACAGTCTTGTACCGGCTGCCGTCCGCGTGGGGACGGAGACACGGGGAGGAAGCGGCATGGCACTGACCAGCGGGCTCGACTGGCTGCTGGACGATCTGACACAGCGTGTGGAGAAGGTGCGGCACGCGCTGGTTCTCTCCAACGACGGCCTGGTCACCGGCGTGAGCCAGGGCCTCGCACGACAGGACGCGGAACACCTGGCCGCGGTCGCCTCGGGCCTGCACAGCCTCGCGAAGGGCTCCGGACACCACTTCCGCGCCGGTCGGGTGCGGCAGACGATGGTCGAATTCGACGATGTGGTCCTCTTCGTGACCGCCGCGGGTGACGGCAGTTGCCTGTGCGTACTGGCGGGCCACAACGCCGACATGGGGCAGATCGCCTACGAGATGACGCTGCTCGTCAATCGCGTCGGCGAACATCTCGGCGTCGCAGCACGCAAACCGCAGAGTTATCCACAGACCCGAGAGCAGGGTTGACCGACTGTCACACACCTCCGCTAAAGTCGTGACTGTCAGTGACCGGCCGGACTGCGGGGGAATTGCCATGACAGTCATGCACGACGGACAGCAGACACTCACGATGGGCCAGGCGGCCCGCGAACTGGAGCTGCGAACGGGGGAGTTGGAGCTGGCCGTGCAGCTCGGCGCGGTGCACACGATCCCGGCGGGGAATGCGCGCGGGCCCGGCGCGGCGCACCACCGACGCCGCGTCCCCGCCGGAGAAATCGCCCGGCTGCGGTCCGAGCCGGACTACCCGGACGCCTTCCGGGAGCGGATCCGCACCGTCGGCACCACGGAAGCCGCCACCCTGATGGGCATCGGCCCCGGCCGCTTCCTGCGCCTGACCAAATCGGGCTGCTTCAGCCCCGTCAGGTTCTACGTCAACCGCTACGGCGCCCTCGTCTGGCTCTACCTCGCCTCGGAGGTCGCCGCCTTCGCCGACCGCGCGCCCGACCTGCTGCACGCCAACACCCCGGCGGCCATGCGGACGATGCTGGACGAGGGGCAGGACTGGCGCGCCCGCCAGTGGCGTGGCCGGCGCGTCGCCCAGCTCATGGGTCAGGCGGCCGACGCCTGGGAAGCGGCCGCCGTCATCGCCGCGGTGCTGCCCCCGGAGGAGTTCGCCTCCGTCGTCCAGGACCCGGCGGAACGGGCCGTGCTCCGCGGCCTCAAGCCCCACTTCGCCTCCGTGATCACGGCCACCGCGGCCGCCCGCGAATCCTTCGAAAGCGTCCTGGTCGCCGAGGCGTTCGACGAGGTGCTGTGGTACCGCGTCAACCTCCACCGCGCCGTCGAACGGGCCCGCGACGAGGCACCGGACCGCACGCGGAGCGTCACCCACGGGCTGTCCAGGATGCCCCGCCGACGACGGCCCGCGGCGCCGACCGGGCCCGGTCGACGCGGACCATCCGACCCTCACACCGGGCGGAACAGGCCCTCCTGGACGACGGAGACCAGCAGCCTGCCCTCCCGGTCGTAGATCGAGCCGCGGGCCAGGCCCCGGCCGCCCGTCGCGATGGGGGACTCCTGGTCGTACAGGAACCACTCGTCGGCGCGGAACGGCCGGTGGAACCACATGGCGTGGTCGAGGGAAGCCATGTCGAAACCGCGTGGCCCCCACAGCGGCTCGACGGGGAGGCGGACCGCGTCCAGCAGCGTCATGTCGCTGGCGTAGGTCAGGGCGCAGGTGTGCACCAGCGGATCGTCGCCGAGCGGCCCGACCGCGCGCATCCACACCGCGCTGCGTGGCTCGGCCCCCTCGACCTCTTCAGGCGTCCACCGCAGCCGGTCGACGTACCGGATGTCGAACGGCTGCCGCCGGGCCATGCGCTCCAGGGCCTCGGGCACCGCGCCCAGATGCGCGCGGGCCTCCTCCACGATCGTCGGCAGGTCCTCCGGTCCGGGCACCTGACGGAGCGGCAACTGATGGGTGAAGCCGGGTTCCGGCTTGTGAAAGGAGGCGGTCAGATTGAAGATCGTGCGTCCCTGCTGGATGGCGACGACCCGGCGCGTGGTGAAGGAACGTCCGTCACGCACCCGCTCGACCTGGTACACGATCGGCACCCCGGGGCGGCCCGGGCGCAGAAAGTACGCATGGAGGGAATGGACCGGCCGGTCGCCCTCCGTGGTTCGCCCGGCCGCCACCAACGCCTGCCCCGCGACCTGCCCGCCGAAGACCCGCTGGAGGGACTCCTGCGGGCTGCGGCCCCGGAAGATGTTCACCTCGATCTGCTCCAGGTCGAGCAGATCGACCAGCTTCTCCGCCGGATTCGTCATGGCCGGTGGCCCTCAGCCGCGGCCCGCCACGTCCCGCTCACAGTTGCCCCACCTTCGTGACACGCACCACCGCGCGCCCCTCCTCGTCGGAGGCGGCCAGATCGACCTCGGCGGAGATGCCCCAGTCGTGATCGTCGTTCGGGTCGGCGAAGGTCTGCCGCACCCGCCACAGCCCGTGCTCCGCGTCCTCCTCGATCCGCAGCAGCTTCGGGCCGCGCGCGTCCGGGCCGGTGCCCAGCTCCTCGTACTCGTCCCAGTAGGTGTCCATCGCGTCGCCCCAGGCGTCGACGTCCCAGCCGGAGTCCGCGTCCAGCTCGCCCAGCTCCTCGACCTTGTCCAGCGCCGCGAGCTCCACCCGACGGAACATCGCGTTGCGGACCAGCACCCGGAACGCCCGCGCGTTCGACGTGACCGGCCGGACCTGATCGGCGCGCTCCGCGGCCTCCTCCGCCGTCTCCGGATTGGCCAGCTGCTCCCACTCGTCCAGCAGACTGGAGTCGACCTGACGCACCATCTCGCCCAGCCAGGCGATGATGTCCTCGAAGTCCTCGGACTTGAGGTCGTCGGGGACCGTGTGGTCCAGCGTCTTGTACGCGCTCGCCAGGTACCGCAGCACGATGCCCTCGGTACGCGCCAGCTCGTAGAACGACGTGAACTCCGTGAAGGTCATGGCGCGTTCGTACATGTCGCGGATGACCGACTTCGGCGAGAGCGGATGGTCGCCGACCCACGGATGGCTGCGGCGGTACAACCCGTACGCGTGGAACAGCAGATCCGCCAGCGGCTTGGGGTACTCGACGTCCATGAGCCGCTCCATACGGTCCTCGTACTCGACGCCGTCGGCCTTCATCTGCGCGACCGCCTCGCCGCGCGCCTTGTTCTGCTGGGCCGCGAGGATCTGCCGCGGATCGTCCAGCGTGGACTCCACGACCGACACCATGTCCAGCGCGTACGACGGCGACTCCGGGTCCAGCAGGTCGAACGCCGCGAGCGCGAACGTCGACAACGGCTGGTTGAGCGCGAAGTTCTGCTGGAGGTCGACGGTCAGCCGGACGATGCGGCCCTCCGCGTCCGGCTCGTCCAGCTGCTCGACGACGCCGCCGTCCAGCAGCGACCGGTAGATCGCGATGGCCCGCCGGATGTGCCGCAGCTGATTGCGGCGCGGCTCGTGGTTGTCCTCCAGCAGGCGGCGCATCGCCGCGAACGCGTTGCCCGGCCGGGCGATCACGGACAGCAGCATCGTGTGCGTCACCCGGAACCGCGAGGTCAGCGGCTCGGGGTCGGAGGCGATCAGCTTCTCGAAGGTGTTCTCGCCCCAGTTGACGAACCCCTCGGGCGCCTTCTTCCGCACGACCTTGCGGCGCTTCTTCGGATCGTCGCCCGCCTTCGCCAGCGCCTTCTCGTTCTCGACGACGTGATCGGGAGCCTGCGCCACGACGAAGCCCGCGGTGTCGAATCCGGCCCGGCCGGCCCGCCCCGCGATCTGGTGGAACTCCCGGGCCCGCAGCGTCCGTACCCGGGTGCCGTCGTACTTGGTCAGCGCCGTGAACAGCACCGTACGGATGGGGACGTTGACGCCCACGCCGAGGGTGTCGGTCCCGCAGATCACCTTCAGCAGACCGGCCTGCGCCAGCTTCTCGACGAGCCGCCGGTACTTGGGCAGCATCCCCGCGTGGTGCACGCCGATGCCGTGCCGGACGTAACGCGACAGGTTCCGTCCGAACTTCGTGGTGAACCGGAAGTTCCCGATGAGCTTCGCGATTTCGTCCTTCTCGGCGCGCGTGCACATGTTGATGCTCATCAGCGCCTGCGCCCGCTCCACAGCGGCCGCCTGGGTGAAGTGGACGATGTAGACCGGCGACTGGTGGGTCTCCAGCAGCTCGGTCAGCGTTTCCGTCATCGGCGTCGCCCGGTACTCGTACGACAGCGGAACGGGCCGGGTCGCCGACCGCACCACCGACGTCGGCTTGCCGGTGCGCCGCGTCAAGTCCTCCTCGAACCGCGACATGTCGCCGAGCGTCGCGGACATCAGGATGAACTGCGCCTGCGGCAGCTCCAGCAGCGGAATCTGCCAGGCCCAGCCGCGGTCCGGCTCCGCGTAGAAGTGGAACTCGTCCATCACGACCTGGCCGATGTCGGCGTCCTTGCCGTCCCGCAGGGCGATGGAGGCGAGCACCTCGGCGGTGCAGCAGATCACCGGGGCGTCCGCGTTCACGGACGCGTCGCCCGTGAGCATGCCGACGTTCTCGGTGCCGAACAGCTTGCACAGATCGAAGAACTTCTCCGACACCAGCGCCTTGATCGGCGCGGTGTAGAAGGTGACCTGGTCGTGGGCGAGCGCGGTGAAGTGGGCGCCGGCCGCCACCAGGCTCTTACCGGAGCCGGTCGGGGTCGACAGGATGAGGTTCGCGCCCGAGACCACTTCGATCAGCGCCTCCTCCTGGGCAGGGTAGAGCGCGATGCCCTGCTGCTCGGCCCAGCTCGAAAAGGCTTCGAAGAGGGCATCGGGGTCGGCGTCTTTCGGCAAATGATCGATGAGGGTCACGTCCCCATACTGCCTGGCCCCGACCCGTATCCGGGAACCGGCCGCTCATATGGAGATCATCTGACGCTACGCTGTGTCGCCGACCAGGCGTCACAGAGACCGGACACCGGAATTCAAAGGGTGGGGAACGACCATGATGGGACCGGCGCATTCGCTGTCCGGGGCCGCGGCCTGGCTGGGGGTGGGGGCGGCGGCCGGAGCCGCCGGGTATCCGATGCCCTGGCCCGTGCTCGTCTGCGGCGCCCTGATCTGCGCCGGGGCGGCGCTCGCCCCCGACCTGGACCACAAGTCCGCCACCATCTCGCGCGCCTTCGGGCCGCTGTCGCGGATGGTCTGCGACGTGGTCGACACGCTCTCGCACGCCGTGTACAAGGCGACGAAGATGCGCGGCGACTCGAACCGTTCCGGTGGGCACCGCACGCTCACCCACACCTGGCTCTGGGCGGTCCTCGTCGGCGGTGGCATGTCGCTCCTCGCCGTCCAGGGCGGCCGGTGGGCGGTGCTGGGCATCCTCTTCGTCCACATGGTGCTGGCCATCGAGGGGCTGCTGTGGCGCGCGGCCCGGGTCTCCAGCGACATTCTGGTGTGGCTCCTGGGCGCCACCATGGCGTGGATCCTGGCGGGCATCCTCGACCAGCCGGGCAACGGCGCCGGGTGGCTGTTCAACGAACCCGGCCAGGAGTACCTCTGGCTGGGCCTGCCGATCGTTCTGGGCGCGCTGGTGCACGACATCGGCGACGCCCTGACGGTGTCGGGCTGCCCGGTCCTGTGGCCCATCCCGATAGGCCGCAAGCGCTGGTACCCGGTCGGCCCGCCGCAGGCCATGCGGTTCCGCGCCGGAAGCTGGGTCGAGCTGAAGATCCTCATGCCCGCGTTCATGCTCCTTGGTGGCATCGGCGCCTTGGGCGCACTCGGTTACGTCTGACCGGCCGCCGTCCCGTACAGGCGGCGCGGTTCCTCGGCCGCGACGACGATCGCCCGGGCCGTGAGGCCGCGCTGGACCGGCCGGTCCAGGACCTGATTGACGAGGAGTTCCGGTGCCGAGGCGCCGGAGGTGACCCCGAGGGTGTCCGCGCACCGGATCGCCCCGTTCGCCACCGCCGCGCAGCCGCCGCGCCCGACGGGTGGACCGGCGGCCACCCTGCCGGTCCGCCCGTCGGGGTGGCCGCCGGTCCGCCCCGCACCTCAGCCGTGCCAGGAACGCCACAGTGCCGCGTACGCGCCGTCGGCGGCGACCAGTTCCTGGTGGCTGCCCAGTTCGCTGATCCGGCCACCCTCGACCACCACGATGAGATCCGCGTCGTGGGCGGTGTGCAGTCGGTGGGCGATGGCCACGACCGTGCGGCCGTCCAGGACCTGGCCCAGGGACCGCTCCAGACTGCGGGCCGCGCGCGGGTCGAGCAGCGACGTCGCCTCGTCGAGGACGAGCGTGTGCGGATCGGCCAGCACCAGCCGGGCCAGCGCGATCTGCTGCGCCTGCGCCGGGGTCAGCGTGTGGCCGCCGGAGCCGACCTCGGTGTCCAGTGCGTCCGGCAGCGCCCGCGCCCAGCCGTCGGCGTCGACCGCGGTCAGCGACGCCCACAGTTCGTCCTCGGCGGCCCCGGCGCGGGCCAGCCGCAGATTGTCGCGGAGCGAACCCACGAAGACATGGTGCTCCTGGTTGACCAGCGCCACATGGGAGCGGACCCGCTCGGCGGGCATGGCGGACAGCTCCGCGCCGCCCAGCGTCACCGAGCCGGTCCGGGGCCCGTAGATCCCCGCCAGCAGCCGGCCGAGCGTCGACTTCCCGGCCCCGGACGGACCCACCAGCGCGAGCCTGCTGCCGGGCCGCACCCGCAGCGACACCTCGTGCAGCACGTCCACACCCGGCCGGTAGCCGAAGCGCACCCCGTCGGCGTGGACGTCCCGCCCGTCGGGGGTGAGCGCCGCATCGGTGGCGTCCGGCTCGATCTCCCGTACGCCGACGAGCCGGGCGATGGACACCTGGGCCACCTGCAGTTCGTCGTACCAGCGCAGCACCATGTCGACCGGCTCGGTCATCATCTGCGCCAGCAGCGCACCGGTCGTCAGCTGCCCGGGAGTGATCCAGCCCTGCAGGACGAAGACGCCGCCGAGGATCAGCACCGTGCCGTGGAGCAGCACATACGTCACATTGATGACGGGGAAGAACACCGACCGCAGATAGAGCGTGTACCGCTCCCAGCGGGTCCACTCGCGCACCCGCTGTTCGGAGAAGGCCACCCGCCGTCGGCCCAGGCGGTGCGCCTCGACGGTGCGGCCCGCGTCGACGGTCTCGGTGAGGGCCGCGGCCACCGCGGCGTACCCGGCGGCCTCGGAACGGTAGGCGCGTGGCGCACGGGCGTAGTACCAGCGGCAGCCGATGATCAGCAGCGGGAGCGCGATGACGACGGACACGGCGAGCGGCGGCGCGGTGACCACCAGCCCGCCCAGCAGCAGGGCGATCCAGACCACCCCGATGGCGAGCTGCGGTACGGCTTCCCGCATGGCCTCGGAGAGCCGGTCGATGTCCGTGGTGATCCGGGACAGCAGATCGCCGGTGCCCGCCTTCTCCAGGACGCCCGGCGGCAGCGCCACCGACCGGACGAGGAAGTCCTCCCGCAGATCCGCCAGCATCTCCTCGCCGAGCACGGCCCCGCGCAGCCGCACGATGCGGACGAAGACCGTCTGCACCAGCAGCGCGGTGAGGAAGAGCGCGACGGTGGCGCCCAGCGGGAGGGAGGTGGTGCCGCGGGAGAGGTCCTCCACGAGTCCGCCGAGGAGGTAGGGGCCGGTCATCGACGCGCCGACCGCCGCGGCGTTCACGCCGATGAGCAGCGCGAACGCGCGTCGGTGCCGCCGCAGCAGCCCGGCCACGTAGGACCGCACCGTCGCCGGGGAGCCGACCGGCAGGGTGGTGGCGGTCTGCGGGGTGTCCGGATCGTGTTCCGGTGGGGCCAGGCCGATCATGCGGTCTCCTCGATCGGGGCGGTACGGGCGGCGGTGCCCGCGGGCCGCGGACGGTCGTCGCCGGTGAGGGCGGGCGGCTCGGTGTCGCGGGTGACGACGGAGCGGTACGCCGGGCAGGTGCGGAGCAGTTCGCGGTGCGGGGCAGCGGCGACGAGTACGCCGTCGCGGAGGAACACCACTTGGTCCGCCCGGTCGAGCAGCAGCGGGCTGGAGGTGAGGACGACGGTGGTGCGGCCGGTGCGCAGCGCCCGCAGCCCGTCGGCGATCCGCGCCTCGGTATGTGCGTCGACGGCGCTGGTCGGCTCGTCGAGGACGAGGACCTCGGGGTCGGCCACCAGGGATCGGGCGAGGGCCAGGCGCTGGCGCTGGCCGCCGGAGAGGGACCGGCCGCGTTCGGTGATACGGGTCGTGCCCGGGTCGCCGGACGCGTCGTCCGACGCCTGGGCCAGCGCGGCCAGCACATCGCCGCACTGGGCCGCGGCAAGCGCGTCGGCGGCCTCGACGCGGCCCGAGGCGGGGATGTCGAGGAGCTCGCCGAGGGTGCCGGAGAGGAGCGTCGGGTCCTTGTCCTGGACGAGGACGGCGGCGCGCGCCGTATCGCGGGGGACATCGTCGAGCGGGGTGCCGCCGAGGAGCACCGACGGCGAGTCCGGGCGAGCGGCGCCGGGCTCGTCGGGCCCGTCGGCCGGTGGTTCGGCGTCCGGTGCGTGGCCGCCGAGGCGGTCGGCGAGCCGTCCGGCGGCGTCCGGGTCGCCGCAGACCACGGCGGTCAACCGGCCCGTGGCGGCGGTCAGTCCGGTCACCGGGTCGTGCAGATCGCCGGTGAGCGGGCCGTCCGGGGTGATGCGTCTGCCGGTGGGGCGGGCCAGGGCCAGCACCCGGGCGGCGCGGTCGGCCGAGGGGCGGGCGAAGGAGTACGCCATGGCCGTCTCCTCGAAGTGGCGCAGCGGGAAGAGGAGGAACGTGACCGCGCTGTAGACGGTGACCAGTTCGCCGACCGCGATCCGGCCCTGGAGGGCGAGGTGGACGCCGTACCAGACCACCGCGACGAGCAGCAGTCCCGGCAGGGCGACCTGGACGGCGGAGATCAGCGACCACATACGGGCGCTGCGGATCGCGGCGCGGCGCTGTTCCTGGGAGGCGGTGCGGTAGCGGTCGAGGAAGAGGTCCTCGCCGCCGATGCCGCGCAGCACACGCAGCCCGGCGACGGTGTCCGAGGCGAGTTCGGTGGCGCGTCCGGCCTTCTCGCGCTGTGCGTCGGCGCGTCGGGTCGCGTGCGGCAGGAGCGGCAGCACCGCCAGCGCCAGGACGGGGGCGCCGGCGGCGACGACGAGGCCGAGGGCCGGTTGGTAGAGCATCAGGGCGACGCAGACGCCGACCGAGGTGACGGCCGCGGCACCGAACCGGGAGACGCCCTCGACGAGCCAGCCGATCTTCTCCAGGTCGCCGGTACCCACGGCCGTGATCTCACCGGAGGCGACGCGGCGGGTGAGGGCGGAGCCCATGTCGGTGGCCTTGCGGGCGAGGAGTTGCTGCATCCGGGCGACCGCGGTGATCCAGTTGGTCACGGACGCGCGGTGCAGCATCGTGTCGCCGAGCGCGACGAGCACGCCCAGGACCGCCAGCAGCCCGCCGGCGAGGGCCAGTCGGGAGCCGGACCGGTCGACAACCGCCTGGACGGCAAGGCCGACGGGCACCGGGAACGTGGCCTGCGCACCGGTGTGCACCAGCCCCCAGAAGAGGGCCTTGACCTGGCCGCCCAGTTGGGTGCGGTAGAGCCAGAGGAGGAGTGTGCCGCCGTTGCGGGCATCGGGTTCGCCGGGGTCGGCATGGGGAAGGTCGCGAATCTGCATGGTGTCCAGAGGCGTTGAGGTCGGGCGCCGGGTGCGGCGCACGGGGCGGCGGGCCGGATGTGGCCCTGGCGGGGCGGTGCGGCGGGCGCGGTCTGCGGGCCCGTGGCGGTCGGTGTCGGGGGCGGGGAAGGTCTGGGAGGTACGCGGGTGCGGTGCGCCTGCGGTGCCCGGTGCTTGCCCTCGCCGCCCGGGCCCGGGCCGGGCCGTCACCGTGCGAGTGCGCGCACCGGATGCCACGGCCCCGCCGGGCAGGGCGGATGACGCGGCGTCGCGGACACGTTCAGGCAGGCTGGCGCGGTGACCGGTTGATTTCAAACGGTTTTTCCGCGGTGCGGGCCATCCCGGACAGCTCCGGGATGGGCGACGGTCCGTGACGGGCACGCGGCCGGACGGCGGCTGAGGCGTTGTCGGTGGGGGGTGGGAGCATGGGGCCATGCGACATGCGGGTGGTGCGATTCGGGCCGTGGCGTCGGCCGCGGCGGGGCTGGTGCTGCTGGTGGGCTGCGGCTCCACCGGTCGGAGCGGCGGGCAGGGCGACGACCACGCCGGTGCCCGGGCCCACGGCGGACACGGCAGGGGCGGGAGCGATGGCGGCGCCCGCGCCACCCCGCTCACCCACGTCCCCGGCATCGGACCGGCGCTGCGCGCGCGGATACCCGCCGCCTCGCGTCAGGTCGTCGCCGTCCACGGCCGTGGCGCCGACTCCCCGGACGCCACGCTCGCCCTCTACGACAAGGGCCCCAAAGGGTGGGAGAAGAAGGGGAGTTGGGCGGCGCACAACGGGCGGCACGGCTGGACGACGGACCATCGCGAGGGCGACAAGCGCAGCCCCGTCGGGGTGTTCACGCTGACCGACGCGGGCGGGGTGCTCGCCGACCCCGGGGCCCGGCTGCCGTACACGCACACGGCGGCGTTCACCCCACCCGCGTACTGGTCGAAGAACACCCGGCACGACTTCGACTACGTCGTCGCCGTGAACTACAACCGCGTCCCGGGCCGGTCGCCGCTGGACCCGGAGCGGCCCGAGGGGCAGTCCAAGGGCGGCGGGATCTGGCTGCATCTCGACCACGGCAGCGGCACCTCGGGCTGCGTCAGCATCGCCAAGGAGGGCATGGCCGATCTGCTGCGCGCCCTCGATCCGGCCCGCCGTCCGGTCGTGGTGATGGGGGACCGGGCCCACCTCGCGGGGTGACCCGGGCCCGGGCGCCGCGGCCCGGACCCGGGTCGGCCGCTACTTCGCGGGCCTCTCCGAGTCCATGCCCGGACGGGCCTTCTTCCAGTGGCCGCGGGTGAAGTCGGGGATTTCCTGGGGTGCGCCGCCGGCCTTGATGGAGGCGTCGCTCAGCGGGACGGGCGCGGTCCAGGTCGCCGCGTCGTACACGTCGAAGTCCGGTACGAGGCCGAGCCGCATGCACTGCATCAGGCGGAAGACCAGCATGTAGTCCATGCCGCCGTGGCCGCCCGGCGGGTTGGCGTGCTCCTTCCACAGCCAGTGGTCCCACTCCGCGTACTTCCCGAAGTCGCCCCACTCGTCGTTGCTCTGGTCGGGCTCGAGGTAGATGCGCTCCGGGTAGTCCTCGAAGACGCCCTTGGTGCCGCCGAGGCTGTTGATGCGGCTGTAGGGGTGCGGCGTGGAGACGTCGTGTTCGAGGCGGATGACGCGGCCCTTGGCGGTCTGGACGAGGCTGATCGTCCGGTCGCTCTCGATGTACGACTCCTTCCAGCTCGGATCGCCGGGCGGCATGTGTTCCTTACGGTAGGCGGCCAGGCCCAGCGCGGGCGTGCCGAAGCTGGCGATGCGCACCGCGCGGTCGCCGCGGTTGACGTCCATGTAGTTGGCGACGGGCCCGAAGCCGTGGTTGGGGTAGAGGTCGCCGCGGAGCCGGGTGTGCCACAGGCGGCGCCAGGGCCCCTCGTAGTACTCCGGATCGAACATCAGGCCGCGCAGATCGTGGTTGTAGGCACCGGCGCCGTGCAGCAGATCGCCGAAGAGCCCGGCGTGTGCCATGCGCAGCACCCGCATTTCGTTCCTGCCGTAACAGCAGTTCTCCATCTGGAAGCAGTGTCTGCGGGTGCGTTCGGAGAGGTCGACCAGCTCCCACAGCTGGTCGAGGCGGAGGGCGAGCGGGCACTCCACGCCGACGTGCTTGCCGTGGCGCAGCGCGGTCGCGGCCATGTCGAAGTGCCGGTCCCACGGGGTCGCCGCGTAGACGAAATCGATGTCGCCGCGGGCGCAGAGATGGACGAAGTCCTCCTCGCCGTTGGCGTAGACGGCGGGCGCCGGCTGTCCGGCGTCGGTGACCTTCTTCGCCGCGACGGCCGTCTTCTCCTTCACCGGGTCGCACAGGGCGACGACGCGGACGCCGGGGACCGCCAGGAAGAGGTCGATCATGCTGCCGCCGCGGTTGCCCAGACCGATGATGCCGACGCGTACGGTGCCGCGCGGCTCGAACGGCACCCCGATCATGGTCTTCCCCTGGGCCGCCGGGGCCGCCGCGCCGGGAGCGGAGGCCGGGCCGCGCGTGGGGGAGGCGGCCGCGGCGTGGCCCGCCGTGAGCCCGCCGAGGCCGAGACCGGCGCCCGCGGCGCCCGCGGTCCACAGGACCGAACGGCGGCTGGGACCGGGCTCGTCGGCGGGGGAGTCCGAGGCCGGGCGGCCGTCGGACGGGGATGTCTGGTTCTGCGAATGGGCCTCGTTCATCGGTCCTCCAGGAGAGCGGATGGCGGGTGCCTATGTGAACCTCGCCCAGGACCCTGGCGGTTGGGCGGCCGACGGCACAAGAGGGCCGGTTGGACGGAGCGTTCGGGCACGTGGACTTTTCGTCGGCCGCCCCGGGACGGCCCGACGGGCGCGCCCGGTCCGCCACCTCATCCGCCTCCTCCACCTCGCAATCTCTTGCGTAAATACCTGAAAAAACTTACGACGAGCCTTGACGTGTTCACGGAAGGGCGGCAGGCTCCGACGCGGAATCCCCCCATGGCGGCCTGGCGCGTGGCTGCTTGTTCCCGGGCGCGGTACGTCCGCGCCCGTTCGTCGAAGGAGCCGCAAGATGCAGCAACGTTCCCGAGTGCTGGGCGGGACGCTGGCCGGAGTGCTGGCCGCCGCCGGTCTCGCCGCGTTCGTGCCCTGGCCGTCCCAGGCCACCCCGGGCGGAGAGCGCGCGGCCGCCGCCCCGGCCGGGGAGAAGACGGTCACCGCCACCCTCTTCGAGCGCCCGTTCGTGGAGGTCGCCAAGGTGTGCACCGACCAACTCGGCCCGGCGGGCTACGGCTACGTCGAGGTGTCACCCGCCTCCGAACACATCCAGGGCGACCAGTGGTGGACCTCCTACCAGCCCGTCAGCTACAAGATCGCCGGGCGGCTCGGTGACCGTGACGCCTTCGCGGCGATGACCAAGGCGTGCCACGCGGCCGGGGTCGAGGTCATCGCGGACGCCGTCATCAACCACATGTCCGCGGGCTCCGGCACCGGCACCGGCGGCTCGCAGTACACCAAGTACGACTACCCGGGCGTCTACCAGGACCAGGACTTCCACGGCTGCCGCAAGGACATCTCCGACTACGGCAACCGCGACGACGTACAGAACTGCGAACTGGTGGGCCTCGCCGACCTCGACACCGGCAGCGACGCGGTCCGCGGCACGATCGCCGGCTACCTCGACGACCTGCGCCAACTCGGCGCCGACGGCTTCCGGATCGACGCCGCCAAGCACATGGCCGCCGACGACATCGCCGCCATCAAGGGCAGGATGAGCCAGGATCCCGGCTACTGGGTCAGCGAGGTCATCGCCGGTGACGGCGAAGCCGTCAAACCCGAGGAGTACACCGGCATCGGGGACGTCGACGAGTTCCGCTACGGCACCCACCTCAAGAGCGCCTTCCAGGCCGGAACCCTCGCCCAGCTGAAGTCCGTCGCGGACGGCAAGCTCCCCGGCGACAAGGCCCGTACCTTCGTCGACAACTGGGACACCGAGCGCAACGGCTCCACGCTCACCTACAAGGACGGCGACCGCTACACCCTCGCTAACGTCTTCCTGCTCGCCTCGCCCTACGGGTCGCCCAACGTCTACTCCGGCTACACCTGGGACGACAAGGACGCGGGCCCGCCCTCCGGCGCCGACGGCTGGACCGGTGTGCACGCCGCCACCGCCGTCACCGGGATGGTCGGCTTTCGCAACACCGTCGGCTCGGCCGAACTCGCCAACTGGTGGGACAACGGCGGCGTCGCGATCTCCTTCAGTCGCGGCGAATCCGGCTTCGTGGCCCTCAACGACGGCGACGGCGACGTCTCCCGCACCTTCACCACCGCCCTGCCCGCGGGCACCTACTGCAACGTGGTCAAGGCGGCGCCCGGTGACTGCGCGGGCAACACCGTCACCGTCGGCGATGACGGCACGGCGCAGTTGACGGTCCCGGCGCGGAGCGCGGTGGCGCTGCACATAGGCGCCAAGGAGTGACCCGCGCGGGGTGCGCGCCCGCCCGCCGGGGGCGCACCCCGCCTCAGCCGCCGTCCGGCCGCGTCGCCCGCTCCAGCTCCGTCAGCACCGAGCGGTAGCGCGGCGCGCCGAGCGCATGGTCCATGCCGACCTCGCACATCCGGTTCGCCGACAGATACGCGTCCCACTCACGGGCGGCGACCTCGGCGGCCTCCAGGGCGGTGGCCGACTCCGTCAGCTCCCGGTGCAGCATGCCGCGGTCCCCGGCGAACGCACAGCACCCCGCGTCGTCCGGCACCACCACCTCCTCGGCGCACGCCTCGGCCACCCGCCGCAGCTCCGCCTCGTCGCCGAGGTGCTGCATGGAGCAGGTGGGGTGGAGCACCGCGGAGCCGGTACGGCGGTGGACCTCCAGGCGCGGCAGCAGCTCGCGGGCGGCCCACACCACCGAGTCGACGACGGTCAGCTCCGCGTGCAGCGCGCGGTGGGCGGGCGTCAGATACGGCACCACCTCCCGGGCGATGCCGAGCGTGCAGGACGACGCGTCGACGACCAGCGGCAGCCGCCCGCCCGCCGTCCAGCCCCAGGCCACCTCGACGGTGCGGTTGGCCATCACCACAGTGCCCCGGTCGTAGCCCTTGGAGTGCCAGATCGTGGCGCAGCACGTACCGGTGACGTCCGGCGGGATCCACACCGGCGTACCGGCCCGCCGCGCCAGCGTCACCACCGCCTCCGGCAGCGACGGGCCCGTATCGCCCGCCGGGCCGCCGAAGATGCGGTTGACGCACGCCGGGTAGTAGACGGCGGTGGCCGCCGTCCGCTCGGTGGCGGGCAGCTTCCGGGCCGCCGCACCGGGGATCTGCGGCAGCCAGCGCGGGACGAGATCGGGGCGGACGGCCTTGCGGGCGGCGTCGGTGACCCGCGTAAGCCACCGGTCGTCGAGGTGTCCGGCGGCCGCGACGGCCAGCCGCGCGGCCCGTTCGACCCGCCCGAAGTGCCGGGCCGCCAGCGCCGCCGCCCGCTCCTCGCGCGGCGAGTGCCGCCGGTGCCGGAAGTCCTTCATCAGCGCGCCGGTGTCGATGCCCACCGGACAGGCCAGCTTGCAGGTCGAATCGCCCGCGCAGGTATCGACGGCGTCGTAGCCGTACGCGTCGAGCAGCGCGTCGGTGACCCGGGAGACGGGCGGCTGCCGCAGCATCTCGCGGCGCAGCACGATGCGTTGCCGGGGCGTGGTCGTCAGGTCCTCGCTGGGGCAGGTCGGTTCGCAGAAGCCGCACTCGATACAGGGGTCGGCGATCGCCTCGACGGTGGGGAGGGTCTTCAGGCCGCGCAGATGCGCCTTCGGGTCGCGGTCGAGGAGGACGCGCGGGGCGAGGATGCCGTGCGGGTCGAGGGTCCGCTTGATCCGCCACATCAACTCCGTGGCCCGCGGCCCCCATTCGCGCTCCAGGAACGGCGCGATGTTCCGCCCGGTGGCGTGCTCCGCCTTGAGGGAGCCGTCGAACCGGCCGGTGACCAGCGCGCAGAACTCGTCCATGAACGCGGCGTAGCGGGCCACGTCGTCGGGCCGGGCGGCGTCGAAGGCGAGCAGGAAGTGGAGGTTGCCGTGGGCGGCGTGCCCGGCGACCGCCGCATCGAAACCGTGCCGGGCCTGGAGTTCCAGCAGCGCGGCGCAGGCGTCGGCCAGCCGCTGCGGCGGCACCGCGAAGTCCTCGGTGATCAGCGTGGTGCCGGACGGCCGGGAGCCGCCGACCGCCGTCACGAACGCCTTACGGGCCTTCCAGTAGCCGCCGACCACCGCCGGGTCGCGGGTGAAGGCGTTGGTGACGGAGGCGACCGGCGCGACCAGCTCCAGACCCTCCAGCAGCCGTCCGGCCGCCTCCAGCCGCGCGGCGGCCCCGGGCTCGTCGGACTCCCGGAACTCCACCAGCAGCGCGGTGGTCGCCTTCGGCAGCTGAGCCCAGTCGGCCGGGACCCCGGCCACACTCACCGACGCCCGCAGCGTGTTGCCGTCCATCAGCTCCACCGCCCGCGCGCCCGCGTCGTTGAAGCCGGGGACGGCGGCGGCCGCGGCGCGCAGCGTGGGGAAGAACAGCAGCGCGGTCACCGGGTACCGCTCCAGTGGCAGTGTGTCGAAGACGGTCTCCGCGACGAAGGCGAGCGTGCCCTCCGAGCCGACCGCCAGGCCCCGCAGGATCTCGACCGGCGTCGCTCCGTCCAGGAACGCGTCGAGGCGGTAGCCGTTGGTGTTCTTCAGCGTGTACTTGGCGCGGATCCGGGCCACCAGCTCCGCGTCCGCCTCGATCGTCGCCTTGATCCGCAGCAGCCCGGCGCACAGCTCCGGCTCGGCGTGCGCCAGCCGGTCGTCGGCGTCCGGTTCGGCGGTGTCGACGAGCGTGCCGGATGGCAGCACGAGCGTCACCGACGCGAGCGTCCGGTAGGAGTTGCGGGTGGTCCCGGCGGTCATCCCCGACGCGTTGTTGGCGACCACCCCGCCGAGCGTGCAGGCGACGGCGCTGGCCGGGTCGGGCCCGAGCACCCGGCCGTGGCGGGCGAGTGCCGCGTTGGCCCGCAGCACCGTCGTCCCGGGCCGGATCCGGGCGCGGGCCCCGCCGTCCAGCACCTCGACGCCCCGCCAGTGCCGCCGTACGTCGACGAGAATGTCCTCGCCCTGCGCCTGCCCGTTGAGAGACGTACCGGCCGCCCGGAGGACGACATGGCGGCCCTTGCCGTGGGCGTAGGAGAAGACCGCGGAGACGTCGTCGATGTCCTCGGCGAGGACGACGACCTGCGGGACGAAGTGGTAGGGGCTGGCGTCGGAGGCGTAGCGGACGAGGTCGGAGACGGTGTGCAGCACCTTGTCCGCGCCGAGGAGCGCGATCAGGTCGCCGCGCAGCGGTTCGGGGGTGCCGCCCGCGCGCTCCGGAGGAACCCGGTCCGGGGCGGCCCCGCCGGTCGGGGCGGGCCGCAGGGCCTCCGGTTTCGGCTCCAGCAGGGGCATGGGACTCCTCCGGTCGGCTCGGGCCCGCCCTCCGGGCGAACGACGGGACTTTCCGGACCCGTCCTAGTGTTCTGAGTCGGGAATTCTGTTCAGATATGAGGCGAGGTGTTCGAGGATCTCGTCCGCGGTCTTGGTCCAGACGTAGGGCTTGGGGTCGGTGTTCCAAGCGGCGATCCAGGTCCGGATGTCGTTCTCCAGGGCTTGGACGGTCTTGTGGACGCCTCGCCGTATCTGTTTGTTCGTCAGCTCGGCGAACCACCGCTCCACGAGGTTGGGCCAGGACGATCCCGTCGGCGTGAAGTGCAGGTGGAACCGGGGGTGCGCCAGCAGCCACGTCTTGATCGCCGGGGTCTTGTGGGTGGCGTAGTTGTCCAGCACAAGGTGGACTTCGAGGCCGTCCGGTACTTCGCGATCGAGCTTGACGAGGAACTTCTTGAACTCCTCGGCTCGGTGGCGGCGGTGCAGGGAACCGATGACCTTGCCGGTGGCGACCTCCAGGGCGGCGAAGAGGGGGGTGGTGCCGGCGCGGACGTAGTCGTGCCCCATCCGCTGAGGGACGCCGGGCATCATCGGTAGCACCGGCTGGGAACGGTCCA
Source organism: Streptomyces sp. NBC_01525 (assembly GCF_045040405.1). NCBI lineage: Bacteria > Bacillati > Actinomycetota > Actinomycetes > Kitasatosporales > Streptomycetaceae > Streptomyces > Streptomyces sp. NBC_01525. The sequence goes on from NZ_CP109397.1 coordinate 6,305,624, forward strand.
GGGCCTGGATCTGCGACTTCTCGTCCACACAGAACACCAGAGCCCGCTCGGGCGGGTCCAGATAGAGTCCGGCGACGTCGTGGACCTTGTCGACGAAGTACGGATCCCTCGACAGCTTGAACGTCTCCGAGCGGTGCGGCTGCAGACCGAACGCCCGCCACACCCGTGACACCGTCGACTGCGACAGTCCCGTCTGCTTCGCCATCGACCGCGTCGACCAGTGCGTCGCATCCTTCGGGGCGGACTCCAGAGTCTTTGCGACCAGTGCGGCTACCTGCTCGTCGGTGACCGACCGGGGACCACCCGAGCGGGGCATATCTCCCAGACCGACGATCCGGTGCTCGACGAACCTCGCCCGCCAGCGGCCCACCGCATGCGCAGTCGAGCCGAGCCGAACCGCCACACCCTTATTCGAAAACCCCTCCGCGCAAGCCAGGATGATGCGGCACCGCAGAGCCCACGCCTGCGGCGTGGAACGGCGCCGCACCCACCCCTCCAGCGCAGCCCGTTCCTCATCCGACAGGATCAACTCGGCCTTCGGCCGCCCAGTACGCACCACAGACCAAACCTATACATCTGAACAGAATTCCCGACTCAGAACACTAGCGGTGCGGGCCCTCCCGGTCGACCAGGGTGGCCAGCAGCCCGCCGAGCGTGTCGCGCTGCTGCGCGCTCAACGGGGCCAGGATGTCCTCCGCGGCGCTGCGGCGCGCGCTGCGCAGCGCGTCGAGCGTGGCGCGCCCCGTGCCGGTCAGCTCGACCCGGACCACCCGGCGGTTGGCGGGATCGGGGACCCGACACACCGCGCCCTGTGCCTCCAGGGCGTCGACCAGTGTGGTCACCGCGCGGGGCACCACCTCCAGGCGCGCGGCGAGGTCGGCCATCCGGGGCGGGGCGTCGCCGTAATGGGCCACCACCCGCAGCAGCCGCGACTGGGCGGGGGTGAAGGCGAGATCGAGCTGCGCCATGCGGCGCTTCTGGGCGCGCTGCATCCGGCGGGTCAGCCGGACCAGCTGCTCGGCGACGTTCGCGCCACCGGGCGCGGGCTCGGTCGCCGGGGCCGTTTCCGGCTCGGGCGTCGGGTCGGGAGAGGGCATGCTCAGAGGCTATCAGGACGATGTTCATTGTGAGCTTAGGTAACAATGAGCTAGGCTCCGTGAAAATCCACCGAATCCGACTTCCCGAAGGAGCCCATGCGCCGCGACGAACCCGAGTGGTCCCCGCCGCCCAAGGATCCGGACGCCCCGGACCAGCCGGTCCCCATCCGGCGGATCCTCGCCCTCTTCCGCCCCTACCGCGCCCGGCTGACCACCGTCGGCCTGCTGGTCGCCGCCTCCTCGCTGGTCTCCGTGGCCGGACCGTTCCTGCTGCGCGAGATCCTCGATGTGGCGATCCCCGAGCGCCGCACGGGCCTGCTCACCCTGCTCGCCCTCGGCCTGATCCTCACCGCCGTGACCACCAGCGTCTTCGGCGTCCTGCAGACCCTGCTCTCCACCACCGTCGGCCAGCGCGTCATGCACGATCTGCGCACCGCCGTCTACGCCAAGCTCCAGCGGATGCCGCTGGCGTTCTTCACCCGCACCCGCACCGGCGAGGTGCAGTCACGGATCGCCAACGACATCGGCGGCATGCAGGCCACGGTCACCTCCACCGCCACCTCGCTGGTCTCCAACCTCACCTCGGTCACCGCCACCGTCGTCGCGATGCTCGCCCTCGACTGGCGGCTGACCTGTGTCTCGCTGCTGCTGCTCCCGCTCTTCGTCTGGATCAGCCGCCGGGTCGGCAACGAGCGCAAGCGGATCACCTCGCAGCGCCAGAAGCAGATGGCCGCGATGTCCGCCATGGTCACCGAATCCCTCTCGGTCAGCGGCATCCTCCTGGGCCGCACCATGGGCCGCGCCGACTCCCTGACCCGCGGCTTCGCCGACGAGTCCGAGCGCCTGGTCGGCCTGGAGGTCCGCGCCAGCATGGCCGGACGCTGGCGGATGGCCACCATCGGCATCGTCATGGCCGCCATGCCCGCGCTCGTCTACTGGGCGGCCGGACTCGTCCTGCAGTTCGGCGGACCCGCCTTCTCGCTCGGCACCCTCGTCGCCTTCGTCACCCTCCAGCAGGGTCTGCTGCGCCCCACGGTTTCGCTGCTCTCCACCGGCGTGCAGATGCAGACCTCCCTCGCGCTCTTCCAGCGGATCTTCGAATACCTCGACCTGCCGGTCCCGCTGGCCGAACCGGAGCGCCCCGTCCACCTCGCCGAGCCCCGCGGCGACCTCCGCTTCGAGAACGTCTCCTTCGCCTACGACACCGCCGCCGCACCCACCTTGAGGGGTATCGACCTGACCGTCCCGGCGGGCAGCAGCCTCGCCGTCGTCGGCGCCACCGGCAGCGGCAAGAGCACCCTGAGCTACCTCGTCCCACGGCTGTACGACGTGAGTGCGGGCCGGGTCACCCTCGACGGCGCCGACGTCCGCGACCTCGGCTTCGACACCCTCGCCCGCGCGGTCGGCGTCGTCTCCCAGGAGACGTACCTCTTCCACGCCTCGGTCGCCGAGAACCTGCGGTTCGCCAAGCCCGACGCGAGCGACGAGGAGATCGAACGCGCCGCGCGCGCCGCCCAGATCCACGACCACATCGCCGCCCTGCCCGACGGCTACGACACCCTCGTCGGCGAGCGTGGCTACCGCTTCTCCGGCGGCGAGAAGCAGCGCCTGGCGCTGGCCCGCACCATCCTGCGCGATCCGCCGGTCCTCGTCCTCGACGAGGCGACCAGCGCGCTCGACACCCGTACCGAGCACGCCGTGCAGCAGGCCATCGACGCGCTCAGCGCGGGCCGCACCACGGTCACCATCGCCCACCGGCTCTCCACCGTCCGCGACGCCGACCAGATCGTCGTCCTCGACCGCGGCCGGATCGCCGAACGCGGCACCCACGCCGAACTCCTCGCCGCCGACGGCCGCTACGCCGCGCTGCTGCGCCGCGACGCCCACCGCACACCCGGCGACGGCCCGGGTGCTCCATGCCTCACCACCGGTGGTGAGCCCCCGGTGCCACAGGAAGTGACTCGCGGGTAGGGCCGGGCGCACGGCGGCCGGTTCAACGGTCGGGGCGGCCGTCGCTCCCCTCCCTGCCAGGGCGCCCGGCCCGCGTCTCACACCGGCCCGAGCCGGTACCCGTAGCGGTACGTCCGGTCCGCGTGCAGCAGATACTTCTCCAGCGGCGCCGCGCCCCACGAGTCGTTGCCGCCCACGCCCATCTGCCGGTGGTTGACCGCCAGACACGTCGCCGCGCGCCGCGTCAGCTCGTACGGATGGCGCGGCCCGTCCAGGTCGCCGGGCGTATGGTGCAGCGCGCTCAACTCCAGCGCCGCGTCGTCGCCCGGCTCGGCGCTCACCCGCAGCCCGGAGCCGTCCCTGCCGGTGAGCGAGGCGGTGCGCACCCCGGTGACGTTCCCGGTCTGCTGCGGGCGGACGTACGGGCCGAACTGCGCGTCGACGGTGGTGCGGTGGCGGCCGACGAACGCGGCGGTGCAGCGATCCTGATAGTTCTCCTGCGGCCCGCGCCCGTACCAGCTGAAGGTCTCCAGGCCCGCCGGGACGGTCAGCAGCGCGCCGACCACCGGGATGTCGGGCAGCCCGGCGCCCGGCCGCAGGGTGTGCGCCACCCGCACCTCGCCGTCGCCGCGCACCGTGAACACGGTCTCCCAGCGGGACGGCAGGGGAGCGGTCGGCAGCACCGCGGTGACCTCGATCGTCACCTCCGACGACGATGGCTGAGTGGTCTGCACGGCCGTCACGGTGCGCCGCGCGCCCGCGTCACGCCAGGTCCGCAGGGAGTTCTGCGCCCCGCGGCCGAGGTCGTTGTCGGTGGGCGCGCGCCAGAAGTTCGGCACCGGCCCCTCGGTGAGCAGCGTCCGCCCCCGGTGGCGGAGACCCGCCAGGGTGCCGGTGGCCTTGTCGAGGACCACCTCGGTGTCCCGGCCCGTGACCGTCACCCGTGCCGCGTCCTCGTCCACCGTCAGCGGTGGCAGCGTCGACGGATCGGGGTCGGCGGGCGCCGGAGTCACCCAGGGCAGCGTGAACTGTTCGGCGGCCACGGTGTGTCCGGCCGCCGCCCATGCGCACTCCGCGCGCAGCACGAACGCCAGGTTCAGCCGGTACCGGGCGCCCGGATCAGGAGGGAGCGGCCGCTTGATCGGCATGTCGACGACCCCGTCGGCACCGGGCGCCACCCGCGGTGCGGGCAGCGTGCCGTGCTGGATCCGCTCGCCGTCGCGGGTGACCTCCCAGCGCAGCTCGTAGGCGTCGAGGCCGGTGAACAGCTGCCGGTTGCCGACCTTGATCCGGAACCGCGCCGGGTCGACGGGCGCCATCCGCACCGGCTGGTAGACCTTCTTGACCTCCAGCAGCGCCGGATGCGGGGTGCGGTCCGCGGAGACGAGGCCGTTGCAGCAGAAGTTCCCGTCGGTCGGATAACCCGGCTTCCAGTCGCCGCCGTACGAGAGGTAGGTGCGCCGTGGATCGCCCGGCACCGGCAGCCGGATCGCCTGGTCGACGAAGTCCCAGACGAAGCCGCCGTGGAGATTGGGGTACCGCTCGATCACGTCCCAGTACTCCTGGAAGTTGCCGGTGCTGTTGCCCATGGAGTGGGCGTACTCGCACAGCAGATACGGCGTCGGATTGCCCGAGCGGCCGTACGCCTCGACGCCGTCCGGTGGTGTGTACATCTCGCTGTGCAGGTCGGCGACGTCGTTCATGCCCTCGTAGTGGACCGGACGGGAGGGGTCGCGGTGGTGCGTCCAGTCGGCCATGGCACGGAAGTTGGCGCCCCGTCCGGCCTCGTTGCCCAGCGACCAGACGATCACGCTGGGGTGGTTCTTGTCCCGTTCGACGAGGGAACGCATCCGGTCCAGGCAGGCGTCCGTCCACTCCGGCAGCCCGGTCGGCAGCAGCTCGCGGGCGCCGTGCGACTCCAGGTTGGCCTCGGCGACGACGTACAGCCCGTACCGGTCGCAGAGGTCCAGCCAGGCGGGGTGGTTGGGGTAGTGCGAGGTGCGGACCGCGTTGATGTTGTGCTGTTTCATCAGGCGGATGTCCTGCTCCATCCGCGCCACGGTGACGGCCTGACCGCGGTCCGGGTCGGTCTCGTGGCGGTTGACGCCCCGGAGCACGAGGGGCGCGCCGTTGACGGTGAAGTGCCCGGGGCCGCACGAGACGCTGCGGAAGCCGACGGCGGTGCGCTGTACGTCGACGGCGCGCCCGTCGGGACCGGTGAGGGCGATCACCAGGGTGTACAGATACGGCGCCTCGGCCGACCAGAGCTCGGGAGCCTCCACGGTGGCGTGCGGCGCGACCGTGGTGTCGGTGTCCTCGCCGAAGCGGATGTCGGCGGTGAGCGGCCGGGGCAGCACTTCGGCGCCGTCCGCGTCGTACAGCGTCGCGGTCAGCCGGTGGTCACCGGGGCGGTGCGTGCCGCGGTGGCGGACGGTCGCGGTCACCGTCAGTTCCGCGCTGTGCAGCGCCTCGTCGAGGTCGGTGCGGACGGTGAGGTCCTGGACGTGCACGGGGGCGACGGAGTAGAGGTACACGTCCCGGAAGATGCCGGAGAGGTCGATCATGTCCTGGTCCTCCAGCCAACTGCCGTCGGACCAGCGGAAGACCTCGACGGCCAGCATATTGGCGCCGGGCCGCAGATGGCCGGTGACGTCGAACTCCGCCGGGGTGTAGCTGTCCTCGCTGTACCCGACCCGCTCCCCGTTGACCCAGACGAAGAACGCCGACTTCACCCCCTGGAACGACAGCAGCACCCGCCGCCCCGCCCACTCCCCGGGCACCGTGAACGTCCGCCGGTAGGAACCGACCGGGTTGAACCCCTCGGGCACGTGCGGCGGCACCGGCTGCTCGTAACCGGTCCACGGATACGCCACGTTGAGGTAGACCGGCTCCGGGTAGCCCTCGATCTCCCAGTGGGACGGGACGGGGATCCGGTCCCAGGCGCGGTCGTCGAAGTCCGGGGCGTGGAAGCCCGCCGGGCGCTCGTCGGGGTTCTTCGCCCAGTGGAAGCGCCAACGGCCGTTGAGCGAACGGAAGTGGGGCGATGCCGTGTCGGGCTCCCCGGCGCGGGCGGCGGCGGTGTCGCGGTGCGGAACGAGCCGGGCGCGCGCCGCCTCCCGGTTGATCTGGAAGATGCGCGGCCCCGCGTTCCACGGGCCCTCCGCCGCGGTGAGGTCCGCGCCGGTCAGCGCCGCGGCGAAGGCCCGCTTCCGGTCGGTGAGAGCGGCCAGACCCGCCAGCGCGGTGCCGGTGGCGAGGAACGAGCGGCGGGACAGACGGCGTCCATGCATACGACAACTCCGACCGCAAGGCAACAGGAAGCATCAGGATCGAACGCTTCCGCCGCCCGCACAAGGGTGCGCACCCCGCCGCAACTCCCCGGACCCGTCCGGTGTTTCCTTCCATGAGCGACACGGCGACGAGCGTGGGGACCGGCCCGCCGCCCCAGGCGTTCATTGCCGTTTCCTTTCGGCCTCCGCAGACCCTGGCGGAGGCCCGTCCGGCCGGTACATGATCGCGGGAGCGGACCGGCCCGCACCGGAAGTGGCGGGACGGCAACGCCACGGAACGGACGCAGGACCGAGCGGAGGATCATGTCGAGTGCGGAACACACCGAACCCCTGACGAAGGGTGCGCCCGGCCGGTCGCCCTCCCCGGTGCGTCAACTCGCCGCCGCCTCCGTCGGTAACGCCGTCGAGTGGTACGACTGGTTCTCCTGCACGGACGCCCAGGCAGTCTACTTGAGCGCCCCGTACCTGCAGCGCTGCAGGTCGGCGTGAATACATGAGTGTTCATCCATGTGCGGGTGCTGCTGGGTTTCGCCGCCTCTGGCCGGGTCGATGCTGACTGTTTGCTGACTTATCTGACGAGATGCCAGGGCTGCTGCGGGCGCCTGGGCCGGGCCCGCGCGAGGTGCGACTTCTGGAGAGGCCGGCGCGGCGTAATTGCCGTGCTTGAAGACGGGGAGATGCGTGATCATGACAGCTTTCAGGGAACGGCCCGCGCATGAGGGTGGGCCGGATTCCCCTACGGAGGGGCCTCGCGTCGGCGTCGTGACCCCTCCGGCGCGTCCTGTGCGGCAGTTGCTCGCCGCCTCGGTCGGCAATGCGGTCGAATGGTTTGATTGGTACACATATACCTTCCTTGCCACGTACATCGCCGCCCAGATCTTCCCCGAGGACGCGGCGAATTCGCTGGTGCCGCTGCTCGCGACGTTCGCGGTTTTCGCGGTGGGGTTCTTCATGCGGCCCGTCGGCGGGCTGCTGATGGGCGCGGTCGCCGACCGGCGCGGGCGCCGCGCGGCGCTGACGGTGACCATTCTGCTGATGGGTGGCAGCAGCCTCCTGGTGGGGCTGACGCCGACATACGCCGCCGCCGGGGTCCTCGCGCCGGTCATCCTCGTCCTGGCCCGGCTGCTGCAGGGGCTGTCGGTGGGCGGTGAGTTCGCCGCGTCGACCACGTTCCTCGTGGAGTCGGCCGGGCCCGGGCGGCGGGGACTCTTCTCCAGCTTCCAGTACGTGTCGACGACCATCGGGCAGCTCGTCGCGTCCGGCGTCGCGGCGCTGCTCGTCGCGAAGCTCGCACCCGCCACCATGGACAGCTGGGGCTGGCGGGTCCCGTTCGTGCTGGGCGCACTCCTGAGCCTCGTGGGTTTCTGGGTGCGGCGCGGCGCGCACGAGACGCGCAGCGAGGAGCAGACCGAGGTGCCACGGCCAGGTCTCTTCGAGGCGCTGCGCCGCCATCCGCGCGAGTCGCTGCTGATCTGCGGCATCACGGCGGGCGGCACGCTCGCGTACTACACGTGGACGTCGTACCTGCCGACGTACGCCGAGCTCAACGCCGGGGTGGAGAAAACCGACGCGCTGCTGGCGGGCACCCTCTCGCTGACGTTCTTCGCCGTGCTCCAGCCCGTCGCGGGCATGGTGTCCGACCGCTTCGGGCGCAAGCCGCTGCTGCTGATGTTCGGGATCGGCTTCGCCGTGCTGTGCGTGCCGCTGCTGCGCGCGCTTGACGACTCCTTCGTCACGCTGCTGCTCGTGCAGTGCGCGGGCATGATCCTGCTGAGCGGCTTCACGGCAGTCTCGGCAGCCGTGAACGCGGAGACGTTCCCGGCGCGGGTGCGCGCCGCGGGCATCGGGTTCCCCTACTCCCTCACCGTCGCCCTCTTCGGTGGTACGGCGCCCTATATCGGCACGCTGTTCAAGGACCTGGGGCAGGCCGGCCTCTTCCCCGTGTACGTGTCCGTGCTGTGCCTGGTCTCCTCCGCCGTCTACCTCCGACTGCCCGAGACCGCTCACCGCCGGCTGGAGAGGTGAGGAGGCGGGATACCGACCAGGGGCTGTTGCGAAAGTGGATCAAGGTCAGCCGGAGTGCCTGGATCATGTATCGCTCGGCGAGGCCGTAGTCGGCTGTGTCGTACGAGCACCAGCCTGCCGTGGCGGTCAACTTCGCGGCGTAGACGTAGAGGGTGCGGCGCTGGTTCGAGGGCAGATTCCGTTGCTGGAGCATGGGTACGAGCTGGGTGCTGAGGTAGCCGATGATGCTCGGCCGGACGTTCCCGCCGCCGAAGCGGTTGTCCATCAGATCGAACATGTCGATCATGGCTTCCATCTGATCGACGGGGCTGCCTCCTGCCACCGCGGCCAGGTGAGGAGCCTGCTCCTCTTCGAGGAGCCACAGGAGCCACTTTCTTTGCGGATCCATGGGTGCGCTCGCGACGAACGGGACGGCCCTGAGCGGGCTGCGTCGCGAGATGTCCGTGGAGCCCAGCTCCGCGAGCGTGTGCAGCGTTTCACCCACGTCTTCACCGTACGTCAGTGCGCGGGTTGTCACGGGCCGAGGGGCCTGCTGCGGAAATCCGAGGTGGGTGGGGGAGACCGGCCGGCCAAGGAAGCCTCCGATGGCTTCGGCGGTGAACTGAGGAGTCCTCCCCTTGGGGACCATCCCTTGCCGCCAGCGTGTGATCGACGCTTTGTCGTAGCGCGTGATCTCGCCTTGCCGGGAACTCAGCTCGTTGACCCGCCGCGCCAGTGCCGAGTTCGAACATCCCGCTTCGTCAATGAGAGCAGCAAGGGCTGCGTTGCCCCCACCAGCTCCTGTCACGCCACCGCCCATGCCGAGATGATGCCCTGTCGATCACCCGGTGTCCCAGCCTTCGGACACTCAGGTGTGAAAGACCAACCCCCGTACAACCGAACAACCCTCTTGCCCTCTCCTCCCGCGGCGGCCGAGTGATGAGACTGAGGGCGCTGCGGGCTGTCGGCCTTCCGGTGGGGACGCCACCGGGTGCCGTCGCCCTCGGCCCCGGAGGGAGAGAGATGCAGCCTGTAGTCGTCCTGGACTGCTTCACCGTCGAACCCAGCGGTCTCGGCGTACCGCCCTACCTATCGACCTACGTGCGAAACGCCTGGTCCGCGTTGCGCCGGGCCCGCCCCGAGGCGGAGGCGCGGTACCTGACGATCGATGACGTGAGGTGGTGCTTGGCCGGAGGCAACCCGACCGTTGAGCCGCCACAGAGCGATCCGCTCACCTACTCGACAACCGTCAACCGAGACAACGCCATTCAGCTTCTACGCGACGCCGAGATCGTCGTCGTGGTCGCGGGCGACGCCGTTCCGTCGGTCCATCTCCACGCGGTGAACGGGTCGTTGCAGGAGATCGCCCGAGCACTCGCCTGTGCACGGGGGTGCCGCTTCTTGCTGGGCCCGTTGTCCACGTACGCCGTGACGGCGCCGGCGGAATACGCCGGGCTGTTCGACGCGGTCCACACCCACACCGTGACATCGGGCGACCTCCTGCTGGGCAGTGGCCGCCCGGCGGACTACGGACAGATACAGCGTGACCGCGACTCGTTCACGGGCCTGGTCGAGCAGATGCCCTGGCAGCCGATTGCCGAGTTGGAGCTGTACCGCGGCTGCACGCGCCGGAAGTTCTGCGACTTCTGCAACGAACCGGCGAAGTCACCGCTGGTCGCCTTCCGCGAGGTGGACGACGTCGTCGCCGAGGCCGAGCAGCTCTACGCGGCCGGGGTGCGCAACTTCCGTCTTGGTCAGCAGACCTGCTTCTTCTCCTACCGCAACCGGGACGAGGGCGCGATCCGCGCCCTGCTGAGCGGCGTCCGCGAACGCTGCCCCGACCTGGAAGTCCTGCACATCGACAACGCGGACCCCCTCGCCGTTGCCTCACCCGTGGGGCGGCGCATCGCCAAGCTGGTCGCCGACTACTGCACCGAAGGCAACTGCGCGCCCATGGGGATCGAATCCTTCGACCCCGTCGTCATCGAGCGGAACACCCTGACCTGCACGCCCGAGATCCTCATGCGGGCGGTCGAGCACGTGAACGAGGTCGGGGCCGCTCGTGGCGGTGGCAGTCTGCCGATGCTCCTGGACACGGGCACCTTGGACGAGCTGGACGTCTACGTCGACTTCCTGGTGGCCGTGATGTCGGCGCAGGCCTTCCACCGGCTGGCGTTCCATCGCCCCGGGCCCGGAAGCCGGACAGTCCAGTGAGGCCTGTTTTATGAGTGGTCGCTCGTGAAACGTCGCCCGCCCGGCGGTCCACCTGCGGTAATCGGGTTTCACGAGTTGTTGCAATCGACTGGACATCTGAACCACCCTCATGAAACAGCCCGGCCGTTGAGCGCTGGCACCGAACCGGTCGGGCACGTCCGCCTCGGCTACGCCCGCGCATCGACCGCCCTGCAGTCCCTCGACGCACAGCTCGACTCCCTCTCCGAGGCCGGGGTGAAGCGCGTCTTCTCAGAGAAGATCTCCACCCGCGCCATGAAGCGGCCCGAGCTGGAGGCCGCCGTGAAGCTCGCCGGGGAGATCCGCTCCTCCGGCGTCGCCATCACCCTCGTCGTCCACGAGCACAAGCGCCTCGGCCGCGGCATCGAACTCGCCATGCTCGCGGAGGAACTGAAGGCGAGCGATATTGAGCTGGAGTTCCTCACCGGGGAACTGAAGGGCTCGCACGACCCGTCCGGCATCGTGTTCACCGTGCTTGCGGCCATGTCCGGGATGGAGCGGGAGTACATCCGCGACCGCACCCTCGAAGGCCACGAGTCCGCTCGCAGGCGCGGCAAGACCATCGGCGGCGCGGGCGTCACCGACGAGTCCATGCTGTCCATGGCCTTTCACCTACGCGACCAGGAAATGAGCCTGCGCGACATCGCCTAGCGGCTCGTCATCACCACCGGTACGAAGAAGGGCCAACACCCCTCGCCCGCCACCGTCATGCGGATGCTGCGCGACCACGACGAGCAGGCCGCCACGGTGGCGAGCGCCTGATCCCCGCTACTTTGCGGCTGGTGTCTGGGCTAGGACACCGGGGCCTCGTCCAAAGGGATGCACTGCCCCTCCGCCCGGCCCAGGCCCGCGACCGTGCGTTGAAGATCCTCAATATCTGAGTGGTCCCTGTGAGGCCCCGACCACACCGGCGGGCCTCACAGGGAACAGCACGCCGGTAACGCCCGACGTCACCGCGACTCGGCCGCCGCCTTGCTTGTGTGTGCCTTGGCGCCTCATCCTCCACCACAGCTGGACCGTGGCGCTTCCCCCAGCAACAACCCGATATGCGCAAAACCACTCAATCGGACACGATGTTCACATGAGTGGGCGAACGCGCGACCTGGAGGAATCCGTGGGAGTCGCCTGCCGCCGTCTTGCCCAAGGCGACACGGAAACGTTCCCCGAGTCCATACCGGAGAGCCCAGGCGTAGTCCGCGCCACCATCGCGGCGGTGCGTCGGTGCGTCGGCGGTCCGGCTTCCTACGGGGCCGCCGTTCGCGGACCGTACGTCCGCTGGACCCTGGAGGACCGTGTCCTCCTCCTGTCGCGGAACGCCGGCGAGCTGCAGCTGTCGGTATGGCCGGCGCGCGGACTCGCAGCTGCCGAGCGACAGCAGTTCCACGCTGACCTGCACGCAATCGACTTTGCGCGCCTCCCGTACGTGTGGCAGGTCCAGGCGCACGGCCCACCGCAGTGGCCGCCGCCCGCGTCCGTCGCCGCGGCGACGGGCTGGCTGACGCTGGAGGCATCTCTGGAAGCGATCCTCCGAAGCTGCGCCGCACAAGTGCCGCGGATCCTGCCGCCCGGCGCACACCTGGGCTTCAACATCACGACCGATGTGAGGCGCGGCCGGACCCAAACACATAGGGGCACCCCCCTGCGGAGCGGGCTCACCCCTCCCGCACGGCGGCGGTACGATGCGCGCGAGCCACACGTGCCAGGCCGGTGGCGACTCCCGCACCCACCAGTGCGAGCGCGGCCATCAGGATGAACACCAGGTGGTACCCCGCCGCACCCGGGTTGGCATCGAGGATCGCGCCGTACACGAGGAAGGCGAACATCCCGGGGGCGTAACCGACGAGGCAGGCGATGCCGAACGCGGTGCCGCTGACCTGGTTGGGGATGCCGACCTCGTCCATGGGCGCCCAGAACACCCCGCGCATCGTGAAGATGATGAGTGAGAACAGCAGACAGGCGGCCATCGCGGGGATCTGGTTCTGCTCACCGGTCGGCAGCAGCAGGATGACCGCTGCGATGGGGATCAGGCACACGAACGCGAGACGGAGGTACCTGCTGGCCCCTTTGAAGACCTTGTCGACGAGTACGCCGCCGAGAGGGCCGCCGAGGATCTTGAGGCCGTACTGGTTGATGATGCCGTAGGCGCCGGCGAGTGCGGCCGGCAGTCCGTACACGTACGTGAGGTAGGGGATGAAGTATGTCAGACCGCAGTACACGACATACACCATGAACACGGTTGCACTGACCCACCACAGCTGCGGCAGCCGGGCGGCATGCAGGATCTCGCTGAGGCCGACGCGCTCCTTCTTCGGCGTATCCACGGCGGACTCGGGGCCCTGGTCACGCAGCAGGAAGAACAGGAGCACGCCGACGGCGATGTCAATCAGCGCGTAGAAGGAGATCGCGGCACGGAAGCCGGCGGCGCCCGAGCCGAGCAGGGCGAAGACGCCGAGGGCCGAGAAGGCAACCAGTGTGTCGACGACGCCGCGACCGCCCTCGAAGAAGCCGAACAGCCGCCCCTGTTCTTCCGGCCCACCCAGGCGCCGGACGCTCTTGAGTAGTGCCGGCCAGATCAGGCAGTCGGAGCAGACAGCCAGCACCGCGAAGATCGGCACCAGCTGCCCGTACCCGGGGAACGTGCTCATATAGAGCCCGAGTCCGCCCGCGCCGATCAGTCCGAGCGGAATCAGGATGCGGGTCGAGAACCGGTCAGCCAGGTACCCCCCGACCACGAACAGTGCTGTCGCGACGATCGAGTTCACGCTCAGTAGCGCACCGATCTCGGTGTTGCTCAGCCCCATCTGCTGCTGCATCGGGACGTAGAAGACGTCCTTGATGTTGGCGAGCTTGTAGATGGTGCCGCCCGCCGTCACGAGGACCGCGAAGCGCGCCCACTTGGCCTTGTCGAACCCGGTCTTGGCAGGCGCGGCCTTCATCATGGTGTTCGTCATCGCGCACCTGCCACGGCGTCGGCGGCGGCCAGGCGAGCCGCGGCGAGTTCGCGCATCCGGGCGAGCAGCCCGCGCACGTGGACGACCTGGTCGACGGCCCAGCCGGGCTCGGCAGCGAGCAGGTCGCGCAGCGTCCATCCTTCGGGAAGGCCCGTGGTGCTCAGCTCCCGGTAGGGGATGAAGGGGTCGTCGCCTTCGTTGTGATGGCGGAAGGCGGGCGCGTAGTACAGGTTCTCCTGTTCGAGCGCGTAGGTGATGACCTGCGGCTCGTCGTCGCCGAGCATGAGCAGGTCGAACAACATCCGCGCCCCCGGCAGGTCGTCCTCCGAGCTGCCCTGCAGCACGCCGCGGTGGCCGAACCCGTCGCCCTCAGGAAGGACGTGCACGCCCTTCAGGTGCGCTTGCAGGATATGCGGGGCCAGCTGGGCCAGGGCGTCCATCGGCCGTTCGCACGCGTTGATCATGTTGCCGAAGTCGAACATCGCGTGCAGGCGGGGGTGGCCGACGGTGCGCAGCAGCTGAGCGATCTCGCCGGAGCGCAGTTCTTCGTGCTGCTCGAACGAGAAGTGCAGGTCGTGGGTGTCGGCGAGGTCGCCGAGGCGGCGCAGGTCGTCCTCGATGCGCGACAGCACCTGCGACATCTTCCCTTCGTAACGGGAGTAGACGCGAATGTGCTGGACGCCGAGGATTCCGGCGATCCGGACGGCCTCGTCCACGGGTTCACGCTCGGTCGTGCTGATCTCGAGGTGCAAGGCCAGGCCGTAGCCGCGGGTACGAGCGGCGAAGGTCCGAAGCTGGTTGTCGTTCATTCGGCTCAGGCTGCGCTCCTCGCCGTCGAGGACGTGGATGCAGATGCCGGCCAGATCGTGCTCTCGGGCGAAGTCGAGGACGTCGTCGGGGCCGTAGGCGCCGTAGGTGAGGTTGGTGAGCAGGGCGTACGCGTGACCGAAGAGCCGGACCCGGTCGATCCGGTTGATCAGCACCCGCGCGCGCTCGGCCGTCAGGTCGGGGATCTGTCCGATCTCGGCTGCGGTGAGGTTCGGACTCAGGAGCGCTCGGAACTGCGCATCGAGGTGGGGCATCGTTGTCTCCTCAGAAAGCGGGCCGCGACCGTGCGTCGCCTCCACCCCTTCTTCCTAACAACGCAATGGATGGTGCGTTAGAGCCATTGACAGCCCAGTTCTGCGGACCAATTCGGCGGGCCCATCTCTCGGGCTACGCCTCGGCAGCTCCGCCGGGTGCGAGCCGTTCGAACGCCTCTGCCATCCGCGCTACGGCACGCGCCATGTGCTCGGCTGCGGTGCCCGCGAACCCGATCAGCAGTGCGGGCGGCAGCCGGCGCTGCACGCGATACTCCCCCAGGGGATACGTGAAGACGCCCTGCCGGGCGAGGCCGCGTGCGCAGTCGATGTCGTTGACGGATGCCTCGAGCCATCCCATCACGTGGAGCCCGGCGGCGACCGGCCTCGCCCTCAGCCGGTGCGCAAGCTGCGTGTCGAGCTGTTCGAGCAGGGCGTCCTGGCGGGCGGCATACAGTCGGCGCGTGCGCCGGAGGTGGGTGTGCAGGTGCCCTTCGGCGAGGAAGTCGGCGAGCGCCGCCTGCATCACGGTCGCGGGGGTGCGACCGATCACAGAGCAGGCCGACGTGAACGGCTCGACGAGGTCGTGGGGCAGCACGGCGTAGCCCAGTCGCAGCGACGGCGCCAGCACTTTGCTGAATGTGCCGACGTAGATGACGTGTCGCGCTTGGTCGAGCCCGAACAGCGGGGGCAGCAGCGTGCCGTGATAACGAAGCTCGCTGTCGCAGTCGTCCTCGACGATCCAGCTCCCGTGCGCCTGCGCCCACGCGATCCACTCCCCGCGCCGCGCCGGACTCATGACCGTGCCCAGGGGATGCTGCCGGGACGGCGTGAGGTAGGCGAGGCGTGCCGATGGGTCGCCCCCTGCCGCCACCGCGCCCGCGTCGTCGACCGGCACGCCCTGGACGCGGCATCCCTGCGATTGGAACGCGAGCCTTCCGGAGATGTGGCCGGGGTCTTCGACGAGCACCGTGTCGGCGGGGTCGAGCAGCAGCACCGCGAGGACATTGAAGGCCTGTTGGGCACCAGAGGTCACCACGATCTGCTCGGCGCCGCAGCCGAGGCCCCGCACGTCGTTGAGGTAGTCGGCGATCGCCTGGCGCAGTGGCTCGTACCCGTGCGGGTCGCCGTACCCGATGGCGGCTGCGTCGGTGCGCGCTGCGTGCCGCGCCAGCAGCCGCCGCCACACGCTGGCAGGGAACGCGGATGACGCGACCTGGCTGGGGAGGAACGACTCGGCGTCTTTCGGATCCCACCAGTGCGGCGCCTCGCTGAACAGGCTGGCACCGCGTGCCGACGTCGCTGCGCCGCGCTCGGACAGCTGCGGGCGCGCAACAGGCGCCGGTGCCACCGCGGCCGTCCAGAGTGCGTCCACATACGTGCCGTCCCCCTGGCGTGCACGCAGGAACCCCTCGGCCGTGAGCTGCTCGAACGCGGTGACCACGGTCAGCCGCGAGACGCCGAGCTCGGCGACGAGCGTCCGCGTCGAGGGCAATCGGGTTTCCGGCGGCAGGGTGCCGTCGAGGATGAGTCCCCGCAGATGCCGATACAGCTGCAGGTGCAGCGGCAGGGCGCTATCGCGGTCGAGCTCGACCGCGGCCAGCATCCGGCCCCCGGCACCTTTCATGATGCGCGGGCGCGCCGGTGGGTCTGGCATGCCCTCATCCTAGGGCGTGTATCGAATGTGCTGGTCGCCAGCGCGACACTGCCGAGGGCGACCCAAAATCGCATGCGGTCTTCGCCCAGTCATGCTGGGATCAATCGCTATGAATGATCATTTCCTCAATGAAGCCGACTTGATGGACAGGATGGAACGGAATCTGGCAGAACATGCCTGTCACCTGCACCGGAGCATGACCGGTGCGACCGTCACAGAGGCTGGTGACCTGCTGGTCGCGGACAGCGGCCTGGACGACGACACGTTCAACATCGTTGCCGCGGCCCGCTTCACCGCCGCCGAGGCTACGACACGTATCACCGAGACCGCCCGGACGCTGGCCCGCACCGGCCACCCCTTCTCCTGGTGGGTGGGGCCCGCCTCGACACCGGCGGACCTCACCACCCGCCTGACGGCGGCAGGTCTGCCGGCGTCCGAACGCGAGACGGCGATGTGGGCCGAGCTGGACGACACCACCCTGCCTCCTCCTGCCGCCCAGAGCCTGGACATCCAGAGGGTGACCACGCCCGAACAGCTCGCCGACTACGCCACGGTTCTGGCCGCGAACTGGGATCCGCCCGCCGACACCGTCCGCCGTTTCTTCGCCCAGGCCGCCCCGCAGGCACTGGCCGCGCACTGCCCGGCCCGGTATCTGGTCGGCTACGTGGAGGGCCGTCCGGTCTGCTCCGCCGAGGTGTTTCACCACGCGGGAGTCGCCGGCATCTACAACATCTCCACCCTGGCCGCCCACCGCTGCCGGGGCTACGGCGGTGCCATCACGCTCGCGGCACTCCGCACGGCCCGCAACCGAGACCACCGCATCGCGGTCTTGCAGGCATCAGCCGACGGCGAGCCCGTCTACCGCCGCCTGGGGTTCCGCTCCTGTGGCCAGTTCACCGAACACGCCATCAACCCCTGAACCACCTCAATTCCACTCGCACTCCGCCCGCCTTCCTGACGTCACAACCACTCGTTGATGGCCGCTACGAGGACAGTGGCCTCGTAGCGGACAGCGAGCTTGTCGTATCGCGTGGCGACAGCGCGATGCCTCTTGAGGCGGTTGATCCCGCACTCGACCGCATGACGCTCGCGGTAGTCGGCCGGGTCGAAGCGCGGCGGTCGGCCGCCGCGGGAGCCGAGCTTCTGGCGGTTGCGCGCCTGGTCGGCCTTGTCCGGGATGGTGCAGCGGATCCCACGGCGGCGCAGGTAGGCGCGGTTCTTGCGGGAGGCGTACGCCTTGTCCGCCCGCACGCGATCGGGGCGGACGCGTGGCCGGCCCGGCCCGATGCGGGGCACACGGACCTTCTCCAGCACGGGTTCGAACTGCGGCGAGTCTCCACGCTGCCCCGCCGTCACCACGATCGACATGGGCTTCCGGCCCTGCTCGACGGCCCATCGCACGCAAGGGCGTCGAATCCAGCGAACGGCTCGGCCGCCGGAGATGGGTCATCGAACGCACCATGTCCTGGCTGACCGGATACCGCCGACTCAACCACCGCTACGAACGCCACCCCCGCAACTACCTGGCCTTTCTCGGCCTCGCCGCAGCCCTGTGCTGCTACAAGCGATTCGCCCGCCTCACCACATAAGAACTGCTGGACGATCGCCGAGTGGGCCGGAGAGGCCACCCCGTACGGTATGCAGCATCTGCTGTGCCGTGCCTCCTGGGACGCGGACGCCGTCCGGGACGATGTTCGCGACTACGTCGTCGAACACCTCCACGACGACGAGGCGGTCTTGGTGGTCGACGAGACGGGCGACCTCAAGAAGGGAACCTGCACGGTCGGCGTTCAGCGCCAGTACACCGGCACTGCGGGCAGAATCGAGAATTCCCAGGTCGCGGTCTACCTCGTCTACGCGGGCCACCGAGGGCACGCGGCGGTGGACCGGGAACTCTACGTGCCGCGCTCGTGGACCGCTGATCCGGACCGCTGTCAGGCCGCCGGACTGGACGAGGACATCGCCTTCGCCACCAAGCCGGAGCTGGCTGCCCGCATGATCGGCCGGTTCCTGGACGCCGGGCACCGTGCGGGCTGGGTCGCGGGCGATGAGGTCTACGGCGGCAATCCGAGGCTACGGGCCACGCTGGAGGAGCGCGGGGCCGGCTACGTGCTTGCCATTGCCTGCTCGTCCGAAGTCATTGCCACCGGTGGGAAGTTCCGGGCGGACGCGCTGGCCGCGAAGGTCCCCAAACGGGCCTGGCAGAGGCTGTCGGCAGGGGCCGGCGCCAAGGGACACCGCTTCTACGACTGGGCCGTCGTGGACCTCACCGCCCCCGGGACCGGCCACCGTCAGCTGCTGATCCGCCGCAGCCGCACCACCGGCGAACTCGCCTACTACCACTGCTGGTCACCCGCCTCCGTGCCTCTGCCCACACTGGTGCGGGTCGCCGGATCGAGATGGCGGGTCGAGGAGACCTTCCAGGCGGGAAAGGGCCTGACCGGGCTGGACGAACATCAGGTCCGCCGCTTCACCTCCTGGTCCCGCTGGGTCACCCTCGCCATGCTCGCCCACGCCTTCCTTGCCGTGGTCCGAGCCGATGAGCACGCCCGGCACCCCGCCCCGGACGGACTGATCCCGCTCACTTGCAACGAGATCCAGCGACCGTTCACCACACTCGTCGCCCGGCCCGATCACGCCTCCGCCCACCGGCTCGGCTGGTCCGACTGACGACGTCGCCACCAGGCACGAGCACGAGTCAGCCATTACCGGCGACAAGCCGCATCCCAGACATGAAGATCATGATCTACAGCTGGAGTATCAGGGCGGCATTTGCTCAACGCCCGGTGTTGTGTGAGGCGGTCGGGCCTACAGGTCCAGGGCTGTTGCGAAGTCACGTGATCTCGTGGGTGTGCTGGGCCGAAGGTGCCTCGACGCCATGTCCGTTGCCCCCTGCCGGTGTTACCGTCGCGCCATGTCCAAGATCGAGATTGACGCGATAACCGCCGAGTTCTTCGGAGCTTTCGACAACCGCGGCGGCAAGGCGGCGGACGTGGCTCGTATCCGCCGGCTGGTCATTCCGGGTGGCGTGATCGTGCTGACCGGGCCGAAGTGCACGGTCTACACCGTGGACGAGTTCATCGAGCCGCGCGAACTCCTGCTCGCCGACGGCCGGTTGGTCGAGTTCTCGGAGTGGGAGACCTCCGAGCGAACCGAGATCGCGGGCGACATCGCGTCGCGCTTCGGCGAGTACCGCAAGGCCGGCGTCCTGGACGGCGAGCCGTTCGAGGGTGGCGGGACCAAGACCTTCCAGTTCATCCGCACCTCGGAGGGCTGGCGGATCGCGGCGTTCTCCTGGTACGACCAGCCCTGAGTACAGCAGCCCGCGGAGCCTCACTATTCTGCCCGGTGAGGTCGGGAGCGCGGTCGACGGGCGGCCTCCGCCGA
The DNA here is from genome assembly GCF_045040405.1 of Streptomyces sp. NBC_01525. NCBI lineage: Bacteria > Bacillati > Actinomycetota > Actinomycetes > Kitasatosporales > Streptomycetaceae > Streptomyces > Streptomyces sp. NBC_01525. The sequence goes on from NZ_CP109397.1 coordinate 6,325,271, forward strand.
GTGACTCGGCTGTCCGGACAGTGGGGGCGTTTCAGAGCCCCGGTGGTCACATGAGTCCGCAGGTCGCGGCGGTCCAAGGAGGGCGGGCTGGGCCGTCACGAACGCAACGAAGCTCCGGTTGAGCAGGGCGACCTTCCCAAGTCGCCTCGTACCACAGGAGCTTCGATGTGTCGTCAGTCTGCCACCGTCTGCCTGGTCAAGTCGCCCGCTCTGGAGGACGCTGCGGGGTTGCCGCTGGTGGAGCGGTTGCCGCTGTTGCCGGATCCGCGTCGGCTCGCGGGTTGCGTCACCTGGTGGCGGTGCTGCTGGTTGCCGCCTCGGCGGTTGTCGCCAGCGCACGCTCGTATAGGGCCATGGGCCAGTGGTCCACGAACGCGCCGCAGCATGCCCTGGCCCGCCTGGGTGCCTGGGTCGTGGGGGCGTTGAGCGTGCGCGTGGCACCAAGTGCCGCCACAATTCGGCGGGTTGTCGGGCCTGGTCTGCCCTGGCGGCCTGGCCGGCCTGACCGGCGCTGATCCTGCCGGCTTGGGCTCGGTGGCGATCGATGGCAAGGCCGCCCGCGGCTCCCGATACGGCCAGACGCCCGCCGCCCACCTGCTGGCCGCGATGACCGGCGACGGCCGAGCCGTCACCCGGCTGCGGGTCCCCGACAAGACCAACGAGATCACCTGCTTCGCCGCGCTACTGGCGCCCTTCGACCTGACGGGGGTCACGGTCACGGCCGACGCCCTGCACACCCAGCGCGCGCATGCGCGCTTCCTGGTGGACGAGAAGAAGGCGCACTACCTATTGGTGGTCAAGGCCAACCAGCCCGAACTGCACCACAGGCTGCGATCGCTGCCGTGGAAGGACGTCACCGCCCGCCGCTACGACCGGGAGATCGGCCACGGCCGCCGGGAAACCCGGGTGACCAGGGCCCTCACCGTGACCGACCTCGGCCTCGACTTCCCCCACGCCGCCCAGGCTGTACGCATCCTGCGGCCCCGCACCGACCGCACGACCGGAACCGTCAGCCGCCAGACCGTCTACGCGATCACAGACCTGACCTCGTATCAGGCATCGCCCCAGCGGCTGAGCCAACTCGCCATGTCGCAGTGGACCATCGAGAGCCGGCTCCACTTCGTCCGCGACACCACCTTCGCCGAGGACGCCTCGAAGATCCGCACCGGCCATGGCCCCGAAAACATGTCGACCCTGCGCAACCTGGCGATCAACGCGCTCCGCGCCGCCGGACACCGCAACATCGCGGCTGGCATCCGGCACGTCTCCTACGAGCCCTTCACCCGCCCGCTCGACCTACTGGGCATCGCCTGATCAGCGCGACCACAAGATCACCGGACTTTGCAACGGTCCTGCCTACAGGTCACGAAGGAACCCTCGACGCTGGAGATCTGCATTTCACCGCCTCCGAGCGATCCGGCTTGCCGGAGCCGCTGCTGCGGGGGCGGGAGCGGGAGGTGAAGCGGACGCCGCGATGGTGGACCGGCGGCGGGCGGCCTGGAGACGCGCGGACGGAGGTGAATCCGCTTCCGCTGCGATGTGAAGGGAGTTGGCAGCGTCGTGGAGAACACGGTCTGCCGTTTCGAGGGACTCGCCGATCGCCTGCGTGGCCGCCTCCCGAGCATCCCGAGCGTCGGGCTGGTCGCGGAGGTGCTCGGTCCGGCCCAGGAAGGAAAGCTGATGGGCCACCGCCCCGAGAGCGGATGCTGCCTCGCCCGCAGGCGCACAGCGCCGGCGAAGCCGTCGATGACCCGCAACGTGCGGGCCTCCCGGCCATGGTCGGCAGTACGGAAGAGAACGTCGTTGCCCAAATCGCTGATCAGCTTGCCGAGTTCCGAAATCTGCCGGGCGATGGCGACGCCATCAGGTGAGCGGTGAGGGTCTCCCTCGACCGGAAGTTTGCCGCGCTGGGCATCGAAGGCTGAGGCCATGGCACGCAGCGCCAGGGCGTCGGTGACGCGGGTGTCGTTCATGGTGAACCCCTTTGGAGAGGACGAGCGATGGGCAGGGGAGAAGGGGCTATCCGTGGCTGCGAGAGGGCGGTCGCACGGAGGCCGGGCTAGGTGGTCTCGTTTGGATCATCGGGCGGACCAGAGGAAGATGCCTGCGATGTGGAGTCCGGCCAGGTAGATGGTGGCGGTCTTCTCGTAGCGGGTGGCGATGCCTCGCCACTGCTTCAGGCGGTTGGTGCACCGCTCGACGGTGTTGCGCTGCCTGTATGCCTCCCGGTCGAAGGTCGGTGGCCGGCCGCCCTGGCTGCCCCGTCGCAGCCGGTGTCCGCGCTGGTCAGCGGGGACGGGGATCACTGCCCGGATGCCGCGCTTGCGCAGGTGCTCGCGGATCGCGTGGGAAGAGTACGCCTTGTCCGCCAGGACCACGTCCGGTCTGGTGCGTGGCCGTCCTCGGTGGCGGGGAACCCGCAGGCGGGCCATGACATCGGTGAAGGCAGGTGCGTCGCCGGCCTGGCCTGCGGTCAGGACGAACGCCAGAGGCCGGCAGCGGTCGTCGGCAGCAAGGTGGATCTTTGTGGTCAGTCCGCCCCGGGACCGGCCGATGGCATGGTCATCCGGTTCGCCGGCCGGGGCCCCTTTTTGCGGGCCCCGGCCGCGTGTTGGTGAGCCCGCACGATCGTGGAGTCCACCGAGACTGCCCAGTTGAGGTCTTCCTCCGCGTCGGCCTGGGCCATCAGCGCGGTGAATACCCGCTCCCAGGTCCCGTCGACGGCCCACATCCGAAGCCGGTTGTAGACCCCTCGCCAGTTGCCGTACTTCTCCGGCAGATGGACCCACTGGGTACCGGTCTGGAACTTGTGGGCGATCGCGTCGATCACCTCACGATGGTCCCGCCAGCGGCCACCCCGCTTCGGCGTCCGGTCCGGGAGTAAGGGCTCAATCCGCACCCACTGCGCATCAGTCAACGGCACACCCAGACCAACGACCCACTGATCCAAACGAAACTGCCTAGACTATTTGCTGACTCAGCGCCCGTGATTATGGTTCTGGCCGGCGGCCGCACCAAATAGCGAGTGGTACGACTGGTACGCCTACTCCTTCCTCGCCGTCTACTTCGCGGAGCAGGTCTTCCCCAAGGACGCCGGGAACGCCCTCGTCCCGCTGCTGTCGAGCTTCGCGGTCTTCGCCGTCGGCTTCTTCATGCGCCCGGTGGGCGGGCTGCTGATGGGCGCCGTCGCCGACCGCCACGGCCGCCGCACCGCCCTCACCCTCCTGCTGATGGGCGGCGGCAGCCTGCTGGTCGCGCTCACCCCCACCTACGCCGCCACCGGCGTCCTCGCCCCCGTCGTCCTGGTCCTCGCCCGCCTGGTGCAGGGCCTGCCCGTGGGCGGGGAGTTCGCCGCGTCCACCACCTTCCTCGTCGAATCGGCGGGCCCGGGCAGACGCGGCCTCTTCTCCAGCTTCCAGTACGTCTCCACCACCATCGGCCAGCTCCTCGCCTCCGGCGTCGCCGCCCTCCTCGCCACCCTGCTCAGCGACGATCAGATGGGCCGCTGGGGCTGGCGCCTGGCGTTCCTCGGCGGCGCGCTGCTCAGCCTGCTCGGTCTGTGGATCCGGCGCGGCGCACAGGAGACCCACCACGCGCCGCAGCGCGCCGCCGAACGCCCCGCCGTCTTCGAGGCGCTGCGCCACCATCCGTGCGCCTCCCTGCTGATCTGCGGCATCACCGCGGGCGGCACCCTCGCGTACTACACCTGGACCACGTATCTGCCGACCTATGCGCAGGTCAACGCCGGTTTCGACAAGGGCGAGGCGCTGGCGGTGGGCACCCTCTCGCTGGCCTTCTTCGCGCTGCTGCAACCGCTCGGCGGCATAGTCTCCGACCGCATCGGCCGCAAACCGCTGCTGCTGGGCTTCTCCCTCGGCTTCGCGGTGCTCGTGGTGCCGCTGCTGCGGCTGGTCACCGACGCGTTCTGGTCGCTGCTGCTGGTGCAGTGCGCCGGGATGATCCTGCTGACCGGCTACACCGCGGTCGCCGCCGTGAACGCCGAGTTCTTCCCCGCCCGGGTGCGCGCCGCCGGGATCGGTTTCCCGTACTCCCTGACCGTCGCCCTCTTCGGCGGCACCGCCCCGTACGTCGGCACCTGGTTCGCCTCCTCCGGCCACGGCGACCTCTTCCCCTGGTGCGTCGCCGCGCTCTGCCTGGTGTCCTTCGCCGTCTATCTGACGCTGCCGGAGACGGCCCGGCGCCCGCTGGAGGGAACGGACGCGGCCCCGGAGCGGGCGTAGCGCTTCCGCACGCAACGGAGGCGCCGCCCCTCCCTGGGACGGGGAGGGGCGGCGCCGTGGAGTGATTTCCGTCAGACGAGCCAACCCACGAGGTGGACGATGCCGGCAAGCAGGTTGGTGAGGATGTTCATCGCGGTGTTTCTCCTTGTGCGTATGTACGTGGGACCAACTCTCCGGCCCAGCAAGGGATGTCGACCGAAGGCGCCGTGACGGTCTGCAGCCCCTCACTCGCGCCCCGTAATCATTGCCCGGTGTGAGAGGTACGAGTGCCGCTTTCCGGGATCGACCACGCCTTCCGGTGAACACTCGATCCCGCGTTCGCGTGTTCCCTTTCCAGGCGGGCGCCGTCCTCCGTGCGGGGACCACGGGCATCCGCCCCGCGCCCACCGGCGGGGTGCGGCGGACCGCCCAGCAGCCGCGTCAGGTCGTGGACGGCCGCCCGCCCGGCACGGTTCGCCCCGATCGTGCTCGCCGACGGCCCGTACCCCACCAGATGCACCCGCGGATCCCGCACCGCCCGCGTACCCGCCATGCGGATGCCGCCGCCCGCCTCCCGCAGCCGCAGCGGTGCGAGATGGCCGATCACCGCGCGGAACCCCGTCGCGTACAGCAGGGTGTCGGCGGCGACGGCGCTCCCGTCCGCCCAGACCACGCCGTCCTCGGTGATCCGCTCGAACATCGGCAGCCGCCGCAGCACCCCGTCCTCACGGGCCCGGCGCATCGCCTCCGTCATCGGCAGCCCCGTCACACTCACCACGCTGCGCGGCGGCAGCCCCTCGCGGACCCGGCGCTCCACCGACGCGACCGCCGCCCGGCCCTCCGCCTCGCCGAACGGGCCGTCCCGGAAGACCGGCGGCCGCCGCGTCACCCAGACCGTGGCCGCCGCGACCGGTGCGATCTCCAGCAACTGCTGCACCGCCGACGTCCCGCCGCCGATCACCACGACCCGCTTCCCGCGAAACGCCTCCGGCCCCGGATACCGCGCACTGTGCAGCTGCTGCCCGCGGAAAACCTCCTGGCCGGGCAGGCGCGGCAGGAACGGACGGTTCCAGGTGCCCGTCGCATTGATCAGCCCCCGCGCCGCATACGTCCCCTCCGACGTCTCCACCAGCAGCCGCCCGCCGGGACCCGGCCGTACCGCCGACACCTCCACCGGCCGGTGCGGACGCAACCCGAAGCGTTCCTCGTAGCGGGCGAAGTAGCCGCCGATCACCTCCGCCGACGGGCGCGCCGGATCGGCGCCGGTCAGCTCCATGCCCGGCAGCGCGTGCATACCGTGCACCTTCGCGTACGTCAGCGTGGGCCAGCGGAACTGCCAGGCGCCGCCGGGGTGCGGAGCCTGGTCGAGCAGCACGGTGTCGCGGTCCGGCACATACCCCGCCCGCCGCAGCTGGAAAGCGGCCGACAACCCCGCCTGACCTGCGCCGATCACCGCCACCTCGACCTCGCGCACCGCGCCCGGCCCACCGCTGTCGTCCATGCCCGCACCAACGACCGGGGGCGGCCGGATCTTCCCGTACCGCCACCGACGTGACGGAACGGACCCGGCCGCCCCGGGGGAGCGACGGCTCAGCGCCCGCCGGCGATCAGCAGCGGCGCCCCGCCGGGCGCGGACGCCGGACGGCCGTTGGCTGCCGGGACGCCCTCCAGCGGCGACGGGACTCCGGCGAGCAGACCGCGCGCCGCCAGCTCGGGGCGTACGCCCTCGCCGAACCAGTACGCCTCCTCCAGATGCGGATAGCCGGACAGCACGAAGTGCTCGATGCCCAGCGCGTGGTACTCCTCGATCCGGTCGGCGACCTCCGCATGGCTGCCGACCAGCGCGGTCCCGGCGCCGCCGCGTACCAGTCCGACCCCGGCCCACAGGTTCGGCGCGATCTCCAGTTTGTCGTGCTCACCGCCGTGCAGCGCCAGCATCCGCTGCTGGCCCACCGATTCGCTCTTGCCCAGGGCCTGCTGGGCGGCGGCCACGGTGTCCGGATCCAGATCCCCGAGCAGCCGGTCGGCGGTCGCCCACGCCTCCTTCGACGAGTCGCGGGAGATGGTGTGCAGCCGGATGCCGAAGCGGACCTCGCGGCCCTCCTTCTCGGCCAGCCCCCTGATCCACCCGATCTTCTGCCGGACCTGCTCCGGCGGCTCACCCCAGGTCAGATACACATCGACGTTCCGCGCGGCCACCGGCCCCGCGGCCGCCGACGAACCGCCGAAGAAGATCTGCGGCAGCGGGTCCGGCGGCAGCGCCGTCAGCCCGCCCTCCACCTGGTAGTGCTCACCGTGGAAGTCGAACGGCTGCCCGCTCCACACACCCCGTACGACCTGCAGGAACTCATCGGTGCGGGCATAGCGCCGGTCGTGATCGAGGTGATCGCCGAACCGCTTCTGCTCGGTGGAGTCGCCGCCCGTCACCACATTCAGCAGCAGCCGCCCGCGCGAGAGCCGCTGGTACGTCGCGGCCATCTGCGCGGCCAGCACCGGCGAGATCACCCCCGGCCGGAACGCGACCAGGAACTTCAGCCGCTCGGTGACCTGCGTCAACGCCGTCGTCGTCAGCCAGGCGTCCTCGCACCAGGTGCCGGTCGGGGTGAGCACCGCCTCGAACCCCAGCTGCTCGGCCGCCTTGGCGATCTGCGCGAGGTACTCGATATCGGGCGCGCGCACCCCGCTGACCGGCGTGATCCGGTCACGCTTGATGCCGCCGTCGGTGTAAGCGTGCCGGTCGACCAGGGTGCGCCCGTCACCGCCGGTCGGCAGGAACCAGTGCAGATGTACGGACATATCAGTGGGCCTTTCCGTAGGAACGCGGCGCCGTACCCGAAGGCGGCAGATCGCGGTTGAAACGGGGGTCGACGAACTCCCCGAAGTCGAAGGAGCGGGGGATCAGCCCGTCACGGGCGAAGGCGTCGACGATCCGCTGCTCGGAGGCGATGGCCGCCTTGTCCAGGGCGACCTGCACGGCCGTGCCCCGGGTGCGCTTGACCGCGTCCAGCGCCACCCTCCGCGGCATACCGGTCTCCCGCGCCCACACCTTCGCCCAGGCGTCCGGGTGCGCGTACACCCAGTCCTGCGCCCGGCGCAGCCGCTCGATGTAGTCCTTCAGCACCGCCGCCTTCTTCGCATCGCCGAGCGCGGCGGGCGCGGCCACCTGGAAGCTCAGACCGTTGACCACACCCTGCCCGGTGGCGAGCACCCGCGCACCGGCCTGATCCAGCGCCTGCGAGGTGTACGGGTCCCAGATCGCCCAGGCGTCCACCTTGCCGCGGGTGAACGCGGCCAGCGCATCGGCCGGCTGGAGGTAGTTCAGCGTGACGTCCTTCGGCGAGAGCCCGGCCTTCCGCAGCTGCGCCAGGAGTTGATAGTGCGCCGAACTGCCCTGCGCCACCGCGATCGCCTTGCCCTTGAGCTGTGCGGTCCGCGTCAGCGGCGAGTCCTTCCGCACCAGCAGCGCATCGCCCTCGGCACGGCTGTGCGCACCGGCCACGACCTTGATCTTCGACGCGGCCGCCGCGGCGAACACCGGGGGAGTGTTGCCCACCCCGCCGACGTCCACGGCGCCGGCGCTCACCGCCTCCAGCAGCGGCGGCCCGGACGTGAACGTCGACCACTTGATCCGGTACGTGAGGCCGTCCAGCTCACCGGCGGCCCGCAGCACCGCCTCCGAACCGCCCTTCTGGTCACCGACGTTGAGGGTCAGCGCCCCCTTCCCGTCGATGTCGCCGCCGGTCCCGCCCGCCGCGCCGTCCGCCCGCGACGCGCCACCGCAGGCGGCCAGCAGCGCCGCGAGCGGCAGCAGCAGGGCGGGCGCGGCCAGCCACCGCATACGTGCTCTCATCAGCCGTCCGTTCCGTTCTCTCGCCACCGTCATCCCTTCGCCCCGCCCACCGCGGCGGGCTCCTTCGCGGCATCCGCCGAGCCCTCCGACGGGGCGCCCTCGCCCGCGTCCGCCACCCCGAGACGGTCCAGCAATCGGGCGCGCAACGCGGCGAACGCGGGATCGGCGGGCGTACGCGGCCGGGGCAGCGCCACCGGCGTCTCGTACGCGATCCGGCCGCCCTCCATCACCAGCGCACGGTCCGCGAGCAGCAGCGCCTCGTCCACGTCATGGGTGACCAGCAACACCGCGCAACCCCGCTGCCGCCACACGTCCGCGACCAGCCGCTGCGCCGTGATCCGGGTCAGCGCGTCCAGCGCACCGAACGGCTCATCGAGCAACAGCAGATCCGGCTCCCGCACCAGCGCCCGGGCCAGCGAGGCGCGCTGCGCCTCGCCACCGGAGAGCGTCCGCGGCCAGGCATCGGACCGGTGGCCGAGCCCGACCTCCGTCAACGCCCGTTCCGCCACGGCACGTTCGGTACGCCCCGGCAGCCCCAGCAGCACATTGCGCCACACCTTCTTCCACGGCATCAGCCGCGGCGCCTGGAACGCCACCGCCTTGCGTCGCGGCACCCACACCTCGCCGTCGATCTCCCGGTCGAGCCCCGCCAGCACCCGCAACAGCGTGGACTTCCCGCATCCGCTGCGCCCCAGCAGCGCCACGAACTCGCCCGGCTCCAGCGTCAGTTCCAGATCGTCGATGACCCGCCGCCCGCCGAACGCCCGCACCAGCCCACGGGCCCGTACGGCCACCGCCCGGCTCTCGTCCGGCCCGGCCCCTTCCGGTCCGGTGCTCACTTTCCGGTGAATGTCGGTCGCCATTGCAGCAACAGCCTTTCCAGGGTGCGGACGAGGAAATCGGCGAACAGGCCGAGCAGTGCGTACACCACCAGGCACACCACGATCACATCGGTACGGAAGAATTCCCGGGCCTGATTCATCAGAAAACCGAGACCGTCATCGGCATTCACCTGCTCACCGAAGACCAGCGCCAGCCAGGCGGTCGCCAGGGAATACCGCAGCCCCGTCATCGCACCGGGCAACGCCCCCGGCAGCACCACATGCCGCACGAGCCCCCACCGCCCGAGCCCCAGCGACGAACCCGCCTCGACCAACTGCGCGTCCACACTCCGGATTCCGGCGTACACATTCAGATACAAATGGAACGCGACCCCCAACGCGATCAGCGCGATCTTCGGCGCCTCACCGATGCCCAGCCAGATGATGAAGAGCGGAATGACCCCGACCCACGGAATGGACCGCAGCATCTGCACCGTGGCATCGATCAAATCCTCCCCGGCCCGCGAAAGCCCGGAAAGCAAGGCAAGGACGATGCCGACCGTTCCGCCCAGCAGAAGCCCGACGGCGACCCGTTGCAGGGACACCGCCATTGCCGACGGCAACGTCCCGTCGGCGACGAGTCCCGCGGCGGTGTGCGCGATGGTGCCGGGCGAGGCGAGGATGTCGTCGTGGAGTGCTCCTGTGGCGCTGAGCAGCTGCCATGCGGCCAGCAGTGCCAGGGGGCCCACTGCCCGCCGTAGCCATCGCGGTACGCCGCGCCGGCGTGCGGAGACCGGCAGTACCCGTTCCCACTCGGGGCCCTGCACGGTGGATCCCGTGACGGGGGCTGCCTCTTTTCCGCAGGGCGGTGCCGGTCCGGCGGCGGTCTGATCGAGGTCGAGGCTCATAGGGAACTCCAGGGGAGGGGAGGCGGCAGCTCTGTGAAAAGGGCGCACCTGAAAAGGGCGCACCTGAAAAGGGGGAATCGCTGTCCGCGGAGAGTGGCGATGCGTACTCGGCAAGGGAATGCCGTACGCCATGCATGCACCGCGATGCGGGCATGAATTGATCACCGCAGGGCGAGAAATCCCACGGCGCCGCAAATGCACGGGAAAGCGAGAGGAGAAGAGAGAAGTGCGGGAGGGCGGATATGGCGCTTTTCGGCGGTCAGTTCACGCAAAGCGTCAACGGGCCGTCAGCACCCGTAAGCGGGACCGAATCCGCAACCGCGGCAATACCTCACCGCGCAGCCCCGCATACCGCCGCGACGACACGCGGCGGAGGTCACTCGCAGCAGGTCGATGTGACCACGCGTCGTGAGCAAGGCTGGCGTCAACATGCCGCCGAACGTATCCGCGCCCTCGCGAACGGGTCAATCGTCGTCTCGGCAGATGGATATTTATTGCGGACACATTGCGGGGTGCCGGGAGTTGCCGGGGGTTGCCGGAGAGCCCGCGGGAGAGCCCGCTGGGTGCGCTCCTGGGGAGCTCACCGGGAGTCTTCTCGGGGAGCCCCCGGAGGAGCCCGTCGGGTGTGTCCCCGGGGAGTCCGAGGGGGCGCGCCCCGGTCCCCGCCGGGTGGCCGCGCCGCCCCGCACGGCCCCCACGCCCGCCCCCACAATGGGCGCATGAGCACCGCATTCACCACCCGCACCCTGCGCATCACCACCGGCACGCACGAAACCGTCACGGACCTCACCGCCGACTGCGACGCCTTCCTCCGGGAGGCCGCCCCGGAACGCGACGGCCTCCTCAACGTTTTCGTGCCGCACGCCACCGCCGGCATCGCGATCCTGGAAACCGGCGCCGCAAGCGACCACGACCTCCTCGCCGCCCTCCGCACCCTCCTCCCGCCCGACGACCGCTGGCACCACCGCCACGGCACCCCCGGCCACGGCCGCGACCACGTCCTCCCCGCCCTCGTCCCACCCCACGCGACCCTCCCGGTCCTCGATGGCCGCCTGGCATTGGGGACGTGGCAGTCGGTCTGCTTGGTGGATACGAACGTCGACAACCCGCGGCGGGAGGTCCGGTTGAGCTTCCTGGGGTGACCTTGAGCCGGTCGGGAGGAAGCGCGCAACTGGGGTGCTCTGATCCGTCTGTCATAGGCTGGATGCACAGCGTGAGGGGAAGGCTTCGCTGAAATACCATGGAGCGAACTGGCCTTGGGGGGAGTGCGGGTGGAAACCGACGGCGTGGCCGGCGCTGTGCCGGGACAGCAGGGACCAGCGGCCGTTTCCGCGGCGTGCAGACCCATGGCGCCGTCACGCACCGGCAGGCTCGACGACCAGGTTCCCTTCCTGGCCCGGTTGGAACACCAGGAACGTGTCGCGCTGCTGGAGCTGGGCCGGCCCATGAAGTACAGCCCGCGGTCCGTACTGGTGCATCAGGACGAACCGTCCACCCACGTGGTGGTCATCCTCGCCGGCTGGACCAAGGTCACCCGCTCCACAGTCAATGGTTACGAAGCGCTGCTTGCCCTGCGGGGTCCGGGCGACGTCGTCGGGGAGGCCTCCGCAGTCAGTGGCCGCCCGCGCTCGGCGACGGTCACCGCGCTCGGGAAGGTCGAGGCCGTCACGATCGAGCGCGGCCGGTTCCTGGGTCATCTCGCGGAATTCCCGGCCTCGTCCCTCCAACTGCTCAGCCTTATCGGAGACCGGACACAGGCCAGCGACCGGCGACGCGTGGAGCAAGGCGCACTCGGAGTCCGTGAGCGGTTGTCGCTCCTGCTCCTGGAGCTGTCGCGCACACACGGGGTGCAGGACGCGGACGGAGTGCGCCTGACCAGCGGCCTCAGCCAGCACGAGCTGGCAGGCGCGGTCGGAGCCTCTCGCGAGGCGGTGGCCAGGCTTCTGAAGGAACTGAGGGAACGCAACGTCGTCCGGACCGGTCGCAGGGGCCTGGTCATCGTCCGCCCGGACCAGCTGCGCCGGATAGGGGGCGGCGAATAGCCGACGGCCGTGCAGTCGGGGCGAGTTGTGTGCCATCGGTTACAGACGCTGTGTGCAGGTGTTCCTTCTCCATTGTCAGACCCCCACGAGATAGTGCTCCGGACCGAGCCCGACTGTCCGAGAGGCACCCATGACCCTGGTCCTGACAGAACCCGTCAACCGCACCATTTTGCTGCTGGACATCGAGGACTTCAGCCGACGGGACGATGTGGTGCAGGCCTGCCTGCGCCGGGAACTGCACAACGTGGTGGAGGACACTCTGGCCGCGGCGGGTGTCGAGCGGAACATGCAGTACCGAGAGGACCGCGGGGACGGTCTGATCGTGCTGGTCAGTGCCGACATCCCGAAAACGGTGCTGCTCCGGGCCCTGTTGACGACCATTCCGGATGCGTTGTGCCAGTACAACCGGCTGGCATCGAGCAGCGCGCAGATGCGGCTGCGGATGGTACTGGCCGCAGGAGAGGTCGCTTTCGACCCGAAGCAGGGCACGGTGGGCGGGCTCGTCGGTCACGACCTCAACCAGTCCTGCCGGCTGCTCGATGCCGACGCCCTGCGCGAAGCGCTCGCGCAGCGGGAAGCGGACTGTGTGCTGGGGGTGTCGTCCCCCGTCTACGAAGGCGTGGTGCGCCACGGACACCGCGGACTGCGCCCGGAGGAGTTTCACCACGCGGCGGTGTCCGTGAAGAAGGACCGGCTCGACCTGTGGTTGCACGGGTCGCTGCCGGACGGCACCACCACCCCGGTACCGGAGCCGGCGTCCGCCGGGCGCGGCGGCAGGGGTGCGCACGAGGGTGCCGCCGGGCAGTCTCCGGCGGCTCCTGCCGGGGCGCCTGCGAGCAGCGGGGCGGCATTCGCCTTCAACGGCGGAACGGTGTCGGTCGGCGGAAGCCAGGTCAACGGCGGACAGACCGGGGTCAGCGGCGGCCACGTCACGGGTGACGTGATCATGGGGACGGTCCGGCACGAGGGCCGGAGCGAGCAGGCATGAGCGAGCAGCCCGGTGGCAAGCCATCGGACCGTCCCCAGGGCGACACCGGCCCGGCGGACGGCAAACAGGAGCAGACGAACGACGAGCACACCGAAACGGAGGGTGACCGCCCGCAGGACCCCTGGGCGGCCCGGCGTGATCTGTACGAACACGTCCCGGCCGCGGTCGGCGGCAGCCTCGTCGGCGGCGATCAGACCGGGGTCAGCGGGGGCAGCGTAGGAGGCGACGTTGTCCTCGGCACGAAGGTGGAGCACCACTACCGCTTCGGCGCCACCACCCACACCTCCGGAAACATTCCCCCTGTCGAACTCGACCAGCTGGCCCTGGAGTTCGCCGGATACGAGGAACTTGTGCACCCCCTGTGCGACCGGCTGCGGGAGGAGCGGGTCCTCGTCCTGTACGGCGCGCCCTTCACCGGCCGTCGCAGCGCCGCCCTGATGCTGCTGCGCTCCCTGGACGCCGTGCCCGTACGCGCCATCGACCCCAACACCCGCCCGACCGCGCTGATGGACGAGGTCAACGGCGATCGGCACGGCTACCTCGTCAGCGATCTGGTGACGGGCAGGGAGAACCCGCTGCGCGACATCGACCTGTGGGCCGTGCGGGATGTTCTCCGGGAGAAGGGTGCCTATCTGGTCATCACCGTCGACCTGTTCGCGACCCTGCGGGGCGTCGACCCCGTCCCGTGGCAGCCGCCGTCGCCTCAGGCCGTGCTCCGGTCACATCTGCACGCCTTGGTGGATGATCCGCGGAGGGAGCGCGAGCTGCTGGCGCTGGACCTCTCCCGGGAGTTCCTCGACCGGGACGACCACCAGCTGCGGGAAGCGGCGCAGTTCGCGAAGGCCCTGGCCGGGCACGCGGACGGCACGATCACCCGGGAAAAGCTGGCGGGCGTCGGCCCGGAGCTGGTCCGAGAGCAGGTCAGGGAATGGTTCGGGGACGACGAGACCCTTCTCCGGGACAGGGCTTTCCTCATCTCCCTGTCGGCGTTCGACGAAGCCGCCTACGCCCTGACAGCAGAGCTCAGCGACACCCTGTACGCAGAGTTCCAGAGAACCGAGGACGCCGGGATGGAGCCCCGGGTCGGCATCTTCGGGACGTCCATCACCAAACGCCTGCGCCTGGCCCGAGCCGTCGAGTACCGGAAGGAGGAGCACACCGAGTGGGGCCCCGTGTTCCAGCGCATGGCCCGATTCCAGGAGCCCAGAACCTCTGCAGAGGTCCTCCGCGAGGTCTGGACGAGTCACCCCTCCGCGCGGCCTGCTCTGCTCGCGTGGCTCCGGAAGCTCGCACAGGACGGCCGACCGCTGGTACGTACCCGCGCGGCAGTGACGGCCGCGGTGCTCGCCCAGACCGACCTGCCGTCGGCGATGGCACTGCTCATCGAGGGCTGGGCGAAGTCGAAGGTGTACCGCGACTGCCTCGTCGCCGCCAACGCCCTCGCGGCGGCGCATGCCATCGGTGCCCCGAACATCCCGCAGATCCTGCGCTCCTGGTGCGACGAGGAAGCCGGACCACGGCTTCGCTGGACAGCCATCCGGGCCTACGCCCTGGTGGGCGCCAGGATGCCCGACGAAGCCCTGAAGGCGTTGGCGGAAGCCGCTCGCACCGGGGACGACGAGCAGGAGGCGCAGCACATCGCCGAGTCCGCCGCGCTGCTGCTGAGCGACGAATCGGCGCTGGTGCGCAGCCGGGTGCTGCGGGGCCTGTTCGAAATCATCCGGGACGGCCCTTCCGGCCGCCGACTGGCGCTGCACGCGTTCGTCCTGGCCTGCACGCGCGCCGACAGCCGGCTGATGCTGCGGTGGTACGCGGAGGCCGCCTCGGCGGGCCCGGCCGAGGACGCGCAGCAGCTGTCCCTGCTGTGGCGGACCGCCCTGGGCGATCTGGGGTACACCGCCGACGCGTTGAAGGCGCTGGCCGGCTGGGCCCTGGAGGCGGACGGCGATCCGCAGGCCGAGCAGGAACTGGCGATGCTGCTTCCGACGCTGGTCGGCTCCGACGAGGACCGCAAGCGCCTCGATCACATGCTCATGACTCTGCGTGGTCGCCGCGGGGGTGCGGATGCCCCACCTGCGGTGGCCGACCGTCTGCGGGGCGTGCTGTGAGGGGCCGTCTCTCGTCTGCGGCCACGGGCCGTGAAGTTCCGGAACACCACTGAGTGAGGAGAGAGGAACCATGGCGGAACTCCGTCGCGAACCCGACTGGGACCAGGGCGCGAACCGGCACAGCGAGCTGGTCGACCCGGTATTGACCGTGCGTCAGTTGTCCCGGTTCGACCACCGAAGGGGTTACAGCCGGATCGACAACGCGCTGGTATTCACCACGGACAAAGGGGAGTTCGAGGTCTACCTGCCGCCCCACCGGCCGACGCGCTCCCTGTTCGCCGCGAGGCGGTACACCGCGGTGTACGAGGTCGACATGGGGGTGCACGCCTGTACCGTGTCGCTGCTGCTGCCCAGCGACAACGACGCCTTCGACTTCACCGCCGAGGTGGAGCTGACCTGGCAGGTATCCAGGCCGCAACAGTTCGTGGCCGGCGGAGAACGGGACGTGCCCGCTTTCCTGAGGCGCCGGCTGGAACAGCTGATGTACCCGGTCAGCCGCGGTTTCCCGCTCGACCGGAGCGCGGACGCCGAACGTGCCGTGTACCAAGTTCTCGCCAGAGCAGGCGATTTGGGGGAGGAGGCGGGGCTGCGCACGTCGTACGCCGTGCGGCTCAGGCCGGACGACGCGGCGATCGGCCACCAGCGGGAGCTCCGCCGGATCCGGTACAGCGACGAACAGTTGGGACTGGCGCATGACGTGGTGATGCGGGAGGACCGGCTCAGGGCGGAGCGGGATGTGGAGCAGGCCCGGCACGATCACGAACTCGTCCTGCTGCAGGGCCGCCAGGATGAGGCAGCCAGGAAGCTGGAGCGGGAGAAGGTCCACTACTACGAGTACCACCTCCAGCACGGCGGCGTGGCGATGTGGGCCCTGCACCTGGCACAGCACCCCGAGGATTCCCGGATGGTCATGGAGAGCTTGCAGAGGGACCAACTGGAGCTGATTCGGAGCCAGTCCCAGGCCGCCCTCCAGGTACTGAAAGAAGGGAATCCGGAGGACTACCAGCGTGCGGGACTGAACAAGCAGGCCGTGGAGATCCTGGAGGGGCTCCTCGCACGCAACGTGCCCGGTATCGCTTCTGCTCCTCCCGCACCGGACTACCTGCCCTGGGTCGGGCCCACCGGCACCCCGGTGCATTTCCACAAGCAGCGGGGCGGGTCGTCCGCCGACAGCACCGAGGAGGGGCGATGAGCAGTGGTGGTGTGCAAACTCCGACCGTGGGAGCCCGTCTGCTCACGGAGCTGCGCTCCGAGACAGCTCGTGCGGACAGCAAGGCGTCGCTGCTTCTGGGGGCCATGAGCATGACGGTGAGCCTGCTCGGTGGCCTGATCGCGGCCCGCGGATGGTCTCTATCCGGGCTCTCCGCCCCCGGGAGTGTGCTGTTGTGGGTGGCCATGTCAGCTCTGGCCGGCGCACTGGGATGCCTGCTCCTCGCCATCCTGCCCCGGTATGGCACCAATCGGTGGTCTCCGGGGCGGCCGTTGACGTATTTCGACGACATCCGCCGTGCCGCGGAGAGCGGTCGGCTCGCCGAGGCCCTCGCTGTCACCGAGACACACCAGGCCGACGGAGTACTGGAGGCGCTGGCCCAGAACAGCCGCATCGTCGGTGCCAAACACCGGTGGATCCGCACCGGTCTGGCTGCCTACTGCGCGGGCGTGGTGCTTCTGCCCCTCGCGCCGCTCGTCGGCTGAACGCGCCGCGCCGGCCTGCTTCTTACCGCGTCGTCACGATCCGGCCGTATGCCGAGACAGGAATCTTTTATGATCACTCCCTTCGACTCCACCCACCCCGGTCGCATTTCCCTGCCCGGAGCTCCGCCTTATCCGGCCGCTGTTCCCTTTCCGTCCCCGTACGGTCCGGACGAGGCGATTCCGCCTCCACCGCCGTACCCGGGCAGCGCGACACCGTCCGAGGCCGCACACCCCGCCGGGAAGCCGGAACCGCAGTCCGGTTCCGGGAAGCGCGCGCCGCAAGAGGGTCTCGGCCGTCGTGGGCGTGTGCACCTCGCCAAGCGGCAGCGGGGCATCGACGCCACGGCTGTGGGTCAACTACTGCTGCAGTTGCCCTCGTTCCTCGCCGGCCTGGTGATCGTGGCGACACTCTCCCACCTCCTGTTCCCCGGCACGGGCTGGTTGGGGATCCTGCTCTGGCTCGCTTCAGGTGCCATGGCGTTTCACCGGCCCACCGAGAGAGCCCTGGCCCGTCATCTGCTGAACCTCCGTCACCCCACCCCCGGGGAATTGAACCGGCTGGAACCCCTGTGGCGGGAAGTGACGGCGCGGACGGGTGTAGAGGGCCGCGCCTACGAGCTGTGGATCGAGGACAGCGATCACCTCAACGCCCTGGCCGCGGCGGGTCACATCGTGGGCGTCACCCGGTTTTCACTGGAGCGTCTGTCTGATGGTCAGCTGGCCGCCGTCCTCGCTCATGAGTTGGGGCACCACGTCCGTGGTCACGCGTGGTCGTTGATCCTGGGGCAGTGGTATGCGGTTCCGGGGCGGTTTGCGTGGACCGCTGTGCGGAGGCTGATCCGGCTCGTCACCGTCGTGGGCCGTGGGCGCATGAGCTTCTGGGCGGCAGCATTGTTTCTTGCGGTGGGCGCCATCGTGCTGGCGGCCGCGTGGGAGTACTGGTTCCTCACCCTGACGCTGGTGGCCGCTCCGTATCTGCTCGCCGCCGTGACCCG
Organism: Streptomyces sp. NBC_01525; assembly: GCF_045040405.1. Classification (NCBI taxonomy): domain Bacteria; kingdom Bacillati; phylum Actinomycetota; class Actinomycetes; order Kitasatosporales; family Streptomycetaceae; genus Streptomyces; species Streptomyces sp. NBC_01525. The sequence continues at coordinate 6,342,898 of NZ_CP109397.1, forward strand.
ACGGACCGAACTGAGGGCGGATCACCATGCGGTAGCGGCTGGTTTCGGGCCGATGCTCGCCGAGGTGTTGCACTTGATGCAGGCGACGGAACGGGAGGGCGGGCATGCGACGGCTTCCGCTCTGTCCGGGTGCAGCAAGACGGCTGGGGTTGACCTGGGAACCGCTGCTCGCGGCGGTAGGCGGAGTCTTTCGGGCAAGCTCCTGTCCTCGCACCCCGACTATTACACGCGCCTGCACCACCTGGCGCCGTATCTGGAGCGGCGATGAATCTGCTCCAAGTCGGATCTTGGTGCTGCGCTGCCGCCGGTGCCGTCTACGTGCGGGCCAGATCGACACCGGTCCTGGTGCACAACCGCGGCAGCTACCTCACCGGATACGCCGACTCGTGCACATGCGAAGGCGTCGGCGAGATCACCTACCAAGGCATCGACGAGGCCACGTGCGGGGCGGACGCCACCGGCAGCCTCACCTCTCGCGCGATCCAGCGCCTTCGGCAGCGGGTGTCTCGGACGCGGACGTCAAGCGGTTCTGGCCAGGGAAACGTTCTCCTACTACCGCGACGGCCAGCACAATCTGGGCGACCACGGTCCCGAGCCCAAGGTGTTCGTCGCCAGACCATCGACGGAACATGAACACCGTGATGGCCGGTGTGACGAAGGCCTACACCCACGTCTCCGGGGAGGTTGAGCATGGCGGAGGCCGACATCACCTACGACGCGGTGTCGAACGTGGCCTACATCCATCTCACCCACGCGGGGGAGCATCCGCAGTCGGCGCAGCGTGTACCCCTGCGACCCGGACGCGGTGAACGGGATGATCAGCCTTGATTTCGACGCGGACGGCATCCTGATCGGCATTGAGGCGCTGGACACCCGCTCCAAGCTGCCGCGGCTACGTGCTCGACGTGGTCCGACGGCTGGGCGCTGGCGAGGTGTGAGGCGACCCTCGATGAGTACGCCGCCGGGTACGGGCCCGAGCCCGTACCCGGCGGCATGCTCACACCTATCGAGTTCGAGCTGAGGACAATCCCCTGGATCGCCCAGCGTCCAGCAAATCGACTCCAAGTAAGCCGGGGCACAACAAAGCCTTTATCGGACCGGGAGCGGTTCAATCAGCACCCGGAGCCGCGCCTTGTCGCCAGCCCCGGCTGTTTTCTTCCGCGCGACACAACCCAGGGATAATTCGGTAGAGCACTGTGCGCGAACTTGCGAACGCACGCTTCCGTACGACAGGAAAGGTGGTCATGATGGGCAGCGACCCGCTGAATCTCGACGCGTCAGGCGAGTGGGCTGGTTTGTGGTGGCTGCCGGAAGACCCTGGGTACCAGGTGCCAGGCGTGCTCCGCTACGAGCCCGAGTGCGGCTTGACACTCTCTTTGATCGGCGCGTTCGAGGACCGAGTCACGACGACGCCCGCTCCCGGCGTGCTGATGGTTCATGAGGGCCGCCGAACGTGGGGTGTGATCCATGGCGCCGCCGATCAGCGTGAGATCAGCCTCTTCGGCTGTCTTCCCAGCGGTAGCCAGCGGACCTTCGGCGCGCGGGTAAAGACCCCCGACAAACAGACGGTCTTGGCAACGACGGCACTCATCGGGGCGCATGTCGGCGGTGAAGACGAGGCGGCGTTCTCCACAACAGAGGTGTCGGTGGAGGACCTCGGGCGTTGGGCGGCATCGTCAGTTCTCGAGGGGTTCCTGGGTGCGCCCGGCGGGCGTCCTGATGGGAGTGGCACCATTTCCGTTAAGCCCGTGGAGGCGCAGTCGGCCGAAGTCGACGGGACTGAGTTCGTGCTCACGCACCGCCACACGCTGCCGTTCTTCGACCAGCGTCGGGGCGGAACCGTTGGTCGCATGAGTGATACCGCGTACATGCAGATCACCCGGCGCGAGACGTCCTCATTGAATGATGCGATTGGCTATGCCCGGTTGATACAAGACCTGATCTCCCTTGCCACTCACCGTGCTGCAGGCATGATCTGGGTACGCCTGAAACTGGCCCTGGACGATGCTGTGTCGGAGTCCGGCGGGCCGCGGCTGGAGCGGAATGCTGACGTGCTGTACTCGCCCTTTGTGGTCGGGAAGCACGATGCGAAGGCAGTCGCTCATCATCGTGTGTTCTTCACGTGCGAGGCTCTACCCTTTGAGGAGATCATTCCCCGCTGGTGCGGTATGCACGAGCGGCTGCAGCCCGCGACGAACATGGTTCTGGGGCTTCGATACGCGCCAGCACGGTACGTCGAAAACAATCTTCTGATGGCGGTGGGAGCGGCTGAGGTGCTGCACCGTGGCTTTGACATGGATGAACCGCCGATCCCACCGGAGGATTTCAAGCCGATGCGGGAAGCGATGCTGGCTCAGGTGCCCGAGGAGCATAGGAAGCGGATCCGTGGCTCCCTCCGCAATGACCCGACGCTCAGGGATCGGTTGTACGCACTCGCGGCCCGCCCCGACCAGGAGGCGCTGTCCACGCTCGTGCCTGACGTGGACCAGTGGGCCAGGCGCACGACTCGAGCGCGAAACGACCTGGCCCACGAGGGGCGAACCCCCAACCACGAGTTCGAGGAGCTGATCGCCATTGTGGATGTGACCACTGCGGTGGTTATTCTGAATCTGCTGAACGAACTCGGGTTGCCAGCCGAACGTCAACGAGAGGTCGTGCGTGACCACCCGCAGTTGCGCGCTACGGCCAGGAGTGCACGGGACTGGCTGAGCACGTCTGAGGTGGACTCCTAAGTCGGCTCGTTCGACTCTCGGGTGGAGTAAATATCCAATCCGCTGGTAACTCGGTCCACTTGTTCCGGTCGTATCCCGTTGATATCAGCTCCTCAGCCAATGTCGCAGTTGCCTCACGTACGTAGTCAGTCTTGGAGGTAGCCCTCGCCAGCCACACTCTTGGCCTCCAGAGAGTGGCCGAGCCTGGCAGGCCGGACGGCCAGGTTGTTCAAGCCCACGGCAAAGTCCGCGTAGACATCGACTTCTCGCAGTTCGGCAACGTCGCGAGACAGCCCGACGCCACCTCGGCGGCCCGCAGCGTAGGGTGCCTTACCTGGGCGGGCGCCCGCCGACTAGAGCGGCCTGCGTGTCGCTACCCTGGGGTTGCATCAACGGAGTTTGGTGGACACCAATATCGATAATCCCGACCGCCGGATTCGCTTGTCGTTTCTCGGGTGGCGCTGGCGCGGCCACGACTGCAGGGCCGATTTCCGGCCGCACCGAGTGAGAGGGGGCGGGACCGACGACGCCGTGGGGTACGGGTTCGATGCCCACCACCGGCACGCCGCGTTCCCGGAGCGGGACGCCCACTCGTCCGGTTCCGATGGCGAACTCCAGTGCCCGGCCGTCTCCGGCGAGTTCGGCGAGGAAGGCGAGGGCCGGTGCGAGGACGGCGGCCGAGGACCTCTCGGTCTCCTCGGCGTCGTAGCGGTCGGCGCTCGCACGGGTCCACAGCTCACTGCTCGTCACGGCGGCCACTGTGCCAAGCGCGGCGGGGGGCTATCCACGTCTTGGCTTACATCGGCCCCGAGCACACGGCCCCTGGGGCCAGGTGCAGACCTTCAGGGCACCGGTATGGCTCGGGAGCACACGGGGTTCACGGTAGCGGTGCGGTCGTTCTCGTCAGTGCACCGGCGCAGCATGCCGCAGGCGGCGAGCGGGTCGTTCCGGCAGGTGAGCGTCGGACCTCATCCGGTGACGGCTTCGCGGTGATCCCCAAGCCCAACGCACCCACGACGCACTGCCGCCCACCGCATGACCGTTGGCACCTGACCACTGCCCCAGCTCAGGGCGCAGGACCCGACTCTGCCGGGGCTGGCTCACCAGCTCGAACAAGTCATGCCGCGGGCTCACCGCACACCGGCGGTCGTGGCGTCCTGGACATGGGCGGCATCCGAGACCGGACGGGGTGTCGCGGGTGCGTCGGGATGGGGAGGTCGTGCGGAAACAGGCATTACAGACTCTTCTTAGAGGCAAGGTTGTGTAACGCCGCCCTGGGGGGGCTGCCTTCGCGCTCTCTCAAGAGGGGCTGGTAAATCGCCGGATGGTGAGTGGGGAGGGCTGGCCGGTGCAACGCTTCACCAGACCGTAACGTGCGTTACATCTATCCAATCTCATGGGCTCCATGTAATTTCCTCTTCGTGCTCGTCGTCGGCGTTTCCCGCCGGCAGTACGTCAGAGGAAGGATTCGACCGTGGTGCACACCCGCCTGACCCGTCATGTGACCGCCGCAGCCGTTCTGCCGGCCGTGGCCGTGGCCACACTCACCGCGTGTGGCGGTCAAGCCGCCAGTACGGCGGCGCCACCCGCCCGTGTCACCGTCGCGGGGGCGCAGATCACCCGAGACGCGGCGCTCCACGATGCGCTGCCGGCCGGCATCAAAGACAGCGACACGGTGCGGGTGGCGACCGATGCGCCCTACGCGCCGTTCGCGATGTTCGTCACCGAGGGCAAGCCGGACCTGACCGGTCTGGACTACGACCTGGGGCAGGCGCTGGGCGCCAAGCTCGGCGTGCGGTTCGCCTTCACGCCGCAGAAGTTCGACGGCATCGTGCCGGCCGTCCAGGCGGGGAAGTTCGACGTCGCCATGTCGGCGCTGACCGACACCAAGGAGCGCAGGCAGGTCCTGGACTTCGTGGACTACTCGGTTTCCGGCTCGGGGGTGTTGGTCGCCAAGGGCAATCCGGCCCGGATCGCGAAACTGGACGACCTGTGCGGCCGCAACGTGGGCGTCGAGGCCGCCACTCACCAGCTTCAGCTGCTCCAGGCCCACCAGGCCGCGTGCAAAGCCGCAGGCAGGCCACAGATCGGCATCCAGACGTTCCCCAAGGACTCCGACGCGCAGCTCGCGCTGCGCTCGGGCAAGGTCGTGGCCGATGTGCTGACCAAGCCCGCGGCCGGTTGGACGGCCAAGACCGCCGACGGCGGCGGCGCGTTCGAGGTGGTCGACGACCCCTCGGCGAGCGCCGGCTACGGAGCCACGCCCAACGGCATCGGCGTCAGCAAGAACCTTCCGCAGCTCACCGAAGCCATCCGCAAGGCACTTCAGCAGCTGATCGACGAGGGCACGCTCACCAGGATCTGCGACAAGTACGGCGCGGCGTCGATCGCGGTGAAGCAGGCCACGAAGAACGGGATGGTGTCCTGACATGGCAGCCTCTACCGCACCCGTGCCCGCCGGCACCGACGCCGTCCGGTCCGACGAGGCGCCGCCGCAGGACCTCCTGGTGGTTCCCGTGCGGCACTGGGGCCGGTGGATCGCCGCCGTGGCGGCGGTGACCGCGCTCACCGGACTCATCGGGTCGCTGGCCAACAACGCCAATCTGCACTGGGACATCGTCGGCCACTACCTCTTCGCCGGCCTGATCTTCGACGGCCTCGTCACGACACTGTGGCTGACCGCCGCGGCCATGGTCCTCGCCCTGGGGCTCGGCACACTCATCGCCGTGATGCGGCGCTCGACCAATCCCGTCCTGTACAGCCTGGCCACCGCGTTCGTATGGGTCTTCCGTGGCACCCCGCTGCTTGTCCAGATCATCTTCTGGGGCTATGCCGGGGCCCTGTACAAGTACGTGATGATCGGTGTCCCGTTCACGCACATCACTTTCCTCCAGGCGGACACCAACAGCCTGCTGACGCCGGCGGTGGCCGCGCTGCTGGCCCTGGGGCTCAATGAGGCCGCGTACGCCAGCGAGATCATCCGCGCCGGCATCCAGTCCGTCGACGAAGGGCAGACGGAGGCCGCGTACTCGCTCGGCATGCGGCCGGCGCTGACCATGCGGCGCATCGTGCTGCCGCAGGCGATGCGGGTCATCATCCCGCCCATGGGCAACGAATCGATCAACATGCTGAAGATGACCGCCTTGGTGTCGGTGATCTCCGCGCACGACCTGATGTCCAACATCCAGGACGTGTACGCCCAGAACTACCAGGTCATTCCCCTGCTGGTGGTGGCCAGCATCTGGTATCTGATCCTCGTCACTCTGCTGAGTTTCCCGCAGTCCTGGCTGGAGCGCCGTTACGGACGCGGCACCGCCCGAAGCGGGCGCACCAGCCCGCTACGGCGTCTGCTCACCGGGTCCGCAAGTCGCCTGCGCGTCCTCGGATCCGGCCCGAACCACCAGAAGGGATGACCGTGACAACCCCCATGGTGCACGCCGAGGGCGTGCGCAAACACTTCGGAAGGCTCGACGTCCTCAAGGGCATCGATCTGACCGTGGAGCGCGGTCAGGTCTGCTGTCTGCTCGGGCCGTCGGGCTCTGGGAAGTCCACATTCCTGCGCTGCATCAATCACCTGGAGAAGGTCGACGCCGGGCGACTGACCGTCGACGGTGACCTCGTGGGCTACCGGCAGCAGGGCAGCAAGTTGCACGAGCTGCGGGAGAGGGAAGTCGCCCGGCGCCGCCGCGACATCGGCATGGTCTTCCAGCGCTTCAACCTTTTCCCTCACATGACGGCCCTTCAGAACGTCATGGATGCCCCGGTCAAGGTAGCCGGTGCCGACAGCGCACAGGCGCGGCTCGATGCCGAACGTCTGCTGGACCGGGTCGGCCTGGCCGACCGGGCGGGCCACTATCCGGCCCAGCTGTCCGGCGGCCAGCAGCAGCGGGTCGCCATCGCCCGCGCCCTGGCGATGAAACCCAAGCTCATGCTCTTCGATGAGCCCACCTCCGCCCTCGACCCGGAACTGGTCGGGGACGTCCTTCAGGTCATGCGGCAACTCGCAGCGGACGGCATGACCATGGTCGTGGTCACCCACGAGATCGCCTTCGCCCGCGAGGTCGCCGACACCGCCGTCTTCATGGACGAAGGAGTCGTCGTCGAATCCGGCCCGCCGCGCCAGGTCCTGGCCGATCCGGAGCAGGAGCGCACCCGCACGTTCCTGTCCAAGGTCCTGTGACCGCCCTCTCGCGGCAGCACCGCGACACACCCGCCGACGACCCGGCCGTCACGGCCGCGCTGCTGGCCCAGGCCGAAGCCCGGCTCGACGGCTACCTCCGGGATCTGGCCGAGCTGGTGTCGATCGACTCCGGCTCCTACAGCCCCGACGGCGTCAACCTCGTCGCCGAGTGGACCGCGGCCCGGCTGGAGGCGATCGGCTTCGCCACGCAACGGATCGCGCTCCCACCGGCCCATGGCGACCGGTCCGGTGACGTCCTGGTGGCCCGCAACGCCGGCCGCCTGTCGCAGGCCGACGGCGGCCGGCGGATCCTGCTGGCGGCCCACATGGACACCGTCTTCGAGGACGGTACAGCCGCCGCACGGCCGTTCCGCATCGCCGGCTCGCTGGCCCACGGCCCCGGCGCCAGCGACGACAAGGGAGGGCTGCTGGCCGGCCTGACCGCCCTGGAGATCCTGCACGCCGCCGGCCTGGACGACTACGCCGAGGTGGTGTTCCTCGCCACCCCGGACGAGGAGATCGGATCGCCGGCCAGCCGCCCCGTCACCGAACGCACCGCGCACGGCATGCACTATGCGCTGGCACTGGAGTGCGCACGGGAGAACGGGGATCTCGTCGTCGCCCGCAAGGGCGTGGCGGACTACCTGCTCCGCGTCACCGGCCGCGCCGCGCACGCCGGCATCGAACCTGAGCGGGGAGCGAATGCCGCCCTCGCGGCGGCGCACCTGGTCCTCGCCCTTGAGGGACTCAACGACGACGGGGGAGACGTGACTGTCAACGTCGGCGTCGTGCGCGCGGGCAGCCGGGCCAACATCGTCTGCCCCGAGGCGGAACTGCGCGTCGAGGTGCGGTCGCCAACCGCCGCGGGTTTGGACCGTGCTCGCGCCGCGATCGAAGCCGCCGCGGCCCGCCCCACCGTTCCCGGTACAACGGTTCAGGTCCAGGAGCTGGAGGTATGCCCGCCCATGCCGGACACGCCCGCTTCCCGTCGCATCTTCGCGCACGCTCTGCGGGCCGGGCAGCAGCTGGGCCTGTCGATGGGCGCCGCGGCGACCGGCGGCGTCGGTGACGCCAACCTCATCGCCGGATGCGGTGTGCCGGTGCTGGACGGGCTCGGGCCGGTCGGTGGGGCCGACCACTCACCGGAGGAATGGCTCGACGTGACATCCGTTCCCGCCCGGATCGCCCTGCTCGCCTCCCTCATCGCCCGCCTCGGCGATGCCCGCACCGGCTGACCCATCGGCCTCCCGCACCGGCGGTGTGCCCGCCGGCCGGTGCGGGAGCCCATGCCTGCCGCCGTGATCCCTGCCTGGTGCCCGCCTCGCCACCGCCGGTGGCGAGGCGGGCACTAGGCTCGACGGGACAACGATCTCGCTCACGACAGAAAGGCACGACGATGGACTCCAGCGCCCTCGCCGAGGAGATCCGGCAGAAGCTGGGGGATCTCAGCCCGGCTGAACGCAAGGTCGCCCGCGTGCTGCTGGCCGGCTACCCGTCCGCCGGCTTCGAGACCGTCGCGGTGCTCGCCGAACGCGCAGGGGTCAGCGCTCCCACCGTCATCCGCTTCGTCAACCGCCTCGGCTACCGGGGCTTCCCCGACTTCCAGGCTGCGCTGCGCACCGAGCTCGACGAACGTCACGCCTCCCCTCTGTCGCTGTACGCCACACCCGGATATGGCCGCGAACCGCAGGCGCGCGAGCTCACGGCGGATCAGATACTCGGCACGGCGGTCACCCGCACGCTCGCTGAACTGCCGCCCCACGACCTGGAACGGGCCATCCAGCTCCTGGCCGATTCCAAGCGCCGGATCACGCTGGCCGGCGGCAGGTTCACCCACCTGCTCGCCCAGTACCTCGGACTGCATCTGATGCAGCTGCGCGACGACGTGCGCTTCCTGCCCGACCGCCACGTGGAGCGCACCGCGGTCCTCACCACGCTCAGCCGCCGCGACGTCCTGGTCGTGTTCGACTACCGGCGTTACGAGGCCGACAAACTGGTCATGGCGCAGATGGCGCAGGAACAGGGCAGCCGCATCGTCCTGTTCACCGACACCTGGCTCTCCCCGGTCACCCAGCACGCCGAGGTCGTCCTGCCCAGTCAGGTCACCGCCCCCTCCCCCTACGACAGCTTCGTGCCGACCCTGGCAGTCACCGAGACGATCGTTGCCGGCGTCCTCAACACCCTTGGTGAGAACGCCCGCCGCCACCTGCAGGCCGCCGAGGAAGCTGCCGACAGGGCCGGGCTGTACCGCCGCTGACCCGGGCCCGGGGCCGCCGCGCCCTCGGAGTTGGTCAGCAGGGCCCGGGCCGTACCGGGCCAACCCGTCGGCTGTGCGGCTACGCCGCCCCCGGGCGCACGCGAACCTGATCACGCAGGGCCGCGGATTGCCCGCACTGAATATGTGGGCAAGCCACTTGAAGTGGATCTCGGGGTAGGGGACTGAGCCGCTGAGTTTCGCATCCTCGGGGCGCCATGTACGCCATGGATGCAGGCCGGAAGGGCCCCATGGCACGCGAAGGGCGCGGGGTGAGGAGAGGCCGAGTCGCGTAGGGCACGGTCCAAGGGGCGCGAGCTCTATGACGACGGACTGCCCGCAGTGGTCGCAGGAGCGACGGCCTGCCGGGGAGGGCGGAGAGCGATCGTTCTCCAGGCCCTGCTGTACCCTACGAGAACGATGGTTCTCGCGCAAGGGATGCACTGATGCTGGAAGAGGAGACGGCCAGGGAGCGGGTCCTGGATGCGGCCGAAGAGCTGTACTACCAGCGCGGGGTGCAGGCCGTCGGCATGGACGCGGTCCGCAACGCCTCGGGGGTCTCCCTCAAGCGGCTCTACCGGCTGTACCCCTCCAAGGGTGACCTGGTGGAGGCGTATCTGCGTCGGCGCGACGCCCAACTGCTGCAGCGGCTGGTCGGGTACGTGGACACGGTGGACGGTACGCCACAGGACCGCGTCCTGGCGGTTTTCGACTGGCTGTACAGCTGGTTCAGCGAGTCCGACTACCGTGGCTGCGCCTTCATCAACTCCTACGGGGAGCTGGGTGCCGCCTCGCCCGCGGTGGCCGAAGCCGCCCGGAAGCATAAGGCGGCGTTCCGGCGCCGTGTCGCTGACCTGGTGGCTGCCGCGGGGCTGCCGGCTTCCCTTGCCGACCAGCTCTCCCTGCTCGCCGAGGGCGCCATCACCACCGCAGCCATCTCCCGCACTCCCGAGCCCGCCCGCACGGCCCGCGACGCGGCCCAGGCCCTGATCGAAGTCTCTCGTACCGCCGCCTGACCTGCTGGTACGTCTCTCGCCCGGATGTCTTTGCGGGCGTGGTGACGTCGGGTCGGTTCCGGTGGTGCGCGGCCCCCGTCGGCGTACTGCGTTGTCCGGCAGTGAGCGGTCCGGCCCCTTGGTGGCCGTCGCCTGCAGGGCATGCGGCGGCGCGGCGCACCGATGCCCGGTTCGGAGATCTCGCGGTGGTACGTGTTCGTCGTCCTTTGGTGAAGGGGCCCGTTCTGCGCTTGCATGAGAACGATCGTTCTCCTAGGGTGGCGCATCAGGGGAACGATCGTTCTCTGCTGGTGCTGGTGCTGGTGCTGGTGCTGGTGCTGGTGCTGGTGCTGGTGCTGGTGCTGGTGCTGGTGTCCCTACGTACGTCCGAGAATCAACAGCACGCGCAAGGAGTCGACATGGCTGACGAATCGCGTCCGCCCTTCCCGCCGTTCACCCGGGAAACAGCCATCGAGAAGGTCAGGCTGGCCGAGGACGGGTGGAACACTCGCGACCCGGAGCAGGTCGCCCTGGCCTACACGGTGGATTCGCGCTGGAGGAACCGCGCGGAGTTCGCCACCGGCCGCGACGAGATCGTGGCCCTCCTCACCCGCAAGTGGCAGCGAGAGCTGGAGTACCGGCTCATCAAGGAGCTGTGGGCCTTCGACGGGAACCGGATCGCCGTGCGCTTCGCCTACGAATGCCGCGACGACTCCGGTAACTGGTATCGCTCGTACGGCAACGAGAACTGGGAGTTCGACGAGGACGGCCTGATGCGACGCCGCTACGCCTGCATCAATGACCTTCCCATCAAGGAGTCGGAGCGCACGTTCCACTGGCCGCTGGGGCGCCGCCCTGACGATCACCCCGGCCTGAGTGACCTCGGCCTCTGACCGTCCGATGCCGCGCCGTGGGTCCAGTCCCGACCCTGGACCTACGGCGGGCGTTTGTCATAAGTCGAATTTCGGCCTGACTCCACCGGGTGGATTTCTGCTGGTAGGTGCGGGTGATCACCGGGTGGCCGTCCCGGTGGCGGGGTCTGCGAGACCTTGATCGTGGGCGGGCAGGGCGACGAGGCGGGCAGCGGGGTGCAGTGCGCGGCCAGGTTGCACGTGAACAGCCGTGCTGCGGACTGCAGTGGGCGCACGTGCCCCTGGTGAACGCGCGCAGAAAACTGCCCAGCGTGGACGGCGCCCGCACCCCGGCGAACGCCTTCGCCATCGCGCCGTGCCGCAGCACGCCCACGTCGTCGATGCTGTCCGCACCCGCGAGCATGCCGGCGACCAGCGACATCGCCCAGTCGTCACAGACGATCGCGATCCTCGCCTCTCGCCGGTAGAGGCTGCCCAGGTAACGGCAGAACTCCAGGCATGCGTGTGCTTCTTGATCGGTTTGATGTGGCCGTAGAGCTTCGACGCGGGCCTTCCTGGCGGTGCAGTCCGGGGCACGGGAGGTCTTTGGTCTCACCTCCTCAGCTCGCAGTGGCGCACAGCGGCACGGGAACCTACCACGGAGGTCTCACCCACGTCTGAGCCGTACGCCCACCCGTACCACGACATCCGGCACGCGGGACGGGCCCCCTCGTCCCCGGGGCATCGTCCGGCAGGTCGCGGGCCCGTTCCACACCGTCCACGGTCAGGGACGGTGAGCGGGTCGACGTCAGCGTTCGTCCGGGCTGAAACCATCGGTGTACGAACGCGGTACGCGGGCACCGATGCGCGTGACGATCTCGTGGGAGATGGTGCCGGCGGCACGCGCCCAGTCCTCGGCGCCGGGCTCTCCGTGGTCTCCGGGGCCGAAGAGCACGACCTCGTCGCCGACTGCGGCCGTGCCGTCGTCGAGGTCGACGACGAACTGGTCCATGCAGACCGTGCCGGCCACCGTGCGCCAACGGCCTGCGGCGAGGACAGGGACGGTGCCGGAAGCGTGCCGCGGTACGCCGTCCGCGTACCCCAGCGGGACCAGCCCGAGCGTCGTCTCACAGGAGGTGCGGTGGCGGTGGCCGTAGGAGACTCCTTGTCCGGCGGGGACGCGCTTGACGGAGACGAGCCGCGCGGTGAGCGTCATGGCCGGCCGTAGTCCCAGGGCGGCCGGGGCGGCCAACTCCGGCACCGGGCTCAGCCCGAAGAGCGCCAGCCCGGGGCGCACAAGGTCGAAGTGGGTGTGCGGGAGGGTGAGTGTGGCGGCCGAGTTGGCCAGGTGCAGGACTTCAGGGCTCAGCCCTGCCTTGTGTGCCAGCTGAACCGCGTCCCGGAAGTTCTCCACCTGCCGATCGCATGCGGGATGGCCAGGAGAGTCGGCGTGGGCCAGATGAGACCAGATCCCGACGACTCGGACATGCCCGGATGCCTGCGCGCGTGAGGCGGCCTCGACCAGTGCAGGCCAGTGGGCGGACGAGGCGCCGCCGCGCCCCAGCCCGGTGTCGATCTTCAGGTGCAGCAGGCCGGGGCGGCCTGCCGCCTGTGCCGCCTGTGCCGCCGCCTCGACCGCCCAGGTGGCGCCGGCAGACAGTTCGATTCCTTCGGCCAGGGCGGAAGTCCAGTCGTCACCGGGGGCCAGCAGCCAGGCGAGGATCCGGCTGCTGATGCCCGAGGCGCGCAGTATCAACGCTTCCTGCATGCGGGCAACGCCGATCCACGTCGCGCCACCGGCCAGCGCCGCGCGGGCGCAGGGAACCATGCCGTGCCCATAGCCGTCGGCCTTCACCACGGCCATTACTTCGGCGGAACCTGCCGCATCGCGCAGCCGGGCCGCGTTGTCGCGGATCGCCGCGAGATCGATCCGGGCCTCCGTGAGCGGCGTTTTCCCCTCCGCCGGGTGCGTGTGGTTGGTGGCCTTGTGGGGACTGCCGATTGTCACGCCGTCGTCCTTCCATGGAATCCACCCGATGCCCCGTTGGGCTACAGGTGGAGCCATGATGGCGATGGGGGCGATGTGCCGTCATCGTGCGCATCGCACTGCGTTGCGGCGATCCGGAGTGCGGCTGGGACAACGACGGCGTGAACGCGCCGGGGCACCGCAGGGGACACTCCCGTCAGGCGTGGTGGTACTCCTTGGCGCGTGGGCCGGTCTCCGTGCCGTAGCGGAGGGCTGTGAGCTGAAGGAGTAGTGCGAAACGGACGTCCGGGCTGTCCAGGTGCAGCTCCACGACGTCCTGCAGGCGACGCATCCGGTGGCGGAGCGTGTTCGGGTGGATGTGCAGCCTCGCGGCGGTGGCCTTGGGATCGCCCATCTCCTCCAGCCAGGCTTCCAGAGTCGGCACGTAGCTGGTGCGGCACACGCGGTCGTGGTCCACGAGGCGTCGCAGAGGTCCGATCTCCGTGGTCCGGGCGGTTGAGGCGGCCAGGGCGGCCCGGCGGAGGACCACCTTGGCCCACACGTCGTCGTGGACGGCCTGGGAGCTCGTGAGTATCCCGGTCCTGAGCAGTCCGAGCGTGTCGTCGGCCTGCTCCTGGGAAGTGGCCAGCTCCGGAACGGAGGCTGCGAGTCCGCCCACGGCGACGAGGGGCGTGGCCCGGCCGGTGGCCTCGCCGAGCTCACGCAGCCAGTCGGAATGGCGTCGGGACGCAGGGGCCACGGCCCCGGCATCCACCACGCCGTAGACCACGTCGCCGATCACGGCCGCTGGTGAGTGCAGACGTGAGCCGGGGAACCGGGACAGCCGTTCCCGGACCGTCAGGCGCTGGGCCTCGGCCTCGTCAGCACCGTCGCAGCGCACGTCCACGGCGATTACCCGCCAGGGGCCAGCCGTCAGCCCGAGGAGGCGTGCTGCGTCCGCGGCACCCTCCTTCCCGTGCAGCACTCGCGCCACCAGGTCCGTCAAGACCAGGCGCTGCCTGTCAGCCTCCGCACGCCGACGGAGCAGGTGCAGGGCCGCAGCGTTCGCGGCGGCCGCGAATGCCGCCCCTCGCTCGGCCGGGACCGGGCCCGGAACGATGGCCCATATCGAGCCGAGGATGTCCCCTCCTGCGCGCATGGGCACCACGAGTCGTGGCTTGGTGCCCTCGACGACAGCAGGGACGAAGATGGGCCTCGTGTCCCGGGCTATCTTGCGAAAGACGCCGTGCCGCCGGTAGTGCGCATTCACCTCGTCGGGAACGTTCCGGCCCACGATCGTCGCCACGCGTGCCGCGTCGCCGCACTCCTGCCGCGTGGAGTAGGCAAGTACGCGCGAACTGCGGTCCTCGATGGTCACCGGGGCGTCGATGATGCCGGCGATCGCGTCGGCCACCTCGAACAGGTCCCCGGATTCGGCCATCCCCAAGCCTGCGGCGGACTCTGCCAACCCCTCGCTGTCCAGCGCCGCCCGCAACAGTGACACCACCTGGGCCCACCCTGCCTGCTGCGCGACCTGCACCAGTGCCACTCCCGTGGCGCTCGCCGCTGCGGTCACCTCCGCGTCAACGGCCGCCGGTGCCTTGAGCAACAGCGCGCCCGCGGACTGCAGGGCGCACTGCGACAGCAGTCGAAGCGCCGCCCTCCTGTCGGTCAGGTTCACGCCAAGAACGACGTCACCCGGGCGCAGTTCAAGCTCACCGTGGGGTTCGGCGATCACCACCTCGCCCACCGGGACGGAAGCCCCGCCAGGAGCGCACACCTCTGACAGCACGGACGGTCCCACGGCGTCGAGAAGCCACTGGACACTGATCATGGGCACCACCTGCTCGCCTCATCCGACTCATCATCCTGCACCACACCTGGCCCCAGCCCCGAGGAGGAGTGAAGCAGGTGCGGTCTTCCGCGAATGAGGTGCCCCGCGGATGCCGGACGCCGGGCCCGCCCGGTGAGGGGCCCCTCACGGAAAGCGGAGGTCAGGGTAGATCTAAAAAGTAGATCTCTCATAACGAAAACATCTGTTGGACAGTTTCATGGGCGCGCCCAAGGATGCCTCATGCGGTAGCACAGTCAATGCGACACCGGGATGGACTACCGCCTGAGTGGAGGCAGACATGGCGAGTGAAGAGACCGAAGTAGTCGTCGTCGGGGCGGGCCAGGCAGGCGTGGCGATGAGCGAGCACCTGGGCGCTCACGGCGTGCCGCACATCGTCCTGGAGCGGCAGCGGATCGCCGAGCGGTGGCACTCCGAGCGGTGGGATTCCCTGGTCGCGAACGGGCCCGCGTGGCACGACCGGTTCCCTGGCCTGGAGTTCCCCGACGTCGCCCCCGACGCCTTCGCGTCGAAGGAGCAGGTCGCGGACTACTTCGCCGCGTACGCCGAGAAGATAGGCGCCCCGATCCGGTGCGGTGTCGAAGTGACCTCGGTGCGGAAGCGCGCCGACCGGCCCGGCTTCCGCGTCGAGACGTCGGAGGGCTCCATCGACGCGCGCTTCGTGGTGGCCGCGACCGGACCGTTCCAGCGGCCCGTGATCCCGCCCATCGTTCCTGACGACGCCGTCCCCGTGCAGATCCACTCCAGTGGATACCGCAACCCGCAGCAGCTTCCCGAGGGCGCGGTCCTCGTCGTCGGGGCCGGTTCCTCGGGGGTCCAGATCGCCGACGAACTGCGCCGGTCCGGCCGTTGCGTCCATCTCTCCGTCGGCCCGCACGACCGTCCGCCCCGCGAGTACCGCGGACGTGACTTCTGCTGGTGGCTCGGTGTGCTCGGGATCTGGGACGCGGAGACGCCTCCCCAAGGTGCAGAGCACGTCACCATCGCGGTCAGCGGTGCCCGTGGCGGTCATACCGTGGACTTCCGCGCCCTGGCCGGCACCGGCATCGAACTCGTCGGCCTCACCGCGTCCTACGACGACGGCGTGCTGTGCTTCGCGCCGGATCTCGCCGCGAACATCGCCTTCGGCGACGCCAAGTACCTGGAATTCCTCCGAGCCGCCGACGCGTATGTCGAGCGCAACGGGCTGGACTTCCCCGAGGAGCCGGAGGCCCACGTCCTCGGGGCCGACCCGGACTGCGTGACCAGCCCTCTCCTGGAGCTCGACCTGGCCGGGGCCGGCGTCACCTCCATCGTCTGGGCAACGGGTTTCGCCACCGACTACAGCTGGCTCGGCGTCGACGCATTCGACGAGGACGGCCGGCCGAAGCACCGACGGGGAGTGTCCTCCGAACCCGGCGTCTACTTCCTGGGCCTGCCCTGGCTGTCCCGCCGCGGGTCGAGCTTCATCTGGGGCGTATGGCACGACGCCAGGTACGTCGCCGACCACATCACGACCCAACGGGGCTACCTCACGTACGACCCCACTGACCGGACCGACGCCGCGACGGCGGCCCGGAAGCACTGAGGAGCAGACGATGACCTCCACGACCTCAACCAGTGAGGGCCGCCGGGCGAATGCCCCGATCGTCGCCGGCGGGCACACCCGGATCCGTCCGTTCAACACCTGCGACACCTATCCGGAGCAGAACCTCGACAACGACCTCTGCCAGGCCGTCGTCGCCGGCAACACGGTGTACGTGCGGGGCCAGATCGGCCAGGACCTCGACACCAGCGAGTCCGTGGGCATCGGCGACGCCGAGGCCCAGGCCGAGCAGGCCATGGCCAACATCAAGATGCTGCTCGAAGAAGCGGGCAGCCGCATGGAGCACCTGGTCAAGGTGACCATCTACCTGATCGACCCGCGCTACCGCGAGGCGGTGTACCGCACCGTGGGCCGCTGGACCAAGGGCGTGCACCCCATCTCCACCGGCCTGGTGGTCTCCGCCCTCGCCCGCCCGGAGTGGCTGTGCGAGATCGACGCGATCGCCGTGATCCCCGAGGAGGAACTGGTATGACATTCTCCCTTGTCGTACGCGACGGTGAGCGATTCGGCGTCGTGGCCAGCTCGTCGAGTCCGGCCGTGTTCGCCCGGGTCGCTCACCTGCGGCCCGGGGTCGGCGCGGCGGCCTCGCAGAACATCACCGACCCGACGCTCGGCACGAGCCTCCTGGAGGGGTTGGCGGACCACGGTGACGCGGAACGTGCCCTGGCCGACGTCACCGGCGCGAACCGTAACGCGAAGAGCATCGAGTACCGGCAGCTGACCGTCCTCGGCCGCTCCGGTGCCGGGTTCGCCCACAGCGGCTCGCGGACGCTCGGCACGCACGGTTCGGCCACCGCGGACGGCGCGGTGGCGGCCGGCAACATGCTGTCCGGCGAGCACATCCCCGGCGTTCTCCTCGATGCCTACGCCGAGGCCACCGGGGAGCTCGAAGAGCGTCTGATCACTGCCCTGAAGGCCGCCGTCGCGGCCGGTGGCGAGGAGGGGCCGGTGTACTCCGCGGGCCTGGCGGTCGTCGCGGACGTGGACTGGCGCGTGACCGATCTGCGGGTCGACCGGGCCGATGATCCCGTGGACCGGCTCGGCGAACTCCTTGACGTCTGGCTGCCGCAGCGGGACGACTACGTACGGCGCGGCCTCGACCCGGCCACCTCCCCTTCGTACGGCGTCCCGGGCGACCTGTGAGGGGCGCGCTGAAGGAGGCGGCCCGGCAGGCGGTCGACCGCCGTGCGGAGGAGCTGATCGGCCTCTCCGAGCGGCTGCACGCCGACCCGGAGACCGCCTGGGAGGAACACCGGGCCGCGGCAGCCGTGCCGGAACTGCTCGACCGCGCCGGATTCGACGTCACCTCGTCCTACGTGGGCCTGGAGACGGCGTTCCACGCCCGGATCGGCAGCGGGCCCGTCCGGCTCGCTCTGTGTGCCGAGTACGACGCGCTGCCCGGCCTCGGCCACGCGTGCGGGCACAATCTCATCGCGGCGAGTTCGGTGGGGGCCGCGCTCGGCCTGGCCGCCGTCGC
Source organism: Streptomyces sp. NBC_01525 (assembly GCF_045040405.1). Lineage (NCBI taxonomy): Bacteria > Bacillati > Actinomycetota > Actinomycetes > Kitasatosporales > Streptomycetaceae > Streptomyces > Streptomyces sp. NBC_01525. The sequence goes on from NZ_CP109397.1 coordinate 6,360,769, forward strand.
CGATGACGCCGGCCTCACCGTCGAGGTCTACGGCACCCCGGCCGAGGAAGGCGGCGGCGGCAAGATCGAGATGCTCGACCGCGGCGCCTTCGCCGGGGTGGACCTCGCGATGATGGTGCACCCGGCGCCGGTCGATGTCGCCGAGGCCCGGCCGTTCGCGGTCAGCCACTCCCGGATCTCCTACACCGGGAAGTCCGCGCACGCCGCGGCCTATCCGGAGGCCGGGGTCAACGCGGCCGACGCCTTCACCGTGGCCCAGGTCGCGATCGGTCTGCTCCGCCAGCAACTGCCGGCCTCGGCCCGGGTGCACGGTGTGGTGACCCACGCCGGGGACGCCCCGAACGCCATCCCGGAGCGGTCCACCGGCCGGTGGTACGTGCGGGCGGAGACGCTCGCCGAACTGGCCGAGCTTGAGCCACGCATCATGCGGGCCTTCGAGGCCGGTGCCCTCGCGACAGGCTGCGAGCTGGAGATCGAGCCGGAGAGCAAGCCGTACGCGGAGTTCCGCACGGACGAGACCGCCCTCGGCCACTACCGTGCGAACGCCCTTTCCCTGGGCAGGGAGTTCGCGCCGCCCGGCCAGGCCGCACGGATGAACCGCGCCTCCACCGACATGGGCAACGTCTCGCAGGCGGTGCCGGCCATCCACCCCTACATCGGCATCGGCTCCCTGCCCGCCACCAACCACCAGCACGAGTTCGCCGCGTACTGCGTGGGCGGGACGGCGCAACGCGCCCTGCTCGACGGGGCCGTCGCGCTCGCCTGGACCGGCGTGGACCGAGCCACGTCAGCCGGGGAAGCGACGGCGTGACAGGGACGGCCGCCGCCGTGGCCGGAGACGATCCCGACGGCCGCACCCGGGGCGCTCCCGGCGCTGCCACACCGGCCTGCCCGCGCTCGCCCTCATACGCGAGCGCGAGCAGGTGACCGGGACGGAACTCCACGAGCTCACCAGCCCCGCCGCCCTTACCGGCCCCGCCGCCCTCACCGGCCTGCCCGCGCTCCGAGAACACCGCGCCGGCGGCACCCGCACAGCTCCGGCCCCTTTTCCCCGTCCCCACAAGGAGGCGCGCATGCGCACCTGTAACAGCGGCACCGCAGAGACCGAAGTCGCGGTGCCCACCGACGTGGTCGACCTGCGCAGGAGCGTCGCCGCGGGAGCCATCGGCGTGTTCGTGCACTGGTTCGACTGGGCCGCCTACGCCTATCTCGCCGGTACCGTCGCGGCCGTGTTCTTCCCGGCCGAGGACAGCACGACCGGACTGCTCGCCGTGTTCGGTGTGTTCGCCGTGTCGTTCGGCATCCGGCCGGTCGGCGCCCTGGTGTTCGGGCCGCTCGGCGACCGGATCGGCCGCAAGCGCACCCTGTCGCTGGTCATCTTCCTGATGTCCGGCGCGACCCTGGGGATCGGTCTGCTGCCCGGCTACGCATCGATCGGGATCGCCGCCCCCGTGTTCCTGGTGGTCCTGCGCCTGATCCAGGGCTTCGCCGCGGGCGGTGAGTTCGGCAGCGCGGCGAGCTTCCTCGCCGAGAGCGCGCCCCGGCGCCGCCGCGGCTTCGGCGTGAGCTGGCTGGAGGTCGGCTCCCTGCTCGGCTTCCTCGCCGGCTCGTTCGTCTTCCTGCTGCTGTCGACGGGACTCGACGCCGACCAGCTGACCTCCTGGGGCTGGCGCATCCCCTTCCTCGTCTCCGCGCCGCTGGGCGTCATCGGCTTCATCATCCGCAACAAGATCGAGGACACCCCGGAGTACCGGACGCTCGAAGCCAACGACTCCGTCCCGTGCAGCCCCGCGCGGGAGCTTCTGCGCCACCACAAGCGGCAGTTGCTCCAGGCGGCGGGTCTGATGGCGGCCATGCACGTGCCCTTCTACGCGGTGCTGACCTACCTCGTCACCTACGAGACCGACCACCTGGGGCACTCGGCCGACAACGCCGCCCTGCTGGCCACGGCGATCTCGCTGCTCGGCCTTGTGCTCGTGCCGTTGTTCGGGCTGCTGTCCGACCGGGTGGGACGCAAGCCGGTGTTCGTCGGGGCGACGGCCGCCCTGCTGGTCGTCTCCACCCCGGCCTTTCTGCTGATGCGGACCGGGCTTGTCGGGACGTGGATCGCCGGTCTGCTGCTCGGTGTGATTCTGGCGGCGATTCTCGGCACGTACGCGGTGTGGTCGGCGGAGATCTTCCCCACCCGCACGCGGCAGAGCGGTCTGTCCGTCGCCTACAACCTCACCGCCGCCCTGTTCGCCGGGACCGTGCCGTACCTGATGACCGTGCTCATCTCCGCGACCGGCAGCACCCTGGCACCCGGCCCGTACCTGATGGTGTTCGCCGTCGGCGGTCTCGTCGCCGCCCTGTCCCTGCGGGAGACCGCCGGTTCCGCCCTGCTGCACCCCGAGGACATGTCCGAAGCGGCGGTGCCCCTTGAGGCCCCTCAGCCGGCGCCGCAATAGGGTCGGCCCGACCGGATCACCAGGCGCAAGGGCCACGTATGACGTCACCAGTGGGTTTCACGCTCGTTCAGCTCCGCTATTTCCTTGTCGCTGCCGAACGCGGTTCGATGACGGAGGCGTCGGCGGAGCTGCACATCGCGCAGTCCGCCGTCTCCACGGCCGTCCACAACCTGGAGCGGGACCTGCGGGTGCAGCTGTTCATCCGCCGACGGGGCCGGGGTCTGACGCTCACACCCGCCGGGGAGAGGCTCCGGCAGCAGGCACGGGAACTGCTGGGCCGCGCCCGCGAGGTCGAACGGGAGGCCCGGGGAGGCGGTGAGTCCCTCTCCGGGCCGGTGGCCGTCGGCTGTTTCGTGACCCTGGCCCCCTACTACCTGCCACCCTTGTTCAGCGAGTGCACCCGACGCCATCCGGGCATCGAGATCGACGTCGTGGAGGCGGAGACGGACCAGCTCGTCCAAGCCCTGGCGGCGGGGCGCATCGACTTCGCCCTCACCTACGACCTCGGTCTGTCGGCCGAGCCGGACCTGCGCGGCGAGACGATCGCCCGCGCCCCGGCGTATGTCATCGTGTCGGCCGATCACCCGCTGGCCGGTCAGGGCAGTGTGGAGCTGGCCGAACTGTCCGCGGAACCGCTCGTCCTCCTCGACCTTCCCCACAGCCGCGACTACTTCCGCTCGCTGGTGGCCGCCACCGGCACCGCGCCCGATGTCCGCTACCGCACCCAGAGCTACGAGACCGTGCGCTCCCTGGTGGCACGCGGACTCGGCTACTCCGTGCTCAACCAGCGGCCGGCGACCAGTCAGACCTACGGCGGCGGCGAGGTCGCGGAACTCCAGCTCCGGGACAGTGGACCGCCGCTCGAAGTCAAGATCGCCACTGTGGGGAGCGTGACCCAGACCGCCCGCGCCCGAGCGGTCATGGACGTACTGCGGGAGATCACCACCCGGCGCACCGAGGCCTGAACAGGCGGCCGCTCGGCGCGCGAGGGTCTGAGGACCGCCCGGCGGGAGCGCGCCGAGCGTCACCCGCGGACTGCGTACAGCCGATGGCTTCCAAAGGCGTCAAGTAAAACTCCCGGCCCGCTGAGTGTTCTATGGGTCGGGGCACCACCTTCCCGGGCCCGCTTGTGGTTTTGACAGCCATGGGCCGGTATCGCGGCCGCTCCTACGGTGAACGGCATGGCTCACCCACACGAAGCGACACGGGCTCGGGGCACGCCCGCGACCAGCCCCGGCCTGTCTGCCGTGCCCGGCTCTCTGCACGGCAGGACAGCCATGGTCACGGGCGCGGCAAGCGGTATCGGCAGGGCGTGCGCCCTCGCGCTTGCGGCGTCGGGCGCCCGCGTCCGGGTCGTCGATGTCGACGGGGAAGCCGCCGCGAGGACCGCGGCGCAGATCGACGGCACCCTCCACGTGGCGGACCTGGCCGACCCGGAGGCGGTGGCAGCGCTGCCCGCCGACGCCGACATCGTGGTCAACAATGCGGGCCTGCAACACGTGGCCCCGATCACCGAGTTCGACCCCGATCGCTTCGCTCTGATGCAGCGGATCATGGTCGAGGCACCGTTCCGGATTCTGCACCGCACGCTGCCGGGAATGTACGCGCGGGGGTGGGGCCGGGTGGTCAACATCTCTTCCGTGCACGGACTGCGCGCCAGCCCGTACAAGAGCGCCTACGTCACGGCCAAGCACGCTCTGCAGGGGCTGAGCAAAGTGATCGCCCTGGAGGGCGCCGGACACGGCGTCACCAGCAACTGCGTCAATCCGGGCTACGTGCGTACCCCGCTGGTCGAGCGGCAGATCAGTCAGCAGGCCGCTGCCCACGGCATCTCGGAGGCGGACGTCATGAGCGACGTCCTCCTTGAACGCAGCGCCGTCAAACGGCTGATCGAACCCGACGAGGTCGCCCGGGCGGTGCTGTGGCTGTGCGCACCGCACGCTGCGTCCATCACCGGTACCGACCTGGTCATGGACGGCGGCTGGACCGCCCGCTGACCCCTCCCGCTGACGGCCCCGGCTCCGCCTTCGGAGGCGCCCCGGCGCCTTCCGCACTCCACCTGGCCCTGCGCCTGCACGCGGTCGCTGCACCCGACAGCTGAGCCCCCGCTCCGGGCCCCGCCTACCGGCTGTCGATGCCCCAGAACGTGGCGGTGTAGGAGGAGGAACAGAGGGTGTCGAAGAAATAGGCGCCGATGGAACCGCATGGGGTGTCGCCGGAGCCGGAGCCGGAGCCGGGGTCGACGGCGAGACCGTGCCCCATCCCGGAGACGGAGAAGAGCGCCACGTCGGGCCGGTCCGCGTCGGTGCCGTACGTGGTCTCCGTCGTGTTGCCGGGCAGCTGGCGGGTGGCTGCGGGCTGGTTGCTCACCCCTCGGACGTTGGTCCACTGATCCCGGAGCTCGGTGCCGTTGACGGGGCGGACCGTGTAGTCGGCGCTGCCCTGCCAGAGGGCAACCCGCGGCCAGGTTCCCTTGTAGCCGGGAGCCGAACCGCGGACCTTGTCGCCCCACTGGGCCGGCGACAGGTTCTGGTTGTTCCTCTGGCAGCTGCTGGCGGCCGCGTGGCTGGTGGCGCACTGGGCGGGCAGACCGGAGTTGACGGTGCCGCCGGCGAAGACGTCCGGGTAGTCGGCCAGCAGGTTCGCCGTCATGCCTCCGCCGGCCGAGAGCCCCGTGGCGAACACCCTCTTGGTGTCGGACCCGTAGGCGCTGGTGGCCTTGTCCACCATCTGCTTGATCGAGGCGGCCTCACCCTTGTCACGCGAGTTCTTGCCCGGATCGAACCACTGGAAGCAGGACTGGATGTTGTTGCTGGTGGTGGTCTGGGGAAAGACGACCGCGAAACCGTATCGGTCAGCCAACTGCGGCCACCCGGAGTGGCGGTAGTAGTCGTCGGCGTTCTGCAGACACCCGTGGAGGGCGACCACCACCGGCGCGCCCTCCGGCAGCGACGCCGGGGCGTAGGTGTACATCAGCAGGTTGCCCGGATCGGAGCCGAAATCGGTGACCTGCTGGAGCGAGCCGCTGACGGGCTGGGCCGCGTCCGGCTGCGCCGCAGCGGACTGAGCGGGGACGCTGAGGGCCACCAGCGAGGATGCGGCAATTGCGGCACCCATCGCGACGCGCCGAGGGCGTGCGGAGAACATGACCGGCTCCCTTGGTGTGGGGGAATTCTTTCGCCGACCGGGAACCGCCCATGCCCTACGACCTGGCCGGCCCCTGGGGGCTGTCGAATCCAGGCGAGTCGGCCAGGGAGGAACATGGAGAGGGAACCCATACCCACGGCACCAACTATGTTCTCCGAAGCCGTTGTTCGCCTTCCGGGCCCGCCAGGCGCCCCTCACCCCCTCACCCCGTCGCCAACGCCTCCGTAGGCGCCAGTCGCGCAGCCCGCATCGACGGGTACACGCCCGCCACCACCCCGATCGCGACCGCCCCGGCGGTACCGGCGCCGACCGCTGACAGGGGGATGACCGGGGGCCAGCCCTGGTAGGTGGCGTAGGCGAGGGAGGTCAGGACGCCTACGGCGGTGCCCAGGAGGCCACCCAGGAGGGAGAGGGCGACCGACTCGGTGAGGAACTGGCCGCGGATCTGGCCGCGGTGGGCGCCCAGGGCGCGGCGGAGGCCGATTTCGCGGCGGCGTTCCAGTACGGAGATGTACATCGTGTTGGCGACGCCGACGCCGCCGACCAGCAGGGCGACGCCCGCGAGGCCGAGGAAGAGGGCCGAGAACGTCGAGGCGGTGGCGCGTTTCGCGGCCAGGGCGTCGGAGGGGCGGCTGACCTGGATCAGGCCGGGGGTCTGCGGGTAGACGGTGGCCGCGAGTACCGAGGCGACGTCTTCGATGGAGTCCTCGCGTGCCGTCGTGTAGACGACCGTCGGGTGCCCGTCGAAGTGCAGGGCCTTTTTGGCGGCGCCCCAGCCCACCAGGACGGAGCGTTCCAGGTCGGGGGCGAGACGCATCGGGCCGAGGACGCCGACAACGGTGAAGTAGGTCTCGTTGATGAGGACCTGGGGCGGCTCCTGGCCGGGGATCAGGCGGGGGATGCCGAGCCGGGCCGCCGCTTCGTAGCCGAGGACGACCGTCGGGAAGTTGTCGGTCGCGGACTTCAGGAACGTACCGGAGCGGACCGTGCCGTTCACCGCGGACAGCAGGTCGGTGCGGGCCGCGAGCACCGAGAGGCCCAGCCCGTCGTTGGGGTCCGTGCGGTCCGAACGGCGCACCAGGGCATGGGTGTTGGCGACCGCGCTGGCATGGGTGACCGGGCCGATCCGCCGGACCATGTCCGGTGCCTCCTCGGGGAGGAGGATGGGCGGCTTCTGGTTGGGCATGGGTTCGGCGCGCAGCGTGTTCGTGCCCAGCGCGGACAGCTGCTGGTCGAGGTGGCGCTGGCTGGAGGCCGGGATGCTGGTCACCAGGATCAGGGTGGCGATGCCGATGGAGATGCCGAGCGCGGAGAGCGCGGCGCGCATCCGGCGGGTGCGGATCCCGAGCAGGCCCAGGCGCAGCACGTCGGAGGGGGCGAGCCGGACCGGGCGGCTGGGGTCGGCGTCCGGGGCGGTCGGGTCGGGGACGGTGTCGGTGCGGTTCACTGCGGGCTCCCGGTGTGCGCGGCGGTGTCGGCGACGATGCGGCCGTCGCGGATCTCGATGCGGCGCGGGAGCCGGGCCGCGAGGTCCCGTTCGTGGGTGATGACCGCGATGGTGGTGCCCTCGGCGTTCAACCGGATGAGCAGTTCGAGGACGGCCTGGCTGTTGGCCGTGTCGAGGGCGCCGGTCGGCTCGTCCGCGAGGACCAGCGCGGGCCGGTTGACCAGGGCGCGGGCGATGGCCACGCGCTGGCGTTCACCGCCCGAGAGCTGGTGCGGCAGGTGCTCGACGCGGTGGCCGAGCCCGACGCGTTCCAGCGCGGCGACCGCCAGCGGCCTGCGCTGCCGGCGCGGCACGCCCGCGTACAGCAGTCCGGTGGCGACGTTCTCCGCGGCGCTGAGGCCCTCGGTGAGGTGGAACTGCTGGAAGACGAAGCCGAGCCAGCGTCCGCGCAGCGCCGACAGGCGGCGGTCGGACAGCTGGGACGGGTCCTTGCCGCCGATCTCGACCGAGCCGTCGGTCGGCAGATCGAGGGTGCCCATGATGTTGAGCAGCGTCGACTTGCCGGAGCCGGAAGGGCCGACGATGGCGAGCAGTTCGCCCTCGTCGATGGTGAGCGAGACGTCGTCGAGCGCCTTGACGCCGCCGTGGTACGCCTTCGTCGCGTTCCGGACGGTGAGGACGGGCGGCCCGGACACGCGGGGGAGAGTAACGGTCGGCGACGCGTCGCCGACCGTCGGCGGGGGGTGCGGAAGGCTCACGACGTGGTCACCACCCGGTCGCCCTCCTTGATGCCCGCGCCCGAGACCTCGACCATGCCCTTCGAGAACAGCCCGGTCTTGACAGCGACAAGTTGGCCGCCGGGCCGCTGGAGCGCGTAGCCGCCCTCGCGCAGTGCGAGCAGCGAGCCGACCGGGACGGTGAGCACCTGCTTGCGCTTCTCCGTCGTGAAGGTGACCTGCACCGATGCCGAGCTGAGGTTCTTCACCGCCGCGCTGTCCGTCGGCTCGACCGTGACCTGGAGCGTGGCGTCGGACGGCGAGCCCGAGGCGTCGTCATCGGCTCCGCCCTGCACGGTCTGCCCGACCGACGTGACCTTGCCCGGCACGGTCTTGGTGTCGGGCAGGGTGAGGGTGACGGGGTCGCCCTTGTGGATCGGACCGGATTCCTGCGCCTCCACCTTCACCCGGACCGACTTGTGGACGGACGTGACGGTCAGAATCTCCTCCGCCGCCGGATCCCCGAGCTGCGCCTTGATGCCGCTGACCCGGTACGGTCCGGGCAGCACGACGACCTGCCCGGGGACGAGCTTCCCGGTCTCCTGCTGGCCGGTGTCGTGCTGCCAGCGCTTGAGCGCGGCGAGCAGCGCGGGGGTCAGCTCGGTGCCGGGCTCCGCGCCGTCGGCCGGGCCGGTCGCGCGGGGGGTGGGGCCGGTGTCGTAGCCGAGCGCCCTCAGGTTCTCGGCGAGCACGGTCACGTCGCGCCCGCTGGTCCCCGCGGTGCCGAGGGTGCGGAAGACGGGGGTGTCGCCGAAGAACACCATCACGGGCCGGTCGTCGACCCAGTACAGCGGCTTGCCGCGGGCCACCGTCGTGTCCGTCTTCGGCAGCTTGGTCACCGCTCCCTTGCCGGTGCCCTTGACGGTCCGCTGCCCGCCGAAGCCGAGGGCGCCGGGCAGCGTCCGGCTGTCGGCGAGGTCCGCCCGCACGATTTTGATCGTCCCCGCGGAGGGGGCGCCGGCCTTCTTGGGCTGCTGGTCACGGCCGTGCGCGGACAGCGCCATCGCGCCGGCGGCGCCCCCGGCGAGCACCGTCAGGGCCACCGCCACGACCGCGACGCGCCTGCCCCGGCTGCGGCCGGGCGCCGGTGCGCTCTCAGTGCTTGACACTGAAGGCCTCCTTCTCGCACACCTTGCTGGCCTTGGTCTCCTCGTCCTCGGAGATGCCCTTGCCGCCGTCGTCGTACGTGTAGCCGTTCGCGACGCCGTGCTCGTTCAGGGTCATGTGGATGTGCGCGCCCTTGCCCTTGAGGCACTTCACGAAGTTGCGGTACTGGTCCGTGTAGTGCGGGTTGACCGCCGAGTCCAGCTCAGGAGGCTGCAGAGGAAGCTTCACCAGACACGCGTCGAAGGCCGGCTTGTACTTCTTGGTGATCTCCTCGCCCTGCATCGGCCACGCCTGCTTGGCGCCCGCCATTTCGGCCCGCTTGGTGTTCATGGGGACGCCGTGGGCCTGGAGGCAGGCGTTGTAGGCGTTGAGGAGCTTGTCCCTCTCCTCCTCCGAGGAGTCCATGCGCAGTTGGGGCCGCCGGGAGTCGGTCTTCGAGGAGGCGGACGCCCCGGACTCACCGCCCGGCGCGGGGCTTCCGGTCTCCAGGGTCGAGACGCCGTCCTTGGCGGCCTTGGCGCCGTCACCGTCGCCCGCTCCGCAGGCTGTCAGCACGGTCGCCGCGAGGAGCGCGCAGACGGAGAACGCGGTGGTACGGACCGCAGGGGAGAGGGGTTTCGTCTTCTGCATGCCGCCCAGCATCGCGATCACTTGTCAGGAAGTTGTCAGGAACTCATGGCGTGCCGATAGGGGCCGGGTCCGGTGGCCCGCCGCGGCGTACCGCGTTCCTAGACTCACGGCATGTGTGCGCATGTGGTCGTCGCCGAGGACGACGGGAAACAGGCGGATCTGGTCCGCCGCTATCTGGAACGCGAAGGCCACGACGTGGTCGTGGTGCACGACGGGGCGGCGGCGCTCGCGGAACTCCGTCGCCGGCCACCGGACCTGCTGATCCTCGACGTGATGATGCCGTACGTCGACGGCCTCGACGTGTGCCGGATCGTGCGCGCGGAGGCGGACCTCACCGCCCTGCCGGTGCTGATGCTGACCGCCCGTTCCACCGAGGACGACCTGCTGCTCGGCCTGGACCTGGGCGCGGACGACTACCTGTCCAAACCGTTCAGCCCGCGTGAACTGATGGCCCGCGCCCGGTCCCTGCTGCGGCGCGGCGGCCGGACGGGCGGGTCCGGCGCGGCGGCCGGGCCCGCGCCGGACCCCGTCCTGCGGTCCGGGCCGCTGACCGTGGACCCCGGACGCCACGAGGTGTGGGCCCACGGCCGCCGTGTCCACTGCACGCCGGGCGAGTTCCGGCTGCTGGAGGTGCTGGCATTGCGGCCGGGGCAGGTCTTCACCCGGGCGCAGATCCTGGAGCGGCTGCACGGCTTCGACCGCTACATCACCGCGCGGACCGTGGACGTGCACGTCATGAACCTCCGCAAGAAGATCGAAGAGGACCCGCGCAACGCCCGCCGCCTGCTGACGGTCTACGGCGTCGGGTACAAGCTCGTCGACGAGGAGCCGCCCGCCGACGGGGAGGGCCACGGGCCCTCCGCCGACCGGAGGGACGGGCGCCGTGGGCTCTGAGCCACCCGGGCGCCGGGGCAGCACCACGGCGGTCACCTCCCGTCGCCTACCGGCCCGTTGGCGTCGCGTGCCGAGGGCGCTGCGCCGCAGTCTGCTGCTGCGACTGCTGGCCGTCTCCGTGATCGTGTCCGTCTGCTCGGTCGCCGCCACCGCGTACGTCGTCGTCCAGATGACGGCCGTCGCCATCCGTCAGGAACAGGGCCAGGCGCTTGCCGACGACGCCAAGGCGTACGACGCGCTGCTCGGCTACGCGGCCCGGCACCCGGACTGGTCGGAAGCCGGCGCCACGGTGGCTGCGCTCGCCCGCGGGACCGGCCACCGCATCGTGCTGACCAGCCGGGGCCGGCCGGTCGCCGACTCCGACCCGGAGCCAGGCGTGCCGTTCCGGCCGCCCGCCAAGCCCACCGCCGTCATCGACCCGCTCTCCGTCGATCCCGACCTGCTGCCCCGCTCGGCGAGCGACCGGATCGACGCGCGTGCGGTGGGTCCGTTCCTGCTGCCCCGGCACGAACGCGGCTACCTGGACGCCCTCGCCTCGCGCCTCCAGTCATGCGCGCAGAGGACGACCGGGGCCGACGCCCGTATCGAGCGGGGGCCGGGCGGGCGGCCCCGGCTGGAGCCGCCGAGCGCGAGCACCATCCCCGGCTGCAACGCCACGGCCCTCGGCGAGCCGACCCCCACCGAGAAGAAGGCGCTCGCCGCGCTCGGCACCCTCGTCAACGCCTGCCTCGCCCACCGCGGCGCGCCCGCCGTGACCCTCTCGCTCAATGGCGAAGGGCGGCCGGTGGCCACCAGCCGCTGGGCCGACGGGCCTCTGGTCTCCTCCTGCCTCACCACCGGCCGCGCGGAACAACTCGCTCCGTACGTGGCGCCCGCCGCGCAGCTGTACGTCTCCACCCCGGCCCACGCGACCACCTTCTTCGCCCTGTCCCCGGCCAACAAGGCGCGGATCGCCGGGGGCGCGGCGCTGGTGCTGCTGGTGACCGTCGTGGCCACCGTCCTTGCGGGCATCCAGCTGGTGCGTCCGCTGCGCGCGCTGACCGCCGCGGTGCAACGGCTGGCGGAGGGCGACGTGTCCGCCCAGGTGCGGGTGGTCGGCGGTGACGAGATCGGCCGGCTGTCGGTCGCCTTCAACTCGATGGCCGGGCGGCGCGCGGAGCTCGAACGGCTGCGCAAGGCGATGGTCAGCGACGTGGCGCACGAGCTGCGCACGCCGCTGAGCAACATCCGGGGCTGGCTGGAGGCGGCGGAGGACGGCGTCGTCGACAACGACGGGGAGCTGCTGGCCTCCGTGCTGGAGGAGGCCCTGCTGCTCCAGCACATCATCGACGACCTGCGCGATCTGTCGGCGGCCGACGCGGGCGAGCTGCGGCTGTCGAAGGCGCCGGTGCCGGTCGCGGACGTGCTGGCACAGACCGCGCACGCGCACCGTGCCGACGCGGACGCGAGCGGGGTGCGGCTCACCGTCACCGCCGACGAGGCGGCGCTCGTGGACGCGGACCCGGTCCGGCTGCGGCAGATGGCCGGCAATCTGCTCTCCAACGCGATCCGGCACACGCCACACGGCGGCACGGTGACCCTGAGTGCGCGGGTGACGGAGGGCTCCGTACGGATCGACGTGGCGGACACGGGTGCGGGCATCGCACCGGACGAACTCCCGCACGTCTTCGAGCGTTTCTGGCGCGCCGAGAAGTCCCGCAGCAGACAGACCGGCGGCAGCGGCCTCGGCCTGTCGATCGTGCGCAAGCTCGCGGAGGCCCACGGCGGCACCGTCACGGCACACAGCACGCCGGGCGCGGGCGCCGTCTTCCGGCTCACCCTCCCGCTGCTGCCGGAGACGGGCGGCGGCGGCTGACGGCGACGGGCCCGGCGGTGGCCCGGACGGACCACGGTGCCCGTCAGCCCCGATCGGAGTGGGCGGTGGCGGAGTAGCCGTCGTGCCAGGCGGCTTTGGCGCCGGAGTCGCCGATTCGGTAGACCTGTACGCCCGCGCCGACTCCGATGACGACGGACAGCACCGCGGCGGTGAGGCGCAGGGGGAGGGCCACCGCGCTCGTGGATCCCGCCGAGTCGGGGGCGTGGTGGGCGGCGCGGCGGTAGGACCACCACACCGCCGTGGACACCAGGAAGAGCGCGAGGGCCCAGGGGAGCAGTTCGTCACCGAGTGCGGTGTGCGCGCGGACCAGGGGGTCGCTGTCCACGTGTCGCTCCAGCCACTCGCCGGCGTGCGTCGTCAGCGGCACGCTGATCAGGGACACCAGCGCGAGGACCGGCAGCGCGAGCCCGAACCGGCGCATGACCGAGGGGAGGGCGGCACAGAGGATCAGCGCGAGGGCGGTGAGGGGTACCAGGACCACGACGACATGCACGAGCAGGATGTGTGCGGGGATGCCGTTGATCAGGTTGAGTCCCACGGGGGCTCCTTCGAGGTTGGTGTTCGAGGCTGGGCAGGAGACGAGCAGGGCTGCTGCGGCGACGGGTGGCCCAGCCTCACAGCCCCACCTCTGTGAACCTTCTGAAACAGCACCGGGGCGGCCGTTCTCAGCGCCGATTCAGAGGAAACTCAGAGGCATGCCTCGCCCCGCCGTGGCCTGCGCCGGGGCATGCTGAAGGAACCATGGACGAGCCGCGTACCCCATCGCCTCTGCACCGCCCTGACGGAGAACCCGTACGGATCCTCGTCGTCGACGACGAGCCCGACGTCACCGACGTCCTGGCCGGAGTGATGACCGGCGAGGGCTGGCAGGTCCGCACTGCCGCAGACGGTGCGACGGCGCTCGCGACCGCCCGTGATTTCCGCCCCGACGCGGTGGTCCTGGACCGGATGCTGCCCGACCTGAACGGGCTGGAGGTCCTGCGGGCCCTGCGCCGCGAGGAACCGCGCGTGTGCGTGCTCTTCCTGACCGCCCGCGACGCGGTCGAGGACCGCATCGCCGGCATCACCGCAGGCGGTGACGACTACGTCACCAAGCCCTACAGCCTGGAAGAACTCCTCGCCCGGCTCCGCGGACTCCTTCGACGGGCCGGTATGACCGCCGAGCCGGGAACGAACCGGCTCACCGTCGGGGACCTCACCATGGACGAGGAGGCCAGAGAGGTCAGGCGCGGTGAGTCCACCATCGATCTGTCCCGCACCGAGTTCGAACTTCTGCGCTTCCTCATGCGCAATCCGCGCCGGGTGCTGTCCAAGGCCCAGATCCTCGACCGCGTCTGGGCCTACGACTTCGGCGGCCGCTCCCACATCGTCGAGCTGTACATCAGCTATCTCCGCAAGAAGATCGACGCCGGACGCACCCCGATGATCCACACGGTGCGTGGTGTCGGCTACGTCCTCAAGCCGGAAGCATCGTGAGGCGCCTGCTGCCCCGCACCCTGCGCGGCCAGCTCACGGCCGGGCTCGTCACGCTGCTCGCCCTCGCCTGCCTCGTTGTCGGCATCGTCACCGCCCTCGCGCTGCGCGACTTCCTCATGGGGCGCCTGGACGAGCAGCTCATCGCCTCCGGCGGCCGGTTCGCCGCCAGCCTGGAACACGAGGCCGCGCCCGACGCCGACAACCGCCCCGACACCCGGGGCCAGGCCGATGCCACCTTCGGCGCCCGCCTCCTGAACGGCACCCTCACCCAGGCAGCCGTCGTCCACGACGCCGCCGACCGTCCCCTGCCCCTCACCCCAGGGGACCGCCGCGCCCTGGCGGACATCCACGCCGACGGACGCGGACACAGCATCCGCCTCTCCGCCCTGGGCTCCTACCGCGTCACCGCCGTCCGAGGCGACGACCAGGACATCCTGATCACCGGCCTGCCCCTGCACCCGGTCGAAGAGACCGTGGAGCGCCTCGAAGCGGTCGAAGCCACCCTGTTCGGCGTCGCCATCGTGGCCACCGGCATCGCCGGGGCCCAGTGGGTACGGATCTCCCTGCGCCCCCTCCGGAACGTCACCACCCGCGCGGCGGAAGTGGCCGGACTGCCGCTCGCCAGCGGTGAGATCGCCATGCCCGGACCGCTGCCCGACACCGACCCCCGCACCGAGGTCGGCCAGGTCAGCACGGCCCTCAACCACATGCTCGGTCATGTCGAGGACGCCCTCACCCGCCGCCAGGCCGGCGAGGAACGCCTGCGGCACTTCGCCGCCGACGCCAGCCACGAACTGCGCACCCCCGTCGCCAACATCCGCGGCCACGCCGAACTCGCCCTACGCCACCGCGGCCCCGTCCCCGCCGACGTCCGCCACGCCCTGGAGCGCATCGACGGCGAGTCACAGCGCATGACCCGCCTCGTCGACGACCTGCTGCTCCTCGCCCGCCTGGACGCCGGGCGCCCCCTCGAACACGAACCGGTCGACCTGACCCTGCTGATCCTGAACGCGACGGACGACGCCCGCGCCGCAGGGCCCGGCCACCACTGGTTCCTCGACCTCCCCGAGGAACCCGTCACCGTGACCGGCGACGCCCACCGCCTCCAGCAGGCCATCGGCAACCTCCTCGCCAACGCCCGCACCCACACCCCGCCCGGCACCGACGTGACCATCGCCCTCACCGCCGAGCCGAACGGCGTCTCCGTGCAGGTGAGCGACACCGGTCCCGGCATTCCCGACGAGGTCCGGCCCGAAGTCTTCGGCCGCTTCGTCCGCGCCGACCACGCCCGCTCCCGCACCACCGGCAGCACCGGTCTGGGCCTCGCCATCGTCCACGCCGTCGCCACCGCCCACGGCGGAACCGCCACCGTCACCAGCGGCCCCGGACACACCACCTTCCGCCTCACGCTCCCCGGCTGACACCGTCCGGCCTGCCCACGCACCGGAAGAAGGGCCTACGTGTGACGTCGCCTCGCAGGCAGGGTGTCCTTCCGACCGTGAGGGGGAAGGAACCCGCACGATTCCCCCGAACCCTTTCAGGAGCGGTATGGACATCGGCGTCTTCCTCCCCATCGGCAACAACGGCTGGCTCATCTCGAAGAGCGCCCCGCAGTACCTGCCGACCTTCGAGCTCAACAAGGCGGTGGTGCAGAAGGCCGAGGAGTACGGCCTCGACTTCGCCCTGTCGATGATCAAGCTCAAGGGTTTCGGCGGGGAGACGGAGTTCTGGGACCACTGCCTTGAGTCGTTCACGCTGATGGCCGGCCTGGCGGCCGTGACGGAGCGGATCAAGCTGTACGCCTCCACGCCGATCCTCGTACTGACGCCGGCGATGGTTGCCCGGATGGCGGTCACGGTCGACGCCATCGCTCCCGGGCGGTTCGGGGTCAACATCGTCACCGGCTGGGCGCCCGGTGAGTACACACAGATGGGCCTGTGGCCCGGGGACGAGCATTTCGGCAACCGCTACGACCGGGCCGTCGAGTACGTCACCGTGCTGAAGGAGCTGTGGAGCGAGGGCACCAGCGACTTCAAGGGGGAGTTCTACGAGATGGACGGCTGCGTGCTGTCCCCGCGACCGGCGGACGGCCATATCGATATCGTCGCAGCAGGTCAGAGCAGCAGCGGCAGGCGGTTCGCCGCCGAGCACGCCGATGACAACTTCGTCCTGGGGAGCGGTGTCAACACCCCGCTCGCCCTCGCGGACACCACCGCGGCGCTCATGGACGAGGCACGGCGGACCGGCCGCGACGTCGGTGTGCTGTCGCTGTTCATGGTCATCGCGGACGAGACCGACGAGGCCGCCCGCGCGAAGTGGCAGGACTACCACGACCACGCCGACCACGCGGCGCTGGCGTACATGTCGGGGGAGACGGCCGCAGATGCGACGGACGACGCATCGGCCACCGCCCGGACCATCGCGCTGCCCGAGGGCGCCGTCAACTTCAACATGGGGACGCTCGTTGGCTCGTACGAGACCGTCGCGAGGATGCTGGACGAGATCGCCGAGGTGCCCGGCATCAAGGGGATCATGCTGGTCTTCGACGACTTCCTCGAAGGGATCGAGAATTTCGGAACGCGCATCCAACCGCTGATGAGGTCCCGGTCGGGACGTGCCGTGGGGACGCCGTGACGAACGGGGCGTGGCCCTGCCGCTGACGTTCCCGGCAGGACGCCGCGTGCGACGCCGGCCATGGCGGGCGCCGCACGCGGCGGGTCCCTGCCTCCCCGGCCGCGCAGGCGAGGTCCTGCGACGGGCGCCGCCCGGTGGTCAGGAACGCCGTCACCGCGTCGTTCGCGCAGGTGCCGGGCCGAGCGGGCCGGTCCGTGTCGAGCGCCTGCAGGTCTTGGCCGACGGCAGGAGCCTTACCCCCGACCCGACGCCAACAGCTCGCCGAGCCACGGCACCTGGCGGCGGTCGGGCGCCTCCAGCGCCAGCCACGAACCGTCGGCGAAGGCGAGGTCCACCCGGGCCCGGTGGCGCTGCGGGTGCGGCTCCGGGCGCAGGCCGTAGGTGCCGTGCGGTACCGCACCGAGCAGTTGTGCCGCCTCCCGCTCCGGAGACGTCGGCTCGTTCAGCAGCAACAGCCGCCGGTCGGTGACGGCCAGCGCCAGGTGCGTGTTGTCGTACCCGGCGACGTCCGCCGTACCGGTGCGGGCGTCGATGACGAAGCGGCCCGCCGCGCTGTCCCAGCCGCCGGCCCACACCCGTCCCCGGAAGACCCGCCGGATGCCGCGCCAGGTGCGACGGGCGCCGACCTCCAGCAGCCCGGCGGGCAGGGAACACAGCCACATCACGAACGACACCGGCAGGAAAATCCGCTGCCACCCGGTGAACCGGGCCTTCTCCTCCGCCGCGGGCTTGGGCCTGCGGTAGCGCTGGGGGACGGTGTCCGGAGCCAGCGGATCGAGCCGGACGGACAGCGCACCGCGCAGCGTCTCCCCGGGGTCGAGGAATGGCGCGGAGTGCGTCAGGAGCCAGCCGTCCCGCTCCGGGGTCACGGGGGTGGGGTGCATGTCCCTCTCTTCGGGTCTGCTGCGACGTTCTCGGTCCGTTGCGGGAGCCGGCCCGCCCGGGCGGTCAGCCGAAGGTGTCCTCGATGCTGCGCTTGGGTACGTGGTACGGCTCGGGCTCCTTCGGGCCCTGGTCGTCCAACGCCTCCCCGCCGAAGTGCTTGATCGCGTCCTCGGCCGGGGTCTTGAAGTCGCCGGTGAGGCCGGTGGCCTCGTTGAGCAGGGGCTTCGAGCCGTACTCGGCGATCTTCCCGCTCACGAGGTGATGGGCCCACCAGTCCTTGCTGCGGAAGGCCCCCTTGCCCATCGGACCGCCCAACTTACGCAGCGTACCGGCGGCCTTGCGCGCTTCGTTGAAGGACTTGGCGCCGCTCTTGAACTCCTTGACCGCCTTCATCAACTCGCGCAGCGTCTTGGCCAGTTCCGCCGAGACCTTCTCCACCCGGGTGAGGAAGACCGCGACCTCGGCCTCGGCCACCAGCCCGTCGACCACCGTGGCCAGGCCGAGGGTGAGGATGTCGGTGACCACCATCGCGGCCAGCGTCATCGCCGCCCACTCGATCGCCTCGCGGATGATGGCGACGATGGAGTCCTCGGCGAACTTGCTCTCCTTGGCGGCCTGACTGAGGATCTGGGCGGTCTTGCCCATGTCCTTGCCGGTGTCGTCGAGCGCATCGATGATCTTGCCCATGCTGTGGCCGAAGCCCTCGGAGGCGTCGCCGGCCCACTGTTCGGGCAGCCCCCGCGCCCCCGACCGCAGTTCCGCCGACACTCGGTGCAGCGCCTCGCCCTGGGCCTTCCACTCCTGGGCGGCCTGGGTCAGCCGCGTCGGCATGCCGGTGACCTCTTCGAGCTTGTCCATCAGCCCGACCTTGTCCAGGAACCACCGGATGGCCTCGTCGAGGCCGGAGTCGAGACCGTGCTCCTCGCTGCGGTGGATCTGCTCGATGTCGGGGAGCTTCTCGATCTCCTTGTTGACCCACGCGTAGGCGTCGGTGACGGTCATCCGGCCGCGCCCCCGCCCTGTCCGCCGAAGCTCTGCTGCTGGGCGTACTCGGTCTGGACGTAGCTGCCCGCCGTCGCCCGCAGGCCCTCGGCCACGCCCTGCAGGAGCTCGGCGAGGTCGTGGATGTTCTGCTGCGCCGCGGTGGCGTGCTCGTTGTACGAGGTGTGCAACTCGTCGGACTCCGGCAGCTTGCCGAAGGCGCCCGACGGGATCTCCACATGCTCCAGTGCCCGCCCGATGCGGGGCACCTCTTCCTTCTGCCGGTCGGTGTGCGACGCGTAGCGGAATATCGCGTCGGGATCGGTCCGGAATCCCTCGCCCATGATGTGAGTCCCCCTAGCTCGGGTCGTACTTCCTCCCGCGTCACCCTAGGCAGGCCAAGGAAGGCCCTATTCAAGACAGGGTCAAGCAACCCTCACGCCACCTTCAAGGTTTGCTGAAGCCTTCCGGATGCGGCGATTCACCGTGCTGAGCGGGCGCGGGGGAGCATGGCCGACGGAGCGCGCCCCGGGTACGGCCGTTCGCTTACCCTGGCTGTGTCGGATGGCCCTGGTCAGGGTCGTATCGGGAAGCCCGGGTGTGGTGGTGTGCCGCGTCGGGGCCGGTAGCCGGTGCCGCCCCGGCGGGTCGGGGCCGGCGGTGAGGGCGGAGCGTCGTGGAGAAGGTCGTGCTCACGGCCGCCGGGCTGTACGTCATCGTCCTGCTGCGGGCCGGAGGGACCTTTGCCGTCGGGTGGCTGGCCGGTGCCGGGGTGCGGCGCGGTCGGCTCGCGGAGCGCATGTCCTCGGCCACGTTCGTGCGGGCGGAGCGGGCGATCCAGCGGTGGGGTGCGCCGGTGGTGGCGGTCTCCTTCCTGACCGTCGGATTCCAGACGGCCGCCAACTTTCTCGCGGGGAGCATGCGTATGCCCCTGCCGCGTTATCTGCCCGCGCTGTTCGTGGGTGGGGCGTGCTGGGCGCTGGTCTACGCGACGGTCGGGGTCGGTGCGCTGGAAGTGCTGGCGCGGCTGTTCGCCGAGCGGACGGCGCTCGGGGTGGCGGTGGTCGCCGCCCTGCTCGCCGCGGTGTGCGGCGTGGTGGTGTACCGGCGCCGGAACGCCGGGTCGGCCGCGCGGGGCGGCGCGGCCGACGAAGCCTGAGGGGACGCGGCAGCGCGCGGGCGCCGCACCGCCGGGCCGGAGGCCGAGCGCCGCACTGCTGCACCACCGCACCGCCGGGCCGGAGGCCCCCGGAATCCCAGACCCCCGGCCCGTCCCTCTACGGCACCAAAATCAACCGAATCGGATCGCCGGCCTTCTGCTCCAAGCGACGCACCGCCTCCGCCGCATCAGCCAGCGGAAGGTGATCGGTGATCGACGGCCCCAGATCGAGGCGCCCCATGGCGGCCAGCCGGATCAGTTGGCCGACGTGTTCGGGCGAGGAACCGTAGTGGCCGCGGATCTCGTTGCGGTTCCAGCTGAAGCGGGTGCCGTCGGTGACGGTGAGCGGGTGCGGGGTGAGGCCGGCGAGGACCATGATCCCGCCGCGGTGCAGGACCGTTGCCGCCTGTTCGCGGACGGCCGGGGCCCCGGCGAAGTCGAAGGCGGCGTCCAGGCCGCGGCCACCGGTGGCGCGCCGTACGGCCGCGGTGAAGTCGGGGTCGGCCGGGTCCAGGGCGAGGTCGGCGCCGAAGGTGAGGGCGCGGTCGCGGGCACCGGCCAGCGGGTCGACGGCGATGACCGGGGCGGCTCCGGCGAGCCGGGCGAGGCGGATGCCGTGGATGCCCAGACCGCCCGCGCCCCAGACGCCCACGGCCTGTGCGGGGCGGACCGCGCCGGTGTCCACGATTGCGGCGTACGGGGTGGAGACGGCGTCGGGGATGATCGCCGCCTGGTCGAAGGGGAGGTGGTCGGGGATCGGGGCGAGGGTGTCCTCGCGGGCGAGGGCGTAGGCGGCCCAGCCGCCGTCGTAGTCGACGCCGCGGGTGTGCGGGCTCAGGCATGGGGCGCGGCGCATGGCGCAGTTCGCGCACCGGCCGCAGCTCTGGCCCGCCTGGAGCGCCACCCGCATCCCCGGGGCCCAGTCGCCGAGGAGGCCGGGGCCCAGGGTGTGGATCACCCCGGCGACCTCGTGGCCGAGGGTGACCGTCTCGACGGGGACGAACGGCTTCAGGCTGCCGTCGATGAGGTGCACGTCGGAGAGGCACACCCCGGCGGCCTTGACCTCGATCAGTACCTCTCCCGGACCGGGTTCGGGGATGGGGACCTCTTCGACGCGGAACGTGGTGCCGGGGACGTGCAGACGTCCGGCGAGCATGGTGTTCATGGCGGGAACCTCCGGGTTTGTGTGGTGGGAGGAACAGCTCAGGCGGCCGCGTAGACGTCTTCGACGTACCGGCCGTCGGCGACCAGTGTGTCGAGCCAGGCGGCGGCGTCGGCGGCGTCCGCGCCGGGGGTGTGGGTGAGGTAGAGGGCGCGGAAGACGTCGCGTACGCCCGGGGCCATGCGGGCGCCGTCGCCGCAGACGTAGACCGCGGCTCCGGCGTCGAGCAGCTGCCACACCTCGTCGGATTCGGCGGCGATCCGGTGCTGGACGAAGCGCCGGCCGTCGACCGGTGCGGCGCTGAAGGCCGGGCGCATCCGGACCGCCCCGGCCAGTTCGGCGGTGCGCAGTTCCCGGGCGTGCAGGTAGTCGGCGTCCGGGGCGTCGCAGCCGAAGTAGCAGAGCGCCGGGGCGAGTGCGGCGCCGTCCGCGGCGAGGGCGAGCCGGTCGGCGACGGCGCCGCGGAAGGGAGCCAGGCCGGTACCGGCCGCGACCATGATCAGCGGGGTGTCCGCGTCGTGCCGGATCCGGAAGACCTCCCGGCACGGCTGGATCCGGGCGTACACGGTGTCGCCGGGGCGCACGGTGTGCAGATACCCCGAGCCGGTGCCGCGGTGGGTGCCCCGGCCCGAGCGGGCGGGCGCCTGGAGCAGCGAGACCATCAGGTCGACGTGGTGCGGGTCGACGGTGGGTGAGGACGAGACGGAGTAGTGGCGCGGCCGGATCGGCTCCAGCAGCTCCAGCAGCACCGGCCAGGTCAGCTCCGCCGCCAGCGCCGGGCTGTCCTCGATGACGTCCAGCAGCTCGCGGTGGTCGGCGGCGCGCGCCTCGGCGTCCTCCGCCAGCGCCTCCAGGGCCTTCCGCTCGGGCGGGCAGGGGTTGAGCCCGGCGAGGACGGTCAGCTGCCCGGCGGTCGGGCGGTCCTGCAACTCGACGTGGTGGGTGAGGAGTTGGCGTACGGTGACCGGCCGGTCGATCGCGAGGCCGTCGCGGCGCGGGCGGTGGGCGGCGATCCGCAGCACGGCGTCCGGGTCCACCCGCAGGACCCGGACGGCCCGCTCGACCAGCTCCGGGGCGTTGGCCGGGAGCACCGTCAGATGGTCCGCGGTGCGGTACGTCTGCCCGTCGGGCAGCGCGAGGCGGACGTGGCGCTTGGCGCGCGGGTGGTCGGGGTGGGTGAGGCTGCCGGTCTCGGTGACCGTCATCGCGGCCATGCCGTGCCGGGCGGCCAGCGCGTCCAGCGGACCGCCGGTGACCTCGGTGACGGTGTAGGCGGGGCCCTCCGGCGCGGCGGCGGGGGAGGCGCCGACGGTGGCCGGGTCGCCGTACGTGCCGAGCAGGGCGGTGCGCAGGGCGCCGGTGAACGCGGTGACCGCGCCGTTCAGGTCGCCCGAGGCGTCCGCCTCCGCGCGCTCCAGCAGCCGGGTGCCGCCGAGGGCGGCCAGCCGGTCGTCGATGAGGTTGGGGACGCGCTGGTAGGTGGCGGACCAGTTGCGGTCACCGACGCCGAGGACGGCGTAGGTGACACCGTCGGCGGCGCCGGGCCCGGCGGTCTCCAGCCAGCGGACGAACTCCGCGGCGTCGTCCGTGGGGCGGCCGTTGTACGAGGCGGCGACGATGACGAGGGGCCGGTCGGTGGGCAGGGCGCCGGTGTGGGCGTCGAGCGGGGCGACCGCCGTGGCGCAGCCGGTGTCGGCGGCGGCGTCGGCCAGCCGGGCGGCGACGTCGCGGCAGGTCCCGTAGTTGGAGCCGTGCAGCAGCAGCACTCCGGTGTCCTGCCGTACCCGGGTGGGCAGGGCGCCGCCGTCGGCCGGGGCTTCCTTCTCGCGCACCGTGCCGGTGGGCAGCGCGGCGCGGTTCGCGGCGCGGTCGGCCGGGGTGCGCGGGGCGAGGCCGAGGGCGAAGCCCTCCGGCTTGATGGTGAGCGCCTGCTTGAGGTCCATCGTGTAGTCGGCGTGGTCGAGCAGCCGGTAGCGGTGGACCAGCATGGCGAGCAGCATGGTGGCCTCGTGCAGCGCGAACTGCCGCCCGATGCAGGCACGTTCACCGGTACCGAACGGTTTGAAGGCGTGCGGGGAGCGGGCCGCCTCCGCCTCGGGGGAGAAGCGCGCGGGGTCGAACAACTCGGGGTTGTCGCCCCAGACCGGGTCCCGGTGCAGCATCGGCGTCAGCACCGTCGCCCACTGCCCGGCCCGCAGCGGTACGCCGCCCACCTCGGTGTCGGTGAGCGCCTGCCGGGAGAAGCCGGGGGCGGGCGGGTACATCCGCAGCGTCTCGTTGAGGACCTGGCGGGTGTGGTGCAGGCGGCCGATGTCCTCGAACGTCGGCTCCGGGTCGGGCACGTCGCCCCACAGCTCGTCCACCTCGCGCTGCACCAGCCGCAGCGCGGACGGGTGCTTGAGCAGGTTGTACAGCGCGAAGGACAGGGTGCCCGAGGTGGTCTCGTGCCCGGCGATGAGGAAGGTGATGACCTGGTCGCGGATGTTGGCCAGGTCGAGGGCGGTGCCGTCCGAGGGGTGGGTGGCGCCGAGCATCAGCCCCAGCAGATCCTCGCCGTCGGGTGCCGGTGCGCCCGGGGCGGTGCGCGCCGCAATGACCTCGTCCACCACCGACGCCAGATAGGCCGCGTCGGCGCGGAACGCCGCGTCGGTCCGGGTGTGGTCGAGCTCCGGGTCGCGGCTGAGCTTCGTCATCGCCCAGTGCAGACAGCGCACCAGCGCCTCGACGAAGGGGTGCGGCTCGTCCCGCTCGAAGGACCCGAAGTCGAAGCCGAATCCGGTGAGTCCGATGGTGTCCAGCGTCATCCGGGTCATGTCGTCGGGTACGTCGACGGGGGCGCCGTCCGTGCACCGGCGGTCCCAGGCGCCGATCAGCCGGCGGGCGACCCGCAGCATCACCGGGTGGTAGGTCCGCATCGAGCCGAGCGCGAAGGCGGGCATCAGGATGTCGTGCGCCTTGGTCCAGTTGGGCTCGTCGTTGTACGCGGTGAACAGTCCGTCATGGGTGAACTCCCGGACGTTCTCCAGCGCCGGTCCGATCGCCTTGCCGAAGCGCCGCTCGTCGGACAGCTCGGTGACCAGGTCCAGGCTGCTGACGAACAGGGTGTCCCGGCCGTGCTGCCGCTGGACGAAGGCCGGACCGTGCTGCCGGGCCAGGGCCATGGTCCGCAGCAGAGGGGTGCGGGCCGGGGTGTGGGAGACGTCGACGACGGGGATGCCGCCGAGGTCGTCGGGGTGCGAGGGGAGCACAGTCGCGGACATTGAGGCGAACCGCCTTCCGTGAAGCAGGGAGACCGGAACGACCCGCGGGGATCGGTTCCAGCGGTCGTCTCCAGCCTCGCCGGTGCTCGGGGAGCGGGCCGCCACCGTCCTGCACGATCGTGTAGGGCCCCGGTGTGCACGGGGGTTGCGGAAGTGTCCGGGATGTGTCATGCGGCGGACGGCGGAGTGGTGGGCGTCCGAGGCGGTGGAACGGGGCGGTGGGATCCCGTTGGAGGCGAGGTGCGAGAAAGGTCACCTTTGGGGGGATCGTGACAGGTCAGGATCATTTCGCCACGGCGTCAATGACAGGATAGAAGCGGAAGAGAAGGGAATTTGCACCACTTGTTCCTTTCTTTCCGTTTTCCGCTCCCGTCCCCCTGCCGGACCGCACACCTGATAGGCCCCGTCCTGCCATGCCGCTCGCCTTCCTCCACCGCCTGCGTGACCGAATGCCGCACAGCTCTGCCCCGCCCCTTCCTGGTGGGGCGGGCGCGTTGGATCTGCGGGTCGACGATCCCGTCGGACTGCCGATGGCGGGCGTGACGGTCTCGGTCCGCAACCTCGGCGGCCAAGAGGTGACGCAGGGGTGGACCGACCCCAACGGGCGGCTGACGGTGACGCTGCGGCCCGGTACGTACCGGCTCGTGGTGACGTCCGACGGCTTCTGCCCGGTGCGGTGCGAGGCCGAGGTGGTGGCGGGCGAACGGACCACGCCGCGCCCGATCGCCCTGGAGCCCGTCCCGGCGCTCCCGCTGCCCGCCGCCGGGCAGTGGCGGATCGACCCCGACCACAGCGCCATCCGCTTCACCGCCCGGCACATCGGGCTCGCCGAGATCCACGGCCGCTTCAACCGCTTCGAGGGCGGGCTGTGGATCGGCGAACGGATGGCGGACTCACGGGTCGAGGTGACCATCGAGGCGGCGAGCATCGACACCGGGGTGCGGGTGCGGGACGAGCATCTGCGGTCGGCGGAGTTCCTGGACGTGGCGCGGTTCCCGTATCTGCAGTTCGCCGGGGAGCGGTTCGTGCACAAGGGCGGCAGCCGCTGGGCGGTGCAGGGTGTGCTGCATCTGCACGGCGTCAGCCGCACGGTGCAGCTCGACACCCGCTACCTCGGGATCGGTACCGGCATCGCGGGCGAGACCCGCACCGCCTGCCAGGCCGTCACCGAGCTGCACCGTGAGGACTTCACCCTCGACTGGCGCACGATGCTGGCCAAGGGCATCGCCGCGATCGGCGCGACGATCCGCGTGGAGCTGGACATCCAGGCGATCCGGCCCGAGTAGCGGCCCGCGGACGCGAGGGCGGAGGCGCACGGTTCCCCACCGTGCGCCTCCGCCCTTTTCCGGGTCGTCCCGGTCCGTGTCCTGCCTCACTCCAGGGGCCGACGGCGGCGGGAATCGCACATGTCATCGTACGATGACATCAGCCGCTGACATTGCGGCGTCGCCGAACAGGAGGAACTGGCCGTGGAACCCGCCCGGACAAGGCCCTCATGGCAGGAGCGGGCGCTGGTGCCCGTGCTGGTGTCGGTCGGGATGCTGGTGGCGATCATCAGCAGCCTGGGCGCGCCGCTGATCCCGACCATCGCGCGGGTCGACCATGTCTCCCTGGAGCTGGCCCAGTGGTCCCTGACGGTGACGATGCTGGTGGGCGCGGTCGTCACGCCGCTGATGGGGCGGCTGGGGGACGGGCCGCACCGGCGCCGGGTGATCCTCGGCGGGCTGGTGCTGACGCTCTCCGGCAGCCTGCTGGCGGCACTGCCGACGGGCTTCACCGGGCTGCTGGCCGGGCGGGCACTGCAGGGCGTCGGCATCGCGCTCACCCCGCTGACCATGGCCACCGCCCGTGACGCGCTGCCGCCCGAACGGGCCCGGCACACGGTGGCGACCCTCTCCCTGACCGCCGCCGCCGGGGTGGGCCTCGGCTACCCGCTCACCGGCGTCCTCGCCCGGTACCTGGGCCTCCACGCCGGATTCTGGTTCGCCGCCCTCGCCTCGGCACTGGCGCTGGTGGCCCTCGCCGTGGTCCTCCCGCCGTCGCCGCGCAGGCCGCAGCATCCGCTGGACATCACCGGGGCGCTGCTGCTGGCCGCGGGTATGGCCGGGCTGCTCCTCACCACCACCGCGGGCGGCCGCTGGGGCTGGACCTCGCCGAGGCTGATCGGGCTGGCCGGGGCATCCGTGGCGCTGCTCGCCTGGTGGGTGGTGCACGAACTGCGCACCCCGCACCCGCTCGTCGACGTCCGCCTGGTCCGCGACCGTCCGG
Source organism: Streptomyces sp. NBC_01525 (assembly GCF_045040405.1). Taxonomy (NCBI): domain Bacteria; kingdom Bacillati; phylum Actinomycetota; class Actinomycetes; order Kitasatosporales; family Streptomycetaceae; genus Streptomyces; species Streptomyces sp. NBC_01525. The sequence continues at coordinate 6,386,918 of NZ_CP109397.1, forward strand.
TGCTCGCCGCCGACCTCACCGCGGTGCTCTCCGGCGTCGGGATGTACGTGATGCTGTCGCTGGTGCCGCAGTACGTGCAGACGCCGCGGTCCGCGGGGTACGGATTCGGCGCCTCGGTGGTGATCGCCGGGCTGATCCTCACGCCGTTCTCGGTGGCCAGCATGGTCTCCGGGCGGCTGGTGCGGCTGGCCTCCCGCTCCGTCCCGCCGGGCCGGATGCTGCCGCTGGGCTGTCTGATCTGCCTGGGCGGGACGGTGCTGTTCACCTGTGTGCGGGGCGGGTTGTGGGAGGCGTTCGTCGCCATGGGGCTTATCGGGCTGGGCGCCGGGGTGACCATGTCCGTGATGCCCGCGCTGATCGTGGGCTCGGTCCCGGCGCACGAGACCAGCAGCGCGATGAGCTTCAACCAGGTGGTGAAGTACATCGGTTACTCCTCCGGCAGCGCGTTCACCGCGGCGGTGCTCGCGGCCCACCCCGGGACCGGCGGGCTGCCCGCCGAGAGCGGCTACCGGGTGGCCGGGCTCGCCGGGTGCGGGGTCTGGGTGGTCACCGCGCTCGTCGGTTATCTGCTGGTGCACGTCCGGTCCGGGCGGGCGACATCCGGCTCCCTGGGGGCGGCGCCGTCCGCCGCGGCGCATAAGGTGGCGGTGACGGAGGGTGAGCCCGCGGTGCGGGAGGATGTGGAGGCACGGCGGTGACCGGCACTCAGGAGGCGCGCCGCAGGGATTCCGCGCGCAGCCGCGAGGCGCTGCTGCGCGCGGCGAGCGAACTCTTCTCGGAGCGCGGCTTCGACCGCACCACGACCCGTGACATCGGCCGCCGCGCGGGCGTGGACCCGGCGCTCATCGCCCGGTACTTCGGCGGCAAGACGCAGCTCTACCTCGCCGCGGTCGAGGCCGAACGGGGCGACGTTCCGGTCAGCGACCTCCTCGCGCCGGACCGGCTGCGCCAGGTCCTCGAAGGCGCCGCCCGCCGCGGTCTCGTCCCCATCCTCCAGGTCGGCGTCCAGCCGCTGAGCGACCCGGAGGCGGACGCGGCGGCCCGTGCCGCGCTGCACGACCGGCTCGTGGAGCCGCTGCACCGCCGGTTCGTGGCGGAGGGCCGGGCGCAGCCCCGGCTGCGCGCCGAGATCGTGGTCGCCGCGGTCATCGGCATCGTGCTGGGCCGCAGCTCCGGCGCCTTCGAGGAGTTGGGCGAGGTGGCGTCGGACGATCTGGCGGCGCTGCTCCAGGAGACGCTGCGGGGCGGCGAGTAGGAGCGCGCAGGCCCGGAACGCGGAAGCGCCGCGGCCCTGGTCCCCGCCCGTGGGCAGGGGCCGGGGCCGCGGCGCGTGGGGGAGCGGTCAGCGGGTGACGCGGATCCGGTTGAGCTGGTCCTCGCCCTGCGGGCCGGTGCCCGACTTGTCGACGACATAGGCGGTACCGCGGGCGATCTCGATGTGGTTCGGGCCGGCGCCGGTGGTCACGGTCCGTACGACGGTGCCCTTGCGGGGGTCGATGAGGGAGACGGTGGCCGCGGTGCGGTTGGCGACCGCGACGGTGCCGGTGCGCGGGTCGCTCGCGACGGCGAGGGTGCCCTCGCCGGTCGGCACGGTCGTGACGACGGAGCCCTTGCGCAGGTCGACGACGGAGACCGTACCGGCCTTCTGGTCGGCGGTGTAGGCGGTGCGGCCGTCGCGGGAGAGGGCGAGCGAGATCGGGCCCTCGCCGGTGGGGATCAACCGGGGCTTCTTGGCGCCGGGCGCCGCCTCGATGATCTGGTTGCCGTTCAGGTCGGTCGCGTAGGCGGTGCCGGTGCGCTCGTTGACGGCGAGTCCGGCGGGACCGGCGCCCTCGACGGTGACGCGCTTCTTCTCCTTGTAGGTGCGGGTGTCGAACGCGACGAGCGTGCCGTCGCCGAAGCCGCTGGCCCATGCGGTGTGGTGGCGTTCGTCGATGACGACCTCGCGGGCGTGGTGGACGCCGGGCAGGGTGGCGAGGTGCTTGCCGGTGCGCTGGCTGTAGACGGCGACGGAGTTGTCGCGGGTGTTGGTGGTCCAGACGGTGTCGTGCCGGTCGTCGACGTCGATGCCGTAGACCGCCTCGACGGCGCCGGTGGCCTGATCGGTGACGGGCGGCGCGTAGGACGCGCGGACCTTCATCGAGCGCGGGTCCACCTTCACCAGCGCGGATTGGGTGACGGGCGGGCGGCCCACCGCGGCGGTTGCCCACAGGACGTGGTTCCGCTCGGAGTACGCGGACTGGTAGAGCCCCTTGACCAGGGGCGCCGCCGCGGCGGGCGCGGCTTCGGCGCGGGCCGCCGGGTGGGCGGCGAGCGTCGCGGGGGCGGCGTGGGCGGCGCCGGTGAGGGTGAGCGTGCCGCCCACGGCGACGGCCACGGCGGTGGCGGCGAGCCGGCGGATGCGGAGGGTCAATGAGGACATGCGGCGTCAGTCTCCTTGGCGGGGATGCCTTTTGGGGGTGTTCGCGGAGAAGCGAGCTGTCAATAAATTAACTTAGGCTTACCTAAGTTTGAACCGGAGCGGGTGTGGCGCCCGTCACGGGCGAGGTCGGGGCGGCCTCCCCTGGGTGTGGCGTGGCGGCAAAGGTAAGGTGACCCTAAGTGTCTGGGGTGGCCGAGGGGTGCCCCGGAAGCCCGTCCGGGTGCGCGGTCCATGCGGCCGCACGCCCCCGTCACCGGAGTTCCGCCGCATGCTCGCGTCCACGCCGCCCGAGGGCACCGCCCACCATCCGCCCCGCGTGGCCCGTCCGCAGCCGCTGCCGAGGATCGCGACCGGCCCCGTCCTGCCCGCGCCGGACCGCGTCGCGGAGTTCTGGGCCGAGGTGGCCCGCACCGGCACCCCGCTCGTCGGGCCCGACCCGGAGGGCGACGTGGACCGCGTCGCCGTCACCTTCCTGTGGCGCGGCACCCCCGCCACCCGCGCCGTCCAGGTGCTGCCCAACAAGCTCGTCGACCCCCGCGCCCCCGAGGCGAACCTGATGACGCGCCTGCCCGGCACCGACGTATGGCACTGGACGCTCCGGCTGCGCCGCGACTGGTACGGCACCTACGACTTCTGCGTCGACGAGGGCGACGGCCCAGCGCCGGACGACGACGGCTACTGGCCCTGGCTCCGCACCCGACGTCACCCCGACCCACTCAACTCCCATGCACTGCCCGGCCGTTGGGGCGGTACGGAGGTCTCCTGTGCACGGCTGCCCGGCGCGCCGCGCGACGCGGAGTGGGAGCCGCGGCCCGGCGTCGCCCGGTCCACCGTCACCACACACGACGTGCCGAGCACCCACCTCGGCGGCGCCCGCCGGGTCCGGCTCTACCGGCCGCCGCAGACCGCGCCGGACACCGAACTGCCGGTGCTGGTGCTGCTCGACGGCGAGCACTGGCAGCCGGGGCTCGGCGTCGCGGACCTCCTCGACAACCTCATCGCCGACGGCCGCATCCCGCCCGTCGCCGCCGTCCTCCCGGAATCCGTCGATGTCGCCACCCGCTGGCGGGAGCTGACCTGCCGCCCGGAGTTCGTCTCCTTCCTCGACGAGGAACTGCTCCCGTGGGCCGCCGGACACCTCCCGCTGACCGCCGACCCGGCCCGTACGGTGATCGCCGGGCAGAGCCTGGGCGGGCTGACCGCGGCGTACGCGGCGCTCACCGCGCCGCACCGGTTCGGCAACGTCCTCGCCCAGTCCGGGTCGTTCTGGTGGCCGGCCGGACCGGACACGGAGTGGCTGACCGGCCGCCTCGCCGCCACCCCGCGACTGCCGGTGCGCTTCCGGCTCTCCTTCGGTGCCCAGGAGTGGGTGACGCTGCCCGCCGCCCGACGGTTCCGCGACGCGCTCGCCGCCGCCGGGTACGACGACGCCACCTACCGGGAGTTCAACGGCGGCCACGACTACCTGTGCTGGCGCAGCGAACTCGCCGGGGGGATCGTGGAGTTGTTCGCCGACAAGCGTGAGGGCGGGACCGCACAAGTCCCGCCCGGCTCGTGACGCCGGGCGGGACTTCTTGCGGATCAGGGGGCGCCGACCGGGCCCCGCACCGCGCAGGCCGCCGCCCAGCCGCCCGGGACCGGTACGTCGGTGAGCGTCCACCCCGGGACCGGCGCAGGGCACGGCCCGCAGCTCAGGTGGCGGTCGTGCAGTGCGGTGCCGGACAGGCCCTCGCCCGTTGCCTTCAGATACGCCTCCTTACGCGTCCAGCACCGCGCGAAGGCGGCCGGGCGGGCGTGCTCCGGCAGCCGTGCCAGTTCCGTCCGTTCGGCCGGGTGCAGGGCGCCGGACGCATCCGCCGCCACCTGGGCGGCGGGGACGCGTTCCACATCCACACCCACCGGCGCGGACGCCAGCCCCAGCAGCGCCAGGCCATCGCCGTGCGCGAGCGAGAAATGCACCGCCCCGCCCGCCACCGCCGGGCGCCCGTGCGGGCCGCCGCACCCCGGGCACTCCAGCCGGACCAGCTCCACCGCGCCCGGCGCCATGCCCAGCAGACCGCCCAGCACCCGGCGCAGCTCCGCGTGGACGGCGACGTACAGTGCACGGTCGGCAGGGCGGCGCAGTGCCGCCGCCCGCCGCCGTTCCCGTGCGTCCAGCAGCGCCGCGTCGTCCTCGTACGACATCTCCGCCGTGACGAGGCGCAGCCACGGGCCCCGCGCCAGCTCGGAGGCGGTGGGGCCGCGCCGTGACGGGCCCCGGGCGGGGCCCGCGGCGGCGGGGCCCGGACCGCCCGCCCGCGTGAGGTCCGGCGTGGGGCCCGTCGGCCTCATCCGGCGGTGTCCGTCAGGTGCGGGGCGAGGGCGGCGGCGATGGCGTCCCACTGTGTCTCCCGCATCAACTGCGGGTGGGTGCAGTCCAGATCGTGGTTGACGATCCGGCCGGAGACGTGCGGGCGCCATGCCTCGCGGGTCAGCCAGTCCTCCGCGCGCGGCGCCGCCGCCGTGAAGAACACCACGTCGCCCTCGAAGCGGCGGTGGCGGTGGGCGCGCATCATCCGGGCGTGGTGCGGGACGATGCCGACGATCCGGGACAGCGTGTGGTCGCCCAGCCCGGCGAGCGGGCTGCCCGCCCGGCGCAGCGTCGCCAGCACGTCCTCGCGGGTCCGCTCGTCCGTCCGGTCGAAACCGGCCATCCGCAGGACGGCGGTGAGCGCATCGCCCTCCTCCGGTGCGGGCCGCTCGCGCCACTGCTCGGCCGGGAACGCGTCCAGCAGCGCCAGCAGTTCGACCTCCTCGCCCGCCTCCTGGAGCAGCACCGCCACGGTGTGCGCCAGGATCCCGCCGACCGACCAGCCCAGCAGCCGGTACGGGCCGTGCGGCCGCACCGCCCGCAGCGCGCGGACGTACCCGGCGGCCTGCGTCTCCAGGTCCGGCGGGAGCGGCCCGTCGTCGAGCAGTCCGCGGGCCTGGATGCCGTACAGCGGCTGGTCGGGGCCGAGCCGCGCGGACAGGCCCGCGTAGCACCAGGACAGGCCGCCCGCCGGATGGAAGGCGAACAGCGGGGGCCGGCCGCCCTCGGCGCGCAGCGGCAGGACGACGTCGAGCGCGTCCCCGGCGGCGGGCGCCGCGGTGTCCAGCCGGGCGGCGAGGGCCGCCGGGGTCGGCGCCTCGAAGAGCGAGCCGATGGTCAGCTCCGCGCCGCACTCCTCCCGTATCCGCGCCACCAGCCGCACCGCGAGCAGCGAGGTGCCGCCGAGGTCGAAGAAGGCATCGTCGGGCCCGGCGTCCGCGACGCCCAGGACCTCCGCGAACAGCCGGGTCACCGTCGCCTCCCGGGCGCTGACCGGGCGACGGGCCGCGCTGCTGCCGCCGAACACCGGCGCGGGCAGCGCCGCCCGGTCCAGCTTGCCGTTCGGGGTCAGCGGGAACACGTCGAGCGCGACGACCGCCGCCGGGACCATGTGCTCCGGCAGCGCCACGGCCAGCTCCGCCCGGACGGCCGCGGGGTCCGCGCCGCCGGTCACATAGCCGATCAGCCGCTGCTCGCCCGCGCCGTCCTCGCGGACCAGCGCACAGGCGCCGTCCACGCCGGGCCGGGCGGTGAGCGCCGCCTCGATCTCGCCGAGTTCGATGCGCTGGCCGCGCAGTTTGACCTGGTGGTCGGTGCGGCCGAGGTACTCCACCTCGCCCGTCGCCGTCCAGCGCGCCAGATCGCCGGTGCGGTACATCCGGCCGCCGGGCGCCCCGAACGGGTCGGCGACGAAGCGCTCCGCCGTCAGCTCCGGGCGGTGCAGATAGCCGTCGGCCAACTGTCGCCCGGCGAGGAAGAGTTCGCCGGGCACCCCGGGCGGGCAGGGCTGCCGCGCCGCGTCCAGGACGTACAGCCGGGTGTTCCACACCGGCCGCCCGATCGGCACCGGACCGGAGCCGTCCGCCGCGCACGCGTGGTACGAGACGTCGACGGCCGCCTCCGTCGGCCCGTAGAGGTTGTGCAGTGCGGCGCCCGGCAGCGTCCGGGCGAAGAGCGTCGCCGTCTCGCGGGGCAGCGCCTCGCCGCTGGCGAAGACCTGCCGCAGCGCGGTGCAGCCGTCCGCCCGCGGCGCCGCCAGGAAGACCTGGAGCATCGACGGGACGAAGTGGCAGGTGGTGACGGACCGTTCGGTGATCAGCCGGGCCAGCCGGACCGGGTCCTTGTGCACCCCGGGCTCCGCGACGACCAGCGCCGCGCCCGCCCGCAGTGGCCAGAAGAACTCCCACACCGAGACGTCGAACGACGACGGCGTCTTCTGGAGGACGCGGTCCCCGGCGCCGAGCGGATAGGCGTGCTGCATCCACCGCAGCCGGTTGTCGATCGCCCCGTGCGACACCACCACGCCCTTGGGGCGGCCGGTGGACCCGGAGGTGTAGATGACGTACGCCGGGTGCGACGGGGTGAGCGCCCGCGCCGGATTGACCGGCAGGTACCCGGACAGATCGAGCGTGTCCAGGGCGACCAGCGGCGTCCCGGCGTCGGACGGCAGCCGCCCGGCGTGGTCGGTGACGGCGCACACCGGCGCCGCGTCCTGGAGCATGTATGTCAGCCGCCGCGCCGGGTAGTCCGGGTCGAGCGGCAGATACGCGGCGCCCGACTTGAGGACCGCGAGCAGTGCGACCACCAGCTCCACCGAGCGCGGCACGGAGACCGCCACCAGCTTCCCGGGCCCGGCGCCGAGGCCCTGAAGATGGCGGGCGAGCCGGTTGGCGCGGGCGTTGAGCTGCCCGTACGTCAGCGCCGTGTCCCCGAAGACCAGCGCGGTGGCGTCCGGGCTGCGCGCCGCCCGCGCTTCGATCGGCCCGATCAGGGTGGTCGGCGGCACCTCGTGGTCGGTGCGGTTGAACTCCTCGATGACGAGGGCGCGTTCGGCGGGCGTGGCGATGGCGTGGGTGGCGAGCGGCTGCTGCGGGTCGGTGGCGGTGAGCCGTTCCAGAAGGTTCAGGAACCGTTCCTGATGGCTGGCGAGCGCGTCACCGTCGTACAGCGCCGGGTTGCCGTCGTGGTCGATGCGCAGGCCACGGCCGTCGGCGCGGTCGTAGATGTTGACGGTCAGATCCTCGACGGGACCGGCGGACAGGTTCCGGGCCCGCGCCCAGGTGCCCGCGAACTCCGCGCCGTAGTCGAACGGCATGACGTTGACCAGCGGCCCGACCAGGCCGCGGGCCTCGCCGAGCAGCCCCAGATCGCGGCGGAGGGACTCGTAGCGGTAGCGCTGGTGGCGGCGGGCCTCGCGGATGCCGAGCACCACCTGCCGCACCAGCTGCGCGAACGTCGCCTCGGGGGTGACGGAGAGCCGCAGCGGCAGCACATTCATCACCATGCCCGGCACCCGCAGCGCCACCGAGCCCAGACGGCCCATCATCGGCAGGCCGAGGACCACGTCCGCGCGGTCGCAGGCGCGGGAGGTGTACAGCGCCTGCGCGGCGATGAGCACGTCCGGCCACGTCGCGCGGAGCCCGGCGGCCAGCTCCCGCAGCCGTTCGGCCGACTCGGGGGAGAGGTGCGCGGTGGTGCGGAGGAAGGTGCGCGAGGGGAGCGCGCCGCGCCCGGCGAGCCGCGGTGCCTCCGGGCGGTCGGCGAACGCGGTCCGCCAGTGGTCGCGGTCGGCGGCGCACGCCTCCGAGTCGCGGTACACGGCGTCCTGCGCGACGAGGTCGGCGAGCGACCTGAAGGCACGCGGGCCCGGCTCCTCACCTCGTACGAGAGCGGAGTACACCTCGGCGGTGCGGCGCACCAGCAGGGAGTAGCCGAAGCCGTCCATGACGAGATGGTGGATGCGCTGGTACCACAGCCACCGCTCGTCGCCGACGCGGAAGAGGGCGTGCCGGAACGGCGGTCCGGCCGCCAGATCGCACGGTTCGGCCAGGTCGGCGCGCATCCACGTCTCGGCCGCCGCGTCGGCGTCGGCGGCGCCGCGCAGATCGTGGACGGACAGCGGCAGTTCGACCTCCGCCAGCAGATGCTGGCGCGGCCCGTCCGGGGTGTCGGTGACGCGGACGCGCAGCGCGTCGGCCTCGGCGGTGACGCGGCGCAGCGCGACGGCGAACACCTCCGGGTCGAGCGGCCCGGCGATCTCCAGGCACTCCGCGGTGTTCTGCGCCGGGCTGAGCGGGTCGAGGGCCTGCGCGTACCACATGCCCGACTGGGCGGCGCTCAGCGGCAGTCCGGCCTCGGCCCCGGCCTCGTGGGAAGGTCGCGCGGCTGCGGTGAGCGGGGTGGTCATCCGACCCCCAGCAGCGGAGCCCACGCCTCGATGGCGGGCGCCTCGGCGAGATCGGCGAAGCCCGCGTCGACGCCGTGGTCGCGGCGCCAGCGCTCCAGCAGCGCCATGATGCGGACCGAGTCCAGGCCGTAATCGAGAAGGTTCTCGTCGACGGGGATGTCCGCCGGGTCCTCGCCGAGGGCGTCGGCGACGTCGGCGTGGATCAGATCGAGGGTGAGTGCCATGCTCAGATCTCCTCAAGGAGGGCGTCGGTGGTGGTCACGACCGCGCAGCGGCCGGCGGCCCAGCGCAGGGCCATCTCGTGCTCCGCGCGGGAGAAGTCCGCGACGGCGTCCGCGACGACGAACGCCTGGATGTCCCGCATCCACGCGTCGCACGCCGTCATCAGCACGCCGATGTGCGCGTACACCCCGACGATCACCAGCTGGTCGCGCCCGCTGTCGCGGAGCCGCTGTTCCAGGTCGGTGCGGACGAAGGCGCTGTACTTCCACTTGGTGAGGACGGTGTCGCCCGGCTCCGGCGCGACCTGGTCCGGTACGGCGAGCTTCGCCGGGTCGTCGGCGACGCCCGGCCCCCAGAAGTCCCGCTGGAGACCGCGTTCCTCGGGCGTCTGCCCGCCGCGCTGGGTGGAGTAGACGACGGGCACACCGCGCTCCCGGAAGGCGGACAGCAGCCGCGCGGTGTTGTCGAGCATCCCGGCCAGCGGCTGCGCACCGGCCGGGTACGCGCCGAGGAAGTGCTGCTGGAGGTCGTGGACGAGGACCACGGCGCGCGCCGGGTCGACGGTCCAGGCGACGCGGTTCGCGGGCAGCTCCTCCGGGGACGGGAGCGGATAGGGGGCGATGGCGGGAAGTGCCATGGTGGACGGGCCTTTCAGTCCTGCTCGGTGGGGGCCGCGGCGGACCGCAGGCCGTTCTTGCTGACCTTGCCGACCCCGGTCTGCGGGAAGGCGTCCACGAACTCCACGAGATCGGGGACCTTGTAGTCGGCGACGCCCGCCTGCCGGACGTGCCGTTTGACGGCGACCGGCTTCAGCGGCTCGGCGCCCGCGCGCAGGATCACGTACGCCAGCGTCCGCTCACCGAGACAGACGTCGGCGACCGCGACGACGGAGACGTCGTGCACGGACGGATGGCCGAGGACGATGTTCTCGATTTCCTCCGGTGCGACCTTCTCGCCGCCCCGGTTGATCTGGTCCTTCGCCCGGCCCTCGACGACGAGGTGCCCGGTCGGGGTGCGGCGCACGATGTCGCCGGTGCGGTAGAAACCGTCCGCGGTGAAGGCCCGCGCGTTGTGCTGCGGGGCGCGCCAGTAGCCGCGGATGGTGTACGGGCCGCGGGTCAGCAGATGGCCGAACGCGCCGTCGGGGACGTCCTCGTCGGCGTCGTCGACGACCCGGATCTCGTCGTCGGGGGAGATCGGCAGGCCCTGGGTGGTGACGACGGTCTCCGGGTCGTCGTCCCGCCGCGTGTAGTTGACCAGCCCCTCGGCCATGCCGAAGACCTGCATCAGGCGGCAGCCCAGCGCCGGTTCCAGGCGCCGCGCCGCGGCCGCCGAGAACTTCGCGCCGCCGACGAGTACCAGCTCCAGGCTGGACAGATCGTGCTCCGAGTCCGGCCCCGCCTCGGTCCACACCAGCGCCAGCGGCGGCACCAGGCCCGTCATCGTGATGCGTTCCTGAGCGATGAGCGGGAACGCGGTCGCCGGATCGGGCCGCGGGCACAGCACCACCGTGCCGCCCGCGTACAGCACGCCCAGCCAACCGGGCGACGACATCGGGAAGTTGTGCGCGGCGGGCAGCGCGACGAGGAAACGGGTCTCCGCGTCGACACCGCAGATCTCGTTGGAGCCCCACAGCGAGTAGCCGTAGTCGTCGTGGGTGCGGGGGATGAGCTTGGGGACGCCCGTGGTGCCGCCGGACAGCTGGAGGAAGGCCAGCTCATGCGGCTCCGGCCCGTCGAGCGGACCCGCCGGGGCGCACGGCACCTCGGCGAGCGCGGTGTGCTCGCCCGGCTCCCCGGCGACGAAGACGTGCCGCAGCGTCGGCGTGCGCTCCTTGACCCGCGAGGCGAGCGCCCGGTGGTCGAAGCCCGCGTGCCGGTCGGGGACGACGTACGCGACCGCCTCGGTGAACGCGCAGAAGCAGGCGATCTCCGTGTCGCGGTGTGCCGGGAGCGCGTACACCGGCAGCGCGCCGATGCGGAACAGCGCGAAGACGACGACCAGGAACTCCCCGACGTTCGGGAGCTGGACGACGACCCGGTCGCCCTTGGTGATGCCGCGGGCGGCGAACCCGGCGGCCATCCGGTCGGCGGCCTCGTCCAGTTCGCGGTAGGTCCAGGTACGGCGGTCCGGCGCCGGGTCGATCAGCGCGGTGCGGTCGGGGTGGGCGGCGGCGCGTGCGCGGAGCACGGCGCCGAAGGTCTCCCCGCGCCAGTAGCCGGCCGCGCGGTAGCGGGCCGCGAACTCCTCCGGCCAGGTGGGTGCGTCGAGTCCCGGGGTGGTGGCGGGCGGCGTGGTCACAGGGCGGCTCCCACGGCGCTGAGGAACGTGCGGAACTTCGCGCCGGTCTCGGCGGTCTCCGCCTCCGGCGAGGAGCCGGCGACCACCCCGGCGCCCGCGAAGAGCCGCAGCGCACGGCCCTCGGCCTCCGCGCAGCGGATCGTCACGACCCACTCCCCGTCGCCGTCCGCGTTCTGCCAGCCGACCATGCCGGTGTACGGGCCGCGGTCGAACGGTTCGGAGGCGGCGATGACCTCGCGCGCCAGCGGGGTCGGGGTGCCGCACACCGCGGGTGTCGGGTGGAGCGCGGACGCCAGCTCCAGCGCGCACACCTTTGGGTCGGCGAGGTCGCCGGTGACGGTCGTCGACAGATGCCACATCGCCGCCGTCCGCACCAGGGCGGGCCGTTCGGGCACCTCCAGGCGGGTGCAGAACGGCGCCAGCGCCGCGCGGACCGCGTCCACCACGACGGCGTGTTCGTGCAGGTCCTTGGGGGATTCCAGCAGGGCGGCGGCGCGCCGTACGTCCTCGGCGAGGTCGGCGCTGCGCGGCGCGGATCCGGCCAGCGGGTTGGCGGTCAGCCGTCCGCCGGTGCGGGAGACGAGGAGTTCGGGGCTGGCGCCGACGAGGGTGCGGCCGGGGCCGCCGGGGACGGCGAAGGTGTAGCCGGACGGGTCGCGGCGCGCCAGCCGCTGCACCATCGACGGCAGGTCCAGGTCGTATGGTGCCGTCAGCTCCACGGTGCGGGCCAGGACGACCTTGTCGAACTCCCCGGCCCGCATCCGCGCCACGGCGGCGGCGACGGCCGCGCCGTACGCCGCGGGCTCCGGCACCTCCCGCACCTGCCAGTCGGCGGCCCGCTCCGCGTCGGGGGCGGGCAGCGCGACGAGCGGGTCCTCGCGCAGCGGCGGCGCCCAGGCCACTGACGCGGGTACGGCCAGCGCGGGCGGGCCGTCCGGGTCGAACGGCAGCGCGCCCACCACGACCGGCGACGGCGTGCCCGCGGCGCGCCGCTCCCGCAGCTTCTCGCGCACCCGCAGATGCACCGGTCTGGAGTCGTGCGGGACGTCGGCGCGGGTGCCGCGCCCCAGCAGGGTGTGGCGGGGCGTGCCGAGGAAGCGGTCCGTTCCGGCGCGGTAGGCGTCGAGCAGGGCGGTGGCCTCGCCCGGGGTGACCACGGGCGTGGTGCGGGGGTCGCTCAGGGAAGCGGGCATGGCGGTCTCCAGGAAGGGGGTGAGCAGGGAGGGCTGCGCGGGCGCGGGCCGGGGCGGCGGGCGTCGGCCCGGCCCGGACGGTCAGGCGCGCAGCGTGGCGCCGCCGTCGACGTACAGGTCGTGCAGCGTGATGTGGCGGGCGCGGTCGGACACCAGGAAGGCGACGGCCTCGGCGATGTCGGACGGGTCGGCGATGCGGCCGAGGGGGATGCCGGTGCGGTGCGCGGCGAGGTCGCCCTCGATGATGTGGCGGGCGGCGGACTCCTCGTCCTGCCCGGACGCCGTCCACATGGCGCGCTGCATGTCGGTGAGGGTCGAGCCGGGGGAGACGGTGTTGCAGCGCACGCCGTGGGCGGCGACCTCAAGACCCAGGCACTTGGTGAACATCACCGCGGCCGCCTTCGATGCGGCGTACGCGGCCATCCCGGCGCGGGGGATGCCCGCCGCGTTGGAGGCGACGGTGACGATGCTGCCGCGGCCGCGGGCGGCCATCCGGCGGGCGGCGGCCCGCGAGACATGGAGGACGCCGTCGGTGTTGACGGCGAACGTCGCCGCCCAGTCCTCGTCGGACAGCTCGGTGACGGGCGCACCGCGCAGCACCCCCGCGACGTTGACGGCGATGTCGAGCGGTCCGACGGTCTCCTCGGTCTCCGCGACGAGCGCCTCGACGGCCGCGGCGTCGGTGACGTCCAGCGCGCGGGTGGTGATCCGCTCCGCGTACGGCCGGGCCGCCGCGGGGAGTTCGCCGGGCGTCAGATCGGTGGCGAGGACGCGGGCGCCGCGGGCGGCGAGGGCGGCGGTGACGGCGGCGCCGATGCCCCGCCCGGCGCCCGTCACGAGGGCGAGGCGGCCGTCGAGTTCGGGTGCGGTGCTCACTTCACCATCGCCTTGCGGATGTCGTCGAGGACGGAGACGGCGGCCTGCGGCCCGCCCAGGCTGGTCCACTTGGAGCCGTCGATGACGGTGGCGTGCTTGTCGCGGACCGCGTCGAGCTGGCGGTAGGCGGGCTTGCCGATCAGCTCCTTGAGCAGCGAGGACTCCGAGCTGCCCGGGTCGAGGGTGCCGATGAACAGCCAGTCGGCGTCGATCTCCTTGAGGTTCTCCTCGCTGAGCGGCGTCGAGTGGCCCTTGCCCGGCTGCGCCTGGATGCCCGGGCGCTTGAAGCCGAGATCGTTCAGGACGTCGCCGATGAAGACGCCCTGCTGCATGACGGCGGTGCCCTTGGCGGAGTAGCGGGCCACCGACACGGACGCACCGGCGCGGGAGCCGAGGTCCTTCTTGAGGGCGGCGACCTTGCCGTCGTAGCCGTCGAGGAACGTCTCGGCGCGGTTGGTCCGGCCCAGGGCCTTGCCGGTCAGTTCCAGGGACGTGCGCCAGCTCTTGTCGGCGCCGATGGTCACGACGGTCGGGGCGATGGTGCGCAGCTGCTTGAGCACCTGCTTGTCGGCGAGTTGGCCGGCGAGGATGACGTCCGGCTTCGCCTGGACGACCTTCTCGATGTCGGGCCCGGTCACGGCGCCGACGACGGGTATCCCCTCGGCCTTGCCGGCGAGGTAGGCGGGGGCGCCCTTCTGGCCGCGCCCGGCGGTCAGGCCGACGGGCTCGACGCCGAGGGTGAGTGCGGAGTCCAGGTCCATCTCGCTGAGCGCCACCACGCGCTTGGGGACGGCGGGGACGGAGACGGCGGTGCCGGTCGCGTCGGTCACCTCGGTGGTGCGGCCCCCCTCGGCGCCGGACGGGGTGTCCGAGGAGCCGCAGGCGGTCAGCGTGAGCGCGCAGGCGGCGAGCGTCGCGACGGCGGCGGTGGTGCGGGCGGGTCTGAGGGCGGGGGTGGGCGCCATGGCCTGGGTTCTCCGTAGGGGTGTGTCGGTGGCGGAAACGCGGAAAGAGGGGCGTGTCCGGGCGGTATGCGGCGTACGGGTACGGCAGTTCGTCCGCTTTCGGGCATGCGGGGGACCGCCCCGCATGAAAATCCGGAGCGATCAATTTAGGTTAGGCTAACCTCATGTTGATTGCGCAAGAGGGGCGGCCGGACGGCACCGGGCACCGCCCCGGCCAGCCCCTCACGCCGGGCCACCGCCCCGTCCGCCGGACCGCGCTCGCGCTGAGCGTCGCGCTGCCGGCCCTGGCCGTGCTCTCCCTGGTCATCGGCACCGGCCACAGCTCCGCCGCCGACGCCTGGCACTTCCTCACCGGCGACCCCGCCGCCCGCGCCGACGCCCCACTGCGCCTGGCCGTGCTGGACGTACGGCTGCCGCGGACCCTCGCCGCCGTCTTCGTCGGCGTCTGCCTCGGCGTCTCCGGCTGTCTGCTCCAGGCGGCGACCCGCAACCCGCTGGCCGAAACCGGCCTGCTCGGCGTCAACTCCGGCGCCGCCTTCGCCGTCGTCCTCGGCCTCACCTTCTTCGGCGCCACCTCGCCCACCGCCCTGATGGGCTGGGCCCTCGCCGGTGGCCTGGCCGCCAGCGCCGTGGTGCTGCTGCTCGCCGCATCCGGCCGCACCGCCGGATCCCCGCTGCGGCTCGTCCTCACCGGCACCGCCATCGGCGCCACCTTCCACGGCCTGACCTCGTACGTCCTGCTCGGCACCCGGTCGACGTTCGACACCTACCGCTACTGGACGATCGGTTCGCTCGCCGGAGTCGAATCCGCCGACCTGCTGCCGCTCACCGCCCCGGCGGCCGTCGGACTGCTCCTCGCGTTCGGCTGCGCCCGCCCGCTGTCGGCGCTCGGTCTCGGCGACGACAGCGCCCGGTCGCTCGGCCACCACCCGGGCCGGATCCGCCTCGCGGTGGCCGCCGCCGTCTCCCTCCTCGTCGGCTGCGCGGTCGCCGTCGCCGGACCGATCGCCTTCCTCGGCCTGCTCGCGCCGTACGCCGCGCGCGCCGTCGCCGGGCCCCGCCTCACCGCCCAACTCGCCCTCTCCGCACTGGTCGCCGCCGCGGTCATGCTGCTCGCCGACATCCTGGCCCGCGTCGTCATCCGCCCCTGGGAGACGCCGGTCAGCGTGCTGCTCGCCTTCGTCGGCGGACCGCTGCTCGTCTGGATCGCCCGCTCCTCCCACCTCTCCACCGCCGGAGCGTCCGCATGAGCGCGCACCGCACCACCGGGGCACCGGCCCCGCGCACCGGAATCGCGCTGCCGGACACCACCGTCCTGCGCACCGGCACCCTCTCCTGGCTCTTCCCGCGCCGCGGCGCGCTGGCGGCGACGCTCCTCGTCCCGCTGCTCGCCGCGCTCATCGCCCTGTCCGTGACGGCGAGTTCGACGGGGATGAGCCCGTCGCAGACGCTCGGCGGACTCCTCGGCACCGGCGATGCCGGGACGGTCATGGTCGTACGGGACTTCCGGCTGCCGCGCGTCCTGGTGGGCCTCATGGTGGGCGCCGCGCTCGGCATCTCCGGCTGCCTCACCCAGACCCTCGCCGGGAACCGCCTCGCCACCCCCGACCTGATCGGCGTCAACGAGGGCGCCACCGCCGCGGTCGTCGCCGCCGCGGCCGGATCCACCACCGGCATGGTCGGCGACTGGTGGCTCGGCCCGGTCGGCGCCGTCGCCGCCGCTGCCGTCGTCGTCCTCTGCGCGGGCGGCGCGGGCTCCGCCGGATACCGCGTCCTGGTCGTCGGCATCGGCGTCTCCACCACCCTCGGCGCCGTCAGCGACCTGCTGATGTCCCGCGAGAACGACAACACCGCGGGCGGCGTCTTCCTGTGGGCCGTCGGCAGCCTCAGCGGCCGCGACTGGAGCGCCGGGACGCCGCTGCTGATCGCCCTCCTCGTACTCGTCCCGCTCGCCCTCGCCGCCGGTCACCGGCTGCAACTCCTGCGTTTCGACGACGACATGGCCGCCGCCCTCGGCGTCGATCTGCGCCGGGTGCGGGGCGTTGCCCTCGCGCTGGCCGTGGCGCTGGCCGGGGTCGCGGTCGGCGTCGGCGGACCCCTCGCCTTCGTCGGCCTCGCCGCGCCCGTCCTCGCCCAGCGGATGGCCGGGCCCACCCGCGTCCCGGTGGTCTGCTCGGCGCTGACCGGCGCCGCCCTCGTCGTCGCCGCCGATGCGCTCGGCCGCGTCATCGCCCCCGTCGAACTGCCCGTCGGCGTCGTCACCAGCGTCCTCGGCGGCCCCTTCCTGCTGTGGGTCCTCTTCCGTGCGGACCGCCCCGCCCGAAAGGACTGACCTGCCATGACCGACCAGCCGACCCGTCCGCCCGGCCTGGAGATACGCGAGCTGCACGTGGGACATCCCGGCCGTCCCGTCGTCCGGGACGTCTCCCTCGCCGTGCCCGCCGGGCAGGTCGCCGCGATCGTGGGCCCCAACGGCTGCGGGAAGTCCACCCTGTTGCGCGCCGCCGCCCGGCTGCACGCCCCGGACTCCGGCACCGTGCACGCCGACGGCGCCGACATCTGGGCGCTCGGCCGCCGCCGCGCCGCCCACCGCATCGCCCTGCTCCCGCAGTCGCCCCGCGCCCCCGAGGCGGTCACCGTCGCCGGACTCGTCCGCTACGGCCGCCACCCCCACCAGGGGCTGCTGCGCCAGTGGTCGCGGGAGGACGAGGCGGCCGTGCGCGAGGCGCTGGACGCGACCGGCACCACCGAACTCGCCGCCGAACGCCTCGACCGGCTCTCCGGCGGCCAGCGCCAACGCTGCTGGCTGGCGATGGTCCTCGCCCAGCACACCCCGGTCGTCCTGCTCGACGAACCCACCAGCGCCCTCGACCTCGGCCACGCCGTCGACGTCCTCACCCTGGTCCGCGAGGTGGCCGCCGCCGGCCGCACCGTCGTGATGGTCCTGCACGACCTGGCCGCCGCCGCCCGCTACGCCGACACCGTCGTCGCCATGAAGGACGGCCGCGTCATCGCCCAGGGCGCCCCGCACCACACCGTCGACGCGGCGTTGGTCAAGGAGGTGTACGGGCTGGACGCCGACATCCTGCGGGCCCCGGGCGACGGGGCACCGGTCGTCGTCCCCCGCGCGGGCACACCGCTGCCGACGTCCGCACCGGTCGGTTGAGGGCACCCGCCGTGCGGTACGGGGCGGCGGACGTGCCGCCGCCCCGTACCCCCGCCAGTCGCGCCCGGCCAGGTCGCGTCCCGCGGTTCGGGAGCCCGGGTCCGGCCGCGCTCCGGCCGGACGCCGGGTCAGCGGGGACCGGCCAGGACCTCCGCCGCGGCGACGCCGGAGGCGGCCGTCGCACCGTGTGTGAAGAGCCGGACCGCCCCGGGCACGTCCGGCCCGGGCAGCCCCATCTCCACCACGACCGCGTCGGACCGCGCCGCGACGAGTGTGGCGAGCGCATCGGCCATCCAGCCGTGCCGGGCGGCGTCGCGCACCACCACGACCAGCGGCCGCCCCGTGGCCGGGGCCAACGCCTGCTCCTCCAGCACGCCCGGGCGGCCGGTCACCTCCTGACGGGGGATCCGCACGGACGTGGTGCCGGGCAGCCGCTCGCGCAGCGGCGCTCCGACGCCCCACGGCGTCTCGTTGCCGACCGCGAGGTTGGTGGACGGCACCAGCTCCACCACATGCGCCGGTGCGGCCAGCGGCAGCACCCCGTCGCCCGCGCCGCTGACCCGCAGGGCGCGCCGCGCGGCGACGAGGCCGATGTCGCGGCGGACCGGATCGGCGGGCACCGAGCGGCGCAGCCCGGCCGACCAGCGGGCGAACTCGCCGACCCGGTCGGCCGCCTCGGCCAGCCGCTCCTGCGGCAGCGTGCCCGCGGAGGCGGCGGCGACCAGCGCGCCGACCAGGAGTTCCGCGGTGTCCTGACCGGCGTTCTCCCCGCCGACGCAGAGCGCGTCGGCGCCCGCGGCGACGGCCCGCACCGCGGCGCCGTCGATCCCGTAGAGCCCGGTGACCGCGCCCATCTCGATGGCGTCGGTGACGATCAGCCCGTCGAAGCCCAGCTCCCCGCGGAGCAGATCGACCAGGATGCGGCGGCTGAGGGTGGCGGGCAGCTCCCGGTCGTAGGCGGGGACCAGGAGGTGGCCGCTCATGACCGCGCGGACGCCCGCGTCCAGGGCGGCGCGGAACGGCGGCAGCGCCTGCGCCGCGATCTCGTCGGCGGTGGCGTCGTAACTGGGCAGCCCGTGGTGGGAGTCGATGGCGACGTCGCCGTGGCCGGGGAAGTGCTTGGCGCACGCGGCGACCCCGGCCGACTGGAGCCCGCGGACCCAGGAGGAGGCGTGCCGGGAGACGACCTTGGCGTCGACGCCGAACGACCGGACGCCGATGATGGGGTTGTCGGGGTTGGAGTTGACGTCGACGCTGGGCGCGTAGTCCAGGCTCACCCCGGCGGCGTGCAGCTGACGGCCGAGGTCCCGGGCGACGGCCTCGGTCAGCTCGGTGTCGTCGACGGCGCCGAGCGCGAAGTTGCCCGGCCGGGTGGCGCCGGTCGCCGCCTCCAGGCGGGTGACGTCACCGGCCTCCTCGTCGATGGCGATGATCAACTCGGGGTTCTCCGCGCGTAGTTGAGCCGCGAGCTGCGCCACCTGCTCCACGCCGGTGATGTTCCGGGTGAACAGCACCACGGAGGAGAGCCCCTCGCTGATGGCGCGCAGGATCCACGGGGGCGCCACGGTGCCGGTGAATCCGGGCTGGAGGACGGAGAGGGCGAGCCGCCGCAGTTCCTTGCTGTGCATGGTGGAGGACATCGACCGGCCTTCCGGGTAGTGCCGACACATCGCCACAGTGTTCATTGGTACAGGCCAATGGATATTGGCCTGTACCAATTGCCGCTGTCAAGGGTGCCCCTGCCGCACCCGCCGGCCACCGCCTCGCCACCCGCTGCCCGCCGCGTACCCCACCGCGCCTCCTGCGCTCTCGCTCCCGTATCCCAACAGCCGTGAATCTCCTGGAGGTTGACGCTGCGTCGAATACCGGACCACTGTTGACACGCGTCGTGGTCTAGTCCATTTTGGTGTGACGCGAGTGAAGCAAGGGGCGTTTGTGACCCGCCCCGGGTAGCGCGGCACACCCGCCGCCGCTGCCGGGGAGGGCCGCCCTCCTCCCGGTACGGAGCGCCGCGCGGCGCCCCGCCCCGGCACTTGCCCCGTCCAGGGCCTGTCGTCACCACCGTCCTCCGGCGACGGGCGAGCGCACCGCCGCACCCGTCGCCACCCCGCACCGACTCCTTCCGCACGCGCATCCCTCCCGACCGACGGCCGTCCGTGCCGCCGCGCCCCGCGCGGCCCCCCACCGCCACCGACGCGCCCGTCCGGAACCTCCCGCACCCGCCGCCCGCCCCACCGGGCCCGGCGCGGCGCACCCGGGAAACGGCCCCGGCCACCGGACCTTCGAGCCTTGGAGTGCACATATGCCGGCCCCCGACCACCTGTACCGAGCACCCTCCGGCGTCCCCTACTTCAGCGCGGACGCCGACACCTACCTGGCCCGCACCCCGCTGCGCGACCTTGCCAGGACCCGCCCGCTGCGGGTCCTGTCCGAAGCGGACTTCGCCCACTGGCAGACCTACGGTTACGTCGTCGTCAAAGAGGCGATCCCCGCCGCATCGGCAGCCGAACTCCTCGCCTTCGCGTGGGAGTTCCAGGGCCTCGACCCCGCCCGCCCCGACACCTGGTACCGCGACCGCCCCTACCGCTCGGACCTCGACCGGGAACTGCACATCTACGGCTTCGTCGAGGCGTACCACCACCAGCTCCTCTGGGACAGCCGACAGGCGCAGCGGGTCTACGACGCGTTCGTCGACGTCTGGGACTGCGAAGAGCTCTGGGTGACGCTGGACCGCCTCAACCTCAACCCGCCCAATGTCAAAAACCGCGACCGCGCGCTGATCCCCACCACCGACCGCGGATTCGACATCACACTCCACTGGGACATCGACACCTCCCTCGGCGTCCTGCCGCAGCGCGTCCAGGGAATCATCGCCCTCAACGACACCGACCCCGCGACCGGCGGATTCCAGTGCGCCCCGGAACTCTTCCGCGACTTCGACCGCTGGAAAGCCCTCCAGCCACCGGGCCGCGACCCGATCCGGCCCCGCATCGATCCCGCCGAAATCCCGGTCGTCCGCCCCGAATTACGCGCCGGTGACCTGCTGATCTGGAACGGCGCACTCGCCCATGGCGTCGCCCCGAACGCCTCCGCCGACGGCGTCCGCGCGGTGCAGTACCTCTCGATGATGCCCGCCCTCGAATCCCACGAGGAATTGCGCCGCTCCCGTATCGCCTCCTGGCGCCATCTGCGTACCCCGGAATGGAACGCGACGCTGCTCGGCGACGCCGTGCGGCACGAATCCCTCCGTTACGGCCGGGCCACGCTCACTTCGCTCGGCGCCAGACTGCTGGGCCTCGAATCCTGGCACGGAAACCCCACCGCACAGCCGACCGGAGACGGGGCATGGACCGCATCTGTCTGACCCTTCCCACCAACCGGGAATGCACCGCCACCCTCACCGCCCTCGGCGAGGAAGCCGCCTACGCGGCCGACCACTTCGGCGTCGAGGTCGATCTGCTGATCCTCGACTCCGCCGCCGCCCCGGACCGCGCCCGCCACGCCCGCGCGGCCCACGCCGCCGCGGGGGAACACGTCACCGTCCACCACCTCGACGAAGCCGCCCAACGCGACTTCCTGCGCCGCGTCATCGACCGCGCCGGGCTGCCCAAACCCGAGCTGATGCTCGACCTGATGCTCCCGGAGCGGCTCTCCTACGGCGCCTGCACCAACCGCGCCTTCCTCCTCGCCGCCGCCCTCGGCTGCCGCTCCGTCCACCGCCGCGACTCCGACAGCCGCTACCGGACCCACCACGGCGAACCCGTTTACCCGATCCACCACGAACTGCTCTCCCTCGGAAAGCGTGCCCGCGACGCCGCCGACGCCGTCACCGAAAATTCCCTCGATGCCCACCACGCCGACAAACCCGTGGTCATGGCCGGCGCCTCCTTCGTCGGCGAACTCTCCGTCGATATCGGGGAAATCCGCGCGGCCGCCCCGGACATCTACCGGGACATCGTCGGACTGTGGGCGCCCGAAAACTGGTCAGCGGAAGAGAAAAGGGAACTGGCGGACATCTCCTTCCTCGGCGCCGGAACCGATCCCTTCACCGGCGACCATTCGACACTTACCCTCGTCGACCCCATGCACGTCGACATGTGCAACATCGGATTCCACCGCATTCAGGAAGACGTCCCGCTGCCCCCGGCCACCGACACCATCGGCAGCGACTATTTCCTCTTCCACCTCGCCCGCAGCGCCACCCTCCCCGGCGTGCTGCACAACCGCCATATCGTCAACTACTACACCGGGGAACGCCGCACCGACGCCGGATTCCTGGCCTATCAGACCCGGTTCGTGAAATTCCTCCTCTCCATGCTCCACCTCCACCACCTCTACGACCGGATGGCCCACGCCGGACCCGCCCTGCTCGACGGCGACGACCGGGTACGCGCCGCCGACATCGCCCTCTTCGCCCGGGAGAGCGCCCACCTCGACCCGGCGGAGAACCTGCGACGGCTCACCGTCCTCGACCGCTCCTACCGCCGCCTCGGCGGCCGGTACGCGGCCTTCGCCGACCGCCTCGCCACACAGCGCGCCCGCTTGCTCGACGAAGCCCGGCGCGACATCGAGGACTTCGCCCTGCTCACCGAGGCATGGCAGCGCCTCATCACGGCGAGCGCGGCGACCGCCGTGCACCCCGCCGCCCGCCGCCCGGACCGAGGGCGCCGATGAGCCGCCCCGGCACCCGGCTGTGTACCGCCCTCGCCGCCACCGACGACGACCGCCTCCTCCTCGACCTCACCGGCATCGAGGAGAGCTACGACGCGCTGGAGCGCGAACTCCCGGGCATCCACGTCCGGTTCGCCATGAAGGCGTGCCCCGCCGACGAGGTCCTCACCCGGCTCGCCCGGCGCGGCGCGGGCGTCGACGCGGCGAGCCCCCGCGAGATCACCCAGGCCCTCGCCGCCGGTGTCCCGCCCGCCCGTATCCACTACGGCAACACCGTCAAATCCGACCGGGACATCGCCCACGCCCACCGGCTGGGCATCACCGACTACGCCACCGACAGCACCGAGGACGTCGCGGCCCTCGCCGCGCACGCCCCCGGCGCCCGCGTCTTCTGCCGCCTGGCCACCGACGGCGACGGCGCCCTCTGGGGCCTCACCGGCAAGAACGGCTGCTCCGCCGACGACGCCGTCCACATCCTGGAATCCGCCCGGCACACCGGACTGACCCCCGCCGGACTCTCCGTCCACGTCGGCTCGCAGCAGATGACCGCCGACGCCTGGCGCACCGCCCTCGACCGCCTCGGCACCGTCCTCGCCGCCCTGCGACGGCGCGGTATCACCCTCGACCACCTCAACCTCGGCGGCGGACTGCCCGCCCTCGGCTACCGCGACCGGCACGGCAGGGACCTCGACCCGCCGCTCGACAAGATCTTCGCGGTCCTCCGCGAGAGCATGCGGCGCCTCGCCGACGATGCCGGTCACCCGCTGGACTTCCGTATCGAACCGGGCCGCCACCTCGTCGCCGACCACGGCGCCATCCGCGCCCACGTCAGCCGCCTCGCCGTCCGCCGCGCCCCCGACGGCACGCCCCGCCCCTGGCTCTATCTCAGCTGCGGCAAGTTCAACGGCCTCTACGAGATGGACGCCGTGCAGTACCGCCTGGTCTTCCCCACCCGGCCGGGCAGCCGCACCGTGCCCGCCGTCGTCGCCGGGCCGACCTGCGACAGCGACGACGCGTTCTCGCCCGACCACCTCGTCCCCGTCCCCACGGACGCCGCCTCCGGCGACCCCGTCTGGATCCTCTCCAGCGGCGCCTACGCCCTCAGCTACATGACCCGCGAGTTCAACGGCTTCGCCCCGCTCCCGTACAGCTGCGTCACCGACGACGGCGCCACCGCATCCCGAAAGGCATCCGGCAGATGAGTCCTGACCTGCGGATACGGCAGCTCGCCGACGGCGACTGGGACGCCCTCACCGCCCTGGAGGCGGCCACCTACGCCCCCCTCGGCCTCTCCGAGGACCGCGCCGCCCTCCAGTCCCGGGCCCGCGTCTCCCCGGCGACCTGTTTCGTCGCCGAGAGCGGCGACCGGCTCGCGGGCTATCTGCTGGCCCTGCCCTACACACCCCACGCCCACCCGCGGCTCACCCGCGCCGAGCAACGCCCCTACGTCTCCCGCAACCTCCACCTCCACGACCTCGCCATCGCCCCGCCGCAGCGCCGCCGTGGCCTGGCCCGGCTGCTGCTGCACCGCCTGACGGCCACCGCCACCGCGCACGGCTACGAACAGATCTCGCTGATCGCCGTCGGCGGAAGCCACCCCTTCTGGACGGCCCGCGGCTTCGCCCCCGACCGCCGGGCCGCGGCCCCCGGCCCCGACTACGGGCCGGACGCCGTCCCCATGCTCCGCCCCCTGCCCCCGCGCGCCGGACGCGCCACCGGACCGCGGCGCCCCGTACGCCACCGCCCCGCCGCGCCCCACGAAGTGAGCTGATCGCGTGTTCCGACTCGACGACCCGTTCCGCCGCGCCCTGTGCGCCATCGCCGCGCTCTTCTGCTGCCTCGGCTTCCAGTACGCCACCTGGACCGCGCGGCTGCCGCAGCTGAAGCACGACCTCGGGCTGAACGCCGCCGAGGTCGGGCTGCTGCTGATGGCCGCCGGAGTGGGCGCCGCGGCGTCGTTCCCGCTGGTCGCGGCGTTGATGCGGCGCCTGGGCTCGTACCGTCTCGCACCGCTGGCGGCCCTCGGCCTGGCGGCGGCGCTCCTCGCGCTGGCCGCCGCGCCGAACTACCCGGTCGCCCTGGCGGTCATGTGCGTCGACGGGGTCCTGGTGGGCTGCCTGAACGTCGCGATGAACGCCCAGGGTGCCGCCCTGGAAGCCGCGCACGAACGCACCGCCATGGCCCGGCTGCACGCGGTCTTCAGCGGCGGCTCCCTCTGCGCGGCGCTGCTGGCCTCCGCCACCCACGCGATCACCCCGTCCGTGGCCACGCACTTCACCGTCGCCGCGGCACTGCTGGTCGCTCTGGTCGCCTTCGCGGCGCCGCGGCTGCTGCGGGAGGAGCCGCCCCCGGCGGCCGACGAGAAGGAGAAGGCGCAGCGGCCCCGCGGCGGCTGGCGCCTGCCGACGGCCGTGACGCCGTGGATGTGCTGCGCGATGGTGTTCGGCACCCTCACCGAGGGCGCCATGAACGACTGGTCCGCGCTGTACCTGACGGACGTGACGCACGCCGCCGCGGAGATCGCGCCGCTCGGCATCGCCGTCGTCTCCGGAATGATGGTGGTGGCGCGGCTCTTCGCCGACGGCTGGCGCAGCCGCTTCGGGGACGGCCGCGTCGTACGCGTCGGCGCCACCCTCGCGGGCGCCGGGCTCGCCCTGGCGCTGCTGAGCGGCGGCGTCGCCCCGGCACTGCTCGGCTTCGCCTGCGTCGGGCTGGGCGTCGCCGCGGTCACCCCGTGCGTCTACGTCGCCGCGGCGCGGCAGGGCTCGGACGCCCTCACGCTCGTCGCCGCCATGGGCACCACCGGGCTGCTCGCCGGCCCGCCGCTCATCGGCTTCCTGGCGGGCGCCGCAGGGCTGGTCTGGGGGATGTCCGCCGTCGCCGCCTCGGCGCTGGTGGTCGCGGTGTGCGCCACCCGCATCCGCTGGCCGCGGCCCGCCTGAGCGGACGCGTCGCCGGGCGGCGGGGCCCGGCGACGCGGCGGGGGCTCAGGACTGCGCGTCCTTGGCTTCCTTCTTCGCCTGCTCCGCCGCCTGCTTCTCCTTGACGCGCACGGTTTCCTTGCGCACCTCGGCCTGGGTGGCGCGCTCGCGCACCAGCCACTCCGGCTGCTCCTGCTTCAGCGCGTCGATCTGCTCGGTGGTCAGCGGCTCGGTGACGCCGCCCCGGGCGAGGCCCGCGATGGAGACGCCGAGCTTCGCCGCCACCACCGGACGCGGGTGCGGGCCGTTGCGGCGCAGGTCCGCCAGCCACTGCGGCGGCTCGGCCTGCAGCGCGTTCAGCTCCGCGCGGGAGACGACGCCCTCCTGGAACGCGGCGGGCGTGGCCTCGAGGTACACGCCCAGCTTCTTGGCCGCCGTCGCGGGCTTCATGGTCTGGGTGGTCTGCTGGGACTTCATGAGGTCAAGGGTATCGAGCGCCGGGGCGGCCGCCGACCACGACCGGATACCCTTGCGGCGTGACAGGCTCGGAAGTATCCCCGTCGTTCCGCCTCGTGTACGTCCCCGGTGTGATCCCCGGTAAATGGGTGCGGATCTGGCAGGAGCGGCTGCCGGACGTCCCCCTCACCCTCGTACCGGTGCCCGCCGCCGACGCCCCCGCGGCGCTGCGCGCCCGCGACGCGGAGGCGGGCTTCGTCCGGCTGCCCGTCGACGACGACCTCCACGCCATCCCGCTCTACAGCGAGACGACCGTCGTCGTGGTCCCCAAGGACCATCTGCTCACCGCGGCCGAGGAGGTCACCACGGCCGATCTGGCGGACGAGACCGTGCTGCACCCCCTCGACGACACCCTCGGCTGGGAGAGGCCGCCCGGCGAGGCGGCCTTCACACGCCCGGAGACCACCGCGGACGCCGTCGAACTGGTCGCCGCCGGTATCGGCCTGCTCGCCGTCCCGCAGTCCCTCGCCCGCCTCCACCACCGCCGCGACCTCACCTACCGGCCGCTCACCGATGCCCCGGTCTCCCGCGTCGCACTGTCCTGGCCCAAGGAGGACCCGGCCGAGCTGGTCGAGGACCTCATCGGCATCGTCCGCGGTCGCACCGTCAACAGCACCCGCGGCCGCCCCGCCGCCCGGACCGCCGAGGACCGTACGGCTGGTACGCGGAAGGGGCAGGACGGCTCCGCCCGCAAGAGCGGCACCACGGGCCAGGGCCGCGGTGCCGCCAAGGGCCGCACCGCACGCTCCGGCGGCGCGAAGAGCACCCGCCGCGGGGCGCCCCGGCGCCGGCCGTAGCCGCACGGGAGCGCCCGGGGCGGAACCGGTATACGGCAGGACGGGCCCGGTCGGAGCGGCACCACTCCGACCGGGCCCGTCCCGTACGCCTCCTCAGTCCCGCGCGCCCGTCGTCTGCGGCTCCGTCCCGTCATCGACCGGTACGCCCAGGGGCCGGGCGAGGCCCACCACGCCCTCGTCGACGCGCTGGAGATGGCGCAGCACGCGGGAGGCCACCGAACCGGTCGGCGGGGTGCGGCTGCCCTCCTCCTTCAGGATCGCGGCGATGCTGGCACCGGCGCCGACCTTCGCGTCGGTCGGCTCGTCACGGACATGGGCGGCGACCACCTCGATGTTGCGGGCGATCCGCTGCCCGGCCCGGCCCAGCCGCGGGTCGGCGGCGACGTTCCGGCTGTCCGGCACCAGCTCGGCGGTGGCCGCCAGCGACCGGGCGTGGAACGCGGAGGTCTCCAGCAGCGCCACCAGATAGCGCGCGGTACGGCGCCGCCCGCGCAGCGGGGTGATCGGATGCGTCAGCGGTTTGGTGGACGCCCGCAGGTCGTCCAGCGCGGTGTCCAGGTCCCGCGCCCGGCCCAGCAGGTCCGATGCGGGCCCGCCGCAGAGCTGTTCCACCGCCGCCGACACCACGTCGCCGAGCCGGTCCAGGACGGTGCCCAGCAGTTCGTCGGTGCGGCGGTCGGTGCGCACCGGCAGCACCACCATCGCGGCGATGATGCCGCAGACCGCCCCCAGCGCCGTCTCCTCGATGCGCAGCACCAGGACGTCGAGGCTGTAGGTGTGCAGCAGCGTGTAGAGCATCCCCAGCATCGCCGTGACGAAGAACGACATCAGCGCGTACGACAGGGGAGCGGTGAAGAACATCGCGAAGATGAAGAGCAGCACGAGCGCGAACGCGATCCAGGTGCGGTCGCCGACCAGACCGGCCAGCGCCACACCGGCGACCACGCCGACGACCGTGCCGACCACCCGGCGGTAGCCCTTCACCAGGATCTCGCCGGTGGACGCGGTGTTGAGGAAGACCACCCAGCAGGTCAGCACCGCCCAGTACCAGCGCTGGGTGGAGAGGAACTCACCGCCGACCATGGCCAGGACCGAGCCGACCGCCACCTGGCACGCGGCGCGGGTGGTGGGCCGCTGAAGTCCCGTCCGGTCCTCCTCCGGCTCCTCCTCGGCGGCGAGCGCCACGTCCTCCGCGTCGAACTCCTCACGGGAACGCGTCGTCGCCGGGGAGTCGTTGGACTCGTCCTGCGGCCCGTCGAGCGCCAGACGCAGACCCAGCACCGCGCGGGCGACCTCACCGAGACCGCGGAAGACGTCCTGGACGGCGGTCGAGGCGCGCGGCAGCCTCTCCTCGTCGCGGTAGCCCAGCAGACGGTTGCGGACGTGGGCGACGGCGGTGCCGCGGTCGGCGGATGTGGGGTGGGCGACGAGGTGGTGCAGGGCGTTGAGGTCGCGGCGGAGAGTGGCGGTGACCTTGTCGTCCGCGGCGATGAGGTTGGGCCCCGACGTCGCCACCGTCGCGTCCGGCAGATGCAGCGTCAGGGTGTTGGCGCGCTCCGCGCTGCGGGCGTTGAGCAACAGAACGCCCAGCCGCTCGGTGGCGATCTCGGCGTCCGCGATGCGCCGCTCCAGCAGCGCCGCGGTGGCGGTGTCCCGGGTGCCCTCCTCCAGCCGGTCCTGGATCATCAGGGCGGCCTCGTGCAGCCGGGCGGTGCGCTCGCGCAGATCGGCGACGACGCCGTCCAGCTCCTCGGGCCCGGCGTCCAGCAGCTCCAGCTGACTGGCCACCAGCTGCGCCAATCGCGCCCGGAACGCGTCGCGCAGCCGCCGCAGGATGCGCTGCGGTGTCTCCGGTACGACGGCGAACCGGACGACGGCGCTGCACGCGAAGGCGAGGACCAGCGTCAGGCAGAGCATCGGCAGCCCGTCCACGGACGAGCCGACGAAGAGCGAGACGAAGTAGATCTGGAAGCCGATGAGCCCCAGCGCGGTGCCGCGGTCGCCGAAGCGGCGGCAGTAGACCGCGCCGAAGATCAGCAGGATGAAGAACGCGTCACCTGCAACGATGCGGGAGTTGAGGAGTGTGCTGAGCGCCACCGCCGCCAGCGCCACGGGCAGGCCCAGCGCCAGCGTCACCGCCTGATCGCGGACCTGCTTCTCCTTGATGGCGAAGGTGGCGACCATCGCCGTCATCGCCCCCGCGATGGTGTGCGTCATGTCGGTGCCGAGCGCCGTGAGCACCACGAGGGTCAGCGCGATGGCCGCGACCGTGCGCAGCCCCGCCATCAGCCGCAGCAACCCGGGGTCGGATGCCGCGAATCGGTCCCAGACGCCGGTTGCGCCCCGCCGTATACCTGCGCTCACGCTGATGAACTCTCCCCACCTCTGCCCTGACCTGCGGATGCCTCAGCATGGCATGCGGGCCGCGGGCCGGACAGAGGCGGTGGCTCGCGCGCACACGGCGCGGAAATGTGGCCCGGCGGCGCCGTACGGGGGTCAGACGCGCAGCACGCGCACCCCCGCCCCGTCCAGCGCCTCGGTCTCCTCCCGTGGCGCGCGGGCATCGGTGACGACGGTGTGCAGCGCGTCGGCGGGGGCCACGGTCGCGAGGGCGGTACGGGAGAGCTTCGGCGCCGGGGCGACGGCGATGACGCGGCGGGCGGCGGCGAGCGCCGCGCGTTTGACGGCCGCGTCGTCCAGGTCGTACGCGGTCAGACCGTCGGCGGCGGTCAGCCCGCAGCAGCCGAGGACGGCGGTGTCGAAGCGGACGGCGGCCAGCGAGGCGAGGGTGAGCGGGCCGGTCAGCGACAGTTCGCCGGGGCGCGGCCGCCCGCCGGGCAGCAGCAGCGTCAGCCGGGGTGCGGCGGCCAGCGCATTCGCGGCGTGCAGGGAGAGCGGCATCACCGTCAGCCGCCGCGACTCCAGTGCGCGGGCCACCTCCAGACAGGTCGTCCCGGCGTCCAGGACGACGGACTCGCCGTCGGCCAGCAGCCCGGCGACCTCGGCGCCGATCCGCCGCTTGGCCTCCTGCCCCTCCCGGGCCCGCAGCGCGAAGGGCGGCTCCTCACCGCGGAGCAGCAGGCTGCGGGCGCCGCCGCGGTAGCGCTCCAGGACGCCGTCGGTGGCGAGGAGTTCCAGGTCGCGGCGGATGGTCATCTCGGACGCGCCGGTGAGCGCGGCGAGTTCGGCGACGCCGAGCCGCCCCGCCTCGCGCAGCGCGTCGATGATCCGCTGATGCCGTTCGGTGTTTCCCACCCCGCAATTGAACATCCGCAATGTGCGAAAGGCAATCTTACGAACGGGATGCTTGTGCGGTACGTTCTCGGCATGGACGACCGACCGCGCCCCGCCGACGACCGACCATTCCCTGCCGCCGCACCTCCGCCGCGCGCCGCCCGCCTGGCCACCTTCGCCTTCTTCGCCCTGAACGGCTTCCTCATGGGCATGTGGATCGTCCACCTCCCCGTGGTCGAGCACCGCACCGGCGTCGACCACGCCGTCCTCGGCCGTCTGCTGCTGCTCCTGGGCGCGGGCGCCTTCGCCGGGATGCGGCTCGTCGGCCCGCTCGCCGACCGGTTCGGCGCCCGCCGGGTCGTCCCGTCCGGCGCGGCGCTCTGCGCGACGGCGCTGGTGCTGCCCGGTCTGGCCACCGACGGCTGGACGCTGGGCGCGGCGCTCCTCGTCCTCGGCTTCGGCAACGGCGCGCTGGACGTCGGGATGAACGTCCACGCCGTGCAGGTCGAACGCGCCTACCGGCGGCCCGTCATGTCCGCCTTCCATGCCACCTTCTCGCTCGGCGGCGTCCTCGCGGCGCTGGCCGGTGCCCCCGCGCTCGGCCGGGGCTGGCCGCCCGTCGCGACGCTCGCCGCCGCCGGACTCCTGGGGCTGGCCGTCACCGCCTGCGCGGCACCCGCGCTGCTCCGCCGGGAGCCGGAGCCGGAGCCCGAGGCGGGCCCGGACGCGGCCGGTCGCCCCGCCGACGGCCGACCCGCCACCGGCCCGGAGCCCGCTCCCCGGCGCGGGCGGCGCACCTCCACCCGGGTCCGCGCGCTCGCCGGACTCGCGCTGCTGCTGATGCTCTGCGAGGGCGTCGCCAACGACTGGAGCGTGCTGCATCTGCGGGACGCCCTCGACGCCCCCGCCGCGACCGCCGCGCTCGCGTACGGCTGCTTCTCCACCGCGATGACCGCGGGCCGCCTCCTCACCGACCGGGTGGCGGCCCGGCACGGCCCGGTCGACGTCCTGCGGTACGGCGCGGCGGTGGCGGCCACCGGGCTGACGGCGGCGGCGCTCTCCCCCTGGGTGCCGCTGGCGCTGATCGGCTGGGCGGTGTTCGGCATCGGACTCTCCGGCTGCGTACCGCAGTTGTTCAGCGCCGCCGGGCACGCCGACCGGGACGCCGCCGGGGCCAACGTCTCCCGCGTCGCCGGTCTCGGCTACCTCGGCATGCTCGCCGGGCCCGCCGTCATCGGCCCGCTCACCCGTGTCATGCCGCTGAACCTCACCTTCTTCCTGCCGGTGGCGTTCTGTGTGGTCGCGGTCTGCGCGGCCGGGGTGCTGCGGCCGCCGTCCGCCGCGCCCGTACGGGAGGGGCGCGCCGCCCGGCCGTCGGCCCGCGACACGGCTCACTGACGGGTCGTCAGCTGTCCGGGCGGCGGTGTGTACGAAGGGGCGGCTCCGCCGTACGGATGCGCGATCGGCGCCGCCCGCCACGGCGCGGTCTCAAGCCCGTGGTCACCTTTCCCGTATGACGGACTCCACGCCCCCGCCCGGTACCCGGGGCGGGGAAGGGCGTTCATCCCCCGTGCACCCCAGGAATTCACGCATGGTAAAGAATGCGTCAGGGCGTGCATCCATACAGTCGTATCGCGTGTCCTCGGAGTGAGCGGTCCTCCCATGCGGCCGCACTGCAAGGGTATTTGGAGTATAAATCTTGAAAATTGGTATCAAAGGTATGCGGCGGTCCGGTGCGGCAGTCGTCACCGCCGGTGCCGTCCTGTCCGCCGGTGTGTTCGCCGCACCGGCGCAGGCGGCCGTCCCCAAGGCGCCGTCGATCGTCGCCAAGGGCGGCTTCGTGATGAACAACGGCACGGGCAAGGCGCTCTACACCAAGGCCGCCGACACCCGTCGCTCCACCGGTTCCACCACCAAGATCATGACCGCTCGGGTGGTGCTGGGCCAGAAGGGCCTGAACCTCAACTCCAAGGTCACGATCCAGAAGGCGTACAGCGACTACATCGTCCGCAACGGCGCTTCCTCGGCTCACCTGATCGTCGGTGACAAGGTCACCGTCCGCCAGCTGCTGTACGGTCTGCTGCTGCCGTCCGGCTGCGACGCGGCGTACGCCCTCGCCGACAAGTTCGGCAGCGGCTCCACCCGGGCCGCCCGGGTGAAGTCGTTCATCGGCAAGATGAACGCCACGGCCAAGAGCCTGGGCCTGAAGAACACGCACTTCGACTCGTTCGACGGCATCAGCAACGGCTCGAACTACTCGTCGCCCCGCGACCTGTCCAAGATCGCCAGCAGCGCGCTGAAGTACTCCACGTTCCGTACGGTCGTGAAGACCAAGGCGACGAAGCAGACGGTCACCACCAAGAGCGGTGGCTACCGCTACATGTCGTGGCAGAACACCAACAACCTGCTGAGCAGCTACTCCGGCGCCATCGGCGTCAAGACCGGCTCCGGTCCGCAGGCCAAGTACTGCCTCGTCTTCGCCGCCACCCGTGGGGGCAAGACCGTCGTCGGCACCGTCCTGACGTCCTCGTCGGTCGCCAACCGCACGGCGGACGCCAAGAAGCTGATGGACTACGGCTTCAAGAAGTAACCGCACTCTCCGCCCGGGGCACCTGACCGGACGGATCAAGGGCCCGCCCATGACCACACGTCACGGACGGGCCCTTTGCGTTGGGGGGAGCCGATTGTTAACGCGCCGACGTTAGCGGAGTGTTAGCCGATCTTTAGAAAGCACCGGCAGACTCGCCCCCGCAGCGCGGACGCGCGGGGCGCCGGTTCGCCGGATGTCACCACCCGCCCCGCCCGCCTCCCTCGAACCACCCACGAAACAACAGGAGTTGATGTACATGCGTGGTCTGCGTATCGCGGCCTTCGCCTCGGCCGCCGTCGCCGTGGCAGCCGTCACGGGTGCGGGTGTCGCCTCGGCGTCCCCGGCCGGCGCGACCGCCACCGCCGCCTGCGCCCCGGGCACCCTCAAGGTCTCCCAGGCGCCGCTGCCCGAGGGTTCCGGCGGGATGATGCACGCGGGGTTCTACCTGGTCGCCAAGAACACCGGTAAGACCACCTGCACCTTCCAGGGTTACCCGGGCCTCGCTCTGGAGGGCAAGGGCCACACGGCGCTCAAGACCGTCGTGCACCACGGCAACACCTACTACGCCAAGAACCCGGGTGTCCACAAGGTCACCCTCAAGCCGGGCAAGGCCGCCTACGCCAACATCGAGTGGACCCACAGTGGTGCGAACGCCGCGAAGGCCAAGTACCTCCAGGTCTCCCCGACCGGCAGCAACTCCCACAGCGTCATATCCCTCGACGACGCCGTCGACAACCACAAGCTCAACGTGACCGCCTGGGCGGCCAAGAAGCCGACCGCCTGAGCGCTGCCCCGTCGGCCGGGCCCCGGCTCAACGCCCCTGGAGTGAACTGGCGTTGTCACCGAAGGTCCAGCCCTTGGAGCCGTCCCAGTTGACCGACCAGGTCATCAGGCCCTTGAGGCCGTTGGTGTAGTGCTGCCATGCCTGGGACACCTGACCGGGCGCCATGTAACCGCCTCCGGCGCCCGGTTGGGCCGGCAGCCCCGGGACCTGCTTGTCGTAGGGCACCTTGACGGTCGTGCCCTGCACCACCAGGCCCTTGTCGAGGCAGTCGGTCTGCGCGGTGAACCCCTCGACGGTGCCCGCTTCGTACGAGTCGCCGGAGCAGCCGTACATGCTGCCGTTGTAGTACTGCATGTTCAGCCACCACAGCCGGCCGTTGTCCGCGTACTTCTTCACGATCGGCAGATACGCGCCCCAGATCGAGCCGTAGGTGACGCTGCCGCCGGTGACATACGCGGTCTCCGGCGCCATGGTCAGGCCGAAGCCGTCGGGCATCTTGGCGAGGATGCCGTCGATGATGCGGATCAGGTTGGCCTGCGAGGGGGAGAGCTTGGCGATGTCCCCGCTGCCGGACAGGCCCGACTCGATGTCGATGCCGTCGAAGTGGTACTTCTGCAGGATCGGCACGATCGTGTCGACGAACGTGCCGG
This sequence comes from Streptomyces sp. NBC_01525, assembly GCF_045040405.1. Taxonomy (NCBI): domain Bacteria; kingdom Bacillati; phylum Actinomycetota; class Actinomycetes; order Kitasatosporales; family Streptomycetaceae; genus Streptomyces; species Streptomyces sp. NBC_01525. Next base: position 6,420,483 of record NZ_CP109397.1, read on the forward strand.
CGACCTCCTCCGAGCTGAGGTCGATGCCCGCGGTCGCCCCGCCGATGGACATCAGCACCGTCATGCCGTCGGCCTTCGCCTGGCACATCTCCTCCGGCGTCGGCACCTTCACCGTCGCGTCCATCCCGTCCTCCCACAGCGCGGTGCCGTCCGAAAGGACCACGGGGAAGGCGGCGTTGAGGACGTTGTAGCCGTGCGCGGCGATCCGGGAGTCGGTGATCGGGATCCAGCCGAGCGGCGGATGCACGCCGTTCGCCGCGCCGTCCCAGTTCTCCCAGTACCCCTGGACGACCTTCCCGGCGGGCTTGGATTTCACCCCGCAGTCGGCGGCGGCCCGCGGCGCGGACGAGGCGGACGGCGCGGACGGGGCGGCGGGCGCGGCGGCGACCAGCAGGGGGGCGGCGACGGCCAGCGCCAGACCGGCCCCCAGAAGACGTGATGTGCGACGACCGGACATGGCGGCTCCTCGTCCGTGCGAGCGAAGACTCGCGGTGGCGGACCGGCGATGCGGCCCGGACGGCATGTGCGGCTGCGCAGCGGCCAACAACGTAAGGTGGTCCAGACCTCTCGTCAAGAGGTCTGGACCAAAGGGGAGTAGGGGGCTCGCCCGGCCCCGCGCTCAGTCCCGGCGCGCCACCACCAGCCGGCACCGCGGACTGCCGTCCGGCCGTGTCCCCAGCTCCGGCAGCGCCCGCAGCCCGACCGCGAACCCGGCCCGCTCCAGCGCCGCACGGACCCCGCCCAGCCGGAACGGCCGGTAGTACATGACGAACGGCGGCCGCCACACCGTGTTGCGCACCCGCATCGCCCCGTCGAACGCCCACAGCGTCCAGTACAGCGCCGAACCGGGCCGCGCCGGTGCCACGACTGGGAAGACGAACCGGCCGCCCGGCCGCAACGCGCCCCGCACCTGCGCGAACAGCCCCGGCCACTCCCGCGGCAGGAAATGCCCGAACGCGCCGAAACTCACCGCCAGATCGAAGGCCGGTGCGAAGGGCAGCGCCCGCGCATCGCCGCGTACCCACTCCGTCCGGGGCCGGTCGCCCCCGCCGAGCGCCGCCCGGCCCACCGCGAGCATTCCGGCGCTGAGATCCACCCCCACCACGCGCCGCCCGCAGACCCGCCGCAGCACCTCCACCCCGGCGCCGGTGCCGCAGCAGACATCGAGCCCGTCCTCGAAGGGGCCGAGCGCCGCCAGCGCCGCCGCCGTCGCGTCCAGCACCGCGGGCGGCGTACGGAACGGCGTGTGGTCGAACGTGGGGGCCAGCAGGTCGTACCCCCGCTCGACGGAGGACAGCGCCTGCACGGCCAGTTCGCGGAGCGTGGGGCCTTGGGGGGTGAACATGGCGGATCAGCATACGGGCGGGGGCGCGGTGCCCGGGCCCGTTGGCCGCGCCCGGCTGCCCGCGCCGGTCCCGCCGTCACCGTCCCCCGTGCCCCAGCACCTCCCCGAGGTCGTACCGCACCGGCTCCGCCAGCTGCGCGTACGTGCAGCTGGCCGGTGTGCGGTCCGGACGCCAGCGGCGGAACTGGGCGGTGTGCCGGAAACGGTCGCCCTGCATGTGGTCGTACGCCACCTCCAGCACCCGCTCGGGGCGCAGCGGCAGCCACGACAGGTCCTTGCCGCCGGTCCACCGGCTCGGGCCGCCCGGCAGCCGTCCGGACGCCTGCGCCTCCTCGCTGGTCCACGCCTGCCACGGATGACCGGCCACCGACGCCATCAGCAGCGGCTCCAGCTCCGTCATCAGTTCCTGCCGCCGCCGCATCGGGAACGACGCGCACACCCCGACGTGCTGGAGCCGCCCGGCGTCGTCGTACAGGCCCAGCAGCAGCGAGCCGACCACCGGCCCGCTCTTGTGGTGCCGTACTCCGGCCACCACACAGTCGGCGGTCCGCTCGTGCTTGACCTTGGTCATCACCCGTTCGCCGGGCCGGTACGGCAGCTGCGGCGGCTTGGCGACGATGCCGTCGAGACCGGCGCCCTCGAACCGCTCGAACCACTCCCGCGCCAGCTCCGTGTCGTCGGTCGCGGGCGCCGTGAAGACCGGCGCCGCCGCCTCCCGCAACGCCGCGACCAGCGCGGTGCGCCGCGCGTGCTGCGGCTCGGGCATCAGCGCCTCGTCGCCGAGCGCCAGCACGTCGAACGCCACGAAGCTCGCCGGGGTCACCTCGGCGAGGTGCCGCACCCGGGACTCCGCAGGATGGATCCGCTCCAGCAGCGCGTCGAAGTCCAGCCGCCCCTCGCGCGCGATGACGATCTCCCCGTCCAGCACACACCGTCGCGGCACCTGCGCCCGTAGCGCCTCGACGACCTCCGGGAAGTAACGGGTCAGCGGTTTGCCGGAGCGGCTGCCCAGCTCGATCTCGTCGCCGTCACGGAAGACGATCGCCCGGAAGCCGTCCCACTTCGCCTCGTACAGGAGGCCCGGCGGGATGGTCGCGGCGCTCTTGGCGAGCATCGGTTTCACGGGCGGCATCACCGGAAGGTCCATGCACCGGATTGTCCGGCGAAGCACGGCCCGCCGCCCGCCGGGCGGCCCCGCCACGACGCGCCTAGCGTGGCCCCATGGCAGACGCACTGGAGCTGACGGCGGGCGGACGGACGGTCCGGGTGACCCACCCGGACAAGGTCTACTTCCCCGAGCGCGGCTTCACCAAGGGCGACGTCGCCCGCTACTACCTTGCCGTCGCCGACGGAGCCCTGCGCGCCCTGCGCGACCGCCCGACCACCCTGCAACGCCACCCGGACGGCGTGACCGGCGAGTCCTTCTTCCAGAAGCGCGCGCCCAAGAACCTCCCCGACTGGATCCCCACCGGCCGGATCGCCTTCCCCAGCGGCCGGTACGCCGACGAGATCTGCCCCACCGAACCCGCCGCCGTCCTGTGGGCCGCCAACCTCGGCTGCCTCACCTTCCACCCCTGGCCGGTGCGGCGCACCGACACCGAGCACCCCGACGAACTCCGCATCGACCTCGACCCGCAGCCCGGCACCGACTACGCGGACGCGGTACGCGCCGCCCTCGAACTCCGCGACGTCCTCGCCGGGCTGGGCCTGAGTGGCTGGCCCAAGACCTCCGGCGGCCGCGGCCTGCATGTCTTCGTGCCGATCGCCCCCGAGTGGGACTTCACGCAGGTGCGGCGCGCGGCCATCGCCCTCGCCCGGGAGCTGGAGCGCCGCGCCCCCGACCGCATCACCACCGCCTGGTGGAAGGAGGAGCGCGGCGCCAGGATCTTCGTCGACTACAACCAGACCGCCCGCGACCGCACCATCGCCAGCGCCTACTCCGTACGCCCCTCCGCACACGCCCCGGTCTCCGCGCCGCTGCGCTGGGAGGAGGTCCCCGACGCCGTCCCCGAGGACTTCGACCTCGCCACCATGCCGGACCGGTTCGCCGCACTCGGCGATCTGCACGCCGCCATGGACGACGAGGCGTTCCGGCTGGACGAGGCGCTGGAGCTGGCCGCCCGCGACGAGCGCGACCACGGCCTCGGCGACCTGCCTTACCCGCCCGAGCACCCGAAGATGAAGGGCGAACCCAAGCGCGTCCAGCCGAGCCGGGCCCGGAAGTGACGCCCGTCAGCCGGTGACGCGCCGGTAGCTGCTGCCGTCCCGGGTGCGGGAGAGCAGTCCGCCGATGACGAGATAACGGCGCAGCGCCGAGCAGTCGTCGTGCACGGTCAACAGCGCCTCGTTGACCTCGCGTTCGCTGTACGAGCGGTCCGTCTCGAAGAGCGTCGCCGCGAGGTGGGCGAGCAACTGCTCGCGGCGCGCGGTCTTCCGGGGGATCGAGGTCAGCCGCCCTTGGGAGAACAGCGCGGAGACGGCGGAGGAACTGTGCGGATCATGGTCGGTCATGGCGGGGAGTCTCCCGGCCGGCCGGGGTGGCGGCAACGCGGTTTCCGCGGAGGGAGAGAGGGACGGACGGCCGGGCCGGGCCCGGAAGAGGCGCAACCAGGCGCGTCGCCCCGGCTCCCGCGTACCCGGCACCCCGCCCCGTTCTCACCGCCCCCGGTCCGCCCCGCCGACGTCCTGGACCAGCGGCAGCATCCGGTGCGGTACCCGCTCCCGCAGCGCCACCTCGGTGCGGGTGCGTACCACGCCCGGCAGACTGATCAGCCGTTGGATGACGTCCTCCAGATGCGCCGCGTCCCGGGCCACCACGCGCGCCAGCAGATCGCCGCCGCCGGTCGTCGAGAACGCCTCGATGATCTGCGGCACCTCGGCCAACGCGTCGGCGACCTCCTCCAGATGCCCCTGCGTGACCTCGATGTGGACGAACGCCAGCACCGGATGGTCCAGCGCGGCGGGGGAGAGCCGCGGCGCGTACGTGGTGATCACGCCGTCGCGCTCCAGCCGGTCCAGCCGCGCCTGAACGGTCCCGCGGGCCACGCCCAGCAGCCGTGCGTACTCCCGCACACTGGTCCGCGGCGCCTCCAGCAGCAGCCCCAGAATCTTCGCGTCCAAGGCGTCCACGGCCATGCTTCCGGGCCTTTCCAGGGGCGGGATCTGTCCTGGGGACTGTAGCAACGGCCGCTCGCCCCGGGCGCCCGACGGCTGGCGGTGCTGCGCTCACACGGCCGTGAAGCGCACCCGCAGCGTCTCGGGGCCGCGGGCGAAGACCCCGGACTCCGGCGGCGCGGCGCCGTCCGCAAAGTGCATCTCCCCGAACGCGTCGAGGAGTTGGTTGATGCCGGTCTCCACCTCCGCCTTCGCCAGCAGCGCCCCCACGCAGAAGTGCCGCCCGAGCGCGAACGCCACATGGCCGGCGGCGGCGCTGAACGCCGTGGACGCCGTCAGGTCGGTGCGGAAGATGTCGAAGGTGTCGGGGCCGGCGTAGTGCCGTTCGTCGCGGTGGGCGCTGCCGATCAGGCAGGTGACGGTCGCGCCCGCCGGGATCGTCCCGCCGTCGACCGTGACGTCCGCCGACGGCTGCCGCATGATCATCTGGACCGGCGGGGAGTACCGCAGCGTCTCCGCGAACGCCATCGGCACCAGGCTCCGGTCGGCGCGGACCGCCGCGAGCTGCGCGGGGTGGGCCAGCAGATTGCGGACGGTCAAGGCGATCGCCTTGTCCGTCGTCTCGCCGCCCGCAGACAGCAGCAGACTCACGAACGCGGTGATGTCCCGGTCACTCATCCGGGTCCCCTCGACCTCCGCCGTACACAGCTCCGACAGCAGATCGTCGCCGGGCGCCGCACGCCGCTGCCGAATGATCGGCCGCAGATACGCCGCGAGTTCGTCGCGGGCCGCGAGACCGGCGGCGGCGACCTCCGGGTCCTGCGCGAGGTTGGCGAGGAAGCCGACGACCGCGCCGTACCAGCCGTGGAAGAGATCGTGGTCGGCGCGGTCCAGGCCCAGCATGTCGACGATGACGTTGATCGGCAGCCGGGTGGCGAACTGCGCCACCAGATCCGCCTCCTCGGCGCCCCGGAAGGCGTCGAGGAGTTCGCGGCTGTTCCGTTCGATCACCGGCTGGAACCGCTCCCGCAGCGCCCGCCCCCGGAAGGCGGGCGCCACCAGGGCCCGGCGCACGGCGTGTTCGGCGCCGCTCATCTGCGGCAGGGTGCGGCCGCCGTGCACCGGCTCCAGCTGCCAGCCGTAGTTGTCGGTGGTGAACACCGGGTCCTTGAACGCCCGCGCCACATCCTCGTACCGGGAGAGGAGATAGCTGTCCGTGCCCGCGTGGTGGTGGAGCGGATAGTGGTCCCGCAGGACGCGGTACGCCGGGTAGGGGTCGGCCGCGAACTCCGGCGCGAGGATGTCGGGCGGCGGCGGAACAGTCGTCACAGGCTCAACCTCAGTTTTTCTGAATGGAGTTGACGCTTCCACGCGGGACGCTAAGCCGCCGCACCCCGCCCGTCCAGAGCCCGGCCCGCCGCGCGCCCGGAGACGGCTCAGGGGAAGGAGACGACCGTGGACGGCACCGTCGTATCGCCCGACGTCGGCCCGCCGGTGCCATTGATGACATGCTCGTACTGGCCCTTGCCGCCCAGCGACACCACCAGCAGCCCGTGCAGCTTGACGCCCGGCGCCTCGGGCACGGCGAACCCGTGGTCCTGCCGGATCGACGGGTCGACATTGTAGAAGCAGTAGCTGCCCAGGCCCCAGCCCTCGTGCTCGGTCACCGCGTCATCCACGAGATACGCGGCGAAGCCCTTGGTGTCGCCGTCCTGGACCGCCGCCTGGTTCGGCGCGTCGTACGCCTTCTCGTTCTGGAAGAAGACGGTGCGGCCCCGCTCGCCGCGCCAGTGGACGTCGTACTTGCGGAAGTGCTCGACGAACAGGCCGGTCGCCAGCACCCCGTCGCCGTTGACGCGTACGCCGTAATCGGCGCGGTTGATGTCCCAGCCCACGCCCTCGCCGTGGTCGGCGCGCCACACCCAGGTGTGGTCGATGACCGTGTCGTTGCTGTTGATCACGATCGCGCAGGTCACCTTGCCGGGTCCGGCGCCGCCGACGCGGACGAACACGTCCTGCACCGTGGTCGGATTCGCCGCATGGGCGGCCGATGCGCCCTCGGGGCCGACCTCCAGCAGGGTGGGGGAGTTCTCCGGCCCGGCGTCGAGCAGCAGCCCGGCGAGCCGCACCCCGTCGACGTCGGCGACCTTCAGAGCCGTCACGCCGTTCTGCGGTATCAGCGTGGCGTAGCCCAGGCCCAGCACGACGGTGTCGGCGCGTGTGACCTCGACGGGCCGGTCGAGGTGGTAGACGCCGGGCGTCAGCAGCAGGTGGAGCCCCTGGTCGAGGGCGGCGTTGAGGGTCGCCGCGTCCGCGTCCGGCTTCGCCACATAGAACTGATCGAGCGGCAGCGAGGTGCCCCGGGGCGTGCCGTTGCCCCAGCTGGTGCCGCGCGCGTCGGTCCGCTTCTCGGGCACGAACACCTTGTACGCGTCGCCGTCGAGGTACAGGAACGGCTTCTCGCGGGAGACCGGGGTGTGGTCCAGCGTGGTGAACGGCGGGTCGGGGAAGCTCTGCGCCGGGGCGCCCTCGACGCCGGAGAACACCATGTTCCACACGGCGCCCTGCCAGCCGCCGAGGGCACTGTCGCGGGTGTACCACTGCTGTTGCGACCGCGGTTCGACCGTGCCGTCGACGCGGCAGTCGGCGAGATAGCCGCCGCTGGCCCAGCCGTCCCCGTCGGGCGCGAGGTTCAGCCCGCCCTTGACGTGCATCCGCCGGAACGGCGCCGCCTGCGCGACCGCCCACCGGTTGGTGCCGCTCACCGGCTTCAGCGCGAGGTTCTCCGCCGAGCGCCAGAAGTTCTGGGTGGCGTTGCCGTCGAACCAGCCCGCGTCGACGGTGACATCGCCGTTGATCGTGGTGTCGTCGGGCGACAGGCCGAGCCCCGCGATCGAGGTGTAGAAACCGAGCTGCGCGTTGAGCCCGTCGTAGGTGCCCGGCTTGAAGAACAGCGCGTGGCGATCGGTGCCGAACTGCGCCTTCTCCTGCTTGCGGAAGATCTCGTCGAGCTTGTCCTGGATACCGGGCGTGGCCGGGTCGAAGACGAGGACGTTCTCGCCGAGATCGCCGCCGCCGGGCAGCGGACCGGCGCCGCGCGAGGTGGCCGGGGGTGTGGCGGCGCAGGCGGTGGACGGCAGACCGGCCAGCGGCAGCGCGGCGGCCATCGACGCCAGCACGGCACGGCGCGGCAGACCGGAGGCGCGCTCCGGCGTGGGGGGAGTGGGCATGCAGCCCTCCTGATTCAGGGAGTGAACACATGAGATGGGGGGAGCGCTCTCTCGCCCGCAGCATCGTCATGGTGTGTGGACGGACCGTCAACCCTCCTGCCCGGAAAGGGCGTTCCCATTCCGGGATGACGTGCGGCTGGCCTGCGGGGTTGCGTTTTCTCCGCGGGGAGCTGAGCGGGGACGCGTTCCGGTGGCTGTGTTCAGGAGGTGTTGAGGGCGGGGCGCCCTGGGGGCCGCGCCAACCGTGCCCGTTTCCGTACCTGCGGGGCCCGTTTCCCGTCCGGTACGGGCTCCGGCCCGCCCCCTCGCGCCCGACGCGGCCGTTGGCCCTTTCCGGAACCATATATTCCCCTTCTTGCTGTACCAATGGCCCAGCAAAATCGGCATCTGTTGAACCACTGGGCGTCGGGTGCTGAGATGGATCTGTCGATGGCGCTGCGGAACTCCGCGGCGCCTTTTTCATGCGCGCACGGCCACCCGGCCGCGCCCGCGCCCCCGACGCGTACGGAGAGGAAGCGGTGCTGAAGAGGATGACGCTGCTGATGAGGAGGGTGTGGGTGCCGGACCCGGGGCGGCTGCGGCTGCGCGCCGCCACCCGGGCCGTGCTCGGCATCGGCCTGGCTACCACCGCGTCCGGCCTGGCCGTCCCCACCCTCACCGGGGCCATCGCCGGGGGACTCGCCGCGCTGCTGGCGCTCTTCACCGTCGCCGACCCCACGGTCCGCGGCCAGGCCGTCACCACCGCCCTGCTGCCCGTCGTCGGCCTGCCCGTCCTGGCCCTCGCGGCGGGGCTGCACGGGCATCCCCTCGGGCGCGACGCGGCGTTCCTCGCCGTCGTCGGCGCCGGGGGGTACGCCCGCCGCTGGGGCCCGCGCGGCCACGCCCTCGGGATCTTCGCGTTCATGATGTTCTTCATGGCGCAGTTCCTGCACGCCGAGCCAGGCCGGCTGCCGCCGCTCATCGTGGCCGTGCTCGTCGGCGCCGCCGTGGCCGCCGCTATCCGGTTCGGCGCCTGGTGCTACGAACGGGGTCTGCGGCCGGCCCCCGCGCCCGCACCGCCGCCGCCCGGCCGCGGACTGGACCGCGCCACCACCCGGCAGGCCGTCCAGGCGACCGTGGCCTGCGCCGCCGCGCTCGCCGTCGGCCAGGCCGTCTCCGCCGACCGCTGGTACTGGGCCGTCGCCACCGTCTGGTGGATCTTCGTGAACACCGCGTCCTGCGGCGAGACCCTGGTCCGCGGCTTCCGCCGGGTCCTGGGCACCGTCACCGGCATCGCCGCCGGACTCCTCGTCGCCGTCCCGCTGCACGGCGCCCCCGCCCCCACCGCCGCCCTCGTCGCCGTCTGCATCTTCGGCCTCTTCCACACGGCGCCCCTCTCGTACACGTACATGATGTTCTTCGTGACCGTCATGGCCGGACTGCTCTACGGCCTCCTCGGCGTCCTCCACCCCGGGCTGCTCGCGCTGCGGCTCGCCGAGACCGGCGTCGGCGCCCTCGCCACCGCCGTGGCCGTCGTCCTCGTCCTGCCCGTCACCACCCACGCCACCACCAACGCCTGGATCCAGCGCGCCGTGCGGTGCGTCCACGAGTGCACCGCGCAGGCCGTCGCCCGCCTCGGCGGCGCCCACGACGCGGACCCGGCCGGGCGGACCGGCGAACTGGAAGCCCTCCTCGGCAAGGTCCGCCTCTCCCTCGCGCCGCTGCTCCACCCCCTCAACCCGCTCCGCCACCGCAAGGCCCGCGCCCGCCAGGTCCTCGCCCTGCTGGACGCCTGCGCCCACGACATCGCCGCCCTCGCGGCGCTCGCCCCCGCCGGGCGGACCGACGGCGCGCACGGCGCCCACCTCGCCGACGCCTGGCGCCGCGTCGAGGCGGCCGTCGAGACCCTGACCGCCCGCCACACCGCACCGGTGCCCGCGCCCGCCCCGCCCGCCGCCGGGGACGGCCCGCTCCTCCACCTCCACGGCCTGGAGCAGAAACTCGCCGCCCTCGCCGCCCCACTGGCCAGTCCGCCCCGAGCCCCGCTCGCCGGGGCCTGACCCCACCGGGGGTACGGCTCCGAGCCCCCGCCCGACAATCCCGCCCCCGCCGCCGCCCCGGCTGTTAGCGTCGCTGTGCCCCGCCCCGCGCGGGGGCGGCGGGCGACCGGACGAGAGGCGGCACATCGGTGACCACGGAGCAGGGCCTGCGGGCCTACATCGGATCGTTCACGCAGCACGGCGGCGCGGGTATCACCACCGCCGCCCTCGACCCGGAGACCGGTGCGCTCACCCCGCTGCACACCACCGCGGAGGTCGCCAACCCGTCCTTCCTCGCCCCGAGCCGCGACGGCGGGCGCCTCTACGCGGTCAGCGAGACCGGCCACGGCGCGGCCGCCGCCTTCGCCCTCACCCCCGACGGCCCGGAGCTTCTCGCCCCGCCCGTCCCGGTGGGCGGTGCGAGCCCCACCCACCTCGCCCTGGCCGCCGGTCACCTCGTCACCGCCAACTACACCTCCGGCAGCGTCAGCGCGCTCCCCATCGGACCCGACGGCACCCTCGGCGGGCCCGCCGCCGTCCTCGCCCACCACGGCAGCGGCCCGGACCCCGAGCGCCAGAAGACCCCGCACGCCCACTCCGTGTACGCCGCGCCCGGCGGCACCCGGCTGCTCACCGCCGACCTCGGCACCGACTCGGTCCGCAGCTGCAGCCTCGACCCCGCCACCGGCATGACGCAGATCCGCGACGAGGTCCGGCTCCGCCCCGGCAGCGGCCCCCGCCACCTCGCCTTCCACCCGGACGGCGGCCACGTCTACGTCGTCAACGAGCTGGCACCGGCGCTCACCCGCTGCCGCTGGGACGCCGAACACGGCACCCTGACGCCCCTGGGGGAGACCCCGCTGTTCGCGGACGGCGACGGCGCGCCCGGGGACCCGGCGGCCGACGCCGGCTGTGCGTCCACCGCGGTCGTCTCCCCGGACGGCCGGTTCCTGTGGACCGCGGTCCGGGGCCGCGACCGCATCTGCGTCCACGCCCTCGACGCCTCCGGCGCGGAGCTCACCCCCGTCACCAGCGTGCCCTGCGGCGGCAGCTGGCCCCGCGACCTGGCGATGCACCCCACCGGCCGGTTCCTCTACGCCGCCAACGAACGCTCCGGCGACATCACCTGGTTCACCGTCGACCACTCCACCGGCATTCCCACCCGCACCGGCTCGACGGCGGCGCCCGCGGCCTCCTGCGTCGTCTTCGCCTGAGACGCTCAGCCCGGCGGGAAGCTGCCGCCGAAGTACACCTGCGTCTTCCGTCACGGGCCGCGTCCGCCGCCGGGCAGCGCGAAGGGCCGCCCCGCACGAAGCGGAACGGCCCTTACGGTTCCGGGTGGCCGGGCGGCCGCCCGGAAAACGCGGCTCAGCGCGCCGGTGCGTACTGCGGACCTCCGGCGGGCCGCAGCGTGATGCCCACCGCCGCGGCGTAGTTCGACAGCACCAGACGGCCGACCGCCCCGTAGGCGCCCAGCGCCCCCGCCGACGCGCAACCCGCCTCGGCCGCGGCCGCCCCCAGCAGCCCGTCGGAGATCTCCGGGCCGATCAGGTACGGCGCGAGCGCCAGCTGCCGCGAACCGGACGTCCGCAGCTGCTCCGCGGTGCGCGAGATCGCCCCGTCCTCGTCCAGCGCGGCGGCCAGCACCGGCACCGCCAGCCGGGCCGACAGCAGCATGCCGGTGATCCCCGCGGCCTGCACGGCCTCCTCGCCGCCCACAGCGGCCAGGATGATGCCGTCCGCCGCCGTGGCGACGGTGAACAGCCGCGCCCGGTCGGCGCGGGCCAGCCCCGCCTCGGACAGCCGTACGTGCAGCGCCTCGGCGAGCAGCGGGTGCGGGCCGAGGACATCCGTCAGCTCGGCGCCGGAACCGCTGTTCATCATCGCCTGGCGTATCCGCCGCAGCAGCGCGCTGTCGGGACCGGCCAGCAGCGGCACGACCACCGCGGCCGGACCGGCGGCCGCGCCGCCGCCCTGCGCGGCACGCGCCTTGTGCTCGGCACCGGCCTGCGCCAGCACCGCATCCAGCGCCGGGAACTCCTCGCCGTCGCCGTCCACGTAACCGATCCGGGCGTCGAGGCCGGGCAGCTCGGAACGCGCGATGCTGCAGACCTCCTCCGCCAGGGAGCGGGCGGCGCGTGTGGGGGTGCCGGGAACGGCCAGCACCAGGGCGGGTGCGCCCTCGGGCGCGGCGACCGGATCCGGCTTCCGGTGTCGGCCGGACTGCCGGGGACGCGGCATTCGTACGGGCAGGCCGGGCGCCGAGCTCGGAGAATCGTCGTCAAAGCGGGGCGAGCCAGGTGCGGGCCCAGTGGGGGAACTCATGGCGTCGCATGCTAACGCCTCGTACCGACACACTGCCGGGGGAGGGTTCGGCCGGGAGGTATCCGTCCCGATTTATCCCGCGCGTCACGGGGCCCGCCCGGAGGCCGCCCGGAACGGCGGACGCACCTCGGGACGACGGCCCACCTGCGGCGGCCCGCCCCCGGATGGCGCGTACCGTTCACCTCCCGTGGTGGACGAGCCGGAGCAGCGTGCCGTCCACCGGCAGCCGCACCGTGTCGGTGGCCAGCGCGGCGGCGAGGCGCAGCGCCCCGTCGAGCGGGCCGCCGTCCGGCTCCGCGCACACCGCGTCCGGCAGCCGCGCCGCCAGCCCGGCCCGCACCGGCGCCCGCAGCACCTCGCCCAGCCGGAACAGCCCGCCGGTCAGCGCGACGGCCCGCCCCGGCCCGGGCGGACAGGCGGCCGCCGCGGTGTCCGCGATCTGCTCCGCGGCCTCGCGGACGATGCCCGCCGCGACTGCGTCACCGGCCGCCTCACGCGCCACGTATGGCGCGAACGACGCCAGCACCGCGGGCCGGTCCGCCCGTGGATACAGCTGCCCCGGCAGGCCGCTGACCGGCCCGAACTGTTCCTCGGCGGCCCGCAGCAGTGCCGGGGAGCCGCCGGGCCGCCCGTCGTGCGCCCGCAGCGCCGCCTCCAGGCCCGCCCGGCCGATCCACGCCCCGCCCCCGCAGTCGCCGAGCAGATGGCCCCAGCCGTCCGCCCGCCGCCAGCCGTCCCCGGACGCCGGGTCCGCGCCGAGCGCGACCAGACCCGTACCGGCCGCGACGACGACGCCCGGCCGTTGCCCCAGCGCGCCCGCGTACCCGGTCACCGCGTCCGTGGCCAGCGCCAGGTCACGCACCCCGAAGGCGTCGGCCAGCGCCCGCGGCAGCGCGGCCCGCAGGTCCTGCCCGAGCGTCGCCATCCCGGCGGCGCCGACACAGACCGCCGCGAAGCCGGACACCCCCACCGTCTGCCGCAACTTCTCGGCAGCGGGCAGCAGTTGGTCCAGCAGGTGCCGCGCGTCGATACCGCGCTCCCCGGTGCGTACCGGGGTGTCCGACGCGTACAGGGTCTCCGGCCGGGCGTGCGGCGCGGCGACCGGTGCGACGGCGAGGCGCAGCCCCGAACCACCCGAGTCGACGCCCAGGACGGCCGGGCCCGCCGTGCGCGACGGCTCAGCCAAGGCCGCGGGAGTCCTGCTTGAGCGCGGTGTCGACGGTCAACGCCGTGGCGACGACGAGGCTCAGCAGGGGGTCGGGCAGCTGCCGGTGGATCTGCAGGACGTAGTTGTCGGCCGTGGTGAACATCGTCTTCGCCAGGCCCTCCCACGTCTTGGTGATCCGTGCGATCTCGGTGTCGGTGTGGTCGACGATGGCGAAGTTCCAGGCCCGCCAGTTCTCGGCCTTGATGGCGCCGATCTGCTGGCCGTTGACCATCATCCCGAAGTTGATCTTGCCGATGGCGTTCTGCTGGACGATCTCGCCGACCGGCTGCCCGTCCGGACGCGCCACCAGCACCTTCGACTTGATGAACTTCGCCGGTCGCGTCAGCACCAGCTGCGGCTGCCCGTACGCGTCCCGGATCTCCAGCTTGTGCGTCATGTACTGGTCCAGGCTGGACACCACCCGCAGCACCTTCTTCGCGGTGCTCTGCCCGACCTGGACGACCGTGCCGAGGGTGTTGCCGTTCTGGTCGAAGACGCCGTACTCGTTGGTGACCTCGATCAGCTTCGCCTTCTGGTTCACCACCAGCACCGGCTCGGTGAACAGCGTGCCGCCGCCGGGACCCGCAGGGGCGATGCCCGCCTGCTGCTGGACCTGCCGGGCCGCGTCGGGGTTGCCGGGCGCCGCCCCCGCCGGGGGATATCCGGGCTGCCCGTAGGGGGCCTGCTGCGCCCCGTACGGCGCCCCGGGCCCGGCGGGCATCTGCTGCGGCGCTCCGGTCCCGACCGGGGCCGCCTGCGGCTGCTGCGGGGGCGTCTGCTGCGGCGGAACCTGCTGCTGGGGGGCGTGCTGGGCCGGAGCCTGGCCCTGAGCCTGTTGCGGGGCTGCGTGCGTGTGCTCGGTCCAGCGGGCGCCATCCCACCAGCGCAGTTGGTGGGGAGTCCCCTGCGGGTCCGCATACCAGCCCGCAGGGATGTTCGCATGTGTCATGGCGGCACAGTACCGGCCGCCGGGACACCGCCGGGCCCTGAACCATGGTGGCCCGGGCACCGCCCGGCCGGAACGGCGAGGACGCGGCCCGGTCGTGGGGGACGGGCGCCTCCGGCCGCCCGTCGCCATCGCGGCCTCGGCCTGCGGCGCCCGTGCCCGCTCCGGATGGAACGGGTCCCGGGCGTTGGGCCGGTAGGGTGAGGTGCTGTGGCAGCACGACCCTTGAACGAACTTGTGGAACCCGGCTGGGCGGAGGCGCTGCGCCCCGTCGCCGGACGTATCGTCGAGATGGGCGACTTCCTCCGTCAGGAGATCGCCGCCGGGCGGACCTATCTGCCCGCGGGCGCCAACGTCCTGCGCGCCTTCCAGCAGCCGTTCGACGACGTACGGGTGCTGATCGTCGGTCAGGACCCCTATCCGACGCCGGGCATGGCCATCGGGCTGAGTTTCGCGGTCGCGCCCGAGGTGCAGCGGCTGCCGGGGAGCCTGGAGAACATCTTCCGCGAACTCCACTCCGACCTCGGCCTGCCGCGCCCCTCCAACGGCGATCTGACCCCGTGGACCCGCCAGGGCGTCCTGCTCCTCAACAGGGCGCTGACCACCGCGCCCCGTAAGCCCGGCGCGCACCGCGGCAAGGGCTGGGAGGAAGTGACGGAGCAGGCCATCCGTGCCCTCGCCGCCCGCGGCAAACCGCTGGTGCCCGTCCTGTGGGGCCGCGACGCCCGCAACCTGCGCCCCTTCCTCGACGCGTACCCGGCGATCGAATCGGCCCACCCGTCCCCGATGTCCGCCGACCGCGGCTTCTTCGGCTCACGGCCCTTCAGCCGCACCAATGAGCTCCTCATCCGCCAGGGGGCCGAGCCGGTGGACTGGCGGCTTCCCTGAGCTGAGGGGCGGGTTGCCCGTAGGCGGTCGCTGCACTGGCGCTGCGCGGGCCTGGACCTGTGCCGCGATGTGCGGTCCGCGACCTGACCGGTGCGGTTCGCTGCTTCGCCGCATGGCGCAGGGCCCCTCCGCAGCCATACGCCCGGCGCGCGGCAGACTGGCGCCCGTACGCAGGCCCGGAGGCGGTCTGCCGGCGCAGGGAGGCACCGCATGAGTACGCGTTCCGTTCCGGGCCCGGCCCTCGGTGACCCGCAGGAGCCGCGGTCCGGCCCGCCGGCACCGCGCCTGCCCGGTCCGCTGGTCGACGTCGGCTGGCTCGCACAGTGGCTCGGTGCGCCGCGGCTGGTGCTGCTGGACGCGTCCGTCGGCGCCCACCGGGGCGCGGCCGAACGCCTCCCGGGGGCCCGGCCGTTCGACCTCGACGGCGAGCTGTCCGACCCTTCCGCCCCGGTGCCGCACACCCTGCCCGGCGCGGACGCGTTCACCGCCGCCGTACGCGGTCTCGGCCTCGACGACGAGGACACCGTGATCGTCTACGACGCCGCCGGTGTCTACTCCGCCGCCCGCGCCTGGTGGATGCTCCGCGCCATGGGCTTCGGCCGCGTCGCCGTCCTGGACGGCGGACTCCCTGCCTGGCGCGGCGCGGGCCTGCCGCTGGCGCCGCAACCCGCCGCCTATGAAGGTCCCCGTGGCTCCTTCACCGCACGCCCCCGGGCGGGCATGTTCGTCGGCAGCGCCGAGGTGCTCGACGCGCTGTCCGACCCGGCGGTGGTGGTGCTCGACGCCCGTACCCGCGGACGGTACGCCGGTACGGCTCCCGAGCCCCGGCCGGGCCTGCGAGGCGGCCATATGCCGGGTGCCGTGAACCTGCCCTTCGGCGACCTCCGGCGCGACGGCCTGATGCGCCCGGCGAACGAGTTGAGGGCGGCGTTCTCCACATCGGCGGGCCACGGGCAGCGCCTGTACTTCAGCTGCGGATCCGGGGTCACCGCCTGCGTCCTGGCCCTGGGCGCGTACCTGGCGGGCCACCGCGATCTGGCTGTGTACGACGGTTCGTGGAGCGAATGGGGACTGCCGTCGGCACTGCCGGTGGTGACGGGCGATGAGCCGGGAGAGGTACCGGACGCGGTCCCGGCGGACGGACCGGCGGAGGGAAGCGCGACGCCGTGACCCACGCGGGTGCCACCGGGTGAGGCACCGGGCCCGGACGGCGCCCCGGCCTTTGCGCCCTCCGTCCCGCCGCGCCGACGGAGTCCCCGCGCCCTCAGGCCACCGCCGATGCCCGTACGCACAGCACATCCGGCAGATGGGCGGCGAGCTGCTGCCAGCTGTCGCCGTCGTCGGCGCTGGCGTACACCTCGCCGTTGCGGTTGCCGAAGTAGACGCCCGCGGGGCCGGTGTCGTCCACGCAGAGGGCGTCGCGGAGCACCGTGCCGTAGTGGTCCTCCTCCGGCAGGCCGTGGGAGAGCGGCTCCCAGGAGGCACCGGCGTCGGAGGTCCGGAAGACCCGGCACCGGTGGTCGGCCGGAACGCGGTCCGCGTCGGCGGTGATGGGGAACAGATAGGCGGTGTCGGCGCGGTGCGGGTGGGCGGCCACCGCGAAGCCGAAGTCGGTGGGGAGCCCCGTGCCGATGTCCGTCCACCGGGCGCCCGCGTCGTCGCTGCGGTAGACGCCCCAGTGGTTCTGGAGGTACAGCCGGTCGCGGTTGACGGCGTCCTGCGCGATCTTGTGGACGCACTGGCCGAACTCGGGGTGCTCGTCCGGCAGGAACGACGCCTTGACGCCGGTGTTCGACGGCTCCCAGCTGGCGCCGCCGTCGGCGCTGCGGAACACCCCGGCGGCCGACACCGCGACCGTCACCGCGTCCGCGTCGCGCGGGTCGGTGATCACGGTGTGCACCGCGAGACCGCCGCCACCGGGCACCCACCGCTCCCGGCTCGGATGCTCCCACAACGCTCTGACCATCTCGAACGTCTCGCCGCGGTCCTCGGAACGGAACAGCCCGCCCGGCTCCGTACCGGCGTAGACCACATCGGGCGCGGCGGGCCCGGCCGGATGCAGCTGCCACACCCGCTCCAGCGAAGTGCCGGTGTACTCCGGGTACTTGACCGCGGGCCGCGCGGGCTCGTGCCACGTCTCCCCGAGATCGTCGGAGTGGAAGACGGACGGCCCCCAGTGCGCGCTGTCGGCGCCGACCAGCACCCGTGGCGTCTCCCGGCGGCTGTCGATCCCGATGGAATACACCGCCTGGGCGGGGAAATGGGGGCCGCTCAGCTCCCAGTCGCCGTGCCTCCTGCGGCCGACGAAAAGTCCTTTACGTGTGCCCACAGCGAGCAGCACCTCGGTCATGACCGGAACACCTCCGCGACGCCGTTGTCTCAGATGTCGCCAGTCTGCACCCGACCACTGACAACGGCGCCTCGGCACGCCATCGTCCCAGGTCACACGGCCCGTCGGGACGCGACGACCGCGCACCGGACCACTGCCGAACCGGCCGCATGGAGCCCGTACACGACGGCGCGCCGCACCGGGATCCGGTGCGGCGCGCCGTCGGCCGGGCCGCGCGGGCCCTGTTCGGGTCCGGGCTCAGTCCGCCGGCACCTCGAACGAGAGGGAGACGGGGCCGGAACCGTCGTAGTAGCGGAGGATGCCACCCGCCCCGGGGATGTCCAGGACGACATCGCCCGTGACGCTCTGCCCCGGGTGGAGCGTCGCGTCGAGGTTCTGCCCGGAGCCGGACTTCTCGGTGGTGGCGACGCTCCGCTCCGGGCTCTGGCCGTCGGTCCACTTCAGCCGCTGCGGGTGGAAGGCGCCGTCCTTGTCACCGGTGTTCTTCACGGTGAACGTGAGGACGAGGTACTGGTGCTGGGGCGGCTTGGTGGCCTTGATCTCCGACGCCTGGACCGCCCGGACGTCCTTGAACGTGACCGACGTCTGCGTCCGCGCCCCCGAGGCGCTGTCGACGGCCTGGTACGTCCCCGAGTCGCCGATGGTGACGGGGGTCTTCCCGGACTTCCCCGCCGGCTGCTCGGCGATGTCGCCGCTCGGGGCCTCCGGCGACTTCCCCGACGCCGCGGGGGCCTTGGAGTCGTCGCCCGAGGACGAACAGCCCGTCGTCAGACCGGCGGTGAGGAGGGCGCCCGCGATGAGCGTGGCGACACGGATGGATGGGCGCATGGCGTACCCCGACGTTCATGGCGGGCCGACCTGCCCGCGATTGAGCGTCAGATTACGTCATGAAGGTGACAGTGATCACGCGGGAACGGTGGGCGGAGCCGCAGCCTCCGCCCGCCGCCGTACGGCGCCCGTGACCGGGCCCGGCGGCCGGTGATACGGGTGGGGGGACGTGGACCTCGCCATTCAGCTCCCGGGCGGCATGCCGGGCCCACGAGGGGTCGCGGGGTAGTTCCTGGTCGAGGGGCTGGCAGCCGTTCGACCCGGGGTTGTACGAGAGCTGTCGTAATTCGAGAATCTTCGTAGTACGGTGATTGTCGTCGTACCAAGCGGGGCCGAGACGGCTGCCCGCGTGAACGGAGTCCTTTGTGAGCGCCCTCCACGAACCCTTCCGGCTTCGGTCGTTGACCATCCCCAACCGGGTCTGGATGTCCCCGATGTGCCAGTACAGCGCCGAGGAATCGGGACCGGAGACGGGCGTTCCGGGGGACTGGCACCTCGCGCACTACGGCGCGCGAGCCACCGGTGGCACCGGGCTGATCGTGGTCGAGGCCACCGCTGTCTCCCCGGAAGGGCGGATCAGCCCCGGAGACCTGGGCATCTGGAACGACAGGCAAGCCGCGGCTTTCCGGCGGATCACCTCCTTCCTCAAGGCGCAGGGCACGGTGCCCGGTGTGCAGATCGCACACGCCGGTCGTAAGGCGTCGACGGACGCGCCGTGGCGTGGCGGCGCACCCGTCGGTCCTGAGGCACACGGCTGGCAGCCCGTCGCACCGAGCCCGCTGCCTTTCGACGAGGGGCACCCCGTCCCGGACGAGCTGACGGTCGAGGGGATCCAGCAGGCGGTTCAGGACTTCGCCGCCGCGGCCCGGCGGGCCCGGGACGCCGGATTCGAGGTGGTGGAGATCCACGGCGCCCATGGTTACCTGATCGGCGAGTTCCTTTCCCCGCACACCAACCACCGCACCGATGCCTACGGCGGATCGTTCGAGAAGCGGACGCGTTTCGCGCGGGAGGTCGTGGACGCGGTACGAGCGGTCTGGCCCGAGGAACTGCCTCTCTTCTTCCGCATTTCCGCGACCGACTGGCTGACGGAAAACCCGGAGGACGCCCGCGAGGGATGGACCGCGGACGACACGGTGCGGTTCGCCGCCGTCCTGAAGGCGCAGGGGGTCGACCTGCTGGACGTGTCCACCGGCGGCAACGCGCCCCATGCCCGCATCCCCACCGGCCCCGGATACCAGGTGTCGTTCGCCGAGCGGGTCAGGACTGAGGCCGGGCTTCCCGTGGGCGCCGTCGGGGAGATCACCGAAGCGGGCCAGGCGGAAAAAATCATCGGGAACGGGCAGGCGGACGCGGTACTGATCGGCCGTGAGCTGCTGCGCAACCCGTACTTCGCGCGGCATGCGGCACGCGAACTCGGTGGCGCGGTGACCGGGCCGGTTCAGTACCACAGGGCCGTCTGACAGCCGGATGCCTCGGGTTCTTGCCGGGGCGCATGGGGACGCCCGCCCCGACCCGCTGCCGCGCGCCGCAGGCCCGTCCCGTGCTGCGGTGGCCGCGCCGTCCAGGGGGCGCAAACATGGGCGTGCGGGGCGCGCGAGCCCCGCGAACGCGCCGGTGCGGCAGAGGGGTGGAGGGACGGACATGAACGGCGACGACGCGACGCACGACCGGGGCGGACGGAACGCCCCGCACGCCCCCTCCGAGGCGGGGGGCGCCGTCCAGGGGAACCCCGACCGGCTCGCCGTCTACCGGGGCACACGGCATTTCGACCGCACCCAGGAACCGCGCGGCGCGCCGAGCGTCCCGGGGGACGCGCCCTGCTTCGTCGTGCAGATTCATGATGCCCGCCGGATGCACTTCGACTTCCGGCTGGAGGCCGACGGCGTACTCAAGTCATGGTCCGTGCCCAAAGGGCCGTCCGCCGATCCGCGCGACAAGCGTCTCGCGGTCCCCACCGAGGACCATCCGCTGGACTACCGGGAGTTCGAGGGCGTCATCGCCCGGGGCGAGTACGGCGCGGGCACCGTCATCGTCTGGGACCAGGGCACCTACCGGCCCCTCCCCGGCAAGCGCCGGGATCACGTGGACGGCGCGGCGGGCTTCGCCGAGGCACTGGAGCGGGGCCACGTCTCCTTCTGGCTCGACGGCACCAAGCTGCACGGTGGCTACGCCCTCACCCGGTTCCGTACCGGCGAGGAGGCGGGCGACCGGGAATCCTGGCTGCTGGTCAAGGAGAACGACGACCGCGCGGCCGCCCACGGCGCCCCCGACCCGCTGCACGCCCGCTCCGTCCGCAGCGGCCGCACCCTCAGGCAGGTGGCCGCCGATACCCGGGACGACCCGCCGCGCGGTTTTTGAACCACCGCCGGTCCGGTGGCCGTGGCCTGAATCCGCATACGTGGCCATCCGACTGTTCCCGGGGCTGGTGAGCGCTGTCAGCGCCCGATGTACCGCCGCACGGCCGGCGGGTCCGCCCCTCACCCCGCCGGGGTCTCCTCGCCGCTCTCCGGGCACAGGTGCACCGCAGCCTCCTCGGCGGACGCCGCCCCGCCGTCGATGCCGACGTCGTGCGCGACGACGTCGTTGTGGTGCCGCGGAAACCCCTCCTCGGCGGTCATCAGCCGCCCGGCGCGCTCCCCGCCGACCTGGTCGTCCACCGGCTCCCCGTCGCCGTCCACCTGGTCCCCGATGCCGTCCCCGTCCGGTGCCCACACCTCCGGAACCTCTTCCGAAAGCCGCTGATCCAGGGATTCACCGTCGAACTGCTCCTGCGCCGTGGTGCCGCGATTCACCGCGAGCGGACGCTCGGGCGGCGAATATCCCTCGTCCAAAATCTGGTCGAGATCCGGCTCACCGAGAGCGTCCTCCATATCCAGGTCATCGGGATTGTCCTGCGGATCGGAAGCGGACGGCTGATAGACCTCGTCCCCCATCGCATTGTCGGGCATGTCCGCTCTCCTTCTCCGGATACGAGGGTTTCTCACCCTGCTTTCTCATACTGCGGTGCCGGATCCACGCAGAATACTGATGACTTCCGCGTCCTGCACCTGGTCGAAATCGAGATACCACTTGCCCACGCCATGGAAATTCCGCGGCTGGTGGACACACTCCACATCGTCCGCCTCCTCGCGCAGCGCCGCAGCCGCAGCGGCGTCCCCGACCGGAACCGCCAGCACCAGCCGCGCCGGCTCCAGCCGCCGCAGATACCGCAGCGCGGCGCGCGCCGTCACGCCCGTCGCCAGCCCGTCGTCGACCAGCAGCACCGCCCGGCCCGCCACCTCGGCGGCCCCGAGCGGCGGACGGCCCGCCCGGTAGACCTCCTGCCTGCGACGCAGCTCGGCGCGCTCCCGCTCGACGTCCTCGGCCAACCGCTCGACGGTCAGCCCCAGCGCCGCCAGCGCGCCCACGTCGAACACCGGCGGGTCCTCACCGACCAGCGCCCCCACTCCGACCTCCGGCCGTCCCGGCATCCCGATCTTCCGCGCCACCAGCACGTCCAGCGGCGCCCCCAGGGCCCGCGCCACCACCGCCGCCACCGGAACACCGCCACGTGGCAACGCCACCACCAGCGGGTCCACGAGCGCGTCGGTACGCACCAACGCCAGACAGCGCGTCGCCAACGCCTCCCCGGCGTGCCGCCGGTCGAAATACCGCATATCCTGCCCGCCCCGCGCCGTATCGGCCCCGTTCACGGTCAGCCCCGCCGCCTTTCCGTACCGAGGCCGAGGGATTGCGCGATGCTCTGCATATTCGGATACGTACCCTCCGGCGGCAGCTTTTCGGCAAGGGACACCAAACGGTCCGGAGCGTTGTCCCGGCGCAGCTTGTCGATCACCGACGGTTTGTCCGCCGGATAGATGCTCCGGCCGAGATGCCGCGCGAGTTCGGAACGGATGCCGACGTCCTCCTCGGTCATACCCTGCGGTGTACCCCCGCGGAATACCCTGTCGGGCGCCTGCGCCACCTCCGGCTGATCCTCACCCGCGGGCTGGAGTTCCCTTTCCTCCGCGGCACGCAGCGACCGGTCGGTCGTCATCTCCGCCCGCAATGCCTTCTTCATCATCTCGTCCCGCGCGGGCCCGATCTTGTCCGCACCGTGCTCCATGACCATGTCTTCCTCCAGGTGACGGCGTACAGGGGGCAGGCGACGGGGAACGGAACCCCACCGGACCCGCCCCCTGAACGGAAATCCGTTCCGACCGCCGCGCGCCTTCCGCGACGACGGGTGAACACCACCCCGCGAGCTCCTTTCGGGGAAATTCACCGCCCGCCATCGTCCAATTCATTGACCAGCGTCGCACAGAATGCCTTCAGATCGCCCGGTTTACGGCTGGTGACCAACGTATTCGGGCCGCTGGTGCAGATCTTCACCCTCTCATCGACCCAGGAACCGCCCGCATTGCGGATATCCGTCGCCAGACTCGGCCAGGACGTAAGGGTGCGTCCCCGCACCACATCCGCCTCGATCAGCGTCCACGGTGCATGACAGATCGCCGCCACCGGCTTTCCGGTGCCGAAGAATCCACGCGTGAAAGCGACTGCCCGCTCATCCAGCCGCAACGCATCCGGATTCGCCACTCCACCCGGCAACACCAGCACGCCGTAATCCTCCGCCCGTACCTCGTCCAACGTGCGATTCACGGTGAACGAGTCGGCCTTGTCCAGATGATGGAAAGCCTGCACCGACCCACCCGACGGCGACACCAGATGCGGCACCGCACCGGCATCCACCACCGCCTGCCACGGCTCCGTCAACTCGACCTGCTCCACGCCCTCGGAGGCCACCAGAAACGCGATCTGCATGTCGTCCGCCCTCTCGTCGCGATGTCGCCGGATGCATCGAATACCAGTGCCGGATTCCTTGAGATTCCCGCCCTGCCCTCGATTCCCTCCCCGATTCCCCTTCCCGAGCCCCCGAATTTCTCCCGAACGTGCATCCCCGCGGTTTCGATTCCCTGCACGGTGCGCGGTGTGTACGGCTCACCGCATCGAGCCCCGATCGAGCCCAAAAACCGGAAAGGACGGCCGTACCGCGCCGCAACCCACCCGCCACAACCGGGCGCCCGCGCCAAGCCAGCGCGCCCCCCGTCACCCGGACGCGCCCGGGCCTCCTCCATCGCACTCCGGATACGACGAGATCGCATCCCGGCGACGGACTCGCCCGCCCTCCCCGGGGCGGATACCCCGCCCGGCCGTGCGAGCGCGCCGGGCACCCGCCGGGGGCGTACCGTCGGAGAGAGGCCGCCTCGCCCTGGAGTGAACACGGCCGCCCGGCCACGTGCCCGGGCCACGGTCGCCCACCGCACGCCCGCACCGTTTCCGAGTGCACCACGCCGACCCGGCGGAGTGCTCACCGCGTGGTCCGTGAAAGGGAGATGTTCGCCATGTCGGCCGCTGAGCACCGCGCATCCGCCACCGCCGCGCGTACCGCCCCCACCCACGGCGCGCCCTGCTGGGTCAACCTGATGACTCGCGATCTGCGCTCCACCCAGGACTTCTACACCGAGGTTCTCGGCTGGAAGTTCCGGCAGGGCAGCCTCGGTGACGAGTTCTGCGTGGCCCTGGACGACGGCCGTCCCGTCGCCGGTATCGCCCAGCTCACCCAGCGCCTGCGCGGCACCACGGCATGGACCCCGTACTTCGCCGTCGACAGCGCCGACGACGTCGCCGCCCGCATCCGCGAACGCGGCGCCACCGTCGCCGTCGGCCCCCTCGAATTCGGCACCGGACGCGCCGCCCTCGCGTCCGACCGCGACGGCGCCGTCTTCGGCCTCTGGGAGGGCCAGACCCTGCGCTGGGCGGTCGGCCGCGCCAACGCCCCCGCCTGCCTGGAACTCCGCACCCGCGACGCCTTTGCCGCCGCCATCTTCTACGCCGAGATCTTTGACTGGGCCACCCAGCGCCCCGGCGGCTGCGACGTCACCTACGAGGACGAGCAGGTCATCGTCCGCCAGGACCGGCGCATCGTCGCCGCGCTCCGGGGCGGCGGCGTGGAGGAGGCCCCCGATCCGCACCTGCGCCCCCGGTGGCACGTCCACTTCCAGGTACGCGACCTGCCCTCCGTCATCTCCGCGGCCGTCGCCGCCGGCGGAACCGTCATGTCCCCGGCACCCCAAACCGGGCGCCCCGGCGGACGCTCCATGATCTGCGACCCCTACGGCGCCCTCTTCACGGTCACGGACGCCCCCGAGAACGACTGATTTTCCGTCAGCGCCTTCCGTACGGGAACGGCCTTCCGTACGGGAACGCTCTTCCCGTACGGCCCGCCCGTAAGGGACAAAGCGGCTGTGCCCGCCCCCTACAGAGGACGGGCACAGCCGCTTTGTCTATTCCCCGGGGACGCACGCCCGGTTCCCCTACGGGCGGCCGCGGCCAGGGACCCGTCGTGGGTTACGGGCCCCGAACCCCCTCACAGGGACGGATGAATGTCCCCACTCCGCATACCGCTCTCCTGCTCACTGCGGCTCTGCAACTTCCGGGCCTTCTCCTTGAGGCGGTCGCGTTCGGCGGGGTCGCTGGTGTGCTGCGCCGCGTCCTCCAGCTGCTGCGCCTTCTCACGCATCTGCCGGATCCGGCCGCGCACTTCGTCTGCGCTCATGATCACTCCTTGAACGGTCCGAACGGAAACACGGGTCGGCAACCTCCACCACCAGCGAATCAGCGCCCGCCCCCATCGGCACCTTGAAGAATCACCCACAGTCACCACCCGGCCCCACGGCGACGTCCCCTCACCGCGACCTCCTGCCACCAGCGGCCGGGAACGCTGTCGCACACCGCTCCCGCCTGCTGCACAGTGGAAGTGACGTCACACGGACGAGTGAAGGAACGCCGCGCCAACGGGCGGAGACGCCCCGAGTACCCAGTCGACGGGCGGAAACGTCCCGAACGCGCGGCCCCGTACAGGCGCCGAGCAACGGGAGCCCACGGCCGCACCACGGCCCCGCGGACACCGACCGGAACACCCGCCGCGGACCCCGCACTCTGCGGACCACCGAACGGAACGGAAGGCGTGAGGGGAATGACAATCCACACCGGACGCGTCGCCCACCAGGCGCCCACCGGACGCCGGACGCCGCAACTCGACCCGGACACCCGCGCCGCCCTGCACCGGCTCACCACCCTCCCGGACGGACCCGCCCGCACCCGGCTGCGCGAGGAAATCGTCTGCGCGTGGCTCCCGATGGCCCACCGCCTCGCCCGCCGCTACAGCGGCCGCGGCGAAAGCGACGAGGACCTCCGCCAGGTCGCCGCCCTCGGCCTGCTCAAAGCCATCGACCGGTTCGACCCCGGTGTCGGCACCGCCTTCGGCGCCTTCGCCGTCCCCACCATCATCGGCGAGATCAAACGCCACTTCCGCGACGAACTGTGGGCCGTACACGTCCCACGACGCGCCCAGGAACTCCGCGCCCAGGTCCACCGGGCCCGCCAGGAACTCGCCATCCGCCCCGGCCACGCCACCATCACCGTGCAGGACGTCGCCGCCCACACCGGCATGCCCTACGAAGACGTCCTCATCGGCCTCGACGCCCAGAAGACCTTCACCGCACTCTCCCTGGAACGCCCCCTCGGCGGCGAGGACACCCAACAGACCCTCGGCGACCTCCTCGGACAGGAGGACCCGGCACTCGGATTGGTCGACGACCGGGAAGCCGCCGCCACCGGCCTGCGCACCCTGCCCGAACGCGAACGCCACATCCTCTACCTGCGGTTCTATCTCGGCCTGACACAGAGCGAAATCGCCGACCGGGTCGGTGTCTCCCAGATGCACGTCTCCCGGCTGCTGCGCCGCTCCTGCGCGTATGTGCGCGAGAAGGCGCTGGCGCCGCAATCGTGACCGCGGCATCGGCGGATCGGCAGCCTGGACCGGAAGGCAGATGGCTCGGCTGCCGGACGGACCGTGCGGTGGCCGCCCGCGCGCGGTGTCGGTCGCGCCCGGGTTCCGGCGACGATCTGCCTTCGGTAGACGATCTGCCTTCGGTAACGGTGAGTTCCCGCCTCGCACCCGACTTCCCCCTGAGATCACACACTGTCACCATCCGTGATCACTCAGGGATGTCCCCGATCACCCCCTGACCTTCCTCGAATCCCGTGCCTACACGCCCTACGCGGCGGTAGCGTTCGCCCCATCGACGCCGCAACACCTCACGTCGGAGCCGGAAAGAAGGGCGGGGGAGAAGTGCAAGGGCAGGTGCAGGGCCGCAGCAGGCACCACGGCCGGAGCGAGGAACGCGACAGAAACGAGCAGTACGCCCGGGCAACGGGCCGAACGCAGGGACGGCCCCGGCCGGAAGCGGAAGCGGAGGCATCCGCCGCCGCCCGGACACTCCGGCACCTGACCGAGCCACTGCACGCCGTCAGCTACTTCGACGCAACCTGCCGCGGCCTCGGAAAGGCCATCGGCCTCAAAGGCTTCTGGATGGGCTACCTCGCCGCCCGCACGGCACCGCTGGGCGCCGTGTCCGCCCCGCCGGCCACCGAACTGCTGGGCGTGTTCGCCCCCGCCATGATCGCCCGTGCCCTCCCAGCCGCCTGGGACGTGGTCGGCCCGGAGCGCGTTCTCGACGCCCGCGCCCGCTGCGCCGCCGACGCGCTGCGGGCCGCCGATCCGGCGGTCGAGGCATCCGTCACGAAGGTGGCCCCCGCCCTCAGAGCAATGGTCGACGACGCACCGAGAGCCGCACGGCCCCTGTTCGCTGCGAACCAGGCACTCTGCGACCGCGCCGACCCGGTCGAAGACCTGTGGCAACTCACCACCGCCCTAAGGGAGTTCCGCGGCGACGCCCACCTCTCCGTTCTCGCCGAACACGAACTCGACGGCTGCGAATCCCTGGTCCTGGCCGTGGCCTGCGGCCTCGTCCCCGAGGAGTCGATGCGCCAGGACCGGGGCTGGACCGAGGAGGAATGGACCGCGGCAACGGCCCGCCTGCGCTCGCGTGGCCTGGTCGACAGCCAGGGCGCTGCGACCACCCGCGGCGCAGCGGAACGAACGGAAATCGAGCAACGCACCGACGACCTCGCCGCCCGGCTCCTCAGACCTCTCAGCACCGCACAGACCGACCAACTCCTGCGGGACCTGAAGCCCGTCACCCATCGCGTCCTTGCCACCAAGCTGCTGCCGTTCCCCAATCCGATAGGGCTGCCGCCTCCTCCGGCATCCAGCAGGCACATTGATGGGCGGAACGTGGGGCGGGGGGCGCTGGACTGAGGCTGGTTGATTGCGTCCGATGCCGTCGCATCCGCTCCCGCCGGCGGGAGCGGTGCGGGCCCCAGGGGCTGGGGACGGGGCGGGGCGGGGGAGCGGGTGGGGGGGGAGGGGGGAGCCCCCCGGGGGAAGGGAAAACGGTCGCCGTCCCCATGTGTGGGGTGCGTCGAATCGGGAAACCGGGAGGCATGGCCGACGGTAGGCCACGTATCGCCCTGCCGACCGTGTACGGAGCCGACCGTACGGACCGGTTTGACCCGCAGAGCGGCCGGACCAGTACAGGCCGGCCGAACCGGGGGCGTACCGGTCGACCAATGGAGGCCGCCCTGCTCACCGTGGGCCGCCCTGAACATCGCAGGTTGACCTGCCCGTCAGGTTCACCCGACCGGTCGGTGCAGACCGACCTGACAACAGAAACCCGCCGGACCGGGTACCCGTAGACGGAACCGGCCCCCTGGAACGAGGCCGGTCCGCCGCCGGGCCCGCCCATGTACGCACCAGCGCGTGCGGGTCGGCCCGTGAGGGCGCCGCCCCCGGGCCTGGCATATGAGTCGACTGCGGGCAGCGCCGAGATGCCCATCGCGCGGCAACGCCTCAACGTCGACGCGCATCGCCCCGAAGGCCCGTACCCCCGTAGCCGGCAGGCCCGTACCCGGGGCGCGGATCCGTTCCGTGAGTGCCGCATCGCCGCAGGCGAAGCAGGCAGGCGGGTGGTTGCGACGGGCAGGGGAGCGGGCGCCGTGGTAGGCGTCGAGGGGTGCGCCTCTGTGCGGTGGTTCCGCAAGAGCCCCAGGGAGGAAGGAACGACGATGACGACCGAATCAGCCCCCGGCGGGTCCGGGCCCGTGCCCGATAAGCCAGGTCCGGTGCCCCGGGACCCTCAGCCGCGTGGGCCGGTGCCGGAAGAGCCGGAGCCGCAGGAAGAGCCCGGGCCGGTGCGCAAGCCGGACTCCGATCCTGACGACGAGCCGCAGGTTCCCGAGCCGCCGGACTGATGGATCCGCGCGGACCGGACCGGGGCGGATCCTGGCCAAGACGGACCCGGAGTACCGGGCTCGGACCGGGGCGGACCCGGAAAAACGGACCAGGACGGGCCCGGGCTGAGAGGGGTGCCTCAACCCGCAGCCCACCCCACTGCGGGCGACGTCTCCCCGATCATCGTAGGCAGCGACGCGACGCCCGGCTCCGCCGCCAGCGGCGTAGTTCCCTGGCCCGGTACGCGGCATCCGCCAGGCGCATTCGCGGCCCCGCCGCACTCGTTCTCGTAGGGGAAGCCTCTCCACCCCGCCGGCCCCCGGCGTCCGCCCCCGTCCGCCGGGCGAACGAAGTGACGCCCCGGACACGCCTCGCCGGTCCGTCCACGGCTACCGCCCCGCGAACCCCGGCCCGCGAACGCTCGGGCCCCACCCCAGGAGATGCCCCGCATGCCCCACCCCACCGACCCGGTCGACCCCACCGCCTCCACGCCTGCCAAGGGATCCGCCGAAGCTTCAAGCAACACGGACGCCTCACCACCCACCAGGCAACTCACCCCCACCAAGCCGGGCACCCCCACCGCCCTGACCCCCACCGAACTGGCAGAACTGGATGCCCAATGGCGGGCCGCCAACTACCTGGCCGCCGGGCAGATCTACCTCAGGGGAAATCCGCTGCTGACCGAGCCGTTGCGGCCGGAGCACATCAAGCCCCGGCTGCTCGGGCACTGGGGCACCTCGCCCGGTCTCACGCTCGTCCACACCCACCTCAACCGCGTGATCAAGGCCCGGGACCTGGACGCCGTCTGTGTCTGGGGGCCGGGGCACGGTGGTCCGGCCGTGCTCGCGCACTCCTGGCTGGACGGTTCGTACTCCGAGACGTACCCGGATGTGAGCCGGGACGCGGTGGGGATGGCGGAGTTGTTCCGGCAGTTCTCGTTCCCCGGGGGTGTGCCCAGTCATGTCGCGCCGGAGACGCCCGGTTCGTTGCACGAGGGCGGGGAGCTGGGGTATGCGCTGACGCATGCGTACGGGGCGGCGTTCGACAACCCGGAACTGGTCGTCGCCTGTGTCATCGGCGACGGCGAGGCGGAGACCGGGCCGCTCGCGGCGTCCTGGCACGCCAACAAGTTTCTCGATCCGGTGCACGACGGCGCGGTCCTGCCGGTCCTGCACCTCAACGGCTACAAGATCGCCAATCCGGCCCTCCTCGCCCGCATCCCCGAGGCGGAGCTGGACGCGTTGCTGCGCGGCTACGGCCATGAGCCGCTGTACGTCACGGGCGACGAGCCCGGCCCGGTGCACCATGCGATGGCCGCCGCGATGGACCGTGCGCTCGACCGGATCGCCGCGATCCAGCGCCGGGCCCGTGCGGACGGCGGCGCCGACCGGCCCCGTTGGCCGATGATCGTGCTCCGTACGCCCAAGGGGTGGACCGGGCCGCACGATGTCGACGGGGTGCCGGTCGAGGGCACCTGGCGGGCCCATCAGGTGCCGCTGCCAGCCGTCCGCGAGAACCCCGCCCACCTGCGGCAATTGGAGTCCTGGCTCCATTCGTACCGGCCGCGTGAGTTGTTCGACGAGGGCGGACGGCCGCGCCCGGAGGTGCTGGCGCGGGTCCCGGAGGGCGTCCGCCGGCTCGGTGCGTCCCCGCACGCCAATGGCGGGCTCCTCCTGCGCGACCTGCCGATCCCGCCGCTGGAGGCGTACGCCGTGGACGTCGAGGCCCCGGGGAGGCGGACGCACGAGCCGACGCGGGTCCTCGGCGGTCTCCTCGAAGGGGTGATGGCGGCGACGGCCGCGCGCCGCGACTTCCGCGTCGTCGGTCCCGATGAGACCGCCTCCAACCGTCTCCAGGCGCTCTACGGGGCGACCGCCAAGGCATGGCAGGCCGAAATGCTCCCGACGGACGAGCATCTGGCGCGTGACGGCCGGGTCATGGAGGTGCTGTCGGAGCATCTGTGCCAGGGGTGGCTGGAGGGGTATCTGCTGACCGGCAGGCACGGGCTGTTCGCGAGTTACGAGGCGTTCGCGCACATCGTGGACTCGATGGTCAACCAGCACATCAAATGGCTGCGCACCGCCCGCCGACTGCGCTGGCGCCGCCCCGTCGCGTCCCTGAACTACCTGCTCAGCTCGCATGTCTGGCGTCAGGACCACAACGGTTTCTCCCACCAGGACCCCGGTTTCGTCGACCATGTCCTGAACAAGAGCCCCGAGGTGGTCCGGGTCTATCTCCCGCCGGACGCCAACACTCTGCTCTCGGTCGCGGATCACGTCCTGCGCTCCCGCGACTACGTCAATGTGATCGTGGCGGGCAAGCAGCCGACGTTCGACTGGCTGACGCTGGAGGAGGCCCGGGCGCACTGTGCGCGGGGCGTCGGCGTCTGGGAGTGGGCCGGGACGGAGGACGGCAGCCGCGAACCGGACGCCGTGCTGGCCTGTGCGGGCGATGTGCCCACCCAGGAGGCCCTGGCCGCCGCCTGGCTGCTCCGCCGCCATCTGCCCGACCTGGCGGTCCGCGTCGTCAATGTCGTCGATCCGGCCCGGCTGCTGCCGCGCGACGCGCATCCGCACGGTATGCCGGACGCCGAGTACGACGCGGTCTTCACCCGCGACCGGCCGGTGATCTTCGCGTACCACGGCTACCCCTGGCTGATCCACCGGCTGACGTACCGGCGGGCCGGGCACGAGCATCTGCATGTGCGCGGCTACCAGGAGGAGGGGACGACGACCACGCCGTTCGACATGGTGGTCCGCAACGACCTCGACCGGTTCCGGCTGGTCATGGACGTCGTGGACCGGGTGCCCGGACTCGGCGGCCGCGCCGTCGCGGTACGCCAGGCCATGGCCGACGCCCGCACCCGCCACCATGCCTGGACCCGCCGCCACGGGACGGACCTGCCGGAGGTCGCCGACTGGACGTGGGGCGAGGGCTGACGGCGGCCGCCCCACGCCTCATCGTCGGCTCAACCTTCGCAGGCGTCGCAGGCGTCGCGTACGTCATCGACCACATGGGCGTCGAGGGCGGCCCGGACCAGGGCGGCGGCGAACGCGGCGAGGTCCTCGTCCGGGACGAGCGCGGCCAACCGGTCGGGGTCCTGCGGGAGGCCGAGCCGTTCGGCGCCTTGGAGGGCCTTGCCGTCGAGGAACGGCGCGAGGGCGGGCCACACCCCTTGCACCTCGCGGAGGAAGATCGCGGCCCCGGCCGGGCCGATGCCGGGGACCTCCTGCAACGCGTCGCTCAGCGCGCCGGGGTCGCCGTCGGCCGCGTCCCGCATACGCCGCAGATCGCCGCCGCAGGAGTCGCGCAGCAGCGTGGCGCCGGAGCCGAGCTGGGTGGCCGTCCGCTCGTCGTAGCGCCGGTAGCCGCCCTCGCCCAAGGCGTCGACGCGCTGTTGCCAGGTGGCCTCGGCCATCGAGCGGGGGGTGCGCATCCCGGCGGCGAACAGTTCGCGGGCCGCCGCCACCGCGACCGAGGCCCGGATCCGGGCGCTGAGCAGCAACGCCAGCACCAGGAGCTGATAGAGCGGCTGCGGGGTGTCCCGCATCCGGATGCCCGCCTCCGCCGCGTACGTCGTACCGTGCCGGTCCAGCAGGACCCCGGCCACGTCCCGGTCGCGCTTCCGGCTCATGCTCGCACCTCCGTCCCTCGCCCCCGCGGACACCGTGACCGCCCCCTTCTCTCCGTTCTCTCACGGGTGGGCGGGGCAGCGCGCGGGGATGGGATGGGGGCGCCCGGTTCGGGGAGTGCGCCCCCGGGCGACGGCCGGGGAATTACGATGGTCCTCGTACCATGAAGGCCGGTGGGCACCGGCCCGCCGTTCACCGTCGCCGCACGTCAGGAGCCGCCATGCCGACCGAGACGCCGTCCGCAGGCACCGCGACCGGCGCGCGTGCACTGGAGCATCCGCGCTGCGAGGACATCCGTCTTGCCGAGGTGC
Source organism: Streptomyces sp. NBC_01525 (assembly GCF_045040405.1). Taxonomy (NCBI): domain Bacteria; kingdom Bacillati; phylum Actinomycetota; class Actinomycetes; order Kitasatosporales; family Streptomycetaceae; genus Streptomyces; species Streptomyces sp. NBC_01525. The sequence goes on from NZ_CP109397.1 coordinate 6,452,857, forward strand.
TGCACGCCCTCGCCGACCCGATGCGGCTCCGCATCGTCCGCCGTCTCGCGGCCGCGCACACCGATCTGAACTGCGCGGACATCGAACTGCCGGTGAGCCGGTCCACCTGCACCCACCACTTCCGCGTCCTGCGCGAGAACGGTGTCATCCGGCAGAGCTACCGGGGCACGGCGAAGATGAACGCCCTGCGTACGGAGGATCTGGACGCGCTGTTCCCCGGCCTGATCGACGGCGTCCTGCGCGCGGCCGACCTCCAGGCGGAACGGCTCGGCGCGCACTGACCGGGCGGGAGCGCCGTACGCGGAGGGCGCCCGGATGCCGGGCCTCCGAGCAGGTGAGCCGTGTTCCGCCGGTGAAGTGAGCTGCGCTATCGGTGTAGTCCCAGTGCGATGAGCGTGCCGCGCGGCTGGGCCGGGCGGGGTGGGCGCTAGGTTTCCCCCGTGTCGGAAAGCGACTTTTATACCGTTAGTGAACGATATGAAGCCCAGGACGTGAGGGGTGACTGGCCCGCCTGGGAACTGCGCGGACACGGCTCGGCCGCGCCGTCCCGCGAGGGCGCGGACGGCCTCCCGGACGGGGACGGCCCCCTGGAGACGGCCGATGCCGCGCCGTCCCGGCTGGATCCGCTGGAGCCCTGGGTGAGCGCCCGGCTGACGTTCCCCGACGGCGCCCGGATCGACGTGCTGGTCACCGTCGAGGACGACGGCATCACCGTGGAGGACCTGCGGGCCGACCCGCCGTTGCCGCTCAGCGGGCTCGCCACCCTCGCCCACTGGATCGAGGGCCCGCTCGACGACGCCTGCCGCATCGCCACCGGCCGCACCCGGAGGCCCCGTCCCGTACCGGCCCCCGCCGCAGATCCGTCGGCCGCGGGCGGGCCGTACGACGGCGGCGCGCGGGGGAGCGGCGGCATGTCCCCCGCGGAGGGTGAGCCGTCGGCCGGCGGCGCCGTGCCATCCATCGGGCCCGGCGCGGGCCCCTCGGCGGACCGAGCGCCGGATCCGGCTGCGGAACCAGCGGCAGCACAAGCGACGGATCGAGTGGCGGAGTCGGCTACGGGTCCGGCTACGGGTCCGGCGGCGGCTCCGACAGCGGAGCAGGCGACACCTCCAGTGGCAGAACGAGCCGCCGAACCGACCGCCGCCACTGGATCACCGGCCGCCCCCGCCGAGGCCCGGACTGCCGCCACTGGATCACCGGCCGCCCCCGCCGAGGCCCGGATCGCCGACCCCGATGCCGCCCCTGCCACCGAGCCGTCCGCCGCCCCGGAAACCGACACTCCGGACGCCACAGACCCCGCCCCGTCCCCACCCCGGGCCGATCCCTCCGCCGCGGTCACTGAGCCCGCCGCGGCCGAGGGATGGGCGATGTGGGGGCGGGGCGGTGACCGGAGCAAGGTGGTGGCCGACGCGTACCGGGAGGCACAGCGGGAAGGGCGGGACCCGGTGGAAGCGGTGATGAGCGCGACCGGACGAGGCCGCCGCCGGGCCTTGCGGCTGATCGCCGGTGCGCGCGACGCGGGCCTGCTGTCGCCCCGGCACCACCGGCGTTGACGGGACATCCGTTCTTCGGCGGGCCTGAAGAGCGCATCAGGGGGAGTGCGTCCGGGAACGGTGCTCCCAGGAAATGCGCCGCCGGCGAACGCGTCCCCTAAGACGCGTCCCGCTCCCCGCCCACCCGCGCCCCGGCCCCCGGGGCGTCCGGTCCGTCCTCCGGCTCCGGCGGGAACCCCGACTCCCCATCGAGCTCGTACCGTTGGAAGAGTTCCGCGCGCAGGCGGGGGAGGGGTGTGGGGGCGCCGGGCAGGAGCAGCGGGACGACCGTGCCCATCAGCAGGGCGCGAAGCAGGGGGTAGTCGGCGTCCGGGTCGGTGGAGCCGTAGGCGATGACGGTTTCGCGCAGGAGATGGGCGAGGCGCTGCTGCTCGGGGCACTGGATGAAGCCGTCGGCGGTGAGGATGCCCGCCATGTGGGTGCGCATCAGCAGCGGGTGGTCGCGGGTGAGGCCCAGGATCGCGTCGATGGCGCGGGCCATCAGCTCGCGGCCCGCGTCGGGGCCCTCCGGGCGCGGTGTGCGCTCCAGGGCCTCCTGGAGGGTGAGGTGCATCAGGCGGTGCACGGCCGACTGCAGGAGCTGTCGCTTGCCGGGGAAGTAATACGAGACCAGACCGCGTGCGGTGCCTGCCTGGCGGGCGATGTCGCCGAGGGTGGTGGCGTCGTAGCCGTGCTCGCCCACGAGGTCGACCGTCGCCTGGAGCAGCCGCTCGCGGGAACGTCGCCGCAGTTCTTCGTTGACCGATGCGCTGCGAGGGGACATCCTGTTAACTCCTGCGTTGGCTGGCTGGCAGCCAGTATACTCAGGGCAAGCCGGGTGCCCGCCTTTTGAGGCATGAGATCCGGCCGCATGGGCTGGTTCGGACGACGCGGGGGATCGTCCGAACCAGTCCGTGGCAGCGCCCGTGCGCGGCGTCCGAGCGGGGAATCGCAAGGACGCGGCGCACGGGCGCTGCCGCATTGTGGATCTTCGTCCGCTCGCGCCGTGCATTCCTCGGCCCGTACGGCGCTCCCTTCTCACTTCTCCGTAAACCTCCTGAATGGCCGAAAAAGTGAGGTAACGGCTGCGGTGGGGTGGGTGATTGGGGTGCGGCGGAATGGGTGGTGGAGGTCGCGAGCTCCGCACGAACGTGGTGATAAATTGGTATATTTGCATCGATATGCTTCCAGTTCCTCAGCCACATGGCCGGGCCGGTCTCCGACCGGGGCGTGTGTGGCGATCCGGCAGGTGACGGATAGCGCATGCGCAAGAACGGGCACCGGGCACCGGGCACCGCACCACCGCGGGCCCTGCGCTTCCCTTGGAACGCGCGGAGTCTTGCGGGACAGCTGATGCTGATGCAACTGGTGCTGCTGGTGGTCCTCGTGGCCGTCGCCGCGCTGGCGCTGGTCCTCCAGTCGCGCAACGCCAGCACCCACGACGCACAGCACCGCACCCGGGCCGTCGCCGAGGCGTTCGCCCTGGCACCCGGCACCGCACAGGCCCTGGACGGCCGGGACCCCACCGCGGAGCTGCAGCCGCGCGCCGAGGTGATCCGCAAGTCCGCCGGCGTCGACTTCGTCGTCCTCCTCAGCCCCCAGGGCGTCCGCTACACCGACCCCGTCCCGTCGCTCATCGGCCGACACGCCAACCGCATGTACCAGGACGCCCTCACCGAGGGCGCCTTCACCCGCACCATCCCCGGTATCCACGGCATCACCGTCACCTCCGTCGTCCCGGTCGCCCGCGGCAACGGCTCGATCGCCGGACTGGTCTCGGTCGGCGTCACCGTCAAACGGGTGCAGAGCAACACCACTGCGGAACTGCCCGCCCTGCTCGGGAGCGCCGCGGGCGTCCTGGCGCTGTCCGCCGCCGGGACCGTCCTCGTCGGCCGCCGCCTGCGCCGCCAGACCCACGGGCTGGGGCTCGCCGAGATGACGCGGATGTACGAGCACCACGACGCGGTGCTGCACGCCGTCCGTGAGGGGGTGCTGATCGTGGACGCCGACGGGCGGCTGCTGCTCACCAACGACGAGGCGCGGCGCCTGCTCGGCCTGGGGCCGGACGCCGAGGGACGGCCGGTGACCGAACTGGGCCTGGAGCCGTCCGTCGCCGCGCTGCTCACCGACCGGTGTGTCGTGTCGGACGCCGTCCGCCCGGCGGGCGACCGGCTGCTGGTCATCAACGTCCGCCTCACCGACGGCCCGGGCTCCGCGGCGAGCAGCGTCGCGACGCTCCGCGACACCACCGAACTGCAGGCGGTCACCGGCCGCGCCGAGGCCGCCCGGGAGCGGCTGCGGCTGCTGCACGACGTCGGGGCCCGGGTCGGCACCACCCTGGACGTGCGGCGCACCGCCCGCGAGATGACCGATGTCGCCGTCCCGCGCTTCGCCGACGTCGCCACCATCGACCTCGCCGACCCGGTGCTGGGCGGCAACGAACCGGACATCGCCGGGCAGCCGCTGCGCCGGACGGCCGTCACCGCGGTGCCGACGGGGACCGGACCGGACGACGGCAGCGCGACGTTCGCCGTCGGCGAGCCGGTCACCGTGGTGCGGCCCGCCGCGCACGCCCGGGCGCTCGCCGAGGGGGAGCCCATCCTCGTCTCCGACCTGTCCGAGGTGCCGGAGCTGGCCGGCGGGCCGACGGCGCCCGGGCGGACCGGGGCCTCCGCGGAGGGGGACACCCGGCCGGCGGACGCCGGGCGGGCCGAGCGGATCCACGCCCTCGGCCTCGTCTCGCTGATCAGCGTGCCGGTCCGGGCCCGCGGCCGGGTGCTGGGCCTGGCCGAGTTCTGGCGCACCGCGGCGTCCGACCCCTTCAACGAGGACGATCTGGCCCTCGCCGAGGAGCTGGTGGGGCGGACCGCGGTCTGCATCGACAACGCCCGCCGCTACACCCGCGAACACACCACCGCCGTCGCCCTCCAGCGCAGCCTGCTCCCCGGCGAACTCCCCGACCAGGACGCCGTGGACGCCGCCTACCGCTACCTCCCGGCGCAGGCGGGGGTGGGCGGCGACTGGTTCGACGTCATCCCGCTGCCCGGGGCCCGCGTCGCGCTGGTCGTCGGGGACGTCGTCGGCCAGGGTCTGCACGCCGCCGCGACCATGGGCCGATTGCGTACCGCCGTGCACAACTTCTCCACGCTGGACCTGCCGCCCGAGGAACTCCTCGGCTACCTCGACGAACTGGTCAGCCGGATCGACGACAGCGGCACCGCCGACACCGCCCAGGTCTCCGGCGCGACCTGCCTGTACGCGGTCTACGACCCGGCCTCCGGCCGCTGCACCATGGCGACCAACGGGCACCCCGGCCCGGCGCTCGTGCTGCCCGACGGCACGGTCAGCTTCCCCGACATCCCCGTCTCACCGCCGCTCGGTCTCGGCGGCGAACCGTTCGAGACGGCGACGCTGGAGCTGCCCGAAGGCAGTCGGCTGGTGCTCTTCACCAATGGGCTGGTCAGCGACCGCCACCGCGACCTCGACACCGGTCTGGCCACCCTCCGCGACGTCCTCGCGGGGCTGCCCGACGCCGGACCGGAGGAGACCTGCCAGGCGATCCTCGACGCCATGGTGGGACCGCGGCCCGGCGACGACATCGCCCTGCTCGTCGCCGCCACCCGCCGCATGGACGCCGACCATGTCGCCGAATGGGCGGTGCCCAGCGACCCGTCGGCCGTCGCACCGGTCCGCGCGGAGGTCGTCGGGCGGCTCGGCTCCTGGGGCCTGGCCGACCTGGGGTTCGCCACCGAACTCATCCTCAGCGAACTCGTCACCAACGCCATCCGCTACGCCACCGGCCCGGTCCGCGTACGGCTGCTGCGGGCCCGCAGCCTGATCTGCGAGGTGTCCGACGGCAGCCCCACCGCACCGCATCTGCGGCGCGCCGCGATGACCGACGAGGGTGGCCGCGGGCTGTATCTGGTGTCGCAGTTCGCCGAACGCTGGGGGACCCGCTACCCCGACCGCGGCAAGGTGGTGTGGACGGAACAGTCCCTGGAGCCCGCCCCGATGCCGACCGAGGTGATGAGCGACGAGGACCTGCTCGACCAGTGGGACGACGAGGAGGAATGACCCGGCCCCGCACATGCGTGTGGGGCCCGGACGGACCGGGCCCCACGACGTACGGGCTTCAGCGCGGTGCGGCGGTCAGTAGCCGCCGCCCGGCTCGGCGGCGTCCGCCTCGGTGAGCGCGAGCTGCACCACCGTCCGCGGGGCGCGGCGCTGCACCAGCACACCACGGCCCGGCACCCGCGGCTCGGCACGCTCGCTGCCCAGCACCGCGCCCTCCTTCGTATCGCCGGACAGCACCAGCCCGGAGGCGCCCAGCTCCCGCGCCCGGGTCAGCATCGGGTCCGTCATCGCGGTCCGCGCGAAACCCGACACCCGGCGCGCCACCACCAGATGGAAGCCCAGCTCACGGGCCTGCGGAAGATAGTCCACGAGCGGCGCCAGCGGCGACTGCCGCCCGTGGGCGACGAGGTCGTAGTCGTCGACGACGACATACAGCTCGGGCCCCTCCCACCAGTCGCGGTCGCGCAGCTGCTGGTGCGTGACATCGGCCGGCGGCAGCCGCTCGGCCAGCTTCTCGGCGACCTGCTCGGCGTAGAAGGCGGCGGCGGTGGCGTCGCCCGCGTACGCGCCGAGGTGTTCGTCGGGGACGATGCCGAGCAGCGAACGCCGGTAGTCGATGACGATGAAGCGGGCCTCCCACGCCGAGTGCCGCTCGGTCATCCCCGTCAGCCAGCTGCGCAGGAACGCGGACTTGCCCGAGCCGGAGTCGCCGAACACCAGGAAGTGCGGGTCCGCGTCGGTCAGTTCGAGGTGGACCGGCAGCAGGTCCTGCTCGGCCACGCCGATCGCCACGCCCGCCGCCGGACGGTCGGATGCGGCGGGCAGCTCCGCCAGTTCGGTGAGGGTGATCCGCTCCGGCAGCATCCGGATGGGCGGTGCCGCGGCCGTCGGCCAGGAGTCGGCGATCTTGGTGAGGGCGTCCTGCTGGGCGTCGGCCAGTCCGTCGAGGGTGTCCATGCCGTCCAGACGCGGCAGCGCCACCTGGAACTGCACACCGCCCGGCGCCAGACCACGGCCCGGGGCGGTCGCGGACGCGAAGCGGCGCGCCGCACGGCGGTCGATCTCCGACTCGGCGGGGTCGTTGAGCCGCAGCTCCAGCCGCGCGGCGATGCTGTCGCGCAGCGCCATCCGCAGATCCGCCCAGCGGTTGGCGGTCACCACCATGTGGATGCCGACGCCCAGACCGCGCGCCGCGATGTCCAGCACGGTCGCGTCGATGTCCATCCGGTCCAGCATCTCGCCGCGGACCCCGGCCCAGTTGTCGAGGAGCAGGAAGATATCCGCGCTGCGGACGCCGTCGGGCAGCTCCCCGGCCGCGCGGCGGCGCCGGAACTCCTCGGCGGAGTCGATGCCCAGCTCCCGGAAGAGCTGCTCCCGCTCGGTGAGCAGCTGGCTGACCTCGGCCAGCGCGCGCTGCACCCGCTCCACGTCGTGCCGTCCGACCACGCCGCTGACGTGCGGCGCCCGGTCGAACGGCGCCAGCGCGCCGCCGCCGAAGTCGACGCAGAGGAACTGGATCTCGTCGGGGGAGTGGGTCGCCATCGCGGAGAGCATGAGGGTGCGCAGGAACATGCTCTTGCCGGACTGGGGCGCGCCGATGAGGGCGAGATGCCCGTACTCGTGCGCGAAGTCCGGGACGACGGGGTGCTGCTGCTGCATCACGGGGATGTCCGCGACGCCGACCGGCAGCTTCAGCGAACCGTGCTCCGGCCACCACTGGGCGCGCAGCCCCGGGAGGTCCGGCGTCGTGGCGAGCGGGCCGGTGAGCGCGTCCAGCGGCAGGGCCCGCGGCAGCGGCGGCAGCCACACCTGGTGGACGGCCTGCCCGGAGCGCAGCAGCCGCTCGACCAGCACCTGCATCTCGGTGGGACCGGTGAGCAGCGGCCGGGAACGCCGCTCGGGCTCGGGCACCGGTTCCGCGTCCGGGTCGGGCGCGTGCCGCAGCCCGAACGGGACGGGAGCCGCGGACACCGGGCCCTCGACGGCGTCCCGGTCCTCGGCGCTCTCGTGCGGCCCGGAGACATGGGCCACGCGGAACCGCTCGTACACCGAGTCGGCGACCTTGAGGTACGCGGAGCCGGGGATGGGCGGCAGCTGGTAGGCGTCCGGGGTGCCGATGACGGCGCGGGACTCGGCGGCGGAGAACGTCCGCAGGCAGATCCGGTACGAGAGGTTCGACTCCAGACCGCGGAGCTTGCCCTCCTCCAGCCGCTGGGTGGCGAGCAGGAGGTGGATGCCGAGGCTTCGGCCGACGCGGCCGATCTGCACGAACAGGTCGATGAAGTCGGGACGGCTGGACAGCAGCTCACCGAACTCGTCGACGATGACGAGGAGATACGGCAGCGGCTCCAGCGGCTTCCCGTCGGGCCCGGTCTGCCCGGCGGCCCGGCGCAACTGGTACTCGCGGACGTTGTCGAGGTTCCCGGCGTCCCGCAGCAGCTTCTGACGCCGCTGCTGCTCACCCTGGAGGGCGTCGCGGACCCGGTCGACGAGGGCCAGGTCGTCCACCAGGTTGGTGATCAGACCGGCGACGTGCGGGAGTTCGGTGACGCCCGCGAACGTCGCACCGCCCTTGAAGTCGACGAGGACGAAGCTGAGGATGTCCGGCGAGTGGATCGCGGTCAGACCGCCGACCAGGGTCCGCAGCAGCTCACTCTTGCCGGAGCCGGTGGCACCGACGACCAGACCGTGCGGGCCCATACCGCTCTGAGCGGCTTCCTTCAGGTCCAGGGCGAGGGGCTTGCCCTCGGCGTCGAAGCCGACCGGGAAGCGCAGCACGTCCTCGGAGTCCGGCTCGATCCACAGGTCCTCCGGGTCGAACGAGTCGAGGTCCGGGACGCCCAGCAGATTCGGCAGCGACATGGTCTGGGCGAGGATCTCCTCACCCTCCGCGGACAGCCGCAGCGGCGCCAGCGCACGGGCGGTCGCCGCGCACAGCACCGGGCTCGGCTCGTCGGCGACGGCCCCGTCGACATACGCGGAGCCCCGGTTGTCGTTGCGGCGGTTCTCGATGCGCAGCCGCCCCTCGTCGTCGACGTGCACCCGCACATCGGCCCGGGTCGGCTCGTCGGCCTCGCGGCTCACCACACACACGACGGTGACGCCGGTACCGGGACCCGCGTCCGCCAGCAGCTGCGTGGCGACGGCGGAGCGGGCCCAGGCGCTGCGCGGGTCGTAGCCGTCGAGGAGGACGACGAGACGGCGGCGGTTGGCGGCGGCCTCGCGGCCGGAGGTGAAGGTGCGGCGGGCGGCGGCGGCCTGCTCGTGCGCGGCGGTCAGCCAGGCGGCGAGATGGTCGGCGACACCGTCGAAGTCCTCCGCGACCAGCGGGACCACGCCCGCCTCACCCGTCGCGTCCTCCTCATGGGTGTGCGGCAGCCACTTCGCCCATTCCCACTGCGCGTCCTCGGAGCCGCCGGTGACGACGGTCAGGCAGACGTCGTCGGGCGCGTGGAGCACCGCGACCTGGCTCAGCAGCGCCCGGGCCACGCCACGGGCGCGCCCGGCCGGTCCCACCACGCTGATCACGCCGGACTGGTCGAGGTCCACGGTCGCCGGCTGGTGGCCGACGCTTGAGGTGTTCTCGATGAGCCGGTCCGCGGCGGCCTTGGCACGGGTGTCGTACTCGACCGTGGGGTCGTTACGCGTCGCCAGCCGCACCGGCGTGGACAGCGGCGCGCGGCCGGTGCCGATCCGGATCTGGAGGAAGTCCGGGTCGCTGGGGCGGCGCTCCCACACGCGGCGCCGCCGCCGGGCGATGGCCCACAGGCGGTGCGGCGAGGGGTGCTGCCAGGCGGCGACGGTGCGCTGGTCGGAGGCGACCTGACGGGCCGTCTTCCGGATCTCGACGAGGTGTTCCAGATAGCGGTCGCGGGCGCCCAGCCGCTGCTTGCGCTGGGTGCCGCGCATCTGCATACGGACACCGAAGGTGAGGCCGATGGAGAGGAGAACGAAGGAGATGCCGAGGAGGATCAGCATCTTCTTGCCCGCGACGATCATGTAGGCGGCCATGCTGATGCTGGACAGCAGCGGCATCAGCAGCATCAGCCAGTTGGCGCCGGAGTCCTTGGCGATCGGCTGTGGTGGCGCGGCCACCACCACCGGGTCGGTCGGGAGTTGGGGTGGGGCGACCCGGGCGGGGCGGTGGAAAACGATCCGCGACATCAGGGCTCTCTGTGCAGGGAGGTGGGGCGGCAGAGGAGGGGCGTGGGCCCGGCTGAGCGGGTCAGCGGGGGGCGGGACCGTCCTGGGGCGGGCGGGCGGCACCGTCGGAGGGGGCGGCGAACGGGTTCACCGGAGGGGTCTTGGGACGGCGCGAGGTCTGCTCACGCAGCCCGGCGGCGAGGCCGGTGAGTCCCTGGGTGAACTCCTCGACCTGCTCGACGCGCGCCGCCTTGAGCGTCGACTGCGCCGCGTCGATCGCCGCGATGACCAGGTCCTCCAGCGTCTGCGGATCGTCCGGGTCGATGACCGACGGATCCATCCGCAGCGACGTCACCCGGCCCTCACCGTTGACCTTCGCGGTGACCAGACCGCCACCGGCGTGGCCGGTCGCCTCGGCCGCACCGATGGCGTCGTTCATTCCGACGAGGCTTCCCTGAAGGCTGCGCATCCGCTCCGTGAGGGCCGCGAGGTCGAACGATGGGCGGTCGGACATGGGCGGTGCTCCTCGTGCGGGCTGGAAACGGCGCGGAGATGCCGGTGCACGACGGACGACGGCGGCCCTTTCGGGCGCCACCGGGCGACAGGTGGTTGCCGGGCGTCGCGCGCGGGGAACGGCATCGGTCCACGCACATCATCCCGCCCCGCCTCGCACCTGCCCAGATCCCTGTTCGGGGACCTCTTAGCCGGGACGGGGCGAAGGCACGGCGGTCCGGTGCGGCCGCGCCCCCCCCGCACCGGGCTACCGGACCGTCTCGCAGTTGACGACGACCAGGCCCTCCGGCCGCGGGCGTTCGCGTACCACCGCGATGAGGGCGCCGGTCGGTGTGTGCCACAGGCCCCCGTCCAGCTGCTCGAAACCGTACACACCGAGCATCTCGGGCGTCAGTACGGGCGCGTTGGCCTCCACGAGGACGTGGTCGGCCCCCGTGTCGATGCCGTCGCCCTGCGCGACACCGGCGGCCCGCCGCAGCAGCGCCTCGACGATCCGCGCCGTCTCGTCGGACGACTCGTCCCACAGCGCCCCGCTCAGGTGCAGCACCCGCGGCGGCCGCCCGCCCTGCCCGCCGGCCGCCAGCATCGTGACCGGGTTGCCGGGCGTGAGACCCGCGATGTCCACCTGACCGGACCGGTAGCGGATCTGGCCGACGGCCGCACCGGCCGTGCTCGCCCCGCCCGGCTGCCACTGCGTCACCTGCAGCCGCCCGCGGAACGTGTCCGGGCTGTCGACCAGCGGCACCTGAGGCGGCTGCTGGACGTTGCCGGGCACCTCCTTCGTGATCTGCTGCTTCGCGACCGGCTGCTCCACCGGCTCCTCGGCGACCTGCGGTTCCGTCGTCGAGGAGGCCGTGGCCTGCTGCGGTGCGGGCTTGGCGACCGGCTTGGCGTCGAGGTTGGCGAGCGGGTGCGAGGCCGCCGGCTGCTTCCGCTGCCCGGACGCGGGAACCGACTGCGACGGCTTCTGCGATGTCTGCGGCGGGCTTGCGAGCAGGGGCTCCTCGCCCTTCTCGCTCTTCGCCGGAGCCGAGGTTGCTGCCTGCCCCGTGTTCCTCCTACGGGCGTCCGAGAGGGGCGGGCCGGTGGGTGCCGCCGGCTCGTCCCACTCCATCTCCTCGTCGGACAGATCGGATTCGATGTCGCGGTCGGACAGCCACGAGAGCGTGGATCCGTCATCGAGATCCATCGGCGCCGAGCCCTGGGCAGCGGCGTCATCGGCGTACTCGTCGTCGCTCTCCATGAAGTCGTCGGAGTCCGACTCGGAGTCCCGCTCCGACTCCGAGTGCGAGGAGGGGGGGAAACCATCCCGGCGCGGATATTCCTCCTGCTCGTACACCGGGAGGTCCGCGGAGGACCGGGGGACGTGGTGCGAGTCGCCCAGGTGGCTGTCCAACAGGGGAAGGAGCGTGCTGTGGATGGCGTCCTTCATCTGACCGACGCCCCCGCGCATGCCCTCCAGCCGGCTCGTGAGGGCGGTGTGCTGCGGCCCGTCGACGAGCAGGCGCGCCACGGAGAGGTCCTGCAGCACGCCGCCGAGCAGGTCGCCCAGCGGGCCTAGCTCATCACGGGCCCATACCGCGAGATCGCGGGCCCGCCGTAGGGCGGGCTGAACGGACGGGTGTGAGGGTGCCATCTCCACGGTGTCCGCCGGGAGTTGCGCGGAATCCTGCGGGGTGATGAAGAGATGGTTCCTCAGCGGCTCCTGTAGCTCTTCCCAGAGTGATACGGCCTCCTGCCAGTCATCCAGCGGATCTTCGGAGCCCGCCTCGCCACGGAGCAGGCCCCGCAGCATCGCGAAGCTCTCCTCGTGCTTCGGGTACTTGGGGTGTGACTCCTTGGTCCAGGACGTCGGGAGGAACAGCTTCCACTCGCCGTACCGGTTGTCCTCGACATCCAGACCGAAGGCGCTGCCCTGCGAGTCACCCTTCGACTGCAACGACGTGACGGTGGCGCTGCTCGCCCACACCTCCAGGCCGGTCTCGTCCGCGACCTCCTGGGCCGCGTTGACGCCGGACTCCTGTGCGTCGGCACCGGCCGAGCACGCGACGAGGATGAGCTGAGGGCGGCCGAGCTCCTTGAGCTTCTCAAGGCTCGGACGCCGGTTCAGCATGGTGCCGAACGTCTTTCCCGGAACCAAGCGCACCGCCTGGGGGTTCCGGCCCTCCGCCACGACCAGCTCAAGCCAGCCGGGCTTGGCATGCGTCATCGCCAGGTACGTGGGGCGTCGCGGATCCCATCCCACCGTTCCCCAACCGACGACCCGGTCCCGTTCCTTCCCGTTCTGGTCCTTCTCGTTGACGAAGTGCGGGAAGTAGGCACTGCTGACATCGATGCCGGTGATGTCCCAGCTGTCGTCGGCGTATTCGTGCGCCGAATGGAAGACCCGGCCGGCGAAGTACTCGACGGGACCGCTCTGCCTGACGAGGATCCGCCGGTGGTCGAGGTCGCGAGGCCGGATGACGGCGCGCTGGTCGGTGGCCGATGTCACCGTCGGCACCTCGTCGTCCTCGTCGAGGAACGCATCGGTCACGTCGGGGAGAACGAGGGAGATCTCGGCGGCGAACGTGCCCGCGTGCTGGGGCGGTTTCACCTGTGTGAGGGAGAACTCCTCGGTGTACTCGTCGGCCAGCTTGTACAGGCCCGCCCTCAGGTCATCGGTGATCTCCGCCGCCAGCGTCCGGCCGGTATGCGGCTCGTCGGAGCCGTCCACCGTCAGGGGCCCGGTGGTGCCAAAGACGGATACCTCGACGCGCGGCAGGGCCGTGCCCCGTCGTCGGGTGCTCGCTGCCAGAGCGACCAGGCGGTCCGCGACCTCGGAGATCACGCGCCGCATGCCCTGCTGGGTCAGCTTCCTCTTTTCCGTGGAGCGCAGCAGGTATGTCTCCCGGACCTCGGAGGCACTGCTCCCGACCGGCTCCGGCGTCGCTTCCGTGGCGGATGCCTCGGGCTGCGTTTCCGTCGGAGTCTGCCCGCTCGGCGGCTCCACGGCCGGTGGTTCGGCCAGCTCCGGGGTCTCCGGCGTCAGCGCCTCGTTGAGGGCGCCTATGTCCATCGCGTCGGAACTCAGGGGTGCGGACCGCCGGACCGAGGAACGGGGGGCCGTGCCGGCGTTGACCGTGCGCTCGAAGCCGGCCGGAGGCTTGATTCTCGCCGGCGGCTCGAAGCCCACCGGGGCCGGGAGGCCGTCGAGCGTGTCGACGGTGGTGGAGAACTCGCCCTGCGTGTTCAGCTCATCGGAGGTGATTCCGGTGGGAAGGCCCCAGGCCGTGGGCCGGAACAGCAGCCATTCGCCGCGCTGCTGCGTCTTCGGGTGAGGCAGCAGGCCGAAGGAGTGAGTGCCCGAGGAGGCGGGATTCCGTCGTATCACCGGGATGGTCGCGGTGGTGGCGGCCCACACCTCGGTCCCGAGCCGGTCGGCCACCTCCTGCGCCACGCTCCGGCCGGACGCGTCGGTGGCTCCGGCGTGGCACATGAGGAGGATGAGCTGCGCCTCCTTGCCGTGGCGCTGCTTCATGTCGCGGTAGCTCGGGCGGCGCCCGAGCACCTCACTCAGCGCCTCGCCGTCCACCGAGTGGGACGATGTTTCGCTGCCGACCGTCACCGTCAGCTGCACAGAGCCGGGGGTCCCGTGCGTGAGCGCGACGTAGAGGGGCCGGGAGGAGTCCCACGACACCTTCTCGTACCCGCTGAGGACATACTTCTCCCTGCGCTCCCCCTGCTCCGTCATCACGTACGTGACGTCGTAGTGTGCGAAGTGCTTCTTCGCCAGGTCGAACTGGGTGCGTTCCTCGATCCGCTGGTTGGACTCCGACAATGAGAAGAAGACCCGCCCGGCCCGCTCGCCGTCGGCGGTCAGGACGCGCTGGTGGTGCAGGTCGCCGATCCGGAGGGAACCGGCCTGACCCGGCCGGGCCGTGATGCTCCGGATCGTGAAGTTCGGGTCGTGGAACCCGTCGGTCACCTCGGGCAGCCGGATACGGAACTCGGCGTACGTCTCGTTGTTGGCGGCGGAAAGCCGCGCGGCGTCCTCCACCTTCACCGCGGTGATCGAGAGAGTGGCGTTCTCCAGCAGCTTGTCCGGGTCGAGGAAACCGAGCTGCCGGGTCACTTCCTTCCGGATCTTCTTGACCATCCGCGAAGCCAGCTTCTCGGCGGTGAGCACTCCCTTGGAGTCCACCACCGGATTGCGGTCGCTTGCGAAGACCCGCACCTCGATCACGGGCAGCGGTGTCTTCTCGTGAACGCTGTTCAGAGCCAGCTGGCCCGCCCGGGTCGCGATGGCCTGCAAAAGCATCTGCACCGCTTCCACGTTGTCCGTGGTGAAGGGCAGCCGGTACGCCTCCTCGACCTCCTGTGCCGTGTCCTCCTCGGGCGCGACGCCCTGCGGCGGAGCGATCACCGCCTGCTCCTCCGACGGGGACTCGTCCGCGAGCTGCTGCGGGAGGTCCTGCGGCGTGGAGTGGGGAACCACCGTCGTCGTGGCCGAGGTGCTCGCCACGTCGGTCTCCGGCAGCTGGTCCCCGGAGGGCGGCTGCTCTTCGACGAAGTGGCCGCCGGGCAGCCCGCCCTCGGGTACCAGACCGTGCCCGTCGAGCAGCTCGGCGATGCGCCGCTTCAGCGCGTCGGGCCTGCGCTCCAGGGCGGAACGCTGCCGGGCGAGCTCGGTGACCACCGCCTTCCGGGCTTCCTGCTTCCGGTGGTCGTCGAGGATCGACCGGACGCGGACCAGTTGCCGCGCCCAGTCCATGTTCTCCTGGGACGGCAGGCCGTTCGCGGTGGTGCCCTGCGGCCAGGGCGTCCCGGGCGTCAGGCCGTAGCTCACCAGCGCGTCATCGACGATCTTCGATGCCTGCTGGTCCGCCTCCTGCGGGCCCATGGTGGCGCGCTGCTGCGCCGCCCACCGGACGACCAGCTCCACCAGGCCCCGAAGGGGTGCGGAGAGGTCCGTGGTGTCAACGGCCGCTCGCACCTGTTCCCCGCCCCATCGCAGATCGTCCTCCGACGGCTCCACCACGGGGACCGAGGCGCTGTGGTGCGCCGTATACGTCAGAACGTCGCTCTCGGCGGTCAGCCACATCAGGTCTCCCCACAGCTTCAGCTGCTTGGGGTCGGGCTGCAGGCGTCCGAGATGGAACAGGTGGGAGTCGTAGACCTTGCCCGCTTCCGGGAGGCCGTCGTTCGCCTTCAGATACGCGTGCGCCTGCTTCCGAAGGAACTCGGGTCCGGTCAGGTGACCGGCGTTCTTGGCGAGCTCCATCTCCAGGACGGAGCCCTTCAGCTCCTCCGGGTCCCGGAGGTTCTCCAGCACCCGTGCCAGGTACGCCGACCCGGCGGGGGCCACGAGGAAGCTGTTGCCGACACGGCCGTGCAGATACTGGTGGTCGACGAGCTTCCTCAGCGGCCCCTGCGCCTGTGCGGCGTTCACCGGCGCCTGACCGGTCAGCCACCGCCCGGCGCCATGCAGAGTGTCCCGGTAATCCGCCCAGTCCTGGAACAGCGGTGCCTGGAACGGCACCGCGTCGGGTGCCATGGACAGGCCCTCACGCGGCAGGACAACGGCACCGGGAGCGATGGCGACGTCCACGTAGACACCGCCGTGCAGCCACAGCGCCAGGTACCGCGCGGCGTCCGAGGCCATGGCGTACGCACCCTTGCCGAGGGCGTACTCGTAGAGCTCCCGGGCCCGCTCCGGACCGGTCTTCGTCGTGGCCGCGGACGACTGGCCCCGCGAGGTGGACGCCTGCCCGCCGAGGAGCTCCTCCACCGGCAGGATCCGGGCCGCGCCCTTGGCCAGTTCCGTGAAGAAGCCGGCGTTGGTCCGCCGGGCATCGGCGTCGGCGATGAAGGCGACCTGCCATCCGGACTGGGCTGCCTTCCGGGCCCACTCCGTGACGTTCTCCTTCGCGGACCCGCTCAGCGGCTTGGTCCCGAGCCACACCAGGTGCACGGTGCGCGCCACAGGCACGGTGTGCTGCCCGCCGGTGTCTCCCAGATACACCTGCTGGGGGACACGGTGCACCGTCACCGTCGCACTGCGCACCTGGTCCTTGGCGGTGCCGTTCTTTGTCACCGGGCCGTGCGAGACGCGGAGATGGTCCCCTGCCAGTCCGAAGAGGTTGTCCGCATGGTTCGCCAGGCCGTTCGAGAGAACGGTGCGCAGTACGGTTGCCACCGCGGCTGCCCGCTGCGCCGCCGCGTCCATGGACTTGTTGCCCATGCCGGCGATCTCGATCTCCGGAGCCGGGAGTCCCGCCCGGCGGTTGGAGACGGTCAGTTCCACCAGCGCGGCGCCGAGTTCCTCGATCTTCTCGCGCTGTTCGCCCGACAGTTCCTTGGAGCGCTCCGCGAAGTACACGGTGTGCGTCTCCCGGCTGCCGCCGAGGCCGTCCGTGACCAGGGTGCTCGTGGGCAGGGGCACGCTCTTGGCCTGCCCGCCGCCGCGCAGCCCGTCCTTCGGCATCTCGACGCCCAGCGCCGTCAGCTTCGGCTCCAGCAGGGAGTCGGCCTTCCGCCGTGCCGCGGCGTTGTCGGCGAACTCGCGTCGGCGGCGGGCGATGTCCTCCCGCACGGCCGCTACCGCGGCCTGTACCTCGGGGTCGTTGATGACCATCGGGCCGCGCACGATGCCGGCGGCCCACTGCAGGTCGTCGTCCGACGGGACGGACGCGTCGTTGGCCGAGGTGAGCGCCGCGGTCATCCGCTGCTTTCCGGCCCGGCGGGGCGTCAGCGCGGACGGCAGCGGGTTCCGGAGCCGCTGCGCCCCGCCCTCGTGAAGGCCCCCCTCCTCGTGGGTGCCCTCCTCCATGATCTCGTCGGTGTCGGAGACGGCATCGGAGTCCTGGGAGACGGTGCTCGCGTGGTCGTCGTCCACGGACATGGTGCTCATGGCGTCGGAGAGATCATCCGGCACCTGCTCGGACGGCCGCACCCTGTCCTCGCCGACCTGGCTCGGACCGGCGTTCATGTACGCGGTCGGGTCGTGCTCGTCGTCGCTGTCGAAGCTGAAGGAAAAGCTCTGCTCGGAGTGGCCGTCTTCCCCCTCCGACTCGCTGACGTCCATGTCGCCGACCCCGTCGCCGTCCGCCACGGTGTCCGGCTGCTCGGCGGTGTTCTCGGCCGACCAGGGGGAGTTGAGCTGCGCCGTCGGCACCAGCCGGTAGTCGTGGATGAGGCCCGTGGCGTCAGTCCTGGCCTGGAGGTACATGTCCTGGTGGCCGGGGAGATGCAGGCTGAAGACGGTGTGGCCCGGCGTGTCCAGCAGCCCCTGCCGGGCTGTGCGGAAGGCAAGCAGACGCAGGTGCGCATCCGTGTAACCGGCGGGCAGGTTCCGCAGCGGCAGGTTCCACGCGCGGTCGCTGAAATGCCCGCGACGCTGGGCGAGCAGTTCTTCGACGGTGCTCTGCGCGGTGGCGTAGGGCGCCACTTCGTGGGCCGGGTAGGCGCTCAGCAGCGGCCTGGCCGTGGGGTCGTTGAGCAGGCCGGACGTGGCGCGGAGGCGGAGCGCCCGCTGCACGTGCTCGATCGACTGCTGCACGATCCCGGACCTGAACGCCGGGTCCTGAGCCACGCGTGTCGCATCCTCGGCCGTGAGCGCGGGGTGCCATCTCCCGGTGTGGTTCGGGAGCGGCATCGGCGCCCTCATCCTCGCCGCGGTGGCGACCGCGTCGATGCTCGTGGGGTGGGCATCGATACCCAGCCACAGCACCGCCAGCTTTTCCGCCCCGGCCGTCGTGACCTGGGTGAGGAAGTCGGCGGCCGTCATGGCCCCGGTGCCGGGCTCGCCGAGCGGTTGGTATGTCAGGTCGAAGCGGACCAGCGGCTTGCCGCTCGTGCGGGCGGCGGAGTTGTACCGCGTGTCGATGTGCTCCTGTACCGCTGCCGCCAGCTGGCGGAACCGCTTCACTTCCCCGGGGGTCATGTACGGCAGCTTGACGACGCGCACCAGCCGCATGCCCAGGTCGTTGCCGTCGAGCACGTGGTACGAGACCAGGAAGGGCTTCGGCTGCGTGGCCCCGGTGGTCAGCTCCACCGTGCTCTGGGGCGACGACACCTTGATGGCGCGGGGCTGCCACTGTGCCCAGTGGGGCAGCGGCTGGATCGTGGCGGGCCGGACCCACACGTGCCGCCCCTCAAGGACGTACCCCTCGATGCGGACGCCGTGGCTCTCGCCGACCCAGAGGTAACCGGCCTGGAAGGGACCGGCGTCACCTGCGCCGGACCAGGCGAACCGCCCGGTGTTCAGCGCGACTTCATGGGCCTCCGTGATGGCGCCCCAGAGGGTGTTCGCCGACCAGCCCTCGGGGAACAGCCGGTGGATGCCGTCCACGCCGTCGAGGACGCAGCGCCAGGAGTCCTGTTCGAGGGCCGCCTTCTCGTCCCGCGACACCTTGTCGTCCAGCAACGCCACGTATGCCGACCGAACGCCGTTCGGCAGTACAGGGCCCGGGGCCGACTCGTCGTCGTAGATCACACCGCGGAGGCTCTGCGCGTCCACCGGTTCGCCGGGAGTGCCGGGCTCCGGCTTCACTTCCGCCTTGTAGTGGTGGTGGGCGCCGACGCGCTTGGCCCGGTCGCCGTCGAGCACGAAGCGTTCCGTCATCCGGGTGATGCGCGGCGGATTGCCCGCCGGAGGCGCCATCATCCGGCTGCGGGACAGCGGCGGCTGGAGCGGTCGCGGGTCCAGGGCGCGGTGCTCGGGGTCGACCTGCTTCTCGTGCGGGCCGAAGTCGAGGATCGTGCCGGTGGCGTCCGCCGTGCCCCGGATACGCAGGCCCTGGTAGACGCCGTCGAACGTGACCTGTCCGGCCCCTTCGGGCCAACCGCCGTTCTTCTCCAACCAGTTCAGGAGCGCCTGCTGGGCCGAGGTCACCACCTCGTCCTCGGTCATCTCCCTCGGGAACATCAGGACGCGGCCGTCGCGCGGCAGTGACCTGGAGAGCTCGCCCGCGCCCGGCAGATGCGCGGTGTCCTCGGTCATCGCCCTCGGGAACAGGGCCTGGCCGCCGCGCTCCATCAGCCGACTCGGATAGACGGCCCAGTAGGTGCCGTTGGGGTTGGGCTCCCCCTTGATCTGCGGGGTTTCCCGGTGGGTGGCACCATTGCGCGGCGCCATCCGTCCCGGCCGGGAGGCGTTCCCCCAGAACACCCGCTCACGGACCTCCAGGGGCACGGTGATCTGCGGGAGCGTGCCGTCGGACAGGTGAGAAGCGGCGCCCTGCCGCAGGCGGGCGCGCTGGATCGCGGACCACAGCATCTTCAGGTCGTGCGGCAGCCAGCGCAGGTTCGGTACGGTCAAGCCCTCGACGGCGGCCGGGAAGTTGTTGTTCAGCCGGATGGCGCCCCGCGCATCGGTGAACGACACAGACATGAGGGAGCCGTCCTCGTCCAGCGGACGCGGCCTGCCCTCCTGGTACCAGTCACCGGGGCCGTAGAGGTGGGACACCTCGTGACGGATCACCTCCCTGTGCAACCCGGTGTACCAGGTGGCGCTGTCCGCACGGCCGTTACCCGGCAGCAGAGACACGTCATGGTGTACGCGCGGCGCGTCGGTGGTGAACGTCGGGACGAACTGCACCAGATCGCCGTCGGGGAAGCGGTGCCCCACGTTGTCCTTCTCGCGCAGCACATCGAGCGCCGTCCGCTGGATCGTGGCCACGTCCTCGGCGGTCAGCTCGGTGTCGGCCTCCAGGCGGATGGTGGCGGTCAGCCGGGTCAGATGCGTTCCGTCGCCCAGCTCGTAGCGCCGGACCTCGAACTGCTGCAACCACACCGGGCCGAGCGAACCCAACAGATCTGTGATGCTGTCGGACGGCGGCTCCACGTGGACCGGAGAGCCGATCTCCCGCGCCATCGGCACGACGCGCAGACGGTAGCCGGGGGCATTCGGTGTGCTCAGCTCCGGCGCCTGCTCGATGGAGGTGACGACGCCCTGGGTGCCCGGCGCGAAGACCACGGGTGCCTGCGGGTTGTTCCCGAAGAGCGGCGCGGTCGAGGCGGCCGAGAACGACGTGTAGTGGATCTCGACGTTGCCGCTGCCGCACGGCGCGGTCCCCGCGACCGAGAGGCTGAGGTCGATCTCACTCCCCACCATGTAGGGGAGTCCGGTCATGGTCAGCCGCTGCCATGCCTGGCCGGTGTACGGATCCAGCCGTTCCAGGCCGGCGCCCACGACGGCGGCGGTGGCCATGGCGGACAGTGACCGGTTGGCGAGGCCCTGCCCGAAGGCGGGCGGCATGTCGCCGACGACCAGTGCGTACACCGCGGCCAGTTCCCGGACCGCGTCGGGGGAGGCGTCGGTGCTCTGTCCGCCGCCGGCCAACTGGTGGAAGGAGGACCACATCGAGGCGGTGTCGTGCCGCGACGGGCGCAGCTGTGCCCGGGTGTTGAGGTGGAAGGCGTGGTCCTGTGGTGTCGGCCGGTAGCCGTTCTTCAGACGGTCCAGCGGGTCGTCGGCGAGGAGCCAGTTGTCCCGCCACGCCTCCGTGGTGAGCCGCTGCCGTACGGCGTCGGTGAATGCCGTACGGATCCGCTCGGTCGTCGCGAACAGCTCCGCCACCTGCGCGTACCGCTCCTGGTACACGCCGTCGTAGCGGAACTGCGGCGTCGGCCCCTGGACCAGGTCCAGGACGGCGCCACCGTTCGGGGCGGGGTGGGACGCGAACAGCGGGCCCGTCGGGTTCGGCACCGGTCCGGGGTGGTTCTCGTCCGCCAGGTAGGGGGACACTGCCTCGACCTGGAAGAACTGGTGCAGCTCGCCGAACAGGATCTGCACGTCGTGTGCCATGTCCTCCGGCAGTTCCTCGGGAAGGTCATCGTTCCGGCCGGCCAGCCGGAACGCCGCCTCGACGAAGAAGCCGAACAGCTGCTCCGCGGGGAGGAAGCCGCCGAGGTACTGGCCGAAGTAGTAGCGCGCCTTGCCCGCCACGGCCGCCCCGAGCACCGCGTCCGCCGTACCGAACAGGCCGTGGTAGCGCTGCCACATCACGGAGTCGGGGTGCACGACCCGCCCGTTGGCGACGGGCAGCGGCAGGCCGGTCAGCAGCAGCGTCGTGGCCAGTGTCGTCACCGGGACGACCCGGCGGCCGGTGCTGCCCTCGGCCAGGTGCAGATACCGGAGTATCCGCTCCGCGGCGCGGTCCTTGTACACGCGTGGCGACTGGTCCTGCTGATCCGCGCCGGGCGCCAGCGTCGTCGTCAACTCGGGCCAGGCGTAGGTCAGTTGCCAGACCGTTTCGTCGGCGAAGGAGTGCCGCTGCCGCACTTCGGCCAGCAGCCCGGCAATCGGGGCCCGGGGCTGCTGCTGCGAGCCGATGTGCGGAACGGTCGCATCGGCGAGGCCCTGGAATCCCTCGGCGATCTCGTCCAGCAGGTGGCTCTCCGTCCACGGCTCCACGATTTGCGTCATGAAGCGGTGGACGGCGATGTCGTGGCCGTCTTTCAGTATTTCCGCGAACAGCGGCATGTTCGCGCCGAGGAACGCGTCCAGCCGCTTCTTGCGGGTGTGGTAGGGCTCCTGCGGTCCGTCCGCCAACCAGGGGTGCGGGGTCCGTGCGTCCTCCGGCTGCTGCGACTGCTCCCAGGTGGCGAAGTACGTACGCAGCTGCCGCAGCGCCGCCCGGGCGCGGGACAGATTCCTGGCCTTGAGCTCATCCTCGGTCGGCTGGGGGTCCAGCGCGGCGCTGAGCGGGAAGGACACGTCGGACACCCAGCGGGCCGCCAGGTCGTCGTCCTCCATGTGCTCCGAGTCGTGCGAGTGCATCGACTCGTCGTCCATCGACTCGTCGTCCGAGGACAGATGGTCGTCGTCCGAGGACATGTCCTCGGAGCCGGACATCGGGGACTGCTCTTCCGCCGGCGATTGGTGCAGCGGCGCCTTCCGAGCACTGTGCGCCGTCCGCGGCGCGTTCGGGACGGATATCGCCTTCCGGCCCGCGTCGGCATCGGTCCGGGTGGGGTGCACCGGCTCGGTCGCCACCTGATCGGAGGTTCCCGTGACGTCGAATTCCCACTGCGTGAACGCGGCGGGGGGCTCTTCGTCGAGAACGAAGTGGCCCGATTGCCCGGGCATGTCGGTCGTCCAGGCAGAGGTGTCCGCGATGTTTGTGAACGTGCTGGGCTCGAAGGGCATGCCGACGTCTGGACTGACTCGGGTCGGGAATACCTCTGCGAATCCGGGCGGGGGTGCGGGAAAGTCTTCCGTTTCGAAGGTGGTGAATTCGGTGGGGGGTGCGGGGGTGGTGCCTGTTTCGAAGATGGTGAATTCGGGCGGGGGCGCGGGAATGTCGTCCAGCGCCATTCCCTTGGTGATTTTCGGGAGGTCGGCGGAGGACATGGGGTCG
Organism: Streptomyces sp. NBC_01525; assembly: GCF_045040405.1. Taxonomy (NCBI): domain Bacteria; kingdom Bacillati; phylum Actinomycetota; class Actinomycetes; order Kitasatosporales; family Streptomycetaceae; genus Streptomyces; species Streptomyces sp. NBC_01525. Next base: position 6,475,460 of record NZ_CP109397.1, read on the forward strand.
GTGAGAGAGTCCCCCAGTTGTTCGTCCCACCGGGGGAGAAGCTCGTCCATGACCCGCGTGGACTGCTCCGCCGTTTCCTCCCGCAGGGCCCCGAAGCTTGCCGCCACGGTGTCCTTTGTCGTGACCTCCTCCGGCAGGCGCTTCAGCGCGCGGTTCATCTTGTCGAGCTGGCCGGATACCCAAATGCCCAGCTCACGGGTGCGCCGCTGGGCAGGTTGCGTGGCCTTGGGGGAAATGCCCTCGGCGTCCTGCTCGATCGCGTAGTCCTGTCGGCCGTCGAGGAGTGCGTAAACCTCCGGCTTCAGTTTCTCCCACTGGTGGACGGCCTTGAGGAAGTCGCTTTCGGATCCCTTCCTCAGGAGCTTCACCAGGCTCTTGAACCCGCTCTTGTACTCCTCGTACCTGGGGTGTGCGGTATAGGTCCACGACGTGGGACGGAAGAGCTTCCACTCGCCTTCCTGCTGCGCCTCCTCGTCGTATTCCAGCGCCAGTGCGGTGCCCTTGCTCTGCGCGGTCTTGGGGCTCCAGACGTGGACCGACGTGGTACTCGCCCAGACCTCCAGGCCGGCCTTGTCCGCCGCTTCCTGAGCGGAGGTCACCCCGCTCCGGTCCTCCGCGCCTGCCAGGCAGATGAACAGCACGATCTGGGGCAGCGGCTTCGGCTTCGGCCTCGGCTGTCGCTCCAGCAGGTTCCACAGGCTCCTCCGGTTCTTCAGAACCGTGCCCAACGCCTCACCGGAAGCGATGTACTTGGTGTCGGAGCCCTCCTCTTCGATCACCAACTCGACCTGGCCGGGCAGGCCATGGGCCATCGCCATGTACAGATCGCGTGACAGCTGCCACGGCACGGTGCCCCACGTGGGCATGGGCGTCTGCCCGCCGTTCGGCTGCTGCGGCGCCATGAGCAGGAAGTGCGGATACGACAGATCGACGAGGGTGTGGCCCTCGATGCCCCGGTTGACCTCTGCATTCCCGTGGAAGACCCGCCCGATGTGGTAGCCGGCCGCATCGCCGGCAGGCTTGGTGGTGAACCGTCGGCTGACAAGGTCACCGATCCTGATCGAGGCAACCTCCTCGTCGTCCCACTCGCTCTGTGGCACCACCTCCAGCTGGACGTTCTCGTCGAGGTAGGCATCGCTCACGCCGGGAAGGCGGAGCGTGATCTCGACCCGGACCCCACTCGTCCGGTCGTCCTCGACCTCGGACGCGGACGGCTTCACCGCGTCGACCTGCAGCGCCTCCAGGTCCAGCGGCGTACCGCCTTCCGGCAAGGCGTTCGCCGATGCCTCGCGCAGCCGCTCCCGGAACTGCTCGACGAGTTCGGTGGCCAGCGTCCGAGGGGTGTGCACCTCATTCTCCGTGCGGTTCAGCACGGAGACGTCGCCGAAGATCTTCATCTCGGCGACGGGCGGCGCGGTCCCGCGCTCCCGGGTGCTGAGGTACAGATGCACCATGCGCCCCGCGGCTTCTTCGAAGTTGCTCTGCAGCGTCAGCTTGCCCCGCGAGAAGACGTAGGGCGCCGTGTAACGCTCCCGGACTTCCCGGACTTCCCGGGAAACCGGCTGCGCCTGGTCCGGTACCGACTGCGTCAGGCCCTGCTCCTGGGAGTCGGCCAGTGCGTTCGTCATGGCCGTGGAGTCCGGGGCGGTGAGGGACTTCTGCCCGGGGTCCTCCTGCTTCTGCTCCGTTTCCTGGGCCTGCTCCGGCGCCGTCTTCTGGGCTTGCTCCCGCTCCGGAGTCTCCTCCTGCTCCGGCGCCTCCTCCGTCTTCGGGTCCTCCAGCGGGGCGGACTTGTCCCACGGGAACGCGACCGTCACCGGCGTCATGCCCTGGTGCGTGCCCAGCAGCTCGTCGCCCTTGAAGTACCAGAAGGTCACCCGCACCGAACCGTTGCGGATCTCCTGCGGCTGAGGCGTCTTGGTGCCCATGAAGACGCGGCCGGACTCGTTCTGGGTGCCGCCGACGCGGGAGGTGGTACCGGCGCCCGCGTTGCCGGTGACCCGCACGGCGTCCACTCCGGGCGCGCCGGCCGAGCCGCCGAGCATGGCCTGGCCTGACCGCTGCTCGATGTGGTGGTGGGCCGTGCCGAACCGGTGTCCGGCCTCGGTGGCCTGCGCCACCTCGGCCTTCTCGTCGATCCGGCCCAGAAGCAGCGGCTCGGGCAGATCGATGGTGGCCGTCACCCGGATCTGCTCGCCCCCCTCCTTCCACAGGTCCACACCCGGCGCCTTGCGCGCGTCCTCCGGCGTCCCCTCCACGGAGGCCATCTGCACGAGCCGCGCCATGAACTGCGCATGGCTGAAGTACAGCTCCGCCTGCTTGCCCCAAGTGGTGGTGCCGGACTTCTTGTTCCACTTGCCGGTGTACTCGGTGCCCCCGGCCGCCAGCATCTGGTGGACGCCGCCGAGGGAGTCGAGGTTGCGGATCACCCAGTCGCGGGTGGGCCGCACCGACTTGAGGAGGTGCCCGGCCAGTGTCGGCACGTCCTCCGTCAGGAAGGCGAAGTCGAGCTCCACTCCGCCGATCGCCCGGCCGTGCCCCGCCATGATCAGGGAGCCCCGCCGCTCGAACATCTTGCGCTGGGTATCGGGGTTGTCGAGCAGCTGCTGCGGCTGGGACGACCCACCCGGGCGGAGCTTCCCCAGCACCTTCCGCAGGCCGTCGAGCGGCAGCCGGAAGCCGGTCCGGGCCGGCTGCGGCGTCGGCGGCGTGGGGGTGAACGCGACGGGTTTCCGCAGCTGGTTCTTGAGCTCTTCGGCCTCCTGCTCCGCCTTCTGGCGCAGCTCGGGGTTCTGCTCCGTCGTCCGGAGCAGCTCGGCGTTCCGCTCCGCCTTCCGGAGCAGCTCGGCGTTCTCCTCCGGCGTCAGCGGCGGCTGCTGCGTCTGGAGGTTGCCCAGCGCCTCCTCGATGCGGTGGGCCTTGTGGCGCTGTACGGCGCGGAGCGCCCTGTGGTGCAGCCCGGTCTTCGTCGACTGCATCGTGAAGTACAGAACGACCTGACCGCGGTGGCTTGCCGACGCCACCTTGCTCTTGGTGGTCCTGGTGGTCTTTCCGGTGGTGCCGGCCGTGGAGTTCACGTCCTTGCCACTCGTCCTGGCGCCACTCACGCCGCCCACCACGTTGGCGCCGGCCGTGACCGGGATGCTGGCGCTGAGCCCGAGGCTGTGGCCGGTGGAGGTGCCACCGGCGGCCGCGGACACACCGTCCGAGAAGCCCACGCCGAAGGTGCGTTCGGAGCCGGCGGTGAACTCGGTCTCGCCGGTCTGCGTCCCCGCCTTCACGGTCTTCTTCGTCGTGGTCTCGACCTTCTCCTCGTCCACCTCCTCTTCCTCGACGGACTTCACACCGGCGGTGACGAGGACGAGGCCGCCCTTGACCTCGACGCGCAGCGGCTCGTCCGCCAGCATGCCGCGGAGGCGCCGCGTGAGCGTGTCGGTGGGCAACTCGGCCACCAACTGCTGCTTGACCGTCGGCCAGCCCCGGCCGAAGACGCGCTTGCCCTGGCCGTCGAGCGCGCCGAGCAGGGTGAACATGTCCTTGACCGACGCCGGCAGCGTGACGTGCTGGACGATGTCGGTGTCCCCGAGGCGGCCCGAGAGCTTGATGCGCTCGGGCACGCCGATACGGGACCACTTGTGTGCGTACGCCGGAGTGCCGTCGGCGTGGGTGACCTCGCGCGACGGGAAGGCGAAGACCGCCGCGGCGTCGGCCTCGACCTCGATCTCCGTCGGGTCTGCGGGCTTCTTCTCCTTCGGACCCTGCTCCGTGGTGCCGGTCGCCGTGGGGACAGTGGCCTGCGGGGCGGAGGCCGTGGTCTCGGGAGGCGCGGACGACGTCGTCGGAACCGCGTCCTGCTGCTCCTGCTGTTCCTGTTCCGGCTGCTGCGTCCCCTTCTCCGGGTGGAACCTCCACCACTTCACCGAGAAGCGGAACGAGATCGTCCCGTCGAACAGGTCGTGCGGCTCGGTGGTCTTGCCCTTGGCCATCGACGCGCCGCCCGAGTCCAGGGCGTGGCCGACGCTGGTGTCCTTGGTGCGATTGTTGGCGTACTGCACCGTGAGGACCGGGGGCTTGATGACCGCGTCCCGCAGGAACTGCGTCCGTTCGCGGTCGTCCTTCATGAGACCGGTGCCGGCCGACTGGTCGGTACCGGTCTCCGTTTCGAACTTCTCGACCTGGTCCCGGTGGTGCATGCCGCTGACCTTGACGTCGGTCAGCGCAACCTCGGCGGCGATGCCACCGGCCCGCACCGTGATCGTTTCCAGCGCATCCGGGCGCAGGCTGAGCTGCGGGATGCGGGGCCGCAGCGTCAGCAGGTTGAGGCGGACCGCCAGCTGCTCCTCGGCCTCGGGCCAGTGCGGGCCGAAGACCCGCTCCAGTTCCTCGCGCAGCACCACCAGCGGCCACCGGCCGCTCTTCAGGCTCAGCACGTGGTCGGTCGGTGCCAGCACCTCATCCTGGGTGACCCGACGCGGCGGGTACACCACCCGGGTCTTCGCGGCGTCCGTCTGTCCCTGGGCGCCCTTCTGCTGCTGGGCGTCCGCCTGCTCCTGGTCCTTCTGCTTCCTCGCCGCCGCCTTTCCGCTTTCGCGGGTGAACACATACGTGCCCTCGACCGGCGTGCACAGCGCCTTCGGGATCGCGACGATGAACGGCAGCGTGGCGACCTCGTTGCCCAGAGCCGCCTCGACCTCCTGCCCGTTGTCGTCGGTGACCTTGAACGTCACGGTGGCCTCGCCGGCGAACACCACCATCGGCTCGCGGTACTTGACGCTGTTGACGCTCTTGGCCTGCGTGGCGGCCCGGTCACCCGTGCGGTTGCGGAGGGACTGGCCGAAGCCCGCGGTGCCCTCCAGGTAGCTCTTGCTCGGCAGGCTCGCGTGGCCGCCGCCGAGCACCTGCCAGCCGCCCTCGCGCCACACCAGGTGACGCTGCGCGGTGCTGGTACCGGTCTCGCTCAGGAGATTGAGGTCGGCGGAGTTGACCGTCCGCAGGTAGCGCAGCGTCTGGACCGCGCCGCCCTCCGCCGAGATGATCCGGTGCTTCTTGCCGTCGGCGGTCCCCAGCGAGGTGCTGTTCAGCTTTCCGCCGCGGGTGAGCCAGCCCAGCTCGCTCCCGAACCGCTCGATGCGGAAACTGCTGTGGGCGATGGCCCGGACCTCCTGGGCCTCCTCCTGGGTGAAGATCGCGTCGACGATGGCGTCGATCCGTTGACGGATCGACATCGGCGCCTTCGTCGGCTGCTGCGCGCGGGCGGCCTCCTGGACCAGCTGGAAGTCACCGCCGGCGAACACGGAGTGGACCACGGCGGTGTCGGGCAGACCGCTCTGCCCCGGCGTGATGCGCCACACCGAGTGCGGCGGCATGTAGCTCTGGTGCCCCTGCGGGAACTGCGAGGGTGCCAGGATCCGCGGCGACGGCGCCGGCCACTCCTGTCCCTGGAACGAGGTCTGGATCAGCTGCCGCGCCCAGTCGGTCAGGAACACCGTGGGCTCGTCGGTCTTTTCGGTCTCCGAGGTCTCGGAGAGGGAACGGAACCCGAGCGTGGTGTAGGCGACCGTGGTCTGCTGCGTCGGCTTCTCCTGGACCTCCGCGGTCCGCCGGGCCTCCTGGAGCTGATGGGTTTCCCGGGGCTGCCCGGTCTCCTGGACGTCCTGGGTGGGCCGGTCGGCGGCGGACGCGTGGTCCGACTCGCTCTTCGCGCCGGTGCCCTGGACGAACTCGACGCGTAGGAACGCCACACCGTCGAAGAGCGAACCCGGCACCTTGGTCTTGGTGGCGGTGCCGGTACGGGCGGATTGGGACGAGAGGATGACGTCGTCGGTGCCGGACGTCGTCCGGCCCTGGCCGACGACCTTGAACGGCAGGGTGTCGAGCGGCGCCGCCTGGCCACGGGCCGCGTAGGTCGACCCGGAGCCCTTCGACGACACCTCGGTGACCGTGTGGGTCACGTCGGTGCCGACGTTGAACTCGGTCTCCACGGTGTCGTGGAGGTGCCGCATCGCCGCGACCTCGGTCGAGAGCAGCACCGACCCCAGACCGTCCGTCAGGTCGATCTGCAGCGGTTCGCCGTTCATCGTCGCGGTGAGCTGCTCGTGCAGCAGACCGAAGTCGACACGGGTCAGCAGCTGCGTCCGTACCTGCTTCCAGCCGTCGTCACCGAAGACCTGCTTGCCGATGTCCTCGACGGAGGGGCCGCCGGCGACCTTCTGCTGGAGCAGGTCTTCCATGCCGTGCAGCCGGTTGCCCTCCAGGCCGGCGGCGTACACGTCCACGACGACATCGGTGGCGCCGATGGCGCGCAGCTCCCGCGTGCGCGCGGCGGGCAGCCGCGGAACGCTCGTCGCGGTCTTCTTCTTGTCGGTCGGGCCCCACTTCATGGGGGTGTGGCCGGTCAGGTCCCAGGCGGCGGCGGAGTGGTGGCCCGAGTCCCAGGACGGAATGAGCAGCGTCGTGGGAAGTCCGACGACGACCGGCGTGGAATCCTTCTTCTCTTCCTGCTGCTTCGGCGCCTGTGCGATCTCGGTCCGCGGGGTCCGGACGGACGTGGTGGCGGGCGGCTGCGTCTGCTGCTGCGCGGTGCTGGCCTGCGGGTCCTGGACGGGCAGCGACGCGCCCTTGCCGAGGATCTTGCCGATGCCGGTGGGGGTCACCTTGGAGAAGTCGAGGGTGAACTCGGCGACGGAGCGTACCCGCATCGCCTCGGTCGGGGTCTTGGCGCGCGCGAACATCCGGCCCAGCTGTTCGTTGCCCTCACCGCCGGAGCGCTGGTGCTGCCTGCCCGTGGAGAAGTCGAATCGGCCGCCCGGCAGTTGGATGCGCAGGGTGCCGCCGTAGCTGACGTTCCAGCCTTCCTCGTCCAGGTAACCGGCGCCGGAGGCGGACTCCGCGCCGTTCTCGAACTCGACCTTGGGCACGATCCCGGTCGTCACCGCGTCGCGGAACGAGACACCGACCTCGATCTCACCGCTCCAGCCCGAGACGTCGATCGGCACCCACCGCTTGCCGCCGCGGCTCATGCCGGACAGCCAGGGCTTGATCTCCTCCGTGCCGAGGTAGCGGAGGATCTGCTGCCGTGCCTGCGCGGCAGCCTCCTCGCCGAGTGCCGCGCGCAGCGCCGGCATCACGGCCTCGACCAACTGGTCCTCGGACGTGCCGAGTTCCTCGACGTAGTCCCCGGCGCTCAGCTGCCCCATGGCCAGCCGCGCGGGCGGCGCCGGGAGCTGCGGCGCGGGGGCGGGCTCCTGCGTGGTAGCCGTCGGCGCCTTGTCCGAAGTGGTGGCCGAAGAACTCTCCGCGGTCTTCTTGTCGCCCGTCGTCCCGGGCTTCTCCTCGGCCTGCTGCTGGGCCTGCTGCTGCTCCTGGGACGTCAGGGGCATCTCCTGCCCGGTCGTGGACGTCGCTGCGGACGGCTGGGGCACCGGCTGCCGCGGGGAGCGGGAGGTGGGCGCAGCCGGCTGGGAGGGCGTCAGCTCCTGCGGGGATGCCGGTTCCGGTGCCGTGGCGAGGTAGTGGTCCTGTCCTTCCTCCAGCCGGACATGGACGAGGTGGACCGGTCGCTGGTTGGTGCCGAGGCTGTGCCACGTGCCGTTCCTCGGGTGGAGGACGGAGACGGCGAGCTCCGGGAACTCCAGCGAGAACAGCAGCGGGATGAGGTCACCGCCGAGGGAGTCGTAGTGACCCTTGGTGACGATGTCCTTCCTGATGCGGTCGGCGATGCCGGAGTGGTTCACCGCCTCCTTCCACGAGGCGATGTTCAGCGAGCCGTTCTGCACGTTCTCGCGCACGGCGTCCGGCACCTCTTCCCGGGCGAGGTAGCCCGTGAGGAGGTTCAGGAGTTCCTGTTCCCCCGGGGACAGCGTGGCCGCCTGGGGCTGCTCGCTCACCTGGGACGCCTCGTTCGGCGTGCTGTTGCGGACACCGGCCCGGTACAGATCGGAGAGCGGCGCGGCCACCTGCATCCAGAAGGACTCGTGGTCGGAGGATTCGCGCAGCGTGTCGAACCGGTCGGCGAGCAGCCGACGCAGCTGCTCCAGGCCGTGCACGGGCAGCTCGTCGGCCCGGTCGTGTGCCACGAGGGTGGCGAGAACGGCGTGGAAGAAGCAGTCACCGTCGGCGCGCGTGCCAACGGGCTGGAGCTTCTCCTGCGTCAGCCCGGGGGCCTGCTGGTCGTCCACCCGCTGCTCGGTCCACGGGTTGCGGGTGACCTGATGGTTCGGGTCGCTCTTGCCGGACCGCTCCTCGGACTGCTCCTCGGACTGCTCCTCGGACGGGTGCTCGCTCTCCTTCTTCTCCGGCGTCTCCTGCTGTTCCTGGGGCTCGTCCCCGCTTCCGGCGCTCTCCTGCGACTCGGATTCCGGGAGGGGGTCGGTCTGAGCCGGGGTGCTCCGGGTCTCGGTGTGCTGCTCCTGGTCGTCGGAGTGGTGCGGGGAGGCGTTCTCCGCATCGCTCTTGTCGGTCCGGCCCTTGTCGTCGGATTCCTGGTGCCCGTCCGCTTTCATCACCACCGGCGGCGCGGCGGCCGTGAGCTGCACCAGGCCGTTGACGGTGGCGCCCCAGGTGAGCTGGTACCCGCGGGTGAGCGGGTCGCGGTCCAACTCCGGCTGGACGTGGACCTCGGCGAAGGTGTCGCGGGTCATGGTGGTGCCGAAGACCACGATGTCCTCGTCGGAGCCCTCCAGGGGCCGGACCTGCCAGACCAGGGTGTGGTCCTGCTCCTCCACTTGCTGGGCGTGGAGGAGTTCGAGCAGCAGCTCGTCCTCGGGGCCGTTCGCGCGCCGCGGCGGCACATACCAGCCGGAGGGTGTACGGATCGCGTGCGGGTTCTCCGTGTCGAGGTTGCCGAGGTTCCTCAGCATGCCCACCGGGGTCAGGCCGATCTGTACCAGATCGCGGACGAGGAAGGCGACGTCGTAGGCACCGCTGGACCAGCCGAAGGGGCCGAGGACGCTGCGGGTCTCGATCCTGATGCGGACCAGCACATCGGTGGGACCGAACGTGTGGAGGTAGGTGTCCGTCGCCGTGCCCTCGACGCGGTTCATGTTCCAGCCGCCGGTGCCGGTGGTCAGGCTTGTGGACTGCGACTGGGACAGGCCCCCGCTCGCGCTGCCCGACAGCTCACCGTGCAGCGGGTGCGCCGGTTCGGCGGACGCACCGGTGGCGTTGCTCCGGCTCCCGCTCGTGGAGAAGCTGTGGTGCTGCGAGCCGTACTCGCTGCGCTCGACGGTCACCGGGCGGGCCGCCCGGAAGGTGCCGGCCTCGACCGGGAGGAATGAGACGAAGACCTTGCCGAGCGTGTTCGTGAAGAACTCGTCAACCGTCAGGAGGTCGACCGGCACCTCGGTGGGGACGCCCGTCATCCCGTGCTCGATCAGGTGCCGGTTCAGGACGTTGGCGTTGATGATCTTGTGCAGCGCGCCCTGCGCGGAAGTGCCGCGTCCCGCGAGGCTTGCCAGCGGGCCGACGGTGGTCGCGTTGTTGAGGAACATGCCGAAGAGCGCACCCAGCGGCTCCGGGTTCACCAGAAGCACGGCGTGCTTCAGGGCCAGGTCCTCGGCGCCGATGGAGTAGTTGACCTCGGGGCGCCACGTGGCGGGGAACTGCTGCGTGACGGCCGGCACGGTCTGCTGCACCGCGTCGGCCGGTTCCTCCGCCGGCAGGTCCTTCAGCTCCGAGACCGCGACCACCACTTCTTCGGTCAGCTTGACCTCGCAGACCTCGGGCCGGTGCGTGGGGGGCTGGGCGAGCGAGGCCAGCGGACGGGCGGGCGCCAGGGCCTGCGAGAGGCGGACGGTGTCCACGACGGAGATCTCCAGCACGTCCTCCACCGTGTAGGAGACCAGGGGCCCGTCGAGGGTGAGGGCGTCGTGGCGGCGCGAGGCCAGGCTGTGCGCGGCGGACTGCGCCGTCGACGTGCCGCGGGTGAAGGACGCGGCGGACTCGGAGACGGCCAGGCCGAACTTGTGGCTCTTTCCCTGCGACTTCTTGTGCGCCACCTCCGAACGGGCGTTGGACTGGATGTACTTGCTCAGCGTGCCCTCGAAGGGCGTGCCGTGCTGCTTCGCGACGGTGCCGCGCTTCAGACGCAGGAGGATCTGCGTCCGGTGCCGGAAGCCGGGGCCGCCCGAGGACAGCGGTTGCAGGACCACACCCGCGCCGCGCAGGGCGTCCGTCATGCTGACCAGGGAGGCCGGGTCGAGCAGGATGTCCAGGGAGCCGGCCACGCTGTTGCCCGGCAACTCCAGCTTCCACAGCGGGTTCTTGCTGCCCGGCGCGTGGCTCTCCAGCAGCGCGTTCAGCTCGTGAATGATCTGCTTGTGCAGCACTTCCGCGGCGCTCGACGCCAGCCGCAGCGTGTCGGTGACGGCGGTGAGCGGCAGGTCGCGCGACCGCAGCGTGCCCGGGACGGTGGTGAGGGGGGGCGTGCTCGTGACCGCGCCGGAGCCGGACGTCTGCGGTGCGGTGGTCACCGGCCGGTGCTGCCGCAGGAAGCGGATGCCGTCCTCGATCACGAGCCGGGTGACCGGAGTCGGCGTCCGCTCCTCCGCCGTGCCCGCCCGCTCCTCGCCGGTCCCCTCGGTGCCGGTGTTCTCGACGAGCTTCCGCTTCCACGTGCCCAGCTGGTTGACGTCCTCCCGGACGACGGTGACCTTCCAGGTGACGGTCCCGGACTGGAGGGAGAACGGCACGTCGTTGCGGAGGACGAAGTGGCCCGGGTTGACGTTCAGGACGTGGGAGTGGCTGCGGCCACGGCTGTCGCTCACCGACGTGGTGTAGGAGCCGCCGCCGGCCAGGGCGCCCGAACCGCCGCTGATGCCCATGGTGTGGCTGCGGTTGCGGAAGAAGTTGCCGGTGGTCACGGAATGCCCGCTGGTGAACCCGGTCGAGTTCTCATGGGCGTTCATCGCGTTGAGCAGCAGGGTGCCGGGCCGGGTCGGTGTGACTTGGGTGACCTCCGCCTCAAGCGCCAGCCGGAACCGCTGGTCGGTGAACGTCCCGTCGAGGATGAACCCGCCGGTCGTCGAGTGCGACGCGGTGTTCAGGACGGCGACGAGCTGGTCGGTGCTGACCACCGCCTGCGCCTGGAGTTCGGCGATCGCCTTGGGGACCTGGAGCTGCTCGTGCAGCACATCGGCGATGAGGCCGCGCACGCGGGAGACGCCCGATGCGTCGATGACCCGGTCGCGGTGGGTGAGCGTGGTGGTGTCGTCCCCTTCCACCGTGACGGGCTCGGTCGGCGCCGTCGTGGTCTGCTCCTGAGCGGGCCAGGTGGGCGCCAGCCAGCGGGCCTCGCCCTTGAGGGGCCGGCCGGTGTGGCTCTGCGGTGCGGTGGGGACGCGGACGTACTCGCCGTTCCACTTCGCCCAGCTGTTGCCCACCACCCGCTCGGCCCGGTTGATCAGGCCCTGCGGCTTCAGGCGGTGCACCGTGACGGACGGCGTCAGCACCGTCTTGTACGTGTACAGCACGTTCTCGTTCTCGTCGGACGGCGGCCGCATGTGGCCGTTCAGCCGGTACGTGTAGTACGAGTTCGTGTGCTGCCTGCCGTCGGTACGTGACATGGACAGGCCGAAGGAGTGGCTCCCCGCTGCCGCCGAGCCCAGGTTCATGGCGACGGTGCTGCTCAGCGAGACCGTGGCGCTGCTCGACACGGACGTACCGGCGTCGTACATCGCGGCGGGCAGGTGGTCGAACCCGGTCATCGGCATGCGCTTGCCGACGACGGGACGGATCGTGCCGGTGCCGGGCACGGCGACCCGCTCGCCCCGTACCTGGAAGACCACGACCTCCACGGAGTTGTCCGGGAGCCGCCGGGTCAGCGTCTGGGTCAGGCCGCTGTCCGAGAACAGCTCCGTCATCTGGCTGTTCAGCGACTCGGGGTGGAAGTGGGTGTCCATGAAGGCGGACCGGTCCGCCACTTCCTCCGGGCTCCATCCCTGGATTCCGGCGCGCTTCTCCGCTTCCCGCAGGGAGTGCACCAGAGCGTTGCGTACCCCCCCGGCGCCGGCCAGCCCGGCGGGGGCGAACAGTCCGAGCGGTCCGGTCGGGGTGGTCAGCTCCGTCGGCGGCTCGGGCAGCGGCTCGGTCTGTTCCTCGGGCCGGGTGATGGTCAGTTCCTGTGTGCCCGGGGTGGTGTGCAGGGCGAACGGGTCGATCTGCCCGATCTGCTGCGGCTGTGCCTTCACCGCGCCGACGATCCGGTCGACGGCCGTGCGGAAGTCCCCGGCCTGCTGCTTGGGGATGCGCACCACGACATGGATGTCCGCGAAGTGGTCCCGGCCGACCTGGTGGAGCACCTCGGAGGCCACCTTGAGCCGGACGACCAGGTGGAACGGCACGGTGTCGTCGTGGTTCCGCAGCGTCTGCCAGCGGCCACCGCCGATGTCGTAGAACGTGGAGGCGCCCGCGCTGGTGCTCGCGTCGAAGCTGACCGAGCCCTTGCCGGTGAGGGCCGACCCGTGGGTGTTCGGCGCCAGGGCGACACCGACGCCGAGCGAACGGCTGCTGCCGGTGCTGTTGTTGCCGCCGCGCAGCGCGAGCTTGCGGGAGTTGAGGGTGGTGGGGATCTCCGTCGGGTCGCCCATCTGCTCGGCGGACAGGACGAGCCCGCGCAGGGTCAGCAGCAGGGTGTCGCCGTTGGCCATCCGGAACGGCGGCAGCTTCGTCTCCCCGCCCATGATCCGCATGAAGTCCGCCATGACGGTCATCTCGCTCAGGCGGTGGTGCACGTACTCGTGCAGTTCGGTGCCCGGGTTGGCCTCCAGGTGCGCGCGGAACAGCGCGTCGTGGACGTCTTCGAGACCACCGATCTGCTGCACCACCGGGAAGGCGCGCAGCAGCTCGTCGCTGAGCAGCGCGTAGGCGGACTCCGGCGTGCCCTCCGGCAGCTTCTCGCTCTGCCAGGTGGTGCGCGGCATGTTCGCCACCCACGCCGTCAGCTCGGTCGGGAAGGCCACGACGAGCTCGCCCGGGGCCTCGGACATCGTGGCCGTGGCGCGCTGCGGCTTGACCGTCACCTGGAGCTTGACGCCGGTGAAGGAGAAGTACGTCAGCTCACCCGTCAGGCCCACCGACGGGTTGGCGTACATCAGATCCATCGTGCTGTAGCCCTCGCCGCGCGAGGACTTCATGCCGATACCGATCTGCGGGGACACGCCCACCGGCGAGACGGCGGCGGTGACCTTGCCGGAGTCGCCGAGGCTGACGCCGGTGGACGAGGAGACGCCCGTGCTGCTGGAGACGTACTTCTGGGTGTACGCCTCCTGGTTACCGATGTTCTTCTGACCGCGCGGCCGGCTCCGCTCGCCGAACGGCCGGTACTGGTCCTCGATCACCTTCGCGTGGTCGCGGTCGACGCCGCGCAGCGCCACGTGGACGGTGTACTTCTCACCCTTCCGGGCCAGCTCCAGCGTCAGCCCGGCGCCCAGCAGCCGCTGCGCGAAGCCTCGCGGGCGGTATGCGGACACGAGCCGGTGGACCTCGGTGCGTACGGCCGCCGGGACCCAGCTCGGGACTGTCGGCGACAGCAGACCGGCGACGGCGTCGGCGATCGTGTCGTACGTGTCCAGGTTCCGGGGCCCGGTCGCGGCGTGCTGCGTGTCCTTCGCCGGGTCGTGCGGCTGCGGCAGCTTGTCGAACCGGAGGCCGCCCAGCGAGATCGCGGTGCCGAACACGCCCATCGGGAACCGGCGTCCGCCGTGGGCGAAGCCCTGCGGCACCTGCGGAATCGGATCGGTCGCCACGCTGCTGCCCGCCTCGGACACCGCGTCCGACTCCTCGACGGCTTCGAGGGTGGACTGCTGCGGCAGCTCCTCGTCGACGAGGAACTGCGTCCTGGTGCCGCTCGGCGTCTCCACGACGAGGCGGGGCGGCGCGGTGTGCCGGTCGGTGAGCATGTCCATGATCTCGGACAGCAGACCGGAGAAGTCGTCCGCGCCCTCGCCCAGGGCGAGCAGGGCGGCGGACGGCTTGAGCATCTTGCCGTCCTCCTTCAGATCGATGCTGAAGACCGTGTCCGGCTCGGGGGGGAGCGGCAGCTGGTCCGCCGGGTACCGGGTGCTGTCCCCGTACGAGGTCCAGAACACCGAGCCGTCGACGTTGCCGGCGTACAGCCGGAACGCCTGGTCGCCGCTGGCCACCATCACCATCGAACCGGAGCCCGGTCCGGCCGCCTCCAGTTCGTCGGTGATCGCCGCGATCGCGGCCGGCAGGGACTCCTCGTCCCGATAGAAGTAGGCGGGCTCGCGCCGCTCGGCGTTCCAGGCCGCCAGGCCGGCGTCATCCGTCACCGAGTCGTCGCTCTGCGTGTTCGCTTCGGAGCGGACCGGGGGTGCGGACTGGGTCGGCAGTTCGCTGACGTCGAGCGTCGTGCCGGTGGCACCGGCCGCGGCGGTGAGGGCGTCGACGGTGAGCGGGTGGCCTCGCCGCTTGGCCTTCTGTGCGGTGTCGACCAGGAGCCGGCGGTGGTCGTCGGTGACCGTGGTGGTGCCGAAGGTCGCGTGGACCAGCGTGTCCAGGGACCCGACGGTGAAACGGCTCAACGTGCTGCCGTTCCGGCGCTCGATCACCTCGGCGAGCCTGCGCAGCGAGACCAGCACGGACAGGTCGCGGTCGCCGCCGCGCCGGTCCGCGTAGAGGTGGTCGTGGACGCTCACCACGTCGACGGTCCGCAGCAGCTGTGTCTGGTCCAGCGGGGGCGGGCCGCCCACCCGCCGGCCCGGTGCGAGCAGACCGCGACGCGAACGGATCTGGAACGTGAGCTTGGCCTGCTGCTCCAGGGACAGTGGGGGGAACGACGACAGCACCGGGGTGGTCTCGGCGGCGCTGATGTCGCTCTCGTCGGTGATCCACTGCAGCGGGAGCCACTGGTCCCGCAGCTCCACGTTGAGCGGCCGGAACTCCGCGTCCGTCGGGACGTCGAAGTTCTTCGCGTACTCGCGGGCGGCGTTGACCAGGAATTCCGGTCCGGTCAGCGCGGAGCTGGCGTCGATGAAGTTCTGGAACTGGAACAGCTTGGTGGCGTGTTGCCCCAACCAGGAGGTGTAGTCCTCCTCGGGCGCCATGGCCGGCACCTCGGGGTCGGGCAATTGGGCGAACGCATGCTCCAGGAACGCGGAGCGGGGCGGTGTGACCAGCAGATTGCCGTTGTAGTCGCCGCGGGCGTACCGGTAGCGGGCGACGCTCTCCATCTGGTCGGCGATGGTGGTGCCCAGCGGCAGCCCCGCGTCGCGAAGATGGCCGCGGACCCTCTCGAAGACGGCGTGGTCCCGCAGCATGGGCGCCATGAGCGGAAGGTTGGGACCGTCCACCGCCATCTGCAGCGGGGACTTGGGAAGGGTGAAGTCTCCGGGGGCGATGTCGACGTCCAAGTACGCACCGCCGTAGTGCCACAGCAGCGCGAAGCGGATGATGTCGCTGGCTGCGAAGTACGCGCCGCGGGAGACGGAGAACCCAGCGAGCGCGCGCACCTTATCGCGTACCGCTTCCGGGAGACGGTCGTAGAGCGTCGCGTCATCGATGCTCCGGACGGCGATGGCGGACAGTTCGCCGGTGAGCAGCGGGCCGTTGGCCGCCTGGGCGGAGGCGTCGAGCCAGAGGTTCACCGTCCAGCCGGAGCCCGCGGCCCGTGCCACCCAGGTGCGCAGGTTTTCCAGCGTGGCGTCCTCCATCCGGCCGCCGACCCAGATGAAGTGCAGGTCCTGCGGGACGGAGGCGAGCGTGCCGTGGGTGCCGCCCACCGTCAGCTCGCGCGGCATCCCCGCGAAGGTGATGGCCTCCAGAGAACCCCAGTTGTTGGCCGCGGCCATGGCGTCGAGCCGCTGCTGCAACGTGCCCGAGGAGCGCGGCGCGCTCTGCGTCACCGGCAACGGCGCGTTGATCACCGTCGGCGGCACCAGGACGGGCCCCTCGTCGGTCTGCTGCGTGACGGTGTCACCGGACGAGGAGGCGGCGTGCGACGGGTGGAACACCTGGAACGCGCCCCGGTTGCCGTCGGCATCCGGGTGGACGAGGAAGCTGAAATCCTTCTTGCCCGGGATGGCGTTCAGCACCGTGGTGGGCGCCGCGACCTTCATCCTGGTCTCGTCCGCCACCGTCTGCGCGACCGACTTGCCGTCCTTGTCCACGGCGCCCGCCTCACAGGCGGCCAGCACCAGCCAGGCGTTCTTCCCGGCACGCCGCTTGAGCTCCACGATGCTGTCGCGCCGGTTGATGACGGTCCTGGCGAACTCCTGCGGGGAGACGTGCACCGGCTTGCCGTTGACCGGAACGGTCAGCCAGCCCTTCTCGCCGTGCAGCAGGAGCAGGTACAGGTCGTCCTCGGGCTGCCACGGCACGGGGGCGAGGTCGGTCGGCAACACGGTGTATTGGCTGCCCTGCTGACGGGCGGGGTCGAAGTGCGCGAAGTGCCGGTTGCGCAGGTCGAGATCGGTGTGGACGAGCAGCCGCTCGTCCTCCTCCTCCGGGGTGTGGAAGGAGCGGCCCGTGCTGATGCCGGTACCGGGCTTGAGGATCACCCGGTTGTTGATGTCGGCGACGTCGATCTGCACCTGACCCGCCGAGCGCGGCTTGCCGGGGGCGGCGTTCTGCTGCGGTGCGGACCCGGATTCCTCGGCGGCGAACCAATCCCGCACCGCCGGGTGCAGACGCTCGCGGGGCGAGTTCACCGTCCGCGGGTCGTGGAACGCCGCGTACGCCTCGGCGAACCACTCGTCGGGCGTGGCGAACTGGTAGTTGGACACGGCGTGTGCGCGGGCCGGGGCGTGGTAGCTGACCCACTGGCCGGTGTCGTGGGTGACCTGGTAGATGCGCCCGTCGTGGCCCACGTCGTCGATGCCACCGTCGTCGAGCGTCCACGGCTGCGCCATGGCCGCCTTGAGGTGGCCGGTCAGCGTCGTCAGCTTCGCGTGCCGCTCCGTGTCGCCGTGTGCCAGCTTCGCGGGGATCGACTCGATCGCCTGAAGGTCCGGACCGTTGCTCGCCTCGTCCCGCTGGATGAGCTCCGCGAGGTCGCGGACCAGCTGCTCGTCGCCCTCGATACCCACCTTGTCGAGGAAGGCCACGGCGACGGCCCTGAGCTTCTTCGGCGTGTCGTGCGTCCGCCAGCCGCCGAACTCCTCCTTGCCGGCGTGGAGGATTTCCCACCCGGCGCCGAGCTCGACGGCGTGCCCCAGCTCGTGCCGGAGCGTCCACGCGACGAGGCTGCCCTGCGCCAGGACGTCGGAGACGCCACCCATGACGTGCCGGGGCGGTCCGACGAGCCCCAGTGCCTCGGCGGTGGTCAGGCCCGGGTAGCCCAGGAGCGAGACCTGGTCCATCACCTTCCGCTGCACCGTGCCCTCACGGCTGAGGAGCGGGTACAGCCAGCCGGGCATGCCGAACGGCCGGCTCACCAGGACGGTCTTGGAGCTCACGTGGTACGAGGAGACGGTCGAGGCGCCGCTCGTGTCGAGCACGATGCGCTGGAGGTACGGGTTGTCCGCCACGTGGGCACGGGGGACCCTGCCGAGCAGGTCCTCCAGCACCTTCAGCTCCGCGAGGGTGAAGTGGGCGCCGCCGGGCTCCAGGGGACCGATCTCGACGCCGAACCGCTCGGACAGCTCCTGCTCGCGCGCGATCGCCGCGTCGACCGACAGCCAGGAGCCGATCGTCGAGCGGGTGCCCTGCGCACCGGGCTGGGACAGCAGGGCGCCCTGCGGGAAGTGCTGCGGGACGTACAGCTCCCAGTCGTCGGTGGAGGGGTCGAAGTCCGTCACCGCGGGCGCGTGGGCGAAATCCGTGAACTGCGGTGATCCGCCCGCCTCGCGGATGATGCGGTCGATATCCGACTCGATGGCCCCCGAGGACGGCGCATGGTTCTCCGGCAGGAGCGCCATCAGGCCGATGGCGACATCGGGGTTCTCGTTCAGCAGTCCGGCGTTCCGGAGTCTGTCGTAGGTGGCCGCCGCCCACTCCGGCGACACCGACCCGGGATCGCTCTGCCGGTCGGCCAGGCCCTTGCGCGCCTTCGCCACCATCTCGCGGGCGAACTGCTCCATCGTGTGCTCGGTGAGGGTGTCGAGCCAGCCCCGGTGGGTCTCGTCCACCTCGCGCATCGAGTGGTGGAACCCGCGCTGCGGGCTGGGAAAGTCGCCGGCGAACGGGTCGGTGAGGACGATGACGGCCTTGTCCGCCGGGTAGAGGAAGGAGCCGATCCTGGTCCAGCTGTCCGGTGACGCGAGGTGGTCCGCGGTGATCTGCGCGGCGACCTGCTCCAGCGGCCCCTCGAACCGCAGCTGCGGTTCGCTCTCCGTCACCCCGATCGCGGCCAGGAACTCCTGGTACGGCACCGCTCCGAGTCCCAGGGCCGGGTCCAGCACCATGAAGACGGTGGTGCCGTCGTCCCGCACGGCGCGGACGCCGGCGGCGATGTGGTAATGCCACTGCACCAGGCCCGGCTCGAAGACGCCGGAGTCCGCGGCGTTCATGGAACGCACGTTCAGCAGCGGATGCGCGCGGGCAACGATGATCTTCTCGACGGGTGCGCCCCACTGCTGGAGCTTCGTCGCCGCCATGTGGGCCCGCAGGTAGCAGCCGTCCTCCGGGTGGCCGCTCGGCATCGGCAGCTGACCCATGGTGGGGTGCAGGTACTGCAGCGTCTCCAGCTCCGCGTACCAGGCGTGGACCCGGGCGAGGGGGACCGGCTGGGTGTCCACCACGTCGCCGAGCACATGGCCGACGGCCTGCGCGAGCTCCGCGGTGGGGGAGAGGCTCTGGAGCGTGTCACGCAGGCTCGTACCGAACAGCTCCGCGAACGCGTCCTCGACCACCCACACCTTGCGCAGCTCCCGCCCGAGGCCGTCGAGCTGCTTCAGGGCGCCCCAGTAGGCGTCGTACCGGCCGCTCCGGGCACTCTCCAGCAGGACGTACAGCCGGTGCGCGAACGCCTGCGCCTGCGGGAGGCTCTGGGGCCGCACGCCCTCGGCGACATGGCGTACGTCGATGTCCCACCCGTCCTGCGGGGACCGCGGCCCGTAGAAGTGCTGGAGGACGGCGAGGACGGACTCGGTGCCGAGCAGACCGGAGAGCTGGTAGTAGTGCAGCGCCACGGGCAGGGTGAACCCGTTGCGCTCGTAGAAGGCGCGGTCGAAGGCGTCGGTGGTGTGGGCCTCGGCCGGTGCCGCGTGGCTCTCCAGGAACTGCTGGAGCTGTACGGGGTCCACGAGATTCCCGATCAGGAACTGCGTCACCTCGTCCGCGAGCTGCTCCTCGGCCTGGAGCGGCAACGGCTCGTCGTTCATGTACGCAAGGATGAGCTGCTCGTCCAGCAGCGTGTCCGAGTCGGACCACTGGGGGGACGACTGCGACACCGGGACGGTGAGGGTGGTGAGACCGGGGGACGTGAGCGGTCCGGCCTCGTGGTGTTCCTTCCCCGCCAGGTCCTGCCGAGCCACGGCGGGTTCGTCGGTACGGGTGTGCTCCGCCGGGTGCGGTGACGTCTTCGGGGCGCTGTCGTACTCCTCCAGCCAGGACGCGGAGAGGTCGCGCGGGGCCCACAGACCGCGGTATGCGGAGAAGAAGTCCTTGTGGTGCGCGGAGGCGAGCTGCACAAGGGTGGTCTCGTCGGCCGAACGGTCCTCCGTGAGCGTGGTGTACGCGTCGGCGGCGGCGTGCAGAGCGGCCGGGGTCTCCGCCTCGAAGCGGAAGTGGTCGAAGAGCGCGCTCTCCAGCTGCCGGATCCGGCGCTTCCAGTCCAGCACCCCGGCGAACATGTCCTCCGTGCCGGGCAGCCGGCCGAAGGAGGCGGTGAAGGCTTCCGCGGCACGCTTGCGGAAGTCGGTGCCGACCCGCTCGATCGCCTCGTCCGTCAGCTCCTGCCCGGGGTGGTGGGCCTGCCAGTCCGTGAGCTGGGCGGTGAAGGACCGCTCGGCCGCCTCCCGCGCGGACACCCTGGCGACGACGGCCGTCAGTTGCGCCTGCAGCGATTCGCCGCCGACCAGCTTCTCGTACGTGGCATCCCACGCGTCGAGGGCCTTCGCGGACCAGCCACGGGTCGAGATCTTGTCGAACGCGGTGCTCACAGCCGCCGCAACGGAGCGCTGGACCACCGACACGGCCAGGGCCGGCGCCGTGTCCGGCACGGAGTCGGAGAAGTGCCCCAGCAGTTCCTTCGCCAGGCCGGCCGGCGTGCTCAGCGCCGCGGCCGCGGTCGCGACCTCCTTCAGCGACGCCAGGACCACGGCCTCGCGCGCGATCTGCACGATCAGCTGCGCGGGCACCTTCGCCAGCACGGACGTGAACTGCTCGTCCCACCGCTCCAGCGCCCCGGGGTTCTCCCCGCGCGCCACCGAGGTGAGGCCGGACACCGGGGGGAGCGCCTTGTCGAGCGCGGCGTACATCCGGTCGCGTACCACCCGCAGGCCGGCCTGGGAGAGGACGTGTCCCTTCGCGTCGAAGCGCTCCAGGAAGTCTTTCTGCGGCTCCGTCAGGTGTGCGTCGAGCTGCTGCGTGGCGGCGGTGAACTGCTCTTCCGCGCGGTTCCACTGCGACGCGCGGAACGCCCGCCGGTCCAGGGCGGAAGGCAGCTCGTCGAGAAGCGTGCGCAGCTGTGCGTTGCCCCGCTGTACGTTCTCGGACAGGCGCTCGCCCCGGAGGTCCTCGACCGTCGCGAAGGTGGCACGGATGTGCTTGCCGAGCTTCTTCTCGAAGAGGGCCCACTCCTCCGTCGCGACCTGCTGCACGAGCTGTTCGTCGAGGACGAAGGCGGGGGAAGCGGCGTCGGTACCGGGCAGGTGGCCGTTGCTCCAGGACGTGATGGCGCGCGTGAAGGCGGCGCGGCCTTCCGCCAGGGCGGACCGGTGCGCGGCCTCAAGGTCCGGCCGGCCCTTCAGCGCATCGAAGTGGTGCTGCAGCGACTCCCGCAGATCCTGGGAGGCGTCGGATTCCAGGTTCCGGATGCGAGAGGCCTGGTCGCTCAGCTGCTCCAGCTGCTGCGGCGACAGGGTGTGCTCCTCCTCCTGCGCCCAGGTCTCGACGGTCTCCTGGACCTGCTCGCGGTAGGCCGCGTCGTGGGCCGCCTGGTCGAGCAGGTCCTCGTACTTCTCCTGCAGGCGCTGCTCGGCCTTCCGCATCAGAGGCACCCGCCAGTCGTCGTGCCCGACGTGCGAGGGGACGGGGGTGAAGGCCGTGGTGTCCTCGCCGAGCAGGGCCGGGTCCTCCCGGTACCGGGCGCCTTCCCGGAGAAGGGACATCTGCTCGGCGTACTGCTGCTTGACCGCCGCCAGCGAGCCGGGGGCACGCTCCAGGGCCTTGATCGCCTGCGCCTTGCTGGCGGACTGCTCGGCGTGGTACCAGGCGATGGTCTCCTCGCTCCAGACATGCCTGTCCGCCTGGAAGCCGTAGGAGCTGAAGTACGACCTCAGCTTGTGGGTCAGCTCCGCCATGGGCACGGCGTTGTCGGTCAGGTGCAGCGCCTTGGCCCGGAACGCCTTGGTGATCGCGGGCGACAGCTCCTGGGCCCGCTCCTCGGGCGTCTGCGCGGTACGTATCTCGATGTACTCCAGCTCCATCTGAGCCAGCTTGCCGTCGTACCACTCCCAGACCTGGCCGTCCCAGTGCGCCTGGTGGCCGCTGAGGTCGTTGTTCCACAGCATGTGATGGATCAGGCCGGGCCGGGGGGTGAGCGGCCCCTGCTTCAGCACGGAGCGGAACTCGTCCTTGAGGCCCTCCCGGACCTGCCAGTTCTCGTACGCCTGCTGGTACCTGTCGCGCACCTGCTGCGCGGCGTATTCGGCCGCCTGGGTGTCGGACCGCCCTTCCTGGGTGACGGCCCGGACGAAGTGGTCGGAGAACTCGCGCTGGAGACGGGAGGCAGCCGTCGAACTGTCGAAGGCGGAGTGCGCCCGGCCGGACTCCAGGTGGGAGTGGTACTTCCAGGAGCGGTACCGGGCGGGCTCGGTGGTGTGCTGCGTGCCCTCCTTCTGCGGCACCTGCTCCTCACCGAGGGACTGCTTCAGGGAGACGTCCGACGCGTTCCGGTCCGTGCCGGTGAGCGCCGGGGCGTCGAGCTCCACGGTGATCTGCTGCTGGCCCTGGAGCTGTTCCTGGGTCTGGAGCTGCTCCTTGGCCGGGGGCCGTTCCTGGGCCTGGAGCTGTTCCTTGGACTGAGGCCGTTCCTGGGTCTGGAGCTGCTGGTCCTTCCCCGCCTGCTCCTGCGCGGCGTGCTGCTGCGGCCCGGAGCGGTCCTGGAGCTTCTCCGGCTCCAGGTGGTCCTGCAGGGTTCCCCGGGTGCCCGCACCGTCCCGGCCTGTGCCGGCGACGGCCGGGTCGTGGGCCGGACCCTCCGGCTTCGGCGCGGGGGCCTCCTCCGTGGCCCCGTGCTTCTCCAGCTTCTTCGCCGCCTGGAGCTGATGCGCGGCGTCGACCTTCTCGACGCCCTTCTGGAACGCGTCGGAGGTGTTCTTCTCGGTCGCCAGCCATGACGTGAGATCGGTGGCGGAGGGGTGGGAGAAGTGGTCCTGGAGGGCCACCCAGTCGTCCCGGAAGGCGGGTATGACGTCGGCGCTGCCGTGCCACTTCGGGTCGCGCAGGTTGTCGAAGGCCGAGTGGTCGCCGAACTTGCTCTCGAAGACCTCGCCCGCCTCGAAGGCCGCGTCCTGCCGGAAGGCATCCTGGTCAAGGTGGGCGTAGCGGTTGTCGAAGAGCTTGTCGGCTTCGTTGCGCCACTCGCGGAACGCGGGGTCCAGGTCACCGCCGAGCATCATGTGCTTGCCGGTGCGCAGGTCGCCGAGGTGCTTCTCGGCGAGCTGCTCGATCTTCGCGGCCAGTTCGTCCGCGACACGCTCCAGCGTGGTCTCGTGGTGGAGGAGAGAGTTCTCGATGGCGTTGCGCGTCTTCGCGAGGTGCGCCTCGACCTCGAGGTGGTACTTCACGCGGTTGGCGAGCGCCCGTTCGCCCACCATCAGGTCGGCGGCGTTCCGGCTCTTCTGCGCCGCGCTGTCGACGGCGGTGTGCCACACCCCCTCCTCCTTGGGGAGGTGCGAGAACGCGTCGTTCACGGCGGCCGAGAGGTCCTTCTTGAGGCTCTCCAACGCCTTGGCGAAGGGCGCGTCGACGGTGGTGATGTCGTGCCGGAGAGCGGCGTCCTCCAGCTTCTGCTCGATGCCCGGGAACACCTCCTGCTCCAGCCGGAGATGCTCGCGCAGCCGGGTGGCGGTGCTGTGCAGTGCCTGGTCGGTGGCGTGCGGCCCATCGAGCCCGTCCGCGCGCAACTGCCGCATGTCCTGGTAGGTGTCCAGCAGCTGGTCGCGGACGCCGTGACGCCAGCTCTCCCGGCCGCCGTCGTTGCGGAAGGTGTCGTCGGCGATGTCCGTACCGCGCTTGGCGGCGGCGTCGTCGTAGTCCTTCATGAACGCGTCGGTACGTGCCTCCGCCTCCTTCGCGAAGGCGAGACGGTCGGCGGGGTCGCCCAGCTCGTGGAGATCGGCGGGCGACAGTTCCTTGCCGCCCGCGGCCTCCTGCTTGGCCTGGAGTTCCGCGGTGTACTTGGACTTGACGAGGTCGACGAGGTCCTTGGGGAGCGGCTTCTGCTGGTACGCCGTACCGGACAGGTGGTCGTCGAACGCCTTGGTGACCTGCGGATCGGGGCCCGCCCCGCGGGCCCGCGCGTCGAAGCGCTCCGGCAGGCTGTCGATGAGCTTCTTGTGGACGTCCGACCAGGAGTGGATCAGGGACTCCGGCTCGACGACCGTGCCGGGCTCGGGCGCCTTGGTGAGCTTCTTGAACTCGGCGTGGAGGTCGGCCGTGACGTCGTCCAGGACGGCCTTGATGTCCGCGGCGGCCGGCTTGTACTCGGGGAGCCCGGCCACCTCACGGAAGTCGGCCGTCTCCTTCGCCTTCGCGAGGGCGGCCTTGTCCACGGGACCCTGCGCCGTCTTGAGCCGCTGGTCCAGCGGCTTCCAGTCGGCCGCGGCCTTCTCCACGTCGGAGGAGAGCTTCGACAGATGGATGTTCCGCTCCTCGGACACATCCAGAACGTGCTGGTAGTGGCCGACGAGCTGTTCCTTGGCCGCGGCGTGCTGCGCTGCCAGAGCGGGATGCTGGTAGGGCGAGTCGCTCGCCCTCGGGGGCGTCCAGCTGCTGCCGTGGAAGCGGCCGTCTGCGTAGACCTTGTCGAAACCGGACAGCCACTCGTGCCGGAAGTCCGCCTTCATCTGCTCCGCCACGGCGGGGTCGATGCCGCTCCGGCCGTCGGTGAGATCGTGCCATGCCTGGTCGGCTTCGGCGCTCACCTTCGGCAGCTGGTCGGCGGTCTGCGCCAGCTCGTGTGCCGAGTTCTTGATGTCGGTCAGGGACTTGTCGAGCTGGGTCACCGCGTCGTTGACGTGCGTGGCGGAGTAGTCGGTGGTGCCGAGCCCCTTGCGGACGTCGGCCACCGCGTCCTTCGCGAGGTCGTTCAGCCGGGACTTCACCCAGTCACCCTGACCGCCGAGGTCCTTCGCGTGCGGCAGGGACGTGGGGCCGTGGGGATCCCACAGGTCGTGGACCTTGGCCTCGAACCGGAAGCGATCGGCGATGCTGTGGTCCAGCTTGGACAGAGCGGACGCCGTATCGGCCGAGAGGCCCGGCGTCTTGGCGCCCACCGGCTTGCTCTTGATGTCGGCGAGCAGCTGCTCCGCGTCGCTCTTGAGCGAGGCGTGGACGCTGTTGGTGTGCTGCATCCGGCCGGCGGAGCCGTGCCCGAGATCCTTGAAGGAAGCGTTCAGGAGTGTGTCGTCGAGGACGGTCGGCAGCTCCGACACGAAGTGCCGGACGTCCTCCGCCGCCTGCAGCTCGGACTCCAGCTGCTTGACGATGGTGTCGTGCTCGGCGCCCCACTTCTTGAGCACCTTGTCCTCGGCGGCCTTGATCTCCTTGCCGCTGAGCTTGGGCGTGAGCTTCTTCGGCAGCGGCTTGTGCAGCGTCTTGGCGCCTTCCTCCCCGGCCATCTTCGAGAAGTGGTTCCGGGCGCCCTCGTGGTAGCGGTCGCCGAGGGCCTTCAGGTCGCTGTGGGACCAGCTGGGGTCGGTGTCCCGGGCCACGGCCAGCCTGCTGTCGATGTCCTTGTGCGTCTGACCCAGAATGTCGTCGAACGCGTTCTTCCGGAGGGTCTCGTCGATGATGCCGTGCTTGATGTCGTCGGCCATCGTGGCGAACTGGTCCCGTGCGTCGAGGACCTGCCAGTGCGGCTTCTCCTTCAGCGGCCCGGAGGAGGCGTCCGCGGCCTTTTCGAGGCTGGAGCGGTACTCCTTGGCGGCGGAGGCGGCGAACTCCTCGTCGAGGCCGCGCCATTCCCCCCTCGCCTTGTTCACGAGGCCGTCGATCCGATGCTCGAACTCCTCCTCCAGGCGGTACAGCTTGGCGCGCCCGCGGTAGGTGTCGTTCATCTTGTTCAGCTCGCGCTGCCACTGCTGCTCGGCCTTGGTGACCTGAGCCGTGGTGACATCCGGGTTGTCGCGGAGCTTTCCGAAGATCTTCTCGTGCTTGGCACGCAGCTCGTCCACGGCCTTGTCGAAGACCGTCTGCCGCTCGGCGGTGTCCAGGTCCCGCAGGGCCTTGGACGTGTTGGCGGTCTTGGCGAACTGCTTCTGCGCCTTCTCCAGCCCCTCGTGGAGGTGTTCCTTCGACGCCAGTTCCTTGACCTGATCCGCCGCCTGCAGCTTGTCGGCGAAGTCCTTCTTCACCGAGCCGCTCACGTCATCCCACTTGGCCTGCTTCCTGGCCGCTGTGAACGTGTCCGCGAGCTTCTTGGTGGCGGACGGCTCCGCGTGCTCCTTCGCCGCGTTGGCATGGGCGGCTTCGCCCGCGTCGTGCTTCGTGGCGGGCCCGGCGTGCCCCTCGCCGGGGGCGCCCGACTCCGACGCGTGCGAGGCGGTCCGGTGCTCGGCGGTGGCCTTCTTCTCGCCCTCGGCCCCCACCTTGTGGTCCTCGGCGGCCTTCTTGTCGGAGGACGCGGAGGTGTGCTCGGTGTTCTCGGCGGAGGCCTTCGTCTCGGCCTTGGTCTCCGCCTTGGTCTCGGCTTTGGTCTCCGCCTTCGTTTCTGCCTTGGTCTCGGCCTTCGCTTCCGTCTTCGTCGGCGTGTGCTCGCCGGTCTTGTCGGCGGCGGTGCCCTTCGACGAGGTGTTCGTCGTCGAGGTCCCGGACTGCGTCTCCTTGGTGGTGGCGGACGCCTTGCCCGTGTCCTTCGCGGTGTCCTTCGTGACGGCCGATTCCTTCGCCGCCGAGTCCTGAGCGTGCTGCTTCTGGGCGGACGCGCTCTGGTTCTGCTTCTCGGCCGCGCCGGTGTGGGTCTGCTCCGTCTTGGCGGAGTTGCCGGTGTGCTCCGTCTTCGCGGCGCCGGTGTTGGCGTTGTCGGTCTTGACGGTGTTGTTGGTGGCCTCCGACTTGGCGGCACCGTTGGTGGTCTCGGTCTTGGTGGCGCCGACGTTTTCCGTCTTCGCACCGCCGGTTTGGGTGGCCTCCGTCTTCGCGGCGCCCCCGTTGGCGTTCTCGGACTTGGCGGCGCCCCCGTTGACGTGCTCCGTCTTCGCCTGCTGGACCACGGACGTCTCGTGGGTGCCCTTCTGGGCCTGGCCTCCCACCGAGACGGCCTCGTCCCCGGCCTTCACCGACGCGCCCTCGGAGCCGGTGTGCTGCTGGTGGGTGCCCTCCTCGCCGACGCTCGTGTCGGTGGTGTTGTTCTCGCCGGCGGACTTCTCGGGGGCGTGGTCGATCTGCTCCGAGTTCTTGTTGTTCGTTCGGGAGTGGGTGGTGTCCTCCGTCTTGGCCGAGGCGCCCTGCGAAGGCGACTTCTGGCTCTGGTTGTTCGGGGCGTGCTCGTTCGCCGACGGGTGCGTACCGGGCTGCTTGTTGGCCGCCGGTGTGCCGGTGGTCCCGCCCGACGAGGACGAATGGGCCGTCTCGTTCGGGGTGGACGTCTTGGACGTGGCCGGGGCGTGCTGCTGACTGACGGACGGCGAGGTCTCGGCGTGGGTCTGGTTCAGGGATCCCGGCGTCTTGTTGGGCGCCGTTCCGCCGGTGACCGAGGTGTCGGGACGCGTGACGTTCGGGGTGGGGCGCCCCGGCTCGACCGGCGTCTTTCCGCCGACGACGCCTCCGTCGGTCTTGGCGGGGACCCCCTTCGGCCCGTTCGTGAAGGTCTCGCCGGGCCCGCCCTTGCCGGGCGTGGCCCCGTTCGGCGCGAACGGCGTGTTCTCCGCGTGGCCGGTGATGCCCTTCGCGCCGCCGCCGGCCGGCGTCATCGAGCCGGGCGACTTGAACGTCGGGGTGGCGCCCCCGGTGAGGCCGCCTGTGGGCGCGCCACCGACCCCGCCGCCGTTGGGCGTGGTCATCTCGGCGGGCTTGATGTCGGGGGACTTGATCGGCGAGCCGCCGTGGGTGAGGTCGCTCAGCCCCTTCTTCGCCATCCCGATGCCCTTGATGCCCGGGCCGAGGAGGCTGCCGGCGCCCGCGAGGCCCATGTTGACGGCCTCGCTCTTCCACCATTCGCCGCTCCCGAAGTCGGGCATGGCGGTGCCGGTCACGGCCGAGGCGAACGCCTGCGCGGCGATGTCGAAGCCGAGCTGGGCAGCGGCCTGGATGGCCACGTCGGTGGCGATGCCCGCGGCGAAGACCGCGGCCGCGGCGGCGCCCTCGATGACCGCGCCCATGGCCTCCAGCACCGCGGTCATCGCCGCGACGACCGCCGACAGCGGCAGCAGCACCGCCAGGGCGACGGCGGCGATCGCGGGCAGGATGAATTCGATCAGCGCCTTGATCGATTCCATCTCCGCGGCGTGCAGCTCCTGCGCCTGCAAGGTCTTGATGTAGTCGCCGAACGCGTTGATGTTGTTGCCCATTTGCCGGGCGTCGTCCACGGCGATCTGGATGCGCTGGTTGTGCAGGGTGTTCCAGGAGTCCTGGACGACGTTGTTGGCGTCGCCGCTCCACTGCATCCCGTGGACGGCCGCGTCCATGGCCGACATTTCCTCCCACAGCTGGTCGCTGAAGTCGATCCACGCGTTGCCGAGCGCGTAGATGCTGTCGGTGACAGTCGGATCGGGTTCGTACATGGCGACATCACCTGTGGGACGGAGTCAACGGAGTGGGGGAGGGGTGGCGGTGTCCCCGGAGTGCCGGGAGCACCGCCGGTGGTGCGGAGGGTGGAGCGGGTGCCGTGGCGCGGTGGCCGGGGCAGCGGGAGCGTCAGCCGTAGGTCTCGGCGATCGCGGTCATGGACGGGTCGCTGATGCTCTGCGGCGAGGTGGTGCCGCCCCCGCCCTCGCCGCCGGAATCCGCGTTGATCTGGTTCTTGAAATCGGTGAATTCCTTGACGATGTTGTCCTCGGCCCGGAGGTAGTTGTTGCCCGCGGCGCCCAGCGAGAAGGCGATGCGCGGCAGGATGGCGTTCTGCGCGCTCGCGTCGTCGCCCTGCTTGCCGAACAGGTCGGTCATGCAGGCGTCCCAGCGCTCGTAGAACGCCTCGACCTCGTCCTTCGTCCGGCCCGCCCAGGCGAGCTTCAGCCCGCCCATCACGGCGTTGATCGTCGAGATCTGGGAGACGAGGTTCTCGACCAGTCCGCCGGTGCCGTCGGTACCGCCGAGCTGGGAGCTGAAGATCCGCAGAAGCTGGGCGTCGACATTGATCTGGGCGTTGTTGGCGCCACGGGCGCCGTAGACGGGCGCCTTCGTCGGGTCGAGGTCGATGGGGTCGGGCTGCTGCTGAGGGCTCACCGGTGCTCCTGGAGGGGGTGGGGAGCACACTCCGGGCCGGGGCGGGCGACGCGGGTGGCTCCCTCGCTGGCGTGGTCCTGACGCCCGGCATCGTCGCCGCACCGGAAGGCCGGGCGGCCCGTCGCGCGACGGCGTCCGCGGTCCGCGAGGCTAGTGCGGCTTGTGGAAGTTATTGGCGTTGGTTTCCTCGACCTGCCGGTACTCCTCGTACGCCGAGTGCAGCCGGGTCGACATGTCGCGGAGCAGTTCGACGAGGACGGTCATGTTGTCGCCGAACTCACGCTGGAGGTTGCCGAAGGTCGCGCCCGACGGGCTCTGCCAGACGCCCTCGGCGAGGTTGAGGACCTGCTTCACGAGCATCACGTCGTTCTCGATACTGGCGGTGCAGCCCTTCACCGTGGACATGGCGTCGTGAAGGTGCTCCAGCTCGACGCGGAACTCGGTCAGGGTCAAGGTATGAGAGGCCACCCTGCGAGCCTAGCGGCGGCCGCCAGACCCGGGGTACGCCCCAAATTCTCCGACAGGCGCGGTGTCTCTGAACGGGGACCTTCCCCAGGCCCGCCGCCGTCGGCGTCTTTCTGAACAGGGACCTGGCAGGCCGCCGCCGCATCCGATGGGATGAGGTGGGATTGACCGGACCCTACCCGAGCGCACCCGGTGGAAGGCAGCTATGGCAGTAGACCCGCGGAACTCACGGCACGGCCCGCCCAGGGAGGACGAGAAGGACGGGCCGCCGCAAGCGGATCCGCACCAGGACGACGGGAAGTCGGACGAACAGAAAGAGAAGGAGAAGCTGGAAGGGCAGATCGTCCCCTCGTACCAGCAGCCTCCCACCCTGTCGATGATCTGGGGTGATGCGCCGCCCATCACCACCTACCTGGCGAAGGGCGGCGGCGGGGGCGGTGGCGACAACCAGTCCGCGGGTATCCACCCGGCGATCAACGTGGGCGTCGGCAGCATCGTCGACACCATGCAGTCAATGCTGGAGTCGTCCCGGCGCTCGGTCGCCAACTACCAGACGCTGAAGGCGATCGTCTACACGGCCTCGACCGACAACGCCACGTTCGGCCAGCAGGCGACGCACAAGGACGACTGGGGCAAGCAGGACGGCAGCGCCACGCACAGCCTGCAGAACGCCAAAGGCGTGAGCCCCAACTACGCCAAGCACAACGGCGGCAACGAACCGGACGAGCAGGTGCAGGACGCCGCCAAGGCTTACGCCGCAGCGATGGTCCCGAAGATGAACCAGGTGCTGGCGGAGTGCGCCAACGCCATCGAGCTGGCGGGTCAGTTCATCGTCCGGCTGGACCGCGCGGGCACCTACTACGCCAACGCCGACCACGCGTCCGTCTTCCCCGAACCGCGGGGCAAGCCGATCGCGGAGTGACCGCCGCCCACCGGGCCCGGACGGCACGCAAAGGGCCGGGGCACCGTTTCCCGTGAAACGGTGCCCCGGCCCTTTGCCGTGGTGTCCCTAGAGCGTCTGCATCGGCGGGATGTCCTCCGGCAACAGCGTCACCAGGTTCTTCGTCTCCGCCTCGGCGTCCACCTCGTCCGACGTCGCGGACGTCAGCAGTGCGGAGTCCGCCAACCGCGCCGCATGACGTTCCGTCATCCGCTGGAAGAGCTGACGGGCGGTACGGCCGTTGCCGAACCGGTCGTCGCGTTCGACGCCCGCGAAGTACGTGGCCAGCGTGTCCATCGTCGCGCCGCCCAACTCGTAGCGGTGCTGCTCGGCCTGCTGCGCCACGATGCCGA
Source organism: Streptomyces sp. NBC_01525 (assembly GCF_045040405.1). Lineage (NCBI taxonomy): Bacteria > Bacillati > Actinomycetota > Actinomycetes > Kitasatosporales > Streptomycetaceae > Streptomyces > Streptomyces sp. NBC_01525. Next base: position 6,505,943 of record NZ_CP109397.1, read on the forward strand.
CGAGTTCGTCCGTGTCGTAGTCGTCGAACAGCAGGGTCCGGGTGAACCGGGAGGCGAGACCGGGGTTGGCGTCGATGAACCGGCCCATCTCATCGGGGTAGCCGGCCACGATCACCACCACGTCCTCGCGGTGGTCCTCCATCAGCTTCACCAGCGTGGAGATGGCCTCCATACCGAAGTCGTTGCCCTGGCCGTGCGGCACCAGCGCGTACGCCTCGTCGATGAAGAGGACACCGCCGACCGCCTGCCGGAACACCGCGGTGGTCTTCGGCGCGGTGTGGCCGACGTACTCACCGACCAGCGCGCCCCGGTCCGCCTCGACCAGATGCCCGCGGGTGAGCAGCCCCAGCGCGGCCAGCAGCCGCCCGTAGAGCCGGGCCACCGTCGTCTTACCCGTACCGGCGTTGCCCGCGAACACCAGATGGCGGCTGAGCGGGGGCGGCGGCAGGCCCGCCTCGGTGCGGCGCCGGACCAGCTGCATCAGCTTGACCAGCGTCTCCACGTCCTGCTTGACGCGCTCCAGACCGATCAGGGCCCGGAGTTCGGCCAGCAGGTCCTCCAGCGACTCGGCGGACGCCTCGACGGTCTCGGCGCCCAGGGACGGGCCGGTGCCGGGCGCGCCGCCCGCCGCCAGCGCGCGGGCGCCGGCCGGCGCGGGGCCCTTCGCGGACACCGGCAGGGTGCTGTCCTTCACCGCGTCGGCCCGGCACTCCTCGAAGACCGGCTCCGCGCCGTCCGCGAGCTTCAGGTCCTCGTCGGTGTCACGGACCACGCAGCGGCGCACCACCGGCTTCGCGTCCTTGCCGACGTAGAGCGCCGGGAAGCCGGTGGCCGAGATGTCGCAGTCGGTCAGCAGCCCCGCCGCGCCGTCGGCGATGTACACGCCGTTCTTCGCGGAGCGGGCGATACGCGTCCCGCTGACCCGCGGCCGGGCGCCGTTCCACAGCACCAGGGCACTGCCCTTGCTGTCGGTGATCTCGCAGCTGTCCAGCCAGGCGGTGCTGCGCTCGCCGAGGAACACCCCGGCCGAACGGCTGCCGCGCACCCGGGTGTCCGCCACCAGCGCGCCGGTGTCCGCGGTCACCTCCAGCCCGGTGCCGCAGTCGGTGATCTCGCAGTTGTCGAGCAGTGGGCGGTGCGCGGAGGTCAGGCTGATGCCCGTACCGGCGTCCGTCACCCGGCAGCGGCGCGCCGTCAGATCACCGCCGTCCACCGCGATGCCGGACAGCTCGGCCGACTCGACCCGGGTTCCGGTGAGCGTCAGCAGGGCGCGTTCGGTGACCCGCGCGCCGTGCTGGGGGGTGCCGCGCAGCTCACCGTCGCGGACCGTGGCACGGGCGGAGCCCGCCAGGTGCAGGGCGGTGAAGGCACTGTCGGTGACCGCGCAGTCGATCAGCGTCAGCTGCGCCTCGTCGGTGGCGAAGGCGCCGTTGGCGCGGGAGCGGGCGAGGCCACCGCCGCGCATCTCGACCTGTGCGGTGCCGCCCGCCGCCAGACCGCTGTCGGCGGAGTCGCCGACGGTGGTGGCATCCAGCCGCAGCACCGCGCCCTGGGCGGCGAGCACGCCGACGCCCCCGGACTCGTCGATCCGGCAGGAACGCAGCGTCAGCAGCACCGGACCCGCGGCCTGGACGCCCGCGGTGCCGCTCCGGGCGATCTCACAGTCGTGCAGCAGCACGCCCGCGGTGTTCCCGGACGCCCCGGCATCGCCCTCCGGGCCGCTGCCCGCGTCGGTGTCGTCCGGTGCGGGGGCCGGGGTGGCGCCGGTGGCGGAGGAGGTGACGAGAACGCCCTGGGCGGCGCCGTCGGTCAGCCGACAGGAGCGCAGCACGGGCCGGGCGTCGTCCTCGACGGCGAGCGCCGCCTTGGTGGTCCTGGTGATCTCGCAGTCGGTGAAGCTGCCGGTGGCCGGTCCGCGCATCAGAACGCCGTGCCCGGCCGCGGTGTTGACGCTGAGCCCGGTGACGGTGGCGTCCGCGCCGTGCTCCACCAGCAACGCGGTGCCGCCGGTGTCGGTGACGGTCACCCGCTCCAGCGTCGCCCGGCTGTCCCCGCTCAGGCGTACCGCGGGCCCGCCCGCGCCGTGCACCCGGCAGTCGCGCAGCGTGGGCGCGGCGGTGCCGGTGACCTCGACGCGGCCGCTGGCGATCTCGCAGCCGTCGAGGACGGCGGTGCCGCCCGTCACGGCGACCGCGGGCTGATCCGGGTCGATGCCCTGGACCGTGAGCCCGCGGACCTCCCCGGCGCCGCCGAGCACGGTCAGCGGCGTGCCGCGGGAGGCCACCAGGCGGACCGTTCCGGCGCCCTGCTCGGCGACGATGCTGATGTCCCGTTCCAGGATGATGTTCTCGGTGTAGGTACCGGGTTGGACCGAGACCACGGTGCCCGGTCCAGCGGCGCGCAACGCCGCGCCGATGGTGCGGTGCCCGCCCCAGCCCCGGGCTCCGACGCGCAGTGCGGCCGAGCCGCTGGACCGCCCGATCATGCCGGAGTGCAGCTGAGCTGGACCGGCCCGGCAGCGTCGTGCGCGTCCTTGGTGGACGACGTGTAGTCGATGCCGGTGTTGAACATCTTGACGGTCACGAAGCCGCCGTCGACCTTGAACGGCCCGCGGGCCAGCCACTTGCCGTGGTTGTTGACCTGGTCGACGTCGAAGCTCCCGGCGGGGGTGCCGCCGCTGTGGTCCGACGCGTAGACCGCGTACTTGGCGGGGTGGCCGCCGACGTAACGGATGTCGGAGCTGCCCGGCACGAAGACCGCGAGGCGGCAGGAGGCGGCGCCCTTGATCTTCGTGCGGTAGTCGAACTTCCACAGCACGTACTGCGTCGCGTCGTACTTCGTCGACGAGCCGGACATCGGGAGGGAGAGGTACTGGCCGTTGCAGCCGGAGCCGGTGTAGCCGCCGCTCGTGGACTTCAGCCAGCCCGCCTCCTGGCTGAAGTTCGGGTCCTTCGCCCAGATCTTGGCGCTCGCGGACGACGGGCAGCCGTACCCGGCGAGCGCGGTGAACGACGGGACGGACTTCTGCGAAACGGTCTTGCTGCCCTCGTCCTTGGTGGCGGAGGGCGACGGCGGGGTGTGCGCCGAGCCCGTGGTGGGGCTGTCCTCGGCGGGGATGATCCGCTGACCGTCCGGCACCGTCTGCTGCTGGCCGCCGGTGCCGCCCGCGTTGCCACCGGGGCTGTTGGAGGGCGCCTTGCCGTCCTGGTGGTGGTCGGCCTTGGCGGTGGCGCCCGCCGGGGCGACCTTGTCGGCCTGGTTCTTCTTGTCGCCCGGGCTGCTGAGCACGCCGATGGCGAGGGCACCGAGGCTCAGCGCGGCGACGACGGCGATGCCGATCGCCACCAGACGCTTGCCGGGCTTGCCCTGTTCGCCGTCGGGGCGGACGCCGCCCACGAACGCGGAGACGAAGCCGTGCCGGTCCTCCTCCGGCAGGCGGCCTGGTGCCTCGGCAGCGGGCTGCGGGGGCTTCTCCTGTTCAGCCACGTACGTACTCTCCAAATTGTCTTGCCGTAAGGGACAGGCGGCACAGAATACCGCCGAGGGGTAAACGGAAAATGTCCGCCAGGAAAATTCATTTCAGCTTGAGCGATTTGTCTTGCGGTGCCATACGGATTTATTACGCGGCCGTGGCGAAATATTATGCAATCGTGACCTGGGATGGGGAACCATGGTGGCGATGGATCCGTCCCCGGTGTACCTGTGCGGGGTTTGATGCTGCGTCAACGCTCTGACCTGCGACCCCATGGTTCTGTCACGGATCCCCATCGATCCGTGCACTGTTGATTTTGTCCGGTACATTGAAAGGGCATCGACTCGCTGCCCGGATAGCGTGTCGAGCGGGGGATCTGAGCGTGACGCATTGACCTGAGGACGGGAATACGCATGTCCAATTGTGCGCGAATTGCCATTATCGAGCATCAGAATCTGGTCCGGCACGGACTGGAGAGGGTGCTTTCCCAGAGCCCACGGCTCGACGTGGTGGCCGCGATGGAGCGCGTGCAGGACTTCCCTTTCGGCACCCCGGGACCCGACGCCATCCTGTACGGCCCGCCCGTGCACGACTGCGCCGCGGAATCCGAACTGCCCGGACAGACCCTGGCCCGGCTCGTCGCCTGCGCCCCGGTCCTCCTGGTCTCGGACTTCCACCGCCCCTACCGCGTGCTGGAGGCCGTCCGCGCCGGGGTGCTGGGCTGTGTCACCGGACGGGTGGACGACGAGGAGCTGCTGCGCGCCGTCGACACCGTCGTCAGCGGTGGCTTCCACCTCTCCTCGACGCTCGTGCCGCGGCTCCAGTCCGAACTGCAGCAGCCCGGCGGCGCCGAGCCCCGCTCGCTCGCCCGCCGGGAGCTGGAGGCGCTGCGCCTGCTCGCCGAGGGTCTGACCCACAGCCAGATAGGCCGCCGGATGGGCCTGACCGAGGCCACGGTCAGCACGTACGTCAAGCGCATCCGTACCAAGCTCAACGTCGGCAACAAGGCGGACCTGACCCGCACCGCCATCGAGCTGGGCCTGCTGCGCGACCCCGCGGCGGCCGGTGGCGACGGTCCGGCGCTGCCCGCTCCGGGCCGGGCGCTCGGCCCGATGGCCAGCCGCTCCCGCTCCCTGCTGCTCGGCAAGAACTGACGGCACCACAGAGGCATCCGCCGTACCGGACACCGCCGACCCGGCACCGGACGGTACCTCCGGCGCACCTTTGTGACGCCGGACGGCGGTCACCACCAACGCCTGGCCGGCGGACTGCGCGGATACCACCGCGCAGTCCGCCGCCGGCCCCGGCCGAGACCCTCCCGCCGCCCGCACGTCGCCTCTCACAGATTCCGGCCGATGCCCATGAGCTGGTCGAAGACGCCGAAGGCGGCGACGGTGAGGGGGATGGCGAAGGCGCCCAGGACCGCGCCGAGCCCGCCGAACCAGAGGGGGCGCCGCATCGACGGGAGTTCGGGCCGCATCAGCCGCCGGAACCCGTACAGCACCAGCACGGCACCGACGACGACCGCGGCCGTGGGACCGGACCAGCCCGGCAGATCCAGCTGCGCGGACCCGGCCAGCAGCAGCGTGAACAGACCGATCGCACCGGCGATCCCGACCGGCGCCACCTCGACGACGACCTTCGCGGCACCGGCCCGCAGCAGCAGCCCCAGCCCGATACAGGCGGTGATCGCCGCGCTGAACGGCGAGGTGCCGTCGGTGCCGAGCAGCACCAGCGCGACGGCGCACGCCAGCGACAGCGCACCGCCCCACAGCGCGAGCAGCAGCATCGCGGTCCGCACCGCGGTCTCCAGCTCCGCGCCCTCCGGCGTCGACCCGCCCTGGCGCCGGTAGCCGAACGCGGCCACCCGCCCGGCCGTCGCCGGTGCGATCAGCAGCAGCCCGAACGCGACGACGGCGATCACCGCGGCGCACTGCGCGGTGTCGGCCTTCAACAGCACCAGCAGACCGGTCACCACCGTGCCGATCAGCGCGCCGAGCAGCACCGCGGTGGTGGTGACGCCCATCGACGCGACGGCGGCCAGCACGGCACCGACGAGCACTCCGCCCGCCAGGCACAGCGCGGTCGTCCCGTTCGCGGTCAACGCGGCGGACGGCGCGGTCTCCTGGGCCACCAGCGCCCACGACGCGACCGCCAGACACGGGATCGCGCTCAGCGCCAGCGCCAGCCGCACCGAGCCCGGTACCGCCCAGCGCCGCTCGGTCGCCAGCCACGACAGTCCGGGCAGCAGCAGGCCCAGCGCGGCGGCCGCGGTGCCGGTGACCGCGGGCTCGACCGGCTGCGCCACGGCGAACAGCACCAGCGCGGCCAGCCACCACACCAGTCCGCAGGCCATCACCGTCACAGTCCGCGACCGGGCGTCCCAGCGCCGGTCCAGTGCCTGCTCGGAGACCTCGGAGACCTGTTCGGCGACGTCCAGCACGACGGGCTCGTCGAACTCGTCGGCGACCACGTCGCGCAGGTATAGGAGCTGACCGTCCGCCATGCCGAGGTCGGCGAGGCTGCGTTCGGGCGCGATGGCCCCGCCCGTCCCCGTCGCCAGCGACCAGGCGGCGGGCATCAGCTCGTTCTCCTCCAGCTCGCACAGGCGGGCCAGGTCATCGATGTACTCGGCGATGGGAGCACGGGCCGGGACCGCGAGGTCCACCTGCCTGTGTTCGCCCACGACCGTGATCCGGCAGCGCTCATCGGCCATCGGGTGCTGTCAGGTCCTCTCGTGCGGTGTGCGGTACTGCTCAAGAAGCGGAGGTGAACGGGGTGTTCAGCTCGCGCTGCTCTGCCAGGTGCGGACGTTGGCCCACTCGGCCTCGGAGTAGTTCGACCAGTTGACGTTCATCGCCATGGCGATCTGGCCGAGCACGCCGCCCGGTCCGAACAGGCCCTCGGCGGCGGTGTTCCACTCCGCCTGCAGCCCCTCGTAGTACACCTGTGCCTGACCGGTCCAGGTCTCCGAGATCGGCTGCAGCAGGAGGATCAGCTGATGCAGCTCCTCCGAGATCTGCTCCGACAGGTCATTGATGTGCTTGCCTGCGGTCTCCAGCTCCTGGCGGACCAGGATGGACGATCCGTCGATTCCTGCCACGACGCTCCTTGAGTGTTTGGGCGGTCAGCCGGTCGGTTCGGTGGTCAGCTGAGCCGGGCCGTGGGCAGCTCGGCCTGGAGGGCCCTGATCCGGTTCAGGTTGTCCTGCTCGGATTCCTTGTAGTTGACCTCGTTGCCGCGCAGGCCCGACGCGATGTCGGTGAGGGCGTTGTGCAGCATCTGCGCGTACGTGTCGTACTCGGCCATGTAGATCTGGAACGTGTTGTGGGCGATGCCCTGCCAGGACTGTTCCAACGAGATGACGTACGCCTTGAGGTTCTGGAGCTTGATCTCGACGTCCGCCGCCGTGTTGTCACACGAGCTGGCGGCTTGGGCGATCATCTCCGGAGTGACCTTGAAGCCCGACGTGGTCTGCCCGCCCTGTTCCATCTGCCCGCCCTCTCGCGTGCCGGATCCCGCCCGGCAGTTGGCTGTTCCGCGGCCACTTTCGCAGTGGTCGGACGCGTCGGAACAGTCCCCTGTTCAGATGTCCCGCCCGTACCCCGGAACCGTCCCGACCTCTTGACCGTACGCAGACAACGAGTAAAGTCCAGACCAATTGGTGAGCGGGTCGGGCCCTCGCATCCGGTGTCGGCACCGGGCGCAGGCCGCCGCCCGTCCCACCGTGCACCACCTTCGCGTCATTCACCCCCACTCCCGAGGCTGCCCGGGGGCGTGCGTGCCAGGCGGCGCCGCGTCCCGAGGTCTTCCGCGGTGGCCTCCTTCGCGAAAGGTATGCCATGAACAAGAAACGCAGGCTGGCCCTGGGCATCGGCGCGGCCATCGCCCCGCTGCTCGTCGTCACCGTCCCGGCCGGCTCCGCCAGCGCCCACGGCTACATCTCCAACCCGCCCAGCCGCCAGGCGCAGTGCGCGGCCGGGACGGTCGACTGCGGACCCATCAAGTGGGAGCCGCAGAGCGTCGAGGGACCGAAGGGGCTGACCAGCTGCAGCGGCGGCAACAGCCAGTTCGCCGACCTCGACGACGACTCCAAGGGCTGGAAGGTCACCCCGGTCGGCAGCACCGCCAGCTTCAGCTGGCAGCTGACGGCCCGCCACGCGACCAGCACCTGGCAGTACTACGTGGGGGGCAACAAGGTCGCCGAGTTCGACGACCACGGCGCCCAGCCCGGCGCGACCGTCACCCACCAGGTCAACTTCGGTGGCGTCACCGGCAAGCAGAAGGTCCTCGCGGTCTGGAACATCGCCGACACCGCGAACGCCTTCTACGCCTGCGTCGACGTCAACATCGGCGGCTGACCGCACACCGGCACCGCCCGGACGGCCGGTTCCGCTTCCGGTCCGTCCGTCCGGGCACCGCGCGCCCCGCCCCCGCACCACACGGTGAACGGCGCCCCGGCACACCCGTTACGATCGGCCCTTTGTGGCCGTCGTACGTGGCCGTCGCCGGGAGGACGAGATGGGCCTGTTCCGCCGAGGACCGAAGCGGGATCCCCGTGACCTGCCACGCGACGGGGAGTTCCCCTTCTTCTCGGACCGGGAGGGCGGCGTCTTCCGCTCCCAGGTCCGCCAGGCGTTCGCCGAACAGGGCCTGGAGGTCACGGTCTACGCGGGCGTCGTTGCCGACTCCGGCGGCCGCCGGTTCGGCCTCGGCAACCTCGCCGCCGTCTGCCACCGCGACCGCCGCGGCGAACGCAGCTGGCCCGGCCTCGTCCGCGACCATGTCGGCAAGGTCCTGCGCACCATGGACGGCCCGCAGCCGCTGGAGATCCTCTCCGCCGACGAGATCCGCGCCTGCCTCTACCCCCGCGTCGTCGCCGAGGAGACCCTGCCCGCCTCCGACGCGTTCCGCTACGGCCGCGAGCTCGCCGAGGGGCTGCGGGAGGTGCTGGCGCTCGATCTGCCCGACGCGGTGCAGATGCTCAGCGAGGACTCCCTGCGGGACGTCGGGGACATCGCCGAGCTGCGGATCCGCGCCATGAACAATCTGCGTGCCCTGCCGGTCGAGGGCCACGAGACGGTGCGCCGCCCGGACGGCGCCTCCTTCGAGGTGCTGTTCGGCGACTCGTTCTTCACTGCCAGCCGGGTCCTGGCCCTCGGCGAACTGGTCGAGCGGATCATGGGCACCCCGCTGACCGCCGACGGCGCGCTCGTCGCGATGCCCTTCCGCCACCAGCTCGGCTTCCATCGCATCCGCGACGCCCAGGTCATCCCGGCGCTCCAGGCGATGGCCGCGTTCGCCGCCGCCGGGCACCAGGACGCCGCGGGCGCGATCAGCCCCCATGTGTTCTGGTGGCGCCGGGGCGTGATGACGCCGCTCAGTGAGCCGGACGGGGCGGGGCTGCGGGTGGTCGTGGACGGCGATTTCCAGCACATGCTGGAGCGCCTGGTCGACGACGAGGCGTGACCGCCGAAAAATTCTTGCGGCATTTTTCCCGGGAAAGGGAACCTCGACGGCCCCTGACCCGTTATCCCGAGTGAGGCCCCGCGTCATCCCCCGTGCGCGGGGTCTCGCCATGTCCGCAGCCGGACGCCGCAGCGCCCGCCGTGGCCGTCCCGGTCACCCCTCCGCGCCGCCCGGCCGCCCTTCCTCCACCGCGTTCAGCAGCCGCGAGCGGATCAGGAACCGCACCCCCTCCGGCGCCTCCAGCGAGAAGCCGCTGCCGCGGCCCGGGACGACGTCCACGATCAGCCGGGTGTGACGCCAGCGGGCGAACTGATCGGCGGCCATCCAGAACTCCACCGGCTCCGCCACCCCGGCCACCGTCAACCGCTCCAGCAGCACGTCCGATGCGCCGGTGCGGAACTCCCCGGCCGGGAAGCACATCGGTGCGCTGCCGTCGCAGCAACCGCCGGACTGGTGGAACATCAACGGCCCGTGCGCCGCCCGCAGCCGCCGCAGCAGACCGGCGGCCGCCTCCGTCACCGCCACCCGCGTCACCGCGCCGTCCGGCCCGTTCCCCGCCTCGTCCATCCGCGGTCCCTCCGTCCGTGGCCCCCGGGGCCGCTCCCGCGTGGGGCCGCCGCCCAGCCAACCCGCCGCCGGGTTGCACGGACGTTGCACCGACCGGCGCCCCTGCGCCCGGCCGCCCTAGACTGTCCCCTCGATACGAGGCATACGCCCAGGGGGACGGAGACGGCAGTGGCAAGGGGCATCGAGGGTGGCGGGGCGGATCCGTCCGCCGAGGTGCTGGCCGAGGCGGCCGCGATGTTCGGCCTGCTGGCCTCGCCGCCGCGGCTGCACCTCGTCTGGGCGCTGACCCAGGGCGAGAGCGACGTCAGCGGCCTCGCGGAGCGCGTCGGCGGCGCGCTGCCCGCCGTCAGCCAGCATCTGTCCAAGCTGAAACTGGCCGGTCTGGTCCGCTCGCGCCGCGAGGGCCGCCGCGTCGTCTACCTCGTCGACGACCCCGATGTGGTGGCCGTCGTACGGCTCCTCGTCGGTCGGCTCGCCGACCGCGGCGGGCAGCACGCGTCCCGCGCCCGCCGCTTCGGTGCCTGAGACCGACGCGGCACCGGGCACCGGCCACCCGCCCGGCCCCCGCGAGGCGCCCGCCGACCTGACCCCGGGCGCCGGGGACGGCGCCGCCCTCACCCCGCTCCAGCTGATGCGCCGCCTGGCGAGCGGACCGCGCGGCCTCGCCGAGAACGAGGCCGATGCCCGGCTCGCCCGCGACGGCGAGAACACCGTCCCCGCCTGGCGCACGCCGTCCTGGCCGCGCCGGTTCCTGCGCAGCCTGCGCGATCCGTTCACCGCCGTACTGCTCTGCCTCGGCCTGGTCTCGGCGGCCGTGGCGTCCTGGGGCACCGCCTGCGTGATCACGGTGCTGGTCGTGGTGAGCTGTGTGCTCCGCTCGGCCGGTGAGGCGCACGCCGGACGCGCGATGGCGGCGCTGCGCGAGATGGTCGCCACCACGGCGGCGGTGCAGCGGCGCCCGGACGGCGACGCCCCGCCCCGGGTACGGGAGATCCCCGTCGAGGAGCTGGTCGTCGGCGACGTGGTGCGGCTGGGCCCCGGCGATCTGGTCCCCGCGGACCTGCGGCTGCTGCGGGCGAACGGGCTGACCGTCCACCAGGCGTCGCTGACCGGCGAGTCCGCCCCGGTGGCCAAGCACGCCGTGGACGATCCGCCGGACGGCGGGGACGCGGATCCGCCGCACCTGTGTTTCCAGGGCAGCAGCGTTGCCACCGGCAGCGGCACCGGACTGGTCGTCGCCACCGGCGCCGCCACCCGCTTCGCCACCGCGTACCGCGCCCTCGGGCGGCGGCGCGCCGAGACCGCCTTCGACCGCTCCGTCCACGGCATCGCCTGGACCCTCATCCGCTTCATGCTGCTGACCCCGCCGCTGGTCCTGATGGCGAACGCGGCGGTGCGCGGGCGAGGCCTGGAGACCCTGCCGTTCGCGGTGGCGGTCGCCGTCGGACTGACCCCGGAGATGCTGCCGGTCGTCGTCACCGCGACGCTGGCCCGCGGCGCCGCGACGCTCGCCCGCACCGGCGGCGTGATCGTCAAACGGCTCCCGGCCCTCCACGACCTCGGCGCGATGCAGGTCCTCTGCCTCGACAAGACCGGCACCCTCACCCAGGACCGGCCGCTGGTCGAACGGTCCGTGGACGCCCGGGGCCGTTCCGACCCGGGCGTGCTGCGCTGGGCCGCGGTGGGCAGCTTCTGGACCCTCGAACTCGCCGAACTCCCCGCCCCGGACACCCTCGACGAGGCCGTCCTCGCCGCCGCGGACGAGGCGGGCGCCGACCCGCTCGCCTACGACGGCGTCGCGGCGCTCCCCTTCGACCCGGTGCACCGGCTCGCCGCCGCCGTCGTCCGCCGCCCCGGTGCGCTCGGCACCCACACCCTCGTCGTCAAGGGCGCGGCCGAGGACGTCCTCGCCCGCTGCGCCCGGGCGCGCGGCACCGGCGGTGACGGTGCCGGCACCGAACTGGACGACGCCGAGCGGGCGCGGCTGCTCGCCCAGGTGGCGCGGGAGACGGACGAGGGGCTGCGGCTGCTGGCCGTCGCCGTCGCGGACCGCCCCGCCCGCACCGGCGCGTACCGCGAGGCCGATCTGCGGGGCCTGACCCTCCTCGGCTTCGTCGCACTGCGCGACGCCCTCGCCCCGTCGGCCGCCGACGCGCTCGGCGTCCTGGCCCGGCGCGGCATCCGCGTCAAGATCCTCACCGGTGACCACCCGGGCACCGCCGCCCGCGCCTGCCGGGACCTGGGCCTCGACCCCGGCGAGGTGCTGACCGCCGGGGCGCTGGCGGAGCTGGACGGCCCGGAGCTCGCCGCGGCCGTCGACGGTGCCACCGTCGTGGCCCGCTGCACCCCCGCCGACAAGGCCCGGATCGTCGCCGCGCTGCGCGAGGCCGGGCAGGTCACCGGCTTCCTCGGCGACGGCGTCAACGACGTTCCCGCGCTGCACGCCGCCGACGTCGGCATCACCCCGCGCGGCGCGGTGACGGTGGCGCGGGAGGGCGCCGATGTGGTGCTGGCGGAGAAGGACCTCACCGCCATCGGCCGGGCCGTCGCCGCCGGCCGGTACAGCAGCGGCTCCCTCGCCGCGTATCTGCGCATCACCCTCTCGTCCAACCTCGGCAACGTCCTCGCGATGCTCGGCGCCGGGCTGCTGCTGTCGTTCCTGCCGATGCTGCCCGCGCAGGTCCTGGTGCAGAACCTCTGCTTCGACGCCGCCCAGCTGGCCTTCGCCCTGGACAGGCCGGGCGACGGCGTGCTGCGCGGGCCCGCGGCGCTGCGGCCACGGGCCTTCCTGCGGTTCATCACGGTGTTCGGGCTGATCAACGCCGCCGCGGACCTGGCGACGTTCGCCGCCCTCGCGGTGGCCCTGCACACCTCCGGCGCCCGCGGTGAGGAGGTGTTCCACGCCGCGTGGTTCACCGAGAACCTCTTCACCCAGGCGCTGGTGATGCTGTTGCTGCGCGCCGGGCACCTCACCGTGCGGGGCCGCCCGGGGCCGGTCCCGTGCGCCGCGGCGGGCCTCGCCGTCATCGGTCTGCTGCTGCCGCTCTCCCCGCTGGGGCCGCCGCTGAGCCTGGCGGCACCGCCGCCGCTGTACTACGCGCTGCTCGCCGCCGTCCTCGCGCTGTACGGGACGGCGCTGGCGGCGGCGCGGCGGCGGTACCTGCCGGGCACGCGCTGACCGGACGGGGCCCGGCCCGCGTGTCCCGTCAGCCGTACGACAGCTTCGCGCAGGCATCGTCATCGGCGGTGCGGGCGTCGTCGCTGACCTCCGAGGGCACCGTGCCGTCCGCGGACGGCGACGAGGCGGTGGCGCCGGGCGCGGGCTGCTCGCTGTACGAGCTGCCCAGGGTGACGGCGATGCCGGGCGCGGACCCCTCGTGGAGTTCCGCGCCGGGGAAGAGCCGGGCGGTGGTGCGGGCCTGTTGCTCCTGGCCGGGGCCGTAGGAGATCAGCGTGGTGGTGTGGTCCTGGGTCGGCGCGGTGGTGGTGGCGACGACGGTGAAGCCCGAGGAACGCAGGGTGTCCGCGACGCGGGAGCCAAGACCGGTGGCATGGGTGCCGTTGAGGACGGTGACGTCGATCCCGGCGCCGGAGACGGGCCCCTCGGACGCGGGTGCGGTGGGCTCGTCGTTCTTCTTCGGGCCGCTCGCCCCGGCGGCGTCCTTGCCGTCGAGGGTGCGGTCGGCGCGCAGGGACGCCCAGAGGGAGTCGGCGGCGGGGTGCACGATCGCGACCCGGGCGCCCTGATAGCGCCAGGGCACGGTGACGAACGCGGTGTTGTGCAGATCGATGTCCTTGAGCGACATCGCGAACGACAGGAGTTTCTGGGCGCTGCCCAGCTCCGGGTCGACGGTGAGGGATTCGGTGGCCGCGTTGGCGAGCGGCAGCAGCGTGGTGGGGTTGACTCCCTGCTCCTTGATCTTGCGTATCAGCCCGGAGACGAACGCCTGTTGCCGCTTGATCCGCCCGATGTCGGAGCCGTCGCCGATGCCGTGCCGCAGCCGTACGTAGTCCAGCGCCTTGCGGCCTTCGACGGTCTGCGGGCCCTTGGTGAAGATCCGTTCGCCGCGTGAGCCGCGGTTCGGGTTGAGATCGCCCTGGTAGACGTCCTGCGGTACGCAGACGGGGACGCCGCCGACGGCTTCGGTCATCTTGGCGAAGCCGTTGAAGTCGACGACGACGGTGTGGTCGACGCGCACCCCGGTCAGCTTCTCGACGGTGTTCTGGGTGCAGGCGGGGTTGCCCTGGGCCGTCTCGCCCACGGTGAACGCCGAGTTGAACATCGTGTTGCTGCGCGGCTGGGTCCAGGAACCGTCAGGGAGCCTGCAGGGCGGGATGTCGACGAGGGCGTCGCGGGGGATGGACACCGCGAGGGCGTGCTTGCGGTCGCCGTAGATGTGCAGCAGGAACGCGGTGTCGGAGCGGCCCACATCGCCCTCGCCGCCGCCCAGTTCGCTGTTCTTACCGGAGCGGGAGTCGGAACCGATGACGAGGACGTTGCTGCCACCGGTGTGCGCGGTGGGGCGGTCGCGGCTGACGCCGTCGGCGCCGAAGGTCGTGATGTTGCCGTCGAGCCGGTAGTAGAGCCATCCGGCCCCGGCGGCCAGCAGGACCACGAAGGATGCGGCCGTCACCCCGGCTATGCGGGCCTTGCTGCGCCTGCGCCTGCGGCGTCCCCGGGCGGCGTTGTCCCCGTTACGGCGTCCGTCGCGTGCCGAATGGCTGCCTGTCACGTGTGCACCCTCAATTGCCCGGATTTTTCCTGCGGGGAAGGAGGTTCGCCCCGCCCAAAGTTGTATAGTTGCGCAATGTAGCAAGTAAAGGCCGGTGGTGTTCCACCGGAGACCCGGCAATCCGAGAGGCGGCGGCGATGCTGCGCAACGGACTGGAGCCCTGGCACCTGCTGATCGTGGGAATCGTGGTGATCCTGCTCTTCGGGTCCCGCAGACTTCCCGACACCGCACGCGCGTTGGGTAAATCCCTGCGGATCCTCAAGAGCGAGACCAAGGCGATGAAGAACGACGACGCGGGCGCGGGGCCGCCGCCCGGCCCCGGGGATCCCGCCGCCTCCTCCGGTGTCTTCCCTGCCGCCGGTACGACCGCCACCGCCGCGCCCGCCCCGGAGCAGGCGCCCGCCGCCTCCGCACCGGCCCACGCGTCCGGTGGCCCGGCCGCACCCGCCGCGCCCACCCTGGCCGCGCCGGGCGCCGCCCGGCCCGCCGCGTCCGGCGACGCCGCCCCGGCCGCCGTGCCCGTCACCGACCGGGGGACCGGCGGTGGCTGACGAGAGAGCCCGCACCCTCCTTCCGACCGCACCGACCACGGGGGTTGATGTGCCGACGACCGAAGCGTTCCGGCCACCGGACGAGGCGGACTTCCCGCAGCTCCTGGACAGTGCCCTGGCCACCCGGGAGATCGCGGAGGCGCTGCGCCGCGCGGACGGCGACCCCGACGCCGGGCAGCTGCGCGCCGACGCGCTCCGCTCGGTGGCCGCCATCGCCGCCGCCGCGGAGCAGGAGTACCGCGCCTACCACCGCCTCGCCGCCGCCCGCCCCGCGTCCCGCCCGGCCCGGCCGTCGGTCCGTCCGTCGGCCCGGGCCACCGGCGGGGTGCTGCCCGCCCTCGGCGTCCTCGTACCGGGCCTGGCGGCGGTGGCCGCGGCGATCTTCCTGCTGCTCGGCTTCGGGTTGCGCGGCGTCGGACTGCGCGGTCGTTTCGCGGATGAGCTGATCGTCGCGGGGGAGATCGCGGCAGGTGTCGCGGCGGTGGCGACGCTCTGCGGCCTGCTGTGGATGCTGGTGGCCGCGGCCCGCAACCGTCCCTCGGCGGGCGCCCGTTCGGCGGCGGACGCCGAGGTGGACCGCGCCCTGACGGCGTATCGGAACGCGTTGGTCGAGCGCGGCCTGCTGCCGTTCCTGCGGGCCCGGCTGGGCGAGGCCGCGGGGGAGGCCGCGGGGGAGGCCGCGGGGGAGGCCCTGCCGGAGGCGGACGCGCCGTCGACGCCGGGCGGACAGCGGCCGCCCCGTACGGGCCCCGGGTTCAGCGCGCCCGATTTCGCCAGCCCCGATTTCGCCGGTCCGCACTTCACGAGCCCCGATTTCGCGAGCCCGGACTTCGGCAGCCCGGACTTCACCGGGCCGGGCGGCGCCGCGGAGCGCTGAGCCCCCGCCGGGCGGCGCCGCGTGACCGGCACCGCCCCGGCGGCGTTGCCGCGTCTCAGCCCTTCAGCGGACCGCCGTTGATCGCCACCCGGCGCGCGTAGCGGGTGAGCGGGTAGTAGTCGTACGACACGTGGTGCTGCACACAGCGGTTGTCCCAGAACACCAGGGTGTGGGGCGCCCAGCGCACCCGGCAGTGCAGCAGCGGCCGTCCCGCCGTCGTCCGGTAGAGCATGTCCAGCAGGGCCTGGCTCTCCGGCTCCGACAGCTGCGGGATCCGCTGGGTGTAGATCGGGTTGACGTAGAGGATCTTGCGGTCGGTCTCCGGGTGGCGCACCACCACGGGATGCTCGCTCCTCGACGTGATGTGCCCCTTCGGTATGGGCCGGTTCCCGAACGCGAGCAGACCGTCATGGATCGAGGTCAGCCCGTCGAGGAGTCCGCGCATCGTCGGGGAGAGCATGTCGTACGCCAGGTGCATGTTGGCGAAGAGGGTGTCGCCGCCGCTGCCGCCCTCCGGGGGGTTCAGGACGTGCAGCATCGACCCGAGCGACGGCTCGGCGTCGGCGGTGCCGTCCGCGTGCCAGGCGTTGCCCGCCACGTCCTCCGCGCCGGGGGCGGTGACGATCTCCAGGATGTGCGGGTCCCCGTCGACCGGCGGCGGGTTCACCGGCCGCAGCTCACCGAAGTGGGCGGCGAACCGCAGGTGGTCCTCGGGGCTGATGTCCTGATCCCGCAGGACCAGGACGTGGTGGTCGAGGAACGCGGCCTTGATCTCAGCGAGTTGGTCGTCCGGGAGTTCCCTGGTCAGGTCGACCCCCGACACCTCGGCGCCGATCACCGGCGTGAGCGGAGCGACCTCGATGGTCCGGTACTCCCTGGCGGGCCGGGTGGTGAGGCGCTCGATGGCGTCGAGTTCGTACTGCTCCATGTCTGCTTCCTTCGGTGGATGGATGGGACAGCGGGCAGAGGAGGGCTCAGGGCCGGGCGTCCAGCGCCGTGTGGAGCGCGGCGGCGACGGCCTGCGTGTGGGGTGGCCGGACGATCCCGTAGTGGTCGGTGGGCAGGGGCTGCCAGTCGCCGGGCAGCGCCAGGTGGTCGCGCCACAGCTCCCGGTGCGCGGCGGCGGGCAGCGGTGCGGGCAGGCCCTCCGCCGGGTGCTCGGCCAGCCACACCCGGGCGGGGGTACGGGCCAGCCGCGGCAGCCGGTGGTCGGCCATGGAGGCGAGGTTGGCCCGGCAGCACCGCGCCAGCCGCTGTGCGTACGCCTGTCCCTCGCCGGTGAACGCGCCGTCCACCGAGCCCAGTTCGTGCGCGAAGAGCGCTTCGAGCTGCTGCTCGTCGTAGCCCTGGAAGCCCGGACCGGAGCCGGGGGGCGGCGGGTCGAGCAGCTGGACGCCGCGCACCGGGCGGCCCGCCGCCTCGGCGAGCGCGGCGATGCCCACCGCCGTCCAGGCGCCGAACGACCAGCCGACCAGATGCAGCCGCTCCGTGGCGTCGCCGAACCGGGCGCGGAGCGCGTCGTGGTAGCGGCGGACCCGCTCGTCCAGCGTCATCGTGGCCGCGTCCGGGTGGCGCAGCGCCGGGTCCGCGATCAGACAGACCGTCGCCCGGCCGTCGAGCGCGGACACCAGCGACCGGTACGCCTGGATGTCGCCGCCCACCGGATGCAGCAGGCACACCACCTCGGGCCCGGTGCCCTCCTGCCACACGTCCGGCGTCACCGTGTCCGCCGCGGCGGCTTCGGGCGCCGCGTCCTGCGCGAGATGGGCCAGCAGGTCGTTGAGGCTGACCCGGGGGCCGAACCACGACAGGTCGAGTTCCACGCCGTGGTGCTGTTTGACCACGCCGATCAGATCGAGCAGGGTCAGCGAGTCGGCGCCCAGGTCGTACAGCGACGCGTCCGGGTCGAGCGGGCCGGCGTCGAGCCAGTCGCGGAGCCAGTCGGCGAGGAGATCCGCCGGGACGGAACCGGCCGGTTCCGGGGCGTCCGGCGCCGTGCTTCCCGCCGCCGCGCCCCGTACGGGAGCACCGGCGGCCTCCGGTCCGGGCGCGGGCCCGGCGTAGAAGGTGCGGGACGCCTCGATGTCCGTGGTGGAGACCACCAGATGCGGCAGCCGCAGCGCGACGGCGCGCCCGAAGACCCGCCTGCCCTCCTCGACGGTCAGGCCCACGGAGAGATGCGCGCGGTGCCGGGCGTCGCCCGCCGGGACCCGCAGCGCCATCCCGGTCTCCCG
Organism: Streptomyces sp. NBC_01525; assembly: GCF_045040405.1. Classification (NCBI taxonomy): domain Bacteria; kingdom Bacillati; phylum Actinomycetota; class Actinomycetes; order Kitasatosporales; family Streptomycetaceae; genus Streptomyces; species Streptomyces sp. NBC_01525. The sequence goes on from NZ_CP109397.1 coordinate 6,523,846, forward strand.
CCACACGTCCCAGTCGAGGGCGATCCGCGCGGTGGCGCCGGGCCGGTGGTGGGCGAAGGCGTCCAACAGGCCCGCCGCGGCGGCGTAGTCGTACTGCCCGACGCCGCCGAGCCGCGCCGACATCGACGAGCAGTGGACGACGAGCGCGGGGGAGCAGCGGGCGATCAGCCGCTCGACGAGGAGCGCGCCGTGCAGCTTGGCCCGCTGGCCGTGCGCGCCGCCCGGGCGCCGGACGATGAGCCCGCCGGTGGCGGCACCGGCGGCGTGCACCACCGTGGCCGGGCCGGTGGCGCGGGCGGCGATCCGCGCCACCAGCGCGTCGTGGCCGCCGGGGTCGGCGAGGTCCGCCTCGATCAGCTCGACCCGTTCCGCCCAGGGCACCAGCGCCTCCGGCAGCCGGGGGTGCCGGGACACCAGCAGCACCCGGCCCGCGGTGTGTTCCAGCAACCAGGCGGCGATGCCCGTGCCGATGCCGCCGGTGCCGCCGAGGACCACATGGTCGCCGTCCTCGGGCAGTGCGGGCGCCGGGTCCGGGGCGGCGGTGACGGGCACGACCACCGGATGCCACCAGTGGCCGTCGCGGAGCGCCAGCCGCTCCGGCAGGGCGGTGCGCGGGGTGGCGGAGGTGAGCAGCGCGGCCAGCGGCCCGGCCCAGTCGGCCGGGTCGGGCCCGGGCAGATCCAGCCACCGGCCGTCGGCCGCACCCTCCTGACCGGCGACGGTGGTGACACCGGTCAGCAGCCCCGACTCCGGCCGTTCGACGTCGCCGTGGACCGGCTGCGCCCGGTACGACAGCCACCACAGGCGCGGCCGGAACGCGGGCGGGGTGTCCGCCAACGCCTGGAGGAGGGCGGCCGGGGCGTCCAGACAGGCCCGTTCGGCCCGCGCCAGGCAGGCGGCGTCGACCGGTCCGGCAATGCCCAGCGGCAGCGCGTGGAGCCAGTCGGTGCCGCCGTCCGCGTCCGGGTCGAGGGCGTCGAGCAGGTGGCGCCATGCGGTGCGGTCGGCCGGGTCGATGGTGAAGGCGTCGTCGCCGTGGCGGGCGAAGGCGTCCCCGGTGCCGACCCGGACCACCTGGTCGTACGCCGCCGTGAACTCCGGCGGCACCGCATCCGGCACCGGCCCGTCCGTGACCAGCACCAGCCGCCGCAGGGTGCACTCCCGGCTGCCGGATGCGGCCCGGCGCCACCGCACCCAGTGGGGCTGGCTCAGCCAGGCGGCCTCGGGGAGGCGCGGGGGGACGGCGGGGGCGGCCTCGGCCGTCGGCTGCGCGGCGGTCGGGGTGCCGCCGTCGGCCTCCTGGGCCGGGGCGCCGCTCGCGGGCGGTGCGGCGGAGGCGGCCCGGGCGTCGGGCACGGCGCCGGCTGCGGAGTGCACGGCCGCCGTGAGCCGGGCGTCGGCGGCGCTCCCAGTGGCGTGCCCCGCCGTGCTCCCGGCCGAGGCCCGTTCCCCGTCCTCCGTATGCGCCCGCGGAAAGTCGTACTCCGCCAGGTCGAAGGCGGGCGGCGGGAAGTCCCACGGCGCCGGTGCCGGGCCGGGGTGCGCGGTGAGCGACGCACCGGCGAGCCAGGCGGCCACCGTCTCCTGCGGGCCGCGGGCGTCCGCGACCGGTGCCCCGCCGGTGCCGGAGGTCTCCGGGGGCCGGGCCGCGACCGGTTCGACGGTGCGCAGCCACCGCACCGCGGCCGTCGCGTCCGGACAGACCGCGGCCGCCCGCCAGCGCCACTCCGGGCGCCCCGACCGCAGATGCCGCAGCACCGCCCCGTACGTCTCCGGGCGGGCCGTCAGATGGTCGGCGATCCGCGCGGCGTCGGCGCGCAGCGCGGCGGGGCTCGACGCAGAGAGGAACAGACAGCCGTCCCCGGCCTCGGGCCCGGCGCCGTCCTCCGCCGTGGGCGCCGCCTCCAGGACCACATGGGCGTTGGTGCCGCCCATGCCGAAGCTGCTGACCGCCGCCACCCGGGGCCGGTCGGCGGGCCAGGGCAGCGCCGCGGTCGGGAAGTGGAACGGCGTCGGGTCCGGGTCGATGTGCGGGCTCAGGGCCCGGAAGTCGGCGTGCGGCGGGATCACCCCGTGGTGCACCCCGAGCACCGTGCGGATCAGCCCCACCACACCCGCCGCCGCACCCAGATGCCCGAGCTGGCTCTTGACCGAGGCCAGCGCGGTGCGGCCGGACTCCGGCACGTCGAACGCCTGCCGCAGCGCGCCGATCTCGACCGGGTCGCCGAGGCGGGTGCCGGTGCCGTGCGCCTCGACGTACGCGAGGTCGGCGCCGGTGCGGCCGCTGCGCCGCAGGGCCGCCCGGATCACCTCCCGCTGCCCGGCCAGCGACGGCGCGCTGTAGCCCATCTTGTCCGCGCCGTCGTTGTTCACCGCGGAGCCGGTCAGCACCGCGTAGACGGTGTCGCCGTCGCGCCGGGCGTGCCGCAGCGGCTTGAGGACGACCACGCCGACGCCGCTGGCGCCGACGGTGCCGCTCGCGTCGCCGCTGAACGGACGGCAGTGGCCGTCGGCGGAGAAGATGTGCTGCGGCTGGTAGCGGTAGCCGTCGCCGAGCGTCGCATCGGCGAGCACCCCGCCGGCCAGCATCACCTCCGCGTCGCCCTGCCGCAGCAGCCCGGCCGCCAGATGCACCGCGACCAGCGAACTGGCGCACGCGGCCTGGGCGGTGAACGCCGGGCCGGTCAGCCCCAGGTGGTAGGCGGGCTTGGTGGCGAGGAAGTCCTTCTCGTGGTGGAGCGCCAGCCGGAACGCGTCCGGCAGCGCCGCCGGATCGGCCTCCCGCAGCATCGTGCGGTAGTACGTGCTCTCGCCCGCGCCCGCTATCAGCCCGGTGTGCGGACCGGCCGACGGATCCGCGATCCCGGCGTGCGCCAGCGCCTGCGCCGCGCACATCAGCAGATGGCGCTGTTGCGGGTCCATCAGCCGGGCCTCGGCGCGGCTGATGCCGAAGTGCTCCGGGTCGAAGGCGAGCAGCCCGTCCATCCGGCTGCGCGCCCCGACCAGCCCGTCGGCGGCGTCGAAGTGCTCGATGCCGCGGGCGCCGGTGCGTATCAGCTCCCAGAACGCGGCGAGATCCACCGCACCGGGCAGCCGGACCGCCATACCGACGACGGCGATCGGCTCGGCCTGCGGGAGAGGGGCCGGCGCCGCCGCGGGAGCCGATGCCGATACGGCGGCCGGTGCGGCGTCAGACCCCGGCGCCCCCGCCCCGTCCGCTGTCCCGTCCAGGAACCGGGCCAGCGCCCGTACCGTGACGTGCTCGAAGAGGTCGGCGACGGTGAAGCGCAGCCCCAGCTCCGTGGTGCAGCGCAGGTGGTAGCGCATCAGGGTCAGGCTGGAGGCCCCGGCGTCGAAGAACGTCCGGTCGGGCTCAATGGCGTGGCCGGTCACCTCCTCGAACAGCGCGGCCAGTTCGGCCTCGCGCGGCGAACGCGGCACCGCGTCCGCCGCCCGGCCGCCCACCTCCTCACCGGGCGCCCGCAGCGCCGCCGCCCGGTCCAGCTTCCCGCTGGGCGTACGCGGCAGCGCGGCCAGCCGCCGGAAACGGGTGACGCGGACGTACGCGGGCAGCAGCGTCGCCAGATGCGCGGTGAGGTCGTCGGCGGCGGGCGTCGCGCCGCGGCATGCGAAGCACGCCGTCAGCGCGGCGCCGTCCGGGACCACCACGGCGTTGGTGATCTCCGGGTGCCGCAGCAGTGCCGCCTCGACCTGGCCCAGCTCCAGCCGGTGCCCGCTCAGCTTGATCTGCTGGTCGTCGCGGCCCAGATAGTGCAGCAGCCCGTCCCGGTCGAACCGGGCCCGGTCGCCGCTGCGGTAGAACAGTCCCTCGCCCGGCAGTTCGGTGAACCGCTCGGCGTTGAGGTCCGCCCCCGGGGTGTCCAGGTAGCAGCGGGACGCCATGGCCCCGCCGATGAGCAGGTCGCCGGGGCAGCCGGGCGGCACCGGCCGCCCGTCGCCGTCGACGACCCGCAGCACCGCACCGGCCACCGGCCGCCCGATGGCGGGCCGCTCCGGCCAGTACGTCGGGTCCCCGTCGAGGCACAGGGCGCTCACCACATGCGTCTCGGTCGGCCCGTAGTGGTTGAACAGCCGGGCACCGGGCAGCCCCGCCAGCCAGCGGCGGATCGCGTCCGTGCACACCAACTGCTCGCCCGCGGTGACCACGTCGCGCAGCCGCGACGGGTACCGGCCCAGGTGGACGGCGTGCTCCGCCAGCAGCTGGAGCGCCACGTACGGCAGGAAGATCCGCTCCGCGCCGGACGCCTCCAGCTGAGCGAGGAGCGCGGGCGCGTCCTGCCGCATGCCGGGGCCGATCAGCCGCAGCGTCCCGCCGCCGCACAGCGCCCCGAAGATCTCCTGGAACGACACGTCGAAGGAGAGCATCGAGAATTGCTGGGTGACGGCGGGCGCGCCCAGACCGCCCGCGCCCGCCTGCCAGGCGAGGAGGTTGCACAGCGTCCGGTCGGAGACCTGGACGCCCTTCGGGGTACCGCTGGAGCCCGACGTGAACAGCGTGTACAGCGGCCGGGCCCCGTCGTGCGGCGCGACCGGCGCCCCCGGGCCGCCCGCCCGCAGCGTCACCGGATGCCGCACCACACGGCCCTCGGGGTCGACGGCGTCAAGGCCGGGCGCACCGCCCGGCGGCACCAGCACGCACAGCGGCGCGGCCCGGTCGAGGACCTGCCGCAGCACGGCGGGCGGATACGACGGGTCGAGCGGCACGATCGTCAGGTTCAGCCGGGCGAGCGCCAGCAGCGCCACCACATGCGTCAGCGACGGCTCCAGGTACAGCGCGACCCGCGCCGGGGCGCCGTCCGCGACCGGGAACGCCTCCCGCACCTCCGCGGCCAGCGCCGCCGCGTACCCGTCCAGCGTGGCGTAGTCGACGGTCAGCGTGCCGTCGTCGACGGCCGGGGCGTGCGGGGTGCGCGCCACCTGCCGGGCGAAGCCCTCGGCCACCGTCGCGTACGACGGGTGGGCCCGCGGGCCGCGGCCGTGGTCGGGCAGGAGTGCGCGGTGCGGTGCGGCCAGTTCGGCGGGGGTGTGCGCGCCCGCGGCGGCGAGGAGATCGAGGGCCCGCCGCAGCAGCGTGTCCAGCGCCGCGACGTCCTCGGCGTCGAAGTGGTCGGTGGCGTACTCCCAGACGCACTCCAGGCCGTCCGCGTACGCGACGACGGAGAGCGTCAGCGGGCACTTCGCCTCGGCCGGCGGCCACCACAGGGGGCGGGCCGCGCAGCCCGGCAGCCGCAGCGCCTCGAAGTCGGTGTTCTCCTGGACGAAGAGCACATCGAACGGCGCGCCGTCGTCCCCGGACACGTCGGCAAGGCCGTCCAGCACGTCCGAGAGCGCCACGTCCTGCCGGTCCAGGACCGCGCCCACCTCGGCGCCCCAGCGCAGCAGCTGGGCGCGCAGCTCCTCGTCGGGGGCGACGGTCAGCGGCAGCAGCACGGTGTTGGCGAACATCCCGACGCCGTCCGCGAATTCGGGCACCGGACGGCCCGCCACCGGCGCCGCGATCCGCGGCCGGGTGCGGCCGGTCACCGCGTACAGGCCCCAGGCGAAGGCGCCCAGCAGCACCTGGAAACGGGTCAGGCCCAGCTGGGCGCAGAGCCGGTCGACATGGGTGCGGCGCACCGTGTCGAGGCGGGTGTGGAGCAGCCGCGCCTCGGGGAACGGCGTCTGGCGCGCGGGCAGCAGCCGTTCGCCCGGCCGCTGCGCCTGCGCGTAGTGCGCCGCGAGCGCGTCGCGGCGCCCGGCGTAGGCGGGGCGGGTGAACCACTCCGCCTGCCAGTGGGCGTGGTCGAGCGGCGTGTACCCGGCGTCCGGCGCCGCGGACGCCTCGCCCGGGTACGCCGCGTACGCCTCCGACAGGTCGGCGAAGAGGACGTTGAGCGACCAGCCGTCGACCGCGATGTGGTGCAGATGCAGCAGCAGGACCGCGCCGTCGGCGTCCGGCAGCAGGCAGGCGCGGAGCATCCGCGGCTCCGCCAGGTCGAACGGTTCGGCGAAATACCGTGCGGCGAAGGCGCGTCGGCCCTCCTCGTCCGGAGGCGGCGCGCCGGGGTCGGTCCACGGGTCGTACGGGGCGCCGACGGTCTGCCGCAGCCCCTCGGGCGTCGCCTCGAACCCGGTCCGCAAAGCCGGGTGGCGCACCACCAACTGCCGCAGCGCGTGCCGGAGCGCCGCCGCGTCGACCGTGCCGTCCAGCCGGAACGCCTGGCCCACGTGGTACGCCCGGGAGGCCGGGTGGCGCCGCTGGTGCAGCCAGAGGCGCTGCTGCTCGCTCGTGGCCGGGGCGGAGCGCGCGCCCGAGGGCGGCGCCACCGGCGGATAGGGCGACCCGGCGGTGTCGCGGGCGGCGGCCACCGCCTCGGCGACGGCGGCGAGATCCCCGCCGAGGACCAGCGAGCGGTCCAGTTCACAGCCCCAGCGGCGGCGCGCCGCGAAGCAGAACCGCAGCGCCTTCAGCGAGTCGCCGCCCGCCGCGATCCACCGGTCGTCCGGCCGGGGATCCGCCAGCCCCAGCACCTCACCGGCCAGCTCCAGGACCTCCCGCTGCCACGGCGTGACCTCGGCCGCGGGCGCCTCGCCGGTACGCCGCCACGGCCGGTCCGCGCGGGCCAGCAGCGCCGCCTCGTCGACCTTGCCGTTCGCGGTCAGCGGCACCGCGTCCACCAGGAAGAGGTGGTGCGGGCGCATATAGGTGGGCAGCCCGCCGGCGAGGTGGCGTGCGCATTCCTCGTACGGCAGCTCGCCGTCCAGCACCAGGAACGCCAGCAGTTCGCGTGGGCCGTCCGCGCCGGAGCGGCGGGTGCACACATATGCGCGGCGCACCGCCGGGTGCGTGGCGATCTGCCGCTCCAGCTCGCCCGGTTCGATCCGGAAGCCCCGGACCTTCACCTGCCGGTCGGCGCGCCCCACGAACGTCAGCAGCCCGTCGGCGTCGGCGTGCACCAGGTCGCCGGTGCGGTAGTGGACCGCGCGCCCGCCGTCGTACCAGGGCAGCCGGACGAAGCGGCGCGCCGTCTCCTCGGGGAGGTTGCGGTACCCGGCGGCCAGCCCGGAGCCCGACAGATACAGCTCACCGATCTCACCGGCGGCCGCGGCGCGTGTCCCGTCCGTGGCCACCACCACCGCGCCGGTCTCCGGCAGCGGCCGCCCGATGGGCACCACCTCGCCGTCGAAGTCGCGCGGTATGGCGTACGACACCGCGAAGGTGGCGGCCTCCGTCGGCCCGTAGCCGTTGAACAGCCGGGTGGCGGCGTCCGGGTTGTGCCGATACCAGCGGCGGACGGTGCGGGCGTTGAGCTGTTCGCCGCCGACCAGGACCTGCCGGGCACCGGCGAAGCAGCCGGGCGCGGTGTCCACCACGGCGTTGAACAGTGCCGCGGTGACGAACAGCGTCTCGATGCCCTCCCGCAGCAACGCCGCGGCCAGCCGCTCCGGATCGCGGACGTCCGCGTCGTCGACGATCACACAGCAGCCGCCGGTCAGCAGCGGCACCCACACCTCGAAGGTCAGCGCGTCGAATGCCGGATTGGACAGGCAGGCGAACCGCATGCCCGGCGCCGTGTCGACGAACCCGGGCCGGGCCAGCCGCAGCACCCCGGCATCCCGGACCTCAACTCCCTTGGGCAGGCCGGTCGTTCCGGACGTGTAGAGGAGGAAGGAGACCGGTCCGCCGGACGGCGGCCGCTCCTGCGGTGCCGGGAAGCGGTCCCGCGCGGCGAGCAGCCCGTCCGCGTCCAGCGGCCGGACGCCCGGCGGGACCTCGGGGGCCCGCGTGCCGTGGACGAGGGCGACGGCGTCCGCGTCGGTGAGGATGTGGCGGCGCCGCTCCGGCGGGCTCTGCGCGTCCAGCGGGACGACGTGGGCGCCCAGCCGCAGCACGCCGAGCATCACGCACACCAGCTGCCAGGAGCGCGGCAGCTGCACCGCCACCGCCTGCCCGGGGCGCACACCGTGACGGCGCAGCCCGTCCGCGACGGCGGCACCGGCCGCGTCCAGCGCGGCGTAGCCGAGCCGCACCGCACCGTCGCACACCGCGGGCGCATCGGGGGTGCGCAGCGCCCGGGCATGCACCGCCTGCGCCAGTCGGGGCATCAACCCGCCTTCTGGATACGGGAGTTCGGTGGGCTCTGTGGGCTCTGTGGGCGCGGTCCCGCGGTGCGCCACGGGCTCGTTCGGGGATTCCGTCATGCCGCACCTCCGGCGGGGGAGTCGTCACCCGGGGCGTCAGGGGCGTCAGGGGCTTCCGGGGCGGCGGGCGGCGCCGGTTCCGGCAGCCGGGCCAGCTCCGCGGCGATCAGCTCCGCCACCCGCGGCAACTGGTCGCCCTCCAGCATGTCCCAGTGGCCGCAGGCCACCGGCGCGGTCATCAGCCCGCCGCCGGCCCGCCGCTCCCAGAACGCCCGTACCTCCTGCCGGGCCGCCGGGGCCTCGTCCTCCTCGGTGGCCTGGACGAACACCAGCCGGGCGCCGGTCGACGGCACCTCGTGGTCGCGGGCGGTCATCCGGTTGTGGTTGTAGATCCGGAGGTACCGGTCGATCTGCGCGTCCTGAATGCCCGGGTACATCCCGTTGAACCGCACCAGCTTCGCGCGGAACTCCTCGGCGTCCACCGGCACGACGGCCGCCCGCGCCGCCGGGTCGTCGGTGGAGCGGGTGTCGAGCAGCACCACGCTCACCCGGCGGTGCCCCGCCTCCGCCAGCAGCCGCCCCATCGCATGCGCGACGAGCCCGCCGTACGACAGTCCGCACAGCACCAGCGCCTCGTCCTCGCGCACCCCGATCAGCCGCAGATACTCCTCGGCCATCGCCTCCACCGACGGCAGCGGCTCCTCCCCGGCGTTCAGACCGGGCGACTGGATCCCGACCACCCCGGCCTCCGGCGGCAGCGCCGTGGCCAGCGGCAGATAGCAGAACGCGGTGCCGCCCGCCGGATGGACGCAGACCACCCGCTGCCGCCCGTCGCCCGGCCGGAACTCGATCAGGCTGCTCCCCTGCTGCCCGGACGCGCCGGACCGCAGCCGCCCGGCCAGCGCCTCGATCGTCGGATGGGTCAACAGGTCGCGGATGGGCAGCGTCTCGCCGAACTCCTCGCGGACGGCGGAGGCCACCTTGATGGCCGAGACGGAGGTGCCGCCGATGTCGAAGAAGTTGTCGGCGACGGAGATCGACGGGCGCCGCAGCACGCCCTGCCAGATCCGGTGCAGCGCCAGCTCGATGTGATCGCGCGGCGCCGCGGTGTTCACCCGCGACGGCACCGCGTGCGCCGCCGCCAGCAGCGCGTCCCGGTCCACCTTGCCGCTGCGGTTCAGCGGCAGCGCCGGGAACTCCACGAAAAGCGCGGGGATCATGTGGTCGGGCAGCCGGCGGGCGAGCGCGGTGCGCCACTCGTCGGCCCGGCGCGGGGCGGCGTCGCCCCGGCCGAGGGCGGCCACCAGCCGCAGCTCACCGGCGTCGTCCCGGTCGGCGAGGACCGCCGCCTCCCGCACCCCGTCCAGCGCCAGCAGCGCCGTCTCCACCTCGCGCGGTTCGATGCGGAAGCCGCGCAGCTTGATCTGGTCGTCGTGGCGGCCCAGGAACTCCGCGGTGCCGTCGGGCAGCCGCCGCGCCAGGTCGCCGGTGCGGTAGATCCGCTCACCCGGCACGAACGGATCGGGCCGGAACCGCTCCTCGGTCAGATCCGGACGGCCGTGGTACCCGGCGGCGAGGGAGGCGCCGCCGAGCCAGATCTCGCCCGGCACACCCGGCGGCACCGGCCGCATGCGCGCGTCGAGGAGGTAGAGCCGGGTGTTGCCGATGGGCCGGCCGATCGGGCACGACCGGTCCAGCGGCCGCGGATCGGTGTGGGCGGTGCTGTACGCCGTGGCCTCGGTCGGCCCGTAGCCGTAGCAGATCCGCAGCCCCGGCAGCGCCTCCGTCATCCGGTACAGCGCCTTCTCGGGCAGCGGCTCCACCCCGGTCAGCAGCTGCCGCAGCGCCAGCCCCGCCAGCCGCTCCCCGGGCGCCTCGTCGATCCAGCGGACGTAGGCGGGCGGCAGGAACGCCTGGACGATGCGGTGGTCGCGCATCCAGCCCAGCAACGCGTCGGGGTCGGCCCGCAGTTCGTCGGGAACCAGGTGCAGCTCGGCGCCGGTGGTCAGCGGCAGCAGCAGCTCGTGGACCATCGCGTCGAAGCCGATGCCCGACCATGCGGACGTCGCCTCACCGGGTGTGGGCCCGAACCGGTCCAGCCAGGTGTCGAGGAGGTTCAGCACACTGCGATGGGTGACCGCCACGCCCTTGGGGCGCCCGGTCGAGCCGGAGGTGTAGAGGACGTACGCGAGATCGTCGGGTGCCGTCGCCACCGTCGGCGCCTTCTCCGGGTCGCCCTCCGCCTCGACGGTCCGCAGGTCCAGGTGGCCGTCGGGCGCGTCGGCGCGGTCGGTCAGCACCAGCGCCGGAGCGGCGTCCGTGACCATCGCCGCCCGCCGGGCGTCCGGCTGCCCGGGGTCGAGCGGCAGGAACGCGGCGCCCGCCTTGAGGATGCCGAGCAGCCCCACCACCAGCTCCGGCGTCCGCCCGGCGTGCAGCGCGACGACCTGACCGGGCCGCACCCCGCGGGCGGCCAGCGCGGCGGCGAGCCGCCCCGCGCGCAGCGCCAGCGTCCCGTAGGTGAGCCGTTGCCCCTCGCACTCCAGCGCCGTGGCGTCGGGACGGGCCGCGGCCTGCGCATCGAAGCGGGCGACCGGCGAAGCGGGCGCGGTGGCCGGAACCGCGCCGCCGCCCCGCGTCGCGTCCCAGTCGGACAGCAGCCACCGGCTCTCCGCCTCGTTCAGCAGCTCCAGCTCACCGACGGTCCGCTCGGGCGCGGCGGCCATCTGGGCCAGCACCCGCTCCAGATAGCGGGCGTACCGCTCCACCGTCGCGCGGTCGAACAGCGCGGTGGCGTAGTCGATATGGCCGGTCAGGCAACCGTCCTCCTCGGTCACCATCAGCATCAGATCGAACTTGGCGGCGATGAAGGGGAGTTCCAGCTTCTCCGCGGTGAGGCCGGGCAGTTCCAGCAGCGTGCGGAGCGCCGGGGTCCAGGAGAGCGTCGTCTGGAACAGCGGGGTGTGGGCGCTGCTGCGCGGCGGGTTGACCAGCTCCACCACCCGTTCCAGCGGCAGCTCCTGGTGGGTCAGTGCGCCACGGATCCCGGCGCGGGTGCGGCGCAGCACCTCGGCGACGGTGGGGTCGCCGGACAGGTCGCTGCGCAGGGCGAGGGTGTTGGCGAAGAAGCCGATGACATCGTCGGCGTTGCGGCCGCGGCGGTTCCCGCTGGGGATTCCGACAACGATGTCCGTCTGGCCGGACAGGCGCGACAGAAGAATGGACCAGCCGGTCTGCACGGCGGCGAAGAGCGACGCGCCGTGCTGCTGTCCGGCGCGCCGGAGCGCGGCCGTCGTCCCCTCGTCCAGCTCCAGCGCGACCTGGTCGCCGCGGAAATCCTGCCGGGGCGGGCGCGGCCGGTCCGCGGGCACCTCCAGCACCGGCGGCGCGCCGGAGAGCCGCTCCTGCCAGTACGCCTCCTGCGCGACGACCTCCGGGTCGGCCGCCCGGGCGAGCTGATCGGCGGCATGGTCGGCGAACTGCCGGGACGGCGGCGCCAGCGGATCGTCCGCGCCGGTCAGGAACGCCGCGTAGAGCGCGTTCAACTCCTCGATGAAAACGATTTGTGACGCTCCGTCGATCACCATGTGATGCACCGTCACCATCAGGACGTGGTCCTCCGGCGCCAGCCGTACGAGGGTGCCCCGGGCGAGCGGGCCGGTGCTCAGGTCGAACGGGACGGTGGCCTCTTCACGGAGCACCGCGAAGAGCCGTTCCGCCGAGGGGGACTCGTCCGACAGATCGATCGTGACCAGCGGAAAGCCGGCATCGGCGGGCGCCGCGATCTGGTACGTCTCGCCGTCGATGGCCACCATGCGGGAACGCCATATCTCGTGCCGCGCCACGATCGTGTCCAGGGCCCGGCCCAGTGCCGCCGTGTCGAGAGGCCCCCGCAGTCGGTACGGCAGCGGCTCGTTGTAGGCGTCCTCGGCCCCCTCCAACTGGCTCAGCACCCACAGGCGGCGCTGCGAGGGAGACAGCGGCCGCGGCACCCCCTCTCCCGGCACCGCTGCCCGCCCGCGGGAGGGCCGCACCGCTTCGGACGGGCCGCTGTGGGGATGCGCGAAGGTCTGTGTCACCGGGGAAACCATCTCTTTCCTCTGTGGGGGAGGCGGTCGGAGGCTCGTGCGGGCGGGGCGCGCCGACGGGCGTCGCGTCGAGGGGGACGGCTGATGGCGCTCCAAGGGGGAGCGGTGGTTCCGGGTCCGTCGGGCCGGGTGCCGCGGAAGCCCGGCGCGCCGTGTGCCGGGCGGCGGCACCGGTCTCCCGTCCGCCGGGCGGGACCGGCGGGAACGAGCGGCCGATGTCCGCCCGCCACGTACGTACTCCGTCGCCGTGGCACCGCTCGTGCGGGGGTCGGTTCGGGCGGAATGAGTCGAAAGCTCGTTCCTGTGACCTCAGTGATGATTGATCAACACGTGAGTGGGTGTCAATGGTCGGAGGTTCACATCGCGGTGGGTGACTCGAAGCCGACGGTTCGTGATCCTGTTCCGGGACCGCGGCGCCCCGGAACAGGCATTTTCGGCCGCGCCGCCGCTATCCCGCCGTCCCTCGCGCCCGCCGCTCAGGCCGTCCCGGCGGGCCGGCCCGTACCGGCGAACGCGCCGCCGCGGCCGAACGCCAGCGCCGCGAACCGCTCGCCGATGCGGCGGTGCGTGGCGGCGTTCGGGTGGAGCTGGTCGGGGAGCGGAAGTTCGGCGAAGTCCGCCTCGCCGTACAGATCCCGGCCGTCGAGGAGGAAGAGCCGCGGGTCCCCGGCGGCGCGCTGCCGCACGATACGGGCCAGCTCCTCGCGGATGACGTTCAGCGTCAGCTTCCCGGTGGCCCGCTCGGCCGGGTCGCCTGCGGCCTTGAACTGGAGCTGCCCCGCGGAGAGGTTCTCGAAGTCGGGGACGCTGGGGCCCGGGGCGTCCTCGTGGATCGGGCAGATCACCGGCGAGATCACCAGCAGGGGAGCGGTGGGGTGGCCCTCCCGGATCGTGTCGAGGAAGCCGTGCACCGCCGGGGTGAAGGCGCGCAGCCGCATCAGATCGGCGTTGACGAGGTTGAGGCCGATCTTGACGCTGATCAGATCCGCCGGGGTGTCCCGCATCGCGCGGGCGGTGAACGGATCGAGCAGCGCGCTGCCGCCCAGACCGAGGTTGACCAGCTCCGCGCCGCCCAGGGAGGCGGCCAGCGCCGGCCAGGTCGTGGTGGGACTCGCGGCGTTCGAGCCATGGCTGATCGAACTGCCGTGATGCAGCCACACCGGCGCCCCGCGCGACGGCGGCGGCTCGACGGGCGCGTCCGTACGCAACGCCACGAGCTGCGTGATCTCGTTGTACGGCAGCCAGATCTCGACGTCCTTGGCGCCCTCGGGCAGCCCCACGAAGCGCACCGTGCCGAGCGGCCCCGGCTTCGTCTCGGCCGACCCCTTGACCATGTCCACCAGCAGGACGTTCCCGCCGTCCGTCGACGCCTGCGCGGTGAGCTGCCCGTCGACCACCAGGTCGTAGATGCCGTCCGGCCGCTCCGGCGCGCCCACGTACGCCATCTTCGTGCGCAGCGTGTCCAGTTCGATGGTGGTGGCCCGGGTGCGGAACACCAGCCGGACGCCGGAGGGCTGCGACTCCGCGAGGGAGAGCTGAGGGTCGGAGAACTGCGCGCGGGCGCGCGCGGGCAGCCGGTGCGGCAGTAGCCCGTGCGTGGTGCGCTCCACATCGAGGGCGCCACGCAGCAGCTCCTCGGTGAGCGGGGTGGCGAGCAGGTCCGCGGAGGCGGCCGGGCCCGCGGTGTCGTCGTGCTGAGAGGTCATGGCACCAGCCTGTCAAGAGCTTTCCGGATACGCACACGAATTCCCGTGCGGAGCGCGGAGCGGACGGCGGCGGGCCGGGCGCCGTTCCGCGAGGCCGGTCCCCGCGCCCCACGGGGAAACGGGCCGCAGCTGCACCGCGGGACCACCATCAACAGCGTCGCGGTATGTCCTCCACCGTCCCGCGCAGGCACACCCGGAAGTCCCCCGCCGCCCGGCGGGCCGAGATCATCGCGGCTGCCGCCGCCGTGGCCCTGGCCGGCGGACTGGGGTGCATCACCCTGCGCCGGATCGCCGAGGACCTCGGCGTACGGCCGGGCCTGATCGGCCACTGCTTCCCGTCGGTCGAGGAACTGGTCGCCGAGGCGTTCGGCAGCGCCGCCCGCGTCGAACTGGACGCCCTGCTGCCCGCCGGCCGCACCGGCACCACCCCCACCGGAAGCCCCGCCCGGTTCTTCGCCCGCGCCACGGGCCCCGCGTACGACGGCGTCAGCCGCCTGTGGATCAACGCCCGCCACCTCAGCCGCTACCACCCAGTCCTGCGCGAACGGGTCGGCGACCAGGAGGCCGTCTGGCGTGAGCGGCTGGAGGCGCTGATCCGCGAGGGTGTCGTCCAAGGGGAGTTCCGTACCGACGACCCGTACGTGACGATGATCCAGATCCTGGTGGTCATCGACGGCCTGGGTGCCCATGCCACCACCGGCACCACCGACCGCCCCGAGTCGGTGACCCGCATGGCCGTGACCACCGCCGAACGCGAACTCGGCCTGCCGCCGGGCACGCCGGCCCGCGTCCCGGGGGACGACCGGACGACCGCCCGCTGACCCGGCCGGACGCGTGTCGCCCACCTCAAGGACCCCGAGGGGAACCTCGTCGAGCTTCGGGAGTGGCTGATCCCGCGGGCGTGACAGCCGCCTCCGACCGGCGGGGAGGCCCCGGTCGGACGTGCCGCCCTCGAATGCCGTCCGGCAGGGGCCACGTCACCGTCAGAAGTCGTACGGCTTCTTGGTGTTCCAGTTCAGGACGTCGGCCTCGTTCCAGGTGAACTTCGACCCGCCCTTGGCGTCGACGGAGTACTCGGGGCCCACGTGGCCGTTCCGGTCGCGCAGTCCCATGGCGAACGAGGTGGCGCTGTGGTTCTTCGAGCCGTAGTCGAAGAGGTTCACCGCGCTGTAGACCTTGCCGCCGGGCCGGAGCGTGATCTGCTGGCCGCCGCCCGGGTTGTCCTTCTTCGAGTGCGGCAGCACGGCGTCGACGTCGCCGAGCTTCACGGACGGGTACGAGGTGACCCAGCACGGCTTGGAGCCCTCGTTCGACGCGGTGATCAGCAGGTGGTCGCCCTGCTGCCCGGCGAAGCGGTGCTCCGCGGTGACCATCAGCTCGTCGCCGACGCACTGCCGGGCGTCCGCCGTGTCGCCGCCCTTGTCCGCGGCGGTGCCCGTGCCGCCCGACGCCGACGTCGACCGGGTGTCGTCCTTGGCGTCCTTGCCGCTGTTGGCCTGCGCCGTGCCGCCCTTGGCGTCCCCGCCGGACGCGGACTGGCTCTGCGGGGCGCCGGCGTCGCTCTTCGTACCGGTGTCCCCACCGCCGCAGGCGGTCAGGCTCAGCGCGAGCGTGGCGGTGGCGGCGGCCAGGACGGTGGCGCGGATCCGGGAAGTGCGCATGATCGGGTTCCCTGCATTCGTGCGCGGGACTCTCCGAGGTCGTTCCCGCGTCGTGTGCACCACTTTTCCCGGGTCGGCTGACGTTCCACCAACGCCTCACCAACGTGCCGCTGACGGTCCGCGAGCGAATGGGTGAAACTCTCCGTCGGGGCGCGTCATCGCAGGTCAGGAACGCAATTGCAGCCGCGCCAGGGCCTTGTCGTGCCGCGTCTGGAGCGTGGCCAGTTCCGCGCCTGTCGTCACCCGCAACAGCGCGCCCAGCGCCCGTACCGCGCCGTCGTCGAAACCGCACGCCTCCGCCGCGCCCGCCGCCTCCCGGAGCCGGGCGGTGCCCGCCGCCTCGTCGCCCATCCCCAGCAGCGCCTCACCGGCCGCGGCGACCAACAGCACCCGCCCTGCCGCCGAGGCGTCCGCCAGATCGTCCAGCGCCTGCGCCGCCGCCACCGTCTCCAACGCCGACTCCCAGGCCCCGCAGGCCAATTGATGACATGTCAGGTGGTAGAGTGCGAGGCGTTCGGTGTACGGATCCCCGGCGTCGTGTGCCAGCAGCGCCGCGTCCGCACACTCCTCCACGGCCTCCTGCGGACTGCCGAGCGCCGCCTGCGCCAGCGATAGATTGATCAGCGCCGTCGCCTGCGCGCTACGGTCCCCCGCCCGCGCCGCCAGCACCGGCGCCGCCTCCAGATGCGCCAGCGCCTCCGGGACGCGGCCCTCCTCCGTCAACACCCACCCCAGCAGCGCCAGGATCCGCGACTGCGCCCGCAGATCCCCGTCGGCCCGCGCCGCCTCCAGCGCCGTCCCCAGCAGTGGGGTCCAGCCGTCCCGCACCCGCCACACGATCTGCGGCCACAGGCCCAGCACGAGCCGCCACGTCCGGCTGTGCAGCCCCGCGGCGTCCGCCGCTGCCGCCGCCAGCGTCAGCCCGTCCCGCTCGGCCTCGTACCACGCCATCGCCTCGTCCCGGGCGGCGAACCGGCGGATCTCCGGGGGCGCGCGGAAGTCCGCGGGCAGCGGGAAGCACGACTCGTCGCCCGGCTCGGCCGCGTCCGCCGCGGCCAGCGCGGTCGCCACGGCATGGTCGAGCGCCCGCGGCAGGGTGTCCGGGTCGGCGTCCAGACCCCGCGCGTACAGCCGGACGAGATCGTGCAGTGTCCAGCGGTCCGGCGCGGTCCGGGTCACCAGATGCGCCGCGGCGAGCCGGTCCAGGGCGGCCTCGGCGGTCGCCGGGTCGGTGGCCGCCAGGGCCGCCGCCGCGTACCGGTCGACATGGGTGCCGGGGTGGCGGCCCAGGTGCGCGAAGTGGTGCGCGGCGTCCGCCGGGAGCCGCCGCACCGTCAGCCGCAGCGCCGCCCGGACGCCGGTGTCCTCGACGTCCAGCAGCGCCAACCGCCGTGATTCGTCGGAGAGCTCACCGCTCAGCGTGGACAGCGACCACTCCGGCTGATCGGTCAGCCGGGCCGCGGCCACCCGCAGCGCGAGCGGCAGCCCGCCGCACAGCTCCGCGAGGCGCCGGGCCGCCCCCGCCTCCGCACGCACCCGCTCCTCACCGAGGACCGCGGCGAGCAGCGCGGCGCTGTCCTCGGGCCCCAGCACGTCCACGGGCACCGGCCGGGCCGCGTCGGAGGCGATCAGTGCGGGCAGCCGGTGGCGGCTGGTGACGACCGTGACGCACCGCGCGCCGCCCGGCAGCAGCTCCTGCACCTGCGCGGAGCCGGGCGCATTGTCCAGGACGACCAGCAGCTGACGGTCGGCCGCGAGCGACCGGAACAGCGCCGACGCCCCGCTCGCCGACTCCGGTATCCGGCGCGGTGCCACCCCCAGCGCGAGCAGGAAATCCCGCATCACCTCGGCCGGCTCCACCTCGCGGGTGTCGCTGAAGCCCCGTAGATCGGCGTAGAGCAGACCGCCGGGGAACCGGTCGCGGTTGCGGTGCGCCCAGTGCACCACCAACGCGGTCTTGCCCACCCCGGCGGGCCCGGTGACCAGACAGACGGGCGCCTCCCCGGCGGCGGCCCGGCTCAGCGCCGTCAGCTCGTCGGCCCGGCCGTGGAAACCGCGCGGCATACGGGGGAGGAGGTCGGCGGTCCCCGGGTGCGCGGGGGCGGGCGCGGCCTGCGGATCCGGCGGCGCGGGTGCCGTCGCGGCCACCGGAGCCGCCGGGTCGCCGTCGCCGCGCAGCACCACCGCGTACGCGTCCGCCAGTTCCCGCCCCGGGCCGACGCCCAACTCCTCGGCGAGCAGCTGCCGGGTGCGATGGAACCAGTCCAGCGCCTCCGAACGGCGCCCCGCCCGCTGCAGCGTCCGGATCAGCGCGGCCGACAGCGACTCCCGCAGCGGCTGCGCGGCCGCCTCCGCCCGCAGCAGCGACGCGGCCCGTGCGTACTCGCCGACCTGCGTGTACGCCCCGGCCAGCAGCTCCACGGCGGTCAGCCGCAGCTCCTCCAGGGCCTGCGCGGCGGCCTGCAGCGGGGCGCTGCGGTACGCGCCGGTGAGCGCGGGCCCCTGCCACAGCGCCAGCGCCTCCTGGTACATCGCCACCGCGTCGCCCACCACCCGCTGGCCCCGCGCCAGCGCCACCAGCTCCTCGAAGCGGTGCGCGTCCAGCAGGCTCTCCGGCATCCGCAGCACGTACGCGGCGCCCTGCGTGACCAGCTCCACGCCGTACATCCCGGCGCCCGCTTCGGTCAGCAGCGACCGCAGCCGCGAGACATGGCCCTGGATGACGCTCCGGGCCCGCGGCGGCGGCTTCTGGTCCCACAGTGCGTCCGTCAGTGCCTCCACCGGAACCGGATGGTTGGGCCGCAGCAGCAGAGCGGCGAGCAGGCTGCGCCGCTTCGCGGGGCCGAGCGGCAGATCGCCGACCTCGGTGACGACGGAAACCGCTCCGAGCAACCGGAACTCCACTGACGCATCTCCTCCTGGGGGAAGCCGTCAGATTACCGGAGGGCGGGGGAGCGTCCCCGTCCCCGGTGCGGCACCGAACGCACGGCCCGGGGCCCTCCGTGTAACGCCCGCCGGCGGACCGGCCGGGCACGCACCGTCCGGCCGACACCCCGAAAATCGCCCGTGCCCTCCTCAGAACACCCGAAGCGCCACCAGCGCACCCGAGTTGAGGACGAACAGCCGGTTCGCGGCGCCCGCGGCCGTACGGCCCGAGCCCTCCTTGAGGGGGTACGTCTGCCCCTGGCCGGAACTGATGTCGCCGTTGCGCGGCCAGCCGCTCACCCCGGTGTCGCGGCTCTCCACCGCCCACACGCTGCCCGCCTGCACGACCGGCGGCTGCCACGGCGGCGTCACCCCGGCCACCATCGTCGTCATGCTCGCCTCCTCCCCGTCGGGACGCAGCGACCGCATCGCGTCACCGTCGAGGACGTACACCACCCCGGAGGCCACGGTCGGCGGGCCGAAGCCGTACACCCCGCGCCGGATCGGCTGCATGGCGGGCTTGTTCCACCGCACCTTGCCGTCGTGCGCGCCGACCGCCGCCAGGGTGTGCCCGCCCAGGAACACCGTGCCGTTGTCGATCGCGGGCCGCAGCGCGCCCGCCGCCTGCCCCTTGCGCACCCACGCCCGCGCACCGTCGGCGGCGCGCACCGCGACCACATCGCCGCCCGACGTACAGATCACCAGCACCCCGCCGCCGAGCGCCGCCGCCGGGCGCCCCCCGGTCAGCGGCAGCGGCGGACGGCGCGTCCACCGGACCGTTGCATCCTTCGTCGCCACGCACCGCAGCGCGCCCTCGGACGTCAGCACGTACACATGGGCGGCGTCGGCGGCGAGCAGGGCGTCCACCCCGGCGTCGACGGTCCACCGGGGATCGCCGGTGGAGGCGACGTAGGTGCGCAGCACGCCGTCGCCGTCGGCGGTGGCCACCAGCCGGTCGGCGATCGAGAGATAACCCGCGTCGCCCCGCACCTCCCCGGCCCGCCAGGCTTCCTTGCCGTCGGTGACCCGGCGCGCGGCGACGCCGCCGCCCGCCGCCGCGAAGACCACCACGTCCCGCACCGGCAGCGGCGGCGGTGACCCGCCGTCGGCCACGCCCTCCTCCGGCCCCCACAGCGGCTCCGGCGTCCCGGTGCCGGTGCCCAGCTCCGCGGGGCGCACCGTGGCGGCCGACGGGATGTCGAACGGGTCGGTGAAGACCGACGGCCGGCCGTCCGACAACCACCACACCGCGCCGCCCGCCCCCGCCGCGACCAGCGCGCCGCCGCCCGCCAGCGTCACCAGCAGCCGCCGCCGTGACGGCTTCGCGCCGGGCACCGCCGTCGCCTCCGTGGCCGGAGCCGTCCCGCCCGGCAGCACCGTCGGCGGGGTCTCCCCGGTCATCCGCCTGGCCGCCGTCTCCCGGTCGCGGATGTCAGCGGCGTACGGTCCCGACTTCCACAGCCGGGCGCCCCGTTGCGGCGCCCGGGCCGCCTCGGCGACCTGGGAGGGCAGCGGCCGCGCCCCCGGATCCTTCGCGAAACACGGCTCGACCAGATACCGCAGCGCCTGCGGCACCAGCGTCAGATCCGGGGAGCCGTGCACGACTTCGTAGAGGAGCGCGGTGACCTCGGCGCCGGAGTACGCCGGGCGGCCGCTCGCGGCGAAGACCAGCACCGCGCCCAGCGAGAAGAGGTCCGCGGCGGGGCCGACGCGCTGCCCCAGCACCTGCTCCGGCGCGCCGTACCCCGGCGTGACCGGGATCTGACCGGTCCGGGTCAGCGTCAGGCCGTGCTCGGGGCGGGCGATGCCGAAGTCGATGACGCGCGGGCCGTTCGAGGTCAGGACGACGTTCGACGGCTTGAGGTCGCGGTGGACAAGACCGGTGGCGTGGATGTCCCCGAGCGTGACCGCCAGCGCCCGCGCGGTCTCCCGCAGCAGCCCCTCGTCGAGCGGCCCGTGCCGCTGCACCGCGTCGTCCAGCGTCGGCCCGGCCAGGAACTCCGACGCGATCCACGGCCGCCCCGACTCCAGCTCCGCGCCCAGCACCCGCGCGACGCCCTCGCTGGTCACCGCGCGCGCCGTCTGCGCCTCCCGGACGAACCGGTCGACCAGATGCCGGTCGTGCGCCAGCTCGGGCAGCAGCACCTTGACGGCCGCCGGCCGCCCCGCCGCGTCCCGCCCGAGGTACACCTTGCCCATGCCGCCCTCGCCGAGCACCCCGACGATGCGGTACGGGCCGAGCCGGAGCGGATCTCCGGGGCCGAGTGTTCTCAACTTCAAGTCCTTCCTGGACGAGGCGGCGCTCAGGCGAGCGGCAGCGCGAAGGTGGCCTGCTGCTCGCGGAGATACAGCCGCCCGCGCTCGCGATCGGCGGTCACCACCGTCGCGTCGGTCGGGAACGTCCACACCGCGGTGCGGCTGCGGAGGTCCACCGCGCGCAGCCCCTTGTCGTCGAGGCTGTAGACATACTTCCGGCCGACGACCGGCGGCACCTCGCGGCTGAGGCGGCGGCCCTTGAGGCCCTTCTCCGCCCAGTTGAGGCTGCCGGTCACCGCGTCCAGGGCCACAAGGCCGCGGTCGCCCTCGGTGCAGTACAGGACCCCGTCGTGGAGGGCCGGGGCTCCGTAGACCCGGCTCTGGCCCGCACTGCCGCCGACGTTCCGGTCGTTGCCGAAGAGCCAGCCGCTCTCGCCGTCGGACAGCTTGAGGGCGCTGACCGCCTCGTCGGTGAGGTAGGCGTACCGGTCGTCGACGACCAGCTCGGACGGCGGTTCGCCGGAGAACGGCGAGGAGAGCGTCCACAGCATCTTGCCGTCCGCGAGGGCGTACGACGTCACATTGACGAAGTGGATGCCCGAGTCGGACCGGGACACCACCAGCCGGTCGCCGATGACCACGCCGCGCAGCATCGGCGGCAGGTAGCCGTCGGCCGCCGCGTCCACCTGGGTGCGCCACCGCACCCGGCCGGTGCGCAGATCGAGGGCGACGACGTACCAGCGGTCGCGGTTCACGGCCCTGGCCACCAGGTAGGCGGTCTTCTTCACCACGCACAGCAGCTGGTTGCGGTTCTCGCCGCCCACGAACTCCGCCGGCTCCACCAGCGGTTCGCCGGGCTGGCCGTCGGCGGGATCGAGGAGGCACACCGCCAGCTTCTTGCCCTTGTCGTGCTCGCGCAGCGCGTAGATGTCGGTGCCGTCGGTCGCCCACCGCCAGGCGTCGGAGACGTTCGCCTGCCAGGTGCCCTCGCCGCTCTCCGGGTTGACGCCGCACAGCACGATGCCGCCGGGCATCGCCAGCCCGTGCCGGGTCGACAGCACCTGGCCGTCGCGGTCCGGGGTGCGCGCGGCAAACGTCCACAGTCGCGTCGGCGGCTTCACCGGCTTCGGCGCCGGATCACCGCCACCGGGACCACCGCCCCGGCCGAGCCACGCCCACAGCCCGCCCGCCACACCGGCGCCCGCGACGACCCCGCCGGCGGTCATCGCCAGCATGCGGCGCCGCGACGGCCCCGGCCCGCCCGGCAGCGTCACGGGTCCCGGCGGCGCGTCGGGGGGCGGCGGCGCCAGCCGTGGCGGCTGCCGCCACACCTCGTCGCCGCGCTGCGCGACCATGCGCAGCACACCGTCCGGCAGCACGTCCGCGAAGACCTGCGGTATGCCGTCCGGCGCCAGCGCGGCGGCCAGATCCTCGGTCGTCGGCCGCTGCGCCGGGTCCTTCGCCAGAGCGCGGCTCAGCACCGGCACCAGCTCCGGCGGCACCCCGCCGAGGTCCGCCTCGGTGTAGCGGACGCGGTAGAGCAGATCCGTGGGCTGCCCGGAGCCGAACGGGCCGTGGCCGGCCGCGGCGAACACCAGCAGCCCGCCGAGCGCGAACACATCGCCCGCCGCCGCGTGTTCGCCACCGGACGCCTGCTCCGGCGACATGAACGCGGGCGTCCCCACGGCGGCACCGGCCTGCGTCAGCGGCGCCTCGCCGACCGCGTGGGCCACCCCGAAGTCGATGATCTTCGGCCCGGCCGCCGTGACCAGGACGTTCGACGGCTTGAGGTCACGGTGCACCACCTCGCAGCGGTGCAGCTGCGCCAGGCCCTGGGCCAGCGCCGCACCCAGCGCCCGCACGGACCGCTCCGGCAGCGGACCGGCGGCCTCCACCGCGTCGTCCAGCGGCGGGCCGAGGACGTACTCCGTCGCCAGCCACGGCCGGGGCGCGTCCGGGTCGGCGTCGTGGACCTGGGCACCGTGGCGGCCACCGATCACCCGCGCCGCGTCCGCCTCCAGCCGGAAGCGGTGGCGCAGCGCCGTATCGGCGGTCAGCCGCTGGTGCAGCACCTTGAGCGCGACGGTGCGGCCGCCCGCCGTACGCGCCAGATAGACCGTGCCCATACCGCCGCCGCCCAGCCGGGCCAGCAGCAGATACGGGCCGACGGTGTGCGGATCGTCGTGGAGAAGAGCGGTCGGCATGGAGTCAGCGCACCTCGGGGAGTTCGGCGGCGAGCACCGCGGCCGCCTGCAGGGACAGGGCCGCGACCACCCGGCCGGGCAGCGACACCGGCTCGGCGCCCGCGTGCTGCGTGCCCCAGGCCGCGCCGGGCGCCAGCTGCGCCAGGACCTGGGCCGGTTCGGGCCGCGCGGCGGGATCCCGCGACAGGCAGGCGGTGATCGGCGCCCGCAGTCCGGCGGGGATCTCCGCCCGCTCCGGCACGGTGTGACCGGTCGCCGCGTACGCCAGGACGGCGCCCAGCGCGTACACATCGGAGGGTGCCTGAACCGGCCCGCCCGTACCCGATTCGGGCGCGAGGCAGCCCGCGTCGATACCGGGCAGCCCGGTCCGCGGCATACCGTCCGGCGCCGCCGCGCGCACCGCGCCGAAGCAGGAGACCAGCGGACCGTACGCGGTGAGCAGCACCGACGCGGGGCACAGCCCGCCGTGCACCACGCCCAGGACGTGCGCCGACGCCAGCGACTCGGCGAGCGCCGCGCCCAGCGTCCGCACCGCCTCCTCGGGCAGCGGACCGCCGTGGGCGTCGATGGCCTCCGGCAGCGGCAGCGCCGGCCGGTAGGGCGAGGCGAGCCAGGGGAACGCGGCGCTGCCGCCGACCTGCGCCACCGGCCACAGACCGGGCTGCGCCAGCTTCGCCGCCCACTGCGCCTCGGCCGCCCAGCGCCCCGGATCGGCGCCCTGAAGGGGCAGGCTGATCAGTACCGTCCGTGACCCGTCGGCGCTGCGCGCCAGATATCGCCGTTCGGGAACGTCCCGCCGCGCGGCCGGATCGAGCCGCGCCAGCGTCAGAAACTCCCCGATCCGCGGCGGATCGTCCTGCCGCAGCCCTTCCATACCGTCTCCCCGTTCGTCAAGCACCGGCACGCGAGCCTACCCGGCGATCACTGGGCCCGGCGGCCGGGGTGATCACGCCGGGGCCGGAACGGCCGGGGGTGCGCCGCCGCCCGCCGCCCGCCGCACGGGCTCGCCCGGACGGCGCGTCGGCCCGGCACCCGGACCGCCCTCCGGCACGCCTCCGCCCCCGCGCCGCCCCTTGCCGGGCGGGCCCGCATCGCCCGTCGCGCCGCCCGTTCCGGGCATCAACGGACCCGTATTCCACGGAACTTGACGCCGGAGGGACGGCGGGCCTTGAGTGTGGTCGCGCACGGTGGGCCGCCGCCCGGCGCCCTCCCGGCGACCCGACGACGAGGAGTCCGTATGCCACCGCAACCGGAAAACACCCCCGACCCGGCACCGGCGTCCCCGCGGCGCGCGGCGGTGCGACGCGCGGCCGCCGCGCTCGCCGCCGCGGGAATGCTCGCTGCCGTCGCGGCATCCGCGCCCGCCGTCGCGGCGGACGGCGGCGTCTGCAACACGTACTGCGACGCCCGCGACCCCGCGAACGCCCTCAAGGACCGTGTACCGGTCACCGCGACGCTGCACGGCCGGGCGATGGCCCTGCACGTCGACGACGGCAGCGCCATGGCCTTCGGCACCCTCGACAACGTTGTCCCGGGCGACAAGATCTGGGTGGACCGCTCGTTCGACGGCGGCCGCACCTGGGACGGCGGCAGCCGCCTCGGCGACACCACCGCCCCCGGCGGCGTCGGCGGCTGGCGTACGCAGATGTACAACGTCGACGACTGGAACACCGGCCGGATCGGCGCGCTCCGCGCCTGCGCGCAGGTCACCGGCGACGACGACATCGCCTGCACCGGCTGGGCCCGCTCCGACTGGAACGGCGCCGACCGCCGCCAGGCCGCCGCCACCGCGCTGATGATGGACTACGACCGGAAGACCGGCCTGTTCGGCGGCGACGGCTGGTGGACCTCCGCCAACGCCCTGACCGCCCTCATCGACACCATCCGCCGCACCGGCGTCAAGAGCTACGCCTACGCCGTCGACGAGACGTACGACAAGAACAAGGACCGTACGGACGGTGGACGGCTGGGGCAGTTCCGCAACGAGTACCTCGACGACACCGGCTGGTGGGGGCTGGCCTGGGTCAAGGCGTACGACCTGACCGGCGACGCCCGCTACCTGGACACCGCACGCGCCGACGCCGACCACATGGCGGGGTACTGGACCGACACGTGCGGCGGCGGCGTCCAGTGGAAGACCGACACGGCGTACAAGAACGCCGTCACCAACGAGCTGTACATCGCCCTCAACGCCGCGCTGCACAACCGGACCGAAGGCGACACCCGCTATCTCGACCGGGCGAACAGCGGCTGGAACTGGCTGCGCGGCAGCGGCATGATCAACGGAGAGCACCTGGTCAACGACGGTCTCAACGACTCCTGCAAGAACAACGGCCAGCCGACCTGGACCTATAACCAGGGCGTGATCCTCGGCGGTCTCGCGGAGCTGCACCGGGCCACCGGCGACGACGCACTGTTGCGCGGCGCCCGCGAACTGGCCGACGCCTCCACGGGATCGGGCGACCTCAACCCGGGCGGGATCCTGCGCGAGCCGGGCGAGTCCCACAGCTGCACCGGTGACGGCCCCAGCTTCAAGGGCGCGTACGTCCGCGGACTGGGCGCCCTCAACCGCGAACTGGACGGCCACCCCTACGACGGCTACCTCACGAAGCAGGCGGACACCGCCTACGCCAAGGACCGCAACGCGCTCGACCAGTACGGCCCGCACTGGAACGGCGACCGCGGCGACGGCCCCGGCCACGGCTGCCAGCACTCCGCGCTGGACCTGCTGAACGCGGCACCGTAGCCGCCGCCCGGCCCGGCGGGCCACCCGCCCGCCGGGCACCGCTTCTCCTCCGGTGACGGGGGAGTGGTGCGGTACCGCACGGTTCGCCCCCGCAGTACGAAACGGGCAGGTCGCACGGGGTGCGCGCGGGTTTTCCGGTGCGCTTGTCCGTCTGACAGGATCATGACGGAGGCCCGTTCCCTTAATCCCGCCGTGAGGCGATGGGGTGACCCCGCGGACCGGGGCGGGCTCCCGCGATCCTTGCCGTGAAGATGACAGGACACAGATGAACTTCGGGACCTTCCTTCCCACGGGAGTCGTCCGGCCGAGGAATCGGTGCGCGGTGGCGGACCACCGCGCCGTGTGCCCGCCACCACCGGCCGGCGGGCACACGGCGGACAGGCCGGACCGGGCGCGCACCGCCGCCGCGGGGGAGGGCACGCGGTGACCGGCGCCTACCTGCTCCCCCTGAACACCGCGGCGATGCTCTTCCCCGGCCTGGCCCTGTTGATATCGGTACCGGTCGCGATCGTCCTGTACCGCCGCCACGGCATCATGACCCGCTGGCGCACCCTCTCCATCTTCGCGTTCGTCTACTTCGCCGTCTCGGCGCTCTGCCTCGTGGTGGTGCCGCTGCCGAGCAGCGCCGTGGACGTCTGCCAGGCGTTCCCGACCTTCAAGAATCCGCAGTGGACGCCGGGGATGTTCGTCGCCGACATGTGGAAGGAGGCCCACCATCAGCTCTCCTTCGGCGCGCTGATCCTGCACAACTCGGCGTTCTGGCAGACGGTCTTCAACCTCCTCCTCCTGCTGCCGCTGGGCGTTTTCGTACGGCTGCACTTCCGGCGCGGCCTGCTCGCCGCCACGCTCGCCGGGTTCGGCGCCTCCCTCTTCTTCGAGCTGACCCAGTTCACCGGGTTGTGGGGGATCTATCCCTGCCCCTACCGGCTCTTCGCGGTGGACGATCTGCTCGCCAACACGGCCGGGGCGTCGCTGGGCTGGGCGCTCGCCGCGCCGCTGGCCCGCTTCCTGCCGGAGCTGAACGCCCTGGACGACCGGGCGATGGCCGCCAGCGACAACGTCCCGTTCGGCCGCCGTCTGGTCGCCCTGCTGCTGGACGTGACGGGCCTGTTCGTGGTGGGGCCGCCGGTGAGCTTCGTGGTGACGATGTTCAGCGGCACCGAGACGGGGGTGCTGACATCGGTGCTTCTGACCGCCCTGTGGTTCGTGGTGGTGCCGTGGCTGACCGGCGGATTCACGCCGGGCAAGCGGGTGTTGCTGCTCCGGCTGACGGCCCGCGACGGCTCCCGGCCCGGGCTGATCCCGCTGGCCCTGCGGGCGGCGGTCCTCGCCGCACCGCCGCTGGTCCTGGCGCTGGGCATGGCCCTGGTGACCCTGCGGCTGCTGGAGGACGGCGCGGCCGTGAACGCGGTGGCGCTGCTGGCCCTCGCGGCGATGCTGTGCTGCGGCGCGATGGTCTGCCTCGTGCTGTACCTCTGGGCCCTCCGCGCGGCCCGCCGCCACCCCGAGGGACTGGGCTACCACGAGATCTGGTCCGGCGTCGCCAACACGTCGCTTCCGCACTGGCGGGCACGGAAGCGGGAGAGGGCGGGGGCGGACGCCCCCGACGCGGACGCCCCCGGCCCGGACGCTACGGGCAAAGCCGGGAAAGCCCCCACCGGACGGTAACCGGACAGCGTGCGGCGGCCGGACATCTGGCCGCCGCGCACCCGAAACGCTCCGCCGTACCGCCCCCGTCAGCCCTGCCGTGCCGCGGCCGCCCGGCGACCGGTCGCGAGGTGACGGGCCGTCAATTCCGCGACCCGGTCCGCATCACGGTCCACGAGGGCGTCGTAGAGCGCCTCGTGTTCCTCGGCGATGGCCACCAGATCGTCGTGCTGCCCCAGCAGCCACCGCATCCGGCTGCGCAGGGTGCGTTCCAGTTCGTTGAGGAGTTCGTTGTCGGCGAGCGAGGTCACCGTCTCGTGGAAGTCGGCCGCCGCCCGCCGGGCCCGTACCGCGTCGCCCGCGCGGGCCGCCGTCAGTTCGGTGTCGAGGTCGGCGCGGAGCCGCGCCAGTCCGGCGCGGGTGCGGCGCTGGGCGGCGAGGCGGAATGCCATCGTCTCCAGCGCCGAGCGCACCTCCTCCAGATCGGCGAGGTCCGACGGCGTGAATTCCCGCACCACGGCCCAGCTCCGGGGCCGGGGCGTCACCAGCCCCTCGGTGACCAGCGCCTTCAGGGCGTCCCGGATCGGCAGCCGGCTCACGCCCAGCTCCGCGGCCAGTTCCCGCTCGACCAGCTTGCTGCCCGGCGCGCGGACGCCGTCGATGATGTCGTCGCGCAACTGCCGGGTGACCCGCTCCGATTCGGGCTCGAACTTCTCAGACCCTGTCATGGGCCCGATTCTCTCATCGGCGCCCGCACCGCCCGGCCCCGCGCGCCCGGCGCCGCGCTCAGGCCGGTGGGTAGCCGCGGTCGCGGACGACCTGCGCGACCACACGGGTGAAGGCGCGGGCGGCGGCGCTGCGGTAGGCGCTCTCCCGCCGCAGCAACGCCGCCACGCGGGTGGGCAGCGGCGGATCGAGCGGCACCGGCGCCAGATGCGGATGGTCGTCGGTGATCGCGTCGGGCAGCACGGTGGCCAGCAGCGGGGTGCGCCGCACGATCTCGGTGAGCGCCTGGATGGTGTTGGCCTCCACCGCGATCGGCGGCCCGATGCGGTGGTGGGCGAAGTAGGCATCGATATGGCGCCGGGTCGCGAAGTCCTCGCTGAGCAGCGCGAGCGGCTGCCCGCCGAGCCGGTCCACCGGCATCGGCCGCGGATCGTCCGCCCCGGGCCGGTGCGCGGTGGCGACCAGCCCGAGGGTCTCGGCGAACAGTGCGGTGGCGGCGATGCCCGGCAGATGCGGGCCCTCGAAGGCGATACCCAGGTCGATCTCGTCGGCGAGCAGCCCCGCCTCGATACGGTCCTGCGCCTGCTCGTGCACCTCCAGCGTCAGCCCGGGGTGCTCGTCGTGCAGCGCCGCCACCAGCGGGCCGAGGAGATACGCGGTGAACGTCGGCGTCATGGCCAGCCGCAGATGGCCCCGGGTCAGGTCCGCGACGTCCAGGACCGCGCGGTCGGCGGCGGCCAGCTCCCGCAGCGCCCGCCGCGCGTAGTGGACGTAGGCGGTGCCCGCGTCGGTAAGCCGCACCGCGCGCCCGCTGCGGTCGAGGAGCTGGGCGCCCACCGACCGTTCCAGCTGCTTGATCTGCTGCGAGAGCGTTGGCTGGGAGACGGTCAGCGCCTCCGCGGCGCGGGTGAAGTTGCCGTGCTCGGCGACCGCGATCAGATAGCGCAGATGACGCAGTTCCGGACCCATACGCGGACTATAGGCAGCGGCCCGCCGGGCACCCGCACCGGCCCGCGGCGGGCCGCTCGGCCTTACGGGGACGGCAGAGCGAACCGCGGGTACGTGGTGCGCGGCTCCGGCCCGACGACCTGCCCGCCGTGCAGGACGAGCAGCCGCTCGGGGTGAGCGGCGACCGCCTCGGGCACGCCGTCGGCGGCGATCACCACGAGGTCGGCGCGGTCGCCGGGGGCGAGTCCGTAACCGGTCAGGCCGAGCGCCGCGGCGGCCCCGTCGATGATCAGGGAGGCGGCGGTGTGCAGCTCCTCGTCGGTCATCAGACCGCCCTGGAGGCCGATGATCGTGGCGCGTTCGAGCATGTCGGCGGTGCCGTAGGGCCACCAGGAGTCGCGGATGTTGTCGGACCCGGCGAAGACCCGCACGCCGTGGTCGCACAGCCGCAGCACCGGCGGCATGGTGGCGCGCGGGCCGTTCGTCGTGATCGCGACACCGGCGGCGGCCAACGCGGCGGCGGTGCGGTCGAGTTCGGGCCCGTCCACCTGGCCGAGGGCGTAGGCGTGGCTGACGGTGACGGTGCCGCCGAGCCCGAGGGCGGCGGTGCGCTCGGCGATGATCGAAGCGCCAGGGGCTCGCCCGGCGCCCCTGTCCGCCCGTACCTGGAGCTGACGTGATGACCACCCGCCGCCCGGACCGCCGCACCCCGATAGGCGACACCCACCGGTCCCTGCGCGACCGGGTCCACGAGGAGCTGCGCGAACGGATCATCGAGGGGGAGTACTCGGCGGGGCGGCGCCTGGTGGAGCGCGAGCTGGCCGAGGAGTTCGGCGTCTCCCG
Organism: Streptomyces sp. NBC_01525; assembly: GCF_045040405.1. Classification (NCBI taxonomy): domain Bacteria; kingdom Bacillati; phylum Actinomycetota; class Actinomycetes; order Kitasatosporales; family Streptomycetaceae; genus Streptomyces; species Streptomyces sp. NBC_01525. Next base: position 6,553,738 of record NZ_CP109397.1, read on the forward strand.
GATCCCGCTGCGCGAGGCGATGCAGCGCCTGGAATCGGAAGGGTTCCTGTGGGTACAGGCGCGCCGCGGCGCCGTTGTCGCGGATTTCGGCACCGAGGGCGCCGAGCACCTCTTCGACGTCCGCGAGAAGCTGGAGGGACTGGCCGCCGGACTCGCCGCCCGCCGTGCCACCGCCGTGCAACTCCGCGCCATGGAACGGCTCCTGGCGCGCAGTCGGAAGGCGTCGGAGTCGGGCCGGCTGCGCGAGGCCGTCACCCACAACGCCGACTTCCACCACCTCATCGTCGAAGCCTCCGGCAACCCGCTGCTGTGCGACCTGATGGCGCCCCTCGACTCGCGCCTCCGCCGCCTGTTCCGGCTCACCTCCGAGCTCAACGACGGCGATCCGATGTGCGGTGAGCACGAGCGGCTGTACGAGGCGATCCGCGCGGGCGACGAGCGTCAGGCGGAGGAGCGGGCCCGCGCCCACGTCGCCGGAACCCGCGCCGCCGCGCTGCGCTGCCTCACCGCCCGCGCCACCGAGGACCGCCCCGCCCCGGAGCACGGCACCGCCTGACGGGGCGCGCTTCCGCGCCGGAAGCCGTCGCTCACGCTCCCGGACTGTTTCATGAGCGAACGCTCATGAAACAAGCTGTTGCAGCGGATCAGTTGGGCTCGGACGCACAGAGGGCGGTGGCCTTGTCGCCGGACGGCGTCACCGGCTGGACACGTGACCCCGTGTCGTCACAGTATTGGTTGCGACACAGGTGGCGTCGACGACTTCGGACAGCTGGAGGTCTCATGGGCATGAGCAGCCGCATGACCGTGGCCACCCACGCGCTGACGTGGATGGCGTGGGTCTGCCCCCGGCGCCCCGACGGCATCGTGACTTCCGAACAGATCGCCGCCAGCGTCAACACCAACCCTGTTGTCATCCGCCGCACCCTTGGGAGCCTGCGCGACGCGGGTCTGGTGGAGTCCCGGCGTGGACAGGGGGCGGGCTGGCGGCTGGCCCGCACTCCGGAATCCATCACCTTGAGGGATGTCTACCTCGCCGTCGAGCCTGATCCGCTCCTCGCCCTGCACTCCGCGCCCCCCAATCAGCAGTGCCCTGTCGGGCGGGGGATCCCGCCCGTGCTGCGAGAGGTGTACGACCGTGCGGAGGAGTTGATGAAAGCCGAGCTGGCAGCCGTCACCGTCGCCGACGTGGCGAGGGAGACGGTTCCTGGGCCCTGAGCCCAGCCCCGCAATCCATGGAGGCCGGTCCTCCCGGACCGGCCTCTCTTCGGACCTTTGTCGTAGCTATTCCTGTTACATCGCGATATCCGGAGGTCTCCGCATCGTGTACCGACCGCCGGTCGTCCGCGCCGCCGGAATGTTCGCCATCGGCACCGACAGCTTCGTCATCGCAGGCATCTTGCCGGACGCGGCACACTCCCTCGGCGTCGCGATCACCCCCCCCTGGTCGGACAGGCGGGAAGGGAATGGTTCGGCGCGCACCGGCTCGGTCCCGTCGGTGCGGTGTTCCTCGCACGTGGCCTCGGGGCGGCGGACGCGGCGTACGCCGTCATCCACCGACACGCGCGGCACGGCGTCCCCGCGGCACCGCTTCAGCCACTACGGGCCAAGTGGCGCGCTGCCCTCAACTCGCCCTGGGAAAAGGACTTGTATGTCAGTGATCACCACAGAACGCCTCCGGCTGCGCCCGCTCACCGACGCCGACACCGACTGGTGGGTGCGTCTCCACGCCGATGAGGAGGTCAACCGGTTTGTCGGCGGCTACACCCAAGAGCAGGCCGCGGCGCGCCTGCACGAGATACAGCAGCAGTGGGATCGGCGCGGTCACGGACTGTGCGCCGTCGAACTGCGCAGTACCGGCCAAGTGGTGGGACGCTGCGGCCTGAACTGGTGGGAACAGTTCGGCGAGACCGAAATCGGCTGGACCTTCGCCCGCGCCCATTGGGGGCGGGGCTATGCCACGGAAGCGGCCCGAGCGGTCCTCGCGTGGGGCTTCGGGGTCCTGAGGCTCCAGCAGATCACCGCCATGATCCATCACGACAACACCGCCTCTTCCGCCGTCGCTCAGCGCCTCGGATTCACGCGTCTGCGCGAGGACACGGTCCTCGGTCGCCCCTGTACCGTCCACGCCCTGGCCCGGGACGAGTTCTCGTCTCCCTGAACAACGGGGAGACGGCGCCTCCCCGTGTCCGGGCCGCACAGGCGGACACCTATAGGTGACACCAATAGTAATCATGGCGACTGCGTCTTGGACGCTATAGATCCAGGTCGTGCATGGTGGATCCCGTCGGCCCGGCAGGGGCCGGCAGCCACTGAAGGGAGTGACCATGCCCGACCTCATGGACGGTGTCGCCAACTTCCGCCGGGACGTCTTCCCGGCGAAGGCCGGACTCTTCGCCCGGCTGGCCACCGAGCACCGGCCCGCCACGCTGTTCATCGGCTGCTCCGACGCCCGGGTGGTGCCCGAGCTGATCACCCAGAGCGAGCCCGGGGAACTGTTCGTCATCCGTACGGCGGGCAATCTCGTCCCCGCCCACAGCCCGACCGCTGACGGCACCGCCGCGAGCATCGAGTACGCGGTGAGCGTGCTGGGCGTCACCGACGTCATCGTCTGCGGCCACTCCGGCTGCGGCGCGATGACGGCGCTGGCCGAGGGGCACGACCTCACCGGCGCACCCCAGGTCGCCACCTGGCTGCGCCACGCGGACGCCTCCCTCGCCCGCGCCGCCACGGCGGGGCCCGGTGAGGTGGCCGCCCTGGTGTGGGCCAACGTCTCCGCCCAGCTGCGGAACCTGGCCACCCACCCCTCGGTGGCGCGGGCCCTCGCCGAGCGGCGCCTCACGCTGCACGGCTGGGTCTTCGACATCGCCTCCGGCACGGTCGACCGGCTCGAAACCCTCGACCGCACCGGTGTCTGACGGCCCCTGCCGCCTACCCTCCGATTCCCGTACCGGGCCGGACGCACCGCGCGTCCGGCGCCTCCCGAAAGGAAGCACCATGCCGCACGCCCAGTTCGACCCCGCCGCCCGTCAGGCCCTGGCCCTCGTCGCCGTCGAGTCCAAGACCCGTAAGGACCTGACCTGGCAGGAGATCGCGGAAGCCGCCGGACTGTCCGTCGCCTTCGTCACCGCCGCTGTCCTGGGGCAGCACGCCCTGCCGGAGCGCTCCGCGCTGGCCGTCGCCGAACTGCTGGACCTGGACGCGGACGCCGCGGCGCTCCTGCAGACCATCCCCACCCGCGGTTCGATCCCCGGCGGCATCCCGACCGACCCGACGATCTACCGCTTCTACGAAATGCTCCAGGTCTACGGCACCACCCTCAAGGCCCTGATCCACGAGCAGTTCGGCGACGGCATCATCAGCGCGATCAACTTCAAGCTGGACGTCAAGAAGGTCGCCGACCCCGAGGGCGGCGAGCGCGCCGTCGTGACCCTTGACGGCAAGTACCTGCCGACCAAGCCCTTCTGACGTCCCCCTCACCAACTCCCCGGAGGAACCGTGGACTTCGCACAGCGCACCATCGACCTCGCCCGGCGCAACGTCGAGGAGGGCGGGCGCCCCTTCGCCACCGTCATCGTCAAGCACGGCGAGATCCTGGCGGAGAGCCCCAACCTGGTCGCCCAGACCTCGGACCCGACCGCCCACGCGGAAATCCTCGCCATCCGCGAGGCATGCCGCACCCTCGGCACCGAGCACCTGACCGGCGCCACCCTTTACGTCCTGGCGCACCCGTGCCCCATGTGCCTGGGCTCGCTCTACTACTGCTCCCCGGACGAGGTCGTCTTCCTCACCACCCGGGACGCCTACGAGCCGCACTACGTCGACGACCGCAAGTACTTCGAACTCGCCACCTTCTACGGTGAGTTCACCAAGGACTACACCGACCGCCGACTGCCCATGACGTACGAGCCGCGGGAGGACGCCGTCGACGTCTACCGCCGGTGGCAGCAGCGCAACGGCGGTGAGCGCCGCGTCGTCGGCGCCCCCACCTCCTGACCGGCGCCGCACCAACACGCCGTCCGTGCGTGGGCCGAGGGCCGCACTCCGGCATGGGGTGCGGCACGCCGCGCCCGTCCGAGTATTTCGCGCGGGCCATCGGAATTCTCTCCGTGGTGGAGGGGCTTTTCCGTCGCATGTGCGTCCGTTGGTTTACCGTCCCGCTGCGCGGCCTCATCCGCGAGGAATTGCCGTGAGGCTCTCGATTTCGGGGGCTTCGGTAATTCGCCGCCGCCACAGGGCGCCTCCGAGGGGCGCCGGAGGTGCCCGCATGCCCGGCGTCACTGTGGTCGTCGCCGTGGTGCGGGGCCGGGTGGCCCGGAGTGAGGGAAGGGGCCGGGCGGCGGTGAAGGGGCGGGAAGGATACCCGTAGTCCATCGAGCCGGAATCGTGTCGGTGATCACGTTGAGGAGGAAGTGGAACCTGTCCTACCTTCCGGAGCGTGCTCACTCGACTCCCCGGAGTGGAAGTTCGTTCCACCGCCGCAGACCTCAACCGGATTCTCTTCGGAGACCAATTCGAACAATTGCATGAGCCGTGGCGGAGACTCTTCTCCACGGCCGCCTTCCGGTACCGGGAAGGGCTGTCACCGGAGGAAAGGGCCGCTCTGTCCTACGAACGGCTGCACGCGGTCAACGAGACCGTCACCGCCCCTGAGCGGTTCGCGTCGGACATCGAACAGCTCGCCGCACTCCACGAATGGGTCGGGCCGGTGGACCAGGGGCTGCTCACGGTCGGGTCCATCCACTTCAATCTCTTCCTCGGCAGCCTGCTCGGCCACGACGGCGACCGGCGCGACCTGCGGGATTTCACCTCCCTCCGGCGCACGGGCACCTTCCTGTGCACCGAGGCGGGCCACGGCAACAGTGCCTCCTCCCTGGAGACCACCGCCGCCTACGACCCGGCCACCCGCACCTTCCTCCTGCACACGCCGTCGGCCGCCGCGGCGAAGTTCATGCCGAACACCTCCTCCGTCGGCGGCCCCAAGACCGCCGTCGTCGCCGCTCGCCTTCTCGTCGACGGCAGGGACGAGGGCGTCTTCCTCTTCCTCACCCCGCTCCACGACGACACCGGGCGCCCGCTGCCGGGTGTGGAGATACGCAGACTGCCGCAGACGGGGACCGCCCCGGTCGACCACTGCGTCACCTCCTTCGACCGCGTCCGGCTGCCGTACGAGGCGATGCTCCAGGCCGACCACGGACGGTTGCGGCCCGACGGATCCTTCAGCAGCACGGTCGGCAACCGCCGCAAACGGTTCCTCGCCTCGGTCGGCCGCGTCACCGAGGGCAAACTCTGCATGAGCGCCTCCAGCCTCGGTATCACCCGCCACGCCGTCACCGTCGCGGTGCACCACGCCCACCGCCGGCACACCTCGGGCATGACCTCGGGTCCCCCGGTCCCCCTCTTCGGCTACCGCAGCCACCACGCCCCGCTGCTGGACGCCCTCGCCACCGCGTACGCCGCCACCCTGCTGCAGCGCACGGCGGTACGGCGCTGGGCGAGGGACGGGGGGACGAGCGGTGCGCCCCGGGAGGACGCCGAGCGGCTCGTCGCCGTCGTCAAGGGCTGGATCACCTGGCAGGCGCGCGCCGTGATGACCGAGTGCCGGGAACGCTGCGGTGCGCAGGGCCTGTTCCTCGCCAACGGCATCGCCGCGCAGCTCGCCGCCAACGAAGGCACCATCACCGCCGAGGGCGACAACCTCGTCATCTGGACCAAAGCCGCCGGTGAGATGCTGCTCGGCCACTTCACCCCCCGGCCGCCGTCCGGTACCCCCGCCGCCGAGCGCAGTCCCACCGACCCCGACGTCCTGCAGGACCTGCTCGCAGACATCGAGCGCATCTGGCACCGGCGGGCCCGTACCCGCCTGCGTTCCGGCGGTTCCGGCGGCCCGCTCGGCCGCTGGAACCGCACCGTTACCCCCGCTCTGCGGCTGGTCGACGCCCACGCCCAGCGGCTCGCCGCAGAGGGCCTGCTCGCCGCCGCCCGCCGGGCCACCGACCCGGCCGCCGCCTCCCTCCTGCACGCCCTGCACCGGCTGTTCGCCCTGCGGCGCGTCGCCGCGCACGGAGGGGACCTCCTGGCCGACGGCGCCCTCACCGCAGATCAGGTTCGCGACCTCCCCGACCTCACCGACGCGGTCGTCGAGGAATTGGCCCCGCAGGCGCTGACCCTGACGGCCGGTTTCGGCGTCGCCGACGATGTCCTGAACGATCACCCCCTCACCACCTGGGGCAGCGGCCAACTGGCCTACTGACCCGGCGAGGTCGGTGGTGGCTGACCGGGCGGGCGCGATGCCGCCGAACACGCCGCCCCGGCCCGTCAAGCACGATGGACGGGGCGGGGCGGTGGCGGCAGGAGGCGGCTGCCCGCGTTACTGGCCCACCCGCCCGTCGACGCGCTCGCGCAGCAGATCCGCGTGGCCGCAGTGGCGGGCGTACTCCTCGATCCGGTGGACCATCAGCTCCCGGATCGCGATCTTGTCCTTGCCCACCCGCTCGCCCAGATCCGGGTGGGCGGCCAGCGCGGCATCGGTCGCCTCCTGTTCGCGCTCCAGGTCGCGGTAGGCGGCGTCGACCACGGACTGCTCGGCGACGGCGTCGTCGAAGTCCGCGTCCCGCGCGCCGTACAGCTTCGCCAGCGGGGGCTCGTCGCCGATCCAGTTGCGCCAGTCCCGCTCCGTCTCGGCGAGATGCCGCACCAGGCCGAGCAGCGACATCGTCGACGGCGGCACCGACCGACGTGCCAACTGCTCCGCGTCCAGCCCCCCGCACTTCATCCGCAGGGTCAGGCGATACCCCGTCAGGAAGTCCTGGAGCGTGGCGAGTTCGCCGTCCGGACTGGGACCGGTGTTCTCGCGGGGGTCATCGTCCGGATCTGCCCACATGTCGGGGTAGACGGTTGCCTGGGTCCACCGTTCGAGTTCCTCACTCATACGGGCATGATGGCGTCCGGTGACCCCGGGCGCCACCTGATTTCCCGGGCCCCGAGCGGGCCACCCGCCGTACGGCACGGTCAGCAGCTCCATGAAGTGCCCCGCGGGATCGAGGAAGTGGACGCCGCGCCCGCCGTCGTGGTTGATCTCCCCGGGGCGTTCGCCGTGCGGATCGGCGTAGTGCGTGATGCCGCGGCGCGCGATCTGCGCGTACGCCGCGTCGAACACCTCCTCGGAGACGAGGAAGGCGTAGTGCTGCGGGGCGATGTCGCCGGCGGGGACGGTGGCGAAGTCCAGGGTGACGCCGTTGCCCAGCGCGACCGCGACGAACGGCCCCCACTCCGCGGTGATTTCCAGGCCCAGCAGTTCCGTGAGGAACGCGGCGGATTCCCGGTTGTCCCGGGCATGGACGATGGTGTGATTCAGCTCGACCGACATGGAATGCCTCCGAAGGCATGTCCCGGCACCTCCATGCCTCACCCGGCCGGTGACCGGCACGCGATGCCGTTGCGGACGCTCATCGCTGTTTTCCCGGCCCGTCAACCGCGGTTGAGGGCCGGGGCGGCGACGGCCTCACGCCGCCCGTTCCACCGCGGCGGCCGGACCCGGGGTGCGGGCGAGGGCGGCGGTCGCTGCCGCCGCGCCGTGGGCGATGCGGCGCGCGGATCAGACGAGTACGCCGTCCCGGGCGACGACCCGGCCGCCGCGTACGACGAGGTCGCGCGCGGGCAGGTCCACCACGATCTGCGGGACGCACTCGCCGTGTACCAGGAGGAAGTCGGCGGGGGAGCCGGGGGAGAGGTCGGCGCGGGGCAGGCCCAGCACGTCGGCGCCGCCGTGCGCCCCGGCCTCGTAACAGGCCGTCAGCTCCGGGTCGAGGCGGTCGTCGCGGACCCGGCCCAGCAGATGCGCCCGGTGCAGCATGTCGGCGTTGCCGAAGGGGCTCCAGGAGTCGCGGACGCCGTCCGAGCCGAGGCCGACGCGGACGCCGTGCCCGGTGAGCGAGGCGATCGGCAGGACGAGGGAGCCGCTGGGCGCCACGGTGGTCAGCGCGATGCCCAGGTCACGCAGGTCCGCGGCGACCGCCGCCAGTTCCGCGTCGGGCAGGCCCGGCAGACAGAAGACATGACTGGCCGTCACCTTGCCGCGCAGTGACAGAGCCCGGGTGCGGTCGATGATGCCGCGCAGCGACGTGAGGCCCTTCTCGCCCCGGTCGTGCAGATGGATGTCCAGCCCCACGCCGTACCGGTCCGCGAGGCCGAAGAGCAGATCGAGCTGTGCGTCCGGCGCCCCGTCGAAACCGATCGGGTCGATGCCGCCGACGAAGTCCACCGTGCCGCTGCGCGCCGCCTCCGTCAGCAGCTCCGCCGTGCCGGGGGTGCGGATGACGCCGTGCTGCGGGAAGGCCACGATCTGCACGTCGAGGGCGTGCCGCAGCCGCTCGCGGGCCTGCGCCAGGCCCTCCGCACCGGCCAGCCCGTACGCCGGGGCGACATCGGCGTGCGCGCGCATCGCCCGGGTGCCGCGGGTGACGGCGTGCGCCATCAGCCCGTACGCCCGCTCCGCGACGGACCGGTGCTGACGGCGGAACAGCTCGGCGTCCTGCGCCGCGAACTCCTCGGTGGAGTGCGCCGCCCGGCGCGACCACCGGGCGGCCGGTGACGGCCCCGGCACCGCGCCGGGACGGATCGGGGGCGGGTGTCATGGCGACTCCTGGGGGATGCGGTGGATCGGGCGGGTCAGGTGGCTTCGATGGGCGGTCGGTGTGCCCCGGCCGGGGGAGGGGAGCGGGGCACACCGGGCACCGCGCCCCGGCCGGACCGCGCGTCGGCGGCGCCCCGCCGTTCGCCCGGCCGGGCCCCACGCGTCAGTCCCGGACCGGCAGTCCGGCGCGCACCACGTGGCGGGGCTTGGTGAGGACGGACAGGTCGGCGAGCGGGTCGCCGTCCACCACGATCACATCGCCCGCGAAGCCGCGCGCCGGGCGACCCGCCGTGCGCTCCACGCCGAGCAGCCGGGCGGCGCCGGTCGTGGCGGTGCGGATCGCGTCCAGCGCCGACAGCCCCGCCGCGTGCATCAGCGTGATCTCCCGGCCGATCGGCTCGACCGTCCCGCCGGACGAGTCGGTGCCCGCCGCCAGCGGAACGCCCAGCTCATGGGCGGTGCGCACGGCCTCCTTGAGGATCGGCAGATAGGTGCGGCCGCGTTCGTCGAGCACCGGGTCGGCATCGCCGATCATCCCGGAGATGGCGGTCAGCGTCGGCGTGAAGTACGTGCCCCGGCGCCGCATGTCGCGCAGCGTGCGCTCGCCGACGAACACACCGTGCTCCAGGGAGCGGATGCCCGCCCGCACCGCGTCGTCGCAGCCGCGCTCGCTGTAGCTGTGGCACAGCACGCCCTTGCCGCCGCGCCGCGCCGCCGCCACGACCTCGGACAGCTGCTCGTACGAGTAGACCTGCGTCAGCGGGTCCTGTTCGGGCAGGCCGGCGCGCTCGTTGACCCGGGTCTTGATCACGTCGGCGCCGCGGGCGAGGTTGACCTCCACGACGCGGCGCAGCGCCTGCGCGGACCGCACCCCGTCCCGCAGCCGCGCGAGCGGGGTGAGGTCGGGATCGGCGAGGACCGTGTCCCCCAGGTCAGGCGTGACGAAGACGCCCGCGGCCCGCAGCCGGGGCGCCTGCTCGGGGGCCTGGCGGGCCAGTTCCCGTACGGCGATGTCCTGGTAGAAGTTGGTCGAGCCGCTGCGCGCGCTGGTGGCGCCCTGGCGGACCGCGTCCCGGGCCTCGGTGGCGGTGTTGAGGTGGATGTGCGCGTCGATCAGGCCCGGCAGCACCCAGCGGCCGTGCGCATCCAGGCGCGGGATGCCCTTCGGTACGGCGGTACGGGAGCGGGCCCCGGCGGCGTGCACCACCCCGTCGCGGATGACGACGACCGCGTCCTCGGTGACCTCGCCGGTCGCCGGGTCGAGCAGCGTGCCGCCCTCGACGACGAGATCACCGGTGGGCCCGGCGCCGGTCCCCGGGCCGCGCCCGGAGTCCCGTGCCGGGGCGGCGACGGCGCCCGGTGCGGCCGAGAGGGTGGCGGCCGTCCCGGCGAGGGCGGCGGCCCCGGCGAGCACGCCACGGCGGGTGACCCGGCTGGACGGGGGCGGCACGTTCTCGACACACATGGCGGGCTCCTTCGACGTTCTCTGCCTACGGCACGGACGGTCGGTCAACGGATGGCCCAATTGGTATACCAAAGTGGTGGGGCGCGACAAGGGCCGTTACCTGGGAGATCGTCCGCTGCGGTACCAGGCTTCTCGCGGGTACGGGGGAGGGGGCGGCGCCTGTGCGGGGTTTGGTATGCCGGGCGCGAGGGCATGGACCGGCGCGCTCCCGCCGCGCGCGTACCTCCGCACGCCGCGGGCAGCCCGGGCCGAGGGCGTACGGACCGGGACGCCCCGCCCCGCGCGCACCCGAGACGCGCCGGGCCCGGCCCCCGGCTCGCCCGCCACGACAGCCCCGAGGCGGCCGGACGCCGTCCACCGGCCGCCCCGCGCAGGGCCCGGTTCACGGCAGCAGCCGCTGCTCCTTCGCCACCGCCACCGCCCCGGCGCGGGTGTCCACGCCGAGCTTGTCGTAGATGCGGCCCAGGTGGGTCTTGACCGTCGCCTCGCTGATGAACAGCGCCTTGGCGATGGAGCGGTTGCCCAGGCCCTGGGCGAGCTGGGCGAGGATGTCCCGCTCCCGGTCGGTCAGGGTCGGGCGCGGCTGCCGCATCTGCGCCATCACCCGGCCGGCGACCGGCGCCGACAGCGCGGTGCGGCCCTGCGCCGCCGCGTGGATCGCCGCGAACAGCTCGTCGGGCCGCTCCGCCTTCAGCAGATAGCCCGTCGCGCCCGCCTCGATGGCCCCGGTGATGTCCGCGTCCGTGTCATACGTCGTCAGCACCAGCACATGCGGCGACGGGCCGGCGGCCGTCAGGCGGCGGGTGGTCCGGCGAGGGACACGGACGGGGTCGTCAACGGCGCCGGCCTCCTCACCGGCGCCTCCGGCGTCGCCCTCGCCCTCCACGCCTACGCGATCGACGCGCCCCCGGCCAGCGGCTGGGACGCGGCCCTCCTCCTGAGCTGACCGGCGGCACCGGCCCGGGGCGCCGTAGCCCCGGGCCGCGCGTCTCAGCGCCGCGTGAAGCGGGAATTCCGGAAAACCGGCCCAGGGAACGCAAAAGGCGCCCCGGCCGATGCCCTACGGCACCCACCGGAACGCCTTTCCGCGGAAACTACGGAGCGGACACGCAGCGCGCGGCGATCTCGCGGAGATACGGCGCGTCGAGAACGCGGATCAGGGTCCGTTCCGCCCGGACCCGCTGGGCGCCGAACCGGGTCAGTGCCTTGGTGACGGAATTGCGTCCCACGCCGAGATGCTGGGCCAGGTCCTCGCGGGTGAGCGAGAACGTGTGCACGCCGCAGATCTCTGCCAGGCGGAGCAGCGTCGCCGCCAGCCGCTGGTCGATGGCGCCCTCGGACACCTGGGTCTGCTCCCGCAGCCGGTTCACCGCATACGCCGCCAACTGCGTCGCCAGGTCGTACTCCTTGACGAAGCGGCGGAAGGTGTCCGCCGGAACGATGGCGACTTCGCAGATGCCAAGAGTACGAACGTCGGCCAGCCGCAGGCCTCCGGCCTGGACGGCCATTTCGCCCAGCACCTCGCCCGGCCCACGGAAGGCGAGCAACTGCTCCCGCCCGTCGGCGTCGGTGCGTACCACCTTCACCATGCCCCGGAGCAGCGCGCAGACATGCGTTCCGGAGTCGCCCTGCCGCAGCAGGATCTCACCGGCCGGATGCGGACGCCGCGAATGGTCCGCCAGTGCCGCCCACGCCTCCGGCGGGACGAGGTCGCGCAGGACATACGCCGGGGCGGCGCCGGACTGTTCGCTCATACGATCACGCTGGAGCAACGCCCGGCGCCACCGCGCCGGAATGGTCACTTCTCCTTCCCGGCTGCGTCCGCGCCACCGGGCCCGCCCCGTCCCCGTCGCGCAGATCCCGGCCGCCGCACAGAGCCCGCAGGAACCAGGAGTGCACCGGCACCAGGTGCGGCAGCACCGACCAGCCGTTGACGGCCCACACCAGACGCCAGTACCGCTCGGCGCGGGGGTCGTGCGCCTCCGTCAACTGCTCGGTCAGCCAGGCACGGAACTCCACGTCCGGGGCGCGTCCGCACGCCTCGGCGAACCGTCGTACGAGACCGTCGACCAGCGCCGTCGCCTGCGCGCCGTACGGATCGAGCTCCGCGTCCCGCGCCTCGGCGAGGGCGTGGTGGGCGTCCCGCGTCACCTCCTCCCCGGCGAGCGCTTCGAAGGCGAGCGGTTCCCCGGACGCCTGGCGGGCGGCCGAACGCCCCATCCGGGCGCGGAAATCCGCGTCGCCCAGGAGCCCGGCGATCTCCGTCCAGGCGGTGACCTGGTCGGCGGACGGGTCCTCCGGCAGATCGGGCAGTGCGGTGCGCACCATCGCCGCCGCGGCCGGATCGTGCCCGGCGCCGAAGGTGGCGTCCAGGAAGTCGTCGATGAGCCGGCGGCGTTCCGCGCCGGTCAGCTGGGTGAGTCGGTGCATCAGTGTGGTCTCCTCGGGTCCGGTGCCGCGCGCGGCCGCGGCGCGCAGCACGCTCCGGCGCAGCCGTAGCGCACGGATCTGCACCTCGACGGCCTCGGCCTGCGCCAGCGCCACCCGCGCCATCGGCAGCTCGTGGTCGAGTACCCGGCGGATCGTCGCGAGGCCGATGCCCAACTCCCGTAGGGAGCGGATCAGGTCGAGGCGTTGCAGGGCGGCGGGGGCGTAGCGCCGGTGTCCGGCGTGGGTGCGGTCGGCCGGTGGGACCAGCCCCTCGTCGGAGTAGAACCGGATGGTGCGCACGGGCACGCCGGTGCGTCGGGAGAGTTCCCCGATCGAGTAGCGGGTCGTTCCGTCCATGGCGCCATCCTGGAGTCTCCAGCCGCTGGAGAGGCAACACGCATGCTCCGCGCGACGGCGGGACGCGCCGCCCGGCCCTCGCCCGCCGCGTCCGTGCGGCCGGGCCTCGCATCCAGACATAGCCGGGTATCTCCCTCCACGGCGTCGCCCCGTTTGTCAACGGACTGTGGAGACAAGGGGGCTGGGCACCGAGCGGGCGCTGCGCCGTGGGAGTCTCGGTGATCAAGGAAGGCTCACTCACGGGTGAGCGGTACCACCCCGCAAGGAGAGAAGATGCGCGCCCACACCCTGTCCCTCGCCGGTCTGGCCCTCGTCGCCGGGCTCACGCTCACGGCCTGCGACGGAGGGGACAGTTCCGCGGCGAGCGAGGCGTCCTCCTCCGCCCAGGGTTCCGGCGACTCCTCGCAGAGGGGCGGCAACACCCCGGCCCCCGCCGACAAGGGCTCCGCCCCCAACGAGTCCGGCTCCGGCTCCGGCAGCGCACCGGCGGGCGGCGCGAGCGATGCTTGCAAGACCGCGCAGCTCGACTTCAGCCTCTCCGGCGGCATGGGCGAGGGCAGCTACCTGGTCAACCTCAAGAACACCGGGTCCGCCGCCTGCACCCTCCAGGGCTTCCCGGGCGTCGACCTCAAGGGCAAGGACGGCACCATCAGCGCCACCCGCAGCAAGCTCACCGGGCCGAAGGTCGACGTCAAGCCCGGCGAGGAGGCCCGCTTCACCCTGCACGTCCCGCCGAACACCTCCGGTGGCAGCGGCGTGACCTTCACCTCCCTGATCGTCACCCCGCCCAACGAGACCCACTCCCACTCCGTGCCCGCCAGCATCAACCTCCCCGCCTCCGACAAGCCCGCGGCCATCACGGTCGACCCGGTCGGCGTGGGCAAGTAACACCGCCGCCGACGGTCCCGAGCCGGCCACGCCCCGCCGGCGACCTGTACCGGCACCCGGCGGGGGCCGTTCGTTCCGGGGCCCGGCCTTGGCCGGTCACCCGCCACGCGGTACCTTCGGTGCGATATCGACGACGGCACGACGGAAGCCGGTGCAACTCCGGCACGGTCGCGCCACTGTGTGCACGCCGCTCCTTTCCACGGACGGGGCGGCGTGTGAGTCAGACCCGGGGCCGTCGTCTCCTGTGCACCACCGAGATGGGACGCGAACTCCCAAAGGAGGCACCGCCATGGCGCAGCACCTCGCCCAGCCGACCGCCACCCCCGCCCTCCCCGCCAAGCTTCCGCTGAAGGCGGTCGCTCCCTGGGCCGTCTTCTTCGGCATCCTGATGCTGGTCCTGCTCTACTTCGTCGGCGCCGAGCAGGGCGCCACCTCCGTGATCAACGGCACGGGGGTCCATGAATGGGTGCACGACGCCCGCCACCTGCTCGGCTTCCCCTGCCACTGACGCAAGGGACGCCGCGACCTCCATGAACTCCACCACCGTCCGCAACCTGCTCGTTCGGGGCATGCTCGCCGGCCTGGGCGCCGGTGTGCTCGCCCTGATCGTCGCCTACGTCCTCGGCGAGCCGAACGTCCACAGCGCCATCGGCTTCGAGGAGGCCCACGCCGGGCACTCCCACGGCGACGAGGCCGAACTCGTCTCCCGGGGCCTGCAGTCCACCGCCGGACTCGCCACCGGCGTCCTCGTCCACGGCGTCGCCTTCGGCGGCCTCGCCGCCCTCGCCTACTGCTTCGCCCTCGGCCGCGTGGGCCGCTTCGGTCCCCGCGCCACCGCGCTGCTGCTGTCCGGCTGCGCCCTGCTCGCCGTCTACGTCGTACCGTTCCTGAAGTACCCGGCGAACCCGCCCGCCGTCGGCGACCCCGACACCATCGGCAAGCGGACCGCCCTGTACTTCCTGATGATGCTGCTCAGCGTGCTCCTCGCCGTCGCCGCCACCCTCCTGGGCAAACAGCTCGCGCCCCGGACCGGCAACTGGTACGCGACGGTCGTGGCCGTGCTCGCCTTCGCGATGGTCATCGGCCTCGCGTATGCGTTCCTGCCCGTGGTCAACGAAGTGCCGGAGCACTTCCCGGCGGCGCTGCTCTGGCGCTTCCGGCTCTCCGCCCTCGGCATGCAGCTCACCCTGTGGGCCGGATTCGGGCTGCTCTTCGGCGAGTTGGCGCAGCGCCTGCTGCGCCCGGCGCCGACGGCGTCCGCCCAGGCGGTACCGGCCGGTTCGTGAGACGAGCCGTCCGCACGGAGGGCCCCCGGCAACCGGGGGCCCTTTCGCGTGGCCCGGCCGGGTACGTGGCGTGGACCCCGCGCCCAGGCCGCGCCTCGACCTGCGGCGTGGCCGGGCCCCGCGCCCTGACCCCCGTCTCGCTCCGCGCCCCGGCCGCCGTGCGGTCCGGTCTCCCTCAGCGGGCGGCGAGCGGCCCCCCGAGCCGGAGGTTCCAGCGCCCCGCCCGTCCGCTCAGCTCCGTGCAGGTCAGCGGTGGCACATCGAACCGCCAGAACGCGGACGCGGGCGCGCCCGTGGCATGGACGGCTGCTGCCCGCACCACCTCCGGCTCCACCACCGCCACGATCCGGCCCCCGGTCGGCCGCAGCGCGTCCAGCCAGTGCGCCACCCGCGCGCACGCGTCCGCCACCGACTCCCCGCCGGGCACCGCCGCCTGGGGATCGGCCAGCCAGCGCGCCACCGCCTCCGGCTCGGCCGCCCCCACCTCCTCCAGCGTCCGGCCGCGCCAGTGCCCGGCGTCCAGCCCGGCCAGCTCCGGCGGCGCGTCCCCCGGGACCAGACCGAGAGCCTCGGCGGTCTCCCGGCAGCGCACGCTCGGCGAGGTCACCACCGCGTCCGCGGCGGGCAGCGAACCGGCCGCCGCCCGGGCGCGCGCCGCCCCCGAGGCGTCCAGCGGATCACCGTCGTCGAACGCCGCGCGACGCAGCGACGCGGTGGCGGCGGGGGAGACGAGCAGAACACGGCTGGTCACGAAGGCTCCTTCGGCGGGGCGGGCGGGGATGCGGTGGACGATGGGGTACCCGCGAGGGCATCCATCCCCGTTCTTCGACTACCCGACGGACCTCACGAACATGAGGTGCGGGCAGGCTTGATGCACCGTCAGGCATGTGCCAGCCCGCGGCACTCCCGGCACGGCGCGGCGGGGCGTTGCGGACGCGAGGCGCGGGCAGGTCCTGGCACACACCCTCAAGCAGGCGCCGGACACCCCTCGCCCGGCGCCGGTGCCACCCCGTCCTCCCCGGGCCGCAGCACCTGGGCCGACGCCAGCAGCACCTCGATCACCTCGTCCATCTCCAGCCGCCGCTCCACCGACCGCAGCTGCGGCAGCCGGGCCCGGGTGCTGACCTGCGGCGGGGCCAGCAGCGAACAGCAGTCCTCGTCGGGCAGGACGGACACCTCGGCCGTGCCGATCGCCCGCGCCTCGTCGATGATCTCCTGCTTCTCCCAGCCGACCAGCGGCCGCAGCACCGGCAGCCGCGCCGCCTCGTCCACCGCGACCATGTTCGCCAGCGTCTGGCTCGCCACCTGCCCGAGGCTGTCCCCCGTCACCAGCGCCTCGGCCCCGGTCCGCGCCGCCAGCGCCGAGGCGGTACGCACCATCAGCCGCCGCTGCGCGACGACCTGGAGCCGCCCCGCGCCCGCCACCGCGAGCTGCTTCTGCGCCGGGCCGAGCGCGACGACATGGAGCGCACCCGGCGGCTGACTGCGATTCAGCTCACGGGCCAGCGCATACGCCTTGTACACGGACGCGGCGTTGGTGTACGGCGCCCCGCTGAAGTGGACGAAGTCACAGGCCAGACCGCGCCGCATGGCGCGGTGTGCGGCCACCGGCGAGTCGTACCCGCCGGACAGCAGCACCAGCGCCCGCCCACTCGAACCGACCGGCAGGCCGCTCAGCCCCCGGTGGCGTTCCCACGACAGATAGGTCTCCCGGTGATCGATCTCCACCGAGAGGGTGACGCCGGGCGTCGTCAGATCGACGGGCAGACCCACCACCGCCTCCTGGATCCGCGCCCCCAGATGCACCGCCATCTCCGACGACGTCAGCGGAAACCGTTTGTCCCGCCGCCGCACCCGTACCGCGAAACTGCGCACCCGCCGTTCCGCACAGACCACGCGCAGCGCCTCGACGGCCGTCGCGGTGACGTCCTCCATGGTCGACGGCGTCCGCACGGCCGGTTCGACGCAGTGGAACCCGACGACCCGCCGGGCCCGTTCCACCAACGCCTCCAGTGGCACCTCACCGCCCACCACGGTGATGTTCTGCGCGCCCTTGATCCAGGTGGAGCCGCCGATCCCGCGCAGCGCGATCCGCAGATTGTCGTGCAGCCGCTCGATGAACCGGTGACGGTTCCGCCCCTTGAGGAAGACCTCGCCATGCTTGAGCAGCACACAGGGACCGCCGGCCGAAGCGGTGGAAGTGTCCCGGGGAGCGGGGACACGGGGGTTGCCGGTCATTGGTGAACCTCTCACATTTCCCAGTCGTCGTCGGCGGTGTCCTCCGCCCCGCCCATGACGGTGGATGAGCCGGAGCCGGAGGAGAACTCATCATTCTCGTCCGCGCCCGGCGACACCGCCGCCAGGATCTCCGGACCGGCCTCCGTCCGCGCGCCGCCGGGCCGGGCCGGACGGCGTGATCTCCACGGATGACCCACCGGGGCCGGGACCCTGCAAGCGCCCCGGCCCCGTACGAGCGTCCCGTCACGACGTGGGCAACTCACCCCGCACCGTACGGGCCGCCGCCACCAGGTTCTCCAGAGACGCCCGGGTCTCCGCCCAGCCGCGGGTCTTCAGGCCGCAGTCGGGGTTGACCCACAGGCGTTCGGCGGGGATGGCCTTCAGGGCGGTTCGCAGCAGGGCCGTGGTCTCCCCGGCACTCGGTACGCGCGGCGAGTGGATGTCGTACACGCCGGGGCCGGCCTCGCGCAGGTAGCCGTGGGCGGCCAGTTCGCGGGCCACCTGCATATGGGAGCGGGCCGCCTCCAGGCTGATGACGTCGGCGTCCAGATCGTCGATGGCCTGCACGATGTCGCCGAACTCCGCGTAGCACATGTGCGTATGGATCTGGGTGCCCGGACGGACTCCGCCCGTGGTCAGGCGGAACGCCTCCGTGGCCCAGGACAGGTACGCGGCGTGGTCGGCGGCGCGCAGCGGCAGGGTCTCGCGCAGCGCCGGTTCGTCGACCTGGATCACCGGCGTACCGGCCGCCTCCAGGTCCCCGACCTCGTCGCGCAGCGCCAGTGCGACCTGGCGCGCGGTGGCGCCGAGCGGCTGGTCGTCACGGACGAACGACCAGGCCAGCATGGTCACCGGCCCGGTCAGCATCCCCTTGACGGGCCGCTCGGTGCAGGACTGCGCGTACGTCGTCCAGCGCACCGTCATCGGCTCCGGGCGGGAGATGTCCCCGGCGAGGATCGGCGGCCGGACATAGCGGGTGCCGTACGACTGGACCCAGCCGTGCTGCGTGGCGAGGTAGCCGGTGAGCTGCTCGGCGAAGTACTGGACCATGTCGTTGCGTTCGGGCTCGCCGTGCACCAGGACGTCCAGCCCGGCCTTCTCCTGGAAGGCCAGCGCCTCGCGGATCTCGCTCCGGATCCGCTCCTCGTACCCGGCGGTGTCGATCCGCCCGGCCCGCAGATCGGCCCGCGCGGTGCGCAACTCGGTGGTCTGCGGGAACGAGCCGATGGTCGTCGTCGGCAGCAGCGGCAGCCCCAGGTGGGCGCGTTGGGCGGCGGTCCGCTCGCCGTACGGCTGGGAGCGGCGGGCGTCCGCGTCGGTGACGGCGGCGGCGTGGGCGCGGACCGCCGGGTCGTGGGTGAGGCGGGAGTTCGCCCGGGAGGCCAGGTCGGCCCTGTTGGCGGCCAGTTCGGCGGCGATCGCGCCGGTGCCGCGGGCCAGGCCCTGGGCGAGGGTGACGATCTCGGTGGCCTTCTGCCGGGCGAAGGCGAGCCAGCGCAGGATCTGCGGGTCGATGTCGCGTTCGGCGGTGGTGTCGAGGGGGACGTGCAGGAGGGAGCAGGAGGCCGCGACGTCGACCCGGTCGGCCAGCCCCAGCAGCGTGCCGAGAGTGGTGAGCGACGCGGTCAGGTCGTTGACCCAGATGTTGCGGCCGTTGACGACACCGGCCACCAGCCGCTTGCCGGGCAGCCCGCCGACGGCGGCGAGCGCGTCGACGTGGGCGGCGGCGGATTCGGTGAAGTCCAGCGCCAGCCCGTCCACCGGCGCCTTCGCCAGCACCGGCAGCGCGTCGCCGAGACGGTCGAAGTAGGAGGCGACGAGCAGTTTCGGCCGGTCGGTGAGGGCGCCCAGCTCACGGTAGGCGCGGGCGGCGGCGTTCAGCTCGGCAGGCGTACGGTCCTGCACCAGCGCGGGCTCGTCCAGCTGCACCCACCCGGCACCGGCGGCCCGCAGATCGGCCAGCACCTCGGCGTAGACGGGCAGCAACCGGTCCAGCAGCGTCAGCGGGTCGAAGTCCGAGGCGACCCCGGGCGCGGGCTTCGCCAGCAGGAGGTAGGTGACCGGGCCGACCAGTACCGGACGGGCCGTCAGCCCGAGCGCCAGGGCCTCCGTCAGCTCGCCCACCTGCTTGCCGGAGTCGGCCGCGAACACCGTGTCAGGCCCCAACTCGGGCACCAGATAGTGGTAGTTGGTGTCGAACCACTTGGTCATCTCCAGCGGCGCGACGTCCTGCGTCCCGCGCGCCATGGCGAAGTAACCATCGAGCCGGTCGGCGGCGACGGCCTCGCGGTGACGCCGGGGGATCGCGCCCACCATGACGGTGGTGTCCAAGACGTGGTCGTAGTACGAGAAGTCGCCGGTCGGGACCTCGCCGATACCGGCGTCGGCCAGCTGCCGCCAGTGGGTGCGGCGCAGGTCGGCGGCGGTGGCGCGCAGCGTGTCGGCGGTGACGCGGCCCTTCCAGTACCCCTCGATCGCCTTCTTCAGTTCCCGGTTCTGCCCCTGACGGGGGTAGCCGTACACGGTGGCCCGTGCTGCCGCTGCCGCGGACTCGGTGGTCACGGAGATCTCCTTCGCGAGATGAATCCCTGAGATCCCGGCGACGGGACGGAGCGCGAAGGGGTGACGAACCGGACGGCGCGGCCCCGCGCGACGCGGCGCGGTCTCCGTCCGATATGTGTACGCCGACCCGCCCACGAGGTCACCGGGATGTCCGGGCACACAGGGCGCGCACCCGGGCAGTTGGCAGGTCTTCGGACTCGCGGGCACGTCCTCCGGGGGAGGACACCTACTGGCCGTCGCTTCCCGGGCCCCATGGACCCAGTGCGTATGACGGCGGTCGTTCCCGCTCACCGCTGCGGGGCAGTCCCGGATTCCCACCGGGTTCCCTCTTACGACGACCCGCCTGGCGGACGGGGCGAACCAGCTGCACGCGCCACCCTACGGTCCGGCCGGCGCCGCGGCGGCGGTCCGTCCGTCATCCGGACGGTGAGGTGAGCCACGCGGCGCGCCCGCATGAATCGGACGAGGGCGGGAAACGCGGCACGCGCCTGCTGCCCCGCCACCGATGAGCGGCCGCCGGTCCCTCAACCGGCGGCACGGACCGGGCCCCTCAGCCCGCTCCGCCGGGTCGGTGCGGCCCGGCCTGTGCGGCCCGGGCCGGTCGGAGATGGCTGGTCCGCCCGGCCCGGTCGGCGACGCCTCGTCCGTCCGGTCCGGTCAGTGCCGCCCGGTGTCGATGACGCAGAAGCGGTTGCCCTCGGGATCTGCGAGGACGAGGAAATCCGCGTCGTCCGCCGCGAGGTCCCACGCCACCCGCCGGGCACCCAGGCCCACCAGCCGTTCGACCTCGGCGGCCTGGTCGGCGGCGTCCCCGGCGTACAGGTCCAGATGGACCCGCGGACGCTCCTGGACCGGCGTCACGCTGCGGCCGAGTGCCACCTGCACGCCGTGCCCGGCGGCCGGTACGAGGACCACCCAGTCGTCCTCGATCTCCTCGCGCGGGACGTATCCCAGCGCCTCACCCCAGAACGCCGCCGCCCGCCGCACGTCCGAGACCCCCAGCACCACGGAACCCACTGTCAGCATGGGCCGATTCTGACGCACCGCACGGCGCGTGGGGCGGGATCGGTGGAACGGGCGGAAAGCGGTCCCCGCCGGGCCAGGCGGGCGCCACACCCCGCACACACCACCCGATCTGTCCACTCCGCTCCGAAATGTCGCCCGGTGGGGTGGCGTGGCACCCTGGCTGTGGCGCGGGCGCGGCGACACCGGAGGCAGGAATCGGCTGCCCCGGAGACCGGAGCGGCCGGCCGTCCCACACGACCGGGGCGGACGCCCGGCCGCACCCTGAGCATGCAACCGAACGAGGCGGTCACCATGGAGTTCGGCATCTTCACCGTCGGCGATGTGACGGCCGACCCGACCACCGGCCGTACGCCGAGCGAGCACGAGCGCATCAAGGCCACGCTCGCCATCGCGGCGAAAGCGGAGGAGGTCGGTCTGGACGTGTTCGCCACCGGCGAGCACCACAATCCGCCGTTCGTGCCGTCGTCGCCCACCACCCTCCTCGGATACCTGACGGCCCGCACAGACCGGCTCGTCCTGTCCACCTCCACGACGCTGATCACCACCAACGACCCCGTGAAGATCGCCGAGGACTTCGCCTACCTCCAGCATCTCGCCGACGGCCGCGTCGACCTGATGCTGGGCCGCGGCAACACCGGCCCCGTCTACCCGTGGTTCGGCCAGGACATCCGCCAGGGCATCCCGCTCGCCATCGAGAACTACGCGCTGCTGCACCGGCTCTGGCGGGAGGACGTCGTCGACTGGGAGGGCACGTTCCGCAGCCCGCTCCAGGGCTTCACTGCCACGCCCCGGCCCCTGGACGGCGTCCCCCCGTTCGTCTGGCACGGCTCGATCCGCTCCCCGGAGATCGCGGAACAAGCCGCGTACTACGGCGACGGCTTCTTCCACAACAACATCTTCTGGCCCATGTCCCACACCCGGCGGATGATCCGCCTCTACCGGCAGCGCTTCGCCCACCACGGCCACGGCACCCCCGAACAGGCCATCGTCGGCCTCGGCGGCCAGGTGTTCATGCGTGCCAACTCCCAGGACGCGGTACGCGAGTTCCGCCCGTACTTCGACAACGCGCCCGTCTACGGGCACGGGCCGTCCCTGGAGGAGTTCACCGAGCAGACGCCGCTGACCGTCGGCTCGCCGCAGCAGGTCATCGAGCGGACCCTCGGCTTCCGCGACGCCGTCGGCGACTACCAGCGCCAGCTGTTCCTGATGGACCACGCCGGACTGCCGCTGAAGACCGTCCTGGAACAGCTCGACCTGCTCGGCGGCGAGGTCGTCCCCGTCCTCCGCAAGGAATTCGCGGCCCTCCGCCCGGCCGGAGTACCCGCCTCCGCACCCCCGCACCCGGCGGTCGCCGCCCGGGAGGCGGCCCCCGGCATCGACACGGACGCCACCTAGCAGAAACGGATGCGCCGCCCGGTCCCGTCGTGCGACGTACGACGGGGACCGGGCGGCCGGTGTCAGGAAGCTGCCCCGCCGCCCAGCAGCTGTTCCATCGGTACGACGTCCTCGAACTCGTCGCGCCTGACCCGCGCCCCGCAGCCCTGGACCAGCCGGGCGTAGTCCGCCGCTGCGGCCTTGACCCGGTCCCGCAGCGACGCGCCCTGCTGGGCGTTGTCCGAGCCGAAGTCGCTGGTCGCGGCGTAGACGCCCCGGGGGGAGACGACGGCGTGCAGATAGGAGAACATCGGCCGCATCGCGTGCTCCAGCACCAGGGAGTGCCGCTCCGTACCGCCGGTGGCGGCCATGAGCACCGGCATGTCGGACAGCGTCCCCTCCGGCAGCACGTCGAAGAAGGACTTGAACAGTCCGCTGAACGAGGCGTTGAAGGCGGGCGTCACCGCGATCACGCCGTCGGCCCGTGCCACCGTCTCGAACGCCTCCTCCAGCGGGCCGGTGGGGAACCCGGACAGCATCGCGTCCGTGATCGCCCGGCCCAGCGGCCGCAACTCCACGAACGACGAGTCGACGCGCTGCCCCTGGTTCTCCAGCGCCGTGCGCACCGCGGCCTCAAGCCGGTCGGCCAGGAGCCGGGTCGAGGACGGCTCCCGCAGGCCCCCGCTGATGATCGCCAAATTCGTCATCGCGTCACGATCCTCCGTCCCGGCGGCGTCGCCCCGAGCCCGCGCCGCACCACGCGACCGCCCACGGACGCGTCCCTTCACACCGATCCGTCCGGCACCCCGACCCGTCCGGCGCCTTGTCCCCTCAGGCTACGGTCCACCGCCGCACCCGGCAGGTTCACGGCCACCGGCCCGTACCGGCGAGGACCGCTCGTCGCCGTTACGGGCCGGTGGCCGTGCCTCCCGTCGTCTCAGAGACCGTCCGGGGTCGGGCGCAGGACCAGCGTGAGGAAACCCCAGGTGTCCCGGTAGACGCGCAGCCACTCGGAGCGGCGGGTGGCCGCGGTGGTCAGCGCCTGCGTGCTGTCGGGATCGGCGGGGTGATCCAGTGCCCAGGCGGCCAGCGAACCCCAGCACGCCCATTCGTAGGCGTCCAGCTCCTGACGGCTGCTGATGTGCCCGTGTACGGGCGTCCACCCGTCGGCGGCGACGCGGTCCATGGTGGTCGCGAGGTCGGCGAAGTCCCTGAGCATGTCGATGGTCTCCTGGGACGGCGTGCGCTCCCAGAATCCGTCACCGATCACCACGCGGCCGTCCGGGGCCAGATGCTTGCGCGCCGCGGCGAGGGTGGGCAACAGCCCACCGAAGGCGTGCGCCGCCCCGACGCTCAGCACCAGGTCGAACGGCTCCGCGGACGCGAACTCCGCGGCCGGCCGGTGGTGCAGCGTGAGACGTTCCTCGATGCCCCGCTCCCGCGCCGCCTCCCGGGCCTGCGTCAGCGCGTCCTCGGAGACATCCACCCCCTCGGCCCGCAGCCCCGGCCGCGCCTCCAGGGCCCGCAGCAGCCATTCCCCACCACCACACCCGAGGTCGAGCACCCGCTCGTCACCCCGCGGAAGCGCACACTCCAGCAACTGGTGCACGGAAGCGTCGTCGAGCGGTGACTTGATCGGATGCCCGGCGTGGGCGATCCGGGAAATCTGTTCACGATTCATCGGGGCAGCTTGCCAAGGGGAGGTGGGCGGCGCATCTCCATTCTTACGTGGGGATCTCGGTCGGGCGGTCGGTGAGGCGCCACGCTGCCGGGCGGCCGACCGCCGCCCCCCGTCGTCCGTCCGCGACCGACCGCCGTCCCGCTTCCGGACGGATCGCTCCGGCCGGGCCACTGCCCCCAACCGGCCGACACACGGCAACGCCCGGTCCGGGCCCCGGAAGAGGACCGGACCGAGCGCGTACCCCATCGTTGTACGGCCGTTGCTACGGCTTGACGAGGAGGATCGAGTTGATCGGAGTGAGGTCTTTGTCGACGTGGTAGCCGGCGCCGAGGTAGCCCTGGCAGTCGCCCGTTCCGTTGTAGCCCGTGCAGGTGCGGGCCGTGGCGCCGCCCGTCTGGTTGTTCAGGACGTAGTGCTGCCCGACCTGGTTGCTGAGGTTGTGGGCGCCGTAGCTGTAATAGGCCAGCGACGGGCGGTCGTTGTTCCACCCGGCGTTCTGCGGGTAGACGCAGACGGCCCCGGACGGGCAGCCGTGCAGACTGCCCGCGGCCTGGGCGGCGTTGGCGGTGGTCATCCCGCTCTGCCAGGTGGTGACCCGGTTGAGGATGACGATGATCAGGACACCGGCCGCCACGTCGAGCACCAAGCAGAGGGTGGACAGCACCGCGGCGTTGCGCAGCCCCGACTCGGTGATCTTCTTGGCCAGGTAGAACTGGCCCAGCGACCGGCTGAGCACGCTTCCGGCGACGTACGTCGCCCACCAGGCGGTGACCGGGCCGCGCGGGGCAGGGCGCCGTTCCGCGCTGGCCCGCCAGATGTCCGTCACGACGTGGTACGGGATCCACAGGTTGGCCACCGGCGCGAACCAGCCGCCGACCACCCAGCCCCGGGAGCGGCGGTGCGAGGCACGGCCGCCCCACAGCTCGGCGTTGCACCGTGCCCGCCACAACCAGACCAGGAACACCACACCCGCCGCGATGTACACCACGACTCCCGGTAGCGACACCCACAGCGAGAAGGTGTCGGCGGCCCCGAGGTCCGCGACCGTTGCCGCGCCCGCCCGGAAGGCGTGCACGACGAGGTAGTTGCGCCAGTCGGAGACCGTCTCCAAGGCGTCGCCCACGAGCGCCGACAGAATGAGCAGCGTGGCGGCCAGGGCCGGCCCTGCCACGGCCCTGAACTGCGGCGGATCGACCGGGCCGGCCGGACCTGTTGGGCCTCCCGGGCCCATCGGGCCTTCCGGGCCGACCGGGCCTGCCGGTCCTGGCGGATCTGCGGGGCCGACCGGACCTGCCGGACCTGCCGGACCTGCCGGACCTGCCGGACCTGCCGGACCGAGGGGGCCCGCCGGGCCGACCGGGCCCGCACCCGCCGTCGTGTGCCGATGTGCACCGTCCACGTATTCCCCCGAAGACTTGTGCGGTTCCCGGACGTTGTCCGGGAACGGGAAGCGTAGTGGGCGCGAGGCCGCCGCGTCCCCGGTCCGGCGGGCCCTGATTGACCCGTTGTCCGGCCGTCCGCGCCCGGCGCCGTGTCAGCCGCCGAAGAACCGCAGCGCCCGGTACCCGGGCCAGGCCAGCAGCCCCAGGGTCGTGACCAGCGCGAACCCGCGCCACAGCGACGCCTGGGTGGCGAACGTGGCCCGCCACGCCATCCTCCGGGCATGGACGTCGACGGTCGCCAGGGCCGCTTGCAGGGTGCGGGCCAGGTGGTGCGTGGGGGTGAGCGGCAGCATCGCCGTCCGGTAGAGGCGGCCGACGCGCGCCAACTGCCGTGTGAGCGGGCCCCGGCGCCGGGCGCCCGCGCTCGAACCCACCGGATACAGCCGCGGCGCCCACGAGGGGTCGAAGACGACGACCGCGGCGGTCCAGGGATCGTCCGACACCACCGCGTCCAACCCGGACGGGACGGGCAGTTGCGCGTCCAGCCGCGCGGCCGTGCCCGGTTGCCTGCCGGAGGCCAGCAGGACCAGTTTCCGCGCGGGCTGGGTGGCGCGGGCCTGTTCGACCTCCCACCACAGCCCGTCGCCCGCCCCCAGGCGCAGCACGATGAGGTGGGACAGCTCCATCAGCCGCAGGATCGCGGGTTGCCAGTCGTCGAGCGGCAGGTAGAACCGCGCGGCGCCCAGATGGGGCAGCGGCTCCCCGGGCCTGCCGACCGTGATCACGGGGCCGACGGCGCCCAACGCCCCCGCGAGCTGCTCCTCCCGCGAATGCAGGGTGACGAATGGCCCGTCGTCGACCTCGGCCGCGGCGGCGTCGTCGGCGAAGCTGCGCAGATACAGCACGGGGCGGCGGCCGTCGGCACGCAACGCCTGGGCCGCCCCGCGCACCGCGCGCGGACGGGTGTGACGCAGAACCAGGACCCCGGCGCCCAGCGCGGCCAGTCCGCCGGCCAGCAGCAGCACCTGTGCCGTCAACGGCATCTTGTAGCCCTGCTGCTGCGACATCTGGGCGGCGAGGGTGCCCACCACGAACAGGACGTACCCGAAGCCGTCGGCCACCAGGTACACCCGCCGCCGCCACCACGGCTGACGCGGTACGAACCGGCTGACCACGGCGACGACCTCCGCCGCGCCCGCCCGCCGCCGTCGCCGCAGCCACAGCGCCGGTACGAGCAGCACCCCGGCGGGCATCGCCCAGCACAGCGTGACGGTGCGCGATGCGGCGGCGTCCCGGGCGAGCCCCGCCTCCTCCCGCCGGACCTCCGCCGCCAGCCCGGAGACCCGTGCGCGGGCCACGGAGATCCGGCCCGCCCCGGCGGCGTCGGCGGCGGCGACGACCATGGACCGGGTCCGCCCGTCCGGGGCGTGCTCCCGGAACCATGCGGTGCCCGTACGGATCCCGGCGGGCGGCGCGGCCCCATCGGCGGGATGTTTCAGCGCGGCGGTGAACGCGGCGGCCCGCGCCGGGGCGTCCCGGAAACGGTCCTGGGCGCGGAGAGCCGCGCCCGCGCCGAGCGCGAGGTGCAGTGCGACATAGCCGGCGACGACCGCGCCCACCGTGAACAGCCGGGCCCACGCCCGCAACCCCGAAGACACCTCGGTTCACCCTTCCGCCCTGCCCGCCTGCCATGCCGCCAACGTGCCCCAGCCGCCGAGGAGTTCGGCGTACGTACTCTCCACCACCTCGGCAGGGAGCGGAACCGTGAAGGGACGAGGTGACGTCAGGGCGAAGTGATGTCAGGGCGAGGTGACGTCAGGGCAGGGTGAATTTCTGCGCGGCGGCGCCGCTGCAGTCGCGGATGCGGAGCGGGACGCCGTTCCGGAGCGCGCCGTCGGGCTCCAGGCAGCGGGTCGAGTACGGATTGAGCAGGGAGCCGTCGGCCCGTTGCTCCCATTTCTGTCCGTCGGCGCCGGTGCAGTCCTGCAGCTCGACCGCCGTGTCCTGGGCGGTGCCGCTGCGCACCAGGCCCAGGCACCGCCGCTGCGTCTCCAGCGCACCGCCGGGGCGGTGGCTCCACTGCTGGTCGGCGGCCGAGGGCTGGCACTCCCACAGGTCCACGGGCGTGTGATCGCCGCCGTCGTCCTCGCCGTAGACGTCGAGGCAGGTGCCGCCGGGCCCGGCGACCGGCCCGGGCGACCCGGCTGACACGAGCGCGGACGCCGACACGGCGGGCGGCGGCGCGGACCCGGCGTCGTCCCCGTCGTCCCCGGGGTGCGTGAGCAGGAACGCGCCGACGGTCAGGACGACGGTGAGGGACGAGACCCCGGCGAGGACGACCGGCAGCCGGTTCGCGCGCCGCCGGACCGCGTCGTCGGGAGGCTGCGGCACGTCCGGCGGGAGGGCGCCGACGGTGGACCGCGCCGCGTCACCGCCGCCCGGAGCCGGGTCCGTGACCGTGGCCGCGAGCGTGTCGGCGGGCGGGGGCCGCCCGCTGCCCGCCGACCCGGTCGCACCGGCCACTCCGGCTGTACCCGCCGTCCCGGTCGCACCCGCCGCCCGCCCCGCCCGCCCCGCACCGCTGAGCAGCGTCATGGCCGCCTCGACACCGGGGCGTTCGGCCGGGTCCTTCGCCGTCAGGGCGGTGATGAGCTCCCGCAGGCCACTGGTGGCGTGGGTCATCCCGGGGAGCGGGGCGAGCAGGACGGCGGACAGGGTGTCGCTCCGGGACTCGCGGCGGAACGGCGGCGCGCCCTCCACCGCGTGGAACAGGGTCACCCCGAGGGAGAACAGGTCCGAGGTCACGCCGCCCGACCGGCCGTCGGCGCGCTCCGGTGAGGTGTACTCGAACGACCCGACGAAGGCACCGGGAGCCGTGATCGTCTCGTCCCCGAGCACCCGCGCGATCCCGAAGTCCGCCAGCAGCACCCGCCCGTCATCGGCCAGCAGCACATTGCCCGGCTTGATGTCGCGGTGCACGACCGCCGCGGCGTCCGCCGCGCGCAGGGCCGACAGCAGGGCCGCGGCGATGTGCGTGACATGGCCGGGAGCCAGCGGACCGTTCGCCAACTCCTCCCGCAGGGAACGGCCCTTGACCAGCTGCATCACCGTCCACGGCACGCCGTCCTCGATCACCACGTCGTAGACGGTGACGACGTTGGGGTGGTCGGCGAGGGCGGCGGCGGTGCGGCCCTCGCGCTGTGCGCGGGCCAGCACCTCTTCCCGCTCCTCGGCGGACGCGGCCCGCAGCCGGACCTCCTTGACGGCCACCGGGCGGCCCAGCAGTTCGTCCCGCCCCTCCCAGACCCGCCCCATGCCGCCGGACCCGGCCTCGTCCAGCAGGCGGTACCGCCCCCCGATCAGCCGCCCCGGCGTGCCCTCCTGCGTCACAGCCCTCGCCCCTCGTAGCCGACACCGCACGTGTCCGTCGTCGCCGACGTCGTAAGAACTTGTCGTAAGAACGGCGACGATACCGACCGTGCCGGGCGCCGGGGGCGGCGACGACGCGTTCCTGTGCCCCGGTTCAGGCCAGGGCGGCGGCTCCGGGTGGGAGGTGGACCGTCATGATCAGGTGGCAGGTTCCGGTGCCGGAGCCGCGGTAGGCGTGCGGGACGTCGGCGTCGAAGGTGGCGGTCTGGCCCGCGGCGACGGGGTACTCGGTGCCGTCGACGACCAGGGTCATCCGGCCCGTGGTGACGCTGACCGTCTCGACGACCTGGGCCCGGTGCGGATGGCTGGGGTACTCCTCGTCGGGCTCCAGCCGCCAGCGCCAGACCTCGACCGGCGCCGGGCCGGAGGTCGTCAGCAGGAGCCGCGCCTCGCCGCCGTGCGGCCCGGTCCACAGCGGCGCCACGGCGTCGGCGGACGCCACCCGGACCCGGCCCTCGGCGGGCCCCTCCAGCAGGGCGGAGACCGGGACGCCGAGGGTGTCGGCCAGCCGGACCAGGGTGGCGAAGTTCGGGTTGCCCTGGGCCTTCTCCAGCCCCACCAGGGCGCCCTTGCTCACCTGCGCACGCCGCCCCAGCTCGTCCAGGGACAGACCGGCGCGGCCGCGCGCCGCCCTGACGTTGTGCGCGAGCGTCCGCAGGGCAGCCGCCGTCCCGTCCATCCGATCACCCTCCGCCTGCCGGCCGCCGGGCCACCGGTGGCCGCCGCCTGTCACGAGCGGAACGCCGCCCCGCACCCCGCGGTCGGTCGATTGACACGCTGCGGTCGTTTGGTTGTACGGTTCGGTCGTTCCGTTGTCATAGTAAGGGAAGTGCCGTGATCGCTCTGCTGCTGGCCCTGGGCAGCTCCCTCGCCTATGGATGCGCCGACTTCCTCGGCGGTCTCGGCGCCCGGAAAGCCCATGTGCTGCGCACCGTGATGATCGCGGCTCCGGCCAGTCTCACCGTCGAGCTGCTGCTGTGGCCGCTCCTCGGCGCCGAGTTCAGCCCCGGCGCCCTCGCCTGGGGCGCCGCCTCCGGAGTCGCGTCGGCCGCGGTCTTCGCCCTGCTCTACCGGACCCTGGCGATCGGCCCGATGAACGTGCTGTCGCCGGTGACCGCCATGGTCTCCGCCGCGCTGCCGGTCGCGGTGGGCCTGCTCCAGGGGGAACACCTGGGCTCCGCCGCCCTGGTGGGACTGCCGCTCGCACTGATCGCGGTGGTGCTGGTCAGCGCCGGGCACGGCGCCGGTTCGGCCCGCCCCTCCCGGACCGCGCTGCTGCTGGCCTTCGGCGCGGGCGGCGCCATCGCCCTCCAACTGGTCTTCCTGCACCAGGCGCCGTCCGACAGCGGCGTGGCCCCGCTGATCATCGGCCGGGCGGTCTCCTCGGCCGTCACCCTCACCGCGGCGGGGCTGCTGCGCCACCGGCTCGGCACGGAACGCCCCGCCTACGCGATGTCGGTGGGCGCGGGCGCGCTCGACTCGCTGGCGAACCTGCTGTTCCTCCTCGCCGCCCGCAGCGGCGACCTCGCCGTCGTCGCCGTGCTCACCGCCCTCTACCCGGCCGGTACGGTCCTGCTGGCCCGCGGCGTGCTCGCCGAACGCATCCACCGGGGCCAGCTCGTGGGCCTGGGCGCCGCCGCCGTCGCCGTCGGCCTTCTCGCCCTGGCCTGACGGACCCCGGCCCGACCCGCACGGGGGCGCCGCAACCGGCCGCCCCCGCCCGCCGGACCTCTCCGTTCCCGGCGCGGCCGAACCCCTCACCCCTCCGGCGCGTACGGCCACCGGCGGAACGCCGCGCTGAACCCGAACGGGTCACGCGCGGCCGGGCCGGTGGTCAGGTCCGGCCGGAGCCCTTGTGGAAGTCGGCGGTGAACGCCTTCTCGATGCCGCCGACGATCGCGGAATCGTTGACGATGATGCCGAGTTCGCGGTTGTGGTTGAGAGAATTGGAGGAGAAGTTCTCCGATCCGGCGAATACCTTTGCACCGGACGTGCCGTGGTCGACGACGATCGCCTTGGCGTGAATGTAGTAGCCGGTGGAGCTGGTGTACGTGGTGACCTTTCCGCCCGCCGCAGTGACCTTCTTCAGCTGCTTGCTGTACTTCGAGGACTGGTTCTCCGCGACGACACGGACGGCGACACCACGTTTCTCGTCCGCGACGAGCGCGTTGACGAGAGTGGTGTCGCCGAATTCCTCCTCCTGGACGTCCAGACTGTGCTTGGCGTCCTTGATCAGCGCCAGCAGATGGCTCTGTGAGTCGGTGGGCGACCAGACCAGATCGGTGCCGTCGGACGGGGTGACGGATTTTTTCGCGTAGTCGGCGTCGAAGACCTTCTCGATGGCCTTCACATCGGCCGCGTCGTGATCGAAGACGCCGTAATCGCGGGAGGTCGGATAGTACGTGGTATCGAAGTTTCCGGTGCTGATGTACGACGTGGCGCCGTCGACGGTGATCGTCTTCTGGTGGGTGTAGACGTACGACGGGGACGAGTACGTCACCCCGGCACCGGCGGCGGACAGTGCCTTGTAGGCGGCGCCGTCGACGTCCGTGTGCTGCGCGTCGAAGACCGCCCGCACCTTCACACCCGCCTTTTCCTTCTTCACCAGATCGTCGACGAGGGTGGTGTCGCGCAGCTCATAGATCGTCACGTCGATCGATTTCCTGGCCGAGTTGACGAACGCGTAGATCGCGCTTTCCTTCTGGTCCGGCAGGACCACCAGGGAATGGGTGCTCGCGGTATGGGCGGCGGGAACGAGGGAACTCACCGCGGCCATGGCGCCTGTGGCGAGAGTGGTTGTGAGACTACGGATGGGGCTCACCGGAACTCCTCACGTGGCCGGGACGGCACGCACTGCGCGTAGCGGATCCAGTAAGACACGGCGTCGGGGCGTGCTGAAGCCCGGTTCGGTGAACAACGGGGCAGGATGAGGTAAAGGCAGCCCATGAACTCACGCAGAGTCAATTATCCCTGATGTTCGGCGCGTTGACGGTACGGTGCAGCGGGGAGGCCGCGCATTCTCGTTCGCATGCGCTCGGGGTGTCGCCGTGCCGGGATTCCACCGTCACTCCTCCGACGGCATTCCGTTCACGTAGCGCCCGTGACGTGAGGGGAAAGTGTGCCGGCCGCCCGGATATCGCGGGGGCGGCCGACACCACCGTCAGCTCTGCTGCCGACGGACCTGCCGCATTTCACGGTCGACGCTCCAGGCGTCGGCGACCGGCCCGAGGTGGCCGAGCTTGTCGGGGTTGAGCACCCCACGGACGGTCTGGATCTGCCCGTCGAGGATGTCGAGCATCAGGGTGTGGAGCACCTTGCCGTCCGCGGTGCGGAAGACCGCGCCCGGGTGGCCGTTGATCTCGTGCGGGGTGAGCGTGATGCCGACCTGGGTCATCCAGGGGAAGACCGAGCCGAGCAGCCGGGCCACCTTCTCGGCGCCGACGACCGCCCGGGCGAACTGCGGGGCCTTGCCGCCGCCGTCGCCGATCATCGTCACATCCGCGGCGAGCACGTCCTGCAGACCGGCGATGTCGCCCTCGTGGAGCGCCGCGAAGAACCGGGACGCCAACTCCTCCTGCTCCGCCCGGACCGCCGCGAACCGCGGCCGCCCGTCCTCCATGTGCCGCCGCGCCCGCACCAGCAACTGACGGCACGCCGCCGGTGTCCGGTCCACCGCCGCGGCGACCTCGTCGAACTCGAAGCCGAACACCTCCCGCAGCACGAACACCGCCCGCTCCAGCGGGCTGAGCCGCTCCAGCAGGAGGAGCGCCGCCATCGACAGCGAGTCGGCCAGCTCCGCCGAGCGCTCCGGGTCCTGATACGGATCGCTGAGCAGCGGTTCGGGGAACCACGGGCCCACATACTCCTCGCGCCGCACCCGCGCCGACCGCAGCACATCGATGGAGAGGCGCGTCACCGCCGCCGACAGATACGCCTTGGTCGACGTGGGCCGGGTCGCCGAACGGTCGAAGCGCAGCCAGGTCTCCTGCACCGCGTCCTCGGCCTCCCCGACGCTGCCCAGAATCCGGTACGCGAGCGAAAACAGCAGCGGCCGCAGCTCCTCGAACTCCTCGACCTTGCTCACACCGATCCCTTCCCCTTGTTTCCTCTGTGGTCCTTTTCCGCCCGGCCGTACGTCGGCGCGGGCCCCTCGTGCCCGGTGCCCGGAGCCCGCGGCGGGGCACCGGGCACCGGAGTCGTTCAGTGGTATTGGCCGGGCTCGTAGTCGCCCGCCGGCTGACGGGTGAGGACGTTCAGCCGGTTCACCATGTTCATGAAGGAGACCAGGACCACGAGGGCGGTCAGCTGTTCCTCGTCGTGGTGCGCGGCGGCCCGGGCCCATACCGCGTCGCTGATCCCCTCGGCCGCGTCCGCGACCCGGGTGCCCTCCTCTGCCAGTTCCAGCGCGGCGCGTTCCGCCTCGGTGAAGACCGTGGCCTCCCGCCACGCCGCCACCAGATGCACCCGCACCGCGCTCTCCCCGGCGGCCGTGGCCTCCTTGGTGTGCATGTCGATACAGACCGCGCAGCCGTTGATCTGGCTCACGCGCAGGGCCACCAGCTCCTGGGTCACGGTCGGCAGCGGCCCCTCCTTGAGCGCCTGGCCCGCGGCCATCAGGTACTTGAAGGACTTCGGGGCGTCCGGGCCGGTGGTGAAGGTCACTCGCGCGTCCATGGTGTGCTCCTCCGTGCTCGTCAATGGCTACACACCTGGGACGAGACGGCCGGGCCCCCCGTGACACGCGCCGATGTGACCTGCGTCTCCCCGTGTCGTCTCCCCGTGTCGTCGGCCCGCCTGCCCGGCCGGGACCTACGCCCCCCGCCCCCGCACCCCCGCCAGCAACCGCTCCCGCAGCGCCGGTCGCCCCGCGCACTCCACGCCCGTCCAGGCCATGGCGAGGGCGCCGTCCAGGACCGCGCGGTCGGCTCCGGGGGTGGTTCCGGCGGCGGCGAACTCCGCCGTGTGCTGGCGGGCGCCGCCGGTGTCGTAGCCGAGCATGGGGTGGATGGAGGGGACGAGGTGGGAGACGTTGCCCATGTCGGTGGAGGCGGTCCGGCAGGGCGTGCGGTCGACGGTGCGGCCCAGTTCCTCCGCCGCCGCGGCGTACAGCGCGGTCATCTCCCCGTCCTGGCGGAGTTCGGCGAAGTCGTGGCCGTGCGGGGTGATCTCCAGCTCGGCACCGGTGGCCAGCGCGCCCGCCTCGAAGCAGGCGCGGACGCGGCGCTGGATGTCGCGCAGCCGCTCCAGGGACTCGGCGCGGACCTCGTAGCGGGCGGCGGTGTGCGCCGGGATGACGTTGGCCGCCTGACCGCCGTCGGTGACGATGCCGTGGACCACCGCGTCCCGCGGCAACTGCTGGCGCAGCAGGCCGAGCGAGGTCTGGGCGACGGTCAGCGCGTCCAGCGCGTTGACGCCCTCCCAGGGCGCGGCCGCCGCATGTGCGGGACGGCCGGTGTAGCGGATGTCCCAGGAGCAGATGGCCAGCGAGTCGCCGTTCACCTGGTCCTTGTCGTTGGCGTGCGCCATCATCGCCGCGGCGACACCGTCGAAGACGCCCGCCTCGATCAGATACGCCTTCCCGCCGCGGTCCTCCTCGGCCGGGGTGCCGATCAGCCGTACGGTGAGCCCGAGTTCGTCGGCCACCGCGCCCAGCGCCAGCGCCGCGCCGGTGGCGGACGCCCCGTTGACGTTGTGGCCGCAGGCGTGGCCCAGCTCCGGCAGCGCGTCGTACTCGGCGCAGTAGGCGATCACCAGATCGCCGCTGCCGCAGCGCGCGTCGAAGGCGGTCGGCAGCCCGCCGACCCCGCGCTCCACCGTGAATCCGGCCTTCTCCGCCAGCGCGGTGATCGCCGCGGCGGAGTGGTGCTCCTCGAACGCGAG
Source organism: Streptomyces sp. NBC_01525 (assembly GCF_045040405.1). Lineage (NCBI taxonomy): Bacteria > Bacillati > Actinomycetota > Actinomycetes > Kitasatosporales > Streptomycetaceae > Streptomyces > Streptomyces sp. NBC_01525. The sequence goes on from NZ_CP109397.1 coordinate 6,588,368, forward strand.
CTCCGGCTCGGCATGCAGCCGGTGGCTGAGCCCGACCAGTTCCCCGCGCAGTTCGCGGACGCGTTCCGCCACCCGGCGGCGCGGCTCGGTCGTCGTCATCGTCGCTGACTCCATTCTCATGTCCGTTCGGTGCGCAGCCGGAACGCCGCCATCGTGGCCACCGCGCCCAGCAGTGCGCAGACCGCCCAGGCGACGGTGTAGCCGCCGATCTCCACCCGTCCGCCGGCACCCGCATGGGCGCTCAGCATCGCGCTCACCAGAGCGGCGCCCACGGCCCCGCCCAGGGAGAGCACCAGTTCGTTGACGCCCGCCGCGGTGGCCGTCTCGGACACCGGCACGGCCTCCACCGCCAGCGCCCGGGTGGCCGACTGGAAGACGCCCATGGCCACGCCGGTCAGCGAGGACAGCGCCAGATATGCCGCCAATGTGCCGTGGACGAGCGCCAACCCGCCGAATCCGGCCAGTGCCGCGAGGCCGCCGATCGCCACCGTCACGCGGTCGCCGAGCAGCCGCAGCGCCCGCGGGGTGAGCAGCGAGGCCGCCACCCCGGTCGCCGCCTGCGGCAGCATCGCGAAGCCGATCGCCATCGAGCCCAGCCCGAAGCCGTACCCGACCTTCTGCGGATCGGCGCCCAGGAAGGTGGAGTTGGCGCCGAGCGTGCCGATCGTGACGAAGGAGAGGCAGAAGGTCACCACCGACGGCAGCACCACCCGCCGGTTGCGGAACATCCGTACGTCCACCACCGGCCGCTCGGCCCGCAGCTCCGCGAACGGCCAGGCCACCGCGGCCAGTACGCCGACCCCCGCGCTCACCAGCGTGGCGGGTGCGCCCCAGCCCCAGACCGGGCCCTGGGAGAGCGCCAGGGTGATCCCGATCAGGCCGAGCGACAGGAGACCGAACGGCCGCAGCGGGAAGCCCTCCCCGGCGGGGGCCGACCGCTCGGCCGGGATCATCAGGCAGGCCACCAGGCCCAGGGCCGCCACGGCGACCCCCGTCCACAGCCCGAGTACCGGATTGACCGCCGCCATCGCACCGGCCGCCACCCCGGCCACCCCGATGGCCGCCAGCAGCACCCCGACCAGTACGCCGATCCCGCGCCGGGCGCCCTCGTCGCCCGTACGGTCGCGCAGGATCCCGATCATCAGCGGCATGAAGCCGACCACGCTGCCCTGGAGCAGCGCGCCCACCGCGATGCCGATCAGCGACGGCCACACCGCCATCAGCAGCGAGCCGCAGGCCAGCATCGCCACGGACAGCCGCAGGATCTTCCGGTAACCGTGGTTGTCGCCCAGCCGGGACAGCAGCGGGGTGAACACCGTCATCCCGACTTGCTGCACCACATAGATCCAGGACAGCTGGACGGTGTCGATCCCGTGCCGCGCGCCGACCGCGGGCAGTACGGGGTAGAGGTATTGCTGGGTGAAGCCGCTGACGGTCTCGACGACGGCCATCGAGGCGAGCATCGCCCCGACTCCCAGCCGTATTTGACGATTCGTCAGATCTGTGGGTGGAGCGGTGGTGGTTTCGGGCATGGCGGCTCTCCTCGGAGCTCTTGGGAGGGGTGGCGGCCCGGTTCAGCGGCGCAGCCGGGGCACACCGCCGCGCAGCGCCAGGTCCACCAGCTCATCGGCCTGGGCGGCCAGGAAGACGTCCGAGCGCATCTGGCTGCGGAACTGAACGACCCCTGACCAGCTGTCGAGCAGCAGGTCCACATCGGTGTCGGGGGGCAGATCGCCGCGGACCATCGCCCGCTGGACGGTGGCCCGGGCGTCCTGGCGACGTGGCGCGAGCACCTCACGGCGGAAGCGTTCCATCACCGCCGGTTCGCCCATGTTCGCCCAGAGGGCGGGCAGGACGAGCGTGCCCTCCCCCTGCGCGTCGCGGAGGATCAGGTCGAAAAGATGGCGCAGTTCGGCCCGGCTGTCGCCGAGCTCGGGCACGGTGTCCATCCGCGCATCCCGGATGAGGAGTTCGCCCACCAGCGCGGCCTTGTTCGGCCACCGGTGGTAGATGGTCTTGCGCGTCACCCCGGCCCGCTTCGCGACCTTGTCGACGGTCAGCTCCAGGTAGCCGAGCTCCGACAGCAACTCGGCGACGGCGTCCAGCACCTTGCGCTGCGCGCCGCTCGACGCGTTCTCCTTGCCCATGGCGGATCAACTTAGGGACGGCCGCCGGGCGCGTCAATGGTTTGAGGTAAACAATGTGTTCCCTGGATGTGTTGCGTACTTTCCATGTTGGGCCAGGCACTGGCCAGGCAGAGGGAACACTGTGTTTACTTATCAAGGGGCGGGGACGTTTCCGCGTCCCCGCCCCTTGAACGGCGAAGGCCCCCGGCTGCAGCCGGGGGCCTTCGGTAGAGGTGGTGATGTCTCGGGGATGCGCTCCCCGGCCTGCTACTTGCGCCGGAAGAGTTCGAGGGGGCCATTGCCGCACGGTTGCAGCTGGACGGACTTGCCGTGGTCGATCTCCCTGACGCACTTGTCGGCATGGGAGGTGTAGAGGGTGTCGTTGCGCAGCGAGAACTGCTGGGCCGGGTTCCCGCTGCAGTTCGCGATCTGGACGGACGTACCGGCCTCGGTGGCGCCCCAGGCGGCGTCCATGCACAGCCCCTTGGTCTGGATGGTGCCGTCCTCGGAGATCTTCCACAGCTGGTTGGGCTGGCCGTCGCAGGGTGCCAGCGCCAGCGGGGTGCCGTCGCTCCCGGCGCCGCCGGTGAGGCAATTGCCCGTGGCGTCGTTGATCAACGACGTGCCCAACGGGTTGGGCTCTGCGGGCCCGTCGCCGGACGTCGGGGAAGGGGAGCCGCCGGTGCCGCCGGTGCCGCCGGTGCCGGCGGTGGCGGTGGCGGCGGTGGCGGCGGTGGAGGAGGAAGGCGCCGGGGAGGCGGAGGCCGGGGAGGCGGAGTCCGAGGACTTCCGGTCGCCGAGGAAGAAGATCAGACCGGCCGTCACCGCGCAGACGGCGACCACCGCCGATCCGGTGAGGACGGCGGAGCGGCGGGAGGAAGACTTCTTGCCGGCCGCCTCCCCGGCTACGGGACGGGCGGGCGGCGCAGCGGCCGCCCGGGGCGCCGGGGTGACCGTGACGTCCTTGACATCGTCCGCGAGGGGCGGGGTGTCCAGCGCCGGGTTCAGCGGCCGCAACACCGGCTCGGGCAGCAGCCGGGTGTCGATCAGCCCCCGGGAGTCGAGCGTGAACCGCCACCGCGGGCGGTCACCACGGCCCAGGACCACCACCGCCCAGGGCGTCCTGGGGTGGTCGGCCAGGTAGCGGACGCGCTCCTTGTCCCGCCCGCCCGGCATGCTCGCGAGGATCAGCACACCGCCGGCCGGCTGGGACATCGCCGCCGCGGCGTCCTCAAGGCTCTGCACCTCGGTCGTCCCGACCGGGTCCGCGGTGCCGGGCTTGAACCCGACCCGGACCACCTGCACACCCCGCGACCACGGGTTGGTGGTCAGCTCCCGCGTCCACTCCTGGACGAGCGCCCGGGCGCGCCGGCTGTCGCCCTCCAGCGCGATGATCCCGCCCGAGTCACCGAGGTTGAGCAGGGCGAAGCCCGCGCTGGAGCTGCCGAGGGACACCAACTGCGGATACGGCTCCCGTACGGACTCCTCGACCTCCGCGGTCTGGATCCCGCGAAGCTGCGCGGTCCAGGCCCGGGCGTCGGGGTCGGCGGTCCAGCCCGCCGGAGGCCGTTCGTCGGGGCTGCGGAGCAGGAAGCGCACGGTGTCGGCGCCCACGAGGACCGCCTGGGCCTCCGGGACCTCCCGGTTCTCCCGCGCGCAGGCGGTGGCCATGACCCGCATCGCCCGGTCGACCGTCCACATCCCGTGATCGGTGCGCAGGCCCCCCGTGAACGGGTCGGCCCGGCGCTTGCCGAAGATGCGGGTGAACCAATTGGCGGGGCGGTCTCGATCGGCGGGACGGCGGGGCTGTGACACCTTCAACTCCTCTGATGCCTGCCGGACGGCGAACGGATTCGAGTTCGCGCGGCTTCGCGGGCGTGGAAAGAACGGTGACCGGCGGGGACCGGGGGTGTCGAGCGCCGGAGGGCGGACTTGGGACCTAGGGCCCATCGCGGCCCGGGAGCGGTGGACCCCCTCCCGAGCCCGTTCCTAGCATCGACCGCATCCGAACCGGTGAGCGCCGATGTGCCGGCTGACGGCCGCGGCGACAGCAGAAGGGGCCCCTCATGGCGAACATGAACGTGACGTACGGCGAGATGCAGGACAGCGCGAGCCGGATGCGCAACAACAAGGCCGACATCGACGCCAAGCTCAACGAGTGCAAGAGCATCGTCGACAACCTGACCGCCAGCGGCTTCGTCACCGACCAGGCGTCCGGCAAGTTCGAAGAGGTGCACACCGAGTTCGTCACCTCGGCGAACACGGCGATGGAGACCCTGGACCAGCTGTCGCAGTGGCTCGACAAGGCGGTCAGCTCGATGCAGGAGATGGACAACCAGATGTCCAGCTCCCTGAACCACAAGTAAGAGCAAGGCCGGACGGAGGAAGGGGGACAGCCATGCCCATGATGATCACCATTGCCCGGCACCCGGACGTGTCGGCCGACGTGGTCGTGGACGCCGACCCCCACACCGTCCTACGCGAGGTGGTCCGGGAACTGCTGGCCGGTGTCGCGCCGGTACCGCTGGGGAAGACGGAGCTGCCCGAGGTCTACCTCGGCGCGCAGCGCCTCGATCTCGACCAGCCCTTCGGGGGCAGCGGCATCCACGACGGCAGCGTCCTCTGGCTCGACCAGCCCGGCAAGGGCACGAGGAAACGGGCCGGTCTGGTGACCGTCCGGGCGGTGGCGGGCACCGGAGCGGGCCAGGTCTGGAACCTGGACGCCGGTGAGCACCGGATCGGCTCCCACGGGAGCTGCCAGGTGCGGCTGGGCAGCGACCAGCCGTCCGAAGCCGCCGTGATCCGGGTGCTCCTGGACGCGACCGTGCAACTCTCCGCGTCCGTCGAAGGCCCCCTTCTGGACCGCGCCCCCCTGCCGGGATACGAGGTCGCCTGGCAGCCACGGTCCCAACTCCGGTGCGGTGACACGCTCCTGGAGGCGCAGCCCGTCCAGCGCCCGGACGCCATCATCGACCCCTCCCCGGACGGCGAGTACCTGGACTACAACCGCCCGCCGCGGCTGCTCCCGCCCACCAAGCGCACCGAGTTCCGTCTCCCCGCCGAGCCCAAGGCCCCGACGCCGAGCGCACTGCCGTGGCTCGCCGCCACCTTGCCCGCGGTGCTCGGCGGGGTGATCGCGCTGGTGTCGGACAACCCGATGTTCCTGCTCATGGCCGCGATGTCCCCGGTGATGATGATCGGGAACTGGATCTCCGGGCGGCGCCAGGGCAAGGTCGGCCACCGCCGCAAGATCGCCGAGTTCCAGGAGCGGCGGGCCGAGACCGAACGGGAGATCGCCGCCGCACTGGACGAGGAACGCCTCGACCGCCGCGCCGTCAGCCCCGACCCCGGTGAGCTGCTGTCCATCGCGACCGGCCCGCGCGCCCGGCTCTGGGAACGCCGCCGCGTCGACCCCGACCACCTCCTGGTCCGGGTCGGCATCGCCGACCTCCCCACCGAGATCATCGTGGAGGAGGAGGCCGAAGGCGGCCGCCACCGGCGCGACCTGCGGGCCGCACCGGACGTCCCGGCGGCCTTCTCCCTCGCCCACGCGGGCGTCGTCGGTGTCGCCGGACACCAGGAGTGGCCCCGGCGCACGGCCCGCTGGCTGGCCGGACAGCTGGCGGTGCTGCAGAGCCCGCGCGATGTGCAGCTGTACGTCCTGACCGACCCGGAGGGCGAGCGGCTGTGGGAGTGGGCGGCCTGGCTGCCGCACACCCGGCCGCAGTTGGGGCAGCAGGCGCTGGCGCTGGTCGGTGCGGACGCCCAGACCCTCGGCCACCGGGTGGCTGAGCTGATCGAGTTGATCAACGTCCGCAAGCAGGCACTGCTCCAGGCCGGTGCGCAGGCGGTGCTGAGCGACCCGGACATCGTCGTGGTGATGGACGGCGCCCGGAGGCTGCGGGCGCTGCCGGGCGTGGTGACGATCCTGCGCGAGGGCCCGGCCGTCGGCATCTACAGCATCTGCGTGGACACCGACGAGCGCACCCTTCCGGAGGAGTGCGCCACCGTCGTCGTCGGCGGTGCGGCCCAGCCGGCGAGCCTGCGGCAGCAGCGCGCCGACCAGATCGACGGCATCCTCGCCGACGACGTCGCCGACAGCTGGTACGAGGCCACCGGACGGCGGCTCGCCCCGCTGCGGGACGTCAGCACCAACCAGGGTGAGGCCGCGCTGCCCGCCACCGCACGCCTGCTGGAGACGATCGACCTGGAGGATCCCGATCCCGCCGCGGTCGCCGGCCGCTGGCGCGCCGGCGGCCGCAGCACCAAGGCCGTCGTCGGCACCTCGCTCGACGGCCCGTTCGCCCTCGACCTGGTCAACCACGGTCCGCACGGCCTGGTGGCGGGTACCACCGGCTCCGGCAAGTCGGAATTCCTCCAGACACTGGTCGCGTCGCTGGCCGTGGCCAACCGCCCGGACGCCATGACGTTCGTACTGATCGACTACAAGGGCGGCGCCGCGTTCAAGGAGTGCATCCGGCTGCCGCACACCGTGGGACTGGTGACCGACCTCGACCCCCATCTCGTCGAACGCGCCCTGACCTCGCTCGGCGCCGAACTGACCCACCGCGAGCGCCTCCTCGCCGCCGCCGGCGCCAAGGACCTGGAGGACTACCTCGACTACGCGACCCGGCGGACCGGCCTCGCGCCGATCCCGCGGCTGCTCATCGTCATCGACGAGTTCGCGTCCATGGCCCGCGAGCTGCCGGACTTCGTGACCGGTCTGGTGAACGTCGCCCAGCGGGGCCGCTCCCTGGGCATCCACCTGATCCTCGCCACCCAGCGGCCCTCCGGCGTGGTCTCCGCGGAGATCCGCGCCAACACCAACCTGCGGATCGCGCTGCGGGTGACCGACGCCGGGGAGAGCACCGACGTCATCGACGACCGCGAGGCCGCGAACATCTCCGCGTCGACGCCGGGACGTGCCTACGCCCGCCTCGGGCACAGCTCGCTGATCCCCTTCCAGACCGGCCGGGTCGGCGGCCGCCGGCCGTCGGCGAACCGGGCACAGGAAGTCGTCGCGCCGTTCCTCAAGCCGGTCTCCTGGCTGGACCTGGGACTGCCCGCGCCGCAACGCCCGCGGGTCGCCGGGGAGACCGACGAGGCGACCGACCTGTCGGTACTGGTCAACTCGGTCCGGAGGGCGGGGGAGATGCTGGACATCCCGCAACAGCGCCGCCCCTGGCTCCCGCCGCTGCCGCTCTCCCCGGTGGTCGAGCTGGCGACGGACCCGGTCACCGGCTCCGGGCAGGACCCCGCGTTCTCCTGGGCCATCCAGGACCTGCCGACACAGCAGCGCCAGGAACCGGTGACGGTCGACATGGCCACCTTCGGGCATCTGCACATCGTCGGCGCACCCCGCTCGGGCCGCTCGGCGGCGCTGCGCACCTTCGCCGCCGCCGCGGCCGCCGCATCGAGCGTGGCCGATCTGCATCTGTACGGGCTCGACTGCGGCAACGGCGCACTGCTCTCCCTGAGCCGGCTGCCGCACTGCGGCGCGGTGGTGCAGCGTACGGAGACCGACCGCGCGGTGCGGCTGCTCACCCGGCTCCACGACGAGGTGCAGCGCCGTCAGCGGCTGCTCGGTGAGTCCGGGTTCGCCGATGTCGCCGAGCAGCGCGCGGCGCGGCCCGCCGAGGAACGGCTGCCGCACATCGTGCTGCTGCTGGACCGCTGGGAGGGGTTCATGGGCACCCTCGGCGAGTACGACGGCGGGGCGCTCACCGATCTGATCCAGACCCTGCACCGCGAGGGCGGCAGCGCGGGCGTCCACCTGGTCATCGCCGGTGACCGGATGCTGCTGAGCGGCCGGATGTCGTCGCTGTGCGAGGACAAGCTCGTGCTACGCCTCTCGGACCGTTCGGACGCCAGCCTGGCCGGGCTCAACCCGCGCAAGATCCCGGAGAACCTGCCGCCGGGCCGCGGTTACGTCGCGCTCAACGCGGTCGAGACGCAGGTCGCCCTGGTCGCGGCCGATCCGTCGGGCCCGGCGCAGGTCGCCGCGGTGCACGCGCTGGCCGACCGGCTCGTCGAGCGGGAGGCCGCGGTGCCGAAGTCGGCCCGGCCGAACCGCATCGCGGTGATGCCGACCGAGCTCTCCTTCGACCAGGCATGGGAGATGGTCGACACGCCGCAGCAGATGTGGGCGCTGGTGGGCGTGGCCGGTGACGAACTCGAACCGGTCGGCGCCGATCTCCGCGGCGACCAGCCGACCTTCCTGGTGGCGGGACCGTCCCGCTCCGGCCGCAGCACCGCGCTGGGCGTCATGACGGAGTCGCTGCTGCGCGGCGGCACCGAAGTGGTCATCGGCGCGCCGATGAACTCCCCGCTGCGTGCCTTCGCCGGACGGGCCGGTGTCCGCGGTGTCCTCACCGACGAGCAGCCCACCGAGAAGCAGTTCGCCGAACTGCTCGACCCGGGTGACGGTCCGGTGGTGCTGGTGGTCGACGACGCCGAGGTGTGGCGCGACCTGATCTGCCGTGACTGGCTGAAGACCTTCGTCCGCAAGGCGTCCGGCAGCAACCGCGGCGTGATCATCGGTGGCGACGTCGCCACGGTGGGTGTGGGCTTCGCCGGCTGGCAGTCGGAGATCAAGAAGAACCGCCGCGGAGTCCTGCTGTCGCCGCCCAACATGGGCGACGGGGATCTGGTGGGTGTCAGGCTCTCCCGCTCCCAGCTGGCGGCGAAGGTCGTACCGGGCGCCGGGCTGCTGCATCTGGGCAGCGGTGCCCTGATGACCACACAGATTCCGACGGCGCCCCGCCCGGGGGCGGCCACGGACGACCGTAGGAGGCAGTGATGGCAGACCTCGTGGTGAAGGACCTCAAGGAACTGGCCGACGACCTCACCCAGTTGGCCGGAAATTTCAAGGCGGCGACCGACCTCCAGAATGAGTCCAGGGACCTCTGGGGCCAGCTGAACGCCAACTTGTCGATGAAGGACTTCGCCTACAACTGGGAGGTCCATCGCTCGGACATGGCCGACAAGATGAGTTCCTTCAGCGAGAAGGTGGCCAAGGTCGACGAGGAGTGGACGAAGGCCGATCAGAAGATGAAGGACTCGTTCAAAGAAAATGACGCCTGATACGCAGGCCGGAAAGGGCTGAGGAGAACCGATGTCTGGCATCAGGAGTCTCGACTGGTCACCGCTGGACCTCGACAAGGATCCGGTCCGCACCGACCTCGACGCGGTGCATGAGGCACAGAAGCGTTTCAAGAACATTGCCGACACCATCCACGACGCCGTAGCCAAGCTCGACAAGATCATCAGCAGTAACAGTGAAGGCCTTGCGGGCGGGTATGTGGAGGGCCTCAAGTCCGACGCGGAGTCGATCAAGGCGGATCTGAAGAAGGCCGGCGCCCGTTACGACGATGTCGTGCGGGAAGCCGGAATCTACGAGCCGCATCTGGTGCAGGGTCTTGGCGACACCAAGAAGGCCCTCGAAAAGGCCGAGGAAGCCCAGGGCGATCAGACCAAGGCCACGGGCATGCCGGATCCGCAGAAGGATTCGGACGGCAAGATCTCCGACAAGGAGAAGGAAAAGGGCGACGACAAGGACAAGGCCGCCAAGAACGCCGACAACAAGCTGGCCGATGCGAAGAAGGACCTCCAGAACGCGCTCGACGCGCTCAACGACGCCGGAAAGCGCTTCGGTGACGCGGTCAACTGCGACCGGTACGACGACGGTCTGACCGACTCGGGGTGGGACAGGTTCGTCGACTGGCTGGCGCGGGTCGGCGGTGACCTCTTCGGCTGGCTCGCCGCGGCCTTCGCGATCCTGGCCCTCCTCATCCCAGGGGTGAACCTCATCGTCCTGGGGGCATTCGTGACAGCCGGGCTATCACTGGTGGTCAGCTCCATCCTCTATCACGAGGGCAAGGGAAGCCTCCTCGACGTCATCTTGGGGGCCCTCGGGCTGGGGGCCGCAGGACTCGGCGCCATCGTCTCGCTGTGGGGCAAGATCGAGGCCGCTGCGGCGAGGGCCTTCGCCCGTATGTTCGGTACTGGTGGCCGTGGGTGGGGAATCGGCGGAGACGCGATTCCGTTGGTCCCGACCGGGCCCATCACCGCCGAGGGGGCGGCGGCGGCGCTCGAATGGCTGAACATGGCGGAATGGTTCAACAATCCGCTCTTCAACTGGCTGCTGCGAGGTCTCGGCATCATCACCCCCGAGGTGGGTTTCCTCAAGTCCTTCTGGGCGCAGCTCAAAGGCGCCTGGGAGCTCTGGAAATCGATGTTCAAGCTCTCCGGGCCGTCCTTCAAGCAATTCCTTGCCTATCTCGCGGGAATTCAGGATGCGCGCGAGCTGGCGGCCGTCTTCAAAGCGACCGGAATCGTGGTCCCGCGATGGGTTTACCTCTGGGGTGTCGCGGGTGCCGGATTCAACATGTTCTCGCTCATCTACAGCATCCTTCGCCTCCAGAAGCTGTTCCCTGATGTCAACCCGCCCGGTGCGCCGGCCTGAAGGATGAAGAAATGCTGAGTCAGCAGAAATTCTCGATGCCGACCTGTGCCTGGCACTGGGAATGGGTGCCCCCGGCCTCGCCCGGTGGTACGGACGACGACCCCTGGGTCGCCCACCTGGTGGAGATCTACACGGCGTGGATGGCCGAGGGGCTGGCCGCCGGCCGGAAACTCTGGCCCGAGGATGCCGGGGAGGAGTTCCCGGTCACCGCGGACGCGATAGGGCGTACCGTCGCCGCTTGGCTGCGCGAGCGCGCGGGACAACTACCCGCGTGGTCGCGGCTTGCCTGGGGCGCGGCGTTCGTGAACGACAAGCCGCACTGGGCGCCCGTCCCGGTGGTCGTGGAATTCCGCGATCCCGACGGCGAGGACCCGAACTACCTCCTGGAGCGCATGGGAGCCGAAGGCATCGAGAGCGATGCCCGTAAGCCCGTGGTCGAGTACGTGACCACCGCTGCCGGTGACGGGTTCCGGCTCCTCGCCCTGGGGCGGACGCCCGATGGCGGGGGCTACGGGCGCGTCGGCGCGGCGCTCCGCCTCGAAATCCCGCAGGACGGCGATGCGTCCGAGCACGGCGTGGACGTTCTGCTGAAGACGTCGGTGACCGACATGGGGCTGATGGCCGTGATCGGTGCCGGGGTGGAACAGCTGATGCAGGAGATCGCCGCGGCGAGCGTGCCACCGCCCGGCGGGGGCCGGGCGCCGCTCGGCTTCGTACCGGGGGTGCAGTCGTGATCGACTTCGAACTGATCGTGCCCGACGGCTGGGTGCAGATCCCCACCACGGCGGACACGGCCCGGGTGCGCGCCCGGCTCATCGACGAGCTGATCCGCGTCCACCTGCCCGACTCGCTGCCCCGCGACAAGGCGGGCCCCTACCGCCGCATGCTCCGCAAGGAGCTGGTCGCGGCGACCGATGACGCCTCGCGGCAGGGCGCCCGCTCGGTGGTGCTGCCACTGCGCGAGTTCAACGGCATGAAGATGCCAGGGTCGTTGGTGGTCACCGTCCTCGAGAGCGGGAACGAGGACGAGGACGCGGAGGCCATGCTGGCGTCCCTCCTCGAAGACGCCGGGGACTCCGGGACCTACCTGGAGATCGACGGGGTGCCGGCGGTGCGCATGGCCTCGGTCGTGGACACCGGCCGCCTCGGGCGCAAGCAGCCGGCCTGGCGGATCTCGTACTACGTCTCCCACCCCGAAGTCCCCGGTGTGTGGGGGCTGTTGACCTACACCGTGCTGACCGACGGCGACCTCGAGGCCGAGCCGGTCCAGGCCGTGGTGCTGGTCTTCGACGTGATCGTGTCGTCGTTGCGCTGGGAGGAGCGGATCGCCGTCCCGACCGAGGACGAAATCCTCGCGGAGGCCGACGCGCCCCTCGCGCGGCTCAAGGAGCTGGAGGAGGCCGGGGCGGCCGGGGCGGTCAAGACGGCTGAGACAGCCGAGGCGGCCGAGAAGTCCGGGCAGGTCAAGGCGGCCGAGGCGGCCGGGGCGTCGCATGAAGCGGACGTGAAGAGAGACTGAAGCGGGGCCGCGCATGCTGGGTCCATGACAGTCGACGTCAGCTCGCCCTTCGCACCACAGGACACCCACCGCGTCCGTATCGCCATCGTCAGCCCGGACATACTCGCCCACATCCGGCAGGAGTTCGCCGACCGGAACCTCGACGTCGAGATCGCCCGGATGCCGTACGTCGAGGTGGCCGTTCGGCCGGTGACCGGCCGCCTCGGCCGCACCGTGTCCGGGAGCGAGCCGGACCGGGCATGGAGCGGCGGCCGCCGCTCCACCCCGCCGACGGCGCGCCGGCTGTGTGCGGAGTACCGGCTCAGCGTGGTCGGCCCCGCCGGGCAGCAGGAACCGGCGACCGGCCCGGCGGCGGAAGAGGGCGCCGCCCCTGTGCCCGTACCGGCGGAGGCGCCGGAGATCCCCTGCCGGCTGTCCCGGCGGCAGGAAGAGGTGATGGCCCTGGTCTCCCGCGGGGCGCGCAACGCCGAGATCGCCGAGCAGCTGGACCTCAGCGAGAAGACCGTGAAGAACCACCTCAACCGCATCTTCCGGGAGTTGGGGGCGAGCAGCCGGATCGAGGCGGTACTCCTCTGGCACCGAGATCAGCGCAACGCACGCACACAGGCCGACGCCGCACCGCGGGTGGCCGGTTCCGGGAGCGGGCCGTCGGTGTCCGGCGCCGCCAGGAGGCCGGCGAGGGCCGCGCCCTCCCTCGTCCCCGGCTCCGTCGGCCGCTCCCGGGCCAGATCCGTGTCGGCCGACCGTCGTATCCTGGCCAGCTCCGCCAGAGCCAACGCCTCGTGAGGGCGGTCGCCGTTGGGTACGTACAGCGCCAGCGCTTCCTGGAAACGCCGTTCCGCCGCCGTGGCGTCACCGAGCCCGCGCTCCGCCAGGCCCAGGTTGATCAGGACGTTCGCTTCCAGCAACGGGTTGCGGCAGCGCCGGGCCGCCGCGAGGCCGGGAACGCCGTAGCGCCGTGAACGGGTGAACGCGCCCTGTTCCAGGTGGAGTTCGCACAGGAGACCCAGGCAGAAGGACCGGTGGTACACCGAGCCGGTGCGGCGGGCCAGTGCCAGCGCCCGCTCGGCATGGTGCAGCGCCGCCGGGATGTCGCCGTCCTCCCGCAGTGCGGCGGCGAGATTGCCCAGCAGGCTGGTGCGCAGGGTGTCGTCGCCGGTCTCCTCGGCGAGGCGCAGCCCGTGCTCCCACTGCTCCACGGCGATGGCGTGCCGACCCAACCGTCGGTGGGCGATGCCCAGATGGTTGCGGAGGGCCGCCTCGGCCCGCCGGTTACCGATCAGCTCCGCGCTGCGCAGACCGATCCACAGGGTGTCGGCCCAGTCCTGCGTGCGGCCGGCCGCGCAGAAGTAGTCGAAGAGGAGATAGGTCAGCTGCCAGGCCGCGTCGTGGCAGCCGATCCGCTGGGCCGTCCGCACGAGCGGGCCGAGGTTCTCCCAGTCCTGCGCGCACCAGGCCACCAGCGCCTGCCGGTCCGCGAAGCGCGGCGGCTCCTCGTCGGCCGGCTCGTCCCCGACGGTGAACGGCAGCGGCGGCTCATCGGTGGTGTGGTATCGCGACAGCGTCCACACATGCAGCCGCAGCACCCGCTCCAGCGAACTGCGCCGCGAGGCGGCCGACTCACCGCTGCGGCACGCCTCCTCCGCGTAGATCCGGGTCAGATCGTGTATCACGTAGCGGTCACCGGCGGGCTCCAGCAGGTTCTGGGCGGCCAGGCTGCGCAGCGCCTCCGTGGCGGCCGGCTCCGGCACGTCCAGCAGCGCGGCGGCCGTCTCCGGACGGATGCTCCCGCCCGGGAAGAGGCCGAGGAGCCGGAAGGCGTGCGCGTCCTCGGTGTGCAGCTTGGCGTAGGAGCAGGAGAGCGCGCCGCGTACGGACGCCAGCTTGTCGCCGGGGATCTCCAGGGTGTCCAGCCGGCGCCGGACGTCCTCCAGATCGGCCACCAGATCGGCGATCCGGGACGGCGCCGCCGACGCCTGATCGGCGACGATGCGCAGCGCCAGCGGCAGATGGCCGCAGAGCTCCGCGAGGCGGCGGGCCGTCGTCGCCTCCTCCTCGACCCGCGCGCCGCCGATCGCCTCGGAGAGCAGTTCCAGGGACTCGGTGGCGCTGAACGGGGACAGCGTCACCCGGCGGGCGGAGTAGCGGACCGCGAGACCGCCGAGCCGGTTGCGGCTGGTGACGAGGGTGAAGGACGGCCCGCCGCCGGGCAGGAGACCGTCCAGCTGGTCGGCGGACTCGGCGTTGTCGAACACGAGGAGCAGCCGCTTGTCCCGGACGAGGCTGCGCCACAGCGCGATGCGTGCCTCCTCCGCCGTGGGGATCGCCTCGGCGCCGAGCGAGGTGAGCAGGGTGTGGAGCACGTCCGCCGGTGCGTTGGCGGGACGTTTGGGGTCGAAGCCGCGCAGGTTCACGTACAGCTGACCGTCCGGGTAGGCGTCGGCGAGCTGATGGCCGCAGTGCACCGCGAGCGCGGTCTTGCCGACGCCGCCGACCCCGACGATCATCGCGATCCGTGACGCCCCGGGCGTCGGTGCCCGCGCCACGTCCAGCACCTGCCGCACCGCGTCGGCCCGGCCCACGAACCTGCCGACGCCCTGCGGCAGTTGCGCCGGCCGGATCGGGCGCACGGTGAGCGGCTCCGGTCCGGCCGGATGGTCGTCGAGCAGCGACTCGTACAGCGCCCGCAGCTCGGCCGTCGGATCGATCCCCAGGTCGTCGGCGAGCCGCCGGCGCAGGCCGTGGTAGTGGGCGAGGGCGTCGGCGGTGCGGCCGCTGCGGCTGAGCGCCGTCATCAGCAGGGTGCTCAACCGCTCGTGGTACGGGTTCTCCGCGGCGTGCCGGGGCAGCTGGGCGGCCACGAGCTCCGGCCGGCCGAGGCTCAGCAGGGACTCGGCGCGCTCCAGCAGCAGGCTCAGCCGCAGCTCCGACATCCAGGTCCGGTGTTCGGCGGCGAGCGGGCCGGGGAGTCCGCTGAGCGCGGAGCCCGGGTGCCAGTGCGCGAGCGCCCTGTCGTAGGCGGCGACCGCGGAGGTCAGGTCCTGCCGTGCCCGGCTGTCGCGGGCCTGCGCCGCCAGCCGTTCCGCCACGGTGAGGTCCAGCCGCGCGGGATCGAGGCGGAGCGCGTAGCCGCGGGGGGAACTGGTCAGTGGATGCGGCGGATCGCCGGACGGGCCGGTCAACACCCGGCGCAGCCCGGACAGATAGGTGTGGAGACTGCCGACCGCGGTGGGCGGGGCCGAGGCGCCCCACAGGCCGTCGACCAGCTCGTCCCGCGTGACCACGGTGCCGGTCCGCAGCGCGAGGATGGCGAAGGTCGCGCGTTGTTTCGGCGGGCCCAGTCTCAGCTCGCTGTCCCCGGCGTACGCGCGCAAGGGGCCGAGGACCTCGACCTTCAGTCCGTCACGGGGCGACAGGAGCATGGGACCTCCAGGTAGGGACGTGCCACCTGCGCACCACCGGGAGGGCGTGCCGTGAGTACCGCCGAGCCTGTCCAGTCTCCGGGGCCCGTCCTCGGACGGACAAGGCGGAATGGGGGCAGGCAGGCGCATTCGGACGGCGCACGCCGTGTGATGGCTGTGGCGCAGGGGTGGTTCGGTGCGACTTTCAACTCTTCAGACGCGGTATGGCGGGCTGGGGTTCGCTTCTTCGGCGACGCGGTATGGACGCGTTCGGCGCGGCGCCTCTCGCCTGATGTTGGTCTAGACCGCAGCCGGTTGCGCGGTCCATTTCGCGTGCCGTGGTGTTCCACCGGCCTGTTGGGCGGCGGTGCCGCCCAACAGGCCCGCTCGGTAAGGCAATTCCCCCACAGCGGCTGCTTCCCGCCCGGTGTCCCGGAGCCCGCGAGGCCCGGCTCTCCTGTCCGGCGGGCGGCCGCACGAAGGAGTTCCCGATGAGATCACGTATCGCCGCCCTGATCGGCGCCGCCACCCTGGCCCCGGGTGTGGCCGTCCTGGCGCCCGCCGCATCCGCAGGGGCCGCGCTCAGGTGCGCCCCGACCGCCCTCACCTGTACGAACGTTGAGACCAGGGCCGAGGGGTTCGTCGTCGGCGAGGCGCAGTTCCAGCAGATGTTCCCGAACCGGAACGCGTTCTACACCTACCAGGGGCTGACCGATGCGCTCAGCGCCTACCCGGAGTTCGCGAACACCGGAAGTGACACCGTCAAGCGCCAGGAAGCCGCCGCCTTCCTCGCGAACGTCAGCCATGAGACCGGCGGTCTCGTCCACGTCGTGGAGCAGAACACCGGCAACTACCCGCACTACTGCGACGCGACCCAGCCCTACGGCTGCCCCGCCGGTCAGGCCGCGTACTACGGACGCGGCCCCATCCAGCTGAGCTGGAACTTCAACTACAAGGCCGCCGGCGACGCGCTCGGCATCGACCTGCTGAACAACCCGTCGCTGGTGGAGCAGGACCCGGCCGGGCATGAGGGCTCCGCGTACAGGCCCCGCGGGAGGGGTGACCCCGGCTCCGTCCCCGGACTGCCGCAGCGACGTCACTGGACTGCCCCGCCCCGTGGCGTCGCGCGGCGTGTCGGCTGCTATCACGGGTGGCAGGCACGTTATCTGCCTTATGTGGCTTTTCCCGCCCCGGACCCCAGAGGAGGCATCCGCATGGATGCAGCAGCACCGGCTCCGAACGGCTCCACCGCCACGTCCTCCGCCGCCACGGAGGAGGAGGCGCCGATCCACATCCTCTGGATCAACGCCGGTCTGAGCTGCGACGGCGACTCCGTGTCGCTGACCGCCGCCACCCAGCCCAGCATCGAACAGATCGCCCTCCAGGGGCTGCCCGGACTGCCCAGGATCGCCGTGCACTGGCCGCTGATCGACTTCGAATGCGGCCCGGTCCAGGGCGCGGACACCTTCATCGAGTGGTTCTTCAAGGCGGAGCGCGGCGAGATCGAACCGTTCGTGCTGGTCATCGAGGGATCCATCCCCAACGAGGCGATCAAGGCCGAGGGGTACTGGTGCGGCTTCGGCGACGACCCCGCCACCGGCCAGCCGATCACCACCAGCGAATGGATCGACCGCCTCGCCCCCAAGGCCCTCGCCGTCGTCGCCATCGGCACCTGCGCCGCCTACGGCGGCATCCACGCCATGGAGGGCAACCCCACCGGCGCGATGGGCGTCCCCGACTACCTCGGCTGGGACTGGAAATCCGGCGCCGGCATCCCGATCGTCTGCGTACCGGGCTGTCCCATCCAGCCGGACAACTTCGCCGAGACCCTGACCTACCTCCTGTACCAGGCGGCCGGTTCGGCCCCGATGATCCCGCTGGACGACAAGCTGCGCCCCACCTGGCTGTTCGGCGCCACCGTCCACGAGGGCTGCGACCGCGCCGGCTACTACGAACAGGGCGAGTTCGCCACCACCTACGACTCGCCCAAGTGCCTGGTCAAACTGGGCTGCTGGGGCCCGGTGGTCAAGTGCAACGTCGCCAAACGCGGCTGGATGGACGGGATCGGCGGCTGTCCCAACGTCGGCGGCATCTGCATCGCCTGCACCATGCCCGGCTTCCCCGACAAGTTCATGCCGTTCATGGACCCGCCGCCCGGCGGCAAGGTCTCCAGCGCCGCCAGCGGCCTCTACGGCGGCGTTATCCGCCGGCTGCGCGACATCACCCGCAAGACGGTGGACAAGGAGCCGCGCTGGCGCCACACCGGCACCGAACTCACCACCGGTTACCGCGCCCCGTGGTGATGGCCCCGCCGCCACCCGACCCGACCGACCTCCCCGCTTGACGAAGGTGAAGGGCACCGCAGACACGATGGCACCGACGACGAAGACCTCCGCGGACGGCAGCGGCCTGACGGAGATGTCCTGGGATCCGATCACCCGGATCGTGGGCAGCCTCGGCATCCACACGAAGATCGACTTCAAGCAGAAGCGGGTGGCGGAGTGCTACAGCACCTCGTCGGTCTTCCGCGGCTACAGCGTCTTCATGCGCGGCAAGGACCCGCGTGACGCCCACTTCATCACCAGCCGCATCTGCGGAATCTGCGGGGACAACCACGCCACCTGCTCGGTGTACGCGCAGAACATGGCGTACGGCGTGAAGCCGCCGCACCTCGGCGAGTGGATCATCAACCTCGGTGAAGCCGCGGAGTTCATGTTCGACCACAACATCTTCCAGGAGAACCTGGTCGGGGTGGACTACTGCGAGAAAATGGTCCGCGAGACCAACCCCGGCGTCCTCGACCTCGCCGAACGCACCGAGGCACCGCACGCCGCCGAACACGGCTACCGCACCATTGCCGACATCATGCGCTCCCTCAACCCGCTGGAAGGCGAGTTCTACCGCGAAGCGCTCCAGGTCAGCCGCTACACCCGGGAAATGTTCTGCCTCATGGAAGGGCGGCACGTCCACCCCTCCACGCTCTACGCGGGCGGCGTCGGCACCGTCGCCTCCGTCCAGCTCTTCACCGACTACCTCAGCCGCCTGATGCGCTACGTCGAATTCATGAAACGCGTCGTCCCGCTCCACGACGACCTCTTCGACTTCTTCTACGAAGCGCTGCCCGGCTACGAGGAGGTCGGCCGCCGCCGCGTCCTGCTGGGCTGCTGGGGCGCGCTCAACGACCCCGACCACTGCGACTTCACCTACCGCAACATGACCGACTGGGGCCGGCGGATGTTCGTCACCCCCGGCATCGTCGTGGACGGCAAGCTCGTCACCAACGACCTCACCGAGATCAACCTCGGCATCCGCATCCTGCTCGGCAGCTCCTACTACGACGACTGGGCGGGCCAGGAGCGGTTCGTCACCCACGATCCGCTCGGCAACCCCGTCGACCCGCGCCACCCCTGGAACCAGCACACCATCCCCGCCCCGCAGAAGCGGAACTTCGAGGACAAGTACAGCTGGGTGATGTCCCCGCGCTGGTTCGACGGAAAGGACCACCTCGCCCTCGACACCGGCGGCGGCCCCCTCGCCCGCCTCTGGTCCACCGCACTGTCCGGGCTCGTCGACTGCGGCTACGTCAAGTCCACCGGCCACAGCGTCGTCATCAACCTGCCGCGCTCCCTCACCAAGCCGGAGACCAGCTTCGAGTGGAAGATCCCGCGGTGGAGCAACGCGCTGGAACGCAACCGCGCCCGGACCTACTTCCAGGCGTACACCGCCGCCCTGGCCCTGCACTTCGCCGAGAAGGCGCTCGACGAGGTCCGTGCCGGACGCACCCAGACCTGGGAGAAGTTCGAGGTGCCCGACGAGAGCATCGGCTGCGGCTTCACCGAGGCGGTCCGCGGCGTCCTCTCCCACCACATGGTGATCAGGGACGGCAAGATCGCCAACTACCACCCGTACCCGCCGACGCCCTGGAACGCCAGCGTCCGCGACAGCTACGGCACCCCCGGCCCCTACGAGGACGCGGTCCAGAACACCCCGATCTTCGAGGAGAACACGCCGGAGAACTTCAAGGGCATCGACATCATGCGCACCGTCCGCAGCTTCGACCCCTGCCTGCCGTGCGGCGTCCACATGTACGTCGGCGGCGGCCGCACCGTACAGGAGACGCATCTGCCCACCGGGCTGAGCGGACTGGCCGGATGAGCGCCGAGGAGACCGCCCGCCGGGTCGAGGCGGTACTCGACCGCCTCGCCGCCCACGACGACCCCGGCGTCGGCGCCGCGGCGGAGGAACTGGTCCGCGTCCTGATGGACTTCTACGGCACCGGACTCGCCCGCGTCCTCGCGCTGACCGGCACGGCGGACGGCACGCCCCCGCCGGAGCTGCTGGACGACGAATGCGTCGCCGGGCTGCTGGTGCTGCACGGACTGCACCCCGAGGACGCCCCCGCCCGCATCGCGCGGGCCCTGCGCGCCGCCGGGGCCGGGGACGCCGTCGTCGAGGGGTTCGACGGGACGACCGGCGCCCTGCGGCTGAGCCAGGAGGACGGCGGCTGCCCCGGCACCGCCGACGCCACCCGGCAGCGCATCGAGGCCGCGCTGGCCTGCCACGCACCGGAGGTGACCGGCGTCGCGCTGGAACGGACCGCCGCCGCGGCGCCGTTGCTGCAGATCGGCAGCGGCCCGCCGGAGCCCGTCCCCGCGGGCGCCGCCCGCCCCGGCCGGACACCGGCGCCGTGACCGCGCCGCACACGGCCCGGCACCGCCCGGGCCCGCCGTCGCGCGGACTGCACCGCTTCACCCGGCCCCGGCCCCCCGCGCCGGAACGCTGCGAACTGTGCGGCACCGCCCTGGACACCGGCCACCGCCACCTCGTCGACACCGCACAACGCTCCCTCGCCTGCGCCTGCCCGCCCTGCGCCCTGCTCTTCGCGCGCCCGGACGCGGGCGGCGGACGGTTCCGCACGGTGCCCGACCGCGTCCTGGCCGACCCCGGATCCGCGCCGTCCGCCGCCGCCTGGGGCGCCCTGCACATCCCCGTCGCCCTCGCCTTCTTCTTCCACCACTCCACGCTCGGCCGCCCCGTCGCCCTCTGCCCCAGCCCCGCGGGCGCCACCGAGACCGAGATCGACCCCGCCGCCTGGGACACCGCCTTCGCCGGCTCCCGCCTTGCCGCGCTGCTGGAGCCGGACGTCGAGGCGTTGCTGGTCCGGCGCACCGACGACGGCGCCGTCTGCTATCTCGTACCGGTCGACGTGGCCTACGAACTGGTCGGCCGGATGCGGCTGCACTGGAAGGGCTTCGACGGCGGAGCCGAGGCCCGCGCCACCCTCGACGCCTTCTTCGCCACGCTGGAGCGGCGGGCCACCGGCGTCCCGGGGGAGGCGGCACACCCGTGAGCGACCTCGCCTTCTCCTGCACCGGCGTCCGCGCCGACCCGTACGCCGCGGGCCCCACCCTCGTCTTCCGGCTGCGCATCACCGCGTCCGGGCCCGAGCGGGTGCACGCCCTCGCGCTCCGCTGCCAGTTCCGCATCGAACCGGCCCGGCGGCGCTACACCGACACCGAGGCCGCGCACCTCGGCGACCTGTTCGGCGAGCGGGACCGCTGGGGCAGCACCCTCAACCCGCTCCAGTTCGCCCATGCCTCCGTGGTCGTCCCCGGCTTCACCGGCGCGACCGAGGTGGACCTGCCGGTGCCCTGCACCTACGACACCGACATCGCCTCCGCGAAGTACTTCGCCGCCCTCGACACCGGAGAGGTCCCGCTGCTGCTCCTCTTCTCCGGTACGGCCTTCCGCGGCGCGGGCGGCTTCCGGGTACAGCCCGTGCCCTGGGACCGGGAGGCGGCGTACCGGATGCCGGTGGCCGTCTGGAGGGAAATGATCGAGCAGCACTTCCCCGGCTGCGGCTGGCTCCGCCTCTCCCGCACCGCCATGGACGCCCTCGGCGCCTACCGCTCCCGCCGCGCCCTGCCCTCCTGGGAGGAGACGGTGCTGACGCTCCTCGCCGCGGCGGGCCAGGACCCGCACCCCACGCCCGTACGCCCCCGGGAGGCCCTGTCATGACGTCCGCCGCGCCTGCGAGGGAGGACCTGTTCGCCCACGCCCGCCAGATCGCCGACGCCGTCCTGCTCGAAGGCTATGTGCTCTACCCGTACCGGGCGTCGGCGGCGAAGAACCGGATGCGCTGGCAGTTCGGCGTCCTCGTCCCGCCGAAGTGGCCCGGGGCCGCCTCCGAACACAGCCTCCAGCGCACCGAATGCCTGCTGGAGCCCCGCGGCAACCCCGCCCTCCACGCGCAGGTCCGCTTCCTGCACGCCCAGCGCCGCACCGTCCAGCGGGCCCGGGCCGACGGCACGTACGAGACCGTCGACGCCCTGGAGCTGCCGGACCGCGTCGTCCGGCCCTGGGACGAGGGCGTCACCGAGCAGGTGGACCTCGCCGTCGAGGTCTCCCGGCTGACCGGCGACGGGGTGCGGCTGCCCTTCGCCCTGCCGGTCCACGAGGAGAGCGAACCGCTCCACGACGGCGGCCGCCTGGTGGGCCGCCAGCTCCGGCGCCGGGAGCGCGTGGCCGGGGAACTGCATCTGACGGCCACCGAACTCGACGGCCCCTGCCGGCTGCTGCGGCTGACCGCGACCGTCCGCAACACCGGCGACTGGAGCGGCGACGGCGACGCCGACCGGGAGGCGGCGCTGCCGCATGCGCTGCTCTCCGCGCATCTGCTGCTCGGCGTCACCTCCGGCGCGTTCCTCTCCCTGACCGACCCGCCTCAGTGGGCCTCGGGCGCCGCCGCCACCTGCCGCAACGCCCACACCTGGCCCGTCCTGGCGGGCGCCGACGGCAACGCCCGCACCGTCCTGTCCTCCCCGATCATCCTGGAGGACCACCCGCGGATCGCCCCCGAGAGCCCCGGCGCCCTCTACGACGCCACGGAGATCGACGAGATCCTGGCGCTGCGCACCGCCGCCCTCACCGACGAGGAGAAACGCGAGGCCCGCGGCACCGACGACCGGGCGGCCGCCGTCATCGACCTCGCCGACTCGATGCCGCCCGAGGTGCTGGAACGGCTGCACGGCGCGGTCCGGGCGCTGCGCGAGGTCACCGGCGCCGCACCGCCCCCGGCACCTCCGCGGGCGCCGGCCGCGCCCCCCGGCCCGTTCGACGGCGGGACCGGCGGCGCGCCCTGGTGGGACCCGGCCGCCGACGCCGCCGTCGACCCGGTCCGCGACCGCGTCCTCGTCGACGGCACGCCCGTCGGCGCGGGCAGCCGGGTCGCCCTCCGCCCCGGACCGCGGCGCACCGACGCCCAGGACCTGTTCCTGCACGGCCGTACGGCGGTGGTGGAGGCGGTGCTGCACGACGTCGACGGCGGGGTGCACCTCGCCGTCACCGTGGACGGCGACCCCGGCGCCGACATCCGCCGGGAACAGGGCCGCTTCCTCTACTTCCAACCCGACGAACTCGCCCCGCTCGCCGCCGTGGAGGACACATGACCAACGCCCCGCCCCGCGTGCTCGTGGCCGGTATCGGCAACATCTTCCTCGGCGACGACGGCTTCGGCGTGGAGACCGTCCGCCGTCTCGCCGCGGAACCGCTGCCGCCGCACACCGAACTCGCCGACATCGGCGTCCGCGGCGTCCACCTCGCCTACCGGATGCTGGACGGCTACGACACCGTCGTCCTGGTGGACGCGGTCCCCGGCGACGGCCCGCCCGGCACCGTCCGCCTCCTCGCACCCGACGGCGCCCGGCCGCCCGCGGGCCCGGTCGCCGTGGACGGTCACCACATGACGCCCGACGCGGTCCTGGCCCTGCTGGACCACCTGAGCGAGACCACCGGCGGCGGACGGCCGCGCCGGGTCCTCGTCGTCGGATGCGTCCCGGCCCGTCTGGACGAGGGCATCGGCCTCAGCGCCCCCGTGGAAGCCGCCGTCGAGGAGGCGGTACGGCTGCTCCGCACGCTGCTGCACGAGGCCACGGACGCCCCTCCCGGAGCACCCGAACCCGCGAGCGGGCCCGCCGCCCGCACCTGATACGAAGGAGTACCCATGCGGAAGGTCCTGCTGGCGGCCGCGGCACTCGCCGCCGTCGCCGCCGCGGGCGGCGCGATCGCCCTGCTGCCCGACATCAAGCGCTACCTGCGCATCCGGTCCATGTGAGCCGCCGCGCGCCGCCGGTCCGTGCCGCCGCCCGAACGGCCCACGGCGCGGCACCGGCGGCGGCGTGGCGCCCCGCCCACCGCCGCCGCGCCCCCTGTAATGGCACCGGCCGCGCGGTCGGACGCAGGCGCGGTCCGGCACGCGATCCGGAATGAGACCGATGCACGAGATGTCCCTCGCCCTGGCGGTGGTGGATCAGGTGGACGGCGCCCTGCGGGACGAGCCACCCGGCACCGTCGACACCGTCCGCCTCCAGGTCGGCGAACTCGCCGGAGTCGTCGCCGACGCCCTGCACTTCTCCTTCACCCTCGCCTGCGAGGGAACCGCCCTCGAAGGCGCCGCCCTGCACATCGACACCGTGCCGGGACGCGCCCGCTGCACACCGTGCGGACAGGAATGGGCCACCGGCATGCCGCCCCACCTGCACTGCCCGGCCTGCCGCGGTACCGCCGCCGCCCTCGTCGCGGGACGGGAGCTGCGGATCGTCAGCGTGCACCGCACCGACCACGGCGTCGTCCCCGCCCCCGCCCCCGCATCCGAGGAGAACTGAACCCATGTGCCGCGTCGTCGACCTCCAGCAAGCCGTGCTCGCCGAGAACGACCGGCGCGCCCGGGCACTCCGTAGCGAACTCACCGCCCGCGGCACCACGGTGGTCAACCTGCTGTCCAGCCCGGGCAGCGGCAAGACCGCGCTGCTGGAGGCCGAACTCACCCTCGCCCGCTCGCGCGGCATCCCGGTCGCCGCCCTCACCGCCGACCTGGCCACCGAGAACGACGCCCGCCGCCTGGGCCGCTCCGGCGCGCCGGTGAAGCAGGTCCTCACCGACGGGCTGTGCCATCTGGAGGCGGACATGCTCCGCGGCCACCTCGACGGCTGGCTGCCGGACGGCACCCGCGTCCTGTTCGTCGAGAACGTCGGCAACCTCGTCTGCCCGGCCACCTACGACCTCGGCGAAACGCTGCGGGTGGCGCTCTGTTCGGTCACCGAGGGCGAGGACAAACCGCTGAAGTACCCGACCGCCTTCGGCCTCGCCCACCTGGTCCTGGTGACGAAGAGCGACCTCGCCGACGCCGTCGGCTTCGACGAAGCCGCCTTCCGCGCCCACGTCCAGCAGGTCAACCCCGGCGTCGAAACCGTCCTCACCTCCACCCGCACCGGCGAGGGCGCCGGAGTGCTGCTGGAGCACGCGCTCGCTGCCCACGGCAACGCCCCCGCCCACCGGCCCGTCATGGCCCGGCAGGTCCTGCCCCGCGAACACGGCCACACCCACCACCACGACGGCGTCGCGCACAGTCACTCATGACCGCGTCCCGGGAAGCGGTCGCGGCGCCGCCCGCGGCCGAACGGCGACGGGTCACCGTCCGCGGCGTCGTCCAGGGCGTCGGCTTCCGCCCGTTCGTCTTCACCCTCGCCGCGGAGCTGGGGCTGACCGGCCAGGTCGGCAACACCGGGGACGGCGTGGTCGCCGAGGTCGAGGGCGCGCCCCGCGCGGTCGCCGCGTTCTGCCGCCGGATCGGCACCGACGCGCCGCCCCTCGCCGTCGTCGAGTCCGTCGCCCACCACCCGCTCCCGCCGGGCGGCTCCACCGGCTTCCGCATCGCCGCCACCCGCACCGGCGACCGCGCCCGCACCCTCATCGCCCCCGACACGGCCACCTGCGCGGCATGCCTCGCCGAACTGACCGACCCCGGCGACCGCCGCCACCGGCACCCCTTCCTCACCTGCACCCACTGCGGGCCGCGCTTCACCATCGTCACCGCCCTGCCCTACGACCGGGCCGCCACCACCATGGCCGCGTTCCCGATGTGCGCCCGCTGCGCCCGCGAGTACGCCGACCCCGCCGACCGGCGCTTCCACGCCCAGCCCATCGCCTGCCACGACTGCGGCCCCCGGATGGCCCTGCGCCGCCACCCGGGAACCACCGGTGCCGCTCCGGCCGACCCGGTCGCCGCGGCCCGGCGGATGCTCGCCGACGGCGCGATCCTCGCGGTCAAGGGCCTCGGCGGCTACCACCTGGCCTGCGACGCGACCCGGGAGCGCAGCGTGCGGCTGCTGCGGGAGCGCAAGGCGCGCGGCGGCAAACCGTTCGCCGTCATGGCCCGCGACCTCGCCGCCGTCGAAGGGCTCGTCCACCTCTCCGCCGCCGAACGCGACCTCCTCACCGGTGGCCGCCGCCCCATCGTGTTGCTCCGCAGACGGGACGCGGCCGACCGCCCGCCGCACGCCCCGGCCGTCGCGGACGCCGTCGCCCCCGGCAGCCCCGACCTGGGTGTCATGCTGCCCTACACGCCCCTGCACCACCTGCTGTTCGGGCTGCCGGGCGACCCGCCGGGGCCCGGGCTGCTCGTCATGACCAGCGGCAACCGCGGCGGGGAGCCCATCGTCACCGACGACGCGGACGCCTTCGCCACCCTCGCACCGCTCGTCGACGGCTGGCTCACCCACGACCGGCCCATCCATGTGCCGTGCGACGACTCGGTGGTCCGGATGATCGACGGGGCGCCGGTGCTGCTGCGCCGCTCCCGCGGCTATGCGCCCGACCCGCTGCCGCTGCCCGTGCCCGTCACCCCCGCGCTCGCCGTCGGCGGCGACCTCAAGAACGTCCTCTGCCTGGGAGAGGGCCGACGTGCCTGGCTGTCCGCGCACATCGGCGACATGGACGATCTGGCGACGGTCACCGCCTTCGACCGCGCCGCCGGCCGCCTCGCGGACCTCACCGGCGTCCGCCCCCGGCGCGTCGTCGCCGACCGGCACCCCGGCTACCGCTCCCTCGGCCGCGCCCGCCGCGCCGCGGGCGGCGACGACGTACGGCGGGTCCAGCACCACCACGCCCATATCGCCTCCGCCATGGCCGAACACGGCCTCGACGGCAGCCGGAAGGTGATCGGCGTCGCTTTCGACGGCACCGGCTACGGGGACGACGGCGCCGTATGGGGCGGCGAATTCCTCCTCGCCGACTACGACGGCTTCCACCGCTTCGCCCACCTCGCCTACGTCCCGCAGCCCGGCGGCGACGCGGCCGTCCGCCACCCCTATCGGATGGCCCTCGCCCATCTGCACGCCGCCGGCCTGCCCCGCGACCCCGACCTGCCCTGCGTACGGGCCTGCCCGCCCGGCCAACTCCCGCTGCTGGAACGGCAGTTGGCGCGCGGTGTGAACTGTGCCCCCACCTCCAGCATGGGCCGCCTCTTCGACGCCGTCGCCTCCCTGACCGGCGTCTGCCACACCGCCGGATACGAGGCCCAGGCCGCCGTCACGCTCGAAGCGGCGGCCTGCCGCGCCGAGGACCGCACACCGCATGAGCCGCCGCCGGGCTACACCTTCACCCTGCGCGACACGGTGGCGGGCCCCGTGGCAGCCGACCCCGCGCCGCTCCTCGCCGCCCTCGCCGCCGAGGTGCGCGCGGGCGTCCCCGCCGGGCGGATCGCGGCGCACTTCCACCACGCCGTCGCCGCGCTGGTCGGCCGGGTCTGCGCCGCCGCCCGCGACCGGCACGGGCTGGACACCGTCGCCCTGACCGGCGGCGTCTTCGCCAACCGGCTGCTCTCCGCGTCCTGCGCCCGCGCACTGCGCGCGGACGGCTTCACCGTGCTGCGCCACCGGCTCGTCCCGCCCGGCGACGGGGGACTGGCACTCGGCCAGCTGATGGTCGCCGCCCGCGCGGACCCCCGCGGCGCGACCACCGCCCCCTGAACCACCCGATCCCGCAGAGCGAGGAGAACCCCATGTGTCTCGCGGTACCCGGCAAGGTGCTGGAGATCCGGCAGCGTGACGGCACACGCATGGCCACCGTCGACTTCGGCGGCGTACACAAAGACGTCTGCCTGGAATATCTGCCGGATCTCGCGGTCGGGGAGTACGCCATCGTGCACGTCGGCTTCGCCCTCCAACGGCTGGACGAGGAGTCGGCCCGGCAGACCCTCGCCCTCTTCGGCGATCTCGGCCTGCTGGAGGAGGAGTTCGGCGACCCGTGGGAAGCGGCCGCCGCGCAGGGCACCACCGGGGGCGCGGCCACCGGGAACGGCATCGGCGCGCCGCCCGGCGCCCGGTCCACGGCCGACGCGGCGCGGGAGGCACAGCGGTGAAGTACCTGGAGGAGTTCCGCAACCCTGACCTGGCGCGGCGGCTGCTGGACGACATCCACGCCACCGTCACCCGGCCGTGGGCCCTGATGGAGGTGTGCGGCGGCCAGACGCACACCATCATCCGCCACGGCATCGACCAACTCCTGCCCGACCAGGTCGAGTTGATCCACGGGCCCGGCTGCCCGGTCTGCGTCACCCCGCTGGAGACCATCGACAAGGCCCTGGAGATCGCCTCCCGCCCGGACGTGATCTTCTGCTCCTTCGGCGACATGCTGCGGGTCCCGGGCACCGACCGCGACCTCTTCCGCGTCCGCAGCGAGGGCGGCGACGTCCGCGTCGTCTACAGCCCGCTCGACGCCCTCAAGGTCGCCCGGGAGAACCCCGGCAAGGAAGTCGTCTTCTTCGGCATCGGCTTCGAGACCACCGCGCCGCCCAACGCCATGACCGTGCACCAGGCGCACCGACTGGGCATCCGCAACTTCAGCCTGCTCGTCTCGCACGTACGGGTGCCCCCGGCCATCGAGGCGATCATGCGCTCCGGTGACTGCCGCGTCCAGGGCTTCCTTGCCGCCGGACACGTGTGCAGCGTGATGGGTGTGGACGAGTACCCGGAGCTGGCCGCCCGCCACCGCGTGCCCATCGTCGTCACCGGCTTCGAACCGCTGGACATCCTCGAAGGCGTCCGCCGCGCCGTACAACAGCTGGAGCGCGGCGAGCACCGCGTCGACAACGCCTACGCCCGCGCCGTCCGCCCCCGGGGCAACCCCGCCGCCCAGGCGATGATCGCCGACATCTTCGAGGTCACCGACCGCTCCTGGCGCGGCATCGGCACCATCCCCGACAGCGGCTGGCGACTCTCCGCCCGCTACCGCGACTACGACGCCGAGCACCGCTTCGCCGTCACCGGCATCACCACCGAGGAGCCCGCCGCCTGCCGCAGCGGCGATGTGCTCCAGGGCCTGATCAAGCCCCATGAATGCCCGGCGTTCGGCACCGACTGCACCCCGCGCACCCCGCTCGGCGCCACCATGGTCTCCAGCGAGGGCGCCTGCGCCGCCTACTACCTCTACCGCCGCCTCGGCACCCCCACCGCACCACTGGAGGCGACCCCCGTTGTCTGACACCACCTTGCACGAGGCCGCGCCACCGGCCCCGGACTTCTCCGGCTGGACCTGCCCCGCCCCGCTGCGCGACCACCCCCGGATCGTCATGGGGCACGGCGGGGGAGGGGTGCTCTCCGCCGAACTCGTCGAGCATGTCTTCGCGCCCGCCTTCGGCGGCCCGGTGCTCTCCTCGCTCGCCGACTCCGCCGCGGTGACGCTGGGCGGCGCGCGGCTGGCCTTCTCCACCGACTCCTACGTGGTGCGGCCGTTGTTCTTCCCCGGCGGCAGCATCGGCGACCTCGCGGTCAACGGCACCGTCAACGACCTCGCCATGAGCGGCGCCCGCGCCGCCTACCTCTCCTGCGGCTTCATCCTGGAGGAGGGCGTGGAGACCGCGCTGGTCGCGCGGGTGGCCGAGGCACTGGGCGCCGCCGCGCGGGCCGCGGGCGTGGAGGTCGCCACCGGCGACACCAAGGTCGTCGAGGCAGGCCACGGCGACGGCATCTACCTCAACACCGCCGGTATCGGCCTCATCCCGGACGGCGTCGACATCCGCCCGCAGCGCGCCGCCCCCGGCGACGTCGTCCTCGTCAGCGGGCCCATCGGTGTGCACGGTATCGCCGTGATGAGCGTGCGGGAGGGGCTGGAGTTCGGCGTCGGTGTCGAGAGCGACTGCGCGGCCTTGGGCGGGCTCGTCGAGGCGATGCTCGCCGTCACCCCGGATCTGCACGTCCTCCGCGACCCCACCCGCGGCGGCCTGGCCACCGCCCTCGGCGAGATCGCGGCCGC
Source organism: Streptomyces sp. NBC_01525 (assembly GCF_045040405.1). Taxonomy (NCBI): domain Bacteria; kingdom Bacillati; phylum Actinomycetota; class Actinomycetes; order Kitasatosporales; family Streptomycetaceae; genus Streptomyces; species Streptomyces sp. NBC_01525. The sequence continues at coordinate 6,617,969 of NZ_CP109397.1, forward strand.
CGCGTCGGTCGGTGTGGTCATCGACGAACGGAACCTGCCCGTCCCGGAACCGGTGGCTAACGCCTGTGCGGTGCTGGGCCTCGATCCGATGTACGTGGCGAACGAGGGCAAGCTGGTCGCCTTCGTACCCCGCGCACACGCCGACGCCGTACTGGAGGCGATGCGGGCCCACCCGCTGGGCGCCGGCGCCACGGTCATCGGGGAATGCGTCACCGACCACCCCGGCATGGTCGTCGCCCGCACCGGACTCGGCGGCACCCGCGTGGTCGACCTCCCGCTCGGCGAGCAACTGCCCCGCATCTGCTGAACACCGCGGCCGCGCCCGGGCCCGCCTTCCGGAGGCGGGCCCGGGCGCGGCCGCGGTGTTCAGCCTTCCGTTTGCGATCACCAGGACTGTGCGCTGCTGCGCGCCATCGGCGCTGCACATGCACGAGGCGTCGAACTCCCTACGATGGGGAGAGGCGCGGAGAAGGGACCGGACGCCTTTCCCATCTCGCGGGGCCTCGCGGGGCCTCATGGTGCGGGGGAATTCCCGCGAGAGGCGCGAGAAGAAGCCCGATTCCCCTTGCTCCCGCGGTATTCCGAGCGGCGCCGGAGAAGCGCTTTCCCGCCCCCGGATGCGCCTTGTGCACACCTGTGCTTCCGCGGAAAGGATGGGTATGGCCACCAGCGCGACGCAGTGCCTTTATGAAACTTTTCCCTTTCCCTCGCCCGGCGTCGACAGGCCGCTGATCGATGTCGTGGCGGACGAGATTCCCCTGGTCATCGAGGGAGGGCCGGCCGATGGCTGGTCGGTTCTCGACGCGGGCTGCGGCACCGGCCACACCCTGGTCGGCCTGGCCCGCGCCTATCCGCGGGTGCACTTCACCGGGCTCGAACCGTCCGCCGCCGCACGCGATATCGCCCGGCGGCTGGCCCGACGGCACGGCGTCACCAATGTGGACATCGTGGACGGTGCGCTGCCGGACGCCGCACTCGACCGGCGATTCGACTTCATCTACAGCTACGGCGTGATCCACCACCTCCCGGACCCGCACGCCGGACTCGCATGGCTCGGTGAACACCTCGCCGACGACGGACTGCTGCACCTGTGGCTGTACCACGCCATCGGCGAGGCCCAGCGCATGCGCGACCGCGAACTGGTCCGGTTGCTGGGCGCGCACGAGGACGCCCCGGGGCTCGATGTCGTCCGGGCCCTGGGCCTCTCCCTCTCGCTCGACGCCTACGGCATGCCCGGCGCCTGGGCCGGGACCGCGCTGGACCAGCGGGAACAGGACGTCTTCGACGCGGACGCCTACCTCAACCCGGTGGTGCACACCCTCCGCTTCGCCGACCTGCCACGACTGCTCGACGGGGTGACCGACTGGATCGCCGCCGACCGGCTCTACGGCCCGCACGGCGCCCCCTACCTCGACCTGTCCGGCACCGGCGGACTCCCCCCGCACGGCCCCGAACTGCTGCGCCCGGAAGACCTCTTCGACGACCCCGGGCTGCGGAGGCGGATCGACGCCCTCGACCACCTCGACCGGCTGCGGGCCGTGGAACTCGTCCAACGCCCCACCGGCTTCCGCGCCCTGGCCGGACGCGGCGCCGCCCTGCACCGGTGCACCTGCCGCATCGCCGGCAACCTCCTGCCCGGCGCCGCCCCCGGGGCGTAGACCCACCGGACGCCCCGGGCAGCCCCACGGTCGCGCGCCGTCACCACGGCGCACACGGCGACAACGCCGCGGCCTTCATGGAAAGGGCCCGCATCCCGTGCTCGAACCCCGTATCCGAGAAGCCTTCCTCGACCCCCTCAACGCCGCCGGCCCACCGGGGGCGATGAGCCCCGGCGACCTGCGCGCGGCGGTCGAGTCCCTGCGCGCCCACTGCGCCCCGCCGCCCCCGGTCGCCCGGGTCACCGACGGCACCGCCGCACACGCCACGGGCACGGTGCCGTTCCGCCTCTACCACCCGCGTCCGGGCACCCGCCTCCCGCTGGTCGTCTACTTCCACGGCGGCGGCTGGACGGCCGGGAGCATCGCGTACATGGACCCGCCGCTGCGGGCCCTGGCGGTCGAGGCGGACGTGGCGGTGCTCAGCGCCGGATACCGGCTCGCCCCGGAACACCCCTTCCCCGCCGGGCTGCACGACGCCCAGGCCGTCACCGCCTGGGCCCGGGAGAACGCCGCCGCGCTCGGCGCCGACCCCGCGCGGTGCGCCGTCGCCGGGGACAGCGCGGGCGCCGCCCTCGCCACCGTCGTCGCCCTCGAAGCCCGCGGCTCGCCGCTCCCCCTCGTCCACCAGCTCCTCATCAACCCGGCGACCGACCCCCGGCGGAACACCCCCTCGTACCGGGAGTTCGCCACCGGCTACCAGAACAGCGCGCCGATGATGGAGCGGTGCTGGCGCACCTACCTGAACCGGCCCGACGGACCGCTCGACGACGTGCCGTGGCGCGCCGCCCCCGCCTTCGCCCCGGACCTCACCGGGCTGCCACCGGCCACCGTCCTCACCGTCGAGTACGACCCGCTGCGCGACGAGGGCGAGGCGTACGCGGCGCGGATGGCCGCCGCCGGGGTGCCGACCACCCTCGTACGGTGCCCGGGCCTCATCCACTGCGCACTCCACCTGGACGGCGTGGCCCCCCGCGCCGCCTCCCTGCGGCGGCACGCGGTCCGCGCGCTGACCGCCGCGTTCGCCTGACCCGGACAGAAAGGAACCGGCGTGGCAACCGAAGCCCGCGCCCCGATGTACGGGGCCATCGCCGAGATCTACGACCGGCTGGACGACTGGATCGTCGCCACCTGGCACGAACAGCCCGTCCCCGCCCGCGTCGCCTTCCTGCGCACCCGGTGGGCGCGGCACGGCCGCCCGGTGCGGGACGTCCTGGACGTGTGCTGCGGCACCGGCAGCGTGCTGCACGCGCTCGCCACCGCCGGATACCGGGTCACCGGCCTGGACCGGTCCCCGCAGATGCTCGGCCTCGCCCGCCGCCGCCTCGGCGACGGCGTCCCGCTGATCGAGGCGGCACTGCCCGACCTGCCGCTGCCCGACGCGGCCATGGACGCGGTCTGCTCCACCGGCGCGGCGCTCAGCTACACCCCCGGCGAAGAGGAGTTGACCGGCATCCTCCGCGCCGTGCACCGCGTCCTGCGCCCCGGCGGCACCTTCCTCTTCGACGTGCTCTCCCGCCACATGCTCACCGAGCACGCGGGACGCCACGTCTGGGCGGCGGACCAGGGCGACTTCGCCTTCCTCTGGGAGTTCACCCACCCCGACGAGCGCTACAGCGACGCCTTCTACACGCAATTCCTCCGCCGGGGCGGCGCGGACAGCACCACGTACGAGCGGACCGGCGAACAGCACCGGCTGTACGTCCTCGACCACCCCCAGGTCCGGCGCGCCGCCGAACGGGCCGGGTACGCCCACGCCGAGGTGCTCGACAACTACACCGACGCCCCCGCCCACCCGCACACCCTCTACGACACCTGGGTCCTCACCCGCGACCGAGGAGGAATGCGCCCATGATGCAGGGACAGCCGCACCGGGACGCGGGCATGCCCGAGCCGTACGCCGCGACCGCCGACCTCTACGACCGGCTCGTCGCCTACGCCACCGACCAGTGGGGGGAGTCGCCACGGGCCCGGATGGCGGACTTCATCGAGGAGACGTGGGCGACGCGCGGACAGCGGGTCCGCCGGGTGCTGGAACTGTGCTGCGGCACCGGCCTGATGACCGAACAACTGGTCCGCCGCGGCTACCAGGTCACCGCCCTCGACCGCTCCGAGACCATGCTGGCCCTGGCGAAGAAGCGGGTCGGCGGGTCGGCCGCCCTCCACCGGATCGAACTGCCCGCACCGCTGCCCACCGGCGCGGACGCCGTGGTGTGCACCGCCGCCGCCCTCAACTACCAGCCGGGCGCGGAGCCGTTGGGCGATACGCTGCGGGCCGTGGCCGAGGCGCTGCCGACCGGCGCGACGTTCGTCTTCGACCTGGAGACCGCCGCACTCCTCAAGGGCCACTGGGGCAACCGTATCTGGGCCGCCGACCAGGGCGATGTGACGTTCCTCTGGAACTTCACCAGCGAGCCGGACACCGCCTACTGCGATCTGCACTACACCCAGTTCACCCGCGACGACGCCCCGGCCGGCACCTACACCGCCGCCCGCGAGGTGCACCGGCTGTACGCCTTCGACCACGCCACGGTCCGCGACCGCGCGCATGCCGCGGGCTTCGCCCGGGCGGAGGTCTTCGAGAACTACACCGCACGCCCCGCCACCGACACCACCCGCTACGAGACCTGGGTCCTGACCCGGGGCGAAGGGTAGGGCCATGCTGATCTGCGGACTGAAACTCAGCCACGACGGGGGACTCGCCCTCGTCGAGGACGGCAGGCTGCTGCTCTCCGTGGAACGCGAGAAGGTCGGCAACGGCCGGAGATTCCAGCCCCTGGACCGCCTGGAGCAGGTGGAGGACCTCCTCGCCGGGGAAGGCATCGCCCCCGGCGACATCGACCGGTTCGTGGTGGACGGCTGGTTCGCCCCCCTCGGCGAGGACCAGCGCCACCCGGTGCTGCACGTCACCCACCACGGGCGCCCCGCCCGCCTCCCGGTGGCCCCGTACCAGGACGTGCCCGGCGCCGATGTGCTTGCCCCACACCCCTTCGCCGGCCTGCCGCTCGGCACCACGACCCATCCCTACAGCAGCTACCACCACAGCACCCAGCATCTGATCGGCGCCTACGCCACCAGCCCCTTCGCCCGGCGCGGACAGGACGCGCTGGTGCTGGTGTGGGACGGCGGCATGCCGCCCGTCCTCTACCGGGTGGACCCCGAACCCCTGCGCGTGACGCGTCTGGGCGAGCTGTTCCCCCTGTACGGCAGCGTCTTCGCGGACTTCTGCGCCGCCCTCCCGCCGTTCCGCGGCGCGCAGCCCGCCACCACCGACCCGCACCTCATGCCCCGCAACCTCGACGTGGCGGGCAAGGCCATGGCGTACGCCGCGCTCGGCACGGACGATCCGGGCTTCGACTCCCTCCTCTCCGCGGACCTCGACGCGCGGGAGCTGTCGTACACGATGGGCGACGAACTCGCCCACGCCCTCACGGACGACGGCCCGAGCCCCTGGCCCGACGCCACGGGCGCCGACCTCATCGCCACCTTCCAGGGCTATTTGGGCCGCCGCCTGCGCACCGCCCTCGCCGCCGCCGTCCGCGACGGCGACCTGCCGCCCCGCCTCTGCCTGTCCGGTGGCTGCGCGCTGAACATCAAATGGAACAGCCTGCTGCGCTCCTGCGGCCTGTTCGACGCGGTGTGGGTCCCGCCGTTCCCCAACGACTCCGGGGCCGCCCTCGGCGCCGCCACCGTCGAGTGGGTGCGGACCGGCGGACGGCCCGTCCTCGACTGGTCCGTCCACCGCGGCCCCCGGCTGCGGCCCGCCGAGGGCGACCCCGCGGGGTGGACCTCCGCGCCCTGCGACATCGACGCGCTGGCCCACGTCCTGCACGACACCGGCGCCCCCGTCGTCGTCCTCACCGGCCGCGCGGAGCTGGGACCACGCGCCCTCGGGCACCGCAGCATCCTCGCGCCCGCCACCGACCCCGGCATGAAGCAGCGCCTCAACCGCCTCAAGGACCGCGAGGACTACCGGCCCGTCGCTCCGGTCTGCCTGGAACACCGGGCCCCCGAACTGTTCTCCCCGGGCACCCCCGACCCGCACATGCTCTTCGACCACGACACCCGGGCCGGCTGGGAGTCCAAGGTCCCCGCCGTCGTCCACCTCGACGGCACCGCCCGCCTCCAGACCGTCAGCGACCGCGAATCCCCCTTCCTCCACGCCCTGCTGACCGCCTACGAAAAACTCTCCGGCCTCCCGCTGCTCTGCAACACCAGCGCCAACCACAAGGGCCGCGGCTTCTTCCCGGACGTCGCCTCGGCCGCCGCCTGGGGGCGCGTCCCGGCGATCTGGTCCGAAGGCCGCCTCTACCGCCGCACATGACCGCCTTCCGCGCCGCGACGGCCCGCGACCTCCCCGACGTCGCCGCCACCCTCACCGAGGCGTTCGCCGACGACCCGCCGAGCCGGTGGGTGTTCCCCGGCGGGGCGGCGGCCCGCGCCCGCTTCTTCTCGGACGTCGCGGACCACGTCCATACCGTCGGCGGCACCGTCGAGCTGGTGCCCGGCGCCGCCGCGCTGCTCGCCCTGCCCCCGGGCGTCCAACCGCCCGACGACCCGGCCGACGGGCGGGAGGCCGCGATGCGCCGCACGCTGGACGCCTGCCACCCCCACGCCCCGCACCACTACCTGCTGTTCTACGGCGTCCGCGACGCCCACCGGGGCCGGGGCCTGGGCGGCCGGATGCTCGCCCGCCTCACCGCCCGCGCCGACCGCGACCGCACGGGCACCTACGCCGAGGCCAGCACCTGGCGCGGCGCCCGGCTGATGCTGCGCCACGGCTTCCGCCCGACGGGGACGCTGCGGCTCCCCGACGGAACGCCCCTGATCCCCGTCTGGAGAGACCCCCCATGACGACCTCGGCCCGCCTCGCTGAACGCGCGGTCGCCAGCTGGCTCCGGCGCAGCCGCGAAGGCCCGCCCGGCCCGTTCCCGCACCGGCCGGTCACCCGCGCCGTCGCCGCCCACGGCATCACCGCCCTCCCCGGCGGCCTGGAACACCGGCTCCTCGACGCCTGGGACCGCACGCGCGAGAGCCCCCGCGAACCCGGTGGCCCGGAATGGGCCACCGCGCTCTGGCTGGAGTGCCTGACCAGCTCCCTGCGCGACGCGCCCTCCTACGACGCGTACACGATGACCGCACTGTTCGGACAGTGGTGCCGCCTGGGCGACGCCCCCCGGCGCACGGCACGGCTCTCCGCGCTCCTCGCCGCGGACCTCGTCCGGCACGAACTACGGCGCGCCGCCCGCGAGGAACGCCCCGCCGAACGCCGCTTCCGTACGGCGGCGGCCGCCCGCCTCGCCCGCCAACTCGACGCGCACGACGGGTGGACCGACCCCGGCGCGACACCCCCGCACCTGGAGACCGCGCAGGCCCTGCGGCGCTGCGGCACCCTGCTGTCCGCGGGCGGCCGGGGCCTGCCCGTCCCGCCGGCGCTGCTGGTGGAGTCGTCGCTCCCGGTGGCCACGGCGGAGCCGGACGAGCCGCTGTTCCTCCGCACCGTGCAGATCATGGAACTCCTCGCCGAACAGGCCGCCTGCCACATCGGCGAGGCCCACCGGCAGGCCCTGGCCGCCACCCCGGAGCCCGCCGCGCTCGCCGCGCAGCTGCGGGCCACCGCCGCCGGGATCGCCCACGCCCACCACGTCTTCCACCTGGTCACCACCATCGACCCCGCACAGTTCGCGGCGATCCGCGCGGCCACCGTCGGCACCGGCGCCCTGCAGTCCGCCGGCTTCGCCCGCCTGGAGCGCCGCTGCCGTGGCACGGCTGCCCTGCGCCCGGAACCGCTGGCCGCGATCGGACTGGACGCGGCGCCGACCCTCGCCCCGCCGCTCTGCGCCGCGCTCGCCCGCGTCACCGCCCGCCTGGAGACCCACGACCGGGCCGCGGCCGCCCGCCTCCGCCTGGCGACCGACGCGGTCAACGAACAGTGGCGGCGGTGGAAACGCACCCATCTCGGCGTGGCGAAGAAGGTCATCGGCGATGTGCCGGGCACCGGCGGGACCGACGGTGTGCGCTACCTCGCCCGTCACCTGAAGGAGCCGCTGCTGTGAACCCCGCCGACGCGCCCTCCCCGCACATGGACCCCGACACCTTCCGCACCCTGGGGCACCAGGCGGTCGACTGGATCGCCGACTACTGGCAACACCTGGCCGACCACCCCGTCGCGCCGCCCGTCGAACCCGGCAGCATCCGCGCCCAGCTCCCGTCGGCCCCGCCCGAACACGGCGAGGACTTCCCGGCGCTCCTCGCCGACCTCGAACGGATCGTGCTGCCGGGCCTGCTGCACTGGCAACACCCCCGCTTCTTCGGCTACTTCCCCGCGAACGCCTCCGGCCCCGCCGTCCTCGCCGAACTCCTCTCCGCGGGCCTCGGCGTCCAGGGCATGAACTGGAGCACCAGCCCCGCCTGCACCGAGGTCGAACAGCAGATGCTCGACTGGTTCGTCCAACTGCTCGGCCTGCCCGCCCACTTCCGCGGCACGGGCGTCATCCAGGACACCGCCTCCAGCGCCCTCCTGGTCGCGCTGCTCACCGCCCTGCACCGCGCCAGCGGCGGCCGCACCCGCGACCACGGCACGGACGGGCACCGCTACCGCGTCTACCTCACCCGCGAGACGCACTCCGCCGCCGCCAAGGCAGCCGTCATCACCGGACTCGGCCTGCGCGCCCTCCACGAAGTGGCCACCGACGCCGACGGCGCCATGGACGCCGCCGACCTGGAGACCCGCATCCGCGCCGACCGGGCCGCCGGTGCGACCCCGCTGATGGTGGTCGCCACCCGCGGCACCACCTCCCGCCTCTCCTTCGACGCCCTGGACGCCATCGGGCCCGTATGCCGTCGGCACGGGGTGTGGCTGCACGTCGACGCCGCCTACGCCGGGGTGGCCGCGATCTGCGACGAACTGCGCTGGGTCGGCGACGGCGTGCACCACGCGGACTCCTACTGCACCAACCCGCACAAGTGGCTGCTCACCAACTTCGACTGCGACCTGCTGTGGGTGACCGCCCCCGAAGCCCTCGTCGGTGCCCTGAGCGTGCTCCCCGAGTACCTGCGCAACCCGGCCTCCGCCTCGGGCCGGGTCACCGACTACCGGCACTGGCAGGTCCCCCTGGGGCGCCGCTTCCGCGCCCTGAAACTCTGGTCGGTGGTCCGCTGGTACGGCGCCGAAGGGCTCCGCGCCCACATCCGTACCGGCGTCCGTCACGCCCGGCTCTTCGCCGGCCTGCTCCGCACCGACCCCCGCTTCACGCTGCTCGCCCCGCCCGTCCTGGGCCTGGTGACGTTCCGTCTGAACGCCTCCGACGCCGCCAACCGCGGCCTGCTGGACACCGTCAACACCGAGGGCACCACCTTCCTCACCCACTCCGAGAAGAACGGCACCTACTTCCTCCGCTTCGCCACCGGCGGCACCTTCACGGAGGACCGCCATGTTCACGAGGCGTGGCGGGCCCTCCGGAAGGCCGCCTCTGCGGGGGACGAGGGTGAGCAGGGGGCCGCGATGACCTCCCGGTAATGCGTGGCGGTCGTTCGCGAAGCATTACCGGGCAACGTTACGGTTCACCGCGCACCGGGTGAAATGCGCGCGGCTTGACCGGGTTTGGTCCGGGGATGTGCTTTACGGTCCGGAGTCCGCCATACTCGGGCGCATGAAGGTGTGGGAAGTGCTTGTCACTGCTGGCGCGTACCTGTTCGGGGCCGGAATCTTCGGCATTGCCGGTTATATGTGGTGGTGGGGGAAGAGGAAATTCGAGCGAAGCGGACAGCAGCGGGAGGAACTCGTTCAGCTCGCGGAACAGCGCGGGTGGAGCTACACCCCATTCACGCAGGGAGACGGGGATGCGTATTTCGCCGGCAAGACCGTCAACGAGCCTGTCTACGACTACGTGGCCGGTGAGTTCCGCGGGCGTTCCTTCTGCTGCTTCGAGTACCGCCACCGTGGTACCAGTCAGTCCGAAAGGACGCAGTACGCCGTCCTGTTCGCGGTGAACATACCGAACTCCGTGCCCTATACGACCGTCAAGCGGCGTCGCCCCCTGGACACGGTGGAGGCCCGTCTGTTCCGCCATGGCAAAGTCGTCGAGCTGGGCATTCCCTCCTTTGACGAGGCGTTTCGCGTCATCAGCACTGACGAGACCGTTGCGCGGCACATGCTGACCGACGGCCTGGTGAGGTTCCTCACCTCCGACCCCCGGGCCAAGGCGGAGCCGCTCCGCTTCCAGCGGAACGCCGCGGTCACCTCGTACCAGGGGCGGTTGCGCCCGGAGCATGTCGAGGCGAAACTGGATTACCTGTGCGACGTGTTGGACCGCCAAGGCGCAATGGCGTGAGCGCGCGCCGACCGGCGTACTCATGAGTGAGCTCCACACCGAAATCGATCGGTGTGGAGCTCACCCATGAGCGCCGCCGCGCACGGCAATCATTCGGCGGAGGAATCCGCCGGGCGAAGTGACCGGACGAAGTCCTTGAAATCTTCCTCGACCTGAGCGATCTGCGTCGACTTGGCCGTCAACACCAATTCGATCACCGCGTGTTCGGCCAGGTTGTGAACATCCTGCATCACCAGATAAACCTGGCTCTGGACCAGGTCCAGAAGCCGTCCGTGCAGCGAGGTGGAGATACGCAGCGTCTGGGTGAGCGCAGGGGCCTCGGGGGTGCCCACCTCGGTGCGATGGGCGACACTCACCGTCGCTGCCTCGCGCAGCCGTTGAACCGACTCGTCGCCGATCGCCACCAGGTCGATGGTGTCCCGCATTTTCCCGGCGATGGTGATGTTCGCGGTGAATCCTTCGCGCGATGCCGGATGGAGTGCGATGAACGCGACTCCGGGGGCGCCCACCTCATCGGGGGGCGCCGGTTGCCAGCCTTCCGGCAGCGAAAATTCGATCTTTACCGGCAGCGTGGTCGCCATGGTGAAATCAACTCCCTGATGTATGGAACCGAGGCTACTGTCAGCCGAAGGGATTGAGCGATTTCAGACCGTCGCCCACCGCGTCGAGGCCGTCGCCGATCGCGTCCGCGGCATCGCTGACCGTGTCAACGACCTTGTGCGGGTCGATCTCGATCTGCGCGCCGACCTTGCCGCCGAGTCCGAGTCCGACGCCCACCGAGCCGCCGATGACGAACTTGCCGTCCTTCATCCCGGCATCGACGTGGGCCTCGGCGCCGGCCCCGGCCCATCCTTCGGCGGTGGCACCCGCCCCGATACCGCCGACGTCCGCATGCCCGCTCGCTGTCGCTTTGGCGCCCGCGAAAGCCTCGGCGCCCAGGTGTGCGCCCTCCTTGCCCACGGCCGCCGTCGCCGATGCGTCCAGTCCGGCGAAAGCCGAGGCATCTCCCTTGGCCTCGAAGGCGCCGTTCTCGTAGCCGCCTTCGGCGGATGCTTTGGCGAGGTAGGCGGTCCCACCGACTTTCGCTTCGAGATTGCCGTCCTTGTAGGACGCCCCTACGGTTCCCTCGGCCCCGAGGAGCTTGAGTCCGGCTTTTCCGCTGAGCTTTCCGTCCCCGACCTGCTTCTCACCCTCGGCCTCGGCGCCCCAGACACTCGCTTCGCCCTTCCGCTCCCACAGCTTGACCTCCGGACCGGGCTTCTTGCCGCCGGGTTCCTCAGGGCTTGTGGTGCCGAAGGGCCTGTTCCTGCTCCACCTTCTGCTGGGATCGGTCGGCGACTTGCCTTCCTTCTCCCAGAAGGTCTGGCTGCCTTTTCCCGATTCCTTTTGCTGCTCGGCGACTTCCCCGGCCTTGGTCAGCCAGTCCGGCGCGTTGGAGGCACCGCCGGCCAGATCGGCCAGCTTCTTCCCTGCCGTACCGGCCTCTTCCTTGAGGGATTGCCGAGCGGCGTTCAGGACGGTTCGGGCCTGGGTTTCGTCGCCGCTCTCCCAGAGATCGATTGCTTCCGCCGCCTGCTGCTGCGCTCCCCTGAGCGCTGCGGCGTACTTGCTCACCGCCGAGGCCGCATCGGACATGGCATCGGCGGCGTAGAGCCAGTTCTTCTTCTCGCCCGAGAATTTCTCCCAGAACTGATCGCTGGCCTTGCCGGACCAGCCAGAAATGCGTACACCGCCCAGCCGGGTGCCGGTGTCCTCGAATTTCCCCGACGCTTTTCTCAGTGAGTCTGCGACGCTTTCCAGGTCCCCTGTGTTGCCAGGAATGAGTTCCTTGGGGTCCTTGGTTTCCCCCAGTTCCGCCGCCACGCCTATCCCCGTTTCCCGCCCATTGTTCTTGTCCTTTTGTGCCGTGTCCTACGTGTGCAGGCGCCCGTTCGCATAGGCATCGGCCTGCTCGTAGTTGCGGGCCGTGGTCTTGAGATGTCCCGCAGCGTCGACCGAACGGTCGCCGAGGCTCAGGTAGGCCGCGGTCCATGTGCTGCAGAATTTTTGGAACTTCCCGGAGAGGACCACGTCGCTCTGCTCGGAACCGTCAAAACCCTTGAACATCGCCTCGAAGTCGACATCTTCTGCCGGCTTCAGGCATTTCAGGATGTCCGAAGCGCCGCCCCTGAGCTCTTCCGGTTCGGCGCTGAAGCCGTCGCCGTTGATAGTCACGCTTAATCACTGTCCCTTGAACGCATGCCAACGAGAAGCGAGTTGGCCGCCGTCGAAGGACCGTATCACTTTCTGTGCATCGACCGAAGGCACAGGGTGGCCGGGGTGTTATTGCCGTAACTGTCCTCAATGTTGGGAAAGTTGCGAAAGCTGATTTCTTGGCGAATGGGTCGGCTGGCTGTACTTGTGGAGGTTGGTGCAGGGGCAAATTCCTGTGTGGGTCGCGCGTCGCCCGAACGGGAGGCGGCGAAACCCTCCGTCAGCCGGACTTCGGCAGGTTCAGCCTGAACTTCTGCGCCGTGGAGCCGTCGCAGTCCGCGATCCGCAGGCGGGTGCCGTTGGCCGTGGCGCCGCCGGGGGCCTCCAGGCAGCGGCCGGAGCGCGGGTTGACCAGCGCACCGTCGGCGTGCTGCCGCCAGACCTGCCCGCCGACGCCGTTGCACTCCCACAGCTGGACCGGGGTGCCGTCGGCCGTGCCGTTGCCCTCGATGTCCAGGCACCGGCCGATGGTGCTCAGGGAGCCGCTGTCGTGGTGGTGCCAGGGCTGGTCCTCGGCGTAGGTCTGGCAGTTCGGCTCCTCGTCCGGCTCCGGCGGCGGCTCGGGCACCGGAACCCGGAGAGGTCGCGCGAGGGCGCACGCCCGGGACCGTTCACCCGGCCAGGAAGTCCAGCAGATCCCCGGTGAACTTCTCCTTGTCCCCGGGCACGAGCGCGATGCCGTGGGAGCCGCCCTCGTAGACCTTGAGCGTGGCGCCCGGGACGAGCTGGGCCGTCTTGCGGCCGGTCGCGTCGAGGGGCACCACCTGGTCGTCGTCGCCGTGCACCACGAGCGTGGGGACGTCGAACTTCTTGAGGTCCTCGTGGAAGTCGGTGGCCGCGAAGGCGTCCACGCAGGCCACACCGCCCTCGATGGTCGCCTGCATCGCCATGTACCAGAACGCGTCCAGGTTGCCCTTGGTGACCTGGGTGCCCTGGCGGTTCGCGGAGAAGAAGCCGACGGCGGTGGACTGCCAGAACTGCGAGCGCTCGTGGAGGATGCCGTCCTTGATGCCGTCGAACACGCTCTGCGGGACGCCCTCGGGGTTCGCGGGCCCCTGGAGCATCAGTGGCGGGATCGCCGACAGCAGCACCGCGGACCGGATCCGGCCGGTGCCGTGACGGCCGATGTAGCGGGCGAGTTCGCCGCCGCCCATCGAATGCCCGACCAGCGTGACATCGCGCAGGTCGAGCCCGGTGATCAGGTCGTTGAGGTCATCGGCGAAGGTGTCGAAGTCGTAGCCGTCCCACACCGGGGCGGAGCGTCCGTGGCCCCGCCGGTCGTGGGCGATGCCCCGGAAACCGGCGTCGGCCACCGCCTTGAGCTGGTCCTGCCAGGCGTCGCCGTTGAGCGGCCAGCCGTGGAGGAAGACAACCGGGCGGCCCTGCCCCCAGTCCTTGTAGAAGATGTCGACACCGTCGCGCGTCGTGCAGGCAGGCATGGTATGTCCCTTCGGGTGGACGGGCCGGACGAGCGACGGCCACCGCCGCGGCTCGCCCCCGGCACGGGAGGGCACACCCTCCCTCCCGCCATACTGCGAGCGGACCACCCGAGCGGCAAAAGGGGGGAACCGGCCACAGAGCGCCCGGGCCACGCCCGGCCTTACGCCCCGACGAGCGTCCACGGGCGGGGGTCGGCCAGCGCCTGCCGGGGCCTGCTGCGGGCCCAGTGGTGTACGGACGAGGCCATCACCTCGCCCGGGTCGCGCACGGGCCGGGTGGGCGCGAAGGGCTCGGCCATGCTGGTGTAGCTCTGGAACATGGCGAGCAGGTTGACGGCCTGCTGCTGCACCGGCGAGAGCCATTGCCGCGCCAGTGGCAGGAAGAAGCGGTTCCAGCTGTCGGTGGAGACCGTCGGGGGGACGGCGATGGGACCGGCGCCGTGGGCGGCCCGGAAGGCGTTGAGGGTGTCGCAGCTGATCCGGACGAGGGCGCTCAGGCGCAGGCTGGCCGCACCGGCGGCGAGGGTTTCGGTGTGCGGGGCGGCCGGTACGGGGCCCAGGGCCGCCGCCACGATCGCGTCGGCGACCTCGTCGAGCGGGCTGATCTCGGCGTAGCCGTCCGGGTCGCCGACGACGACGGCGGCGAGGCCGGAGACCAGGGCCGGGAAGAGGGTGTAGGGCCCGGAGAAGCGGGAGATCCGGCCGTCGGCCCGGCTGCCCATGATCAGCGGCGGGCGGATCACGGTGACGGGCCCGGGATGCTCGGTGGTGACGATCTCCTCGCAGACGGCCTTGGACCACTCGTAGCCGTTGCGGTAGCCCTCGAACTCCGGGCCGCGCAGATCCTCGGGGGTGCGTATGCCCCCGACGTAGGCGGTGGAGACATGGACGACATGGGTGTCGGGCCCGGCCAGGCTCAGGACGGCGCGCAGGGGGCGGATGTTGGCGTCGGCGGCCTCGGCACGGGACAGGGTCCAGCGCGTCGAGGCGGCGGTGTGCACGATGACGTCCCAGGGGCCGGAAAGCTCCGTCGGCACCGGTGCGGCGCCGATGTCCCAGCGGACCAGGGGGTTCGGGGCGTGGCGACGTGCGACCCGGACGAGGTCGGTGCCGCGGGGCGCGATGGTGCGCAGGCGGGCGGTGACTTCGGTGCCGACGATGCCGGTCGCCCCGGTGAGCAGGATGCGCATGACAGATCTCCTTGGCGAGGAGGCGGGTGGGTCAGTTCCCGGGGGTCAGCACGAGGCAGGCGTTCTGCCCGCCGAAGCCGAAGGAGTTGGACAACACGGGGGCGAGGGCCACCTGCCGCGGCGCACCGGCGACCACATCGATGCGGTCGGCCTCGGCGCAGGTGGTGAGGTTGGCGACGGGCGGCACGGTGCGGCGCCCGGCGCAGACCAGGGCGACCGCGGCCTCCAACGCCCCGGAACCGCCGATGAGATGGCCGGTGACGCCCTTGATCGAGGTCACCGGCGGTGCCTGACCGGCGAAGCAGCGGTGAAGGGCGGTGGCTTCCGCACGGTCGTTGAGCCGGGTGGCGGTGCCGTGCGCGTTGACCTGCCCGATGGCGGCGGGACGCAGCCCGGCATCGGCGATCGCGCGGGCCATACAGGCGGCGGCAGCGGCGCCCTCCGGATGGGGCGCGGCTATGTGGAACGCGTCGGAGTTGGTCGCGTACCCGGCCACCTCCCCGTGGATCCGTGCGCCGCGGGCGAGTGCGGCGTCGCGCCGCTCCAGGACGAGGAGGGCGGCGCCCTCGCCCATGACGAAGCCGTCGCGGTCCGCATCGAAGGGGCGGCTGGCCCGGCCGGGGTCGTCGTTGCGGAGGGACAGGGCCCGCATCCGGGCGAAGCCGCTGAGCATGATGGTGGTGATCGCCGCGTCGAAGCCGCCGGTCACCGCCGCGTCCAGCTCACCGTGCTGGATCCTGCGCAGCGCCTCCCCGATGGCGTTGGTGCCGCTGGCGCACGCCGTGGTGTGGGTGAGGCACGAGCCCAGGAAGCCGTGGCGCATCGCGATGCGGGCGGCCGCCGAGTTGGCCATGGTCCGGGGAACGGTGTGCACGGGCATGCCCATGGGATCGGCGCCGTGGTCGAGGGCGGTGGCCTCCATGGACGGCAGCCCGCCGATGCCGGTGCCGAGGTGGACGCCGACGCGGTCCGGGGGTATCGGCGGCAGTCCCGCGTCGCGTACGGCGTCGACGGCGGCGCACAGGGCCAGTGCGGTGGGCCGGTCGATCTGCCGGAGTTCGCGGCGGGTGAGGTAGGGCTCCAGGTCGAAGTTCGGCACTCGGCAGGCGAAGCGCACCGGCGCCTGCCGGTCGACCAGTTCGTCGACGAGGGCGGCGGCGGTGGACTCGGCCGACATGACGGCGGCGACCACCTCGTCGAGGGTGTTCCCGGCCGGAGTCTTGACACCGATGCCGGTCACGACGACGCGGGGGCGGTCCGCTGCGGGCGGGGGAGACGTCACCGGGTGGCCTTCCGCTCGGTCAGGAGGGCGATGGCGTGGCCGACGTTCTCGGCGCGCATCAGGTCCTCGGGCGAGATCTGCACCCCGAGGGCGCGTTCGAGCTGGGCGCCGATGGCCATCAGCTCCAGGCTGTCGACGCCGTGGTCGGCTTCCAGGTCGGTGCTGTCGGAGATGTCGTCGGGCGTGGTGCCCAGAACGTCGGCGATGGTCGCGCGGACGATGTCGGCCAGCGCCGGTCCGGTGGCGGGGGCCTGGGGGGCTGCGGGGTCGGTCACGTCGTTCTCCTGGGTCGGGGTCAGTCGGCGGTGAGGGCGCGGCCCGCGCCGTCGAGGGCGGCGTCGAGGATGTCCAGGGCCTCGTCCAGCTCGGCGGCCGTGGTGGTCAGTGGGGGCAGCAGCCGTACGGTCGTGGGGCGGCTCAGACAGGGCGAGACGAGCAGCCCGGCGTCGGCCAGGCCGACGACGACCTCCCCGGCGGCCCCCGGCGCGGTGAAGTCGATGCCCCACAGCAGGCCCCGGCCGTGGAAACCGCTCATGACCTGCCCGTGGCGCGCGTGGAGGGCGCGCAGACCGGCGGTCAGCCGGTCGGTCAGCTGACGGCCGTGGTCGGTCAGCTCCTCCACGGCCGTCAGCGCGGCGGGCAGGGCGGCGCAACTGAGCGGGTGCCCGCCGAAGGTCGCCGAATGCAGGAACGGGTCGGCCGCCAGGGGCGCGTACAGCTCCTCCGAGCACACCATCGCGGACAGCGGCACGATGCCGCCGCCGAGCGGCTTGCCGACGAGCACCGCGTCGACGGGCAGCCCTTCGGCGAGGGCGACCGAACGTTCACCGCAGCGCCGCAGGCCGCACTGGATCTCGTCGGCGATCACGAAGGAACCCTGCGCGTGCGCGTCCCGCGCCCACCGCCGCAGCACCTCGGGGGAGAGCGGTACGGCGCCGTTCTCCCCCTGGACGGGCTCGAAGACCAGTGCGGCGACCGGGCCCCGGGCACATTCCCTGCGGACCGCGTCGGCGTCGTCGGGGTCGAGGTGGACGACGTCCGTGGTGCAGCCGCGCAGTCCCTTACGGAACAGGGGGCTGTGGGTGAGCGCCAGCGCGCCGATCGTCTTGCCGTGGAAGCCGCCGCGCACCGCCAGTACCCGGTCCCGGCCGGAGGCGAGGCGGGCGAGCTTGACCGCGATCTCCACGGCGTCGGACCCGTTGAGCCCGAGGTGGACCTTGGGCAGGGTGCCGCCCAGATAGTCGGCGAGGACGGCGGCCGCCTCGGCGCTGACGGGGTTGGCCAGGCTCCGGGTGGAGGTCGGCATCACCTCCAGCTGCCGCTGCACGGCGGCGGCGACGCCGGGGTGGCGGTGGCCGAGCAGGGTGACCGCGTACGAGCCGAAGTCCAGGGCCGAACGGCCGTCGGAGAGGGTGACCCGCGAGCCCGACGCGGCGGACTCCACGGCGCCCCGTCCGGCGAACTTGCCGGTCAGGGCGAGCTTGGGCGACTGGTGGCGGCGCAACCGCTCGAACACCGCGGCGGCCTGGGACGGGTCGGTCATGTGCGGCCTCCTGGACAGGGATGGGCGAGGGGCGGTGCCGGTCAGACGGAGCCGGTCAGGCGGCGCTCCAGCGCGGTGAGCATCTGCTCGGCGTTCTCGCGCAGCGCGGTGGCGGCGACGGGGTTCAGCATTTCGGAGAGCAGCGGGATACCGATGTCGAACTCGACATGCAGGGACACCAGGCTGCCGCCGTCGTCGGCCGGGTGGATGGCCCAGTGGCCGACGAAGTGTGCGAGGTCGCCGCTGACCTGGTGGAAGTCGAAGCGGCGGGCCTCCTCGTCGATCCGCTCCGCCTCGGTCCATTCGAGGACCGACCCCTTGAGATGGACGGACCAGGCGGTGGTCCGCTCCCGCGGGCCGTTCTGTTCGACGACCGTGAGGGACCGGACGTTCTCCATGCAGGCGGGGTAGCTCTCGACGTCGACGACGGTGGCCCAGCTCCGGTCCGGCGGGGCGGCGATATGAAGCTCTACTTCGACGCGGGGCATGAGGGCCTTTCCGTGAGAGGGAATTGCGGATGCGGCGGCGTGCTCATGACCGGGGCGCGAGCGTCCGGGCGAGCGCCGTTTCGAGCGCGCGCGGAAGCAGCCGGCGCAGTACCGCGCGGGGCAGCGGGCGTACATGGGTGAGGGCGTAGCGCTGCTCGACCAGCGTGCAGCCCAGCTCCCGTTTGGGCTCGTAGGCGGTCTGCGCGAACCGGATGTGGCGGCACCCGCGGCCGATCGCCAGCTCGATGGCCGCGTAGTGGACGTGGTGGTAGAGGTGCGCCTCGTGGGCCAGCCGGTAGTCGAGCCCGATACGTGCCCCGATCGCGCCCTCGCCGCGGAAGAGACAGTGCAGATACGCGACGAGACGGTCCCCCTCGAAGCAGGCCACCAGCCGCTGGTCCGGGCCGCCGGGCCGGTGGAGCGCCCGGAGGAACGACGCGTCGAGGACGTCGAGCGTCTGGTCGGCCCGGTCCATCACCTGCCGGTACAGCCCCAGCATGGCGGGGACCAGATCGGCGAAGTCGGAAAGCACCTCGATCCGCAGGTCGCCCCGGGCGTGGAACTTGCGCAGCTTGCTGCGGACATTGCGGCGCGCCTTGGCGGGCAGTGCGGCGACGTACTCGTCGAACGAGTCGTACCCCAGGGCCAGTTCGGTGTCCGGCATGCTCGGCACCTGGAAGAAGCCCGCCGCCTCCAGTGCCGGTCGCAGGGTCGCCAGCTCGCCGGGGGCGAAGTCCTTGAGGACGACGGTGCCGAGCCGGTGGCGCCGCGCATGGTCGAGCACCGTACGTACCAACAGCGCGGCGACCGGGCCCGGCAGCGGTTCCCGGCTCAGGACGTGCCCCTGGCCCAGGAAGTTGCCGCAGAACAGCATCGGCACGCGCAGCAGGCCAGGGCACAGCCGCCGTACGGGAGCGAGCAGCTGACGCTCCCGCTCCCCGACGACCTGGTCCAGGCGCAGCCCGCGGACGGCGGCCAGCGGCAGGACCGCGACCGTGCGGCCCGCCTCACGGACCACCGCGTAGGCGTAGCCGTCCGGGCCGATGGCACCGCGTTCCATCGCCGCGAACACCTCCCGCCCCCACATGGGGTCGTGCGGCGGGGCAAGCTCGTCCCATGTCCCGGCGGGGATGGCGTCGACGCCGGGCAGGATCTCGACGGTGGGACCTGTCGCTGCGGTCATCCCGTCACCCGACCCGCAGCGCCTGGCCGTCCACGGCCGCGCACAGCGCCTCGGCCGTCCGGCCCCGGGACGGCGGGTGGAAGGCGAGGCCGGTCGCGGCCGAGGCGAGGTAGGTGCCCTCGTCGGAGCCGATGAAGGACATCCCGCCGAGCGCGGCCAGCGCGACCGGCGTGGCGCGGGCGATGGCGTCCTGCGCGGCGTAGCGCGCGGTCAACGCCCTGACCAGCAGCGCCTCGCCCCACCCGGTGGCCTCGCCCATCTCCCGGGCCACGGCCTCCACCGCCAGCATGGCGGCGTCGAGTTCGGTGACGAGCGTGGCCCGGTCGGCGGCGGAGCCCCCGCCGCGTCGCAGCACCCGCTCCGCCAGGGCGCTGGCCGTGCCCAGGTACCCGGCCGTCATCAGCAGCTCGAACCAGAGGAAGCCCGCGATGTGCAGCGCGTCCAGCGCCGATCCGGCGGTGACGTCGGTGGTGACGACCATCTGCGGGTCCAACGCGACGTCGGTGAGGACCACTTCCTCGCTCTCGGCACCGGCCAGCACGGAGTTGCCCCAGAAGGGCCGTACGGACACGCCGTCGGCCGTCGCGGGAACGATGGCCACCGCCAGGCGCTCGGTGCCGTCCTCGTCGGTCATCGTCACGGAGGCGGTGAGGACGTCCATGGAGCGGGCGAGGCTGCACGGTTTCTTGCTGCCGTTGAGCACGATGTGGTCGCCGCGCCGCTCGGCGGTGATGGCCGGGCGCAGGACGGACTGGCCGGTGCGGCCCTCGGCGAAGCCGGACGCCAGCAGCAGCCGGTCGTTGACGACGGCCTCCAGCAGCATCCACGCGAAACCGCCCCCGTGCCGGGTGGCCTCCACCAGGCCGGCCACCGAGAAGTGGTGCATGGTGGAGGCGACGGCCAGCGAAGGGCAGCGGGCGCCCACGGCCCGCTGGAGCCGGACGGCCTCCAGCGGGCTCGTGCCGATGCCGCTGCTCTCCCCGGGCACCAGCAGGGCGGTTCCCCCGGCGTCCCGGAACGCCGCGACGCCGGGGCTGCCGGGCCGCTCCAGCGTGGCCAGCGGGTGCCCGGCGAGCGCGGCGTCGAGGCCGGGCAGCAGTCGTTCGAGCACCTCGCGCTCGGTGTCCAGAAAACTCATGCGGCGGCCTTTCCGGAGTTCGTGACGGTCGGTACGGCGGCGGGGCCGTGGCGGACGGGCAGATCCTCGAAGACGCGCAGGCTGAAGGACTCCCGCCGCACCGGGTCCCCGGCGGGCGCCAGCCGGGGGAAGCGGGCGAACAAGCGGCGCAGGGCGACCGCGCCCTCCATACGGGCCAGGGCGGCGCCCAGGCAGTAGTGCGGCCCGCCGCTGAAGCTGAGCACCCTGGTGCCGGTGCGGGTCACATCGAAGCGGTGCGGGTCCGGGTGCTGTGCGGGGTCGCGGTTGGCGGCGGTCAGCACGGTGGTGACGTTGGCGCCCTCCGGGACCGGCACCCCACCGATGACCCCGGCCCGACCGGCGATGCGCTCGGTCATCTGGACGGGCGTGTCCCAGCGCAGCGACTCCTCGACGGCCTGCGGCACCAGGCGGGGGTCGGCCGAGACCAGGGCCAGCTGGCCGGGGTGGTTCAGCAGGGTGTGCACGGCCGTTCCCAGCAGCCCGGTGGTGGTCTCGAACCCCGCGACGAACACCAGCAGCAGCGTGTCGACGAGTTCGTGCTCCGTCAGCGTCCCCTCGCTCTCCCGGGCCAACGTGGTGGCGAGATCATCCGCGGGCTCACGTCGGCGCCGATCGGCTAACTCCCCGAAATACTCGCGTAGTTGTTCCACCGCACCATCCGCCCGCTCCCAGTCCTCCGGGGTACGTACCGGCTCCAGCAGCCGACTGGCATCGCCGCCGAGCGACCGGAACCGGACCCGGTCGGCCTCCGGCACACCGATCAGCTCACCGACCACGGCCACGGGGAGCGGGTAGCCGACGAGGTCCTGGAAATTGGCCGTGCCGCCGTCCGAGGTGGCGTCGGCGAGGTCGTCGAGCAGACCATCGGTGATCTTCTCGATGGCCGCCTGCAGCGCGGCCACCCGGCGTGGCGTGAAGCCCTTTCCGGCGAGTCGGCGCAGGCGGGTGTGGTCGGCGCCACCGGCCCGCAGCATCGAGGAGTAGAAGAAGTCGGCCGCCGGGTGCTCCCGCCAGTCCGGCAGATTCTCCTCGCACCAGGCCAGGTCGGGGGCGCGGTGGGCGGCGTCGGTGAGGACGGTCTGACAGTCCGCGAAAGTGGTCAGGAAAAACGTGTCCAGATCCGGGTCGTGGTACACGGGCGCGGTCCGCCGCAGAGCTTCCAGCGCAGGGTGCGGGTTCTCCCGCCCTTCCGGTGTGAACAGCGAGAAGAGCAGTGTCTGTGCCTGCGGTGTCGGCGAGTTCACGATGCGTACCTCGATGGTCGATGAGCCTCGGCGGTCGACGGGTCCCGGCACGGTCGGACGGCGCCCACGCCGCCGATCCGCCACCGCGGACGGACACGTCTCTTCCCTTGTCCTCAAGCGACGCTATGTCGCTAAATGACGGAGGTGCAAGAGCGCGAACCGGAACGGCGCGGGACTCCGGGGCGCCCGCTCCGGCGCGCCCGGCGGCGGAGGCCTTACCGGCCCCTTCGTGGCGGGACCGGTAGCCGCTCGGCCCTCATCCGTGCCTGGTCAGCCACCTCATGGCAACGCCGCCACGACCCCACCAACGACTCGCCGGCGTGATGGATACGCCCTGGGATCGGTCGTCTCCATCCGGCCGTCCGGTAGGGGCAACTTCTCGTCATTCGAGGTGAGTTCGTCGCGTCGGCCGAGCGGTCCCTGTCGCTCTCGGGTCCCGGTCGCGGGCCGGCACGTCGCCACTTGGTGTGCGTCACTCGGCGACATGGTGCCGCTTGCCGACGTCGCGGGGGGGGCGTCGGCACTCCGGGTGTGCGCCTTCGTGTGAGAGGAGCCGCGCCCGGCGGCCGGTTTCACAGATCCGGATGCTTCGTCGCCACGTGGTAATACCCCGAGTGGAACACCAGCGGGGTGCCGCCGTCGGACTCGTACTGTTCGACCTCGCCGAGGAAGATGATGTGGTCACCGGCGTCGAGGCGCTGGACGGTCCGGCACTGGAAACGGGCGACCGCGCCGTCCAGGAGGGGAGTTCCGGCGATACCGGGGGTGGTCGGCGTACCGCGGAACTTGTCGTCGGACGGGGTGGCGAACTGGCGGGAGAGATGGTGCTGGTCGGCGGCGAGTACGTGGACGGCGAAGTGTGAGGCGTCGGTGAAGTCCGGCAGGCTCGGGCTGTTCTTGCCGGGGCACCACAGGACGAGGGGCGGGTCCAGGGAGACGGAGGTGAAGGAGTTCGCCGTCATGCCGACATTGCGGCCGTCGGGGGCGCGGGCCGTCACCACGGTCACGCCGGTGGCGTACTGGCCCAGCGCACGGCGCAGTTCGCGGCCGTCGAAGCGGGCGGCGTGCTGGGCGCGCTTCTCGGTGAGGAAACGGTGGGCCTCGGCTTCCTCGAACCACCAGCGGTAGAGGGTGCGCGGATCGTCGAATCCGGCGGCGAGAGCGCCCGCGACCGAAGGGATCTCGGCCGCCGTCGTCAGGATCTCGCGGTGATGGGGACCCAGGTCGGTCAGCAGGGAATTGGTCCAGCCGACGGCCCATTGGGCCCAGCCGCGCCAGAAGTTGTCGAAGGTGCGCTGCATCCACTGCGCGGTGAACTCCGCGGTGCCGTGACGGAGGATGCTGTCGAGGTAGTGGGTCGCGGCCTGCGCCGCGTTGTTCGACCCCTGGCCGGTGATCGGGTCGTTGAGGACGACGGCGTCGGCCATGCCGAGGACGTGGCGGCCGGAGGCCAGGCGGGCGACGGGATGCCGGACGGTCGGGGTGACCCTGCCGCGCAACACGCCGCCGCTGTCGGTGAGGTGGGAGTGCCGGTGGCGCTCGAACTCGTCGGGGAAGAACCGGTGGAGGATTTCCAGCGAGCGGGTGAGGTGGCCTTCGGGTGTGTGGACGTCGTCCCAGCAGTCCATCGGGCCGCCGGGGACGCCCTCGAAGACCATGATCTCGCAGGGTCCCGTCGTGGTGAGGGCGGGGAGGGAGAAGTACTCGCCGACGCCGGGGACCAGCCGGTAGTGGACGGCGGCCTCCCCCTCCCGTGGCGCCGCGCCCGCGACGTACGTCAGCGCCAGCGCACGGCGCGGGAGGTCGTACGGGGAGAGTTCGGAGTTCCGCGGGAAGAGCCGGCTCAGCTCGCCCTTGCCCGTGGAGACCACGACGAGATCGTGCGTACGGGCGTACCACTCGAGGTCGTTGACCCCCGCCTCGTGCAGCACGATCTCGCCGTGGCCGTCCGCGAACTGCTCTATCCAGGCCGCGCACTTGACCCGCTGGTCGACGGAGTGCGCGGGGCCCTCCAGCGGCGCGCGCCAGGAGATGTCCGGAGTGCCGTGCGGACCGATGAGGGAGAAGGCGATACCGGAGATGTCCGGGGCCTGCTCCTCCCAGTGGTGCAGGCCGAGTTCGCGCTCGTTGTGCAGCGCGGTGTCGAACATGCACTGGCTGGACATGACCGGACCGCGGCGTATCTCGTCGGGGCTGCGGTCGGTGACCAGGGTGACGTCGTAGCCGTGCGCCTGAAGCCCCAGGGCGAGTTGGGCGCCCGCCTGACCGGCGCCGATCACCGCGATCCTTCTCATGTCCTGCTGTCCTGCTCTCGTGACGTGTGTATCGCTGAGGTGCCGTCAGATGTACCGACGTGCGCTCAGGCGCTGACCTCGGCCAGGTAGTTCTGCGCGGCGGCCGGGTCCATGAACCAGTGGAAGAAGTCGCGCGGGTCGTCGAAGCCGTTGACGAAGCGCGCGGCGACACGGGGGTTGACGGTCGCCGCGCCGAACAGCTCCAGGACGTGCTGCGGCGGGGCGCCGAGCATCGCGTTGGTCCAGGTGGTGGCGGACTGCGCGGTGTCCCAGAAGCGGCCGAAGGCCAGCTCCATGAACGCCGCGTCGTACGGGCGGTCGCCGTGGTCCAGGATGGCGGCGAGGTAGGAGGCCGCGCACTTCGAGGCGTTGTTGGACCCCTGGCCGGTGACCGGGTCGTTGAGGACGACGACGTCGGCGAGGCCGAGGACCTGCGCGCCGGAGGGCAGCGTGGCGACGGGCTTGCGGACGGTCGGCGCGAAGCGGCCCGCGAGGGTGCCGTTCCAGTCGGTGAGCGCCACATCGGTGCAGCGCTCGGCCTCCCACGGGACGTACGTCCGCAGCAGCTCCAGGAACGTCGCCAGCTGCTGGTCGGGGGCGAGCCCGTCGAAGCAGTCGAGCGGACCGCCCGGGACGCCCTCGAAGAACATGATGTCGCAGGGGCCGCTGGTGGTGAGGCTGGGCATGGTGAAGTACTCGCCCGCACCGGGGATGACGTTGAAGCTGACACCGGTGCGGTGCGGCAGCGGCTCCATGCCGGTGACGTACGCCAGGGCCAGCGCGCGCTGCGGGGCGTTGTACGGGGAACGCTGCGCGTCCCGCTCGAACAACCCGGCGATCTGGCCCTTTCCGGCCGCGACGATCACCAGGTCGGACTCGGCGGCGTAGCGCTCCAGGTCCCCGATCCCGGCCTCGCGGAAGTCGAGGCGGCCGCCGCGGCGCGCGAACTCACCCATCCAGAGCGGCATCTTGACGCGCTGGTCGATGGAGCGGGCGGTGGCCTCCAGGCGGGCGTCGAAGGAGATCGCGCGGCCGCCCTGGCCGTCGGCGATGTTCACACCGAGTCCGGCGATCGCGGGGCAGGCGTCGCCCCAGAAGTCGAGGCCGAGGTTGCGCTCGTGGGCCAGTGCGGTGCCGAACATGGCCTGGCTGGACATGACCCGGCCCTCGCGGATCTGGTCTCCGGTGCGGTTGGAGACGAGGGTGACGTCGTAACCGTGGTCGATCAGGCCGATACCGAGCTGGAGACCGGCCTGACCGGCTCCGACGATGGTGATCTTGCGCATGAAGAAGGGGCCTCCGGGGTGCGGGTGGTGCGGGAAGGAGCGGTGCCGTGCGCCGTTACAGCTTTTTTCGGCGACGCGGCGGCGTCAATGGATGGGCGTGCGGTGGTGCGGAAGGTGGCTGCCCGCCGGCGGGGGGAGTCCGGCGGGCAGCCGAGGGAAGCCGGTTCACCCGGGGGCCAGAGGAGGGGTCCCGGGTCACCCGGCGGGCTACCGGGGTCCGGCCGACCCGGCGAACCGGGGCAGCAGCGGCAAGGGCGCCGCGACGTGCGGGGCTGCGGCCTCGGCGGCTCTCGCCGCGCCGGTCGCGCGCGGCGAGCGGACGACGGACTGTCCGCTGGGCGGGACGCCGCCCTTGGCGAACGCGGTCCGGCCCGGCACTCCCTGCATCGTTGAATTCCCTGGTTTCTTTCTCGGGTCCGCGGCGGTCGGGGATCAACCTTGGTATGGCAAGATCATCTGCGCTATCCGGATCACGCGGGTCGCTGTCCCGATCGCGCAACTCGGCGGGGGAGGTTCCTATGTCCGCTGAAGAGCCCCTGCTCGCAAATCACCAGCTGTTCCATACAGCGGACATTTGGGAGGCGCGGGCCGAGGTCGGCCGGGCCTTCTGCCCCCACGACCTGCGCATCACGCAGCGCTCGGCGACGCTCGACGCCCGGCTGCACGGCACACCCTTCGACCGGACAGGTCTGTATTACCTCGATTACGGAACGGAAGTCCGGATCACGCCGGGCGACCTGGAGAGCTTTTTCCTGGTCCAGATACCGCTCGCCGGATACGCCGAAATCACCTGCGGCCGCGAGGAGATCATTTCCTCCCCCGAACTCGCCTCCGTCCCCTCGCCGACCGGAAAGCTGGACATGCGCTGGGGCGGCGGCAATCCGCAGCTGATCGTGTGGTTCGACCGCTCGTCCCTCGAAGCGCACCTGGGCAGCCTGCTCGGCCGCACCGTGCGCCGCCCGATCCGCTTCTCGCTCGGTATGAACCTCACCACGCCGGGCTCCCGCTCCTGGCTGAACATCGTCGAGCTGATGCGCCGGGAAGCGGAGGGCCCCGGCGGCATGACCAGCCGGCCCCTCGTCACCACACAGCTCGAATCGCTCCTCATGACCCAGCTGTTGATGGCCCAGCCCCACACCTACACCCCGGCGCTCCTCGGCGAGCAGCCACGCGTCGCCCCGCTCGCGGTCCGCCGCGCCATGGAGGTCATCGAGGGGCACGCCGCCGAACCGCTCACCGTCGCGGAGATCGCGGAATGCGTCGGCGTCGGTGTACGGGCCCTCCAGGACGGCTTCCGCCGCCACCTCGACACGACACCCCTCGCCTACCTGCGCGAGGTCCGCCTGGACCGTATCCGCACGGAACTCCTGGCCGCCGACCCGGGCGCCACGACCGTCACCGCCATCGCCTCCCGCTGGGGCTTCCTGCACCCGGGCCGCTTCTCCGTCGCGTACCGCCGGCAGTTCGGGGAATCGCCCTCGGAGACGTTGCGGTCATAAGGGGACATGCCGACGGCCTCGCATGAACGGACTCGGCCCACCGCGGTCCCGACGACGTGGGCCGAGCACTCATAGCCGCTGGTGTCGCAGAACGCCGGTATGCGCTCTTTCCCTTTTCCGAGCATCCGCCGTGATGCTGCGATGAGGGGATGAACAGAGGGCGGAAGCAGCGTACGGGGAGTGGCTCGCCGACTGGTGGGATGCCCTCCGCGCGACGCCTGTGGGTGTACGGGGCGGGTCTGCGGGCTGCCGCGACGCGGTCCTGGGGCCGTGACCGGGAGCTGGGGCGCACCGAGCCGATCCGGGGGGTACGGACATGCACACCTTCGCCCCACCGCCCCGCTTCGTGGGCGACGACGCTTCCGCAGCACTTCGGCGGATCCGGCAAGAACGCGTACCGAAGTGAAGGGCGTGCGAGCGGAGGCGTGAAGGCGGCGTGACCGACACCGGGCGGAAGAGTGCAGACCGGTGCGGAGGGCCGCCCCCCGACGACCCTGACCCCATGCCTCTCCGCGCGGGCCTCTAGTATCACTTCGCGTTCTCCGGCGGGCGCTGACGCCCGCTTGGCCGTGCCCGCCGCCCAACGCCCGACACGACATGACGACGCCCACCGCATGGCGAGGGAGTCGAGCACCGAGGAGAGGAACGATCATGCGCGCCCGGAGCATCGGGGCGGCCGCCGCCACAGCATTGGCTGTGGTGGCCGCCCGCGACCTCATCCAGAAGAAGCACGCACTGCTCAGGAACTTCCCGGTGATCGGGCACGCCCGGTACCTGCTGGAGACGGTCGGGCCGGAGCTGCGGCAGTACATAGTGACCTCCAACGACGAGGAGCGCCCGTTCAGCCGCGACCAGCGCACCTGGATCTATGCGTCGGCGAAGGGGGAGAACAACTACTTCGGCTTCGGAACCGACAACGACGTCGAGCACATGCAGGGGCACGCCTACGTGAAGCAGCGCACGTTCGCGGGTGCGCTGCCCGATGTGCACGATCCGCAGGCCCCGCTGCCCTCGGCCAAGGTGCTGGGCGGGCCGCGCGGGCGCGCCAAGGCGTTCCGTCCGGCGAGCGTGGTGAACATCTCGGCGATGAGCTTCGGTTCGCTCTCCGGCGCGGCGATCACGGCGCTCAACGAAGGCGCGGCGCTGGCCGGCACGATGCAGAACACCGGCGAGGGCGGCCTCTCGCCGTACCACCGCAACGGCGGTGACCTCATCCTCCAGATCGGCACGTCGTACTTCGGCTGCCGCAACGAGGACGGCACCTTCAGCCTCGACAAGCTGAAGGAGGTCGTCGCCGGTGCCCCGGTCAAGGCGCTGGAGATCAAGCTCTCCCAGGGCGCCAAGCCCGGTCTCGGCGGGATGCTGCCGGGCGCGAAGGTGACCCCGGAGATCGCCGGGATCCGCGGCATCCCGGTGGGTGAGGACTGCGCCTCCCCGTCGCGGCACACCGCGTTCCACGACGTCGACTCGATGCTCGACTTCGTCGAACTGCTCGCCACCGAGACCGGCCTGCCCGTCGGGATCAAGAGCGCCGTGGGGGAGATGGAGTTCTGGCAGGAGCTGGCCACGCTGATGGCGCGCGGTGACCGCGGGGTCGACTTCGTGACCATCGACGGCGGCGAGGGCGGCACCGGCGCGGCGCCCCTGATCTTCTCCGACTCGGTGTCGCTGCCGTTCCGGATGGGCTTCTCCCGCGTCTACGGCACCTTCGCCGAGCAGGGGCTGACCGACGACCTCACCTTCATCGGCTCCGGCAAACTCGGCCTGCCCGAGAACGCCGCGGTCGCCTTCGCCCTGGGCGTCGACATGATCAACGTCGCCCGTGAGGCGATGCTGTCCATCGGCTGCATCCAGGCGCAGAAGTGCCACACCGACAAGTGCCCCACCGGCATCGCCACCCAGGACCCGTGGCTGGTCCGCGGCCTCGACCCGACCTCGAAGGCCACCCGCGCCGCCGTCTACCTGCGCACCCTGCGCAAGGAACTGCTGAAGGTCTCGGCCGCCGTCGGCGTCGCCCACCCGGCACTCATCACCGCCACCGACATCGAGATCCTGAACGGCGACTACGACGCCCGCACCCTGGCCGGTGTCTACGGCTACAAGGACGGCTGGGGCGAACTCGGCCCGCAGCTCGCGGAGGAGATCACGGAGTTGCTGACGGCAGGGCCGCACTCTCCCGGGAAGCCGGGGGCCTGACGCGGGGCGGGCACGGGGCTCGCTGCGCTCCACGCCCGGCGGCCGTGCCGTGGCTCGGCTCCGTACGGTACGGAGCCGAGCCCGCCCGCCGAAGGTCCGCGCTCACCCGTGCCGTGCGGTGCGGTCCATGAGCCCTGGGCCTTGGAGGGCAATCCCTCAAGCATCGGCCTCAGGCCCGCATCCCCCCGTCGATCCGGAGCACCGTGCCCGTGACGTACGAGGCGCGGTCGCTCAGCAGCCAGGCCGCGGCCTGGGCGACCTCGTCCGGGTCGGCGGCCCGGCCCAGCGGGGTCAGGGCGTTGAGCCGGGCGATGGTGCCCGGGGACCTCGCGTCCCACTCCCGCAGCATCTCGGTCAGCGTGGTGCCCGGTGCGATGGCGTTGACGCGGATGCCCTCCGGACCGTACGTGGCGGCCGCCGACGCGGTGAGGCTGTTGACCGCCGCCTTCGCCGCGCCGTACACGGGCAGCTCCGGGTTGGCCATCAGGCTGCCGACGCTGGAGGTGTTGACGACGGCGCCGCGCCCGGCGGTGGCGCGGATGGCGGCGATCTCCGCGGCCATGGCCACCCACACGCCCTTGAAGGTGACGGTGCAGACGTGGTCGAACTCCTCCTCCGGCAACTGGTCCATCGGACCGGGCGGCTGGCCCGCCGCGCCGTTGTTGAAGGCCACGTCGAGCCGCCCGTACAGCTCCACGGCCCGGCCGACGGCGGCGCGGACGCTCGCCGGGTCGGCCAGATCGCACCGGACGTGGTCCGCGGTGCCACCCTCCCCGCGGATCTCCTCGGCGACCGCCGCGAGCTGATCGGCGCTGCGGGCCGCGAGGAGGACCCGGGCGCCTTCCCGGGCGAAGAGCCGGGCCGCCGCCGCGCCGATGCCGCGGCCGGCGCCCGTGACGAACGCGACCTTGCCGGCGAGCAGACCGGGAACTGTGGTGGACGTGAGCGATGTGTGGTTCATGCCGACGAGCCTGGGCCCGGCGGCCGGGCCCATCCAGGCACCGGCAGTACCTGGCTGGGCGGTCCGCCGCCCGCGCACACTGGGAGGGTGGACCGAAAAGAAATGGCAGGCTTCCTGCGTAGTCGGCGCGAGCGCCTCCGCCCCGCCACCGTGGGCCTGCCCACCGGACCGCGCCGCCGCACCCCGGGGCTGCGCCGCGAGGAGGTGGCGCAGCTCGCGTTCATCTCGACCGAGTACTACACGCGGCTGGAACAGGCCCGCGCCCCCTCGCCGTCCCGCGAGGTGCTGGCCCAGCTCGCCCGCGCGCTGCGCCTGTCGGACGCCGAACGCGACCACCTCCACCACCTCGCCGGCGCCCCGCCCGGACCGCCGCCCGGGCCCTCGCGGGAGGTGCGGCAGAGCCTCGTCGACCTGCTCGCCCGGCTGCCGGAGACCGCGGCGCTCGTCCTCTCGGCGACCTACGAGGTCCTCGCCTGGAACGGCCTGGCCGCCGCCTTGACGGAGGACTTCTCCGCCCTGCCGCGCCGCGACCGCAACCTCCTCCGGCGCGCCTTCCTCGGCCCGCACCCCCACGGCCGACGGTTGTACGGCCTCGGGGACACCGATACGTTCGCCCGGACCGCGGCCCAGCACCTGCGGACGGCCGCGGCGCGCTACCCCGACGCCCCGGAGGTGACCGGCCTGGTCCGCGAACTCCTCCACGGCAGCGAGGAGTTCGCCCGGATCTGGGCGGCACACGACGTCGCCGCCCGGCCCGCCACCTGCTCCACCTTCGCGCATCCCCTGGTCGGACCCGTCGACGTCACCTGCGACATCCTGGACATCGCCGACCGCGACCAGCGGGTCCTGCTCTACACCGCCGCCCCCGGCTCACCGTCGCAGGAGTCCCTGCGACTGCTGTCGGTCATCGGCACCCAACGGCTGGACGTACCGGGCTGAGCGGTCCGGGTGCGGGGCCGTCCCGGCCGGAACTCCGTCGGCGGACCCGCCCCGCGGGGATCGAGGCGCCGACCGCCGGAGGGAGCCCCCGTTCCGCCGCCACCCCGCCCTGTTGCACAATCACCGCGTGCCTGTCTCCGTTGCCGATCTGCTCGCCGAACCCTCCCTGCGGCTTCGGGCGCTGAGCAGCCACTGCCACGATGCGGACCGGCGGATCGGGTGGGTGTCCACGACGGAGTTGCCGGATCCGTTGCCGTTCCTGCGCGGTGACGAGCTGGTGATGACGACGGGCATGCTGGAGCGGGACGACGCCGGATGGACCCGGCTGGTCGAACGGCTGGCGGAGCTGCCGGTGACCGCGCTGTGTTTCGGCACCGGGCTGGTGCACCAGGAGGTGCCGCCCGCCGTCGTCGAGACCGCCGAGAGAACGGGGCTGGCCCTCGTCGGCTCGCCGGTCGAGGTGCCGTTCGTCCAGATCAGCCGGTGGGTGGCCGATCGGATCTTCGCGGAACGGTACGACGCGGTGCGGTCGGCCGTCACCCTCCAGGACCAGCTGGTCCGGGAACTGCTGTCCGGTCACGGGCTGCGTGGGCTGCTCCGGCGGCTGCACCGGGAGCTGGGAGCGGGGCCGGTGGCCGTGGTCGAGCAGGGCGGTCGCGTCCTGGCACGCCACCCCGCCTCGTCCCACTGGCCGGAGTCCGCCCGCTCCGGAGCGGACGGGCGGGCCCCGGAGGGAACGTCCGTGCCGGTCATGGTGGACGGCGTACCGGTCGCGGAGTTGCGGACCCGGCGCCCCACACCGCGGCAGGACATCCTGTCGTTCGCCACGAGCATCCTCGGCCTTGAAGTGGCCCGTCACCAGGCCGTGCTCACCGGCCGACGGGAACTGCTCGGCCAGGTTCTTGAGGACGTCCTGCACCGCACGGTCTCCGACGGTGACGCCCGTCGTCGGCTGGCTTCGTACGGACTCGCCGTGGACGGCCCCCATACGGTCGTCGTCGCCCGGGTCGGCGGCGACCCCGCGCGGCTGCGCAGCCTGCCGTGGACCCTGGGCCCGCTCCTGGAGCGGGCGCGGGACCGGCTGCCCACCGCCCTGGTCGACGACAGCGTGATGGTCGTCGTGCCGGACACCGCCGACGCCGGGGCCGCCGCCGGTACGGTCGCGGACCACCTGAGCATGCTGGACCCGCGGGTCCGCGTCGGCGTGGGGGAGCCGCGGCGCGGGGTGAGCGGGCTGCGGCTCGGCTACTTCGAGGCCCGCCAGGCCGCTCGGTCCGGACCCGGTGTGCACCGGGCGGCGCCGCTGAGCATCGCCGGGCTGCTGATGGGCAATCTGGACCTGCCGCTGCGGGAGCTGGGGCACGCCGTGCTCGCGCCGCTGCTGCACCATGACGAGGCACACCGGGCCGAACTCGTCACCACCCTGCGGTCGTACCTCTCCCACGACTGCTCGCCCGCCGCGACCGCCCGCGAGCTGACGCTGCACCGCAACAGCCTGCGCTACCGGCTGCGACTGCTCGAACAGCTCACCGGCCGCGACCTCGGCCGCCTCGCCGACCGCATGGAGCTGTGGCTCGCCCTGACCGCGCTGGACGCCGACCCCGCGGGCGCGCCGCCCGAGGAGTGACCGGGCGTCGCAAGGAGGAACAGCGACGCCGGTACCTCCCCGAAGTCGCCGCGGGCGAGGCGCTGATGGCGTACGCGATCAGCGAGCGCGAGGCGGGCAGCGATGTCGCCGCGATGCGCTGCCGGGCGGCCGCCGACGGCGACGACTGGGTGTTGGACGGCGTCAAGACCTGGATCACCTCGGCCGGGGTTGCCACGTACCTCATCGTCTTCGCGGTCACCGACCCCGACGCCGGCTCCCGCGGCATCTCGGCGTTCGTCGTGCACGCGGATGACCCCGGCATCGGCTACGGCGAGCCCGAGCGGAAGATGGGCCTGAAGGGCTCGGTCACCCGCGAGGTGTACTTCGACGGCTGCCGGATCCCCGGCGACCGCCTCCTCGGCGAGCGGGGGAGGGGACTGCGGGTGGCGCTGGGGACCCTCGACCACACCCGCGTCTCGGTCGGCGCCCAGGCCCTGGGCATCGCGCAGGGAGCCCTCGACACCACGGTCGGCTATGTGCAGGAACGCCAACAGTTCGGCAAGGCCATCGCCGACTTCCAGGGCGTCCAGTTCATGCTCGCCGACATGGCGATGAAGGTGGAGTCGGCCCGGCAGATGGTCTACGCCGCCGCGGCCCGCAGCTGTGTGGCCGCCCCCGACCTGACGTACTTCGGCGCGGCCGCCAAATGCCTGGCGTCCGACGTCGCCATGGCGGTGACGACCGACGCGGTGCAACTGCTCGGCGGGTACGGCTACACCCAGGACTTCCCCGCCGAGCGCATGATGCGCGACGCGAAGATCACCCAGATCTATGAGGGCACCAACCAGATCCAGCGGATCGTGATGGCCCGGAAACTGCTGCAGACACGGTGAGCGGGCCGGCACATCGACCGGGCGCCGCTTCCCCACCGGCCCCGGCACGCCAGGGCCCGACGCCCCGAAGCCACCCATCGTTCCGGAAGGACGCCGCATGACCTTGAGGATTGTTGTCTGTGTGAAGTACGTGCCCGACGCCACCGGCGACCGGCACTTCGCCGAGGACCTGACCGTCGACCGCGACGAGGCGGACGGTCTGCTCTCGGAGCTGGACGAGTACGCCGTCGAGCAGGCCCTGCGGGTCAAGGAGGCGGCCGACGACGCCGAGGTGACCGTCCTCACCGTCGGCCCGGAGGATGCGGTTGACGCCCTTCGGAAGGCGCTGTCGATGGGCGCGGACAAGGGCATCCACGTCGAGGACGAGGACCTGCACGGCACCGATGCGCTGGGCACCTCCCTCGTGCTGGCGAAGGCCGTCGAGAAGACCGGCTACGACCTCGTGCTGTGCGGGATGGCCTCCACCGACGGTGCGATGGGGGTGCTGCCCGCGATGCTGGCCGAGCGGTTGCGGGTGCCGCAGATGACGCAGCTCTCCGAGGTCGCGGTGGACGGCGGCAAGGTGACCGGCCGCCGGGACAGTGACACCGCCGGCGAGCAGCTGGAGGCGTCGCTCCCGGCGGTGGTGGCGGTGACCGACCAGTTCGGCGAGGCCCGGTACCCGTCCTTCAAGGGCATCGTGGCCGCCAAGAAGAAGCCGGTCGAGGAGTGGGACCTGGCGGAGCTGGACATCGACGCCGACGAGGTCGGCCTGGAGGGCGCGTATTCGCTGGTCGAGGACGCGGCGGAACGCCCGGCCCGTACCGCGGGCACGATCGTCACGGACGAGGGGGAAGGCGCCGAGCAGCTCGCCGACTTCCTCGCGGCTCAGAAGTTCATCTGATCGGTAGGAGTTCCTTTCCCATGGCTGAAGTTCTTGTCCACGTCGACCACGTGGACGGTGCCGTCCGCAAGCCCACCCTCGAACTGCTCACCCTGGCCCGCCGCATCGGCGAGCCGGTCGCGGTCGCGCTCGGCGCGGGTGCCGATGCCACGGCGGCCACGCTCGGTGAGCACGGCGCGACCCGCGTCCTGACCACGGACGCCCCGGAGTTCGGCGACTATCCGGTGGCTCCGAAGGTGGATGCGCTCCAGGCCGCCTACGAGGCGGTGTCCCCGGTCGCCGTGCTGCTGCCGTCCTCCGCCGAGGGCAAGGAGATCGGTGCGCGTCTCGCGGTGCGTATCGGCTCCGGCATCATCACCGACGCCGTTGACCTGGAGGCCGGTGACGAGGGCCCGGTCGCCACGCAGTCCGTCTTCGCGGCCTCGTACACCACCAGGTCCCGCGTCTCCAGGGGCACTCCGGTGATCACGGTGAAGCCGAACGCGGCGCCGGTCGAGCCCGCACCGGCCGCCGGTGCGGTCGAGGCGCTGACGGTGTCGTTCTCCGATCAGGCCACCGGTACCAAGGTGTGTCCCGCACCCCGCGGGAGTCGACCGGCCGCCCGGAGCTGACCGAGGCCGCGATCGTGGTCTCCGGTGGCCGCGGCGTCAACGGCGCCGAGAACTTCCCGGTCATCGAGGCGCTGGCCGACTCGCTCGGTGCCGCCGTCGGTGCCTCGCGTGCCGCGGTGGACGCCGGTTGGTACCCGCACACCCACCAGGTCGGCCAGACCGGTAAGTCGGTCTCGCCGCAGCTGTACATCGCCGCCGGTATCTCCGGTGCGATCCAGCACCGCGCCGGTATGCAGACCTCCAAGACGATCGTCGCCATCAACAAGGACGCCGAGGCCCCGATCTTCGAGCTGGTCGACTACGGCGTCGTCGGCGACCTCTTCCACGTCGTCCCGGCCCTGACCGAAGAGGTCAAGACCCGCAAGGGCTGAAGCCCCTCCGGCCGACCTTGCCCGCGTCGGCAGCGGCGTGACCCGGTGGCGCCCCGCAGCGGGAGCGCCACCGGGGCCGTTCCGAAGTGGTCGCACGGCGCCGTAACGATCCGGATGACGACCTGCGCGAGGTACTTCTGCGCGCCGGCGACGAGGACGGCCGGATCGCCGCGGACGAACTTTTCGCCGTGGGCGGTGACCTGCCGCGATGCCGTGGGACCGCGCATCTCGGGCGCGGTCTACCTGCCGACGGCCTTGCGCAGTTCGTCCTTGTTCATCTGCGAGCGGCCTTCGATGTTCTTACGTTTCGCTTCTTCGTAGAGCTGGTCGCGGGTGGGTCCTTGCGGGCCTTTGTGTGAGCGTTCGCCGCCGCGTTGGGGTGCGGACTTCGGGTCCTGGGTGGAGACCTTGCTCGCGGACTTGGCCTCGCCGGAGCGGGCGCGTTCCTTGTTGACGGTGCGGGCGGCGATCTCCTTGGCGCGGCGGGTCGAGGTGCCGCGCTCCTCGGCCTGCTCCTCGATGTGTTCGTACTGCCGCTCGCGC
Organism: Streptomyces sp. NBC_01525; assembly: GCF_045040405.1. Lineage (NCBI taxonomy): Bacteria > Bacillati > Actinomycetota > Actinomycetes > Kitasatosporales > Streptomycetaceae > Streptomyces > Streptomyces sp. NBC_01525. The sequence goes on from NZ_CP109397.1 coordinate 6,653,802, forward strand.
TTCCTGCTGGAACCTGCGGGCATGGCTCCTCCTCGATCGTGGGGTGCGCCGGTGCGCGCGGTGGCGGCTCAGTCGGTGGACAGGGCGGTGAGCAGGTCGCCGACCTGCGGATTCGCCAGGGCGCGGGCGACATCGGCCATGGGGTTTCCTCCTCCAGCCGGGCGCCTTGCCCGGGGCGGCCGTACGCGGCGGTGGCGTGCGCGGTGCCGCCCGCGTGACGCGGCCGAGCCCGGCGGCGCGTCGTCGTCCCGGTCGGGTGCGGGTTCCGGACGCCGTGGTGCCTCCGGGTCGGGTGGGAACAGCGGGCGCCGGGACGGCGGGGGCACGCCCGGAGGCGGTGGCCGTGGTGCCTCGGGGTCCGGCGGGAACGGCGGCTCGCGCGGGGGCGCGGGCCGGGAGGGCGGTTTCGGCCCGACGCCTCGCGCGGTCGGACCGGGCGAGCCGAAGCGCATGCGTCTTCCTGTCCCTCGGGGCGGTGGCAGGCGCCGGACGGCGTCCGGTGTGCGTGGAGTATCAGGGGCCGGGCCCGGTGGCGGAGCACCGGCCGTGCGGCTCTCGGTCTCCGCCCGTGTCTCCCGTGCGGGTACGGGCCCCTCTCCCACTGTGCGGCATACGACGGGCGGGCGCGACGGGGGCCGGTGTCGGTGGGGGGAACCGCGGCGCGGCGACTCCGCCTGCCGCGTCGGCCGAGGCGGCCGCCCACGGGACCCGCCGCCCGGTCGCCGGACAGCGTGCCGCCGACCCCTCACGTACCGTCCCTGACGGAGCCGCGCACAGCCTGCGCGCACGCCCTCCTGCGCCACCTCCACTCCGACGTCACCGCGTTGGCGGCCGTCCACCGGGACATCGCGGAACGCCGCCCGACGAGCCGGGCCCCTTCACCGTCCCACAGGACGGTGAAGGGGCGCGGCCCGCGTGTCACATGGCGTCGGACGGGGCCACACACACCTCACCGCCCGGGCGGACCGTGACCCGGAAGGACGGCTGCGGGGCGGTCGCCGGTCCGCGTACGACGGCGCCGTCCGTCAGCCGGAACACGCTGGCGTGCCAGGGGCACTCCACACATCCGTCGAAGAGCCGCCCGCCCGACAGCGGCCCGGCGAGGTGACTGCACTGGTCGGCCAGGGCCAGGATCTGGCCGTCCTTCTCCCGGACGACGAGGACGGCCACCTCGCCCACCATGCGGCGTACCGCCTGCCCCGGTGGGAAGTCCTCCAGCCGCCCGACGGGGTACCAGCGGTCCGCCACCAGATGGGGCACCGGCGCGGCCTTGTTGGTGCCCGCGCCCTGCCGGTAGGCCAGGTGCCCGCCCAGCATGCCGCCCGCCCCGGCCGCTGCCAGCCCGAGGAAGCCGAGCGCTTTGCCCCGCACCAGGTGGCCGCGGCCGCGCTGCACCCAGGAGGCCGCGTACAGCCCGGTCGCCGTCGTGCCCGCGACCGCGTGCACCAGGCCCGTACGCCGCTGCTCCGCGTGCAGCTCCGCCCAGTCCACCCACCCGGCCAGTGCCGTGGGCGCCGCGGCGAGCACTCCGGCCCCCACCAGGAACCGGGCCTCGCGCCGCGCCCCGGGCAGGGTGTCCAGGGCCGCGGCGGACAGCCAGGTGCCGAGCGGAAGTTGGACGAGCAGCGGATGCAGCGGGTGGCCGAGCGGCAGCCCGTGCGCGATGTCGCGGAAACGCCCCAGGGGGAAGGCCCGCACCACGCGCGCGAGGGGCGTGGCCACCAGGTCGAGGCCCGTCAACCGCCCCATGCGGTCGAGGGCCCGCACCACGGCGGCGGAGAGCGGCGGCCGCTCGGACACCTCCGCCGCCTCGCGAACCCGCGCGGTCCGGTCATGTCGAACGGTCGTCCTGCGCACTGTCGCTCACCCTTCCGCCGTGGCGGGGTCCCGCCACGGCCGTCGTCTCTTCCACCATAGGGACCGGCGTGGACGCCCGCACGACCGGCCGAGCGGTCCCGGTCCCCGGCTGTCAGCACCGTCATCCACGCCACCGGACAGGCCGAGGACCCGCGGGAGACTCACTCCTCCGTTTCGTCCTCGGGCTCCTCGTCCTCTTCAAGATCCCCCTCGGCTTCGCGTGCGTCGTAGTCGTCGTCCTCCGCGCCTTGCGGTTCTCCGTCTTCCCCGGCACTTCCGGCTTCGTCCTCGTCGTCCTTGAGCCCTTCTTCGTGGCTGCGGACGATCTCTCCTCCACGGATCTCGCCGCGCCAGCCCTCGGCTTCCTCGTCATCGGTGAGGGTGACGTACCGCTGGAAGTGCTTGAGGTCCAGACGCAGGCGGCGTCCCTGCGCACGCCAGAGGTTGCCGGTTTCTCGAAGAACCCGGAGGGGGTGTACTCGACTACGGCGATGACGCGCGTCAGGGCCGGTGCGAGTTCATGGAAGCTGATGGCGCCGTGGGTCGTCCCTTTGGCGCCCTCGGACGTCCACACCATGCGGTCATCGGGCACCTGCTCCTGGACGGTCGCCTGCCAACTGCGCTGGGAGAAAGCAACTTTCAGCTTCCAGCCACTGGCGACGTCATCTCTCCGGGAGACGCCGGTGACACCCTTGGTGAAGGAGCTGAACTCCTCGATCTCGGTCCACCGGTCATACACCGTACGCAAGGGCATGCCGATGTCGACGGCCTCAACGATATTGGTCACCTTGACGCTTCCGGACTTTCCGCTGCCACCCCGAAGGCACTCTTGACCGAATCCACGACCTTGTCCTTCATCGTGCCGGCCTTTTCGCTCACGAATGCCTTGACCGGATTCTCGCCACCGAGCACCCGCTTCCCGACGTCGAGGAGATCACCCCCGCCGCCTCCAGCCGTGTTTTCGAGGCCCTGTGCGAGGTCGGTCAGCTTTCCGGTGGCCGACTCCATCATCCGCTTTCCCTGGGCCGCAAGATAGGCGGAAAACTGCTCCTTGACCTGGTCCAGGCCGGAGGCATTCCTGTCCGTGGGGCTGCGCTCCTGTTTGGCCATGGGAGCTACCTCCTACGGCTGTTGCGGTGCGGGTGATTCTTCGCGGCTGCCTTTTTGGTGCGCTGCTCAAGGGCGTCGGCAACGGCTTCGAGGCGGCGGTTCGCGGTGGCCGACAGGGCTGTGCGCCCGGCTTCCAGCACCTCGCCCCGAGCTTGCTCGATGAGGGGCGCGAACTGCGGGTTCTGCGCCAGCTTATGAATGCCCAGACTGACGATTTCCCGTGGACTGAGTGGCAGTTGCTGGCCCGCCACCAGGGATGCGAGGCCGATGGCCAGCTTTCCCTTCTTGGTCCTGCCCAGGACATAGCCGGCCGCAACAGCGGCGGTGAGAGAGACTTTCGTGAAGTGATCCATGAGCGCCTCTCAAGGACGGAGAGAACCAGTCCGAGGACGCCCCGGCGGAGTGGGGGTACTTCCTCCTCCTGAGCCTCGGCCCGACTTCCTGGATTCTTTTGGTCCTCCTTTCACCGTCTATTCCTGTGGTGGCAACAACGGCCCGAGAGGCCCCAGGTCCAGATTGAGGTCCTGCATCGACAAATCGTATTGAGCGCACAGTTCCACCATGCGGCTGTGGAGGATCATCAATGTCGAACCCAGTCGCTCTTCCTGTTCCTCGGTGAGGTCTCCGGCCTCCACCCGTTGCAGGGCTTGGCGTTCCATGAGCTGCCGCAAAAGCTCGACGAGAGTGAGGACAAGCTTGATCAGGTCCCGTTCGACGGTATCGGGGTCGGCGGTGACCCGGTGTGCGGCTCTGTGTGCTTCCGGACCGGTGGAGGGGGTGATGTCCTCGGGTGCTGCGGGCAGGAGACGGAACGCGCGAGTGGCCGCGTCGGCGACATCGTCGAAGCGATTGCGGGGGGCGCGGCCTTCACCCCTCATGGTCGTCACGTACTGGGGGGACGGCGGCCCACGGGGCGGGGTTCTGCTCGCTGATGGAGACGATCAGCGCATTCAGGGAGACACGTACCAGGTCGATGTCGGCAATCGACAGCACGAGGTCACCGGTGAGGACCACGCCACCGCTGAGCAGCCGGTCCAACAGGTCGATCAGCGCGACCTGCCGGTCGGGCAACGGCTCTGCCGCCGTGGCCGGCGGCCCGTTCGCCGTTCTCATGGCGTGGCCCTCTTCACCGGCTCGGTGTCGAGGGAGGTGGCGAAGGAGTACGGGGCCCAGGGCCCGGTGGCCTCGACCCGCACGCCGGGGGCCCCGTCCGCGGTCCGCAGCACATCGGTGCAGAACCCGTCCGCGGCCTGCTGGGGGACGAGGTAGGCGTCATTGACGACGTTCTCTCCCGGCCCGCGGGCAAGCTCGCCCTGCTGCGGCCGGTGCTGGACCCGAGCGACCGCATGGCGGCGGGCGGCGGCCTCCACATCCCGGCTCACCTGCTCGGCCTCCCGGTACGCGTCCTCGCGGGCGTGCCGCTGCGCGCTGCGGTGGCTGAGGTAGGCGCGCCCCGGGCTCAGGCCCGCTTCGGCGGACGGCGCGGCGGGGCCTTCGGCGGCCCGGAGGTCTTCGACGTAGATCTTGACGCCCCACTCCACAAGCCCGGCCATCTCGGACAGCTGGGTGGAAAACGCCTCCCTGCTGTCCTTGAGCATCAGCCGCACGCGTTCCTCGTCGAGGTAGACCGTGGCCAGACGGAGCGGCAGGACCGTGGCGCGGACCGCCAGCGCCTCGATGACACGGTGGTGGGCGCGGGCGACCGTCTCCAGCCAGTCCATGTCCTCCAGATGGGCACGCAGCGCCTCCTCCCGGAAGTCCTGCGCGGGCACCGGGCTCACCGCGACCACTACGTCATCGTCCTGCCCCGCCCGCACCAGGCGCACCGGCGCGTCCGCCACGCCGGGCAGCCCGGACAGCTCCGTCTCCAGTGTTCCGTCGTCGTCCCGCGCGACGGCGTACGCATACGTGACGGCCTCGGTCATGCCTCATCCCGCCTCGTGCCGCGCGTACCGGTCCCGGCCCACTCGCCGCGTGACGCGTGGGGCGTGACGGAGTCGAGTTGACGGGCCTGGCGGCTCTCCGCATCCTCGGCCGGTGGCAGCTCGGTGCCTTCCCGTAGCGCCTCGACCTCGGCACGCAGCCGCTTGTTCTCGTCGGCGAGCGAGCGGGACCCGTCGCTGGCCCGGGAGGAGAGCGCGGGGTCGTGCTCCCACCAGTCGATGCCCATCTCCTTCGCCTTGTCCACCGAGGCGACCAGCAGACGCAGCTTGATGGTGAGCAGCTCGATGTCGAGGAGATTGATCTGAATGTCGCCCGCGATGACGATGCCCTTGTCCAGAACCCGTTCCAGGATGTCGGCGAGATTGGCCGACGAACCCTGGCCGTACGGGGCGGCCCTGGACGGCGACTCGCTCATTCTCCTGGGGACTGGCGCGGTCACGGCCACATCACCTTGCATCGTGGTCAGGGTCGGTCTGGAAATGCGCCCTGATCTCTTCGAGCTGGTCCAGCAACTCGTCCTCGCGCCGGTCGAACTCCTCCTCGTCGATGTCCCCTGCCAAGAACTGCCGCTCCAGTGCGACAAGTTCTCTTTCGACGGGCTCGGGGTCGTAGTAGCGCTCCTCCGCGGCCTCGACCGCGCGTTCCATGATCCACACCACGCCACGCACCGGCGCCAGCGGAAGGGTGGCGATGTGCGTCAACAGGCCCATGAGAGTCTCCCTAGACGAAACTGTAGGCGGGCAGCGGACCGCGCAGCCGTAGATCGAAGTCGTCGCCCAGTTCCGCTGCGAGCTTCCGCACCGAGGTACGGAATCCCTCTTCGTTGTCCCGGGCCACCAGGAAGGACACGCTCAGAAAGTCATTCCCGGCCGCCTGCGACGTGCTTTCCTCGCGGGCGAAGGGGCGCAACGCCTCGACAACGGAGGCGGCGAGCCGGTCCTGACGTATCTGAACCTCCTGCGCGACCAGTTCACCGAGGGCGAGCGGCAGTTCCGGGTTGTTCGCGCCGCTTCTGATCTGCTCGTTGAGCGCCCGTGCCTCGCCGGATTCCTCAAGAACCTGACGCAGCAGCGAATCTTCGTCCTGGGCGGCCTTGAGGTGGTATTCGGTACAGCCTTCCACGGCTCGCAGCCGTTCGGAAAGCGCGTCGGCACGCTCCTCCAGTACCGCACGAACGGCATCGTCATCCGTGGTCGTGAAGCCGAACTGGAGGGGAAGCACCGGGCCGTCAGCCATCAGGCGCTCCTGAACGTCCTGATGCGCGGCGAGGTCACGGCGTTTGGGGCGGAGATCCTCCGGGGCGTCGCTGACCACTGCCGACAGCTTTCCGCCGCGTACCGTGCGCAGCGTGGCCGGTGGGTCGCCCACACCCGGAAGGCCGTCCAGGCGTTGCGGGTGCGTGGTCGCGACAACGGAGTAGACGTACACGGCCATGGCTCACCCTTCTCGGTGCCGTGCCGGCCGACGCGTCGGCCGGGGCTGCTTCCGTGCGGGTTCCTTTTCTCGTTCCTCCGGCTCCTCGCTGTCTTCGTGCCCTTCCTTGAGGGCCCCGGAAATTGCCTCCGCGGCTCCGCTCAGGGCTCCTTTGGCCTTGCCGTGCGATCCGCCCTCGGTGATGTCGCCGACGAGATCCGTCAGCTCCTCGGGCTTCTTGGCACCGGCTTCCAGGTCGAGGCGGTTGCACGCTTCCGCGAAGCGCAGATAGGTGTCCACGCTCGATACGACAATGCGCGCGTCGATCTTGAGGATTTCGATGCCCACCAGCGATACGCGCACAAAGACGTCGATCACCAGGCCGCGGTCCAGGATCAGATCGAGGATGTCGTACAGATTTCCAGAATTCGCCCCACCTCCTCGCGCCACGGTTCCTCCGCTTTGCGGCACGACAGTCACGGTGGCTCCCTTCAGCGGGCCCGTTCCGGTCTGGTTGGCCGTGTCGTCCACGTCCTGAACGGACCGTCCACGTGGTGAACGGACCATCGGGTTGACCAGGGCAGGTCCTACATACGCGGGTCGATTTGTCCTCGGGTGTAGCGGCGGACGCGCTCGTAGGACACCAACTCACCTTCTTCGTCCAGGGTCACTCGATAGCTCGCCAGCACGCTCGTGGTGCTGGGAACGCGCTCCAGCTCCAAGACCTCCACGGCCGCCTCCCAGCCCTCGCCGGTCGGCTTGACCGTGGAGACGCTTTCGGGGGCCCGTCCCAAGAGCTCCTGTAGCTGCTCGACCGCGTACCGCATGGCGTGCGCGGCCGTCACGCGGCCCTTCGCGCGTTTCCCACCGGCGTCGCCGACTCGGCTGTCGGCCTCAGCATCGCCGGACTGCTTGGCGACCCTTTTGCCGGAGGGTCGCCGGACTCGCTCTGCCTTGTCCTCTTCGTCTGCGGCCATGCTCCCGCTCCGATATCGGAGACGTCAGATGTCTGTACCAAAATATCTGGATCAAAATACGCAAACGCGTCATTCCATGGTACTCCGATGCGTACGGCGCTTCTCGGCGCCTCAGGGCTGCCCCTCGCGGTGATTTCCGTTAGCTGACTGGCCAGTTGGGCCCATGGCCGAGGTGTCATGGGCCCGGTGGTGCCGTCGCGAACGCTTCCGCCCACCGACGGGGCGAACACGGACGGTGATCAGATGGCCGCGCTGGCGGCCTCGGATCGTCGACCGGCGCATCAGGCGGCACGGCGCCGCGGGTATGCGCGTGCTCAGGCGCTGTCGGCGAGTGCGCTGACGCCGTACATCCGCGGCGCAGTGCGCGCAGCAGAAGTACGTACCGTTCGCCCTCCGGTGTCTCCGTCGGGTTCGGCCGCGTCCGGGCGCCCTTTCAGGGGCGCGCGACACCCGCTGTCCGGGGAGAGGCATCCGCGACCGCTTCCGTACGCTTCCCGCCCCGGCGGGCCCGCTCGCCCGATGCCGCCCGGAGCGGCGATCGGCCGCGCCCAACCGTCTGGAAGCCGCTGTTGCGTCGCGTCGGGCGCGTGGAACACGGGTAGGCGTGCGAGCCTGCCCAGCACCGACAGGAAGGACGCCAGCCATGACGACCAGCCCGCCCCCGGGTGCGGACAGCCTGGCCGCGATCGAAGCGAGGATCGACCGGTGCCGGGACCGGTACGCGCTGCCCGAGGGCCATATCGCAGAGGCGGCCTCACCGTGGCTCCCCTTCGGCCCACAGGTGATGATCAAGCACCTGACGTTCGACGTCCGCAGCAACTCGGCCGCGAACGTGCTGTGGGTGCAGGCCGGCGGATCGCTGGGCCGCCACCGCCACCGCGGCCCCGTCTCCGGCTACGTCCTTGAGGGCAGCTGGCGCTACCTGGAGTACGACTGGGTCGGCCGGCCCGGCGACTTCATCCGGGAAAGCCCAGGACGCACCCACACCCTGCTCTCCGACGAAGGCATGAAGACCGTCTTCTGGCTGAACGGGCCGGTGGAATTCCTCGACGAGCACGACACGGTGACCGAGGTGATGGACGTCTTCTGGCTCATCGACCACTACGAGCGCGGCTGCCAGGAGCAGGGCGTCCCGGTCAACCGGGCGCTCTACCTGTGACCCCGGCCCCAGGGCCGGCTCCTCCGGCGCGCCGCCAGGGCCGGGTCCGGCCCGAACCGCGCCGACCGGCTGCCCCGTTCATCACATAGGGGGAGTTTCCCTCTCACTTCTGGTCGAGTGTGGCCTGCCCACTCGAAACTGGTACGGGATGCAGCGATCGTGTGATCCAACCAGGTGCGTCCCGCGTGCACAGAAGGGGGAAGGTCATCCGCAGCAGGAAATTTCACCTCACTGTCATTGCCGTACTCGCCTCCCTGGTGGTCGGGGGCATGTCGGCCCCGGCGACATCCGCGTCCGTTCACGATGATCACGCGCCGGGAGGTCCTGCTCCGCAGGTCACCGCCGCGGACGCGGTGCCGGGTGTCGCACCACCCGGCTCCGACGCGACCGCGGTCTATCGGGACGGCACGGGCCAGATCATGGATATGCACGGAGCCGAGAGCTCGGGCCTGGCCTGGGAAGCCGCGGCGTTCGGATGTACCCCGGTCAGCGGGAGGGACAATCCACACCGGTCCGGCACCGGTGTGGCGGCGTCCGGTCACGGGTGGTGGAAGAAGGGGAACTGCAGCAACGACCGCGCCAAGGTGTTCAACTGCCTTTACGAGTGGTACACGGACAACAGCTGGCGTCAGCAGGCGTGTTCACGCACCGAGACGCTCAAACCCGGTGGCGGGAGCACCCACCGCACGGCGGCCCGTCGCGACTGCCGTGGCACCGAGCGGACGTCGTGGCGCAACCACGTGGACGTCGACGTGATCGGCGAGATCGACACCGCCGAGAAGCCGATGAACCAGGCTGATGTGAACTGCCGGGTGTACTGAGGGACCGTGTCGGCTGCCTCTGAGGGGCAGACCGCGGAAGCCGCAACAGAACCACGGAGGACGATGTGCCGGAGCAGGATGCCACCGAGCAACCGGGCATCACGCCTATGGCTCGTCGCACCGCCGGAACCATGTTCGCTGCTCTCTACGGTGAGTTGGTCGCGCACTCCTGGCACGATCCCGCGTCCGAGCACGACGCCTACCAGTTGTTCCACCAGCGATCGCTGGCCATGGGCTGGCTCGACGACCGGGCGAGCACGGTGGAGGGCGACGATCCCGAGAAGCGCGCGGCCGTCGCCCCGGGACTGTGGGCCATGAACGACGCCGGGTGGAGCCACCCCCTCGCCGCCCCTGCGCCGAACCTGATCTCGTGGTTCCAGGTCGAGGCCAGCGCGGTGGCGGGGGACCGGCCGCTCCCCGTACAACCGTTCCTGCGCTGCGCCGAGGACACGACAGCGCGGATCGGTACGGTCCGTCTTTCCGCGGTACAGATCCTCCTGCCGGTTCAGGGGCTCGACGCCTCGTCACGCCCGCCCTATGCGCTCGTGCCGTCCCTGCAGACGATCGACTGGTTCGGCGAGTACAACCCACGATCGCGGACATCGGTGAAGATCCGCATCGACAGCGGGCGCGACCCGTCGATCTCCTCAGTTGCGCCGCAGCTCGCCCGCCGCTTCAGCCAGTTGGACCAAGGCGTCTTCGTGTACGGAACAAACGAACTCGCGGACCCGGACGGCGCGCCGACGCCGCCGTTCGACGACAGTTTCTGGAACGGGCCGCCCCAGCACGGCACGACTCTCACCGGCGAACTCGTGGAGTGGTCGTGTGAGGCGGTCGGATGGCTGGCCGAAGCCGTCGCCGACTCCGCCGCCGGCCTCGGTGTCCACGCGCCCCTGCTCCTCACCGTCACACGGACCTGAGCCGAGCAGTTCTTCGCGCACGCCTCTCACCGGTACGGCACTTCGTGCTCCACGCTGACCAGAAAACCCTCCGCAGACGCATCCGCCCGCACCGCCGTGAAGAGCCCACGACCACCGATCGGTCTCACCTCCCCGTACAGCCAGCCCGATACACAAGTAAGAGGGCGTCATATGAGCGACGGGCGAACCGCTGAACACCGACGAACCGACGAAGACCGACGAAGACCGAGGAAGAGGACGGGATCATGGTCGAGCAGGACGAGGTCGAGCAGGACGAGCGATTCGACGTTGTCGTACTCGGCGCCGGGCCCGGTGGCTATGTCGCCGCCGTCCGCGCCGCACAGCTCGGCAAACGGGTCGCTGTGGTGGAGGAGAGGTACTGGGGCGGCGTCTGCCTGAACGTGGGCTGCATCCCCACCAAGGCCCTGCTGCGCAACGCGGAACTGGCCCATATCTTCACCCGGGAGGCGAAGACCTTCGGCATCAAGGTCGACGGGCAGGTCTCCTTCGACTACGGCGAGGCGTTCCGCCGCAGCCGTAGGGTCGCCGACGGCCGGGTCAAGGGCGTCCACTACCTGATGAAGAAGAACAAGATCACCGAGGTGAACGGCCGCGGCGCCTTCCTCGACCCGCACACCCTCCAGGTCACCGACTACGACGGCAACACCCGGACCATCGGTTTCGCGGACTGCATCATCGCCACCGGCGCCACCCCCAAGCTGCTGCCCGGCACCAAGCGCAGCGCGCGCGTGGTGACCTACGAGGAACAGATCCTCGCCGAGGAGCTTCCGCAGTCGATCATCATCGCGGGCGCCGGGGCCATCGGTATCGAGTTCGCCTACGTGCTGCACCACTACGGCGTGAAGGTCACGGTCGTCGAGTTCCTCGACCGCATGGCACCCCTGGAGGACGCCCAAGTCTCGGCCGAACTCGCCCGCCAGTACCGCAAGCTGGGCATCGGCGTCCTGACCTCGACTCGTGTCGAGACCATCGACGAGTCCGGCCTCCAGGTCCGCGTCACCGTCACCGGCCAGGACGGTGCACCACAGATCCTTGAGGCCGACAAGGTCCTCCAAGCCATCGGCTTCGCCCCCAACATCACCGGCTACGGCCTGGAGAACACGGGCGTGGCGCTCACCGAACGCGGCGCGATCGCCGTCGACGGCCGCTGCCGTACATCCGTCCCGCACCTCTACGCCATCGGTGACGTCACCGCCAAGCTCATGCTCGCGCACGCCGCCGAGGCCATGGGCGTCATCGCCGCCGAGACGATCGCCGACGCCGAGACCATGGAACTCGACTACGCGATGATCCCGCGGGCCACCTACTGCCGGCCCCAGATCGCGAGCTTCGGCTACACCGAGTCCCAGGCCCGCGACCTCGGCCACGACGTCAAGGTCGCCACGTTCCCGTTCACCGCGAACGGCAAATCCCACGGCCTCGGCGACACCACCGGCTTCGTCAAACTCCTCAGCGACGCCACGCACGGCGAGCTCATCGGCGGCCACCTGATCGGCCCCGACGTCACCGAACTGCTGCCGGAGCTGACCCTGGCCCAGCAGTGGGATCTCACCGTGCACGAGGTCGCCCGCAATGTGCACGCCCACCCGACCCTGGGCGAAGCGGTCAAGGAAGCCGTGCACGGGCTGGCCGGTCACATGATCAACATGTGACCAGCGAGGCCCCGTGACCTGCCGCGTCTGATGGCGTCGCACTGTTGACCTGCGCAGATGATCTTTCGGGAGTTTCCCGCTCATGCATCGTTGATGCGGCCGGAAGTCCCAGAAAAGCCCCTGGGGTCTGGACGCCGGGTGAGCGGCGCTCGGCCTATGCCCTGCGGAAAATCTCGCAATTCTACGTCGCTGTGCAGGGCGCCCCCGCTCCCCGTCGCGCTGAGATCGCCGCGGTCACACCCGGAAACTTCTCGGGGTCCCCCGGCCCCAACTGTCGAACATCCGTCCACTATGTGTGCCTGCCTGCCGGTACACACGCCCATCAGGGAGCAACCGGCCCGACTGCTTGATCGTCACTCGTGACATCTGATCGCCGGAGGGGCCTTGCACACACCGCCAGCCTTCGGCACTGGACCCGAAAGCCAGACCTCATGCCTCGCCCTCCTCTCAGAAACCCCCAACAGCCCCAGCTCGGACCACCCCTGCCACATCGGGCCCGGACGGCTGCGCACCCACGAGGACCTGGCCCGCTGTGGTGCGGTAGTAAAGGACCGACCGACCGGCGCGTCGGCGCTGGGTCAGGTGAGCCTCGCGCAGGATCCGGAGATGACGGCCTACGGAGCCGAGCGGCTGGTCGGTGAGAGCCACCAACTGGGTGGTCGTTTTGGGGGTGTCGAGCAGGGTGAGGAGCTCGGCACGAGCGTGGCCGAGCAGAGCGGCCAGGGGCTTCGACACCGGGCGGCGGTCGTCCTCTACCAGGACTCCGGAGCACGGGTAGACGACCGCGTACCGGTGGGCGGGGTGGGTGCGCCGGCCGTCGAGGGGAGGGGCGTCCCAGCAGACCCAGCTCTGGCTCGGGGTGACCGGGACGAACATCAGCTGCACCCCGGAGAGTTCCAGAGGGGGGCTGTCACACAGGGTGATTTGCAGGCGGTTCTCCCCGAGCCAGCGCATCCCGGGGCGCATGTCGTTCAGGGTGGTGGCCCAGCCGCTCAGGCCGAGCCGGGCAGTACGGGCGACGATGTCGGCCTCGATGATCCGTTTGCGGCGCGGCCAGTAGGGCTGGACGGTCTTGGTCCACACCCATTCCAGCAGGTCGGCGGCGCGCTGTGCCAGGTCGTCGCGGTACAGCAGGGCCGGCAGCGAGCCGTTCAAGGATTCCGCCAGGTCGGCGCGGGCGACTGCGGGCGGGGTGCTGCGGATGTGCTCCAGTTCCTGGGCGAACGTGGGGTCGTCCTCGGCGAGGGGCGTGGGTGTGAGGAAGGTCGCGTTCCAGCGGTGTCCCAGCGCGGCGCCGACGAGGGTGGCGGTGACCGGGTCGCCTGCCAGGTGGTCCTGGTAGCCGGGAAGGTGGGCTTCGAGCCACCGGCGCTCGCCGACGTGGGCCGCGCTGCCGCGCTGGAGGGTCTTCAGGCCGGCGACCGCCTCGGCCAGCGGTGAGGTGACGAACCGGCTCCCCGCGAGCGTGTCCGCGTTGACCTGCCACCAACTCATTGGTTTCGCCTCCCCGCGAAAAGCTAACGCCTCGCTGATCATGCCGGACAGACTCTCCGCCATGCGTACGTATCGAGACGTCTTCCGCACGACGGAATTCACCCCGCTCTTTCTGGCCTCGGCCGGGCAGACCGCGGCCCAGACGGTGAGCGGGCTGGCCCTGGGCATCCTGGTGTTCGAGCAAACCGACTCGGCGCTGCTGTCCTCCCTGGCCATGTTCGGTCCCGCGCTCGCCCAGATGGTCGGGGCGGCCACTGTGCTGTCCGGCGCGGACCGGCTGCCGCCGCGCGCCGCCATGACGGGGCTCACGTTGCTCTTCGGCCTGGGCACTGCCGTGCAGGCGATTCCCGGGCTGCCGGTCTGGGGGGTGTTTGTGGTGCTGCTGGGGCTCGGCGTCGTCGGGTCGGTCAGCGGCGGGGTGCGATACGGACTGCTCAACGAGGTCCTGACCCGGGACGGTTACCTGCTCGGACGGTCCCTCTTCAATATGTCGGTCGGAATCATTCAGATCTGCGGTTTCGCGATCGGTGGCGTGCTGGTGACGACCCTCTCTGCGCGTGGCACGTTGCTCGCGGCCGCCGCCTTCTCTCTGCTGGCGGCCGTGGTGGCGCGGTTCGGGCTCAGCCCCCGGCCGCCCCGGGTCTCCGGGAGGCCGTCGGTCGCGGAAACCTGGCGGACCAACGCACGCCTCTGGTCCTCGGTGCCCCGCCGGTACGTCTATCTCGCGCTGTGGGTGCCCAACGGCCTGATCGTCGGGGTGGAGTCGCTTTACGTCCCGTATTCGCCCGGGAACGCCGGTCTGCTGTTCGCCTTCGGCGCCGGCAGCATGTTGGTCGGGGACATGCTGGTGGGCCGCTTCCTGCCGGCACGGTGGCGGGGCCGGCTGGCCGTTCCGTTGTGCGTCCTGCTCGCCGCCCCGTATCTGTTCTTCGCGCTGGACCCGGCGCTGCCGGTTGCGGTGGTGCTGGTCTCGGTCGGCACGTTCGGTTACGCGGCGGGGCTGCTGCTCCAGGATCGGCTGATGGCGCTGACGCCGGAGGAACTGAGCGGGCAGGCGCTGGGGCTGCACACGTCCGGGATGCTCACCATGCAGGGCGTGGGGGCGGCGGTGGCCGGCGCGGTGGCCGAGCTGACGTCGCCGGCCACCGGCATGGTGGCGACGGCGGCCGCCTCCCTGGCGGCGACCTTGCTGCTGGCCCCCGGGCTGCGAGACGGCTCGGGAGCCGACGAGGTGAGGGGCGCGGAGAAGGACGCCGCCCCCACCACGCAGTAGTGGCCCACGCGGTGCACGCGGCCTCGACATCGTTTCCATGCGGCTTCAATCCGGGCGAAGCAGCCTGGACGTGTGCTGACTTCGAGCGACGATCTGTCCCGGTTCTGTGCCTCCGTGTTCGCCTCCATGGCTCGCCACGACCAGCGACGCTGGGGTGAGGTGTACGTGCGCGGCCTGGTGGAGGTGCCAGGCCGGAAGTCGGTGCGCCGTATCTCCGAAAGCCTGTTGGGGCGGCGCGCCGACCAGAGCCTCCAGCAGTTCGTCAATCAGAGCTCCTGGGATTGGCACCCGGTGCGCGAACGCATCGCCCATGAGGTGAGCGCGGCACTCGCGCCCCGAGCTTTGGTGGTGGAGGAGGTCGTGCTGCCGAAGAGCGGGCGCAGCTCGGTCGGGGTGGCCCAGCAGTTCTCCCAGACGCTGGGCCGCGTGCTCAACTGCCAGCTGGGACTGGTGGTGATGGCGGCCGGACCGGTCGGCGTGGCGCCGATCAACTGGCGGCTGTTGCTGCCGCGTTCCTGGGATGCCGACCATGACCGCCGGTCCCGCAGCCGGGTGCCCTGCCACGTGCGATACCGCTCGCGCTGGCACCATCTGTTGGACACGCTGGACGAGATGACCGTCGACTGGCGGGCGAAACCGCTGCCCGTTGTGGTGGACGCGAGCCGCAGTTCGTCGGCGGTCGCACTGATCCGGGGCCTGGAGAGCCGTGGGCTTCGGTACGTCGTCCGTGTCAGCTGTTCCACCCCGTTGGTGCGGCTGGCCGCGGGTGAGTTGGTCACGGTGGGAGAGAGACTGGCACGTGCGGGGGACTCCCGGGGGCCAGCCCAGCACTGGCGGGATAACCGGGCTGCTGGCTCTCGCTACAGCACCGTGCTGCTGCCGGACTCCGGGGCGACGTGCCGAGCGCGGGGCGTCGGCTTCCCGCACCGCACCAGGAGGGTCATGGTGGAGTGGGGCGCGGAGCCGAACAATGTCGAGTCGGCGTGGATCACCAATGTCGAGAGCGTCCGGTCCTCCGACGTGTTCGAGCTGCTGGCCTTGTGGTCCCAGGCCAGCCGGGGCTTGCAGCGCCTCGGTGAGCAGTCCGGCCTGCGCCACTTCGAGGGACGATCGTTCCGGGGCTGGCACCATCACGTCACACTGGTCTCGGCGGCGCACGCCTACGAGCTGCTGGGGCGGCTGCACGGCGACGGTGGCGGGTGTGCGGTGTCAAACCGAGCAGCTGCCAACAAGGTCGAGAGTTTGCAGTAGTGCACCTGAGAGGGAACGGGGCGCATCGAGACCGGGGTCGGCGAGCAGGACGGCGTCATGCAACTGCCGGATACGCCTGGATGGTTCGATGCCGAGTTCCTTGGAGAGCACCGTGCGCAGCTGCCGGTAGACATCGAGCGCCTGGGCCTGGCGCCCCGATCGGAAGAGGGCCAACATCAGCTGGGCATGCAGGTTCTCGCGAGTGGGAAACTCGGCGGCCAAGCCGATGAGTTCACTGATCAGTTCGTTGTGCAGGCCAAGACGGAGTTCGGCTTCTATCCGCAGTTCGAGGCAGTTGAACCGGATTTCCTGTAGCCGTGCCTGGTGGGCAGTTATGAGCGGGCCGGCCTGCACATCGGCAAGTGGTGGCCCCTGCCACACCGCAAGAGCATTGCGGAGAGTCTCTGCTCCACGGCAGTGGTCCCCGAGCAACAGCGCGCGCTTGCCTTCGTCCACCTGGTCGACGAACCTGAACAGGTCGAGACTGTTCCGCCCGAGGAACAGCTGGTACCCGCGCTGTCGGGTGCGTAGGATCCCGTCCGACGGCTCTTCCCCGATTTCGGCCTTGTGCAGGGCGCGACGTATGTGCATGACGTAGGTGCGTATGGTGGTTATGGCGCTACGGGGTGGCTCCGCCGCCCACAGTTCGTCGATGCACGTGGTGGTGGTGACGAACTGGTTGGCATTCACCGTCAACAGCGCAAGCAGCTGGCGCGGTTTCGGCGCGCTTGGCGCGCAGCCCAATCCATCTTCGGTGGCCCCGAGGAAAAGCGGACCTAAAACCTTTATGTGCATGGATTGCACGCCCCCCGTCTGACCAGCGTCTGGTCGTCGCCGAAACGATCCGCACCATAGACCTCGGAACTTATTAAGATCAATAGGGTTTGGGCCCGGTGATCACGTTCGAGACAACTTGTAAGGATGGCCTGGACCGGGGCGATCGGTGTGGCATAGGCGGACAGGGCAGAGCTTCGGCGCCCGGCCTGAATTGGGTAAGAGGGTAAGGGTTCGCCTGGCCATTTGCCGCACCACCGGAATTGGGCCATGTATCCGCGTTTCGCCAACTGATGTCAACCATTGTCAGGGCGGCTGGAGCAGTCGCAGACCGAAGCCTTCCCAAGGGCTGTCCTACCTTCATGGCATGTGCCTGATCTGGCCATTTGTGAGATCGGAGGGCCCGAGGTTCGGGTGGGGTGGTAAAAGACAAGCAGCTGGATGGCTGACGGGAATTGGCCGCTTGGAGCCCCGCGACGACTCGACCGCCGATGGGGAGACCCGAGCGAGCGAGTACGGTGGCTCCTTTGACCTTGCGGTTCTTCAGTCAGGTCTCGATCCGCTTCGTACCCGCGAGGTGGATCGCAGCCGGAAACCGGGCCCGTCAGCAGCGTCACCGACCCCTTGTCGGCCTCGGGTCCCGTCGGATGCGGGCCTGGTCGGCGATGACGACGGCGTCCTTCGCATCGGTCTTCCCCCACCCCGGTAGGTGGCCGAGGCTCGGTGGCCGCCAAGCCGGTGAGGTATGCGACGGGCTGGCCGTGGGTGGTGAGCAGGCCGATCGGCAGGGCAGCGCCGCCATCGTCCGGCGCGAAAGCTGCCGTTGGCCGCACAGCGGTGATCGCTGCCGGCCACCGTGGCACCGGCCTGGCTATCCCGCATCGCCAGTGAACGCGTCCAGGCCGGACTTCCAGCCTGGAAAAAGGAACACAACACCCTTCACCGCAAAGTACGTGCCCGCGTCGAGCACGTCTTCGCCCACATGAAGGGTTGGAAGATCCTCCGCTGCTGCCGCCTGAAAGACGACGGAGTTCACCACACCATGCTCGGCATCGCCCGCCTCCCCAACCTCATCCTCCCTGGCTGAGAGGGAAACAGGCCGGTCATCCAGTACGTCAGGTCATTCACGGAAAAACCTCGGCAGGAGCCAGGCAGCGCCTACGCAAGGACGGGCACGCTGAGGGGTGGCAGCCGGGCACGGCTGCCACCCCTCACCGAAAGGACTTATTAAGGCTGGAAGGTACTCAAGGCCGCGGAAGCCGCGCGGAGGAAATCCGGCCGGCTTCCACTGAAGACTCCGTCGACGCGTGGATGGTTCACCACCACATCGGTGAATCCGAGATCACGACACCGCCCCACGATATCCACAAAGCGTTCGGGGGATGAGTACGGCGAATTCACCACCCGGCTGACGTTCACCAGGCGCCCGATCTCCGAGAACTCTCGTCCACTCTTCTCACAGGTCTCGGCGAGCCGGGTCAGCTGCCGGGCCAGCAGTTGCCACGACTCCTTCTCCGACCGGACTCCGGGCTGTCCGGCGTCACCAATCGTCACCCACCACTGGCCGTACCGAGCCGCGAGCCCCATACCGCGCGGCCCCGCCGCCGCGACGGCGAACGGCACCCGTGGCTGATGGACGCAGCCCGGGACCATCCGGGCATCCACGGTAGTGAAGTACTCACCCTGATAGGTCGTGACCTGGTTCCGCAACAGCTCGTCGGAGAGGTCGACGAACTCGGTGAAACGGTCGGCTCGCTGGGCCGGAGTCAGGCCCCTGTCGCCGAGCAGCCGGGCGTCGCTGCCTGGCGCGCCGGCCCCGACCCCGAAGACGAAGCGACCGCCCGACAGCTGGTCGATGGTCATGACCTGCTTGGCCAGCACGGCCGGATGCCGGAAGTTCGGGGTGGACACGAGCGTGCCCAGCCTGATGCGCTCGGTCACGGTGGCCACTGCGGAGAGCACTCCCAAGGGGTCGTACCAGGGCAGCTCGCTCAGCGTTCGCCAGGAGTGGTGGTCGAAGGACCACGCGTGATGCAGGCCCAGCTCCTCCAGTTCCTTCCAGATTTCCCGCGTCTGCGGCCACTCGTACTCCGGAAGCACGACGGCGCCGATCCGGACAGCGCCCGCCTGTGGGGAGGTCACTGCACCCCCAGATGAGTGGCGACCAACTCACGGCAGAGATAGTTGGGCGGACCCA
This sequence comes from Streptomyces sp. NBC_01525, assembly GCF_045040405.1. Lineage (NCBI taxonomy): Bacteria > Bacillati > Actinomycetota > Actinomycetes > Kitasatosporales > Streptomycetaceae > Streptomyces > Streptomyces sp. NBC_01525. The sequence goes on from NZ_CP109397.1 coordinate 6,672,665, forward strand.
TCAGGGTGAGGGCGCGCGCGTCCTGCGAGAGCCGGTTCAGGCTGTGATTCCGCGAGAACGCGGTGCTCCCGGCCAGTTCCTGCGCCCCCCGGCAGATCACCTCGGCCGTCTCCGAGGCGAAGACCTTGGCGGTCAGCGCATGGCCGGTCCGGTCCCCGTGCGTCCGGGTGGCCGACTCCACCACTCCCCGGATGGCCGCTAGACGCGAGCCCAGCTCGAAGACATGGTGGCGATAGAGCGGGTTGTCCAGGAGAGAGCGCCGACGCCCAATGTCGATCGCGGTGTCGTGAGCCTCCTCGGCGATGCCCAACGCGACAGCGCCGAGCGTCAGCCCCAATGTGTGTGGGTGGCCGATGACGACGGGAGTCTCGCGGGAGTGGATCAGCGCGTCTCCGGCCTCCGTCAGGTATCCGGCCAGTCGGATCAGTCCGGTCGCCGAACGGCGCATGCCGGACAGGTCCAGCACTCCGTCGACGGTGAAGCCCGGACGCGTGCTGTCGACCACGAAGATGCCCTGATCGAGCCGGCCGTAATGTCCTGGCGTCGCGTCCTCCTCACCGGTGCGGGCAAGGACCAGGTAGAGGTCGGCCACCCCTGCGCCCGTGGTGAAGGTCTTCGCGCCGTTGAGCTCCCAGCCGCCGTCCGCCTGCCGGACCGCAGTGGTCGCGATCTTCTGCTTGGCCGCGTCGGCGCCAGGCTCGCTCCAGGAGGAGGCGAAGATCCGGCCGTCGCGGGCGACCGCTGTCAGGAAACGCTTGCGTTGCTCTTCCGAGCCGTAGGCGATAATTCGGCTCACGGCCGCATAGTGCAGGAAGACGATGATCGCCACCGAGGCGTCGGCCCGCGCCAAGCCGGTGATCACGGCGTTGGCGTCCGGCCAGTCCGCCCCGAGACCCCCATACTCGGCCGGGACGGGCAGCCGCAGGACGCCGCTCCCGCGTAACGCGTCGAGCACGCTGTCGCCGGGGCGCCCGCCGGTGTCGTTGCCGGCCTCGCCCCGGAGCCTCACCAGGACTTCGGCGAGCTCCGGTAGACACGGCGGGGTGGGTGAATGTGTCGGCCAATCCATAGTCTCTCCGACTCTGCTCGATATCCGGCATGGAACGCCTACCTGACGGGCCGCACCACCGCGGGAGGCGGTACCCGTTCCGGCCGCTAGCGGACGAGCACGTAGCCGTCGTCTGTGCGGTAGGACCGCGAGCGGCGCAGGTCAGCCAGGGCAAAAGTACGTTGAACCCAGCGGTCCCGGCCGTCGTAGCGCGGGCGGAAGGCCGTGCGACCGTGCAGGCAGACCCTGTTGTCGACGATCGCGAGATCCCCGGCGCGCATGCGGACGGTCCGGGCCACGCTCGCGAGCGCGTCGGAGAGCTCGGTCAAGGCTTCCCGAGCAGTCGGGGTCAGCCCGGTCGTGGCCGCGAAGTCCACTTGAATGTCAGGGTCGTCGGGTGCCCCGGTCAGCACGGCATGCCGGGACACCGTGCCGTCCGCCGAGCCGAAGGACGGCGGCGGTTGGGTGCTGAATTCGGGTTGCAGGAGGCACTCACGGACCCGGTTCGAGAGCAGCGGCAGTGCCTCGCGGATCGAGGCGCTGGACAGCCCGGCAACCCCCTCGTGATCCGGTCGCAGGCAGAGCAGCATCACGAAGTCCGGACGGTGTTCGTGGAAGGCGTTCTCGTTGTGCATCATCAGGTCCGTAGAGCCTGCGTTGCCCTGAAATTGCTCCTGGCCCGGCACAGGCACAACGTCCTGCACCAGCGCACCGGACTTCTCGGCCAGGAAAGCCGCCGGGTCGCCGAGCCCGCACGCGGTCATCATCAGCAGGGCCGCCGGCATGGTGGTCGTCCGCTGGAACGAGCCGGCCACCGTTGGGGTGTCCAGCAAGTCGTGCTCGTCCACCGGGAGTCCGCGCAGGACGAGCGCGCCTGCGGGCCCCGCGGAGCGTCGGAAGGAGCTGATCCGCCGCCGGTACGCGGACGGCAGTTCCTCCCATGCGGACCGGGCCGCGGCCACCCATGCAGCATCGTCGATCCGGTCGGCCACCGAGGCCAGATGCCGGCCTACCCGGGCCGTCTCCGCAGCATCAGCCGCGGAGATCCGGTGGACAATCTCGGTTGGCGTGGCCTGTGCTGTCTTGGACATGCTTCCTCCACTCCGCGATTCCTGAGAAATCGAGTAGCTGTCAACCGCGCGTCTGGCGCATCCTGCGCGCGATCACCGCGCCGATCCGTTCCGTGGGGCGCTGATGCATCATGGCGCCGTGCACGCAGTCGACCGGGTGGACCTCCAGGCCCCCGGTAACGAAGCGGCGCCAGGCATCCGGATCCCCGGCGTCGGGATCGAGCGCCGCGGGGAACAAAACTGCATTGCCCTGGAACACCCCCGGCTGATGAGCGCGTCCGAGGGCCACATGGTGGATGAACGCCCGGGCCATGGCGGAGATGGTCTCCTCGTCCAGGCCGGCGAGCGGCCCGTTCCCCCGGCCGGTCAGCCGGATGAAGTCGGCGAGCTCCAACCGTTTGCCAGAGGTGCCGGCCGTCGGCTGTCCCAGTGAGGTGAGGAGTTCGGCGAGCGGGTCGGGCTCGTCAGCCGGCTCGGCCGGGCCACCGCATGGCTCGGGCGGGTAGCCGTCGAGTAGGGCAAGCAGCTCCGTCTCCTCGCCCTGCTCCTGGAGCCGCACGGCCATCGCGTGCGCGACGACTGCGCCGAACGACCAGCCGAGCAGCCGGTACGGGCCAGAGGGTTGGACCTCCCGGATCCGCCGGACGTAGTCGGCGGCCAGTTCCACGACGCTCTCGGGCGCCGCCTCCTCGGCCCGCAGGGCGAGCGCCTGCAGCGCGTACACAGGTTGGTCCGGATCGAGCCGATCGAGGAGCGCCGCGTACACCCAGCCGATGCCGGCCCCCGGGTGGACGCAGAACAGTGGAGTCTGCTGCGGCTGGCCGCCACGCAGCGGCAGCAGCGGGGCCAGTGAGTCCTGGTGACTGCTCGCTTCGAGCCGGGCCCCCAGCGCGGCCACGGTCGGAGCTGCGAACAGGTCCTGGATGCCGAGCTGCCGGCCAAGCGAGGACCGGATCAACGCGACCAGTCCGGCGGCCATCAACGAGTGCCCGCCCAGCGTGAAGAAGTCGTCGTCGACTCCCACCTGTGACAGCCCGAGGACCTCACCGAAGAGGGCGCAGAGCGACTTCTCCAACGGCGTGGACGGGGGCCTTCCGGCGCCGACCGGGGAAAGCTGTGGGGCGGGAAGCCGCCGGCGGTCCAACTTGCCGTTCTTGGTGAGCGGCAGCCGGTCGATCAGCATGTACGCCGAAGGCAGCATGTACGCGGGCAGCAGGTCAGTGGCGGCGGTCCGCACGGACTCGACGTCCAGATGCTCCTGGGCCGCCGGGACCATGTAGGCCACCAGCCGGTCCCCGTCGAGAACGTTCACCGCCGCAGCCGCAACCCCCGGCTGGGCCGAGAGCACCGCTTCGACCTCGCCCAGCTCCACCCGGAAGCCGCGCACCTTGACCTGGTCGTCCACCCGGCCGGCGAATTCCACCTGTCCGTCCTGGCGCCAGCGCACCAGGTCCCCGGTCCGGTACATCCTTGCGCCGGGAGCGCCATATGGGTCCGGGAGGAACCGGTCCGCCGTCAGGTCGGGTTGGTTCAGGTAGCCGCGGGCCAGCAACCCGCCGCCGATGTACAGCTCGCCGACCACACCGGCCGGGACCGGGGACAGCGCGTCGTCCAGCACGTACCACTGGGTGTTCCAGATCGGACGGCCGATGGTGATGCCGCCGGCCGGCACGCAGTCGCCAGGCTCGATGCGGTACTCCGCGCAGCCCACCGTGGTCTCGGTAGGGCCGTACTCGTTCACCACGGTCACGCCGGGGTGTGCGGCCCGCCACTCGTCCAGCGCCGCGCCCAGCAGTAGCTCGCCGCCGAGCACAAGCTGCCCGTTGGGCGCGTAGGTCTCGGGCAGGATCCCGAACAGCGCAAGGTGCGAGGGGGTCGCTTTGACGAAGGTCGGCTGCTCCACCTCGGCCGGGTCGGTGTCGTCGAGCGTCACCAGTTCGAGCGAGCCGCCGGAGGTGAGCGGCCCCCATAGTCCGGTGACGGTGAGGTCGAAGGCGACCGGGGAGTGGACCAGCGCCCGCCCAGCCAGCGCCGGGTAGGCCTGTCGGGCCCAGGCCAGGTACAGGTTGAGCGACCGGTGTTCCACCACCACGCCCTTGGGCTCGCCGGTCGAGCCGGAGGTGTAGATCACGTAGGCAGTGGTCGCCGGGGTGGGCTCCACGGTGCGCTCGGACCGGGACAGATTGCCCGCTCGGTGCCGGCCTACGGCGGCGGCGGTGTCCGGCTCGTCGAGCAGCAGCCGGGGCAGGGGCGTGGGCAGGCGGTCCTTGAGCGCGGTGGTGGTCACCGTCAGCGCGGCAGCGGAGGCCATGATGGTCCGAGCCAGCCGCTCGGGGGGCTGCTCGGGGGCGAGCGGCAGATAGCCGGCGCCGGCCTTGAGCACGCCGAGCAGGACCGCCACCAGCTCCGACGTTCGGGGCAGAGCTACCGCGACGAGCTGTTCAGGCCCGACTCCCCTGTCCGCCAGGTGGCGGGCGAAGCGGTTGGCTCGCTCGTTCAGCTCCGCGTAGGTGAGGACGACGCTGCCGTCGCGCACGGCGGGGGCGTCCGGCGTCTCGCGCGCGAACTCTTCGAACAGTTCCGGCACGTTCCGTTCCGGGACGGTCGTCGTGGTGTCGTTCCAGTCGACGAGAATGCGCCGGCGCTCCCTGGCCGTCAGCAGGTCGACGGAGCTGATCCGGCGGTCCGGGTCGGCCACCAGTTGCGCCAGCAGCCGGTGCAGCCGGCCGGCCAGGGCCTCGGCGGTGTCGCGGTCGAAGAGTGCCTCGGCGTACTCCAGTACGCCATGAAGCCCCTCCGGGGCTCCGGCAGCGTCGGTCCGGTCGGTCAGGGCGACGCGAAGGTCGAACTTGGACACCTCGAAGCGCACCGGCTCCTCGACAGCCTCCAGCCCTGGAAGCGCCAAGCCGTCGCTCACCCTTCCATCGAGCTGTAGGACCACCTGGAACAGTGGATGCCGGGTCAATGAGCGCTCGGGGTTGACCGTCTCGACCACCCGCTCGAATGGCAGGTCGGCATGCTCGTACGCGGCCAGGTCGCTGTCTCGTACCCGGGCCAGCAGCTCGGCGAAGGTCGGGTCGCCGGAGACGTCGGTGCGCAGGACAAGGATGTTGACGAAGCAGCCGACCAGGTCGTCCAGGGCATCGTCGCCACGTCCCGCCGCTGGCACGCCGATCGGGATGTCGGTGCCGGCCCCGAGCCGGGACAGAAGCGCGGCAAGGGCTGTCTGCATGATCATGAGGAGCGTGCAGCCGTGGGCTCCGGCCAGCTCCAGCAGCCGCGCGTGCAGTTCGCCGTCCAGGGCCAGGGGTACGGTGCCGCCGGCGTTGTCCATCACTTCGGGCCGAGGCCGGTCGTAGGGCAACTCCAGTTCCGTCGGCAGGCCGGCCAGCCGCTCCCGCCAGAACGACAACTGCCGGGTAGCGGGGGAGTCCGGGGACCGCTCCTCGTCCAGCATCCCGAGCTGCCACAGCGTGAAGTCCGCGTACTGCACGGGCAGCGGCGGCAGGTCGGGGGCCTCTCCCGCGCTGCGCGCGGTGTAGGCGGCGGACAGGTCTCGCAGGAGTACGCCCAAGGACCAGCCGTCGGTGGCGATGTGGTGGATCACCAGGGCCAGGACGTGTTCCCCGGGTGCAGTCCGATACAGGACCGCACGCAGCGGGGGCTCTGTTGCGAGGTCGAACTCCCTCAGCGCGAAGGCTGCGAGAGCCTGGTCGAGGTCGCCGGGCGGGCAGTCGGCGTGCTCCAGCAGCGGAGGCAGCGTGTCGGCGGGGAGGATCCGCTGATGCGGATCGCCGCCGTCGGCGGGGAAGACCGTCCGCAAGGCCTCGTGCCTGGTGACCACGTCCGTGAGCGCGGCGGCCAGGGCGTCTGGGGCGAGCCGGCCGCGCAGCCGCAGCGCAAAGGGTGAGTTGTAGTCAGCGCTCTGTCCGGTCCGGCTCAGGAACCAGACCCGCCGCTGAGCCGCTGACAGCGGCAGTACGGCGGGACGTTCGGTGGGGACGAGGGCCGGCTGGGAGGGCCGGGACGCCTCAAGCCGATCCACCAGGCCGGCCACGGTGGGAGTCCGGAACAGGTCGCGGATCGAAAGCTCGACCCCGAAGGTGGAGCGAATCCGGGCGATCAAGCGCGTCGCGAGCAGGGAGTGCCCACCGAGCGCGAAGAAGTCATCCTGAGAGCCGACCCTCGGGAGGGCAAGGACCTCGGCGAACAGCCCTGCAAGGATCTCCTCCCGGGGGCTACGCGGCGCCTGGGAGCCGACATCCGCGCCCCGCTCCGGGGCCGGCAACTCCATGTGCCGCAGGGCTTGGCGGTCGAGTTTGCCGGTCGGCGTGAGGGGGAGGCGGGGGACGGTCAAGAAGTAGGTGGGGATCAGGTAATCCGGAAGGGACTCCGCCAACAAGGTCCGCAGCCGCACCGGGCTGGGATCGCAGCGGCTGTCCGTCGTGAGGTAGGCGACCAGCCGACGGTCCCCTGGAGCCACCTCGACCGGGAGCACCGCTGCCTCGGTAACCTGAGGGAGCTCGCGCAGCTGTGCTTCCGTCTCGGCGGGCTCCACCCGGTAGCCGCGGATCTTCATCTGGTCGTCCGCGCGGCCGACGAACTCCACCGCACCGTCGGGCCGCCAGCGGACCAGGTCACCGGTCCGGTACATCAGCTGCCCGGGCTCGGTCGTGAACGGAGACGGCAGGAACCGTTCCGCGGTGAGTTCCGGTCGGCCGAGGTAACCCCGGGCGAGCCAGGGCCGGGTCACGTACAGCTCTCCGGGGATGCCCACCGGTACCGGCCGCATGCGGTCGTCCAGCACGTGGATGCGGGTGTTGGCGATCGGCCGGCCGATCGGCGGGTGCGTGGGCCAGCCTTGTGGCGGCCCGGTCATCAGGTGGGCGACGACCGCGTGTGTTTCGGTGGGGCCGCACTGGTTTTCCAGGACGACACCGTGCATCCGGGCCAGGAACGCGCGAACTTCCTTGCCCAGGGTGAGCCGCTCGCCCGCGGTGACGATCTCCTGGAGTGGTAGTGGCTCCGCCGCCTCGGCGGCGTCCTGGACGGCGAGCTGCTCAAGCACCATCGGTGGGCAGAACAGCCGCCGGACGCCGTACGCACGGATGGCGGCCAGGAGCTGGCGCGGGTCCCGGCGTTGCTCCTCGCTGATCAGCACCAGGGAGCCGCCGGTGAGGAAGGTGGTGAACAGCTCTTGGAAGGAGGCGTCGAAGTGCAGTGAGGAGAACTGGAGTGTGGGCCCGGTGACGGTGGTCCGATCGACCTGCCACTGGACCAGGTTGGCCAGCGGCGTGTGAGCCATCGCGACGCCCTTGGGGCGCCCGGTGGAGCCCGAGGTGTAGATCACGTAGCACAGGTTGCCGCCCGTGGCGAGGGGTGCCGGGTCGGCAGCTGGCCGGTCTTTGAACCCGTCCGGCCCCATCACCACGGTGGCGGTGCCGGTCGGTAGCAGGTCACCGAGCTGCTGATCGGTGACGACGATCTCGGCCGAGGTCTCGCTCAGCAGGTAGGCGATCCGGTCCGCCGGGTGCGCAGGGTCGAGCGGCAGGTAGCCGCCCCCCGCCTTGAGTACAGCGATCAGCGCCACAACGAAGTCTGTGCCCCGGGGCAGGAGCAGGCCCACCGCCCGTTCCGGGCCGACGCCATGCGCACGCAGCTCATGGGCGAGCCGGTTGGCCCGGGCGTTGAGCTCGCCGTACGACAGCTGCTGGGCGCCTTCGACCAGCGCGGTGGCCTCGGGGGCGCGGCTCACCTGCTGTTCGAATGCGTCCGTGACGGTCCCCTCGGGGATGGGGCGCACGGTGTCGTTCCAGTTGTCGAGCAGCTGGGCCAGCTGGCCGGCGTCGGCAAGCGGCAGGTCCACCACCGGACAGTCCGGGTGCTGCGCGGCATGGTCCAGGAGGTGGACATAGTGCTCGACGATCCGGCGCGCGGTGGCCTCGTCGAAGAGGTCGGTGGCGTAGACGAGTTCGCCCGTCAGCGGGCCGGATCCGGATTCCGTGAGGTTCAGGGCGAGGTCGAAGTTGGTGGAGGTGTGGCGGGGGCGGATGTTGTCGACCGAGGTGTCTTCGAGCCGGAGTCCGTCACCGGGGGCAGACACGTCGAACCAGACCTGGACCAGTGGGGTGTGGCTCATCTCGCGTGGTGGGGCGAGCTCCTCGATGAGGCGCTGGAATGGCAGGTCCTGGTTGGCGAACGCGTCCAAAGTGGCCGAACGGGTCCGGTCGATAAGTTGACCGAGGGTCGGGTCGCCGGTGAGGTCCGCCCGGATGGGCAAGGTGTTGACGAAGAAACCGACCAGGTCCTCGACCTCGGGCAGGGTGCGGCCTGCGGACGCGCAGCCGACGAGGAAGTCGGCGCTGTGCGTGTACTGGGAGAGCAAGGCTTGGTACGCGGCCAGTGTGGTCATGAACAGCGTCGCGCCGTGCGCGCGGGACAGGGCGCGCAGGCGATTGGCCGTCTCCTCGCCGACGGTGAACGAGACCGGGGCGCCCTGGTACCCGGGCGCCGCCGGGCGCGGGCGGTCGGCGGGCAGGTGAAGACTGGTGGGCGCGTCACTCAGGGCCTGCCGCCAGTGCGCCAGCTGCCGGTCCAGGTGCTCATCCGTGAGGTCTCTCTGCTGCCAGGCGGCGTAGTCGGTGTAGTCGACGAGCAGCGGGGCCCATCCCGGCGTACCGCCTGAGCGGGCGGCTCGGTAGGCGGTGGCCAGGTCGCGTTCGAAGACCCCGATCGACCAGCCGTCGAAGGCGATGTGGTGGATGACGGCGACGAGGATGTGGTCTTCCTCGGCGAGCCGCAAGAGGGTGGTGCGCAGGAGGGGGCCGGTGGCCAGGTCGATGGGGGTGCGTACCTCGTTCGCGAGGTACTCGTCGGCGGCGGCCCGGGGGTCGGCGTGGCCGGTGAGGTCGACCACCGGGAGGGTGATGCGGTCCGCCGCATCGACCACGACGTAGGGCAGTCCGGCATCGTCGGCGAAGTGCGAGCGGAGCGTGGCGTGGCGCTCGGCAACCGACCTCAGCGCCTGGTGGAGGGCGGGCACGTCGAGCGGCCCCCGGACCCGATAGACCGTGTCGGCGGTGAGGTAGGCGATCGAGCCTGGATGCAACTGCTCCAGGAACCACAGCCGTTGCTGCGCGAACGACAGTACGGGGCGTGCGTCTTCGGGCTGCCGGGTGAGGGCGGCCTTCCCGCCCGCGCCTTCCCTGGCCCCACCGCGCAGGCGGCGGGCCAGCAGCTCGGCCTGGGCGGCGGAGAGCCGCGGTGGGTGCTCGACGGTCATTGCCCCTCCGAACGTACGCGCGGGACAGCGTCCCTGTGGTCTGGATGCGGCGGCCAGGGCGGTGCCCTGTATCGCTCTTTACGCCCCTGCGAGGGCTTGGCGGACGCTCAAGGGGGTGATGTCGGGCCAGGCGCCGCGGATGTACTCCAGACACTCCTCCTTGCTGCCGACGACCCCGGCCTCTGCCCAGCCGGCCGGAGTCTCTCGGTCTTCGGGCCAAATGGAGTGCTGCTCCTCGTGGTTGACCACGACCTTGTACATGGCGTCGTCCTTCAATTGGTGGTGGAGTCGACTCGGCGCACGGCTGCCCCGGTAGACAGCCGGCTGGCTCCGTGCCCGGTACGGTGGCGGGTTCGCACCGTCGGCGGCTGCTTGAGAACGATCATCAATAGACCGTCGCCGTCCGGGCAAGTGCCTGCCGCCAAGCCGGGGACACTACGTTCAATCCGGCGCCCACCACTCCGTCGGCTGCGGCGTGGAACTGCGGATTCGAGAAAGTGCCGATGACTTCGTTCAGTTGGCGTTGATCCCGCCACCCCCGGTTGCTGATGCTGAGGGCGATCGACCCGCCGCCATCGTGGGGGACGCGATCGCCGCATCCGCGACAAGGAGCAGTCTTGGACATCATCGAGCGTTTCGAAGAACGGGTGAGGCTCGGCCCTGGTGACACAGCGCTCGTGGCCGGTCAAGTTCAGCTCAGCTACGCCGAGTTGGATGCCCGGGCAAACCGGCTCGCCCATTTCCTGCAGGGGCGTGGTGTGGGGCCCGAGACGGTGGTCGGTGTCTGCATGAACCGTCGCCCGGAGGCATTCGTCGCGATGCTCGCGATTTTGAAGACAGGCGGCGCCTTCCAGCCGCTTGACCCGGGCCACCCGGCCCTGCGGCTGACGGACAGCCTGGCCGCCTCGGGCGCGCTGCTCTTGCTTACCGAAAACCGGCTGGCGCACGCGTTCCGCGATGCCCAACTCCCCGTGTTGCCATGCGAGGGCGTGGCAGCCGAGCTGGCCTTGTGCCCGGTGACCCGGCCGGACCGGCTTCTCCCCGAACACGGCCTGCGCTGCGTGATCTTCACATCCGGATCCACCGGCCACCCGAAGGGTATCGGCCTGACCTCCGCATCCATCGGGAACGTCGCCGACTGGGCGGTCAACCGGTTGCCCGGGCCCCAGATCTTCCTGCAGTTCACCTCGCTCGGCTTCGACGTCTCCCTCCAGGAGATCTTCGGCGCGCTGCTCAGCGGCGGCTCGCTGGTCCTCGTTCAGGATGAGCACCGGCAGGACCCGGTGGCGCTGATCAACCTGATGGCCCGTGAGCGCATCCAACGTGTCTACTTCTCTCCGGCGTTCCTGCGCCAGCTCGCTCGCGTGGGGCTTCAGGAGCCCGGACCGACAGGTCAGCTCGTGCTGACGGAGATCGTCGCGGCGGGTGAGCCGCTGTGGCTCACCTCGGACGTGCGGCGGTTCATCGAGGCGCTGGACGGCACGGTGCTGGAGAACCAGTACGGCCCCTCCGAGACGCACCAGTCCACCGCCTGCACTCTGACCGGGGGCCTGGAACGGTGGCCCGACAGTCCGCCACTCGGCCGGCCCATCCCGGGCGTGCGCGGCCACGTCCTGGACGAGCATCTCGATCCGGTCCCGGACGGTGAGCCGGGCGAGTTCTACATCGCTGGAAACGGGGTCAACCGGGGCTACCTCGGGCGGCCCGACCTTACGGCAGAGCGCTTCTTGCCGGATCCGTTCGGTGCACCGGGCAGTCGGATGTACCGCACCGGTGACCTGGTTCGGCGTGGTGCCGCCGGCGAGCTGGAGTTCGTCGGGCGAATTGACGGCCAGGTGAAGATCCGCGGCCACCGGGTCGAGCCGGCCGAGGTGGACGCCGTCCTCACCGGCCACCCGAACGTGCAGGAGGCCGTGACCGTCGCCCGGCAGTCGGGGGAGGGCACCTGGCAGTTGACGGCCTACCTGGTCCCGGCGCCGGGCGGCGCCCTGCCCGACCGAGCTGCTCTGCGCGACTTCGCCGGGCAGCGACTTCCCTCGTACATGGTTCCCGGCACGATTGTCCCGATCACCGCCCTGCCACTCAACGAGAACGGCAAGGTGGACCGTGCTGCCTTGCCCCGGCCGGACGGCGTTCTCGCCCCGGATGCCGACCACATCCCGCCGCAGAACCCCCAACAAGAGACCATCTGCGACATCTGGTCGGAGGCCCTGGAGCGGGAGCAGATCGGCATCGACGACTCCTTTTTCGACCTCGGCGGCAACTCGCTGCAGGCCATGCAGATCGTCTCCCGAGTCCGCCAGACCTTCGACGTGGACCTCGATGTCCATGCCCTCTTCGACGCCCCGACCGTCCGAGGGCTCGCACAGGCGGTGGAGAAGGCCCTCATCGCGGAGATCACCGCCTCCGGCTGCTGACCTCCGACCTCCGGCCTTCGACCCAGCGATGTAAGCGATACAGGTATGCAACAGCTTCCAAAAGGAGTGGATCCGCCGTGTCTGAAACGGGCCGCGCTACCAGCACAGGCCAGGTCGTGCACAACGCGCTTGACCGCTACTTCGAAGAGGTCCGGACTGCTGCCCGGAAGGTAGGCGCCGAGCGGGCCACCGAGCCGGAGATCCCGCTGGAACTCGCCGAGAAGCACCCTGCCTTCGCGGCGTTCACCGAGGTCACCGACATCGGGCTCACCCAGGTGGAGTCGCGGACCCACATCCTCGACCTCATGCGCAACCCGGGCGCCAGGACCACCAAGACCATGGCCTCCTTGCTCATGATCGCCCGTGCGGCGGCCCACATCCGCCGTACCGGCGAGCGGGTGCTGCTCTTCACACCGACCTCCGGCAACAAGGGGACGGCCTTGCGCGACGCCGTGGCCCGGGCCTACGCAACCGGACTGGCCTCCCCCGACGAGCTGCGCATCGTGATGCTTGCCCCCGATGCCTCGCGCAGCAAGCTGCGCGACTGTGCGCTGGCCGGGGACCAGACCTTGCGCACGGCCAACCCGGTGGTCTTGGCCCGCGTCGATCAGCCGGCCGACGTCAAGCTGCTCAGCAGCGAGGTCGTCGAACGGCACGCCGCCGAGATCCTGGACACCACCGGCTTCCGCATCTGGTACACCCTCGACCTCGACAACTACCGGATCGCCGACGCCACGCGCGCCTTCGCCGAGGCGGAGCTGCTGCCCATCACCGCCGAATCCGCTCCGCGCGTGCACGTGCATTCCGTCTCAAGCGCTTTCGGGCTGCTCGGCTACCACCTTGGGCACCGGCTGCTCACCGAGGGCCTGCCCGGACGCACCGCGCCTGCCCGGCACCCCGGGTTCTACCTGGTCCAGCAGCTCGCCACGGCCGACATGGTGACCAGCCTGCTCGGTATGAAGGTGCCGGACTACGAGCACGACGAGGCTGCCGGGGTGTGGCGCCAGGACGCGGCCCCGGAGTTCCCGGCCGTCACGGACAACCCGAAGGAGGTGATCGACGCCACCTTCTACACCAAGGAGCCGCCCACCCGGGCGAAGATCAACGAGATCGTCGCCCACCACGGTGGCGGCGGAATCGTGGTTTCCCGGCGGGAGTGCCTGGAGCGGTTCGACCAGGTGCGGGCGCTGGCCGCCAACGCGGGCATCGCGATCACTGCCGACCCGACGCTGATCCGCGAGTGGTCGCTGGTCAAGGCGCTGACCGGGGTGCTCGTCTCCCGGGAGCGGGGCCTGCTGGCCCCGGACACCGAGGTCGTGGTGCACGGCTCCGGGTACTACAGCGACGAACTTCTTCCCGCGCTGCGCGAGGAACACCTCACGCGCGTCGACACCGTCAACGGTCTCGCGCGGGCCGTCCTCGCAGCCGCGCACGCGTAGCCGCCGACCCTGGAGCTGACAGCGATGCACCGAACGACGCAGAGTTCCACGGACCGCGGGGCCGCACGGGCGCTTGGTGACCGCGCCTCCTGGCCTCAGGCGCGTGTTCCGTCCCACGGCCACCGCCCGTTCTGCGGAGCGTGGTGAGGCACGGTTGATTCCCCCGAACTGGCGGTACGCCTGGAACAACAGCGCCGATCCGCTCGTCGTGCGCGCACATGGCCTGGCCGCCGCCGCGGCCCGGCCGTCCGTCACCGTGTCCCGGCCGGCCGGCCGGGGCCCGACCCTGGCCTACGGCGGACTGCAGCATGGCCTGACACACGTTCTCCCCTTCCTCGAACAGCGCCGTGGCACCGACTCCGACCAGAGCCATCACCGCACCACCTGGGCGGAACTGGCCAGCGGCCGTGCCGCCCGCGATGCGGACCTCCTCACGGTCGGCATGCTGCGGCGCGACGTCCCGCGCCAGCCGCCGCGCCACGGTCTGCTGCTGCCCTTCCGGATCAACCTGTCCGTACCGGTCGGCCCCAACCCGCAGGACGTCCTCAAGCGGCTCTCGCGCAAAGCCCGACAACAGCACAGCCGGGAAATTCGGTCCCGCTCCCGCACCCTGGAAGTGGCCGCCGCCGACGCCGACTTCGATGCCTTCTACGACAGCATGCACCGGCCGACCATGTGGAGCCGGCACCGCGACGCGGCCCGCTCGGAGGAGCGGGAGAGAGCCCGCGTCTGCCTCTTCCGGCGCGGTGTGCTGTTCTTCCTCTGCGAGTCGGGCCGACGGGTGGCGGGGATGCTGTGCCGACTGGAGGGGCGGACCCTGGTCCTCCGGCTCGCCGGCGTCGAGGCCGGCGGCGAGGCCCCCTACCGCTCGGGCACATACATGGCAATGTACGTGCTGATACTCCAGTGGGCCGCCGAACACGGCCTGACCCGGGTCGACCTCTCCGGCTGCGAGCCGTTCCTGAGCAAGGGCATCTTCCAGTTCAAGCGCAAGATGCACCCCGAAGTCGCCCTGCCCGACAACCACTTCCGGGAGAAGCGGCTCATCCTGCGGGTCCTACGCGACACCCCAGAGGTCCGGGACCTACTCACGGCCAACCCCGTACTGACGCTGGGGACCGGCCCCGGCATCGAAGCGGTCTACTTCCGTGACCCGGTCCGGCCAGCCCGGCTGGACCTGCGCTGGGAGTGCCCGGGCGTGAGCGGCCACCGGACTGTCGACCTCGACGAGTTCCTCGCCGGTCTGCCCCGGTCCCCCCACCGCAATCCCGCCGGGCAACCACCCCTCTCCTGACTCGTCCACGCCATCCCTCAAGGAGCCACGATGTGCGGCATTGCCGGTTGGATCGACTTCACCCGGGATCTCACCACCGAACGCCCGATGTTGGAGGCCATGACCGGAACCCTGCACCGGCGCGGCCCCGATGCCGACGGCATATGGCTCGCACCGCACGCGGGCCTCGGCCACCGGCGCCTCGCCATCGTCGATCTCGAGGGTGGCAAGCAGCCCATGACGGCACACCGGCGCGGCAGCGAGGCCCCAGTGGTGCTGACGTACAGCGGCGAGCTGTACAACTACCGCGAGCTTCGGGCTCAACTGCTCGCCCGGAACCACCGATTCACCACGGCCTCCGACACCGAGGTGATCCTGCACGCCTACTTGGAGTGGGGGGCAGGCTTCGTCGACCGGCTGACCGGCATGTTCGCCTTCGCGATCTGGGACACCGCCCGGGAGGAACTGCTCCTGGTCCGCGACCGGCTGGGCGTCAAACCGCTCTACTACTACGCCTACCACGGGGGTGTGCTGTTCGCCTCCGAGCCCAAAGCAATCCTCGCCAATCCGCTGTTCACCGCGCGCACCAGCGAGGACAAGCTCCCCATCCTCTTCAACCCCAGGCTCGCCATGCCCTGGGAGACCCCCTACACCGACCTGCGCCAGGTGCAGCCCGGGCACCTGATCCGGGCGGACCGCTCCGGGGCGCACGAGACGCCCTACTGGCGACTGGTCAGCCAGGAACATCACGAGGACCAGGACACCACCGTGCACCGGGTCCGGGAGATCCTGGAAGACACCGTCGCCCACCAACTGGTGGCGGACGTGCAGCTGTGCACCCTGCTCTCCGGCGGCTTGGACTCCTCTGCGGTCACCGCACTGGGGGCCAGGCACCACGCGCCGGGTTTACGGTCCTTCTCGGTCGACTTCGACGGCGCCGACCACGACTTCCGCCCCACGGCCCTGCGCCCGGAGCAGGACGCCCCCTTCGCGCTGGCCGCCGCCGCGCACATCGGCGTCGACCACACCTCGATCACCCTGGACCCGGAAGCGCTGACCGGGGTCGTGCCCGCCGCGCTGGCCGCTCGCGATCTGCCCAGCCTTGGTCAGTTCGACGCTTCCATGTACCTGCTGTTCCAGGCGATCCGGGAGCAGTCCACGGTCGCGCTCTCCGGCGAGGCCGCCGACGAGGTCTTCGGCGGCTATCCCTGGTTCTTCGACCAGGCCACCGTGTGGGGCGACACCTTCCCCTGGCTCGGTAACGCGCCCCGGCTGACCGACTGCCTCGCCCCGGACGTCCGGGCCCGGATACGCCCCGCGGACGACGAGCGCGACCGATACGCCACGATGCGGGCCCGGGTGCCGCGGCTGACCGGTGAGTCCGGTCTTCAGGCCCGGATGCGTGAGGTCCTCTATCTGAGCCTTCAGGGCCCGCTGCTGTACCTTCTGGACCGCAAGGACCGGATGAGCATGGCGCTCGGTCTGGAGGTGCGGGTCCCGTTCTGCGACCACACGCTGCTGGAATACGTGTGGAATGTGCCGTGGAAGATGAAGGTCGCCGACGGGCGGGAGAAGAGCCTGCTGCGCGCCGCAGTCGCCGACCTGCTCCCTCAGGAAGTGCTACTGCGGCGCAAGAGCGCCTTCCCTGCCACCTTCTCGCCGGCTCACGCCAAGGCAGTGCGCGTCGCGCTGAACCGTGTGCTCGACGACGGCTCCTCCCCGCTGGCCGGGCTGCTGGACCTGCCCAAGGTGCGCGAACTCGCCTTGGGCCGGACCCAGATGATGACGATGGCGGACAATCTGCACCTGCTGTTGCCGCTCATCGAGGTCGACCGCTGGATGCGCACCTACAACGTATCGCTTACATCCTGACCGGCAACCGGGGAGACCAGTGATGAGCAGCGCAGCGAACGCTCTCCGCGTACTGGCGGAGGAGTTCTGGACATGGCGCGAAGCCACCCAGCCCGACTGCTACGACGACCTCAACCGCGTCGAGCGCCCGGACGGCTGGCTGCCGGACTGGTCGCCGGATTCGGTCGCCGAGCGGAGCAGGGTCCTGTCCGGGTTCACCCGCCGCCTTGGCAGCCTCGACCTGTCGGCCGAGCCCGTACCACTGCAGGTGGACGCCGAGCTGATCGGCTCGGCGCTGGCCCGCGTCCACTGGGAGTTGCACCTTCTGCGGGACTGGCAGCGCAACGCGGTCTTCTACCTCGACCAGGCCCTGCTGCCGGTCTATCACCACCTGTTGCGGCCCGCCGCCGATGGGCAGGCGAGGGTGGTGGCGGACCTGCTGGCCCGAGTGCCGGAGATCCTCGCCCAGGGCAGGCTCAACCTGGCTGGTCGCGCCGCCGCACCACTCGCCGAGTACGCCCTGCGGCTGCTCGACACCGCCGACGAGGCACTGGGAGCGGGAATTGGAGCCCTCGCCCGGTCGTTGCCGACGGCGGTGGCGGCGGAGCTGGACGCCGCCACGACGGCTGCGCAGCGAGGCTTGGTCGACTACCGGCAGTGGCTGCGGGCGATGCTGCCGACCTTCACCGAGGCATTCAGCCCGGGCCGCGAGGCGTTCCGCTACTTCCTGCACCATGTCGCGTTGCTCCCCTACTCGGTGGACCAGCTGCGCGAACTGGGCCGCCGGGAGTACGCCCGAGCAACGACAGCCGAGCTTGTCCTGTACCGCCATGGGGAGCCAGCCGCTCCGCCACTGCTTGCTGACACCTCTGAACAGATCAGCCGACAACGGGCGGATGAGCAGGACGTCCGGGGGTTCCTGAGGAAGGAGGGCATCGTCAACCTGCCCGACGACCTCCGGCACTACCGCAACGCCCCGGTGCCGGCCCACCTGGAGCCGTTGACCTGGCTCGGCGTACAGCACTACACCGCTGTGCAGGCGGGGTGGGACGAGGATGCGCTTCGCTACATCCCCGAGCCTCGGCCGGATCTGCCGTACTTCCAGCTGGCCGAGGCCCGGGACCCGCGCGTGGGCATCGTCCATGAAGGAGTCCATGCCTGGCAGCTTGCCCTGTCCGCGCGGCATGTGAATCCGGTGCGTCGTCGCTACTACGACTCAGCCGCCAACGAGGGTGTCGCCTTCCACACGGAGGAAATCGCCCTGACCGCCGGCCTGTTCGACGACGCTCCGGCCAGTAAACGGTTCGTCGTGAACGCGATGCGGTTGCGCGCGCTGCGGGTGGGGATCGATCTGGGCCTCGCCCTGGGGGAGCTGACGCTCGATGAGGCGACCAGCCAGCTGGCCGAGCTGGTCCCGATGGACCGTCGGACGGCGTGGGAGGAGACCGCCTTCTACGCCAGCCGCCCCGGGCTGGGCCTGAGCTACCTGGCGGGCAAGGCCCAGGTACTCGATCTGCTGACCGCCTACGCCCAGCGGGAGGGGGCTGCCTTCAGCCTCTCCGCCTTCCACGACCGCCTGTGGCGGGAGGGAAACGTCCCGCTGGCCCTGCAACGTTGGGAGGTCCTCGGCTCCCGCGATCACTTGGACGAAGCCCGGCGGCTCGGGGGTGACTGATACATGACCAGTCCGAAGGAGAGAGACATGCCACACGAGACCGGGACAGAGCGCCCGACCAGTTCGGAGTCCGCCGTGTACGAGGGACTGACCGCGAACGGCTTCGGCCCGTTTTTCGGTACTCCCTGTGGCGTCCTGGCACCCTTGCTGTCCCTGCTGGAGACAGGCGCCGATTACCATGTCGTGGCGCGCGAGGACAATGCCGTCGGCGTCGCCGCCGGAGCGAGTCTGGCGGGCGCCGCCCCAGTTGTGCTGATGCAGAACTCCGGCTTCGGACAGTCGGTCAACGCGCTTGCCTCGCTGGTCGTGCCGTACCGGATCCCCATGTTGCTGGTGGTCAGCATGCGTGGGACACCCCCGGACACCACCACCGAGAACCTCCCGATGGGGCGGCTCACCGAGCCCGTCCTGGAGGGCCTCGGCATCGACTACGAGTATCTGACCGGCGAGGGCGCGGCCCGGCAGATGGAGCTGGCTGGCAGCGTGGTGAAGGAGAAGCGCCAGCCCTTCGCATTCCTCATCCGGCCGGACGAGTTCGCCTGGAAGGCATAGCACCATGACCATGACCAAGACAGCGGCCGTCGCGGTCGCACTCGCCACGGCCCCCGGCCTGCCGACGGTGTTCACCACCGGGTTCATCTCCCGCATCGGCGCCGTTTCCGCGCAGCGGAACCACTTCTACATGACGGGATCCATGGGGCTGGCCCTGTCGCTCGGCACCGGTATCGCCTTGTCCTCCGGCCGGACCACCCTGGTGGTGGACGGCGACGGGAGCCTCCTGATGAATCCCGTCGGGCTGATCATGGCGGGCGCGCGGCAGGACCTGCCGCTGATCCAGCTGGTCCTCGACGACGGGGTCTACGACTCGACCGGCGGGCAGTGTTCCCCCGGCCGTTCCGTGGACCTGCCTGCCTGGGCGCGCGCGTGCGGGTTCTCCCGGACCCACACCGTGGACTCCGAGGAGGGCCTGGAGAAGACGCTCCGGAGCGAGCTGGAGAACCTGGGCGCGCCTGTATTCGTCCACTGCCTGGTGACGGCTGACACCACGCCGCCTCCGCCGCGGGTTACCGACCACCTTGAGGGGATCACCGCCCGGTTCTCGGAATTCCTGCAGCCGCAGACCTGACCCGATCGCTTCGTGGAAGAGGAGGCCTGCGCCGCGCGGTGGCCGGTCCCCACGCGCCGCCGACCGCCCGGGCCGGCTCATTGATCATGCCGAAGGATGTCGCGTGCAACCAGGAATCAAGATCGTGGGAATCGGTGGCTCGTCCGGTCCAGGATCGACAGTGGAACGCGCCCTCCAGGTCTGCCTGAACGCGGCGAAAGACCTGAGGGCGGATGTTCGACTGATCAACGGTGCGGAGCTCACCATGCCGCTGTACACCGCCCGGACGGAGGTGATCCACCAGCATGCCACCACGCTGATCCGCGAGGTTGCGGATTCCGACGCCGTGGTAGTCGCGAGCCCCGCCTATCACGGGACCGTCTCCGGTCTGGTCAAAAACGCTCTCGACCACCTGGAGGAGCTACGCGAGGACAGCCGCCCGTACCTCAGCGGAAGGGCCGTGGGCTGCATAGCCGTCGGCCAGGGCTGGCAGGGCGCCGTCTCCACTCTGTCCACGCTTCGCGACATCACGCACGCCCTGCGTGGATGGCCCACGCCGATCGGCGTGGCGGTCAGCAGCAGGACGACGATGTTCGGCCACGACGGACAGTGTGACGACACCCATGTCCAGGACCAGCTGACGCTCATGGCTCAGCAGATGGTGGAGTTCGCCAGGATGCGACAAGCCCACCTCATTTCGGCCACCGCCTGACGGCACCTCAGTAGGGACGAGGCATGTCGGGGAACCGTCTGCGAAGGGCCTGGCAGATCTGTTCCGGGCTCCACCGCATGGCGAGGGCGGCTTGGATGAAGTCCAGCAGCTCGGCGTTCCGGCTGATCCTGCCGGGCTTGGGGCGGGGCGGGCAGGCGTCGGCCCGGCGCTGAGCGGCGTGAGGACGGTAGGCCCATTGCGTGTGGCCACCGCGCAGGGGCATGCCGTTGCGGCCGCCCGTCGATGCTGCCTCGCTGCCGGGTGGCCGTCGCCCGGGCGCCGCGCCTCGCTCGACGCCGCCGTGCCGAGTGTCGCTGCCAGGTCGCCCCGGCACGGTCAGAAGTCGTAGGGCTTCTTGGTGTTCCAGTTCAGGACGTCGGCCTCGTTCCAGGTGAACTGCGGCTTCTCGCCCTTGACGTCGACGGAGTACGCGGGCTGCTCGTGGCCGTTCTGGTCGCGCAGTGCCATGGAGAACGAGGTGCCGCTCTGGTTGTTCGAGCCGTAGTCGAAGAGGTTGACCGCGCTGTAGACCTTGCCCTCGGGCTGGAGCGTGATCTGCCGGTCGCCGCCCTCCGCCTTCTTCGAGAGCGGCAGCGCGGCGCCCTCGTCGTTGAGCTTGACGGACGGGTACGAGGTGACCCAGCACGGCTTGGAGCCCTTGTTCACCGCGGTGATCAGCAGGTGGTCACCCTGCTGACCGGCGAAGCGGTGCTCCGCGGTGACCATCAGCTCGTCGCCGACGCACTGGCCGTCCGCCGTGGTGGTTCCGCCGTTGCCCGCGGAGGCGCTCTGGCCGCCCGACGCCGATGCCGACTCCGTCTGCCCCTTGGCGTCCTTGCCACTGTTGGCCTGCGCCGAGCTGCCCTTGGCGTCCTGGCCGGACGCGGACCGGCTCTGCGGGGCGGCGGCGTCGCTCTTGGTGCCGTTGTCCGCGCCGCCGCAGGCGGTCAGGCCCAGTGCCAGTGCGGCAGTGACGGCGGCCAGGGTGACGGTACGAATCCGGGAAGTACGCATGATCGGTCCCCTGCGTTTCGTGCGGGACGTCTCTGCGCCGTTCCCGCGGTGTGGACACCACTTTTGCCGGGGCCCCTGACGTTCTGGAAACGTCTCACTCACGTCCCGCAGACGACCGCGAGACGGGAGGCCGTGACGCGGCGGCCCGGGGCCGCCGTTGCCTGGGCATGGACGACCTGGACACGCGGATGCTGGACCTCATGGACGACGTCTCCGTCCCCGACGGCGAGCGCCTGCCGCTCCTCACCGACCGAGAGGCACGAGCGGCCGTGGCGTCCGGGATCGAACCGGGGGGCTGGACACCCTGTGCACCTCCACCGTTGCGAAGAGGCGGCGCGGGCGATCGGACCTCCCGCGCCGAGCGAGTGCCGTAGAAGTCCTCGGCAGCACCGGCCGTGACAGTCAGGTGTCCAGGGGCTTCGGCGGAGCGACCACGATGTCCCGCTTGAGGATCTTGCCGGTCGCTCCCTTGGGCAATGCGGCGACGAACTGCACGATCCGCGGGTACTTGTAGGCAGCCACCCGCTGTCTGACGTAGTCGCGCAGTTCGTCCGGCGTCGTGCGGGCGCCGGGCCGGAGAACCAGCACGGCGGCGATCTCCTCACCGTGCGCGGGGTCGGGAACACCGACCACTGCGGCCTCCGTGACGTCCGGGTGCTGGTACAGAATCTCCTCGATCTCGCGCGGATACACGTTATAACCGCCGCGGATGACGAGGTCCTTCTTGCGGTCGACGACGAAGTAGTAGCCATCCTCGTCGACACGAGCGAGATCGCCGCTGTGGAACCACCCGTCACGCAAGGCGTGTGCGGTGGCGTCAGGCCGGTTCCAGTATCCCTTCATGACGTTCGTGCCCCGGATCGCCAATTCGCCGACCTCGCCGGGGCCGACCGGCGAATCGTCGTCCGCGACGAGCCGCAGCTCGACCCCGCGAACGGGAAGCCCGATGGAGCCGGCCTTGCGGGGCCGGTCCGGCGGGTTGAAGCAGGCCACCGGGGACGTTTCCGAGAGGCCGTAGCCCTCCAGCACGGTGACGCCCAGTTCCCGCTCGGCGGCGTGCAACAACTCGACGGGCAGCGAGGCGCCGCCCGAGACCGCCAGGCGCAGCCGCGGCAGGGGCTGCCCGATTCCGTTCCGGAGGAGCGCGTTGTACATCGTGGGCACCCCCAGGAAGACGGTCACCTGGTCCCGGTGCAGTGTCTCCAGAGCTTCGGCCGCGTCGAAGCGGGGCAGCAAGGTCAGGCAGGAGCCCGCCGCGACCGCGGTGTTGAGGGCACAGGTCTGTCCGAACGCGTGGAACAAGGGGAGGCCGCCGAAGAGGACGTCGTCAGGCCCCACGCGCAGCAGCGTCTGCGCCGTTGTCAGCGCATTGCTCACGAGGTTGCGATGCGTCAGCTCCGCACCTTTCGGAGTCCCCGTGGTGCCGGACGTGTACAGGATCACCGCGGTGTCGTCGTCGGTGCCGCAGGCCGCTCCGGTCATCGGCGGAGCCGCGTGCAGCATCGCGGTGAACACCACCGGATCCGTGACCAGGCACTCCGCACCGACCTGCGCCGCCGCCGGTGCGGCCTCGTCCGAGCAGGAGGGGGAGGCAACCACCAGACGGGCACCGCAGTCACGGAGCACGAAGGTCATTTCGCCGCACTTCAGCAGCGGATTCATCGAGACCACCACGCCACCGGCGCGCAGGATGCCGTAGTACACGACGGGGAAGTGGATGACGTTGGGCAGGGCCACCGCCACGCGGTCGCCCGCTCGCAGCCCTTCGGCACGCAGGAGCGCGGCGAACCGGGCGGTCATGTCGTCGAGTTGGGCGTACGTGAGCTGGGCACCACCTTGCCGCACGGCCGTCCGGTCGGCGTGGGACCGGACGGCTCGGGCCAGGAGTGCGAACAGGTCGGTCATGTGGCTTCCTCGTTGTCGGGGGCCTCAGGCCCGTCGCATGGCAGGCCCCAGGGGGAAACGCTGCCGATGGCCCGCGCACCACGCTTCTCCTCTCTTCATCGGCGCATTCCGTGACACCTGGGGTGGAATCCTGCATCCATCCATGAATTCGAGCCGGTGGTGAGGGCTTTGCGAAATGCTGAGGCTTTGCCAAGGTGTTTTGTGCCGGAATTCCGTGAGGGCTCCGCGGTGGTGCCACGCTAGGTCACGGCCTGACGCATCGCTTGACCTGACGGGACGAATGGCTTATCAATTTGGGACAGAGCCCTGGAGCGCCCCGATGAAGCCACTGGTCCGCAACGCAGCACTGAACAGCTACATAGAGCTCAGCCAGTCCCTCGGTATCGATCCGCGCACCCTGATGAAGCGGGTGGGCCTCGATCCGGTCGGGCTTGCCGTCCAGGACCGATGGATCTCCGGCGTCGCCGTCACCGAGCTCCTCGAACTCTCCGCTGTGGCCGCCCGCCGAGAGGAGTTCGGCTTGCTTCTCGCGGAGCGTCGCCGCTTCTCGAATCTCGGGCCCATCAGCCTCGTCCTGCGTGAAGAACCCGATGTCCGCAGCGTCATCCGGCTCCTGGTCCGCCACGAGCGCATGTGCAACGAGATGCTGCGCAGCCGGCTCACCGAGACGAACGGACTCGCCACCGTCAAGGTGAGCTTGGAGCTGGGTGAGGTACGCCAGGCACGGCAGGCCGTCGAGCTGGCCGTGGGTGCCTTCCATGGCTTTCTGCGGGTCTTCCTCGGTGCCCGCTGGCGGCCGGTGTCCGTGTGTTTCACCCACGGAGCCCCTCACGACATCGCAGCGCACCGTCGCCACTTCGGGCCAGTGGTGGAATTCGACCGGGAATTCAACGGCCTTGTTTTCTACGCCACCGATCTCGACACTCCCAATTCGATGTCGGATCCCCTCTTGCGTGGCTACGCCCGCCAGTATTTCGATTCCATCGCGGTGGCCTCGGAGACCACCGAGCTGGACCGGGTGCGTGAGCTGATCGAGGTCCTGCTGCCGACCGGACGCTGCTCGATGGAACAGGTCGCGGGGAGCCTCGGTGTCGACCGCAGGACCGTCCACCGGCATCTGGCCGCGTCCGGCGAGACGTTCTCCTCGCTCGTCAACGCCACGCGCACCCGGCTGGCGGAGCAGATGGTGGCGAACCCGCGACGCTCCCTGACGGAGATCTCCGGCCTGCTCGGCTTCTCCGCCCCCAGCGCCTTCTCCCGCTGGTTCCGTGACCAGTTCGGCATCAGTGCACGCGAGTGGCGCACCCGCCGGGCGGCCACCGGCCCTGTCCCCAAGTGACAAGTCTCCTGTCACCTCCGGTGAAGCACGTCGCGTAACCCGCTCCTAACGTGGCCGTACCGCAAGGGACATCGCAGCTCCTCTTCGAGCAACGCCCTTGCGGACAACACGAGTTGGTCCGGTTGGTGCCCGATGTCCATCCGCCCTCCGCGGCTGCTTCCCAGGAGATGACCCATGCACTTCCTCGACGACTCCCTGCTGCCCGAGAACCAGGAGAAGCTGGTGATCCAGGCCGCTCCCTACGGCCCGGAGTGGCTCCCCGGCGACGCCGACGACCTCCCGCTGACCATGGATGAACACGTCCAGGCCGCCGTCGACTGCTACAACGCCGGCGCCACCGTGCTCCACATCCACGTACGTGAACTGGACGGCCACGGCTCCAAGCGCATGTCCATGTTCAACGACCTGCTCGGACGGCTGCGCGAGGCCGTTCCGGACATGGTCCTGCAGATCGGGGGATCCATCTCGTTCGCTCCCGAGGACGAGGGCGCCGAGGCGAAATGGCTGAGCTACGACACCCGTCACCTGCTGGCCGAACTCACCCCACGCCCCGACCAGGTGACGATCGCCATCAACACCAGCCAGATGAACATCGTCGAGATCATGACGGACGACGACCTGGCCGGCACCTCCATCGCCAAGCCCGACTACTACAAGGCCTACCGCGACATGGTCGTCGAGGCCGGTCCCGACTTCTACCTCGAACACCTGAGGCGCCTGCACGCCAACGACGTCCAACCGCACTTCCAACTCGCCACCATGGCGCAGCTGGAGACCGTTGAGCGCCTCATCCGCAGCGGCGTGTACACGGGTCCCCTGGTCCTCAACTACGTGGCCATCGGCGGCGGGTTCGCCGGGCGCCACCCCGCCGACCTGATCGAGTTCGTCCGCCGCGTTCCCGACGGAGCCGTCCTCACCATCGAGTCCTCGATGCGCGCCGTCGCCCCCATGAACGCCATCGCCATCGCCCTCGGCGTACACGTCCGCGTGGGCAACGAGGACAACCTGTGGGCGCGCAAGGGCGAGCGCATGGGCTCCGTCCGTCAGGTCGAGCAGATGGTCCGGATCGCCGACGCCCTCGGCCGTGACATCGCGAGCGGCACGGAGGCCAAGGAGATCTACCACATCGGCGAGTACTACGCCGACACCGACCAGACCCTGGCCCGGCTCGGCATGGTGCCCAACCGGCGTCCCGGACAGCGCGGGTTCATGCTCCGCGACACGACCCGCTGACCACCCCCGAACGAAGAGAGCATCCCGTGGCACACGCCATCCGCTTCCATGAGACCGGCGGCCCCGACGTCCTGCGGCGGGAACGGGTCACCGTCGGTGACCCGGGCCCCGGACAGGTCCGCGTCCGGCACGAGGCCATCGGCCTCAACTTCGCCGACACCTACTTCCGCACCGGCCTCTACCCGGCGCCGCTGCCCGCCGGTCTCGGCGTCGAGGGCGCCGGCATCGTCGAGGCCGTCGGCGCCGACGTCACCCACGTCGCCGAGGGCGACCGCGTCACGTACACCGGCAGCCCGCTCGGCGCCTACAGCACCGAACGGATCATGCCCGCCGACCCGCTGATCCGGCTGCCCGACGGCATCGACTGCGAGACCGCCGCCGCGATGACCATGCGCGGCCTCACCGCCGCCTACCTGCTGCGCCGGATCCATCCGCTGAAGCCCGGCGACACGGTCCTGCTGCACGCCGCCGCGGGCGGTGTCGGCCTGATCATCTGCCAGTGGGCGAAGCTGCTCGGCCTCACCGTGATCGGCACGGTCTCCACGGAGGCGAAGGCCGAACTCGCCCGTGCCCATGGCTGCGACCACACGATCCTGTACCGCCGCGAGGACGTCGCCGCGCGCGTGCGGGAGCTGACCGAGGGGGCAGGCGTGCCCCTCGTCCTCGACAGCATCGGCAAAGACACCGTCGCCGGGTCCATGGCCTCGCTCCGCCGCCGCGGCCTGCTGGTGTGCTTCGGTACGGCATCCGGAGTGCCACCGCTCGACGCGATGCAACTCGCCGTCCACGGCTCGCTGTTCGTGACCCGGCCCGCGCTGGCCGACTACATCGCCGAGCCGGCGGAGCGGGACGCACTGGCCGGCGAACTGTTCGATCACGTCGCCGCCGGCCGGATCGCGATACGCGTCAACCAGCGCTATGCCCTCGACGACGCCGTGGCGGCGCACCGCGCGCTGGAGGCGGGCCGCACCACGGGCTCTTCCGTCCTGATTCCCTGAGCCCTGATTCCCCCAAGTCACTCCAGGAGAGCGCAATGACGCAGAACTCCACCCGGACCCGGATCCAGGCCACACCGCTGACCTGCACCATCGGAGCCGAACTGCACGGCGTCCAGCTCGGCGACGCGGCCCGTGACGACACTCTCTTCGCCGAGATCAAACAACTTCTGCTCCGCCACAAGGTGTTGTTCCTGCGCGACCAGGACATGACCCGGGCCGAGCACGTCGCCTTCGCCTCCCGCCTCGGCCCGCTGGAGGACCACCCGGTTCTCGGCAGCGACCCCGACCACCCTGGCCTCGTCCGCATCTACAAGGACCGGGACAGCAAGCCCGAGCACTACGAGAACGCCCTGCACTGCGACGCGACCTGGCGCGACTGTCCGCCCATGGGCGCCGTGCTGCGCTGTGTCGAGACCCCCGAGGTGGGGGGCGACACGATCTGGGTGAACATGGCCGAGGCGTACCGCAGGCTCCCCGAGCACATCCGCACGCAGATCGCCGGCCTGCGTGCCCGGCACAGCATCGAGGCAACCTTCGGCGCGGTCATGCCGAGGGAACAGCGCCACCGGCTCAAGGCCCGCTACCCGGACCCGGAGCACCCGGTGGTGCGCACCCACCCGGAGACCGGGGAGAAGATCCTCTTCGTCAATGCCTTCACCACCCATTTCGTCAACCATCACACCCCCGAGAACGTCCGGTTCGGCCAGGACCACGCCCCCGGCGCGAACCTCCTGCTGAACTACCTGATCAGCCAGGCGGCGGTCCCCGAGTACCAGGTCCGCTGGCGCTGGACCGAGAACAGCGTGGCCATCTGGGACAACCGCTCCACCCAGCACTACGCCGTCCAGGACTACTGGCCTGCCGTCCGCAAGATGGAGCGTGCCGGGGTCGCCGGTGACCGGCCCGCGTAAGCCGATGACCCGCGGCTACGCGTGGCTGGTGTTCGCCCTCAGCTTCGGACTGCTGCTGTCCGACTACATGTCGCGGCAGGTCCTGAACGCGGTGTTCCCGCTGCTGAAGGCCGAATGGGTGCTCTCCGACGCCCAGTTGGGTTCCTTGAGCGGCATCGTCGCCCTGATGGTCGGCGTGCTGACCTTCCCGCTGTCGCTGCTCGCCGACCGCTGGGGCCGGGTCAGGAGCCTGGTCGTGGCTGCGGTGGTGTGGAGCCTGGCGACCCTGGGGTGCGCCGTCGCCGCGAGCTACGGCCAGATGTTCCTGGGCCGTTTCATGGTCGGCGTGGGTGAGGCGGCCTACGGGAGCGTCGGCATCGCCGTGGTGCTGAGCGTGTTCCCGGCACGGCTGCGGGCCACCCTCTCCGGCACGTTCATCGCGGGCGGCGCCTTCGGATCCGTACTCGGCGTGTCGATCGGCGGTGTCGTGGCCCAACACCTGGGCTGGCGCTGGACGTTCGCCGTCATGGGCCTGTTCGGACTGGTCCTGGCAGCGGTCTACGGCGTCGTCGTGACGGAGCGGAAACTGGCATCGGTCGTCGTCGGACTCGGCGGCGCACCGGATACCAGGGGACCGTTGCGGACGCTCCTGCCACGGCTGTTCTCCTCCGTCTCCGTGCTGTGCGCCTATGTCGGCAGCGGCCTCCAGATGTTCCTCGCGATGGCGCTGCTGGCCTGGATGCCCAGCTTCCTCGATCGCTACTACGGCCTGGCGCCCGCCAAGGCCGGACTCGCCGCCGGCGTTTTCGCGCTGATCACCGGCATCGGCATGGTCGGCGGCGGTATGGTCTGCGACCGGCTCGGACGCGGAAACCCCCCTCTCAAGTGGACCGTCGCCATCGTCTGCAGTGCCGGGTCGCTGATCCTGCTCACGGCAGGGTTCCAACTCCCTCCCGGTGCACTGCAACTCGTCCTCATCGCTGTCGGCACACTGCTGTCCAACGCCACCGCCGGACCTGCCGCCGCCATGGTGGTGAGCCTGACCCCGGCCGCCGTCGCGGCGACGGCCATGGCCACGCTCACCCTCGCCAACAGTCTGCTCGGACTGGCCCCCGGGCCCGCGGTGACCGGCATGCTCGCCGACCACCTGGGCCTGGACGCCGCACTCCGCGTTGTCCCGCTCGTCTCCCTCGTGGCAGGACTCGCGTTCGCCGTCGGCCGGCACCACTACGACAAGGGCCTCGCCGCGGCCACGGCCCGGCCCTTGAGGAAAACGGAGCTCCGCACATGAACCCCGCACCCCCGCCCACCGTCGTGCTCGTCCCCGGCCTGCGCGACCATGTCCCCGACCACTGGCAGACGGCCCTCGCGGCACGGATCACCGGCGCCGTGACCGTGCCGCCCCTGACGGACCTCAGGCTCAGCCGTGAGGCGCAGGTGACGGCCCTGAATGACGTACTGTCCGGCATCCAGGGACCCGTCGTGCTGGTCGCGCACAGCGCCGGCGTGCATACCACCGTGCACTGGGCCGCCCGGCACCATCACACGGTGCGCGGCGCGCTGCTCGCGACACCGCCGGACTTCGACACCCCGCTCCCGGAGGGCCACCCCTCGCCGCAGAAGCTGCGCGACAACGGCTGGCTGCCGACCCCGATGACGCCCCTGCCGTTCCCCAGCATCGTCGCGGCCAGCACGAACGACCCCCTGGCCCGCCTCGGCCGCGTCGTCGAACTGGCCCACGCCTGGGAGAGCCGCCTGGTGGACCTCGGCCCCGTCGGACACCTCAACCCCGCATCGGGGTACGGGGACTGGCCCCGGGCCCTGGAGCTCCTCCAGGAGCTCGGCTGCCGCACGGCCTCGGACACCGGGACGCGCGTGTGAGCGCGGGCCGCTCCAACATCGCCGACTTCCTGCGATGGCTGGAGAAGGAGCGCGGCTTGTCCTTCACCGACTACGCCGACGTGTGGCGGTGGAGCACCGACGACCTGCCCGGCTTCTGGTCCGCCGTCTGGGAGTACTACGGCCTGGACGGCGTCAGCGACTACGACGAGGTGCTCGCCGACGCAACGATGCCCGACGCGCACTGGTTCACCGGAGCGCGCCTCAACTTCGCCCGCCAGTGCCTCGCCCACGCCACCGACGAACGCCCCGCGCTCATCGCCGTGTCCGAGACCGGCGCCCCCCAGGCGATCTCGTGGGAACGGCTCACCAGCGAAGTGGCGGGCGTGGCCGCCACCCTCCGTGAGATGGGCGTGGGCCCCGGCGACTGTGTCGCCGGGTACCTGCCGAACATCCCGGAGGCCGTGGTCGCCCTCCTGGCCACTGCTGCCGTC
Source organism: Streptomyces sp. NBC_01525 (assembly GCF_045040405.1). Classification (NCBI taxonomy): domain Bacteria; kingdom Bacillati; phylum Actinomycetota; class Actinomycetes; order Kitasatosporales; family Streptomycetaceae; genus Streptomyces; species Streptomyces sp. NBC_01525. The sequence goes on from NZ_CP109397.1 coordinate 6,702,249, forward strand.
GGCGCGACCTGGACGGTCTGCTCGCCGGACTTCGGCACGCCGAGCGTGCTCGCGCGGCTGCGCCAGGCGCGGCCGACGGTCCTGGTGGCCGCGGACGGCTACCGCTACGGGGGCAAGGAGTACGACCGGCGCCCGCACGCCGCCGAGATCCTGGACGGCCTGCCCACGGTCCGCCACCTCGTCGCCGTCGACCGTCTGTACGCGTCCGAGGACGGTCCGGCATGGTCGCGGCGGCCGGACGTGACACAGCACAGATGGACCCCACTGTCCGGTCGGCAGGCCCAACCGGCCTTCGCCGATGTCCCGTTCGATCACCCGCTGTGGATCCTATGGTCCTCGGGCACCACAGGCCTGCCGAAGGGTATCGTGCACGGCCACGGCGGCATCGTCGTCGAACTGTTCAAGGCCCTCGGCCTCGGCGTCGACCTGCGCGCGGACGACCGCTACTTCTTTCACACCTCCACCAGCTGGATGGTGTGGAACTTCATGGTCGCGGGCCTGCTGCACGGGACCACTCTCGTCCTGTACGACGGCAGCCCCACCCACCCCGACATCAACGGGGTCTGGCGGATCGCCGCACGCACCGGCGCGACGATGGTCGGCGTCGGCGCCGCCTACCTGATGGCCGCGGAGAAGGCGGGCGCCCATCCGGCGGCCGAGACGGACCTGCGCGCGGTGCGGTCCATCCTGCAGACCGGCTCGGCGATGCCCGACAGCACCTGGCACTGGGTCTGCGGCCTGCTCGCCCCCGACGCCCGGCTCCAGTCGATCTGCGGTGGTACCGATATCTGCTCGGTCCTCGCCGGCGGCTCCCCGCTGCTGCCGGTGCGCACGGGCCGGATCTCCGGGCCCGCCCTGGGGGTGGCCCTCGCGTCCTGGGACGCCACGGGGCAGCCGCGCACCGGGCAGCAAGGCGAGCTGGTGGTGACGGCACCACTGCCGTCGATGCCGCTGTACTTCGTCGACGACCCTGGCGACGAGCGCTACAAGAGCAGCTACTTCGACGTCTATCCGGGAGTGTGGCGGCACGGCGACTGGGCCACCGTCGACACCGACCTCTCCGTCGTGGTGGCCGGACGCTCCGACGCCACGCTCAACCGCATGGGCGTGCGGATGGGCTCGGCCGATCTCTACGCCGTCGTCGAAGCGCTCCCGCGGATCGCGGACAGCCTCGTCATCGGCGCCGAGCTGTCCGACGGCCGCTACTGCATGCCGCTCTTCGTCGTGCCCGCGGAAGGGACCGGGTTCGACGACGCCCTGCGCGACGAGATCGTCGGCGCGATCCGGCAGAGCCTGTCGCCCCGGCACGTGCCGGACGTCGTCGTCCCCATCGAGGCGGTGCCCCGCACCCTCACGGGAAAGAAGCTGGAGGTCCCGGTCAAACACATCCTCCAGGGCGCACGTGTCACCGACGTCAGCACGGAAGGCGCCGTGACCCGGCCCGACATGCTGGCCTGGTTCGCGGACTTCGCCGCCGAACTGCGCGCCGGCGGGGGAGAGGGACCACTGCAGGGCAAGTGATCGGGGCCGGGCAGAGCCGGTGTCTGCTGTGTGGATGGGCGATGTACGTGGAGCCGGAAGGGCACCCGCTCGCGGGTGCCCGGACGAACCACAGCGCCCGCTTCACTCCGTCTGTCTGGGGGCGCGCAGCCGCACCGCGTATCCGCCTTCAGGCGTCGGCCCGAAAGTCAGGGTGCCTCCCAGCAGCTCGGCCCGTTCGCCGAGACCGACCAGGCCATGGTGGGAGCTGGGCAGGGGCAGGGCCGGGCGGGTCGGCGGCGTGTTGGTGACGTCGACGCCGAAATGCGTCGCGTCATGCCACAGCCGCACGGTCGCACGGGCGCCGGGGGCGTGCTTGCGTACGTTGGTCAGGGATTCCTGAACGGTGCGGTAGACCGCCCGCTGGGCCGGGGCACTGATGTCGGGGGGCAGCTCGCCGGTCACCTCGGTCTCGATACCGCTGGTGTCGAGGAGCTGACGCAGGTCGGCGAGGGTGGGTTGCGGCGTGAGCTCGGCGGAGCGGTGGCCGGAGGTGCGCAGCAGGGTGACCATGTGCCGCAGTTCGTCCAGAGTGTTGACGCTGAGTGTGCGGATGGTGCGGGCGGCGTCCTGGGCGTCCGGGTCCTTGGCCGCGACCTGGAGGGCTCCGGCGCGTACCGCGATCAGGCTGACCTGGTGGGAGACGACGTCGTGCATCTCCCGGGCGAGCTGGGTGCGTTCGCGGGCCAGGACGGCTTGGGCATGCAACTTCCGTTCGTGCTCGCGGACTTCGCCGATCTCCGCCAGCCGGAGCGCGAGGTCGCGGCGGGCCTGGACGAGCTGGCCGAGCAGGACCGGCGCGGCGGCGGTGGCCAGGGTGTAGACGAAGCTGACGAAGGTCCAGGTGTGGCCCTCGAAGCCGGACAGCGGCCAGGGCACGGTGCCGACGGCGGCGGAGACGACGGCGCAGGCGCTGATGAGCCGGCGGTTACGAGAAGTGTCGGCCAGGGTGTACAAGGCGGCGAACGGGACGACCACCAGTTCCGCGATCACGGTGGCCGGGAGGGTGAGGACGAACACCAGCAGTGGAAATCGCCGCCGCAGGGCGAGCGATCCGCAGGCCAGGGCGGTGAGCGCCAGGTGGACCGGGGTAGGGGCAGCGGGGCTTATGAGCCAGGCGTCCAGGGCGGCGAGGACGATGACTGCCGCATTGACGAGCCAGTAGGGCACGGACCGGCGGGTCACCGCTGCCCCTCCGGTCCGTCCAGCAGCCCGGCCCGCTGGGCCAGGAGGGCAGCCTGGACGCGGCTGGCGACCCGCAGTTTGGTGAGGATCGCGCTGACGTGGTCCTTGACGGTGCCCGCGCTGAGGTGGATGCGCGCACCGATGTCGGCGTTGGACAGACCTTCCGCGATCAGGACCAGTACGTCGCGCTCCCGGTCGGTGAGCCGGTTGACGCGGGCGGCCTCGGCGTCGTCGATGCCGCCCTGCTCGGGGTGGTCGTGCAGGAGGGCACGGGACGCCTTGGGGGAAAGGACGACGCCGCCCGCCGCGAGGGTGCGGACCAGCTGGGGCAGTTGGCCGGGTTCGGTGTCCTTGAGGAGGAACCCGGCAGCGCCCGACCGCAGCGCGGTGAGGATGTACTCGTCGGTGTCGAAGGTCGTCAGCATCGCCACCACCGGCCCCTCGGGCAGGGTCCGCAGCTCGCGCAGCACACTCAGACCGTCGACGTCGGGCATGCGGATGTCGAGCAGGACGACGTCGGGGTGTTCGCGCCGTACGGTGTCGACCGCGTCCCTGCCGATCGATGTCGCGACGACCTGGATGTCGTCCGAGGCGTTCAGGATGAGCTCGAAGCCGGACCGGACCAACGCCTCGTCGTCCACCACCAGTACCCGGATCACTCGCACCTGCCTCGCTGTCGTACTTGCCCACGCGGCACCTGATCGTCTTCGTGCCGACCCTAGGGGCAGAGGCCGCGTCACAGGCCCTTCGGACGGGTGCGGCAGCCGACCGGCGGGGTACGTCCAGCCGTTCGGCGGGAGTGCCCGGCCGGTCGGCTGGATGATCTCCGACGGGTGCCGGACGGCAGGCCGCAGCCGCGGGGGGCATGGGTACGTGCGGGCCGTCCGCAAGGCACTCCGCGCTCACGCCGCCTCGTGTGTCTGCCGGTGCTCGCGTGGAGCGTCGCGAAGGGGCCGACCACCTCCTGGGCATCGACCGGGTCGGCGACCAGGCGGTGGGCGCTGCGCAGCAGGGTGCCCTGCCGGCTGCGTACGTACTCCTCGAAGCCCAGCGTCTGGCGGCCACCGGACGCCGCAGCCGGCCGGGGGGCCGTGCTCTGTCTCATGCCCCGAGCCTTGATCGGACCCGGTGGAGCGCGGTACCCGCCATCCGTCCGGTGCACACCCGCCACCCGGCGGTCCGAACTCCGACGGACGTCGGTGGGAGGGCCGGGTACCGCTGGTCGACGGGGCGATACCCGCCAGGTGGGGGGTGCGCACCGGACATCCGCCGGATGTCTGGCGGTCCGCGGATTTCCGAACCTGGAAGCATGCATCAGACCCCAGTTCCCGCAGAGGTTCCGGCACCGCAGTCGGCCATGTACCCGGCGGTTGCGGCCCGCGCCCGCGGCGTGGGCCGGCTCGTCGGTGTGGACCTCGCCCGGGGCCTGGCGGTCTTCGGGATGTTCGCGGCCCATGTGGGCCCCGATCCGTCCGAGGGTGGGATCACCGGCTTCCTGATGGAGTTGTCCCACGGGCGGGCCTCGGCGCTCTTCGCCCTTCTGGCCGGCTTCTCGGTCATCTTGATGACCGGCCGCCGCACTCCCAAGACCGGGCGCGAGGGCCGTCAGGCCGTCGCCAAAGTCCTCATCCGGGCCGCGATCCTGCTGGTGCTGGGCACGCTGCTGACCAAGACCGGCACTCCCATCGAGGTGATCCTCGCCTTCTACGGGCTGTACTTCGTGCTGGTGCTGCCGCTGTACCGGCTCGGCGCCGGGCGGCTGGCCGCCATCGCCGTCGGCACGGCGCTTGTGCTCCCGCAGGTGCGGTTCATGGTGGAATGGGCGATCGAGAGCGGCGGCCCTGGAGTGGGGAGCTGGGCCGCCGGTATGGGGGGTCCCGGTGCCGTCCTGGTCGATCTGCTGTTCACCGGCAGCTATCCCGCGCTGAGCTGGCTGCCGTTCGTCATCGCCGGAATGGCCGTCGCCCGCCTCGACCTCGCCTCCACGGCGGTCCGCCTCCGCCTCGCGCTCACCGGCGCCGCCGTCGCCGTCCTCGGCTACGGAGGATCCTGGCTCGCCCTGCACCTGGTGCCGGGCGCCGCGGGCGGCCTCGCCGAGGCATACGGGTCCGGTGGGGAATCCGGCACGGGCACCGGGTCGGTGATGTCAGCGTGGTGGTCGGACATCGCGGGCGATCCGACCACCGACACCCCGGCCTGGCTGCTGACCGCTTCACCGCACAGCGAGACCACACTGTCCATCCTGGGCAACACCGGAGTCGCCCTCCTCGTTCTGATCGCCTGCATCACCGCCTGCGACCGTCTGGTTTCCTTCCGGCGCCTGGCCCGTCCGGTCATCGCGGTCGGCACCATGTCCCTGACGGTGTACGTCTTCCACATCGTCGCGATCAACCTGCTGGGCATGGAGGAGCTGCCGGGCGAACCACTGCTGCTCCTGATCGTGTTCATCGTGGTGAGCGCACTGTTCGCCGTCTCCTGGTCACGCCACTTCTCGCGCGGACCGCTCGAATCCCTCCTCAACAGCGCCACCCGCATCGCGAGGCACGTCAAGTGAACCGACCCGTCCGGATGGCGGCGGTCCCGGCCGGCCCGGCGACGACGGGCATCCGGCGGCGACGGAACCCGGCATCGGCAGCTCCTGGAGTGCGGGGTCAGCTGTCGAAGCCGATGCCGAAGCGGTCGAGCGTCTTGAGCCACGCGTTGCGGCGGCCCTGGTGGCGATCGGCGTGGGCGAGGGACCACTTGGTGACGCCGATGCCGAGGGAGCGAACGGGCTCGGGCGGAAATGGCAGGGGCTTGCGGCGGACGAGTTCCAGGCGCGTGCGCTCGGTGCGGTTGCCCGCGAGCAGGTCGAGCATGGTCTCGGCGCCGAAGCGGCTGGCGCCGACCCCGAGACCGGTGAACCCGGCCGCATAGGCGACCTTCCCCTGGTGACTCGTGTCGAAGAAGACACAGAAACGCGTGCTGGTGTCGATGGCCCCACCCCAGGCGTGCGTGAACCGGAGCCCTTCGAGCTGCGGGAAGGTGGTGAAGAAGTGCCGGGCGAGGGTGGCGAACGTCTCGGCCCGCTGGTCGTGTTCGGCGCGGACGCGGCCCCGGAAGCGGTGGATCGCGTCGTAACCGCCCCACAGAATGCGGTTGTCGGCGGAGAGGCGTACGTAGTGGAACTGGTTGGCGCAGTCCGCGAAGCCCTGGCGGTGCCGCCAGCCCACGGAGGCCAGCTGCTCGTCGGTCAGTGGCTCGGTCATCAGCGCGTAGTCGTACACGGGGACGGTGTACGGGCGGTGGCGGCGGAGCGGGGACGGGTAGGCGTTGGTGGCGAGCGCGACCCTCCGGGCGATGACGCGGCCGTAGGGGGTGCGGACGGAGATCACCGTGCCGTGGCCGTCGAGCGAGGTGGCGGGCGTGTGCTCGTGAACCCGGACGCCGAGGTCGAGGCAGGCGCGCTTGAGGCCCCAGGCGAGCCGGGCGGGGTTGACCATCGCCACGTCGTGCCTGGTCCACAGGCCCCCGAGAAACGTCGGCGAGTCGACCTCCGCACGGACGGCCTCGGCGTCGAGCAGGAGCGGATCGCCGCCGTACCGGGCGGACGCCTCGGCCTCTTCCGCCAAGCCGTCGAGTTGGTACGGCTCGGTGGCGACGGCGAGGGAGCCGGTGCGCTCCCAGGAGCAGTCGATGTCGTGCCGGGCGATGGTGTCCTCGATCGCCTGGAGGTTCTCGCGGCCGAGCCGTTCGAGCAGCCCGATCTCGTCGGGCCAGCGCTGTAGGCCGTTGCTCAGTCCATGGGTGAGGCCGGCCTCACAGAAGCCGCCGTTGCGGCCGGAGGCGGCGCCCCCGACCCGGTCGGCCTCGATGAGCACGACGTCCACGTCGGGGTCGCGTTCCTTGGCGAGGAGGGCGGTCCACAGGCCGGTGTAGCCCCCGCCGACGACGAGCAGGTCGCAGCGGGTGCCGTCGACGAGTGCGGGGTGCGGCTCCGGCCGCTGCGGATCGTCGAGCCAGAACGGGGTCGGTGCGGCGTCGGCGAGTGAGGCGAGAGGGTTCACCGGGTGGGGCTCCTTCGGATCGCGGAGGTGGCCGGGGCACGGGCCCTCCGAAGTGCCGCCCATCAGACTCCGTCGGCCCCTTCAAGGTCAATGCCGTTGACATAAGGCCCGGCTACCTCGCGTCGGCCACGGGCTTGAGCGCCGCCACCGCGTCGAGCATCAGCTCCAGTGCGAAGGGGTAGCCGCTGCCCCTCATGTCGGCGGCGAGCAGTGGGAAGGTGGCGGCAATGTGCGGGTGTGTGTCGGAGGTCAGCCTGCCGTACACCTCCTGCCAGACCTCGGCGTCGGCCTCCTTGGCGGCCGACGGCAGGGCGAGGGTCGCGGCGTCCTGGGCCGCGAACGCCAGGGCCTGGTCCACGAAGGCGTGGTAGACCCGCACCGCGAGCCCGTCCGGAAATCCCGCCTCCCGCAGCACGCCCAAGACCGTCTCGACCGCGCGCATCTCATGGGGCCGGCCGGTTGTCCGGTGCGCCGCGAGCAGGGCGGCCTGGGGATTCGACCGGTACGAGCCGTGGATCCGCAGACCGATGGCGCGCAGGTCCGCCCGCCAGTAGCCGGTCGGGGCCCAGCCCTGCTGAGCGCGGCCGATCAGTTCGTCGGCGACGGCGAGCATCAGGGCGTCGGTGTTGCGGAAATAGCGGTACAGCGCGCTGGGGTCGGCACCCAGCGCGGCGCCGAGCCGCCGTACGGAGAGCGCTTCGGCGCCGTGCTGCGCGATCAGGTTCAGCGCGGTCTCGACGATCAGCCGCTCGGAGAGCACTGCGCCCTGCTTGGTGGGCCTGCGGCGCTGCCGCTTGCCTTCGGGAACCACACGTTCGACCATGGCGCGACCTTACGTCAACACTATTGACGTGTGAACCGTCTCCCTTATTGCATGACGCCCGTCGCCTCCGCCATGGCGCCCTCCGCTCTTTCCCGACCGCCGTCCCACTCGTCTCCTGGAGCAGCCCATGACCACCACAGCCGATCTGGTCTTCACTCGCGGCCCCGTCTTCACCGCGGACCCGGCCCGCAGCCGGGCCTCCTCGCTCGCCGTCGTCGGCGACCGGATCGCCGCCGTCGGCCACGACGAGGTACGCGACCTCATCGGTCCCGCCACCGAGGTCGTGGACCTGCGCGGCAAGCTCCTCCTCCCGGGGTTCCAGGACGCTCACATCCACGCCGTGTACGGCGGGGCCGAGCTGGCCGAGTGCGATCTGACCGGGACGGTCGGGGCCGCCGAGTACCTGGACCTGATCGGGGCGTATGCGAAGGCCCACCCCGACCACGTGTGGATCACCGGAGGCGGCTGGTCCCTGGAGAGCTTCGAGGGCGGGCTGCCCACCCGGCAGCTGCTCGACTCGGTCGTCCCGGACCGCCCGGCGCTTCTCTCGAACCGGGACCACCACGGCGCCTGGGCCAACACGCGCGCGCTCGAACTGGCCGGGATCACCGCGCAGACCCCCGACCCGGCCGACGGGCGGATCGAGCGGGAGCCGGACGGCACGCCGACCGGGATGCTCCAGGAGGGCGCGACCGCCCTGATCGCCCGGCTGGTTCCGCCGAGCACCCCGGCGGACCGCCTTGCCGGGCTGTTGCGCGCGCAGGAACTGCTGCACTCTCTCGGCGTCACGGGCTGGCAGGACGCACTGCTCGGGGTGTTCGGCGGGAAGCCCGACCCGTCGGACGCCTATCTGGCGGCGGCCCGCGATGGTTCGCTCACCGCACGGGTGACCGGTGCGCTGTGGTGGGACCGGGAGCGCGGCGCCGAACAGATCGATCAACTGGTCGCGCTGCGCGCGCAGTTGCGCCACGGGCGGTTCCGCGCGGACTCCGTGAAGATCATGCAGGACGGCATCGCGGAGAACTTCACCGCCGCGATGACCGCTCCGTATCTCGACGGCTGCGGCTGCGCCACCGCCAACACCGGCCTCAGCTTTGTCGACCCCGTCGCGCTGCGGGAGTACGTCACACGCCTCGACGCGCTCGACTTCCAGGTCCACTTCCACGCACTGGGTGACCGTGCGGTCCGCGAGGCCCTCGACGCCGTGGAGGCCGCGCTTGCCGCCAACGGGTGGCGCGGCAACCGCCACCATCTGGCCCATCTCCAGGTCGTCCACCCCGAGGACGTCCCGCGATTCGCCCGGCTCGGGGCGATCGCCAACATCCAGCCGCTGTGGGCCGCCCACGAGGCGCAGATGGATGAGCTGACCATCCCGTTCCTCGGGCCCGAACGCGCCGCCTGGCAGTACCCGTTCGGTGATCTGGTACGCGCCGGCGCGACACTGGCGGCGGGCAGCGACTGGCCGGTGAGCAGCCCGGCGCCGCTCGAAGGCATCCACGTGGCGGTGAACCGCAGGGAGCCGGAGGCCACCGACGACCGGGTCTTCCTGCCCGAGCAGCGGCTCGACCTCCAGACGGCGGTCGCTGCCTACAGCGCGGGCACCGCCCATGTGAACGGCTTGGACGACGCGGGCAGCCTGCGCGCCGGGCACCTCGCCGACCTGGTGGTACTCGACCGGGACATCTTCACGGCGCCGCCGGAGGAGATCGCGCAGGCACGCGTGGAGCGGACGTACGTGGGAGGCCGGCTCGTCCACGCGGCCTGACGGGTGAGGCGGCGGCCGGGGCCGTGCAGGAGGCGGCCCCGGCCGCCGTGCCGCTCAGCCGGGCCGCGACCGCCGCGAGGACTCCCGCACGTCGAGCCGGGTGGGCACCAGTACGCCGGACGACTCCGCACGGCCCAACTCCAGGACGGACACGAGGAGGTTGGTGCCGGCCTGGGCGACCTCCCGAGGCTGGAGGCTGAGCGTGGTCACCGGCGGCTGGGTGTGCTCGGCGGTCATGTCCTCGCTCACGCACACCAGGAGCAGGTCGTCGGGGACCTCGTAGCCGTTGCGGCGGGCCGCCTCCAGGACGAGGGGCGGGTTCGCCTCGGCGACCACCAACAGGGCGTCGGGGCGCTCGCTCTTCTCCACGGTGCCGGTCAGGGCCGTCTCGACCGCCGCGACGACCGGCCCGTTCCCGGGAGTCGCGGCGCGGGCGATCCGCTCCGGCAGGCCGCGCGCCGCGCACCAGTCCCGGTACGCGGCGAGCACCCCCGTGTGGAACCCGGTCGTACTGTCGGGCAGCACCATCGCGGTCCGCCGGGCCCCCTCCTGCCAGAGGTGGTCCAGCGTCTCGCGGGTCGCCGCGGCGGCGTCGACGTCCACCCAGTGGGCGCCCGCCCGCCCCTCGACGGAGCGGTCACTGAACACCGGGATGCCGGCGGCGAGGAGATCGTCGACGATCCGGTCACCCGCGACGGGGTCGGCGACGACCACCGCGTCGAGCGGCAGGTCGGCCCACTCCCGCTGCAAGGATCCGGCGGGCAGCAGCACCACCGCGTAGCCACGCCGGAGCGCGGTTGCCGCGGTGGCACCGGTCAGCTGGGCGAAGTACGGAGACTCCAGGAACGTCCACGGGGCGTGGGCCATCTCCCCGACCACGTATCCGATCAACCGGGCACGTCCTGTGCGCAGTTGACGTGCGGTGGCGTTGGGCCGGTAGCCCATTGCCCGCGCGGCTTCGCGCGCTTTCTCCCGTACGGCCGGGGAGAGGCGTCCGGTGCCGTTGAGCGCCGCCGAGACGGTGGTCTTCGACAGACCCACCTCGCGGGCGACATCGACGAGCCGGACGCGCGAGCCGGCCTGCGAGGGCTTCCCTGCTTGGCGTGGGGCTTCGGTCATGAGGGTGATGTTGCCACCCTCGCGACCTCTGCAAAACCGTTCCCGCAAAGCCTTGTGCGGGAACGTTCCCGCATCAATACTCGCTCCATCCCCCCAGCGCCCGTCACAACACCCGTAAAGGGGTTGGTCCGCATGCGCATGCGCAGAACCGTCACCTTGCTCGCCTGCACCGCCGCCCTCGCGGCCACCTCCACCGCCTGCTCCGGCGCCAACGTCCCCCGGCAGGCCGCGTCCGACTACCAGGTCACTGCGACCTCGCCTCCCGCGAAGAGCGGCCTGGACTCCGTCACGTGGTCCCTCTACGCGGAGCCGTACACCCTGGACTACGCCCTCGCCTACGACTACCCGCCCAACACCGTCCTCGCCAACGTCTGCGAGCAGTTGATGCGGGTCACCCCCGAGCACAGGATCGAGCCCGGTCTCGCGGTCAGGTACGACCGTCCCGACCCTCGCACGCTCGTCTACACACTGCGTCCGAACGTCACGTTCCACGACGGCACGACCATGACGGCGGACGACGTGGTCGCCTCCCTGAAGCGCCACATGGACCCGGCCGTCGGCTCCCCCTGGGCCTCGGCGTTCAAGAACGTCAAGGCCATCGACAAGACGGGCCCACTGACGGTGACGATCCACCTCACCAGGCCCGATGTCCTGCTCAACGAGCTGATGGCCGCGTCGCCCGGCACTGTCGAGAGCGCCGCGTACCTGAAGAAGGCCGGCAAGAAGTACGGCACCGCGCAGGGAGGGGTCAACTGCACCGGCCCGTACGCCCTCGACAAGTGGGCCAGCGGCGACAGCGTGACGCTGAAGAAGTTCCCCCGCTACTGGGACCGCTCGCTCATCCCCAAGTCGACGTCCGTGAAGTTCACCTTCATCGAGGATCCGGCGGCGCGTTCCAACGCGCTCCTCTCCGGCACCGCCGACGGCAGCTACCTGCTGCCGTCGTCGTCCCTGGCCCAGCTGCGCGGCAGCGGCAAGGGGACGGTCCTGTTCGGCCCCAACACGGCAGCCTCGGACCTCGCCGTGCTCAACTTCAAGGGCCCGCTCGGCGACGTCAGGGTCCGCAGGGCCCTGTCGTTGGCGCTCGACCGCAAGGCGATCATCAAGGCCGCGGCGGCCGGCGTGGGCGTCCCCGCCAAAGCCCCGGCGGCACGCGGCGCCTGGGCACTGGTCCCGAAGAAGACCGACGAGTACTACGACTCGCTTCCCGAGCCCGGGTACGACGTCGCCGCGGCGAAGAAGCTCGTGCACAAGGCCGGTGCGAACGGCAAGAAGATCACGATGGTGACCAGCTCCCTCTCTCCCGACATCAGCGTCGTCGCCAATGCCGTGCAGGCGGCCGGCCGGCAGATCGGCCTCGACGTCAGCCTCAAGACCGTCTCCCCGGACGCGTACAGCAGCATCTTCACCGACCCGTCGGCACGCGCAGGCCTCGACCTGGTGATCACCAACGGCTACGACAACACCCCGGACCCACTGGAGTTCTACCAGTACCTGCACACCGGCGACTTCGGGAACTACGGGAAGTACTCCAACCCCGAGTTCGACGCGGCCTTCGACCGGGCGAACGCCGAACCCGATCCGGAGGCGCGCGCCGAGCTGACCGCCGAACTCCAGCGGATCGCCCTGCGGGACCTCCCGAGCATCCCGGTGTACGAGGCCCCGTACTCGGTCTTCCTTGGCAACCGCATCACCGGTGCGCCGACCGGCATCGCCCAGCTCTACTACCCGTGGGCGGCGACCATCGGGGCGGCGAAGCGATGACCCGATTTCTCACCGGGCGGCTGCTCGGCCTGGTGGCCGTGCTGTTCGTGACCTCCCTCGTGGTCTTCGGCTCCGTCCATCTCGCGCCCGGCGACCCGGTGTCCTTCCTGCTGCACGGCCGTCCGGCAACCCCGGATGCGGTGGAGGCGCTGCGCTCCCAGTACCACCTGGACGACCCGCTGCCCCTGCAGTACGTGAAGTGGCTCGGCTCGGCGCTCCAGGGCGACTTCGGCCGCTCCACCCAGTACCACCAGGACGTGTCGTCCCTCATCGGCTCCCGGATGGCGGGGACGCTGATCCTCATCGGATACTCCGCGCTGCTCGTGGCGCTGCTCGGGGTGGCCGCCGGCATCGGCGCCGCGCTGCGTCCCGGGCTGTTCGACCGTGCCGTGCTCATCGGTACCGGGGTGGCCACCGCGACGCCCGCGTTCGTCAGTGCCATTGCACTGGTGTCGGTCTTTTCCGTACGCCTCGGCTGGTTCCCCGGCCCGGGCGGCACGCCCACCGGCCTGGGGGAGCGGCTGTATCACCTGACGCTCCCGGCCTTCGCCCTGGCGCTGACCTTCGCGGGACTGCTCGCGCGGGTGACCCGCTCGGCGATGCTCGACGAGCTGGGGCGTGAACACGTGGAGGTGGCGCGTGCCCGTGGCGTCGCAGGGCGGACCGTGGTGCGCAGGCACGTCCTGCGCAACGCACTCGGCCCGGTCGTCACCGTCGGCGGAACAATGCTCGCCGGACTGCTCATCAGCACGTCGATCGTCGAGACCGCCTTCAACGTCCCCGGCCTCGGGTCCTTGCTCGTGCAGTCGGTGACCGCCAAGGACTTCGCCGTCGTCCAGGCGATCACGCTGCTCAGCGTGGCGGCCTTCGCCGTGGTGAACGTCGTCGTCGACCTGCTCGTCCCGCTCATCGACCCCCGTCTGTCCCTCCGGGGGGAAGGCTCCTCATGACCTCACCCGCAACCGCGGCCGACGCGGCGCACGCGCCCCTCGCGCCGTTCCGCCGGCCGGGCCTGCGCGGCCTGCGCCTGTTCGGCCAGGGCCCCCTGTTCGCGCTCTCCGTCGCGGTGCTGGCCGTGCTCGTCCTGGTCGCCGCGCTCGCCCCGGTCATCGCGCCGTACGATCCCGAGGCGCTCGACCTCTCGGCCAGTCTGGTCGGGACATCGGGCGACCATCTGCTCGGCACCGACCAGTCCGGGCGGGACATCCTCTCCCGGCTCATCCACGGCGCGCGCACCGGGCTGCTCGGCCCGCTGCTCGTCGTCGCTTTCTCCACCGCCCTCGGCACGGTGCTCGGCGCGGTCGCGGCCTGGCGGGGTGGCTGGACGGACACGTTCCTGTCCCGGTCGATGGACCTGGTGTTCGCGATCCCCGGGCTGCTCCTCGCGATCCTGCTGGTCGCCGTGGCCGGGTCCGGCATGACGGCGCCCGTGGTCGCCATGGCCGTGGCCTACACCCCGTACGCGGGCCGGCTGGTGCGCGGGATCGCCCGGCAGGAGAAAGCCCGTCCCTACATCGAGTCCTACCGGGTGCAGGGCTGGTCGGGCTGGACCATCTGTCTGCGGCATCTGCTGCCCAACATCGCGCCGACGGTGCTCGCGCAGTCCGCGATGAACTTCGGGTACGCGCTGATGGACCTCGCGGCGCTGTCCTTCCTCGGCTTCGGGGTCCAGCCGCCGACCGCCGACTGGGGCGCCATGATCAACGACGGTCAGGCGGCCGTCCTCCAGGGAGCGATGCTGCCCGCTCTCGCGCCCTCGGCCTGCATCGTGCTCGCCGTGGTGGCGTTCGGCATCGTCGGCGAGGGACTCGCCGACCGGATCGCACGGCGGGAGCGGTGAACCACATGACCGAGCAGAAGCACCTCACGCACGACACCGGCGCTCCTCCCGGTGCCCCCGGCGAAGCGCCCGTCCTGGAGATCGACGGGCTCGGCGTCCGGCTGCCCGACGGTCAGGCCGCACGTCCGATCCTCGACGGGGTCGGCCTGCGGGTCGCTCCGGGAGAGACCGTCGGCCTGGTCGGCGAGTCCGGCTCCGGCAAGTCGGTGGCCTGCCGCAGTGTGCTCGGCCTGCTGCCGCCCGGCGCGCTCACCACCGGTCAGGTGCGGGTCGCCGGCCGGGACGTACTCACCATGAGCCGCGCGGAGTTGACCGCGCTGCGGGCCCGTCAGGTCGCCATGGTCTTCCAGGACCCGCGCGCCTCCGTCAATCCGCTGCGCCGCGTCGGAGACTTCCTCACCGAGGGGCTGCGCGCGGCCGGGACCTCCGCCGCGGCGGCCACGGCGCGGGCCGAGGAACTGCTCGACGCGGTCGGCATCCGTGATCCGCGGGGTGCGCTGCGCCGTCACCCGCACCAGTTCTCCGGCGGCATGCTCCAACGCGTGGTGATCGCCGCGGCGCTCGCCGCGGAACCCGCGCTGCTCGTCGCCGACGAGCCGACCACCGCGCTGGACGTCACGACCCAGGCGGAGATCATCGCGATCCTCACCAGGCTGCGAGCCGAGCGCGGCACCGGCCTCCTGTTCGTCACGCACGACCTCGAACTGGCCGCTGCGATCTGCGACCGCGTGTACGTGATGTACGCGGGCCGGATCGTCGAGACGCGGAGGACGGACGAGCTGTTCGACCGGCCGCGTCACCCGTACACGGCGGGGCTGCTCACCTGCGCGCCCCGCATCGAACGGGACGCGCCGCCGCCGCGGCCCATCCCCGGCCGCCCCGTCTCCCTCGCCGAGGCCCCCTCGGGGTGTGCCTTCGCCGCGCGCTGCGCCCACGCACTGCCGCGCTGCACCGAGGAGCCCCCCGTACCGGCGCGGTACGGCGACGGTCTCACCGCGTGCCACCGCGCCGACGAAGGGATCATGCTGTGACGCGGACCGTGACAACGACAACGCAGGGCCTCGTGGTCGAGGGGTTGCGCAAGCGGTACGGCGACCATCAAGCGGTCGACGACGTGTCGTTCACCTTGGGGCCGGGGGCCTGTCTCGCCCTCGTCGGGGAGTCCGGCAGCGGCAAGACGACCACTGTGCGGATGCTCGTCGGCCTGGAACGCTCCGACGGCGGCACCGTACGCCTCGACGGCCGGGACCGTTCGGCGCGGGCCCGCAGCCGGAGCGAACGTCTGGCCCGGGCCCGGGAGATCCAGATGGTCTTCCAGGATCCGTACCTCTCGCTGGACCCTCGGGTGACGGTGGCCGGCTGTGTGGCGGAGGTACTGCGGCTGCACACGTCGCTGACCCCGTCGGCCCGCACCGCCCGGGTGCGCGAACTCCTGGAACAGGTGGGCCTCGGCGAGCGCGAGGCGGCGGCGCTTCCCCGGCGGCTGTCCGGCGGGCAACGCCAGCGTGTGGCGATCGCGCGTGCCCTCGCGGTCGAGCCACGGGTCCTCGTGCTGGACGAGGCGGTCGCGGCGCTGGACGTGTCCATCCAGGCCCAAATTCTCGATCTGCTCGCCACGATCCGCCGCGAGGCGGGGATCGCCTACCTCTTCGTCACGCACGACCTGGCCGTGGTCCGGCACGTCGCGGACGAGGTACTGGTACTCAAGGAGGGACAGGCCGTGGAGACGGGGCCGACCGACCGAGTGCTGGACGCGCCGGAGCACCCTTACACCAAGCTGCTCCTCGGCTCCGTACCCCGGCGCGGATGGCACGCCTCTCCCGCGGCGCCGGAGCGTCGACGGCCGGAGTGAAGCGCGGCGGCCGGGCGGACGGGCGCTCTTCCGGCGTCAGGAGAGCGCCCGGTGGGCGCACTTCAGGGCTTCGCGGAACCGCGCGACCTCGTCGGGCCCGAGATCCCGGACCATGCGCTGTTCGAGCTGCCGGGCTGGCTCGGCGTACGTGGCGAGCCGTGGGCCGGTTCGGGTCGGCGTACTCTTGGATCTCCTACGAGGCCCTCGCTGCGGTGCACGACTATCTGGACCTGGATCGTCCGGCCACAGCGGAGGGCAGCGGGTGGCGGCCGGCGCGGCGGTGGGGCGAGCCGCTGCTCGTGTCCGGGCCCGACGCCCGGGGCGGGTTGGTCAATGGCATCCGGCGACCGTGGGCGTCGCTGACGCCTGCCGAGCGGCGCCGCCTGGTCGCCCCGGACGGAGGCTCGTGGAGCGAGTCGGTCGTATCCCTGGCCCGATGGTGAGGCGCCCGATGCCGCAGTGGCAGGCCGTTCCCCTCTGTGAGGTGCGCCGCCCGCTCCGAGGATGCCGCAGCCGGGTGCGGTGGCGAGACCGGGGCCGGTGCCGCCGACCGGCTCCCGGACTGGGCAGGGGCGCGGACGGACCACCTTCCAGCGGGGGCGTGGACATCGTCATGGCGGGTGCGTCGTCACCGCGACATCCGCCACCGCGCCATGACCGGCACGGCGCGGTGGCCCGTCCTGCGGGCCCCGACGACCGAGACGGTGCCGGTGTCCTGGGAGTACGGCCGCGCGCCGCGCCGCGCCGCACCGGCCGTGATCACGAACCGGCGGTCGCCGCCGCGAGCGTGGTGGCCATGCGGGGCGAGGTGAACCAGTTCACGGCGTCGCGGGTCGACGGGTGGTAGGAGCCCCACTTGAGGTAGTTGGTGGTGCCGTCGTAGGTGGTGCCGGTGTACCGCGTCGAGCCGTTGGAGAACCGCTGCTTCGCACCGTCGAACCAGAGTTCAAGGGTGCCGCTCTTCCGGCCTTCATGGATCTTCAGGGCGTAGGAGTGCCAGGTGCCGTTCTTGACCCGTGCGGTCCACAGCGGCACCGCGACATGCTTGTGGGTCCACGCCTGCAGGCGGATGCGGCCCTTGGTGATGTCCATCTCGACCGGGTGGTTCGCCGTGCCGGTGCTCGGACTGCACTTCAGCTGAAAGACGTAACGGCTCTTGCCGTCGTGGATGTTCACCTTGGATGACCAGCCCAGAAAGAAGGTGCTACCGAGCTTCAGCTTCGGGCCGACCGCCTCACAGCGCTCCCGCCCACCGGCCTGACGTGCGCGCCAGACCTTCCCCTTGACCCGGTCGCTCACCACCCCGAAAGTGCCGCCGGAGCACTGGACGTCCGGGAACGCCGAGCGACCGGCCTTGATGCGCGGGGTCCACAGCACCCGGCCGCCCTTGGCGGCCGGGGCGGCGGCGGTGGGAGCGTGGCCGTTGGCGGTCGCCGGCAAGGAGCTGCTGGTGTGTGCCGTCCGGGAGGGGCGGTTCGCGGCGGAACCTGCCGATGCGGGCCATGCCAGGACAGCGGCGACGGCTGCCGACACCGCCACCAGCCCGGCGGCCATTGCTATTTTCCGCCGTGGCGTGCGAGGTGAGCGGACGCGAGACATAAGACTCCTTGGGGCCGATGAACCGTAAGGCGGAGAGCAGGAAGTGTGACGGAGCGCCAGGAGGATGTATACCTGCCGGGGAAATCTGTGGTGGGAGGGGGGTGGCTGAGGTCATGTCCCCTGCTGCTGTCCGCGGAGGAGTACGAGGGCGTCCTGGGAGTTGGAGCCCTCCTCCGTGGTGGCGAGGATCAGGGACTTTTCGGGGGAGCGGGCGGGTACGAGAACCTGCTGGGTGACGGTGGGCTCGCCGACCGGCGGATGACGCAGCCGGTAGGTGTCCGCCTCGCACGGGCGGACCCGGTGATCGCTCCACAGTGCGGCGAACTCCGGTGATGCGGTGGAGAGTTGCCCGACCGGTGACGCCAGGAGCGCGTCCCCGGGGTGGTGCCCGGCAGTTCGTCGCGCCCGACATCAACAGCTGCTTCTGCGAGGGCCCGGCCGAGGCCAGGTGTGGTTCCCGGGCCGGAGCCTCAGCCGTTGGCCAGGGTGCGGCCGAGGCATCGGCCAACGCGGCGCCCGGCCGGCTGTGCACCGATCAGCACGGCACAGGCGGACGGCAGAAAGCCGAGCACCGCGGCGGGAGCAGTGTCACGTCTGTCGGGCTCAGCGGCCGGGCGTCACGAGACCGTGGGGGTCGTGGGCCGGGTGGCCGCCGACGAGTGTGGCCAGGACGGTGATGGCGCCGATGCGGTCGGGGGCGCAGGTGGTGGGGTCGGCGTCGAGCACCGCGAGGTCCGCCAGCAGGCCGGGGGCCAGTCGGCCCTTGCGGTCCGCGGAGCCGGTGGCGTGGGCCGAGCCGACCGTCCAGGCGCGCAGGGCCGCGGTGGCGGGCACGCTCTCGTGCGGGCCGAAGGGCGCGCCGGTCTCCGTCAGCCGCTCCACCATCGCCTGCATCGCGGCGAGCGGCGCGCCCGGCGCGACGGGCCGGTCGGAGCTGCCCGGCACGGTGAGCCCGAGGTCGAGGAACGAGCGCAGCCGGTAGGCCCAGTCGGCGCGACGGGCACCGAGGCCGGCGGCCATGCTCTCGCCGAAGGCCGGGATGAAGTTGTGCTGCGGTACGGGCACCACCCCCAGGGACGCGAACGCCGCGAGCTGGTCGGGGCGTACCACCCCCGCGTGCTCGACACGGTGCCGCACCCCGGCGCGCGGCGCCTCGCGCTGCGCCCGTGCGTACGCCGACAGGGCCAGGTCGACGGCGCGGTCGCCGATGGCGTGCGCGGCCACCGTCCAGCCCGCCCGGTGCGCCGCGACGACCGTGTCGGCCATTGCGTCCGGGTCGCCCTGGAAGTAGCCGGTGTTCTCGTGCGGGCATCCGCAGAACGGTTCGGTGACGGCGGCGGTGCGCCCGAACAACGAGCCGTCCAGGAAGATCTTCACGGGCCCGACGGAAAGCGTCTCGTCCCCCAGACCTGTCCGTATCCCCAGATCGAGACCGAGCGCGATGCCGTCCTGCGGATGCGCGGTGAGCGGGTGCAGGACATCGGCGGCCACCATCAGCTGGGCCCGTGCGTGCAGCCGCCCGGTGTCACGGGCGTGCTGGTAGGCGGCGAGTTCCACGGGGGTGTGCCCGATCCAGCCGCCACCGATCCCGGCTTCCGTGAAGCTGGTGATGCCCTCGGTGAGGTAGTGGCCGGTGGCGCGGTCGACCGCCGCGCTGACGGTCGCCACGGAGTAGGGCAGCACCTGGTCCTGTACGAGGCGCTGCGCGGTCTCCTCCAGGAGCCCGTTCGGCCGTCTGTCCGCGTCCCGTGCCACGACCCCGCCGGGCGGGTCGGCGAAGTCCGGCTCCAGGGCGCCGGCCGCCCGCAGGACCGGGGAGTTGACGATGCAGGCGTGCCCCGAGGCGTGCTTGAGCCAGACGGGTCGCCCGCCCGCCGCCTTGTCCAGGGCGTCCCGGTGGGGGTGGCGGCCGTCCATGTCGCCGGGCCGGAGACCCGCTCCGACGACCCACGCCCCGGCGGGCAGCTCCGCCGCGTGCGCGGCGACCGCCGCGTGCACCTCGTCCGGATCGCGCGCCCCGGACAGGTCGAGCTGACTCAGCGACAGGCCGAACCAGGCGGTGTGACAGTGCGCGTCGTGGAAGCCCGGGACGACGGTCGCGCCGCCCGCGTCGAGCACACGGGCCGCGGCGAGGTGCTCCACGTCCTCGTCGAGGCCGACGACGCGACCGTGCAGCACTCCCAACGTGCGTGCCATGGGCCGCTGTTCGTCGCATGTCAGGATGCGCGCGTTGCGCACCAGGAGATCGAGCAGCACGGGTTTTCCTCTCCTCACCGCCACACCTTGTCCTGACGGTCGTACGTCCGCCCCGCGGGTGCGGGGTGCTTGCGGAGCTCGCCCTTCGCGACGCGCTCCGACGGGGTCATGGGGAGCCGGTCGCGCAGCTCCCAGTAGCGGGGCACCTTGAAGGCGGCCAGCCGTTCGCCGCAGTGGGCGGCGAGGTCGTCCGGATCGGGCGCCGGCTCCTCGCCGTCCGGCACGATGTACGCCTTGATCTCCTCGCCGCGCAGCTCGTCGGCGACCGGGACGACGGCGGCCAGGTGGACGCGCGGGTGCGCGGTGAGCACCTCCTCCAGCTCGGCCGCCGAGACGTTCTCGCCGCTGCGGCGGATCATGTCCTTGAGGCGGCCCCGGAAGTGGACCCGGCCCTCCTCGTCCAGGTGGCCGAGGTCCCCGGTGTGGAACCAGCCGTCCGCGAACGCGGCCGCCGTCTCGTCCGGGCGGCCGAGATAGCCCGCCATCATGCCGGGGCCGCGCAGCTGGATCTCGCCCACCGCGTGGGCCGGGAGCGAGGCGCCGTCCGGCCCGGCGATGCGGACGGCGCGATGGAGCAGCGGCCGTCCGATACAGCCGCTGCCCACGGCCGCGTCGTGGTCCGCGGGCCCGACACGCAGGTCCGCGCCGGTCTCCGTCATGCCGAACGCCTCGTACCACGGGACGCCCCAGCGCTCCTCCAGCCGGGCGTGCAGCGCGGGTGGAATGGCGGAGCACTGGACGGCGCGTACGCGGTGGTTGCGGTCCTCGGGGTGCTCCGGCATCCGCAGCAGCAGCGTGGGCATCAGGCCCAGGCAGTAGAGGTACGTGACGCGGTGCTCCCTGACCTTCTGCCAGAACGTGGTGGGGTGGAAGCGGTCCAGGACGACGAGGCGGCTGCCCGAGAGGAGGGCCGCGGCGACGTTCCACTGCGGGTCGATGTAGTGGAACGGCTGGCAGGTGAGCAGGGTGTCGTCCGGCCCCAGGTGCGGGAACTCGGTGACGAGGCTGCCCGCCAGGGACAGCCAGTAGCGGTGCGGCAGGAGGCAGCCCTTGGGGCTGCCGGTGGTTCCGGAGGTGTACTGGACGTTGACGAGTTCGCCGGGGCCGGGCGGGCCGCCGTGGGGAAGAGGGGCCGGAACGACAGGAGGTGATGGCTTGTCGACGTACCGGACGGCGCGCAGGGTGGGGACGGACGCCAGCAATTCCTCGGCCATCGGCCGGAACTCCTCGCATGTCACGAGGAGTTGGGCGCCGGAGTCCCGTAGTACGTGCTCCGCGTCGTGGCTGCGGTAGGCCGTGTTGACGGGCACCATGGCGGCGCCGAGCGCCGCCAGGGCAAGCCAGGTGAGCGGGAACTCCGGGCGATTACGGAGCAGGACGGCGACGCGGCCGTCCCGCCCGACACCCGCCCCGCTCAGGTCCGCCGCCGTCCGCCGGACGCCGCGTGCGACGTCGGCGAAGGTGAGGTCGCGGGCGTAGTCGTCGAACGTCCAGGCCACCCGGTCGGGCCACAGGGCCGCCGCCCGTTCCACGAGCGTCGCCAGATCGGGTACGGACTCCGGCGGCAGGCCCGTACGGTCCGGGCCGTCGGACGGGATCACCGGTCGCCCTCCTGGACCGGCGCGGGCGACTGGGCGAACGCCTCCCGGGGGCGGTCGTGTTCGCCGCTGTGCCCGGTGATCTGGGCCGCCGACACCTCACGCGCCAGGGCCTGCTCGACGGTGCCGTCCAGGCCCTCGTCGATCAGCTTCTTGGCGAGCGCGAGCGCGAACGGCGGCCGTTCCGCGAGGGCGGACGCCAGCTCGGTCGCCACGGTCTCGTGCCGCCCCGGTGCGCTGACCCGGGTGACCAGACCCAGCCGCCGCGCTTCCCGGGCGTCGAAGTGCTCGCCCAGCAGGACGAGTTCCTTCGCCTTGATCGCGCCGACGGTGGTGGTCAGCAGGCGTGAGACGCCCCCGGTCACGCTGAGCCCGACGCCCACCTCCGGGAAGCCGAACCGGGTGCCCTCCGCCGCGACGACCAGGTCGCAGGAGAGGGCGAACTCGCAGCCCGCCCCCAGCGCGTACCCGTGCACGGCCGCCACGACGGGGAAGGGGGCGTTCCGGATGATCCGGGTCACGTCCTGGATGCGGTCCAGGCGGGCGCGGGTTCCCGCCGCGTCCGCCGGCGCGGGCTCGGCCTTCAGGTCGTGGCCGGAGCAGAAGGCCCGGCCCGCGCCGCAGAGGACGACGGCGCGCACGTCGTCGTCGGCCGCCCTGTGCAGGGCCGCCAGCAGGTCGTCGACGAGCCGCTCGGTCACGGCGTTCAGGCGGTGCGGCCGGGACAGGCGGATGCGCGCGATGCCGTGGTCGAGGACCGTGTACGCGACACAGGGATCCCCGGTGCCGCCGGCCGGACGGACGCTGTTCGCCGTACCGGTGGGAAGGGTGTCAATAGCCACAAGGTGCTCCTCAGGAGTCGCCCAACAGCGCGCACGTTACTCTATCGATCGGTCGATCGATAGAGCTTGTGCGCGGCCGTGCGGACCCGGTGAGCCGACGGACTTACGGCGTCTGAAACGGGGGTGGGGTGAGGGGCGGCGACGGCCGTACGCCGCCGTGCGCAGGGCGAGGCGAGAGGGGAGCGGCCAAAGGGGCGTCAGGTCGAGGCGGGCGCGCTCGCGCCCAGGCTGACCTGCCAGATCTCCTCCACCAGCGCCCGCGCCGCGTGGATCTCGGCGGGCGCGGGACGCGGCATCGTGTGCGCCGGGACGCCGAGCAGCTGTAGCGCCAGGCGCGCGTGTGCCGTCGCCACCCCGTCGAGCGCGATCGAGCCGTCGGGGGAGTACCACTTGGCCACCGCGGAGCACATCTCCAGCAACGCCATCCGCGCGAAGGTCCGGTCGGGCACCGTGAACAGGCCGGAGGCGCAGCCGTTGGCGATGGCGCGCCGCCAGTGGTCCTCGTACGCGTCCCTGAGGGCCACCATCGCCGTGCGGCGCTCGGGCCCGAGCGCCTCCAGCTCGTTGTCGACCACGGCGGTCTCCTCCGGACGCAGCGCGTGCGTGAGCACGTGAACGTGGACGAGCCGGATGATCTGTGACTGCGGGTCGGGCGCGTCCGCGACGACCCGCTCGGCCGCGTCGTTCAGCCGGTCGAGGCTGGCCCGCATGATCGAGGCGAGCAGCTCCTCCTTGGTGCCCATGTAGTGGTAGAGGGTCGCGGACGACATCCCCGCGCCCTCGGCCAACTCCCGGATGCCCACGCCGTGGAAGCCTTTCGTGGCGAACAGGCGGATCGCCGCGTCCCAGACCTGGCGACGTGCGTTCGCGCCGGCGCGCGTGCTGGGAGCCTTGGGCACGGGGACGATCCTTCGCTCGGAGCGGGCATGCGGGACGGACGGCCCGAGTTTACCGCGCCCTATCGGTCGATCGATTGGCAAGCGTGCGCCGCAACCACGAGAGCCGCCCGGGACAGGCGCCCGCCGCCGCGCCGGACGCCGCACCGCCACGGTCCCGGCGCCGTGGCTACCGCCCGGCCTCGTCACCCGTGCGCGCCCGCCTTTGCCGCAGCGCCCCGACGGCGGCCGCCGCCACGGTGACCGACAGCGTCAGGAACAGCGAGCGCTGGGTGGTGGAGTCGAAGGCCAACAGCACGAGGACCGCCGTCAGGGCCGCGACGACCGTCCACGACAGGTAGGGGTAGGCCCACATCCGCACCGCCGGTGTCCGCCCGTGGCGCTCCGCCCGCATGCGGCTGCGGATCTGGCACGCCGCGACGCACAGGTACATGAGGACGATCACCGCCCCCGTGGAGTCCAGCAGGAAGGTGAAGAGCGTGGCGGTCCCGGCGAAGTACTTCGAGGCGAGGGTGAGGAGCCCGGCCAGAGCGGCCACAAGCACGGCGGGTACGGGGACGCCGCGCGCGTGGGTCCGCGCGAAGACGCGGGGCGCCTCGCGCTGGTGGGCCAGTGCGAACAGCATGCGGGACGCCGTGTAGAGGCCGGAGTTCAGGCAGGATGCCACGGCGATCAGCACGATCACGTCCATGATCCGGCCCGCCTGGGGCACGCCCAGCGCATCGAGGGCCGCCGAGTACGGGCTGGTCGTGACGCTCGCCTCGTCGTACGGCAGCAGCGTGACGATGACCCCGATGGAGCCGATGTAGAAGATGAGGATGCGTGCGGTGGTGGAACGGATCGCCTTGCGCACGGCCTCCGCCGGGCGCGGCGCCTCGCCCGCCGCGATGGTGACCACTTCGGCGCCGCCGAACGCGAAGATCACGGTCAGGACGCTCGGCAGGACCGCGTACCAGCCCTCCGGGGCGAAGCCGCCGTGCCCGAGGAGGTTGGCCGCGCCGGGGGAGTCCGTGCCCGGCAGCAGCCCCGCGACGGCCAGGGCGCCCAGGCCGATGAAGGCGACGATGGCCACCACCTTGATCAGGGCGAACCAGTACTCCGCCTCGCCGAACGCGGCCACGTGGATCAGGTTGGACGCCGTGAGCGCGGCGAGGAGGACCAGGGACGCGACCCAGGCGGGGACCGCGGGGACGAGGTGGTGGGCCAACTCGCCGCCGATGACCGCCTCCAGGCCGACCGTCACCCACCACGAGTAGGCGTAGAGCCAGCCGATCGCGAGCCCGCACCAGCTGCCGAACTCCCGCGAGGCGTAGTGCGCGAACGAGCCGGTGCTCGGGTCCGCCACGGCCAGTTCGGCGAGCATCCGCATGACGAGGATGACCAGCAGGCCCGCGATGGCGTACGAGACCAGGGCCGCCGGGCCGGTGCTGCGGATGACCGTTCCCGACCCCACGAACAGGCCCGCGCCGACCACCCCGCCGATGGCGATCATGCTCATCTGGCGGTTCCGCAGGCCGCGTTCGAGGCCGGAGTCGCCGCCCGCGCGCCCGGTGGCTGTGCCGGCATCCCCGGCGGCGGTCGGGCTGCCGGTGCCCCGGCGGGGCGTCTCCGTGGCGAGGGGGCGAGACGCCGCCTCGGGCGGTGGTGCCTGTCGGGGTACTGCTGGATCCCGGGTCATGACGTCTCCCTCACTCGATCGACCGATCGATTGGTTTGCGTCAAGGTAGGGCCGGAACCGAGCTGGGACAAGACTTCTCGCCGAGGGGATTCCCGAATGTGGTCAAGACATCCCTGGTCATCCCTTGATCGCTCCGTCGGAGAGGCGCTGGAGGGGTGGGCCGACGCTGAGGGCGCCGGAGAGGCGAAAGTATTGCGTTGCTCCGGATCAACGCCCTACGCTATCGATCGATCGAGCGAGATCGTATGCCCCCTCAACAGGCACATATGCCCCCTCGGCGGGCACATGAGCGGCGAGCCGGAGGAACACCGTGGACGTCCCGCATCTCCTTCACGCCGCGCCGGTGCACTTCGACGAACTCGACCTCAACGGCCATCTGCACAACACGCGTTACGCCCTGCAGGTCGAACGCGCCACGACGGCGGCCTTCGCCGGGGCCGGATACGACACCGGGGGCGCCGGGGAGCGTCACCCCGATCCGCGCTACGTCGTGCGCCAGTTCGCCATCGAGTTCCAGGCCCCGGTGGACGGTGCGGACCGGCTCGCCGTCGACCTGTGGCTGACTCATCTGGGGCGTACGAGCATGAGGTGGCGCTTCCATGCCCGGCAGGGTGGTGATCCGCTGCCCCGGGCCACGGGTACCCGTACCCTCGTCAAGGTCGGTCCGGACGGCAGGCCGTCCCCGTGGTCCCGCACGATGCGACTCTGGCACGCGGCGCTGCGCGACGGGTCGGCAAAAGCGCGTACCTGACGCCCCTTGCAGCGCTCCGGGTATCCGGGACGGCGTGCTCCGCGCCGCCCCGGACAGGAGCCCCTCGTGTCAGTGCTGCGGGTGAGGGCGTGGGTGGAACATGGACCGCCGATGCCTGGTGGCGGCGCCCTTGGTGTCGCGTCCGATGGCGATGCGCAGGCGAATGGCGTTGATCACCTCTGCGACGCCCAGGACGATGGCCATGATGCCCGTCACCGAAGTGAGCGCGGCGATCGAACCGAACGGCGAGACGATCAGCACGATGCCTGCGAGCAGGGTGATGATGCCCAGGAAGAGCTGCCAGCCACGCGCGGGGGCTTGGCGAGCCGAACCTGCGGCCGCGGTCATCATGATGCCGCGCACCAGCCAGCCGAAGCCGATCCAGAGGGCGAGCAACAGGGTCGATTGCAGGGTGCCCCGGAAGCAGATGAGTCCGAGGAGCACACTGATCGCACCCGTGATGAAGTGCAGTGCCCGCAGATGCCCGGGAATGTGTGTGCCGAAGGCGCCGGCCAGTTGGAAGACACCGCTGACCAAGAGGTAGACGCCGAAGGCGATACCGACGACGAGCAACGTTTTGCCCGGCCAGACCAGGACGATCACGCCCAGGGCGATCGACGCCAGGCCGATGGTGAACAGGGCCTGCCAGCCGAGGTTGGTCAGCATCCCCAGGTGCTCGCTTTCCGCAGAGGCGTCTGGGGGTTGCTGCGGGCCGTCGTCCGAGGCCGTGGGGGGATTCGTCATGCCTGCCACCTCTCTCATGGGACGACACGGTCGAATACGGACGTTTCCATCGTCACCCCTTCAGCGCCGTCCCGCTTGGGGGAGCTTCGTCGCGCTCGGGTGGACGCCCGTCCCGGGCACTTGCGCCACAGCCTGCACCCACGGACCGACTGCTCGGGGTACGTCCACGGAGTGCGCCGCGGCGGGTCATCCGGGCACGAGCACGGCGGCGCCGTTGACCTGGTCTGCGGCCAGGTCCGTCAGAGCCTGGTCGGCGCGGCTCAACGGATACGGGCTGACGGTGACTTGGATGCCGATCCGCGCGGCCGTGTCCAGGAAGTCGCGGCCGTCCTGCCGTGTGTTGGAGGTGACGCTGCGCAGGTTCCGCTCCTCGAAGAGGTGGCGCCCGTAGTTGAGTGCGGGGATGTCGGTGAGGTGGATGCCCGCAACGGCGAGCGTTCCCGAACGGTCCAGCGCCTCCAGGGCCACGGGCACCAGGTCACCTACCGGCGCGAACAGGATCGCCGAATCCAGCGGTTCGGGAGGGCGGTCGTACGCGCCTCCCACGGAGGAGGCGCCGAGGTCGACGGCGAGTTCACGGGCTCGTACCGAGCGGGTCAGCACGTGGACGGTGGCGCCTTCGGCCAGGGCGACCTGCGCCGCCAGATGGGCCGAGGCCCCGAAGCCGTAGATTCCGAGCCGGCCGTTGGGCGGCAGGGCGCTACGACGCAGCGCCCGGTAGCCGATGATCCCGGCACACAGCAGTGGTGCCAGCAGGGTGGCGTCCTGGTCGTCCGGGAGCGGGTAGGCGTAGTCCGCCGGGACGAGGGTGGCGTCGGCGAAACCGCCGTCCGCGTCCCAGCCCGTGTAGAGGGAGGCAGGGCAGAGGTTCTCGCGACCGGCCCGGCAGTAGCGGCAGCTGCCGCAGGTGCCCCGCAGCCACGCCCCACCAGCGCGGTCACCGGCCCGGAACCGCGTGACGGATTCGCCGACGGCGGCCACGCGGCCGACGATCTCATGGCCGGGAACGGTCGACGGCCGGTGCGGTGGCAGGTCGCCTTCGGCCAGGTGCAGGTCCGTGCGGCAGACGCCACACGCCTCCACCCACAGCAACAGCTCGCCAGGACCCGGCGCGGGCACAGGACGGTGCACGGATGCCAGCGGACAGTCCGCGATCGGACCAGGACTGTGAACAGCCCAGCCGGTCAGCACGTTCGGAGCCGGTTCGCGCACCATGTTCCCAGCCTGTCGCCGTCCGGAGGGTCCGGCAAACGCTCACCGCACCGCCGGCCGCAGGCGAACATCGTGGGTCCACCGGCTCGCCCGCGGTTCCGGCTCGGCCCTCCCCCTGCCCGCCCTCGGTTCAGCGGCCGTACCCATGCGGTGGGTCGGGCTGATCGGGCTGATCGGGCTGGTGGCGTTCGGTCGGGGACCGTGGTGACCGTCAGCGTGTTCCTGGCCGGGGCCGCGGTGTGGTGTCCGGCCGGAGCGTGGCCGGGTTCCCGGGAGAGAACGGTCAAGGCCGTCGAACGCCACAGCCGGTGGTTGGTGCCGTTCGTGTTCATGGTCGCCGGTGCGGTCGTTACGTGTCGGGGTTGGCCGACCGCCCGTTGGGGGTCCGGCTCTGCCGGCCGGATGCCTCCGCCACACCGCGGGCGCCCGGCGACTCCGCGGGGCACCGCCGGATCGCGTGAGAGAGAAGACATCAGCACCGGCTCGGGTCTCGCGATCGGCCAAGCGGTGGCCATCGCCCACGGTGGCACGGTCCCTGACGAGCCGCCCCGGGGGTACGGCGTTCGCGGTGGCCTTCCCTTGTAAGGCTGCCCACTGCCAGGCCGTCGGCATCGCCCCTCGCACGTCCGGGGGCATACGGATGGCGACCCGATGGATCGCTGCGGACGATGGTGCTCGAACCCTCGGCGCGGCGGCAGATCTCCTGAGTCCGTGCTGTACACGTGTAGGGCATGACCGGCGGCCTCAGGAGGTGACCGCGTGCAAACTCCCCCCAGGGCTGACTCCCGCGCGCACCCGAAAATGCGAGGGCCCTCGCTGGGAACCTGGCAGTCGCGGGTGGCCCTGGCAGTGATCGTGCTGGTCCTCCTCATGACCACTCTGCTGCTGGCTCGGTTCGGCCTGGAGGACTTCGTCCATGATCTGACCTTCGCCGGTCGCATCACCGGTGCCGTCCTTCTCGTGGTCTCGTTCACCACGCTCGTGGGCACCGCCGCGGTCCTGGACCACTGGATCCGGCAGACCTTCCCCTACTCCGGCCTGGTTGCGCTGATCGGCACGTTCGCGGCCTTGCTGACCAACGCCATGCTCCTGGTGCAGACCGTCAAGAACGGCGATTCCGCTGCCTACCCGGCGCTGTTCGGCGCGCTCACGGCGGGTTCGGCGTGCGCTGTCTTCGCGGTGTGGCGGACGTCGGTCGTGATCCCCGCTCCGAAGCGGGTGGCCGCCGCGCTGAGCGTCTCCTCGGTCATCGCGATCGCCAATTTCGGCTACCAGGACCTCTACCAGCCGTTCCAGCGACAAACCAGGCCGCTCATCACGTTGTCCATGGGAAAGGCGGTGCTGAGCAAGGACCGCAAGGCATTCGCCGTACCGGTCGACATCACCCTCCAGAACAACGGCGACGTGGGTTTCTACGTGCTCGGCACCGAGTTCCACGTCATGGGGAAAAAGGTTCCGCTGAGTCGGGAGGACCGACTTCGCCAGCAGTGGCGAACCGATGCCGAGCAGTGGCGCAAGTCCTCGGAAGTGAACCCGCTCTCCCGCCGGGAGATTCACCAGCCCGGGCAGTTGGTCGAAGCACAACCGTGGATGCCCTATGGACAATGGGTTGAGTCGAAAGACACCTTCGCCACAAAAGTGGTGGTGCAACTGCCCAAGGACACGCCGTACGACCAGGTGGCGTTCTATGCCACCGCGAGCCTCGCGCGCAAGGACCGGCTGGTGCTGCAGCCACCGCTCGACTTCGTGGCGTACTCCTGGGGTAAGGAAAAAGTCCCCGGATGGGTGAAGGAGCAACAGAAGAGCGGTCTGGACTCCCTCATCTACCGTGCCAGGGTGCACGAGAACAATGCGATCGACGAACGCACAAGGGATCCGCGGTTCGTCACCGTCTACTGGAGGTTCGGCACGCACGGCGCGAGCGTGCAGACAGCCATTGGGCGGAAAGGCGAGGAAGACAACATCGCCACCCCTGAGCAAGCACGCGAACTGGTGGGCCGGTACGGCCTCGTCGACCTGTTCACCGGCCCGGTCGAGCGGACCCTGTGGGACATCAAGAGCCAGCGGTGACGGGCACCGTCGCGTCGGGCGCGCCGGAATGCCGGTCCAGTCGCTCCAGCCAAGCCACCAGGGCGAGCGACCTGTTCACGCGATCCCAGGAATACGAGTCCCCCAGGCCGAGCTGGGCCTCCCGCACGGCCCGGCACAGCGTCTCGACGTCGAACATCTCCGCGATCAGCGGATGTCGGGCGGAGCGGCACAGGGCGATGAGTTCGTCGCCGTGTATCCGCAGGCCGCGGGAGTAGAGGTCGTTGAAGGGCACCTTGACCGCCCGGCCGCGGATCGGGGCCGGGAGGAGATCCGCCATGGCCTCACGGAGAACGGCCTTCGGACGGCCCGGCTGGAACGTGGCTGCGGCGGGCAGGCGGCTCATCGTGGCGACGACCTCCGGGTCGAGGAAGGGGTGCGAGAGGAAGAACCCGTCCCGTCGTGCGCGCTGCCAGGACACCAGGTCGGGAGCGGCGACGTAATTGGCGGCGTCGTAGAGCGACCGTTCCGGCTTGCGCCCGAACACGAACCGGCTCTCCGCGACGCCCGCATCCCGATAGCCGTGAGCGCGCGCGAATCCGGATCGCAGCCATCTGGGGCGGTTGAAGGTGCCGAGGCCGCCGAGAACGGTTCCGCCGCGGAGGAGCGCGGTGATCCGTTCGGCTGCCAGCGGCGCGGTCGGCTGCACCACGTAGGTGCGGACGATGTCCCGCAAGCCCCGCTCGCTTCCCGCGGCCC
The DNA here is from genome assembly GCF_045040405.1 of Streptomyces sp. NBC_01525. Lineage (NCBI taxonomy): Bacteria > Bacillati > Actinomycetota > Actinomycetes > Kitasatosporales > Streptomycetaceae > Streptomyces > Streptomyces sp. NBC_01525. The sequence goes on from NZ_CP109397.1 coordinate 6,732,545, forward strand.
AGGCACGTGCCTGCTCGGTCATCTGCCGGAGCTGCCCCGTGCGGGCCAGCCTGTGCAGGTGGAACGGGTTGGCGTCCACGATCGGATCGGCCCCGCAGCCGGTCAGGAGCGTGTCACAGCCCAGTTCCGCGACCGCGGCGTGCAGCCTGGCCCAGAACGGGGCACGGAAGGCGTGCGCATGAGGCTCGTCGGCGTCTCCCGCGTGGTGCTGGAAGTCGTCGAAGTCGGCCACGTCGTCGGCATCGACGATCACGGGGCGGGCCGCGGGGGTGTGACGGCAGATCTCCTCCATCGCGACGTCGAGGTACGACCGCTCCGCGGCCAGCTCCCCGCGGGAGAATCGCCCGGCGAGCAGGACCAGGTCCTCCCCGGCGCCGCCCCGTTCCGTGGCCAGCAGGCGTGCGGCGAGCAGCGCGACGCTGGTGGAGTCGGTGCCGCCCGAGACATGGCATGCCGTCGTCGTGCCCATACGGCGTCCGACAGCGTTCTCCAGCGCGAGACGCAACTCCTGCGCGGCCTCAGCCAGGCAGGAGCCGACGGCAGTCGGCTCGGGCGGGTCAGTGGCCCGACGGGCGCGTCGCAGCGTACGACGGCGCATCTGCCCGGTGTGTGACAGCTCGACCACCTCGCCGCCGAGGACGCGGTGCACCCCGGCGAAAGGGGTGAGGTCCGCGTGCGGTTGCGCCAGGTTCCCGGTGAGGTAGCGGCAGAAGTAGCGGGGGTCCAGCTCTGTGACGCTCCCCAGACAGCGGACCGAGGTGCTCACGGCGTTCACGCGGCCACCGGACTCCCTGAAGAACAGCGGGATGCGTGCCTGCTCGTCGCGCGTCAGAAGGATGCGGTCGCGGTACACCAGAACAGCCGCGTAGTCGCCGGCCGGCACAGGCGGGGCGGCCCCCTGCCCGCCGGAGTCGAGGAGGCCGCGCGCGCCCGCCGCCCGGTCACGGGCCGAGCCGACCCAGCCGACGACGGCCGCGGTGCCGGCCCGCGAGGAGACCGTCGTCACGAGTCCCTGACGCGCCATGGCTTCGCTCGTCAGGAGCCTCGGTGCGCCCCCGGCCCATTCGAGGCGGAGCGCATCCATGTCACTGTCCTCCGCAGCCGAACGAGAGCACCGGCGTGAAGGCGTGCCCTCGCGGATCGGCGTCGGGGATGCACACACCGCCCGAGGCTGTCCACGCGTGCAGGGCGAACGGGTGTTCACGCACACCCACGTGGAGTACGGCTTTCAGGCCACGCCGCCGCAGCAGGACGAAAGCCGTCACCGCCTCGGACTTGCAGTCGCCGTTGACGAACCAGCTTCTGCTGCTGTGTGACTGCACTGCTCGTTTCAGCCGTCCGACCTCCTCCGCGGAGGGGAGGTCCGCACGGGCATAATCCGGGGCGGCCAAGGGCAGCAGCCGCAGGACGCGCCCGAATCCAAGGGTCCGGATCAGCACGTGCACTCCACCCAACCGGAGCCCGACGCCGACGTCCGCATGTTTCTTCCGGCGGCCCGCCGCGCACCCGGCACGCCTAAGACCGGAGATAATTTCGGCGCGTTCCTCAGGGATTCCGGAAGTGAATTTCTGGACTTCCGTCGTCGCCAATCCGAGAAAACGCGTCCGCTTCCAGTCCGCGATCAGTGCCCCGTCGGACATCCGGGTGACACGGCAATGCGGTGAGAGGGCCCTTGCCATGGCTGCCAGGGCATCACTGTCCTCTGCCACCGCATATCCTCCAGGATTCCACCGTGAACGGTTTCAGGACTGGTATCCGTGACCGTCGTAGAGCCCGCCGCTGAAGCCGCGGATCAGACGGCCGTTACCGAGAAGGACGAGCCGATGCGGCTTACGGCGCCGCAGCAATCGGAGAAACATCGCCTACCTCCAGAACTGGCAGAACATCAACTCCAGGCTACTCTCCGCCGAATGCCCCGCAACCGGACTGCTACACCTCCAAGAACCACTTCCACCGTGGCTTCGGGAGCTGGCCGAGGTGACGGGCCAGGGCTCGCCAGTTCTTCAGGCGCGCGATGCCGTGCTCGACCCGGATGCGTCGCGAGGAATGCGCCGTGCGCCGACGCTCATGGGAAGGTGAGGAGGCCCGGCAGGCGGCGTCTATGTGCCTTCCCGAAGCACACGGTCGACCAGTTCGTCCTGGGCTTCGCTGAGGCCCGGATCGGCGAATTCGACGGTGCGGTCGTCCACGGTCACGGTGTACCGGAAGCCGTCCGGCACACCAGGGGTGGACTCGGCCAGGCTGTCGGCGATGGCGGCGAGCGCGAGGCGTTCCCATTCGGCTGCGTCAGGTCGGCCGGAGGTGTCCAGCTCGACCTGGCGTGTCAACCCGGCCAGGCCGCCGCTCCTGGTCACCCGGATCCGCATGGCGCCGGCGCGACCGGGCAGCTCAGGGGCCGGGATGAAACCAGATCAGCCATTGTTGTTCCCGCTCACACCCACCTCGAACCACGCCTTGAGGACCGCCTCGTACTCCAGTCCCTTGCCGTAGCGCTTTGCCGCGGCGGCGAGCGTCGCTCGGGCGAAATCCTGGAAAGTGGCGTTCGGATCCAGTTCGCCGGAGGTGATCGTGTCGTACCAGATCTGGCCGGCCTTCTCCCAGGCGAAGCCGCCGATGCCGGTCGCGACAAGGTAGAAGGCGTGGTTGGGGATGCCCGAGTTCGTGTGGACTCCGCCGTCATCTTGGCTCGTCTCGACGAATGCGGCCATGTTGTCCGGTTGGGGGTCCTTACCGCCCAGCCGGCGGTCGTTGAAGGCCGTGCCCGGAGACTTCAACGACCGCAGGGCCTGCGCCTGCACCGTGGGGGTGAAAATTCCGGCACCGATCAGCCAGTCCGCCTGTTCGGCGGTCTGGCGTCGGGCGAACTGCTTGGCCAGCGAGCCGAATACATCGGAGATCGACTCGTTGAGGGCGCCCGACTGATCCTGATACACGAGCCCCGCGGTGAATTGCGTGACCGCGTGGGTCATTTCGTGGGCGGGAATATCGACGGCCACGGTGAAGTCGTTGAAGACCTGTCCGTCACCGTCGCCGAAGACCATCCGTTCGCCGTCCCAGAACGCGTTGTTGTAGCTGCGGCGGTAGTGGACGCTGGCGTCCAGCGGCATGTTGTTGCCGTCGACCGAGTTTCGGCCGTACGCCTCCTTGTAGAGGTTGAAGGTGAGGCCGAGGGCGTCGTAGGCGCGGTTGACGCAGCCGTCCGCGACCGGATCGGCCCCGTCGGGCCTGACCACATCGCCGGGCAACCCGAGGCCGTGGTGGGCGTCGAAGATCGTCCGCTCCAGACGGGGCTCGGCTGCTGGAGCGGCCGGCGTCATGAGGCCGGGCGATTCGACCCGGAAGGCCCGGAACGCGGCCTCGGCGTCAGCCTCGAGGGTGGCCCGGGCGGACTCGCTCACCTTGGGGTCGTCCGACTCGGCGAGTCTCTCGAGGACGAACGGCGGCACAATGGTGCAGAAGCAATTGCCCGGCTTCGGCACTCGGCGTTCCCCGTCTTGGGGGAGGGGCGTATGCATACGGAAGAGGTCCCCGGCACCGGCAGCGAGGTCCATGCGCCGGCCTCAGTACCACCCTGATGGCCTGCCCAGGCGGGCGGAATGGAGTAGTGCAGCCGCAGCGCCGGGCCGGGACGGAGCCACTGCCGGCCCGTCTGCATCAACCGGGTCGGCAACGATGATGCAGCTTGGGTGCCCCCGGTGCCGCCACTCGGCGGACGATGCCCTCAGGCGGGGGAGCCCCACGAACCTGCTCTGCGCGAAGTGCTCTGCCGACGGGTGTATGCCCGGGTGCGTCAATGGAGCGGACCAGCGGGGTAATCGGCCTGCCCGAGCGGCTGAGGTGCGTGTCTCTGCCCGCCGGACGGGACGAATGGCCCCCGATCGATCTTCCGGCCTGCCCCACCAGTGGCTGAACCACGCACCCCGTAAGAGAATCGAATAAGCATTGCACATGCCCAGAGAGGTACCTCTGTACCGACGACTCCGGAACGCCGTTATGAGGCTTTGGAGTTATCAGCCGGTACGCCCTCACCGCTTCAACTCCTGGGCTCGACGGCAGGCAGGAGGAAGTTTCACCATGCCCGATATATGGATGCCTCAGGCCATCAACGCAGATGTCGGTGACCATGCTCCTTGTGACCCGGTGTTCCCGGCGAAAGCGATCGCCCACATCACGGCGGACCGCATCGCCAGCGCGGCGGCTCCGCAGGACTTGGTGCCATTCGCCAATCTGAAGAGCTTCTTCACGCACAGCGGGATAGGGATGGCCCCGCATCTCCTGTGGAACCCCTTCACCGGGGCCTTCGCCCAGTTCTTCCCCGCCACGTCCCGGAGCAAGGCCCTACGCGACTTGGCCGGCGGCACCCACACCAATCGCGCGGGCAAGGTCGTCATCCAGATCGAGGCGCTGTTCTTCCCGCACTGTCGTGTCGACGGCAAGGTGTACGCCAATCTGGCCGATACCCCGTGCAAGGGATGGGAAGAACTCAACGCATGGGTTCACTCCTGGGGAGTGCCGAACACCTGGCCCATGGGTCGGCCCACCGATTTCACCGCGCATCGCCCCGAGAGTAAGTGGGAGTCCGAGGGCGGCTGGTACGCGCACGCCCACGTGCCGGAGAACGACCACGTCGATCCCGGCTCATGGCCTGTCTTCGTGACGCAGCCGCGGGCCACCGAGCCGTTCCCCGGTCCGGCCTTCTTCCGCACCGGCCAGAAGTCGCCGGTCATCGCGGCCATGCACAATCGGCTCATCGCTGAAGGATGCAACCGGTACCCACCCGGTGACGAGACCGACGTATGGGAATCGGGAGACGTGGAATCCTACGCGGTCTGGCAGGGCAAGCTCGGCTTCTCGGGCAGCGACGCCGACGGGGTTCCGGGTAAGTCCAGCTGGGACAGGCTGCACGTGCCTCACCTCGTCTGACGCGACGACAAACCAGCGGTATCCCAGGGATGCTGACGAACCCACGGCATCCCTGGGATGCACTCCATTTGCGTGGGGTCGGCCGGTACCTGGTCGTGGTGGATCACCAGTGGTGTGCGCCGTGGTCGGTGCTGCCCCACCGCAGGTCGCAAGGGGTAGGAGGCAAGGTGGTTTTCCTTTCCAACGTCCGTTTCGGCAAACGCAACAACGACGTGAAATCCGTCCAAAGTGCCTTGGTAGCTGCGGGATTCAGCCTTCCAGCGGGAGTCACGGGAATTTATGAGGGACAGACCAGGTCCGCATATGCTGCCTGGCAGAGGTCACTGGGCCTCACTGGCTCGGATGCCGACGGGTTCCCCGGCTGCTCTTCCCTGACGAGGCTCGGCCGCAAATCGGGGTTTGGGGTGGATTGCCGGCAGCCGGGCGCCATTTCGACGAGTTCGGTCCGGTTCTCGAAAAACTCTGCTATGCCCAATAACGAGGCTACAGCGAGAGGATTCGCGGAACAGGTATGCACCATGACCGGTGCCCCGTCGAGCTGGATCACCGGGGTCAGCAATCACGCGAACCTGCTCACTCTTATGTTCCGGGAGTCGTCCTTCAACTCGAACGCGGTGAACCCGCACGACGTCAACGCAACGGGAGCCGTACAATCGGACGGGGCGCATTTCAACTGCTCACGCGGTTACGCACAGGTGACTGCCGTGACATTCGCCGAGAACCACGAAGAGGGTACCTCCCATCTGATCTACGACCCACTGGCAAATATCGCGGCGGCCATCAACTACATCTGGCGCAGGTACGGAGACATCTCACGTGTCCAACAGGCAAACCCGAACCTGCCGCCCCATCCCTACTGAGGAGCGGATGCCGGTTCCTCGCGTAAGGGCAGAGCCGCAGAATCGACGCAACCGTATCGGAGAAATGCCGTTGCAATGGATCGATTCGCCAGGGGCTCTCCCCGCCAGCTGAACAGTCTGCCAAGGAGATCGCCATGACCAGCCCGGAACATGGGCACCCAGAGCACGAAGACTTTCCGTGGACCATCTCCGTGGCAGACCATCCACCGCGTACCGAGAGTTCGCAGTACCGGGCCAGCCGCAAATTGATGGGCGACCTCGTCGGGACAACTGGTGATTGGGTGTTTGCGCCCGGACCGTACCAGGACCATCACGGTGGGGGAGTGTGGGTCAAGGACAGCGACGGCTGGCTGTGCCTGTTTCTGCCGCTTGGAATCGAGTGGTCGGCGCAATTCTGCGCGGATCCCTCGAAGGTGGACCACGTCCGCCGCTACGCCGCGCGGGTGGTCGGAGCGTTCCCGGACACCCTGCCCGGTTATGCGAGCTTCGGCTACGACGACGGCCAACGGCTCCTGGACACCCCCATCGAGACCGCAGATCAGGTGGCCGAGTGGACGGACTCGATTTTCAACGCCTCGGTGCCACTGCCCGCCGGCACCCACTCAGGGGTGCTCCCGAAGACCGCCGGGTACCACCACTACCCCAAGCCGATCGTGGACATCGACCACTTCCGGTACGACGACTTCGCACTGTTCGTGACGGACGACAGCGGCCTCCCGGCTGCGGTGGTGCCGATTTCCCCACGCGGCTCCGGTGATGGCCGGGTGCGCCTGCTTGCCGCCCATCCCAGCTCGCCATACGCGAAGCGCCTGACGAGCCCCGGCCCGGCGGAGCCATCCGCCCGGACCGAAGAAGCCCTGGCCTCCGGCGAGGAGAGGAACGTGCTCCCTGCCGACGACCTGCTGGCCCAGCAGGCGTTCAGGAAGCAGAGCTGACAGGAGCCACGCCCTCCCGCCGGAGCCGCGCCACATTCTGACGCTTCAAGCCGGGTAGCCGGGTAGCCGGGTCACGTTGCCGTGACCCGGCCACCCGGCTGAGACTGTCTCCTCCATGGTGAGTGGGTCGTTGGGCCGGTCATGGAGGAGCGCTGTGGGGTGCCGGGGCCGGCACGGCGGTGGGCTTCCTCCGAGTCGGCCCCGGGGCTGTGCCGGCGTCCTTGGGTTGTGGGAGATCAGGTCTTGTAGCGGGCGGCGGCGAAGTTGAGGTGGTTCGTCGTTGCTCCGCCCACCTGGACGATTCTGTTCGCTGTCCGGAGGGTGACGGCACGGCCGCCGTCGCCCAGGCCGGCGAAGTCGGTGCGGACAGCGCCGCCGATACCGAAGGTGGTGTCGGGTGTCCCGTTGGCGTTGAGCCGGTAGACCGCGAAGTCTCCGGCCACCGGGTCGGTGAAGCTCGCCAGGCCCGTGGTCTCGCCGATGAAGCCCCCTGCGACGATCTTCCCGTCGCTCTGGAGGGCGACGGCGGGGGCGACGTCCTCCGCCGCGCTGAGGCAAAGGACGACCTTCCCGCTGGTACCGAAAGTGGTGTCCAGGCCGCCGTTGCGGTTCAGCCGGGCCACTCCGAAGTCCCCGGTGCTGACATCATCGACCCGGCCCGCCAGCACCAGCTTTGCGTCGCTTTGGAGTGCGACCGCGTTGGCGATGGAGATCGCCCCGAAGTCGATGCTGACCTTGCCGCCCGTCCCGAAGGACGGGTCCAAGTCACCGGCAGTCATGGTGCACCTCACGAAGTGTCATGGATATGGATCTCGCAGCAGAAACTCCTCCCGTCATGTCATGCCGTGTCAGGCCGCTCTTGCGTGCACATCGGTCACTCATCGCTGTGTCACCGCGTCACCGCACACACGGTTCCAGGGCCCTGAAATGCCCGGTGTGGTGATTCCGGTGTGGTGCGGGTGCCGACGTTGTCTGTCCGGGCTGCATGGGCCCGGATGCACTGTGTGGGGCGACCGATCATGCGGGTATGCCCGCACAACTGATCGCTCATCGCGACAATTACGCAGCAAACTGCCGCAAACGTTGCTCGGTTGCGTGCGGCACATGCCCATGTCACTGGTCGGCGGCCTTTGTGGGCTCTGGTATGCCTCAGCTTTCCGGGGCAGCATTCGCGAGCTCAACCGACCAGCCGATGGCCGCGACGAGACGGGTTGAGAGCCGGCGGACGCGGATGAGGTGCGCGCCTCGTCCGACGCTGACCGAAGGGGCGGACCCGGAGCGTGCGGAAGGGCGGCCGCCAACGCCTGCGGGACCGCCTCGACGAGATCCGGGCCTACCGGCTCACGTAGGACGAGTTGCCCGTACGCGGCGCCGAGGTCCACGTCGCCCCGACGGGACGACCGTCCTCGCCCGCGGAGCCTGGCACATCACACTCCAGCCGGGGCGGGCGCGCGCCTGACGCGTCGCCCGCCCCGGGCGAGCAGAGGGTGTTCCGTCGTTTCTGCGGGGCTGAGCGAGCATGACGGGCCGTGACCCCGGAAGGTCCCTTGCGGGCCCACACCGCGACGTACTGCTCCGCTTGGTCGGCGAGCACCTGGGCCTTGGGGGCGGAGCGATGCTCCGCTGCGCCGCTCAGGGGAATCCGGCTCCTCGAACACAGCGTGCTATTGCTGTGGGGCGTATGCGCGGCGTTGTGCACCATCGCGGTAGCAGCGCAATCCGCTATGGCCGGCGGATCACCCGGCGCCGAGGATGACGCCGCGATTCGCGTAGAACTTGCCGAGTCGGTCCCACGGCACCTGGGCGTATTCCTGGGATGCGCCTGGATATCCGGAAGGATTGTGGATCGCCAGGGACTGCTCGGTGGCGCCGACTGCGAGCACCAAATGGCCTCCGGCCCGCGGTGGTTCGGCGTCGGGATGGCGAATTGACGGATGGACCGACAGCATCGCGAGCCGCCCGTGGGCAAGGATATCGGGAATCTCCGCAGCGGGGAGACTGGGCCTGACCTCGGCGACCAGGCCGAATCGGGCCTCGACCCAGGAGGCGAATGGCGCGTATATCAGCCCCTGGAGTCCATCGTCGTGCTTCACATATGCGCTGGCAGTGACGCACTCCGCCGCGAGCTCCATCGGCGACGGAACTGTGCGCCCGAAGTGCTCCAACGCCATCCGGAGACACGCAATTCCGCACAGGCGCCACGACCACCACTCGTACTCCTCAGGACTGGTGGCTCCGTAGTCGGCCCATGCCGGATCCTCGCTCGCCGGAATCCGGCCGGTCACCATGTCTTCCACGAGATGGGCTGAAGCCCACTGGGCGTAGTAAGGGACCGACTGCACAGTGGAGATCACATGGCCCATGGCAGCGGATCCTATCCCGCCCCCCCCGATTCGTCCTGGGGCGAGCTGGGGTCAGAGATTGGCTGTCGCGCCCGCACCGTCATGAGTTCAGAGAAGGGCGACGGCGTGCCGTTCTGGGCACTGCCATGGGGCCGCCCGCCGTTACCCGTTCACAGCCGGACGGCCAAGGCCCTCGAAACGCTCGGCGACTGGCGTCGGGCCGCGTCGATGTACGGTGCGGCAGCGGCGAGCCGACCACCAGGTACCTACGCACGCATCGTCGCCCTGGACCTGGTAGCGCAGGCTGAGACGCAGGCCGTCCGAACTCTCACCCCGAGATCCCCCGCCGGGTGCTTGATCACTGGTGTTGTGTCCTGAAACATGAAAAGGAGTTGGTTGTAGGGCAGCTTCTGGAAATGGTGCTGTGCGGGAGATGAAGGATTTGTGGCCCTTTGAGCTCGTAACACGATCTTGCTGAATCGTCCTGGTTGGCCGTGACCGGTGTGAGGATTCGGCCGTTCGTGATGGTGTGACTACTCGGCCGTGGATCGTGGATGACGACTTGTGGGCGCTGATCGAGCCGCTGCTGCCGCCCTGGCCGGAGCGGTCGCCGGGGCCGAGGCCGGTGTCGGACCGACTCTGCCTCCAGGGCATCCTGTTCGTCCTCTACAACGACATAGCCTGGCAACTCCTGCCGTTGGAGCTGGGGTTCGGCTCGGGTCAGACGTGCTGGCGGCGTCTGGACCGGTGGCAGAAGGCCGGCGTCTTCGACCGGCTGCACCGGATCCTGCTCGCGGAGCTAAACGCGGCCGGCGAACTCGACTGGTCCCGGGCGTGTGTGGATGGTTCACACATCCGGGCGAAAAAGGGGGTGCCGACACCGGTCCGTCGCCGGTCGACCGGCGCAAGACAGGCAGCAAACATCACCTGATCTGCGACGGGCGCGGCACCCCGCTCAAAGTCATCGCTACTGCGGCCAACGTCAATGACGTCACCCAGATCCTCGCCCTGGTCGACGGCATCCCGCCCGTCGCGGGCCGCCCCGGCCGGCCCCGCCGCAGGCCCGAAGCCCTGCTCGGCGACAAGGGCTACGACTCCAACGTCCATCGTGACGAACTGCGTCACCGGCGGATCCTGCCCGTCATCTCCCGCAAGGGATCACCGAACATCAAGGGCATGGGCGAGCTCCGCTACGTCGTCGAGCAGACCTTCGCCCTGCTCCACCACTTCAAACGCCTCACTGTCCGATGGGAGCGTCGCACTGAACTCCACGACGCCTTCGTCTCCCTCGCCTGCAGCCTCATCTGCTGGAGACGTCTCAAGAAAGCCCGCTCGTGATCGTGTTACGAGCTCTACGCGTTCGACACCTGGATGGAACGGGAGTTTCCGACCGTCTGGTTCGAGCGGTAGGCGGACGATGCGGTGCTGCACTGTGTCACAGAGCGTCAGGCCCGCGAGGTGCTGGCCGCGCTCACGGACAGGATGGCCGAGGTCGGACTGCAACTGCACCCGGCCAAGACCCGGATCGTGTACTGCCAGGACGGCGACCGTCAACGGGCCTTTGGGTACACGGCGTTCACGTTCCTCGGATACACCTTCCGTGCCAGGAAAAACCGGAGTCGGCACGGGAATCTGTTCCTGTCGTTCGATCCGGCGGTCAGCAAGGATGCCCTGAAGAAGATGGGGCGGGAGGTGAGGTCCTGGCACCTGCACACCCGCTCAGAACTGTCCTTCCACGAGCTCGCCCGCAGGATCAACCCTGTCGTGGCGGGATGGATCAACTACTACGGCCGCTTCCGGCCCTGGGAGTTACATCCCTTCCTGACGCGCATCAACACCTACCTGGTGCGCTGGATCCGCCAGAAGTACAAGCGGCTCGCGGCCAAGCGGAAGGCCATCGTGAAGATGCAGGAGATCGCCCAGCGATACCCCCGCATGTTTGCGCACTGGCGTTGCACCACCGCAGTCGTATCGATCTGATGATCAGGACGACAAGAGCCGTATGACGGGAGACTGTCACGTACGGATCTGTGAGAGCCGAGGGGTGAGAATCCCCTCGGCTACTCGGCGAGCCAGGCGAACGTGCGCTCGACGACCCATCGGGTCCTGCCCGGGCCGGAACCGTGCAGGGCACCACGGCGGGCGATCTTGGGTGTGATGCCACGAGCCCGGACGAGGCGGCGGTACTTGTCGAAGTCGTAGCCGCGGTCGGCGAACAGCCGACGGGGCCGGTGGCGGGGTCGGCCGCGCAGGCCGCGAATGCGGGGCATCGCGTCCAGCAGAGGCATGAGCTGGGTGACGTCGTGGCGGTTTCCGCTGGTCAAAGAGACAGCGAGCGGGGTTCCGTTCCGGTCGACGATGAGGTGCTTACTGCCCGGTCGGGCCCGGTCGACCGGCGAAGGTCCGCCTCTGAGCGGCTTGGGCCGCCGCGGTCCACTGCTGTTGTTCGTCGCCGGTCAGCAGCATCTTGTGGGGCCGCTGACCGGCGAGGTTGTCGGCGATGATGCCGTGGTCCGCCCAGGCCGAGGTGGGGCCATAGGGTCGCATGCTGCGCGCGTTCGGCTGCCGAGCCGGGGGCGGCGGGCCGGTCGAGGGCCTGGCGGATCTCGGCGGTGGCGGCGCGGAGATCGTTCAGCACGGCCCGCCACCCGGTGATGTGCCGTGCGGGCGGTAGTCCGTCGAGCACGTGGTGGGCGGCATCGAGCAGGGCATCGGCGTGAGGAGCGAGGTGCAGGGTGTATGCCTCGACGGCGTCCTGGTTGCGGCGGGCGAGAGCGGCTGCTGCCGCGGCGGGGTGGACGGTACGGCCGTAGCGGTCGCGCGGGCCGTGTCCAGTGCCTGCTCGGCCTCCGTGTCGATGACCGACATCCGCAGCCGAAAATCGCCTGCCCGGTGGGCGAGGTCGCGTGCCGACGGTCCGGACGTCATCGGGATCGTCCTGGCGCCGAGGCCGTGCGGTGGACGGTGGGCGTGTAGGCGGGCGGCGGCGGGATCGGTCGGTCGGACGGAATGCCGCGCTGCGTCGTTCGGACAGCGGCGGCCCGCGCGAGGCGACTGCGGTGCTCCAGACGGGCCGGACGCGACGGGCCGACCGAGGCAGGGGCGTCGAGAACGAAGTCGGCGTGCACGGCGTAGCCCTGGTGGCGCAGGTCGTGGACGGCCTGACGGGTACGCCGGGGGCCATCACGCTCGGGCTCACTGAGCCGGAACAGCGTAGGCCGGCCGGGGACGGGCTCGAACTGCTCGCGGGACAGGAACCAGTGGGCGAGGTGCAGGGGGATCGAGGAGGTGAAGGAGGCGACGAAGCCGTGCTCCTTATGGGTGCCGAAGATGAAGAGGGGGCCGGGGGCCAGGGCGGGGCTCCTGACGTTGTTGGTGGTCGAGCAGATCAGCGGTGGTGCGCGGGACGGGCCGGGCCGAGGGGGAGTGCCGGCGCGGAGAGGGCGAGAGCCGGGCGGCGGTGCGGTGCGCTAACGCGGGCCTGGCGGAGGAAGGGCTCGCTGTCGGTGAGCCAGGTCTCGACGACCGCCCATACGCGGGCGTTGCGCTCCTGCGCCGGGAGCGGGCTTCCGCCGGTCATGTCGTCGAGCAGGGTGTTGGCGTCGGTCAGGGCGCCGGCCAGCCGGACAAGGGCTTCGGCGTCCTGGGGCCAGGGGCTGCTGGCGGGGCGGCACCGTTGGAGCAGCGCCGGAGCATGATGCACGACGGTGAGGATGCGGCTTCAGGAGCGGCCGAGGAATTCCTGGGCCGCGTCGCCGAGGGCAGCGGCGCTGAGCGGGGTGTCGTCGCTGTAGCGGCCGGAGGCGACCATGGTCTGCCATGCGTCGTGCTCGGCACGGATGTCCTGGAGCGCAGTGGTGATGGCCGTGGTCCGGCGTGCGTGGACGGCGTGTTCGTAGGCGGGGAGATACCGGTGGACCACAGCATGGGCCGCCCGGCCGGGAAGCGGCGACAGGACAATACTGCGCGGCGCGTGCGGATCGCCGTACCCCTCGTCGAGCCTCTCGGTCCCGAAAGCCCCTAGCCGGTAGTCGAGTTGACGACCCGGGCGCTCGACGAGCAGCAGCGTCGTGCCATGCACCGCGTCGATGAGGGTGGCGGCGTAGGGGATCCGCTCGGTCTGGAGGACGCGGCCGAGCTCGCTGCTGTCCCACACCCAGGGCACGAGGTCTTCTTGCCAGACCGGGTGGGAGTAGACCTCGACGCGTGCCCTCCACCGGCCGGGCAGCAGGCTCGCGATATCCCGGGCAGCGTCACCGACGTACCGTCGGCTACTCGTGCGCACACTGACTCGGTGCCGGACCGCACAGCGCACCAAGTCGCTCGTGGTGGCGCCGGAGGCATCCGCTGGCAGACGGTAGACGCCGTCCTTACCCAACCGGAAGCCGCTCTCCGCGAGAGCGGAACGTGCCCAGGGGTACCGCTCGCCCACGGCGATGGCGACGATGCCCACCCGGCTGTGGGACAGGAAGATCTGTGCGTCAGCCATGGACCAGGCCCTCGTGGAGGCGACGGGCGATTGTAGCGGTGATCAGAGGAGGCTCCAGGGAACGGGAAGCGGGGACATCACGGGCGGGTGGCGGTACGGGGGGGAGCTGGTCTTCTTCGGGGCGACGGGAACGGGCTTGGGCGGTGTAGTGCGTATGCGCGCGGATGGTGCGGGACGCAGAGAGGTCCGGGCCCTCGGATGGTCGGCGAAGGCGGTGAGCGGGTCGGTGGCCCAGTTCCAGACACGGCCGATGTTCTCGTGGAACAGGCTGATCACCTCGATGCCGTGCTTGTTTGCGCAGTGGATGTGTCCCGTGCTGGACGCGTGGCTTTGAGCCGGGTCAGCGCGGGACTCTGTGGCCCGCCGAAGCAGGCGTTCGTGTCCTCTGTAAGGTTGCTGGGCTTCACCCTTCGGGATGACGGACCGAATCGGAGTGCCATCAGCTGCAGTTTCAGCCGGAGGCGTTCTTGGCTTGGGGAACGGTGCGGTTCGGGTTGGCTGCCTGCCTGGTGGACGTGCAGGAGGCGATGACGCCGCAGGGGTCGCTGGTCGCGCTCGCCTTGGCTTGTGGGTGGTGGCGGGGCGGTGTCACGGACGACAGCACCGACGCCGCCACATCCCGTATCTGTCGCTCCGTTGCGTCCCCGCAGTCCGTCGCCGCCTCGGCGAGTGCGCGTACCAGTGGGGTCGCGCTGTCGGTGCGCCAGATCAGGGCCCACTGGACGGGCCGGGCATCGTGGAGGCGAAGGAAGGCGACGTCGGGCTGCGCGTTGTAGCGCCGTCCCTCGTCGGGGACCGTGCACACCACGTCACCTGCCGCGACGAGGGCAAGGATCTCGTAGAAGGTTGAGACGGCCGGGCCGCGGCGGACAGGGCGTCCGGCCGGTGTGCGGGCCGGCAGGACCGCGCTCTCCCAGTAGGCGGGAAGAGGGCCGTTCAGGCGCGGCACGATGTGGTCACCGAGCACCTCCACGCTCACCGACTCCTGCCGGGCGAGCGGGTGGTCCGCGGCCACCATCAAGTGGAGCGGTTCCTCGCGCAGCACCACCCCGACGGTCAAGTCCGGCTCGCGAACCGGCAGCCAGGTGGCCACCGCGTCGACCTCACCGGCCCGCAAGGCTCCGAACGGATCGCTGAAGAACACCTCTTTGAACCGGAGTTCGACGGACGGGTGGCCGGCCCGGAAATGGGTCAGGACCGGGCGCATGTCATGCATCTGTGCACCCATGACCCCCAGCGTCAGCGTGCCGGACGGATGGCGGGCGATGGTGGTCACCTCAGCTATGGCTTCCTGGATGCCCTCGTATGCCGGCTTCAGCCGCTGGAGCAGCACCTCTCCGACAGGGGTCATCCGCACGTGGCGGCTGGTCCGCTCGAAGAGCTGAGCGCCGATGACGCGTTCCTGCTTCTTGATCGCCTGACTGACGCGGGCTGGGGAGACATGCAGGCGTTCGGCGCTGCGGCCGAAGTGGAGCTCCTCCGCGAGCATCAGGAAGATCTCTATGTCCCGCAGTTCCATTCCGCCCCCGGTTCCCTCATGGCCCCCGAATTCATGAACCTCTGGGTTAACGACCATAACAAGATCGGCCGTTGTTCCCAGGCTGCTCGCTCGGCATACTGGGTGCCGAGCCGGTCAGCCGCCCCCACAGGTGACAGCATGAACCGGCACGAGACAGCTGGATCGGCTCGCTCGATCCAGCCGACGGCCCGCAAAACCCGGACCGCGCGGAAGCCGCGTGCCTCACCGGCCCTGGGCCTCACGCCCCGGGCCCCGGCCGCCGCGCACGAACCCCCACGGAGCGATTCCCACGTGCCATCCGACCAGAGCGCTGCCCGGACACCTGACCCGGCCACGCTCCACCCGCTGCCTGCCCACGAGCGGGTCGTCTTCCTCAAGCCACTGGTCGCCGGAACCAACGTCGTGGCAGGTGACTTCACCTACTACGACGACCCCGACGGCGCGACCGACTTCGTGCAGCGCAATGTGCTCTACGCCTACGGTCCGGAACGGCTGATCATCGGCAAGTACTGCGCGATCGCCACGGGCACTCGATTTCTGATGGCAGGCGCCGACCACCCGTCGATGGGGGTGTCCACCTTCCCCTTCACCATGTTTGGTGGGGAGTGGGCCGAGCAGACCCTCGACATCGTCACCGGCATGCCCAGCCGCGGGGACACGGTGGTCGGCAACGACGTGTGGTTCGGATACGGAGCCACCGTGATGCCGGGAGTACGGATCGGCGACGGTGCCGTGATCGCGGCCGGCGCCATGGTCACCGCCGACGTGCCGCCGTACACCATCGTGGGCGGGAATCCGGCCAAAACGATCAGACAGCGCTTCGACGACAGCGACATCGAACGGCTCGTGCGCGCCGCCTGGTGGGACTGGCCCGTCGAGCTGGTGACCGCGCACGCGCGCACCATCATGACCGGTTCCCCGCAGGACATCGAACGCATCGCCGCCGCCGAAGGTCTGGAGCAGCAGTGACGACGCGGACCGTCGAAGAGTACGCGGTGTCCGGTCGCGACAGCGGCCCGTACGCGATCACCACCGGCCCGGACGGCGCGCTGTGGTTCACCATGGTGCACAGCGGCCAGATCGGCCGACTCGTCCCAGGGCAGAAGCCGACCAGCCATCAGATCGCCCCGGACAGCGGTCCGACGGTCATCAGTAACGGGCCGGACGGCGCCCTGTGGTTCACCCAGTACCGGGCGCACCGGATCGGCAGGATCACGACGGCCGGCCACATGACGGAGTTCGCGCTGCCGACCGCGCAGTGCGCTCCCTTCGGTATCGCCGCGGGCCCGGACGGCGCGCTGTGGTTCACCGAAACCGCCGCCGACCGCATCGGCCGCCTCACCACTGACGGATCGGTCACGGAGTACCCGCTGCCGTGCACCGGCGCGTTCCCCTCCGCGATCGCCGCGGACGGGGACGCAATGTGGTTCACGATGAACCAGGCCAACGCCATCGGCCGCATCGGCATGGACGGCCGTATCACGGTCCACGAGCTGCCCACCGCAGCGGCCGCGCCGGTGGGTGTCGCCGTAGGCCCGGACGGCGGTGTCTGGTTCACCGAGATCGTGGCCGGCCAGATCGGTCGCAGAGCGCCCGACGGCCGGATCACCGAGTACCCGCTGCCCGACCGCTCGGCCCGGCCGCACGCCGTCACCACCGACGCCGACGGCACCGCATGGTTCACCGAGTGGGGCGGCAACCGCGTCGGCTCGATCACCTCCGACGGCATAGTCACCGCCCACGACCTGCCCACCCCGGCCTCCGAACCGCATGGCATCACGGTGGGCCCGGACGGCGCCCTATGGACGGCCCTGGAGACAGGCGCGCTGGCCCGCATCGGACCCACCACCAACATCACCACCAGGAACACCGAACAGGAGAATGCCTCATGAAATACGCCCTCGTGATCTTCGAGACGCACGCGTCACGCGCCCGGATCCAGGCCGACCGCGATGCCTACCGCAATGCGTACGAGACGTGGATCGGCGAGCTCGCGGCAGCGGGCAAGCTGGCGGGCGGCGACGCCCTCGACACCGAGCACCAGGGCCCTGTCACCGTGCGCAAGACGGCGGACGGATCCGCAGCGGTGACCGAGGGGCCCGTGCACAGCGGGGAGGAGACTCTCGGAGGCTGGTTCGTGCTGGAGGTGGCCGACCACGCCGAGGCCATCGAGCTGGCCCGCGGCTTCCCCACCCCGGAGGCGCTCGAAATCCGCCCGGTCCTCGAATCGGCTTGATCGGCAGGTGGCCCGCGCCGCCATCTGCCCGGACATCCGGCGCGCCTGACCGGCACGTCCTGCCGGGTCCCGAGCGCTGTACCCGTTCACAGGAGTTGACTTGACACTGACATCGGTGAGTTACCGACCTCTGTCCGGCCCCGAGGAGATCGAACTCTTCTGTCGGCTCTCCTACGTCCTGGACCACGAACTGACCGACGACTTCGCAAACGGATGCCGCCGCCCCGAGTGGACCTGGGTGGCCCTGGACGGCGACCGCCTCCTCGCCCGGCTCGCCTGGTGGACGACCCCAGGCGGTGACATCCCGCTGCAGTTCGACTTCTTCGACATCGACGACACGCTGCCCAAAGCCGACCGCGACGAGATCGGCCAGCGACTGTTCAAGACAGCGACGGCGGCCGTCTTCCCGGCGGGCGCCAAACTGCCGGAGTACGGTCGTTTCGTCCCGCCCGACTGGCGTGAGGACCCCGCAGCCCGCGAGGTGGTCGAGTCCCGCACGCGCCTGCTGGAGAGCACGGGCGCACGGCTGCTGGTCGAGCGGCTGCGGCTGCAATGGACCCCGTCGTCCCTGCTCCCGGAGTCCAAGGGGCGTCTCGTCTTCCGCCCGGTTGCCGACCGCGAGGACCTCCTCGCCCTGATGACCCCGGTCATGGAGGGCACCCTCGACGCCCACGGCCAGGCGGACCTGGCATCCGGACTGACCTCGCGCGAGGCGGCGGAACGGCACTACGACGGAGAGTTCGCCAGGTTCAAGAGCCCGCACGAATGGTGGCGCATCGCTGAACTGCCCGACGGCGGCGGCCCAGTGGGCTTCGTGATCCCGGCCCGCAACAGCTACCACCCGATCATTGCGTACATCGGCGTCCTGCCCGCACACCGCGGCAACGGCTACATCGACGAGATCCTTGCCGAGGGCACCCGCATCCTGGCCGCCGAGGGCGTCGACCGGATCAGGGCATCCACGGACCTCGGCAACGTCCCCATGGCAAAAGCCTTCGCCCGTGCCGGATACGTCAACTTCGAACGCTCCCTCAACCTGGTCTGGGACTGACCCCCTCTGCTGCGCCTCCGGATCTCTCCCCAAACGAGCTTCGCCCCGCGCAGTTGACCTTCGCATGTGCCTCAGCTGCAGGAGCCGATGGTCTGGCTGCCGCCGGGAACGGTCGTAAGGCGGGCCACGGGCGGCGTATCGGGATTGGGCTGAGGGCTGCGCAGCCGGATGATCTCCTCTTGCTGGGCGGCGATGCGGGAAAGCGCAAGGGTCTTGAACGAGGTCAGCTCCTCGATCGTCGCGCTCTGGCGGGCGAGACGATCGAGGAGGGTGTTGCTCTCGGCCTTCAAGCGGGCGACCTGGGCGTCTCGGGGGTCAGGGAGTGTGCCCGCTTCCTGCAGCGCCTTCAGCCGGCGTACGAATTCTTCGGCGAGGTGCTGGTATGGGCCGTCCCTCACGGTGCCGTTGGGGTCCTTCTTCGGATAGAAGCCGGTGCTGTTGACCCCCGCTTCCCCGGCCAGCGACTTGAGATCGCAACGGCCTCCGGGCGGGAGTTCTCCGCAAAGGAGTCGGTCCATAGCTGCGCGGATCCGTTCCTCGTTGCGTTGGCGCTCGGCACTACTGATCTGGCCCATGGGCTTCTCCACCATTTGTGACGTCAATCGTGGCGACGATGCGCTCGGCGCGTTCGGCTTCGGCCGTGAGTCGTGCTCGCTCGGTCTTCTGCCCGCGTCCGATCTTGCTGATGAAGGCTCGGCTGGTGACGGCGGATGTCGCCACCCGATGCGGTGGCAGGAGTGGTGGGTAGCCTGCTGGCAGCGGGCCGAGTCGCACATCCCGACCAGTGGCCGGCTGCGGTCGGAGCTGCGGGCGAGCTTGAGGCACAGTGCTTTGCCGGGATCGAGGAACCAGCAGTGGTTCGCCAGCCCCAGGTGCAGGGCGCCGGCCCGGATGGCCAGCAGGTTGATCAGTTCCTGGTCGCTTCGTTTCACCGTCGGAGCCGTCACGTCCAGCTCCTCCAGCTGGCGCTCGACGCTGGCGAAGAACGCCAGCAGGCCTTGGGCGCCGGGCCCGGAGGGGCGACGGCCGGCCTGGTAGTCGCGGAACGCCTGCAGCGTCAGGGTCTGGTTGCGGGACTCTTCCTCCTTGCCGATCTCGGCCAGGAAGATGGCCTGTGCTCCGCCGGGACGGTTGGTGTAGAGCGAGGTGGTGCTGGCGTGTTCGTGGCCGACTTGCTCCTGGACGAAGCGAGGGTCCCAGCCGTCCTCGATCAGGTGGGTGACGTAGGACCTGCGGAAGGAGTGGAAGTCGAGCCCGTCGTCCAGGCCGAGGGCCTTGCGGTAGGTGATGAAGCGGGAGTTGAGCCGCTGGCAGCCGATCCGCAGGTCCCGTTCGGAGGGCCAGGCGGCCGGGTTGTTGTCGGTGCCGAACAGCGGGCGGACCTCGGTGAACCATTCGTCCAGGACGTCCGGGGTCCAGTCGAACACGGTCAGCGCCCCGCGGCGTTTGGGCGGCGAGCCCTTCTTGGCCTTGCCGAACCGGACCTGGCAGCGGCCGAACTCGCCGAACTCGCCGCCGTGCGGGTTGCGGCCGAAGTCGGCGGCGTCCAGCATCCGTGTCTCGTTGCGCCGCAGCCCGTAGGCGTAGGCGGTCTTGAACAGCGTTGCGTCGCGGAAGGCGGGCGGCCAGCCCTTGCGGCCGAAAGCTCGGATGCGGGCAACCTCGTCGTCGTAGTGCGCGAAGAAGGCGTGCAGTTCGGCCTTGGTGAACGCGCGCTTCTTGGCGTCCGCCTCGTTGTCCTGGACGTGTGCTGCGGTGTTCCACTCGTGCACCACCTGCACGGGGTGGGTCCCGAACCGCTCTTCGCAGGTGGCCGTCCACTCGTAGAGCGGATCGGTGACGAAGTGGCAGAACGCTCGCACGGCCTCGGAGTACGAGCGGATTGTTGAGCGCTTCAGGTCCCGCAGTGAACGTAGGTCACCGAGCCCACGCGAGCGCTTTGACCGTGTTCTCCCGGCCCTCCACGGTCGTCCGGGCCAGATTCCGCGCGAGCTGCCGGTTGGCGAACCCCGTCAGCATCGCCGCGAAGACCTGCTCTTCCGGCCGCAGCAACGCGACCCCGTCGACCAGATGCAGCCTCGCCGCCCCCGGTATCGACCCGTTGAACCCCACCGATTCGCCACCCTCCGCGACTCGCATCAGATGCGAGAAAACCGCATCCTGTGCGAGTCGTCGGCAAAATCCCAGGTCGGCCGCCTGTGCGGACCGCAACGAGGTCCAAGACGCGGGTATCGTCACCCCCAGAGACCATGCTCAAGTCCGCAGGTCCGCAGGGCGATTGCCCTTGCCTCCCTAGAGGATTCGCCGACTATCGCGAGTTCGCATCCGATGCAACTGGCGGCGGTCGGAACATCGCTGTCAGATCATGCGCTAAGGACTCGTCGTCCCTGGTGGGTGTCCTGTCTCATGGAAGTCAGTCGCTGCCAGGCTATAGACCTGGCCCGACTGTCTTCGCTGAGATGTCCGGCCTGTCTTCGTTGAGACATTCTGCGTCCGGCCGGCGGCTCCCCGCTGGATCCTTGTCCCGTCTCTGCCATCTGGTCCCTGTCTCAGGTGATCTGGTCCGATTCGCTCGTTGTGTCAGATGATCTGGCCCGCCGCGAGCGGCAGACACCTGTGATGACGAATGAGGATGCCCGGGACAGGGCGCTGCCCAACCCGCTCCTCCAGGGCCCAGGGCGCCTGACCCTGAAACCCGGGTCATGGGGCTATCCCCCGGGAAGGTGTCGGGTCGGCCCCATCGCGCCCGGGCCGCCGCGCGCGTGACGATCTTCTCAGCAGCACTTGACACCAAACACGTTGAGGAGTGATCACACATGATCGGCAACGGGAAGCGGCTCGCGGCGGCTCTCGCCCTGTCCGCGACGCTGGCCCCCGCGGCGGCCGCGTGCGCAGCACCGGCGGCGTCCGCATCGGCCGTCGCGTCGGCCCCCGTCCGCGCGCTGGACCGGATCGCCCATCCGCTGCGGTCGACGGAGCCGGGCACCGGCACGGCCGACCTGCACGCCCTGGGGGTGACGGTCGGCGACGCCAAGGTGGTCGGCGTGGGCGAGGCCACGCACGGCTCGCACGAGTTCTTCGCCTTGAAGGACCGGGTCTTCCGCTACCTCGTCGAGCAGAAGGGATTCACCACCTTCGCACTGGAGATCAGCTGGTCGGCGGGTCTGCGGATCGACGACTACCTCCAGCACGGCGACGGTAACCGCGACGCGCGGCAGGTCGTGCACGAGGTGATGGCCGGATCTCCCTGGGACCGCGAGGAGTTCGTGACCCTCGTCCGGTGGATGCGCGACCACAACCGCCAACACCCCGACCGCCCGGTCCACTTCCTGGGCGACGACATCGGCGCGCCCAAGCTCGACGAGCGGGTCTTCGACAACGTCACCGACTACGTTCGGCGGACCCGTCCGGAATCCCTGCCGCGCCTGAACGAGCTCCTCACCGGCCTGCGCCCGCTCGACGACGCCATCGCCTACCTGGAGCGGCCACTCGCGGAGCGGCAGCAGAATGCGGCCAAAGCGCAGCACATACTGGAACTTGTACAACGTCAGAGGTCGGGGGGCGGCGAGGACTTCGAGTTCGCTCTGCAGAACGCCCGCAACATCGCCCAGACCTACACCTTCCTCACCCTCAACCCCGGCGACCAGGAATCGTTGACCGCCATGGAGCGCTACCGCGACCAGGTGATGGCCGAGACCACGGCATGGTGGCAGCGGCGCACCGGCAGCGGGGTCCTGCTGTCGGCCCACAACGACCACGCAGGCTACGCGGCCTCCGACCCCGCGACGTACCCGAAGACCCAGGGCTCGTTCCTCCGCGACACCCTGGGCGCGGACTACCTCGCCATCGGCACCACCTTCGACCAGGGCTCCTTCCTCTCCAAGGACGAGGCGCTCGGCGGCGAGTGGAAGAAGTTCACCGTCGGCCCGGCCGGTCCCGGCACGAACGAGTACACGCTCAAGCAGGTCCGGTACCGCGACTACTACGCCGACCTGCGCAAGGCACCCGCCGCCGCCCGCAGCTGGCTGGACATCTCGCGCCCGACATACAACGTCGGCACGCAGTACCCGAACGACAAGACGCCCGAGATCGCCATCGGCAGGGCCTACGACGTCCTGGTCCACCTCCATACCGTTCGGGAGGCGAGCAAGCTATAGCGCCCCAGCGCGAACCGGGCGCCTGCCGACCACCGGGCTGGGTCGCCCCGGCTGCCCCGGCCAGCGACCGGCTCATCGCCCGCCGCGACGTCCACCTGGGGTGGACTTCGTGTTGGTCGATGCGGTGCTGGAGGAGACCGGGACCGTCCAGAAGCGGGTCAGGCTGCTGCCTTCGCGGGTGGTGGTGTACTTCGTCCTCGCGCTGGCCCTGTTCGAGCAGTCCAACTACCGAGCGGTGTGGGGCAAGCTCGTCGCCGGTCTGAACGTCCTCGCCCTGGCACGGCCGTGCGTCTCCGCTCTGTGCCGGGCACGTCGCCGAGTGGGAGCCAAGCCGTTCAAAGCGCTGTTCGAGACGCTGGCGGGGCCCGTTGCCTGGGCGCACACCCCCGGGGCGTTCTGGCGGGGCCTGCGGACGGTAGCCATCGACGGCGCCCATCTGCACATGCCCGACAGCGAGCCGATCGCCGCCCAGCACTCCAAGCGCAAACGCAAGGGCGAGGACCTGGAGTTCGGCTACCCGCTTGCTGCGGCTGCTCGTCCTCATCGAGTGCGGCACCCGGGCCGTGCTCGGCGCCGCCTTCGGTCCGGAGAACGCGGGAGAGACCGCATACGCCGAGCGGCTGCTGGGTCAGCTGACCCCCGGAATGCTCGTGTTGCTGGACACGGGCTTCGACAGCTGGCCTCTCCTGTCCCAACTTCGCTCCACTGGAGCGGAGTTTGTCTGCCGTTCCGGTGCCCGGCGCATCCCGCTGATCACCAAGCGGCTGCCGGACGGCTCGTACCTGTCGACGTTCGGCATGGGGAAACTGCCGGTGCGGATCGTCGAGGCGTGGATCACCGTGACGTACCAGGACGGCACCGTACGCCGAGAGCAGTGGCGCCTGGCCACCAGCCTGACGGACCACACCGGCTACCCCGCAAGCGAGTTGGTCGATGGTTACCACGAGAGGTGGCAGGTCGAGGCGGCCTATTTCTCGATCAAGGCCACGATGCTCGACGGCCGGGTCCTGCGCTCCGTGTGCTGTGCAGACATCGACCAGGAGGTGTACGCCCTGCTGACCGTCTACCAGGCACTTGTGCGAATCGCGGGCGACGCCACCGCGAGCCGGCCGCGGCTGGACCCCGACCGAATCAGCTTCACCGTCGCACTGGAGGCCGCCCGCGACCAGGTCACCATCGCCGGCGGGGTTCTCCCTGATGCTGTCGCGCTGGTGGGGACGATCGGCCGCGCCGTCCTGGACAACCTCCTGCCCGCCCGCCGCCGCCAGCGAGTCAAGGCCCGCACCCGCAAGAACCCACCAGCAAGTACAGCAAGAACTCCATCCAGCACCCCGCCACCGCCCAGCACTACACCTTCGAAACCGAAGTCATGGTGATGGAGCAAGGCTTGAAGGCCAGGTCAAAGCGTTAACTCAACGGCGTTGCGGCTGGAGTACCAAGACGGCGCGGCGCAAACGGGCCGCCTTCAACGAAGTGCTCAACACCGCAGTGGAGAAAGGTTACTTTGCGGAGAACCCGCTCAACGGGCTCAGGTGGAACGCTCCGGCGGTCAACGAGGAGGTGGACCCGGCTGCCGTTCCCAATCCGGCCCAGGTCGCCCGGCTTCTCATCGCGGTCGCTCGGCAGCGCGGGCGCGGCCCTCACCTGGAGGCGTTCTTCGGCTGTATGTACTACGCGGCGATGAGGCCGGCGGAGGTCATTCACCTCCGGCTCGAACAGTGTCATCTGCCCGAGACCGGATGGGGGATGCTCAACCTGTCAGGTGGCGTCATCACCGCGGGCAAGGAGTGGACGGACGACGGCGCGGTGCACGAGGCGCACTCGCTCAAGCGCCGCGCGGCTTCCGCGACCCGGCCTGTGCCCATCCCGCCGCAGTTTGTGCGCATCCTCCGTGCACACATCGAACGGTTCGGCGTGGCGCCGGACGGACGGCTGTTTCGGAACCAGGCCGGCAACTACGTGGACGCTTCTGCGTATGGCACGACGTGGGCGCGGGCACGGAAAGATGCCCTGGCCTGCACCGAACTCGTCTCCGGCCTGGCCAAGCGGCCATACGATCTCCGGCATGCCGGGATCTCGTTCTGGCTGTACTCCGGTGTGGATCCGGCTGAGTGCGCTCGCCGCGCGGGCCAGAGCATCGAAGTCCTCTTTCGCCACTACGCCAAGTTCCTGGATGGAGTCCGGGAGCAGGCCAACCGCCTCATCGAGCAGTCGATGAAGGAGTGGGACCGTGTCAGCCAAGGCGCGACGCTTGAGGGGTGAGTCGGTGTTTTGGTCCGTGACTGGTCCGGAACAGCTGGTCAGGATCGGGATAGCGGTGGGAGGAACTGATAGTTACGACGTAAACCGGGCCCTGGTCTGAGAGGGGCGAGCGGAAGGCGCCTGAGGGGCAAAATCCCAGCTCAGGCGCCTTTTCTCGTGCCTCTAGAAGAACCCGAGCCTCTTCGGCGAGTACGACACCAACAGGTTCTTGGTCTGCTGGTGGTACAGAGCTCACAGTGGTGCTGACCTGCTGAAATGACGGCCGTGGCTGCCGTTGGTGGAGCGCTGGTCCGTGCATGGTCCGGATCTTGGCGTCAGCTACCTACTTGCTGGGCCAGGGCTGTCGGCAGCGCCCAGGAGGGCGACATTCACCAGGCCGCCGGCGCCTGATCAGGAGCAGCGCGGCGTGGTGACCCTCGGCTGGCTCGGCCATGACCGTTGCCACTGCCCTTCGCGGCGCCCGCTGTCTCCGTGGCCCTGCGTAGGAGGGGCGGTGTGCAGGAGGCGAGGGGCGGGGGCCGGGCCTGGGAAGAGCTGAATGTGTATGGGCGGGGTAACCCGGCCAGACACTGGGCGCGGTGCCTCTTCGGCTTCACTGGCACGGCAATTTGCATCTACTTTGCAGGCGGCTCCCTGGCCAGCATCTTTGCAGGTCACGATGGATGCAGCCAGGATTCGCGAACGTGCAGGTGTGGTCATGTGTGGGCGGCTCTCGTCGCCTCCATGCTGACCTCATGCTAACTTTCCTGACGGTTCGTCAATGAATCTTCTTTGCGGCGTGGTGCCGTCGCAAGCGGGGCTCTGGTCGGTTCTGGTTGCCCTGTTGTGGGGGAGTGGCGAGTGTTCGGATGGCGTGGTGATGGCAGGCCGCCGGTATTCCGCATGGTCCCAGAGGTCTTCCTTGACCTCTGGGACGTTGCCGAACTCGTCCCCGATGCGGTCGGCGACCCGCTGTAGGGGATAGCTGACCTCCCTGGTAGCGGTGCTGAGCTTTTGACCGCTGCTGCGTGTCGGCCGCCGTGCAGCGCGGCCTCAGCACCGGCAGAGATCAGATCCAGCACCCGGTACAGCGGCGCGTAGCGGGGCTGGATCGCCTCCCCCTGCCAGACCATCCACAGCAGCCCACACCGGGCGATCGCAAGGGGCATGGCCAAGACGCACCAGAATTCAGCGACGGACATCATGGCGCAGGGCGGTAGTCGAGGACCCCGCCAGCTGTGCAGCCCGCCCCGTTCACGGTCCACGCAAAGGCGGTGAACAGGACGGCGACGACGACGGCCGGAACCCGGCGCAGGAGCGTTCTGCACCGATACGCCAGGGCCTGGCGGACGAAGGCGGCGTCCAGGCCGACGCCCAGCTCGGCCGCCGCCGTCTGCGCCGGGTCCAAGTGCTTGTCGACCCGCCAGCGGTACACACGTAAGGCCGGGCGCCACCACGCCGGCCGGAGTACGTCGCTCACTCGGGGCACGGGACCTCCAGGCAGGGCTTCTCCGGATCACCCCCACGCTGGTGGGGAGAACTCCGGAGCACCCCGGCACCGGCTCCGGCGCCGACGGATCACCCCCACGCTGGTGGGGAGAACGGCACCCCGGCCAACGGGCAGGTCACCGGGTACGGATCACCCCCACGCTGGTGGGGAGAACACTTCGCGACCTGCGGATTATCCCTGGGTTTCCTTTTTCTTTGCCATTCTTGGGAGCTGTGGAGCTCCTGTCATCTGGATGAGGGTGAGTCCGTCGAAGTCCATGGGGATGCGGCGGCGGGTGCCGGCGGTGCGGAGGGTGTAGCCCTGCTGTGTAGGTGCTGGGTGAATCAGGACCGCGGCGCCGTCACCTACAACGTCCGTGACGGCGTCCACAGTTGGTCGCGAACACGGGCGGAGACGGCGCCGACGAAGATGCCGGGTACCACTTCGGTGGTCCAGCGGCTGAGGGCGCCGCGGAGGTGGTCGGGGACGGCGGTGGTGGCGATGACGAGCATGGAGGGCATCTCAACCTCCGTCCGGTGCGTAGTTCACCCCAGCGGGAAGGGTGCCGGTTTTCGGATCCCAGAGGTGGACAAGGCGGACGTCCTGGCGCTCGGGGCGTTCGTCGCTGGTGCCGGGGGCGAGGAGGGCCTGGATGTCGTGGACGATGCGGGGGAGCAGGCGGATGAGGCGGAGTTCCTCGCGGAATTTTCTGCGGGCTTGTTGTTCGGGGTTGGACGATTGGTGGAGGGAGAAGGCAACTGGCAGGGTTGTCTCGGCTTTGTAGAGGTCGGCGATGTCGTAGACGAAGGCGTGCTGCTTGCCGGTGTGGACGAAGCCGAGGGCTGGTGAACAGCCCAAGGCCAAGACAGCGGCGTGGATGATGCCGTACAGGCATGTGTTGGCTGCGGATAGGGCGAGGTTGACCGGGTCTTGGTGCTGCCACTGGTCGGGGTGGTAGTTGCGCCGGAAACGGCCGATGCCGTGTTGCTGGGCGAGGAGTGTGTAGAGGGCCTTCATGTGTTGGCCCTCCATGCCGCGCAGTTGGGCGAGGGTGGTGCCGTCGGGGACGGTGTCGTCGCCGAAGCGCATCTCGTACATGCGGGTGGCGGTGGTCAGGCGTTGTTGTGGGTCGGTCCAAGCGGTCACCTGCTGTTCGAGCCAGTGGGTGGTGAGGGAGTCGGGCAGGATGCCTGCACTGGCGCGGACGCCGCCCGCGCCAGTGCACACCACGCTTGTGCCGTGGCGGGCGAGGGTGGACAGGGCGCGGGTGGTGATGGACACACCGGGCCCCAGGAGCAGGCAGGTGAGTGCGGCGGTTGGGATGTAGACGGTGTCGGTGCGGTGTTCGTCGGTTTTGATCTGGGCGCAGACTCCGGTGTCGTCCTGGACGACACGGACCATGTCGAGGTAGAGGAAGGACGGGGAGTCTGCGATGCGCGGGAGCATGGCGAGGGTGGGGGCGGCGAGGCGTTTGCGGGCCTCTCCTTCTCCGCGGGGTGTGTTCATGGGGCGCTTGCTGGGGCGAGGCTGAGCAGACCGGCGCCGTAGGGTTTGGCGCGTCCGATGCCTGTGAGTACGGCGTGTGTGAGGGCTTCAGGGTCGGTGACGGTGGCGGTGCCGCCGTAGCGCAGCAGGTTGTGCTGCACCCCCGGGGCGTCTTTGGTGCGGGAACGCACCGCTGTGACCGGTGTGGGCGCCAGGGAATGGACGTGCAGTCCGGCTTCGGCGGCGCGACGGGCCCACCATTGATCAGCGGCCGGCCCGATGAGCGGGACGATCTTGCCGCGCTTGTTCTTCATCTCCAGGGGGAGGCGTTCGCGTTTTGCCGGGTTGACGACGACGCGGTAGCGGACCGGGATTCCCTCTTTCAGGGCGTTGAACATCGGGGTCAGGTCCTTGACCGTGGCGTGACCGTATTCGCTGGGCAGGCGCGCGGGTTCAAGCGTGGCTGCCTGTACGAGGAGTGTGCTGGCGGTGTCGGTCTCGTCGAGGCGGTAGAGCAGGCCGGCCGCCTGCCGAGGACTGTCGCCGAGTCCGTCGGGAGCCATCCGCATAAGGGTGCGGTGCATCTGGGTGGCATCGCGCAGGTCGCGTTGGACGGCGCGGCTGTGGGGATTGAGCCGAATGCGGGCGATGGCCGCGCGGGGACTCATGAGGGGCCCTCCTTGGTGGCGTAGTCGACCAGTCGTCGGTGCAGAGAGAGGGGGCTATCCGCCAGCGTGGCGGGCAGTTTCTCCTCCGTGCGGTGCAGGCGGCGTTTGCCGTGGCTGCGGCTGTGGGGGGCGAAGCTGTGCGGAACGTCTTGAACCGTGAGCGTGTCCGCACTGGTTGGGGCTTGGTGCCGTGCGCGCTCCCACAGGAACGTGGCCAGGACAATGCCGTTTTGAGGAGCGCGGCGTGCGAGGTCCGGGCTGAGCGGCACGTGGTGGAGCAGTTCGCCAACCGGGTCGGCCGCGTCGGTGCGCAACAGGAGGGGCTCGTCCGGTGGGCAGGCACGCCGGCCCAGATAGGGAGCCCAGTGCGGTTGATGCAGAGCATCCGCTACGCGGGCGGTGTCTTTGCGGGGGCCGGTGATGGCGATGACGAACACGGCGTCGGCCAGGTAGTGACGGCGTGTTACCACTGCGGCGCCCTTGCGGCTGCCTCCGCTGGTGGCGGCGGTTTTGTCTTTGGCCTGGCCGCCGCCGACAGTGTGGTAGTCGACGAGGCTGACACCGGGCCGGTCGATGCGGATGGTGAATTCGAGTGCGGCGTATCGCTGTAGTGCTGCGGTGTCATGCCGGGGGATACCTTCCGCCGCGGCGAACATGCCGATGAGCGCGGATCGGGTGGGGAAGAGGGCAGTGTCCCGCTCTGCGCTGAACGCGGAGCGTTCACCCCAGGACTGCAGGGGGCCGGCCAGCCGCATGATCAGTCCCGTCACGCGTGCTCCTCGGGGGCGGGCAGGGCTGCGTCCACGGCGGCGTCGATCAGGTCGTGGAAGGAGTCATAGGCCGGCCCGAGGGGAGCAAGGTCTTCAGTGGCGATGGCGGCGTGTCCGTGGAAGGGGCGGTTGCGGTCGCCGCCGGTAAGGCGGTTGAGGTTGTCTGCGTACGTCGCCAGGGCGGCGCGTGAGGGCCGGGAGTAGCCGCCTTCGTGGTCCTTGACGGGGGTTTCGAAGGCGGCGGCCAGGGAGAGGGGCCGCTGGGTGCGGACGGCGAGGTGGGCGAGGTCGGGCACCGTGTGGGGGGCGGTGCTGTTCTTCTTGGCCTGGGGCAGGGACAGCAGGAAGTGCTCGGCGAAGGAAGCCAGAACGGTGCGGGCAGCGTCGTGATCGTTGTCGAGGTTCGTGAGGAGGTCGGTGACATTGACGGTGGCGTAGCGGTGGAAGACGCCGGCGCTGAACTCGCTGGTGTCCAGATGGCCGCTTCCGGTATCGGCTTCGCCGAGCCAGTCGTCGACGGCGGTGAAGTAGTCGCGCTGTGGTTCGGCGGCGTGGGTGGTGAAGGCGTGGGCGACTTGGGCGGCACCGTCGACGTTGGCGCCGGGCAGCTCAGCGAGCATGCGGCCCAACAGGGAGATCGAAGCGGTGCGGCGCTTGAGGATCTCCTCGATACGGTCGGCCGGCAGCACTTGCCCCGGCTTCTTCTTCCTGGCGTTCTTCTCCAGGCTGTCACGGTGCTCGGTACAGACCGCGGCGAGTTCCTCCAGGCCGCTTTCCGGCAGGAACAGCAGGACGGAGGTGTGGCCGTCCTTTTCCGTGCCGATGCCCTTCTTGCCGGCGCTGGCGGCGACCTGAGCGCCGGCGAAGGCGGCGAGGTCGGCGGGCCACCCTGCCTGGACGAGGGCTTCGCGGACCTTGAGGGGAACCAGCCTGGTGCGGGCGGCCTTCTCACCGAGGTCCTGCTCCACGCCGAGGCGGATCACCCGCTTCCAGGACTGGCTGGAGACCCGGATGCGGGGCGCGTTGCCGTACCGGACGGATTTGGGAGATCCCAGATCATCCCTGTTGAGGTTGGCGGCCGGCACTGACTGGGTGGCGGACAGATCCAGGAAGCGAGCCATCAGATGTTCTCCTCGTGTGCGTCGGTGGGTGCGGTGTTCGTGTCGTCGCTGCCTTCGGCGTGGTTGAGGGTGCGGAAGTAGCTCTCCAGCCAGCGGGTGGCGACGCGGTCGCGGTTGCGGTCCCACCAGGCGAGGTCCTCCAGCAGGACCGCCCAGTCCACGGCGATGCCACCGGAGAGCAGGTGGCGGGTCAGGGCCGGCAGCCGTGGGTGGAGGACGTCGCTGCTCTGGCGGCTGAAGAGGTGCAGGTCGCCTTCGGCCGAGCCGGGCTTGATGACGTCGGCATTGACCGCGGCCGCCATGCTCGCGCCCAGGTTCGGCCGCGTGTACCAGTCTGGCGGGGCCTGCGCCTCGTCGGATCGTTCAGCGTCGGCGTCACGGGCGGATCGGGGCCGGGCGGCGATGAGCGCGGCGACCGCGTAGTGGGCACGCTTGGCACCACTGTTGTGCACGGCGTGCTTCGGAAGGCGCCGTACGAGATGGCGGTGCAGGTAGTTGCAACGTTCGACAGGCAGACCGAGTCCGGTGCGCAGCTCGGACTGGGTTCGCTTGTTCTCACACAGCGACAGCACGTAGGCAACGAAGGTGTCGGAGGACCGCGGCTGCGCGGGTCCAGCCGCCGTGTCGGCGGAGGCAGGAGGCATGGAACATCCCTGAAAGCGGTGAAGTATGGCGGGCTATGTGTCGGAACGCAGGAGGGAACGAAGGACTGCGCGAGCGCGGGTACGGGCGCGGGCTACCCGGATGTCGGCGCGGTTGACCGGGCCCAAGGCGTCGTCCAGTGCGGTCAGCGCGGCCTTCACCAACGAGGGCATCGGTGGGGTGTCGCACCGCTCGGGGTCGGCCAGCTGCCAGAACTCCCGCTCGGCGGCGGGCCAGTAGCGGCCCGCCGCGGCCTTGGCCCATGGGCCGGGCTTCTTGGCGTCGAGCTTGACCTTGGCCGCGGAGGCGGCGGTGGCGTCGTTGGCGATCTTCCAGGCCAGACGGGCGGCGTAGTCCAGACGGGAGCCGACCGCTTCCGCGGCTTGGTGGCAGCGGGACATGTGGCGGGCCATCCGGACGTCGGCCTCCTCCTGCCACTGCAAGATGGGCGGGGTGGTGGCCTCGAACCAGGTGGTGTCCTTCTGCTGCCCGTCCTGGGCGAAGCCGTACGCGCGCACTGACAGGCGGGAGCGCAGTCGCGGCGGCAGACTGTTGAGGCTGGGCGGCCGCAACGACTGGTGGCCGGCGTCCTTAAGGAGCAGCGCGTCCACGTCCCGCCACAGCGCCCGCGTACTGCTCGCCTCACGCTGCCTCAGCTGTCCGTCGTTGCCGCGGTCGAGGATGAGGTACGGATCGTGTGTGGCCTGCCGGGGCGCATGCGTGGACCACGTGATGTAGGCATCGACTACTTCTTTGTGATCCGCGGACGGCACCAGGAGAACGGCGTGCCGGAACCGTCCGGTCAGCAGCCGTCCCGGCCAGGTCAGTGCCTCGGGTGGGCCGAGCGGATCCGGCAGATTCGTAGCTTCCCAGGGGCAGGCGTCTGCCACGTCCTCGTCGGTGGCATCGTCCGGCAGAGGGATGCTCAGCACGAGGCTGGTGAACAGGTCCCGCCCCCCATGGGTGGTACGAGATGGCTTTGCGTAGCGGTCCCGCATCGCCGCTACCGGCCCTCACCTCGGTGATCCTGCGCGGGGTGCACTGACCGGACGGCCCATAGTAGAGCTGAGCGATCAGGTGCCACACCGCCTCGACCGCCGGCACCGCCACAGGC
This sequence comes from Streptomyces sp. NBC_01525, assembly GCF_045040405.1. Classification (NCBI taxonomy): domain Bacteria; kingdom Bacillati; phylum Actinomycetota; class Actinomycetes; order Kitasatosporales; family Streptomycetaceae; genus Streptomyces; species Streptomyces sp. NBC_01525. The sequence continues at coordinate 6,764,587 of NZ_CP109397.1, forward strand.
TCATCGTCGGTGAAGTGCCCGAAAAGAACCGCACCGTTGACCCCGGTGGGGCGCCCGAAGACCAGCTTGTTCACCCCCGACGGATTGGGGGTGCCGTGCCCGTCCACACACTGCACGGCCAGGCGCGGATCCTGCAGGAAGGGGCGTTCGGGGTCGAACAAGTCGAAGCGGCCCGACGGCACTTTGTCATCGAAGTACGCGTCCACGGCTGCGGTATCGAATCGCCCCCGAGCCAGGACCCGGTCGCGTGCTTCCAGCCACGTCACAACCCCCTCGGTCACGTCCTCGTTGTCCAGGCGCACCTCGTCCTCGTCCTGAGCGATGCGCGCCGTCATTACCGCGAGGATGCGCAGCAGCCCCGACGCCGCAGGCGGCAGAGGTAACTCCACGTCTACGATCTCGTGAGCCCTGTGGAACAACTCCCGAAGTCCCACATGCGCGGCTTGTCCCGTCGCCAGCCGGATCGGGATCCACCGCTCGTCCCGCAGGTCGAATCCACCGATTATGTGCCCTCCTTCCCACTGGCAGTAGGGGACCGCGGCGGCATCAAGGCCGTCGTCACCCAGCTCGATCACACCGGCCTCAAATCCTTCAAGGGCCCCGGCCTGAAGTCGTTCGAACTGACCCGGCTCAACGCAGGTGGGCCCCGCTTGGCCGTGGCCGGGGAGGGACCCACCGGCGCTGGCCCCTACGCAGCCATGAGGGACAAGGGACTGACCGGTCATCCACTGCTGCGCAGTGCGGAGGGGAGCGGCGGCCGCGGCCGTGTGCCACAGAAACCCATCCCGCCGTATGCGAAGCCGCTGGACCGTATGGGGCGTGCCACCGGCGTCGAAACGACGATCACGAAGGCCATGCTCGACACCGGTACCAAGGCGTCCCGGCGCGCCCCCGGGCTGGGAAGGCGCAGCTGCTGAGCATACGCGCGGGCACCTCCTGGCCCGGTCCCTCGGGGGCGACGGCCGTTCCGAAGCCAACATCGTGATCATGTACAAGACGGCGAACAACGACGTGATGGAGAAGCTCGAAGAGCAGATCTTCGAAACGGTGAAGGAGCGCGGGAGCGTGGAATATTCAGCAGCCCCGGTATATGCCCCCCCCGGGCGACGTCATTCCCACCGGCGTCCACATCAGGGCCGTCGGGCCCGGCCTGCACATCGACCAGACCATCATCAACAAGTAGGACCCATGACTGATCTCGAACTCTTGGCATCGTTTCCCGCGACTGGTGAAGCAGGACCGGTCCTCAACGACTGGGCGGCCGCCGAAGAATCTCTGCACACCAGCTTTCCGCCCGGCTTCAGGGCCTTCCTCGACACATTTGGTGGCGCGAAGTTCGACGACTTTCTCCAGGTGTACCGGGCAGGCGCCGAGAACAAATATGTCGACCTGGTGGCGAATACGGTTAAGGCGCGGGGCACCATGGAAAGGACACGGGACTGGATCCGGGAGCTACTGATCGGGCGCGGCGTGGAGCCCGCGCAGCTCATCTGCTGGGGTGGCACGGATAATGCGGACATGTGCTTCCTGGTCCCGCACGAAGATCCGGAACGGTGGGCCGTCCTCACCGTCATCGGCCGCGGCAGGGAGTACGACCTGTACGAAGGGCCCGTGGAGAGCTATCTGCTGCGGGTCCTGCGAGGCGACCTGGTGAGCGAGGTTTTTCCGGAGGACTTCCCTGACGAGGAGCCCGCCTATGAACGCAACCCCTGGATCTAGCGTGCGCGGCAACGCTCCTGCGCCGGTGCGCGATCGGAGCAGAGGTCTCAGGGACGTCGTCGTCGGCGAGTTCGAAGTCCCGTCCCGCCAGGCGGCAGGAGTATCAGCACACGTGGCGCAGGGTTCAGCGGGCCACGGCGGTTTGGCTCCGATGCCGGACCGGAAACCGTGCTCGACGGTGTGCGATGCGGAGCGCGGGTCCGTCTGGCGGCGGTCGACCGCCTGCCACGGCAGCTCGATCGAGTGCATCTGCTCGGCAGCCTTACCAGGCGGGCGCCACACACCAGGTACTCGACGTTGGCGAGGCCGTCCTCGTTGGTGCTGCCTTCGGCGAACTCAAATTCGTGGATATCGAGGCCCGAACGTCGCCGTTGACGCGGTGATCAACGCCCGCAGGGCTGATTGCTGCCGTTTCCACCCCCGGGGCCAGCTGCTCCTCGGTAACCTCACCGGCACGAACGTGCGGGGAGGCTGAATGACGACGGCGGTGGTGGGGTTCCGGCTAGGGACCGGTACGCGGCAGGCGACGGTCCTCGTGACGCAGAGCGGCAGACTGCACCTTTCCTCCGGTGTCTATGGACGGCCCGGACGTGTATCTCCGCCGCGCTTGTCCTGCGGAGAGAACCCCGTTCATGCCAAGGTCGCCGAGTTGCGCATGCTGCATGCTGAGCGTCTGCGCCGCGGCTACACTGAGGTGCTCATCCCGCCGACGAGTTTGCGGCTGGACGTGACCGAGCCGCCACTGGCAGACCACCCTTGGGGTGCCGATGCCCCGGGCCCTGACCCTGCTCTGATCAATGAGTTCACCGGAGCAGCGCCGGGCACACCGCGGTCGCTGGAGGAGGCGATCCGCGACTTCTACACCGCCATCGGCGCCCCGTCACGCCCACAGCACCTCGACCGCCTGGCCCGGGCCGGCGCCCCGCGGGCCGCAGCTCCCGTACCTCCCAAGGTCGCGGCACTGATGCGCGCCCTCGCCCACGGATCCCGCATCGCCTCACCCGCCCACCACAGCACCGGCTACGACATCACCGCAGACACCGTCCGACTACGCGTCGGCCACGCCGCCGAACACCTCGACCGCCAGGGCGTCACCGAACTCCATGCCACCCTCAGCGCCTGGCTGCGCCTCAACCCGCCACCGTCGGAAGGTCGTTCTGCCGCTTTCGGACGGGAGGGCGCCGGTGACTGTGGCGACGGGACGCCGTGAGGCTTGCTCGACGCCGTACCACGTCGGGGTCGTACACCGCTGCTGCCGAGCGACGACGGATTGCTGTAATGGTGCTGAGGCGAGAGCCGTAGAGGTACTGCAAGGCTTCGGTCCGCCGGAGAAAGAAGGGTGTTTTCGCGGAAATAATTCAGCCCCTCCTGGCATTACAACTGTGCGTTCCAAGGAGGGGATTGGGCCTGAAGCTGTTTCACGCGAAGAATGACGGTATGGTCGAGATCGCGGCACGTCTTGCTGAGGTCGAGGCGGATGTCCAAAGAGCTCGTAACACGATCTTGCTGAATCGTCCTGGTTGGCCGTGACCGGTGTGAGGATTCGGCCGTTCGTGATGGTGTGACTACTCGGCCGTGGATCGTGGATGACGACTTGTGGGCGCTGATCGAGCCGCTGCTGCCGCCCTGGCCGGAGCGGTCGCCGGGGCCGAGGCCGGTGTCGGACCGACTCTGCCTCCAGGGCATCCTGTTCGTCCTCTACAACGACATAGCCTGGCAACTCCTGCCGTTGGAGCTGGGGTTCGGCTCGGGTCAGACGTGCTGGCGGCGTCTGGACCGGTGGCAGAAGGCCGGCGTCTTCGACCGGCTGCACCGGATCCTGCTCGCGGAGCTAAACGCGGCCGGCGAACTCGACTGGTCCCGGGCGTGTGTGGATGGTTCACACATCCGGGCGAAAAAGGGGTGCCGACACCGGTCCGTCGCCGGTCGACCGGCGCAAGACAGGCAGCAAACATCACCTGATCTGCGACGGGCGCGGCACCCCGCTCAAAGTCATCACTACTGCGGCCAACGTCAATGACGTCACCCAGATCCTCGCCCTGGTCGACGGCATCCCGCCCGTCGCGGGCCGCCCCGGCCGGCCCCGCCGCAGGCCCGAAGCCCTGCTCGGCGACAAGGGCTACGACTCCAACGTCCATCGTGACGAACTGCGTCACCGGCGGATCCTGCCCGTCATCTCCCGCAAGGGATCACCGAACATCAAGGGCATGGGCGAGCTCCGCTACGTCGTCGAGCAGACCTTCGCCCTGCTCCACCACTTCAAACGCCTCACTGTCCGATGGGAGCGTCGCACTGAACTCCACGACGCCTTCGTCTCCCTCGCCTGCAGCCTCATCTGCTGGAGACGTCTCAAGAAAGCCCGCTCATGATCGTGTTACGAGCTCTTAGAGCGTCCTCGCGGATATTGCCGCCCTCGTCCTCGTCGTCTCGCCGGGCGATGAGACCTACCGTGGCTATTGTCTGGAGCAGGTCGCCGCTGCGTACGACGTTGTCCTGCTGACCGGAACGGAGCCGACGTGGGAGACGCCGTACATCGTCGACCACGCTGTCGTCGATCTCCACGACACTGCCGAACTTCTCGCCGCTGGCCAGGCCCTGGCCGCACGACACGAAATCGCCGGCGTCGTCACCTGGGACGAGTGGCACCTCGTCCACACCGCCCGCCTTGCCCGCAACCTTGGCCTGCCCGCGAACTCCGTCGAGGTGACGCGGGCCTGCCGCAACAAGGCCACCGCCCGCGCCCTGTTCGCCCGCCACGGGGTGCCGTCGGCTGCATCGATGAAGGCCCGGACCCTGTTGGAGGCCGGACTGGCGACGATGACCCTCGGCTACCCAGCCGTCATCAAGCCCACCTCGTTCTTCGGCAGCATCGGCGTGATCCGCATCGACCGCCCTGAAGAGCTGCCCGCCGCCTTCGAGTTCGCCGCGGCCGGCGCGCGCCGCAGCCGCGAGGACACCGACGTCCTGGTCGAGGAACACCTCGACGGGCCGGAGGTCTCCGTCGAGTGCGTCACCCACCGCGGCGTGACCACCGCCGTCGCCGTGACCCGCAAGATCCTGGGGCCCGCCCCGTACTTCAACGAAACTGGCCATACCGTCGACGCCGCCGACCCGCTCCTCGCCGCGGTCGCCCCCGTCGCCGCTGCCGCGGTCAGGGCGCTGGGTATCACCGACGGCGTGCAGCACGTCGAGATGCGCCTCGTCGACGGACGGCCCCGGCTGATCGAGGTCAACGCCAGGATCGGCGGCGACATGATCGGCCGCCTCGTCCACCTCGCCACCGGCATCGACCTACCGAAGGCGGCCGCCGACCTCGCCTGCGGCACAGCTCCGGACCTCACCCCGACCCGCCAGGAGGCTGCGGGCATCCGCATGCTCTACCCGCCCGCCTCCGGCACCCTCACCCAGCGACAGATCAACCAGCCGTTCGCCAACCGCGTCCCCTGGCTGCGGCAGGTGCAGTGGACACGCCAGGTCGGCGACCGACTCGTACTCCCGCCCGAGGGCAACCTGTTCACCGCCCGAGCCGGGTGCTACATCGTCACCGGCCGCGACACCGCCGAGGTCGACGAGCGCCTCGACACCGCGGCCGACGAGTTCACCGTGACCGTGCAGGCGGCCCGATGAACTCCCAGCCCGACCGGGACCCGCGCCACGACATCGATGGCGACGTCTATGTCTCCCCGCGCTACCTCGCCTCCACCACCGGGATCGGCGACCCCGCCCTCGTCCCGCTTCTCGACCTCGGCTGGGAACTGCAGCACGACGACCTCGGTAACGCCTACCCGATGACCTTCCCTGCCCCCTGATCAAGGAGTCCTCCTCCTCGTGCACGCACGTTTCGTCCGATCCGCCGCCGTCGCCGTCGCGGTGACCGGCACCCTCACCTGGGCGCCGGCCGCGAGCGCCCAGCCCTCCGAACCGACCCCCTCGGCCTCCGCGGCTCCCGCCGAGACACCGGCCCCGGACGCGGGCAGCGTCGAGATCACCGCGAAGGACCCGGCAGGAGATGCGCTCCCCGGCGCCGAGTTCCAGCTGCTCGACTCCGCCGGCCAGGAGGCCGGACGCAGGAAGACCGACGCTCAGGGGAAGCTGGCCTTCCCCGACCTCGCGCCGGGCGTCTACCGGCTCAAACAGACGACCAAAGGCCGTGGGTTCGAGTTTTCCGAAGGGGGCTCCGAGCGGAACCGACGGGTGGTGCAGCTGTGACCGTACTCCGCCGGGCCCGGGTTCGTCCGGGTCCGGCGAACCCGGGCCCGGCCGCCGAGAGAGGCTGCATTGCCTGAGTCGGGAACCGACGAAGCGCGGTTTGTGGGGTGACGAAAGACAGGCCATGGTCGGTGGACCCGGCTGCGCCTTCTACTCGGTTGTCTTGTCGCAGGGAAGGTTGAGTGGCTGCGTGCGAGGGGCCGGGCCAGGGCAAGGACGGTGGCGTCGTCACGGTAGCCGTCCTCGCTGATGGCTGTGCCGATGCCCCACGGCCGATGCGAACCTCAGTGTCGTTACGTTGAGTATCGCAACGGTCGCATAGTGTGTCGTGTAGGTGTCTGTGCTGTTTCCGCCGTCACGATGTGCTGGGCTCACCCCCGAACAGCACCCGGGAAAGCCACGGTCCGCAGAACCTGGCGGCTGCCCGGAGGTCGGCCACTGTGCTGGCCCCGGGCAGCCGTGTCATCCGTTAGCGGTGAGGGAGTGCAGTGAGCAATACGGAACCGAAGCTGATCTACGGCCAGGGGGCCGAGGCGTGCCCCGAGGGGAATTTCTGTCTCTATCGGGCCACTGGCTTCAACGTGGGTCAGACCCCGGGGCGTGGTGACAAGATCCTGGCCATTCCGATGGGCGCGTATGTCAATGACTTCTCCGAGTACGGGTTCGACCACAGCGGTGACGGGGTAAGCGGGGTCGTCAACAACACCATCGAGGACAACGCGCTCTTCTCGGCCGCCAACCAGCAGGGGCACTCACTACCGGTGGACCGAGGGACCTCGATCGCGAACCTGGCCGCCATCCCCATGGCCGGGAGTCCGAACGGCTCCTGGAACGACCAGGCCCAGTCCGCGCTGGCATCCCGCTTCGTGGGGAACCTACGCGTCGACCAGGAGCTGCGGGGCCACTGGGCGGAAGGCCCGGGGCACCTCTACTCCTACCGGCTCACGATGTACGCCGAGGACACCCGCGTCATGAAGTGGGCCGTGGGCTTCGGTGCCCTGCCGGAGGGAACCTCACTGTCCAAGAGCTTCAACGACACCTTCTGGGGCGAGATCCTCCGCAGCGGCACCGACGGTGCCGTGCTGCTCAGCTCCCCCGATGGCGGCGGACACAGCGTCGATCCCGGGACGGCCCTCCCCATCGACATCCAGGTCGTCTACCCCGACGAAAACCCCGCCTACGAGCGACTCACCGGCCTGAACGCCCAACAACTGGGCTGACCCGGCACCTGCCCACACCGAACCGGAATACGGCCAGCGCACGGCGTGCACCCTGCTTACCGCCGTCCGCTGGCCGCTGTTCCCCGACGCCGGGGGACAGCTGGGCAGGCGTGGGCATAGGTCTCCTCCTGGAGATCGGAGTGGGTGTCGGACGGCCCGGCTGGACCCCTGCGAGCATTCCGTGCTGTGAACGCTTGCTTCTGCCCCTCCAGACGTGTGTGAACCCGGCGCCGGCGCAGGAGCGCAGTGTGCCGGGCTGTCCCTCGACGCGCGGCACCTGGCCTGAACGCGTGTTTCTGATTCTCAAGTCAGCTCGCAGAGCGGACTCCGCTCTCAAGATCTCTAACGGCGTCATGTGTAGCCACTGAGTGGGGGCGTGTCCAAGGCGACGAGAGGCGCAATAGGTCAGTCCGTGTGCCTCCTGCGCCCCCAGCGAGAGTGGTTTGGCTCAACTGTCCGTTGTCGTCTGCCGATGGAACGAACAGCTCGACCGTTACGACGCAGCGACGGTTGTAAGAGCGGGAGTATCCAGCCAACGAGAAGCGAGGTTCGCGTGATCGGCAATGTGCTCAGGACTCTGAGGCGGCCAGCGGTGACCGCAGTCACAGCGGCAGCCGCCCTGGCCACCATGATGGGGGTGCCTCAAGCTGCTTCCGCAGCCGGGCCTTCCAGCGCGAAGGAGGCAAGCGCCACGTACCAGATGGGCCGCGAGATCAGGACGTTCGCGGACAAGTGCTTGACCGTCCGGGGTGAGTCGGGCGGCGACAGCGTTCCGATCGACCAGTACCGGTGCGTTGGCCTGTACTCCCAGCGCTTCACCCTCCGCGAAGTCGGGAACGGGCAGTACGAGATCAGGACGTTCGCGGACAAGTGCTTGACCGTCCGGGGCGAGTCGGGCGGCGACAGCGTTCCGATCGACCAGTACCGGTGCGTTGGCCTGTACTCCCAGCGCTTCACCCTCCGCAAAGTCGGGAACGGGCAGTACGAGATCAGGACGTTCGCGGACAAGTGCTTGACCGTCCGGGGCGAGTCGGGCGGCGACAGCGTTCCGATCGACCAGTACCGGTGCGTTGGCCTGTACTCCCAGCGCTTCACCCTCAACCCGCCGCTCTGAGCGGCTGCTTCTGCCCCTCCAGACGTGTGTGAGCCCGGCACCGGTGCAGGAGCGCAGTGTGCCGGGCTCACACACGCTCGGTCGCGGACTTCTTGTAGGGCTCAGTCGACGGGCTGGGTCTTCTTCTTCCAGGGATTCGGGGCGCCAGGAGTGGCTCAGCCGTTGGCAGGCGCCGGTTTCCGCGGCCAGCTGGGGGTGGCGCCTTTCCGGGCCAGGCGCATGGTCATGAGGGTGATGGCGGCCCAGGTGTCAGGGTCTCGAAGTGCTGGATGAGCCGTTCGTAGTCCCTCGCGTGGCGGCGGGCGTGCATCATCCACGCGGCCGACCCAACTGGCTGGCTGATGCACCACCGCCGTCTGGCTCGCGACTACGAGGCCCATCCGCACCTCCGAAGCCATAATCCACATCGCGATGATCGACCTCATAAGCCGACGACTCACCCGCGAATCCACCCCGAACTGGAAGTACTCGTAGCTGCCGGTTGACGCAGGCGGAACGCGGGCACTCCTATCCGGTGGCCGGTCGCCGAGCCACACTCACCCGCGCGTCATCGCTCCTCATGGTCCGCGGCCAGCGCTCATCGATGACCATCGCCGCTTCACGGCAGGCGCCGCAGGCGTTCTCCCGCTCCAGCAGTCACCCGTAGTCAGACGGCGACATGCCGACTTCCTGGATTGCGCACACGGTCCTGTCGAAGATTCCGAAGGCGTGGGCGACGTCAGCAGGAAGGCCGTTCGCAACGGCCCTCTCCCAGCGCACCTCCATCGGCAGGTGCGGCGGCCGCGCGATCTCGAACCACTCACCACCTACATGCGTGGCGGCGTAGCACCAGGAGCAGGACCAGATCTCCTCGTGCCACTCGGTCGGCGGCACGGGCCATTGCCACATCGCCCTTCCACACACATCACACCCAACGAGCGGATCCTGACATGCTCACGCGCATGGCCACTAACCCCCTGGCCTGCCGGGACTTACCCAACACCCCTGCCAGGACAAAACGCTCTTTGAGAGCGGTACGGACGAATCCCTCCTGCGCTACGTCCCCGACCGGCGGACAGTCCGGGCTGAACCGACGGTGTCAGCCGATGTCGTCGGCGCGTGGGGACGGGCGTGGCCCGGAGTTGCGTAGGCGGTACTCGACGATGCCGGGCTGGTCGACTGTGGAGGTGTAGCGGAGCGCCGCCCCGACGGAGAGACCAAACAGGTCGCAGATGCGGCGGGGGTCGCCGCCGGTGGCTTCGGCTTCGTTAAGGAGACGGTCCTCGCGAAGTCGACGGGCGGGCATGCCGAGAGTGTCGTTGATCCACACGTGGCTGAACCTGCCGATGCCGCAGGCGGTGGTCTGGGAGATGAACAGGTGCGGATTGGCGGTGCGTGGCCACCGGTTGGTTCGGTATCCCCGGTACTTCTCCAGGCGGGTGCGTACTTCGTTGGCGAGCAGGACGGTGCGGTCTTGCAGGAACAGGCGGCCGTCACGCAGGTCAGTGGTCAGCATCGTCTGCAGCTCTTCGGAGGTGAGCGCGTGGAAGATGATCAATGATGCCAGAGCCGCTTTCGGCGTGGCCTCGTCCTTCAGAGTCCCGCGGAGGTCGTCCACCTGGACCGGTAGTGGCACGGTTGGGAAGGTGCTGCCACCGGAGATCCGGGTGGTGGGATCGGTGAAGATGAGCCCTCGGCGCTTCAGGAGACGTCGGTTGCCCGGAACGGCGCGCCGGGGGTGTCCTGCAAGGCGAGCAGGATGCGCAGTCCACGACCGAGGCCGAAGGCGGTTCCCTTTTTCAGCCTATGACGCCGTGCGTAGTCATCAGCTGCCGCCTCCAAGGCTGCTGCGATCCCCGGTGCGTCGACCTTTGGGAGTCCGCGTCGCAGATCGCGCTCGTGCGGGGGGAACAGTACGAGCTGCCGGTACTGGACTGGGGCCAACGGTGGTGGCGGATCGGTGGAAGGAGGAGGCTGCCGGTCTTCCTGGGTGTCCTACCTCAGTTGCAGGCGTCGCTCCATGTCGGCGAGGAACAACTGCTGCCCGTTCCGGTTCGCGCCCTCCAGCTCCAAGGCGCGCTTGGGGTGACGCAGCATCCGGGCTTGCCGCCAACACAACCGACACGCGCGGTCGCGTAGACAGAGCTCTCGTCCGCAGACCCGGCACGGCCGCGGTCCGGGGTAGGTCCTACGCCGGCCTCGGCACCCCAGGCGCAGCCCGCCATGACTGCGCAGCATCCCCCACGCAAAGCAGTCCGGGCAGGATGCTGGGAGCTCAGGAGAACCTCGATAGCAGCTACGGCATTTGTAGGCTGTCCAGTAGTCCTCTGTCGATCCGCACTGTCGGCACGGTGGCGGATCGCACGGCTGCGGCCGACAGCGGTGGCAGTACTTCGAGTGGTGATTGGCCACCGGCCGCTCGCGGCACTCCGGGCAGTTCCTCGGCGCCGTCATCAGATCGGCGGGAGAGTTCGGCCGCGCTCGAGCCGCGGGACAACTGTCGGAGATCCGGTCGCGGCCTGCGGTTCGGCCTTCGGCCGGCGGGCCGCCGCCACCTCCGGTTCATGTACCAGCAGGTCTGCGGTCGTGCAGTTCAGCACCACGCAGATGATGTCCAGGTCATCGAGTCGGACCGTGGTGGGCGTTCCCGTCCACAGCGCAGACATTTTCCCCGTACTGATCTCCAATCCGGCCTCCGCCAGACGGCGACGCATCTCGGTGGATTTCCAGATCCCCTGCTCGGCGGCTTTCATCCGCAAGTTCCAACGCATACCCTCCTCCTCATCCCAGGCCCAGCCGGGACGCGACCCGCTGGTTCGCCGCGACCCACGTCTGCTCGATGTGGTTGTCGTGCACGTGGATGTACGGGTCGTCGTGGATAGCCATTCGTGGCCCAACAGCTCCTGCACAGCCTTCAGATCGACGCCCTGCAGGTAGAGCGAGGACGCGCAGAAGTGCCGGAGCACATGCGGCGTCAGTCTCCCGGACCAGGAGGGGAGGAATGAGTCGACCGCGCCCTTCGGCACCAGGCGAGATTTCGGCCCCCGCCCTCGGCTGCCCTTGCCGTGCCGGACGTGGAACTTGCCGAAGTCGCCCAGGTCTGGCCGCCAATCGCGAATGTCCAGCTTGACCGTCTCGCCGATCCGTGTACCGATCCTGCGCCACAGCGAGGCGGCCATGTAGTCCCTGGCGGCCGGCAGGAACTTCCGAGCCTGCCCCAGCGACTCCCGCCAGCCGGCGAACAGCTGGTCCACCTCCATCTCCGACGGCGGGATCCGCGGCGTCCCGTACTCGCTCTTTGCCGGGCGGTTGAACTCGTCGATGGGCTGCACCAGCACATGGCCGGTCAGCGCGTGCACGTCGCCCTGGTAACGGGCGATCAGGAAGTCGAAAAACTGGGCGAGTGTCCATGCCTTGCTCTGGACCGTGCTGTGAGCCAGCCGCTTCACCCTGCGTTGATCCGCAAGGAATCGGTCCGCGTCCTCCGGCGCCGTCGTCCACACCGGCCCGCCGAGGAACCGCACGAACTCGAAGATCACCCGGCGGTCGTCGGCGATGGAGTCGTCGCTTAGCCCAGCGCCGACCCCGGCCAGCAGGAACTGGTCGACTAGTTCCTGCTCAAAGTCCTCGTATTCCTGCGCCGTCTCCAGCCGCCGTGGTGTCCCGATCGACCGGACGACCGCGAGCTTCATTCACGCCTCAGTTCAATTCTAACGACCATGCGTCATGGATATCGGTAGACCTTCAGGAATCGCGACGGAACGTCGAACTCTCCACGCGATCGAGTGAACCCCGGCTCACCAGCGTCACAGGTGAGGAGAAGACGGATCGAACGGAAGGAACTCACGGGAGTCCCGACATCCGGTAGCTCGCTCCACGAGGCCATCGCCGACCAAGACGTCGTCGTCACCCCTGGGGCGACCACGCGGCTGACGATCACCGACCCGTTCAAGGCCGCAGAGATCCTCCTCCGGGCGAAGGACGGCAAGGCCGGCAAGCTCCTGCCCGGCGCAACCGTGAACATCGGCACCGGCACCACGACGCTGCTCACCCTCACCACCGGGGCCAAGGGCACGGCCTCCGGGGAACTGCCGGTGTCGAGCCGGAAGACGGAGTTCTGGCTCAAGCAAATAAAGGCCACGACCGGCTACGACCTCTACAAGCCGACCAAGATGTTCACCGCGGAACCCGGGGCTCCGATCACCGTGACCGTCACCAACGCCAATACCACGACCAGCCCGAAGCCCGATACCTCGGACAAGCCGACGCACAAGCCCACCGGCACTCCGTCCACGCCCGCGGACACACGGAGCAGCAGTGGCCCCGGCCGGACTGAGACTTCTTCGACGGGCGCCATCACGCCGGACGGCGATTCCTCGTCCACCCCCGAGGCCGGTCCCGACGACACGACGCCGCAGGCTCCGGCCGGTTCCCTCGCCCACACCGGCGCCGATGCCACCCCGTGGATCGCCGGCGGCGCGAGCTTCCTCGTCGTCGGCACCGTAGCCCTGATCGCCGCCCGCCGTCGTACGTCGGCTGGACCCGAGCGGGGAGACAGCAGCGAGACCAGCTAACCCAAGAGCACTCCGCCATCAGCAGGCCCCGGAACCCAGTTCCGGGGCCTGCTGCGTTCCGGGCAGCTGCTCCTGGACCCGGCCGACACTGAGCTGGTGCCTCAAGGCGCTGGAGGAGGAGTCGGAAGATCTCTACGAGGTCGCCCGCGCTCTCCTGGACCCTGCCACGGGAAGTTTCACCACAGAGGTCAGCGAACTGCTGGAGTACGTCGGCTCAGCGCTGCTCGTCATGGACCGGGTGACGCTGGATCCCCCGTGGCGCGGGCATGGCCTGGCGGCCGTACTCGCCTGCGAGGCGATCCAGCGGCTCATGGCCGGCTGTCGGGCCATCGCCTGCTCTCCCGGCATCACCGACATCAGCAGCCGACGTCTGACGGACAGGTCCGAGTGGGACCGCGTGAACGCCAAGATCGCCCAGGGGGGGGAGAGCCTGGGGTTCCGCCTCTACCGAGACAATGTCTATCTCCTGTCTCCCGCCTCGCAGGACCTGGAGGAGCAGCGCGGCGCACTTCGCAGGCATCTTGCCGAACTCGGTGCGTCCTGGCGGACCGGCGCTTCATGACCGGCCCCGCCAACGCTTGAGGCGAGCGCTCCAGGAAGCTCGCGAACGCGGGGGCACGTACAAGGCGACGGCGTCCGGGCCGACCACGGGCGGTTCGCACGCCGGGTCGGAAAGGGCAAGGCGGTGACGGTCAAGGCCGGGCAGCCCCTGGGCAAGATCGCCGCTTCCGCCGGGGTGTCCCTCGCAGCTCTCCTGGCCCTGAACCCCCAGGTGTTGAAGGAAGGCGGGACCTATCTCCCGACGCCGCCACGCGGCCGGTCGGGCACCCGGATCACCCTTCAGTGCGGATGCCGGCCGGTGGCTCGAACGTTCCAAATCGGCCTGCGCGTCGCGGCGGTGGGCGGCATCCGGTGCGAGGTGTGCGGCGAGTAGTTCACCGAGAAGCTATAGGCGGGCGGCACCAGCCGCCGGGCGGGCCCGGCGGCCCCACCAGGGCTGCTGCGGTCACGCGAACGGGTCGCCCGTCAGACCATCGATGCGCACCAGCCCATCGCCTTCCGGGTCGGAGACCTTCACGTAGAGGGTGTATTCCCAGCCCTCTTCCGTTGCGCGGCTCCGCGTCCAGCTCAGAACTTCATCAATGGTTGAGTCGGTCACCTCGAATTCATGCGAGGTGACCGACTCTTTATCCCAGAAGTAGACGCGATATGCGGGGTTTTCCTGTTCCCAGGAAATGTCGCGCGGGTCTACGCTTCGCCTCTCCATGAGAGAAGGCTACACCCGCAATTACGCCCTGCAGGCGCTAGTGGATGACCACCCATCCCGTGTATCCGTCATCGAAGTTACCGGGGAATGGTGCGGTGATGTGCCCGGTGATGTGGCTTCAGTGGGGAGATTCATGACGCGCATCCGGAGCTGGCGACGTGGTCCGCCGGGTCCGAACGGACGGGCGCGGAGCCGCTCTGCTCGTCGCTGCTGTCGGTGAGAATGGCCTCGAAGTCCCGTGCCACCTGGCCGGCCCGCAGGTCACTCGAATCAGCGATCGCGCAACAGCTGCGGCAGTAGGCAGTGTTGAAATCGACCTGCTGTGGGCCGCGCATCTCGCCACAGGGCCCGCCGCGCACACCACGCCCGTAGACGCTGCGCCCAGGCGGACCCACCGCTCGGGATCGATGCGCGGGCGGCCTGCGAAGCCTCCCTTCGGCAGGCCCTCGCACGCCGCGAGCGGCAACACCGGCCCGAGCGTCTCGCGCTGGCCCTCGTATCGCGCGACCCGGGCGTGGACTGGGCGCTGGGTGTCCAGGTCTGTCTTCACACACCGACATCGGACACCCTCGTCCCCTGTCCGCAGGCCATCCCTTGGACTCACTCATCCAGCGGGCTGATGGTTCGTCATGGTCGTGGCGTTCGTGACTCACCTGGTCGGGGTGCGTTGAAGTCGGTATGGAGACGGATGTCCAAGCGGCTTTGTGGGAAGCCGAGTTGGATTCATTGCTGCTGTGAGTGGGCGAGCGGTTCGCTCGGGTGGAGCCGTGGCGGACGCGGGTCTACGTCCGCGGGCTGCTGGGACCTGTCGGACGGAAGAATGGCTGGCGGCTGGCCTCCTCCTGGAACAGGGACGGGCGGTGGCGCTGGCGTGCGCGCGAGAGGGCGCCGATGATGCGGTGTTCACCCATCTTGCGTCGGAGGAGGACGAGGCACGGGAGATGGCACGGCTGGTCGAGGAGGCAGGGCGTAAGGCCGTCGCGGTCTCCTGCGGCATCCGCGAGGAGGAACAGTGGCGCGTGCGGTCGCCGAACGGCCGTCGCCGATCGTGAGGCGGCCAGGGCGTGGCGTTCGGGACGGCCGTCGGGGGAGGCGGCGGAGCAATTCGCTCTCATATGTGACACCGACCACGCCCGCTCCGCGCGGGGTCTCCATGGCCTCAAGGTGGCCGGATGTGTTGGCGGGATGCCGGGAATGTCCGGAGAGCTTTGCCGGGGTGGAATGGGCCTGGCTAGGGTGGCCGGGGCCGGTGCAGCCAGGCCGCCCCGACGGCTCGTGGGCCGTCAACTCGAAGACTCTGAGGCAGCGTTGCGATGAGCGAACCCCATACTGGCTCGATTCGGGGCCGTTTCGCCGGCCCGTTCCGCGCCGCGTACTCCGGGCCGGGAATTCCGTACGGCACGGTGACACCCCGGATGCGACCGGCCGCGTGTCGCGCGGGGGAGAGCGCATGACGCGCACCGGGCGGCCGGGGCTGCCGCTCGCGTTCGGGATGCCCGACCGTACGTCCTGGCTGATTCTGCTCGGCTTCCTGGTCGTCCTGTCGCTGCTGATCTGGCGGCTGGTCCGGGCGATCCGTAAACAGGGCGGGCTGCGGCGGACCTGGCGCCGCATCGGGTGGGAACTGCGGATGACGGCACGGGCGTTCACCGCGCCGGTGCGCGCCTACCGGCGTCACCGGCGCTGCGCGCGGATGCTGGCGGCCCACTTCGCCGACCCGAGCGCCCACGACGTCACGCGGGCGGCTCTGGACCGTGCGGACGCGGACTCGGGGGAGGGGTGCTTCGCCCCCACCGTGCAACTGAGCGCGGGCGGTGAGCGTGTCCGGGTTGTCGTCGCAGGCCGTGACCCGGCCGGCTCGCCAGGGCCCGTGCGGCCTTGGGCGGATGCGGGCACGGAGCCCGGCGACTGGACTTGGGCGGCCGCGGCGACCGGGGTCCGCGACGGAATGTCACCCGATGCGTCAGGGCACCGCCGCCGGGCGCGGCTGCCGCTCGTGCTCGGCGTGGACCGGGCGGCGCCGGGCGTCGTGCTCGTCGACTGGCTGCTCGGTCCGGCCGCACTGTGTGTGGAGGGCGAGACCAAAGTGGCCCGTGAGGTGGTGCAGGCACTCGCCGTGCAGCTCGACCGGTTCGTGGACGGGCCGCCGGTCGAGGTGACCACCGGGGTGCATCCGCGGTTTCCCGGCAGGGCGTTGGACGACGTCCTCACGGAGCTGGAAGTGGCGTCGGATGCGCGGGACAGCGACGGGCCGGCTGCGGGCAGGGTGCCGGTCGTGGTGTGCTGGGAGCCGACACTCGAACAGGCGTTCCGGTTGGTGGAGTTGTGTGCGCGGGGAGGGGCGCGGACCGTGGTGGCCGGCCGGTTGCCGGGGCTCTGCTGGCTCCTGCACGCCGAGAGGGACGGTCGGCTGCTCGGCCCCGGCCCGGGGGTGGACGTGGAGTCATCGGGCCTCGGCTGGGCCGTGGCGCGTGGGGTACGGCGAGGGACTCCGGTCCCGCGGTGCCTGCCACCGCAGGGCGGTGGTCAGCATTCCGGTAACGACACGGCACCGCGACCCACGGTGGCGCACAACACGGTGGGGACGGGTGCTGCCCCCGGTGACGGCCCGGCGATCGAGGCGACGGGAACGGTGCCCGTAGCGCCGGCCGCCGCCCCCTCGGACGCCGTCGTGGCGGAGCGGCCCCCGCCGGGCGCCGATTTCGAAGAGCCGCCCACAGGCGAGGACTTCGAGGAGCCCGGACCCGAAGCCGACCTCGAAGCCGGTATGCCCGCCACCGCGGGACAGCAGCCTGCCGTCGACCGCAACGTACCGGCCTCGGCCAGCGCGTGGGACCGGCCCGAAACGGACCTGAAGCCCGCCCCGGACGCCCAGGCCCAGCCCGACCTGGCCGAGCCCGGGGCCACCGCCCCTCCGGGGTACGCCGGTGTGTCCGCCTCTTCCGGACCCGCTCAATCCAACCCTGACTCCGACCCCGCCGCACCCGGCGACTCCCAGGAACGGACGCCTCGTAACCCGTGAGACTCTTCGTCACCATCGCCTCGGCGGCGCCGGATACGCCCGCCCTCGCACCGGATTCCGCTTCCGGCCCGCGCCGTGACCTGGTCCTGCAAGCCGCCGGCCGGACCACTGTCGCCGCGCTGGCCGGCCGGCTCGGCGGTGCGGAGAACCCGGGCGGGCCACCGGCCACGCTCTTCCTCGGCGAGCGTGAACTGCCCGCCGATCTCCCGCTGTCCGAAGCCGGTATCCGGGACGGTGTCACGCTCGGGCTCGGCGGTCCCGTCCCACCTGGGCCGGACAGCGGCTACGGCCCCGACCGCAGCGAACTGCCCCCGCCGTCCCGGTCCGCGGACGGCGAGCGGCTGCCACGCGGACCGCGGGTGGAATTGCAGCTCATCGGTGGCAGAGGAGCCGGCCGCAGCTGGCCGCTCGACCTCGGTACGCGCACTGTCGGCCCGGCCGCGGGCAGTTCCGTACGCCTTCAGGGGCGGGGTGTGCCCGACGAGGGCATCTGCCTCACCGTCCGCCCCGACGGCACCGTGCTGCTGGAGACAGGGAAGACCACGGGGGCCGGAAACACCGAAGGGACCGAGGGTGCTGACGCCGTGGCGGGGGTCACGCCCGCCACGCACGCCGCCGGGGGCGCCACCGGCCGTGCGCCGGGCCACGGCTCCGACGGTGTCGCCCTGTCGGTCCCCGAGGCACCGGTCGGCCGGCCACGCGCGGACGCCCCGCCGCTGCCGCCCGCCCCGCCGCCCGAGCTGCCCGACCCGTACGCCGATCCGCACGCACCGGTGCCGGACGGTTGGGAGGAATGGCCCCTGGGCGGCGAACTGCGGTTCGGTGAATTCCTGCTGCGGGTGGCCGAGCCGACCGAGGCGGACGCCGTGGTGGGCGTATCGGACGACGGCAGCTGTCTGGACTTCAACCGGCCGCCCCGGATCGTCCCGCCCCTGGTGCCCGAGCGGTTCTCGCTGCCCTCGCCGCCTCTCCCGCCCCCCAAGCGAAGCATTCCGCTGCTCGTGGTGCTGGCACCGATGGTCATGGGCATCGGCATGGTCGTCTTCCTCCACTCGTACTTCTACTTGATGTTCGCGCTGTTCAGCCCCGTCCTCGCCATCGGGAACTTCATCAGCGGGCGCCGCAGCGGGCACCGTGAATTCCTGCAGTCGGTGGCCAACTACCGCATCCGCCGCGCCTCGTTGGAGCAGGACGTCAAGGACCTGGTCGCGCGGGAACGCAAGCTGCGGGTGGCGGCAGGACCCGACCCGGCCGTCGCAGGGCTGTGGGCCGTCGGCCCCGGCGCCCGGCTCTGGGAACGCCGCCGTGGCGACCCCGACCACCTGCTGATTCGGGTCGGCACCGTACGCCAGTGCTCGCTGCTGACCATCGACGACGCGTCCCGCGAGGACAACCACCGGTCCGTCAACTGGAAGATTCCCGACATGCCGATCGGCGTGGACCTGCCAGGCGACGGCGTCGTGGGCATCGCGGGGGAGCGCGACGACACCCGCGCTCTGGCACGGTGGGCGGTGGCACAGGCCGCGATCCTGCACAGCCCCCGAGATGTGCGGATCACCGTCCTCACCGACGCGTCGGGCGCTCCCGCATGGGAGTGGGTGCGCTGGCTGCCGCACGCCCGTCCCGGCGAGGGCGGTGTCGCCGCGCCGGAATCGGGCGGCCCCAGCGTGACGCTTGGCAACGACCCGGAGACGGTGGCCAACCGGGTAGCGGAACTCGTCTCCGCCATCCGCTCCCGCGCCCGCTCGCGCGAGTACGCGAGGGGTGACGTGCTGCCGCCCGAACCCGACCTCGTCGTGGTCATCGACGGCGCCCGCCGCCTGCGGGACGTCCCGGGTGTGGTGCAGGTACTCAAGGAAGGGCCCGCCGTACGGGTCTTCCTGATCTGCCTGGACCAGGAGGAGCGCATGCTCCCCGAGGAGTGCGTCACCGTCTGCGCGGTCGGCGCCCGCGAGGTGACGCTGCGCCGCACCGGCAGCACCGACCTCACCGGCATCCGCCCCGACCTGGTCGACACCGGCTGGTGCGAGCGGATCGCCCGGTCCCTGGCACCCGTACGGGACGTCACCCCGGACGGCACCGACGGCCTGCCCGACCGTGTCGGCCTGCTCTCCCTCCTCGGGCTGGAGCCGGCCCGCGCCGAGGAACTGACCTCCCGCTGGCACCAGCGCCCGGCCTCCACCGCCGTCCTGCTCGGCTCCGGCTACACAGGGCCGGTCACCTTCGACCTGGTCAAGGACGGTCCGCACGGACTGATCGCGGGAACCACAGGCGCCGGCAAGTCGGAACTGCTCCAGACGCTGGTGGCGTCGCTGGCCGCCGTCAACCGGCCGGACGAGATGACGTTCGTGCTCGTCGACTACAAGGGCGGCAGCGCCTTCCAGGGCTGCGAGCGGCTACCGCACGTCCTGGGCATGGTCACCGACCTCGACAGCCACCTCGTCGAGCGGGCCCTGACCTCGCTCAGCGCGGAACTGACCCGCCGCGAGCGCATCCTGGCCGACGCGGGCGCCAAGGACCACACCGAGTACCGCGCGCTGCGCCGGCGCGATCCGTTACTGGCGCCGCTGCCCCGACTGCTTCTGATCATCGATGAGTTCGCGACGCTCGCCCATGATGTGCCGGAGTTCGTCCCCGGGCTCGTCGGCATCGCCCAGCGCGGCCGTTCACTGGGACTGCACCTGCTGCTGGCCACCCAGCGCCCGGCCGGTGTGGTCACCGCCGACATCCGCGCCAACACCAACCTGCGGATCTCACTGCGGGTCACCGACGCCCAGGACAGCCACGACGTGCTGGAGGTCAACGACGCGGTCTCCATCTCCAGCGGCACTCCCGGCCGCGCCCTGGCCCGCATCGGGCACCGCTCGGTGCTGCCCTTCCAGACGGCCTACGCGGGCACCGCGCGCAAGGACACACCGGCCGACGGTGCCGGAGCAGGGCCGGCCACGGCTGCCGGGCCCGAAGATACTATCTGGACCAGCGAGTTGAACTGGCCACTGCTGGGCCGCACCCCGGCCGCCCCCACCCCGGACGAGAACAGCGCGGCCCAGGACGCGCCGGAGCCGGCCGCCGGCGAGGACGCAGCCACCGACCTCACGGCCCTGGTCGAGGCGATCCAGCAGGCCGCAGCCGACCTGGACATCGCACAGCAGCCCAGCCCCTGGCTGCCCGCACTGCCGCAGACGGTCGGCCTCGACGAACTGCCCGAGCGCCCCGACCCGGGCGGCGGCCGGCTCGCCCCGGTGCCCTGGGGGCTCGTCGACCTGCCGGGCGCCCAGCGTCAGGAACCGCTGGAGCTGGACCTGTCCCGCTTCGGGCACCTCTACCTGTTGGGCACCCCGCGCTCGGGGCGCTCCCAGGCGCTGCGAACCATCGGCGGCGCCCTGGCCGGGCGCCACTCGTCGGCCGATGTCCACCTCTACGGAATCGACGCGGCAGGTGGCGCGCTGACGGCACTGACCGCACTGCCGCACTGCGGCGCGGTCGTCCCGCGCGCCGACCTGGAACGGCTGAACCGGCTGCTGGCCCGGCTCGTCACGCAGATGACCGAACGCCAGGAACTGCTCACCGCGCACGACGCGGCCAGCCTCGCCGAGCTGCGCTCCCTGCTTCCCGCCGCCGAACGCCCGGCGCACATTGTGGTGTTGATCGATGGCTGGGACGCCCTTGCGGCACTGCTCAGCGAGCACGACAGTGGCCGGCCCCTGCACGAACTGACCGCCCTGATCCGCGAGGGTGCGCCCATGGGCATGCATGTGATCGCCACGTCGGAGCGCGCCCTGATGTCGGGCAAGGTCGCGTCCCTGAACGACGAACGGCTGCTGCTGCGGATGACCGACCACAACGAATACAGCCTGGCGGGCATCTCACCCAAGCTGGTCCCCGCCGCCGTGCCACAGGGCCGCGGCTGGCGCGGCGGCAGCGCCCTCGAAGTACAGATCGCGCTGCTCGGCCGGCCGGGCCCAGGACCGGTCACCGGCCGCGACCAGGCACAGGCATTGCAACGGATCGGGGAGCGGGCGAGCCACCGGGACCGGGACGTGCCCGCTTCCCGCCGGCCGCCACGGGTACTCAGCCTGCCCCGCCAGGTGTCCTTCACCGAGGCGTACGAGAAGGTGCCGGAGGCCGGGCGGCGGCCACTGTGGGGCCTGCTGGGCATCGGCGGCGACGAACTGGCCGCGGTCGGTGTCGACTTCGCCGCCGACGCACCGTCCTTCCTCATCAGCGGCCCGCCCGGAAGCGGCCGGTCCACGGCGCTGACCACCCTCGCCGTGTCCCTGCTGGCCGGCGGCACCAGAGTGGTGGCGCTCACCCCGAGGGAGTCGCCGCTGCGCGGGCTGGCCCGGCACCCGAGGGCCGTCGTCCTGGAGGAACTCGACCCCCTGGCCGAAGAGGTCAGCGCGGCGCTGGAGGCCGAGCCAGGGCCCGCGGTCGTTCTGGTGGACGACGCCGACCTGCTCGCCCAGCTCCCGGCCGCCGACGCAGCGCTGCGCGAGGTCGCCACGTCCGGCCGTGACCGCGGGATCGGGCTCGTCGCCGCGGCCACCGCGGAGACCCTGACATCGGCGGGTATCGGCTGGCTCGGGCTGGTCCGTCGGGTACGCAAGGGCCTTCTACTCTCCCCGCAATCACCCGGCGAAGGCGACCTGCTCGGCGCGAGGGTGCCCTACGACCTGCTGCGCGGCCGACCGACCCCCGGTCGCGGGCTGACCGTCGACCCGGTGACGGGCGTGTTGGTGTCGGTGCTGGTGCCGCAGACCGTACTGCGTGAGGAGGAAGCCGGCTGACCGAGGCGGTCGCCGGACGTCGGTGCCCCGCGACCGGACGGTGAGGTCCGGCCGCGGGGCACCGACGTCCCGGCGGCACACCGGCTCATCTCAGCGGCCGGAGGTCACTTCGCGTTCCGCGTTTTGCTCGCGACGTCCTTGTCCATCTTATCGACGGACTCCTTGATCATTTTGAACTGGGTGGCGAAGCTGTTGATGCTCTCCACGGCCTTGTGCAGCGAGGCGGTGAGGTTGGTGTACGACTCCTTCAGCGCCGGGCTGCTCTGCTGCATGAACAGGCCGTTGTCCAGCAGCCCTTCGACGGTGGTCTTGGTCTTCACCAGCAGCGGGTTGATGTCGTTCACAGCCTGGTTCATCGCGTGGGAGACGCGATTGATCTCGCTGTAGTCGATATTGATGTTTCCTGAGGGCATGGGTGGTTGCTCCCTGTTTCAGTAGGGCGGGGGAACGGCCCCCGGGCGTCATTTGGTTTCGGTCTTGACCCAGCCCGAGTCCTCATCGGCCTGGTCGCTCGTCCACTCCACGGTCTTGCCGTCGGTCACCACGATTTTGGTGCCGCTCCCGTCCTTCTTGACCTCGATGGTGGTGATCACCTCATGGCCGTTGAGGTCCACCGAGGAGCGGGACGTGCCGTGCACCGTCTGCTCGTTGCCGTCCTTGTCGGGGCCGACGCTGGTGTACGTGCTGGTCGAATCGCGATGCCCTGTCTTCTGGTAGTAGACAGAGGTGGTGGTGCCTTTGGTGGTGCTCTTCTTGCCTTTGGGATCCTTGGTGCTGCTGCTGAAGACGTCCTTGGTGATCCTCTTCTCGGGGTTCTCGATGGCCGTGGCGGTGCCCTTGGTCGTGGTGACGTTGCCGTACACATCCGTCGAGGTCGCGTTATACGTGCCGTCGGGGTGATAGGTGGTGGTGTCCGACGCTTTCAGGCCGGACTTGGTCGTCATCTTCGTGGTGATTTTCGACGGTTTGCCGTCGGCCCCGTACTCGTACGTCGTCGTCGTGGAGTTGCCCTTGCCGTCACCCGTGGTCCACGTGCTCGGCCGTTTACCCGGCCGTTCCGGCTCGGGCGGCAGGTCGGACGCCTTGTAGTCGGGATGATCCTTCTTGTACTGCTCGACTGCCTGGTGCCATGCGTTCCACTGCTCGGTGATGGTCCGGTGGAGATCCACGGAGAGTGAAGCGCTCTGCTTCGCGGCGTCGTTGGCCAGCTTGAAGTCCAGCTCAGCCCACTGCTTCGCCACGCCCTCGTACTGGCCCTTGAGCTTCTCCAGCTTCCCCTCGGAACGCTTGAACGCGCTCTGCCAGGTCAGGTAAAAGGAGCGGATCGCGGTGACGGCCCTGCGGGAGCCGACATCGTCGACCGAATAGTTCTTGTTCTTCACCCGGGCCTGATGGACCTCGTCCTTGAGCTTGCCGGCTTTCCGCGCGACGTCGTTGAGGAGTTCGTAGTCAACAGCGATGTCGGACACGCTCACACCCTTCACTCGTGTCGGAATACTGCCCGTCAGGCGAACTGTTTGACCGTCAAAAACCGTGCACGACACACTAGTTCGGCCTGTCCGACACCATAGGGTGATCGCACAGCGGTCTCGTTCGCAGTGAACCGTTCGTGCCGTCCCTGCGTGAACATGGATGTGAAGTCCGGCGACCACGGTTCCCGGACCGTC
Source organism: Streptomyces sp. NBC_01525 (assembly GCF_045040405.1). Lineage (NCBI taxonomy): Bacteria > Bacillati > Actinomycetota > Actinomycetes > Kitasatosporales > Streptomycetaceae > Streptomyces > Streptomyces sp. NBC_01525. The sequence goes on from NZ_CP109397.1 coordinate 6,788,145, forward strand.
CGGCACCAGTAAACGAGAGGAAAGTGGCGTGGCTGCGCGTCCCGGCGACTGGAGTTCCCTCGGCCTCCACGGCGACCCGACCCCGGGCGACCCCGCCACCGTCAGAACCATCGCCGACGCCATGCGCGCCCTGGCCCGGGACGCCGGAACCATCGACACGGGCCTGCGCGAACTCCAGCGCACCGCAGGTGACGGACGGCGCTTCATCGGCAAGACGGCCGACCAGCTACGCAAGATGGTCGACGACCACCTCCACAACTTCGTCGGACACGTCGAAGAGTCCTTCCACAAGGCCGAGGCGGCGCTGCGCAAGTACGCCACCGCCCTCGCCGACGCGCAGAGCGACGCCGACCGGGCGCTCGCCGCGGGCAAGGGCCTCGACGACGACGACCCGGAACGGCAGCGCCACACCGACAGCGTCAACGACGCGAAGACCGCGCTGGAGACCGCCGCGAGCACCCTGGCCACGGAGCTGTCCGCGGCCGGTGAGCTGATGGTGCAGCCGGTCAGCGACTGCGACCTGTTCTGGGAAGCGTTCAAGTGGCTGACCATCATCATCTCGGTCATCGCGGTCTTCACCGGCGGCGTGCTCGGCATCCTGGCCTGGGCCATGAACGCGGTCGTGCTGATCAAGACCATCGTCGACTTCAGCGAAGGCAAAGCAGGCGGCCTCGAACTGGGCCTCGCCTTCCTCGGCGTCCTCTTCCCGACCACCAAGGCCCTGAACGTCGGCGCCCTGGTCAAAGGTCTCGGCGGCGCCCTCAAGGCCGGGGCGGGCGGCATCGCGGGATCCGGCAAGAACCTGGCAAACCAGATCAACCACATCGCGACGGCCGGCGGCCTGCCCAAGATCGTCGTAGCGCCCGTCGTGATCTCGGTCCGCGCCGGCAACGCCGTCAAGGGAGGCTGGAACGGCGCCGGCCGCGCCTTCACCAACGACTGGGTGCGCATCACCGGGCAGGCGAACGGCTCCTGGGGCAAATTCGGCGCATACGCCACAGTCAATATCCAGCGCGTCGGACGGCTGGTCGTGGCCACCTTCCTGCCGCTGAACGCCGCGGAACTCGGTGTGCTGGGCTTCGGCGGCGCGGCCCGCCTCGCCTTCGGCAGCCGGGTACTGGGCATCGACTACCCGCACCTCGAAGCGCTGATGGCCAACTCCGGTCGTACGCAAGCGGCACTGCACGGCGGGGTACGGACGGGAAACCTCGGCAGCGGCGTACTGGTGTCACACGCTCCGATCGGCACGTCCGGACTGCACGGAGCCGAGTTCCCCGGCATGCCGACGATCCACCTGCCCGCCACGGACTTCAGCGGGCCCGGCGGACGCCTGGCGCCCGACGTTCCGCGCGCTCCGGGCGTGGGGATCCCCACCGGCCCCGGCGGCGCACACGGCGCAGGCGTCCCCGGCGGGCTGAACCTGCCCCCGGCGGCCGGGATGCACCAGGGCATCCCGCCCGGGGAGAAGGCTCTGTTCATCCCACCGCCGACCGGCAAGCTCCACCCCAGCGGCCTGAGCCTGCCGGACGCGCACGGCTCGGCCACGCTCACCGTGCAGCGGCTGGACTTCACGTTCGCCTCGGACGCCCATGGTTCGGCGTCCCTCACCGTGCAGCAGATGGATTTCGCGTTCGGACACGTCCGTCTCGACAACAACCTGCTGCTGTCCGCGCACACCGTCATCGACCTGCTCAAGGACGCCCACGGCTCATCGCCGCTCTCGCACCTGACGCACGAACCCCTCGGCGCGCACGTCCCGGAAACCACCTTCACGTCCGGCGCCGAGCACGGCATCGGCACCGGACACGCGATGGCGCGCGGAGCGGTCGGACATGCCGAGGGCCTGGACGACATGTCCTTCCCCGAGCTGTACGCGCTGTCCGTCGGCGATGTCTCGGTGACCGCTATCCACGAGGGCGGGGCCACGTTGCGCATCGGCGACGCGGCCCCCCGCGTGATGACCGGCGAGAGCCTGGCGTTCACGGCGCCCGTCAACAAGGGGGTCGATGCGCCTGCAGTCCAACACCTGCCGGGCGCAGCGCAGTTGCCGGGCGCGCTGGACGGGCACGGCGCGCCGGCCGTGCCGCGCGGCGAGGGCGCGGCCGGAACCGGCCGCGGCGTGTCCCTGAACGGCGCCGGGACCCTCGACCATGCACCGGTCAAGGCCCCCGTGCCCCAAGGGCTCCTCAACGGAGCCCGCAATGCCGCAGGCATCCCCGCACCGTCCCTGCCTGCCCTTTCCGCTCACGACATGGCGATGAACCTGCTGGACCCCAAGGGCGGTGCGCCGCGCGCCGCCACCGGAAGCAGTGCCGACACAGCGGGCCCCGCCGGCGTCTCGGCCCGCCCCACCCTCGACACCGCGGGCGAGGGCGGCGGCGCCGACTCCCTGCGCGGGGCCCTCGACCTGATCGCCCACCCGGGCGGCCCGGCGAAGGCCGAACGGGCCGTCCCCCTGCCGCAGCCCGCGGCGAAACCGGGCCCTGCGGCACCCGCGGCCCACCCGGAACAGGACCCGTCCGGCGCCGCGGCCACCGGCCCTGCGGCGCACCCCGCCGGGGCCCGCCCCGGCGCCACCACCGCGCCGCCCGTCAGCCGGTTCGGCGGGATCCCGCCCGCCACCGTGCTGAACCAGCGCATCCGCGCCAGGCACGACCTGATCGTCGGTGGCTCCACCGGACCCGAGGCCGGGGCGAAGTTCAACGCCTGGGCCAGTTACGAGGGTGCGCTCTCCCATCTCGCGAAGGCGGAACGGGAGGCGGCGGACCTCACCCCGCGACCGGGCGCCGCCGCGGGCCGGCCCGAGCCGACTTCCGCCGCCGTAGCGGCCCTGGACGAACTCGGCGCCCGGCGCGCCGAAGTGGCGGAGGCCGAAGCCCGCCTCGACCAGCTCGGCATCGACCCGCAGCGCACTCAACGGGAAATCAGGGTGATCACCGGCCAACTGGCCGGCGAACACGGCTTCCTGGGCGGCGGCCCGCGGCCACGCCCCGAGCCTGCGGCGGCGACGCCAGAGGTGAACCGTACGCCGATGGCGGAACCCGCCGCGCGCGCGGGCGACGACGCGAAGCCCCAGGGGCCCTCGCGGAGTGCTTTCGACCTTTCCACGCCCGGGTCGGCAGCTCGCGCTCGCGCCAGGGACGACGTGATCACCGGCGGTACACCGCACTGGCAGGCCCAGGCACGGAGAGAAGCCTGGATGCGGTACGAGGCCGCGCTGGCGGGACTGGCCGATGCGGGTGACCGGGCGGGGCGGGTGCTGGGCGATGCCCACGGCGCAGGCTCGTCCGGGCTGCCGGCCGGGGCACGGGCGGCCCGGGACGCGGTTGACGTCCACAGGGCCGCGGTGGCCGCGGCCGAGTCCCGGCTCGCCGAACTCGACATCGACCCACATGTCATGCGGCAGGATCTCATCGCCGCACAGCAGCAGGTCGGCACCGAACTCTTCCATCGCGGGGAACACAGTGGCGCCGTCGGCGGATCCCCCGGCGCCCTCACCGAAGCGCACGGTGGCGCTGCACCGGATGGCACGTCGGCTACCGGCCTGCGGCAGCCCACCGCTGAAGACCTGACCTGGCAGGACGTATCAGAGCTCAAACCAGCGGGCAGAGGCGGGATCCAGGTCAACGGTGCCTTCCGCGAACTCAGGGGAGATGGTCCGGATGGGTTGAACAGCAACGCCTACCTGGAATGGATGAAACAGAGCACCGCGGAGAGTCGCGACATCGGTTTCGTGGTGAACACCATCGTTAGATACACCGAGATCCAGGACGACGCGGGACGTGCAAAGCTCCAGAAATTCCTCGACGTGATCACTCCCGGTTCGCGTGAATTCAAGGGGAAATTCGGCGTGGTGATCGGCGTCAACGGCAATCCCGAAGAGATGGCCAAGGTCAACGAAATTATCGAGGGCGCGACCCGCGACCTGGAATTTAAGTACCCGCTAGCGCTGGTGGGTATGGGCCTCACCTGCCGCGGCGAGAATTTCCCCCACGGAACGGCACGGAATATCACCATGACCAGCCCGGCCAGCAGGTTCATGGTGCGCTCGATGATGTTCTCCCCGGAGCGGCCAGGGCACATGTATTTCGCGTTCATGGACTTCGACACCTATCCGCGTCTCATCTTCGACGGCAGGCACATTTTCGCACACCTCAACACGGAGTTGAACCTCGAGGTGGGGGCGTTGCGGCCATTGGCGATTTCCGGTGGCTACCGACTGCCGGAGCAAGGACAGCCCGGCGCGGGTATCGACCACCTGATCGCGGACACGGAAAACCGCCCCGGTCCCGGGCGGGCCACCGTGCTCGACATCGACCCCTTCAAGGCCGCTGTATCGGCAGATATGCGGGCCCGCGACCGGCAGGCCGCCCTGCACCCCTTGCTGCCATATTCGCCCGAACCCAATCTCTATGTGGACGCCGCCGCGACGCTGGTTGACAAGGCCGACGACATAATGCGGGACGGGGAGTGGCATCCGGTCAGATTTGGCAAAAAAAGGAGCGAATTCAAGGGGCTGGCCGAAACGCTCAATTCCTTCAACGCCTGGGAGCTGCACCGCACGCTGCCGTTGCCGGATCCTGAGGCGCGCATTTTCCCCACGGACACCGCCGAGGTGAAGTTCAACGACCAGAAATCCGAGGACCAGGTCTTCGTGAAGCGCAGGCTCACCGAGCGGGAAGTCGAAGCCATCGCGGAACGACGTTACTCAAAGCAGCTTGACGGCGCCGCCCGGCAGCCCCCGGACGCGAAGCTCGACGACATCACGGAGAGTCTCACCCGCAATGAGCTGGGCGACATCATGAAGGTGCACACCGAACGGATACTCGCCGCGGAGAACTTCCGGCTGCCGGACCGCGGTACACCGTTCCTCACCTCATTCGAGGGCGCTGCCGTACCCACCGACCTGTCTCGTATCCTTGAGGCATACGTGAGAAAGTCCAAGCCCGATTCGCGCCCCAAACCGCTCCAGAATCACGACGATCTGAACATGCCGAGGCGAGGTCTTTTCGGACGGGGCAGCTTCGACGTCCCCAACACAAGGCCGGCGAACCTGTCCGCGGGGAAAGGTGTGACCTGGGCCGCTCACCGGAACAGCGTCTTGGACGCCATCCCCGCGAATGCAATGGCCAAAGATCCGTTCGTGCCGGTGCATAGGAACTCGGGGATGCCCCAGGCGTCCCCGAGGGACATCATGCGCAGCCTCAGGCAAATGAGATTGAGACCGCAAAACACCTTCGGGCTGAATGTCTCCGCGTCGATCCCGGGGGCAGGTGAGCTGGCACTGCGGGCGGGAATCCCGGAGCGCGACAAGGGATTCGCCGCTCTCAGCCTGGCGCTCGGCGCCGAGGACGTACGCCTGGTGCGCAACCTGGATTTCGTCGTGGCCGACACTGCCCGGCGGAGGACCGAAACTCCCTGGAAGACCGAATGGTCTTGGGAGACCGAAAGAACATCGCTCTTCCACGCCATGAAGAACACCACCACAGGCGGCCCGGGAGGGCGCCTGGACCCCCGGAATGTGCTCGACCACGTGGTCCAAGGGCTCAGCGGGCGGAAGGGCAAAGGCGCCAAGAGCATCCTGACCGAGATGAACCCCGCAACCAACTGGAAGGATCTGTTCGCCGCCCTTGCCACGGGCCGGATACGCCAGGACTCGGATTTCCGCGCGGGCGCGGCCGACACCCTGGCTCTGAAGCTCTTCGCCAATGCCCTCGGCAGTCGTATCCGGCTGCTGGATGCAGGGGGCCGTCTCCTGCTGGACGTGCCGGTGACGACACCCGGTCACATGGACGAGGACACTTCGCTGGACTTCATTTGGCAACGAGAACAGGACGGCGAAAATCACCACTGGGTCCTGGGGGATTCCGCCCACCGGTCGGACGACCACGGCGCCCCTCGGCCGGACACCCCCATGCCGGACACCCCCATGCCGGACACCTCCAGGCCGGGCAAGCGCGGCCCCGACCACTTGGACAACAATCCCCGGGCTTTCAAGCTCCCCTTCCGGGGCAGGCCAGGCACCAGCCAAGGGGGCCTCACATGACTCCGGCCGAGCAGCCCCACAGCAAGCAGGTCCATCGTGTCGCGCCCGGACAGCCGGACGCGCACGCCACTTTGGCCGCGGCACTGAGGACCGCCGGACCCGGCGACGAGGTCCATCTCGGCCCCGGGACGCACACCGAGGCCGTGCGGATCGACCGGCACGTCACCCTGCGGGCCGCCGACGGCACCGGCGGGGCGCTCCTGGCGGCTCCCGACGGCACGGCGCTCGCCCTCGAAGTGCTGCCCGGCGCGCGGCTGGTGCTGGACGGCATCACCGTACGGGGCCACGCGCCGGACCGGCCGGCGGTGCTGCTCGCCGGCGGCACGACGCACTGGAGCGGCGGCGGCATCGCCCGTGGGCGCCTCGAAATCCTGCGGGACGCCGCACTGACCATGACCGGGGCCCGGCTCCGCGGCGCGGAACTGGCCGGCGCGCTGATCAGGACCACCGGAGCGGTACGGCTCGCGGACTGCGCCCTGGAGGACGCCGCGGGCACCGGCATCGTGGTGGGCGGCGCCACCCGCCTGGAACTGGCGGGCACCCGCATCCTGCGAGCGTCCGGATCGGGACTGAGGGCCCGCGAGGACGCCCAAGTGCGGCTTCGGGACTGCCTGATCGACGGCGCGGGCCGCAGCGGGCTGCTGTTCGAGGACCGATCGGCGGGAATCGTGGTGGACTGCCGTATCCGCGCCGGCGGCACCGAGGCGGTACGGGCGCTGGACACCTCACCGGTGCCGGCGTCCGACGACCCCTACGACACGCCCGGCGGCGCACCGCCCCCCGACGTACGCGGCGGACTGCTCCTGTACGGCTGCGAGTTGACCGCATCGGGAACGGACGCAGTGCACGCCGCAGGGCAGAGCGACGTCCTGCTCTCCGGCTGCGTGCTGCGCGACAGCGCTGGCTGCGGTGTGGCCGCGGCCGACCGGGCGCGGGTACGGCTGGACGACTCCCGGATCGTACGGACCACAGCAGCCGCGCTGATGGCGCACGGCGCCGCCCGGCTGACCGCCCGGGAGGTGAGCGTGCGCGAGACGTCCGCCAACGGACTGCTGGTCACTGACGACGCGACGGCCCATCTGACCGACTCCGAGGTGACCGACTGCCGGTTCAGCGCGGTGCACACCGGAGGCCGCGCCGCGGCGGTCTGCACCGGCCTGCGGATCGCCGCCACACTCGAACACGGCCTGCACGCAGTCGCCGACAGCAGCCTGGAGCTGACCGAGACCCGCATCGCCGACTGCGGGATGTCGGGCCTGGACCTCTCCGGCGCGGCCCGCGCCACTGCCACCGCACTGGCCGTGCTGCGCTGCCGCAACGGTGTCACCGCGGGCTCCACCGGAGGCCTGCGGCTGGCCGACTGCACGGTGACCGACGCCGAACGGGCCGGCTTCACCTTCGGACCGGGCGAAGGAGCGGAGCTGACCGGTGGCCGGGTGCGGCGCGCCGGCACCGCAGGACTGGTCTTCCAGGAGGGCGCCACGGCGCGCGTCGATGACATCGTGATCGACCAGGTGACGGGCTCCGGGCTGGTCGTCGCAACCGGCGCGGGCCCCCGGGTCCGGAGCGTACACATCGTCAGCCCCGGCAAGAACGGCCTGATCGTGGACGCCAACGGCGCCGGGATCTTCGAGGACTGCGACATCACCGGACCCGGCTTCCCCGCCGTGCACGTCGGCGAGGCGGCGACGCCCGTACTGCGCCGGATTCGGGTCCAGGACGCCGGCGAGGACCTGAGCGCGGAGCCCGGAGCCGCGCCGACGGTGGAGTCCTGCGTCTCCTGGCAGGTGCGCGAGCCTCACTGGCCGGCGCCCTTCGCCCCCGCCGCGACGTCCCCGGAAGAAACCGCTGCAGCCACGTCCGGCGCCGCGCACGCCTCGGCCACCGAGGGCGATCTGGACGAACTGCTCCATGAAATGGGGCAGTTGATCGGACTGGAACGCGTCAAGCAGGACGTCGCGTCACTCGTGAAGCTGATGCGCATGGTCCAGCGCAGGGAAGCGGCCGGGCTTGCCGCGCCGCCGCTCAGCCGCCACCTGGTCTTCGCCGGAAACCCCGGCACCGGAAAGACCACCGTGGCCCGGCTCTACGGGCGCATTCTCGCCGCCGTAGGACTGCTGGAGCGCGGCCATCTCGTGGAGGCCGACCGCTCCGCGCTGGTCGGCGAGTACGTCGGCCACACCGGGCCGAAGACCCAACGGGTGTTCCAGGAAGCGATGGGCGGTGTGCTGTTCATCGACGAGGCATACTCCCTGGCCCCCGTCGGCAACGCCGGCGGCAACGACTTCGCGCAGGAGGCCGTCGCCACCCTGGTGAAGCTGATGGAGGACCACCGGGACTCGGTGGTGGTCATCGTTGCTGGATACCCGGCGGAAATTGAGCACTTCATCGACTCCAACCCGGGCCTGTCCTCCCGCTTCAACCGCACACTGCTCTTCGAGGACTACGGCACCGAGGACCTGGTACGGATCGTGGAGCGGCATGCCGCTTCACACCAGTACGAACTCACCGACGCAGCACGCGAATTGCTCATCGGCTACTTCAGCCACCTGCCCCGCGACGGCCGGTTCGGCAACGGGCGCTCGGCGCGGCAGATCTTCCAGGCGATGACAGAACGCCAGGCGTACCGCGTCGCGGAGAACGACTCACCGTCGGACGCGGACCTGACGACCCTGTCCGCATGGGACGTGCCCGAACTCGACGTGCCCGAGCCGGCCGTCGGCCCCGCATCCGTATCCGACGCGCCCCCGGCGGACGCGTCCCACAGCTGATCTCAGGAGGAACCCGCGGTGTCCCAGCGAAACAGCGACTCCGGCCCGGACGGGTCCGGCGAGCACGCCCCGACCGCCTCCCCGTTCGTCCGGACCTTCTCGCGCGGGGCGCGGATGCCCTGGCGCGGAATGGCGCCCGGCCGCCGGGTGTGGCGGACGGTGGTGGGCGTGCCGGCCATCGCAGGACTGGGGGTGGGAGCGGTGGTGCTCGCCACCATCGGCGTCTCTCATCTGCGCTTCGACGACGGCGCGGCGCGGCCGGCCGCCGCCCGGCAGCCGAGTGGTGAACCGGCCCCACAGCCGCCCACGGCCCCGTCCGCCTCGCCCAGCCCTCGCACCTCACCCTCCCCGACGCCCACGAAGGCGGACCGGCCCACCCCGAAGCCCGATGGACCCGCCACCCCGCCGGAGAAAACGCACGCACCGCCCGAGGACGTCAAGCCGAAGGCCGAAGATGCCCTGCCCCGCACCAGCCGGGTCTTGCTCTACAACGCGCACACCAAGATGTGTGTGGACCTTCCCGGCTCCGGCCCCGTCACCCCGGGAAAGGGCCAGCTCCGGCAGGCCACCTGCAACGCCACCGGAGCGGACAACCAGTTGTGGGACATCACGACCGCCCATCGCCACATGCCACCGGACAGCAAGGACCTGGTGCTGTTCGCCAACGTCGCGGACGGCAATCGCCACTGCATCGACCTGCCCGGCGGCAGCCCCCAGCCCGAGGGAACCAAGGTCGGGGTGGGCATCTGCAACGGCAACCTGGACGACAATCAACTGTGGTGGCTGGAGCGGCAGCCCGACGGCACCGAGCTGATCCACAACTACGCCAGCAACAGCCTCTGCCTCGAGGTGGAGGGCGACAGGTCCAAAAACCAGGGCGCGCTCTTGATGATCAAGGACTGCCACGTCAGCCGGGATGACAGCTGGATCCGGAAGTGACGGCCCTGCGGCCTGGTAGGACGCCGAGGCCCGTCGGCACGCCGCATCGTGCTTCGTGCCGCGGCGGCGCTGCCTGCAGGCGAGCATCCAACCGGCCGGTGCAGCTGCGCCGTTGATCGGGCCGCGGTGGGCGGCGGGATGCTCGCATCCGCCGACGGGCTGCGGTTCGTCGTCCCGGTCAAGAGCATCAACACCGAGCCCTCACCCAAGTACTACAGGTACAAGAGGGGGCTGACCTGGCTGAACGCGGTAAACGACCAGGCGGCCGGGATCGGCGCGATGGTCGTGCGCGGCACTCCGCGCGACAGCCTCTTCACCCTGGACACGCTGCTGAACCTCGACGCGTGCGGCCGGAGATGATCGCGATCGACAACACCTCGTACTCCACATGGCCTTCGGCCTCTACAAGATGCTCGCTTCCGCTTCGCGCCACGCTTCCGCGACCTGGCCGACCAGCGCTTCTGGCGCGTGGACGTGCCGGTACCCGACGGCAAGGAGCCAGCCGGGGACTACGGACCGCTGGAGGCCATTGGCCGCAACAAGGTGAACCTGGGGCGGATCGAGACGCACCGGCCGGACAAGCTGCGGGCGGCTGGGTCGCTGATCACCAACCAGGTGGTGCGCCAGTTGTTCGAGGGAGGCGATGTGGTCGTGAGTGGCGTGGGCTTGGGCTGCGGAGGTTTTCAGCTTGTGGCCGGCGTTCTTGCGTCCTGGGTCGTCCGGCAGGGTGGAGGCCAGCATTCTGGCGGTGCGGAGCACGGCGGTGCGGTACTGGAGGCCGAGCGAAGCCGACCGTGCCCGGCCAGGAACGGCGGAGCACCTGGCGGCGCTGCCTGGTATCACCGTCCTCGACCTGGACCTGCCCGCTGCCCTGGCCGTGGCCGGCCGGGAGACGTGGGCCCCTGCGCACAGCTGGCACACGGCGCAGCCGACGCCGGAGCGGTCCGAGGGGGCGACCGTGGCCACCACTTCCCCTAAACGGTGGGCAGGTGATCCGGTCCGCGTCCTGGACCTCATCCCCTGACGGGGCTGGCTGCGCGACGGCGTGGGTTCGTCGCTCTCGAAGTCGCGGTGCAGATGGATCCACAACTGGAGAGAGCGGCGGTGCAGCCAGGAGGTCACCGGGCCAGTGTGCCGGGCCGCCGTGCCGAGGGCTGCGGTTCCCGGGAAGAGGTTGGGAGCGGGCAGGCCGTCGCCCGGACGCCGCCCCGCTCCGGGGCCTTCAGTTGGGGATGGGCGGGCTGTCGGGGCGGTCGGCGGCGGCAGAGGAGCCTGTCCCGCCTTCGGTGCCCTGGCCGGCTCGTGGATGGGGGAGCATGGCGACGACGCCGTCCTCATTGGCCTGAACTGGCTCGGCGACTTCCTCTCCCCGCACGACATCGACCCGCCAGGCCCGGCACGCCACCGCCTGGACCTCACCATCGACTTCTACGGCGAACGCCGTTGACCCACCGCGCGACGAGGACCCCACTGGTGACAATGAGCCCCGACGCCAGCTGATCGAGCAGTGAGAGCGTGAGTGATCCAGGCGGATACGAAGGGCACGACACGCCTCGCCGACGAGCTGCGCATGACACGGAAGGCTGCCCGGACCTGTCAGGTCCGGGCAGCCTCCCGCTGCGGGGCCAGGCAGTTGGCGCGGGTTGCGGCGGGGGCGCTGCGGGAGCCGCCACCCAACTCCGGCTGCTCAACACCTGGTTCGTCGCCGCGGCAAACTGCGCGGCCGGTGCGCAGACGGTCCTCAGCATCCGGGTCCTGGCCGTCGGCGCCGTGTCCTAGGTGCGCACGGAGGAGTCCGTCCCGGCAGCTGTGGCCGCGCCAGAGGTCCCGGTGAAGACCAGGGAAATGGCCCCGCCCGGCTTCCACCAGACACTCGTCGCGCACCAGGCGACCGCGCCCGCACAGCGGGTCGTCCCGGGCATCGCGGAGGCGGTGAAGCGGCAGACGAAGGCGATGCGCGAGCTCAGCCAATCGCCGAGAGGGACACCGCCGCACATGTCCCGGAGTGGCGAGTTGGCGTCGTGCGACGGCGCAAGATCCGTCACGGTGATTAGCCGCGGGGGCTGCTGATTCGTTCGGGCTCGATCACATAGAGCACCCGGACTTGGTCGCGGCCGCCGAACCATGGGTAGGGCCCGCCGAGATACTTCTGCGCGAGCGTCTCGATGTGGTCGACCGCCCCCTCGGTGGTCACACGCACCACACGGCCGCGGATTTGGACGTACGAGGCCGGGTCCGAGGGGTCGGCGACTGCGACAGCCACCCGCGGGTCGCGCGCGATGTTGCGGGTCTTTTGATGCGACTCAACGCTGTTGATCAGGACGTGCTCGCCGTCGGTGTCGACCCATGTCTGGGTGAGCTGGGGCGAGCCGTCGGGCATCGTGGTAGCGATGTAGCAGGTGCTGGGGCGGCGCAACAGCGCCACCACGTCCTCACCGAGGGGCACGGGCACGAGGGTTCTCCAGGGGTCGGTTCGGTGGGGTGCTCTGGGGTAACGGTAGCCCCGGCAGGGAACCTGGCCTCCCCTGCCCCTGAATCCGTAGATCACCTCCATCAGCTGAACTCCTGCAGTGACGGCAACCCCGGGTGCGGGAGACTTCCACGGTGACGACCCTTCCCGCTCCGCCGCCCCACGACCGCGCCCTGGGGCGCGGCGTGTCCACCCTCATCCCGCAGTCCTCACCGGTGTCGCCGGCGGACCGGGCCACCGCCGCGCTCGCGGCGATCGAGACCGTCCCGGTCCACGTCGGCGTCCGACCGTACCGGAGGCATCCGCCCCGTGGCAGACGGACCGAAATCGTCACTGAACCCATCGTGGCAACAGGCGGATTGGCGTCCCACCGGGGCACTGCGTGACGCACTTCCTGGTGGGCCTGCGGCCGGTTCGGTGTTCGGTCGTGCATGCCGGGGTGCCAGGTGTCGCGGCGAGGGGCGTGGCCGAAGAAGCGGTTGCTGCTGGAGATGCGGATTTCCCGGACCCCGGGATAGGGGGGCGTTGATGGCGGCGGTGACCTGGCAGGCGTAGCCGTCGGCGGAGGAAGCGTCACGGCACCCTGCTGTGCTTGTGGGAACACGACTTCACGAGGGTATGGGAACTGTCTGCATGCCTGGCCGCTGACATGATCGACAGCGGCGTTCGGTTCCTGAAGTTAACGGCGGGCCACGGTAGCCAGCGACCAGCCACCGCCCTCGGACCGGCGAGGTCCGAGGCCGTCGGCCCCGTCGCACCACCACCGGTGCCCCGGTGCCCCGACCCCGCGGAGATACCCATGCGCGTGATCGCCTTCGACCACCTCGTTCTGAACGTCGCCGACATTGAGCGCTCGCTCGCCTTCTACACCGGCCCGCTGGGGCTGGAACCGGTGCGGGTGGAGGAGTGGCGAGCCGGCAAGGTCTCCTTCCCGTCCGTGCGGGTGAGCCCCACCATCATCATCGACCTCGTCGAGGCGCCCGACGGGCGGTCAGGGGGCTCCAACGTCGACCACATCTGCCTGGTGGTCGAGCCTCTCGACTGGCAGCAGGTCATCGACTCCGGCATCTTCACGGTGCTGGACGGTCCCGGCGAGCGCTTCGCGCGCAGGCGATGCACGGCTGTCCGGTGAACGCTCCCGCAGGCCGGGCAGCGGCCACCGGGCGGCAACAGCCGCACCGCTTGCCGGCTCTACGCCGCACCGGGGCCGGTCGGCGTGCAGCCGGGGCAGGTGACGCCGGTCGGCTCCCCGGCGAGGACGGCGAGCGCGACGACGACTGGCCGCAGCGCGGCGCCGGCCATCAGGGCGGCCAGGAGCGGGTGCATCAGACGGACTTGCTGAGCTGGGACAGGATGGCGGCGGTGGCTTCCTCCATGTCGACGCCGAGTTCCATGTTGAGGCGGTCCAGCCGTTCGGCGGCCCGCTCCAGCCCTGTGTGGTCGCTGGGCGCGGCATAGGGATCCTTGAGCTGCTCGGCGATGCTCCTGGCGTCGGCGATGGAGCTTGCCATCTGCATGAGCCCGGTCATGACGCTTCTTCCTGGGTGTGAAGTGACCGGCGAGGCGAGGGCGGGTGCGGCTTCCAGCGCGGCGACCTCCCACCGGCCGTCCCGGGCCCGCAGTTCGACTGCGTACGTCAGCGGCCACCCGCCCGCATGTTTGGCCTCGCCCTCGACGTCGCCGCGACCTCGGCCGGCAGCGCAGTCGCCACGCATCCCGACGCTGTGCCCTTGGTGCCGGCCATGGCGCGGACCGGCGCCTGGAAGTACCGCAGGCTGCCCCGGCTTTCGCCGTCCTTGGACGAGCTCGTGACCCGGGCCGCGACGGTCACCGACCAGTAGCCGGCCGACACCTGCCGCACCGCCGCCGACTCCACCCACTCCGAGCCGCTGTTGGCAGGCCAGGTCATCGACCGGGCCGCGGGGTAGAACGCCGCGAGCGTGGTGGGGTCGGGCGAGAGTTGCTTGGTGACGGTGCCCAGCACATCCTCGACGGACATGCTTATCCGGGACTGCCTGGAAAGGCGGTATTTCCGAAGGGATGGAGCGACGATGACATCCTGGACGCCGTGGCGGATGTCGCCGCGAGCCCAAACAGTACGCGTGTTTGGAAAACCGGTTCAGGTAATTATGCTGAGAAAACTCTCCGAACGAGAAAGGTGATCCTGCCGTTCAGGAAATCGCTGGAGAGGTGCTAGGGGTAGGCATCGAGGTTCGCTATGAGCCGCTAACCGGTGGAGTTCTCACGACCTTCCCGAAGTGAAGGAGTGTGGCATATGGAGCGGTATCGGTATGTGCGGGCTCTCGTCTCGCAACTCCTTGAGGAATCTCCTCTGACTTCGGAAGAGGTTATGCCGACGTTCGCCAATTGATGAGCGTAGGCGAAGAGGAGTTGGCATTCGATACGATGTGCTCATGGATCTACGAGGATTCTCTTCCGATCGCCGCGGCTTACTACGAGCGCCTCGTGTCCGCCGTTCAAGAATTGGGAACTCCGAAATCGACAGATAGACTCGATGAACCTATCGAGGAATAGACTCTTCGAATCTCGGGTGGAGCTGGTGAATCCGGTGCCTCGATGCTGGACCGGTAACCCGGATCGGTTCCCCAGGAACCACAGTTGCACATCTGAGACCCCGTCGGCATGTGCTTGGCGGGGTCTCAGCACACTTTGACGGCAACGTCAGCGGACGGGGAATGCGGACAACGGCGGGTCGTCACCGTCGTCGGGCTGACCGGTGGTCTCGCAGGGGCTGCGAAAGGCGTGGCCGAGGAGGTCGATGGCGTCTCGCTGGAGGTAGAGCCTTGCGTGGGCGTAGACGGTGGGGGTGACGCCGATGTGCGCGCGGCCGAGAAGTTTCTTGATCACGACGAGGTCAACGTCTTGTTCCAGGAGCAGGGTGGCGGTGGAGTGTGGTACGTCGTGGAAGCGGATGCGGCGCAGCCCTGCCCGGTCGAGGAGTGGGCGAAAGCACCGGGTGAGGTTGGCGGGGTCGAGAGGGCTGCCGGTGGGCGTGGCGAAGATGAGCCCGCTGTCCGTCCAGCCCGCTCCGGTGGCTTGGCGTTCTTCCTGCTTCGTTCCCGGTGGAGCTTGAGGGGGTTGATGCGATGCGGGGTCCGGAGGCACGGGCTTTGGCGCGTAGGGCGGTGAGACCGGGCCGGTGCGGCGCGCTGGAGGGGCGGCGAATTGCCGACGGTGCCGCAGTCGAGGCCGGGGTCTTCCCAGTGGAGGGCGGGGAGTTCACCTTTGCGGAGTTCGGTGCGCAGGGCAGGGGCATTGCGTGATCGGGATCTATCCGGGTTCGGTCACGTGAGGCCCAGGGCCCGTAGGGGCCGGAGATAGTCGCGGCCGGTGCGGCGGGGAGGCGATGTTGGTCTGGCCGTCCTGGCGGAAGACGCTGATGGCGAGGTTGCGCAAGGAAGCCATGGCGCGGGGCAGGTGCCGGTGCGGACCTTGGAAGCGTCCTCGCGGAACGTGCGGTCCCGCACGTGGTGCAGGAGGTTCTCGATGCCCCAGTGGCCTCTGATCCAGGTGGCGAGTTCGGTGCAGTTGGCATCGAGGACGCTCAGGTTGGTGATCAGGTAGACACGCTCGATAGTCAGCTTCCCGGTGCTCAAGTCGCGCGGCCATCGCACGACTTGGATCGACTGCCGGGCGCCGGGGTAGTCCAGGTGACTGAACGCGGCAACTTTCAGCCGGCGGATCTCATCGCGGTGGTGGGCATGGCCGCGGGTACGGTGCCCGAGCGGGACGTCCCGCCAGGGCAGCTTCCTGACCTGGGCGTACAGGGCCGGATGGTTCTTTACGACAGCCACGTGGTGAGCGCCGCGGCCGATCAGATAGGCGCCGTGATCGTGCTGGGTGTGCCGGGCATCGGCGGTCACCACCGCGTTCTGCAGATCCAGGCCGTCCAGCAGGGGTGCGAAGGAGGGGATCTCGTTGCTTTTGGAGGCGACCTGCCGCTGGGCCAGGACCACTCCGTGGTGATCCATTGCCACCGGCAGCTGGATCGCCGTGGCGGTCTTGGTCTGCGACCCGCGCACCGCCTTACCGCCGACCGCAACGACCCGTCGCACCGGCCGCTTTCCCTCCGACAAGGGCGGGGGTGTTGCTCTGGCCTGCAGATATGCGCTGATCGCCGCGTCCAGCGCGTCCCGCCCCGTCATCCAGGCGTCACGCACCCAACGGGACCGGATCCGGCCATCACGTCGCTGCCGCACATTCTTCCGGTCACCATTCTCTGGGCGCTGGGGGACTATCGCGGATACCGATAAATGTCAGGGATTCCGCTGGTGAAGGCCGGACTCCAACGGATAAAGTATGGCGCGCGCCGCTCGCGATGGCGGTCGGTGAGGTCGGCGGTGGGGGCGAGAGCACCGGTGATTGAGCTGCAAAAACACGCAACCCAGGGCTGTCTTGCCCGAGGCCCTGAACGCACGTTCGCTTTTCCTGGCCTGCGACGGTGCAACTCGACCACAATATCCTCAGTCGATCACCACAAAGGGGCTCAGGCAACAGCAGTGGGCCCCTTTTGTTTTTCCATGGCGTTCGCGGCTGGCGTCCTCGTCCGGGGCCACGAAGTGGACGTGCAGCGAGAAGCGGGTGCTTCGTTTTCATGACAAGAGAACTGTGGAGTGTGATGCCATGAACCGAGTCGGCAGAGACCCGCGCCGGTTGGCCCGGAGGCTTGTGGAGCCGCTGGCGCGCATGGGGTTATCTGTTCTTTTGCTGGCAGGCGGCGCCATGGGGGCGACGGCTGGACCGGCCGCCGCTTCGACCGCCGACGGCACGCTGACGGTTGAGGTGCTGCGCGACTTCTTCGGCACCGGCGTGATCAACGCGACGATGGATGTGCCGCAGCGGGGCATGAAGGTGGAGATCTCCGACCCCGCCGGGCGCGATGTCGCCGGCGTCACGGATGCCACCGGAAAGGTCGTGGTGTCGCGGTCGACGGTGCTGAGCGGCGGCCAGTACCGCGTCGACGTCAGCATCCCGGCACCGTACAGCGACTATCTGCGGGCGGCGCCTGCGTCGACGGCGGGGAACCACTTCGACAGCTTCACGTCGTTCGTGGATGTGTCGGGCGGCAAGAACGCCTCGGTGGTGACGGGGGTGTGGGATCCGGCCGACTACGCGCTGCCGGACTCGCGGTACTTCGTGCCGATCCACAACGGCGCCAACGGGACCGACAACCGGGCGTTGGTGGCGTTCGGGACGAAGACCCGGGGCACGTGTCCCACCGATGTGGCGTGCCCGGCCACGCTGGACACGCAGGCCCAGGTGGGCACGACGTTCGGGTTGGCGTACGACAAGTACCGGACCCGGCTGTTCCAGAGCGCGTTCGCCCGCCGGTACGCCCCGTACGGGCCGGAGGGTGGTGGCGCGATCTACACCATGCCGGTCAGCGGCGGGAGTACGCCCAAGCTGTTCGCGCGGGTGCCGGACGCCGCGGTGACGCGGCACGACACCGCCAACATGATCAAGGATCCCGGGTTCACCGACGCGCCGGGCAAGGAGAGCATCGGTGGCCTGGCCCTGTCGGAGGACGGCTCCACGCTGTACGCGGTGAACCTGAGGACCCGCAGCCTGGTGAGCTTCGACGCGACAGGGGCCACCGCCGCGGCGCCCAAGTCGACGGACCCGATCCCGGACCCGGGGTGCGCGAGCCCCGACGACTGGCGGCCGTTCGGTCTCCAGGTCCACAACAACACGCTGTACGTCGGCGGTGTGTGCAGCGCGGAGAGCACGCAGCAGCGCGCGGACCTGAAAGCCTTCGTCTCCACCTACGACGGCAAGCGGTTCACCACGGTGCTGAGCCACCCGCTCACGGACGAACGCGGCAGCGTCTTCGGTTCCGGCGACAAGGCCACCCACTGGAACCCGTGGAACACCAGCCTGGACATGTGGGACGACCGGAAGACGGGCAACGTCTTCATCGATCCGCAGCCGGAGCTGGCCTCCCTCGCCTTCGCCCGCGACGGCTCGATGATCCTGGGTTTCCGCGACCGGTTCATGGACGTGCTCAGTTGGGGAGGGCTGGACCCCCGCCCGGGGAACGACACGGCGGAAAACGGCATGTCCGGTGGTGACATCACCATGGTCTGCGCCACTCCCACCGGTGAATACCAGTGGGAAGGCACCGGGAGCTGCCCCAACCACGCCGCCCCCGCCAACAATGGCGGCCAGGCCGCCGATGTCGTCGAATACTTCCCGGGCGACTTTTACGCCAACGCGCACCAGGAGACCGCGCTGGGGTCGGTGGCCTATATCCCGCAGCAGCAGTGGGTCGTCAGCACGGAGTTCGACCCGGTCGTCAACGTCGCGACCTCAGGGACCGGGTACCACAACATCACGACCGGTCAGGGCCCGGGCAACAACCCGACCGCCAACGGGTTCCAGTTCGTCAGCCGGGAACAAGGCGGGTTCGGCAAGGCCGGCGGGCTCGGCGACATCGCGTACGCGGCGGCGAACGCGCCGATCCAGATCGGTAACCTCGTGTGGTTCGACGGCGACCACAACGGGATCCAGGACCCGGCGGAAGTGCTGTTGCCGGGGGCGACGATCAACCTGCTGGACGCGGGAGGCAAACCGGTCGCCACGACCAAGACCGATGCCGCCGGCGAGTACTACTTCGGTGGTGTCGGCGCTGCGTACCAGCTCACGCCGGGTGCGAAATACACGGTGCAGTTCGACGTGTGTACCGCGGACACCAGCAAGGTGCCAAGCCAACCCCCGGCAAGCGAGCTGCGGTTCACGCTCCCGCGAGCCGGTGCCAACCGGGCGCATGACTCCAATGTGACCCCGCCGACCACCGGGCAGTTGTGCAACGGCTACGCGCCTGTCACGGCGCCGGACAAGCCGGGAGGGGTCGATCACACGATCGACGCCGGGGTGTACATCCCGAAGGCAACCCCGACCCCGACCCCGACGCCGACCCCGACCCCGATGCCGACCTCGCCACCGGCCTCTACGCCGCCGTCACCCGCGCCGCCTGCCAACCTGGCCCCGGCCGGCGGGAGCACGGGTTCGCTGGCGCACACCGGTATGGCCGGGCTGCCAGAGATGATTGCCCTCGTCGTTCTGCTGGTGGGTGCGGGCTTGGTCGTCGCGTTCATGAGCCGGAAGCGTCGCGCCCAGAAACACTGAACGAACGGAACAACGGGTGGTCTGCCCGCCCGCGATCCGGATGGCACGGTCGGGCAGATCACGTCTCGGCCGGTCCGCGAGGGCCGGCCGTGGCGTCGTCTGTCACTGGACAGCCGAGTGCCGCCGCGACCGCACGGCGGCCGAGCAGTGTACTGATGGAGAGGGTGAATCAGCGGAGTGTCAGTGTTGAGCCGCGTGCGGAGCGTGAGAGTTCAGCGAGGCCTACGGAGCCTGGTGGCCGGCCGGCGCCGACGGCTGCGGCCACGCCGGGCGGCAGCCGTCATCGGCATAGCGGCCGTCGCGGTGGCCGCGTTCCTGATCATCGGCAGCGGCTCTGGCCCCAGCGGTCCGCGCGCACTGACCTCGGACGAGGCGAACCGGCTGGCGATCACGCGGTTCCGCAACTACGAGGCGCACGGCCGCGCGGTGACGATCACTGTGCCGGGCACCGCCGGCGGGCTGATCGTCACCGGGTCCGTCGACTACCAAGGCAAACTCGGTTACGGCGTGGTGCACGGCACCGGGCGCGACACGTCCAGCGACGGGCTGATCGAGTGGACGGCCGCCTCGGTGTTCGTCCACCCGATGGCGAACGCCCCGGAGCACGCACCCGCGTCGCCGCCCCGGTCGGGCTGGTACGGCCGTCCGCTGCAGTCGTCCGGCAGTTCGCTGGACAGTTCGCTGGCCATCGCGCTGAAGTTCGGCAGCGACCGGCCGGACAATGCCGAACTACTGCCACAGAACGGTGCCGCCTGGGTTGGACAGGACCGGTTGGACGGCCGTCAGGTGGACATCATGACCGGGCCGAGCGCCCGTGCCACGCGCGGTACGGCGGGTACGGCGGGTGCCGTGCGCTACTGGATCGGCTCGGACGGCACCATGTACCGGGTTCGCGTCGGCGTGGCTTCCGCATCGCAGCCGGTGGTCATCGATTTCGACACCCAGAAGTACGTTCCGGTCCGGCCGGTACCCGGAGTCACCCCGACGCGGTAGCCGCCGCTCAGGGCGTCCGTACCCGCGCGCCTGCGGCGAGCAGTGACGCCGACGGCAGCCCGATGCCCGCCATGTCCGGTAGCGCCGGAATGGCCGGAACAGCGGTGGCGCCCGTGGTGGTGTTCGGGAACTGCGGCTGTGGCCCTGGCGCCGCCACATCGGTGAACGGGATACCCCTCGGTGCCGTCGGCGTTGCCCACGTGCCGGACGGCGAGGCCGGCCGGGCGGGACGCGGGCAGGACGCGGTTGCCGCGAGGCGGGCGGGCACCGTCGTTCGTAGATCATTGCCGCGCAGGCAGTTGCCCCGTCCCCGCGTGGCGGTAGGGAACGTCCAGCCGACGTCAACGCCGTTGGCGACGAAGGTGTTGTCCAGGATCTGGTTGCCGTCCGGCGGTATGTCAGCGGTTGCGGTGATCATCAGCCCGGCGTTGCTGTTGTAGGCGATTCGGTTGCGGACGAACTGGTTGTCGGTGCCGCCGTCGACGCCGATGCCGATGCCCCACCCGCCGTCGGCCTGTTCGGGGGTCGCCGCCTGCTGGTTGGCCGCGATCAGGTTTCCCGCGACAACGGCATCCTGCTGCGGGAGCAACTTCTCCTGGTGGTCGGAGTTGATGGTGAGTCCGACCCGGTTACCGACAAGGCGGTTACCGACCACGTACATGCCGCCACTGGCATTGGTGCCTTCGTAACCGACCGCGTTGAGTTCGGCAATGTTGTCCCGCACCACAATGTGACAGGGCTTGCACTGTCCGACATAGATCCCCGAGTCGGCCCCGCCTGACGCGTACGAGTGCTCGATGACACCGTTTTGCGCGGAGAACGTGTAGATGCCGTACAGCCCGTTGCGGGTCGCGGTCACGTGGGAGACCAGGAATGATTTCAGGA
Source organism: Streptomyces sp. NBC_01525 (assembly GCF_045040405.1). Classification (NCBI taxonomy): domain Bacteria; kingdom Bacillati; phylum Actinomycetota; class Actinomycetes; order Kitasatosporales; family Streptomycetaceae; genus Streptomyces; species Streptomyces sp. NBC_01525. The sequence continues at coordinate 6,809,395 of NZ_CP109397.1, forward strand.
AGGTGACGGGCTCATCGCCGGTGTCATAGCCGCCGGACTGCCCCGGCATTCCGGCAGCCGCCTTCGCCGAACCGGTGACCAGGACCCCGTTCTGCGTGTTGTCCTCCACGGTCAGGTTCTCCACGGCCACCCCGGGCGCGGTGACGACGATGCCGTTCGGCTGCTGCAACCGCCCGTCGATGACGACCTTGTCCCGGGACTCGCCACGAAGAGTGACACGGGACGTGGAGACCTTCACCGACTCGTGGTACACGCCCGGCGCGACCAACACCAGGTCACCGGGGCGAGCGAGAGACACCGCATCCGAGATCGTCGGGGCGTCAGTCGGCACTCTGATCGTCACATGCGCGCCGGGCGGTCGCCGACCATGGCTCGACCCGTCATCGCCGGCCCCACAGCCCGCCAGTGCGCACGTCAGGGTGCTCAGTAACGCGACCATCACGCGAAGACGGAGACGAGGCATGACCTCATCCTGGCATGAAGTCATCCCGGGGGGGGGAGGCCGACCAACTCGCCACCGCCAGAACGGATATGGCATTCTTCACACCGTGAGCCGAGCCGACTCCCATCCGTCACGCCGCGCGTTCATCGGTGCCACCGGAGCCGTGGCGACCACCGGGCTCAGCGCCGGGTGCGAATCGCCTGCAGCTCAGCCAACCCGGCCCCCTTCCCTCGCGTCAACTACACGGGTGCCGCCAACCGGCCGCTATCAAGCAGGCATCACGCTCCCACAACCGGCCCAGCCGAACCTCCTGGCGGTGGTGGCCGACCTCGGCGACGCCGTGGCCGTGGGCCTGCTGCTGGCCGAACTCGGTCAGGCCATTCACACGCTCACCGCGGGGACCGATCCACGACTGCTGGGCCTGCCGCCAGGCGATCTCACCGTCACGATCGGGGTGGGACCACGGCTGGTGCGCATGGCCGATCCCTCCCTGCCCGGCGCGGCGGACCTCCCCCGGTTCTCCCGCGAGCAGATCGCCCCACAGGCACGCGGCGGGGACCTGTTGATACAGATCTGCGCCAGCGACGCCTTGCTGTTACCGGTCGTCGCCGCCGCACTTCTGGAGCAGGCCGGCGACCGGATACGTGAACGCTGGCGGCAGTCCGGACGGCGCGGTCCGAATACCCCGGTGGACAAGGGCATTTCCGCGCCACGAAACCTGCTCGGTTTCATCGACGGCATCGTGGGCCCGCACACGACGGCCGAACACCAACGCCACCTGTGGCTGGCCGGCCCGGCTCCCGTCGTCGGCGGCACGATCGCCGTACTACGGCGCATGGAACTCGACCTGCCGCGGTTCGCCGCGCTCTCCGTCGCCCACCAGGAGGCGGTCTTCGGCCGGCGCCGAGCCACCGGTGTGCCCCTCTCCGGCGGCACCGCAGCCTGGGATCCGAACCTCGGCGCCAAAACACCGGACGGGCGCTACCTCATCCCTGCCGACGCCCACGTCCGCCGGGCCAACCCCAACGTGGTCGGCGTCGGCCTCATGCTCCGCCGCTCCTACAGCACCGACGAGCCCACCCCCGGCCTGCTCTTCATCAGCTTCCAGAACGACATACGCACATTCACCAACACTCTTGCTCACATGGATGATTCCGACGCACTGCTGCGATTCACCACGACCACCGCCAGCGCAACCTTCCTCATCCTCCCCGGCTTCGACCAGCAGCACCCGCTCGGCGCCCAGATGTTCCACTGAACAGGTCGACGACGGCGCCGTGGCCGTTCGGCTACACGCCGATCCTCGTCGTGCCCCTGCGCGGCGCTGTCCCGGCGCCCGCCGACCGGGGCGCCTGGCGGCTGCAGAAGCAAGCCGACGAGGAACTCGCGAGAAGTGACACCTGCTCGCCGAGTTGTTCACCCTCGCCACCACCGCGGCCACTGCCGAGGAGGGGTGGAGCCGGGTCGCATACGGGGACCGGAGACGGGCCGCCGGATCAGCAACATCGCGGCGTAGACGGCCGTGGCGACGGCCATGACGGCGAAGCTCGGGGCATCCTCGGCATCGCGTACGAGGCGAACATTCCCGCCCACATCTCCGGTACCGCCGGCGCGGCGGAGAGGGCGAGTGCCCGGTAGAGGCGGTCGGTGAGCCGGATGGCGGCGCCCGCGGGGCGGCGAGCAGGCCGAGCAGGAGCAGGGAGCCGACCGTCGGCACCCGTACTCGCCTCCGTGGCCACGGCTCGGCGATCGGCATCCCCTCCTTCTCGGACTGGAACAACCCGGAACCCGAACTCGTCCTCGTCGTGAACTCCACCGGCCGCATCGCCGGAGCGACCCTCGGCAACGACGTGAACCTCCGCGACATCGAGGGACGCAGCGCCCTCCTCCTCGGTATGGCCAAGGACAACAACGGCTCCTGCGCCGTGGGCCCGTTCATCCGGCTGCTCCATGACGAGTTCGACCTCGACGCCCTGCGCCGGGAGGAGATCGTCCTGCGCATCGAGGGGGAGGACGCCCACCTGCTCGAGAGCCGCAACAGCCTCGCCGCGATCAGCCGTACCTTCGAGGACCTGGTCGCCGCAGCGTACGGCAGCCACCACCAACACCCGGACGGATTCGCCCTGTTCACCGGAACCCTCTTCGCTCCCACCCAGGACCGCGGTGAGAAAGGCATGGGCTTCACCCACCACGACGGAGGCACCGTCACCATCAGCAGCCCCTGCCTCGGAACCCTGCGCAACACGGTCCGCCCGACCGACGCGTTGCCGCCATGGGCTTCGGCCTGCGGGCGATGACCGCATATCTCACCCGGCTCGGTTTCCCGGCCCAGCAGGCCCGCTGACGCGGCACCGACCGCGTCGACTGAGTCGAACCTGCCGCGTCTTCGCCTCCTCACTGGTGATCGTGAGGAGGCGAAGACGCGGCGGCTCGGGCAGCCGGGCCCTTGAACGCGTCCGCTCGGGGCTGATGAGGGTGGTCATCACGGGATCGTCTTCGGCACTGCACCTGATGGCTTCGTGCATCTCTAGGAACAGCAGATGGGGACGGGCTTGGGAGCCGAATCGTGATCTCTCGCCGCCTGGATGGCGATGAGAAATGACGGCGCGAGTTGTGGTGGAAGCCGGCTCATCTTCCTGACAGCCACCCGGCTTTCTGGGGGTGTGACCCAGATACGAGTCAAAGGGGCAGCGAGTTGGTCTTGAGGTTCTGACCGGAATCCGGGCTCACTCGGTGCTGTCGGCGAAGACCCGGAAGATCGTGCCCTCGCCGATGCCCGCGGCGCGGGCGATCTTCGAGGTCGTCACCGCGGCGTCGTACTCGGCGATCAGCGGGATCGCGGTCTGGATGGCCATTCCGCGGCACTGCTCCGGCGACATGCTGGGGCGCGGTGGCGGGTGCTGGTCTGGTTCTCCTTAGGTGCCGTCATGGCCCCGAGAGTACGGAGGGAGCCGCCTGACAACCGGTCCGGCGACGACACGTGCAACGGCATCGATAGGGCTGAGACGGCGCCGGTACGGGCCGGGAGTTGAGCTCTTGACCCAGCCCGGCAGGGACTGAACTTCCTTGCTCGGCAAGGCAGTTGTCTGGACGTTCTTGGCCGGTCTCATGCGTGCGCTTTGCCCTCGGCTCTCGTACGGTGTTGGCGGCCATATACGCCAACAAGGGGGAGATATGCGGAAAGTAAGGCGGTCGGGGAAGATGGCGCGCAATGGGGCCCGAGCCCTGGCGCTGCTGGCGGTCGTGGCGGCGACACCCGCGGTTGCGTCCGTTCCCGCTTCGGCCGGGACGTTGGGCTGCGGTCACGCATGGAGCAACAAGAGCGCGTACTCGTCCCACGTCACCCGAACCGACGTCAACTACCGGAAGGGCCCGCACACCAGCTGCGACTCATTCGGGCAGTGGTCGCGCGTGAAGGTGTACTACCACTGCTGGACGTACGGGGACACCGTCGGTGGGAACCGAGGCTGGTGGCACGTCCGACGGGCAGGCACCCAGCAGCAGGGCTGGGTGAGCGAGACATACCTCGGCATCACCGGCAATGACCCTGCCGAACGCTGTTAGCTCGCATATCGAATCGTGCTCCCAGGGCGGCCCGGGTGAGGCCTTGATCCAGGTCATCAGGCGCGCAGTGCGGGCGCCGACGGCCAAGCCCGGACTGCACCGACCGCCTGCGCTCCGCACGGAAGGCCGCTGCGGCGACGTGCGGGGAGGCAGGTTCGGGGAGACGGCGGCCGCGATGGCTGTCCACTGATCGAAGACGCTGCTGAGACGACGTGGCGGCGCCTGGAACTGACAGTGCGTGAGGTCGACCTGCGCATCGGCGACACCGGTTTTGCCGTGTGCGCATGGACCGAACGGGAGGAGCCGCTCTGGCAGGTGCAGTCCCTGGCCGACGCCGCCGGGCGGATGGATGGGGACGTGTCGGTCGGCTCCACCCCGGTCCGTGCGCACCAGTGACACGCTACGAACGTCTACCTCGGCGCCCTCACCACCGCCATGCTCCTCGCCTGGCTCCGCAGATGATCGACCGGACAAGCCCTGGGAGCTGTGCGATGGGCGAGTGACTGGTCCCGGCATGGGTGGGCTTGCCCCAGGCGGACGGTGTAGGCAAGGCGGGTCCCCTCCTCGGGCCAGTCGCCCGAGTCGGGCCGCGACGTGTCCGTGCCGACGACCCAGTCCGCGTACCGGTCCCGGTCCGAGAGAACCGCCCAGACCGTCTCCGGGGCCCGCCTGATCAGCCGATGCCGCACCGCCATGCATCTCGCCACCGTACTTCGACCATCGGAGGAGCCGTTCGTCAGCCGGCGCCACGGTGGCCTGCTCGGACTGGAAGAGGCCGAGCTCGCCCCGATGGCTGCCGCGTTGCCCGGCGTACACGCGTACCGGCCGGTCGACGTCACCGACGAGGCCACGATGGCGCGGACCGCCGCCGAGGTGACGCGGCGTCTGGGCCCGCCGTCCGTGGTGGTGGCCAACGCCGGGGTGGCGGTGGGCGGCCCGTTCCTCAAGACCGCTCCGGAGACGTGGAACCGCACCGTGGAGATCAATCTCCCGGGCACCGCCGTGACCGCCCGGGTCTTCCTGCCCGGCTTGCTGCACACCCGCGGCTACTGCCGCCAGATCCCCTCTTTGACGGGCATCACCGCCGCACCGCTGCTGTCGGCGTACTGCGCCGCCAAGTCGGGGGCGGAGGCGTTCGCGCACTCCCCGCGCGCGGAGGTCGCACACCGCGGCGTGGCCGTCGGGATCACCTACCTCAGCTGGACCGGTACGGAGATGATCCGCGCCGCCGACGCGCACCCGGCCACGCGGCTGCTGCGCACCACGCTGCCGTGGCCCGTCTCGACGACGTACCGGGTGGAAGCGGCGGCCGCATACGGGTGGCGTTCGTCGGCGAACAGCCTGGTGCTCAAGAGGACCGCTGTGGCGAGCCGTTCGTCGGACCGTCCGGTCGCCTGCTGCGCGAGACGCTCGCCGATGCCGGGCTCGACGCGGACGACGCCTACCTCACCAACGTCGTCAAGCACTTCACATTCACCACGGCCACCCGCGGCCAACGCCGCATCCACAAACCGCCCAGCCTGCGGGAGATGACGGCCTGCCGCCCGTGGCTCACCGCCGATCTGCGCCTCGTCCGGCCGCAGATCGTCGTTGCGCTCGGGGCGAGCGCCGCCAAGGCACTGCTCGGGTCGTCATTCCGGGTGACCAAGGACCGTGGCACGCCCCTCCCGCTGCCGGAGGACCGGGGCGGCGCACCGCCCCACGACACGGCTGGCAACGGCGCGGCCCTCGTCGTGGCGACACTGCACCCCTTGGCGGTACTGCGCTCCCGGGAACGCGAAGCCGCCTCCGCGGGCGTCGTTTCCGGCCTTCGCGTCGTCGCCGGCGCACTGGAGTGACAGGCGCCCCCGACCGGCTGCTTCTCCACGCCGGCCGTACGCCGGGGTGGCGGGGTGCGGCTCGCTCGCAGGCCCGGTCCGGCGCGGCGCAACGAGACCGTGCGCGGTCTCGCCCTCAGCCGCTCGCGGCTGGACCGCTTCCCACACGGCCCGGCCCCACACGTTCCCTTCGTCGGGCGGTGCGGCGGACCGGGTCCGGCGTGTCTGCCCGTGCTGCGCCACAGTCGCCGGGATCCGGGCCCTCACTCGATCGGGGCGGCGCGCCGGGCACGGGCACGGGTGTCCGCAATCGTGCCCGCGGACGCCGCGCACGCCGGTGACGCGACGGGCGGCGCCTCCGCACGGGTCAGGGCCGCCCGCCTCGGTCTGTTGCGCGCCCACAGACTTGTCACCGGCCGCCGCACCGGCATCGTCTATAGCCTCTGGCGACAACATGTCGCCCAGCCCCTGGACAAAGCCGCGTGCGGCCTACGGCCCCGGCCTGCACGCTGTTCCACGAACCCGCGCCGCCTTTGTGGATCGGTGATGCAGGCTCCTCGCTCTCGTGGCGGGAGAGCGAGGAGCCGGCGAGGTTACGGGATGCGGCCGGCGGTCGAGTGCTGCGCCACTTCGTCGGCCGGTCGGCGCCTCATAGGGATCTCGAAGTGCACGGTGGCGACGCCCGGGCCGTGTTCGCCGGTGGTCCGGGCGTCGAACACCTCCTCGGCCATGCTCCGCCAGAAGGTTTCCACGCCCTCGACGTTGACGTTGGTGTGGAGGTAGATGCTGTTGTAGCCGGGCATGGTCGCGATGATGTCGCAAGCTGTGTGGGCCAGGGTGCGGGCGAGGCCCCGGCGCCGGTGTTCGGGGCGTACGTAGACGCGGACCAATTGGGCGGTGGTTCCGGACGGGTAGCGTTCGGCGAGCCAGCGCGGGTGCGGGGGGTGGGCCGGGCCCGCGGATCGTACTCCGGTCGTGGCGACCACTTCGCCGTCGTGGACGGCGACGAGGAGCAGATGGCGGGGGTCGTCGAGGTAGGTGCCTTCGATGTCCAGCACGTCGTGGTGCCAGCGGGGCACGTAGCCGTATCCGAACTCGCGGTACAGCGTGTCGAGCATGATGCGGCGTGCGGGGTCCACGTCGGCAGGTGTCGCGGGGCGCACGGTGTATCCGCAATGTGCGGTCTCGCTCACGGTTTCTCCTGTCCGGCATGCGTTTCTGTGCTGCGCATGCGTCTGTGCGGCTGGCGTCGTGTGCGTGATGGCACTGCCGTCGCGGCACATGCCACCCTGGCAAATTCATGAAAACGATTTTCAGGAAGCTGTTTCGCTCCCGCGCTCACGGCACGTCCGGCAGCCCGGGGCCGATGCAGTTCACGTCCGCCTTCGGTGCCGTGCCGTTGACGAGATAGGCGGCCGCGGTGTCGTCCACGCATGCGTTGCCCCGGCTGGCGAACACGCCGTGCGAATAGTCGTTGCCGAGCGTGACCAGGCGCGAGCCGGGCAGCAGTCGGCGCAGTCGGCGTGCGCCCTCGATGGGGGTGACGGGGTCGTGCGCGGAGGCCACCAGCAGTACGGGTGGGGCGTCGGGGCTGCCGAGCGGGGTGCGGTGGGCAGGCTTGTGGCGCCAATAGGGGCAGGTGGACGCCTCCATGCCGGTCAGGACCGGCTGCGGGTCGAGCCGGCGGGTGCGGTGGATGTCCGCCAGGATCCGGTGAGGTGCAGGGGCGGGGGAGTCGGCGCACTTGACGACGCGGTTCGCTGCTTCGTAGTTGCGTGAATCCGGGCTGTCGAAAGCGGCGGTGGGGCGGAGCCCGTCGGGGTGTCCGGCATTCAGGTGGTCGCGCAGGCCCTCGGCGAGGCCGGCCCAGCGTTCGGTGCGGCCCAGTGCGCGGTAGACGGCGCGGTCGAACTCGGCGGGTCCGAAGCCGTCCACGGGGTGCCTGGTAAGTCCGTGGCGCACGCGCAGATAGGCCCGGCGCGCGGCGGCCGTGCTCCCGCCGAGGCCGAAGCGTTCCGCGTGGGCGGCGGTCCAAGTGAAGAAGGTGTCGCGCTGCCGCAGCAGTGCGCAGCTCTGGATGACGTCGAAGTCGTACCAGTTCCACGGGCCCACGACGCTGTCGAGCACCATGCGGCCCACGCGATGCGGGAAGCGCGCGGCGTACGCGGCGCCGAGGTAGCTGCCGTAGGAGACGCCGAGGAAGCTCGTCCGGCGTTCGCCGAGTGCGGCGCGGATCGCGTCCATGTCCCGCGCCGTCTGTTCCGTGGACAGGTGGGACAGCGTTTCGCCGGCGCCCGCGGCACAGTCGTCGGCCATGTTCCGTAGCGATGTGAGGTAGTTCTTCTCCGCGGGCCTGCCTACGGGTACGGGGTTCGTGCCCGGGCTGGTGAAGAGGCCGCCCATCCGGCCGCAGTTCACGGGGGCGCTCTGTCCGACTCCACGAGGGTCGAAGCCGATGACGTCATACGCCCGTCGCACGCTCTGCGGCAGCTTGGCTCGCTTCGTGACCGCGTAGGAGAGTCCGGAGCCGCCCGGTCCGCCCGGGTTCACCAGCAGGATGCCGCGCCGCTCGCCGCGGGAGCCCGATGCGCGTATCCGTGAGACAGCCACCTCGATGTGTGGCCCCCGCGGATGGTTCCAGTTGAGCGGAACTCGGAGCCGCCCGCACGCGACGTGTTCCGGGGCGGGCGGGTTCGGCAGGGAGTCAGGGCATGCGCCGAAGCGTAGAGGGGGCGTCGGGGTGGCGGCCTGGATCGGACCGGCGGGGACGAGGCTAACGGCGGTCAGCAACGCGCACAGCACGGTGGTGCGGCGTAGGGGAGGGGTCACGGGGGCCTTCCGGAGGGGCTCGGCGAACAAGGGGGCGGCAAAGACCTGGCCGCGAGATGACAATGAAAATGATTATCGTTAAAGTGTGCGACGGGCAAACCCGACACCCTTCGCCGGAGGGGCACTCGACTGCCCCGTACCCGAAGTCCAAGCCCGGAAGGGGAGTTGTGGCTCATCTGCTGGTGGTCGAGAGCTGGGTCGGAGCGATGAGCCGGCTGGTGCCACGGGCGATACGGGAGGGCGGGCACACGTTCACCTTCCTCACCCGCGACCTGCACCACTATCTGCGCTCCGCGCCCGAGGGGACGGCACACCCGCTGCTCGGGGCCCGCAACATCATCACCGCCGAAACCAACGACACCGAGGCCCTGCTGCCCGAAGTCGAGCGTCTGCATGCGGTGTTGGGGTTCGACGGAGTGATCACGTCCTGCGACTACTACCTGCCGACCGTGGCGCGGATCGCCGGGCGGCTCGGTCTGCCGGGTCCAGGGCCCGAAGCGGTGGGGAACGCCTGCCGTAAGGACGCCACCCGCCGTGTGCTCACCGATGCTGGAGTGCCCGGCCCGCGCTTCGTCGTACACGAGGAGTGGGCCGACATCGCGGGCGCCGCCCGGGAGATCGGTTACCCGCTGGTGGCCAAGCCCGTCGACCTGTGCGCCGGCATGTACGTACGGCGTGTGGATGACGAGGAGCAACTCGCCGATGTCTACCGGACGTTGGCGAGCGTCCCGGTCAATGCGCGCGGACAGCGGCGCGCGCCCGTGATCCTGCTCGAAGAGTTGCTGGACGGTCCCGAGGTGAGTGTCGAGACCGTCTCGTATGCAGGAACGGTCCACGTGGTCGGCGTGACCGACAAGAGCATCGGCGGGGCGCCCGCCTTCATCGAGACCGGCCATATGTTCCCCGCCGCCCTGACGCCCGCCGACGCCGAGGCCGCCGAACAGACCGCGCTGCACGCCCTGAAGGCACTCGGGCTCGTCGACGGCGTCGTGGCGCACACCGAGATCAAGCTGACCGTCGACGGGCCGCGCGTGGTCGAGGTCAACCCTCGTCCCGCCGGGAACCGCATCACCGAACTGATCCGCCACGTCACCGGCATCGACCTCGCGGCGGCCTTCGTGGAGGTCGCGCTGGGCCGCCAACCCGAGTTGCGGCGCACGGGCACCGGACTACGCAGCGCCGCCATCGGATTTCTGGTGCCGCAGGCCGCTGGCACGCTCGAAGCGCTGGACGGCGGCGAACTGCGGGACGCACCCGGCGTGCTGGAGGTGCAGCTCGCCGACCCTGGCAAGGTGGTGAAGGCGGCGGGCAGCAACAACGAGTACCTCGGGCACATCATGGCCGGTGACGCCGACGGGCCAGGGGCCCGCGACCGCGTTGAGGCCCTGCTGGCCGGGCTGCGCGCGGGGCTGGTGATCCGATGACCGCCGTCACCGGCGCGGCTGGCGCGCTGGCGTACGAGACGTGCCCGACGTACGCAGACCTCGTGGACCGCGTCCGCACCGGCGGGCTGGGCCCCGACCTGGCCACACAGCGGATCACCGTGGCCTTCACCACCCGGCAGGCCGTACGCCACGACGGGCGCGGTACCGGTTACCGCAACGAAGTACTCAGCCTGCGCCTGGCCGAGGCGGTCGTCACCGATGCGCTCGCGGCGGCCGGCCGCTGCGAGGCGCTGCTCGTCTCCGGAATGACGCTGGGCAATGGCACCTTCGAACCGCTTCGGCGGCATGCGCAGCAGCACGGCAAGCAGCTGGTGATGTTCGCGCAGACCGGCAGCGCTGTGCTGCCCCGCTTCCTCGGCCACGGCGTGAGCGCGGTATGCGCCGAGCCGTACCCCTTCTTCTGGCTCGACGGCGGTGCCGGAGTCGTCCACCGCTACAGGGGGCCGCACGGCAACTCCTGTCAGGGAGGCCGCATATGATCGCGAACGCCGCCCGACCCACCGCTCGCCCGGAGCTGCTCGCCCTGCTCGGCCGTACGCCACTGGTGCGCATCACCGCTGATCTGCCGGGGCCTCACCCCGGATTCTGGGCCAAGCTCGAAGGGCTCGCAGCCGGCGGGATGAAGGCGCGGGCTGCCGAGTCGATGCTGAGGGGCGCCCGAGCACGTGGCGAACTGCGGCCCGGGGCACCGGTGGTGGAATCCACCTCCGGCACCCTTGGCATCGGCCTGGCCTTCGCCGGGCAGGCGCTGGGCCACCCGGTCGTGCTGGTCGGCGACCGGGAACTGGAGCCGTCCATGCGGCAGTTGCTGTGTGCCCACGGTGTTCGCCTCGAACTCGTCGACCGACCGGCCCCCGAGGGCGGCTGGCAGGCCGCTCGCCTCGCTCGGCTGCGCGAGCTGCTCGCCGTGCTGCCCGACGCCTACTGGCCAGACCAGTACAACAACCCCGACAACACCGCCGGTTACGCCTCACTCGCCGCCGAACTCACGGCCCAGCTCGACCACCTCGACGTCCTGGTGTGCAGCGTCGGCACCGGCGGCCACAGCGCGGGGGTCATCGCTCCCCTGCGGCGGCACTGGCCTGCCCTGCGCCTCATCGGCGTCGACGCCACCGGTTCCACGATCTTCGGCCAGCCCGCCCGCCCCCGACTGATGCGAGGCTTGGGCAGCAGCATCCACCCGCGCAACGTCGCCTACGACGCCTTCGACGAGGTCCACTGGGTCGGCCCGGCCGAGGCCGTGGACAGCTGCCGGCGGCTTGCCCGGGGCAGCTTCGTCAGCGGTGGCTGGAGCACCGGTGCGGTCGCCCGCGTCGCCGCCTGGGCGGCCCGCGTCCACTCCGGGGCGGAGGTCGCCACCGTCTTCCCCGACGGCCCGCACCGCTATCTCGGCACCGTCTACGACGACGACTTCATCGCCGCGCACGGCCTCGCCCCGTCCGCCGCGGCCATCCGCCCCATTGAGATACCGCACCCCCGTGCGGCCGAGGCCGCCGGGTGGGTCCGCTGTACCCGCGTCACCGACCCGCTCCGGGCCTCCGTATCCCCGCATCCTCCGGAAGAGACACTGTGAAGGCCACCCAGCGCACCGTATGTCTCGACCTCGCCGAGCCGTTGCGCATCTCCCGCTCCACCATGGCCGCCCGCGACGCCGTGTGGCTGACCGTCGAACACGCCGGCTTGCGCGGCCACGGCGAGGCCGTCACCAGCGTCTACTACGGCCTCGACGCCGACACCCTCGGACGTCTCCTCGCGGCCGTCGCCATGGACCTCCTGCGCTTCCGCGACCCCGAAAGCGCGCTGGACGCCCTGCGGGCGGGCGAACTGGCGGGGGAGGACATCCCGCCGGCCGTGACCGCCGCCGTCGAGGCCGCGCTCCTCGATCTCGCCGGCAAGCGCGCCGGCAGCCCCGTCCACCGGCTCCCCGGCGCCGCCACCGCCCGGGTGGCCGCCACGGCCCGCACCATCGGCATCACCTCGCCGGTGCGCGCTGCGGCCGACGCCGTGCTGCCCCGGTTCGCGGAACTCGGAGTCGAGGCCGTCGAACAGCCCCTCGCTCCCGGCGATCCGGAGGCGCTCGCCGCACGCTCACCACTGCCGGTCATCGCTGACGAGGACGCCGTGAGCCTTCAGGACGCCCGCCGCCTGGCCGGACGCGTGGACGGTGTCAACGTCAAGCTCGCCAAGTGCGGCGGCGTCCACGCGGCCCTGCGCATCGCCGAGGCGATCGAGGGCAGCGGCACCGCGCTGATGCTCGGCTGCCTCACCGCCGGCAGCCTCGGCCTCGCACCCGCCGTCCACCTGGTCGACCGCGCCCGCTGGGCCGACCTCGACAGACACCTGCTGCTCGCCCACGACCCGTGGGCCGGGATCGGCGGCACCGACGGCTTCGTACGGGCAAGTGATCTGCCGGGGCTGGGAGTCCGGCGCAGCCCGGGGGAGGAGGCGGCGTGAAGATCTGGCACGAGATGCGCCGATTCCCCCTGGCCGTCCGCCTCCTGCTGGCCAACCAGCTGGGTGTCAACACCGGTTTCTACCTCCTCGTCCCCTACCTCGCCACCCACCTCAGCCAGAACCTGGGCATGTCGGCGGCCGTCGTAGGGATCGTCCTCGGCGTCCGCAACCTCAGCCAGCAGGGCCTGTTCCTCATTGGCGGCTCCGCCTCCGACCGGCTCGGCGCGCGCGGCGTCATCATCGTCGGCTGCGCCCTGCGCACCGTAGGGTTCGCGCTGTTCTCGCTGGGCGACGGGCTGGCCGTACTGCTCGCCGCCTCCGTGCTCAGCGGGCTCGCCGGCGCCCTGTTCAACCCCGCCGTGCGCGCCTACCTCGCACAGGAGGCGGGGGAGCGCAAGGCCGAGGCGTTCGCCCTCTTCAACGTCTTCGCCACCACCGGCGCGTTGATGGGTCCACTGCTGGGCAGCGCACTGCTGCTCGTCGACTTCCGCACGTCCGCGCTCACCGCCGCCGGGATCTTCGCCGTCCTCACCGTCGCCCAGGCCGTCGTCCTGCCCGCGCGCAAGGTGGAGCCGAGCGAGGGCGGCTTCCTCGCAGACTGGCGCGAGGTCCTCGACAACCGCGCCTTCCTGGTCTTCGCGCTCGCCATGGTCGGCATGTTCACCCTGCAAAACCAGCTCTACCTGCTGCTGCCGGAAGGAGCCCGGCGGGCCACCGGCTGGGACGGCGCGGCGGGCCTCGTCTTCCTCGTCGGCACCGTCACCAACCTCACCCTGCAACTGCGCATCACACGCGCCCTCAAAGGCCGTGGGTCCAGGGCACGTTGGATCTCCATCGGGCTCGTTCTGATGGCGCTGTCCTTCCTGCCGCCGGCACTGGTGACAGGCGGACCCGGCGCCCCGGACGGCACCGCCGACGCGGTGCTGCGCACGCTGCCTGTCCTGCTCGGCGCCCTCCTGCTCTACCTCGGCGTCATGATCGCCCAGCCCTTCGTGCTGGAGCTCATCCCCGGCTTCGGCCGCACGGAGCTGACCGGCACCTACTACGGGATCTTCTACATGGTCTCCGGCGTCGCCGCCGCGGCAGGCAACACCGCCGTCGGCTGGGCCATGGACACCGGGGAACGCGGCGCCCCCTGGCTGCCCTGGGCGTGCTGCGCCCTGTTCGGTCTCGCCTCCGCATGCGGTGTGGCCTGGCTGCACCGGCGCAACGCGCTGCCGACGACGCCGAAGCCGGCCCTGACGGTGGCGGCCTGAGGAAGGAGACGACATGACCCGCACCGCCACCGAGGACATGCACAACCTGCTCACCGACAACCCCGAGCTGTACGAGGCCCGTTTCCCCGACGCCGACCGGCTGGCCGGTCGCTGGGCGGAGGACTGCCTGCAGCGGTACGGCGCGGGCTCACGTGTGCTGGACATGGGCTGCGGCACCGGCCGTGACGCCGCCCACCTGCACGGCAGCGGCCGGACGGTGACCGGCGCCGACCTCTCCGAGGCGATGCTCACCCACGCCCGCGCCCACCACCCCGGACCCGCGTACGTCCGTGCCGACCTGCACGGGTTCGACCTGGGCCACAACGCCTTCGACGCGGTCGTCTGCCTGGACAGCTCCTTGCTGTACTGCCACACCAACGCCCAGCTCGACGGCTTTCTGGCCTCCTGCCGTCGCGCGCTGACCCCGGGCGGCCTGCTCGTCGCGGAGATGCGTAACGGCGCCTACTTCCTGGGCCGTACCGACCTGCTCGACACCCCCACCCCCCACGAGTTCGCCTGGCACGGCACCGCCTACCGGTCCACCACCACGCTCACCGTGGACCGCACCGTCCAACTGCTGCGCCGAACCCGCGTATGGACCGCGGACGACGGGTCCCCGCCCGTCGAACAGCGCTCCGCATGGCGGCTGCTCTTCCCGCTGGAACTCCGCCGTCTCCTGGCGGCGCACGGCTTCGAGGTCCTCGACCTGCACGACGGTCCGGGCCCGCGCACCGAGCCGCCCTGGCGAGAAGGCATGGCCCCGGGAGAGGCGACGGACGCCGACCGGCTGCACGTCGTCGCCCGGCTCATCGAGCCGGCACCGTGACCCATCCACACCACGAGGACACCCGCATGAACGAAGAATCCGCCCGCCGCCTCCCCGCCCCGGCCGAACAACCCTTCCCGGGCCTGCGCCGCCGCGGCTTCCTCGCCGCCACGGGCGCCGCCTCGCTCGGCGCACTCGCGCTCACCGGCTGCGGCGGGCCCGGCTCCGGCGACGGCACGGGCAAGGGCGACGGCCGGCCCCGACGGGGCGGGCGGCTGCGCGCCGCCTTCGCCGGAGGCGGCGCAAGCGAGACCCTCGACCCCCACCTGGCCAACCTCTTCGCCGATGTCGCCCGCGCCAAGGCGCTCTTCGACAAGCTCGCCGACTACGGCGCCGACCTGTCCGCGCAACCCCGCCTCGCCGAGAAGTGGCAGGCGAACAAGACCTTGGACCGCTGGCAGGTCACCCTGCGCAAGGCCACCTTCCACAACGGCAAGCCGGTCACCGCCCAGGACGTCCTGTACAGCTACCGCCGGATCGCCGACCCGAAGAAGGGGTTCCGCGCCAAGGCCTCCCTGGAACCCATCGACCTCAACGCGAGCAGCGCCACCGGCAAGCGCAGCATCGAGTTCGTCCTCAAGCGCCCCACCGCAGAATTCCCCAACATCCTGGCCGCGTTCGGCGCGTACATCGTCCCCGAGAACGCGCCCCCTTTCGACAGGAAACCGATCGGCTCCGGCCCCTTCCGCTTCGTCTCCTTCGCCCCCGGACGTTCGGCCGTCTTCCGCCGCTACGACGACTACTGGGAGGGCGCCCCGCGCCTCGACGAAATCGAATTCGTCGTCGCCAACGAAGAGTCCGCACGCGTCAACGCACTCCTCGGCGGACAGGTCGAGTACGCCCACGAACTCGACCCCACCACCGCCCGCGCACACGAAGGCAAGGGACAGATCGAGATCGTCCGGCTGCGCAACAGCGCCATGCAGGGCTTCGCGATGAAGACCGACCGGGCCCCGTTCGACGACAAGCGGGTGCGCCAGGCGTTCTTCCTCATCACCGACCGCAAAGAGCTCGTCGCCGGCGCCCTGTCCGGCGCCGGCGAGATCGGCAACGACCTGTTCGGCAAGGGCTACGAGTACTACGCCGACGACCTCCCCCAGCGCGAGCAGGACCTGGGCCGCGCCCGCGCCCTGCTGAAGCAGGCCGGCGCCGAGAAACTCAAGGTCACCCTCGACGCCTCGGCCGTCGCCGCCGGATTCACCGAGGCCGCGAGCATCTT
Source organism: Streptomyces sp. NBC_01525 (assembly GCF_045040405.1). Taxonomy (NCBI): domain Bacteria; kingdom Bacillati; phylum Actinomycetota; class Actinomycetes; order Kitasatosporales; family Streptomycetaceae; genus Streptomyces; species Streptomyces sp. NBC_01525. The sequence continues at coordinate 6,825,247 of NZ_CP109397.1, forward strand.
CCGCGACCAGGCCGCCAAGGCGGGCGTCACCATCGACGTCAAGACGGGCAGCAAGGACACGTACTGGAGCGATATCCTCGACTCCGGCACCCTGTGCTGCTACCGCTCCGGAGCCATGCCCATCGAGGCCCACCTCTCCCAACGGCTGCTGACCGACTCCACCACCAACGCCACCAAGTGGCACCACAAGGACTTCGACGCCCTCTACCAGCAGGCGCAGTCCACCCCCGACACCAAGGCCCGCGCAGCCGTGTACGCGCGCATGCAGCGCCGCCTGTACACCGAAGGCGGCTTCCTGATCTGGGGCTTCGCCGACTGGATCCTGGGAACGGCACGCACGGTGAAGGGGGTTGACCGCAAGGCGCCCGCCAACACGCTCGACTGGGCCCGCTTCGACAAGGTGTGGCTCGCGTGACGGGACTGCGCTCCTTCGTCACCCGGCGAATGCTCCTCGGCGTCGTACAGACCGTGGCCGTGGTGCTGCTGGTCTTCGCGCTCACCGAGGCGCTGCCGGGCGACGCAGCCGTCGCCCTCGCCGGCGACCAGCCCGACCCCGCCCGTATCGCGGCCCTCCGCGAGGCCATGCACCTCGACCGGCCGGCGTACGAGCGACTGGCCGAGTGGGCGGCGGGCCTGCTGCACGGCGACTTCGGCGCCTCCGTGACCTCCGGACGGCCTGTCAGTCAGTACCTGGCCGACGGCTTCGGGCCCACCCTGCTGCTGGCCGCCCTCACCGTGGCACTGCTCGTCCCGGCCGGCTTCGGCCTCGGCGTACTGGCCGCCCGCCACGAAGGGCGACTCGTCGACCGGCTGATCAGTTCGCTGACGCTCGCGGTCTACGCCGTCCCGGAGTTCGCCCTCGGAGTGCTGCTGGTGACCGTCTTCGCCCTCCGCCTGGACTGGCTCCCACCCACCGCCGTCGGCTACGGCACCGACCTGCTCGGGCACCCCGCAGCGTTGCTCCTGCCCGTTCTCGTCCTGCTCTCCCGTCCCGTGTGCTCGCTGGCTCGCCTGGTCCGCGCCGGCATGGTCGATGCCCTGGCCGCGCCGTACGCGGTGCACGCCCGCCGCTACGGCGTCGGCGGCGCCCGCGTCCGCTACGCCCACGCCCTGCCCAACGCCCTCGCCCCGGCCGTCCAGCAACTCGCCCGCACCATCGACTGGCTGCTGTGCGGCGTCATCGTCGTGGAGGCCCTCTTCGTGATCCCCGGACTCGGCACCGTCCTGCTCAACGCCGTCGCCGAACGTGACGTACCGGTGGTGCAGGGCCTCGCCGTGGTGTTCGGCGTCCTGACCGTCGTGCTCAACCTCGGCGCCGACCTGGTCGCCCACCGACTCGCACCCCGGGCGGGGGTGGCCGCGTGACCCGCACGCTCGTATCCCCTGTCTGCAGGGTCGTACGGCCGCGCCGCGCGGGCCGCTACGTCCTCGGGCTCGCCGTCATCTCCGCACCCCTCGTCCTCGCCGCCCTGGGACCGGTGTTCGCGGGCGACCCGGGCGCCCGGGCCGCGTCCTTCACACTCGGCGACGGACACTGGTTCGGCACCGACTTCGTGGGCCGTGACGTCTGGCGTCAGATCCTGCTCGGCGGCCGGCCGGTGGTGCTGACCGCGCTCGCCGCGACGGCCCTGGCCTACTTCGTGGCGCTGCCCCTCGGCCTCATCGCCGCGCTCACCCACCGCCGCTGGCTGGAGGAGACACTGATGCGGCCGCTGGACGTGGTGCTGGCGGTGCCGTCCCTGCTGCTGATCCTTCTCGTGGCGTCCGTGTTCACACCGGGCGCCGCCGGGCTCGCCCTGCTCGTCGCGCTGGTCAACGTTCCGGACGCGGCGCGGATCGTGCGGGCGGCCGCCGCCGAGGCCGCGGCGCGCCCCGCGGTCGAGGCGCTGCGCATGCAGGGCGAGACGTGGTGGCGCACGGCCGTCGGCTATGTCGGCCGCTCGATACTGCGCACCCTGGCCGCCGACGCCGGCATCCGGCTCACCGGCGTGCTGTACCTCGTGGCCACTGCTGCGTTCCTCGGCGTCGGCGTCGCGCCGGACGCCGCCGACTGGGCGGTGATGGTGGACCGCAATCGCACCGGACTGTTCGTGCAGCCCTGGGCCGTGGTGGTGCCCGCCCTGCTGATCGTCGCGCTGACCATGGGCAGCAACCTGCTCTTCGACGCGGCACTCCACAAGCCCGGCCGGTGCCGGGGAGAGAGGGAACCACGGCCGTGACCGACCGGAACGATACGACTGCGCCGACGGGCGCCGGCACCGATGCCGAGCTGGCCTGCGTCGCGGAGATCCGGGACCTGCGCGTGGAGATCGACGGTCGGGTGATCGTGGACGGCGTGCAGCTGCGGGCTCTGCCCGGCAAGGTGACGGCGCTCGTCGGGGCATCCGGCAGCGGTAAGACCACCACGGGCCTCGCCCTGCTCGGCGCGTACCCGTCGGGTGCCCGGGTCACCGGCGACGTCCGCGTGGCCGCGGACGGCCCGGTCGGCTACGTGCCCCAGCATCCGGCGTCCGTCCTCAACCCCGCCCGCCGGGTCTCGGCGCTGTTGAACGACATCGCCCGCACCCAGGTGCGCGACCTGCCCCGCAACCAGCGTCGGGCGGCGGCACGCGAACGCATGCTGCGGGCTTTGTCGGACGCCCAGCTTCCGGACGCCGAGGCGCTGTTGTCGCGCTATCCGCACCAGCTGTCCGGCGGCCAGCAGCAGCGCGTCGTCCTCGCGCAGGCGCTGCTGCTCGGCGCCCGCGTCATCGTCGCCGACGAACCCACCACCGGCCAGGACGCGCTGACCAGGAGCCGCATCGTCGATCAGCTGGCAGCGCTGGCGGCACGCGGCATCGCGGTCGTGCTGCTCAGCCATGATCTCGACGTGGTGCATGCACTCGCCGACGAGGTCCTCGTCATGCGGGCGGGCCGGGTCGTGGAATCGGGCCCGGTCCAGCGGCTGTGGCGCGCACCGCGCCACGAATGGACCCGACAACTGCTCGATGCCCGGTCGTCGCCCACCGGGCACGAGCCTCTGCCGGACACCGGACAGGCCGTGCTGCACGTACGCCATCTCACCGCGCGCCACCGCGACGGCGCCATCGGTGCCACTGTGGTGCTACGAACTCCGGAACTCGCCCTGCACCCTGGTGAGTCGCTGGCTGTCGTCGGCCGCTCAGGCACGGGGAAGACCACTCTCGCCCGCTGCCTGGCTGGGCTCCATCGTGACCACGACGGCCAGGTCCACCTCGACGGCACCCCGCTGCCGCGCAGCGTACGGCATCGCAGCCGCGCAGAGTTGGCGGCCGTGCAGTACGTCTTCCAAGACGCGCGGGCCGCCTTCGACGAGCACCGTCCCGTCCTTGACCAGGTCGCCCGCACCGCGGTACGCCTGCGCGGCACCGATCATCTGTCAGCCGCTCAGGAAGCTCTGACAACACTGATCAGCCTCGGCCTCCGGCCCGAAACGACCCACCGCCTCCCCTCGGAGCTCTCCGGCGGCGAACTCCAGCGGGCGGCCCTGGCCCGTGCCCTGCTGGCCCGGCCCCGGGTCCTGATCTGCGACGAGATCACCTCCGGCCTCGACACGGTCACGCGCCGCGGCATCCTTGACGCCCTCACGGATCTGCTCCGCGACCGTTCGGACATGTCCCTCATGCTGATCACCCACGACCTGGAGACCGCACGTCTGGCCCACCGCATCGCCGTGCTGGACGCGGGCGAGCTGGTCGAACAGGGCCCGGCCCACCGGATACTGACCGAGCCGCGGCACCCGTTCACCGTCTCACTCATGGAGACGACGGCACGCCTGGAGGCGGAGACTGCCCCGCCGGGAGCCTGGTGAAGCCACCGCCGAGGTCACGCGCATCGAAAATCAGGCGGCGTCCGGCAGCGCCAGCCATTCCTGCCCGGACAGGTCCCGGCCGACGAAGCAGGGACGCTCAAAGGGCCACTCGTCAGTGATCCACCGCGGAACCAAGGTGTCCAGGGCGAAGCGGGCTGTTGGCTGGAGCCCGGAGACGACAGCGCCTGGCGGGGCGCATCCCCGCAACGCCGCACCCGGCCTCGTGGTTCTGGCACGAATACTGCGGCGAACGCCGTAACGCCCTCACGTTCACCGGCGCCGACTCATCGACCGGGGCCGGCTGTGCTCCGCACTCGCCGCGGCCCTGCTGGACGACAGGGAGTTGTCACTGGGCTGGGACGGCTGGGCGGCTTTCCCCGATCACCTGCTCGATGACGTCCCGCTCTGAGCCGAGCCACTCCAGGGCTTTGCCGCATCTCTCGGCAGGACAGGCGTACGGCGGATCGGTCGGGCGGAGGCTGCGAACCCACGAAGGGCGCAGGCGGGGAGGCATGCCTGAACGCTGCCACGGCGGCCGCCGTTCGTCGCGGCCGGCAGGTGTCTGGTGTCCGCCACCGCAGGGTGCCAGGCGGGGAACGGGTCATCGGAAAGCCGTTCCCCGTCGGCCAGGAGGCAGTCGGCCAAGGCTGCTTGAAGCAGCTGGACATGCAACCCTGTGCCGATAAAGACCAGTTCCTGGCCCTGGCTGTCTCCGGCACCGCGGGCACCAGAAGGCTCAAAACGGGCGACCGCTCCGGCCTGCGACCACAAGCCCGTGACATTCGGGCGGCTGGCCAGCCAGAAAAAGCCCTTGGAACGCAGGACGTGACCGTAAGCGCCGCTGTCCAGCCCCTCCGTGACGAAGGTCCACAGTCGGCCAGGGTGGAACGGCGCATCGGCACGGAAGACCGTGCTGGGGATGCCGTATTCCTCGGTCTCCGGGACATGGTCGCCGTTGATCTCCCGCACCCAGCCGGGGGCCTGTTGTGCCCGCTCCAGGTCGAACAGCCCGGTGCCCAGGATCTCGCGAGGGTTCACCGGCCGTGCAGTGCGGGCACGATGCGGGCGGCCGGGTTGAGGCGGGCGAGGGTGGCAGCCGTTCGGCGTTCTCGGCATCAACCAGGTCGATCTTGTTGAGGATAATGATGTCGGCGAACTCGATCTGGTCCATCAGCAGGTCGCTGACGGTGCGTTCGTCGTCCTCGTACTGGTCCAGCCCCCGCTCGGCCAGCCCTTCACCTCCGGCCAGCTCCGGCAGGAAGTTGGCCGGAGGTGACGACGGTGACCATCGTGTCGAGCCGGGCGAGGTCGCCCAGGGTCGCTCCGTCGTCGCGTGGGAAGGCGAAGGTGGCCGCGACGGGCATCGGTTCCGAGATGCCGCTGGACTCGATGAGGAGATGGCCGAAGCGGCCCTCGCGGGCCAGCCGGTCGACCTCTTCGAGAAGGCCATCGCGCAGGGTGCAGCAGATGCAGCCGTTGGTCATCTCGACCAGACGTTCCTCGGTGCGCGAGAGAGCGGCCTTGCCGCCACGTACCAGGCTCGCGTCGATGTTGACCTCGCCATGTCATTGACGATGACCGCGACGCGCAGGCCCTCCCGGTTGGTCAGGACGTGGTTGAGCAGAGTGGTCTTGCCCGCTCCGAGGAAGCCGGACAGGACCGTGACGGGCAGTCGATTGTGCGTCATGCTGCCGGCTCAGCTCTCCGGGCGCAGCAGCCCGCGTTCGTACGCCTTGGCCAGCCGCTGCGGGACGAGGTGGGGGGTGCCGTCGACGGTGACGGGCACGAGCTGCGGGGTGGTCGCCTTCCACTGGGCGCGGCGGTGACGGGTGTTGCTGCGGGACATCTTCCGCTTGGGTACGGCCATGGCCGACCTCCTGCACGACTAGGTGACGGGCAACAGCCTAATTGAAAATGGCTACCATTTCCAAATTGGCGTTGGGTGGCTGCCGGGCTGCACAAGCGCCTCGGCTCCCTGCCCTGCCACCGTCCGTTCCTCCGCTCGTCCGGGGATGAGCCGAGGCTGCCCGGTTTGCCGAACGCGCCGAGACGGCCGCCCCCCCGCCCGGGGCCCCGATTGGCAGCGGCGCCATCGAACCCGCGACCTCTTCTTCCCGAATGAGGTTGGCGGAACGTGCTGGCCTGTTGTTTCGCGAGGGCCGCGTACGGGATCTCCGACGAGCTCGGCAGGCGTACCCGCACGACAGCCTGATATCCCTGCGCGCTTCCGCCTGACGGAAACACCGGCGACCGGACGCGGCCCAGGGTGTCAACGTTCCGGGCGCCCGGAACGTTCGCGGCGGCAAGGAGTACCCCTTCGCGTGGTTCGCATCCTGGCCGAGGCGCCGATGAGCGCGCCCGATCTGGTCTACGCCCACTCCGAGCACGGCTTCGCCTTGATCAGCCAGCGCACTGAGACCGTACAGCGGATGTACTTCCAGTGCGGCTCCGCGGAGTCCGTCGACGCCTGGCCGGACGACCGCATCTGGGACACGCTCCAGGCCCGGGTGGCAGGCCGGGACGGCTTCCGCCCGGAGGAGGGGCCGGTCCTGGAGAAGACGGTGCTGCGGTTCCGCTCGTTCGTGCAGGAGCCGATGCGCTGGGGCTCGATGGCCCTGGCGGGCGACGCCGCGTACACGGCGCCGCCGGCCGGTGCCCGCGGGCTCAATCTCGCGCTGCACGACGTGAAGGTGCTCGCCGGCACTTTGCTGCGGGCGCTCAGCGGCGGGGGCAAGGCCGCGCTGGACGACTACCAGCCGCGTGCCCTGGAGCGAGTCCGGCGTGCGCAGAATTTCTCGTACCGGATGACCCAGCTGCTGCACACCGCTCCCGGCGGCACGCCGTTCGACCTGCGGCGTCAACTCGGGGAGCTCGACAGCGTGGTGGGCACGCGCGCCGGGCGGCACCTATCTCGCCGAGCAGTACACCGGCTGGCCAGCCGGCTCCCTGGCCTGACCCCGACAACGATCAGGAGCGACCACGTGATCACCAACTGTCACGGTCACTTCACCACCGCGCCGCCCCAGCTGACGCAGTGGCGGGAGCAGCAGGTGGCTGCGATCGGCGCACCCGAGGACGCGCCCGACCCGGACGACCTGGTCATCACCGACGATGACCTGCGTCAGGCGATCGAGAGCAACCAGCTGCGGCTCATGGATGAACGCGGCAGCGACCTGACGATCTTCTCCCCGCAACTCATATACGAGAACGAGTCGTCCCGTGCGCGTGTGGGTCATATCTTCGTGACCTGGGAGTTCAAGTCCTGTCCGGTCGCACTTGTATGACTGGTCGTGGTGATCTGCCGGAGGCTGAGTGGCGTGTCCTGGAGCCACCTCTGCCGGTGGACAACGGACGGCATGGCCGGTGGCATGACCACCGGCAGGTGACCGACGGCATGCTGCCCCGAGGTCGGACCGGAGCGCAGTGGCGCGATCTTCCAGAACGCTACGGCCCGTGGAAGATCGTCTCGGAGCGGCATCGCCGCTGGTCGGCGGATGGAGCCTGGGAACTGCTCCGGCAGGTGCAGTCCCTGGCCGACGCTGCCGGGCGGATCGATGGGGACGTGTCGGTCGACTCCACCTCGGTCCGTGCCCACCGGCGACACGCTACGACAAGCGTGGCTACGTCTTCCTCGGCGCCCTCACCACCGCCATGCTCCTCGTCTGGCTCCGCAGATGACCGACCGGACAAGCCCTGGGAGCTGTCCGATGGGCGAGTGATCGGCTCCCGGCATGGGTGGGCTCGCCTGCTCCACATGAAGCGCCGTGCGAAGCGATTCGCCCATACCGTCACGGCCTCGTTCCGATCCTCCTCTGATCGGTGAGCGGGCACTCTGTACGAACTCCTGCGGCGGAACTGCTCTGACACTCCGACACCCGTCACTACGGACAGGGGAGATTTCGATGCTCACGAGGATCCGCGTCGGCATGGCCGCGCTGATGGCGACTGGGGCACTGCCGGCACCGGTCGCTGCCGGCACTACGGCCCATGCAGCCGGGGCGGGGTGCGCGCACCGCACCACTGGCACATGCAAGGCCGGCAGCCGTCACCCGGCCGGGGCCGCCGCGCAGTGCAAGGACGGCTCCTACTCCTACAGTGCCCACTTCCGCGGGACCTGCTCCCACCATGGCGGAGTGCGCTACTGGTACAAGTAGGCATCACCTCGCGACGCTGCACGGTTACGCAGTGACCTTCGACGCGTGTCCGGAGATTGGCCACGATCGATCCCGTAGGCGCCCTATGGGCCGCACCACCCGCACACGGACCGCAACGGCGGCAGATGTCCCCTCGTTGGGGCACCGGCCGCCGCACACGAGCCCGACAAGAACGGGCTAATACCGCAACGTCCCCGCGATCCCGCCCACCTCGGCGAGCACGCCGTCGGGAACGAACCGCACTTCCGCGCCGGTGTCCAGTGACCGCTCCACGATCGTGTCCACGATGTCGTCGACGGAGTCCGGGTCACCGGGCTCGGCCGGCATGAGGTGACCGCCGGTGTCCCGCACGGTCTCCCGGTAGTTCTCCTCCACCGCCAGCAGCGCGACCTGGCCCACCTCGGCGCTCTGCCGGATCTCGTCCACGCCGGCTGCGAACGTCCGGCGGCCGCGCGCCCGGTCCAGTTCGGCCAGCACATCGGCGACTTCGGCATCCGCGCGCTTTTCGGCGTACGGGCGGATCGCCTGCCAGAGGGCGTCCGGCGGACCACCCGCCAGCCCCGTCTGCGGCACCTGCGTCACCGCGATCTTGGTGCCGGTGCCGCCCCGCACGACCGTCCCGACCTCTTCGAACAGCGAGAGCGCTGCCGTCTCGCCGACCACGTACAGGGGCCGGGGGGCGGCCCTGACGACGGCTGCGAGCGCAGTGTCCGCGTCCCGCAGGAACTTGCGGGTGTGCTCATCACGGAAGGTGCTGGGCACATCGCCCACCTGCAGCTGATCCTCGGGATCGGGGTCCACCAGGCTGCGGGTCAGCGGGAATCCGCCGCGGTGCACCTCGGCGACGCGGTCGGCCGCACCGCTCCACAGGCTGACGCGGTCGGCGGAGAGCGCCAGCACCCAGAAGGGGCGCTCGGTGGCCTGCGCGGCGACGAGGTTGCGGGTGAGGAAGGTGTCCGAGAGCACCACCCGGGCCGGGACCGTACGGCCCAGCGACCACACCTGGTGTTCCCCCGGCGCCGCGAAGACGACCAGGCCCTCCTCGGCGTGCGTCAGGTCGATCTCCGACGCCGCCCGGTCCAGCTGTTCGATGACATCGATCCGTCGCTGCCTGGAGACGTCGGGATCGCCCTGGAGTCGCTCCTTGGCCTTCGCCAGCATGTTCCGCAGCAGAACCGGGTCCTGTGTGCTGTCCGGCTCACGACGGTGCGTGGGCATCAGGACCGACACAGCCGGATAGGGCCGCTGCCGACGGAGCTCGGCGAGGTCGGCGGAAGTGAGCGCAGTATGCATCGGAAGCCTTCTTTCGGCGCGGGGATTCACGAAGCCGAAGCGGAACCACGGAGGGGCGAAATAGCCGCGAAAGAGATGGGAAGGGGGCGTCCAACGGGATCCGCCCTGGGCGCACCGCCCGACCACACTACGAACGATATGCCCGATTCTTCAGTCGGGCAGCAGGTGCGCAGACCTCAGCATTGTGCCCCGCGGCCGCGGGCTTGCGGCTCGACGACGGTCCCCGGCTCCGGAAGCGACCTCGCACCATGCGTGGTGTCATCGGAGAGAAGACGCCCCGCGCATCGCACGGACACCATGCGACGAACACCCCGAGAACACTCCCCAAAACGCTCCGTAGCATCCCGACAACACCGAACCCTGCGGCGGTGGGCGGAATCACGGTTGGCAATCTGCGAGCCCGGGACATCCGCTCGTCGCGTGGGAGGGTGCACGGAGGTTGTCGCCGCGGTAGCTGCGGCCCCTCGGTGCCTTGCCGTGCGGAGCCGGGCAGTGTCCGGTGAGGACCGTCCGGCGTGACTCAGGGCCACGTGAAGACGCACGGGGCTCCGGAACGCGTGCCGCCCGGGTCGGCGGTCACGACGTCGAGCGTGGGGGTGACGGCCCGGGGCAGGGGAAGATGGCCCCCGACGTCGACCTGAAGGAGAACCAGACGTCGCCCTTGTCCCAGTAGCAACGCATCCATGTCGTCACCGGGCCATGATGCCGGTCAGGATGCGGCGCCCTGCTCCGACTTTTCTCCTGGATGGGCGATGAAGCCTGCGGATCGGTCGAGCCGGAAAGGAGAACCGGCCCGGGTGGGATGCCAACCTTGATCCCGGGCTTCTTGAATGCCGGCACGAACGTGGGCCGGGCGAATGGGACCCGCCTCGACGCCCGCCCAGTTACCGGTATGAGCCTGGCCGCTGGTGTTCCTGGGTGCGGCGGCCGCGCTGTCTCGGCCCGTGTCCTGCCTGCCTGTGTCTCATTGAGGGGGCCGGCGGGGCGATGGACCGGGAATGGCCCGGATCTTGGTCCGAGGTCCGAAGCGGCGGATGTCCGGCTTCGACGTGGCAGGTGAGTCCTGGGTGGCGGAGGAGACCTCTTGGGTTGGCGCCGGAAGGCCGCGGAACGGCGGGCCAACTCGCTGCCAGCATCCCTACGGTGCTGGTCATGGCTCCACGGACACGCAATCCGGACTCGGAGTGGCTGGCTCTTTCCGCCCCGGACCCGGTGGGAATTCATCGGGCGTGGGTGCAGGACCAGCTCGCCCGGATTCCTTCAGGACGGCTGTGGCTGGCCGTTGAAGCCGACCTCGTGCGATCTGCCGACGCGATGTAGCGCATGTGCATGGTGGCGCGTCCCCTGCAACGCCGAGGACGCCCGTACCCAAGGCCGGTGGTGGCCGGGGTGCGGGCGGGACAACCGTCTCACTGACCTGAGCATGGGCCAGCCGTAGGTCCGCTCGGCCGCCCATCGCTTCGGGATGGGGGTGAAGCCCCTGGTCCCGGAACTTCGGGGCCCTCTCTACCAGCGATCCGGCTCGCCGTGGCTCCGGGCTCCAAGACTCTCGGCGGCAGGGATGTGGCTGCCCGCTCGGCCTGTCATGGTTGTTACGGAGCGGCTTCGTGCTCCGGTACAGGCGATCAGCGCGGCCTGGGTGGGACATCCACCGTCATTGCCGCACGATGCCCGCGCCCCTGGCAGCTTGGTTCGTATGCTGTGGTGCCTGCCGCTGCGGTGCCGGAGGGGCGGGCACCACAGGGTCCGTCAGGTCGGCAGGAGTGCCGTGGTGCATGAGTCACATACGAGCACAGCACCCGTCGCGGCGTGTTCGAACCGGTGCTGCCGGATGGGGCGGCTCCTCGGATGCGGGGGCGGGGTGCGGCGGCTCTCTGCCAGGCGGTGCTTGCCGAGGGCGGCAACCTGCTGGACGAGCAGAGCGTGCTGGAGTCAACGGATCACGAGACATCAGCCGTCATCGTGTTCGGGGCCGCGTGCACTGTCCCCGCGTACCGCCGGGCGAAGCCCGTGCCTCCGTCCGCCGTGACGGTCATGTCGTACCGCCCGCTGTCCGTGGGCCGGTTCAGGACCGCCTTCTCGCGCGGGCCGAGCAGTTGCGTGTGTTCCGTGCCGCCGAAGTCGTTCGGGGCGACGGTGAAGCACACCTCCGAACCGCCGTCGTTGGCCAGCAGCAACTCGACCGAGGCGTTTTCCGGCTTGCCGCCCCGCAGGACCCCTGTCACCCGAGGAGCGGCAGCGTCGTTCTGATCAACTCCGGTCACCGTTCCGGCGAATCGGCAGACGAAGCCGTCGGCGCCGTGAACGGTGAAGTCGTAGCGCCCGTCCGTGCGTACGGCATCCCACACGTAGGTGGCAGTGCTGCGCGGCGCGACAGTGAACGGCGTACCGGCGAACGGCCGCGCGATGTTCGGGAACACCGTGAAGTGGAAGGAGACCGTTCCTTCGTTGGCGAGTGTGCAGGTGACCTTGCCGGTGGCGCGGTCCACGGCGACGTCGGCCCATGGGCGGTACGGCAGCGCCCGGTGAGGACGCGCACCGCACGGTTCCTGTGTCGGCATGACCTGTGTGCCCGGCGCCGGGAGCTCCACCGGTGGCAGTTCCATCGCCGTGTCGGCCTGCTCCACCAGCGCGCGGGTGTCTGGCAGTGCGGGGATCGAGAAGTCGGGCCGGGCGAAGTCGAAGCAACTGGTGAGGTCGCCGCATACGGCGCGACGCCACTCCGAGATGTTGGGTTCCCGCACGCCGGTGACGACTTCCAGGAAGCGCAGGACGGAGGTGTGGTCGAAGACCTGGGAGTTGACCCAGCCGCCGCGCGACCACGGTGATATCACCCACAGGGGGACGCGGTTGCCCAGACCGATCGGCTGCCCGTCCACGAACTCCTCGGGGGTCGCGTGGGGCGGGAACGGCGGCACCATGTGGTCGAAGTAGCCGTCGTTCTCGTCGTACATGACGAGGAAGGCGGTGTGCCGCCACACGTCCGGGTTGGCGAAGACCGACTGAAGGGCGGTGTTGACCCAGTGGGCGCCGTAAGCGGGGCTGGCGGTCGGGTGTTCGCAGAACAGATACGGAGAGACCAGCCAGGACACCGTCGGCAGCGTGCCGTCCTTGCAGTGGGCGTCGAACGCCGACAGGTCCCACTTCGTCATCGCATTGATGTGGCGCGGGTCGTCCTTGTCGAAGGTGTGGAACCGGGCGAAGTACTCCAGGGCGTTGTCCTCGTAGTTGCCGTGGCGCTCGTCCAGTCCGGGAGTGTGGTAGACGCGCCAGGTGACGTTGGCGGCCGACAAGCGTTCTGCGTAGGTGGTCCAGTCGCAGACTGGGTTGTCGGGAAGCGGGGTGTTGTCGATCCACGGGCCGGTCGTGCCGTCCCGGCCCGGGCCGACGGTGCCGGTCCACAGGTAGAGGCGGTTGGGGCTGGTGGGTCCGGCCAGTGAGCAGAAGTAGGCGTCGCAGAGTGTGAACGCGTCGGCCAGCGCGTACTGGTAGGGAATGTCCTCACGGGTGAGGTAGCCCATGCTTTGCTCACCCTTGGCCGATGTCCAGCGGTTCATCGCGCCGTTGTTGATGGCATCGTGACCGGATTCCCAGTCGTGCGGCAGACCGTCGGCGTTCTGCGCGTTGAACTTCGTGGAGTCCATCCGGTAGGGCAGCAGGAAGCCGCCGTCGGTCCGGGAGGGGGCGGGCTGACGGAAGACGCTGTCGCCGCTCGGGAACGTCAGAGCCTGACGGTCATCGAACCCGCGCACGCCGTTCAGCGTGCCGAAGTAGTGGTCGAAACTGCGGTTCTCCTGCATGAGGATCACGACGTGGCGGATGTCGTCCATGGCGTCAGTTCCTTTCCGCGGACGTGAACAGGGAGACGAGCAAGGTCACATCGGCCCGCTCCAGGGAGTCGAGGACTGTCCGCCGTGCTGCGGACGGGATCGGTACGGTGGAGGGCACGGCCAGCACCACGCACCCGGCGGCCTCGGCCGCGGCGACACCCGTGGGCGTGTCTTCGACGACTACGCAGGCGCGCGGATCGACGCCGAGGGCGGCGGCCGCGGCGAGGTACGGATCAGGCGCCGGCTTGGTGCGGACCGTGTCCTCGACGGCGAGTGTCAATGCGAACCGCTCCTCGCCCAGGGCCTTGCGCACCAGGTCGACGACGTGGCGCGGCGACGCGGAGACGATCGCCGTGGGGACTTCGGCCGCGGCCAGTTCGTCCAGCAGGTGCAGCGCACCCGGTCGCGGGACGACCTCGCAGGCGACTCGGGCGGCGAACGCCGCGTCCAGTTCGATGGCGAGCACGTCAGGGGCGGGGACCGCCGGGCCGCCGGTGCGGTGCAGGTGATCTGCGGTGTGTGCGGCCGGTCGGCCCAGCACATGATGCGTGTCGGCGTCGGTCAGCTGCCGCCCGATCCGGTCTGCCACCTGTTCCACGGCCGCCCACCACAGCCTTTCGGTGTCGACGAGTGTGCCGTCCATGTCGAACAGCACGGCAGCGGGAAGGCCGGGTGTGGCCCTGTGATGGTTCATGAGGAGTTTCTCCGGTGCGTGGCGAACGGGCGGAAGCGGAGGCTCCCTGCGCCGAAGGCCGGACAGGTCGGTGGGTTCGGTCTGAAGCGACGGCTTCGTACGGCGTGGTCGGATCGAGAATCGGCCGGAGCCGTCAGCCTCCACTGCGACCGCCGTTTCCCCAGCTGTGGCGATCCACCAGCACCGGGCGGTCCGGAAGCGTCAGCGTCACCTTGGCACCGACGGGGAGTCCGGCCGTCGAGTGAGTCGCCACGTCCGCCATCACTTCCGCGCCTCCGGCCAGCCGTACAGTCAGTCTTGTCGTCGCGCCCAGGAATGTCGCGCCCACGATCTGGGACGTGCCATCGCCGTCCGCCGTGACCCCGATCGCTTCCGGGCGTACCAGTACATCCACCTCGCCACTTCCACCGTCGGTCCCGACGGGGCCCGGCAGCGTCCCGTGGACCGGTAGCGTGCGGCCGAACGCGCCCACGGTCGTGCCGTCCGCCCCCGGCCGGGCCGGTATCCGGCTCATCACCCCCACGAAATTGGCGACGAACGCGGTCGCAGGGCGTTCGTACAGCTCTGCGGGAGGCGCGCACTGTTCGAGTCTCCCGGCGCGCATCACGGCGACCCGGTCGGCCATGGAGAGGGCCTCCTCCTGGTCGTGTGTCACGAACAGCGTCGTGATGCCCAGTTGTTGTTGGAGGCGACGGATCTCCTCGCGCAGTGTCAGCCGCACCTGAGCGTCGAGCGCGGACAGCGGTTCGTCGAGCAGCAGTACGCGTGGCCGCAGTGCCAGAGCGCGGGCCAGCGCGATGCGCTGCTGCTGGCCTCCGGAGAGCTGGCGCGGGAAGCGGGCGGCGTGGTTCGGCAGCCCGACCAGCTCCAGAAGTTCCGCGGCGCGAGCCCGCCGCGCGGCTTTGCCCGTCCCGTTCATCCGCAGCCCGAAGGCGACATTGTCGATGGCTGTCATGTGCGGAAAGAGGCTGTACGACTGGAACACCATGCCCGCCTCGCGGCGGTGTGCGGGAACACGCGTGATGTCCTCGCCGTCCACGAGCACTTCGCCCGTGTCGGGCCGTTCGAAGCCGGCGACCGTGCGCAAGGCGGTGGTCTTTCCGCAGCCGGACGGGCCGAGCAGTGCCAGGAGTTCGCCGGAGCGGACTTCAAGGTCCAGTCCGTCCAGCGCCGTCGTCGTGCCGAAGGCGCGGCGCAGCCCACGGAACTCCACGGTTGAACCGGCCCGCGTCGGCCTGACGCTTTCGGGATCGGTGAGAAGGTCGGTCATGAGTTCTCCTTGGGGCGGCGAGCACGTCCGGCGGCGCTGATCATCAGCAGCAGCATCCAGGTGACGAGGAGGCCGACCATCGAGACGGCCACCGACATCTGCGCCTGCGAGCCGCTGGTGGCAACGATCCACACGGCGAACGGCTGATAGCCGAGGACCGCGGCGACGGTGTACTCGCCGAGGACGAGTGCGAGGGTCAGGAACGCCGTGTTGAGCAGCGCCCCGCGAAGGTTGGGCAGCACGACATGGATAAGGGTGTGCGGCCACGGCGCCCCGCAGGACCGTGCAGCCTCGACGAGCACGCGCAGGTCGATGGCGGCGAACCCGGTGTCGAGTGTGCGGTACGCCAGCGGCAGCGCCATCAGCGTGTAGGCAAGCACCAGAACCATGGGGAACTGCGGGGCCTGGAGCGCGGCCATGGCTTGGAAGAGCGGGGTACCGGCAAAGTGGTCCGGTCCCCAGCGCAGCACCGCGCTGATCCCGGCGACCAGGGCGACAGCCGGTACGACCAGCGGCAGCATGCACACGATCTCGACGAGTGTGCGCAGACGCGGTGCGGCCAGCCGCACCGTGACCAAGGCAGGCACGAGCAGCACCAGAACCAGCGCGATGGTGGCCGCGGCCAGTTTCAGGGTCAAGGTGAGGCTGTCGGTGAAGCCGTCGGCACCGAAGATGCCGGTGTAGGCCTCGAAGCCCAGGGCCTGGCGGGGGGCGCCGATTCCGATGCTGAAGGCGATGGCGCATGCGATCGGGACGAGGAAGTACGCACCGGTGAGCAGCAGTACGGCGCTGCGCCCGTATCCGGTCCTGTTCAAGCGAGCCATCGTGTGCTCCTGCGCTGCAACGGCACCTGGACGGCCATGACGAGCCCCGCGACCAGCACCATGTCGACGCCGAGCGCCAGGGCGACGTTGTCCTGGCCGACCAGGACGTTGCCGGACAGCGCGTCCGCGATCTGCATGGTGACCAGCGGTACCGAGCTGCCGACCATCGCGGCGGCCGTCGCGTACGCACTGAACGCGGTGCCGAACAGCAAGACATAGCCGCCGAGCAGCGATGGCATGAGAATCGGCAGGGCGACGTGCATCCAGTACCGGAAGGTGCTTGCGCCGTTATTGTGGGCGGCCTCGCGCCACTGCCGCCGCAGCCCCTCCAGAGCGGGGGCGAGCGTGAGGACCATGAGCGGAATCAGGAAGTAGAGGTAGACCAGGGTCAGGCCCCAGAAGCCGTACAGATTCCAGCCGTGGCCGAGCAGGTGGAAGCGGGTCGTCAGCACCCCGGCGTTGCCGAGCGTCGCCACGAAGGCGAACGCGAGCGGCACACCGCCGAAGTTCGCCAGTACGCCCGCCCCGGCCAGGACTGACTCGCGCAGCGCGCGGAATCGTGAGGTCACGACCGCGTGGGCGACCGGCAGACCGACGACCGCGGCGATCAGCGCGGAGAGGGCGGAGAGCTTGACGCTTCCGAGGAGCGCGGTGAGGTAGGGGCCGTGCAGTGAGGCGCTCATGTTTGCGCCGGTGAATCGGGCCCCGCCGGGCACAGTTTCGGGCGTCGTGAGCGCGCCGAACACCATTGTCCCGGCGGGCAGGCCGAACGCCAAGGCGGCGAAGAGGAGCAGCGGCACGACACCCAGCCAGCCTGCCGAGCGAGGAAGGCGCCGCCGCCGGGCGGCACCCGCACGAGTACTGCTTCCGGAGGAGCGGTTCGAGTTGTCGCCTCTGGCGACTGCTTGGAGGGTACTCATTCGCCGGCGCCCCGGCCCCAGCCCTGGACGACGTCCTGTTTGGCCTTGCTGACCTGACCCTCCGTCGGGAAGGCGGTCTTGCCGGCGGGTGCCTTGGGGAGCTTGGCGGCGACGGCGGTGTCGAGCGTGCCGGCCTTCTGCATCGAGGGCATCAGCACGGGGCGGGCGTGGCCCTTGAGCCACAGGTTCTGGCCTTCGGGGCTGTAGAGGAACTCCTGCCACAAGCGGGCAGCGGCCGGGTGCGGTGCCCACTTCACGATGGCCTGCGAGTAGTACTGGGAGTACACACCGTCGGCCGGGACGCTGACCTTCCAGTCGACGCCCTTGGCGCGGAGGTCGTCGACGTATCCGGCGTTGAGGTAGTCCCAGTTGATACTGATCGGCGTCTCACCCTTCTGGATGGTCGCAGGGCTCGACTCGACAGGGTTGAAGTTGCCGGAATTCTTCAGGCGGGCGAAGAAGTCCAGGCCGGGCTTGATGTCGTCGAAGGAGCCCTTGTTGGCGAGTGCCGCCGCGTATACGGCACCGAAGGCCGAGCCGGACTTCGTCGGATTGCCGGTCAGCGCGATCTGGCCCTTGTACCGCGGATCGAGCAGGTCGGCGAAGGTCTTGGGGCACTTCTTGACGCGGGCCGCGTCACAACCGATCGAGACGTAGCCGCCGAAGTCGTTGTACCAGCGTGCCTGAGCGTCCTTCTGCTCCTGCGGGATCTGGTCGAAGGCTGAGACGCGGTACTGCGCCAGCAGGTTCTGCTGGGCCGCGCTGATGGCGAAGGCGCTGCCCACGTCGATGACGTCCGGAGACCGGTCCTGTCCCTTGCGGGAGGTGACTGCGGCGAGCTCGTCCTGACTGGAGGCGTCGGGGTTCTCGACCTCGACCTTGATCCCGTACTTCTTCTCGAAGGTGTCGATGATCTCGCCGTAGTTCGTCCAGTCCCGAGGAAGGGCGATGGCGTTCAACTTGCCCTCCTTCTTCGCGGCCGCGACGAGAGCGTCGAGGCCGCCGGCGTCCTGTGCCGAGACGGCGGTCGCGGCCTTGCTCCCGCTATCGCTTGCCGCATCTGTGCTGGTCAGTCCGCATGCACTGAGTCCCAGCGCGGCCGCGGCAAGGACACAGGAAAGGCCCGCCGAGGGAACGCGGTGCAGTCTCAATGGAATCTCCCAGTGGAATAAGTTGGCTGTACAACTTGACTCATTACCTCGGGAGGCGGTGTACGGAAGATGAACGCCGGCGAACGCGCGGAGCAGCCTTTCGGGAAGAGATCGCGGGCTGTGCGGCGGGAGGGGCCTGATCGTTGAGCCACGTTCGGGAGCGGATAGGCTCACGATCCACAGCAGCGGCGATGGGCGGCTGAGGGAGAAGGAGAGCAGAATGGCGGTCGCGGGGGGCGGCACCACCGGAGCCCGGTACCGGCGGCTGGCGGCTGACCTGCGCGAGGCCATAGCTACCGGCGCCTACGGGGCGGACGGTCGGCTGCCCAGCGAGGAGAAGCTTGCCCAGCAGTACGGCGTCTCACGCGGCACTGTCCGTCAGGCGCTGGCCGTACTGCGCGCCAACGGCCTGGTCACTTCTCGACGTGGCACGCGCCGCGTCGTGCTCGGCACCGCACGTACGCAGAGTTTTTTCGAGTTGCTGAGTTTCACCCGATGGGCACGCTCGCTCGGAGAGGAACCGGGCAGCCGCACCATCGACATCGAACGCCGCCCCGCAGAACCGTTGGAATGCGAGCAGCTCGGCCTCGCTCCGGGGTCGCAGATATACCGGGTGCTCCGGCTGCGGACGCTGTCGCGTGTTCCCATCATGGTCGAGAGGACTCTCTACCCCGAGCGGATCGGCGCCCTGATCAAGCGCCTGGATCCCCACGCGATCTCGCACACCGATCCACTGGCGGAGGAGGGAGTGGTGTTCGCGGACACGGAACACACCATTGACCTCGTCTACGCCGATGCCGACGACACGCGCCTCCTCGGCTGTGCTCCGGACGCGCCGCTGATGCGGGAGCGGCGGCGGGCCACGGACCAGGCGGGCAGACCGTTGATGTGGTCGGACGACCGCTTTGTGCCGGGCGCGATTGCTTTCACGGTGCACAACTCAGTGGCGACGACGGCGCTGTCGCGCCGACGCGGCTGAGCTGACTGGCCGTCATTGCCGTCGTTGGCCGTGCGAGGGTGGTCGGCTCATGTCCGGTGGCGCTGACGCGTGGTGAAGGACGAGGACGGCCTGGACGATCGCTGTGATGCGGTTGGCGATGCGCATCGCTTCGGCCAGGGTGGGGGCGAGGGCGGCCAGTACCTCGACGGCCTCACGTATGTAGCGGTACACGGTCGCGATGCCGATGTCGAACCCGGCGGGCGAGCCGGGCGTAGGTGTCACCGCATCGCAGATGGGCCAGGGCGAGGAGAGTCTGACGACCGGCGGGCAGACGCCGCCACCGGGTTCCGATCTCCCCACGCCGGACAGTGAGTCGTCCGGTCAGGCACCGCAGGGTGCGACGGGACAGGTCGATCGACGACGGGTAGACAAGCACGCGAAGCTCCTGGTGGCTGCGGGCGATCTTGGTCGAGAACCCGCTCTCTTGCCGGACTCCGCTGGACGGCGCCCGAGGTTGCCGGCGAAGTCGACCCCGACTGCGTGCCGAACTCTCCACAGCTGGCCCGTCTGCTCGAAGCGGTCAAGGCGCTTCCCGGCCGCGGCCCGCATCTGTACGCCTTCTTCGGCTGCATGTACTACGCCGCGATGCGCCCCGCGGAAGTCATCATGACGTGGCGCCGAGCGGGACAGAGCATCCGGGTTCTCTTCCGCTACTACGCCGAGTTCCTCGCCGAGGCGCGTCATCACGCGAACCGCCTCATCGAGGACTCCATGCAGCGGTGGGACGAGCGTGAGGGGCCGTAGAGGGCGTGTTAGAGGATGTCTCACGTGGTGAGCTTCGCAAGTCTCTTGTAGCAGGTCAGGGCTGCGGCGAGGCCGAGGAAGGCGAGGAAGTGGCTGCCCTTTCGTTCGTACCGGACGGTGAGGCGGCGGTAGCCGAAGAGCCAGGAGATCGACCGCTCGATCTTCCAGCGGTGCCGGCCGAGCCGCTCGCCGGACTCGATACCGGGCCGGGCGATCCGTGGGATGAGGTTCCGGCCCCGAAGCCAGCGGAGGTGTTCGGCGGAGTAATACGCCTTGTCCGCACGGATCTTCACCGGCCGTCTCCGGCGTGGGCCGCGCCGGGAACGTATGGCGGGGATGCCGAGGATCAGCGGCTTGAACGCCTGGCTGTCATGCAGGTTCGCACCGGACACCGCGACCGCCAAGGGCAGACCCTGAGCCTCGGACAACACATGCAGTTTGCTGCCCTTCTTGCCGCGATCGACCGGGTTCGGCCCAGCCAGCGAGCCCCCCCTTTCGCCCGCACCGACGCGGCATCGACGATCGCGGACGTCCAGTCCAGCTCACCCCTGGCACCAAGCTCGTCCAGCACCGCCCGGTGCAGCCTGCGCCACAGCTCGGCCCCGGTCCACGCGGTAAACCGACGGTGCGCGGTGGCCGGTGATACACCGAACGACTCCGGCAGATACCGCCACGCGCACCCACTCGTCAGCACGTACACCACAGCCGTGAACACCGCCCGCTCATCCACCGGAGCAGTACCTCCGCCCTGCGGACGGGACGTGAACCTCGGCAACAACGGAGCTGCCAGCTCCCACAGTTCGTCCGGAACCAGCCGACGCGACAGATCAACCCTCACGGTGCAACATCATGCCGCATCAGTGAACTGCCACGTGAGACACCCTTTAAGTCCTGTCACCGTGTCCAGCGTGGACGCAGTCTCGAGCTTGGTGAACAGCAGGTAGGGCACATTCATGTCCCAGCCTTCGATCGCGAACCGGTCGGGGGCTTCCTGATCGTATTGGACCGTGACGCGCTGCCAACCCGAGCTTGAAGTAACTGGCCGCCTCTTCCAATCAGTCTCGGCCGACAGTGGCCTGAAGCGGGCGGTGTTCGCGAACACCCAGCGCCGGCGCATCTTCCCCTCCACAGCCCGCGCGACATCGAGGACGCCGCCGCTGACCTGTTCCGCAACGGGCTGCTTCGCCCAGCACCCGGTCTTCAAGCCTGACACGGCGCCCGTGACCGGTGGCCGGGGCCCGGCGCCGCCGTTCATGGAGAAGCCCCGACGGTCCGAGATGGAGTGCGGACTGCCAGGGCTTCGTTCGCCTGAGCTACGGGGAAAGCTGCAGGCGGTCAGGGGGGAGTGGCAACTGCCCGGGCGACTTGCAACCGGTCGAGCCGCTCATAGAGGGCACGCACCTGCCGGACGCGCATCTGCACACACCGAACGGTTCCCAGACGTCGTTGCGCTAGGCGCCGGTCCGCTTCCTCCAACACCACCTCAGCCAGGACGCGCGGCTCGGCGTCCGACAGCAGGACGCTGCAGCAGCGCCGGACTTCGGCCGCCACCGTCCGAGCGTGCTCGGTGAGCTGGAGGGCGATCTGATCGCAATCGCCGGGCGGGAGGGTGGCATGGCCGGCCCAGGCAATCACGGCCTGGACCAGCCGCATGTGCGGCTCGCGGTCCAGACGGACACCGAGGTTCGCGCCGAGCCGACCGTTGGGGGCGTACACGGCGGTCACCGCTCCGCCTCCGTCTGTGATGCTTCCTGGGCGCTGGCGGCGTCGTCGATGCGCTGCGCCAACTGGGACGCCAGGGCTGCACTGCAGCCACCCAGTTCCACGAAGCCGTGACCGTTGACCGGGCTGGAGCTGCGCAGCGAGGGGAGGACGATACCCAGCCGGGCGAGCGCGGCCGCGAGGGCCGAGGCCGCGGCGGCGCCGGCCAGCTCAGCGTCGCGTTGTGCGTTCTTGATGGTCCCGGGTGTCATGACGGCCCCTTCACGCGGGCTGCGAACCGGTCGTCCGGGAGACGACAGGAGGGATGGTGCCTCAACAGTTCCAAGGAGCGCCGTTCTTGTCGCGGGCGTTGGAGTCCAAGAAATGTGGACACGGCGGGGCGGGGCCGACCTGCAGCGACACGGGTGTGGCACGGCAGGTGTGGCCACCGAGAGCCCATGGAGAACGGCCAGTTGACGCCTCTGCGGCCCGCCACAGCTCTACCATGAGGGTAGGCAGACCGTCGAGGAGCGGAAATGGCCCCACATCCGACCGGCACGAAACGCGACCGGGACCGGCTCCGGTAGGAGATGACGGAGGCTGGCTGTGACCTGGCGCAGATCAGCATGGAGATGCGAACGCGCTTTCCTGCGCCCACGTGAAGCGTGGCGGCATGCGCACGGCCTGACGCTGCAGGCCGCCGCCGACCGTATGAACGACCTGGGCGGATCACGCCGCGGGGTGGAGGTTGCGGCCGACCCATCACTGGTCGCGAAATGGGAGAAGTGGCCGGCGCCCTCGGGACGCAAGCCCTCCCCGCGGGTGCTGGTCATGCTCGCCGAGCTCTACGGGTGCGGCGTTGCCGACGTCGACTACGAGGACCGCACGCACCTCCCGCCGGCCGACCGGCAGCTGCTGGAGCCCGGGCCCGCCCCCGCTTCGCCTGCGCCGGCCCCGGCCCCGGTGCTCGTGCCGGAACCGGTGGGCGGTGCCCTGGTGGAGGCCGCCGCGGACGAGTCGGCGGTCTGGGCGATGTGGGCGGAGTCCACCAACGTGGGCGACCTGGCGTGCGAGCAGCTGGCGGCCGATGTCCGTGCCCTGGCCCGTGGCTACGTCGCGGCCGATCCGCCGCTCCGCGTCTTCGCCGCGGCCCGACGCCTGAGCCGGGCTGGCTAATACCGCTCTTCCCCGGGCCGCATGAGCCAGCTGATGGCACCGAGAACGAGACACGATTCCTGGACCGCTCGCGGACGCGGTCGTGGTCGGTCGAAGTACGCGTCAGCTGACCCGAAGACCGACCGCCAGCGTCAGTTCAAGGACCCGGTGTGGCGATGCGAGATCCGGAAACAGCTCCCGCAGCTGCGACATCCGGTACCGCACGGTCTGGGGATGGACGAACAACGCCGCCGCCACCTCCTCCCGCCTGCCCTGGTGCAGCAGCCACGCCTGCAACGTCTCCTCCAGCCGCCGTGCCGTCGCGACAGGCAAGGTCCGCAACGGTGCGAGGGCTCGGGCACGCAGGTCTGCGAACGCGTCCACGTCGGCGCTCAGCACCAGCTCGGGCAGGTGGTCCTCGGTGTCGCGAATATCAGAGGAGAGGGAGCGCGCGCGTACGGCTCGTGCGTACGAGGCGGACGCACGAGTCCATGGTCGGGTCGGCCCGACCACGGCGGTGCGGTCGGTCAGCTGCCGCAAGAGATGTGATCGGTCGGCATCGGGGACGAGCAGCACACCGAAGGCCTCCGGCAGATCGTCGAGGACGAGGGTGCTCGGGTCGAGCGCGCGGTAGGCAGGCCGGGCCTGGGCGGCGGGCAGCAGGACCGCGGTCAGCGAAACCGGAGGCTGCCACCCGGCCTGTTGAACAGAGGCCAGCAGCACGTCCGAACTCGCGCCGGCGAGGAGGTCGCGGGCCAGGTGTTCCAGGTGGCGCTCGTGGGCCCTGCCCCGGATGGCCAGTTCGTCGGCGTGGCCCGCGGCGCTCGCGGCGGAGAGCTCGTCGATGTAGGCGAAGGTCAGCTCGGCGAACTTGGCGACCTCGGCGGCGGGCAGACCTGCGGGTACGGCACCCGCTGCCAGGCATCGCCAGGCCACGCGGGCGCCGACGCGGTAGGCGCTGAGCAGGGCGTCCATCGAACGGCCGTCGCGGACCTCGCCGCGGCCCAGCTCGTAGGCTGCGTCACCGGCGTCGCCGCCTGTGGCGTTCCCGCTCGCGAGGTCCAGGTAGTGCCCCAGGGCGGTGCGGACGGCTCGGCGGATGGTGCCGCCCATGCGGCCCGAAAGGGCGTTGGCGTAGGGAGGGACCTCGTCGATGATCGCCTGGACGACCTCGTCGGCGGTGGTCTTCAGCGCGGCCCGAAGTGCGGTGACCGTCGTCTCATCCAAGGCCAGTTCGCTGGCCCTCCGGATTGCATAGCTCACGTTTTGTTCCCTACGAACAATTCAGCCGACCAGATTTACGTCCTGCGGTCAGGACTTTACGCCTTGAGGCGCAGCAAGCTGGAGTCATGACGAGTGCAGCCCCCCGCAGCAGGGCGTGGAAACTGCTGGAGATGGTCACGACGCCGCTGCTGCCGTCGGACTACCTCGACCTGGTCAGCCCGCTGCGTGCGGGCGCTGACCTGCGTGGGCGCATCGAGGCCGTGCACCCTGAGACGGAGGACGCCGCGACCATCGTGATCAGGCCGGGACGGGGCTGGCGCGGCCACACAGCCGGTCAGTACGTGCGGATCGGGGTCGACGTCGACGGGAGGCGCCTGTGGCGTGCCTACTCCATCACCTCGCCGACAAACCGCCAGGACGGCCGCGTCACGATCACCGTGAAGGCGATCCCGGACGGCAAGGTCAGTAACCACCTGGTCCGCAGGGCGAAACCGGGCATGCTGATCCAGCTCGACCAGGCAACCGGTGACTTCGTGCTGCCGCAGGCCAAGCCCGCCAAGGTGCTCTACCTGACGGCCGGCAGTGGCATCACGCCCGTGATGGGCATGCTGCGCGACATCGAGTTCGACGACGTCGTCATGGTCCACTGCGCGCCACAGCCGCAAGACGTGATCTTCCGCAACGAACTGCACGACCTGGTCGCGGACAAGAAGCTGCGGCTCACCGAGGTGCACACCGACACAGACGGCATGCTCGACATCGCCCGTCTCGACGAACTCGTGCCCGACTGGGCCGAGCGCGAGACCTGGGCTTGCGGGCCCGCGGGCCTGCTCGACGCCGCCGAAGAGCACTGGAGCGAACACGGTGTACAAGAGCGCCTGCACACCGAACGCTTCCGCCCCGGCATCGTCGTCGCCGGTGACGGTGGCGAGGTCACGTTCAGCGCCACCGGCAAGACCGTCGACGCGGACGGCGCCACGCCGTTGCTGGACATCGGCGAGGAGGCCGGCGTGCTCATGCCCTCCGGGTGCCGCATGGGCATCTGCTTCGGCTGCGTCACGCCGCTCAAGGCGGGCGCCGTCCGCGACCTGCGCACCGGCGAGATCACGGAGGCCGAGCCGGGCGTCCTCATCCAGACCTGTGTGTCCGCCGCGGCGGGCCCCTGCGACATCGAACGGTAGGAGCATTCTTGACCGCCATCGACCCCACCGCCCACCTGACCGCGGGGCAGATCGAGGAGCTTGGCCGCGAGCTGGACGCGATCCGCGACGAGGTGATCGCCAGCCGCGGCGAGAAAGACGCCGCCTACATCCGTAAGGTCATCTCGGCGCAGCGCAAGCTCGAGCTGGTCAGCAGGGGCGTGCTGCTGTTCTCGATCTTCCCGCCCGCGTGGCTGATCGGCACCGCCGGGCTGTCCGTGGCGAAGATCATGGACAACATGGAGATCGGCCACAACGTCCTGCACGGCCAGTGGGACTGGATGCGAGACCCGAAGATCCACTCCACCACCTGGGAGTGGGATCACGTCTCGCCGTCCGAGCAGTGGAAGCACTCGCACAATGAGCTGCACCACACGTACACCAACGTGATCGGCAAGGACAACGACCTCGGCTACGGCATCATGCGCGTCGACGAGGACCAGAAGTGGCACCCGTTCCACCTCGGCCAGCCGCTGTGGAACTTCATCAACGCCTGCTTCTTCGAGTACGGCATCGCAGCGTACGACCTGGAGCTCGGCAAGAACCTGCACAAGCGCCGCCGCAAGAACCCGGAGTTCCGCGCGCGGGCCAAGGCCGTGGGCCGCAAGATCCGCAAGCAGGTGCTCAAGGACTACGTGATCCACCCGCTGCTGTCGGGCCCGTCGTTCCTCACCACGCTCGCCGCCACGTTCACCGCGAACCTGGTCCGCAACATCTGGTCCCACTCGGTGATCATGTGCGGGCACTTCCCCGAGGGCGTGCAGGTCTTCGAGCGCCGGTCGATCAAGGGCGAGACGCGCGGCCAGTGGTACCTGCGCCAGATGATGGGCTCGGCGAACATCAGCGGCAGCAAGGCCATGCACTTTATGACCGGCAACCTGTCGCACCAGATCGAGCACCACCTGTTCCCGGACGTGCCGAGCAACCGGTACGCCGAGGTCGCGGTGAAGGTGCGCGCGCTGTTCGAAAAGTACGAGCTGGAGTACGTCACCGGGCCGCTGCCCAAGCAGGTGTTCTCCGCGTGGAGCAAGGTCTTCCGGCTCTCGCTGCCGAACAAGAAGCCCAAGGCCAAGACGCCGGACCGCGAGCAGGAGCTCGTCGCGGCCTGATTCCCGGTATTGGTTCAGAACTCTCGACCCTACCGGCGGCACCGCCAGGTTCGGTGAGATCCGTTGCGGACGGTGGGCGGCCGCGACATCAGACCGTACGACACGGGATCCGGGCAGCCCGGTGTCCGGCTGCGCTGCCTGGACGTGCGCCAGGAGCTCAGCACACAGGTCCCGGCGAGGTGTTGTAGTGCGCTGACCTGCCGTGGTCGGGCCGGTAGTCGGGTGCGTACGCGCACTCGGTTTTGCCGACGGGCGGGCTGGGTGGAAGGCATGGGCTATGACGCAGACACTGCCGGAACCGATGCTCGCCGCCCCTGTGTCCGACCCTGCGCTGCAGCCGGGGTGGGCAGGTGAGCCGAAGTGGGACGGGTGGCGGGCTCTGGTCTCCCTCGACGTGGGCCAGGCCCGGTGGTGTGGACGTCTACGCGGAGCGTCTCGTACACGGCGCCCTCTCGATGCGGTCTCGCGCACTGGGTGTGCCGTGTCTCCAGGAAACTCCCTGGTCGGTGCAGCCGCCAGCCAGCGCCAGCGTGCGGTCCTCGGGCGGGGAGTCCAGCCACTCCGCACGCATGGCCTGAAGACGGTCGACATCCGAGGCCAGCCCCGGCACCTGGGCCCGCAGGTCGTCGGCCCACTACCGGGTGAGTGCCTGGCCGTTGACGTACAGCTCCCCGTCCCGGCCGCCGACCGCGAACAACACGCCGCCGCGCTGGGCGGGGATGACCATCGCGCCCACCGGCTTCATTTATGAGAACGACAGTGCGTGAGGCCCGTGGCCGGAGGTCGCTCCCGGCCCAAGAGTCTTGAAAGACAAAGGTGTCCGGAACGCTGCGCGTTCCGGACAGCATGCGCGGGCGGCAGCCCGCGAACCTCTTGTGGCGTTTCTGCCCCCAGCCGTCTCAGGCTGCGGCAGGCGGGTTCGGTGGTCCGGCGACGCGGCGGTGTTCGGCGTTGATCCGTTGGGCTTCTTCGAGCTGGTCTTCGAGGATGACGATGCGGCAGGCGGCTTCGATGGGGGTGCCCTGGTCGACGAGTTCGCGCGCGCGGGCGGCGATGCGCAGTTGGTAGCGGGAGTAGCGGCGGTGGCCGCCTTCGGAGCGGAGCGGGGTGATGAGGCGGGCTTCGCCGATGGCGCGCAGGAAGCTCTGGGTGGTGCCGAGCATTTCGGCGGCCCGGCCCATGGTGTAGGCGGGGTAATCGTCGTCGTCGAGACGGCCGAAGGTGTCGTTTGCTGTCATTGCACCTCTCTGTGGAACGCGCTTGAGGGCCCTGGTGCCGTACTGGCACCAGGGCCCCGAAGGAACTGCTACACCATCTGCCGGCCCTGGTACTGCGCCGGCCTTCTGTATCCGCATGCCCACCCGGGAGAGGGCGGGGGCTGCGGGGATCGCGGTTGCTTGACCGGAGACCACCTCACTATCGATGTCCTGCGGTACCCGGGCTCAAGACTCCGCCCGGGCGATCCTGATGGCGCCTGGCTCCTCCGTTCTTCCCTCGGTGATCAACTGCGTACTGCTGGTACTGCGAACTGCTCAATGGCCTGTGACAGCGCCACCCTTCGGCAGCCAGCCCCGTCGCCCATCCTGCGTCTGCTCTGGCTTAGAACCCCACTGCCGAACTTCCCGGTGCGCGCGTCCGCAGCCGACGCCTTCACCGAGGTGCTGCTCACTCAACTTCACTGCTGGACTGCACTTACAGATGCTGCGGTACTGCTCACGGCGGCCCCTGATCACTGCGGGCCACCCGGTCCGGTCGCCAGCCCCGTCGCCGTCCTGCAACAACCCTGGCTTCGAAACTCCGCCACCGCACCGTCCTGCCAACTGCAACTGCGGGTACTGCTGCCCGGCAGTTCGTCTCTGCCAGGCCCTGCTGACTTCCTGGGTTACGAGAGAAACCATAACCAAAGCACCACCCAATGTCTACCCCAGCCAACATAGGTTTTCGTGTGTTCGGCGGCGAGGTAATCGACCTCGAACAGTGACAGCGTCGGGGTTGAAGGACCACAAGCCGGGCACAAACACCGCGCAGACAACCGGGCATGACGATGCAGAGACAGGGTGACCTGATGGACACGATGAGCGCCACTGCCGTACCCGCCCGCTCCGCGACATCCGTCGCCGGCGCACGCGCCAGCGCCCGGGACTTCCTCGAAGGTCTCGTACATCCGATTCCAGCCGAGGCCGCCGACACCGTGATCCTGGTCGTCTCCGAACTTGTCACCAACGCCCTGCGCCACGGCGGCGGCACCTGCACCCTGGACCTGACCGCCCACCCGGACACCATCGAGGTGGCCGTCCACGACCACAGCTCGCAGGCACCACTCATGCGCACCCCCGACCTGAACGACGGCACCGGAGGCTTCGGCTGGCCCATGGTCAACCGCCTCGCCCGCACCACCGCCGTGACCCGCCACGCGACCGGCGGCAAGACTGTAAGCGCCCTACTGCCCCGGTAGCACCAAGGCGCCGGCCCCGTCACCGTTCCCGCCCCCGGGCCCGGCACCGAGGCGGAGAAGGACGCTGTCGGGAGTGGGAACCCCGAGGCGCCCAGTGCCACTGGGCGAATGCCGCGGGTCCTGCTTGTGGTGGAAGCCGGGGGCTCAATCGCCCGGGCAGGTCAGAGGCGGACGATGATCAGGGCGATGTCGTCCCGGCCGCCGCTTGCGACGCCGAGGCCCGCCAGGACGGTGTCGGCGACCTGTTCGGCGCCCAGGCGGCCACAGTCGCTGAGCGCATCGGTCAGGCGGCGCAGGCCGACGTCGATGTCCTCGCCGCGTCGTTCGATCAGTCCGTCGGTGTACAGCACGAGGGTGTCGTCGGGTTTGTAGGGCAGGCTGGCCTGCGGGCGGGGGACGTGCAGGGGGCGGGCGCCGAGCGGCGGGTCGGTGGCCTGGTCGAGGAGTTCGCACCTGCCGTCGGGGTGGGCGAGCACGGGGGCGGGTGGCCGGCGTTGCTGTAGGTGATCAGGCGGCCGCGGGTGTCGACGATCGCTTTGACGGCAGTGGTGCCCAGGGCACCGGCCACGGACCTGGCGTACAGACCGAGGACCTCCAGGCCTGGGCGGGGCGCTGCACGGCACGGATGGTGGCGGACAGGGCGCTGCGGAGCATGCCCATGACGGCGGCGGCCTGAAGGCCGTGTCCGATGACGTCGCCGATGGCGAGGGCGAGCAGGTCGGGCGGAATGTCGACGACGTCGTACCAGTCGCCGCACGCGTTGAGGGAGCCGACTGCGGGCAGGTAGCGCACCGCGACATTGCGGTGATGCCTCCAGGTCGGGTGCGTGGAGCATGGCTTCCTGCAAGGTGACGGCGACCTCGCGTGGTGGGGGCCGGGAGGGCCTGCAGCGCAGCGAAGTGCCGCCGGGCGACGGAGCCGGGGCCCAGGAGAAGACCGTCGGGCATGAAGTGTGGTGCGGCCAGGTGCCGTTCGAGGGCGGGCAGGTAGTTCCAGCGCACGCTGGGGTGGGCCGGAATGGGCGAAGTGGTGGAGGTCGCCGCAGGGGAGCCAGGTCACCGCGGTGAGGTGGGCCAGGGCGCGGTTGCGGGGGTAGAGGCGCAGACAGCGGCTGGCTTCCACCCAGGCCGGGGAGCCGGTGCGGGGCTCGGCGTCGAACCAGGTGTGTTCCACCAGTAGCGACATCCAGGCGAGCTGCGGATACAGCAGCAGGCGCGGGACGAGCACGCCGCAGACCAGGCCGGCCCAGCCGCCGGCCAGGTAGGCGGCGGCGAGCACCGCGGCGACGGCGGCGGCCCGGCCCCCGCGGGCGGGGGAGCGGCGCAGGCCCGCGGCCAGGCCCGCGAGCGTGGCGCGGATACCGCGGGCGGTCAGCGGGTGCACGAGCGCGACAGCCAGGCGCAGGCGCCCGGCGTTATCTGGGGTGCTCAGGAGCCGTAAGGATGTGGGCGGCGCGGCAGCGGTCACGGTCGTCGGTCCAGGACTTGGCAGATACAACTCCCGGTCCACCAAAGCACGTCCTTGCGTGGTGGCGTAGGCGGCGAACACGCCGATTGGCAGTTCTCGGTGCGGCCGGCAGTACCGGAATACTGGCGCTGCACGCCAGCCGAGGTGTGCCCTTCTTGAGGAAGCCGGTGTCGTCGAGGATGAGAATCCCGTCAGCCTCGCCGAGCCGTTCTGCTACGTAGTGCTGGAGGTCGTCGCGGAGCTCATCGGCGTCCCAACGGGCACCGTTGAGGAGCCGCTGGAGGCGGTCGGGTGTGCGGTGTCCGGCGTATTCGGCCAGCTGCCAGCCGTTTTTGCGGCCGACCGGGCCCAGCAGTCCACGGATGTAGTCACGCATCCTGCGACGCGGCTCAACGCGCCCAAAGCGGTGGCCGGTACGCAGGAACAGTTCCTCTAGTTCGTCGTTCCAGATCTCAACTGCACGTTCGTCGATCACGCCGGGAGGCTGCCCAGGCCGTTGCCACTATCAGCGGCGGCTGCACACGATCGAGGGGCGGTCCGGGAAAGGGAATACGGACCGTCAACCAGCCCACTACCTCACCCAACCCGCTCCTGAACAGGGAAAACGTCAAAGTGCTGCTGGAGTATTGGCGCCAACGGCTGTACCGCTGGTCCCCAAGGCCGGACCGCGCAGGGCACGGGATTTACGCAGGGACCATGGCCCCGCCGTCGTCTGTCACCCGGTGACCGGGAACCGCGCACCACGCGGTCGACTTGCCAGCCTTGTTCCCCTTCACGATGTTGCCATAGTGCGTGTAGGGCTGCGGAGCGCCGAGACACACAATGGCGGTTCGCCAGTTGGCACCGGTCCCACCGGTGCACTGGAACTCCCAGCCCGCATGCCCGCCACTGCCCGTGACGGGCCAGCCGGTACAGCTCTGGGCGCCGGTCGGGGCGGCCGACGCCGTGGGAACGGAGAGAGCGACCAAGCCACTTGAGGCCACCACAAGCGCAACGGCAGTGGCGGCAATACGTCGACGCAGGCGCATGGGTGTTCTCCCTTGGGGAGCCGTGTTGCGGTCGTATCAATTTTGGCACGTGCCAACTCCGATCAACCGGCATGAATCAAGCTGACTGCCCCGTACGCTTTCAGACACCCAGTAACAGAATTATTCACAACGTTACAGACGAATTGCGTCCGAGCGGGCGGAGTTGGAACGGGCTTATCGAGGCAGGTGCACGCCGGGGAAGTCGTGCCGTAGCTGTGCGTGTGTCTGGGCCGTAGTGAGGGCGCGCCAGTAGGCGCCGGCCTCGTCGGTGAAGTCGTGTGGAAGGGAATGCGCGACTGCTACCAACGCAACCCTGACCAGCGCGAGCACCTCGCCCTCCACCCACGCCAGGCAACTCAACGACCACCGCCGCGCCCTAGGCTAGACATCGCACGCGACGTCCGCGAAAGCGTCCAAGCAGCCGTCAGATCACATGTGCCCTCCCACGGCAGTGCCATTCCTCGGCCTCGCCGCAGCCATCTGCTGCTACAAACGCTTCGCTCGCCTCACCACATAGGACACGGTCTTAGACCGTGTCCTATGTGGTGAGGCGATCGTTGACCTCATCATGGGGCGGGGTACGTGGAGTTGGATTGTTCCGGACGGATTGTGGGAGATCGCGAAACCGCTGATCCCGCCGTCCAAAATGCGGCCGCAGGGCGGCGGTACTCAGGACACGCCTGATGAGACGGTGTTCGCGGCCATCGTCTATGTGCTGGTCAGCGGCTGCGCCTGGCGAGCCCTGCCACCGTGCTTCGGCATATCGAAGTCGACCGCCCATCGCAGGTTCGTTATCTGGTCGCGGGCCGGCGTGTGGGGCCGGCTGCACGAGGAGATCCTGCATCGGCTCGACGACGCCGGTCTGCTCGACCTTTCGCGCGCCGTGCTCGACTCCGCCCACGTGAGGGCGAAAAAGGGGGCGAACACACAGGTCCGAGCCCCGTGGACCGGGGCAAGCCGGGTTCCAAGATGCACGTCCTGTCGGACGCGAACGGGCTGCCCCTTCTCGTCGGCGTCTTTGCAGCCAACGTCCACGACAGCCTCGCGCTGAAGCCCATGGTCACCGGTCACCAAACGAGACACGACCCTCACCGCGGCCGGCACTTCAAGCCCCAGCGCCTGCACGCCGACAAGGCATACGACGTCCCTCACCTGCGCAGATGGTTGCGGGGCAAGCGCATCGGCGTGC
Source organism: Streptomyces sp. NBC_01525 (assembly GCF_045040405.1). NCBI lineage: Bacteria > Bacillati > Actinomycetota > Actinomycetes > Kitasatosporales > Streptomycetaceae > Streptomyces > Streptomyces sp. NBC_01525. Next base: position 6,857,483 of record NZ_CP109397.1, read on the forward strand.
GCATTGCCCGCAAGGGCGTCGAATCCAGCGAACGGCTCGGCCGCCGCAGATGGGTCATCGAACGCACCATGTCCTGGCTGACCGGCTACCGCCGACTCAACCACCGCTACGAACGCCACCCCCGCAACTACCTGGCCTTTCTCGGCCTCGCCGCAGCCCTGTGCTGCTACAAGCGATTCACCCGCCTCACCACATAGGACACGGTCTTAGACCGCCCGCCACCCGGTACTGGCCAGGCAAGGCCGGCTGGGTGGAGGGCCGCCGGCCTGGGACGTACACGCCCCCGTCGTGGACGTCCCAGGCCAACGCGCTGTCAGGACCTCACCCCGGCCCCCGGCGCCTCCTCGTCCACGACCGCCCGACGGCCGGCCCGTGCTGGAGTGAGCGGACTTCCACGCGACCCAAGCCGGCATCGGCGCACCTGGTGAACACCGCGCAGAACGCCCACGACAGCTGCGGTTGTCACGCACTCGCGCCCACGCATCAGCCTCGGTCCGCTCAGTCCAGACGACAACATGGTGCTTGGCCCGCAGACGAGGTGCTCGCCGAGCTGCACCGGCTTTGGGCCATGGACGCCCACCGCCTTCCTGCGGGCGCTTCACCTCTGTCGGAGGCACCACTCGCCGGAACAGCTCCCACAACTCGTCCGGCATAGAGCCTGTCCGACGGGTCGTGCGATGACGGAAGCCTGATCCAATACGCCTCTTCAAGCTCTCGCGCACCCCCAGGTACGGCAGTGGCGGCTCATTGAACTGGGAAGCCTCCCGCTGGTCTGCGTGGCAGCAGCCGCTTACGCCATTCGAGAGGTTTGCAATGAACAGCATCCGTCGCATCGTCACCACCATCGCGGTGAGCGCCCTGCTCGCCCTGGGCAGCATCTCAATGGCTACCCCCTCCCAGGCACAACCGGCTCCCAACGCCCTCCTTACCGCCAACCCCGACGGCCCCAGCTGGAGCCTCCACGCCATCGTAGGAGGCCTTGACTTGGACCTTGCCACGCTCATCCCCGGTTTCGACCGCTGACCGGGACGGCGGCGCTTGGCGGCGACCAGCCCGGCGGCGTATACGGTCAGCTCCTTCCATGCCTGCACCGCCGCCGCGTTCTCCCCCTGGTCGGCGGTGAGGAAGTCCGCCGCGCTGGCGGCGTCAGCCAGCGTGGCGAAGCGCTCATGGTCCTCGACTGCCACGCCGAGCAGGTCGCCGATCACCCGCAGCGGCAGGGGAGCGGCGAGTTCCGCCACGAGATCGGTGGACGGGCCGGCGGCGGCTAGGCCGGCGACGAGCCCGGTGGCCAGCTCCTTGATGCCCGGGCGGAGCGCGGCTGGGGAGCCTGCCGGAGAAGGGCGGCAACCGCGCTCCATGTTGGGGTAGTGCGCGGTCCCGTCGATCGAGATCGCGTGGCCGTTGGTGACAGTGTGGGAGGCGTTCGGCCATACCGATGCAGGTATTGCCCCGTCCAGGCCGGTCTTGCGGACGGTCTCGACCAGCGCTCGCGGATGCTCGTGGGTCGGATGGCCGCAGGGGCGCCGAGCATGGCGGAGGCCTGTTGGAACGAGTTGCGGAAGTGCGTGAGCGCGGTGGCCTGGGGAAGGTCGTGGCAGGTGAAGCCGAGCTGGCTGATGGCGCGGAGGGCTTCACCGGCTTTGACCTACGGTAGACCGGTGGCCCGCCTGGTCATGTGGCTAGAAGGAAGACCGCTGTGTAGTGCGCGGTGAAGGCGGCGATGGTGAGAGTGTGGAAGACCTCGTGGAAGCCGAACCAGCGCGGTGAGGGGTCGGGGTGCTTGAGTCCGTAGACGACGGCGCCCGCGGTGTAGAGCAGGCCGCCGGCGATGATGAGTACGACGACCGGGGTGCCGCCGGTGCGCGCGAAGTCAGGCAGGTAGAAAACGGCCGCCCAGCCCAGTGCGATGTAGCACAAGGTGTAGAGCCAGCGCGGTGCCCTGATCCACCAGACGCGGAACGCGATGCCGGCTGCGGCCCCTGACCACACCAGGGACAGCAGCACCAGCTGCTGTCCTGCGGGTAGCAGCAGTGCTGCCAGGGGCGTGTAAGTGCCGGCGATGATCAAGAAGATGTTCGCGTGGTCCAACCGCCGCAGAACCGCCTCACCTCCCGGGCCCCACGTCCCGCGGTGGTAGACCCCACTCGTCCCGAACAGCAGCAACGCCGACACCGCGAACACCGAACATGCCGCCACTGCCACAGCCGAGCGCGAAAGGGCGATCAGGACGATGCCGCCGGCCAGCGAGAGCGGGAACATCCCGGCGTGCAGCCAGCCCCGCATCCTCGGCTTCAGCGCAACCGCCTCGCACTCCACCCCGCCTTCCAGGCCGGCGGCTGTCCGCCCGGCAGCCAGCCGGCCGGTTGTGCCAGCATGCGAATCAACCGCCGGGGCGCGGAGCGTGTCGGGCGTGGTGCCGGAGCGGTGCTGGGGCTCCCGTTCGTGTGCCGGCGGCTGGGCGTCTTCAGCGATCATGCCCTCATATTATGAAATCAGAGGAAGAGTGCGGTATCGGCACGTCGCCGCGGACTGCGGGTCAGATGCCTGCCGTGTGCTGGGATGCGGTGCGGCGGTATTCGGCGTTGATGCGCTGGGCTTCTTCGAGCTGGTCTTCGAGGATGACGATGCGGCAGGCGGCCTCGATGGGGGTGCCCTGGTCGACGAGTTCCCGGGCGCGGGCGGCGATGCGCAGCTGGTAGCGGGAGTAGCGGCGGTGGCCGCCCTCGGAGCGTAGCGGGGCGATGAGGCGGGCTTCTCCGATGGCGCGGAGGAAGCCCTGGGTGGCGCCGAGCATGTCGGCGGCCCGGCCCATCGTGTAGGCGGGGTAGTCGTCGTCATCGAGACGGCCGTACGAGTCGTCCGCTGTCATCGCACCTCTCTGTGGAACACGTGGAGGGGCCCTGGTGCCGTATGACACCAGGGCCCCGAAGGAACTGCTACACCATCTGCCGACCCTGGTACTGCGCCGGCCTTCTTGTTCCGCACCAGCTCACGGGGGATGAGAGCGTGTGCGGGGATCGCGGTTGCTTGACCGGAGACCACCTCACTATCGATGTCCTGCGGTACCCGGGCTCAACTCTCCGCCCGGGCGATCCTGATGGCGCCTGGCCCCTCCGTTCTTCCCTCTGAGATCAATCACTTACCTACTGCCGGTACTGCTCTCCTGCGTACTGCTCAGTGGCCTCCCGTAGCGCCACTCTTCGACAGTCAGCCCCGTCGCCCGTCCTGCGTCTGCTCTGGCTCAGAACCCCACTGCCGAACCTCCCGGTGCGCGCGTCCGCAGCCGACACCTTCACCGAGGTGCTGCTCACTGACTTCACTGCTGGGTACTGCGAACTGCACTTACGGGTACTGCCACTGCGGTACTGCTCACGGGGCCCCTGATCACACTGCGGGCCACCCGGTCCGGTCGTCAGTCCCGTCGCCGTCCTGCAACAACCCTGGCTTCGGAACTCCACCACCGCACCGTCTTGCGCACTGCAACTGTGTGTACTGATGCCCGCCAGTTCGTCTCTGCCGGGCCTTGCTGATCTCGGCTACGAGAGAAACCATAACCAGGCCACCACTCAATGTCTACTCCAGCGGGCATAGATTTCCGCCTGCTCGAAGATGAGGTAACCCGCCTCGACTGGCCCATGGATGGTCGGAGCAGCCCCGAAGCTCAGGTCCGGCGCTCGGAGTGACCCACAGCCGCGCAGCCCGTCGGGCTTCCCGGGACGCCGCCGACGGCGCCACGGCTATCGTCGGCAGGTACCGGCCAACCACTGGGCATTCATGCTTCCGGCCGTATCACCCCGACGGGCTGGCCGGTGACGGGCGTGGCGCGAGGGCCTGCGCCGGCCCTTGACGATCCTGGCCCGATGACCGAGCAGCTCGTGGGAGCGGTGCACGCCGGCGCTGGTGCCGCGATTTGCGGACTGGCGCTCCTGCTGCCCCGTCAGCGCCTCGACGAGGGTCCGCTTCTTCGGCCCGCGGCCTCTCTCTGGCCCATGGTCAACCGCCTCACACGCGCCACCGCGGTCACCCGCCGGGCCTCCGGCGGCAAGACCATAAGCGCCCGTCTTGCCCCGTAGCGCCACCGCTCAAGCAGCCGGATGGCCGGTAAATATAATCTGCCTCATGTCGAAGCCTGACGAGCTGCTGGTTGACGTCGCCGCCCTGGTGGAGTCCCGGCAGAGCAATCAGATGTCCCTGACCGTGGTCACCGGTGGTGCTGTCCTCACCGGTCGGCTGGCTCCCGAAGCAGTGTGGCGGCAGAGGGTGTCGGAGGTACTGACGGATTCGGACCGCTTGGGCGAGTTCTCCGCCGTCTTCGACACCCCCGCGACGAACGGGCCGCCTACGCACCTGCACTTCCATGTCGCCCGGATCCTGCAGGGCACGGTCGGGATCCCGGAGACGGGCGGGATGTACCGCGTCGCGATCGAGGACGTCAGCGCCTGGACCGTGGGCGACTTCAGCTACTCCGACCGCTGAGCAACCACTGCGAGGAGAACCCGCTATACGCGGTGTGGGCCCGACCGGCGCGCGCCGGTCGGGCCCACACCGCGTATGGGTGTCGGCTCGTGCCTTGTTCCCTCGGTCAGACGGAGACGGGGGTGCCGAGCATCGCGGAGGCTTGCTGGAGCGGGCTGAGGATGCGTACGGGTGCGGCCTTGGGGAGGGGGCGGCAGGTGAAGCCGAGCTGAGTCATGGCCCGGAGGACTTCGGCGGCGCTGAAGTCACGGCGGTCCTGGTGGGTGATGACTTGGCCGACTTGCTTGACGGGGTAGTGGCGGCGGCCGATGGTCACCGTTTCGCCGGCGTCCGGTTCGGGCTTGATGCCCTTCATCGATTCCAGCACGCCGCTCTTGGTGAGCTCGAAGGGGAAGCGGGCGATGATGCAGCGCATGTGACCTCACAGCGAGAAGGGGAGAACAGCCCGACCAGGGGGAGACGGTTCAGCGGGAGAGGGCGAGGATGCCCAGGACGCTGCCTTGCTCGCCGGCCACCGGCGGGGCACCGAGCCGACGGGAGCGCATCGCGTGCTCGGCTTCGGCCGCAGTGGTCACGGGTGAGGTGAACGATCCGTGGTCGCCGAGGATGTCGCGCAGGCGGACGCGGTCCGTGTAAGCGGAGCTGCCGCGGACGGCGGTGAGGTCGGTTCGGGTGACCAGGCCGGTGCACTGGCCGTCCTGGTCGCAAACAGCCAGTCGACCCGTGCGGGCGGCGGCCATGACGGCCAGCGCCACCTCGACGCTCATGTCGTCACAGACCTGCGGTCCGGTCGCGTCCATGACCTCAACCACCGTCCTGTGCACGGGGTTGGCGCTTGCCGGGCGGGGCTGCATCTGAACCAGCGACAAAAGGTGCCTCCTGCAGAGATGGGTCAGCTTCCTGATCACGAAGGTTCTAGGCCACCGCATCGAAGACGGACTGGCGTGCGGGCTCGCGCCGGGTCGCCGAAGAGGGGCGGCGCCGGCCTCGGGAGGAGGCACTGCGCTTGGGACGTTCGACCACCGGAGCGGTAATGACGACCGGGATGCCGGACGGGGCCTGGGCGCCGGTGATCCGGCTCAGGGCCTCTTCGCCCGAGCGGATCTGGGTGGTCTGCGGCCGGATACCGGCGTCCGACATGAGGCGGACCATGCCTCGGCGCTGGTTCGGTGTGACGAGCGTGACGACGCTGCCGGACTCGCCGGCGCGGGCGGTACGGCCGCCGCGGTGGAGGTAGTCCTTGTGGTCGGTGGGCGGGTCGACGTTGACGACGAGGTCGAGGTTGTCGACGTGGATGCCGCGGGCGGCGACGTTGGTGGCCACCAGCACCGTCACATGACCGGACTTGAACTGCGTCAGGGTGCGGGTGCGCTGCGGCTGCGACTTGCCGCCGTGCAGCGCGGCGGCCCGGACCCCGCTGTTGAGCAGGTCCTGGGTCAGCCGGTCGACGGCGTGCTTGGTGTCCAGGAACATGATCACGCGGCCGTCGCGGGCGGCGATCTCGGTCGTGGCGGCGTGCTTGTCGGCGCCGTGGACGTGCAGGACGTGGTGCTCCATCGTCGTGACCGCACCGGCCGACGGGTCGACCGAATGCACGACGGGGTCGGTCAGATAACGCCGCACCAGCAGGTCGACGTTACGGTCCAAGGTGGCGGAGAACAGCATCCGCTGCCCCTCCGGACGCACCTGGTCGAGCAACGCGGTGACCTGCGGCATGAAACCCATGTCAGCCATCTGGTCAGCCTCGTCCAGCACCGTGATGCCCACCTGGTTCAGCCGGCAGTCGCCACGGTCGATGAGGTCCTTGAGCCGGCCCGGGGTCGCGACGACGACCTCGGCCCCGCCTCGCAGCGCGCCGGCCTGCTTGCCGATCGACATCCCGCCCACCACCGTGGCCATCCGCAGCTTGACTGAGCGGGCGTACGGAGTGAGCGCGTCGGACACCTGCTGCGCCAGCTCACGCGTCGGTACGAGGATCAGCCCCAGCGGCTGGCGGGACTCAGCACGCTGTCCGGCGGTGCGGGCGAGCAGGGCGAGGCCGAAGGCAAGGGTCTTGCCGGAACCGGTGCGCCCGCGGCCCAGGACGTCACGGCCCGCCAGAGAGTTCGGCAGCGTCGCGCCCTGGATCGGGAACGGCGCGGTCACGCCCTGCTTGCCGAGTTCGGCCAGTAGTTGCTCAGGCATGCCGAGACCGGCAAAGCCCTCCACGGCAGGCAGCGCAGGGGTGATCGTCTTGGGGAGCGCGAACTCACCCTGCACTGCGGCGGGCCGGCGGCCGTAACCGCCGGAACGGGCCGTCCCGCCGGAACGGCGCGGTGCCGGCGAGCCGAAGCGGCTGCCGCCCTTTCCGGCGTCGGCACTGCCATTACGGGTGCGGGCGGAGCGGTCGATCGTGCGTGTGCGGTTCATGCGGAACCTTCCTCGATGCGGCGCATATCAAGGAATTCCCGCCAGCGATGAGCGGCACGGGGAATTACAAGTATGGACCGATGGTAAAAGAAAGCAGGTCCGGCCGGCGGAAATCTGCGCGGGCGCGGGTGCTGAAATGGGAGACGCGGCGGGGGCGTAAAATCCGGGCGTCGACTGCGGTGTAGCTCTTCAGGATGCGCCTGCATCCCTGAAGGAGGGTCCGCGCGTGGTGAGACTGCGGATTCCTCCGAGTCGTCCCGCAGGTGAAACCGCTGCGGGAAATGCGTGCAGCTGGGGCCCGCACCCCGAAGGATGCGGGCCCCAGCTACAAAGTGTGCGTCAGCGTCAGGCCGGAACGATGTTCTCGGCCGTCGGGCCCTTCTGGCCCTGCGCGATGTCGAAGTTCACCTTCTGGCCTTCGAGCAGCTCACGGAAGCCCTGGGCGGCGATGTTCGAGTAGTGGGCGAACACGTCAGCGCCGCCACCGTCCTGCTCGATGAAGCCGAAGCCCTTTTCCGCGTTGAACCACTTCACGGTACCAGCAGCCATGTCATATCTCCTTTGGGGCAGTACAGCGGAATCCGCACTGCGCGGACACCGTGTCGCCGCGATGATTACCCCGCCCGGAAAATGACCGGAAATACAAAAGCGCTCTCACCGGCAGGAGCCGAATGGGGGCACTTGAAGTTTTGGGAACCACAACTGCAACTGACACCGACAGTAGCACGCTGGAACGGCCGGTGTGCGCTGCAAAATTCCATGCTGTTCGTTGCAGGAAAAACTCTGCCCGTATGGCCCGCTAAACTCTCACGTCGCCGGAATAGATATTGATTCCCCGGAGTGCAACGTTTCCGGAAGGGCGCTGGGGTGTACTCAGCGTAGGCAGGCACGGGCGGCCGCGATCGTTTTGCGAGCCCCGTGAGTGCTCTGCGAGGCAGGCGAGCACGGTCTGCCGGTGCGTCTGCCGGTTCTTGAACGCCTCGTTCGCAGAGATGCTCCGGTCGTTCGAGTTGAGGAGGGTTCGAGGATCCTGCCTGCCACGTCTCGCCCCCTGGCGATCAATGGGAGTCGATCTGTGCTCCCTTGAGTGCATGTGTGGCCAGCTAGCGGTGTGCGGTTTCGATCCGGTCGGCGGAAGTCCGCGCTCTGCCCGGTTCGGCTTCCGTCAGCCGGCATGACGGCCGTGAACCGTTCGCCCGACAGCCGAGGCCACCCGTCGGATGGTGCCCCGGCCCGGCGGCCGCCCGGCGGGCGTGGCGCCCGGCCGATGGCGGGGAACCCGTACCCGTAGCGTCCCGGGAATGATCCGGCACCGCACGGGAGTCGGCAGAGTGACGGCTTCACCGTCCAGCCCGACGGGGATGAAGGGGATGCCGGCATCGACGACGACCTCTTCAGAGGTGGCCAGATTGGTCAGGTTGAGCGGTGCGGAGGCGTCCGCGGGCTCGGCGGGTGGTGACGCAGCGTGTCCGTAGCCGTTGGTTGTCGGTGTTGCGGAAGCCGAACGCGTTGCGGGCGACGAGCTTGATCACGCGGTTGATCCCTTCGCTCTTGGCGTTGCTGTGTCCGGTGTCGATGAACGCGGCGACCTCGGGCCACCAGCGGTCGACGGTGGTGGCGAGCTGGCGGACTTCGGGGATGTCGGAGTCCGCGCACCAGGTGAGGAACTTCCAGCGGGCTTGGCCGACTTGATGGCGGTCGGCTCCGGTGGGGGCCAGGGCGAGGAGGGTGCGCAGGTTCTCCTTGGCGATCCAGGCCGTCAGCAGCGTCTGTCCGATCTTCTCCTCGCTCAGGAGCGTGTTCCACATGGTGGCGAACTGGTCGTCGGTGAGGTCCTCGCGGCCCAGCAGAAGCCGCCGTCTGGCCTTCCACTCCGGGTCGCTCGCCCGTCCGCGCCGGCCGCGGGTCTCGGCGGTGGTACGGCGCCTGACCATGGACAGCATTTTGTTGGCGAGCTGGACCACGTGGAAGTGGTCGACCACGATGGTGGCGTGCGGCAGGCCGATGCGGATCGCGGCGCGGTAGGCGGCCGACATGTCGATGGCCACGCAGCCGATGCCCTTTCTCCAGTCCAGGTCGGTGGTGGCGAGCCAGGCCAGGACGTCGGCGACGGTGCGGCCCTCGACCTGCCCGAGCAGCCCGCCGTGGCCGAGGGCGTCGACGAAGCCGGTGTGCCACCGGTCCCGGGTCAGGCGCCACTTGTCGGTATCCGCATCCCGTTCCCAGCGGGTCCGTCCGCGGCGGGTCTCGTCGATGCCCAGGACTGAGACCCTCGGCAGAGGTGCCTCGGTGACGTCGCGGGCTTGCGTGCGGAAGGCTTCCATCGCGGTCGGCCAGGACAGATGCAGATCCCGTGCGGCCTGGATGACCGTGGAGCCGGCATCCCGTATGCGGCACCCGGCCGCATCCCGCAGCCGGGCGGTCAGCCTGGCACCGGCCGGGATCTGCGGGATCTGCTCGGTGAAGGACCGGCGAGGGCAGTCGGCCTCGCGGCACCACCAACGTCGCTTGTGCCAGCGGAACTCCAATCCGCTCTCGCCGTAAGGGAGATCGCGCGGCCGGGTCACCGCGGAGCCCTTCACCCGGGTGGCGAACACCCCGCAGGCCGGGCAGGCTCGGGCTGTCTCGTCGGCCGTGACCAGGTGAACTCGGCGCCTTCCGTCGGCCAGCCGCTCGACCCACGCGACGGACACCCCGTCGAGGTCGAGCAGCAACGTCGTATCGTTGAGCAAGCCCGTGACTCCTGCATGATCGTTCTGCGTCGAGAACAGAGATGATCACGCAGGTCCACGGGCATCCTGCATCCAGGGCCGTGCCCGAATGCCTCATGACGATCGGCCGGGTGTGGTTCGCTGCTGGGGTGACTCAGGACTTGGAGATCGTCGCATTCGAATCCGCCGAGGCATTCCAGGCATGGCTCGGTGAGAACCACGCCGTCTCGCCGGGCATCTGGCTCAAGCTTCGTAGGAAGGGCCCCGGAATCGTCGCGCTGGACTACGCCCAGGCGCTCGACGTGGCACTCTGCTACGGCTGGATCGACGGCCAGAAGGCCAAGTTCGACGACCAGTGGTGGCTCCAGCGGTTCACCCCGCGCAAGCCGCGCAGCAAGTGGTCCAAGGTCAACCGGGACAGGGTCGCCGCCCTGATCGAGCAGGGCCGGATGCGTCCGCCGGGGCAGGCCGAGGTCGACCGCGCCAAGGCGGACGGCCGCTGGGAGGCGGCCTACGACGGTGCGAAGACCGCCACGGTGCCGGACGACCTCGCGGCGGCCCTGACCGCCGACCCGGGCGCGGCGGAGCTCTTCGAGACACTGGACCGGCAGAACCGCTACGCGATCCTGTACCGGATCCAGGATGCCAAGAAGGCCGAGACCCGGGCGCGCCGGATCGAGAAGTACGTAGCGATGCTGGCGAAGGGCGAGAAGCTGCACCCGTAGTCACGGAGAGGGGACCCGACCCCCGGCACGCCTGCGGCCCCAGCAGCAGCCACCAGGCGACCTCGCTGAGCGTAACGAAACGTCAGAGGCCCTGAGCGGGCGCACCGCTCAAGATCGAAGACCCCGATTTGCGCCTTGGTGCCTGATGTTCAATTCGCGGGTTGAACAACCTCGTGTGCGTCCTTGGGCGCTCTCGGCTTGACTTCTGGCCAACAGGGCAGCCAGCCGGGCAGCATGGGCGGACGATCGATTGCGAGAGGCGTGCCACGCACCGGTTCAGCGCGTTCCCGCCGGAGCAGTTCACCCGACTGGGTAAGCCGGGGCGCCGCCCAACTCCAAGGGGTGTCCGATGGGTCTCTGCGGCGTTGCGGCGACCCATCGGACACTCCTTAGAGCTCGTAACACGATCTTGCTGAATCGTCCTGGTTGGCCGTGACCGGTGTGAGGATTCGGCCGTTCGTGATGGTGTGACTACTCGGCCGTGGATCGTGGATGACGACTTGTGGGCGCTGATCGAGCCGCTGCTGCCGCCCTGGCCGGAGCGGTCGCCGGGGCCGAGGCCGGTGTCGGACCGACTCTGCCTCCAGGGCATCCTGTTCGTCCTCTACAACGACATAGCCTGGCAACTCCTGCCGTTGGAGCTGGGGTTCGGCTCGGGTCAGACGTGCTGGCGGCGTCTGGACCGGTGGCAGAAGGCCGGCGTCTTCGACCGGCTGCACCGGATCCTGCTCGCGGAGCTAAACGCGGCCGGCGAACTCGACTGGTCCCGGGCGTGTGTGGATGGTTCACACATCCGGGCGAAAAAGGGGGGGCGTCCGGATACTGGGCGTATCCGGACGTTCCGACAACGCGGCGAGGTGCCGGAGCTGTCGTCGCGCGCCCGCCAGGGATTACGGGACAGCCCTTACGAGCTCGTGCATGGTTGGCGGTGGCGCGTCGAAGGCCGCGGAGCGGCCGTAGTGTTCACCTTCGTGTACCGCTCGCCGTCGTGACGGCCTGCTGGTGGGAGAGCAGTCCGGCGACGGCTTGGATGATGTCGCTCATGTGCTCGCGGCGGCCGTGGTGGCGGGCGAGGGATCGCCAGTTCTTCATATGGCCGATCCCGTGCTCGACCCGGATGCGGCGTGAAGAATGGGCCTTGCGCTGCCGCTCGTGCATCTCCTCGTACCACTCGGGCGGGTTCTTCTTGAACTTGCGGTGCGGCGGTGTCACCACTCGGCCGCCGGTCTGGGCGCCCAGTCCCTGGTAGCCGGCGTCGGCGAGGACCTCCACGGCGGGGCCGTCTGCCAGAAGCTTGACCAGGCCCAACTGGCGGGCGTGAGTGATGTCCGCGCAGCTGGCCGGCTCAGCCGGGCTGCAGAACAGCAGCCGTCCGTCGGCATCCGTGACGACCATGGACTTCACGGCGTTCTGCTTGTTCTTCCCGGAGATGAACTTCTCCCGGTCCTTGCGCCCGGCGGCCGGACGACGCACCCTCACCTCGGTCCCGTCGATGATCCCGGTGCGTCCGTCGGCACCGAGGTAGGCGATGACGTCGGCGAGGGTGCGCAGCCGATGACCTGTCGCGACGGTGCAGCCGCGTTCGGCCAGCAACGGTCGCACTTCACCGACTGCACGTGTGATCGTGGAGCGGTCGACGCCGAACCAGCAGGCCAGTACGTCGTGGGTGGCGCCGTGCCGGAGATGCACGAGCGTGGCCAGCAGCCGGTCAACGAAGACCAACTTGTGCTTGGCTCCGGCACCCACGGCCCTACGTCGAGGGCGCGCGATGAGAACCGCTTGGTGACGCTCGTGCCACAACGGGCCGATCTCTGCGACGAGTTCAGCGATGACGTCGGGCGTCAGCCCTGTGATTCGCTGGCTTCGAATGACCGCTGCACGTGCCCAGTTGCCCACCACGCAGACCATGATCAACGATCAAGTTCCGACGAGCCACCGCCAACCATGCACGAGCTCGTTAGCCTGCCCATCAAGGGGCTCCGAACGACTCCGTCGGCCAACCTTCCCGTCACCCTCCATAACGTCCCGTCCGCAGGGCGGAGGTACTGCTCCGGTGGATGAGCGGGCGGTGTTCACGGCTGTGGTGTACGTGCTGACGAGTGGGTGCGCGTGGCGGTATCTGCCGGAGTCGTTCGGTGTATCACCGGCCACCGCGCACCGTCGGTTTACCGCGTGGACCGGGGCCGGGCTGTGGCGCAGGCTGCACCGGGCGGTGCTGGACGAGCTTGGTGCCAGGGGTGAGCTGGACTGGACGTCCGCGATCGTCGATGCCGCGTCGGTGCGGGCGAAAAGGGGGGCTCGCTGACTGGGCCGAACCCGGTCGATCGTGGCAAGAAGGGCAGCAAACTGCATGTGTTGTCCGAGGCTCAGGGTCTGTCCTTGGCGGTCGCGGTGTCCGGTGCGAACCTGCATGACAGCCAGGCGTTCAAGCCGCTGATCCTCGGCATCCCCGCCATACGTTCCCGGCGCGGCCCACGCCGGAGACGGCCGGTGAAGATCCGTGCGGACAAGGCGTATTACTCCGCCGAACACCTCCGCTGGCTTCGGGGCCGGAACCTCATCCCACGGATCGCCCGGCCCGGTATCGAGTCCGGCGAGCGGCTCGGCCGGCACCGCTGGAAGATCGAGCGGTCGATCTCCTGGCTCTTCGGCTACCGCCGCCTCACCGTCCGGTACGAACGAAAGGGCAGCCACTTCCTCGCCTTCCTCGGCCTCGCCGCAGCCCTGACCTGCTACAAGAGACTTGCGAAGCTCACCACGTGAGACATCCTCTAACAGAGATCTACAATAGCAAGCGCAATACGCCCATTGCTATTGCTGAGGCCAGGGCTGAGCTCGGACGGATGACTTTTAAGGAGTATGCAGAAGATTGGCGTAGTCGGCGGCGTGACATCGTCGACTACGCTACAGCCCCGGCTCACGCAACGTACCTGAAAGTGCATGTATACCCGGAGCTGTCTTCCAGGAAAATGGCTACGTTCACTCCGATGGTCCTGGAGCGCTTCATAGCAACCATGGAGCGTAACGAGGTGAAGCTTGGGATGCAGAGGAATGTTTATGGCGTTCTTCACGCAATCCTGACGGACGCCTTCCGTAAGGGGGCGATCGCGGCGGATCCTACACTCGGTGTCATACCACCGAAGTACATACCCGGTCGGGCTGTAATACCCACAATCGAGTACATAAGAGAGGCTGCCGAGGCGGCCGATCATCAGTTGGCCATGCACGTGAGGATGATGTATGGGTGTGGATTGAGAAATGGTGAGGCTCGCGCAGTAAATATCAACAACATTGTTGCCGACGATGTGTATCGGGTGACGGAGCAAATACATAAAAACACATACTTGCCCGCTCCGCTGAAGCATCGAAGGGTTGGGGAATTTCGTGAGGTTCCGCTCCCGAGGTCGGTTAAGGAAGCCATCGAGCGATTCGTTGAACAATATGGTGTTTCGAGTGATGGATATCTGCTTCGCGGGCCAACGGGATATTTCACGTTCTCTATGGAGGCGCGCCGCGTGCGGAGCCTGTTCAAAGAAACCCCTGCCCCACAGGGTATGACCTTGTACGGCTTCCGCCACTTCTTCGCCTCGAACTGTCTGAGCCATGGCATCCCCATCACGGATGTCGCAGAATGGATGGGCCACCGCAACATCCAGATCACCTACCGCACCTATCGGCACCTGATGCCGGGTTCGATCGCCGCAGCCGCCAAGCTCTTGGATCACGACTTGGCTGCGTAGCAGGCGGGATCGCTGACCAGCCTCAGTGGCCGGACGGTGACTCGACTGATGCTGACGGTTTGCTGACTCCCAGCCTGCCCACTGCCGTCATGACCTGCAAGAACGCCGATCCGGTGCCTGTGCGGCTTCCATTGGTACCGGGATACGGGCAGTGTTGCGGGTGGGGTTGGTTGACCAGCATCTATGCAGGGGCCTTGACCCGGAATCTTGGACACGGGCTATGCGGCTTGGGTCAGGGTAGTTGATGTCGTGTCGAGTGCTGTCTCGTAGGCGATGGGACTGCGTTGTCCGAGACGGGAATGACGGCGTCGCGTGTTGTAGCGGTTGAGCCAGCGGAACGCGTCGAGTCGGGCCTCGCGTTCGCTGGGCCAGTGTTTTCGGCCCTGAAGCGTCTCGCGTTTGAACGTCGCGTTGAAGGACTCCGCGAGCGCGTTGTCCGCGCTGGAGCCGATCGTGCTCATGGACTGGCGGACGCCGGCCTCGCGGCAGGCGTCGGCGAAGGCCCGGCTGGTGTACTGGGCTCCGTGATCGGTGTGCAGAACCGCCCCGGCGAGGCTGCCGCGGGTCCGTTCGGCGGCGGACAGGGCGTCGGTGACGAGGTCGGTGCGCATATGGTCCGCGATCGCCCAGCCGGCCAGGCGGCGCGAGGCGAGGTCGATGACAGTGGCCAGGTACAGGAACTTCCCGCCGTCCAGCGGGAGATAGGTGATGTCGCCGACGTACTTCGTGTTCGACTCGCTTGCCGTGAAGTCGCGGCCGATGAGGTCCGGGGCCTTCGCCTCGGCCGGGTCCGCAACAGTGGTGCGATGTCTGCGGCACAGGCGCACTCCCGCCAGACCGGCACCCCGCATCACCCGCGCGATCCGCTTGTGGTTGACGCGCTCGCCCGCCTCGCGGAGCTCGGCCGTGATCCTGGGGACGCCGTAGGTCCCGTCAGACTTGCGGTGCGCGACCCGTATCCGGGCGGCGAGGCGGGCGTCGGCCGCCTGCCGGGCGGCCCGGTCGGTGGCCGTCGCACGCCAGTAGTAGAAGCTGGATCGGGCGACGCCGAGGATGGTGCACAGCCGCTTCACGCCGTAGCGGCGCTGGTGGTCGGCGACGAACTGGAAGCGGTTCACCAGCGCGTCTCCCCGGCGAAATACTTGGCCGCCTTCCGCAGGATCTCGCGCTCTTCCTCCAGCTCGCGGACCTTCTTCCGCAGAGCGGCGTTCTCCGCCTCCAGCGGAGTCGGCGGCTCGGCCGGCACCTCCGCCCGGCGTCCCCGGGGCCGGCTCGCGCCGGCCGCTCGGACCCAGTTCCGCAGGGTCTCGGGGTTGATCCCCAGATCGGCGGCGACCTGCCGGATCGTCGCCTCGGGCCGCGACTGGTACAGCGCGACCGCGTCCGCCTTGAACTGCGGCGGATAGTTCTTCATGACCACGAGATGTCCATTCTCAGATCCTCAGGATCCAGTCTCTCGTGTGTCCAGGATCAAGGGTCAAGGCCCGCGGATCGTGGTGACCTTGAGCTTCCGGCTCATAAGGTGCCGGCCGTACTCGGTGTACGTGGCTGTCGTGCACGGGACGGCGACGCGCCCCTCCGCGGCACACCACTCCCGGAACCGGCGCATCGCCGATCCCCGCGGCCCGGACTCGTCGACGCCCGCCTCGTCCAGTGCTCGGGCGGTCTCCTCGGAGACGTACAGGTCCCGGTCCGTGTATCGCGGACCTTTCTCCTCGGTTGGGATCTCCTCGCCCGGCCGGAGCACGGTGTTGTGGTCGATGAGTGGGCCCTCGGTCGGGGCGACGGAGGGCACCAGGCCCTCGTCGTCGACGAGGGCGGCGTCCACAACCTCATTCGCCGGAACGAGAGTTGTCACGTGGTCCTCCTTTCCTGGTAGCCGAGGAGCGCTTCGTGGCCGCAAGGCTCGAAGGCGAGGCGCGCTGCGAGAGGTGCGCCTGGCTGTTGCTGCGGGAGAAGTGGCGGACCGCGCCGACAGGGCGTTGGCACACGGGACAGGGGGAATCCCGTGCTCGCTGTCCAGTACGCGTCGGTACTCAGTTTCGTACTGATGCCAGGTCAGGTGCGGCAATTCCAGCGCGGGGCAGCGCTCCTGCGGGGATCGGTCGTTCAATGGCCCTCCACCAGGTCGGATGACGGCAGGGCTCAAGATTACCGACGACAATCGTAGTTATCGTTGGCTACCCACTGGAACCCCTCAGGACGCGGTGGGGGCTTCCAGCCGTTCGGCGAGGCTCGGGGCCGCGTCGTATGCGGGGCCGGCGTCGAGGGCTCAGCACCGCCAGGTGTATCGGTCGGTGGTGCGTGGGTCCTTGTGGTCAGCGCTGTGCTGGATTCTTGTCGCGACGGGCGTCGGTCGGTCGGCCATGTCATAGCTCTTGAGGTGCGCTGCGACAGCAGCACGCGACCGCTACTGTCCCGCCGAGAGGTGATTGGCACTGCGGTCGACAGATCGTCTGGGATTGGTTTCGTGACGGCGCTGCCACAACGCTTCTCCCGACCGGATAGGTCCGGGGCGGCGCGCGTCTGACGTGTGGCGTCGGAAGGGCATTCGCCCACGGCAGACGAGAAAGAGCCCCAAGGGACTGGAACCTTCTCCGGGACCATGCCAACGTACAACGTCCCGGAAAACACCAGGTCAGCGAAGGGATGTGCGCTTCCGGGGCGACCGGCAGACAGCCCGGTCGCCACGGCATCCCTTACCCCGTCCGGCTCTGTCTCGCTGCCGAGGCCCGTCCCAAGGAGGTACACCTGTCGAATCCCGCTCTCCGATCCGTCCGCTTTACTGCCCCCGTCCGCTTGGCGCTTGGCGCTGTGAATGCGTGGACCGCGCAGGAGACAGAGGACTACGGTGCCCTGTCCGCAGCGCTGCGCCTCTGTGTCTGGGCGGCCGGGCTGTTCGGCGAGGACCTGGTGCAACGCGGCTACCGTCTCGATCGAGCGGTCCTCGCGCACGTCGCGGTGCACCCCGGAGCCGCACCCCGACACGTCGCCCGAGCCGTTGGCGCCTCCGAGCGCGTCATGGCCCGCAACCTCGACCGACTCACCGACGACGGGCTGCTGGTGCTCGTCACGGACGGAGCAACCCCCCCGCTCTCCGGTCGTACCGGCTGGCCTCCTGACCGCGGCTGATACAGCGGGTGATGGGCAAGGTCTCGTCGCGCAGCGCGATACATAGCAGACGATCCCCGGTTACCGAAACCGGGGATTGTCCAGAGCATTGATGGTGTTCGCACTCGGCTGTGCTTGGCGGTGGAGCCGTAGCGGACGCAGTAGGCGGTGCCGCACGCATTCGCGAGGAGGTAATAGGGCGGCTGCTGCCACCTGCTGCTACATCAATGTCCGCGCCTTCATGCCTATGGCTATGGCTGGCTGCTCGCTACGCAAGGTCTCCTCGCTGACCGCTCGCCTGTGTGCCGTGAGGAAATCCCACGCTATGTCGACCCGTGATGCCTGGTCGCGCCTTGTCGTCCACCCCACAGTGGGCGGCTGTGCAGAAATATGAGTCTGTGCTGCGCATCGATATGCGTCCGGATTTCCAGCATGAAGTCTTTCAATTCGAAGGTGATACTGCATGGCTCGTCCTCCGGCGCTGAAACTCGCCGAGGTTCTGGCGGAAATCCGTATGAGTTCGTCGGCGTTTTACCGAATGCGCGCTCGCGGGCAAGCGCCCCGCATGGTCAAGTTGCCCAATGGTGAACTCCGGTGCCGACGCGCTGACCTGGACGCCTGGTGGGACGCATGTGAGAGGGATTCCGACACTTGGCGATGAGTTACCACGTCCGCTTCTGGGACATACGCGAGCGCCCTGGCCGGCGTAACCGTTTCCAGGTGCGGTGGACAGTCAATGGGCGTGAAAAATCGGAATCGTTCAGCACTGCTGGGCTCGCTGAGAGCAGGCGCGCGAAGCTGATGACGATGGCGCGCGATGGTGAGCCGTTCGATGAGCACACCGGCCTGCCGGCGTCCGAGCTGCGAGCAATCAAGCAGCGGACGACGTGGTACGACCTCGCCCACGAATACCTCGATCAGCGGTGGGATCGCACGCCGGGGAACACCCGCCGTACCCTGGCCGACGCTTTCGCCACCATCACGCCTGCCCTGGTGCACCCCGGCGCAACTTATCCGGAGCCGCGGGTGCTGCGGCGCGCCTTGTACTCGTGGGCGTTCAACAAGAACGCGTGGGACCAGGAGCCGACCGAGGAATGGCGGAAGGCGCTCGACTGGATAAGGCGGAACTCCCTGCCCGTCAGCGCTCTCGCGGAAGCTGTTGTGCTGCGAAGGGCGCTGGACGCCCTGTGCCGCAAGTTGGATGGGAAGGCAGCTGCGGCCAAGACGGCGCGGCGTAAGAGGGCCGCGTTCAACGAGGTTCTCAACACCGCAGTCGAAAAGGGGTACTTCGCGGAGAACCCACTCAACGGGCTCAGGTGGAATGCTCCGGCGGTCAACGAGGAGGTGGACCCGGCTGCCGTTCCCAATCCTGCTCAGGTTGTCCGACTGCTCGCGGCGGTTGCCCAGCAGCGCGGGCGAGGCCCTCACCTTGAGGCGTTCTTCGGCTGCATCTACTACGCGGCCATGCGGCCGGCGGAGGTCATCCACCTCCGGCTCGAACAGTGCCACCTGCCCGAGACCGGATGGGGGATGCTCAACCTGTCGGGCGGCGTCGTCACCGCAGGCAAGGAGTGGACGAACGACGGTGCAGTGCACGAGGTGCACTCGCTCAAGCGCCGTGCGGCTACCGCGACCCGGCCTGTGCCCATCCCGCCGCAGTTCGTGCGCATCCTCCGTGCACACATCGAACGGTTCGGCGTGGCGCCGGACGGCCGACTGTTCCGGAACGAGGCCGGCAACTACGTGGACGCTTCCGCGTATGGCACAACGTGGGCGCGGGCACGGAAGTATGTCCTGACCCGGACGGAGCTTGCCTCCGGCCTGGCCAAGCGGCCCTACGACCTCCGGCACGCCGGGATCTCGTTCTGGCTGTACTCCGGTGTGGACCCGGCCGAATGCGCTCGCCGCGCGGGCCAGAGCATTGAAGTCCTCTTCCGCCACTACGCCAAGTTCCTGGACGGCGTCCGGGAGCAGGCCAACCGTCTGATCGAGCAGTCCATGCAGGAGTGGGACCGCGTCAGCCGAGGAGGGGCAGCTGCGGGGTGAGCCGGGACTTGGACCGGAAATAGACCGGAAGAGCTGGTCAGGAGCGGGACAGTGGCGGGAGGAACTGGGAGTTACGACGTAAACCGGGCCTTGCTCTGAGCGGGCCAGGCGGAAGGCGCCTGACGGGTAAAAGCCCAGGTCAGGCGCCTTTTTTCGTGGGCCTAGAAGAAGCCGAGCTTCTTCGCCGAATACGACACCAGCAGATTCTTCGTCTGCTGGTAGTGGTCCAGCATCATCTTGTGGTTCTCGCGGCCGATGCCGGACTGCTTGTAGCCGCCGAAGGCGGCGTGGGCGGGGTAGGCGTGGTAGCAGTTGGTCCAGACCCTGCCTGCCTGGATGGCGCGGCCCGCGCGGTAGGCGGTGGAGCCGTCGCGGGTCCAGACTCCGGCGCCGAGGCCGTAGAGGGTGTCGTTGGCCAGGGTGACGGCGTCGTCGAAGTCGGCGAAGGGGGCGACGGCCACCACCGGGCCGAAGATCTCCTCCTGGAAGACGCGCATGGCGTTGTTGCCCTCGAAGATGGTCGGGCGGACGTAGTAGCCGCCCTCCAGTTCGCCGCCGAGTTCGGCGCGGGCGCCGCCGGTGAGGACGCGGGCGCCCTCCTGACGGCCGATGTCCAGGTAGGAGAGGATCTTCTCCAGTTGGTCGTTGGACGCCTGCGCGCCGACCATGGTGTCGGTGTCGAGCGGGTGGCCCTGGACGATCTTCTCGGTGCGGGCCACACCCGCCGCGAGGAAGTCCTGGTAGTGGCCGCGCTGGATCAGGGCGCGGGAGGGGCAGGTGCAGACCTCGCCCTGGTTGAGGGCGAACATCGTGAAGCCCTCCAGCGCCTTGTCGAGGAAGTCGTCCGCGTGCGACGAGACGTCGTCGAAGAAGATGTTGGGGCTCTTGCCGCCCAGTTCGAGGGTGACCGGACGCAGGTTCTCCGAGGCGTACTGCATGATCAGGCGGCCGGTCGTGGTCTCGCCGGTGAACGCCACCTTCGCCACCCGGGGGCTGGACGCCAGCGGTTTGCCCGCCTCTGCGCCGAAGCCGTTGACGATGTTGACTACGCCCGGCGGCAGCAGGTCCGCGATCAGGCTCATCAGGAAGTGCACCGAGGCGGGCGTCTGCTCGGCGGGCTTGAGGACCACGGCGTTGCCCGCCGCGAGCGCGGGCGCCAGCTTCCAGGTCGCCATCAGGATCGGGAAGTTCCACGGGATGATCTGCGCGACGACCCCCAGCGGTTCGTGGAAGTGGTACGCGACGGTGTCCGCGTCGATCTCGGAGAGAGTGCCCTCCTGGGCGCGTACCGCACCGGCGAAGTAGCGGAAGTGGTCGATGGCCAGCGGGATGTCGGCGGCCAGCGTCTCCCGGACCGGCTTGCCGTTCTCCCAGCTCTCGGCGACGGCCAGCTCCTGGAGGTGGGCCTCCATCCGGTCCGCGATCCGGTTGAGGATCACGGCACGTTCGGCGGGCGCGGTACGGGCCCAGCCGGGGGCCGCCGCGTGCGCCGCGTCCAAGGCGCGTTCGACGTCCTCGGCGGTGCCGCGCGCCACCTCGGTGAAGGGCTGGCCGTTCACCGGCGTCGGGTTCTCGAAGTACCGGCCCAGCGCGGGCGCGACGTACTCGCCGCCGATCCAGTGGTCGTACCGGCTCCGATAGGACATCACGGCATCGACGGAACCAGGGTGGGCAAAGCGGGCCATGGCACGGCCTCTCAATCGCTCGGCGCGGTGCCCTCCGCTTCCCTGCGGAGGACGGTGCGCGCACGGTAGGGCGGGGGAGGTTGCCGCAACGTTGCGGGCGGGGGGGGACGACTGCGGCCACGGGCCGCTTGCCACGGTGGTCCCGCGCCGTGTCCGGCGGGGCGGCCCGCACTCGGCGGGCGCCGCCGCCCGGCCGCGCCCCGTCCGCCGGGCACCCGCCCGATGCGCGCCTCCCGCCCTATCGCCCCGCCACCCCGTACACCTCCCGCAGCCGCCGCACCGCGCCCCGGGCCCGTACGTGCCCCGGGGCGTGCGGGGGCAGAGCGTTGGCCAGTGCCTCCCAGACCTCCAGGTCGTCCTCGCCCCAGGGCGTACAGGTCCACTGCCGCAGCGGCTCCGGATCGCCGCAGGTCAGCAGGGAGCGCCGTAGACGCGCCTCCAGGGCGTCCCGCAGCCGGCGTACGCCCGGGGCGTCGGAGAGCGGGAGCAGCGGGCCCGGGTAACCGTCGAGCGCCGCCGACGGGCCGCCGGTCGTCAGGGCGGTGTCGACCGTGGCGGCGTCGGTGTCGACGGGGCTCCGCAGCCGGTACGGGCGGGAGGCGAGCAGCGGACCGACGAGGTGCCGCAACCGGGAGAGTTCGGCCCGTAGCGTCACCGGGCGCACCTCCCGTTCGCCGTACAGCAGCAACGCCAGCTGATCACCCGTCAGGCCGTCGGGGTGGTGGGCGAGCAGCACCATGATCTCGCTGTGCCGCCGCCCCAGCCGCAGCCGTCGGCCGTCCACCACCAGCAGCGCTTCGTCGCGGCCCAGCGCGGTGAGGAATGTGCAGGGTTCCGGCGTGTACGCGGCGAGATGCGCCTCGGCGGCGCGGGCGGTGGCCTGGACGAGGGCGAGGCTGTGGGGGTGGGCGAGATGGTCGCCGCCGGTGATGTCGACCGCGCCCAGCAGCCGCCCGGTGCGCCGGTCGTGCAGCGGCGCCGCGGCGCACGTCCAGCGCTGTACCCGCCGGTTGTAGTGCTCCGCCGCGAAGATCTGTACGGCGTGGTCGGCGGCGAGCGCGGTGCCGGGGGCGTTGGTCCCGGCGTGCTGCTCGTCCCAGCGCGCCCCGACCACGAAGTTCATGCTCTCCGCGCGCCGTCGCACGCCCGGGTGGCCCTCGACCCACAGCATCCGGCCCTGCGCGTCGCAGACCGCCAGCAGATGCGCCCCGTCCTGCGCGATGGCGCCCAGGAGTTCCCGGAAGACGGGCAGCGCGCGGGCCAGCGGATGGCCGTCGCGGTGGGCGCGCAGCGCCTCGCCGTCCAGCTCCACCGGGACAGTGCCGTCGGGTGCCGCGCGGGCGTCGGCCGAGCGCCGCCAGGAGTCGGCGACCACCGGGCGCACCGGCGGCGCCACCGGCCCGCCCGCGAGGAACGTCTCGTGCGCCCGCCGCAGGGAGGCGATCCGTGCCGCGGGATCCGCGCCCGCCTCCAACGCCAGCCAAGGATTGACCACGTACCACCTCTCCGGTGCGGCGCTGCCCCGTACGCCGATCGTCCGGGAATGCGGCGGCGCCGTAAACCCCCGTGCGGGGGAGAACGGTGCCCGGCGCGGGCCCCGGGGGTACGGGCCGCGGTGACCGCCCCCGGCGCACTCCCGCCCCCCGAACATGACGTTCCTGGCAGGCTGCCGAAAATTCAAATTCACGGCCGCCCGCGACCTGCCGCCCTACGGCCGTGTACGCCACACCGCCGACGGCTAACGGTCTGCGCACTGCTGGTCCGCGGGCTGGGGGACCCCCTGCGCCTGATCGCGGAACACGAACCGGACCGCCCGGCGCCGCCGGCCGGCTGACCGGGGGCGCGCACCCACGCGAAGGGCGGGAGGCCGCAGCCTCCCGCCCTCGTACGCTCCCCGGCGAGGTGGTTACTTGATCGCCTTGATCAGTTCGCCGTCGGGGGTGTCACCGCTCAGCTCCCAGAAGAACGTGCCGCCCATGCCCTGCTCGTTCTTGAAGGCCATCTTCCCGGCGATGGTCTCCGGGGTGTCGTAACTCCACCACTGGTCACCGCACTTGGCGTACGCGGTACCGGCGACCTTGCCGGTGGCCGGGCACCGCTCCTTGAGGACCTTGTAGTCGTCGATCCCCGCCTCGTACTTGCCCGGGGCGGCGCCGGTCGCGGTGCCGCCCGGCTTGTCGTCGGTCACGCCCTGCCAGCCGCGGCCGTAGAACCCGATGCCCAGCAGCAGCTTGTCCGCCGGAACACCGAGCTTCTTCAGCTTGGCGGTGGTGTCGGTCGTGTTGAACCCGGCCTTCGGGATGCCGTCGTACCCGGTCAGCGGGGAGTGCGGGGCGGTCGGCCCCTTGTCGTCCCACGCGCCGAAGTAGTCGTACGTCATCGGGTTGTACCAGTCGACGTACTGGGCGGCAGCGGCGTAGTCGGTCTTGTCGAGCTTGCCGCCGTCGGAGGCGTCCGCGCTGATGGCCGCGGTCACCAGCTCGTCCTTCCCGAACTCCTCGCGCAGCGCCTTCATCACGTTGGCGAAGGCGTCCTTCCCGCTGGTGTCGCAGGTCAGGCCGCAGTCGTTGGGGTACTCCCAGTCGATGTCGATGCCGTCGAAGACATCGGCCCACCGGGGGTCCTCGACCATGTCGTGGCAGGACTTGGCGAACGCCGCCGGGTTCTTGGCCGCCTCACCGAAGCCGCCGGACCAGGTCCAGCCGCCGAACGACCAGACCACCTTGAGGTCGGGGTGCAGCTTCTTCAGCTTGCGCAGCTGGTTGAAGTTGCCGCGCAGCGCGCCGTCGTCCCAGGTGTCGGCCTTGCCGTCGACGCTCTGGTCGGCGGTGTACGCCTTGTCGTAGTCGGCGTAGGAGTCACCGATGGCGCACTTGCCGCCGGTGACGTTGCCGAAGGCGTAGTTGATGTGCGTCAGCTTGTCGGCGGAGCCGGACGCCTCGATGTTCTTGACATGGTAATTCCGGTCGTAGACACCCCAGTTAGTGAAGTATCCGACGACCTTGTCGCCCGCCGCGGTGGCGGGCTTCGCCGCCGCCTTCGCCGTGGCGGCCGCCGGGTGCGCGGCGGGGGCGCCGGACGGAACGGCGAGCGCCTGGCCCGCGAGCAGGGAGCCGGAGAGCGCCACCGTACACAGGGTGGTGGTGACGGCGAGGGCTCGGCGTGATCGTCCACGGTGCGGTCTGAGCATGTCTTCTCCTCGGAGGGGGGACGAGGGATGGGACCCGACCTGCGTTCCGAACGGTCCCAAACGCGTGGGGCGTTGGGGGAGAAGCTAGATGGACTAGACCAGTGCGTCAATGGTTCGGACCAATTTCGCCGCGAGTTCATCTGCATCCGCAAAGATCATCCCCTATTCGTCAACCCGTGACGCCAGGCCGCCGATCGGGCATACTCCTAGCGCCACAGTCGCAGGTCATCGTGTTCCGAGACCCGGAAGGCAATCATCGGCTGGGCACCCGGAAGACGGCACCGCCGCCCACCCCACGCGCGCGGAGCCGCCAGCGCCCGAGACGGAGGAGAGCGCCGCCATGACCGAGTACGGCCCCCGCCCGGTGGACCGCAGTCTGCCCACCGAGGAAGCCCGCGATCTGTTGACGCTCGTCAGGGATCTCGCCGAGCGGGAGATCGCCCCGAGCGCCGCCGAGGAAGAGGAAGCCGGACGCTTCCCGCGCGCGACCTTCACCCTGCTCTCCGAATCCGGCCTGCTCTCCCTGCCGTACGCCGAGGAGTTCGGCGGCGGCGAGCAGCCCTACGAGGTCTACCTCCAGGTCCTGGAGGAGCTGGCGGCCGCCCGCCTCACCGTCGGCCTCGGCGTCAGCGTCCACACCCTTGCCTGTCATGCCCTCGCCGGATTCGGCACCAAGGAGCAGCGCGCCGCCCATCTCCCGGCCATGCTCGGCGGCGGACTCCTCGGCGCCTACTGCCTCTCCGAGCCCTCGTCGGGCTCCGACGCCGCCTCCCTGACCACCCGCGCCGTCCGCGACGGCGACGGCTGGATCCTCAACGGCACCAAGGCGTGGATCACCCACGGCGGCGTCGCCGACTTCTACACCGTTCTCGCCCGCACAGGCGACAACGGCGCCCGCGGCATCACCGCCTTCCTCGTCCCCGGCGACGCCGAGGGCCTCTCCGCCGCCGCACCCGAACGCAAGATGGGCATGAAGGGCTCGCCCACCGCCCAGCTGCACTTCGACGGCGTACGGATCGGCGACGACCGCCGCCTCGGCGACGAGGGCCAGGGCTTCACCATCGCGCTCTCCGCCCTGGATTCCGGCCGCCTCGGCATCGCCGCCTGCGCCATCGGTGTCGCCCAGGCGGCCCTGGACACCGCGCTCGGATACACCGCGGAGCGGCGGCAGTTCGGCCGTCCCATCGCCGACTTCCAGGGCCTGCGCTTCCTGCTCGCCGACATGGCCACCCAGATCGAGGCGGGCCGCGCGCTCTACCTCGCCGCGGCCCGGCTGCGCGATGCGGGCCTGCCGTTCTCCAAGGAGGCGGCGATGGCCAAGCTCTTCTGCACCGACAGCGCGATGCGGGTGACCACCGACGCCGTCCAACTCCTGGGCGGCTACGGCTACACCCAGGACTTCCCCGCCGAGCGCTACATGCGCGAGGCGAAGGTCCTGCAGATCGTCGAGGGCACCAACCAGATCCAGCGGATGGTCATCGCCCGCCACCTCGCCGGACCCGAATCCCACTGAGCCGCCCAGGGACGGCGAACTCGCCCTGCCCCACGCCGGTTCGACCATCAGGAAAGGCCCGCCCGAAAGGGCGGGCCTTTTCCGTACAGGGAAGAGGGGGCTTTCCGTACGGTGATTCAGGCATGAAAGAAACCGGACCGGTGGGACCGGCCCGGGGGCGGTGGGGGAGAGGCGGAGGGAGTCAGGCTCCCTCGCCCCGGGCGCCGTTGGGGGCGGGCGCCGATCGCCTTCGACGCGGCGTCAGGCGCGGCGCATCCGCGGCAACCGGGGAGCGCGGGACCCGTCGCCGCCGATGTGGGAGAACGGCTGACGACGCCAGTCCAGGCTCTCCGGCAGCGTCAACAGGACGGCGGCGTCCTGCTCATGGGCGTCCAGCGCGCCCGGCGTCTCCACGGCGTCGCTCACCGGCCGTCCCGAACCCTGGCAGACCGTCAGGCCGAACGGGTTCCACGGTGAGGGGCACAGCGCGTGCTCGGGAAGGCTGTCCTCCTCGGCGAGCAGCGCGATGGGCTGACCGCAGTCCGGGCACGAGACCCGGAAGATGTCGTACGTACCGAACTCGTCCGGATCGCCGTCCTCCACGAATCCGGAACTGTCGCCGTCCGTGGTGCCGACTCGGGTCGGAGCGGTGTCCTGCTTGACGCGTCGCATGATGTTCATCCCCCTCGGGTGGGCCGCTCGGCCGCCGCTCCTGTGACGGGCGGTCCGGGCCACCACCAGCAATTCCCCTCATGCCGCGCGCATAATCTCCGCCGCCCTCCGGACGGCGGAGCGCGCCTGTGGCGTTCGTCACATGAACGGTGTGCGGGGGGTCCACGACCCGGCGCGCGGTGCGCGCGGGCGTGTCGGCACAGTAAGTTGAACGCGTGGAGGAGTTGGACCGACGAATCGTGGATCTGCTCGTCAAGGACGGGCGGATGAGCTACACCGACCTGGGCAAGGCCACCGGCCTGTCCACCTCGGCGGTGCACCAACGGGTGCGCCGCCTGGAGCAGCGCGGGGTGATCCGCGGCTATGCCGCGATCGTGGACCCGGAGGCGGTGGGGCTCCCACTGACCGCCTTCATCTCGGTCAAACCCTTCGACCCCAGCGCCCCCGACGACATCGCGGAGCGCCTCGCGGACGTTCCCGAGCTGGAGGCGTGCCACAGCGTCGCCGGGGACGAGAACTACATCCTCAAGGTCCGCGTCGCCACCCCGCTGGAGCTGGAACACCTGCTCAGCCGCATCCGCAGCCTGGCCGGTGTCTCGACCCGCACCACCGTCGTCCTGTCCACGCCGTACGAGGCGCGGCCGCCTCGGATCTGAGGGACCCTGCGCCCCGCGCGCCTGGCACGCCCCGGGCGGACCGTTCCATGCGTCCCCGGCCGCATCCGTCCGCCCGGGGCGAATTCCCCGCCACACCGGTCCTTCGCCCACCCCGCGCACCGGCACCGGCCGCGGAGGGGCGAAACTGTCCGGTATGAGTGAGCGCATCCCCGATCCGGCCCGTCCCCGTACCGTCCTGCTGCGTGGCGGGGAGGTGCACAGTCCCGCCGACCCGTTCGCCACCGCCATGGTGGTGGAAGGGGACAGCGTCGCGTGGGTGGGGGAGGAGGGCGCCGCCGATTCCTTCGCCGACGGGGTCGACGAGGTCGTCCATCTCGACGGTGCGCTCGTCACCCCGGCGTTCACGGACGCACATGTGCACACCACGGCGACCGGCCTCGCCCTCACCGGACTCGACCTCGCCCCGGCCACCCACCTCGCCGACGCGCTCGCCCGCGTGCGCGCGCATGCCACGGCCCGCCCGCACGACCGGGTCCTCCTCGGGCACGGCTGGGACGCCACCGCCTGGCCCGAGGGGCGCCCGCCGTCGCGCGGTGAACTCGATGAGGCCACTGGCGGCCGTCCCCTCTATCTGACCCGCGTCGACGTGCACTCCGCCGTCGTCACCACCGCCCTGCTCGACCTGGTCCCGGGCCTGCGCGACCTGGCCGGGTTCCACGCCGACGCCCCGCTGACCGGCGACGCCCACCACGCCGTGCGCAAGGCCGCGTACGCGACGCTCACCCCCGTGCAGCGCGCCGACGCGCAGCGGGCCGCGCTCGCCCGTGCCGCATCGCTCGGTATCGGCAGCGTCCACGAATGTGCCGGTCCCGAGATCTCCGGCGAGGACGACTTCACCGCTCTGCTGGCCCTTGCCGCCGAAGGGCACGGCCCGCGGGTCGTCGGCTACTGGGCCGAACTGGTCGCATCCGCAAAGGAGGCCGACCGCATCCGTGAACTGGGCGCCGCCGGCGCCGCGGGCGACCTCTTCGCCGACGGCTCCCTCGGCTCGCACACCGCGCACCTCCACGCGCCGTACGCCGACGCCGCCCACACCGGCACCGCCCACCTCGACGCCGAGGCCGTCGCCGCCCACGTCGCGCACTGCACCGAAGCCGGACTCCAGGCGGGCTTCCACGCCATCGGCGACGCCGCCCTGACCACTGTCACCGATGGCGTCCGGGCCGCCGCCGACCGTGTCGGACTCGCCCGCGTCCGCGCCGCCCGCCACCGTGTCGAACACGCCGAGATGCTCACCGAGCGCACCCTCGCCGCCTTCGCCGGCCTGGCCCTGACCGCTTCCGTCCAGCCCGCCTTCGACGCGGCATGGGGCGGCGGCGAGGGCATGTACGCCGCCCGCCTCGGCGCCGACCGCGCCCGCACCCTCAACCCGTACGCGGCGCTGCTCAAGGCAGGGGTGCCGCTCGCCCTCGGCTCCGACAGCCCCGTCACCCCCCTCGACCCCTGGGGCACGATCCGCGCCGCGGTCTTCCACCGCACCCGGGCGCACGGCATCTCCGCCCGCGCCGCCTTCACCGCCCACACCCGCGGCGGCTGGCGCGCCATCGGCCGCGACGACGCCGGTGTGCTGGTCCCCGGCGCCCCCGCCGACTACGCCGTCTGGCGCGCCGGTGACCTGGTCGTCCAGGCGCCCGACGAGCGCGTCGAACGCTGGTCGACCGACCCCCGCTCCGGCACCCCGGGCCTGCCCGACCTCAGCCCCGGCCGCCCGCTGCCGGTCTGCCTCGCCACCGTCGTCGCCGGACGTACCGTCTTCGCACGGCCGAACGAGTGACTTCCCGCGGCCGCAGCCGTGCGCGGCGGCCGCACCATACGCCCCTGCCCCGCCTGGGATCGGCGGCCACCGGCCCGGCGGAGCGGTGAAAAGGCCCCGGATGTGGCAGCTGTTGACAGCATGCGGTCGGCGGCCGGTAGGTTCGGCCGAGTCCACCACAGGACGTCCGGCCGGGAGATTCCGTACCGTCGTCGGCCGCGGCTGGGCCACGGGCGGTGTGCCGGGACCGGACGCCGTCACTGTGAGCCAGGTCCAGCACCAGCGGCACGGGACGCGGAAAGGCTCCGGCCGGAGGGGTCCCTCCTGGCTCCCTGGAGAGCCGGGAGGACGGTGCGACCCGGGTGGGGCCCGGACGCTCAGTAGACAACGGCTCTCGGTCGACCCGCAGCCAGCGGGCCCCAGGTCGGCCCGAAGGGCACCGGGCCCCTATCCGCACCGCCCCACCCGGTGCCTCCGGCCCCCGCATCCGCCGCCCCGGCCTTCCGATGTACGGTCAGCTCACCACCGCACGACCTGCAGGAAGGCGTGACCGTGCCCCCGGGCCCCTCCGACACCACCGAAGCCGCGGACCACCGCGACGCGGCCGACGGTTTTGTGCCGCCGTTCGCGCCGGACGTGGCACCGCAACGCCCCGGCCGGTGGCGCCGCCTCGGCGCCCTCGCCCGCCGCATGGCCCCGCGCACCGCGCTCGCCGCCTGCGCCGGAATCGCCCTCGGCCTCGCCTTCCCGCCGTACGACCTGTGGCCGCTCTCCCTCGTCGCGGTCGCCGCGCTGGCGCTGCTGGTCCGCGGCCGGAGCGCCGCGCAGGGCGCCTGGCTCGGCCTCGTCCTCGGCCTGCCGTTCTTCCTGGTGCTGCTGAAGTGGCTGCATGTCGTCGGCTGGGACGCGGTCGTGGGGCTCTCGCTCGCCGAGGCGCTGTTCATGGCGCTGCTCGGCGCCGGACTCGCCCGCGTCTCCCGGCTGCCGCTGTGGCCGCTGTGGGGCGCCTGCCTGTGGGTCGCCCAGGAGTGCGCCCGCGACCGGCTTCCGTTCGGCGGCTTCCCCTGGGGGCGGCTGGCGTTCGCGAACACCGGCTCGCCCTTCACCCCGCTCGCCGCGCTGGGCGGCGCGCCCCTGGTGACCTTCGCCGTCGCGCTGACCGGCGGCCTGCTGGCGGCCTGCGCCGCCGGACTGTGGGGGCTGCGCTCCGGTGGAACGCTGCGCCGCGCGCTGCCCGCCGTGGAGGCGTTCGGCCTCGCCGCGGCGATCACCGCGGCCGGGACGCTGATCCCCGTACCGACGAAGGCCGACGACACCGTCGACATCGCGGTCGTCCAGGGCAACGTCCAGCGGCCCGGCATGGACTTCCTCGGCCGCCCGATGCAGATCCTCGACAACCACGCCCGGGCCACCGAACAGCTCGCCGCCGACGTCAGGGCCGGGAAGGCGAGGAAGCCCGACGTGGTCATCTGGCCGGAGAACTCCTCCGACCTCGACCCCTTCCGCTTCCCGCAGGCCCGTGACCGCATCGACGAGGCCGTCCGGGCCATCGGCGTGCCCGTGCTGGTCGGCGCCCTCGTCGACCACCCGAGCAAGCAGGGGTACGTCTTCAACGAGGGCATCGTCTGGGATCCGGCCAAGGGCCCCGGCGCCTCGTACACCAAGCAGCATCCGGTGCCGTTCGGTGAGTACGTGCCGTTCCGGGAACAGCTCAGCAAGATCATCACGCGGTTCCAGCGGGTGCCGCGGGACTTCTACCCCGGCGATCACACCGGCGTCCTGAAGGTCGGGCCCGCCCGGCTCGGCGACGTCATCTGCTTCGAGGTCGCCTACGACGAGATCGTCCACGACACCGTGCGCGCCGGGGCGCGGGCCCTGGTGATCCAGACCAACAACGCGACCTACGGCCGCAGTGGGCAGCCCGAGCAGCAGCTGGCGATGTCGAAGCTGCGCGCCGTCGAGCACGGCCGGGCCGTCGTCACCGCCGCGACCAGCGGGATCAGCGCGGTGGTCGCGCCGGACGGCACGATCGTCCGGAAGATTCCCGAATTCACCCAGGGTGTCGTCTCCGCACGCATCCCGTTGCGTGACGAAACGACGCTCGCCGACCGCGTGGGTGCGGCACCTGAGTGGACGCTCGCTATCGTGGGCCTTCTGACCTGCGTCGCGTCCCCTCTGATCGGCCGGCGCGGGCGACCGAAGGACGAGAAGGGGCAGCAGTGACAGACGGCGGTCAGCGGCAGTACGGTCCGCTCGGCACCACCTTGGTGATCATCCCGACGTACAACGAGGCGGAGAACGTCAAGCCGATCGTCGAGCGGGTACGGTCCGCCGTCCCCGAGGCGCATGTGCTCGTCGCGGACGACAACAGCCCGGACGGCACCGGCAAGCTCGCCGACGAACTCGCGGCCGCGGACGACCACGTCCACGTGCTGCACCGCAAGGGCAAGGAAGGGCTCGGCGCCGCCTATCTCGCCGGGTTCCGCTGGGGCGTCGAGCACGACTACGGCGTCCTCGTCGAGATGGACGCCGACGGCTCCCACCAGCCGGAGGAGCTGCCGCGGCTGCTCACCGCGCTCAAGGGCGCGGACCTGGTGCTCGGCTCGCGCTGGGTGCCCGGCGGCCGGGTGGTGAACTGGCCGAAGTCCCGCGAATTCCTCTCCCGCGGCGGCTCCACCTACTCCCGCCTGCTGCTCGATGTGCCGATCCGCGATGTGACCGGCGGATTCCGCGCCTTCCGTGTCGAGGCGCTCGACCGGCTGGGTCTCGACGAGGTGGCCTCCCAGGGCTACTGCTTCCAGGTCGACCTCGCCCGCCGCGCCGTGAAGGCCGAACTGCACGTCGTCGAGGTGCCGATCACCTTCGTCGAGCGGGAACGCGGCGACTCCAAGATGAGCCGCGACATCGTCGTCGAGGCGCTGTGGCGGGTCACGGCCTGGGGCGTCGGCTCCCGCCTGGACAAGATCCGCGGGAAGTGACGTCCGGCCGCTCCGAGGTGATCGTCCCGGCGACCCTCCGGGGCGGTCCACGTGGGTGGCCAGGCACACTTGAGGCATGACGTTCGGAGCCACGCCCACGCCACCGTCCCGCCCGCCCCGGCGCTCCGCCGCCCGCCGCGTCCTGCCGCTCGCGGTGATCGCCTGGTTGGCCCTGGAGGTGTGGCTGCTACGGCTGGTGGCCGAGGCGGCGGGCGGCTGGACGGTCTTCCTGCTGCTGATCGCCGGGGTCGTCGCGGGCAGTTACGTGATCAGGCGGGCGGGCCGCCGGGCCTGGCGCCGGCTGGCCGATTCGGTGCAGTCCGGTACGGCACCCGAGCCCGCCAAGGACGGCGGCAACACCCTGCCGATGCTCGGCGGTCTGCTGCTGATCCTCCCCGGCATGGTCTCCGACCTGCTGGGACTGCTCTGCCTCTTCCCGCCGACCGGGAAGCTGATCCGCCACCGCGCCGAGAAGCTGCTGACCCGCGGCGCACGCCCGGCACCCGGCTCCCTCGGCGACGCCTTCCAACAGGCACGGATGCACCGGCCCGACGGCAAGGTCGTCCAGGGCGAGGTCATCCGCGACGACGAGCCGCGCCCGCCCCGCCAGGACCCGCCGCTGACCCGCTGAGGGGCGGGAGGCCGCGGGCGGAAGCCGGAGCCGGGCCGCCCGGACGGCACCGCTGAAGGGCCGGGCCCGTGGGGGAGAGGAGCCCCGCGCCCGCCCGGACGGCGCCGCGCCGCCCCGGACATGCGCAAGGGCCGGCGCCACCGAGTGGTGGCACCGGCCCTTGCGTGCTGCTGTGGTGCGGTACTGCGTCGGGAAGTCCGGTCGTCAGGCGGACTTGCGGTTGCTGTCGCGCGGATGCACGGCGATGTTCATGGTGCCGGAGCGCAGGACGGCCAGCCGTTCGGCCAGCACCTCCTCCAGCTCCTCGCGGGTGCGCCGCTCCATGAGCATGTCCCAGTGCGTACGCGCGGGCTTACCCTTCTTTTCCTCCGGGCCGTCGCCATCCACCAGAAGCGAGGGTGCACCACATACCTTGCACTCCCACTCCGGCGGAATCTCGGCCTCAACCGAGAACGGCATCTCGAATCGATGTCCGTTCTGGCATGCGTACTCCACCGCCTGGCGCGGGGCCAGGTCGATGCCGCGGTCGGTCTCGTAGCTGGTCACCACAAGTCGCGTGCCGCGGAGAGCTCGCTCACTCATGAATCGTGCCTCCCGGGCTTGTCGCCCACAGGACAGGTGTCGCTGTCGTCGTCATCAGGTCAACGTCCGGTCGGCGGTGAAGATTCCCGAATTCGGGATGGATGCGCCCGCCCGTCACCGACCACCGTTCCTGACGGAGGCGCCGTACGCCGCTGCTCACCTTCACCCGTCGCCCACCACCGCCCTTGACGGAGGCGCTGTGCGCCGCTGCCTACCTTCGTGCCGCCCCTTGTTGTACCCACCAGCGCCCGTTTTGTCACATCTGACAGGAGATGTCACCCAGCGCCCACTTTTCTTGAACGCGCAGTAACGGTCCGCCTGGTGAGCCAAAGGCGTATACTACCGCGCCACCTCCGCCGACACTAAATCCGGTCCGGTACGGGGTTCCCGGCCGCCGCGACGGCCCGCCGCATCGGCACCCGCGCCAGCAGCACGAACCCCACCACGAAGAACACCCCCAGCGACGCGATGGCCAGCCGGTAGCTCCCCGACAGCTGGTAGGCCACCCCGAACGCCAGCGGCCCCAGCCAGCTCACGCCCCGGTCGCTGATCTCGTACGCGGAGAAGTACTCCGCCTCCTTGCCGCGCGGCACCACATGCGAGAAGAGCGACCGCGAAAGCGCCTGACTGCCGCCCAGAACCAGGCCGATGGCCGCGGCCAGTGCGTAGAACCACGCCGGTTCCCCGGGCGGCAGCGCGCACCCCGCCGCGATCGTCGCCGTCCATGCCACCAGCGAACCGAGGACCGTGCGCTGCGCGCCGTGCCGCCGGGCCAGCCGCCCCATCACCAGCGCCCCGGCCGCCGCCAGCACCTGCACCAGCAGCACCGAGACGATCAGCGTCGTCTGGTCGAGCCCCAGCTCCTGTGAGCCGTAGACGGACGCCTGGGTGATGACCGTCTGCACGCCGTCGTTGTAGACGAGATAGGCCAGCAGGAAGGCGAGGGTCAGCGGGTGGGCGCGCATGTCGCGCAGCGTCGCGCGCAGCTGGGCGAGGCCCTGGCCGAGCACCGCGGGCCCGCCCGCCCCGGGGCGGTCCGCCGCACGGTCCGTCCAGCGGTCCCGCAGCCGCCGCAGCGGAATGACCGAGAACAGCCCCCACCACAGCCCGGACGACGCCAGGCAGATGCGGATCGCGGTGCCCTCGGTGAGGCCGAAGGAGGCGTGCGCGCCGTACAGCACGAGATGGGCGATGAGCGCCAGACCGGCCGCCGCGTAGCCGAACGCCCAGCCGCGCGTGGAGACCGCGTCCCGCTCCTCGGGCCCGGCGATCTGCGGCAGATAGGAGTTGTAGAGCATCATCGACACCACGAACGCGACGTTCGCGACGATCAGCAGCGCCCCGCCCAGCAGATACCGCGTGCCCTCCAGCCAGAACATCCCGGCCGTCGCCACCGACCCCGTCACGGAGCAGAGGCCGAGCAGCGGCTTCTTCCGCCCCGTACGGTCGGCCAGCGCCCCGGCGAGCGGCATCGCCAGCACCGACAGCAGCAACGAAACCGAGACGGTGTACGCGAAGAACGAGCCGGGGCGCACCGGTATCCCGAGCGGATGGACAAAACCGTCCGGACCGGCGGCCGCCTGCGCGATCGACGTCAGATACGGGCCCAGGAAGACCGTCAGCACGGTCGTGGAGTAGACGCTGTTGGCCCAGTCGTACCAGTACCAGCCGCGCTGCTCGCGGCGGAGCGCGGCGAGCCGCGCTCCTTGATCGTCCACGGTCGGTGCGTGCACCGCCCACCCCCGTCTCTCCCCCGGCGGCGCGACCGGGCGCCCGGGGGTCAGATCCAGGCGTTCCGTCCGGTCAGCACCGCACGCAGTGTGTCGATGTGATCGGTCATGATGCCATCCACCCCAAGATCCAACAGAGCCGCCATCCGGCCGGGATCGTTCACCGTCCACACATGCACCTGGAGCCCCAGGCCATGCGCCGCGCGGAGGAACCTCCGGTCCGCCACCGGGATCCCCGCCTGCCGCTCCGGCACCTGCACGCACACCGCGCTGCGCCGCACCGCCGCGCCCAGCAGCCGGTCCAGCGGCAACGGCGCCGGGCCGAGCGAGCGCAGCCGCAGCCCGGCCACGCCCCGGGTACCCAGCGACGTCGCCAGCCGCGCCCCGGCCCGCCGCCGCGCCCGCGCCACCCGCGCCTCGGAGAACGACCCGACGCACACCCGGTCCCAGGCGTCCGCCCGCCGCACCAGCTCCACCAGCGGCTCCAGCGCCGCCTCCGCCTTCAGATCGACGTTCCAGCGCGCCTCGGGGAACTCCGCCAGCAGGTCCTCGAAGAGCGGCAGCGGCTCACGCCCGGCGACCCGGGCGGTACGCACCGCCCGCCACGGCAGCTCCCCGATCGCGCCCCGCCCGTCGGTGACCCGCTCCAGCCTCGCGTCGTGGAAGGCCACCAGCTTGCCGTCCGACGTGGCGTGGACGTCGGTCTCCAGGTAGCGGTAGCCGCCCGCCACCGCGCGCCGGAACGCCGCGGCGGTGTTCTCCAGACCGTCCGCCGCCCCGCCGCGGTGCGCGAACGGCAGCGGCGCGGGGTGGTCGAGGTACGGGTGGCGGGGGCGTATCGCAGGGGTCACTCGGAAATTATCGCCGGTGCGGCCGGGGCATCGGCTCCGGCCACCACCCGTGACGGCTCCGGCGACAGCCCCTTGACCGCGAACCGGCGCAGGAAGAACTGCGCCAGCGGGCCGATCGCCAGCGCGTACAGCACGGTGCCCGCGCCGAGTGAACCGCCGAGCAGGAAACCCACGGCCAGCACGGTCACCTCGATACATGTCCGCACCAGGCGCAGCGGCTGTCCCGTGCGCCGGTGCAGCCCGGTCATCAGACCGTCGCGCGGCCCCGGACCGAAGCGCGCCGAGATGTACAGCCCGGTCGCCGCGCCGTTGAGCAGCACCGCGAAGAGCAGCAGCGGGATACGGATGGCCAGGGCGCGCGGGTCGGGGACGAGCGACAGCGTCGCGTCCATGACCAGGCCCAGCACGATGACGTTGGAGACCGTGCCAAGACCCGGGCGCTGCCGCAGCGGGATCCACAGCAGCAGGATCAGCGCGCCGGTGACGATGGTGACCGTCCCCATCGACAGTCCGGTGTGCAGGGAAATACCTTGGTTGAGCACGCTCCACGGCTCCAGGCCGAGCCCGGCGCGCAGCTGGAGCCCCATGCTCACGCCGTAGAGCACCAGACCCGTGTAGAGCTGCACGAGCCGACGCGGCAGAAAAGTACCCGGCTTCTTGTGCGCCTCGTCGATGGACAAGGAACTTCCCCCTCCTGGCAGGATTGGACCGACGCATGCCACCATGTGGCAGGTCGGTGCAGGTGATCGAGAGCCAATCCAGGAAAGGTGGACTGCAATCATGGCGCAGTGGACTTCGGCGGTGGGCGCTCACCAGCTCGCCCGGCTGCTCCGGTCGCAGGACCCCAGGGACGCCGAACTGACCGCCACCGGGCGGCGGTTGCCCGCCTACCGCAGCCTCGCCGACGGCGTGCGCCTGCTCGTCCTCGAAGGGCGCATCCCGGTCGCCGCCCGGCTGCCCGCCGAACGCGAACTGGCCGGCGCCCTCGGCGTCAGCCGCACCACCGTCGCCGCCGCCTACGAGGCGCTGCGTGCCGAAGGCTTCCTGGAGTCCCGCCGCGGCTCCGGCAGCTGGACCGCCGTACCGGCCGGGAACCCGCTGCCCACCCGCGGGCTGGAGCCGCTGCCGCCGGAGGCCGGCGGCAGCGTGATCGACCTGGGGTGCGCGGCGCTTCCGGCGCCCGAGCCGTGGCTGACCCGCGCCGTCCAGGGCGCCATGGCCGACCTGCCGCTCTACGCCCACACCCACGGCGACTACCCCGCGGGCCTGCCCGTCCTGCGCCAGGCCCTCGCCGACCGCTACACCGCCCGCGGCATCCCCACCATGCCCGAGCAGATCATGGTCACGACGGGTGCTATGGGCGCCGTCGCCGCCATCTGCAAGCTCTGCACGGGCCCCGGCGAACGCGTCGCCGTCGACTCCCCGTCGTACGCCAACATCCTCCAGCTGATGCGGGACGCGGGTGCCCGGCTGGTGCCGGTGGCGCTCACCGAGCGGCTGGGCGGCTGGGACATCCCCGCCTGGCGCCAGGTGATGCGGGACGCCGCGCCCCGCATGGCGTACGTCGTCGCCGACTTCCACAACCCCACCGGCACCCTCGCCACCGAGGACCAGCGCCGCCGCATGGTCGACGCGGCGCGCGCGGCCGGAACGCTCCTCGTCGTCGACGAGACCATGACCGAACTGCGGCTGGACGACGATCCCGAACCGCCGCGCCCGGTCTGCGCGTTCGACCCGGCGGGCAGCTCCGTCATCACCGTCGGCTCGGCCAGCAAGGCGTTCTGGGCCGGGATGCGGATCGGCTGGGTGCGCGCCGCGCCCGATCTGATCCGCAGTCTGGTCGCCGCCCGCGCCTACTCCGACCTGGGTTCACCCGTCCTCGAACAGCTCGCCATCGCCTCGCTGCTGGAGTCCGGCGGCTGGGAGGAGGCGGTCGCCATCCGCCGCGACGAGGCCCGCCGCAACCGCGACGCGATCGTCGGCGCGCTCCGTCGCGCGCTGCCCGACTGGGAGTTCACCGTCCCGCACGGCGGCCTCACCCTCTGGGTCCGCACCGGCGGCCTGTCCGGCTCCCGGATCGCCGAGGCGGGGGAGCGACTGGGCGTCCGGGTGCCGTCCGGGCCGCGGTTCGGCGTCGACGGCGCCTTCGAGGGGTACGTACGACTGCCGTTCACGGTCGGCGGCGCGGTCGCGGAGGAGGCGGCCGACCGGTT
Organism: Streptomyces sp. NBC_01525; assembly: GCF_045040405.1. Lineage (NCBI taxonomy): Bacteria > Bacillati > Actinomycetota > Actinomycetes > Kitasatosporales > Streptomycetaceae > Streptomyces > Streptomyces sp. NBC_01525. The sequence goes on from NZ_CP109397.1 coordinate 6,895,158, forward strand.
GGCGAACGCGGCACGGCTGGTCGCCGGCGGCCACACCGCCGGGGTGGAGACGGTGCGGACACTGGTCGCCTGAGCCCGGCGGGGGCCGGGCCTGGGGGCGTCTTCCCGATCTTCGTGGGGTCGTGGCGCCTGGCACCGCACCTCGCGGCGTTGTCGCCCTGATCCACGAAGATCGGGAAGACGCCCCCCAGTGTCCTGAGTCAGAGATTCGGTGGCAGTAGGCGGCGACGTTGTTGAGGATTTCGTCGGCTGTTTTCGTCCAGGTGAAGGGCCTGGGGTGCTCGTTCCAGTTGGCGAGCCATGCGCGGATGTCGCGTTCGAGGGCCTGGACGGAGCGGTGGACGCCGCGTTTGAGCTTCTTCTGCGTCAGCTCGGCGAACCACCGCTCGACCAGGTTCAGCCAGGATGCGCTGGTTGGTGTGAAGTGCAGGTGGAAGCGCTTGATCTTCCGCGGGACACCGGGACGCGGCTCGTCGGACAGGCCCTCCAGGCCGCGGTCGAGGAACCGCCGTCGCCAGGTGCGAACCGTCTCAGGAGCGACCCCAAGACGGCGCGACACCTCCGCGATCGAATGGCCTTCTGCGCATGCCAGGACAATCCGCGACCTCAGGGCCAACGCCTGAGCCGTCGAACGCCGACGCACCCAACCCTCAAGCACAGCCCGCTGGGCATCAGTGACCGACAACGGCGGAATCTTCGGTCCAGGACGACTCACACACAACCAACGACGAACCTCCGACTCAGGTCATTAGGTCCTGCCTCCCACGGCCTGTCCGAGCCCCCTTTAGCCTTGGGGATTGGTGCTCCGAGGTCTCGGGAGGGCGCCCTGTGACAGCCGTGCACGTGACCGTGTGGGATGACTGTGACGGGGGCGGAGGGGGCCGGGTCCCGACTGCCTCGCAGGCCCCAGCGGGCCCGGCGGCCGTCGCCGCGCTCATCGCTGCCGCCCGCCGCCCCGACCCCGCCCTCATCCAGCCCGCGGCCGTCAACCCCGCGCTGCGGGAATTCTGGGGCTGACGCGCAGTCGCGCACCGCACCACCCGCCCACGGGCCGAAACGTCGATGGCCGCCCCACCGCCGATCACACTGGTTGCCGGGAGCGCACAGTGGCGAGTGCCTCGGCGTCCTCCCTCGCCACTGGCCGCTCTCGCTCACGCCCGCCCTTCGAACAGCTCCGCGTACAGTCCGCCACGGGCCAGGAGCTGGGGGTGGGTGCCGGATTCGGTGAGGTGGCCGTCGTTGAGGACGAGGATGTGGTCGGCGGTGGTGGCCAGGTCGAGGTCGTGGGTGATGACGAGGGTGGTGCGGCCGGCGGCGAGGTGGTGCAAGGGGGCCAGGATGCGTTGGGCGGCGAGGGTGTCGAGGCCGGTGGTGGGCTCGTCGAGGATGAGGACAGGGGCATCGCGGAGCATGGCGCGGGCGATGGCGACGCGCTGGAGTTGGCCGCCGGAGAGGGCGGCGGTGGACGGGGCGATGACCGTGTCGTAGCCGTCCGGGAGGGCGGTGACGAAGCCGTGCGCGTCGGCGGCCCGGGCGGCCCGGGTGACCTCGTCGCGGGTGGGGGTGGGGTATTCGCGGCCGCAGGCGATGTTGTGCTCGATGGTGTCGTGGAGGACGAGGGTCTCCTGGGGGAGCAGGGTGATGCTGCGGCGGAGGTCGGTGAGGGGGAGACGGTCGATCGGGATCTCGTCGAGGCGGATGGTGCCGGTGTCCGGGTCGTAGAAGCGTAGGAGGAGGGCGGCGAGGGTGGACTTGCCGGCGCCGCTGGGGCCGGTGACGACCACGAACTCGCCGGGGTGTGCGGTGAAGGCGAGGGAGCTGAGGGCGTTGTGGTGGGGGGAGTTGGGATAGCGGAACGTGACGTCGTCGACGCGGAGTTCGCCGCGGGCGCGGTGCGGGAGGGGGATTGCGCGGGCCGGGGGTGGGTCGGCGACGGCCGGGTGGGCGTCGAGGATTTCCAGCAGCCGGTCGGCGGCGGCGGTGGCGGCGGTGGCGGTGAGACCGAGGTGGCCGAGGGAGCGGATCGGCGGGTAGAGGTAGCCGATGAAAGCGGCGAAGGCGAGGAGCTGCCCGAGGGTCAGCCGGCCCGCCGAGATCTCCCAGGCGCCCAGGCCGATGATGGCCAGCACGCAGAGGGTTTCCAGGATCTCGATGAACTGGTCGTAGAGGGCGCTGAGGCGGGCGCTGGCGACGGAGGCGCGGAGCCAGCGGCGGGCTTCCCTGACCAGGCGTTCCTCCTCGTCGTGCTGGCGGTTGTACGCCTGCGTGAGGACGACATTGACCAGCGTTTCCTCGACGACGGAGGTGAGGGCGCCGTCGGCTGCTCGCTGGCGGCGGGTGACCTGGCGGATTCGCCCGGTGAAGCGGCGGGTGGCGAAGTAGAAGAGGGGGGCGGCGACGAAGGTGGCGAGGGCCAGTTCCCAGCGCAGCCAGAGGGCGGCGGCGGCGTAGAAGAGGGTGGAGAAGAGGGCCGCGGAGGCGCCCACCACACCGCTGACGACGAGCCGTTCGATGGCGTCGACGTCGCCGGTCAGCCGTTCCACCAGGTCGCCGCGGCGATTGCGTTGGAAGAAGTGCGGCGGAAGCTTCTGGAGATGGGAGAACACACGGGCACGCAGGCGCAGCAGGAAGCGTTCCGCGGTCCAGGCGGCGAGGGAGTTGCCGAGATAGCCGACGATAGCGCCGATGACCGCCACCGCAAGCCATTTGCCGGCGGGGTTCCAGAAGGCGCTGACCGAGCCCTTTGCCAGGGCGTGGTCGGTGAGTTGGGCGAAGAGCAGGATCGCGGCGGTCTCGGCGAGGGCGGCGACGATGGCGCACCCGATCACCGTCAGCAGCCAGCGGCGGTCGCCCCGGGTCAGCGGCCAGAAGCGGTGGAACGCCTCTACGGGGCCGACGTGACGCGTCAGAATGGGCGCTTCGCTGGGGAGTTGGGTGCGCGGCGAGGAGGGGCGAGGCGCCTCCGGGGTCGAGGTGAGGGGTGCGGCGGTGGAGGCGAGCGGGTCCGCTTCGGGCAGGCGGTCGTGGGCCATTCGGCGCTCCTGGCCGTTGACGGTGTTTCCGGCCGTTGTGAATTTTCGCCGCACGGTCGTCAGCTTTCCTCCGGCCGCGGCCGCGGCGGTCGTTGCGCAGATGCATGATTGCTGCGTACAGGACCGTGGGAACCGGTTGACGGCAGTTCACGAGGCCGACCCGCGCGGTGTGCGCGAGCCCGCCTCTGCCCGTGCCTCAGGTCCGTGGATCCGAAGCACATGTCACATGGTCGTCAACGGATATCGGGAAATCCGCTACAACGGACCAGATGGTCACCTACGGAAGCCGCCGTGGCCGCCTCCCCATCCGCCGTAGCCGCCCCCGTCGTGTCCGCCGCCTCCGTCGCGTCCGTTGCGTCCGCCGAAGTCATCGCCCCGGCCGCCGTGACCGTAACCGCCGTCACCGTCTCCACCGTGTCCGCCGCGGTCGTTGCGGATGCGGGGGAAGAACACCTTGAAGGTCATCTCTGCCTCCAGTGATCGGATGCCGCCGCGGCTTTCCCGGACCGTACTCTGGTGGCGATTCGGCACGCCCGTCAGGGCGTTCTCTGCGGTTCGTTCCGACGAACGTCTCCACCGCGACACTTTCGACACTACGTCGGACCCTCGACCCCAACAAGTGCATTGCGTGGAATTTAGACAAAACGTGCATGTCGCTGTGGGTGTGAGGGCGGTTGCTGACGGTCGACGCGCGGCGACGGCTTCCCCGTCCCTACGCCACGCCCGCGCTCCCCGCCATCCACGTCAGCCGCGCCGAGAAGGTGTCCAGGCCCGTCGGGTCCGGGGGCCGGTCAGGGGTGCCGAGCCGGTGGCGAGGGGTTCCCGGTGCCAGGCGAGGATGCCGACACGCCGGTTCTCCCGTTTGTGGGACGTAGCCGTCGAGGATGGCGCGGGCCTCGGCGGAGAGGCTGACGCCGCTGTGGTCCTCGGCCTCGTACTCGATCTCCTTCTGGATACGAGGAGACGTCGTTGAGTGGACAGGCGTAGCCGACGGCGGCGTTCCCATCACTCACTCCGAGGGGGAATCGGTCGTGGCGTCGCGCCTGCGTACCTCTCCGTCCGGAGGACGCCAGGCCCACACGTTCCCCTTGGAGGGGACCCTCCGGCCGCCTCGATATGGGCAATGCGCGATCGGGTCGTGATCGCCGCATCCGTCAACTGCTGCTGCGCCAGGCCGGCCAGTTCCCGCTGCTGCCGAAGTCACCTGTACGTATTGCCCATCGCGTCAACCCCCGTCGCCTGTACCGCCGCAGAAACAGCCCTCCGCAACGGAGACGTCGACCTGCTCCTCCTCCGCCTCATGCTCAAGTGCGCCACCACCGCCCTCGGCAACGACTTCTGCATCGCCGACAGCAGGCCCGGTCGCCTACCCGTGCTCTGCGACGACGATCCGGACGACGAGGGCCCGGCCCTCCCTACGTCTCAACAAGCGAAGCGACCAACGCAGTCGGCCCCACTGGGACGAGCGGTGCCGGCATCGCGGAAGGCACCCTCAACCGTGACCGCTGTCGGGACCAGTGGCCACTCGCCCCCGCCCGCCCACCTCCACCAACACCCTTGCTGCCGCACGGGCGGTGTGTGCCAGGGCGAGGACCGGGTGTCCGTTATGGCAGCGGTAGTTGGAGCGGTACGCCGTCGTGGCGCGGGGTCTTGTCGTACGTCCGCCGTACAGTGGATTCGCCAGCGCCTTTGGGTGTCGTCACACAGGAAAACACGAGGGCCATGATGTCATTCCTGAGCAAACTGAAGCGGCAGCGCGCCGAGTTGTTGGAGCAGCGCCGTATGGAGGCCACTATGGCGGCGGGCGCGCGGGGTGTCGGCCTGGAGGGGGCCAAACGCGCCGGGGACCGGGCGGTAGGGCGCAGCACCGATGTCGCCATCGCGGCGTCGGCCGCTTCCAGCGCTGGCTCGGGCGGCTGCTGAGCGGAGCGCTCCGGCTGTTGAGGTGCTCCGCCCCGTTCCCCTTGAGACGGCGGCCTCAGTCCTCCTGCAACAGCGGCAGGCTGCGTTGGGTCTGTTCGTCGGTCTGCATACAGGCGAAGGGTTTGCCTCCCCCGGGGCGTCCAGGGTCGCCGTTTCACGTAGCCGAAGGTCAGCTCCCCGACGGGGGAAGCTGCCGAAGTCTGCTGGGCGGTGAGCCTGCCGCCAGGCGCTGGACTCCACGCTGTGGGTGGAGAGTTCCCGGTGGCCGGTCGATGCGGGGGCGCCGGAGCGTTCGCCGGCGCCGGTGCGGAACTGGACGACCTGGTCCCGCGCCTGGCCCTCCCGGTCGGTCAGCAGCGTCCGCATCGGCAGTCGGTGACCAACCAGAGCAGGTTGCGTTCGGGCGGACCTAAGGGTTGTCCCGTAACGGTTGTTCTTGGTGGCATGATCTTGCCGTGCCTGGTCTGATCACGGCGTCGGAGCCATCCTGGACAGCCCCGTTCCGGGCTGAGCCCGCGGCAGTTCGGCAAGCTGGTCACTGCGGTGCGGAGCGAAGGTACGAACCCCATTGCCGTCATTCAGCGTTTGCACGTGTACCGCGCCGAGCGGGACCAGCCGTGCGCATTCGGCCTCAAGTGCGGCGAGGTGCTCTTTCCCCACGAGTCCGGTGCCGACCCGCACATCAAGATGCCCCCGGTTCTTGGTGGCCTTCCCTTCGGGGACGCGCTGGAAGTAGTCGCGGGCCCACACCTGAGGGATCACTGCAGGCGAACCAAGAATCCCGCTGCTCAGGTGAGTGCGCACGCTTGAAAACGTCCCAAGTGGCAAACCCCTCAGGTGGCGGCGGTACGACGTACCCCCACACCTCGCACGGGACAACCCTTGGGGGTGTCGTCCCGATCTTCGCGGCGCCGTGACGCACGAAGATCGAAAAGGCACCCCGTGGGCGTGGCCGCCCGTCCACACCGGTCTCTCCGCACCAAGGCTCCCGGTACGTACGCGGGCGCGCCCGTCAGCCCTCCGCGCCCGCTGCCCGCACCGTGCCGTGGACCGTGATCGCGCCGCCCGTGGGGCCGGTCGCGCTCGCCGACGGCGGTCCGGCCTCCTGCGTTGGCTCATCGACGGCGGCGCGCCCGGGCGCCTCCTCGCCGGTCGCGGGTTCGGTGAATGTCTTCGTCATCCGTACCGGCCGACCGGCCGGCTGCTCCCCGGCGGGCACGGTGCGCTCCGGCAGCAGCGCCAGCACCGCCCGCCGGTGTGCCTCGCCCGTTGCCTCGTCGTACGGGTCCGGCGTCGCCGGTACCTGGAGGCGCAGCACCGGGCCCGCCCCCAGCCGGGCGTAGCCGCGGCCGGGCGGCACCACCGGCGTCGGTGTGGTGTGCGGTGCGGCGCCGAGCACCGCGCGGACCTCGTCCGGCGTCGCGGGCCCGAGCACCACCCGGGCCCGGGTGTGCGCCCGTACCGGCTCGCTCAGCAGGTCGGAGCTGTCGAACTGCTCGGCCACCACCACCGTGACCTGCGCCGCGCGCCCGTGCCGCAGCGGCACCTGGAGGAGCCGCTGCGGATCGTCGCGGCCCTCGGCGGCCGCCAGATGTGCCAGCGCGGTGGGCCGGTCGGCGAGGATCCACAGCGGGCGGCGGATGTCGTCGGGCGCCGGTTCGCCCGCCTGCCGCGCCCGGTTCGCGGTGAGGAGCCGCCGCTCGGTCTCCTGCGCCGCCCATGCCAGTGTCGCCAGCGCGCCCGACGGCCCGCTCTCCACGCCGAGCACCCCGCCGCGCCCGGCCAGCGCCCCGAACTCGCCGGTGCCGCCCCCGTCGATGATCAGCACATCGCCGTGCTGCAACGCCTGGAGCGCCAGCGACCGCAGCAACGTCGTGGTGCCGGAACCCGGTTGCCCCAGGATCAGCAGATGCGGTGCGGTCGAGCGCGGTCCGGTGCGCCAGACCACCGGCGGCTCGTCCCGCGCCGTCTCGCCGTCGGTGACCGGCAGCGTCCGCTGGACCGACTCCGGATCGGTGAAGCCGAGCACCGTCTCACCCGGCGCGGTCACGAACCGCTGCGCCGCGATGTCGGTGGGCAGCGCCTCCAGGACGGTCAGCGTCAGCGTGTTCGCCTCCTCGTCCCAGTCGAAGCGGTACTCCCGGCCGCGCCCCGACTTCGCGTGCAGCACCTGCTCGATACGGGCCCGGGCCGCGGCCTCCCCGTCGGTGAAGTACGCCGGGTAGAGCAGCCGCAGCCGCACGATCCGGCCGTCGTCGTCGAATTCGTACGCGTCGAACGCCGCCGTCCAGTCACCGCCGTACGTGTACAGCGGCTCGGGGTCGCCGTCCCCGGCGAAGTACGGGACGAGCGCCTCGTACAGCACACGGAGCCGGGTCGCCTCCGCCTCGTCCGGGCCGGTGGGCGCGGGCACGTGGTCCCGTCCGGCCCAGGCGGCCGCGCCCATCACCGCGAGCAGCCCGAGCAGCGGGCCGTACGGCGCCAGCGCCACGACCAGGACGCAGGCGCCGATGAGGAAGCACATCGGGGCCCGCCGGTCCTGGGGCGTGGCGCGCCAGCGCTGCCCGCCGGAGACGGCGAGGCGGCGCAGCCCGCGGCTGAGGGTGATCAGCGGATGGAAGATGTCGCCGGCGCCGTCGGCTGCGGTGCGCGCCAGCTCACGGCCACGGGTGAGCGGTGCGCGGTCGGTCAGGATGCGGGGCAGAGGTCGCCGGGCCACATCGGTCTCCTGGGTGTCGTACGCGGCGGTGGGCGGCCCGGCGGGGGAGCCGGGCCGGAGAACGGCGGGGCGGGACGCGCGCCGTGGCGGGGGAGGGGCGGTGCCGGGCGGCCCGCGGGGCATCGGCCGGACGCGACCTTACGGACACCGGGTCGTGTCCGGCGGGCGGACACGCCCTTGGGGAGCGCCGTCCGCCGGGTCCTGGCCGGACCCCCTCTAGATCCGGATCCCTCCCAGAAGGCTGGCGAGGCTCGCGCCGCCCGCCTTGATGCTCGGGGCGATGGCGGAGCCCGCCAGGTAGAAGCCGAAGAGCGCGCACACCAGGGCGTGCGAAGCCTTGAGGCCGTCCTTGCGGAAGAACAGGAAGACGATGACGCCGAGCAGGATCACGCCGGAAATGGACAGAATCATGAGGGTTCTCTCCTGGGAGGTGGGGACGGTCACCATGAGTTCTTCCAACCTCACAGGACGTACCAAGCCAGCAAAAGCCGCAAAAGGGTGATTTGTCGTGGAATCCGTCCATATGGGCGCACGGGGAATCGGCCTGGTGATCGGGCCCGGTTCCGCGGGCGTCGGCCCGCCCTCGGTCCGGGCGGACCGGGCGCGGCACGGCCCCGCCGCCGGGCCCAGGCGCCGGACCTGCACAATCGAAGCGTGTCGAAGAAGCCGAAGAGCGCGCCCCGTCGCCCCGCCGCCCGCCCCGTCCTCGCCTCCGCGGACCCGTGCCCCTGTGGCCGGGACGCGGTCTACGGCGACTGCTGCGCGCCGTTCCACCGGGGCGACGCCGCCGCCCCGACCGCCGAGCGGCTGATGCGCTCGCGCTACGCCGCCTTCGCCGCCGGGGACACCGCGTACCTGCTGCGCACCTGGCACTCCTCGACCCGCCCCGCCACGCTCGACCTCGACGCCGAGCGGCGGTGGACCGGCCTGGACATCCTCGGTACCACCGGCGGCAGCGCCTTCCACGCCGAGGGCACCGTGGAGTTCCGTGCACACTCCACCTGGCGCGGCCAGGCCGACAGCCAGCACGAGAACAGCCGCTTCGTCCGCGAGGACGGTGCCTGGGTGTACGTGGACGCGCTCGACGGCCCGTGACCCGCCGGGCGCGTCCGGCCCTCGCTCAGCGGCCGCGCAGCTGCTCGATCTCGCGGCGGTCACGCTTGGTCGGGCGGCCCGTGCCCCGGTCGCGGACCGCGGCGACCGGTGCCTGGGCGCGCGGCGGCTCGGGCGGGGTGTTGTCGACGTAGCACTCCACGGCGACGGGCGCGCCCACCCGCTTGTGCACCAGCCGCGAGACCACCACGATTCGCTCCCGCCCGGCGTACCGCAGCCGCACCTCGTCGCCGGTGCGCACGGTGTAGGCGGGCTTCACCCGCTCGCCGTTGACCCGGACATGGCCCGCCCGGCAGGCGGCCGCGGCCAGCGACCGGGTCTTGGTGAGCCGGACCGACCAGATCCAGCTGTCGATGCGGGTGTTCCCCTCGTCTGAAGCCATGTTCCGACTCTAGAACGCCGGGGTGACAACGGGGCACCGGAGCCCCGTCCGAGGCCGAGGGCCGTTCCGCGCCCGCTGCCCGGCCCCGCCCGCCCCGCCACTCATGCCGACGTGCGCTTCGACGTTCCCCCGGCCGCCGGTTTCGAGCCGCCCGACGTGGCGGTCCCGGCGGTCTTCTTCGACGCGGTCCCCTTCGCCGTACGCTTCGTGGCGGTCTTCTTCGCGGTGCTCTTCTTCGCCCCCGAGTCCGAACTGCCGGTACCGGAAGCCGACTTCGTCCGGCTGCTCGACGTCTTCGCCGCCGTCCGCTTCCGGCCGGACGTACCCGAGGAGCCCGCGGCGCTCTTCCGGCCGGAGGTGCCGCCCGAGGACGCGGATTTCTTCGTGCCCGTGCCGCTCTTCGTGCTCTTCCGGCCCCGGATCGGGGTGACGGTCGCGTCCTTCTCGTCCCCGGCCCCCTCACTCGCCTCCGTCTCCTCGCCGCGGCCCTCCCGTGCCGCCCGTACGCTGCTCTCCAGCGCGGCCATCAGGTCGATGACCTGGCCGCCCGAGGTGCCCGCGGTCTTCGGTGCGGCCGGTTCGCCGCCCTCCAGCTTCGCGGCGACCAGGCTCTCCACCGCCTCGCGGTAGTCGTCGTGCAGCTCGTCCGGGTCGAGGTCTCCCAGGGAGTCCATCAGCGTCTCGGCGAGCGTCAGTTCGCTGTCGCGGATCTCCACGTCGTCCGGCGCCACCCCGGCCGTCGAGCGGATCTGGTCCGGCCACAGCAGGGCGTGCATCACGATCGCCCCGTCGTGCGCCCGCAGCATCGCCAGCGTCTCCCGCCCGTGCATCGCCACCTTCCCGATGGCGACCTTGCCGTGGTGCTCCAGCGCCTCCCGCAGCAGCGTGTACGGCTTGGTGGCGGTGGGGCCGTTGGGGCCCAGGTAGTACGCCCGGTCCATCTGGAGCGGGTCGATCTCACCGGCGTCCAGAAACGCCAGGATGGTCAGCGTCTTCGTGGTGGGCAGCGGCAGATGGGACAGATCCTCATCGGTGACCGGCACGATCGTGTCGTCGGTGGCCCGGTAGCCCCGGCCGATCTCCTCGTTGGGGACCTCCTCGCCGTCCAGCTCGCAGACCTTGCGGTACTGGACGCGTCCGCCGTCCTTCTCATGGATGCGGACGAAGGGCACCGAGGCGCTGCGGTCCGTCGCGCTGTAGGTCTTCACGGGGATGCTGACCAGGCCGAACGAAATGGCGCCGTTCCATACAGATCGCATCATTCATCCCTTGTGTGGGATTCTCATCGTATGTCGCCGATAACCGTCGTGGAGGGGCGGCGCCTCTCGCTGACCCGCCTCGACAAGGTCCTCTATCCGGAGACCGGCACCACCAAGGGCGAGGTGCTGCACTACGTCACCACCACGGCGGGCGCCCTCCTCGCGCACCTCCACGACCGGCCGGTCTCCTTTCTGCGCTACCCCGACGGGCCCGGCGGCGAGCGTTTCTTCACCAAGAACGTGCCGCCCGGTACCCCCGCATGGGTGAAGACCTGCGAGGTCCCGTCCCGCGCCGCGACATCGCGCCGACAGGTGGTGCTCCAGGACCTCGCCTCCCTGGTGTGGGCCGCCAACCTCGTCGTCGAACTGCACGCACCCCAGTGGACCCGCGACACCCCGGGCACCGCCGACCGCCTCGTCCTCGACCTCGACCCGGGCGCCCCCGCCACCCTCGTCGAATGCTGCGCCGTCGCCCTGTGGCTGCGCGACCGGCTGGCCGCCGACGGCCTGTACGCCTGCGTCAAGACCAGCGGATCCAAGGGCCTGCACCTGCTCGCCCCCATCGAACCCGCCCCGTCGGAGCACGCCACCGCCTACGCCCGGACCCTCGCCACCGAAGCCGCCGCCGCGCTCCCCGGGCTCGTCACCGCCAAGATGCGCAAGGACCTGCGCCCCGGCAAGGTCTTCCTCGACTTCTCGCAGAACGCCGCGGCCAAGACCACCGCCTGCGCGTACACCCTGCGGGCCCGCGCCACCCCCACCGTCTCCACGCCCGTCACCTGGGACGAGGTCGCCGCCTGCACCGACCCCGCCCAACTCACCTTCCTCTTCGGCGAGATCGCCGGCCGCCGCGCCCGCCACGGCGATCTGTTCGCCCCGCTGCTCAACCCCCACCACGCGCATCCGCTGCCCCGTACCGCGTGACCACGCCCGGTCGGCGCGCCCTCACCCCAGCCGCGTCAGGTCCGGGCGCAGCCGCTGCCACACCGGGTGCCGCAGCCGCCCGGCGTCCGTCCACGACGACGCCGTGACCTCGGCGACCAGTCGCGGCTCGACCCAGCGGGCGCCCGCCACCTCGACCGGTCCCGCGAACGGGGGATCCGCGCGGGCCAGCACCTCCAGATACCCGGCCAGCTCCCGCCGCTCCCGCAACGACAGCCCCGACCCGACCGCCCCGGCGAACCGCAGACCCTCGGGCGCGTCGGTGCCGACCAGCACCGCCCCCGGCAGCCCCCGCAGCCCGCCGAGCCCCGGCGTCCAGCCGCCGATGACCACGTCCCACGTCTCCACCCGCTTCGTCTTCCGCCAATGCGCCGACCGCGCACCGGGCGTGTACGGGGAATCCAGCCGCTTGGCGACCACACCCTCCAGCCCGGCCCGCACCACCGCGTCCCACGCCTCGGCGGAGTGCCCCGGCAGCGCGGCCGGAACCGACCAGGCCGGCGCGGACAGCTCCAGACCGCTCAGCACCCGGCGCCGCTCCCGGTACGGTTCCGCCAGCAGCGACCGGCCGTCGAGGTACAGCACATCGAAGAGGACCAGCCGCACGGGCGTCTCCCGCGCCAGGTGGGCCGCCCGCCGCGCGTCGGTCACCCCCATCCGGTGCTGCAACAGCCCGAAGTCCGGCCGCCCCGCCGCGTCCGGGGCCACCACCTCACCGTCGAGCACGAGGGTGTGCCCGCGCGCGCCGTCCGCCGGGACCAGCAGTTCCGGGTAGGTCGCCGTCAGAGCGTTCCCGGCCCGCGACACCGGCCGCACGGTCCCGTCGTCCGTCACGGTCAGCACGCACCGCACCCCGTCCCACTTGGCCTCGAACGCCCAGTCGTTGTCCGGTTCGGGAAGCGGCCCCGGCACCGCCAGCATCGGCGCGATCACCGGCGGCGCACCACCAAAGGGCCCGGGGCCCGCGGAATCCGCCATACCTCGATGGTCGGCCGCCCGGCCCGGACCCGCAGACCGGACGGACGGCGGCTGCGCCCGCACGGACCCGATCCGCCCGGCCGCGACGGCACCCCCGCATAGGTTGACGCCCATGACGGAGGAGAAACCCGACCAGACCCTGCCGCTGCGGATACGGTCCGTACACGCCGGAGGTCCGGCCCCGGCCGACCCGCCGTGCGGCGGGCCCGCTCCGGCTGAAGCCCTGACCGACCCGCCACCCGCCGGGCCCGGTGAGCCACCCGCCGACCCCGCCGCCCCGGAGCCCCCGCCCCACGGCCCGCCCGCCGCGCGCCGCCGTCACGCCGCGGTGAAGCCCGGCGGGGCGCTGCGTTCCTCGGCGCTGATGGCCGCGGGCACCGCCGTCTCCCGGGCCACCGGAATGATCCGCCAGACCCTCCAGGCCGCCGCCCTCGGCACCGGCCTGCTCGCCACCACGTACACCACCGCGGGCGTCGTCCCGATGAGCGTCTACACCCTCCTCATCGGCGGCGCCCTCAACTCCGTCCTCGTCCCGCAGCTGGTACGGGCCCGAGCCGAGCACCCCGACGGCGGTCACGCCCACGAACAGCGCCTGGTGACGCTCGTGTTGAGCGTCCTGGCGGTCGGTACGGTGCTCGCGGTGTGGGCCGCGCCGCAGATCGTCGCGGTCTACGCATCCGACGGCGCGAAGGATCACGCGGCCTTCGGCCTCACCGTCGTCTTCGCCCGCTTCCTGCTGCCGCAGATCTTCTTCCACGGTCTGTACTTCATCCTCGGGCAGCTCCTCAACGCCCGGCAGAAGTTCGGCGCGATGATGTGGACGCCCGTCCTCAACAACCTCGTCCTCATTGCGGTGTTCGGCCTCTACATCGCCCTGCTGACCGGCCCCCGCGAGGTCGCCGACATCACCGCGGGCCAGGTGCGGCTGCTCGGCATCGGCACCACCGCGGGCATCGTCGTCCAGGCCGTGGCGCTCATCCCGTTCGTCCGGGCGTCCGGGTTCCGCTTCCGGCCGCGCTTCGACTGGCGCGGCGCCGGACTCCGCACAAGCCTGACCGCCGCCCGCTGGACCCTGCTGCTGGTGCTGGCCAATCTCGCCGCGATGACCGTCGTCACCCACCTCGCGGGCGCCGCCGACCGCCAACTTCCCACCGCCGGGGTCGGGTTCACCGCGTACTCCTACGCCCAGACGATCTGGATGCTGCCGCAGTCCCTCGTCACCGTCTCGCTCGTCACCGCCCTGCTGCCCCGGATGAGCCGCGCGGTGGCCGAACACCGCCTGGACGATCTGCGCGGCGATCTCTCCCGCGCGCTGCGCGCCAGTGGCGTCGTCATCGTCCCGGCCGGATTCTTCTTCCTCGCCTTCGGCCCGCAGACCGCCCAGCTCCTCTTCGCCCACGGCGCGGTCGACGCCGCCTCCGCCGCCCCGGCAGGCCACATGCTCCAGGCGCTGGGCCTCGGCCTGATCCCTTTCTCCGCGCAGTACCTGCTGCTCCGCGGCTTCTACGCCTTCGAGGACACCCGTACGCCGTTCTGGACCGCCGCCCAGATCGCCGCCGTCACCATCGCCCTGGCCGTCGCCTGCCATCTGCTGCTGCCGCCGCGCTGGGCGGTGACCGGCATGGCCGCCGCGTACGCCGTCGCCTACGCCGCCGGGCTGCTGCTCACCGCCGTCCGGCTGCGCCGCCGGCTGCACGGCAGGCTCGACGGGCGGCGGCTGTGCCGGACCTACGGGAAGCTGGCCGCCGCCGCGGCGGCAGCGGCCCTCCTCGGCCACCTCGCCGCCACCGGCATCGTCGGCACCGGGGCGCCCGCCCTGACCCTGCTGGCCGGTGGCCTCACCATGGCGGCGGCCTTCTGGGCCCTGGCCCGGCTGCTGCGCATCGGCGAACTGCGCGGTCTGCCGCTGCCGGGGCTGCGGCGCGCCTGACCGGTCGTCGGGTGGCCACCCGGCCCGGACGCCACGCCGTCCGGTGGGCTGCCACCCGGTGGCGTGGAACCGGCGGTGCGGCCGTCCGACAATCGGGGCCGTCCGGCATGAATGGCCTGGCCTTCACTGCCTGCGCACACAACTCCCCCCTGGTGTTCACACGGTGGGAATTGTTGCGGTGGAAGGCTGCCCACCGGCCGTACACCCAACGGCCGGTATCGGCCGCACCCCCACAACCGGCGGCCCGGTACCACCATTCGGGAAGAGGACACCTTCGTGGACATCACCCGCGCGACCCGCAGAGGTCGCCGCCGTACCGCGCTCGCCGTGGCCGCCGTGGCCGCGTCCGTCGCACTGGCCACCCAGCTCCCGGCCACCGCCACGGCGACCCCCGCCGCCCCCCACCCGACGGCCGCCGCCCACATATCCGGCGGACCGGCGATATCCGGGGCGGCGCACGCCGCCTACGACGACACGTACTACAAGGACGCCATCGGCAAGACCGGGCAGGAGCTGAAGGACAGCCTGCACCGCATCATCAGCACCACCCAGACCGGCAAGCTCACCTACAGCCAGGTCTGGGACGCCCTCAAGGACACCGACGAGGACCCGAACAACACGTCCAACGTCATCCTCCTCTACACCGGCCGCTCCCAGAGCAAGGACGCCCACGGCGGCAACCCGGACGACTGGAACCGCGAGCACGTCTGGGCCAAGTCCCACGGCGACTTCGGTACCGCCACCGGCCCCGGCACCGACCTGCACCACCTGCGGCCCGCCGACGTCTCCGTCAACAGCGACCGCGGCAACAAGGACTTCGACAACGGCGGCACCGAGATCGGTGAGGCGCCCGGCAACTACACCGACAACGACTCCTTCGAGCCCCGCGACGCGGTCAAGGGCGACGTCGCCCGGATGATCCTCTACATGGCCGTCCGCTACGACGGTGACGACGGCTTCCCCGACCTGGAGCCCAACGACAAGGTCGACAACGGTTCGGCACCCAGCATCGGGCGCCTCTCCGTCCTCAAGGCGTGGAGCCAGGCCGACCCGCCGGACGCCTTCGAGCAGCACCGCAATCAGGTGATCTTCGACAAGTACCAGCACAACAGGAACCCGTTCATCGACCACCCCGAGTGGGTCAACGAGATCTGGTGACCTGATGGGGGCCGGGTCGACGCGCGTCGACCCGGCCCGTTCCCCGCGCGTCGACCGGCCCGTCACCCGACCGCGCCGCCCGCACGGCCCGGCGCCCGCCACCGCCCCGGCGCCGACGATGAACCGTATGGAGCACTCCAGACGGCGACCCGCCCGGGCCCGTTCCTAGCGTGGCCTCATGTCGTCAGCGAATTGGCCCTCCGTCAAAGCCGGTACCGCAGCGGCCGTTTGCGCCGCGACCGTCGCCGTCTCCGCCCTCCCGGCCGCCGCCGCAGGCTCTCCGGGGGACGGCCCCCACGTGACCGGGGACGCCCCGTCCACCACCTCCGCCGCCCGCCTCGACCACCCCGGCGTCCAGGTGCGCACCGCACCCGACGTCGATGAACCTCCCGATGTCTCCGCCCTGTCCTGGATGGTCACCGACGCCGACGACGGCCGGGTGCTGGCCGCCAAGGACGCCCACCGCGAACTGCCGCCCGCCAGCACCCTCAAGACCCTCTTCGCCGTCACCGTGCTGCCGAAATTCGGTCAGGAGACCGTGCACACCGTCTCCGAGGACGACCTGTCGGGCATCAGCCCCGGCAGCTCCCTCGTCGGCATCAAGGAAGACCTCCGCTACACCGTCGCCGACCTGTGGCGCGGCGTCTTCCTCAGCTCCGGCAGCGACGCGGTGCGCACCCTGGCCGCGATGAACGGCGGCTGGGAGGTGACCTTGGAGGACATGCGCGCGATGGCCGACCGCCTCGGCGCCCGCGACACCGACGTCGAGTCCGCGGACGGCTACGACACGCCCGGCCAGCACTCCTCCGCGTACGACCTCACGCTCTTCGCCAAGACCGGGCTCACCAACCGGGACTTCGCCCGCTTCGCGAGCACCGAGGAGGCACAGTTCCCCGAGGCGGGCGGCCCGGACTCGTTCGGCATCCAGAACACCAACCGGCTGCTGGTCGGCTCGCACGGTGTGGAGCCGTACCCCGGCCTGATCGGCGTCAAGAACGGCTACACCTCGCAGGCGGGCAACACGCTCATCGCCGCCGCCCACCACGACGGCCGGACCCTCCTGGTCACCGTCATGAACCCGCAGTCCGGCAAGAACAACGCGGTCTACGAGGAGGCCCGTTCCCTCCTGGACTGGGGCTTCGAGGCCGCACCCGACATCGAGCCGGTCGCCATGCTGCCGGACCGCGTCGGTCCGCAGCCCTCGCCCTCCCCGGAGCCGGATGCCGACGGACCGGCCTCCCACGAACCCGCCGACGACCGCGCCGACCGTGCCGCGCATCGTCGCGCCACCGACCGGGCGGCCGTGCTGCGCGCCGCCTCGGTGGGCCGCGACGCCGGTACGCCGGACGGCCCGGGACCGGGCGTCTGGTGGCTCACCGCCGCGGGCGCGGTGCTGGTCAGCGGCTTCACGGTGGTTGTGTGGCGCCGCCGCCAGGACTGACCCGCCACCCCGGCCGGGCCCCGTACGGACGTACGGCCGGTCGGGGATTCGGTGGACCGTGGGGGCGTTCCCGTAGGGGACCCGTGACGCGACTGCCACGACGGTGATGACTGCCGGGCAGCACTCGGTGTAGCGTCCCGATCAGCTGTCGTGGTTCCGAAGTGCCGGACGCCCGTGTCGCCTTCACGGGCGTTCTTTCTGTGCGATACCTCTCCGGACCAGGGCGATCACCTCCGGCTGCCGCACCGCGCGGGAGCCGATACGAGCCCCTTGAACGAAGGAGACGGATATGGCCAGCGGAACCGTGAAGTGGTTCAACTCGGAGAAGGGCTTCGGCTTCATCGCGCAGGACGGTGGCGGCGCCGACGTCTTCGCGCACTACTCGAACATCGACGCCACCGGCTTCCGTGAGCTGCAGGAAGGCCAGAAGGTGACGTTCGAGGTCACCCAGGGCCAGAAGGGCCCGCAGGCGGAGAAGATCCGCGTCGAGGTCTGAGCCCGGTTCACCACGGCGCCCGCCCCACGCGTGGGGCGGGCGCCGTGGCGTGTCCGGCTCACGGCTCCCGGTCGTTGAGGATCTTCTGCCACGTGGTTTCCGGGGCGATACGGGCCGGGCAGCGGGCGCTCCTGCCGCTGCCCGCGGGGCCGCGCGAGGTGACGGTCGAGACCATCGAGGTCCGCCGCCGCAGGCGCGGTCATGCCGCCGAGGGAGAGGAGGCGGCCCTGTACCTCGCCGGAGTGACCGCCGCCGACCTCCCTCGCTCCCTGGGCGGGGGCGGCGCCGTGCTGGACACCGAGCCGCTGCGGGGCCTGGAGATCACCGAGGTGTGACGACGGGAGCGCGGCCCGTCCCGGGCGTGCCGGTGGCCCCGTCCGGCCGTGCTCGAAGGCGCGTCCGCTCGGGGCCACGGGAGCGGCGGGCCGCGGTGGACGGCGCGGCCCCGGGTGTCAGGACTGCGGCGGCTGGCGCCTGTCGCCCCCGCCGAACTCGTCCTTCAGGCGGTCCTGGCCCTTGTCGACCTGGCCGCTGTGCTTGCCTTGGGTCCGCTTGTCGACGTAGTCGCCGGCCTTGTCGATGCCCTTGCCGGTCTGTTCTTCGTGGCCCTTGAGCATGGACTTGAGCTTGTCGAGCATGGACATGGGTCATCCTCCCTCACGACGATCCCCGTCGGCTCCAGCATCGCCCCCGCCCTGGCGACCCGCATCCCCGCGACCCACGGCGCCCGCCCCCGGGGCCGTCACCCGGCCGGGCCACGGATACGGCCTGGGCGGCGCAGCGGCGGCCCGTCCGGCGGGCGGTCGGCCCGGTCACCGGCCCAGAATGCACCGGTGACCGAAGAACACCGCACGCCCGACGAGCCCGCGCCCCGCCGCATCACCCGCGACGAGGAACGCCGACGCGCCCGGTCCGCGCTGGCCGGCCGGGCCCGGGACGAGGGTGAGCTGTCCCTCCTGATGGACATGCTGGACCTCGACCCGGGCCATGACGGCTACCCCGAGGAGAACGAGCCCTCCACGGCTCCGGAGGAGGGGCATCCGCCGTGAGGCCGCCCCGGGGCCGGCCGTGACGCGGCCGCGCGGGCCCACGGTGACGCCGCCCGGCCCGTTCGCGCGCCGCCGGCGGCCGCGCCCCCTCGCCCCCGTGGGCTCACTCCCCGTCCGCCGCCCGCGTCAGCCGCAGCGTGACCAGCTGGAACGGCCGCAGCGCCAGCCGCACCGCGGCGCCGTCCCGTACGAGACGCGGACCGTCGGGCACGGGGCGCTCCAGCAGGTCGGTGGCGACGACGGCGGACGGCAGGAACGACGTGGTGAGCGTCGCGGTGCCGCGTGCGCCGTGGGCCTCGTGGAGTCGGACCACCACATCGCCGCTGCCGTCGTCCGCGAGCTTCACCGCCGTCACCACCACCGCCTCCTCGGCGACGGTGACCAGCGGCGCCACCGGGCCCGCGCCCGTCACCCGCCGCTGCGGGAGGTTGATGCGGTGGCCCTCGCGCACCGCGTCGCCGATGGCCGCGCCGGGCACCAGCGCGTACCCGAAGCGATGCACGCCGTGGTCGGTCTCCGGGTCCGGGAAGCGCGGGGCGCGCAGCAGGGAGAGCCGCACCGTGGTCGTGGTGCCCACCTCGTCGGGCGCCTCCCGCACGGTGCGGGTCACGTCGTGCCCGTACGTCGCGTCGTTCACCAGCGCCACGCCCCAGCCGGGCTCCGCGAGATGGACGAAGCGGTGCGCGCACGCCTCGAACTTCGCCGCGTCCCAGCTGGTGTTGGTGTGCGTGGGCCGGTACAGATGCCCGAACTGCGTCTCCGCCGCGTACCGGTCGGTGTGCAGGTCCAGCGGGAAGGCGGCCTTGAGGAACTTCTCCGTCTCGTGCCAGTCGACCTCCGCCGCCAGATCGACCCGGCCCGCACCCCGGGCGAGCGTCACCGTCTGCACCACGCGGGAGGCGCCGAAGCGCCGCGTCACCCGCACCGTCGCCGCCTCGTCGGACGCCGCCGCGAGCGTCACCTCGTCGGCGTCGGTCAGCGCCGTGACGGTGTTCCGGTAGAACGCGTCCACGTCCCACGCGTCCCACATGTTCGGGAAGTCCGGGTGGAGCTGGAGCAGATTGGCGGCGCCGCCCGGCGCGACGCACTCCCGGCCCGCCACCAGGTCGTACACCGACACCAGCAGCCCCCGCCCGTCGACCTCCGCCCGCAGCACGCCGTTGGCCAGCACGAACCCGCCGCCTGCGCGGGGGCGCGCCGACACCGGTCCGCCCTCGGGCACCGCGGGGGCGAGCCCACCGGCGGGGACGCCCGCGCGGGCGTGCGGCGCCGCGTTCGCCGTCAGATCCCGCTCCCCGGCACCGGCCAGCGCCGCCAGCGCGCCCGCGACGATCTCCTCCAGCTCCGCCGCGACCGCCGCGTACGTGCGCGCCGCCTCCCGGTGCACCCAGGCGATCGACGAGCCCGGCAGGATGTCGTGGAACTGGTGCAACAGCACCGTTTTCCACAACCGGTCCAGCGCCGCATACGGATACGGGTGACCGGCCGTCACCGCGGCGGTCGCCGACCACAGTTCGGCCTCCCGCAGCAGCTGCTCGCTGCGGCGATTGCCGCGCTTGGTGCGTGCCTGGCTGGTCAGCGTCCCGCGGTGCAGCTCCAGATACAGCTCGCCCACCCAGACCGGCGCCTCGGGGTACTCCGCCTCCGCCGCCGCGAAGAAATCCGCGGGCTTCTCCCACGCCACCACCGGCGAGCCGTCCAGATCCCGCAGCCGCCGCGCCTTGGCGATCATCTCGCGGGTGGTGCCGCCCCCGCCGTCGCCCCACCCGGTCGGCGCCAGCGACCGCTTGGCCATGCCCTTCTCCTTGAAGTTCCGCGCCGCGTGCGCGAGCTGCGCGCCGGACATCTCGCAGTTGTACGTGTCGACCGGCGGGAAGTGCGTGAAGATCCGGGTGCCGTCGATGCCCTCCCAGCGGAAGGTGTGGTGCGGGAAGGAGTTGACCCGGCTCCAGGAGATCTTCTGTGTCAGCAGCCACCTGGCGCCCGCCGCCTTGATGATCTGCGGCAGCCCCGCGGCGAACCCGAACGTGTCCGGCAGCCACACCTCGTCACTCTCGACGCCGAACTCCTCCAGGAAGAACCGCCGCCCGTGCACGAACTGCCGCGCCATCGCCTCCGACCCGGGCATATTGGTGTCCGACTCCACCCACATCCCGCCCGCCGGGACGAACCGGCCCGCCGCCACCGCCTCCTTGACCTTCGCGTACACCGCGGGGCGGTGCTCCTTCAGCCAGGCGAACTGCTGCGCCTGGCTCATCGCGAACACGAACTCCGGCTCGTCCGCCAGCAGCGCCGTCATGTTCGACGCGGTACGCGCCACCTTCCGCACCGTCTCGCGCAGCGGCCACAGCCACGCCGAGTCGATGTGTGCATGACCCACCGCGCTGATCCGGTGCGCCGACGCGCCTGCGGGCGCCGCCAGCACCTCCCGCAGCCGCTCCCGCGCCGCCGGCGCCGTACCGCCCACGTCCTGGAGGTCCACCGCGTCCAGCGCCCGGCCGACCGCCCGCAGGATCTCCCAGCGGCGCGGCGCCTCCAGGGGCAGCTCGGCCATCAACTCGCCCAGTACCTCCAGGTCCTGGATCAGCTCCCACACCGCCCGGTCGAACACCGCCAGGTCCATCCGCGCCAGCCGGTACAGCGGCGCGTCGCCCGCGGTCTCCGGGTCGCCCAGCGGCGTCGGGCGGAACGGCGGATCGCCGAGGATCACCGGGTTCGACGCCGCCTCCAGATGCCATTCGACGCGTTCGCCGCCGCGCACCGGGGAGCCGACCCGGACCCACTGGTTGCGCGGGTTGAGGCCCTTGACGGGGGTGCCGTCGGGCGTGTGGACCAGCGCCTCGCACTGGAAGCCCGGCATCCGCTCGTCGAACCCGAGGTCGAGCACCGCCTCCACGGTCCGCCCCGCCCACTCCCGGGGCACCTCACCGGTCACCTTGAACCACGTTGTCCCCCAGGGCGCGCCCCAGGCGTCCCCAACCGCCACGGGGGAGTGCGGGGCCGCGATCCCCTCCGCCACCGGAACCGGCTCACCCGGGGCGACCCAGGCGGAGACCTCCAGCGGTACGGACGCGGAGTACAGCGCGGGCCGGATGCGTTCGTCGAGCACGCGGGCGAGGCGGGCTTCGGTCAGGGCGCGGTCGTCGTGCATGGGGTGTGCTCCTCACGTCGAGGGGGCGTGTGGGGGGGGGCGGGGTAGGGGGCGGCCGGTGGTCAGTCGGTGCGCCGGACGGTGGTGCCGCCGCTCACCTCCGCCGGTGTCACCAGCTCCGTGATGCCGCGGGCCGCCAGCCGGTCCGCGTCGCCGGTGTGCGAGTCCAGCACCAGCGCGGGCCGGACCCCGTCGGCCGCGAGCCGGGCCCACGCCTCGAAGACCGGCCCGCCCGGGGCGCACACCGACCGGCGCGGCGCCGCCTCCGGCTCGCCCACGTCGACGACGAGCGCGGTGGTGCGCGGCGCGGGGCAGTGCGGCCGGCCGCGCCATGCGGCGGCCCGCTCGGCGAGGGCCCGCGCCGCCGGTTTGGCCGTCCCGTCGGTGGTGAACAGCCCGAGCCCGTACTCCAGCTCCGGGAAGTCCGCCAGCGCCCGGTCCACATCGTGCGAGCACCACCACGTCACGCCCCACACGTCCGCGCAGTCCAGCGCGGCATCGACGGTGGCCGCGGTGAAGCGCGCGACGCCGTCCGGCGGGATGTGGGGCGCCGGGGCGCCCACCTCCTGGAGCCATACCGGACGGCGCGGATCGTCGGCCCACGCCTTCGACAGCTCGATCAGATACGCGGCGTGCTGCTCCGTCGCGACGCCGGTGGCGCCGTGCCGCTGCGCCGTCCCGTTGAACACCCAGGAGTGCACCGCCGTCACCGCGCCCAGCCGGGCGGCGTGCGCGGGCGTGAAGGGGTGACGGTCCTGGTACCAGGCCGCGTCGTAGGCGGCGTGCAGATGCGGCAGCCCCGGAGCCCCGCGCTCACAGGCCCCCAGCATCAGCTCCAGCCACGCCCCGGCCTGCGCCGCGTCGATCCGGTCCGGATCGGGGTGCGGCCCGTCCGCGAACTGGTTGAACTCGTTGCCGACCGTCATCCCGAGGAACGCGGGCCGGTCGGCGAGCGCGGCGGCCAGCGTCCGCAGGTACTCCTGCTGACCGGCGAGCACGTCCGGATCGGTGAACAGGCCGCGTCGGTGCCAGGTCCGCGTCCAGGCGGGCAGGAAGTCGAAGCTCGACAGATGCCCCTGGAGGCCGTCGACGGCGACGTCAAGCCCCCGCTCGGCGGCGGCGTCCGCCAGCGCCACCAGCTGTTCCACGGCGCGCGGCCGGATCAGCGTCCGGTTGGGCTGGAACAGCGGCCACAGCGGGAAGACGCGGACATGGTCGAGGCCGAGCCCGGCGACGGCGTCCAGATCGGCGCGCACCGCGTCCAGGTCGAAGTCGAGCCAGTGGTGGAACCACCCTTGCGAGGGCGTGTAGTTGACGCCGAAACGCGGCGGACGGCGATCGGTGTCCTGCTCGGGCATGACGGCTCCTGCGGGTCGGACGAACCAGCGGACACGGCCGGACGGGGGCCGAACCCCTCATCCCATGACCGCACCCTCACCCACATCGAGGACGGAGAAACGCCGCGCCGCGACGAAGGCCGGGAGCGACGGCCGCAACGGCCACGACGGGCGCGGTCGCCACCGGCCGGAACGGCCATGACGGGCTCGCCGCCGCTACGGAGGACGAACCCGCCGCCTCCGCCCGCTGAGCGTCCGGGGGACGCGCCAGGGCGCGCGCCGGACCACTCGTCCCCGTGCCTCGCCCTCGCACCGCGCCCCGGCCCGCCACCATGCCCCCTGCCCCTCGCGATGCCACACTGATCCGGGTGGGGCGGCGCGGTCCGTCGCCCCGGCACGGCCCGGTACCCGCCCCGGCAGGAGGCACGGCCCATGGCCGACACCGCAGCGCACGGCGGCCCGGACCACCCGGGCGCGCGCCGGCAGGCCCCCGGCGCACGCACCCCGCCGACGCGCCCCCTCGCGCTGGTCACCGGCGCCACCGGATACATCGGCGGGCGCCTCGTCCCGGAGCTGCTGGACGCCGGATACGCGGTACGGGCCCTGGCCCGCACCCCGCAGAAGCTGCGCGACCACCCCTGGGCGGGCCGCACCGAGATCTACCGGGGCGACATCACCGACGTCGCCTCCGTCCGCGGCGCACTCGACGGCGTCGACACCGCCTACTACCTGGTGCACGCCCTCGGTACCGGCGCCACCTTCGAGGAGACCGACCGCCGAGCCGCCCGGATCTTCGCCGACGAGGCGCGCGCCGCCGGAATCCGCCGCCTCGTGTACCTCGGCGGCCTCACCCCGCCCGGCGTCCCGCGGGACCGGCTCTCCCCGCACCTGCGCTCCCGCGCCGAGGTCGCCGACCTCCTGCTCGCCTCCGGCGTCCCCACCGCCGTCCTCCGCGCCGCGGTGATCATCGGCTCCGGCTCCGTCTCGTTCGAGATGCTCCGCTACCTCACCGAACGCCTTCCGGTGATGATCACGCCCAGCTGGGTCTCCACCCGAATCCAGCCCATCGCCGTCCGCGACGTTCTGCGCTACCTCGTCGGCTCCGCCACCCTGCCCGACGACGTCTCCCGTGCTTTCGACATCGGCGGCCCGGACGTCCTCACCTACCGCGACATGATGCAGCGCTACGCCCGCGTCGCCGGGCTGGCCAGACGGTTCATCGTGCCCGTCCCGGTGCTCACCCCGGGCCTGTCCAGCCACTGGGTCGGCCTGGTCACCCCCGTCCCCGGCAGCCTCGCCCGACCGCTCGCCGAATCCCTGCGCCACGAGGTCGTCTGCCGGGAACACGACCTCGCACGGTACGTCCCCGACCCGCCCGGCCACCCGCTCCCGCTCGACGACGCGCTGGCCCTGGCCCTGCGCCGGATCCGGGAGGCCAAGGTCGCCACCCGCTGGTCCAACGCCGCGGTCCCCGGCGCCCCCGCCGAGCCGCTGCCCACCGACCCCGACTGGGCGGGCGGCAGCCTCTACACCGACCGCCGCCGACGCCTCGTCGACGCCGGCCCCGAAGCGCTCTGGAACGTGGTGGAGGGCATCGGCGGCGAGCACGGCTGGTACTCGTTCCCCGCCGCCTGGGCGGTCCGGGGCCTGCTCGACCGGCTGGTCGGCGGTGTCGGGCTGCGCCGTGGCCGCCGTGACGCCGCCCGGCTGCGGGCCGGTGACTCCCTCGACTTCTGGCGGGTCGAGGAGATCGTCCCCGGACGGCTGCTGCGGCTGCGCGCCGAGATGCGGCTGCCGGGCCTGGCCTGGCTGGAGCTGACCGTCGGCCGCGACGCCCGTGGCCGTACCGTCTACGGCCAGCGCGCCCTGTTCCACCCGCACGGACTGGCCGGACACGCCTATTGGCGGGCCGTCGCCCCCTTCCACGCCGCGGTGTTCGGCGGCATGGCCCGCAACATCGCCCACGCCGCGGAGAAATCCCAGGCCGCACGGTGACGGTGCGGCAACGGCCGGGAGAGGGCTGGTCGTTGCACGGCGAACGGCCGGTCCCCGGCGCCGTTTCGGGCGCCGGGAGCCGGCCGTCGCGTGGTCCGGGACCGGGTGGGCGTCAGCCGTTGGCGAGTGCCTGCAGGCGGCTGAACGACCCGTTGAAGTGGTTGCGGTCGCCGACCGTCTGCCCGCTGGAGGTGTACTGCCAGATGGTGTGGAAGTCCCAGCCCGCCGGGAGCTCACCCACGGACGAGCCGTACCGCGGGACCCACAGCGGGTTGGTCTTCCCGAACTCCTCGGAGTTCCCGGTGCACTGCTTCCACCAGTCGGTGGAGGTGTAGAGGATGGCGTCCCGCTTGGTCTCGGCGCGGTACGTCTCCACGAAGTCGGCGATCCAGTCGATCATCTCGGCCTGGCTCTTGCCGTAGCAGGTCGCCCCGTAGGGGTTGTACTCCATGTCCAGCGCCCCGGGCAGCGTCTTGCCGTCCTTCGACCAGGCGCCGCCCTGCTGCGCGAAGTACTTCGCCTGCGACGCGCCGCTGGAGTGGTCCGGCAGCGCGAAGTGGTACGCGCCGTGGATGATCCCCGCGTCGTACGACCCCCGGTACTGCTGGGTGAAGTACGGGTTCTTGTACGTGGTGCCCTCGGTCGCCTTGACGTACGCGAAGCGCACCCCGCTCTGCCGCAGCGCGGGCCAGCCGACGTTGCCGTTGTGGCTGGAGACGTCGACGCCGTTGACCGACGCGATCGAGGTGGACGCCTTCGTCTCATGGTCGTCCGTCTCCGGGCCGCCGGCCCGGTTGCCCCCTTCGTGGGCGGCGATGGTGGAGCCCATCCAGTCCTGCTCGGGGTGGGCGGGCTCCTGGCCGTTCCCGGTAGCGGCCGCCGCGGCGGTGGGCAGCGCGAGCGGCAGGGCGAGCGCGGTGAGGACGATAAGGGTTCCGGCCGTGACGGGGAACGCACGGCGGGCGGAACCGGAACTGCGCAAGGGCATCGGGTGCCTCCGAAAGCCATCGGTGAGGTCGAATCGGCAGACTGTGGCACATTCCTGCCGATAACAATACGTATACGCTAATCCGTACACGCCCAAGACCCGATGGCCCGTCAGTCCGCCATTCAGCCGGTCAGTCTCACCCGTTCGGCCGTGTCTGACGGCGTGTCGGCCGACACGGCGCGCCCCGGTGTGCAAAGGCCGCAGCGGGCCCCGGTGTACGGGGCCCGCTGCGGGCTGCGGACGAGGCGCACGCGCCAGTCGCCCCGGTCCGCGGTCCGGGCGGCGCGCGATCCGGCGTGGTGCCGGATCCCGCGCGCGTCAGCGCGGTGTCACTCCGCCTCAGTAGGCGGAGTTGACGTTGTCGATGGAGCCGTAGCGGTGGGCGGCGTAGTTGGCTGCGGCGGTGATGTTGGCGACCGGGTCGGTGAGCTTATGGGCGGTGCCCTTGACGTGGTAGGTGTCGAAGGTGGGCTGGATCACCTGGAGGAGGCCCTTGGAGGGGATGCCGTTGACGGCGTTGATGTCCCAGCCGTTGACGGCGTTGGGGTTGCCGGAGGACTCGCGCATGATGTTGCGGTGCAGGCCCTCGTAGCTGCCGGGTATGCCCTTGTTCTTCATGATGTCGAGGGACTGGTGGATCCAGCCGTCCAGGTTGTTCGCGTACGACTTCGGGGCGGCCTTGGGCGCCGCCTTCGGGGCGAGGGACGCGCGCTCCATGGAGCGGTTGGCGGCCTGCTGGGCGGCCCGGTCCTGCTTCGCCACCGCGGTGACCTTCAGGCCGTCGGCGACCGACGCGGAGACGTCCGCGGTCTTGGCCTCGGCGGTCGTCGCCTCGCCGGTGACGACCTTCGGCAGACCGTTGGCGCTCACGGGCTTGACGGCGGTCGGGGCGTGCGCGGTGGCGGGCTGCGCGTTGCTCGGGGTCGCGGTGGCGGTCAGGGCGCCGGTGGCGCCGGCGGCGACGAGCACGGCGGCGGCGACCTTGTGGGTGCGGGTGGCGCGGGCGGTGCGGAGCAGGGCGAAACGGGACATGCGGTGGTGACCTCTTCCGAATGCGGGATGCGGGGGGAGCGGCCTGTGGCGGCGCGTGGAACCGAGGGTCAGGCCGTGCTCGCTCACCAGGCGGGAGGAGTCCGTCGGCACGTTCTCGGTGCTTACGGGATTCATAGTTAGCGCTGTCCGGCAACGGTGGCAATGATGTGACGTACTATGCCTCATAGTGAGATGAGGCGAGATGTCCGATGTTGCGGGCTTTTCATCCTGTATTGGTGGGGGTGTGGCGTCACTACCGGCCCTCGTAGGTGACGTGCGTCCTGTGCCCGGCATCACCAGGCGACCCCTTCCGGGGGGCCTCGGATGTTGCCCGGGTCACGCCCGGAATGGGCCCGGATCTGAGCGGGGTGCGGGCCTCGGTGTCCCGCGTCGCGGCCGTACGGGGCGCCCGTTGCGGCGCAGTCGGTGGGCCGTTCGCCGCAGCGCCCGGACTGTCGCACCGGCCGGGGCGCGCGGCTCGCGGAGGCTGGGCCCGTCCGAGCCCTCGCACCGTAAGGAAGCGCCTATGTTCCGTCGTCTGACCGTCGTGGTCGCCGCTCTCTGCGCCGCAGGCGCCCTGACCGCCGGTCCGGCCGCCGCGGCGCCCGCCGACGACCACGACCTCACACCGAAGGAGAAGGCCGGTCTGCAGTTCGCCGGCGAGGTCGTCAGCGCCCTCCTCGGCCTCGCGCCGCTGGACGGCGTCGCTCGATAGGCGTCCGCACACGCCGACGAGGGCCCTGTCCGCGGGAGGCGGACAGGGCCCTCGTCTGTGGTCACGACCGGCCCGGGGCCGGTCGCTCGACGGTGTCGCCGTCAGGGGTGACGGCCGTCATGTTCCGCCTCAGTAGGCGGAGTTGACGTTGTCGATGGAGCCGTAGCGGTGGGCGGCGTAGTTGGCTGCGGCGGTGATGTTGGCGACCGGGTCGGTGAGCTTATGGGCGGTGCCCTTGACGTGGTAGGTGTCGAAGGTGGGCTGGATCACCTGGAGGAGGCCCTTGGAGGGGATGCCGTTGACGGCGTTGATGTCCCAGCCGTTGACGGCGTTGGGGTTGCCGGAGGACTCGCGCATGATGTTGCGGTGCAGGCCCTCGTAGCTGCCGGGTATGCCCTTGTTCTTCATGATGTCGAGGGACTGGTGGATCCAGCCGTCCAGGTTGTTCGCGTACGACTTCGGGGCCTGACGCTCGGCGGAGCGGCTGGCGGCCTGCTTGGCGGCGTGCCCCTGCTTGTCGACGGCGGTGACCTTGAGGTGACCGGCGGCGGACACCGTGCCGGACGTCGCCTCGGCGCTCTTGTCGGCACCGGTCTTCGGCAGGCCGTTGGCGCTCACGGGCTTGACCGCGGCCGGGGCGTGCGCAGCGGTGACGGGCGCCGCCTGGCTCGGGGGGGCCGTCACGGCCAGGGCGGTGGTGGCGCCGGCGGCGGTCAGTACGACGGTGGCGACCTTCTGGGTGCGGGTGACACGGGCGGTGCGGAGCAGGGCGAAACGGGACATGCGGTGGTGACCTCTTCTCAGGTGCTGATGCGGGGTGCGGCCTTCGGCGGCGCGAGGGAACCGAGGGTCTGGCCGCGCTCACTCACCAGGGCGAGGAGTCCACCGGCACGTTCTCGGTGCTTACGGCATCCATGGTTAGCGCGGCGCCGAATCGGTGGCAATGATGTGACGTACTACCTCTCATCGTGAGATGAGGTGTGATGCCCGAAATGAACCGTGTTCTCTGGTGTGATGAGCGGCCCCGCCGCGACTAAGCGCCCTCGTACGTGACGTACACCCTGTGCCTGCCCTCACTCCGCGGCGGCCGGAAAGCGGCGTGCGAGGCGGTGCGGGAGGGGGTCGAAGTGGCCCGCGCCACAAGGGGAAGAGAGGGCGACGCGCCTCAGACGGCCGGATCCGGCGCGAGCAGACGCAGCACCGCGTCCAACCCGCGGATGCCGCCGGGCGCCGCACCGCTCGGCAGGACGTAGGAGCGCAGCCCGGCGAGGGCGCCACCGCCGTCCTTGGCGGGGTGGTCGCCGACCATCAGCGTCTGCGCGGGGGTCAGCCCGAGCAGGTCGCAGGCGTGCCGGAACAGCAGCGGATCGGGCTTCTCGGTGGCGTGCTCGAAGGAGTGCACCCAGGCCCCGACGTGCTCCGCGAGCCCGTGGTGGGCGAAGGTCGGCCGCAGATCCCAGCCCACATCGCTGACCACCCCGACCGCGACCCCGCGCCCCGCCAGCGCCGCAAGGGTCCGCGCGCTGTCCGCGTACGGCAGCCAGTGCTCCGGCGTCCGCAGCTGCTCGTACAGTGCCTCCGCGTACGGCGCGAGCGCGGGCACCGACGCGTACCAGGTGGTGAAGGCGTGCCGGTGGGCGCGGGCGGAGGTGTCGCGGGCGTGCTGCGCGGCACGCACCCCGGGGTCGGTCAGCCCGGTCGCCAGGGCGGTGAGCCAGCCGTCCACCGCGACGTCGTCGACGGCGTACGGCACGGCCGCCCGGATGCGGTCGGTGTACGGCGCGATCTGGAAGAGGGTCCCGGAGAAGTCGAACAGCACCCCGGCCACCGGAACCGGCGGCCGCGCGGCCACGGGGCGGATCGGGCCTTCGGGCCCGTACTCCGGGAGGGATGCCATGGGCCCTTCCTACCGGGTACGGGACCGATGGCGGGCGCGTTCCACCGAATCCGCCTGCGCCGTGGCCCGGGCCACGGCGCCTGCCCGCCGCCGGTCTGAGCCGCGCCCGCCGTGCGGCCCCGGCTCAGACGTACGCCGCAGCCCCGTCCGTCGGCTCCTCGTCGCGGGCGACCGGAGCCAGCGCCGGGGCCGAGGAGAGCGGGCGGTCGGTGAAGAAGCGGGCGGTGAGGTCGGCGACGGCCTGGGGGCGCTCCAGGACGACCCAGTGGTCGGCGTCCGGGATCACCAGGAAGCGGCTGCCGTCGAGGGTGGCGGCGAAACGCTGCTGGTGGGCCGGGGAGGTCACGGTGTCGTGGGCGCCACTGAACACCAGGGTCGGCACGCCGGACAGCCCACCGGAGAAGTCCGGGCGGTCGGTCACCGCCCGGCACAGCGAGTCGAGCGCGTGCGGGGAGGTGCGGGCCGCCTGCAGCATCGACCGCCGCACATAGCGGTAGGCCAGCCGCCGCCGCGTCACGTACCGCCCCTCGTCGAGACAGAGCAGACCGTCCGTGGCGAGCGTCGCGAAGGCATCCACCGCACCCCGCCGCAGCTCCTCGGCCGCCCGCTCCCAGTGGGCGCACTGCTCGTCGGTGATGTGGGACGGGACCCCGCCCAGCGCCAGCCGCGCGATACGGGCGGGGAAGCGCCGGGCGCAGCCGAAGGCGAGACCGGCGCCGTAGGAGAAGCCGAAGAGGTTGATCCGCGCCACGCCGAGATCGTCGAGGATGTGCTCGATCGCCCGGCACAACAGCTCGGTGCTCGGGCCCGGCGGCAGCGGTTCGGCGGTGCCCATGCCGGGCAGATCGGCGGTGATCACGCTCGCCACCGGCTTCAGCCGCTCCTCCATCTGCGGCCACCCGAACATGCCCTGCAGGGCGCCGCCCAGCACCATGACGGGGTCGGTGGCCCCGTCCGGATGGTGCAGCAGCCGGTATGCGTAGGACACCCCGCCCACCGACAGGGAGCGGATCGTTTCCTCGGACATGACGGTTCCTTCTCGGGAGATCCGCGGGGGCGGCGCGCGTCAGGCGCGGGTCAGGACGAGTGCGGCGTTGTGGCCGCCGAAGCCGAGCGACGTCTTGGCCGCCCAGTCGAAGGGCGCGGGCCGGGCCGCGCCACGCACGATCTCCAGGGGGATCCGGGGATCGGGCGTGTCCAGATTGGCGGTCGGCGGGACCAGCTGGGACTCCAGCGCGAGGACGGTGAGCGCGGTCTCGATACCGCCCGCCGCCCCCAGGGTGTGCCCGGTCATCGCCTTGGTGGAGGTGACCAGCGCGTCCTCGCCCAGGACCCGGCGGAGCATCGCCGCCTCGATCCGGTCGTTGACGACGGTGGAGGTGCCGTGCGCGTTGACATGGCCGATCTCCCGCGGGCCGACCCCGGCATCCGCGAGCGCGGCGCGCAGCGCCCGCTCGATACCACGGCCCTCGGGGTCCGGGGCGACCGCGGCGTACGCGTCGCTGGACGCGCCGTACCCCGCGACGCGGGCGCGGACCGTCGCGCCGCGGGCCCGCGCGTGCTCGGGGCGCTCCAGGACGAGGAGCCCGGCGCCCTCGCCGATGACGAAACCGTCCCGGTCGGCGTCGAACGGGCGGCAGGCGGCCGCCGGGTCGTCGCGGCGGGTGGAGACGGCCTTCATCTGGCAGGCGCTGGCGATCAGCAGCCGGGAGCAGACCGATTCGGCACCGCCCGCGACGGCGATGTCACAGGCGCCCGAGCGCAGCAGCTGATGGGCGGTGCCCAGCGCGACGGTGCCCGAGGAACAGGCGGTCGCCACGCCCAGGCTGGGGCCCTGCGCGCCGAGGTCCATCGCGACGCTGCTGGCCGCGCTGTTGACGACGGTGAGCGGCGCGAGCTTGGGGGAGACCCGGCGGGCGCCGCGCTCCAGCAGCGCGGTGTGCTGCTCTTCGTAGAACGGCAGCCCGCCGTGGGCCGAGCCGATGACGACGGCGACGCGGGTACCGTCCCAGGTCCCGGGGTCCAGCCCGGCGTCGGCCATCGCCTCCCGGGCGGCGACCACCGCGAGCTGCGCGAAGCGGTCCATCAGCCGCTGGGTGGCCACGCCCAGGACCTCGGTGGTGTCCAGATCGTCGACGCCGTACATGAAGTCGCAGGGCAGATCGGTGAGTTCGGGGCGGTGGCGGACGCCGACGGGGGTGGTCTCCCCGGTGACGGTGTGCCAGGTGGCCTTGGCGCCGACGCCCGCGGCGGTGACCAGACCGACGCCCGTCACGGCCGCGGCGAACGGCGTGCGGGCCGTCACGCGGCGACTTTGCCGTCGACGGCCGCCACCAGCGCTCCCACGGTGTCCCGGGAGGTGAGCGCGACCTCGTCGAGGTCGATGTCGAGGCGGTCCTCGATGAGCAGCCGCAGCTCCTCCAGGGCGAGCGAATCCATCCGCAGATGCTGCAGCGAGGTCTCGTCGGTGACGTTGACCGGATCGACCCCGAATCGCTTGACCAGCAGGGTGTTGACGACTTCTGCCGCGTTCACGTGGCACTCCTCCGCTTTCGTAGGCGCTGTTGCCCACCGCGTCCTGGCGGGGCCCGCCGGCGGCTCCGGCTGGTTCGGCGGCACCCTTTATACGCCTTCGTCCGGAAGACTCCCCAACGCCGTTCGCTCGATGGGGTGAGGGGTGACGCAGGGGGCGCACGCGCGGTGCGCGCCCCTGCCCGCACGGCGCGGAAGGCACTCGCCCCGTCTAACGGCGCGGGGCGACGGGAGGGTACGGGGCGCGGCCGGATCCGGGTGTCCGTGACGGCCGGGCCGGGCGGCTCACGCCTCGTCGAGGGTGCGGGTCACCCGGCTCAACAGGCCGCGCAGCGTGCGCAGTTCCTCCAGGTCCAGGCCGGTGGCGGCGAGCATCCGGCGGGGCATCGGCAGCGCCCGCTCGCGGAGCGCGGCACCGGCGTCGGTGAGGTGGACGCCGACCGACCGCTCGTCCTCCGCGCTGCGCTCGCGGCGCACCAGGCCCGCCGCCTCCAGGCGCTTGAGGAGCGGGGAGAGCGTGCCGGAGTCGAGGCGCAGCCGCTCGCCGATGGACTTGACGGGGAGCGGGTCGTCCTCCCACAGCACGAGCATCACCAGGTACTGCGGATACGTCAGCCCGAGGTCCTTGAGGGCGTCCCGGTAGACGGCGCCGAAGGCGCGCGAGGCGGCGTGCAGCGAGAAGCAGACCTGGTGGTCGAGGCGGAGCAGGTCGGCGTCGGAGAGGGGGGAGTCGGGGGAGCCGGAGGGGCTGGGGGAGGCGGCCATGGACCCAGGTTAGCCCGCCGGGGCATTGAATCGCCCAGCATTGAATTGTGTGCAACTTAATTGTGTGTCATTGTTCTTTCCGGTGGTCGGGACGCGGCCGCCGGAACCGGAGGGACCCCCATGGACGCGCTCTACACCGCCGCCGCCACCGCCAACGGCCGGGACGGCCGCGCCGTCAGTTCCGACGGGCGGCTCGACCTCCCGCTGGCCATGCCGCCCGCGCTCGGCGGCAGCGGCGAGGGCACCAACCCCGAGCAGCTCTTCGCCGCCGGGTACGCCGCCTGCTTCGCCAGCGCGATGGCGCAGGTCGGACGGCAGCTGAAGATCGACACCGCGGAGGTGTCGGTCACCGCCGAGGTCTCCCTCGGCAAGGACGACACCGGGTTCGGGCTCGCCGTCGTGATGCGCGTGGAGCTGCCGGACGATCTCGCGGAGGAGCGCGGGCGGGAACTCGTCGAGGCCACCCACCGGTTCTGCCCGTACTCCAAGGCCACCCGCGGCAACATCGACGTCGAGCTGGTCATCGAGTGAGACCCGGGGGCGGGCGGCGCCGTCGCCCGCCCCCGTCAGCGGCCGCTACGACACGGC
This sequence comes from Streptomyces sp. NBC_01525, assembly GCF_045040405.1. Lineage (NCBI taxonomy): Bacteria > Bacillati > Actinomycetota > Actinomycetes > Kitasatosporales > Streptomycetaceae > Streptomyces > Streptomyces sp. NBC_01525. The sequence goes on from NZ_CP109397.1 coordinate 6,928,580, forward strand.
CCCGCTGTCCTCCCGGCCCAGATGCCGCCACAGGAAGTCGACCTGATGGCGCAGCAGGTTCGCGAAGAGCGCCGGCTCGGTCGGCGCGTGGTCCATCCCGGGCAGCGGCAGCACCTCGTGCGGGCGTCCGGCGGCCAGCAGGGCGGCGGAGAGCCGCAGCGTGTGGGCGGCGTGGACGTTGCCGTCCGCCAGCCCGTGCATCAGCAGCAGCGGCCGGGTCAGCCGTGGCGCCTCCCGCGCCAGGGAGCAGGCGTCGTACCGCTCGGGATGCGTGTCCGGATGCCCGAGGAACCGCTCCCGCCAGTGCGTGTCGTACAGCCGCGCGTCGTGGACGCCCGCGCCCGCGACCGCCGCGTGGAAGAGATCGGGGCGCCGCACCACCGCCGCCACGGCGAGCATCCCGGAGAACGACCAGCCGCGGACCGCGACCCGGCCCGGATCCAGCTCCGGGAACCGCCCCAGCACCTCCGTGAGCGCCGCCGCCTGGTCCTCCAGCGCCGCCGACACGATGTCGCCGTACACCGCGCGCTCCCAGCCCGGGGAGCGGCCCGGCGTGCCGCGGCCGTCGGTCACCAGCACCGCGAAGCCCTGCTCGGCGAACCACTGCGAGACGAACATCATCGGCGCCTGGTCCCCGGTCACCCGCTGGAGCGCCGGGCCCGCGTAGGGATCGACCAGCACCGGCAGCCGCCCGCCGCCCGGGCGGTGCCACGAAGGCAGCAGCAACCGGCTGCGCAGCGCGCGCTCCGTCGTCGTCAGCCGCCGCTCGCGCAGCGCCAGCACGGGCCGCTCGGCGTACGAGGCCACCGGAAGATCCGGGCGCCCGGCGCGCTCCACCACCACCGTCGCGCCGGGCCGGTCCGGCGCCCGGGAGACCCGCACCAGCGTGGCGCCGCCGCGCACCCCGGTGTGCACGCCCGGGGCGGTGGTCAGCGGCCGGGCGCCGGTATCCGGCCGCCAGGTCCACAGCGCCTGCCCGACCACGTCCGCGGACGTGGTGAACAGCACCTCCTCGCCGCTCACGCCGAGCACCTCCCGCACCTGGAGCCCGTCGGGGGTGGCGGCCGCGCCGCCGACGGTCAACTGCCGTGTGCCGTCGGCCCCCTCGGTGTCCCGGTGCGCCACCAGCGCACCGGACGCGGTACGCGCCGGGGTGCCCGGCACCAGGGTCACCCAGCACGGGTCGCGCTGCTCGGCCAGGAGCGCCGTCCGCCCGTCGGCGGCGTCGACCGCGTACGTCCGCAGCGTCCGCTGGTCCCGGCTCTGCACCGCCGCGAACGGGCCGTACGCGTCCCAGCCCGCCGCCGTCAGATACGGGAACGCGGCCCGGTCCAGGGTCACTTCGGTGCGGGTGCCGCCGTCGGCCGGTACCAGCCACAGCGTCACCTCCGCGTTGGCGGTGCCCGCCGCCGGATAGCGCACCGCGCGCGGCGGCGTCGCAGGGTGCGCCGGATCGGCGATGTACCAGCGGGCGACGGCGCTCTCGTCGACGCGCGCCACCAGGAGCCGGGAGCCGTCCGGCGCCCACCAGTAGCCCCGGTCGCGGCCCATCGAAGCGGTCGCCGCGTACTCGGCGACGCCGCAGCGGACGTCGGGCCCGTCGGGCGCGGCGATCTCCCGGTCCCCGGTGCCATCCGCGCCGATCACCCGCAGTGCGCCGTCCGCGAGATAGGCGATGCGGCGGCCCGCCGGATCGGGCCGGGGATCGGCCGGGCGTCCGGTGACCGGCAGCGCGCGCACCCGGCCCGTCGCGACGTCGACGGCCCACAGCGCCGCGCCGCACAGGCAGGCGGCGAGCGAGACCGCGGCGTCGGTGGCGTACGCCGTGACGCCGTCGCCGGACGGGCCCGCGCCGTGCGCCGGATCAGCCGGATCGAACAGCAGCCGTTCGCGGCCCGAGGCGGTGTCCAGCGCCCACAGGCGGCGCACCGGATCGCCGCCCGATGCGGTGCGCAGGAACAGGACGGTGGCGCCGTCGGGCGAGACGGTGAACCGGTCGGGGGCGCCCAGCGCGAAGCGGCGGGTACGCAGGAACTGATGCGGAAGGCTCTCGGGTGGATGCATGGCGGACAGAGTGGAGCGCCCCGCCCCCGGGGTCCTACTGTTTCGTCCCGGCACGAAAGACGAGCGGGACGGACGGCGCGCCGGGGTGGCCGGTGACCAGGGTGGACGGCGTTCCGAGCGTCCCCGGACCGAAGGCACACCGAGATGCAGGGCGGCCCCGTCCCGGGGCGGACGGCGGCGGACGGGGGGCACGGCATGGGGGAGTGGCTGGTCGACGCGGAGGTGCTGGCGCGCAGCCGGTTCGTGCTCTCGCCGCTGATCGAGACGGTCGCCACGCTCCGGACGCTCACCGCGCACCCCGGCCCGCTCACCGCGCACCCCGGCCCGCTCACCGCGCACCCCGGCCCGCTCACCGCGCACCCCGGCCCGCTCACCGTGCACCCCGGCCCGCGCGGCGGGCACCCCGCGCCCCCGGAAGCGTTCCGCGCGCGGCTCCTGGCCGACCCGTTCGTCCGCGCCTGGGCGGCCGCCGGAATCGGCGTCCACTGGACGCCCGACTTCCTCAGCCGCCCGCCGCGCCACGACACCTCCACCTTCGCCGGGGAACTGGCCCGGGTCCGCGCCACCCCCGCCCCCGAGGCCCGCACCGACCTCGCCACGGCCTGCGGCGGGCGGCTGCCCCGCGCCCTGGACGTGCCCGACCCGGCGGGCCGCGCCGCCGACCTCCTCGACCGGGTGTGGCAGGGCGTCGTCCGCCCCGACTGGCCGCGCCGCAGCCGCATGCTGGAGGCCGATGTGATCGGGCGGGTGCACCGGCTGAGCCGCCACGGCTGGGCCGCCACCGTCGCCGACCTCGGCCCGCGCACCCGCTGGCTCGGCAACGGCCGCTTCCGCATCAACGGCGCCGACCGCCCCGCCCGCGACCTCACCGGCGCCGACCTCGTCTTCGTCCCCGTCGGCGGCCCGGACGGCTGGGTGGCGTGGGACCTTCCCGAGCGGTACGCGGTGATCTACCCGGCGTCCGGTACGGCCCTCGCGGGCGGCGGGCGCCCCGCACCCGCGGCCCCGCAGCCCGTCCCGGACCCGCTCGGGGGGTGTCTTCCCGGTCTTCGTGGGGCTGTGACGCCTGGCACCGCACCTCGCGGCGTTGTCGCCCCACCCACGGACACCCGGTCCGCGGGCGGGGCTCCGCCTTGCGAGGCACGGCACCGGACGCCACGGCCTGATCCACGAAGACCGGAAAGACACCCCCTCGCCCGCCTCCTCGGCACCAACCGCGCCACCCTCCTCGCCCTCCTCGATCCGCCCAAGAGCACCAGCCAGCTCGCCGCCCTGACCGGGCTGGGCCTGGGCTCCGTCGGCGGCCATCTGAAGGTGCTGCTCGACGCCGCGCTGGTGACCCGCCGTCGGGCCGGAGCCTCGGTCCTCTACCACCGCACCCCGGTCGCCGACGCCCTCCTGGGCGCCCAGGGCACGCCGCGCACGGCCGACGGCTGACCGCCCCCGCGCCCCGTGCTCCAGGCGCCTCGCCCGATCGGTCGGCACGGGCGCGACAGCCCCCACCGGCGCTCCTAGGGTCGGCCGTGTGACCGCGCCGACCAGCTCCGGACCCCCGCCCCCCACCGCCCACCCGCCACGGCCCGCCCGGCCGGGGCCCCGTACCCGCGGGGCGCGGCCGTGACCGCCCCGCCGGACGCGCCCCGCGACATCGGCCTGCGCATCGAGGGCGGCGTGGCCGAACCGGAGGAACTGGCGGCGATCACGGTGATCCTCTACGCCCGCCTCGCCGCCGCTGTCACCGCCGACGGCACCGACTGGGTGGTGCCCCCGGACGACTCCGAATGCCACCACCATCCGCCGCGCTCGGCCTGCTGGTCCGGGTGCTGGTACTGCGGCTGACCTGTCCACCCCGGAAGAAAACCGGCATCCGCTGACGAACCCGCCGCGCCCGGCGCCCTGTTCGCCGGTCACCCGGAGAATTCCGGCCGACACCCGGCAGAATCCGCACCGGGCTCCGTGCGCGCGGCGCCGTACAGCCGGAAGCGGAGCGGGAGGCCGAGGTCGTGGCGGAGCATCAGGTGGCGGGCGGGGGCGGGGGGCCGGAGACCCCGGCGGCGGAGGCGCAGGAGCGGCGGCTCCGCAAGGATCTGGGGTTCTGGGGCCTGACCGCGATCGGCTTCTCCAACATCGTCGGCTCCGGTTGGCTCTTCGCCGCCCTCTACGCCGCACAGACCGCGGGACCGGCCTCCCTGCTCTCCTGGATCGGCGCCGGTCTGCTCTGCGCGCTGGTCGCCCTCGTCATGATCGAACTGGGCGCCTCCCGCCCCGAGGGCGGCGGCACCGTCCGCTGGCCGCTGCACGCCGGGGGCCCGCTCGTCGGCACGCTCGTCGGCTGGTCGGTACTGCTGTCGGTCGGCGGCACCGCGGCCGAGATCAGCGCGATCATGCAGTACGCCGCGCACTATCTGCCCGACCTCTACAACGGGCGGACGCTCTCCGCCTCCGGCGTGGCGCTCGCCGCCGGGCTCAGCGTGGTGCTGACCGCGCTGAACTGGTTCGCGGTGCGGATGTTCGCGCGGCTCAACAACCTGGTCTCGGTCTTCAAGATCGTGGTGCCGGTGGTCACGGTGGCCGCCCTCATCGCCTCCGGCTGGCACTCCGGCCGCCTCACCGACCACGGCGGCTTCGCCCCGTACGGCTACGCCGCCTGCCTGTCGGCCCTCGCCGGTGGCGGCATCGTCTACTCCGTCAACGGTTTCCAGGCGCCGCTGGACTTCTCCGGCGAGACCCGCAACCCGCGCCGCACGCTGCCCGCCGCGGTCCTCACCGGGATCGGCCTCGCGGTGCTGATGTACGTCGCGCTCCAGGTGGCGTTCCTGTTCACCGTCCCCGAGTCGCTGCTCGGCGGCGGCTGGCACGGCGTCTCCTTCGAATCGCCCTTCGGCCAGCTCGCCCTCATCCTCAATCTGCACTGGCTCTCCAGCCTGCTCTACGCCGACGCCGTCCTCTCACCCGGCGGCTCCGCGTACGTCGGTGTCGCCCTCGACGCCCGCCACACCTACGCGCTCGCCAAGAACGGCACCATCCCCCGCTACTTCATGAAGGTGGACGCCCGCTCCGGCGTGCCGCGCCGGGCCCTGGCCGTCAACCTCGCCGTGATCGTCCTCTTCCTCCTGCCGATCGGCGGCTGGCAGCAGATCGTGAGCGTGATGGGCGACATGTACCTGCTGATCTACGCGGCGTCCGCGGTGGCCGCCGCCGTCTTCCGCGCCGATCCCGGCACCGTCACCGCCGGATGGGTGCCGGGCCTGCGCTGGCTCGCGCCGCTGAGCTTCGTGGTGGCGAGCGAGTTCGTGTACTGGTCGGGCTGGGACGCGCTGCGGCTGGCGCTGCCGATGGTCCTCGTCGGGCTGCTGCTCTTCCTCCTCATGCGGCGCCCCGGTGCGGTCCCCGCCCCGGGCGAGCCGCCCCGCCGCCCGCTCGGCGCCGAACTGCGCACCGGCGCCTGGCTGGTGTGCTACCTCGTCACGCTGACCGCCCTGTCCCTGCTCGGCTCCTTCGGCGGCACCGGAGCGCTGCCCGCCCCGTACGACTCCCTCACCGTCGCCGTCCTGGCCCTCGCACTGTTCTTCTGGGCGGTACGGTCCGGGGTCCGGTACCTGGCGGTGGTCCCGGCTCCCGCTCCGGTGGCGGTGGACTGAGGGGGACGGGCGGGCGGACGTGGGCCCTTCGGGCCGCGTGGGGCGCGCTCCCGGTCCCGCCGTGCGCCGGGGGCCCCGGCCCCGCACCGTAAGGCCCATGCCCCGCCCCGCCCACCAGGCGAAACCGCCCGTAGCGGCCTATCCTGACGGAAGCTTCCGCGTCGGCCCGTCCGGTCGGCGGCGGCATCAGGAGGCGGCCACGACACGCCGCGCGCGCCTCCCGCGGCGGACCACGACCCGCACCACGGAGGCGTCCATGTTCCGGCGGCGTCCCGCGCGGGAGTTGAGCGCCGACGATCTGCTGTCGACGCTCGGGCGGCTCACCGCCCAGGCCCGGGCCGGGGCCGAACTCCAGCGCGCCCGGGTCGAACTGGCCGAGGCGCTCCAGCGGGAGATGCTCCCGGCCGCCCTGCCCGGCGTCCCCGGCGTGCGGGCCGCCGCCGCGTACGCCCCCGCGCGCAACGGCCTGGACATCGGCGGCGACTGGTACGACGGCTTCCCGCTGCCCGGCGGCCGGCTGGCGTTCTGCATCGGCGACGTCCAGGGGCACGACGTCGAGGCCGCCGCGTTCATGGGGCAGATCCGTATCGGGCTGCGCGCCGTGGCGAGCGGCGGCGCCGACCCGGGCGTGGTCCTCGCCCGCGCCAACGAGCTGCTGCTCTCCGTGGACAGCCCGCTCTTCGCCACCTGCACCTTCCTCACCTTCGACCCGGTGACCTGGGAGGTGGCCGCCGCCCGCGCCGGTCACCCACCGGGCGTGTGGGCCACCGACGACGGCCGGAGCGGCATCGCCGAGGAGACCGGCGGCGCGCCGCTGGGCGTGCTGCCCGGCGAGACGTACCCGGTCACCTACTGGCGACTCGCCTCGCGCGGCGCGTTCGCGCTGCTGACCGACGGTGTGGTGGAGGGCCCGTCGTTCCCGATCGAGGCGGGCCTCGCGGAGGCGGCCAAGCGGCTGCGTGATCGCGCCCCGACCGGCGATCCGGCCGATGTCGCCGCGGCGGTGATGGACGTCGCGGAGTTCACCGGACACACCGACGACGCCGCGGTCGTCGTCCTCTGCTACGACCGGGCGGACCGCGACAACGGGTGAACGGGGCGCCGCCGTCCGTGGCGGTGGCCGCGCGGGCCCGGGGCCGTTGCCCGATGCTGGGGGGATGCGCACCGGGAAAGTGCCCCCTCTCGCTGCCGACATCCTGAAGATCCTCGCCCTGGCCGTCGCCTACTTCGCGGGCGCCCGGATCGGCCTGCTGGAGCAGGTGGTGATCGACGGGACGGTGGTCACGCCGATGTGGCCGCCTACCGGTATCGCGCTGAGCTGTCTGCTCGTCTTCGGGCTGCGTACGTGGCCGGGCATCCTGCTCGGCACGTTCTTCGTCATCGCGGGCATCGGCCCGGTGGACGCCGGGATCCTCGGCAATCTGGCGGGCAACACCCTCGCCCCGGTCTGCGCGGCGCTGCTGCTGCGCCGGGCCGGGTTCCGTACCGAACTCGACCGGCTGCGGGACGGGGTGGCGCTGGTGGTGCTCGGCGCGCTGGCCGGGATGCTGATCAGCGCGACGTTCGGCGCCGGGAACCAGGTGCTGATCGGCCATCTCCCGGCCGCGCAGTTCTGGCCCGCGTGGGCCGCCTGGTGGGCGGGCGACGCGATGGGCGTACTGATCGTCACGCCGCTGCTGCTGGTGGCGTGGCATGCCCGTTTGCCGCGCGCGGTCCGCCCGGCGCGCGCCGTGGAGGCGGCGGCGCTGCTGATCGCCGCCGTCGGCGTCGCGCTGCTGTGCACCCGCAGCCCGCTGTCGCTGCTGTTCCTGGTCTTCCCGCTGATCGTGTGGGCGGCGGTACGGTTCCAGCTGGCCGGGGCCGCGCCCGTCGCGTTGATCATCTCCGTCCTGGCCATCGCGGCGGCCAACGACCGGGTGGGCCCGTTCGCCGGGCACAGCTTCCTGCTGGTGATGGTCAACCTCCAGGCCCTGAACGGCGCGGCGGCGCTCACCGCGCTGCTGCTCGCCGCGCTCGTCGCCGAGCAGAACGCCATCCGCGAGAAGATCGAGGACGCCTGCCGGGAGCTGGCCGAGGTGGTGGACCGCCTGGCCCCGGGCGAGGCCGCACACCGCTGGCCGCCGGGCGCGACGGCACCCCGCAGGCGGAAGCGGGGCCGCTGACCGCCCGCCTCACCCGGCCGTGGCCCGCCCGGGGCGCGCGTCCTCGGCCGTCGCCGGCCCGGCCGGATGGGCCGCGGCAGCCGTCGCCAGCGGACGCAGCGCCGGGTGCCAGGGGCCCGACCCGGGACCGCTCAGCACGAGGCGGCGCGCGGCGGCCGGGTCCAGCGGGAGCAGGACGAGGTCCGGCCCGATCAGCGGCCGGGCCGCCTCCGACAGCACGGTCACGCCGAGCCCCGCCTGCACCATGCCGATCAGCGTGGCGAGGTCGCGTACCCGCCGCGCGGGGGCGAACCGGGCGCCGACCGGGTCGTGGAGGTACCGAACCCGCTCCTCGCAGCCGTTCGGCGAGACCAGGAACGCGTCGTCGGCGAGGTCCGCGAGGGCGACGCGGGGCTCGTCCGCCAGCGGGTGGTCGCGGGGGAGCAGGGCGCGGTAGCCGTCCGTGGTGAGGAGGATGCCCGGTCCGGACGGCGGGTCGACGAGGACGGCGGCGTCCGTTCACCTTCGCTCCGGGGAGAGCCATGCCGTACTTCCGTGTCACCGTCACCGACCCCGCGCTGCCCGCCGGTGCGCAACGCGCCCTGGCCGAGGGGCTGACCGCCCTCGCCGTGTCCGTCCTGCGCAAGGACGTCGCGCGCACCCTCGTCCACCTCGACCTCGTCCCGCCCGCCCGTTACCACGTGGCCGGTGCTCCGCTGGCCGACGGGCGCGGCGCGTACGTCGAGGGCAACCTGACGCGGGGCACGAACACCGCGGAGGAGCGGGCGGCGTTCGTCGTCGCGGCGGGCGCGCTGCTGGCGGACGTCCTCGGCCCGTTGGCCCGCCGCGGCGTCGCGCTCCACGAACTGGATCCCGACAGCTGCGGCTACGGCGGCGAGACGCAACGCGTCCACTACCGCCGCCTCGCCGGGGAACCGGCCGCGTCCTGAGCGGCCCCGGTTCCGGCGCATGCCGGAATCATGCGGCAACGATCAGTGATCTGCCTCACATGGAGGCCGGTGCAGGAGGTGCCTGTGGCATGTGCCTGACTCTCCGTCATGTTCCGTATGTGCAGCGGTGGTTGTGTGACCGTCCCAGGTCGGCGGGGCGGCGGCCGTCCTTCCGGCAGCGGTCCGGAAGCGGACTCCGGGCGGGGGCGGGAACCTCTCCGTGTCACTGGATGATCGCTTTCCGTATTTCTCTTTCGGACCGCGTTGCACGTTTGCCCACCCATTTCCGAAATCCTGCGGAGGAGGACAGCGAATCCTCCGGCGCCCGCCGCAACGTCGCGGCGGGCGCCGAGCCGGAAGGAGGACACCGACGTGACTCTCAACGATGCGCTCGCCCCGCTGGTACTGCTCACCGCGGTGCGTGTCTTCGCCCCGGACATGCGGCACATGACGCGGCGTCTGCTGCGTGCGGGTGTCCGCGTGGGTGCGGCGGCACTGGTCGAGGACCGTCCGCCCGCCCCTCCGTGGCGCACGGACCACGTACCGGCCGCCCAGGACGAGGAGGTCTCCGCGTGAACGCCGACCTACCGCCGGTGCAGTACACCCTGCCGACGGCCCTCGAAGCCTTCCACGACCTGTACGTCAAGGCGTATCTCAACTACGCCTGCACGATGCTCGGCGACAAGGACGCGGCGCAGGTCGTCGTCCGTGCCTGCTTCTCCCACCTCGCCCTCAACTGGGCGTATGTCGTCCAGGAGGAGAGCCCCGAGGCGTACGCCTGGGCGCTGCTCAAGGTCCGCGTCGACACCCATCTGCGGTTCACCGCGGCGCCGTCGCGGATGGTGGAGACCGCGGCCTTCCAGCGCACCGCATGCGCCGCCCTCGAATCGGTCCGCTGCCAGTTCGAGGTGATGGAGACCTCCCTCGGCCTCTACACGGCCATCGCCTCCCTCCCCGAGCGGCAGTACGACGTGATCGTGCTGCTCTACGTCCTCGGCTACCCCTCGGACCGGGTCGCCCACATCATGGGCGTCACCCGCGACACCGTCCGTTCCCACCGGTGCCTCGCCCGGCGCCGTATCGCCAGAATGCTGGGGTTGCCGCTGACCGCGGCCACCGGCGACGAGAAGGAAGAGGAGTGACCGTGCGGTCCTCGCGCAGCATCCACGAAGTCCTCGACGACGCCGCGATCCCCGACGTCTTCGCCGACTTCGACCTCGCCGCCTCCAAGCGGCACATGGCGTACGACCTCGCCGCCGCCGACGCGGTGCGCCGGGACGCCGCCGCTCCGCGCCCCGCCCCCGGCCGCCGTCTCCCGGCGCCGGTGATGCGCACCGCCCACGGCCGGGCCGGGGCCGACCTGCGCGCCCTGTGCGCGCAGGCGCTGCACCGCAGCGACGCCGCCGACCTCCTCGCCAAGCTCGCCAACAGCCGCCGCATCGACCCCGACGGCGCCCTGCACTTCGGCTGCCTCCTCCATCTCGCCGGGTGCCCCGAAGGCGCCCAGTTCTGGTGGCAGTTCGCCGCCGGGGCGGGCAACGCCGCGGCCGCGCACTGCCTGCACCTGCTCCACCTCACCCGCGGCGAACTCCGCGACGCCGCACACTGGGCGGACCAGGCGGCCGCCCTCGCCGGTGGCGCGACCGTGCTCGGCCGCTCCCGCACCGCACCACCCCCCGACGCCCGGCAGCCCCGCGCCGCCCTGCGCGCCGTGGTGCGGCTGCTCACCGTCGACGAGGACGACGAGTTCGGCCGCGTACCGCACCCCGATCCCTGCCTGGCCGACCGGCTCGGAGAACTCGCCGATGCGCTCTGAGGCGGGCCGTCACGGGGCGGGCCGCCGGCGCGGCCCGGCCCGGGGCCCGACGCCCGTCCGTGGTGCGGCCCGGCGCCCCACGGCCGGACTTCACCCGCCCCCACCAGCGGAAACTCCCTGGCCCGGACGGTGGGGCCGGTGCCATGCTGGAGGGGTGAACGGACCCGAGATCTCCTTCAGCTTCGCGCCCGCGCTCCACCTCTTCCTCCCGGCGGGACGCTCCGGCGACCGGACCCGCGTGGTCACCGACGGCGCCGCCTCGCTCGGCCATGTCGTCGAATCGCTCGGGGTGCCGCTCACCGAGGTGGGGGTGCTGCGGGTGGACGGCGTCCCGGTCACCCCGGCGCATGTGCCGCGCGCGGGGGAGAGCGTCACGGTGCACGCCGTCGCACGCCCGCAGACCGTCCCCGGCGCCCCGCTGCGCTTCCTGCTCGACGTCCATCTCGGCACCCTGGCCCGCCGGTTGCGGCTGCTGGGCGTCGACGCCGCGTACACCGCCGAGGACCCGGGCGACGCGGCGCTCGCGGCGCGGTCGGCGGCGGAGCGGCGGGTCCTGCTCACCCGGGACCGCGGTCTGCTCCACCGCCGCGAACTGTGGGCCGGTGCCTATGTCTACAGCGACCGGCCCGACGACCAACTCACCGATGTCCTCGGCCGGTTCGTGCCCGAGTCCGCGCCCTGGACCCGCTGCACCGCCTGCAACGGCCCGCTCACCGACGCCGGGAAGGACACCGTCGTCGAACGGCTGCACCACGGCACCCGCCGCACCTACGACGTGTTCGCCCGCTGCACGGAGTGCGACCGCGTCTACTGGCGCGGCGCCCACCACGCCCGCCTCCAGGCCCTCGTCGACCGGGCACAGGGCACCCTCGCGGCGGCCCGGAGCTGAGCCGGGCGGCCGCGTCGGGCCCGGGGCTCCGCGTGGCCCGGGCCCTGCGCCTTCCCGTCCCCTAGATCGTCATCGCCCCGTGCGGGACCGCGTACTGGTCGATCAGCTTCGTCCGGGTCGCCTCCAGCCGGTGGGCCAGGACCTGCGTGATGATGCTGATCAGGGTCAGCCCCAGCGCCGGGTCGGCGTCGCACAGCGCGCGCACGCTGCGGGCGTCGAACTCGTGGGCGCGCACCGGGCTGAACGCCTCGGCGCCGAAGTCCCACTCGTGCGGCGGGAAGAGCCAGGACCAGCCCAGCAGATCCCCGGGGCCGAGGGTGGCCACCGTGACCCGGCGGCGACCCGGGACGTTCACGTCGAGCGTCACCGACCCCGAGCGCAGCACCCAGAACCGGTCGGCGCGGCCCCGTTCCTCGAAGATGCGGGTGTCCTGCTCGAACGACACCTCACGCGCCAGCGTCATCAGCCGGTCACGGTACGAGGTCGGAAGCGCGGGCAGCAGCCGCGTCGCGATGGTCATCTCCGGTGCCCTCCTCGCCGTCGGCGGGTACCCGCCCCGCAGCGGCGCGGGCGTACGGCCGTTCTCCTTCCATTGGAACCGCGCCGGGCGGCTACGGCACCCCGGGACGGGGGACGCCCGCCGCGGGCCCGGGGCGCCCGGGGCACGTCACGCCTCGGGCGCCCGGCCGCCGGGGCCGCCCCGTCTCGCCCGCAGAACCTCGTCAGCTCGCGGCCGTGCCCCCTCCCCCCTCGCTGGGCGGCCGCCGCAGCACATAGACACCCACCACCACCGCGACCACCACGACGCAACCGGCGAACGTCAGCCCCGCACCGCGCAGCCCCAGCGGCACGGTGAGCGCCCCGACGCCCACCACCGGCAGGGAGATGCCCACATACGCCGCGAGGAAGAACGCCGAGATCGTGCCGCCCCGGTGCGTGGGCGGGGCCGCCGCGCCCACCGCCGTCAGCCCGGCGCGGAACGCGAGGCCCTGACCGAACCCGCCGCACACCGCCCCGCCCACCAGCAGCGGCAGCGACCGCACCGCCAGCGAGGCGCCCACCAGCAGCAACCCGGCGACCAGCACCAGGCACCCGGCGGGCAGCGCCCGCCGCACCCCCAGACGGCCGGACAGCGCCTGCCCGGCCGTCGAACCGAGGAAGACCGTGAAGACCACCGCGCCCGAGACGGCGAGGTTGTGCACGCCCAGCGTCTGGCCGACGAAGCTCGGCGCCACCGCCGTGAACAGCCCCAGCAGCGAGAACCCGGCGAACGCCGCGACCGCCGACGGCACGAACACGCCCCGCACCTCCGGCGGCGGCACCAACCGCCCCGGCCGCGGTGGCGACGGCCGCCCCGGCGTCGCCACCGTCTCCGGCAGCACCCGGATCACCAGCACCGTGGCCACCGCCAACAACACCAGATACACCAGGAACGGCAGCTTCAGCGGCCACGGCGCGTACTGCGCCAGCACCCCCGCCAGCAGCGGGCCGCACCCGAGCCCGCCCATGTTCGCCGCCGTCGCCGCGAACCCGGCCCACGCCTCGCCGCCGGGCCGTGCCAGCTCCAGCACCGCCGCCGTCGCCGCCCCGCTGAACAGCCCCGCCGCGAAGCCGGACAGCACCCGCCCCAGCAACAGCAGCGGCAGCCCGCCCTCGTCCACGAAACACAGCGCGCTCACCGCCGACAGGCCCAGCGCGACCAGCAGCACCGGCCGCCGCCCCACCTCGTCCGAGACGTTCCCGGCGAGCAGCAGCACCGCGATCACCCCCAGCGCGTACGCCGCGAAGACCACGGTCACCATCAGCTGCGACAGGCCCAGCTCCCGCCGGTAGAGGCCGTACAGCGGGGTCGGCAGGGTGGTCCCCGCCATGCCGATGGCGAACACCACGGCCGCCGCGAGGGGCCCCGGACGGCGGCCCGTACTCCTGGTGATCATGACGGCCACAGTAGGAGCCCCGCCGGGCGCCGTCGACCGGTCCGCCCGGCGGGCCCCGCCTCAGTCGGCCAGCTGGTCGTACAGGGCCAGCGGCGTCACATACCCCGGCCACCGGCCGTCGTCGAAGAGCCGTACCCCGCCGTCCTGGTAGCACTGGTCGACGAGCTGGGAGCAGATCATGTGGCCCGTCGCCGCCACATAGCGGCGCAGCCCCGGCACCGGCATCCGCAGCCGGTGTGTGGCGATGGCCAGATAGTCGAGGAAGCTGTACGGCACGCCCTCGTACGCCGAGGACGCGGCGCAGATCCGGTCGCGGTCCGCGTCGGCCAGACCGGACGGGCAGACGTACACCACATCGGCGCCCGCGTACGAGTCGAGGGGGGCGACCCGCGCCCCGCCGGGCTCGGCCTCGATCAGCCGGTCGCCGGGCAGGACGAGGAACGCGTGCTGGTAGTCGGCGAAGCCGTTGCCGTTCAGCCACTGGCCGAACCGGATCAACCGGCCCACGGTGCCGTTTATTTGAGTCAGACCTATGTCGCCGGGTTGCGGACGGGCTTGGATCATCTGCGGCTCCGGGAGAGACGAAGAGGAATGCCACCGGTACCACCGGCTGATACCCGCCCCGGGCACTGGCGGACCGTCATCGAGGGTGACGGGAACGGAAAAAGAGGGTGCGCGGGCGCACCCGAACGGCCCCCGGGCCGCGTGCGCGCCCCACCCGCACCCCACGACCCCGAACCGCTGCTGAACGCCGTGGCCCGGCTCGCCGCCTGGAAACTCGGCCTCTACGGCGTCCCCGCCGGCGGCCGGGCAGCGCTGTACTCCTCGAACGACGGCAGCCGCTTCCCCGAGGGCACCCGCTGCGTCTTCGCCACGGTCTCCGGCCACCGGGACGGCTGGGCGGGAGGACGGGGCGGCCCGGCCGGATGCCGCTGACGCCGCCCCGGCCCGCTCAGGACTGCGCCACCACCGGTGACGTGCCCTTGTCGCCCACCGAATCGCGCACCGCGGACGCCGGGATCGGCCGGTCGTCCTTGAGCGCCTGCCACACCTTCGCGGACGCCGCAGGCAGCGGCACCACCCGGTCCGGGTTCTGCGGATCGTAGGTGACCGGCATCGTCACCATCTTCATGTTCTTCGGGCCGATGCCCTTCAGCTCCTCGGCGAGGCCCAGCAGTTTGCCGGTGGAGGCAAGTGAGGAATCGGCGCGCACGGTCCGCGTCGCGGTGTCCGCCAGGGAGTACAGCTTCGCCGGATTGCTCAGCCCGACGTCGTCGATCCGGTGGGTGAGCGCCTTGATGAACGCCTGCTGCAACTGGATCCGCCCCAGGTCGCTGCCGTCCCCGACGCCGTGCCGGGTACGGACCAGGCTCAGCGCCTGCTCGCCCTTGAGGGTGTGCTTCCCGGCCGGGAGGTTCAGCTTGCTGTGGACGTCCTTCACCGGCTGCCGGGTGGTGATGTCGACGCCGCCCAGCTCGTCGATGATCTTCTTGAAGCCGGTGAAGTCGACCTCCAGGAAGTGGTCCATCCGCACCCCGGACAGCGACTCGACCGTCTTCACCGTGCAGCCCGGGCCGCCCACCTGGTACGACTCGTTGAACATCACCTGGTGCGCGGCGGGCGCCGTACCGCCGCCCGGCTTGGGGCACACGGGGCGGTCCACCATCGTGTCCCGCGGAATGCTCACCACGCTCGCCTTGCGGTGGTCCTTGTCGACGTGCAGCACCATCGTGGTGTCCGACCGGGCGCCGGTGATGCCCTTGCCGTACGCGCCGCCCGTACCGGCCCGGGAGTCGGAGCCCAGCAGCAGGATGTTCATCGCGCCGTCATGCGACGCGCCGGGCCGGTCCTTGCCGAGCGCCGCGTCGATGTCGACACCCTGGAGATTGCCGTTCAGATGCGACCAGAGGTACGCGGTCCCGGCGCCGCCCACGGCCACCACGCCCACCGCGGTCCACGCGGCGATCCGCAGCCCCCGACGGCGGCGGCGCGGCGGCCGGGGGCCGTCCCCGTCCGCCGGGATGTCCGCCGGATACGGCCCGTTCTTCCCGCTGTCCTGCGGCATCTGTACTCCGTCCTCCGCCCGCCCGGGCGCGGCTGCGCCCGGCGTGCGTTGTCAATGGCCCGGGCGCCTGATCGCGGTCGGCGTACGCCGGACCGCCCGGGGCCCGACCATCCTGGGCGGGCGCCGCCCCACGGGCAACGACGGCCCGTACTACCCCGTCGCGTAGACGCCCGGCCCCGCGCCCCGGAAACCGCCGCACCCGTGAGGCCCACACCCCCGCCGCGTCCACTAACCGGCGTCGTACGTGACGGACGACCTATGGCCGGGGTCACAACCACGCCCGAGCCCCACGCCCGTAAGTATGGGTAATGCGCTTTTTGTCCTCACGGGTGATCCGGGCCCGGTGCGCCCGGCCCGTCGGGGCGGAGCCACGCACTCTGCTCCCTGCCTCTTGCCTCCGGGGCACGACAACAAGCCAGGACCGGGACGGCGCGACCGTACGAGAACACGCCTCGCCGCCCCCGAGTGGCGGCGAGGCCGGGGGAGGCGCCTCGCCCCACCCGTCAGCGAGGGGCGCAAACACGCCACCCGAGGCCCGCCTCACGTTTGCCGGGCGCACTGTCACTCGTCCGGGCGTACCCGGTTGGCGGGGTGCCGGAATCGGCTTTTTCCCCCTGGCACGGCCTTAGTGTGATCAACGGATCCCCGAGCGGCCCGGCCACCATCCGCCCGACCGCCCCGGGGCCACCCACCCCCCCACTCAACTCCCGCCCTCCGGCGCCGGATTGCCGCACGCCCGGCGACCGCGCGGACCGGGCGTCCATCACGATGAGGAGCGCCGGATGACGATCGACGCCGGTACCGAGGAAACCGCCGCCGCACAGCAGAGCCTGGGCACCGCCGCCGCGCGGAACCTCGCGACCACCACCAAGTCCGCACCCCAGATGCAGGGCATCACCTCCCGCTGGCTGCTGCGGATGCTCCCCTGGGTCGAGACGAAGGGCGGCGCCTACCGCGTCAACCGCCGCCTGACCTACACCGTCGGCGACGGCCGCATCGACTTCGACCAGACCGGCTCCCGCGTCGCCGTCATCCCCCAGGAACTGGGCGAACTCGCCCCGCTGCGCGGCTTCGGCGACACCGGCGTCCTCGCTGCCCTCGCCGGACGCTTCGCGCAGCGCGAGGTCGCCCCCGGTGAGGTCCTCGCCGAGCAGGGCAGCCCCGTCGACCAGGTCTTCCTGCTGGCCCACGGCCGCATCGCCCGCTCCGCCGACGGCCGCTACGGACAGGCCGCCGGACTCGGCGTCCTCGCCGACGGCGACCACTTCGGCGCCCAGGGCCTGACCGACCCCGACGCCGTCTGGGAGTACACCGCCAAGGCCGAGACCGCGGGCACCGTCCTCGTCCTCGCGCGCCGCGACTTCGCCGCGGTCCTGGACACCGCGCCCGCCCTGCGCAGCCACCTCCAGGAGTTCGCCGCCCTGCCGCAGCAGGCCCAGAACAAGCACGGCGAGGCCGAGATCGCCCTCGCCGCCGGCCACACCGGCGAACCCACCCTCCCCGGCACCTTCGCCGACTACGCACTCTCGCCCCGCGAGTACGAACTGAGCGTCGCCCAGACCGTGCTGCGCGTCCACACCCGCGTCGCCGACCTCTACAACGAGCCGATGGACCAGACCGAGCACCAGCTGCGGCTGACCATCGAGGCGCTGCGCGAGCGCCAGGAACACGAGCTGATCAACAACCCCGAGTTCGGGCTGCTGCACAACGCCGACTACCGCCAGCGCATCCAGACCCACTCCGGCCCGCCCACCCCCGACGACCTCGACGAACTGCTCAGCCGCCGCCGGGGCTCGAAGTTCCTCCTCGCCCACCCCCGCACCATCGCCGCCATCGGCCGCGAGATGAACGCCCGCGGCCTCTACCCCGACCACGTCGACCTGGGCGGCCAGCAGGTCCCCGCCTGGCGCGGCGTCCCGATCCTGCCCTGCAACAAGATCCCGATCACCAAGGAGCGCACCAGCTCCGTGCTCGTCCTGCGGACCGGCGAGGACAACCAGGGCGTCGTCGGCCTGCACCAGACCGGACTGCCCGACGAGTACGAGCCTGGCCTCTCCGTCCGCTTCATGGGCATCGACGAGAAGGCGATCATCTCGTACCTGGTCAGCACCTACTACTCGGCCGCCGTGCTGGTCCCGGACGCGCTCGGCGTGCTGGAGAACGTCGAGATCGCCCGCGGCCGGGACTGACCGAGGCAAGCGGACACGACGAGACGAGGTGAGGCGCAGATGACACAGCCCTTCGTACTTCCGGAGTTCTACGAGCCGTATCCCGCGCGGCTCAACCCGCACCTGGAGGCGGTCCGCGACCACTCCAAGGCGTGGGCCCGCGAGATGGAGATGATCGAAGGGTCGGGCATCTGGGGCGAGCGGGACTTCGACGCCCACGACTACGCCCTGCTCTGCGCCTACACCCACCCCGACGCCCCGGCGCCGGAACTCGCCACCGTCACCGACTGGTACGTCTGGGTCTTCTTCTTCGACGACCACTTCCTGGAGAGCTTCAAACGCGGCCAGGACATGGCGGGCGCCAAGGCGTACCTGGACCGGCTGCCCGCCTTCATGCCGGTGGACCCGGCGGGGCCGCCGCCCGAGCCGGTCAACGCCGTCGAGAAGGGCCTCGCCGACCTGTGGCGGCGCACCATCCCGGCGATGTCCCGGGACTGGCGCCGCCGCTTCGCCGAGGCCACCCAGCATCTCCTGGAGGAGTCGCTGTGGGAGCTGGCCAACATCAGCACCGGCCGCGTCGCCAACCCCGTCGAGTACATCGAGATGCGCCGCAAGGTCGGCGGCGCGCCGTGGTCCGCCGGGCTCGTCGAGTACGCGGCGGGCGCCGAGATCCCCGCGGCGGTGGCCGCCAGCCGTCCGCTGCGGGTCCTCAAGGACACCTTCTCCGACGCCGTCCACCTGCGGAACGACCTCTTCTCCTACCAGCGGGAGATCGAGGAGGAGGGCGAACTCTCCAACGGCGTCCTGGTATTCGAGACATTCCTCGGCTGCACCACCCAGGAGGCCGCCGACGCCGTCAACGACCTCCTCACCTCCCGCCTCCACCAGTTCGAACACACCGCGCTCACCGAGGTGCCCGCCCTCTGCGCGGAACACGGCCTGGGCCCGGCGGCCTGCGCCGACATCGCCGCGTACGTCAAGGGGCTCCAGGACTGGCAGTCCGGCGGCCACGAATGGCATCTGCGCTCCAGCCGCTACATGAACGATGCCGCGGGCGGAACGCCGGGTGCCCTCGCCGCCGCGCCCGTCCTCGGCGGACCCACCGGCCTCGGCACCTCCGCCGCCCGTATCGCCGCCTCGCTCTCCGCCACCCTCCCGGCCCGCGTCCGGCAGCACACCCACGTCCCCTTCCAGACCGTCGGCCAGGTGCAACTCCCGGAGCTGTACCTGCCGTACACCACCCGGCTCTCGCCGCATCTGGCGGGCTCCCGCGAGCGGATCGTCGGCTGGGCGCGCCGCATGGGCATGCTGGAACAGCCGCCGCGGCTGCCCGGCGGCGGCACCGCGCCGTCCGTCATCTGGGACGAACACAAGCTCCGCGCCTTCGACTTCGCCCTCTGCTCCGCCGGTATCCATCCGGACGCCACCCCCGATGGCCTCGACCTCACCACCGGCTGGCTGACCTGGGGCACCTACGGCGACGACTACTACCCGGTGGTCTTCGGCCGCACCCGCGACGCGGCCGGCGCCCGGACCTGCACCGAACGGCTCGCGGCGTTCATGCCCGTCGCCTCCGGCGCGGACATCCCGGAGCCGCTGAACGCACTGGAGCGCGGACTGGCCGATCTGTGGCGGCGCACCACGGGCCCCATGACGCCCGCCGCCCGCCGCACCTTCCGCCGCACCATCGAGGACATGACCGGAAGCTGGCTGTGGGAGCTGGGCAACCACTGGGCGAACCGCATCCCGGACCCGGTCGACTACGTCGAGATGCGCCGCCAGACCTTCGGCGCGGACCTCACCATGAGCCTGTCCCGGCTCGGCCACGGCCGCACCGTCCCGCCCGAGGTCTACCGCACCCGCCCCGTCCAGGCGATGGAGAACGCGGCCGCGGACTACGCGGGACTCCTCAACGACCTGTTCTCGTACCAGAAGGAGATCCAGTTCGAGGGCGAGGTGCACAACGCCGTCCTCGTCGTGCAGAACTTCTTCGACTGCGGGCTCCGCGAGGCGCTGGAGATCGTCAACGACCTCATGACCTCCCGGATGCGGGAGTTCGAGCACATCCTCGCCGTCGAACTCCCCGCGCTCTTCGACGAGTTCGGACTCGACGCGGCCGCCCGGGCCACGCTCACCGGCTACGCCGAGGAGCTGAAGCACTGGCTTGCCGGCATCCTCATCTGGCACGAGGGCTGCCACCGCTACGAGGAGGCGGAGCTGCGCCGTCCCGTCGCCGCCCACGGACGGCGCCTCGGCGGGCCCACGGGCCTGGGCACCGCGGCGGCCCGCCTGAGGCCCCGGTCCGTTACGGCGTGAGCGGCGCGGACGCCGGACGTTCCGTACGGGGAGCGTCCGGCGTCCGCGCGACGGCGGCCGACCAGGCCGCGAGCAGTTGCTCGTACTCGGCCTGCTCCTCGGGACCCAGCGGCCGACCGGCCCGAGCCGTCATGAACGCCCTTATGGCGGCGTTCACCTCGGTCAGGGACCGGGCGGGAAACGCCCCAGGTGCAGAAGTTGAGCACATGATGTGCATGATATGTGGAGATGCGTCAGATGCCCAGCGATTTCGCGTCGCCCGCTTGAAGGACCGACGTACCCTCCGCCGCCCCTGACCAGTCCACGACGCCCGGCAATGACCGGAAACCGGCGCCCACCGCGCGAGGCGCTCCGGGCCCCGTCACCCCTGCCCGCCCGCCACCGGCGGCCACGGAATCTCCGTCAGCAGCGGCACGACCGTCTCCTCCTCGTACGCGAGATGCGCCAGCAACTCCGCCGACATCCGCCGCAGTTCGGTGCGGAACCGCTCCGGCTCGGCCACCCCGACACCGGCCAGCAGCGCCGCCAGCCGCTCCTGGACCCCGGCGATCACCCGGTGCTCCTCGCCCAGCCGCGCGAACACCTCCGCCAGCTCCGGATGGTGACCGGCCATGACCGGGAAAACATGGCCGTCCTCGCCGTCATGATGGAACCGCAACGCCTGGCAGAACGCCAGGCACCGCTGCCGGATCTGCAGCCCGAGGCCCGGCACCGGCGGCGCACCCTCCCCACGGTGCGCGTCCCGCGCCGCGAAGTGCGCCTCCGTCTCCGCCGCCACCTGCCGCAACTGCCCGCGCAGCCAGGCATGCACCTCCAGGATCTTGTCGGCCAGCGTCCGCACCTCCGGCGGCCCCGCCCAGCCCTCGGGCTCCGCCGCCGCCAGCTCGACCACCGGCAACTCCCGCTCGGTGGCCGCCTGATAGTCGCCGTACCCGGGGGCCACCCGCACCACCTCCCGGAACAGCTCCGCCCGCCGCGCCCCCTCGACCGGCACCGCCAGCGCCTCGAACGCGCGGGTACCGACCTCGACGCGTACGACGGGGTGGGCGAGCAGATTGTGGTACCAGGCCGGATGGCGCGGCGCACCGAGGTTCGAGCCGACGACCAGGAGCGCGCCACCGTGCCGGACATATCCGAGGGGCGTCGTCCGGGGGAGACCCGAGCGGGCGCCGGTGGTGGTCAGAAGCAGCAGATCAGCACCCTCGAAGGGGCCACCGACCCGTCCGCCGTGGGCGCGGAACTCCTCGATGACGGACCGGGTGAAGGACAAGGACATACGGATGAGACTCCGGGAATACGGGCGGCGATGGCCGCGGTGACGAGACCGGGCGACCCGCGGCGTACACGGGACGAACCGGCCGGGAACGCGGCGCGGCGGCACGGGGCACGGCCCGCACGACCGCATCGCGGCAGAAGGAGAAAGCAGCTCGACGGAGCGGCGCACGGCGGGCGCCACGGAACGGCGCCGCACGGCGGCCGCGCTACGTCACAGACAGGGCGTGGAGTACATGCTCACGGCAGGCCCCTCACGATCGGGGTGCACGCCCGGCCACCGGCCGGCCCACTGCTCTTTGGCCGGTGCCACGCGCCACCGGGCCCCATTAACGGGCAGCCACCCGCTTCCTGTCAACGCGACTGCTCTCGTGGCAGCCGGCGGCAAACGCCGACCGGCGCCGCCGCACAAGGCGACGACGCCGGTCGGAACGGGCCCGGCCACCGGCCGGACCGGGTCAGCGCACCCGCTCACACCCGATCACCAGATAGTCCATGCTCCCCTCCCGGTAGCCCTCCAGGAACGGCTTCTCCACACCGGTACGCCGCTCCGAATGGTCACGCAGCTCCCAGTAGGGGATCGCCTCGGCGGTGTGCCGCCCCACGTGGAACGGCACCAGCCCGTTGGCTGCCATTGCCTGGAAGTACGTGCCCCGCCGGTGCATCCGGCTCACGTAGTGCTCGTCGATCCGGCGGGAGGCGTCGGAGCGGTCCGCGACCGTCTCGTTGCGGCACCAGGTGACGCAGACGTACCGGCCGCCGGGCCGCAGCAGGCGCGCGAACTCCGCGAAGAGGTCGTGCAGGTCGACATACATCGTCGTCTCGTTGCTGACGATGAAGTCGAACGACTCGTCGGCGAACGGCGTCTGCAGCATGTTCGTGTAGTGGAACTGCACCCGGTCGTCCCAGCCGCGCTCCTTGGCGACGCGCTCCGCGAACGCGATGTGGTGGGCGCAGAAGTTGACGCCGTCCATCCGGCAGCCGAACTGCTCGGCGACCATGAACGAGGTGCCGCCGCGACCCGACCCGGCGTCCATACCGCGGGCCCCGGCCGGGATGTCGCCCAGCGCGTCCAGGATCAGCTCCGTCTCGGCGTTCTCCATGCGGTGCATCTCCCGCAGGATCAGCGCCTCGCGCCGCTCGGGTGGCGCGGCGAGCACGGCGGGGTCGTACCCGCCGATGCCGTAGTGGTGGTGGTACAGACCGTCCTCGGCGCCGAGGAGGAGATTGATGTCGTCGGTGGTCTTGGTGTCCCAGTAGCCCTGGAGCTGCCGCTCGTAGGTGCTGCGGATGACCGAGTTGTCTTCGCCGATGTTCTCTTCGACCGTGCTGGTCATGAGGGTCCTTCGCAGGGTGACGGTGGCGTCCGGCACGGTGGTGCCGTACGGCGGACGGGGGTGTCCGGCTCGGTGGCGTGCGCCGTCCGCCCGGGCCGGAGCGGCGGGCGCACGACGGGTCAGCGGGAGCGGCCCGGCAGGGCGGGCGCCGTGTGCGGCAGCCGCGACAGGACGCGCGCCGCCGCCAACTCCGCGGAGCGCACGGCGCCTTCGCTGCTCGGGCGGAGCATCAGCCAGTCGCCGGCGTACTCGACGGGTGCGGCGTCGCGGGTGAGGAAGGCGTCGCGGTGCGCCAGCGCCCGCGGCGTGGCCTCCGGGATGCCGTGCGGCCAGCGGTGCACAAAGGTGCGCAGCGTGGCAGCGCGCAGCTCCGGCAGATAGCGGGCGGCGGCGTCCCCGATCCGGGCCAGGATCTCGCCCTCGGGCGCGTGGATCAGCTCCCGGGCCGCCTCGGGCGCCGCCATCAGCGACACCAGGCCACGGCCCTCCGGGGCCCGGCCGCAGCCCTTGTTGTGCTCCATCATCAGTCCCGACAGATCCGGCTCCCCGGCCGCGGGCAGCAGCACGCTGTACACCGACTCGCCCGCGCGTGGCGCCAGGGGCCGGTCGAGCGTGTAACTCACCTTCAGGCGCGGGACATAGCCGCAGGCAGCGAGGTACGGCACCTCGGCCTCGGGCGCATTGACGTGCAGCCGCAGCGCCACCGGCGCCGGGACGCACAGCAGCACCGCGCGGGCGGTGAGCGTGCCGGTGTCCGTGACCACCCGGGCGTGGCCCGCGGCCGAGATCACCTCACGGACGGCGCAGCCGGTGGTGACGTCCACCTTGCGCGCCAGATGGCGGGCGAGGGTGTCCATGCCGTCGGTGTAGCTGCGCCAGCGGGTGGTGGAGCCGCAGGCCAGCATGTTGGTGACGAACGGCGCGGCGGCCGAGCGCGCGGTGTCCCAGCCGAAGAAGCACCCGGCGATCGGCTGGAACAGAAAATCGTGCAGCTCGGACCGGTAGCCCCGGGCGTACTCCGCCAGCGTCAGGGTGCCCAGCGGGGTGCGCTCCGGCAGATCCGGGTCGTAGGCGGCCCGGCGACGGCCCTCCGTCGTCAGGAAACGGGCGAGCGAGGCGCGGCCGCGGAGCGAGAGGCCGCCGCCGCTGAGCAGGGCGCGCGGCGCGCCGACATGGCGGTGCGCCCGGCCGTCGCGCCAGGTGGCGACGGGGTGCGGAATCCGCGTGGTCTCCGCCGGGCCCAGCCCCGAACGGCGGATGAGCCGCCAGGTCGCGTCGTATCCGGCGACGGACAGGACCTCGGCGCCGGTGTCCATGACATAGCCGTCCGCGCGGTGGGTGCGCATCCGCCCGCCGACGGCGTCGGCCGCCTCCAGCACCGTGACCGAACGGCCCGCCCGCCGCAGCGTGTCCGCGGCCGCCAGCCCCGATATACCCGCACCGACGACGATGACGTCGTGGACGGTGCTCACGCCCCACCGCCGGCCGCCGCGGCGAGCAGCACATTGGTGACGACCAGCGCCACGACGGAGACGCGATGGGTGTACGTGCCGAGCTTGCGGGCCGTCAGGATCCGGCCGCGGACCACGCCCGCCACGAACTGCGTGACGCGCAGCGCGACGACCGGAAGCATCGCCAGCGGGAACCACCACGGCGCCAGGCCCGCCACCGTCGCCACGGCGATCAGCGCGCCCTCCGTAGCGGAGACCGCGCCGATGAAGACCTTGTTGCCGCGCTCGGAGGTGAGGACGGCCACCGTCGGACGGCCCACGGAGGAATCGCCCGCCCGGTCGTTGGTGTTGGAGTAGACGCCGAACAGCAGCGGTCCCAGACCGAACAGCGTGCCCTGGACCAGCGCGAAGCCGGTGACACGCCCGGCCAGCAGACCGTACGGCGCCACCACCAGGCCGAGGCCCAGGGCGACCATGAAGATCTCCTGCCAGCCGTGGTAGCTGATCTTCAGTCCGTAGGAGTACTGCACCGAGGTGACCAGGCACAGCGCGGCGGTCGCCACCGCCCACCAGGGGGCGTGCGGGGCGACGGCGACGGCCGCGCCCCACAGCAGCACGCACCCGGCGGCCGTGGCCCAGCCGAAGCGGATCGCTTCCCGTTCGGTGAGTGTCCCGGCCAGCAGGGGCTTGCGACGGATCTTGCGCAGCGGCGCGTCGGGGCCGTAGTTGGCCGCGTCGCTGCCGTCGCGCAACCCCGTCACGTCGTCGAACGTGGTCATCGCGGCGACGAGGCAGAGCATGCCGAGGCCGAAGAGCGCGAGCACCGCGAGGGTGGTGGAGTCCGCGCGCAGCGGCGCGGCCAGCAGGCTCCAGGCAATGGCGAGGCTGAGGTAATAGTCGAAGATGTCGAGTTTGGCCAGTCTGCAATAAGCGGCGAATTTTCCCGAGGAGGCGGGTGGCGCGATCGCTACGGCGCCGTGTGAATCGTGGGTCACAGAACTCTCCGTGGTCACGGCGGACCTCGAAAACGGTCCGCCGAATATCAATCGGAAGCGACCGTATGAGAAGGCCGGGACCCGCCGAGGTGCCGGACGGGCATGTTCATCAGATCAGGTGATCGTGTTCAAGGCGACACCCGGAGCGAACCGCCCTGCACGGACCCCGCCCGGCTGCCCGAGGCCCTCCTATCTGGCCAGTTCAGAACGTTTCTCCGACTCGTCCGGCCAGATAGGGGCCGGTGGCGGGAAAGGGGTGGCGGTGTCACTCGTACGGATCGTCCTTGCTCCATTCGGCGCATACCTAGGCGCCGCTGGGACATTCTTGGATTGCACGAAGCGCCGTGAGAGCGGTGGGTTTCCCAGAGGCGTCGTGCGTATTCGCGACACCTTTCCTCGCGTCTGTCATTTGTGAGGCGCAAGGCGTCCGCATATTTCTTCCGCGGCCGCATTTCCGACGTCCTTCGTCGCTCATTCCGCCAGTCATTCATTCCTCAAGGAGTGTCATGTCCAACAAGGCTCTGCAGCAGGACCGCCTCCGTCAGCGTTTCGCCCTCTACGACACCAACGGCGACGGCCGGATCGGGCGTGCGGACCTGGAGAACGAGGCGCGTCGCATCGTCGAGGCGTTCGGCGAGTCGGTCGACGCTCCCCGTGCGCAGGCGCTGCTGACCGCCTACCCGCAGCTGTTCGACTTCCTCAGCAAGCAGGTCGGCGCCGAGGGTGAGCTGACGCAGGACCAGTTCCTGGAGGCGGCCGAGAAGGAGGTCATCTCCGCCGGACCGGAGGGTTTCGGGCGCGTCCTGCGGCCCAGCATCCGCGCCATGGTCGACCTGGCCGACACCGACGGTGACGGCCAGGTCAGCCCGGCCGAGTTCGAGAAGTGGCTGAAGGCCATCAGCGCCGACATCAACGCCGACACCGCCTTCCAGGCCGTCGACGCCGACGGCAACGGCCAGCTCTCCGTCGACGAGCTCGTCCTCGCGGTCGGCCGCTACCACTCCGGTGAGCTGGACGCCCCGCTGCTCGGCATCTGATCTGGGTGCTGTTCCCAGCCCGCGGTGCGGTCCGGCGTTCCCGGCCCGCACTGCGCGTGGGCCGGACCCGCCCACGGACGGCACGGATGCGGGCGGCGCTGCTCCTGTCGGCCCTGGCCCAGGGCGTTCCGGGCGCGTGGGCGATGTTCCTGCCCCACAGCTTCTTCCGGAACTTCCCGCTGCCGGGCCACCGATGGGTCGCCGTGTTCGCCCCGTACAACGAGCATCTGGTCCGGGACTTCGGCTCGCTCGTGGTGGCGCTGGCGGCGGTGCTGCTCTGCGCCGCCCGCACACCACAGCCACCGCTCGTGCGGGCCGCCGCGCTGGCACAGCTCGCCTTCTCCGTGCCACACCTCCTTTTCCATCTGCACCATCTCGCGATGTTCTCGCCCGCCGACGTCGTCGCCCAGCTGATCACGCTGGTGCTGCCCGTCGTCGTCGCGCTGTACCTCCTGTGGGCCTCGGCCCGCGACGGGGGCGACCACGGCACGGCCGTGCGTACCCCCGCGCCCTACCAATGACCCTCTCTTGAGAAGGAAGACCCTCATGACCAACGCCGTACAGGAAGAGCGACTCCAGCGCCGTTTCCAGCTGTGGGACCGGGACGGCGACGGACGCATCGACCGCAGCGACTGGGAGAACGAGGCGCAGCGCATCCTCCGCGCCTTCGAGACCGCCCCGTCCTCCGACCGCGGTGAGGCCGTCCTCACCGCCTACCTCAGCATGTGGGACTACCTCGCCGGTCACGCCGGGATCGAGGACGGCGGTTCGCTCGGCTTCGACCAGTTCCGCGACCTCGCCGGCCGTCAGCTCCTCGACCGCGGCCCGGAGGGCTTCGACGAGGTGCTGCGCCCGACCATCGGCTCCATCGTCGGCCTCTGCGACACCGACGGCGACGGTCAGGTCGACCCCGAGGAGTTCCGCTCCTGGATCCGCGCGATCGGCAGCCCCGAGGAGACCGCCGAGACGGCGTTCCAGGCCATCGACGCCGACGGCGACGGCAAGCTGACCGTCGAGGAACTCGTCCAGGCCGTGCACAAGTACCACGCGGGCGAACTCGACGTCGCCCTGCTGTGACCCGCCCCGGGCCCCGCACCCCCGCCGACGGGTGCGGGGCCCGGCCTTTTCCCGTCACCGGCCCGCCCCGCCGGCACCGACCCCGAGGACCCATGGACCACCACACCACAACCGGCCGCACCGGGGCGCCGACCGCCCCGCCCCGCCCGGTGCCCTTCTTCACCCACGCCCGCTCCTTCGAGGACCGCTGGCCCGCCATCCGCGACCGCCTCACCGAGGTCGCCGACGACGGCAAGTTCTCCCACGGCAGCCAGGTGGGCCGTTTCGAGCAGGCGCTGGCCGCCTGGACCGGTGCCCGCTTCGCCGTCGGCGTCAACAGTGCCACCGACGCCCTCGTCCTCGCACTGCGCGCCTGCGGCCTGCGCCCCGGCGACGAGGTCGTCGTCCCCGCCTTCAGCTTCGTGGCCACCGCCTCCTCCGTCGCCCTCGCCGGCGGCACGCCCGTCTTCGCCGACATCGACCCCGTCGGCTACGGCCTCGACCCCGCCGCCGCGGACGCCGCCGTCACCGCCCGCACCCGGATGCTGATGCCGGTGCACCTCTTCTGCCAGCTGGCCGACATGCGGGGCCTGACCCGCGTCGCCGAACGGCACGGCCTGACCGTCCTGGAGGACAGCGCCGAGGCGATCGGCATGCGCTGGGGCGGCGTCCACGCCGGGCTCCTCGGCGCCGGCGGCGTGCTCTCCTTCTTCCCCACCAAGACGCTCGGCGCGCTCGGCGACGCCGGGGCCTTCCTCACCGACGACCCGCAACTCGCCGAGACCGTCGCGGCGTTGCGCCACCACGGACGCCACGGCCGCACCCTCGGCCACTTCCCGGGCATCTCCCGCCCCACCGACCTCATCGGCGTCAACAGCAAGATGGACGACCTCCAGGCCGCCGTTCTCCTCGGCAAACTCCCGGCCCTCGCCGAGGACATCCGCCGCCGCGCCGCCCTCGCCGCCGCCTACACCGAACGGCTCCGCGACACCCCCGGCGTGCTCCGCCTGCCCACCCTCGTGCAGCGCGAGGTCCCCACCGAGCCGGTCTTCTACGTCTATCTGATCGAGGTGGAGCGCCGCGACGCGCTCGTCGCGTACCTCGCCGACCACGGCGTCGGCACCGAGACGTACTACCCCGTCCCGCTCCACCTCCAGCCCTGCTTCGCCCACCTCGGATACCGCCGGGGGCAGTTCCCGCACGCCGAACGGGCCTGCGAGCGGAGCGTCGCGCTGCCCCTCTACCCGGATCTGGGCACCGACGACGTCGACCGCGTCTGCGACCTCATCCGCCGCTTCGCCACCGGGAGGGCCGCCCGTTGATCCCCTTCTTCCCGCCGGACCTCTTCGAGCAGGACCGCGACGTCCTCATCGACCTCGTCCACGAGATCGGCACCACGCCCGACCAGAAGTTCATCCTCGGTACCCGCACCGCCGCGTTCGAGGACGCGCTGCGCACCCTGTACGGCGCGGGCGACGTCATCGCCTGCTCCAGCGGCACCTCCGCCCTCACCCTCGTGCTGCGGGCCATGGACATCGGCCCCGGCGACGAGGTCGTCGTCCCCGCCTACGGCTGCGCGCCGCTGGCCAACACCGTCGCCGGGCTCGGCGCCACCCCCGTCTTCGCCGACATCGACCCCTGGACGATGGTGGCCGACCCCCAGGCGATGGACGATGCGGTCACCGCCCGCACCAAGGCGCTGATGCCCGCCCACATGTTCTCCGTGATGGCCGACATGCCGGCCCTGCGCAAGCTCGCCGACGACCGCGGCGTCCGCCTCGTCGAGGACTCCGCCGTCGCCCAGGGCGGCGTCCTCGACGGCCGCCCCGCGGGCACCTGGGGGGACGCCGGGGTTTTCTCGTTCGTCCAGGTCAAGACGTTCGGCACGGCGGGTGAGGGCGGCGCCGTCCTCACCTCGGACCCGGCGCTCGGCCGCACCGTACGGGCGCTGCGCAACCACGGTCAGGAGGGCCCGCGTTTCGTCCACCAACGCCTGGGCCACAACAGCCGCTTCGACGAGATCCTCGCCGCCTTCCAGCTGCACCGGCTGCCCGGTCTCGCCGCCCGCCTGGAACGCCGGGCCCGCATCGCCGCGTACTACACCGAGCGGTTCACCCCGCTGCGCGAGGCCGGTGTCCTGCCCCCGCCGCCCGGCCGCGACGGCCGCTGCTTCTACGTCTACTCGCTCCTCGTCGAGCGGCGCGACGCGCTCCGCGACCACCTCGCCGAGCGCGGCGTGGCCTCGCACGTCTACTATCCGCTGCCGCTGCCGCAGCAGCCGGCGTTCGCCCCGTACGCCCCGGCCGGGCGGCGCTGGCGGCACGCCGAGCGCGCCGCGGCCCGGCAACTCGCGCTGCCCGTCCACCCGCATCTGACGGACACCCAGGTCGAGCACGTCGCCGACGCCGTCTGTGCCTTCGCCACGGAAGGGGCCCGCCGGTGACGCCCGCCGCCGACCGCTATGTCTTCGCCACCGCCTTCGCACGGGAGGAGGAACGTCTCGCTCTGGGGGAGGCGCTCTGGGACCCCGGCACCCGGGAACGGCTCGCGGCCACCGGCGTCGGGCCCGGCTGGTCCTGCCTGGAGATCGGTGCCGGGCGCGGCTCCGTCGCCGCGTGGCTGGCCGACCGGGTCGGCCCGGTCGGCGAGGTGGTCGCCGCCGACCTCGACACCGAGCGCCTGAAGTGGCTGACCGGCCGCGGTGTGACCGTCCACCGCCACGACGTCGTCACCGACGACCTCCCCGAGGCCCACTTCGACCTCATCCACGCCCGTCTCGTCCTCCAGCACGTCGGCGACCGGCAGCAGGCCGTGGACCGCCTGTACCGCGCCCTGAAACCCGGCGGCCATCTCGTCCTGGAGGACACCGACACCGCCTCCCTCTTCAGCCACCCCGCGCAGGACGACTTCCTGAACGACGTCAAACGCGCCGCCTACGACGTGATGTGCGCGTCCGGCTACCATCCCCGCTGCGGGCTGCTCGATGTCCAACTCGCCACCGACGCCGGGCTGGTGGACATCGTGGCGGAAGGGCGTTCCGCGGTGGTGCGCGGCGGCAGCGACGCGGCGCGCTGGTTCGCGCTGTGGCTGGAGCATCTGGCGCCCGCGATGCTCGCCCGCGGCGCGGTCACCGAGGAACGCCTCGCCCGCGCCCAGGTGGACCTCACCGACCCCGCCCACTGCTGGCTCTCCCAGGTGATGGTCACCGTCCACGGACGACGGCCCGCCTCCGACTCCCTCGGAAAGGTGCGTACGGCACCGTGAAACCCCCCGCTCTCGGCACCCTCTTCGACCTGCTGGCCGACCGCGGCAGCCGCACCGCCGTGCACCTCAGCCGCCCCTTCGACCTGGCGCCCGACGGCCCGACGGAGTACGACATCGGGCAACTCGCCGACCTGGTGCGGCAGACCGCCGCCCGGCTGGCCGCCTCCGGCGTCCGCGCCGGGGACCGGGTGGCCGTCGTCAAGCCCAACCACTGGGACACCGTGCTGCTGGCCTGCGCCGCGTCCCGCCTCGGCGCCGTACCGGCGCTGCTCTCCCCGCGGCTGAGCGGCGACGCCCTCCGGGACCTGCTGCGGCGACTGGACCCGGCGCTGCTGGTCACCACGGCCACCATCCTCACCGCCCGCCCCGGCACCGACCTCACCGCGCACGCCGCGCGTACCCTCCTCGTCGGCGGCGTACCGTACGACGGCCCCGCCGCCGGGGAGATCCTGACGCCCGCCGACGTCGACGGGCACGCCGTCCCGCCGGTGGTGTCGCGCGCGGTCGACGACACCATGGTCATCCACCACACCTCCGGGACGACCGGGCTGCCGAAGCTCGTGGAGCATTCGACCCGGACGATCGTCCACCGGCTCGCCCACTTCGAGTGCAATCGGGTTCCGGTGCTGGCCAGCCGCCGTTCCGACACGGTGGCGACCGCCGATCCGTTCACCCACGGCCGGGCGGTGCCCTGGACGATCAGCGTGCTGCACCTGGAGCCCCGCGCCGTCGTCCTCCTCGCCGACCGCGATCCGCGGACGGTGGAGCAGACGCTGCTGCGTACCCCGCCCACCACGCTGGAGGCGTCCCCCGCCACCTTTGTCACCTGGCGCGATCTGGCCGCCCGCCGCAGCGCCGCCCTCCAGGACGTCCGGCTCTACATCAGCACCTTCGACGCCGTCCATCCGCCGACCGTCCGCGGCTTCCTGGCGGCCTCCCGGCACCGGCAGCCGCGCTGGCTGCAGGGTTGGGGGCAGACCGAGACCGGCCCGCTGACGTTCCGGTTGCTGACCCGCAAGTCCCTGGAGCGCAGCGGGGAACGTCACCCCACCACCCGTGACCTGGGGCGGCCGGTGCCCGGACGGACCCGGCTGCGGGTGGTCGACCCGCAGACCCTGCGCCCGGTGGGCCGGGGCCGTCCCGGGCTGCTCCTCGCCCGTACCAAGGCGCGGTGTGTGGGGTACGTCGGCGAGCAGGACTGCTGGGCGACGAAGGCCGACGGGCCGTGGTGGAACACCGGCGACATCGGTGTGCTCACCCGCGGCGGGAGCCTGATCCTCACCGACCGGGAGGTCGACACCGTCCCGGGTGCGAGCTGCGTGGAGCTGGAGGACGTGATCGAGGACCGGCTCGCCGAAGTCGTCGAATGCACCGTCCTGGGCGTGCCGGGACCGGAGTTGCTGCCGGTGCTGGTGACCGCCGACGGCACGCTCGACCCGGAGGCGTGGGCCATGGCGGTACGTGATCTGCCCGCGATGGCGGAGCCGGTGGTACGGGAGTGGGACGAGGTCCCGCGCACCGAGACCGGCAAGGTGCGCCGCCTTGAGCTGCGGCGTCTGGTACGGCCGCGGACCCCCGAACCGCTGGGCACCGGCCGGTGGACGTGACACCCGCACCACGCGAACGGCCCGCGGGCGCTCCCCGGACGGCGATCCGTCCGGGGAGCGCCCGCGGGCCGCGCGGTCGGCTCAGAGCGGCTGGGCGGAGGTGCCGCGGAGCCGATCCCGGGTGTCGAGCAGCAGCGGCGCCCACCCCGGCAGGTCGTCGACGGGGATCACCCGGTGGTCCTGGAGCAGGATGGTCAGATCCGCCGCGGCCGCGGCCCGGCGCAGATCCGGCTCGGCGGGAACGGCCGTGCCGCCGGGGGACCAGCCGTCGGCGAGCGGATCGTGGTACGTCACCTGCGCCCCGGCCTCGTCCAGCAGCCGGGCGAGCGGCGCGGCGGGCGTGGACCGCAGATCGCGGCTGTTGCGCTTGTACGTCACGCCGACGAGCAGGACCCGGGAGCCCGCCAGTTCCTTGCCGGTGCCGTTGAGGAGCTGCCCGGCGCGACGGACGACATGGGACGGCATGGCGGAGTTGATCCGCTGGGCCAGTTCGACGAGCGGCAGCGGGGATCCGATCTCGCGGGCCCAGTGCGTCAGATAGGCGGGGTCGACGGGAATGCAGTGGCCGCCCACGCCGGGACCGGGGCGGAATTCCTGAAAACCAAAGGGTTTGCTGCTGGCACAGTCGATGACGTTGGAGACATCGATACCCCAGGAACGGGCGGTCACCGCGATTTCGTTGACCAGGGCGATATTCACGCTGCGGTAGACATTCTCCAGCAATTTGGACAGCTCCGCCTCGCGCGCGGAACCGGCCCGGACCACGCGGTCGCACAATCGCTGGAAGAAGGCGAGGGCGGCGTCCGTACAGGCGGGGGTGTAACCGCCGACCACGCGTGGGGTGTTCCGTACGCCGAAGGTTTCGTTTCCGGGGTCGATGCGCTCCGGTGAGAAGGCGAGGGAGAAATCCGGGCCGGCGGTGAGGCCGGAGGATTCTTCGAGAATCGCGCGGACCGGTCCGTCCGTGGTGCCGGGGAATGAGGTGGATTCCAGAATGACGAGCGTGCCCGGCTTCAGATGCGCGCCCAGTGCCCGTGCCGCGTCCCGTACATGCGTCAGGTCCGGACCGCCCGCGTCGTCCAGCGGCGTCGGGACGCAGAGGACGGCGACGGATGCCTCGGCCAGGACTCCCGGGTCGGTGGTGGCGTGGAAGCCGGCGGCGCGCATGGCTTTGACGTCGGCTTCCGTGACGTCCGGCAGCGGTGAACGGCCGGATTCCAGCGTCGCCGTCACGGCCGGATTCGTGTCCATCCCGGTGACCCGCATTCCCGCGGCGCACGCTTCGCGCGCCAGCGGGAGCCCCGTGTAACCGAGACCGATCACGGCCAGTCTTTCCACCATCACTCCTCACGCTGCGGTCCCCGTACGGACTTCCGTACGATCCCCCGATTTTCGGCTCAACCTTAAATGAGCAGAATCGTTCGAAGGGGGCAGCCGAAGAGGGTTCACTCGGATTGGTGAAAGTGCTCACTCTCGCTCGTGGTCACTCTCAATTCGCCTGACGATGGTCATCGTTCGGCATTTTCGATCGGCCTTCGTCGAATGTGATCAATTGTTTCGGCGGGGGAGGGAGGGATCGCGGGGGAGGGGTAGCGTGACGGCTCGTCATGGGGTGACAACACGTTTTCCTTTCCGTCGGATGATCCGGCGTGGATACGCGCCGCCCACCTTCCTGTCGGGTGCCTCGCACCGTACGGATCCTGGCTGAATTCCGCCGGGAAAAACGGACGGAGGGGAGGGCATACCAGGAAAACGGCGATTGCCGGAAAAGGGAACGGTCCCCGGTCCGGGGCACCCGGAACACACGAAGGAGGCACACCCACCGTGCTGCGCACACTGCTCGTCGGGCTCGGCAGGTCCGGAACGGGGCTCCATCTGCCGGTCCTGCTGCGCGCCCGCAGAGCCGAGCCGGGTCTCTTCGCCGCGGGACCGGTCGTGGGCGTGGACCCGGGCCGGACGCCCGCCGCCCCGGACGGCCTCACCGTCGCCGCCGGCCTCCGCGACGCCCGCCGCCTCCTCGACCCCGACCGGACCGTCGTCCACCTCTGCACCC
Source organism: Streptomyces sp. NBC_01525 (assembly GCF_045040405.1). Lineage (NCBI taxonomy): Bacteria > Bacillati > Actinomycetota > Actinomycetes > Kitasatosporales > Streptomycetaceae > Streptomyces > Streptomyces sp. NBC_01525. Next base: position 6,962,639 of record NZ_CP109397.1, read on the forward strand.
CGCCCACCGTCCGCGACGGCGTGCTGGAAGAGGTCGCGGCCCTCGGCTTCCGCCGCCTCGTCGTCGAAAAACCCCTGGCCGCCGACCGCGCCGCGCTCCGCCGGGTCCGCGCCACCGTCGACCGCCACCACCTGGACGTCACCGTCGTCGCCCCCTGGCTGCACAGCGCGCTGACCGACCGCCTCGCCACCCTCCTCGGCGACGGAACCCTCGGCGCCGTCCGGCACATCGGCGTCACCCAGCACAAACCGCGCTTCCGCCGCTCCTTGACCGCGTCCAGCCACACCAGCGCCTTCGAGGTCGAGGTCCCGCACGCCGTCGGGGTGCTGCTGCGGCTGCTCGGCGACGCCCACACCGAGGACGCCTCCTGGAGCGACGTACGCCTCGGCGACGCCGTCGCCCCCCGCCTGGGCACGGCCCGGATGCGCCTGACCCACCACACCGGCGGGCGCAGCGAGGTGTACTCCGACCTCACCTCGCCCGTCCGCCGCCGACGCATCGTCATCGACACCGACCACGCCCGCCTGACCGGCGACTACCCGATCAGCGAGGACGACGATGTGGCGCAGCTCCTCGTTGAACACCGGCCCGGCGGCGGCCCCACGACCGTCACCCGGGAACTGCTCCCCGACGACGCCCTCACCCGCTGCCTGATCCGCGCCTACCGCCACGCCGCGGGCCGCACCGCCCCGGACGACGCGATTCTCCCCGGCGGGCCGGGCGATCTCGGCCTCCACATCCGCACCGTCGAACTCCTCGACGACGCCCGACGGCTGGCCGCCATGGCCCGGCCGCACCACCCCCTCACCACCGACCGGAAAGAGGTGGCCGGTCATGCCGGCTGAGTCCGTCCGACGCACCCCCCACCCACAGCCGGGCCCGGGCACCGGATGGGCCGCCCCCGGCATCCGCTACGCGGGCATCGGCGACGAGGCGGCGCCCGACGCCGAGGGCCAGCTCGCCGCCCTCCACGACCTCGGCTGGTACGCCGTCGAGCTCCGCTCCGTCGACGGCGTGGCCCTCGCGGACCTGGCGCCTGCCGCCTTCGACGCCCTTGCCGGACGCCTCGCCGCCACCGGCACCGACGTCGTCTGCGTCGACTCCCGGATCGCCAACTGGAGCCGCCCGGCCACCGATCCGTTCGCGCAGGACCTCGCCGAACTGAGGACCCTCGCCGCCCGCTGCGCCACCCTCGGCACCCGCCACGTCCGCGTGATGTCCTACCCCGACGGCGGGCTCCCTGACGATGAGTGGCGCCGCCGCGTTCTCGACCGGATGACCGCCCTCACCCGCCTCGCCGAGGACCACGGACTCGTCCTGCTCCACGAGAACTGCCACGGCTGGGCCGGGACCCGCGCCGACCGGATGCTCGCACTCCTCGACCACGTCGCCAGCCCCGCGCTGCGCCTGCTCTTCGACATCGGCAACGGCGTCCCGCACGGCTACGACGCCCCCGCGCTGCTCGACGCCGTCATCGACCATGTCGCCCACGTCCACGTCAAGGACGCCGCGGCCGGACCCGACGGCGATGTCGTCTACACCCTCCCCGGCCACGGGCAGTCCGGCGTCGCCGCCTGCCTCACCGCCCTGGCCCGCCGCGGCTGGCAGGGGACCTGGTCCGTCGAACCGCACACCCGGCTGCGCCCGCACGACGGCACGGACGACCGCGAGCTGGACGGCATTGCCGCGTTCACCGCGTACGGCCGGGCCCTGGAACGCCTGGTGGAGCGCGAGGTCCGCCCCGCGGCGGCCCCGGCGGAACACGGCGGCCGCCCGTGACCGCACCCCGCCACCCGGCCCGCCTCGGCTCGGCCGACCGCGACCTGCTGCTGCGCCTCCTCGATACGCCCACGGCCGGACCGCTGGAGACCGGCGGCGACACCACCGGCGTCCGCCTGTGGGACGCCGGACGCGCCTACGCCGCGGCCGCCGCCCCGCTCGGCCTCACCACCGTGCGCCACGCCGCGCCCGACCCGGACGAACTCGACCTGGATGATGTGCCGTTGACGGTCCGCGAGGCTGCCGCCGGGCGGTCCGGCTTCCTCGCCTGCCAGCCCTCCCTCGTCCTGCGGCTCGGACCGCTGCTGCCGCGCGCGGACACTGTGATGTTCAACGTCCACCTCGACACCGTCGGCGGCTGGTGGCCCGCGTCCTTCGACGGCGCCCGCTTCCACGGCCGCGGCGCCATCGACGCCAAGGGCCCGGCCGTCGCCCTCCTCGCCGGGATCCGCGCGGCCATGGCCCGCGACCCTGCCATCGGCACCGACATCGCCGTCCTCGTCCAGGCGGTCGCGGGCGAGGAGGGCGGCGCCATGGGCACCTACGGCACCCGGCCGCTCGTCCGCGAGGGGCTGACCGGCGCCCTCAACCTCTTCTGCGAACCGACCCGCCACCGCTATCTGCCGCGCGCCACCGCCGCGATGACCGCCTGCGTCGAGGTCGCCGGCGTCGACGCGGTCGACGACTGCCCGGCCGCCGGACACAACGCCACCGTGCTCCTCGGCCACCTCGCCCACCACCTCGCCACCGTCCTGCCCGGACGGGTGCCCGGTGCGGGCGTCTGCGTCGCCGGGCTCCACACCGGCGACCGCCACAACAAGGTCTACGGCACCGGCCGCCTCCTGCTGAACCTCTCCTACGGCACCCGCGCCACCGCCCGCGCCGCCGAAGCCGCGCTCCACGCGGCCGTACGGGAGGGGATCGACGCCTTCCGGGCCTCAGCCGCTGCCGAACCCACCCTCGCCCGCACCGTCGAGGACGCCGCCGCCCTCACCTCCGTCCGCTGGCACAAACGCGGCCTGCCCGCCCTGGACAGCCGCGCCGCCTGGGCCGACGACCTGCTGGGGAAGGACGCCGGACTCGTCCGCTGGCCGGACACCGAACCGGCCTTCACCTGCGACGCCATCTGGATGGCCGATGTCCCCGACACCTGCACCGCCGTCCTCGGCCCCGGTGACCTCGGCGCCAACCGCGCCCACGCCGACGGGGAGTTCGCCGACCTCGCCGATCTGGACCGCTACGCCGAGGAGATCGCCCGTGTCCTGACCGCCTTCGCCGCCCGGCGGCGCGCCCACCCCAGCGCGCCCCGCTGACCGTCCCGCCCACACCGAGAGGAACCCCGCCACGATGCCCCCGACTCCCGCCGCACCGGCCACCGGCCGCGTCCCGGACACCGCTGCCGAACCCGCCGACGCCCCCGAGGTCCGCGTCCCGTACGGCGCGCTGCTCACCTTCACCACCGACGTGCTGCGCGCCCGGGGCCTGCCCGGCGGGCGCGCAGCCACCGCGGCGCAGGCCCTGTGCCACGGCGACCTCACCGGCTTCACCACCCACGGCCTGACCAACCTCGCCCGGCTCTACCTTCCGCTCCTCGACTCCGGGCGCTGCGATCCGCGCGCCGAACCGGAGACCGTCACCGACACCGGCGCCGCCGTCCTGCTCGACGCGCACCGCGCCCTCGGCCTGTGGGCCGCCGCCGAGGCGATGGACCTCGCCGTCGAACGCGCCCGCACCCACGGCCTCGGCATGGTCTCGGTTCGCGGCGGCACCCACTTCGGCTGCGCCGGATTCCACGCACTGCGCGCCGTCGGCCACGGCATGATCGGCCTCGCCACCGCCAACTGCGGCCATCAGCGCCTCGTCCCGCCGCCCGGCGGCGCCGCCCCGATGCTCGGCACCAACCCCCTCGCCCTCGCCTCCCCGGCCGGTGACCACCCGCCGTTCACCCTCGACATGAGTACCACCGTCGTCCCCACCGGCCGGATCCGCGCGGCGGCCCGGGCCGGCGAAACGATCCCGCCGGGCTGGCTCACCGACGCCGACGGCGCCCCCGTCACCGACCCCGCGGCGTACGACCGCGGCGAGGCCCAGCTGCGGTGGCTGGGCGGCGACCCGGAGCACGGCGCCCACAAGGGCTTCGGGCTCGGGCTGCTGGTCGAGGTGTTGTCCGCGCTGGTCTCCGGCTCCGGGGTGGGCCCGCAGCCCGCCGCCGGGAAGACGCCGACCGCCCGGCCCGACGACGATGTCGGCTACTTCCTGCTCGCCGTCGCCCCGTCCGCGCTGCGCTCCCCGGCCAACGTCGCCACCGCCGCCACCGGCCTCTTCGGCGCCCTGCTGGACTGCCCGCCGCACCGCCCCGACGAGCCCGTCCGCTACCCGGGCTGGCACGAGCAGCGCCGCACCCGCGAACGCACCGCCCACGGCGTCCCGCTGGCCCCCGCGCTCCACGCCGAACTCCGCGCCGTCGCGGACGCCGCCGGGCTGGCGTTCCCCGACGCCGTCCCGTCCGGGGGCGCCGTATGACACCGCTGCGGATCGGCATCATCGGACTCGGCGTCATCTCCCGCTTCTACCTGGCCGCCCTCGACCGCTCCCCGGAGGCGGACCTCGTCGCGGTCTGCGACCCGGATACGACCACGCACCGCGACCTGCCGTCGCACGTCGCCCGCCACACCGGCCACCGGAAGCTGCTGGCCACCGCCGACGTGGACGCCGTCGTCGTCAACGTCCCCAACGATCTGCACTTCCCCGTCTGTCGCGACGCGCTCGCCGCCGGGCGCTCCGTCTGTGTGGAGAAGCCGCTCGCCAACAGCGTCGAGGACGCCCGGCAGCTGGTCGCCCTGGCGCGGGGGACGGGCGCCGTGCTCTTCACCTCCTTCCACCGCCGCTACAACGCCGAAGTCCTCGCGCTCCGCGACCGGTTGCCCCGCGGTGTGCCCGTCGCCTCCCTGACGGTGCGGTACGAGGAGATGATCGAGGAGCACGCCGGGCGGGACCGCTGGTACCTCGACCCGGCGCGCTGCGGCGGCGGCTGCCTCGCCGACAACGGGCCCAACGCCCTCGACGTGGCCCGTCTCCTCCTCGGCGACGTCCGCGTCACCGGCGCGGACCTGCGCCTCGACGCCCACGGCGTGGACCGCTCGGCGCAGATCCTGCTGGACACCCCCGCCGGGACCGCCGTCCGGATCGTGCTGGACTGGTCGTACCCGGGGGAGCGGAAGACCGTGGAGGTGCAGCTCGCGGACGGCCGTACCGACGGTGCCGACATGCTCGCCGGACACCCGGAGTTCAAGGGTTCGCTCTGGCACGAGTACGAGGGCGTGCTGCGGGAGTTCGCCCGGTCCGTGCGCGCCGGGGCGACCGGCGGCCCGACGGCGCCGGACGGCCTGGCCACGGCGGAACTCGTCGCCGACGCCTACGCCCACGGCGCCCGGCAGGAGGCCCGCTCGTGAACCCGGCGGAGGACGGCGCCAAGCGGGCGGTGCGCGGTCGGCTGGTGAAGGTCCTCACGCACCGCCGCGACGACCGCGGGATGACCCTGGAACCGTTCGCCTCCCGCTGTGTGCGGGCGGGGGAGGTCCATGAGCTGGTCACCACCGACCACACCGGGACCGCCGCCGAGGGGCCGGTGGACCGGGTGGGGTTCCTGGGCTTCGTGGAGCTGGAGTGCGCCGGGGTCCTCGACCGCGGCGACACGGTCTGGGCCGACGGCCGCCGCCTCGGCACCGTCCTCGGCTTCGACGTCTGCCACTTCCCCAACCACTACAACATCCTGCTCACCACCCCGACCCCGCGCACCGGCCCCGACCTGGCACTCGCACCGGAGGCGGAGATCCGCTTCACGCAGTGACGGCGGGCGGAGCCCGGCCCGGGCGGTGCGAGAGGGGTGCACGCCGCCGGGGCCCGGCCCGTTGACGCCCCCTCAGTCCACCTCCGGCAGCCCGTACTCGCCCATCGCGTCCATCAGCCAGTGCGCCAGATGGTCGGCGAACGACGCGCGGGGCAGCAGGCGATAGGTGTCGGCGGCGGGGTGCCACAGGACGAGCGGGACCTGGCCGGCGGCGGTGCTGACGGACCGCCCCGGGGGGAAGGCGCGCGGATGCAGGTCCGGGGCGCACCCCTTCTCCAGGACGCCGCGGGCCGAGGGGCCGTGCAGCTCCAGGACGGTGCGCTGCGCGGAGACGTCCACCACCTGACCCGGGTCCCCGCCCAGCGCCGCGCTCAGGGCGTCGAGCGGCGCCGGGGCACCGTCCTCCGCGACCAGCAGCCATTCGTCGGGCCCCAGCCACAGCGCGGTGCCGTGCTCCCCGCGGGCCGTGTCCCCGCACCGCGTGGGCAGCGGCGCGCCCAGCACCTCCGCGAGCCGGGCGGCGGCCGGGCCGTCCGGCGCGGCACGTAGCGCGGTCATCGTCCGGCAGGGGAGTTCGGCCAGGGCCACCGCGCGCGGCCCGGTGACGGTGGCGGCGCGCAGCGCGCCGGTCAGATGGTCCAGCGGGCCGCGGCGCAGCGCGGCGGGCCCCGGTGCGGTCGGTTCAGCCATCACGCCTGGTCCCTTCGGGGTCGTACAGCACGGGGGAGGACACCACCACGGGCACCGGGGTGTCGCCGACGACGGCGACCACCTCGTCGCCGATCCGGTCGCGCCCGCCGGCGAGGAGCGCCAGCGCGAAGGGGTGCCCGAGCGCCGGACTGTGGTAGCCCGACGTGATGTGGCCCAGCATCGGCACCGGCCCGTCCTGTGGGGTCAGCGGCACGCCCCGGTCGACGATCTGGGTGCCCTCCGGCAGCCGGGTGCGGCGGTCCGCCGGGATCAGGGCGACGAGATGCCGGCGGTCCGCGCGGACGGTGTCGGGTCGCGACAGCGACCGCTTGCCGATGAAGTCCTTGTGGCGGGAGACCACCCACTCCATCCCGGCGTCCAGTGGTGTGACGGTGCCGTCGGTGTCCTGGCCGACGATGACGAATCCCTTCTCGGCGCGGAGCACATGCATCGCCTCCGTGCCGTACGGGGTGATGCCCTCCGGGCGGCCCGCCTCCTCGACCCGGTCCCATACGGCTTGCCCATACCACGCCGATACGTTGATCTCGTAGGCGAGTTCGCCGGAGAAGGAGATCCGGCAGATCCGCGCGGGGACGCCGCAGGCGAGGACGGTCTCGCGGACCGCCATGAACGGGAACGCCTCCCGGCCGACGTCGAGTCCGGGCGCGAGGCGGGCGACGACATCGCGGGAGCGGGGGCCGACGACGGCGACGGTGGCCCACTGTTCGGTGACGGAGGTGCAGGTCACGTCCAGTTCCGGCCACTCGGTCTGCAGCCACTCCTCCAGCCGGTCGAGGACGGCGGCGGCGTTGCCGGTGGTCGTCGTCATGAGGTAGCGGTCGTCGGCGAGGCGGAGGGTGACGCCGTCGTCGAAGATCATGCCGTCCTCCCCGCACATCACGCCGTAGCGCGCGAGGCCGGGGCGGAGCTTCTTGAAGCCGTTGGTGTAGACGCGGTTGAGGAATTCCCCGGCGTCCGCACCGCGGAGTTCGATCTTCCCGAGCGTGGAGGCGTCCATGAAGGCGACGCCCTCCCGCGCCGCCCGGCACTCCCGCGCCACCGCCGCGTCCATGTCCTCACCGGGCCGCGGGTGGTACCGCGGCCGTTTCCACTGCCCGACGTCCTCGAAGACCGCGCCGCGCGCGAGGTGCCCCTCGTGCAGGGCGGTGCGGCGCGCGGGGTCGAACAATGCGCCGGTCTCCCGCCCGGCCAGCGCAACGAACGCGACCGGGGTGTACGGCGCCCGGTAGGTGGTGGTGCCCAGCGCCCCGGGGGAGTCCGCGCCGCGCAGCGCGGCGAGCACGCCGAGCGCGTTGACGCCGGAGGTCCGCCCCTGGTCGTGGGCGGTGCCCAGCGTGGTGTACCGCTTGATGTGCTCGGCGCCGCGCATCCCGGTGCCCGCGGCGCGGTGCAGATCGGCGACGGTCACCTCCCGCGGGAGATCGACGAAATGGGTGTCCCAGGCGGCCGGGTCGTCGCCGTCGCCGGGGACCAGCCACAGCGGCCGTACCGGCGCCGGGGCCTGCGGCCGGTGCGGCGCCGGGACGGTAGCCGGAAGGCCCGCGGCGGACGCCGCCAGCGCCCCGGCACGGGCCCCCTCGGCGAGGCATCCGGCGGTGTCGTACGTGCCCCGCACCGCACCGGCGAGATGCTGTCCGTCCACCGCCGTGCCGGGCACGAACGCGGCGAGGTCCGCGTCCCAGCGCAGGGCGCCCTGCCGCTGGCTGTGCAGATGCACCACCGGGCTCCAGCCGCCCGAGACGGCCAGCAGCTCGCAGGGCAGCGCCTCGCCGGGCCCGGCGGGGAGGCCCGCCGCGTCCAGCGGGTGGACGGCGACCCCGTCGATCCGGTCGGTGCCCGAGGTGGCGGTCACGGCGCTGCCGGTGCGCACCGGCACCCCGGTGCGGTCGCGGAACTCCCTTGCTGTATCGGTGAGTTCGGGCCGGGAGTCGACGACGGCGGCGACCGCGCAGCCCGCTGCGGCCAGGTCGGCTGCGGTGGCGTACGCGCTGTCGTCGGTGGTCGCCACCACCGCGCGGCGGCCGGGCAGCACCCCGTAGTGGTGGAGATAGGTGCTCACCGCGTGGGCGAGCATCACCCCGGGCCGGTCGTTGTCGGCGAAGACCAGCGGCCGCGGATGCGCGCCGGTCGCCAGGACCACCTGGCGCGCCCGGATGTGCCACAGCCGCTGCCGGGAGACCCCGGCGGGCGCGGCGGCCCCGAGGTGATCGGTGCGCCGCTGGAGCGCCAGCACGTAGTTGCCGTCGTACGCGCCGAAGGCACAGGTGCGGGTCAGCACCCGGACCTCCGGTTCCGCGTCCAGCGCCGTGCGGGTGGCGGTGGCCCAGGTGAGGGCGGCCCCCTCCGGGCCGTCGCCGGGCGCGGTGGCGAGCAGTGCGCCACCGGTGTCCGGCCGGTCCTCGACGAGCAGCACCCGCGCCCCGGCCCGGCTCGCGGCGGCCGCCGCGGCGAGCCCGGCCGGGCCCGCGCCGACGACCAGCACATCGGTGTGTACGTACTTCTTGTCGTACACCGCGAGGTCCGGCGTGGGGTCGAGGCGGCCGCGCCCGGAGAGGGTGGTGGCGCGCAGCCCGTCGTACAGCTCGACGGTGGTGGCGGGCAGCATGCTCTCCGCGCAGGGTCCCTCGACCCGCAGGAGGGCGCCGGGATCCTCGACGCCCGCGCCCACGATGCCGCGCGGCCGTCCTCGGTAGGGGGAGGGGGCGACGCCGGTGAGCCCGTGGGCGAGCAGCGCGGAGGCCACCGTGTCGCCCGGGTGGCCGGTCAGCTCCCGGCCGTCGAGGGTGAAGCGGAGAGTGGTGGTGCGGTCGATCCGGCCGCCGTGCGGCAGCCGGGCGGGCTGGTCGGGCCGTCCGGTCATCGGCTCTCTCCCTCCGGTCGGGCCGCGGCGGCGACGCCGGGCCGCGGTTCATCGGGGCGGTAGGTGGCGAGCACCGCGTAGGTGACGGTGTCCCGTACGGCGTGGAACCAGCGGCGGCAGCCGAGGCTGTGCACCCACCGCTCGGCGAACGGCCCCGCGGGGTTGTCGCGGAAGAAGAGGTACGCGGCCCACTCCCGGTCGTCGAGCGCCGCCGGGTCGGCGGGCCGGGCCACATGGGCCTGCCCACCGTGATGGAACTCGGTCTCGTCGCGCGGGCCGCACCACGGGCAGGTCAGCTGGAGCACGGGGTCTCCTCTCAGTGGGCCACGGCGGCCGCGCCGTGTTCGTCGACGAGGGCGCCGGTGGTGAACCGGTCGAGGGAGAACGGCGCGTTCAGCGGATGCGGCGCGCCGGTCGCCAGGGTGTGGGCGAAGGCCCAGCCCGCGGCCGGGGTGGCCTTGAAACCCCCGGTGCCCCAGCCGCAGTTGACGAAGAGGTTCTCCAGCGGGGTGGCGCCGATGACGGGGGAGGCATCGGGCGTGACGTCCACGATCCCGCCCCAGGTGCGCAGCACATGCGCGCGGGCGAAGACCGGGAACAGCTCGACGGCGGCGGCCATCTGCCGCTCGATGACATGGAAGGCGCCGCGCTGCCCGTAGCCGTTGTACCCGTCGACCCCGGCGCCCAGCACCAGCTCGCCCTTGTGCGCCTGGGAGACGTAGACGTGCACATGGTTGGACATCACGACGGTGGGGTGGACCGGTTCGTGGAGTTCGGAGACGAGGGCCTGGAGGGGATGGGACTGCACCGGCAGCTGGAATCCGGCCCGTTCGGCGAGGACGCTGCTGTGCCCGGCGACGGTCAGCCCCACCCGCCCGGCGTGGATCCGGCCGCGGGTGGTCTCCACGCCGGTGACCCGCCCGCCGTCGGTGACGAAGCCGGTGACCTCACAGCCCTGGATCAGGTCGATGCCGTGCGCGTCCGCGCTGCGGGCCAGCGCCCAGGCGACGTGGTCGTGCTTGGCGATCCCGGCGCGCGGCTGGTAGGTGGCGCCGAGGACGGGATAGCGGCTGCGCGGGGAGGTGTTGAGGATCGGGCAGACCTCGGCGATCTCTTCGGGTTCCAGCCAGTGCGAGTCGACGCCGTTGAGCCGGTTGGCGCCCACCCGGCGGGCGGAGTCGCGGACGTCCTGGAGGGTGTGCGCGAGGTTGAGGACGCCGCGCTGGCTGAACATCACGTCGTAGTCCAGCTCGCCGGGGAGCGTTTCCCACAGCTTCAGCGCGTACTCGTAGAGGGCGGTCGTCTCGTCCCAGAGGTAGTTGGACCGGATGATCGTGGTGTTCCGCGCCATGTTGCCGCCGCCCAGCCAGCCCTTCTCCAGGACGGCGACGTTCGTGATGCCGTGCACCGACGCGAGGTAGTGGGCGGTGGCCAGCCCGTGCCCGCCGCCGCCGACGATGACGACGTCGTACGAGGAGCGGGGATCGGGGGTGCGCCACAGGTGCGCGGGGTGTTCCGGAAGGGGGGTGCTCATCCGGCGGTTCCCTTCGTGTCGCGGAGGCGGGCGGCGGCGCCGGAGAGGAGGGTCCCGCCGTGCCGCGCGCCTGCGCCGCCCGCCCGGACCCTCCTGACCTGCGCACCTTCCTGAAAACCAGCTGATGGCCAACTGATATATCAGTAGCTTGCGGTAACGTAGGGGACTGATCGGGAGCCAGTCAAGGGGGCCGGATGGAGCAGCACCGGGTGGCGGACGCACCGCCCGACGCGGGGGAGCCCTCGCTCGCCGAACGCGCCTACCGCGCCCTCCGCGACCGGCTGATCATGCTGGAGATCCGCCCCGGCGCCCCCATCAGTGAGGACCAGCTCGCCCAGTCCCTCGGCGTCGGCCGCACCCCCGTCCGCGAGGCCCTCAAGCGTCTCCAGTACGAGCGGCTGATCGCCGTCTACCCCCGGCGCGGCACCTTCGCCACCGAGGTCAACATCACCGACCTCGCCCATATCTCCGAGGTGCGGCGGGAGTTGGAGCCGATGGCGGCGGGGCAGGCGGCCCGCCGCGCCACCGACGCCCACCGCGCCGCGCTCACCGTCCTCATGGACGAACTGGAGGGCGCCCCGGCCGCGCCCCGCACCCCCGGCGCGCTGATGCGCCTCGACCTCCAGGCCCACCGCGCCGTCTACGCCGCCACCCGCAACCCGTATCTCGAAGACACCCTCGTCCATTACGACAACCTCGCCACCCGGGTGTGGTGCCTCTTCGTCGACCGGCTGCCCGGGGTGGCCGGGCACATCGGGGAGCACGGCCCGCTGCTGCGCGCGGTGGTCGCCGGTGACGCGGAGAAGGCCGCAGCCCTCGCCGCCGCCCATGTCGAGGGGTTCGAACGCGCCATCCGCACCGCGCTCTGACGGGCGCCGCGACCGGCCGCGGTGCCCGCGCGATCACGCCTCGTCGGCCGTCGGGATGCGGCCGGGCGGCTCCGGTTCGGACGCGATGCGGCGCAGGAAGTTGCCGATGAGGAACGTGTAGATCGCGCCGCCGAGCACGCCGCCGCAGAGCGGCGCGACGATCGGCACCCAGAAGTAGAAATTCCCCCACTGATCCCGCCAGGCGCCGCGGTATCCGGTCAGGAAGCTGGCGAGGCGCGGGCCGAAGTCGCGGGCCGGGTTGATGGCGTACCCGGCGTCCGTGCCGAACGCCATGCCGATCGCGACGACCACCAGGCCGATGAGGAACGGCGCCAGGTTCGCGCCCGGCGGGGTGTTCAGCAGGTCGGTGAGGGCGAAGATCAGGATCAGCAGGACGGCGGTGCCGATGATCTGGTCCCGGAAGGCGCCCCACTCGTGGACCCCGGCCGTCGTCGAACCGTTCCCCGGCAGGGTGGAGAAGATCGTCTGGGTCTTGATGCTGTGCGTCGGGTCGGCCCGCGCGATGACCTCGGTGTAGTTCCACCGCACCAGCAGCGCGGCGCAGAACGCGCCCACCGTCTGGGCCAGCGCGTACGGCACCACCTTCGCCCAGGAGAAGCCCTTGAACGTGGCGAGCGCCAGCGTCACCGCCGGGTTGAGGTGGGCGCCGGTCATCCGCGCCGCCACATAGGCGCCGAGGGTGACTCCCAGCCCCCAGGCCCAGGCGATGCTGTCGTGGCCCCCGAGCCCGCCCTTGGGGTCGGTCAGGGCGCCACCGGCGTTGACCTGGGCCACCACGCCGCAGCCGAAGAGGATGAGCACCATCGTGCCGAGGAACTCCGCGAGGAGTTCATGGACCAGCTTGGGCGTGCGAGGCGGTGCGCTCATGTCGGCGTCTCCCCGGCGTTCGGCGGTCACGCCCCGCCGGAGTGGAAACGGGACGTCGCACGATCGTCATCAGCCTCCGGTCCCCCGCGCCACCCGGCCCGCCGCCCGCCGCCCGGATGATGGCCCGGACGGGTGACCGGCTGCTCCGTACGGGGAGGGCGGCTTGCGGGGCGACGGGGCCGCTTTCGGGGGCGCCCGTCACCGGCACCCGCGTGTCGCTCCGGGGGCCGCCACCCCGGGCGCGACGACGGGCCGCCCCCGGATACGACGGTGGGGCGCCGCCCCCTGGACCGCGCCCCACCGCCAGCCTCACCCGTTCCCGCAGGTCAGCGGCCGTCCGCCGACCGGCGGCGCCGCGCGTACGCCACCGCGCCGCCGCCCGCCACGACCAGCGCAGCCGCGCCCGCCGCGAGATACGGCGTGCCGTCGGAGCCGGTGTGCGCCAGCGACCCGCCGGTGACGCCCGCGGGCGCCGGATGGTTGGGCGTCGGCTGCTGCGGTGTGGCCGGGGTGGTGGGCACCGACGGGGACGGCGACGGGCTGGGCACCGCGTTGTCCCACACCGTCACGGTCTGCCGCTCCCCGGCCACCGCCTCGGTCTTCCGCGGCTCCTTGTCGAGCTGATAGCCCTCGGGCGCCTTCGTCTCGACGATCCAGTACGTCCCGGCGGGCAGATCGACCGCCGCGGACCGGCCGTCCTTCCCGGTGGTGACGGTGGTGACCACCGCACCCGGCGCGCCCTTGTCGTCCGCCCGGATCTCGTACGTCGCCGGGGAGGTGACCGCCTCGCCCGTGGCGCGGTCCTTCTTCACCGCGATCACCACCGCGGCCGGCTGGAAGCGGATCTCGCCGGACGCCTTGAGCGGCTTGCGCTCGGCCACGAAGTACACCAGCCGCTGCATCGGCTTGCCGTGCACGGTGCGGTCGGTGTGCCAGAACGTCGGCGAGTTCACCGACACCTCCGCGCCGAACGCCGCGCCCGCGCTCTCGCCCGGCTTGTCCGGCGTGAAGCGGAAGACCGTCCGGCCCTGCGCGTCGGTGGTGCCCACCGCGCCGGGCTTCGCCGGACGCGCGACGTTGGTCAGCTCCGTGCTGTTCACCGTTACGCCCTCGGCGGGCTTCTTCCCCTGGGCGACCTTGACGGTCAGCTCCTTCTCCTGGGGAGTCCGCTCGTACGGGAAGGTCTTGCCGGAGCCCTCGACGCTCAGCGTGTACGGCGCCGCGTCGACCGTCAGGATCTCCTTGCGCAACCGGTTGAACCGATCGACGACGGGCGCCGTGTCCACCGACGCGTCGCCGCCGTAGCCCGCCACCGCGCCCTTCGGCATGCCCTTGTCCAGCCACCGCTGCCAGGGGATCTTCTCGCCGTTGTAGCCGCTTTCGTCGATCCCGTCGTGGGCGGCGAGCGCCCAGGTCACCAGCGCGGCGGCCGCCGAGGTGTTGCGGCCCTCGACGGTGTCCGGCAGCTTGCCGTACCGCGACGCCAGCTCCGCCAGCCGCGCCTTGGTGTCCTCGGACAGCTGCTTGGGCGCGCCGGTGCGGGTGTAGCCGTTGTCCTTGCCGTCCGGGCCGTACAGCGCCAGGTCCAGGCAGAGCGCGTGGCTGCCGTCGTCCAGGACGTGGGTGCCGGTCCACATCGCGGTGTGCTTGCCGGTCCGCAGATGCCAGCCGACCGCCCGGCCCTCGTGTCCCTCCCGGTCGGCGGCCGACGCCGCGGACGCCGGGAGCGCGGCGCCCACCACCCCCACCACCACGGACACCGCGCCCATGGCCGAAAGTCTCTTCATCCGAGCTGTACGCATGAAAGTCGAGCCCCCTCGAAATTCGGGCCGCCCGCCGGGCGGCGCGGCCCCTCCCGCCCGCGCGGCCGCAGCACGAACGGGCGGAGGCCGGCGGGCCCGGCTCCGCCCGGCTGCGGCGCGGACTGCCACAGAAAAGTACCGCCATCGCGGTCATGTCAAAGGAACACGGCACAATCAAGCGCATCCCGGCCATGGCGGGCACAATGCCGCAGGCCACCACCGCCCGGCCCGGCCCACCCCGCCGAGCTGCGGACCTTCACCCACGCGCCGCCCCGGCCCCGCCCCGCTCGCCGCCGCGGCCGCCCACGGGCCGCGGTGCGTTCCGCGATCGATGGCCAAATCCCGCCCGCGGCACGGGACGTGTGGCGCGGCGGCCACTCCGCGGGCGGGCACCCGGGGTCCGGACCAGGTCCCGGCCACGGCGCCCCGGGCGGGTCAGTGGGGCGCGGTGCGGTGACCGAACGGATGCCGGCGGTGGCGGTGTTCACCGGGCGCCGCCGGGCGGTCGTGGTGCTCGGTCCGCGCCCGCCGCGAGGAGCGGCCCGCACCGGCCACCAGCAGCCCGAGCCCCAGCACGGCCACCCCGCCGACGATCAACCCGAAGAGGAACAGCGCACCCGCGGAGCCCGTCAGGTGGTAGCCGAACACCTTGAACGCCATGAGGAGTTCGTGTCCGGCGCCGACGTTGCCGACCACCGCGGCGACGCCGACGACGACCGCGGCGATCAGAAGGACGAGTCCGAGAATGACGAACATGAGGTGCTCCGAAGCTGCGTTCCGCGTACCGCGCGGGCCGGGCATCCGGCCCGCCGCCTACCAGTAGTGGCGCCGCCTGCCGACGGCGCGTCCCCGGAGCCCCAGTACGTAGAGCGCGGCCCCCACGGCCATCAGGACGGCGCCGATGGCCCACAGTGCCGCGATGCCCGTCACCAGGCCGATCACGAGAAGGATCAGACCGAGGACCACCACGACAACCTCCCGGCGCTCATACCGGGTTGCCCCGTGCCCCTCTGATACCCGGCCGCGATATCGACAAACAGGGGCGAAGCATGAGAAATCTTCAAGAGGTCTGGCCCTCTGGCACCGCCCGGCCACCGGCCCCTCACCCGGCCGACGGCCCCTCGGGGCTCCCGTCCGCCGTGGCGCCGCCCGGCGGCTGCGCACCCGGTGCGGGCTCCCCGCCGGGCGTGGTCCGGAACGCCGGACGGTCGTCCTCGATCTCCACCCGGATCCGGTCACCGGGGGAGAGCGCCCCGTCGAGCACCAGCCGCGACAGCGCGTTGTCGATCTCCCGCTGGATGGTCCGCCGCAACGGCCGCGCACCGTACTCCGGCCGGTGACCGCGCCGGGTCAGCCAGTCGACCGCCTCCGGCGAGAACTCGATGGTCATGTCCTGCGCCCGCATCCGGCGGCTCGTCGCGTCCAGCAGCAGCGCGGTGATCTCCCGCAGCTGCGCGTCGGAGAGCTGCCGGAACACGATGATCTCGTCGAGCCGGTTCAGGAACTCCGGCCGGAAGTGCGTCCGCAGCGCCGCCATCGCCCGCTCCCGCGCCCCGTCGTCGCCGTCCCCGCCCGACGGACCGAACCCGAGCGCGCCCCGGCCGCCGCTGAGCGCCTCCGACCCCAGATTGCTGGTCATCACGATGACCGTGTTCTTGAAGTCGACGGTCCGGCCCTGCGCATCGGTCAGATGCCCGTCGTCCAGCACCTGCAACAGCATGTTGAACACATCGGGGTGCGCCTTCTCCACCTCGTCCAGCAGCACCAGCGCGTACGGATGGCGGCGCACCGCCTCCGTCAGCTGCCCCGCGTCCTCGTGGCCGACGTACCCGGGCGGCGCCCCGACCAGACGGCTCACCGTGTGCCGCTCCTGGTACTCGCTCATGTCGAGCCGCACCATCCGGTCCTCGCTGCCGAACAGCACCTCCGCCAGCGCCCGCGCCAGCTCCGTCTTGCCCACGCCCGTCGGCCCCAGGAACAGGAAACTGCCGATCGGCCGCTGCGGATCGGCCAGCCCCGCCCGCGAACGCAGCACCGCCTCCGCCACCGCGGCCACCGCGTCGTCCTGCCCGATCACCCGCGCGTGCAGCCGCTCCTCAAGACCCAGCAGCCGCTCTCGCTCCTCCTCGGTGAGATTGCTGACCGGGATGCCCGTGTGCCGCGAGATGATCTCCGCGACGTCCGCCGCGGTCACCTCCACGATCCGGCCGTCGCCCGGCACCTCCCCGGTGCCCGCCCCGATCCGCTCGGTGAGCTCGGCGATCCGGTCCCGCAGCTCGGTGGCGCGCTCGTACTGCTCCGCCGCCACCGTCTGGTCCTTGTCCCGCGTCAGCTGCTCGACCTCCCGCTCCAGCCCCCGCACACCCGCCGCCTTCGTCCCCGAACGCAGCCGGACCCGGGCGCCCGCCTGGTCGATCAGATCGATCGCCTTGTCCGGCAGGAACCGGTCGGTGAGATACCGGTCGGACAGCTCCACCGCCGCCCGCAGCGCCTCATCGGTGTACCGCACCTGGTGATGCGCCTCGTAACGGTCCTGGAGCCCCCGCAGGATCTCCACCGCGTCCGCCACGTCCGGCTCCGGCACCAGCAGCGGCTGGAAGCGGCGGGCCAGCGCGGCGTCCTTCTCGATGTACCGCCGGTACTCCTCCAGCGTGGTGGCGCCGATGACGTGCAGCTCACCGCGGGCCAGCGCCGGTTTGAGGATGTTGCTCGCGTCCATGCCGCCGCCGTCCGAACCGCCGCCCGCGCCCACCACGGTGTGCAGCTCGTCGATGAAGACGATCAACGAGTCGGAGTGCGCCCGCACCTCCTCGATGATGGCGTTCAGCCGCTCCTCGAAATCGCCGCGGTAGCGGGTCCCGGCGACCACGCCCGTCATGTCGAGCGACACCACCCGCCGCCCCGCCAGCGTCTCCGGCACCTCGCCGTCGGCCATCCGCTGCGCCAGCCCCTCCACGATCGCGGTCTTGCCCACGCCCGCGTCGCCGACCAGCACCGGATTGTTCTTGCCGCGCCGCGACAGCACCTCGATGGTCTGCTCGATCTCCGCCTCGCGCCCGATCACCGGATCGATCCGCCCGGCCCGCGCCACCTCCGTCAGATCGCGACTGTACTTGTCCAGCGTCGGCGTCTCGTGCCGCGGCGGCGCGCCCGGCTCCGGCGGGACCGGCGGATGGCCCGGGGCCGCGTTCCGCTCGGCGTGCTGGGCGTCGATGCGGAAGACGTTCAGGATCCGCCCGGCAGCCGAGTCCGGATTGGCCGCCAGCGCCTCCAGCACGTGCTCCGGCCCGATGTACGACGCGCCGCCGCCCAGCGCCATGTCGTGCGCGCCCAGCAGCGCCCGCTTGACCGCCGGGGTCACCGCCACCCGGGACTGCTGCGGCCCCGTCCCCGCGCTGCGGTCGATGTTGGCGGCGAGCGCGTCGGGGTCCGCGCCGGACTGCCGTACGAGACTGCGGGTGGGCTCCGTGGCCAGCGCGGCCCGCAGCAGATGCTCGGTGCTCAGCTCCGTACTGCCGTGATCGGCCGCGTACGTCGCCGCGGAGGTCACCAGATCGCGGGCCCCGGCGCTCATCAGCCGGGCGATGTCCGCCTGCATCGGCGCCCGGCTGGAGCCGCCCGAACGGCCGAAGACGCGTCCCAGGAAGTCGCCGAACGGGTCCGGTTCGAAGCCTTCCGGGCCCATGAATCCGTCGCTCATCAGTGTCCGTTCCGCTGTCACGGTGCCGCGACAGGCTGCCTGTCGGATCCGTTACCGGCCACCGCGGGCGCGCACACGCCGGACGGCGGCCCCTGCTTCAGGATCAGGGCCACCGGGGCGGTCCGCATGTGGACGGTGCCGTGGGCCGCGGCGCGGGGACCGCGCGACCCGCGGCCACCGCCCATCGGCGACTCCCGGGAACCGGCCGCCGCGTCACCGGCCGCCGGCCGCACCGGGGAACCGGCCGCCATGAGCCCGCAGCCGCCCGGCCGCTCACCCCGCGCCACCGGCCAGCCGGGCGCCCCGCTCCAGCACCTCCGTGAGCATCGGCGCGGTCAGCCGCCCGGTGAAGGTGTTGCGGCGGCTCGGGTGGTAGCACCCCAGGACGTGCAGCGGGCCCCGGCCCTCCCCGCCGGGCAGCGTCACCAGCCCGCCGTGCCGGAACCCCGGCCGCGGCCGCGGCAGCAGCCACCCCGCCCGGGCCAGCACCGGCAGCAGCGCCTGCCAGCCGAACGCCCCCAGCGCCACCACCGCCCGCAGCCCCGGCGCCAGCAGCGCCAGCTCCGCCGCCAGCCACGGGCGGCAGGTGTCGCGCTCGGCCGGGGTCGGCCGGTTCCCCGGCGGCGCGCAGTGCACCGGCGCGGTGATCCGTACGCCGTACAGCTCCAGCCCGTCGGCGCGGTGCGTCGCCGTCGACTGCGACGCGAGTCCCGCGGCGTGCAACGCGGCGAACAGGAAGTCCCCGGCGTCGTCCCCGGTGAACATCCGCCCCGTACGGTTCCCGCCGTGCGCCGCCGGTGCCAGCCCCACCACCGCCAGCGACGCGTCCGCCGGACCGAACCCCGGCACCGGCCGCGCCCAGTACTCCTCGTCCCGGAACGCCGCCCGCCGCACCGCCGCGACCTCCTCCCGCCACGCCACCAGCCGCGGGCAGGCCCGGCACCCGGTCACCGCGCCGTCCAGTTCCGCCACGCTCGCACAGCGCGCCGCCCGGTACGCCGGGAACCCCGCGTCCTCCTCGGCCTCGTCCATCCCCACACCGTAGGACCGCCGCCCGCCTCGCGCCCCGCCGCATCCGGCTCGGCGCAGCGCCTCGACGCCCCGCCCCCACCCCTAAGGGCTGTCCCGTCATCCCTGGCGGGCGCACGACGACAGCTACGGCACCTCGCCGCGTTGTCGGAACGCCCGGATACACCCAGTATCCGGACGTCCCTCCGCCTTGCGATGCACCGCATCTGACGCCGTGCGCTGACCCACCAGGGATGACGGGACAGCCCTTACACTCGCCGGATGGCGAAGTATTTCGATGTGCATCCCGACAACCCCCAACGCCGCACCCTCGGCAGCGTCGCCGAACTGATCCGATCCGACGGGCTCATCGCGTACCCGACGGACTCCTGCTTCGCGCTGGGGTGCCGGATCGGGAGCCGGGACGGTGTCGCCAGGATCCGGTCGATCCGGCAGCTCGACGACCGGCACCACTTCACCCTCGTCTGCCGCGACTTCGCGCAGCTGGGCCAGCTCGTACAGATCGACAACGACGTGTTCCGCACGCTCAAGGCGGCCACGCCCGGCAGCTACACCTTCATCCTCCCGGCGACCCGCGAGGTGCCGCGCCAGCTCCAGCACCCGAAGAAGAAGACGGTCGGCGTCCGCATCCCCGACCACACCGTCGCCCAGGCGCTCCTCGACGAGTTGGGCGAGCCGATCCTCTCCAGCACCCTGCTGCTGCCCGACGAGGACGAGCCGCTGACCCAGGGCTGGGAGATCAAGGAACGCCTCGACCACGTCCTCGACGCGGTCGTCGACTCCGGTGACTGCGGCACCGAACCCACCACCGTCATCGACTTCTCCGGCGGCGCCCCGGAGATCGTCCGCCACGGCGCGGGGGACCCGGGGCGCTTCGAGTAGCGGCGGGGGAGCGGCGGCGTGAGGGCGGCGCGGACCTGGGGCGATCTGTCCATCGCCCGCGAAGTGGTCCAGGTGTCGCTGCCGTTGATGTTCGGCATGGCCGGCAACCTGGTGATGATGCTGGTCGACCGCATCGCGCTGGCCCGCTACTCGGACGACACCCTCATGGCCTCGGGTCCCGCTGTCTTCACCGGCATGACGCTCATCATGTTCGTCACCGGGATCGCCGGTATCACCCGCTCGTACGTCGCCCAGGCCCACGGCCGCGGCGACCGCGACGGGACCGCCGACGAGGGCGCCGTCGGCATCCTCCTCGCTCTCGGGCTGGCCGCGGCGCTGCTGCTCGCCACCCCGCTGATCGTCCGCATCCCGGAGCTCAGCGACCGCCCGGCCGCGAGCACCGCGCTGGAATCGGTGTTCCTGGCCTGGTCGGTGCGGTTCGGCGCGGTGATGACCGTCAACACGGCGCTTGCGTCGTACTTCCACGGCACCCGCCGCACCCGCGTCCCGATGGCCGTCGGCCTCATCGGGCAGGGGGTCGGCGTGATCATGGACATCGGCCTGGTATTCGGCACCTTCGGACTGCCCGAACTCGGCATGCGCGGCTCGGGCATCGCCACCTTCCTCGCCGTCTCCGTGATGCTCGCGGGCTACCTGATGTGCCTGCCCCGCTCCTTCCACGCGGGCTTCGCCCGGCTGGTGGCGGGCGGCGCCCGGGAGCTGCCCGCGCTGATCGGGCGGCGGCTGCGCAAGGGCGCCCCGGCCGGTGGCTCCAGCGGACTGGAGGAGCTGGGCCACACCTCCTTCGTATGGATCACCGGCCTCCTCGGGCCCGTCGCGCTCGCCGCCAACAACGTCGCCCTGTCCCTCAACTACGTGGCGATCATCCCGCTGATCGGCCTGGGCGTCGGCTGCTCCGTCCTGACCGGCAACGCCGTCGGCGAGAACCAGCACGCCCGCGTCCCGCCCGCCCTCCGTGCAACCCTCGCCGTCGGCTTCGCGTACGTCCTGGTCATCGCCTTCTTCCAGGTCTTCCTGCCGACGCTGCTGCTCTCCCCGTTCGGCCTCGACGGCGCCGACGCGGCGACGACGGACACCGCGGTCGGGGCGTCGCGGGTGCTGTGGATGTACGCGGTGGCGTTCCTGTTCTCGATGGTCGGCGGCGCCGTCCTGGAGAGCTTCGGCCTGACCCGCTTCGTCCTGCTCACCCGGATCGGCGTCGTCTGGGTACTGAGCGTCCCCACCCTCCTCGCCCTCGCCCTGACCCACCGCGGCAACTCCGGCGTCCTGACGCTCATCTGGGCCGTCTACTCGCTGTACGAGGGGGTGATGGGCTTCGTCTACTTCCGCCGCATCCGGCGCGCCGTGGCCACCGGCGAGAACCACCTCGCCGGCGCGGAGCCCGCACCGGAGCGGAACGACGAGGGCGAGGGCGAGGTCCAGCACGTCTGATGCTGCCGTCGGCATCGACGTGGCGACCAGGCGGCCGCGCCCCGTTTCGGCGTCCCACTGTGCCGGTTCTCGTCGCCGTCGCCGTCCTGCTCGTACAGCAGTCACCGCGGGACGTCGCGGACGGCTCAGGTGATGGGATCGCCGATGGCGCCGCCGGTCGCCTCCCGGATGGCCTGGGCGTAGCGCCGGGAGGCGGCCGCTGTGTCCTCGAACTCCGTGGTGTCGGCGTCGGCGAGGAGGGCGGCGCCGATGTGCTCGTCCAGCACCCGCACCACCGCGGCGGCGGCCGCGGCGTGCATCCGCACCTCCAGATCACCGGCGGGACGCTCCAGGCGGCCGGCGATGACCGCCGCCAGCTGCCGCTCCAGCTGATCGCACGCCATCAACCACGCGGTGCGCAGCGCCGGTTCGGTGTCGGCGAGCCGGATCATCTTCCTTCCCAGCCTCTCGTCGGCAAGACCGACGGGCGGCCCCTCGTCACGGAACCTGACCAGTTCCGCATCCAGGTGCTCCTCAAGGGACCGCTCCCGGGGCCAGTCGCGCAACACGCTCATCAGCGTGACCGTGCCCTGGAGGACGATCGGCTCGGCGCAACTCTCCTTGCTGCGGAAATGCCGCCAGATCGTGCGGGTCGAAAGACCGACCGCCGCCGCGATCTGGTCCCCGCTCGTCGCGGCCACTCCCTGTTCCCAGAACAGCCGTGCCGCCTCCCGGGAGATCTCCAGCCGCAACCGCGCCCGCCGCGCCTCACTCATCCCCCCTCCGCTACGTCTCTCCGTCACCAAGGCACCTCGCCACCCTTCCGCTACGGTGTCGCCATGCGACGCTATGTCGCTAAGTGACACGAAGCAAGCGTGGTCGGCGCACTCCGGTTCACGGACGTCAACAGTGGCGTACCTGCGCGGAGTTCACCGCCGACGACGAGTGCGTCCGACCGCCGGTCACTCCGGTCACCGAACGTTCGACCGACTCGACGATATCGATGCGGCTGACTCGCTCACCGACCGCCCGGGCATGGCACGTCGAGCGCCCTCGTACGCCCACGTCGAGGACGGCGATCCGGGAGCCACGGACGGACGCGGAGCGGCCGGTTTCGTCACCCATGGGGAAAGGGGACGGCATCGGCTTCGGCGCCTGACCGCGGTAGGCGTCGCCCGTGGAGAGTCCGACGTGTAAGGGCAGTCCGTTCGCGCCGGCCATGCAGGACACGGCCTTGGCGGTGTTCCGGTCGAGGCCGGGATGCCCGGAGCCGACAGGTCCGCAGCGGAGCGGGAGTCGGCGTGCGCGACGGTTGTGTGCCGAGCGATCGTCGCCCGGACGTTGCTCTCAGGTTCTGGCCCTGTCGGCGGTGAACACCTCGGCTTGCGGCTCCTCGGCCGGAAGCTCGTTGTCCAGCCAGGCGAGGAAGGAGAGCGCCGAGCCGCCGAAGTGCTCACGTATCCGTGCCTGGATGGCACGCAGCGCGTGGCCGGGGACGAAGTTCTGCTCCGTGGGCTGCCCGCAGCCGCACGCGCAGTGCCGGGCCCGCAGCCGTACTTCCTCCGGCAGGTCTCCGTAGGCGACGCTGTTGCGCGAATCGTTGCGCAGCGGATCGATCTGGTTGACGTAGTGGTCGTAGATCGGGTGCCCGGCCGTCAGGAGTGTGCCCCACAGCGCCTTCTTCCGGCCCCGGTCGGTCCCGTGTACGGTCACGTCGCTGATCTCGGCGATCGCCCTCACCCGGCCTTCGCCCACGATGAGGGCGTACCGCTCGCGCCTGACCATCCGCAGGTCCAAGCGCCATACTCCCCGTCCGGCTTCCCATGCCTCGCTCTCGGTCATGCGGGGGAAGTAGCCGACCGAGTGCCGGTCCAGTGCGTCGTCGGTCACCCGCTCGTAGTCACCGATCCTGATCCGGATCGCCATGCGGCGCCTCCACGGTAGTTGGGTGCCACCGCCCGACGGCCGTGCCCTGCATGCTCCGCGTGGTCCCCAGGCGGGCCGCTGCCAGGCCGACGGTGGCGAGAGCGATCCCTGTGGGAGGGCGTGGCGCGACGCTGTCCGACGAGTGGGGGCCGGCCGGGGACCGTGTGGCCCCCGGCCGGCGTCACGTGTCCGAGCCGCGTCCTCCGGCCCGTGGCGGAGGCGAACTCCCGCTTCTCGTGCGGTGCCGAGTTCCGGGTTCATCGACCACGGCCGGGGACGCGGGTCGGTCACTCCGCCGAGCCGACTCCGTCCGCGTGGCCCGCGACCAGGCTGTCGGCGAAGGACTTGCCGTCGAGAAGGTCGGCCTGCGAGGGGAAGACCGATTCGAGCAGCGTGCGATGGGCGGCCGCGTCGGGGTCGGCGCAGACGTCCGAGAGCACGACCACCCGGTGGTCACGGTCGGCCGCGTCGCGGACGGTGGACAGTATGACTCCGGTGGTGCTGACCCCGGCCAGAACCAGGGTGTCGATCCCGCGCTCGCACAGGAAATCGTCGAGTTGCGTTGTGCTGAACGCGCCGGTCCGGGTCTTGGTGAAGACCTTGTCGTTCGGCCCGGGCTGGATCTCGGGAGCGATGACGGTCTCGGGAGAACCCTCCGCGAAGAGGTGGTTCTCGGCCACGGGGGTGAAGGTCTTGTTGTTCTCCGAGATGCCCTTGTAGTCCTCCTCGGTGAAAGCGACCCGCACATATACAACCTGGATACCCGCGGCCGTGGCCGCCTGCTTGGCCTGCTTGGCCCGCTGCACCAACTCGGAAGGGTCGGAGAGGAGGCCGAGGATGCCCGCCTGCACATCCATGAGCAGCAAGGCCGTGCGGCTCGGCACAAAGGTGATGGCGTCCGTCATCGTGGTCTTTCCTTTCGGTCATTCTCACGGTGTACAACAGTCCCGGCATCGGGCGCGGGCCCGAAAGAAGCTGCCCGCCGGGCGGGGCAGGGGTGACGGCCACCGCCGAAGCGAGGGCGGTGATCCGCACCCGGGTCAACGGGTGTGCGCCGGCAGCCTGTCGAAGACGGTGGCCAGCAACAGCAGTGTGGCGAGCCCGGCCAGGGCCAGTCCCAGGACGTGCAGACCCGCGTCGCCGGCGGTGTTGCCGAGCGCCAGACTCACCAGGCTGGCGGACATGATGGCGCCGAGGTTGGTGGAGGTGCGCAGCAGCCCCGAGGCCACGCCGACCTGTTCGGCGGGGGACTGCGCGAAGAGCACGGTCTGGTTGCCCACGGAGCCCAGGCCGGTCGTCACTCCGAACACCAGCGTCACCGCCGCAATCACGGCTACGGGAGTGCCATGGCTGAACCTCACCATCGCCAGCGACCCGACCAGCGCCGCGGCCGCTGCGGCGATCAGCGGGCCGCGTACGAGTTGCCGGCGCGAGAAGGGGATGGTGACCACCGAGGCCAGGAACGACATGGGCAGCAACAGGAGACTGACCGTGATCGCCGACATCCCCCGGCTCTCCGCCAGCCACTGGGACAGGCCGTAGAGAATGCAGTACGGAATCAACAGGGTGGCCCCGACGCGCAGATAGGTCATGCTCAACGGCCGGTTCCGGGCGAGCATCCGCACATCGATGAAGGGCAGCCGGGCCCTGCGCTCCCAGAGCACGAGCGCGACCGCCAACAGGAGGGTCGCGGCCAGCAGCAGCCAGTCCGGGTGGGCCAGGTCGCCGCAGAACAGCAGCATGCAGGTGACCGTGGAGGCGAACAGCACCATGCCCGGGGGGTCCAGCTCGCTGAGCAACGACGCCGCAGCGCGGGTGCCGGAGCGGTCGTCGGCCGGAACCCAGCAGAGGGTCATCACGATGCCGATCAGCGCCATCGGCACGTTGACGAGAAACGTCGCCCGCCAGTCCGCCACTGCCACCAGCGCGCCGCCGATCGGCAGCCCCACGGCCGCGGTCACCAGCCCGGCGGCCGACAGCGCGCCCAGCGTGCCACCGACCTTCACCTCCGGATGGCGCTCGGCGAACCGCCACACGATCATCATCGCCGTGGGGTAGCCACCGGCCGTGCCGATCCCGAGCAGCACCCGGGCCACGGTCAGCGTCGTCAGATTCGGGGCCAGGGTTCCCAGGATGCCGCCCGCGCCGACCAGGCTCAGGCCGGCGAGGAACACCCGCCGCGGACCGAACCGCTCGGCCAGCCTGCCCATGGTGGGCTGGGCGATCGCACTGGCGAGATACAGCGACGACACCAGCACCGCGGTCGCCGCGATGTTCACCCCGAGCGACCGGGCGATGGGCACCAGCGCCGTCGCCAGAATGGAGCTGTTGATGGGGTTCAGGGCCGATCCCACCAGCAGCGGGGCGACCAGACGCCACCCCGGCGTCCGCGCCGAGCCGTCTGCTGCCGCTGCCTTGTCGCGGGTTAACTCGCTGCTCACCGCGCACCCCCATGGGCGCCCCTGCGGCGCGTGCTCACGACCGGGCCGACGGTGCTGTCGACGAGTCGGCCGATCAGCTTCACGGCCCCTGCCAGCTCCTCTTGTTCCTCGGGGGCCAGCTCTTCCGCGATCGCCGCACTGAGCCAACGGGCGTGCAGACCCAGCAGATCGGTGACCAGTTCACTGCCAGGCTCCGTACCGGAGAGCAGTATTCTGCGGCCGTCGGTCGGGTCGGGGCTGCGCTGCACCAGACCGGCCTTCTCCAGCCCCGCCAGCGTCTGCGCCATCGACTGGGGCCGCATGTACTCCAAGGCGGCCAGTTCGCTCGTGGTGATCGGCCCCTCGCGCACCACCCGGTACAGCGCTGTCAGTTGGGGACGCGACAACCCTTCGGCATCCACACCCGACTCCGCCCGGATGCGACCGCGCAGCAGCCGCATCGCGAAATCCAGGTCCATGGCCAACGCTGCCAGATCCATTGGTCCGTCATCACCACTTCGCCAAGTGAACAGGTAGCCTGCACAGTATATCTCCGCAGGCTACCTGTCCATTTTTTTGCGCGGTGGCAGTGCGGCCCCCGAAGTCGCCGGTGCCGCGGTCAGAGGGCGGTCCAGCCCCCGTCGATGACGTAGCTGGAGCCGTGCACGAACGAGGATTCGTCGCTCGCGAGGAACAGTGCGAGGTTCGCGATCTCCGCCGGCTGCGCGTGCCGTTGGGCGGGCACGCTCCGGACGGTTTCCAGGATGGCGGCGTCCCCCTGCTCAAGGATCGGCCTCGTCATCGGTGTCTCCACGGCTCCGGGCAGAATCGCGTTGGCCCGCACCCCCTGTTTGCCGTAGTCGGCGGCCAGTTGCCTGGTGAACCCGATCACGCCGTGCTTGGACGACGTGTAGGCGATCCCGCCGCCGCCCGCCACCACTCCGGAGATCGAGGAGGTGTTGACGACCGTTCCGCCGCCGTCGAGGAGTGCGGGCAGCAGCGACTTGGTGACGAGGAACATCCCCTTGAGGTTGACGCCCAGGATGCGGTCCCACTGCTCTTCGCTCGTGTCGAGTACCGGCGCGTAATAGTCGAAGACGCCCGCGTTGTTGACCAGGATGTCCACCCGCCCGAACGCGGCCAGAGATCGCTCGGCGGCCCGGCCGACCGATGCTCCGTCGGCGACGTCGACCGCGCATGCCGCGGACTTCGCACCGCGTTCCGTCAGCGCATCGACCGTACCGGCGGCGTCCTTCTCGTCCAGATCCCAGACGGAGACCGTGGCGCCCTCCGCCGCGAACCGCTCGGCGATCGCTCTGCCGATGCCGGACCCCGCGCCGGTGACCACCGCCACGCTTCCTTCGAGGCGACCAACCACGACATTCTCCTTTGTCTGACGGGAGGGTGAACAGGAGCGCGCGCAGGCGGCTACAGCGCGGTGAAGCCGCCGTCGACCGGCAGGGTCGCGCCGGTGACATAGGAACTGCGGTCACTGCACAGCCACGCGGCCGCCTCGGCGGTCTCCTCGGGCTCCGCCGTACGCGGCTGGGGCGTCGTCCGGTGCAGCTCCTTCTCGATCTCGGGGTTCTGGGCGTACCACTCCTCCACCAGCTCGCTGCGTGTGGTGCCGGGGGCTATGGCGTTGACCCGGATTCCCTGGCCGCCGTACTCCGCGGCGGCGGCCTTGGTCAGCCCGATGACCGCGTGCTTGGAGGCGACGTACGGGGCCGCGACCGGTGACGCCACCAGCCCGCCGACGCTGCTGGTGTTGACGATCGCGCCACCGTTCCCGCTCTCCAGCATCGTCGAGATCTCGGGCCGCAGGCAGTTGAAGAGCCCTCGGACGTTGGTGTCCATGATGGGGTCGTACACCTCGTCGTCCATCAGGTGCAACGGCGTGCGGCCGACTGCGTAGCCGGCGTTGTTGAACGCCGCATCGAGCCGGCCGAAGCGTTCCACGGTGAATTCCACGGCACGCCGCATGTCATCGGCCCGGATCACGTCCGCCACCACGTACTCCGCGTCCGCCCCCGCCTGCCGCAGCTCCTTGACCAGAGCCGCCAGGCGGTCCTCACGGCGCGCGGTCAGTACGACAGCGGAGCCCTCGCGCGCGAACACCCGCGCCGCGGCTGCGCCGATGCCGCTGCTGGAGCCGGTGATCAGGCTCACCTTGCCGGACAGAATGCCGTCTTTCCCGGTCATATCGGGACCGTGCCTTTCTGAGTCATCAGGACGGTGCTTCAGCACGGAGCCATGCGGATGGCTCCGTCGAGACGGATGGTTTCGCCGTTCAGCATGGGGTTCGCCACGATGTGCAGCGCCAGCTCCGCGTACTCACTCGGGTCGCCGAGCCGGGCGGGATGCGGAGTCCGGGAGCCGAGGTCGGCGCGGGCCGCCGCGGGTACGGCCGCGAGCATCGGAGTGTGGAACAGTCCGGGAGCGATGGTGACCACGCGGATCTTCAGGGCGGCGAGATCGCGGGCGACGGGCAGCGTCAAGCCGACGATGCCGCCCTTGGAGGCGGCGTAGGCGGCCTGGCCCATCAGGCCGTCGAAGGCGGCGATGGAGGCGGTGTTGACCACGACGCCGCGCTCGCCGTCCACTTCGTCGGCCTGGCCCACGCGCTGGGCGAAGAGCCGGATGACGTTGAACGTGCCGATCAGGTTGACCCGGATGACGTCAGCGAATTCCGCCAGCGGGAACGCGCCGCGGCTGCCCACGGTCTTGACGGCGTTGCTGACGCCGGCGCAGTTCACGACGGTGCGCAGCGTGCCCAGCTCCTGCGCGGCGTCGAGCGCGGCGTCGATGTCCTCTTCGCTGCTGACATCGGCGGCGACGAAGACGGCTCCGCTGCCGAGCCGTTCGGCGGCGGCCCGGCCCTTGTCCCGCGTCGGACTCACGATGACGACGCGGGCGCCGGCCTCAAGGAATCTCTCCGCGGTGGCCAGACCGAGACCGGAGGTACCACCGGTGACCAGCGCGACGCTGCCCGAGATCTTCACCTCTCGCCCCCGCTGACGGGCAGCTCGTCCACGCCGTGCACCGCCGGGCTCTTCCAGGTGATGATCCCGGCGCCCCAGGAGAGCCCCGCGCCGAAGGCCGTGAGCCCCAGCACGGCACCGGGGTGCAGCAGTCGCTGTTCGTTCGCGTGTGCGAGGGCCAGCGGTATGGAGGCGGAGGAGGTGTTGGCGACCTTGTCGACGTTGAGGAACACCCGGTCGGCGGAGACGCCGAGCCGACGCCTGACGGCCTGGACGATACGGGAGTTGGCCTGGTGGGCGACGAAGAGATCGAGATCGTCCGGGCCGAGGCCGCACTGTTCGAGCACCAGCTGGGTGTGCCCGGCCATCAGGTCCACGGCGTTTTCGAAGATCTCCCGCCCGCGCATGCGCAGCAACCGGTCCTGCCCCACGTAGAGGAGTTCGATCTGCGTGCCGTCGGAGCCGAGCGCGAAGGCCGGTCGCAGGCTGCCGCTCGCCTTCGACACGACGACCGCGCCCGCTCCGTCTCCGAGCAGCACCGCGGTATTGCGGTCGGTGTGGTCGGTGATGCGGGAAAGCGCCTCGGCGCCGCAGACGAGGACATGCTCGGACCGTCCCGATTCGATCACCGCGATCGCGTGGTCCAGTGCGTACAGGAACCCGGAGCAGCCCGCGCCGACGTCGAAGGCGGCCGGCCGGTCGATGCCCAGCCGGGTCGCGACCTCGACGGCCATACCCGGGCTGATCCGGTCGGCCGTGGAGGTGGCCACGACCACATGCCGGATGTCGCGCGGGGCGACGCCCGCGTCCGACAGTGCCTGCGCGCAGGCGTCCGTGGCCAGCTCCGCGAGGCTCGCGTCCGTGGCCAGCCGGCGGCGTTCCCGGATGCCGGTGCGCTGGACGATCCACTCGTCGGAGGTGTCGAGGTGAACGAAGTCGTGGTTGCTCAATACCCGCTCGGGCAGCGCCGCTCCGGCACCGGCAAGTGTGACGGTCATGGGTACCTTGTCCTAGAGGCCGGCTTTCACGTAAATGGCACCCAGCGCCTCCCGGAGGCTCTGGGTATCCTCCAGGTCCGCAGCGTGCACCTGGATGTCGAATTCCCTGTTGACCGCCTGCCCCAGCTCTGTTACATGGAGCGAGTCCACGCCTAAGTCGTCGAACGACGCGTCAAGTGTGATCTGCTCCCGATCGATGCCGAGTTTCTCCAGCACATCGACAACGAACCCTTCGACGGCTTTCTTGGTAAGGGAGGGAACTGCCATGAAAAGTCACGCTCCTTGAATTGGATTCGATGGGCGACATGGCTTTCGAAAGTGAAGCTATACCGGTGAATAATTGACCGTCAAGCCCTGCTCGCAGCGCATTGAGCGATCTTTTATCGCATGCCGAATAACCCGTTCCCGAAGGGAAAGGCGTCCGTTGAATGCGCGAGCGGCGGTGCCGCGATTTCTGTGCAACGAGTGGGCCGGCCCCCTTTCAGTCGGCTTTCCGGACCATCCGTCTCATGAGGCGAAGACGACTTTCCCGAAGACCGAACCGTCGGACATGGCCCGGAAGCCCTCGCGGGCCCGGGACAGCGGAAGCACACGGTCGATGACCGGGGCGAGCCGGTTCCGCGCGCAGAAGCGGGAGAGCCGCGCCAGCTGGTCCCGGGTGCCGAGAGTGCAGCCGGCGATGGTCAGTTGGCGGAAGAAGACGTGTGTCAGCCCCGCGGGCGGCAACGCTCCGGTGGTCGCGCCGCTGACCACGATGCGGCCACCGTCACGGACGCTCCGCAACGAGTGCTCCCAGGTGGCCTCGCCCACCGTCTCCATCACGGCGTCGACCCGGACCGGCAGCCGCGCGCCGGGTGGAAAGGCGGCCTCGGCGCCGAGGGCCTCGGCCTGTTTGCGGCGCCCCGCGCTGCGGCTCGTCACCCAGACGCGGTACCCGGCGGCCGACCCCAGGACGATCAGGGCGGTCGAGACCCCGCCGCCCGCGCCCTGGACCAGGACGGTACCGCCGGGTTCCAGCGCCGCCCGGTCGAAGAGCATGCGGTAAGCCGTCAGCCAGGCCCCGGGAAGACACGCGGCGTCCTCGAAGGACATGCCCGCAGGCTTGGGCACGAGGTTGCGCCGGGGAACGGCCACCCGTTCCGCGAACGTTCCGTCGTGCCGCTCGCCGAGCACGGACCAGTGCGGGTCGGAATCCTCCTCCCCGCGGCGGTTCGCACGGTCCCCGATGACCGAGTGGACGATGACGGAGTTGCCGTCCTCGTCCACTCCGGCCGCGTCCGAGCCCAGAATGATCGGTATGCGCTGGAACGGCGGGCCGACGCCGCGCAGCGTCCACAGGTCGTGCCGGTTCAGAGCGGATGCGCGGACCGACACGGTCGTCCAGCCGTCGACGGCCGTGGGCTCGGCCCGTTCGCCGACATCCAGGCAGCCGAGCGGGTCTCCGGCGTCGGTACGTATGGCCGACACGGCGAGCATGCTCACTCCCGCCCGTCGTACCGGAAGCAGGCCGACCCCCACAGGAAGCCGGCGCCGATCCCGGACATGATGAGGTGGTCGCCGTGCCGGACCCCGTTCTCCATGGTTTCGTGCAGTACCGTGAACATGCTGGCCGCGGCCGTGTTGCCGAACCGGCCGACGGTCGTGGGCGCGCGTTCGGCGGGCACCCCGAGACTCTGCATCGCCTCGTTGATGATGTTGAGGTTCGCCTGGTGCAGCAGGAAGTACCGCACCTCGTCCAGTTCGACCCCTGCGCGCAGCGCCGTCTGCCGGATGCTGTCCGGCAACCGGCCGGTGGCCATGTTCCACACGGATTTGCCCAGCATTTTCAGGTACTGGCCACGGCCGTCGGCGGTCGCCTGGCTGGTGGGCAGGCGGGAGCCGCCCGCGGGTATCTCCACGTCGTAGGAGAGCTCGTCGCCGGTGTCCCAGGACAGCAGCCCGAAGCCGGGGGCCCCGGGGCCGAGCAGCACGGCCCCGGCGGCGTCACCGAGGAAGACGCGGGTACCGCGGTCCTGCGGGTCCGTGGCACGCGATCCGGCATCGGCGCCGATGACCAGGACGTGGGAGTAGGAGTCGTTCTGCAGGAGGTGGGCGGCGACGAGCAGCGCGTATATCCCACCGGCGCAGGCTGCCTGGGTGAGATCGAGCGGAATGGCGCGATGCGCGCCCAGCGCCTGTTTGACCATCAGGGCGGTGGACGGCAGCGGCTGGTCCGGGGTGAAGGTCGTCAGGACAATGGCGTCCAGCTCGGCCGGGTCGACGCCGCCGCGGGACAGCGCCTGCCGGGCCGCCTCGGTGCTCATGTCCGAGGTGGCCATGCCGGGTTCCAGGAAGCGCCGCTCTTTGATGCCGGTACGCGTGGTGATCCAGGCGTCGGACGTATCGAGCGTCCGGGTCAGCTCCTCATTGGTGACCACGCGTGGCGGCACATAGAGCCCGGTCGAGCGAATCCCGACGGGGCGTTTGAGTCCGGCCGCGGCATTCAACGGCCGGGGGGCCTGGTCTTTATCGGGAATATCTCGTGTTGCCGGAATCAAGCCGTGCGGCATGGTGGAACTCCGATCTGTCAGTTGGGTGGCGAGGCGGCGAAGGGCCGTCTTTTTCCCTGGCGGGACCCAGGGGGAATTCCGACGCATCCGGATGGCGGCGACGGCTGCCGGGGGTTTCGTCGCCGTCTTGGCATCGGTGCGGTGCGTCGTTGCCGCGGCTCGCGTGCGGCAGGGGCGCCGGAACCCCCGGGCAGCCGTACGGGACCGACGGCTCCGCGCCCGGGGGCCGGCGTGCGGCACACGCGTACGGGAGTGCACAGCGCCCGATGTGCGGGAGCCGGGTGGGGAATCCCGTATCGGGGTGCTTCCGGTCCGCCGTCAGGCGTGGGTGACGAACTCGCCGAACCCCGGTCCGGGAAGCCGCAGCTGAGCGTGGATGTCCGAGCCCAGGCCGTGGTGTCCCACGGCGCCGCCGTAGTTCATCTGGTAACTCATCCAGAGCACGACGAAGTTGACGATCCGGTTCCCGGCCGCCGCGGAGTCGGGCGCCGGGAAGGGGTGGGGAAGCCTGGCGTGGTAACTGCCGTTGCCCTCCTCGTCGGCGACGAAGACGTTGGGGACGCCGAACGGGCTGGGATGCGACGGGCCGTCCGGATCGAGATCACGGCGCCGGATGGCCATGACGGTGTAGAGGCTGTTCGGGATGAGCCCGTGGAACTCACCGTGGAAGTCCGCCGCGGTGTCCTGTTCCGCCAGCGTCACGGTCAGGTTTCCGCTCGCCTTGATCCACTGTCCCAGCGTCACCGGTTCGGTCACCTTGGGTCCGTCCTCGGGCTGGAGGTCCGGGATGGGGACCTGGTGGAACGGGTAGCTCGGACGCACCACGGCGAACGGATCGGGCTGCTGCTCCGGGGCCATCACGGCCGTGTAGTTCGAGCACGGCAGGGGCAGCGGCAAGGTACAGAGAACCATCTCCCTGTCTTTCGCGGAGAGTTCGGGTGTCAGCTCCCGGATGATCCGGTACGGCGCGTTCTCACCGAAGGGCGGGAGAACACTGTCGGCGGCGACGAGCGCGCTTCCCCACTCGGCCTTCACCTCGCCGCCGGGGAGGGCCCGGTTGATCCCACCGATCACCACGAAGTGCCCGTCGGTGTTCATCACTTCGCTCGGTGGGTAGAGCGGGCCCTGGGTCGTCATGCTCAGCTCGTACGACCGGGAACGAGTCATCGCGCGCCCTCCCCGCCGGACACTCGACGGTAGATCCGCGTGTAGAGCCCCTCGTCGGTGACGAACCGGGGATGCGCCTGCCGGGCGATCTCCGCGTAGCGCTCCGAGGCGAACGTCGGAAGGTACTCCTGCGGCGGGCAGGAGAACCCCGAGACGAACATGACTCCGGGCTCCGTGCTCAGCAGGGAGTGGTACGCGAGGAACGTCTCGATCCGCTCGGACTTGAGGACCTCGGCGAAGATGGTCCCCTGCCGCCAGGACAGGTACTCCTCGTACACCGGAGGCTTGACCTCGACGTGGCGCAGCTGGATGTACGGCGTGTCCGGCAGCTCATCCGCCGCGGGCTTCGGCGCTCCCACGAACTCCAGCACCTGGCGGCGGACATCGCCCGTGGACAGGGGGGCCAGCGCTCCGCGCAGGTCACGCCAGCGGTCGGTCAGGGCGGCGAGATCGGCGAGTCCGGCCAAGGGGGTCAGCTCCAGGACGGCCGGCGCCTCCGTGCTCTCGTAAAGCACGCTGCCGCGGCCCGCGGCAGCGTGCGTGCGGTCCTGCCAGACGGCGAGTGCCTCCTGGGAAGCTTCTCGCTCGACGGGTACCTCTGTCACCAGAAGCAGGGGGGAAGTCATCGCACGCGTTCCCTTCCACGGCAATGGGTTGCTGGTTGCGTCCGTCGGTTCACTCGGCGACCGCGAGCTCGGGTGGCGCGGGAACACGCTTGAGCGCGTGCCGCACGGCCCGCACGGCACCGCGGCGCTCCTTGTGCGCCATCACCGCGCTGGGCAGCGCCGTACCTGTCATGCGCACGGTGGCGGCGTGCAGGGCGGCCTGCCGGAACGTGACCTCGATGTCGAACACCAGCAGATCGGGATCGCTCAGGTCCGCCTGGAGGACCTCGCCATCGATGCTGGCCTCCAACGGGAACAGAAAGTTGCGGAAACTGGTCTCCAGACGGTCGAACACATGGCTGTAGCGGTGTTCCGGCCAGCGGCAGGTGTGGTAGCGCTCGCACACGGCGACGTACATCTGCCGCGCGGCTTCGAGCACGACCATGCCCTGCACATGGCTCGCCTGGTGATCAAGCTGCATCTCTTGATCGTTGTGGAGCCGCAGGGAGGCCCGGAAGGACGTCTCGGAGTGCCGGGTCAGCCCCGCGATGAGCACATTGCTCTCGCGGTGTTTGTGCGTCTCGGTGTGATTGCCGGGCCGTCCCCGTGGGCTTCGTTCGATCACGGTGCGCTCGGGCGAGCCGCAGCGTGTCAACTCCTCCTGGATGCGGTCCCAGTCGTATGCGGTGACCCCCTGCCCCTCGGCGAGGACCAGGGCGTTGCTGTCGGCCGTGCTCCGGTACACGCCGGCCCGCAGCCGGTCGATGAACCGGGAGACGGTAACGGCCGATGTCTGGTCGGCAAATGCGTCGAAACGGTCGCCGACGATGAATAACGTGGT
This sequence comes from Streptomyces sp. NBC_01525, assembly GCF_045040405.1. Lineage (NCBI taxonomy): Bacteria > Bacillati > Actinomycetota > Actinomycetes > Kitasatosporales > Streptomycetaceae > Streptomyces > Streptomyces sp. NBC_01525. The sequence continues at coordinate 6,997,461 of NZ_CP109397.1, forward strand.
CGTTTTGCTTTCTGGCATGCGAGAATTCCATTCATCACATGACTGGCAGGCGTCCTCACTCATGCGCCCTTACATGGTGTGCGCCACTGAATTCAGGGAGAGGCCGCAAGGGTGCTCCGGCGGCACCAATGAGGCCCGATTCCAGCCTGCCCCCGACAGGACGTCATGGGCGGCGAAGGTGTGCGCCTCTCATGGGGCGGTGCGTGATATTCACGTCTTGGTCACTCTTCTCCCCCTGCACGGAGGGGGTTTGCTCAGGCGTCTGATCTCCTGCATTCGTCCCGTCGCCCGCCGGTCGTCGGCAGAATGCTCCCGCCTTGGCTTCGGACGTATCCGCACAGAACCGGGTCGTCGCCGATGGCCACCGGGTTCCCCACCGAGGACAGCATGGCGAGATCGCTGGAGTGATCCCCGTACGCCCAGCAGTCCGCTGCCGAGAGGCCGAACTCGGCGATCGCCTGGGCGACGGCGACGGCCTTGGCCTTGCCGATCATCGCCGTTCCGACCTCGCCGGTGAACGTTCCGTCATCGGCGATCAGCGGATCCGAGCACAGCGTCAGGTCCACTGCGAAGTCGTCGGCGAGCGGTCTCAGACACGCCGCGAAGCCGCCCGAGACCAGTACGATGCGGTCGCCCGCGGCCTGGTGACGAACGAGTGCGCGGGCGGTCGCCGTGACGAATGCGTCCGGCCCTCTTCGATAAGCGGCGTACCAGTCCCGGCCGGCGTCGATGAGCCCGGCGGCCGGAACGCCCGCGAAGTTCGTGTAGTAGGCACGGTTGCCCTCCTCGCGGGGCACCCGTTCGGCCATCTGGCGTAGCGCGTCGGCTCTTTGCCGGTACAGAGTGCCGTCGTCCCCGTTCCGGGCCAGCCAGTGGCGCAGGAATTCAAACATGCTTTTTGCCGTGATGAGCGTTTCGTCAACATCGAAGAATGCCGCCGACCGCCGACTTTCTCCCCCCTGACGCCGTTTCTTCTCGGCGCCTTCCTCATGTTTGAATTCCGGTGATAATCCAGATCCGTCACTCACGGCGCTTGCCTCCGTCCGGCGACGCGAATCCACCGGGGCCGGAATGAATCCCCTTGGTGAATGCATCACCGCAGTGCGATGTCGTGTCCCTTCAGTCTCAGGCATCACAGGAGCCGACGCAGCTTACGTTTCGGCCAGCTTCAAAAGTCGAGACCGTGCCACGTACCACCGTTGCCGGTAAGTCCCGGGCAACTCGCGGGGACCGACGGGAAACGTTCGCGGCGATCGTCTTCGCACAGGTGGGCGGTGCGTCCGGCGGGCTCTGTCGCGGTGCTTCGGGACGGTGAAGCCGACGCCCCACCGGCGATTCGTGATCTGGCCGCGGGTCGGCCCGTAGGGCCGGCTCCACGAGGAGATCCTGCACCGGCTGGACGAGGTCGGCCTGCTCGATGTCGCGCGCGTGGTACCCGGCTCCGCCCACCTGAACACGGAAAAAGGGGGGTGAACTCACAGGTCCGAGCCCCGTGAACCGGGGTGAGCCGGCCTCCGGGACGCACGTACCGCCGGACGCGAACGGACTGCCTCCGGCTGTCGGCGTTTCCGCCTCTCACACACACGACAGCGAAGTCCTGAAGCCGATGGTGGCCGATCACCTCTGAGCTCGTCGACGATCAAAGCGTGGGAACGGTCCGGTGCGAAGGCCGCCGTTGGCGGGACCACGGCCATCGCGGACGGCGGCTACCGGGGCACCGGCCTGGTCATCCCGCACCGCCGCGAACGCGGCCAGGCCGAACTGCCTGCTCGGAGGGGAGAGCGCAACACCTCACGCGGTTTACCTCGCCGTCCCGGAGGATGCTCAGTCGAGGCAGAACTCGTTGCCCTCGATGTCCTGCATCACGATGCACGAATCGTTGTCGTCGGCAAGGAGTCGCACGCGTACCGCGCCGAGCGCGACCAGCCGTGTGCATTCGGCCTCAAGTGTGGCGAGGCGCTCTTCCCCCACGAGCCCGGTGCCGACCCGCACATCGAGATGCACCCGGTTCTTGACGACCTTGCCTTCGGGAACGCGCAGGAAGAGCAGTCGCGGGCCGACGCCTGAGGGATCAATGCAGGCGAACGCTGATCCCTGCCGCTCGGGCGGCAGAGAGCGATCGAAAGCGCCCCAGGTGGTGAACCCCTTGGGGGGCGGCGGTACGACGTACCCCAACACCTCGCACCAAAAGCGAGCGACGCGCTCAGGTTCTGCGCAGTCGAAGGTGACCTGGAACTGCTTGATCGAGGACATCGGCGCACCATAACAGCGCGGACACGTAAGGTCAGCGGCCGACTGCCGGCCGCCCCGCAGTGTGCCCGCCCGCGTCCGGGTGGTCCGGGAATTCCCGTGCGCCGTCGCCGAGTTCGCGCGGCCCCGCGCCGATCGCCGTGGGCTGGGTGCCGGACCGGCTCTTCCCGTCCCGGTGGGTGCCCGCCTGTGTCCTGTTCGCTGGCCCTGCTCACCGTAGTTCCGCACAGCTGACCCGAGCGTCACGGCAGACCACCCGGCCGGGCCGGGTGGCGCACCAAGGGGCCGAGCGACCCATACCGGCGCGGGCGTCTGCCGGGAGATGCTCAAGGTGTCCGTCGTAGCGGAAGGAACCCGGCATGCCGTACCGGACGAACAGGGGTTCAAGGGCGCGTGAGGCGGTGCGGCGTCCGCGTGTCTCCAGGAGGCGGGAATGAAACGTCCCGTGGCCGCGGGGGTGAACGGAGCACCGGCCGGTCTCGCAGCCGCGGACTGGGCCGCCCGCGAAGCGCTGCTGAGGGACGTGCCGCTGTGGCTCGTGCACGCCTGGGAATGGCAGCCCTATGCCTACGCCCCGCCGGAGGGACCGGAGGCCGCACGCCGGTGGTCGGAGGGCGTGCCACATGAGGTCACCGACCGCTTGCGGCGACGCCACCCGGGGCTGGAGATCACGGCGGAACGTGTCATCGGCCCGCCGCCGGAGGTGCTGTGCGGCGCGGCCACGGACGCCGAACTGCTGGTGATCGGCACCGCCGGTGTGAGCGGGGCCGCGGGTTTTCTGCTCGGCTCGGTCGGTATGGCCACCGTCGCGCACGCGGAACGTCCCGTCGTGCTCGTCCGGGCCGGCGACCGGGAAGAGCAGTGGCCACCGGCTGCGGCCGACGACCTCGGTGCCGTGGTCCTCGGACTGGACCTCAGCCGGCCCTGCGACGAAGTGGTCGGCTTCGCCTTCGAGGCCGCGGCGCTGCGCACCGCCCCGTTGCTCGTGATGCACGGCTGGACCCCGCTCCCGCACCACCGGGACGGCGGGGGACCCGGTGCCGGCCCGGGTGGCCGGGGGCCCGTGGGGGAGAGGGCAGTGGTGGACGAGATGCTCGGACCCTGGCGGGAGCGGTACCCGGCGGTGCACGTCACCGAGCAGGCGCGCGTCGGGCGACCGGCGCAGCACCTGCTGGAAGCCTCGGCGCACGCCGCGCTCCTCGTCATCGGCAGACACCGCCGTACACGGTGGCCGCACGTGCCGCACATCGGGCACGTCGCCCATGCCGTCCTCCACCACTGCCCGGCTCCGGTGGCCGTGGTCCCCGACCTGTAGGGCGCGTCCTCCCGGTCCTCGTGGGCCTGTGACGCACCCCGGCGCCCCGGACGCGGACCGTCCGCGAGCAGCTTCCCCGCGCCGTGCGCGGCGCGACGGGGCCCGGCCCGGAGGCGGTGTGGCGGGCCTTGCCGACCCGGCCCCGGGCACGTCCCTGCGCCCGGGGGCAGCGCCGAATGGTCCCGATACAGGACTGTTCGGCCCCTGCCGGAGCGGCCGACAGGACGGCACGGTGGAGGGGCCGGTCACGGAAGCACGGGCGGCCGGTCGCGCAACCCGGGAGGAGACAGCTATGGCCGGGCCCCGGACGGAACACCTCCTCGACGAGCCCCGCGCGGGCGTGTGGGCGCGCGTAGGCGACCGGCTGATCGTGGGCGGTGCCACCGTCGGAGACGAAGGGCGTGACGGCGAGATCGTCGGACTGCACCACACCGATGGCACCCCGCCCTATGACGTCCGCTGGTCGGACACGGACCGGGTCACCCTGGTGTTCCCAGGGCCGGACGCGCACGTCCAGCACTTCCCGCCGACCGGGAGGCAGTCCGCCGCACCACGGCGGCGGTGACCCCGCGGCCGCGCGCCCGCCACCACGGATCGGTCCCTGCCGTCGTGTCCGGACGCGAGGGCCGAACGGCGCCGTCGCGTGCCCGATCCGTGGTGGGCGTCGACGGTTCCGACGCGAGCCCGGCGGCCGTGGCGTGGGCCGTCGACGAAGCCGTACGGCGCGGGACAGGACGCCATGCTCCTGGTCTCGGGGGCCGTGGGCGAGGTGCGCCGGCCGGTCCGCTGCTCGGCTCCGTCGGTCTCTCGTGGCCGGCCGTGCTCCTGCCCGCTCGCCGTCGCCCCCAGCGGCGCTCGGCCACCACCGAAGGAGACCTGTGATGAGCACAGCGGCCCACCGGCACCACATGACCGACCTCGGCCGTCGGATCGAGGCCAGGCGCGCCCGGCTCGGACTGTCCCAGGAGGAGGTGGCCACGCGGGCCGGGGCCACGCCCGGCTACGTCGCCGACCTCGAGGAACGCGTGTGCACGCCCAGAGTGGAATTCCTGGTCCGGATCGCGAACGCCCTGGAGACCACCGTCCAGGATCTCACCGGGTACACCGCGGACCTGCCGGTCGGCGGATCCGCGGCGGGCGGCCACGCGCGGATGGTCGAGATCGACGAGACGGGATGCTGGGAGCTCCTCGATGACCACGGCATCGGCCGAGTCGCCGTCACCGGCCGGAACGGGACGGAGATCTTCCCCGTGAACTACCGGGTCGTGGAAGGTGAGATCGCCTTCCTGACCGCGACGGACTCGCCGCTCGCGCAGGCCGCGGGCTCCGGCGCCGAGATCGCCTTCGAGGAGGACCGGCTGGACGAAGCCTTCAGCCAGGGCTGGAGCGTTCTGCTCGTCGGCGCTGTGCGGACGGGGAGGGACCGGGCCGCGACCGAGAAGCTCCGCGACGCCGCGCACTCGGCTCCCTGGGCCGGGGGCGGGCAGGACCAGCTCGTGATGCTCGCCCCGCACCGGGTCACCGGTCGGCGCGTCCTGGTGGAGGGAGCGCCCGGCACGCCGACCCGACGCGAGTCCTGAGGCGTACGCGCCTCGCCCACCGCGCCCGGACCGAGCCGTTCGCCGGGGACGGACGGCACTCCCTACGGGACCTTCCGATCCGGCCGCACCCGGACGACCGGCCCCGGCCGGCGGCCTCTTCGGCACCGGGGTGCTCCCGGTGGCGGGAGGCACGGTGGGATACGAGAAGGGCCGCGGTCCGTCATCCGCGGCCGCCCGCGTGCACACCATGCAGCACACCAGGGTCAGCAGCCGCCCCCGGCCACCGCGCCGCCGTGCCCGCCGCCTACGAGCGACTCGCCGGGGAAACCGGCCGGGCGTCGCCCGAGGTGGCCGTCCGCAGCGGCGCGACCGCGGAGGACCTGCCACTTCGTCGAGGAAATCTGCCGCTGACCGTGGCCCGCGGGCCACGGGGCCGGACCTGGCTCCGCGACGGTACACAGCCCTACACACCAGGAGCGGAACAATGACCGGAGACAAGGTGGAACGCAGGCACAGCCTCTTCCCTTCCCTGCGGACGTGGCCGAGCCGTGGGGCGGCGTCTCCTCACGGGGCTTCTTCACCGATGATGCCGGGATCCATCCGGACATCGACGACCCCTTCCACGTCCCGCACGGCGCAGGCCAGCAGCGGCACGAGCGTCCGGTCGGCCAGTGCGCCGTGTGCGCCGTGGAGGGTCGCCACACCCTCCGCCACAGTGACGTCCAGCCCTTCGGGAGGAGCCGTCGCAGGAGGCGCTGCGCCGGGCGGAGCTGACGCGGAGCACCGTCACGGCGGTGACGGCGTGGGAGTATCCGCCGGGCTCCATCCGCAGGATCGACGAGGCCCAAGAACTCCGGACCTTGCGGGAGCAGGCGGTGGCCCGGGAGCTCGATGACGCCGTCGCGAAGGTGGTGCGGCCGGGGTCCGGGCCGCCGGTGGAGAAGTTGGCCTCACCGGCCGACCGGCGGCCGGTCGTACGCCGCGTCACGCGGGACGCCCCGGAGCGCGGCGTCCCGTAGATGTGCCGGGGTGCACTGCGGCCGTCGTTTGCGCACGAAATCCCCGCGCAGCGAGTGATAGGGGGCCTCGGGGTCGAAGAAGGTCCGGCGCATGTGCGCCAGTTCCTCCGCGCGGTAGGCGGCCAGCGGCATGACGGCCTCAGCCCGTTCCCGTACCGCCTTCTTGGCCTCGACGCGTCGCTGGACCGGCGACGAGGTGGCGATGCGCGCGGCGAGGAGGGCGACCTCGGCACCGAAGTCCTCCGGTGCGCAGGTGACGACGCGGTCCACCAGCCCGAGGCCGAGCGCCTTGGCCGCGGTCACCGGCAGGGCGCGCCGCATGAGGCGTGCGGCCTGTCCGGGGCCGACCCTACGGGGCAGTGTGTACGTCCAGTACTCGGAGCCGTACAGGCCCATCAGGCGGTAGTGCGGGTTGAGCAGGGCCCCGCCGCGGCACCACACCTCGTCCGCCGCCAGCGCCAGCATCGCCCCACCCGCCGCGGCGTTGCCGCCGAGAGCGGCGACGACCAGCCGGTCGGTGGTGGTCAGGACCGCCTCCACCAGATCGTCCATGGCGTTGATGTTCGCCCAGGACTCCTCGGCGGGGTCGGCGGCGGCCTCGATCACATTCAGATGGATGCCGTTGGAGAAGAAGTCCCGGCCCCCGCCGAGCACCAGGACACGGGTCGGCCGGGAGCAGGCGAAGCGGTACGCCGCGAGCAGCCGCCCGCATTGATCGGTGCTCATCGCGCCGCCGGGGAAGGAGACGTGCAGGAAGCCGACCGGGCCGTCCTCCCGGTAGCGGATGTCCGTCCAGGTCCGCCGGTGTGCGGGGCACCGAAGCGGGACGGGGACCTCCGGCACGGGCGGCAGACGCTCCCCGAGCGCGAGGGTGGCCGGCAGCTTGAAGGTGGCCGGGCCGCCCTTCCGCCGCCGGGGCCGCAGCTCGGGGATCCACACCGCGCCGTCCACCGTCGCCCGGCAGATCGCGCCCGCACGGGTGGCCAGGATCTCGCCCGGGCGGCCACGCAGCGTGTCTTCGGCGCAGCCGCCGTGCAGGTACCACTCGTCGCCCCCGAACGCATCCAGCACACCCGGTTGCGAGTCCGCCGTCCGCAACGTGCGCAGGACGGTTTCGCCGGTGTCCGACGCCCAGTCGATGCGCCGCAGGCTCTGGTCGAAGTAGGGCTGCGTGCGCCGGGTACCGTCCGGACCGTCTGCGCGCTGGGGCCGCGGCAGGTAGCGCCCCGAGGCGAACCGCCGGACCGCGAGATGCACCGCTTCCACGGCGGCGTCGCCGATCTCACCCCGGTACAGATCGCTCTTGCCGAGAGGCGGCAGCGCACAGGGCACGGAGGCCCACACGTCCCCGGCGTCCATCTCCGCGTCGGCCTGCAACACCGTCACGCCCCACTCGCGGGCGCCCTCGTGGATCGCCCAGTCCAGCGACGACGGGCCCCGGTCGCCCACCGGGCCCGGGTGGACGACGAGGCACGGATACGCGGACCAGATGTCCCGCGGAATCGCGGTGGTGAGCATCGGCGCGATGATCACCTCGGGTGCGTGCCGCCGCACGGCGTCCCGCAAGGATTCCTCGCCCAGCGCCAGCTCCACCGCCATGGTGTGGCCTTCTTCGCCCAGCTCGGCGAAGACACGCTGGGTGAGACTGTTGACCGCACTCGCGATCAGCAGGATGTGCACCGTTACCTCCCGGCCGCCGGGCCCGCGCCGATGCCGGTCCGGCTGCTGCGATGATCACCGATACGGTCACGGCGGGTGCCGGGCCTCGCCCGGTGGGTCACCTGACCGGAGCCCGGACGCGTTCCGCGGCGGGACGCCTGCGGACGCCCCGTCAGCGGCGCTGGACGGTGAGGTCGAGGAAATGGGCGGCGCAGGAGATGCAGGGGTCGTGGTTGCGGATGGCGCGTTCGCACAGGGCGGTCAGCTCGGCATCGGTGGCCTGACCGGCACCCAGGCGCTCTTGCACCAGGCGGCGCAGATCCTCCTCGATCGCTCCTTGGTTCTGCGCGGTCGGCGGCACCAGACCCGCGTCGGTGAGCGTGCCGTGCGCATCGAGGGTGTAGCGGTGGTACAGCAGCCCGCGCGGCGCCTCCGTGGCACTGTGGCCGGTGGCACCACGCGGGGGCACCGCGACATGGGGCCGGGGCGGCGGGGCATAGGCGTCGATGAGGCGCAACGTCTCATCGTCCGCGTGGTCGTCGAGGGCGCGCCGCAACCGTTCGGCCAGCGGCCGCAACTCGGCGACGGCCGGGGCCCCGCACTGTGCGCGAACGCCGCCCCGTCCGGCCGGTGGCCCAGCCGTTCCACGGCCGGGCCGTTGTCCGCTCGGCCGCACCGGCGGGGGCGTCAGGCGTGGCGCCCCGTCGAGGGACGCCCCGGAATGCCGGTGGCGGGGGAGAGGGGCCGCTTACCGGAAGAGGGTGCCGGTCTTCTCGCCGATGGCCTGCTTGCGGCGGAAGTAGTCGTTGATGACGGTGCGGTAGAGGTCGGCGTCGGGGCGGGCCCAGTTGCGCATGAGTTCGCAGCCGAACGCGAGTGAGGTGATCGGCTGGGCGCCGGCCTGCGTCATCCGTTCGATCGCGGTGGCGTGTGTGACCGGGGAGACGCCGCCGACGGCGTCGATGACCGGGTAGACCTCGAAGCCCTCGCGGAGCATGTCCAAGGTGGGGAACGTGAGGCAGACCTCGGTCCACAGCCCGGCCATGACGATCTTCCTGCGGCCGGTCGCCCGGATGGCGGCGCGGAAGTCGGCGTCCTCCCAGGAGTTGACCCCGGTGCGGTCGATCTCCGGAACCTCGGGCAGCTCCGCGGTGATCACGGGGACCGTGGCCTGATTGACGCCCATCCCCACGGCGACGGTGCTCAGCACGGTCGGGATCTCGTAGGCGCGGGCCAGCTTGGCCAGGGTGACGGCCCCGAGGTCGATCTCCTCGCGGCTCGCCGAGCCCACGGTGGCGTACTGGCCCTCTTGGTAGTCGATGAAGACCACGGTGCAGTTGTCCGGCGTGAGCAGGTGGTCGGCGGCCGGGTCCCGAACCGGCTCGGGGGCCGTTTTGCTGTGGGCGGCATCGGCAGTCATGACGTGTTCCCTTTCGGCGTCTGGATCGGTGCGGAGGCGCTGTGGTGGCTCAGGGGCGGAACCCCTCGCGGGCGGTGGTCTTCCGGGTCAGGTCCACGAAGTCCGGTTCGAAGCCCTTGACCGCGGTGACGGCGTTCCACAGCCGTCCGGCGGCGGCGTGGGAGATCGGCAACTGCTGCGCCGGGTCGGGGACGGAGGCGAGCAGGGTGTCATCGTCTTCCGCCGAGCGGCGCAGCGGGCGCGGGTTGGTGGTGTCCCGGGCGCGGGAGACGACGGCGGCCATGGGCCCGAGCGCCATCAGATCCAGTGCGGTGTCGTAGTCCTGGCCCAGGTGGTCGGCCAGGTCCAGGGCCTCGCGGATGCCGGCCTCGGCCGCCATGACGGCGACGTTGGTGATCAGCTTGTAGGCCACACCGGACCCCACCTCACCGACCCGCCGCACCTTCCCCAGCGTCTCAAGAACCGGGCGCGCCCGCTCGAAGACGTCCGGTGCCGCGCCGACCAGGAAGGTGATGCCGCGCTCACGCGCGTACTTCACCCCGCCGACGATCGGCGCGTCCAGGACGGTCACCCCGCCGGGGGCGGCGGAGACCGCCGCGTTCAGGAGCTCGGGCGTGGTGGTGGAGCAGACCAGGACCAGGGAGCCCTGCGAGGCTCCGGCGAGGATGCCGTCGGGGCCGAGGTAGGCGGCGGGGATGTCGTGCGACATCACCAGGCCGAGGGTCAGCTGCGCGCCGCGGGCCGCTTCGGCCGCGGTGGCATGGACGGTGGCGCCGGTGGTGGCGGCGCGCTCCCGCTTGGCGGGGTCGGTGTCGCTGACACGGACCTCGTAGCCGGCGGCGACGAGGTGGGGGGCCATCTGCTCCCCCATGTCCCCGAAGCCGATGATCGCTACCGTGGTCATTGCTTCCTTCCGGTGTTTCCGTGGGCAGGCAGGGATGGTGCGGGTGCCGTGAGCGCCGCCTGGATGATCAATTCCACGGGGCCAGTGGGCACAGGCGGTCAGCGAGCACAGGGCGTTTTGCCCAATGATGTCGTTATGTCAGATTGCTGCGGTGAGCGCGAGTATGCGCTGCACGACGCGGGCGACGACGCCGCCGGGTGTGCGTCATCGGTGTTGTTCGAGAGTGTCCGCCGCTCGGTGCGGCTCGCCGCAGGGATGCTCGGTACCCCTCCCCGGCGCTCCACCTGCGTTCGGCCACGAGGCGGCCCCACGCATACCGGTTCGGCTGGGCGTGGGCACCCGCTGAAGCTCGGTCCGCACCGTTCCGGTGGCGAGGAGACCCGCGGCCCTGCCGTGACACACCGTCCGGCTCATGCCTCCGCACCCCGGCGCCCGTCCCGCTGCAGCGTCAGCGTCGCGCCCGCCGTCAGTACGAGCCCGGCCGCCGCGATCAGCATGCTCCACCGCATGCCGGCCAGGAACGTGTCCGCCCCCGCCAGCAGCGCCCCGAAGACCGCCACCGCGATCGCTCCGCCGACCTGGCGGCCGGTGTTGAGCACGGCGGACGCGGTGCCCGCCCGGTCTGCGGGGACGGCGTCGAGCAACATGGCGATCAGAGCAGGCACCGTCAGCGCCCCGCCCAGGCCGACCGGCACCATCAGCGCCGCCACCACCCACACGTTGGTGTGCGCGGTGATGGTGAGCAGGGCCAGCAGTCCGGCTCCCCCGGTCAGCTGTCCCGCCACCATCGGCACCCGCGGGCCGAAGAGCGAGGCCAGTTTCGCCGAGGCCAGATTCACCACGGCGACCAGTGCCGTCATCGGAAGGAACATCAGGCCCGCGTGCAGGGGAGACTGCCCGCGCTCCTGCTGCAGATACAGGCTGAAGATGAACACGCCGCCGTAGTAGGCGGCGTTGAGCATGAAGCCAACCACCAAGGACACCGCCACCACCCGCGAGCGGAACAGCGGCAGCGGGAGCATCGGGTGCGACCCCTTGGCCTGCGCGGCGAGGAAGGCAGCTGCTGCGGCCGCGGCCACCAGCAGCGACACCACCACGAACGGCCGACCGAAGCCTTCGGCGCCGCCCTCGATCACGCCATACGTCAGCGCACCCATCGCGACCACCGCCGTCAGCTGCCCGACCGCGTCCAGGCGCGAGGGCAGCCGCGGGGAGGCGGGCACGCGGGTGAGCAGGGCGAGCGCCAGCAGGCCCGCCGGGAGGTTGACGAAGAAGATCCATCGCCAGCCCGCGGAGGCGGTGAGTGCCCCGCCGAGCACTGGTCCGGCCGCCACCGCGACCGCGCCGCCCACGGTCCAGATGGCGATGGCCCGCGCCCGCTCGGCCTGGTCGGGAAAGCCCTGCCGGACCAGCGCCAGCGACGCCGGCATCATCACCGCCGCCGCACCCCCCTGCACCAGCCGCGCCGCCACCAGCACGCCGAGACCGGGCGCCAGTCCGCACGCGGCCGAGGCCAGCCCGAAGAGCACGAGGCCGCCGCCGTACGCCTGCCGGGCCCCGATGCGGTCGGACAGGGCGCCCGCGGAGAGCATCAGCGCGGCGAAGATCAACGTGTACCCGTCCACCACCCACTGCAGGCCGGACACGCCGCCGCCAAGACTGCGGCCGATGTCGGGCAGCGCGACGGTGACGATCAACGCATCCAGCGAGATGAGAAAGAAGCCCAGCAGGGCGGCACCGAGCACCACGGGGGAACCACCCCGGGCCGCCTCCGGTGCCGGGCCCGCGATGCGGGCGGCCGGGGAGAACGTGAACAGCGATTTCATCAGGACACTCCTGAGACGATCTCGAAGGGATGCGACCGGGACGGGAAGCCAGGGGACGACCGCGGACCGGCCTGCACCGGTACGGAGGCGGCTGGAGGTGTCAGCCGTCGAAGTCGGTGGAGCGGGTGAGCATTTCCCAGGAGCGGAGTTCGGTGCGGGCACGGTCGAGGTGGCCGGTGATCGCGTCGGCGGCGTCGTTGCCGAGCGGCAGACGCAGCGGCGGTTCGTCGGAGTCCAGAGCGGTGAGGACGGCGGCCGCGGCCTTGGCCGGGTCCCCGGGTTCCTGGCCGCTTCCGCCCGGCAGCCCGGAACGGACGGGGCCCACGGTGTCCTGGTAGGCGTCCAGGGCCGGGGAGAGCCGCAGTGCTGCGGCGTCGGCGAAGCCGGTACGGAACGCGCCGGGCTCGACGATCAGCACCCGGATGCCGTGCGGGGCGACCTCGGCGGCCAATGCCTCGGAGAGCCCCTCCAGGGCGAACTTGGTGGCGCAGTAGGCGCCGACTCCGGCGAAGGCGAACCGCCCACCCATGCTGGTCAGCTGCACGATGGCGCCCGAGCCCCGGCGCCGCATGTGTGGCAGTGCGGCGCGGATGAGCGCGGTGGGGCCGAAGAAATGCAGGTCCATCAGGCCCCGCAGCTCAGCGTCGGTGCTCTCCTCGACCGCTCCCACCATGCCCCGGCCGGCGTTGTTGACCAGGATGTCGATCCGGCCGTGCCGGGCTGCCACGCCGTCGACCGCGGCTTGGATGCCCGCGATGTCGGTGACGTCCAGCGGTAGCGTCTCGACCTGGTCCGGGTGCGCGGCGACCAGGTCGTCGAGCAGCGCAGTGCGGCGGGCGGCGGCGACCACGATGTCGCCCGCAGCCACCGCCGCTTCGGTGATGGCCCGGCCGAACCCGCTGCTCGCCCCGGTGACCAGCCACACCTTGTTCATGTTCTTCTCCTCGTGCCAGGTGATCCGCTGTTCGCTGCGGTCCGTGTGTGAACTACCGTGCACGGCACGCCGGTTGCCCGTCCAAGATCCGCTGTGATAACCGATGGTTATGGACGTTCACGGACGGGACCTGAGGTACTTCGCCGCAGTGGCCGAGGAGCTGCACTTCACGCGCGCAGCCGAGCGGCTGTACGTCTCACAGCCCGCGCTGAGCAAGCAGATCAGGATGCTGGAGAAACGGGTGGGGGCCGCGTTGTTCGAGCGTGACCGGCGCGAAGTGCGCCTGAGCGCGGTCGGTGCAGCGCTGCTGCCGCATGCTCAGCGCATTCTCGCCGAGTGGGAGGCAGCCCGGGAGGCAGTCGCCCGGGTCGTGGCAGACCGGGCGGCCGTCCTCGTCGTGGGGATGAGTACCAGCCCGGGGCGCGGCGGCGTGCTGCCGGCGATCCGCTCCCGCTTCACCGCCGCGCGCCCCGGTGCCCGCCTCAGACTTCGCCAGGTCCCCTGGAACGACGCGACCGCCGGGCTCGCCGACGGCACGTGCGATGTGGCGTTCGTCTGGCTACCGCTGCCCGATCCGGATCGCTACCGGTGGGTGGTGGTCGCCGAGGAACTCCGCCTGGTCGCCATGGCCGATACTCACCCGCTCGCCGACCGGGAGATCATCGACTTCACGGACCTGTTGGACGAGCCGTTCCTCGCTCTGCCCGACAGCGCTGGGCCGCTGCGGGACCACTGGCTTGCCACCGACTCCCGCGGCGGGAAGCCGGCACGCATCGGCGCGGAGGTGGCAAGCACCGAGGAGACGTACGAAGCGCTCGTCGCGGGTCTCGGTGTGGTCCTGCTGGCGGCCGGGAACACCCCGCTGCTCACCCTCGGCGGAGTCGTCACCCGTGCAGTGAGGGGCATCTCGCCCAGCCGCTTCGCCCTGGCCTGGCGCGCCGACGACCACCGCCGGCTGGTGCAGGAGTACGTGCGCGCGTGTGAGCTGGCGACCGGGACAACGGACTGAGGCGGGCGCGACCGAAAGACGTGCCGGGATCCGCTCCCGACGACGGGAGAAGGACCGAAGCTACCCCGAGCCCGACTCCCGGGTTCGGGCAACCGCGATTGCCGACCCGATCGGGCACCGAGAGCAGCACACCCGCCCTTGGGGCGACCTCGGGACGCCCTGCGCGCGCTCCCCGCGGGCCAGGGCACCCCCGGGGCGCCGCCATGGACCGGACTACTGTTGAACGTACCTGCTCTTGTCACGGAGCATGCTGACGACCGCGGCGGGAGCCTTCTGCGGGGAGCCCGCGTCGTACGGCGGTTGCGGGTCGTACTCGGTCCTGAGCTGGACGACCTGCGCGCACTCGTCGCCGGCCACCTTGCCGAGCAGGGTGAGGCCCATGTCGATGCCGGCCGAGACACCGGCCGCGGTGACCAACTTGCCGTCGATGACGACCCGTTCACCGGACGGCACGGCGCCGTACGCAGCGAGGCTGTCCCACGCCAGCCAGTGCGAGGTGGCGCGCGTCGGCCCTTGAGCAGCCCGGCCGCCCCGAGCAGCAGCGATCCCGTGCAGACCGAAGTCGTCCAGGCGCTGGTGGCGCTGGCGGTGCGCAGCCAGCCGAGGAGTGTCTCGTTCTGGAGCTCCCGCAGAGGCTCTCGACGGGCCGTCCGGACGGCCAGCTGGGCGCTGAACTTCGCCTGGTTTCCCGGGCGTCGGAGAAAGACGACCAGGTAGCGCGCGATGCTGAGTGCGATGTCCCTGCCGTGGTCCTCCTCGACCAGGGCAGCGCGAGATCGATGCCCGCGGTGACCCCGGCGGCCGTCGAGCAGTCCGGCCTCGGCCAGCAGCAGTGCACCGCTGCACACCGACACGATGCGCTCCGCCCGCCGGGCGTGCTCCCGTAACCAGTCGACCAGCCGGGGGTCGGCAGTGGGTGCCCTTGCCGCCCGGGACGAGCAGGGTGTGCGGCGTCTCGGCGTCGGGCAGCGCACAGTCCGGGGTGAGCCGCAGCCCGCTCGAAGTGCGGACGGGCATGCCGTCGAGCGAGGCGGTGCGGATCGCGTACGGTTCCCCGTCTGCCTGCCCGGCCCCCGCGAACACCTCCACGGGACCGGTCACATCGAGACTCTGCACGCCCTCGAAGAGGACGACCAGCACGGATCGCTGCGTCATGGCTCCCATCTTTCGCAGCTCGCGCTGCGTCCGCAATGACGAAAACCCCACCTTTCCTGCCACCCGGGTTACCACCCGCAGGGTGATGGCGGTGCGCCTGCGCGGTGGTCAGGCTGGTCCCGGCGAGGCGGCGCCGTTAAGGCGAACTGTGGGTCCGGACCGGCCGGAGCGGCCCGTAGGCGGCGGCGCGAGCGGCTGGGACCACGGGCCCGCGGGCGGTCAGGGCGCGGTTGAGGGCGTCCACGGCGGCGGGATGCACATGTGGCGGGAGTTCGTCGAAGCCGTCCAGCAGAGGATGCGCCCCGTCCCCAGCAGTGCCTGAAAGCGAGATCGCCGCGGGTGTCGCTGGTGGTGGCCGTGGCCGTGGCCGTGGCCGAAGCCCGCAGGCCGGGGTGGGAGCGGCGCAGTTGATCCGCCAGCCACTCCGCGAGCGGCCGGTGCGGTTCCCAAGAGGCGAGGGAGAAGAGAACGGGGGGCGCGGAGAGCGGGCGGGGCTCCTACCGGCGCAACCAGCACACCGATCACGCTGGCGATCTTGTCCGCCTGGTCCCACCCCGTGCGAAGGAAAATGATGATCAAGCCCGCCATGAGAACAACGTAGAGAAGTGCTCCCAGGCCCTTTAACCTTCGGTCCCGCATGTGCTCATCACGGAACCGAGACAGCCACACGCGTAACCGGGTCGGTGGCTTTCACCCCTGACGCGACGGAATACGCCTGCCGAGACATAGCGCGGTCCGGCGAACTACGGCCACGCGCGCCCTGATCGTCCGCGGCCGCGACGAAGTGCTCATCCAAACCTGCTCCGGCCGCCGACGCTCGCCTTCCCCGACCACGCTCAGACCGCCGCCGAGCTGCCGCCCGGCACGATCCTGGACGGCGAGGCCGTCATCTGGAACGCCAGCGGCTCGGACTTCGCCACCGTCGCCGGGCGCGCCTCCGCCGTCCGGGCCGTCGCAGGCACAATCGCCGCCGAACTCCCCGCGTCATACGCGGCCTTCGACATCCTCTTCACTGGCCGTCGCTGGGCATGACCGCAGGTGCGCACCGGAACGGCGGGTTGAACCGCCGGCTTGACCGCCCGGGTTGAGGCGGGCCCGCACGAGCGGAAAGAGCCAGCCGGGGGCGGCGAACCACGCGGCCCCGAACACCGAGTAAACCGCGTCGTGGGGCCGTTTCCGCGGCGGAGCGTTTGGTTCCGGCCGGCGGCCCCTGGGCCGACGCGCCTCCGGCCGGGGCCCGGGTGGGGCCCCGGCCGGAGGTGGGGTCAGCTGGCGTGTGGGAAGAGGGCGGTGAAGGAGTCGACTCCAGCGGCGAGGCCGCGGCCGAACGGTGCGTCGAGGTCCCAGACCAGGAACAGCAGAAACGCGATCAGCGCACTGAACAGGCCGGCCATCAGCAGTTCCTTCCCCGACCGCCGGATCTGCAGGGTGAAGATCAAGCCGACGGTTACCGCTGCGCCGGTGATCAGCCCGAACCACACGACGGCCGGCAGGGTGGAACCGGCCGCGTCGGCACGGGCGTTGCGTGCCCCGTCCGCCACCGCGACTTGGTCGACGAGGGGTTGATAGGACTGCTCCTCGAAGTGGTCGCGGGGGCGGTGGTCGGTGACGTCGGCGCGGACCTTCGCGAGCAGTTCGGTGCCGTGCGCGGTGATCTCGCCCCGGTCGGCCATGACCGGCCACTCCTTCTGCACCACATACGTGACGTACCGGTCGACGTCCGTACGGATCCGGTCGCGCACCGGAGGGGTGTAGGCCCGCGCCCGTGCGCTGACCTCGTGCAGGGCCTGCGCCTCGGTGCGTACGGTGTCCTCCGCGGCACCCCGGGCCTCCCAGACCCCGGCGATGGCCAGACCCAGGACGATTGCGTAGACGACCCCCACCATCATCGTCATGTACTCGATGACATCGGGCGTTTCGGACGGATCGTCGTCCTCGCTGATCCGGCGCTGCTTGAGCACCGTGATGGCCAGGACGACGCCACAGGCAGCGACCATGGCGATCGCCAGCACCAGCCATTGGGACATGGGTTCTCCTACGAGGAACGGCGTCCGGCGGAACCGGACGAGGAGCTCGAACGGGGGCGGAGTGCGACCCCGGCCAATACGGCGGGGGTGGTGATCAGCAAGGTCCTGGTCACCATCGAGCGCCCGTTGTGCGTTTTGTGCGCCACCGGCGCGTAGTTGCGTGGGGGCATGGGGGAAGGGGCCGGCGGTGCGGGAGAGGGCGGGGCCGGGGTGGGAGCGGGCGTCGGCTCGGGGGTGGGTGGGGCCGGACGGGGTGGCGGAGGCGGTGGTGCGGGCGGGCGCGAGGGCGCCCGGGGCGCGGGGGCCGGGCGCGGGGTGATCTCCGGCGGGTGGGGCCGGGGGCGGGGCGCCGGCTCGTGCGGGTGGGCGGGAGGCGGCTTCGTACAGGGGAAATGCCAGCCGGGCGGCATCGGGAACCCGGCCGGCACGTCGCTGGGCGGCCACGTCCCGGCGTAGGCGCAGGTGTCACCGGAGGATGCGTACGCCCCGTCGGTGGTGGCGTGCGCGGTGGCGTGGCCGGATGTGGCGTGGGCGGAGTGATGGTCGGTGGTGTATCCCCTGTGGTGGCCTGAGCCGTGTGTCGTGCGGTGTACGACGCTGTGCCCGGTGGGGTGCGTTGTGCAGTGTCCGGTGCCGTGCGTCTCGGCGGCCGCGGCCGACGAGGCCAGGGCCGGTATCGAGGCGAATCCGGTCAGCAAGAGGAGAGCGGCGGCGGCGAGGCCGGTCACCGGCGGGGGTAATCCGTGGAGTTGGCACACGGTCAGAGTCTGCGCAGCGCGATGCCGGTCCAGCAGTGGTGATCCACGGGGTTCCCTCGAATGGTGGGAAAAGCGGATAGTGCGTGCGCCTGGTCGCTGGACGTGCGTAGGAGCGGCCCCGGCGCGCGTCACACCCGACGCCGGCACCGTCATCCGCCACCAGCTGGACGTTGAGGGAAAGAGTTCGCCGTTTGAGGCACAATTCCCGGTCGTTACGAAACAGGAGTCGGCGACAAGTGGCGGCGGCGCGTTCGCCGACGTGGCAGGTGATGCGGCGGGCAGAGTGAACGGGTCAGGCGAGCCGGGAGCCGGTGCGGAGAGCGGCGCGGGTGGCGCCTGCGTGTGCGAGTGGTGTCCGCCCGGCGCCCGCGAAGGGCATCGGTAGCCGGTCGCCGCGTTCGTCACGCTGCGAGGATTTCGCCGCAGGGCGCGGTGACCCGGCAGGGCTGGCCCACTCTGTCGGCGCGGCCCGCCAATGGGTGTCCGACGAACTCGCGCTGTTGGTGAAGGCGTTGGTGGAACGCGGTTCCCCCGAGGGGGCCGCCTGGCTGGGGTCCGTGCGGTCCCGGCGGTCCCCAGCCCGATGCCGCTGCGGCTGAGGCGGGCCGGGCCATCGCCGATCCAGTCCGGCGGCCTGCCGCTGGTGGACTCGGTGTGGCTCGCCCGACAGCGCGGGCCCTTCGCCTGCGGCTGCGGCCAGGAACTGCTCGAACCGCGCGGCTGCGGAACGCTCTGATGGTGTGCGGCCGCGGCGCGCACCACGGAGCAGCCCACGACCAAGGTCTCGGCCTGGGCCCACAGGAAGAGCCCGCCGGTGACTCAGCCGGGCGGACTCGCTGCCCCCCGTGCCTGCTGTGGCTGGAGCAGGCGCCAGTTGACCGCAGTCGAAGTATTATCCGAGGCCAGGTGCAGCGAGACACCGGCCTGGCAGTTGGTGACCTTGCCCGCAGTGCCGGTGTACTGCCTGCTCACACACGTGGATGCGCCCCCGTCCTTGAGGAAGCCGGTGTCGTCCACGATCAGCGCCGTCGGCCTGATGACCGGCTGCATGCGCCACGCGAGACGGGCCCGCACATGCACCGGGTTCCACGGGCTGGAGGTGACGAAGTGAGCAAGTGCCTGACGGTTGCCGTCCTCGCCCAGCCGCGCGGCCATCGGCTCCACCGACTTGCGCCCGCCGTCAAGTAGCAGCCCCGCAGATAGACCGCACCCCACCGGCGCTGATCAGCCCGCGCGAACGGCTCGAACACCTCCGCCGCGAAATCCTCCAGATCACACCGGACCGCAGCCAACTCCCCATCCAGCACACCCGATCAACGACACAACCGATCAGCCGGACACGCCACCATCGAGCGAACATGACCAAGTTCTACTAGGACTTGTCCGGCCGATCATGTGACGTGCCCACCGGCTGATCGTTCCGTTCGCCATGGAGCCCGGCGATCTCACGGCCACGGACACGGACGTGGGCCTGGCTGGGCTCGTGCGCGCCTTGCTGGATCGGCACGAGTCCTGGTTGGCAGTGGCGGGTTGTAGCCTCGGCCCATGGCAATCACTGACGAGATGATCACACGACTGCGGTCTGGTGCGGTGGCGGGCGATGCCCATGCCGCACTGCAGTTGGGACGATTGTTGTGTCTGACGGCATCGGATCCACAGGAGCCCGGCGACGGTGAGCCGACCTGGCCTGAGGAGCACTGGCTGCGCGTCGCTGTGGAGGCGCACCCCAATGACGTCGAGGCCCTGACGATGTTGACCGGGCGTGTGGCCCAGCAGATCTCCTACTGGGAATCCGTGCTGGAAATGAACCCTGACGTCATGGCGGAGTACGGGGAGGACGTGGGCACCATTAGACAGCGGCAGATCGAGGCGGAGGATCTGTACGCCCGGATACATGCGGCCGGTCCCCTTGACCACGCCGAGGCCGGACTGGACGAACTGGCCATGCTGCTTGGTGTGAGGAGCACGAAGGGCAAGCCGGCCACGGAGGGTGCGTACAGCTTCTATGTGTGGGAGGACGAGGGATGGAGCGGGTCCGTCCGGCACAGCGCGACCATCGTCGCGTCCGACGCCGACGAGATCCGCTGGGCATGCGATGAGTGGCTCGCTCTTTCCGAGGGCGGGGTGGGTGGCGCCCCCACCTTGACCACGTATGTGGACGGCGTCGAACTGAGCTCGATCGACCTCGGTCAGTACCTCATCGAGGGGACCATGCCATGGGACGTCGTCCCGGTGCCGGAGCTGACCGGATCCCGGCTGCCCGCAGGGCTGCCCGTCCCGGGCTGCGGGCTGTACTACGGCTTCTCCTGCGGAGCTGACTAGGTCTTGCCCTGGCGGTCATGTGCGGAGCCGGATGACCAGGGATGCGGCGGTGGCCGTGCCGAGGAAGACGTAGCCGCGTTTGTCATATCTGGTGGCCACGGCTCGGTACTGCTTGAGCCGGTTGATTGCTCGTTCGATGGTGTTGCGTTTCTTGTATCGCTCTTCGTCGAAGGCGGGTGGTCGTCCGCCGCGTGAGCCTTTGCGCAGGCGGGCGGCTTGGCTGTCGGTCTTTTCCGGGATGGTGTGTCGGATGCCGCGTCGTCTCAGGTATTCGCGGCAGGGCCCGTTGCTGTATGCCCTGTCGGCCGCGAGACTGTCGGGTTTCTTTCGGGGCCGGCCCGGCCCACGCTTCGGAACGCGGATCTTCTCCAGCACGAGCTTGAACTGTGTGCAGTCCGCCCGCGGCCCTGGCGTGACGATCAGAGAGAGTGGGCGGCAGCGGCCGTCCGCGCGCAGGTGGATCTTGCTGGTGAACCCGCCCCGCGAGCGGCCCAGGCCTTCACCTCCCGCACCACCGCCACCAGACGGGCGTGCAGGCTCTGCCACGCGGATTCGTGCTGGTGTTCTGGCAGTTCGGCCCCTTTTGACCCCGGGGCCGGTGGCGGATCGGTGAGGGCGCCAGCCGCGTGCTGATGGGCGCGGACGATGGTGGAGTCCACCGAGATGTCCCAGCCGACCTCACCTACGGCGTCCGCCGCGGCCTGGACCTGCTGGAGTAGACGCTCCCAGGTGCCGTCGGCCGACCACGGCCGGTGCCGTTCATAGACCGTCTTCCACGGCCCGAAGCGTTCCGGCAGGTCACGCCACTGCACCCCGGTCCGGACCCGATACAGCATTCCGTCGATCACCTGCCGGTGATCCCGCCACCGGCCACAACGCCGGTTGCTAACCGGCAGGAACGGCAGCAATCGTTCCCACTCGGCATCACTCAGATCACCCCGTCCCATGCCCACACCAACGACCCGGACACGGCGCAGTCACATGATCGACCGGACAAGTCCTAGCTGAAGGGGTGCGGCGACAGTGCCGTGAACCACAGCAGGACGACGGTGGCGATCCCCATGATCGGGGTCAGTATCTCCGTCTCCAGCTTGTTGCCGCTGTGCTGGATGATGACGATCTCGTAGCGGTTCTTCAGCGGCCAGAGCCACGGCGCGCCCTGTTTGGTGATGGAGTCGCCGAGCAGGTGGGCCAGGCAGCCCAGGCCGACGGCGTACGGCAGCCAACCGGGGGCCGAGGGGATGAACTTGGCGATGACGGCGGTGCCGATCCCGGCCATGGCAACGATCGTGCCCCAGGCGGAGAAGCCGTGTCCGGGCGGGCAGAGGTTAAGCGCGCGGACCGCCAGGGCCAGGAGGAAGAAGGTCAGGCCGAGCGTGAACGGCCTGCCCAGGTACGTCACTCCGGCCCAGGTGCCCACAGTCATCAGGGCCACGAAGAACAGCGAGTGGGTGGCGTGGCGGTGGCCGCCGGAGATCCAGGCCACGAAGCGGCACAGGGTCTTGGACACCGGGCCGAGGAAGTTGGCGATGGTGCCGTCGTGGTGGTCCAGGTCCGGCAGCAGCGCGGCGCCGGCGCAGAGTACCGTGCCCATCAGGATCTCCTCCGGCGCCAGATGAGCGTGCATCACCATCGGCGGCAGAAAGGGTGTGGTGCCTGCGAAGAGCAGGGCGCCGCTCATCGCGTGCGAATGGCCCATCATGGTGCGTTCGTCCTCCCCGTCCGGCGTGCACGGTGACACGCCCTCAACAACGGCGCAGACGCTACCAGCGTGGGTGCCCCGGAAGATCGGCGGAGGGGCACCGCTGAGCAGCGGAACGCCCCGCCCGAAGAGGGGCGTCGACGCGGTGATGTCGGTTGCACCGCAGCAGCGCAGCTCCGCCACTCGCTGCAAACCACTGCTCGCCGAAATTGATCGTGAGCGGGAGACCGGCCTCGTCACACTCGATACGAGTGACGCTTCCCAGCGGGCCGGTGATCGAGGTGACGCCTCCACGGTCATCGTGGGTGAAACGGGTGAAACGGGTGATGCGGCCGGTCGGGTCGGTGATGGTGATCCGATTGCCTTTGGCGTCGTACTCCTGGCGGAAGGTGAGGCCATCACATCGCGTGCTCTCCGTCGGGAGGCCAAGGTCGGTGTAAGCGGCGGTGCCGGTCGAGCCGTCCGGGCGGAGGATGGAGACGAGGTGCCCGTCCTCGCCGTAGGTGAGGTGTGTCGTGTTGCCCAGCGGATCGGTGATCGTCAGGGGCCGGCCGCCGGTGTCGTAGGTGGTGCGAGTGGTGTGTCCGAGCGGATCAGTGATCGCAAGGACCTGGAGGCGGTCGTTGATGAGGTACCGGCTTGCGAACCCTTCTCCGTTGGTACGCGTGGTGGTGCGGTGGCCAGTCTGCGGGTCGGCCTCACCGTAGGTGAACCGGTTGACCGAGTGGCCCTCAGCGCCCGACTGGGTGAGGCAGCGGTGACGGTGATCATAGGTGTACTCGTAGCGGAAGCCGTTGGAGTCGACCCAGGCGGTCATCCGGTGCTGGGCGTCGTACGCGAACCGCGTCACGCCGCCCGCGGAGTTGGTGACGGTGGTGAGGTTGCCGTCCTCATCGTGGCCGTAGGAGCGGATCAGCTGATCCGTGCCGTCCTCGGAGACGCCCACCAGGTGCAGGGCGGTCAGGCGACCGCTCTCGTCGCAGGTGAGCTTGAGCTCGCAGCCTGCGCTGTGACGGATGGCGTACGGGATGCCGGTCTCGTCGGCGTAGTCGAAGGTGATCCGGTGGCCGTTGCGGTCGGTGACCTCATTGGGCAGGGCCAGGCCGGGGGCGTGTAAGGCGTCGCTGAAATAGCGAGTCCGGCCGGTCTCGGGGTCGTGGACGGCCCAGTCGTCCCGGAGGGTGCGCATCAGGGGCCAGCGCGGGCCGTACCGGGGCAGTACGCATTCGCCGATCTCGGGTCTTGGGTAGCGCAGCAGCATCCCGGACTCGGTGACGAAGATTATCTCGGCGGTGCCGATTTCCGGGCGCTGGTCGATGGTGGAGGACCACGACGGCCCGATGTGGCGCCCGATGCGGGTCGATGACTCGTATGTGCGGGTGAAGACAAGCGACAGGGCACCAGGCAGGGCGATGTCGGTGTCGGACAGGAACGCCCTGCCCGTGGCGAGATCGACCGGGTCCGTGCCATCGGTGCACCTCCCCTTCTCCTCGCGGGTGCTGTCATGGGCGTTGCCTGCTCTGGCCTGCTCGGGGCCA
Source organism: Streptomyces sp. NBC_01525 (assembly GCF_045040405.1). Classification (NCBI taxonomy): domain Bacteria; kingdom Bacillati; phylum Actinomycetota; class Actinomycetes; order Kitasatosporales; family Streptomycetaceae; genus Streptomyces; species Streptomyces sp. NBC_01525. Next base: position 7,020,840 of record NZ_CP109397.1, read on the forward strand.
CGCCGGGCCGGCCGCCATCGGACGGCCGTCCGCCGCCGCTCGTGCCGTGAGGCGCGTGCGGTATGTCCTCCTTGTCGCCCTTGAGGATCTTGTCGAGTTCCTTGGCGTGCTTGGCGTCGTTCTCGGCGTGGTGGGTGGCGGCCTTCTTCAGCCGCTTCCCCGTCCCGTGGTAGAGGTCCTCGACCGCCTTGCCCGCGTCCTTCCCCAGCGTCTGGCCCAGCTTTGCCGCACCGTGCTCCAGCGCTTTGACGATCGGATTGGTCATACGAAGCTCGCCCCCGCGGCCTTCGCCCGGAAGTCGGCGGCGTGCCCGGCCACCGTCCGTGCATACGCGTGGAGCTGCTCCGCCCGTGCATGGAGCCCCTCCGGATGGATGGAGAAACTCGCTGCCGCAGGCCCTCCGCCACCACCGGAGACGCCGAGGGCGGACTCGGCGGCCTGGACCCGGGTGGTCGGCGCGGAGCCGGTCGCTGGTCCGGTGGACGGCGCTACGTGATTGGTCCGAAGCCGGTCGGGGTCGGGGTGGTCGGTGGCCCGGTCGACAGCGAAGCCGGTGGCCTCCCAGGAGTTGGAGAGGACGGGCCGGTCCCGTTCCGGTTCGGGGAGGGCCTGCGTGCGGACGTGGGTGTGCCAGGCGCGGCTGGCGCCGCCGTAGCCGCTCGCGCTGCACAGACCGGCGAAGACCGGAGTGTGCAGGGTCTCGCCGGGCGCAAGCCGCCGGTCCAGGTGGTGCGGTCGACGGGGTCGCCGTGTACGGTGATCCGCCAACTGCCGCTCTTGGAAAGGGTGATGGACCACACCTCGCCGTGCTCCTCGGCGACGGTGCCGTCGTCCACGGCGGCCAAGGGCTCGCGTGGTGGCTGATGAGGCCGTGGCCCGGGACCCGTACCGACCTGCTCCTTGACCCCACCACACCCGGAGGGCTCCATGAGAACCGTCAGATCCGTCACGCGTGGCATCCCGGCGTTGCTCGTCGCCGCCGTGCTGCTGGTCACGGCCGTTCCCGGAGCCGTCGCCGCTCCGGACGCCGTTCCCGCCTCGGCTCCTGCCGCGTTGACGGGCGATGATCTTGCGACCTCGTGGACCGGCCCGCTCAGCACCCGGGGCCGGTACATCGTCGACGCCAACGGCGACCGCTTCAAGCTCAAGTCCGGCAACTGGGCGGGAGCCCAGGGGACGTACGTGGGCAGCGGCGACGTCGGCGACGTGGCGAACCACCAGGCGCACCAGAAGTCGAACAACGTTCCGCTCGGCCTGGACCGTACCCCGATCGGCCAGATCATGGCCGACTTCCACAGCCTCGGCATCAACAGCATCCGGCTGCCGTTCGCCAACGCACTGGTGCACGACAAGTCCGTGGTGCCGGACACCGCGGTCGCGGCCAACTCCCAGCTCAAGGGGAAGACGCCGCTGGAAGTGTTCGACGCCGTCATCGCGGCGCTGACTGCCGACGGCTTCGCGGTGATCCTCAACAACCACACCACCAGCTACCGCTTCTGCTGCGGCCTGGACGGCAACGAGCGCTGGAACAGCGGACAGTCGACCCAACAGTGGATCGACGACTGGGTGTTCATGACCAAGCGCTACCAGGCCAACAAGCGCGTGGTCGGTGCCGACCTGCGCAACGAGGTCCGCCGTGACACCTGGGACGACGCCAACTGGGGCTTGGGCGACGAGCACGACGAGTACACCGCCTTCGAGCAGGCCGGCAACAAGATCCTCCAGGCCGACCCCGACATGCTGATCATCATGGAGGGCATCAACTGGCAGGGCATCCCTGCTGCCGGCCTCCCTCACCAGCGTCCGGACCTCAAGCCGGTCCGCACTCTGTCCCACACACTGATCGACTCGAACAAGCTGGTCTACGCGGTGCACTTCTACGGCTACACCGGCCCGGCCAACACCGGTGCGGGCAGTGGCCCGGGATCGACCGACGACCCGCGCTACCAGGACTTCACCCCCGAGAAGCTCGCCCAGGTCGTGAACGACGAGGGCCTGTTCGTCACCGAGGAGGGGAAGCACTTCACCGCCCCGGTCTGGGTCAGCGAGTTCGGCGCCGCCGGGCGCGGCTCCACCGACGCCAAGGAGAAGACCTGGTTCAAGAACTTCACCGATATCCTGGTGAAGAACGACACCGACTTCGCCCAGTGGCCGCTGGTGGGCTGGAGCGACGACAAGGGCACGCCGAACGACAACTGGGCGCTGATCTCGTACGACGCATCCGGAAACAGGCTCAGCGTCGAGGACGACGGCGACTGGCGGGCCACCGACTGGAACAAGCTGGTCAACGCCCCCGCCAAGAGCGGCCCCATCGCCCCGGTCAACCACTGGAACATCGTCTACATCGATCACGGCGACTGGAACCTCTCCCGCGCCATGCTCGCCAAGGCGGACTGGAGCCCGGGCAACTCCAAGGGCAACTGCCCCGACACCGAGCGTCTGATCGGACTCAGCCACAGCTACGGCCGCGGCCTGTGCACCGACGTCGCCGAGCCGCTCAAGGCAGCGGGTGACTGGGAGATGGTCAACGACGAGCGCTACGTCCAGCAGGGCGACTGGGCCAACGGCTACAACAAGCTCCAGTGCCCGGTCGACAGCTTCGCGGTCGGTTACAGCATGAACGGCCCCGCCATGGTCTCCCTGCTCTGCGCACCCTCCGCCACCCCGCTGCCCACCAAGGGCCGCAGCGTGTGGTTCGACAAGGGCGACAACCGCCCCGCCACCGGCGGCGCCAAGGGCAGTGATTGGGCCGAGAACGACTACAAGGGCCAGTGTGCCGACAACGAGTACGTCGCCGGTGTCGCCATGACCTGGAAGTCGCTCCAGCGCGGCCGCCCCGACGCCCTGCTGTGCCGCCCCCTCGCCTGATCCACCCCGCACCGACTGGCCGTACCCGGCATTGCCCGCGCTGGAAGCCGCCTGCCAGATCGCGCCGCGCGATGCGCGCAGGCTGTCGAAGTGGTTCTTCGAGCGGCTTTCGGCCGGTCTCGTTGCGGAGTCGGGTGGTGGTCTTGTCGTGGTAGCCGAGCGCGTCCGCGACGACGGGGGCGGGCAGTTCGAGGAGCTGCTGGCGAATGGCCGCGCCGCGGGCCGCGGCGGCCGGGACCCGGCCTAGTGCTGTGACCGCGTAGGTTCGCCGGGTTGGTGGTCGTGACGGTTGGATGTGCGGTGACGTCCATTCGACCGCTGGAGGCGCGGTGGCTGAGCCTGTCCGTGTACGCAGATTGACCGACAAGGAGGGGCAGAAGCTGAAGCAGATCGTGCGCCGGGGCAGCACGAGTTCGGTGCGTTACCGGCGGGCGATGATGCTGCTCGCTTCGGCGGGCGGAAACCGGGTGCCGGTGATCGCCCAGCTGGTCCAGGCCGATGAGGGCACCGTGCGCGACGTGATCCACCGCTTCAACGAGATCGGCCTGGCCTGCTTGGACCCTCAGTGGGCGGGAGGCCGTCCCCGCCTGCTCACCCCTGACGACGAGGACTTCGTCATCCGGACAGCCACCACCCGCCCCACCAGGCTCGGCCAGCCCTTCACTCGCTGGTCGATCCGCAAACTCGCCGCCTACCTGCGGGAAGTGCACGGACGTGTCATCCGCATCGGCCGTGAAGCCTTACGGTGCCTGCTCCGGAGCCGCGGCATCACCTTCCAGCGCACCAAGACATGGAAGGAATCACCCGACCCTGATCGCGACGTCAAGCTCGACCGGATCGAGCAGGTTCTGGACCGCTTCCCGGACCGGGTCTTCGCCTTCGACGAGTTCGGGCCGTTGGGGATCCGGCCCACCGCAGGCTCCTGCTGGGTAAAGCAGGGCAAGCCAAACCGGCTGCCGGCGACCTACCGCCGCACCCATGGCGTCACCTACTTCCACGGCTGCTACTCCGTCGGCGACGACCGCCTGTGGGGCGTCAACCGCCGCCGCAAGGGCACCGTCAACACCCTGGCCGCGCTGAAGTCGATCCGCGCCGCCCGACCCGACGGCGCCCCGATCTACATCATCCTGGACAACCTCTCCGCCCACACCGGCGCCGACATCCGCCGCTGGGCGAAGAAGAACAAGGTCGAGCTGTGCTTCACCCCGACCTACGCATCCTGGGCCAACCCGATCGAGGCCCACTTCGGCCCGCTGCGGCAGTTCACCCTGGCCAACTCCCACCACCGCAGCCACCCCACACAAACCCAGGCACTGCACCGCTACCTGCGCTGGCGCAACGCCAACGCCCGCCACCCCGACGTACTTGCCGCCCAACGCAAGGAACGCGCCCGCATCCGCAGCGAGAAGGGCATCCGCTGGGGCGGACGCCCCCTCAACGCCGCAGCCTGACCGACCGCGAACCGCAGCCCCGGAGTGCCGAAAGGGACAAGTTCACGAGAAGGACAGCGACAGAAGGACGACTCAGGAGGCGGACGACTCGATCTCCCCCGCAAAGACGATGACCTGGTCGATGAGGCTCCGCCGCAGATGGACGACGTCCGTTCCCGCCAGGCGGGGGCCTCCATCCGGCGTGGTGAAGACCCACTGGTACCGGGCCCACTCGCCAGGCATGTCCACCGATGAGCAGCGCACCATCGTGCCGGTCCCCGCCGGGTGGCGCCGGATGTCCAGCACGAACCGCTCGACCGCCGCGATTCCTTCGCTGCGACCCAATGGCCCCCAGAAGACCACGTCTGAGGTCAGGGCCTGGGAGAGCAGGGCAGTCACATAGCTGTCGTCCGAGGCGTTAAACGCGGAGATGAACGTGTCGATCGCGGAGCGTGCCGTCTCTTCCTGCATGCCCCAGTAATACCAGCCGTTGCGCGTGCGCTCGTCCCGCGAGCCGGCCCCCGATCACGGTGGACCATCCCGGTCACAGCACTAGACGGGAGCAACGAGGTGCGGGAGCCCTCCTGGCCGTACTGCGCACACGGCGCAGACCCTGCTGCCGCCCCCATCGACTGCCGCGGCATCCACGTCCGCGGCCACACGGCTTGCCTTGCCCGCCCGGCCGAAGCGCAACGAAGCGGTAGGTCCATCCCGCCCACTGCTCACCGTCGTACGGTGAACTCTTCGATCGCCTCCCCGAGTTCGGATCTTTGCCCGAGCCGAGCATCCTGCGCACCCGGCGGGAGCGGGAGGCCAAACGCCCCTCATCGCATCAGCAGCCCGGGCGCGTCGGCCGTTATCTCTTGCACAGGGCGGTGTTGCGTCGGCGTGGTTGAGGCCCCTTGAGGTGGGTGCCGGTCTGGCGGTGGTGGCGATCGTGGCGGCGCGGCCGTCATCGGTGGCGCCGGTGCGCGTGTGGTAGCCGGGGGTGTCACCGCGGTGCCCCCACATCAGGCCGCCGCAACTCAGCGGTGTACTTGTCAGTCCCAAGCCGAACCGGATGCCGGATCCCGAGTCGAATGTGTCGGCAACCTTGACGGTGGTGCGCATCTGGGCGAGCTCGTTGGGCCCCAGGAGCTCGCCGCCGATCAGGGCGGAGAAGAAGCGGTTCAGGTCGCTGGGGGTGGAGATCAGCTGCCCTGCGGACCAGGCCCAGGAGGGGTCTATCCGTGTGATGTCTTCCAGCGGGGCTCCGGGCTTCGTCGCGGAGTAGCCCTTGGGGTGAGCATCTCGGATGCGTTCGTCGCCGGTGCTGGGGAAGTAGGTGTGGCGTAGGCCGATGCGGTCGATGACCCGGTGGGTGATCCGCTCGGCGACCGGGCGGCCGGTGACCTTCTCGATGAGCAGCCCGGCCAGGACGTAATTGGTGTTGCTGTACGACCAGTTGGTCCCGGGGGCGAACTCCGCCTTGTGGGCGAGCGCCACATCGAGCAGCGTGCGGGGCTGGTAGTAGGTGTGGCGGCCGGTGCCGAATATGGCCTCTTCACCCAGGAAGTTGGTGTAGTCGGGCAGTCCGCTGGTGTGCTGGAGGAGCTGGCGCACGGTGATGTGGTGGCCGTCGATGCCCTCGCCGCGCACGAGGTCGGGCAGGTACTTCTCGATGGGGGCGTCGAGGGCGACTTCGCCTTCGCCGACCAGTTGCAGGACGACCGTAGCGGTGAACGTCTTGGTGTTGCTGCCCGCCCGTATCTGTCCGTCGACCGGTACCTTCGCCATGGTCTTCAGGTCGGCGACGCCGGTGGTGTAGTTCTGGGTGTGCCCGTCACGGTCGACGGTGGCGGCCAGGGCTGCGGGGAACCTGTCGTCCTGTAACAGGCGTTCCATACCCTTGCGTACGGCATCACGGGGGCTGTGGGACTGAGCCGCGGACGAGGGCAGCATGCCGACCACGGCTACGGCCAGGGCGCCAGCCGACACCGCAGCCCGTCGCGTCTGAAACGCCTCGATCAACGACGAAACCGCCCCAAAAACCCGCTTCTCGCACTCCACCTGCTCCGCGACCTCGCCCGAGCTCTCCTTGAGCTGGCCACCTCCGAACACGCAGGTGTGTGCCACCTGGCAGGGCCAGACGCCCTCAGCCGTCACGAGCTCGGTGTCATGATCACTGGCCGTGATGCATTGGACGCCTCCACGCTGGCGGTCGGCTGCCGCGCCGGCACCGGTTCTCCGGGGGCATTGGACGTCCGTCTGGACAGCGCTCGGACGCAGCGCATTTTGGACACCACGCTCCGCGGCGCCCGTGACTTCTTGCGTCGTGAGCGTTGACTCATACCGGTTTTGCCCATGACGGTGGCTGACCCGGCGACGGCTGATGCGGCGGGCAGCAGGCCGATGGGGGGGGGCGGCGCCGCCGCCCAGGTGGCTGTACTGGTCGGCGGCCCGGCGGGCGCGGACCTCCAGCGGTGCGGCCGTGGTGTGGGCGACGAGCTCGGTGTGGCCTCGGCGGTGGCGGCGGGCCGAGATCGCGTGGCTGACGCACGAGCCGGTCGAGGTGGTAGAAGGTGACGCCGTCGCTCACGCCGAGGGCGAGGTCGGCGAGCAGTTGACGGAACTCGGGCCGCAGAACGACCCAGCCGATGGTGCCGTCGGGTTTGGTGATCTTGCGCTTCTTGAAGGCGGAGGTGTCGTTCTCCTTGTAGATCTTGACGAACGGGCTCCAGCGGAGTCGGGCCCGGCTCTCCTCGGCGTCTTCGAGCTCGCGGTCGACGCCGGCCTCCAGTCCGAAGCGGTCGGATGAGATGCGGAGGTAGGCGCCGGGGCGCTTCGGGACATAGGAGGCCAGGTGGTCGTGGAGGTTGAGGGTGACCTGCCCGCCGCGGGCGTGTGCAGGGACCTCGAAGTCTTCCCAGGCGGTGGTGAGGGCGGTGGCTGGCACGGTGTCGGCTCCTGGTGCGCGATGCTTCCGATACCGGGCACTGTCCGTCGGACCCCGCGGTGGGGCGGTGCCGTGGATCCTTTGTAAAATCCGCGGTTTCGCTGGTGGATACTGATCGCCATGCGCGTTGACTTCGATCCTGCAGAGATGCCCCGTAGCGATTTCTACAAGCTGCTGACCGCCACGGTCGTGCCGCGGCCGATCGCCTGGGTGTCAACCATCGACCGGTATGGCGTTTCTGCGAATCTTGCCCCGCACTCGTTCTTCAGCATCGCCGCCGTCGCCCCGCCCGTCGTGCAGTTCTCCTCCGTCGGCCGCAAGGACTCGCTGCGCAACGTCGAGGCCACCGGCGAGTTCGTGGTCAACTTCGCCCCCGAAGGGCTCGCCGCGCAGATCAACGACACCGCGACGGATTTCCCGCACGGCATCAGTGAGTTCGAGGCCGCCGGGATCGCCGCCGAGCCCAGCCTGCGCGTCAAGCCGCCGCGGGTCGCCGACTCACCGGTGGCGCTCGAATGCGAACTGCACAGCACGCTGCGGATCGGTGACTCGACCGTCGTCTTCGGACGCGTGGTGCACGCCGCGATCTCCGAGGAGGTCCTGGTCGACGGGCACGCCGAGATCGACCGGCTGCGCCCGCTGAGCCGCCTCGGCAAGGACGAATGGGGCACCGTCGGCGGCGTCCACGTCACCCCGCGCATCCGCTACGCGGACTGGCAGGGACCGACCACCTCCGGCGCCTGACCGGCGGCGGGCGCTCCTGACCCGGACACCTTACGGACGTACTGCAGGGCCGCCGCCCTGATGTCGTCGTCGGTGACCTCGGGCGTCATGGGCGGGCGGTGATGCTGCGGTACATGTCCCCAGTCTGCCTCCGCCCGGCGCCACCGGGCAGCCGGACGGCAACGGGCCTTGCGGGCACCCGGACCGGAAGCGGCCCCCCGGTCAGCCGAGACCGGTGACCCGCATCGTGATGTTGAGCCGTCCGCCCCGCAGCCCGCACGCCGGATCGCAGGTCCCCGGATACACCTTCGGCACCCCGTGGTACGCGAACCGGGACGGCCCGCCGAACACGAAGAGATCCCCGGACCGCAGCTCCACATCGGTGTACGGCCGGCCGCGGTTCTCGGTGTTGCCGAACCGGAAGACGCAGGCGTCACCGATGCTCAGCGACACGACCGGCGCCCCGGACCGCTCCTCCTTGTCCTGGTGCATCCCGAGCCGCGCCGCCTCGTCGTAGAAGTTGATCAGCGCCGTGTCGGGGGTGTAGCCGTCGCCCGCAGCCGCGTCCCCGTACGCCTCGGTTACCGCCCGCCGCCCCAGCTCCACCATCCAGTCCGGGAAGGCGGCCACCCGCGCGCCGTTCACATCGTCGGCGGTGCGGGTGTACGCGTACGGCTGCCAGTGCCACCCGATGCAGACCGTCTGCACCGACATCACGCCGCCCCGGGGCAGCTTGGTGTGCCGGATCGGCGCCGGGCCGCGCGCCCAGTCCCGGCACGCCGCGACCAGCTCCCGCTGCGCCCGCACGTCCAGCCAGTCCGGGACGTGCACCGCACCGGGCGCGAGCTGCCGCCGGGCGCGCGGCGCGCCGTCCGCCGGGCCGTCGAGCCCCTCGAAACCGGGCAGTGGCGTCGTCATCCGTACCCCTTCACTCCAGGCGGGCCTGTTGCCACGCCTCTTCCAGGCTGCCACTCCCGACGCGCTACGCGGGCGGCCCCGGCAGGGACCGGGTGACCCAGCCCCGGTCGATGACCCAGGTGTGTCCGTCGGCGGTGGCGCCCCGCATGCCGTCGAGGGTGCCGGGGCCCGCGAGCGCGGCGAGTCGGGAGTCGCCGAGCGCCGCGAAACCGACCGTACGGGCAGGATCCCAGCCGGTGCTGTGCCGCAGCCGCCGACTCATCTGCGCCCAGCCCGGCGCCGCCGCGGCGATCACCCAGGCGTCCGGCTCCGGAGCGGTGAGACGGCCCGCGAACCGGAGCCACGAGGCGGCCTCTTCCGGCCAGTCGACAGTGGCCCACACCTGCCGCCCGGCCGCCCGCCACGCCCCGGCGAACGCCCGCGCCGCCGCGGCCGACGCCGCGTCCCGGCTGTGCCCGACGACGACCGCCTCGATCCGGGAGCGGCGGCGCCCGGCGCCCGTCGGATCCGTCAGCAGACCGAGCACCGCGGCCAGTTCGGCGTCCGTGTGACCGGCGGGCGGGGGAACGTCGCCGAGCTGCGCGGTCACCTCCGCCGCGGAGAGCAGCGGGCTCGCCGCACGCCGCCCCTCACCGCTGCGCGCGGACATCACGGGCCCCTCGTCCGGTGCTCGCGCGGACGCCCCGGCGGCGCCCCGCCACCGGGCACCGGGCCGAGCGGTACCGACTCCTGTCATGGATGGTCACCCCCGAATTCTGCGCCGCGGCCTGGCGGGGGACCGGCGGAAATCCGCCATGGTGGTCGGCCGCTCCGTCGGGCCGTCATCCCCGCCCCGACGGTGGTGACCACCCGCCGCCGGGCCCTGGACGCGGCCGTGCGCCCGCCGTATCGTCCCCGGGCGTACGCCGTGCGGGCCCTCCCCAATCGACGTACCTGCCCTACGCAACGGAGCCGGTCCGTGGACGGACACCCCGGTCGGCTACCCGGCACCGGGCGGGGTCGCGCACCCGGCCCGGGACCTGGGGCTTCACGAGGGCAGATGCCGTCCGAAGGCGCCGGGTGGCCGAGAGGTTCATACTGCCGTCGAGGGTCGGCGCGGCCGACGGGCGACCGAACGCACCGCGCCGCCGTTAGTGAGGCGTTAGCGCCCCGTTAGCCGCCTGCCAGCGCCTCGGGGCACGCTGGCCGGGCAGCCGATTCGACCGTGCGTACCCACGCAAGGCGGGTACCCACCCACCACCCGAGGGGGAGCCGCATGACGCTCACCAGCAAGGCTCTCGGCCGCGGCCGCCGTCTGGCAGCCGGGTCGCTGATCGCCGTCGCCGCGCTCGCACTGACCGCCTGCCAGGAGGGTTCCGGCTCCGGCTCGCACGCCGCGCCTGCCTCGTCGCCCACCGCCGCCGGTCAGGACGCGACCCGGCCCTCCGGCGTCGACACGCAGCCCTCCGGCGACGGGCCGAGCGCCGGGGCCAAGGAGTCCGCCGCGCCCACCGGCGCCCCCGGAGCGGGCAACGCGACGTCCGCGAGCCCCGGGCACGCCCCCGGCAAGGCCACCCCGGGTGCCAAGGAGGAGCCCCCGTCCGCGCTCGCCGCATCGGACCGCTGCACCTCCGCCCAGATGTCGCTGAGCCTGGGCGCCCCCGACGCCGGTGCCGGGAACTTCCGGTACCCGCTGACCTTCACCAACAAGGGCAAGAAGGCGTGCACGCTGCGCGGATACCCCGGCGTCTCGCTGATCTCCCGCGACGGCACCCGCATCGGCAGGCCCGCCACCCGCGAGGGCGGCGCGGGCGGCGTCGTCCGCCTGGCGCCCGGCGCGAGCGCCCACGCCCTGGTCCACACCGTCAACGACGGCGTCTCCGACACCCCGTGCTGGAAGCGCGGCGCCTACGTGTACGTCTACGCGCCGGGCTCGAAGGAGTCCATGACGACGGGCAGCGGCAACCTCCGGGTCTGCGGCGGTGAGTTCACCATCACCGCGGTCGAGCCCGGCACCTTCAGCTGACGCGGCCAGCCCGCCGGATTCGGACGCACGGCCCGCCGCGCGCCATACCACCCCGCCGCCTCCGAATCCCCGGAATGCGCCGGGCGCGTAATTTCCAAACCGCACGGTCTGAAAAAACCGGCGCTCCACGCGGGATCAGGTACCCGAAGGCGACCTTCCGGGTGCCCGTGTGCGCTCATCGCCCATAAAACCAGACCGCCGCGTACAATTCTCCGGGAATTCGTCCGAAACGGGCGTGGCACAATCCGGCCGTGACTACCGAACACGGCCTTCTCGCCGGCAAAGTCGTTCTGATCACGGGGGCCAGCAGCGGCATCGGCGCCGCCGCGGCACGGGTCTTCGCCGCCGAACAGGCCACCCTCGTGCTCGCCGCCCGACGCGCCGACCGGCTCGCCGAGGTAGCCACTGAGCTGAGGGAAAGGGGCGCCCAGGTGGTGTACGCGCCGACGGATGTCACACGCCCGGACGAGGTGCGCAGGGTCGTGGATCTCGCGCTCGACACCTTCGGCCGTCTGGATTCGGCATTCAACAACGCCGGGATCGGCGGCGATCAGAACGCCATGCATCTCATGGACGACACGGTCTACGAACAGATCATGGAAACGAATGTACGAGGCACCTGGAATTGCCTGCGGTACGAAATACGCGCGATGTTGGAAAACCCTCGCGGTGGCTCCATTGTGAACAACAGCAGCGTCGGCGGATTGCAGTCCATTCCGGCCGCCGCGCCCTATGTCGCGTCGAAGCATGCCGTCGCCGGGCTGACCAAAGCCGCCGCGGCCGAATACGCGGACCGGTCCATCCGCGTCAACAGCGTCGCCCCGGGCACCACGCGCAGCGAGATCATCGCCGACTGGTTCGCCCGCAATCCGGAGCTGGAACCCCGGCTGCACGCCGCCACCCCGCAGGCGCGCACCGCCCGCGCCGAGGAGATCGCCGAGGCCGCGGCCTGGCTGTGCAGTGACCGCTCGTCGTTCGTCACGGGCGTCGTGATGCCGGTCGACGGCGGCTTCACGATGGTGTGACGGGAGCGGCGGCACCGTCCGTACCGATGGACCGCGGCGCCCCGGCGACGGCCGGAGCACCGCGGTCCGGGGCGCGTACTCCCGGGCCACCGGCCTCCGCCCGCCGGGGCTGCCGTTACGTCAGCGTGCTGCGGAAGACCTGCCGGTCGCCCTGGTAGCCGCGCACCACGACCCGGAAACCGTCCCCGTCGGCCTCGCCGCCGGAGGTTTCCGCCTCGATCCAGCACGGCGCGTCGAACTCGACGTACTGGTCGAACGCCGTCGTGACCGTCCGGGGTACGAACGAGGCGGGTGCCGTCAACCGCGCCGCCTGGTGGGCGGCTTCGATCAGTACCAGCCCCGGGGTGTGGTCGACCGGGTGGTCGTACAGCAGCCGGTTGGAGAAGTCGCACCGCAGCTGCCAGCGCCGGGAGCGCTCGGTCGGCGACAGCGCCACCTCCGCCGGGTCGTGGCGCCCCACCCGCTCGGGCGCCACCGGCACGGGCAGCGGCGGCTGGTCCAGGACGGCCTCGACGTGATTGCCGCGCAACCGTCTGTAGACCGCCGGGGCGATCCACTCGAAATCCGTGGACCCGCTGCCGATCCGCACGCCCTCCGGGGTGGTCAGCTCCATCTCCAGGCGCAGCCGTGTCAGCCGGGTACCGCGCCGCCCCTGCTCCGTGCCGGACGCGTGCAGGACGACCTCGACCGGTACGCCCTCCGGCGGCTGGAAGGACGCGTCCAGGCGGAAGCCGAAGGTCCGCAGCAGCATTGCGTGGTTCAGTGGCGTCTCGAACTCCGTATGGGCGATCAGCAGTCCGGCCTGCCGGATGGTCTGCGCCACGACCAGGGATTCGTGCCGCACCCCGCCGCTCTCTGCGGCCCGGATGAAGCCGGGCCAGCGCGCCGTGAGAGCGAACTCCATCGCCCCGCGCCGCTCGCACCCCGTCAGGAAAACGGAGTCATCGAAGCTGAGGTGGAGGAATTCCTTGCGCACCGCGGAGGTTGCCCGCTCCGGAGCATCGGGCTGCCGTGCGCCGTGCGGCAGTTCAGGCCGGTCGGAGTGGCTCGGTATGAGCAACATTGGGCACTCGACTCCCCTGGTGCGGTGGTCTGGTACTGAACCGGCGGCTCCGGCAAATGCTAAGATACGTACTGCCCGGTTTTCTTTGCAATGCGTCGCTGAAGATAATGACGATCCGGTGCTCGGGCCCATCGGAAACCCGGCTCGTTGGATGCCGGAAACACCGGCGGCGACAGACGAATGAGGTCCCCTGATGGCGCGGCAGGCACGGGCGATCCAGACTCGGCGCACGATTCTGGAGGCCGCCGGTGAGGTCTTCGACGAACGCGGTTACGACGCCGCGACCATCGCGGAGATCCTCGGCCGGGCGGGTGTGACCAAGGGCGCCCTGTACTTCCACTTCACCTCGAAGGAAGACCTCGCCCGGGGCGTGCTCGGCGAGGCGCTGACCACCGAGGGCGTGCTGCCGCAGGACTCCAAGCTGCAGGAATGGGTCGACGTCGGCATGGTGCTGGCCCACCGCCTGCCCCAGGAGCCGCTGCTGCGGGCCTCCATCACGCTCTCCGCCGACCGGCACGCCCGCGCGCTCCTCGGCACCTCCTGGCCGGGCTGGATCGACTACCTCGCCGACATGCTGCAACAGGCCAAGGACCAGGGCGAACTGCTGCCGCACATCGACCCGCAGGAGACCGCCGCGCTCTTCGTCGGCGCCTGGACCGGCGTCGAGGTGGTCAACTCCGCCATCGACGGCGGCCGCCTCGAAACGAAGATCGCGGCGCTGTACGACCATGTGCTGCCGGGCATAGCCGTCCCGGGCGTGCTGGGCCGACTGGACACCGCCGCCGACCGCGGCGCCCGGATGTGGCGCGTCCACCGGAGGTCCGGCGGTTCGGACGCCCCCGCCACCGGCGGCTGAACGGACCCGCCGCGGCGGGCGTTTCACCCGCCGGGCTACCGCACCAGCTCCGATGCGGTCCGCTGCGCCGCCGCGGTTCGCCGCCGTATCCGCGGCGTCGTCCGCGTATCGGACGGCTCCGGGGTCTGTGGCGCCCCGGGGCCCGCCAGCATCGGCAGGAACGACCGCCACAGGCCCGTCACCGCGGACGGGGTGAGCCAGTTCGCGTCCTCGCGCGCCAGCACCTCGAAACCGGTCGTCGCCCCCACGAGTGCCGTCGCCGACTCCTCCGCCGCCAGGCCCGGCACCAGCAGTTCCTGCTCCCCGGCCCGGTCGAGGAGTTCGCGAACGCACACATGCCAGCGTGTCCGCAGATCCGGTCCGGAGCGGTACGCGGACTGGCAGTTGAGGCGGTATCCGGCCCGCGCGACGACGTCGGTGGCCAGCTGCCGGGCCAGGACGTGCGTGGTGTCGACGAGTGCCTGGAGCGGGTCCGGGGTGAGGTGCCGCACGGTGCGGGCGGACTCGTGCAGCGTGCGCGCCGCCTCGTCCTCGACGGCCGCGGCGACCGCGGCCTTGGTGTCGAAATGGAAGTGCAGCGCGCCGGTGCTCACCCCGGCGCCCGCGCTGATCGCGGTGAGCTTCGCCCGCGGGTACCCGTGCTCGTCGAAGGTCTGCGCGGCGGAACGGATCAACGCCCGCCGGGTCTGCGCGGACCGCGGCTGCCGGCTCATCGGGCACCTCCCAGGACCCGGACGCGCCGGGCCGGACCGGACGCCGCGCGCGTGGAGCGCCGCGCGGAAGTGGGGGGAAGGTGCGGGTGAGGGCGGGTCATGGCCCCATAAAACCAACTCGGTGGTTTGATTTCCACCGCCCGGAAGGGTGGTCCGGGGGCTGGACTCCGTGTGAGGGAAGGGAGTTGAGGGTGGGGGAGTGGCTGATGCGGTGATCGAATTGCCCGCAATGATGGCGCTCCAGGTCGGTTGGTCCGGCTTGGCTCGGCCTCAACGCGGCGCTCCGGCCTGGCCGCCCCGGCTCGGCCGCTTTGCCTCGGGCGCCCCGGTCACGCCGTCCTGCCTCGGCCCGCCTGGCCCGTCGGACCCCTCCACCTCGTCCCCGCACTCCTCGACGGCACCGGCCACCTCCAACTCCCTTCGGGGACACGGCCGTCGGCTGTCGCGAAGCTCCGCGAGCCCGCCCCGGCAGCCCGTACGCTGCGCCCCGTGACCACAGCCCCCGCCTCGGCGTCACTGTCCCTGCGGCATGACCGGCGGTTCGCGCTGCTTGTCGCCGCCCGTACGATCTCCGTCCTCGGCAACAGCTTCGCGCGGGTGGCGCTCGCCTTCGCGGTGCTGGCGCTGCCCGGGGCGACGCCGGGGCGTCTCTCGTTGGTCCTCGCCTGTCAGGCCCTGCCGCAGTTGGTGTTCATCCTGGTCGGCGGCGTGATCGCGGATCGGGTGTCCCGCTCCCGGGTGATGATCGTCGCGGATCTGGCGGGCTGTGCCGCGTACGCGGGACTGGCCGCCATGGCGCTGACCGGCCGGGCGCCGCTGCCGCTGTTCTGCGCGCTCGCCGTGCTGGCCGGTCTCGCCACCGCGCTGTTCACCCCGGCGATGGCCGGAGCGGTGCCGCAGATCGTCCCGGCGGATCGGCTCCAACGGGCCAACGGCCTGCTCAAGGTCGGCACCAACTCCTCGATGCTGCTCGGCCTCGCCCTGTCCGGCGTCACCGTCGCCTTCGTCGGCGCGGGCTGGGCCCTGGCCCTGAACGCCGCCTCCTTCCTGGTGAGCGCGGCCCTCATCCGGGGCCTGCGGCTGACGGCGGTGCCCCGCTCCACCGCCTCCGGGTGGGCGGATCTGCGGGAGGGGTGGCGGGAGTTCGCCGGGCGGCAGTGGCTGTGGGTGGTCGTCGCGCAGTTCTCCCTCGTCGTGGCCGCGCTCAACGCCCACGTCGGGGTGCTCGGTCCGCTGATCGCCGAACGCGACCTGGGCGGTGCCCGCGCCTGGTCGCTGCTGGTCGGCGCTCAGGCCCTGGGCACCGTGGCCGGTGCCGGACTGGCCGCGCGACTGCGGGTGCGCCGCCCCGTTCTCGTCGCGGTCCTGGCGACCTTCCCGATGGCCCTGCCGATCGGCCTGCTCGCCGTGCACGCGCCGGTGCCGCTGAGCATGGCAGCGATGTTCGTCTCGGGCGTCTCCGGCGACATCTTCGGCGTGCTGTGGTCGACGACCCTCCAGCGCGAGGTCCCGGACGCCGTCCTCTCCCGGGTCAGCGCCTACGACGCCTTCGGCTCCCTGGCCTTCGCACCGCTCGCGCTGCTGGTCGCCGGGCCGCTCGCGGCGGCCGTCGGCCTCGGCCACGCCCTGGCCGGGTGTGCCGCCCTGGTGTTCCTGGCCTCCGCCGCGGCGCTGCTGTCACCGCAGGTATGCGGCCTGCGGACGCGCGAGGGAACGGGGGCCGCGTCGGCCTCCGACACGTAACGGGTCGCCGGGCGCGTCGGCCGCCGCGGTGCGAGCATGACACATGGCCTTTCGCGAGCTGCGCGCACTGCGGGAACGCCGGGAGCTCACCCGGTATCTCGTGCTGATCCCGCTCGCGCTCATCTGCGCCATCTGCGTGGTCGACAGCCTCTTCCCGCCCGAGGTGCACCTCGGGCCGCTGCTGGTGGCCGCCCCCACGTTCACCGCGGCGTTCGCCGGGCCGCTGGTCACGGCGGCGATCGCGGTGCTCGCCGTCGTCGCCCAGGTCGTCATCGGGGTCATCAGCGGCGACGCCACCTCCCGCAACCACCAGGTGCAGATCGTCGCGCTGATCCTCGTCGGCACCCTGGTGGTGCTCTTCACCGTGGTCCGCGACCGCATCGAACGGCGGCTGGCCACGACCCGTTCGGTGGCGGACGTCGCCCAGCGGGTGCTGCTGCGCCCGCCGCCCGCCCGCAGCGGCCCCCTGGAGATCGCCTCGCTCTATCTCGCCGCCGAGGAGGAGGCGGAGATGGGGGGCGACCTGTACGCCGCCGCCCGTACGGGCGACAGCACCCGGCTGCTCATCGGTGACGTCCGCGGCAAGGGGCTGCCCGCGTACGGGCACGCCGCGCTGCTCCTCGGGGCCTTCCGGGCGGCCGCGCACCGCCGGGCACCGCTGCCCGCCCTCGCGGAGCATCTCGACGGCGCGATCCGCTGGGACACCGCGCAGTGGGGGAGCGACGCCCCGGACGAGGAGGAGGTCTTCGCCACCGCCACCCTGCTCGACCTACCCGACCGCGAACCGCGGGTCCACACGATCACCTGCGGACATCCGCCGCCCCTGCTGCTGCGCGACGGGGAGGTACGCACCCTTGACGCCCGGCACATCGCCCTGCCGATCGGCCTCGGCGGGCTCGGCGGCCCCGCTTCGTTCCGGGTCGACACCTTCGCCTTCGCGCCGGGCGATCTGCTCCTGCTCGTCACGGACGGCGTCACCGAGGCCCGCAACGCCGAGGGCGCCTTCTACCCGCTGGCCGACCGCGCCGTTGCATGGAGCGGATGCGGCCCCCGCGACGTCCTGCGGCTGCTCCACGCGGACCTGCTGGCGTACGTCAACGGGCGGCTCGGCGACGACGCGGCGGTCCTCGCGATCCGGCGCGCGGACGCTCCGTAGGGAGCGGCCCGAGCAGCCGCCCTCGGCCGCCAGTATCTACGCTACTGCAACATCCCGCGCTTGCAAGTAAATAAATGCCGTCAACATCGGCGCCTTCCACCTCGGCAACGCCCTCGCGGCATGGCTCGGCGGCCTCGCCCTCACGGCCCATCTCGGCTACACGGCCCCCAACGCTGTCGGCGCCGCCCTTGCCGCCTCCGCCCTCGTCCTGTCCTTCGCCTCGGTGGCCCTCGAACACCGACGCCGTACCGCCCGCCGCGCCTGTCTCCGCCCCGGCGCCCGGTACGGACCGCGTCCCCGTCCACCACTGAGGCCCGCCCCGCGAAACGGACCCCGGAAAACGAAACGGGCCCGGCCGCAATCTCCCGGCCGGGCCCCTCGCCGTACGACGGCCGGCGTGGCGACTAGCTGCGCACCTGGGCGGAGAACGGGCACACCCAGTCCGCCGGCTTCGGGCGGCCCGAGTACCGCCGGGCCTCCGACAGCTTCTCGTACTCCAGCAGGTTCGGGTTGATGTCGCCCTGGAGTTCGATGTCCTGCTTGCGGATCTTCTCCTGGAGCCGGTCCCAGAGCCCGGCCGCCTTTATCCGGTCGAACTGCGCATGGGAGTTGAAGGCCAGCATCGGGAACGGCGGCCGACGGCCGACCCGGACATGAGTCTCGTGCAGCCCGATCACGAAGAACGGGTGCCCGGCGACGCTGAAGGCGAACGCCCCCGACTGCGGATCGTGGTCGTACCCCTCGGCCCAGCCGTGCGTACGGCTGTCGTGGTCGTGCACGCCCTGCAGCTGCTGCCACATCAGCCGCTCGAACTCGGTCTCCGGCACCTCCAGCGGCCCGGAGAACGTCGCGACGAAGCTGGTGAAGGGCTTGGCCGTCCAGTCCACGGCCGCCACATACGCCTCAAGATCCTCCGCCAGCTGCCGCGCCGCCTCGTCGTCACCGAGCCAGGTGTAATGGCGATGGGTGATCCCGCCCTGCCGCCAGGCCGAACGACCGGCCAGGCAGGCAAACGAGTCACCGAGCAGGAACTGCCCGACCACTTCGGTGGCGGAGGGGGCGTCAGCCAGCATGTTCACGACCTTCGGTGAGAGGTGCCCCGAGGCGGGGATGACCGTGGCAGTCAAGAACGATCACGGCCCCGGCGTCAAGAAAACGCCAGAAGTGCCTGGTCAGCCATCGTGCACGACGAAGCCTCGGCCGCGCATCCCTTTCTCTCCACCGGCAACCCCTACTTCACGGGCACTGCGCCGCGCCCGCACCTCTTCGCGGTGACCGACGGAGGTCAGCGGAACTGACGAGACGTCAAATTGCTGGTATAAGCCTCACTTGAGGGTGATCAAAGGTATTTCGCGAGGCAAATCGCGTCGTGTGAGGAACGTTCGACGGAGCGCAACAGGACGGCGCCGCGAGGGCCCGTGATGGAAGCGCGCGCAGGGTAGCGCCGGTGCGGCGGCGGGCGCTCGATCAGCTGTGCGGAATCCGCGCCTCCCGTACGGCGAAACTTTCCGGCCGCGCCCGCGCAGCGGCCGGTTGCGGGCGGCGGGATCGGAAATCGACGATCGGCTCACCGCGTACCGGCCGGCCCCACCGGTCGGCACTTCCTTCGGCAAGGAGCCCCTGTGAGCGACCGGACCAGCCTCACCCCCGATGCCGCACGGCAACTCGCGACCACCACCAAGACCACACCCCAGATGCGCGGCATCACCCCGCGCTACCTCCTGCGCGCCCTGCCCTGGGTGGACGTCGAATCCGGTGTCTTCCGCGTCAACCGCCGCCGGACCTACGTCCTCGGCGACGACCGCATCAGCACCCACAGCGACGGCGGAACGACCCGCGTCATCCCGGGCGACCTGCGGGAGCTGCCCTACCTCCGGGAGGCCGACGACGCGCTGCTCGCCGAGCTGGCGGACGCCTTCACCGAAGTCCCCTTCGGCGCCGGGCAGATCCTGGCGGCGGAGGGCGAGGCGCACGACCGGCTGTGGGTGATCGCCCAGGGACGCGCCGAGAAGCGGGTGAGCGGGCGCTACGGCGAGGACGCCCTGCTCGAAGTGATCGCCGACGGCCAGTTCTTCGACCTCGACGCCTGGACCCGCGCCGCGCCCCTGCCGTACCGCGTCAAGGCGCTCACCCCCGGCGTGGCCCTCTGCGTCGACCGCGCCACGCTCTCCGGGCTGTGCGACCGCGACGCGACGGTACGGGGAGCGCTGGACGCCTACCTCGTGGCGGACGGTGTCCTGCCGGGCGCCGAGGTGCCGGTCGACCTCAGCGCCGGGCACATCGGCGAACCCGAACTCCCCGCGACCTACGTCGACTACGAGGACACGCCCCGCGAGTACCACATGACCCTCGCGCAGACCGTGCTGCGGGTACACACGCGGGTCTCCGACCTCTACAACGGGCCCATCGACCAGACCCGTGCGCAGGCCAACCTCACCGTGCACGCGCTGCGGGAACGTCAGGAAGCCTCCCTGCTCAATCACCCGGAATTCGGCCTCTTCCGCAATGTGGCCCCCGGCCAGCGGGTACAGACCCGCACCGGCGCCCCGACCCCCGACGACCTCGACGAACTGCTGACCCGGGTCTGGAAGCAGCCCGGCTACTTCCTGGCGCACCCGCGCGCCATCGCCGCGTTCGCCCGGGAGTGCACCCGCCGGGGCGTGCCCCCGGTCATCGACAACCGGTTCGGCAGCCCGCTGCTCACCTGGCGCGGTGTGCCGCTGCTCCCCTCCGACAAGGTGCCGTTCTCCGGCGGAGCGGGCATCGGGACCACCGAGATCCTGCTGATGCGCGTCGGCGAGGCCGAGCAGGGCGTGGTGGGGCTGCGCCCCGCAAAGGTTGAGGACGAGGTCGAACCCGGCCTGGCGATGCGGAACATGGGCGTCGACCGCAAGGGCATCACGTCACACCTGATGACGGCGTACTTCAACGCGGCGGTGCTGGTCGAGGACGCCCTCGCGGTCCTCCAGAACGTCGAGGTCTCCCACTACCATGACTACTCCTGACCCCCTCCGGGGCTGGCGGCCGGGCCGGCCCCCGGGCCCGTCCCCGACGCACGCGGGCACGCCCCCGGCCGCGACCACCCCGCCCGCCGCGCACCCTTCCGGCCTCCCCGGCCGACGGACCGCGTTCTCCCCCGAGGCCGCGCGCGCGGACGTCCCGATCCTGCACCGCACGGTGAACGGCCACCCGCTGGTCTGGCTGGACAACGGAGCCACCACGCAGAAGCCACGCCAGGTGATCGAGGCCCTGGCCGCGTTCTACGGATCCGCCAACTCCAACATCCACCGCGGCGCGCACACCATGGCCCGCGAGGCCACCGAGGCGTACGAGGAGGGCCGGGCGGCCGTCGCCCAGTTCCTGGGGGCGCCGTCGCCCGACGACATCGTCTTCGCCCGCGGCACCACCGAGGCGATCAACCTCGTCGCCCAGAGCTGGGGACGCGCCCACCTCGGACCGGGCGACGACATCCTCGTACCGGTCCTTGAGCACCACTCGAACATCGTCCCCTGGCAGATGATCGCCAAGGAGACCCGGGCCCGTGTGGTGCCCGTACCGCTGCGGCCGGACGGGCGGATCGACCAGGACGCCTACGCCGACCTGCTGTCCATGCGGACCCGGCTCGTCGCGCTCAGCCATGCCTCGAACGTCCTCGGCACCGTCCCGCCGGTACGAGCGATGACCGCGCTCGCCCACCGCTACGGAGCCAAGGTGCTGGTCGACGGCGCCCAGGCGGTGGCGCACTTCCCCGTCGACGTACAGGAACTGGACGCCGACTTCTACGTGTTCTCCGGCCACAAGCTGTTCGCCCCCACGGGCATCGGCGCGCTCTACGCGAAGCCGGACGTCCTGCGGGACATGGCGCCGTGGCAGGGCGGCGGCAACATGATCGAGTCGGTCTCCTTCGACCGGACCACCTTCGCGCCCGCCCCGCACCTCCTGGAGGCCGGTACCGGGCACATCTCCGGTGTCGTCGGCCTGCTGGCCGCGTTGAACTGGCTGACCGCCTTCGACCGGGATGCCGTCGCCGCCTACGAGAATTCCCTGCTGGCCTACGCCCGCCAGGCCTTGGCCGAGCTGCCGGGACTGCAACTGCTGGGTTCGGCGCCGGACCGGATCGCGGTGCTGACCTTCACCCTCGCCGGACACGCCCCCTCCCAGGTCGCCTCCTGGCTCGACGGCGACGGCATCGCCGTACGGGCCGGACACCACTGCGCCCAACCGGCGCTCGCCCACTACGGCGTGGAGAGCGCGGTCCGCGCCTCGCTGGCGCTCTACAACACGACGGAGGAGGTGGACAAGCTGGTCACGTCGCTCCAGCGCTTGCACGCGGAGACCTGACGTCCCGGCCCCTGGCGCGCCGCCCACCCGTCCGCGGGATCCGGTGGGCGGCGCCGCCACGTCCGGTCAGGAGGCGGTACGGGACAGCGCGAGCCAGTCCTGCCAGGCGATGCCGCGACCCAGGTAACGCGGCTCGCGGAAGGGCCGGTCGGCGGCGACCCACCGCGGCACCAGCGTGTCGAGCGCCCGCTCCGCCGCGCTGCCGACGAGGTCGTCCACCACCCACCAGGCGATCTCGCCGTCGGAGCCGGTGCGCTCGGGCGGATCGATGGAGACGCAGCCGAAGAGCGCCGTCTCCGCCTCGTCCAGGAGCGCGTAGTGGAACGACTGGTGCGCGGCGATCTCCCGCTTGTGCCGCAGCACGTCGACGCGGTCCTCCTCGTAGGTCAGGGTCGCCCGGGGCCAGCCCCACGCCGGGCCGAAGATCTCCCACAGGCGCTCCTGGGAACCCAGCACGGCGGGGTGGTCGATCGCTGTGTCCGCCTCCCGGATCGGCCGCAGATGAAGGCCGGTGCCGGGCACCGGCACGTGAACGGGGGGACGAAGTCGTCAGGCAGTCAGCTCATGGGCGCCGAGGCTGCACAGGGTGCGCGGCGCGCCTGGGCCCGGGCGGCGAAGTGCCGGCCGGGGCCGAGGGCGATGGGTCAACGTCCCGTCCCTTACTTCAGGGCGTCTTCCTCGCTGGACTGCCAGTAGGTGACCCGGGTGCTCGGGTTGATCTGCAGACCGGCCGGGCCGGGGGAGGAGACCGTGTAACGGCCGTCCGTGCCGGAGTTGGCCTTGGTGGCGAGCGTGACGGTCAGGCTCTTGGTGCGGTGGTTCTGCGTCGACTCCTTCTGCGCCAGGGTGATCGCCGCGTACGCGGTCCTCCCCGGCGCCACCGTGACCACGGCCTGCGGCTTGCTGTCCTGGTCGACCGTGAGGTTGTGCCCGGCGACCGGGTCCGAGACGAACGGCGCGTTGTACACCGAGCACGGCGTGGAACCGTTGTTGGTGGCCGTCAGCAGCACCGCCGACGGCATGCCGCCGGCCTCCTTCAGGGCGATCTCCGTGGTGCCGAGCACACAGTCGTCACCGGCCGAACCGTCGTCGCTCTTCGGGTCCTTGGCCGGCGCGGCCGAGGACGGGGCCTGGGTCTCGTCGCCCTTCTTCGCCGCCTGGGCGGGGGAGCTGTCGGAAGCCTTGTCCGTGCCCGCGCCGTCGTCGGACCGCGCGGCGGAGCTGCTCGCGGAGTCGGACGCCTTCGACCCGTCCGCACCTCCGTCACAGGCGGTCAGGGAGAGGGAGAGAACCGCGACGGACGCGAGTCCGAGGGCGGAGCGGGTGCGAAGTGCGGTGCGCATGATGGTGGTACCTCATGAGGAACGGTGGGTTCGATGGATCTGGCTCCCCACAGAATGCGATCCGTTCCTGACATTCCTCCAACAATCCGTGAATGTTTCACCAATGCTTTTCCGGTGGGCGGCTCCGCCCTGCCCGTGGCCTCCGGCCGCGCGGCGGTGGTTTCCGCCGGCTCCGGGTGGCGCCGCGCGTGCGGGCGGTGAAATGCCTTGTCAGGGCAGCAGTCGCAGCCGCGGTGGCGGCGGGATCTCGTCGTCGGGCCGTTCGTCCGCTTCGGGCTCGGGGGTGCGCGGCCTTTCGTCGTCGGAATCGGGTTCGGGGTCCACCGGATGTCCTTGAAGGGCCGCCATCGCGGCTTCCAGGGTTTCCTTCGTCACCTGCATCCGGATCCGGGCCAGCCGTTCCAATTCGTTACTCGACACGGTGTCAGCGTAGTGGGCCCGCCCGCACCTGTCCTTGATCGGGTCCTTCTCGCACCCCCTGTTCCTTCCTGCGTCCTCGCCGGGGCTCCCTCCGAGCTCCCTTCCGGCCAACTCCTCTCTCCTACAACACCATTGACGCCCCGTTGGTTGCCCGATGCGCGACGGAGATGATCGCGCGATGCGCCGCCCCTCGGAGAGACCCGGCCGGTGCCCGCTCCCGTCCGGCCGCGGCCGTGCCCCATCCGTGGCAGCATCGGCGTATGCAGTACCGCTATGCCACCGAGGCCGACGGGCCCGCCATGGCCGCGCTCTTCGCCGCCAACCACCACGACGCCCTCACCGCGGAGCAACGCGCCGACCAGGGATTCGTCCAAGGGAGCCTGAACGAGGGTGCGCTGCGGGGGATGGCCGCCCACGGCGGACTCCTCCTCGCGGACGACGGCGGTGAGGTCGCCGGGCTCCTCGCCCTCTCCGCCCCCGACAGCCTGCCCGCCCCGCCGCCCCCGGTCCGCGCGCTGCTCGCCGCGCAGGACACCCTCCGATGGCAGGGGCGCCCGCTGAGTACGGTGCGCTGGCTGCTGTACGGGCCGCTGGTCGTCGACGCGGCACACCGGGGGCGGGGCGTCGCCCGACGGCTGTTCACCATGGCGCGCACCGCCGCCGCGGGCCGCGCGGATGCACTCGTCGCCTTCATCGAAGCCGCCAACAGGCCGTCCTGGCGCGTCCACGTCGACGGGTTCGGCATGACGCCCCTGGGGGACGTCGCCGTGGGCGAGCGCGTCTACCACGTGGTCGCGGTGGCGCCCCGGGCGGAGTCCGGCTGACGGGCGGACGCGGCGGAGGCCGACGGGCGGCACCACGGAAGTGCTGCCCGGACGGCGGCATCGCGGAGGCGGGGCCCGGCCGAGGGCCCTGCCCCCAAGCCGGAACCCGGGCCCCGCACCCGAGTTCCGGCCGGACGGCCTCAGAGCGCGGACAGCTCCGCGAGCAGGTCGTCGAGGCCCAGCGAACCCTGCGACAGGGCGGCCATGTGCCACGCCTTCAGGTCGAAGGCGGCGCCGTGCCGGGCGCGGGCGGCGGCGCGGCCCTGGAGCCAGACGCGTTCGCCCAGCTTGTAGCCGATCGCCTGCCCGGGAATGCCCTGGTAGCGGACGATCTCACTCTCCACGAAATCCGCCGGCCGACTGCAGTGCGCCGCCAGGAACGCATGCGCCAGCTGCGGCGTCCACCGCTCACCGGGGTGGAACGGCGCATCCGCCGGGATCTCCAGCTCCAGATGCATACCGATGTCGATGATCACGCGGACCGCCCGCATCATCTGCGCGTCGAGGTACCCCAACCGCCGCTCCGGATCGGTGAGGAAGCCCAACTCGTCCATCAGCCGCTCCGCGTACAGGGCCCAGCCCTCGGCGTTGGCGCTGACCATGCCGACGGTGGTCTGGTAATGGGAGAGGTCGTCCGCGACGTGCACCCACTGCGCCAGCTGCAGATGGTGGCCCGGCACGCCCTCGTGGTACCAGGTGGTCACCATGTCGTATACCGGGAAACGGGTCTCGCCCATCGTGGGCAGCCAGGTGCGGCCGGGGCGGCTGAAGTCCAGCGACGGCTGGGTGTAGTACGGCGCGGCGGCGCTGCCGGGCGGCGCGATCCGCGACTCGACCCGCCGCACCCGCTCCGACAGCGCGAAATGCGTACCGTCCAGTTCCGCGATGGTCTCGTCCATCAGCTCCTGGAGCCAGCGCCGGGTCTCCTCGACGCCCTCGATGTGCGTGCCGTTGCCGTCCAGCCAGGCCAGAGCCTCCCACGGGGTGGCCGCACCGGGCAGCACCTTCTCCGCCTCGATGCGCATCTCCGCCAGCAGCCGGTGGAACTCCGACCAGCCGTACGCGTACGCCTCGTCGAGATCGAGGTCCATACCGGTGTAGTACCGCGCCAGCCGGGCGTAGCGCTCGCGGCCCACCACGTCCGGGGCGTCGGCGACGGCCGGTGCGTAGTGGGTGTGCAGCCAGTGACGCAGCTCCGCCAGCGCCCCCGTCGCCACGGCGGCCGCCTCTTCCAGCTCGGTGCGCAGCGCCTGAGGCCCCGGCGCGACGAAGTCGGCGAACCAGCTGCGCGCACCCGCGCCGATCCACTCGTCCAACTGCTCCACGACCGTGGCGACCTGCAGCGGCCCGGCGGGCAGTTCGCGTCGCAGTCCCGCGTCGAGGGCGGCGCGGTACCCCTCCAGGGCGTCCGGCACGGCGCGCAGCCGCCGGGCGATGGCCGCCCAGTCCTCGTTGGTCCCGGACGGCGTGAGGGTGAAGACCTCGCGGACGTGGTGCAGCGGCGAGCCCAGATTGCTGACCGCCCGCAGGCCCTCGCCCGCCTCGTGCACCGCCAGCTCCGCCTCCAGCCGCTCAC
Source organism: Streptomyces sp. NBC_01525 (assembly GCF_045040405.1). NCBI lineage: Bacteria > Bacillati > Actinomycetota > Actinomycetes > Kitasatosporales > Streptomycetaceae > Streptomyces > Streptomyces sp. NBC_01525. Next base: position 7,046,779 of record NZ_CP109397.1, read on the forward strand.
GCAGCAGCCGCGCGCAGCGCTTCTCGGCCGCGCTCGCCGCGCCCGGCAGCGCCTCGGCGGCCGTCAGCCGCTCCAGCGTGGTGCGGGCGAGCTGGGCCAGGGCCTCTTGCCCGGTGGGCGACAGATCGGGCAGCCGCCCGGAGGAATCGGCGTCGCCGAGGTAGGTGCCGGTGACCGGGTCCAGTGCGATGAGGGCGTCGACGTAGGCGTCGGCGACCTGGCGGGGCAGTGACTCGTCGGGTGTGTGGGTGTACGACATGCCGCCATCCTCGTACGCCCCGGCTGTCCGCGTCACGAATTTCGGCCGGGGCGAACGGGCGCCACCGGAGGACGGAGCACCGGAACCCGCCACGAAGCGCCCACAACCCGCTACACCGGCCCCCGTTCCTCCGGCAGCGGCGGCAGACACCGGTCGCAGAGCCAGGCGTGGAGCAGGGAGCGCAGCGGGCGGTGGCCGTGGTGTTCGGCGAGGGCGATGAACTCCTCGGTGCCCGCGCTGCCGTGGCGGTAACGGGCGGCCCAACTCCGCAGCAGCGCGAAGAACGTGGCGTTGCCCAGGACGGTGCGCAGGGCGTGGAGGGTGCACGCGCCGCGCGAGTAGACCCGGTCGTCGAAGAGCGTCGAGGGGCGGGTGCGCCGATCCGCATGCGCTGGGCGTCATCGGCCAGATCGGACCAGTTCGACGCGGCCAGCTCGCGGGCGCCCGGCCCGCCGGAGTGCTCCGACCACAGCCACTCGCCGTAGGTGGCGAACCCCTCGTTGAGCCAGATGCGCCGCCAGCCGGCGAGGCTGACGCTGTTGCCGGACCAGTGGTGCGCCATCTCGTGCGCCACCAGATGCTCGCCGGTGCGCCGCCCGTCGAGGCGGTTGGTGCCGAACTGCGCGTACGTCTGGTTCTCCACCGGCTCGTCCAGCACCGCGTCGACGACGACCGCCCCGTAGACCTCGAACGGGTACGGGCCGAAGAGCCGGGTGAAGAGCGTCATCATCTCCGGCTGCCGCCCGAAGCCGTGGGCGAAGCGCTCGGTGAGGTGGGCGGGGCAGGCGTTGCGCAGCGGCACCGGGCCGCCGTGCTGGCGGCTGAAGACGAACGTCCCGATCTGGACCGGCGCCAGGTAACTGGCCATGGGGTGAACATGTTCGTACGTCCAGGTCCGGGTGGGTCCAGGGCCGGGGGAGTGGCCCCGGAGGACGCCGTTGGCCACCACGTGCAGGACGTCGGGGACGGTGGCCGTGATGCGGTAGGCGGCCTTGTCATCGGGCCGGTCGTTGCACGGGAACCACGATGGAACGCCCAGCGGCCGGCTGGCCACGACCACGCCGGAGCCCTGCGTGTAGTCCCAGCCGATCGCCCCGAAGGGGCTGCGCACCGGGCCCGGCGGCGCCCGGGCGGGCCGTGCCGCCGGTGGCGGCCCCGTCCCTGCGAGGCTCAGCGCGGCGGTCGAGAGGGCGCCGGTCACGAACGTACGGCGGGTCCCGGGGGCGGCGCCCGTACGCCGCCTCCGGGGCGGAGCGTTACGGTCTTACCCGGGCCGAGCGGCGCGTCCTGGAGGAACAGCGCGGCCTCCGCGTCGACGAACGCCGTCGCCGAACGGTGGGTGACGCCCACGCCCTTCGGACGGCCTGTGGCCCGGTCACCGGGGCCGAGGCCGCCGGCCCACAACTTCTCGGCGAGCGAGGTGACCTCGGCGAGCAGGGTGCGGTAGTCGAGCACCCGCCCTCCGGCGTCCAGGGCCGGCGCGGCGGGACGGGCGCGCGGTGGCCGCCGGTACGCCGGTGAGCATGCCGGTCGCCGCGGGCCGCGACGGCGCGCCGCCGGGGGGAGCGTGAACTGAGGAGCAGGGAGGGTGTTCCGGCATCGCGGACATCCCCTTTCCGTCGCCGCCCGTTCCGGCGGGCGCACTCCTCTCGATGCACGCCCGGATGTCCGCATGCGCTACGAAAGCACAAATGCTGGATCAAGAGTGGGTGGTCCGACGATCAAGGACCTCAGGAAAGGGAAAAGGGCGATTCGCTCGGCGGTTTACCGAAAGGCTGGAATTCCCTTTCCCGGCCGTCGAATTCCGGCCCATTCGTTCGGGGGAAGGCCCGCTCCCCGGAGTCGCGCCGCCCTCGTGGTCCTCGCCTCCCGGGTACGGCGGGGCCGGTCGCGGGGCCGACCGTCGGCTGGCCGGTTCCCGGGCCGACCACGGGTCAACTCGGGCCGGAATCCGGTACCGTTCTCCCCACATGGCCGGTCGGTGGCACTGCACGGGGGTACGGATGGAAGCCGACACACGCTGGATGCGCCAATGCGCCGATGACATCGACGCCACGGGTGGCGCCGTGGGAAAGCTCCTCGGAAACGCCGACGGCGCGGTGGGCGCGCTCAAGGGCGCGGCGCCGGGATGGACGTTCACCGACAGCGTCGACGAACTGTCCTCGCGCTGGGAGGCACTCAACAAACTCGTTCGCGACGAGCTGTCCGACGCGTCGGAGAACATGCGTTTCAACGCCAGCGATATCGACGGCAACGAGAATTTCCTCACCGAGACCTGGCACAACATCTTCGGATAGGAGGCCGACCGATGGTGGACCTGACCGGGCTGGTGAGCCTGGATCTCGGGAAGATCCGCAGCGCCGCCTCCGACTGGGACTGGATCGCCTCCCGTCTGCGGCAGTCGCTGGAGAGCTACACGGACGCCGTCACCGCACCCCTGAAGGCCGGGGCGCACTGGAGCGGCGACGACGCGACCGAGGCGTCCCGCACCTGCGAGGGCATCGGCCTCGACCTCGACGCGGTCGCCAAGGAGGCGAAGGGCGTCAAGGACTTCCTGGACGACATCGTCGACGGCACCGGCGACGGCTTCCGCAGCCTCGCCGAGCTGCAGCGCCAGGCGACGGAGCTGCAACAGCAGGCCATCGGCGAGGGCTTCAGCGTCAGGGGTGACGGCTCCGTCGCCTGGGTGGTGATACGCGCACCGGGCCCGCTCTCGCCGGAGGAACAGCGCACCGCACGGGAACGCGACGACCGGGCCCAGCAGATCGGGAACCAACTCAAGGACGTGCTCCGCCTGGCGACGGAGGTCGACGGGAGCCTGGAGCGCGGCCTGAAGGTGCTCTTCGGCACGGAGGACACCTTCCGCACCGAGAACCGCGACCGCGTCGACCGCGACGACGCCGGTATGGGCGACGGCTGGAACGAGGCCCAACTCGGGCTCGTCCGCGGCTACCTCAATGCCCAGGGATGGAGCGACGCCGCCGACCTCCTCGGCCACTTCCTCGACGGCTCCGGCGAGCCGGTCGAGGTCGACGCGGACCGTATGCTCGCCGACATGCCGGCCTTCCGTCGAAACGTGGACACCACCCTCGCCGAGGTGAGGAAACTCCCGGACGGCACCTTCGAAAGCTCCTGGCAGAGCAGCGCCCCCGACACCAACGAGGGCGACAAGAGCCTGAACTGGTACTACGCGCTCAACCACTTCCAGTACCGTCTCGTCGGCCACAAGGAGGGCGACCACGTCACCTACCAGGTCGAGGTGCAAAAGCGGTACGACTGGGGTGTCCCCAGCGAGCACCGGCGTGACCTCGACAAGGGGCCGCTCCACTTCGAGCAGGCGGACCTGGCCCGGCTGAACATGGTCGGGATGGCCAAGGACTTCGACGTCAAGGGGCGCAGCACGACGCAGACCGTCGGATAGGAAGTCCGTGACGCCGCGGAGCAGGGGCGACGTCACGACACCCGCCGAGCGGTCCGCGTACGGTGGCCCGGATCAGGAATCGATGTGGCGCAACGGAAGACGCTGATCTCGTGCGGTGTGCTGGCCGGGCTCGGGCTGCTGGCGGCCGGGCTGTTCAGCTGGTGGATGATCAGCGCACTGCGGTCTCCCGTGGAGGGCTGGCAGGACGGCCCGCCGCCCGCCCGGCCGAGCGCACCGGTCTCCTTCAGCGTCAGCCCGGATCCGCCGCAGCGGTAGGGGGTGTCCGCAAAGCCCCGCCTGGCTCGCGACACCCGGCACGCATCCTTGCGGCGTTGTCGGATCACCCCGATACAACCCGGTATCGGGGCGATCCTCCGCCTTGCGAGGGCACGCACCGGACGCCGCGAGCCCCGTCCTGCGGGCGGACGACGGGACTTTGCGGAAACTCCTGGCGGCACCTCCGCCCGCGGCTCCGGAGCCGGAGCCGCCCCCGTCAGCTGCCCGGCCGGAACGCCAACACCGCCGTATGCCCCCGAACCCCAGAGAATCGCTCAGCGCCGGCGGCACCGGCCGGTCGCGAGGGGCGCCGATGACCAGGCCGAGTGCGGGCGATTCGGGCTCGGGGCGGTGGAAGTTCGCGGTGGGCGGCATGCGCCGTGGCTGACCGTCAGGGCGGTGAGGGCCGCCTCCATCGCCCCGGCGGCGCCCATGGTGTGGCCGAGGACGCCCTTGGCGGAGGTCACCGGCGGCCCGTCCGTGCCGAACAAGCGGGCCGGCACGGCCGCCTCCGTACGGTCGTTGAGCGGGGTGCCGGTGCCGTGCGCGTGGACATGGGCCGCGCTCCCGGAATTCCTCCGAGGCAGCCTTACGGCGGCCGGAGAGCGCCCTTGCTAGGCGTTCAGCCGTAGACAGGAGCCGTGCACCGAAGGAACCATGAATCCAGCCGAGGCGGAACGCCTGATCGCAGCGGGAAGCGTGGAAAGCCGCCGCGGTGAGCTGCTGTGACCCCAGGTGCGCGCCGCGACCATCCGGTCCGGTCCGACCAGTGAGCGAGGAAGACAGTCATGACGCCTCCGCGCCACCCCAACCGTATGCTGGCCGCCCTGTTGGCCGAGGCCGACTGGTCTGCCACCGACCTCGCCCGGGCCGTCAACGCCCTCGGCGCCGCCCAGGGCCTGCGCCTGCGCTACGACCGCGCCTCGGTGGCCCGTTGGCTCGATGGCGCCCGCCCCCGCCCCCCGGTCGCCCACCTCATCGGCCAGGTCCTCGGCCAGCGTCTCGGCCGCCGGGTCACCCTCCAGGGCACCGGACTCACCGAACCGTCCGTCGCCCCCGTACCGAGAGCCGCGCTGCGCGGTGGCGACCCGGTCCGCCGCCTCGCTGCCCTCTGCCACACCGACGCCGATCCCGCCCGGCGCGGCGCCCTTGCCACCGCTGCCCTCGCCAACCCGCCCCGCCTCCACACCGGATGGGGCGGACGGCGCCCCGAACTCCCCCCGGCCGACCCCCGCGCACCCCGGGCGTCCGCCGCCGCCCCGGCCCGCCTGGAGACGGTCGCGCTCCGTACCGCCCTCATGGGGGAGCGGTACGGCGGCGCCCACGGCCGACCGGTGCTCGCCGGGTTCCTCGCCACCGAGGTGGTGCCGCTGCTGACCGCCCCTGCCCACCCCACCGTCCGCCGCGCCCTGTTCACCGGCGCCGCCCAGCTCACGCTGCTGCTCGCCGTACGCACCGGCGAGATCGGCCACCCGGCCCTCGCCCGGCACTATTACGACGTAGCCCTCGCCCTGGCCCGCGCCGCCGGTGACCTCACCCTGTACACCATCGTGCTGCGCTGCCTGAGCGTGCAGGCGCACCAACTCGGCAACCATCAGCAGGCCGCGGCCCTCGGCGACGCGGCCGTCGATCTCGCGGGAGGCGCGGTGCCGGATGCCGTCCGCGCCTATCTGCACGCCGGGCGCGCGGTCGTCGGGGCCGGGGCGGGCCGGGGCCGCGGGGCCGGGGCCGATCTGCTGGCGGCCGAGACGCGTCTCGCCCGGGCCACCGGTCCCGAAGGCCCCTTCACCAGCTATCCCGAGACCGCGCTGCGCTACCAACGCGCCGAGGTCCTCTCCTGCCTGGGCGACCACCGCACCGCCCTGGGGGAGCTGGAACTCTCCCTGGCCTGCCGCCCCGCCGACCACCACAAGGCCCGCGCCCTGCTGCACGCCCAGATCGCACACACCCTGCTCGCCGTCGACGAGATCGACGGGGCGGTGGACCACTCCTTCCAGGCGCTGCGCCACCACCGGCAGTTGGCGGCGGGCTCCGCCCACGGCACGCTGCCCCGGCTCGCCCACCGCCTCGTGCCCTACCAGAGCAACCCGCAGGTCAGGGACTTCCGGGAGTCTCTGCGCCCGACCGTAAGGTGAGCCCCGGGCCGGACGGCTCCTTGCCGAGCGGCCCGTCCCCCCGTCCGTGCGTCGTACCGCGTTCCTCCTCGCCGCCGTCCACCGGCGCGGTCGGGAAACCGCCCACCAGGACCATTGCCACGTCTACGGGATCAGTCACACGTAATAAATTGGGCAATTGATCCAACTTTCGTCCCGGACGCGCCCCGTCCACCACACCCTTCACCCGGAAGCACGAAGCCACCGCCCGCGCCGGGGCCGTCGGGGTCCGTCGTTTGGGGGTTTTGGGGTGGTCAGGCGTGTGGGTTATTGGGTGGTTGTTTTTTCGGGTTGGGGTGGTGTTGGGCGTGGTGGGGGGGAGTTGGTTGAGAGGTGTGGTTAGTTGCTGGATGTTTGCTTGTGCAGGTGGTGGAGTTGTTCCAGGTTTGCTGAGCTGGGGCTGTCCTTGCGCGTGGGGGCGGCCGGGGTGGGTGCGGTGAGCCGTGCCGTGTCGGGCGCGGTGGGTACCTGGAGGTTTGGTCTGTCGGCCTTGCTGCCAATAACGGGCTGTGTCTTCCGGATGAGTTCGTCGGGATCTGTGCTTGACGACGTGGCCCGGCTCTTCGGACCGGTGCGTTTGCGCGGGTTTCTTGCTCGTTGTCGGGAGCTGGTCACGGACTTGGCGAGAGGGCTGAGCGCGGGCCTTGGACGGGCGGTTTCGGTGCGGTGCGGGCACGTGCGGGTGGCGTCGTCAGACGTACTGGTCTCGTTGATGACGTCGATTCGTCTGGTGCCCATGTCGTAGGGGCTCTTTGCGGGCGGTTTCGTACGGCTCACTTCCTGCAGTGCGATGTCGGGCAGAAGGATCCCAGAATGACCTGCTGCCGTTCTCGCTGCTCCAGCCGTTGCCCGGCCGGACCGGCCACCACGACGGCGTACTGCACACCGTCGCCTTCGGCGAAAACGCGGTCAAGAATGCGTCGTGGTCCGTACTCCGTGCTGTGATAGGTGTACTCGAGCTCCGCAGCGGCATTGTCACCGGAACTGATCTTCTCCAGCTGGATTCGCTTGTACCCCGGGTTCCCCGAGAGCTGTTTATCTGCTTGTTTCAAGGTGTCGTAGGGCGTCTCTTGTGGAGCGGTGATGCGGATGATCTGGAGGAGGTTCTTTCCTCCGGGGGACTGGTAGAAGATCCCGTCGGTCCTCTGTGTGCGCCTCCAGCCCTGTGGAACGTCCAGGGTGAAGCCTGCCGGATCGTGAACCCTCCGGTACCCGTGTGGTGTGTCCGGGACGGTAGGGCTTGAAGGGGCGACCGTCCCGGCTGGGGGAGCGGGTGTCGAGGAGGTGTACGGCAGCGTCATCACAGCGGCTACCGCTGCCGCGCACAGAGCGGCGGCCGCAACCAGCGTGCGCGCTCTGGTGCTCCGAGGGCGCCGTGCGGCAGCGCTCGGAATGAGGAGGGAGGGCCGCGTCACCACGGGCGCCAACTCGGTGTCCTGCTTGCGCGCCTTCGCCGGCCAGCGAGGGCCGGCCCTGAATGCATCGCTGCGGCTGTCCGATGGTGTGGTCCATCCGGCACGGCACGCGCGCGCACCTCTGGATCGGCCGTCACTGGTTCCATCCTCACCACACACATCACCTGGCGGCCGTCCTCGAACACGAACTCGCCCACGTCAGACGCCGAGACACCCTTACCCAGCGCGTCGCAGAGACGGCCGCCCTGGTGGCGTGCGCCCTTGCCGCTGGGCTCCTGTCCATACCGGCGTTCGCCCTGACCGCCCTGTGCGCGTGGATGACCACCATGGTCTTCAACTGGTGGAGCGAACTCCCTTGTGACGTCGCCGCAGTTCAGGCCCGCGGGCGCACCCCCCCCGTCGCCGACATGTGGAGCGCCGACATCGCCAACGAACGCGCGCCAGACCCCTCACCTCACGTGCCAGGAAACTCCTCTACAGCCTTCCCCCCCCGCACCTGGGCCGCTGGTTCGCCGGCCGCGCCAGTGCGCCTCTCGGCCGATCCGCACCCTCTACTTGCCACACCCCCGTTCGCTGCGGACCAAGTGCGCTGAGCACACCTGGCCTGGGCACGTGAGGCATCCCCACGCGGACGGTGCCTTGCACACGGAGGCAGTCGTCCGACGCGGCGCCGTGAATGCCTGCGGCGTCCAGCTCCACCTTCTCGAACTCCTCGGCATCGATATCGGACGCACCCGCTGGCCACAGACCTGAGCCGTGACCTGTCCAGCACGACCTACACTCGCCGTTGTGACAGCCATGGAGTCAGTGATCCGCCCCGCGGTCCCGGCTGACCTGGACGCCGTGGCGGAGATCTTCACGCACTACGTTCGCTACACCGTGATCACCTTCGAGGAGATCCCTCCACCGGTGGCCGCCTGGCACCAGCGGCTCGACGACCTCGCCGCCCAGGAACTGCCCTTTCTGGTCGCCGAGCTGTCCGGCGAAGTCGTGGGCTATGCCTATGCGGCCCCTTGGCGCCCCAAGCCCGCTTATCGGCACACCGTCGAGAACTCGATCTACCTTGCCCCCGGCCGGGCGGGCCAGGGTCTTGGCGGCACCCTGCTGGAAGCCCTGTTGACCGCCTGCGCCCAGACTCACGTACGACAGATGATCGCCGTCATCGCCGACGCCGGCACCGATGCCTCGGTCGCACTGCACCGCCGCTTCGGCTTTACCGACGTGGGCCGGCTGGCCTCCGTCGGCTACAAGCATGACCGCTGGATCGACACCGTGCTGATGCAACGAACGCTTGGCCCACACACCGACGATGTCAGTGGGTGTCCTGCGAGTGCTCGGCGGAGTCGTAGTACTTGAGGGCAGGTTGTCCGGTTCCTGGGCTTCACGTCAGGCCGTGGATGCGGCGCCCTCATGGGCGTGGACGGGCGTGAGCCGTACCGAGTGACCTGTCGATTGAAGCCTGAGAGCTGATCCGGCCGGTCATCGCCGCGTGGAAAGCGAGGCATCCCTCGGTCAGTGGGCACGAGGGCCAGTACGAGATGCGGGAGATCGTCAACGCGCTGCTGTACCAGGCCCGGGCCGGCTGCCAGTGGCGCTACCTGCCCCACGACCTGCCGCCGAAGAGCGCGGTGTACTACTACTTCGCCAAGTGGCGCGACGACGGCACCGTCGAGACCGTCCACGAACTGCTGCGCTGCCAGGCCCGCGAGATGCACCGGCGGCGCGAGGACCCCACCGCGATTCGTGATGGACTCCCAGACGGTGCGGGCCGCCACGAACGCGCCGAAGGAGACGACCGGGCTGGATCCGGGCAAGAGGAGCCCGGGCCGGAAGAGAGGGATTGCCACTGAGGTGATCGGCCTGGTCATCGCCGTGATCGTGGTGGCGGCGAGCGTGCACGACAACGCGATTGGCATCGCCCTGCTCGACAAGACCGCCGCGAGCGCGCCCACCGTGACGAAGGCGTGGGTGGACGCCGGGTTCAAAGAGGCCGTCGTCGAGCACGGCGCCTGCCTCGGCATCGACGTCGAGATCGTCCACCGCGAGCCCGGGGCCCGCGGGTTCACCCCGCAGCCCAAGCGGTGGGTGGTAGAGCAGACGCTCGGCACCCTCATGCTGCACAGACGCCTCGTGCGTGACTATGAGGCCAGGCCAGCCAGCTCGGTCGCGTGGGTCCACTGGTCCATGACCGACGTCATGCTCCGCCGTCTCACCCGCACCGCCACCTTGACCTGGCGTGACCCGCCCGCCTGGCACCCATCCCCACCGAGCAGGAGCACCCGTGAAGCACCTCCTGGACAAGATCGAGACCCGGCAGAAACTGGTCCGCGAGACCGCCGGCCAGCTGCGTGAGCAGATCACCGGGCTCAGCGTGCAACTCGCCACTGCCGAACGGACCCTGGAACGGCTGGAGATCACCCGCGAGACCCTGCTGGAACTGGCCGCCGAGGACAACGCCGAGCCGCCCGAGCCGCTGCCGCCCGGCTATCCCGAGATCCGTGGCCGCCTTCGAGGCGGCCACGGAAGGACTCCGCGCCAAGGACCTCTGCAAAGCCCTGGGCACCGGTACCGAGCCGCGCCACGTCGAGACCACGCGGGCCAAGCTGAAACGCCTGGTCAACCGCGGCACCCTCGCCGAACCGAACCTGGCCTGTTCACCCCCGCCCAGCCCGCACCGGCCGCCTCGGACCCCAACCCGGCCTGAAACCCGGCGAACCGCTCCAGAAAACCCGCTCAGGAGTAAAAGCCCTGGCCGTACTCTTCACGGCTGAGCTGGAAATCGGCCGGCCGGTCACGGCGAAGCTCCTCGTACCGCTGGGCGAAGAGGTCGAGCGCCTCGTGAAGCGTGCAGCCCGTCGCCTCCTGGATCGTCTTGATGGGGCATCGCCTGCGCGGGGCCGCCGCGCGCAGTGCGATCACCACACGGGCCTGAACGAAACTTCCTGGTCCGCGTGGACCGCCGCGATGTAAGTCCGCAGGTCCTGGTCGAGGGCGGCCAGACGTTCGGCGCCGATGACGTCGGCGAGCTGTCCCTCGACCGTCGCCCAGAGCTCGTCGGCCAGTTCCAGGTACTCACGTCCTCGGGTGGTCAAAGCGAGCGCCTGGGCCCGCTTGTCGGTGCTGTGCGGGCGCCGTTCGACGTAGCCCCAGTCCGCCAGCTCCGCGACCGCCTTCGAAGTCGCCTGCTTCGTCACCCCGAGATGGGCCGCGAGGTCCACGGTCGTCGCCTGCGGATGTGATGCCAGATACCGGAAGGTGTACCCGTGCGCCGGACGCAGCGGCTCCCGGCCCAGCTCGGCCAGCAGGGCGTGGAATCGGTCGGTCATCGCGCGGTAGGCCACGGCCAGCAGCAACGGCACCTGGCCCGGGCGCGCTTCGGTGAAGTCGGAACTGGGCGGCATGGCGACTCCCCAACAAAGTAGTCAATCCAGTTGACCGATTCCGAAATCGGCCGTACCTTCACATGGTCAAGTTGGTTGACTATATCTCTCTGGGAGTGACCGTGACCCTGATCCCCCTCGCCGACGCGCCCACATTCGAGCGCGACGGTTTCACCTTCCGCCCGCTCGCCGTCCCCTCCCGAGGCAGTGTCGAGCTGGCCGTCTGGGCGCTGGAGCTGGCGCCCGGCGCCCACAGCGAGACCCACAGCATGGACCGCGAAGAAGTCTTCGTGGTCATCGAAGGCAAGGTCTCGGCGACCGTCGCGGGCGAGGACGTACTCGCCGAGGCGGGCGACGCGATCACCGTGCCCGCCCACGCGACCCTGCAACTCCGCAACGGCTGCCCGCACAACCCCGCCCAGCTCACGGCCGTAACCAGCGCCGGTATGAAGGCGACCACCGACGGGGCCACCTTCGCGCCGCCGTGGACCCAGTGAACCGGCAGCGACCATGAACGACATCACGGCCGTGGCCCAGCTGGTCCTCCACGAACGCCGGGCCCGCGACCGCGGCTGGTGGGACCTCATGCAAGGGTGCCTGGCCCCGGACGCCGCAATACGCCTCAGCTGGTTCCGCGGACAGGGAGCGGCGTTCGTCGCCGCGTCCCAGGAGATGGCCGCACGCGGCGACGCCGCCACCCACATCCTCTCCCCGCCGACGGTCGACGTCGTCGGCGACCGCGCAGCCGTCGAGATCGGCGCGGCCATCCACCTACGCGGCGATCTGCACGGCGTCGAAGTGGACCTCACCTCCCACGCGCGCCTGCTGTACCGCGCCGAACGCCGCGCCGGGCGCTGGCAGATCACCTCGCTCGATCCCGTGTACGAGTACGACAGCCTGGCGCCCAGCATCCCCGGCACGCCCGTGCGATTGGAAGCCGATGTTCTGGCACGAGCCCGACCCTCGTACCGCATGTTGACATGCCTGCTCGGCGCTAAGGACTACGCCATTGGCCACGACCTTTACGGCGACGATCGACCTGAACCGGTCCGGCAGCTGTACGGGACGCTGTTCGACTGGCTCCGTGCCGACAACGAGAAACAAAAATCATCCCGGAAGCCTTGGCGCATGTCAGGGCCCCTGCCGCCTTTCGCAGTCAAAGCCATCGCAACTTCTCCTGATCCGCGAGCACATCAGCTGCTCGGCGCTGCCGACCCGGGCCAGGCCCTGGTGCAGACGCCTGCAGCAGCTGGTAGGCGACTGCCTACACGGGCAGGCCGTATGCGGGGTTGGGGCCGGTGACGCGGGGGCGTGCGCCTCGATCCCGTCCGGGCCGCGGCGGACACACCCCGGCAGATGACCGGGGGAAGGCGCAGCGGCGAAGCGACTGTCCTGACCGGCCAGATCCCGATCAGGTCCGCTTGCCGCCGTCGGCATCATCCTCACCAACGCTCCTACCAGCGCGATCACTTACGGGAGGATCCCTTGGCCGTCCAGCACGGCGGGGTGCTGCCGGGCTTGCGATCGAGGCACGGCCATGGTGGCCGTTGGGGAGCGCGCGGAGCGGCCAGTGTGATGAGGGGGTTCTGCAGCCAGGGTCACACCTCCTTGTTGCGGAGAGTCTGGGCGCGGGCGAGGAAAGGCCGCTCCGTATGGCAATCGAGCGTGAGCGCCTGGGTGCTGAAGTCAGTGAGTCGGGCCCGGTCCCGTCGCCGCATCCGTCCTCGTTCGGACGTAAGTGGTCGGGGAAGCTCCTCGAAGGGGATAGGCACTTCGTGTGGATGGCTTGCTGACGCGACGAGTTGGGTGGTCGTGTTGCCGTCGGTTTCCGTGCGCAGCACGAAGGGGATGATCCACGGGTCCGAGTAGGCGATATGCACGGTGGTCAGCTCGAAACTCCCGGTGACACCGTGGGGTGCGGCAGGCGAGGTAGGCGTCCGAGCGGGTCGTCGCAGCGGATGCCGCTGTCCTCGAAGGGCTTCAACCCTGCGTTCTTCGCGTTGGGCTTCGGAGAGGCCGTGACCCGGGTGTAGGCATTGCACGTGCCGGTTCAGCTGCGGCAGGGTGCCTTTGCCGAACCGCATGGGATCGTCTTCTCCGGCCATGGCGAAGTTGACGCACGCTGAGTGACGGCTGATGCTCCGGCGAGCCATTGGGTAGTTGCCCAAAATGACCAGTGAGGTTCCCGGTGTAGCCGACAGTCAGCGCCGTGGAAGAGACGGTCCTCCGGCTGGGGGAGTTGCTATTCGCATCGATCGCGGACGTGGCCGTGCAGTCGGTGGACGTGAACGACGAGGCGATATCCATCGAGGTCCGTAGTAGTGCCGGGGCCGAGTGTGATCTTCGTGCGGCACGGTGGAGGGGTCGGTGATATCGCGCCTCGGGGTGAGGATGGCTCGGCGGCAGCCGTGGGAAGTCAGTGACGAACTGTGGGCGGAGTCCGGGCCGTTGCTGCCTCGGGATGAGCGTCGCTGCCGGCACCGGTCCGCCGGATCGACGGCTGCAAGACACTGCAAGGCGTGTTGTTCGTGCTCCGCGGGGCCCAGTGCGTTCTCCTGCCGCAAGAGTTGGGCTTCGGACACGAGTGCTCCGCAGCCGCTCGGCGCGGTCGGCCAGCACCACCCCGCCACGCCATCACCCACACCAGCACATCCGCCGCGAGTAGCTCCCACCTGCGGCGGACCCTCCTCCGGAGAGTAGGAGGCCACCGCCGCGTGGCACCCGGAACCGGCCACACGGCAGACGGTCGCCCCTTAAGGATCACGCCGTCGACCGGCCCGAGCACCCCGCCCCCGGCCCACGCCAACGAAGTGGCAACTCCAGGTTGGAAACGGCTCATTGGGATTCACCATCAGGTGTAGGTGAAGCGCACGGGGTTGCTGGTGCCGGCGGGGGTGGTGACGGTGACGGGCACCGTTCCGGTTCCGGAGGGGACGACAGCGAGGATGACGTTGTCGGACAGGACGGTGAAGTTTTCCGCCGGGTGCCCACCGAAGGCGACGCTCTTAGCGCGGTTGACCTTGCAGCCGAAGATGACGACGGTGTCGCCGGTGCGGGCGCTCTGCGGAGTCACTGCCACGAGCTTGGGTGGCAGTGAGGCGCTGTAGGTGAACGCCTCACCATTGCTGGTACCACCGGGCGTGGTGACCCTCACCGGCACCGTCCCGGTCCCGGGCGGAGTGGTGATCCCGATGATGGTGTCGGAGGCCACCGTGAAGTCGGCCGCCGCGGTACCACCGAAGTCAACCGCCGTCGCGCCGGTGAAACCGGAGCCCACAGCGATGATGTCGCTGCCACCGGCCGGATCGCCCGCCTGCGGCGCAATCGCCTTGAGGACCGGTGCCGAGACGTAGGTGAAGCGCACGGGGTTGCTGGTGCCGGCGGGGGTGGTGACGGTGACGGGCACCGTTCCGGTTCCGGAGGGGACGACAGCGAGGATGACGTTGTCGGACAGGACGGTGAAGTTTTCCGCCGGGTGCCCACCGAAGGCGACGCTCTTAGCGCGGTTGACCTTGCAGCCGAAGATGACGACGGTGCGGCCGGGACGGCCACTCCTCGGAGTCACTGCCACGAGCTTGGGTGGCAGTGAGGCGCTGTAGGTGAACGCCTCACCATTGCTGGTACCACCGGGCGTGGTGACCCTCACCGGCACCGTCCCGGTCCCGGGCGGAGTGGTGATCCCGATGATGGTGTCGGAGGCCACCGTGAAGTCGGCCGCCGCGGTACCACCGAAGTCAACCGCCGTCGCGCCGGTGAAACCGGAGCCCACAGCGATGATGTCGCTGCCACCGGCCGGATCGCCCGCCTGCGGCGCAATCGCCTTGAGGACCGGTGATTCCGCTGATCCGGCGTAGGAGTACGTGAGGCTGTTGCTGGCGCCGGCGGCGGTGAAAACGGTCACCGGAACGCTTCCGCTTCCAGGCGGCGCAACCGCCGTGATCGTGGTGTCGGAGGTGACGGTGAAGCTTGGGGCCGAAGCGGTGCCGAAGGTGACATCGCTGGTATCGGCGAGCCCGCAGCCGCTGATGGCGACGGTATTGCCGCCCTCGGCTGGGCCCGTGCTCGGGTGGAGAGCGGTGATGTGGGCAGACATGCCACAGCCTTCTTTCCCTCGTAGGCGATCAGTTCGCGCGCAGGTCAGCTGACCTGTGCAAAGAAGCCAGCCGCATCCGTACCGCAAGGCAACAGCCCGTCAGATGGAGGCGGAATGCGATCGATTGCGAAGCGGCCTCAACCGATTGAACTGGACCTGTCCATACGAGGGGAAGGAGTGAGTTCACACTCGATGAAGCATACGTGGTGAATATGATTACCTTATTGAGCCTGAACCCAAAGCATTTCGGATCAATAGGACACGGTCTTACTGCTCCCCGCGCCCGCGAGGATGGCCCCAAGTCGGCGGGCAGCACGGGTTGTCAGCGCCCTGCGCGTCCTGGCGCCAGGCACGGTGCTGGTGCCCGAGCTGGCCGATCCCGACCCGGGGCCCGCCGGACCGCCGCGCGCCCGGGAGACCGCCTCCGACGGCCACCGCCGCGCGCTCGCCGCGCACCAGGAGGCGGCACGAGTTCGGCGTCTACCGCCATCTCAGTAAAGTCCCCAGTCAGCCCCAAGAGCCCGCGTAACCGAACATCGCTGAGGCGTGTCAGTACCGGTCAGCGATATCCGTTGATTTCGCGGCGATTGCTACGGGGACCCCTTGAGGCCCGCGGGTTCATGGAAACTGAAGGTACTTCAACGTGAACCCGTGGGTGCGACCCCCTGATTCTGGGCGATGAGCCCGCGGGCTCGTACTCAAATCGCTGGACTGATGGAGCTGTTTGTACCGCCCTGTGCTCGGAGAAGAGCCAGACCTCCTCACCGAGTTCCCAGCCGGAGCATCGGCGACAGGTGCTCCGGCTCACGGGGCAATGGCGTCGTGCCGGTGCGGTGAAGTCGGTGTCTTCGCGTCTCCGCTTCGGCCGATCAGGACGGCGAAGGCGTCGAGGATGCGTTGCAGGCCGAAGGAGTAGGCGTGGGCGGGGTCGTAGGCACTGCTGTGTGCGGCGCCTGCGGCTGCGCCGACGCGGACGGCAGTGGGGTAGGCGTTCTCGTCGAGGACCCGGGCGAGGAGCGGGGCGTTCAGCTCCCACCATTGTTGGTCGTTCAGGGCGCTGGCGTGCTGTGCGGCGCGGGCGTCGGCGACGGCACGGGCGCATGCCTGCACGAAGGTGAGTAGGTGGGTCAGGCAGTCATCCATCTCGACGTCGCTGAGGCCGAGGCCGTCGAGCCCGGACAGTTCGTGCTCGTACTTTGCCATCTGCCCCGGCCCCAGCGGAGGCCTGACGGTGGTGACGGCCGCAGCCCATGGGTGGCGTTCGAAGAGGGCTTTGTTCTCTTCGGCGATGGCGGTGACGCGTTGGCGCCAGGGCTGTCCGGTGGTGTCGGTGCGGGGCATGCGGGCGTAGGCGGCGTCGAGCATGAGGTCGAGGAGTTCGGCCTTGCCGGGGACGTAGGTGTACAGCGTCATCGGCACCACGCCGAGTTCCTTGGCCACCCGGCGCATGGTCACCGTGTCCAGGCCTTCAGCGTCGGCGATGGCGGTGGCGGCCTCGACAACCGCGTCGATACTCAGCCCCCGTCGCGGTCCTCGGCGACGGCCAGAGGAGGATCCGCGCCACAGCAGTTGCAGGGTGCGGGCCGGGTCGCCCGAGCCGGTTCGTTCCGTTGGCACGGGGTCATCCTCTCGCAGTCGAACTCTGTACTATGTACATTATACTGCGTATAGAATATGCTTCAGTGCGATCTCGGAGGGGCTTTCATGAAGATCACTTCTAGCGCCGTGTCGCTCAACGTCGACGATGTCCCCGCATCCAGCGCCTTCCTCGTCGAGCACTTCGGGTTCCGCGAGGAGATGACTGCCGACGGTTTCGCGTCCCTGACGCGCGACGACGTCGGCATGAACGTCATCTTCTTGCGGCGGGGGCTGGAGACCCTCCCGGCAGACCAGCGCGACGAGCACACCGCAGGTCTGATCCTCGCCTTCATCGTCGAGGACCTCGAAGGCGAGCTGGCGCGCCTGCGCTCCGAAGGTGTCGCGATCACCATGCCGCTGACTGACGAGGAGTGGGGCGAGCGTGCCTTTCAGGTCCGCGACCCCAATGGCGTCATCGTCCAACTGGTCGACTGGAACGCACCCACCAGTCGCTGAGGCGACCTGCGGCGCCGCCCCAAAGCGATGACGCCCAGTCAGGGTCACAGGGGCGCCGCGAGGAGAGGCCCCGACCTGTTGTTGAGCCCCTCAATCAAGTAGAGAACGCGAGCGGGCCTGGAGATTTTCGAATTTTCGGGGAGCCCCGACAGGGCCGACCTCGGCGGCCTGCTCCAGCAGGGCCCGTGCGGAATCCGCGTAGCGGATCGCGGTCTTTTCGTCCAGGTCGAAGACCTCGGCGAGGTGGAGCGGGTCGGGACCGTGGACGAGGGCTTCTTCGAGCTGGCGGTCGATGCGGAGCCGTTCCAGGGTGGCGTCCTGACCATGGAGTTCGTACTTAATCCACCAGCCGCTGACCGGACCGGTCTTCAACGCGGTCATCTGGTTGATGAGCAGGTGTAGTCGCGGGGGACGCCGTCGAACAGCACCGGCTGGCACCAGCGGCTGACCGGCCGGAAGGCAGCAGGAGGTGGCGGTTTGCGCGGGCGCCCCCGTCGGCCCACGCCGCGGGGCCGCGGTGTGGTGGAGGCGCCGCGGTGGTGGTGCATGCCGACGAAGAACAGCTGAAGGGCACCGACCTGCCGCAGCCAGGGTGCCATCACACGCCCGGCCGAGGTCGGCTTGCCGGTCGCCAGGCGGATGTTCCGGCGGGCCTGGCACCAGCACAGCCGGCAGTAGCCGGACTTCAGCGGCTGCCGTCGGAGGCAGGCGCCGCACTCCCCGCCGGCGTGCTGACGAGCGAACTGCCAGCACGCCGGGCAGAGCATGCCGGTGAACACGCCCCAGGCCAGGCAGCCGTCACAGCTGGTCGCGGGTTTGCGGTAGCCCTTGCGCGGACTCACCGCGTCACATCGGTGGCAGGGACCGGCCGTCCCGCCGACGCGGGACCACCGCCGGGGCGGGACCGGACGCTGCTGCGGCCAGTTGGCCGGTCTTCTCGCCGGGACGGCGGACCTTCTCCGGCTCGGGGATCAACAGGTCACCGATCTCGCAGCCAAGGACCACGCAGATGACGTCCAGGTCCTCCAGCTTGAGGGAGACCGGCTGGCCGGACCACAGCCCGGACATCTTCCCCGCCGAGATCACCAACCCGTGCTCGGCCAGGCTTCGTTGGAGCTCGGACGCCTTCCAGATACCCTTGTTCGCGGCCGTCAGCCGCAGGTTCCACCTCATCGGATCAGCCCTTCCAGCCGCTTCGCGGCCCGCTCGGTCCCGGCGGCCCAGGCGTCCTCGACCCGGGTCTGCTGGACGTGGACGTATCGCATCGTCGTGGCGATCCAGGAATGTCCCAAAACCTCCTGGATTGCGAGCAAGTCCAGGCCGTTCTCATAGAGTTGGGACGCGCAGAAATGCCGCAGGACATGCGGCGTCAGCTTCTCGCCCCAGCCTGGCAGGTGTGCCTTGGCCGCGTCCTTGAGTCCGCCGCGCAGGGCGTCACCGCCCACCCGACGAGAGGAGCCGTTGGCGTTCTTGCGTTCGGAGGGGAACAGCGGGGCGCCGGGGCGGGTGTGGTCGTCGTCGAACTGCCCTCAGACGTCCTGGATGAACCACCGCAGCGTGCGGCGGCGCCGTTGATCAGGGGCGCCATCCGCTCGCGCGGCCCGGAGCCGCGGGCGCCCTTGCCGTGGCGGACGTGGAGTTTCCCGAAGCGGCCCAGGTTCCACTTGATGTCGTCCAGGTCGAGCTTGCATGCCTCGCTGACCCGCAGGCCGACCTGGGACATCAGCTTCGCCGCGGTGTAGTTCCGGGCGGTCGGGGCGAACTTGCGGCAGGTGGCCAGCTCGCCGCCCCAGCCGGTGAACAGCGTCCCGATCTCCGGCTCGGTCGGCGGGATCCGCAGCTGGGCGTCCTTGGCACCGCGCGGCCGGTTCATCTCGTCGATCGGGCACTCGACCACCCGGCCGGTCATCCGGTGGAGTTCGACCTTGTGCCGCAGCTCCAGGAACATGAAGCACGTGGGTAGCGCCTGCGACCGGGCCAGCCGGGTACCGCTGGGCGAGTTCCGCAGCACCTTCCCGAAGTACGCGTCGGCGTCGGCGGGCTCCATGTCCCACAGTGGCCGGCCGAACCAGGTCCTGATCTGCTCCAGGTGCCCGACGTCGCCGCGGATGGTGCCGTCCGTCAGGCCCGCCGAGGCCCGCGCGAGGACGAACCCGGAGAGCACGTCGGTCTCGAACCGCTCCAGTTCCTCCGCCGACGCGGGCGCCCAGTGCTCACGCAGGTCCCGTACGACTGCCAGCGCCGCCAACCCGAGCCTCCTCACCTTCGGCCCGACTGCGGATCGGTCGGACGAAGCGAGAACGCTTCAAGAATCCCGAAGTTACGTCACGGAACCGCAGAGCACACGAAAGAGGAAGAACCCCCTGGCCACGGGGGCGGGGACCCAGCTGGGCTCAGGGGAACTCGCGGGATGTCGCACAGTCGGGGACCGGGAAGGTGAACCTCAGAGGAAGTACAGGCGGCTGAGGGAGACCTGGTCGGCCGGTTCGGAGCGCATCGGTGAACCGTCGAGCGTGACCAGGCCGCTGCGCCTGTCCACGTCCACCTGGCCGGTGCGGGAGTTGAGCACCAGGTCGGCCGGGCCGATGCCGCGGGTGCCGCGCACGGCGACGCGGCGGCGCCGGGTCGGCATGGAGTCGAAGGCCTTGCCGGGGGAGCCTGCCTCGGCGGCGGCGCCGCTGACAAAGGCGACCGAGAGGTCGGCGGCGGTCGCGCCGTGCGCGCCGAACAGCGGGCCCATGACGAGAGGTTCACAGGTGTCGGTTGCGGCGTTCGGGTCGCCGGTGACGCCGTACGCGGGGAAGCCGGACTTGAGCACCATCTGCGGCTTGGCTCCGAAGTATGCCGGGCGCCACAGGACGATGTCG
The DNA here is from genome assembly GCF_045040405.1 of Streptomyces sp. NBC_01525. Lineage (NCBI taxonomy): Bacteria > Bacillati > Actinomycetota > Actinomycetes > Kitasatosporales > Streptomycetaceae > Streptomyces > Streptomyces sp. NBC_01525. The sequence continues at coordinate 7,066,737 of NZ_CP109397.1, forward strand.
GCCATCTTGCCGACCTCGATCGAGCCGATCTCGTGCGCGAGGCCGTGGGCGATCGCCGGGTTGATGGTGAGCTTCGCCATGTAGCGCAGCACGCGCGCGTTGTCGTCGTTCGGCCCGTCGCCCTCCATGGGGCCGAGCTCGGCCTTCATCTTGCCGGCCATCGCAAAGGTGCGGCGCACGGTCTCGCCCGCGCGGCCCATGCCCTGGGCGTCGGAGGAGGTGATGCCGATCGCGCCCAGGTCGTGCAGCACGTCCTCGGCGCCCATCGTCCCGGCGCGGATGCGGTCGCGGGCCATGGCGGCGTCGCCGGGCAGGTCGGTCTTGAGGTCGTGGACGGAGACGATCATGCCGTAGTGCTCGGCGACGGCGTCCCGGCCGAAGGGCAGGGTCGGGTTGGTGGAGGAGCCGATGACGTTCGGCACGCCCGCCATCTTGAGCACGTTCGGCACGTGTCCGCCGCCGCAGCCCTCGATGTGGAAGGCGTGGATGGTGCGGCCTTCGAGGACCTTGAGGGTGTCCTCGACGGACAGGCACTCGTTCAGGCCGTCGCTGTGCAGCGCCACTTGGACGTCGTGCTCCTCGGCGACGCGCAGGGCGGTGTCCAGCGCCCGGGTGTGGGCGCCCATGTCCTCGTGGACCTTGAAGCCGGACGCGCCGCCCTCGGCGAGCGCCTCGACCAGGGGCGCGGCGTCGGAGGAGGAGCCACGGGCCAGGAAGGCGATGTTGACCGGCCAGGCGTCGAAGGAGTTGAAGGCGTGGCGCAGCGCCCACGGCGAGTTCACGCCGACGCCCCACACCGGGCCGAACTCCTGGCCGACGACCGTCGTCACACCGGAGGCGAGCGAGGCCTCCATGATTCGGGGCGAGAGCAGGTGCACGTGGGTGTCCACGGCGCCCGCGGTCGCGATCATGCCTTCGCCGGAGACGATGGATGTGCCGGTGCCGACGACGACGTCGACGCCGTCCATGGTGTCGGGGTTGCCGGCCCGGCCGATGCCGGCGATGCGGCCTTCACGGATGCCGATGGACACCTTGCGGATGCCCTGGATGGCGTCGATGACCAGGACGTTGCTGATCACGACGTCACAGGTCTCGCAGACGGCCGCGGCCTTCAGGTGCAGACCGTCGCGGGCGGTCTTGCCGAAGCCGGCGAGGAACTCATCGCCCGGCTTCTGCGCGTCGGACTCGACGTGGATGACGAGCCCGGAGTCGCCCAGGACCACGCGGTCCCCGGCCCGGGGCCCGTGCACGGCCGCGTAGTCGCGGGGGTCGATGCCGGTCACTGGTTCTCCTCCTTGACGTTCGCCCCCAGGTAGCCGCAGGCGGCGGCGCGGCGCAGCGCCTCCTCGCGGGCGCCGGGCGCGTCCAGCGGCCCGTCCACGAGTCCGGCGAATCCGATCGCGATCCGCTCACCGCCGATCGGTACGAGTCCGACCTCGACCTCGACGCCGCTGTCGAAGCGCGTCGACGACCCGGCGGGGGCGCACAGGCGCATGCCGTACGCGGCGGCCCGGTCGAACTCCAGCCGCGGGTTCGCCTCGAAGAAGTGGAAGTGGGAGGTGACGCTGACGGGCACCGCTGCGGTGTTCGTCACGGTCAGGCGCACCGTCGGCTCGGGCTCGGCGTCGGCCGGTCCGGGGATGACCGCGCCGGGGGCGCCATCGCCTAGTGAGCCGCCGCGGATGGGGTCGGAGACCACTGCGAGCCGGGAACCGTCGTCGAAGACCGCCTCCACGTGCACCTCGGTGACCACGTCCGCCGCACCGGGCAGCACGTCGTCGGGGCCGAGCACGCCGCGCGCTGCCTCGATCGCCTCCGTCAGCCGCTTCCCGTCCCGGGCCGCCTCGCAGACGGTGTCCGCGATCAGCGCGGTCGCCTCCGGCACGTTCAGCCGCAGTCCGCGCGCCCGCCGTGCCCGCGCCAGCTCCGCGGCGCCGAACAGCAGAAGTCGGTCGCGCTCTGTCGGGGTCAGCCGCATGACTCCTCCCGGACCGAGCGAGCGCTGAGAGGGGTGTTCGAACCGTAGTGGTGCATGGTGTCGATCAGCTTTCTGCCGGGCGGGAGGCCCGACGGGCGTGCGGGTGGCGGGCGACCGACGTCGCCCGCCACCCCAGAGGGGAATCATTCGTGCCGTCTGCCGCGGGCGTCCCGTATGAAGGCGACGGGATCACCTAGCCGACAACCGGGGATCAGTGGGGTAGTCCGTCCGCTGGGCGCCCGGCGAATGAGGCCGCAGTCGGCGGTTCGGCGCTCGCGCCGTGCAGCCCGGTGAAGAGCGAGGCGACGCGTGCGTCCTCCTCTGCGGTACTCCGGATGAACACCGCGGCAGCCACGTAGACGGCGGTGTTGACGATCAGTCCGGCGACACCCGAGGTCAGCCCGCCCAGCCAGGGCACGGACGTCGGGTACGCGAGCTGCAGGACGGCGGAGGTCACGATTCCGCTCACCATGCCGCCTACCGCGCCGACCGCGTTGCCCCGGCGCCAGAAGATGCCGAGCAGCAGGGTGGGGGCGAGCTGGCAGATGCCCTGGTAGGACAGGATCGCCAGGCTGGCCAGGCCGCTACTGGTCTTGATCGTGGCCGTGGCCGTGATCGCGGCCACGGCGGTGAGAGCGAGCACGGTGAGCTTGGCGGCGTGGGTTTCGCGGCCGTCCGCGGTGCGTGTGCGACGTGGCAGTACGTCGTGGGTCAGCTGGATTCCGGTGGCCTGGAGGTTGGCGTCGACGTTGCCCATGGTGGCGGCGAGGACGACGAGGCCGGCCAGGGCGACCAGCACAGTGCCGCCGATGCCGGCGGTGATGAACCAGACGCTGCCGGGCGCGTCGGCTATGGAGGGGAGCGAGGCGGCGAGGATCGCCATCAGTGTCAGCGCGGTGGCGAAGACGAACAGGATGGGCGCTGCCTGGACCGCGGATTTCTTGATGACGGCGGTGCTGCGGGCGGTGAACAGCCGGACGAAGATGTCGGGCCAGCACCAGCCGCCCATCGTGCCGGTGAGTACGAGCGACATCAGATACAGGGGGCCGACCGCGCTGTCCGGTCCGGGGATGGTGAAGTGGGAGTCCGGCACCTGGTTCAGCCCGTGGCCGTTGGTGACCAGCCAGACGAGCAGGCCGACGATGATGCACAGGCCGAGGACGTAGGCCACGATGCTCTGCACCATGTCGCTGATAACGACCCCGCGCATGCCCATGCGCACGGTCCAGATCTGGCGGACCGCCAGCACGCCGATGCTGATCAGGATGGCGACGTCGGGGGATACCCGGCCGAAGGAAAGGTAGGAGAAGACCAGTCCGAGTGACTGCATGCCCAGCACGACCCATGGGAACGACGAGACCGCGCCGATCACGGCGGCGACCACGCGGACCGCGGTGGAGCCGTAGCGCAGGCCGAGCAGGTCGGCCTGGGTGCTCAGGTCCCATTGCCGTCCCCAGTCGTGCACCCGCTGGGCCATGAAGAACATCAGGACGACCGCGAGCAGGGAGTAGGGCAGCCAGTAGAAGCCGATGACTCCCGCTTCGGCCGTCAGGCCGGCGAAGGAGATGAAGACGGCGCCCGGCAACCAGGTGTTGAGAAAGGACATGGTCTGGAACCAGGAGCCGAAGGAGCGTCCGGCGACCGCGTAGTCGGCGAAGCCCGCATCGGCGCGCCGGGTTTTCTCCAGCACCGCGATGACGACGAGGAAGAAGAGGGCGATGGAGCCGTAGCCGATGAGCATGTTCACGACCGGACCTCCCCGTGCGTGCCATGGCGGGCGTCGATGGCGTACAGGACCAGGATGCTGGCGAGGACGAAGCCGCTGCCGCCGATGAAGTACAGCAGCGTGTCGGCCGCACTGCGGTCGGCTCCTGCACTCCAGTACAGCGGCGGGAACAGTGTGACCACCGCATCGATGACCAGCAGGACGGCGAACAGCGCCCGCTTTCGGGAAGGCGGCAGCGTGCGACTGCCGCGCTGGGGGTTCTCACTCACTGGGGGAGCCCTTCGTGCCACGCGCGCTGGCTAGGCGCTGCGCATGGGGACAGACTGAGCCGGAACGTTCCGGCATCGGTAATCTAGGGCTGCCGGAAGGTTCCGGCAAGGGGTTCGGTTGCTTAAGAAGAAGGGTAAATGTGAGCAATACGGGGAAATCGCTTAACTCTGCGTCGGACAGGGATGCCCCAGGTGTGGCTGCGTTTCCTGCCGTGCCTAGACTCACGGCCGTGTCGAGCCGATCCGTGACCATCATCGATGTTGCCCGGCGCGCTGGCGTTTCCAAGACGACCGCGTCGGATGCGCTCTCCGGTGGGGGGCGGGTGTCGGAGGCCACCAGAGCTCGCATCATGGCGGTCGCGGCAGAGATCGGCTACACGCCGAACACCGCTGCCCGCCACCTGCGCCGAAGCAAGGTGGGCGCCCTCGGCCTGTACATGCCGCGCCGGGTGCTGGGCATGAGCTTCTACATGGAGTTCGCCTTCGGCGCTGCCGAGCGGGCTCGCGAATCCCACCTCGACCTCACCCTGCTCGCACCCGGCCCCCTCGCCGACCGGCTGCCACAACTGCGTGTCGATGGCCTCGTCATCGTCGACCCTCTGACCAACGACCCGATCACCGCCAAGCTCCTCGCCGCAGACCTCCCGGTGGTCACCGTCGGTAAAAACCGCGGCGCCGGCCCGGCCGCCGCAGGGGTGCTCAATGCGGACCACGCCGCGATGGTGGCCCGATTGCTCGATCACCTGACCTCGGCCGGAGCCTCACTTCCCGGTCTCATCGCCCAGAATGCGGACTTCCAAGCCGACTGGGCCGCACTCGTTCTCGACGCGTACCACCGCTGGTGCTGGCACCGAGGGGTCGCTCCCCAGGTGCGCACGGTCGCCACCGACGCCACGCCGGAAGAGGTGGACCGCGCCGTCCGCGACCTTATCCAGCAGGAACCCTCCATCGACGCCGTGGTGTGCGCACCCGACGGCACCGCCCTCCGCGCCCTCGGCACCCTGCGCTCCATAGGACGCCACGTGGGCGACGACATCCTCCTCGCATCCTGCGTAGGCAGCCCGAGCCTGGAGCTGTGCGATCCGCCGATCACCACGATCGACCTGCGACCACGGCAGTACGGCAGCGGCGCCGTCGAGCTGCTGATCGAGATCCTCGCCGCCACCGTGGAACCCCCCACTGAGTGGCTTCACAACGCCGACCTCCTGGTACGGGCGTCCACCTCGCCACCCCCCGCGACCTGAAAAGGAAGATCCTCAATACGCCGCCGTTCGTAACCGTGCGCGGCGCCGCCGCATGTTGATGCGGTAGAGCTTTCCGTGCCTGTGTTGCCTCCATGACAAGGACGGTGTCCGGGTGGCCGGAACTGAGTAGGCATGTGTCCCTGGTTGGCGCAGCACTTCTGTGTCCTGTAGCGGCACTTGCGGATCTCGACACCGTAGTGGTGCAGCGGCCTCCACTGCGTCTTGAGGAACTCGAATCCGAGCGCCGGGTCGCGGGGGACCTCGATGTATCCGGCACGGGCGACACCGTGCTCGAACATCATCGACGGCGACAACCGCAGCCCCGGCACCCGGGGATCGACCAGCCCGTCGTGGGGCCGCACGTGGTACACACATTTACCGACCGCAGGAGCTCGCGTACCGGCTCTGAACTGCGACGATTCGTAGACTACACGTCCGCGACGGCGAGTTGAGGCCGTTGCTGTCGCTCGTCCTGGTGGTCTCGAGGGGCGGGCAGGGGGACAGGCTCAGGTTGTTGATCCCGCTTCGGTTGGCTATTTGATGTGGTCGAGGAAGCCGAGCACCCGGTGGGTGGCCTGCGTTGCAGCGTGCTCGTCGTGCGACGGCAGGCTGCTGTCGGTGAACAGGTGCCTGTCGCCGGAGTAGAGGAACAGCTCAGCATCCGCCGCCGTCTCGACGAGCGCGCGGGCCGCGTCCACATCGCCCTCACCGGAGAAGAGCGGGTCTGCGTCCATGCCGTGGACCTGGACTGGGACGTCCTGGGGCCAGGCACCGCCGAACTCCGAGACCGGGACGCATGCCTCGAGCAACAACGCGCCCTTCGTGCCCGGGCGGGTCTGGGCCAGCTTCTGCGCCGGCAGGACGCCAAGCGAGAACCCGAGGTAGACGAGCTCCGCAGGCAGCCCCTCGGCGACGGCGGTTCCGCGCGCGATGACCGTGCCGAACCCGACCCTCTCGGCGTAGTCGATGCCCTCCTCGAGGCTGTCGAATACGTGCCCCTCGAACAGGTCCGGGGCATGGACGGTGTGTCCGGCCCGTCGCAGCTGCTCGGCGAACTCGCGGACGCCAGCGGTCAGTCCGTGCCCGTGGTGGAAAACCAACACCTCAGCCATGTCGCTCCCCTCGTGCTGCGGTGCCTGGGCGGCACCGCAGCACGAGTATGACCCGCAGCACTGACAACCGCGGGTCCCCAGCCTGGCAGGGTCAGGTTGTTGATCCAGGTTCGGCGATCCGTGCTTCGAGGTCGGCCATGCGGCGGTCCTGGAAGCGCAGGTTGGAGCGGGCGGCCTTGAGTCGCTCGTCGAGGGTGCGGTTATCGGTGGTGAGCTGGCGGACCCTTTGTTTGAGGGTGGTGTTCTCGGTGGTGATCCGCTGGATGGCCTCTTCGGTCCACTCGGCTTGCAAGTCCCTTATCTGGCCGATGAGTTCGCAGCCGCCAGCGCCGACGACCCCGTGATCGCAGCGAACACCCTCTCGTTCTGGGCCATCCAGCACTACTCGACCGGCAACCCCCGCGGTGCCGTCGACCTCACCGAGGCCGCCCTCTCCCAGGCCCCGAGGGCCGGCTCAGCCCGCATGACCTCCATGCTCCACGCCCGCGCCTGCCGCGCCCACGCGCACGCCGGCGACACCCGTGCCGCCGACCGGTCCGCCAACGCCGCCCTGGACGCCTACGAGTACGCCGGGCCCATCGAGGACGATCTTCCCTGCGTCTACTGGTACAACCTCGGCGAAGCGCACCAACTCCTCGGCAGCTCCGCCCTCAACCTCGGCAACCCCAAGCGGGCCCTCGCTCACTTCCTGGAAGCCTCTGATGCCCAGGAGGCATACAACGCAGATGCCTTCCCCCGCGGCCACGCCATCTACCTGTCCCGGCTCGCCGAAGCCCACCTCAGCCTTGGCGACGTCGACGCCGCAGACCCCGCCGCTGAGCCGTGGCCTCCTCCCGAGGGGCGAGCGGGTGACCTCTCAGCGAGCGCCGGGGCGTCGACGGCGCCCGCGACCGCGTCGTCCCCGGTAGGGCGGGAGCTTTGCGGGATCGACATCGTTCGCACGTAGCCGCTCACCGTGAACGCCGTTAGGCGGTGGGGTGCCGGGCCGGTCGCGGCACTGCTCGCCCTGCATGGCGAAGCACCTCGGGCAGGTGCCCTTGCGGCGGAGGTCCGGCGGGCGCGTGGGCAGTCGGTGCACGGTCATCGGGGTCCCGAAGCTGCCGCGGGCCATCACCCGACTCCCGGCGCCGATGCGGAGGGCCGCGGCACACCGAGCTCCTTGAAGAGGAGCTGCAGGGCGTCCTCGACGAGGTACTGAGGCGTCTGCCCGGTCTGCGCGCACGCGAGCGTGAGCCGGACGTCGGTCTCCACCAGCAGGCGCACAGACAACGGGACGCGCTCGGGCCCGCGTGGCCGACCGGCGCGCCGCTTCGCAGGAGTCGCCCGGGCGGCAGCCAGGCGGTCTGCCGCCTCGGCGCCGCTGCGCGCCTTCGCCCTGGTGGCGGTCGTCCGGGTCGCGCGCCGGAGCTGGGTGAGGCTACGGGGGGTCACACGGATACAGCGACCCCCACGGCGGAGGCGTTATGCGGTAAACGGGCGAAACGGCATGCGGGAGGGTCTCTTGGACCGAGCCGCAGACGGCATCGTCACGAGGGAGAACGGGCGCGAGGGCCGTCGAGGGGCACACTCTCTCATTCGAACATTTTACCGGATAAAGGGTGCGGTGGAATCACGCCGTCATGGCTTAAATCCGTTGTCTGGGTGTGGGGAGGTGTCGTGGTGATGGCGCACCTGCACGTCGCGTCGGGCTTCCCTGTCAAGTTGATGTGTTCAGGTTGAGTGCCGCTCACACCTGGGGCTCTATTGATCCGAAGTGCTTTGGGTTGGGGGTTGTTGACGGTGTGTGAGTGGTTTGGTGGGGGATGTACGGACCTGGTCGCCGGATGTGCAGGGGGCTGTGTGGTTGCTTGTGGTGTCTGTGCTGGTGGAGGGCCGGGGCCGTGTAGAGGTCGCCGCTGTGTTCAAGGTGTCGGCCAGGGTGGTGGGCAACTGGTGGGTCAAGTGGCGGGTCGGTGGAGGGGGCGCGTTGCTGTCTGGCGCCCGAGGTCGTCGCGCGGGGGAACATCAGGTTCTGTCTGAGGTTGAGCAGGTCGCTGTCCGGCAGGCGGTGTTCGATTACATCCCTTGCGGCCTGGGGCTTTCCGGTCAGCTGTGGGGTCGTGGGCAGATAGGCGAGCTGATTTTCAAGCTGTGCCGAGTCCGCTTCACCGAGCTTGGCGTGGGCGAGTACCTCACAGGCTGGGGCCTGACCTTCCAGCGTCCAGACAAACGGGCCGTCGAGTGGGATCGGGAAGCGGTCCGCCTCTGGCGTGAGGAGACCTGGTCGGCTATCTGGGCCGGGGGGAAGGCAGGGAATGGTGGAGTCCTTTTCGCCGGCCTGGTCGGCATCTGCTCGGGCCAGGTCAGCGGCCGCGCCTGGGGTGGGCAGGGGCGGGCGCCGGTCGTCCGTCGTACCGGGAGCTGGTTTTCCGTAAACGCGATGTCTGCGATCAGTATCTGCGGCCGTATGTGCTTCATGGTCTTCACCGAGTCGTTCGACGCGAAGGTCATGTGCCATTTCCTTGCCCGGCTCGTCGGGCATTTTGGCCACAAGGTCCACGTGATTGTGGACCGGCGCTCGGCCCACCGCTCGAAAGCCGTCCGGGCCTGGCTCGCCGATCGCCAGGACGAGATCGAGCTGCATTTCCTGCCCTTGTACTCACCCGAGCGGAACCTGGACGAGCTGGTCAACGCCGACCTCAAACGCAGCCTGCTCCACGCTCAGCGGGCCAGGAATCGGGCCGAACCTGCTACTGAAACTCGCAGGTTCTTCCACCGCCGGCAGCGTCAGCCCCATATCGTTACCGGCTGCTTCAAAGCCCCGCACGTTCGATACGTCCTCGACGAGTGAACCCAATGAGTTTCTGATCAATATGTCTGTCTGGGGTTGCATGGGCCGCGCACGTCGTCGCCCCGTCTCCACAGGGCACTTGCTGCACTTCCCGCATGCTGCCCCTGTGCCGCTCAAGCGCTGTGAGCCGGGCGGTCTCGCCCGAGGCCGCCCGACGCCATTGGGCTCAGGTGGGGAGCGTATTGCCGCGGGTTTCGGGGGCGAGGCGTACCAGGCCGATGCCGATGACGAAGACCACGGCGGTGAGGGTGAGCGGGATGGTGAGGGAACCGGTGGCGTGGATGCCGTAGCCGATGAGGAAGGTGCCGGCGGCGGCGAACCAGCGGGAGAGGGTGGTGGCGAGGGCGAAAGCGGTGGCGCGCATCCGGGTGGGGTACTGCTCGGGGAGCCAGATGGTGAAGACGGCGAAGCTGGCGCCGCCGAGACCGAGTACCGGCAGGAAGGTGAAGGTCAGGCCGATGGAGTGCATCGGGTAGGCGATGCCGTAAGCACCAACAGTGCCGACGATCATGAGGCCGTAGAGGGAGGCGAGCGCGCCGCGCCGTCCGATGCGGTCGGCGAGCCGGGGTACGGCGAAGCAGCCCACGATGGTGCACACGGCGACGGTCATCGACGAGAGGCTGGCCAGATGCACCGTGGTGTCGTGGCTGTAGCCGGCTTCGGTCGCCAGCGTGGTCATGGCGGTGGGCACGTAGGTGGCGCCGGCCCACAGACCGATGACGCACACCATGAGCAGCAGCAGATTGCCGATGGTGCGTGCGCGGTAGGGCGGTGAGAGCACCTCGGCGACGGGCTGCCAGAAGGAGCGGGCCTTCCGGCTCGACGCGTCTGCCTGCCAGCGCTCGGGTTCGGGGGTGGTGCGGCGCATGAGGAAGATGGCCAGGGCGGGGATGCCGCCGATGAAGAACATGCCCCGCCAGCCAAGCGCCGGACCGAAGAGGAGGTACACGGCCGAGACCGTGAGCACGCCGAAGTATCCGGCCGAGTGCATCGCGCCGCCGAGCCGTGCCCTGACGCGCTCCGGCATGACTTCGGCCAGCAGAGTGCCGGCCATGGCCCATTCGCCGCCGACGCCGATGGCAGCCAGGAAGCGGCATATGTTCCATTCCCACATGTTGGTGGCGAAGCCGGCCAGGGCGGTGAAGACGCCGTACATGAGGATGGAGGCCATCATGGCGGGCTTGCGGCCGAACCGGTCGGCGATGGGGCCCCAGATGAAAGCGCAGCCCCAGCCGAGAAGGAAGATCGCGGCGCTGATCTGCCCGTACCAGCCGATGTTCTCCGGGGTCGGGGTGATGCCGGCGGCGGGGAGCAGGGCGGTCAGCGTGGGGGCCAGGACAAGCCCGGGGATGGTCCAGCTGAAGCCGTCCATGGCCCAGCCGCCGAAGGAGCCCCAGAAGGCGTGACGCTGGGGGCCGGTGAGGCGGATGCGTGCAGGTCTGGCCGCTGGTGCCGTTTGCTTTTTGATCGCCATGGGGCCTCGATTCGGCTCGGGAGGTGGCGACGGGGGAGGGGGCGGTGCTTGCGTTCCGTCGCAGGTAGGCAGTGGGGGGGGAGAGAGTTGGTGAGCCCTTGCCGCATGCGGGGCGACTGCCGGTGGGGCGATGGTGGGAGGCGCCACAAGGGCCACTCGATAAACCTGGACCGCATTGCGGACCGCTTGACTTCATTGTGGTCCGCGGACCCTAGCGAGGTGGCCCCGCTCGCGTCAACGGTTGCCTCGGAATTGTGCTAGGCCGCCGCCCTCGATGGCGTCACTGCGTCGTCGTTGAGCGTCATGGGGTGCGCGGTTCCCGCCTGTCGCCACCTGCGGTTCGCCCGGTCAGGGAGGGGGCTGCCGCTCGAGGGTCCGCGTCTTTGACTGCTTGACGCCTTGACCGAGTGGCGCTCTGCCGCGGCCCCAAGGCTGCAGAGGCGTTCTTCGCGCTCTCCCGTCGCGCCACAACGCACCCCCTTGACCTGCTGCGCTGCGCGCCTATAGCCTCCGGACCACTCTACGGATCAGTGGACCGTAGAGTGGACCACTTCGGGGTGTCGATGACGAAAGCACCGTTGACCGGAATCACCAGGTGTCGGCCGGGATGTGTTCCGCCCGCCGACCGCAGGCCTACGACGGCTTGATCGTGGCCGTCGTACCGCTCCTCGTAGTGCTCGCCTTGTCTCCCCGGACCCGGGCTGATTCACCGGCCGGGCTGATCACCTTCCCCACGCTCATTCACCGCGTCACACCGAGGCTCAACCTCTGCACGACACAAGGAGAATTCAGCATGTCCGATCGCACCTGCCCACCTCCGGATGGCGCCGAACCGGTGTCGAGCGCCCTGGGCGAGCGACTGGCCCGCGGCACCTTCGCGGTCGGCCAGGCCGCCGCGTCCCCTGCCGCTCCGTCGGCTGCTCCCACCGCCACGCAAATCCTCCCGGGCATCGTGATCGACGAGGATTTCCCGTTCCAGGGGAGGCCGGACAGGTACCCGCAGCGCACCCCCGTCTCCGTCGACTTGGGGCGCTGACGCATGGCACAGAGCACCGCAGGCCCGCTGGAGAACATCGTCGTCGTCGATCTCTCACGCGCCCTGGCCGGGCCCCAGGCGACGATGATGCTCGGCGACATGGGCGCACGGGTCATCAAGGTCGAGGCGCCGGGACGGGGCGACGAGTCCCGGGGATGGGGCCCGCCGTTCGTGGGCCCGGAAGTCTCGCCGGAGTCGACGTACTTCCTGTCCTGCAACCGCAATAAGGAATCTGTCACCGTCAATCTGAAGTCGCCGGACGGCATGGACCTGCTGACCCAGCTGGTACGGCACGGCGACGTCCTCGTCGAGAACTTCAGGCCCGGGGTCATGGAGCGACTCGGCTTCACCGTCGAACGGCTCCATGAGATCAACCCCCGACTGGTGATCCTCTCGATCAGCGGCTTCGGCCACGACGGCCCCCAGGGCGGACGGCCCGGCTACGACCAGATCGCTCAGGGCGAGGCCGGGCTGATGAGCCTGACCGGCCCCGACGCGGACAGCCCGACCCGACTCGGGGTGCCGATCGCCGACGTACTGGCCGGGATGAACGGCGCGTACGGCGTGCTCTCGGCCCTGTACGAGCGTGAGCGCACCGGGCGAGGCAAGGTCGTGCGCACCTCCCTGCTCGCCTCGATCGTGGGGGTGCACGCCTTCCAGGGAACCCGGTACACGGTGGCCGGCGAGGTGGGCCGGCCGACCGGCAACCACCACGTGGCCATAGCCCCCTACGGACTGTTCCGCTGCGAAGGCGGAGCGATCCAGGTGGCAGTCGCGAACGAGGCTCAGTGGGCCACGTTCGCCGAAATCGTCGGGCTGGACACAGCAGACCCTCGGTATACCAGCAACGCCGAGCGTGTGGCCCACCGCGACGACCTCGTCGGGGACATAGAGAAGACGTTGCTGCAGCGGCCGGCCGCGCACTGGCTGGCCCGGCTGGACTCCGCGGGGATCCCCGCCGGGGAGGTCCGGACCCTCGACCAGGTCTACGACTGCCCGCAGACCCGGTCGCAGGGACTCGTGATCGAGGTGGACCACGCATCGCTCGGCACCATCGAACTCCCCGGGCCCGCCGTCCGCTTCGACGACGGCGGCCGCCTCCGACACGCCCCACCACCACGGCTGGGAGAGCACAACAGCACCGTTCGCGCATGGCTGCGGGAGCAAGAGGACTGACGTCGGCACTGCGGCGCAGGCGGACGGAGCGCTGCTCCGCCGGCGCGCGCAAGGCGTCATCCAAAACCCCGGATCCACCCGCGAACGCGGAGTCTCAGCCGATCCCTGTCGAGCCGCGGTTGCCGGCAGGACGAACGAAAGACACATGACATGACACCGTCCCTGCGATCGGGAGAGTCCGGACTGCCCCGGGTGCGAGCCATGAGCATTGGCTGCGCATGGTGGAAGGCGTACTGCGCACGTCGGGCAAGGACGTTTCGGGTGCGGCGGCTGAGGAAGCGCTGTCCATCACGCTTGAGGACGGGCTCATAGTCCGCCCTCTGTACACGCCGCGGGACACCGCCCTGGACACCGGATATCCGGGCTTCGCGCCCTATGTCCGCGGCGGGAGGCCCGAGGGCAGCGGGGCCGACGGCTGGGACGTGCGCCAGCGCCATGCCAGGCCGGAGCCGGAGCACACGAACGAGGCCGTGCTCGCAGATCTGGAGAACGGTGTCACTTCGCTGTGGCTGGCTGGCTGGCTGGCTGTTGGCGGCCCGGCCGGTGTGCCGGTGTCGGCCCTGGGTGATGCCCTGACCGGCGTCCACCTCGAACTGGCGCCGGTCGCCCTTGACCCGGGCGACGAATTCGAGGCGGCGGCACGCGAATTGCTGCGGTTGTACGAGGAGCGCGGGGTGCCCCGAGAGGCAGCGTGCGGCAATCTCGGAGCGGACCCGCTGGGACTGTCTGCCTGCACCGGCGACGAGGTATCCGGCATGGAGGAGGCCGTCGAACTGGCTCGGCTGTGCTACCACGACTACCCATTTCTGCAGGCCCTGACCGTGGACGTGCTTGCGTTCCACTCGGCCGGGGCCTCGGCTGCCCGGGAGCTTGGCTGTTCACTGGCGACCGGCGTCGCGTATCTGCGCCGCCTGACGGAGGCCGGGCTGAGCGTCGAGGCGGCCTGCACTCAGCTGGAGTTCCGTTACGCGGCCACCGCCGACAAGTTCCTGACCATCGCCAAACTCCGCGCCGCACGCCGCCTGTGGTCCCGAGTCGTCGAGTCATGCGGGGCGGCCGGCGATGCCGGGGCACAGCTCCAGCACGCAGTGACCTCCCCGGTGATGATGACCCGGCGGGACCCTTGGGCGAACATGCTGCGTTCGACCGTGGCCTGTCTCGCCGCGGGCGTCGGCGGTGCCGATTCCGTGACGGTGTTGCCCTTCGACCATCAGCTGGGTCTGCCGGACTCCTTCGCCCGCCGCATCGCGCGTAATACCCAGTCGGTGCTGCTGGAGGAGTCGCATCTGTCGAAGGTGATCGACCCGGCAGGCGGCTCCTGGTATGTGGAGCGACTGACGGACGACCTCGCCTATGCAGCTTGGGCGTTCTTCCAGGAACTGGAGCGGGCGGGCGGTCAGCAGGCCGCATTGCGCTCGGGCCTGGTCCGCGCCCGGCTCGCCGCCACCTGGGAGATCCGGAGTGAGAACCTGGCCCGGCGGCACGAAATCATCACAGGTGTCAGCGAGTTCCCGAACCTGGCCGAGAAGCCCGTGGAACGGGAGCCGGCGCCCGTGGAAAACGGCCAGGGCCTGCCCCGGGTCCGCCGCGATGAGGCGTACGAGGCATTGCGCGCGCGATCGGACGGGTATCTGGCGGCTACCGGAGCCCGGCCCCGGGTCTTCCTCGCCGCGCTCGGTCCGGCTGCCGCGCACACTGCACCGGCGGCCTTCGCCGCCAGCCTCTTCCAGGCCGGCGGCGTCGAACCCATCGCCCCGATGCCGGTGGACGCGTCCACGGCCGCCGAGGCGTTCGTATCCAGTGGGGCGGCCACTCCCATCCGCTCAACCGCAACACCGGCTGGACGATCACCGGCTCCACTCGCCGCAGATCGGGTCAGCCAAGTGATGCTGTCCCCTCCCTGAGCGCAGCAATGGCCTGTCCCTCCCAGGGGGAAGGGACAGGCCATTGCTGGGTGGTACCCCTTCGCGCGCGGCTTCTGGACCATGTCTACCGGACCCTATTGGCAGCCGTCGTGTCTCCGGGGCCGGTCGCCGCGCGACTGGGTCCGCGTCAGTGGACGCCATTGGAGGAGGGGAGCTGGCGGGCTATGCGCCGGGCGGTCTCGCACACCAGGTTCCCGACCTCGGCGTAGCGCTTGCGGGGCATGCGGATGTTGGGTGCGGAGACCGAGAGCGAAGCGACCGGACCCGAGCCGGGCGGGCAGATCGCAGCGCCGATCGAGACGATGCCTTCTTGCTGCTCCTCCTCGTTCACCGCGTAGCCGATCTTCCGGATCATCCCCAGCTGGGCGGACAGGAGGTCGGGGTCGGTGACCGTCTGATCGGTGACCTTGACCAGATTCGAGGCGAGGTACTCTGCGACGTCCTCGGCCGGGAGCGCGGCAAGTACCGCCTTTCCGTTGGAGCATGTGTGCAGTGGCATGCGGGTGCCGAGTGAGTAGAACGTACGCAGCTGGTGGGAGCTGTCGAGTCGTTCGACCAGCACGACCGTGTTGCCGTCGGGCACCATGAGGTGAACGGTCTCGCTCGTCGCCACCTGCAGTTCGCCGAGGAGAGGCAGCGCCACCGACCGCAGGTCCTGGTCGTTGGCGGCCTGGCTGCCGACGGAGAACGCCCGGCCCGTGATGGCCCAGCGCCTCTGCTCCTGACCGGCAGGCTTGATCCACTCTGCCTCGTGCAACGTGGTCAGACACCGCTGGACGGTGGTCTTGGGCAGCCCCAGCCGCTGCGTGAGGTCACTCAGTCCAGCCGGCTGGTGCTCGGCCACCGCCTCGAGGACCCTAAGGGCGTTCTTCACGCTCTGCATCGACATGACCCACTCCTTGACCATCGCATTTGCGGGCTTGTAATCTCAGAAAGCCCGTGGGCCATGATAAGGGCCAATGGTCCATGATGCGGTCCGAGTGAGGAAAATTTCCGCCGCCGCAAGCCCCGCCCCAGGACACCGAGGCCACCCATGGGGCACCACCGGTGATCGTGCCGGACCTCCCCGGATCGCCAGAGCCCGCAGGCGACCAGCGCACCCCCCGCAGGAAAGATCTGTCGTGACGCCACGACCCGGAAGGGGTGGCCCAGCAGGGGAGGGAGGAGCCGGGGCGAGCACCGCCGGGCAGATCGTCGCGGCCCTCGCGGGGGCGAGCGTCCGACGCTCCACCACGGGGCAGGTGATCCTGGACGGTATCGACTGGGCCGTGCGCTCCGGAGAGTACTGGGCCCTCCTGGGTGCCAACGGTGCCGGGAAGACGACCGTACTGCGCCTGATCGGCGCGACCACGCACCCCACGTCCGGAACAGTGGACGTCCTCGGCCACGTCCTCGGCCACGTCCTCGGCCGTGTGGACGTGCGCGAACTGCGTGCGCACATCGGCCTGGTGTCCAGCGCCCAGAAGGTGCCGCAGGACGCCACCGCCCACACCATCGTCCTCACCGGCGCGACCGGGACCGTCCAGCCGCTGTGGGGCGAGTACGACGCACAGGCCCGCGAGCGGGCGCACGAACTGCTGGCCGAACTCGACTGCAAGGAGCTCGCGGACCGGCCGTACCGCGTGTGCTCGGGAGGCCAGCGGGCCCGGGTCCTCATCGCTCGCGCCTTGATGCCGGATCCGTCGCTGCTCCTGCTCGACGAGCCGTTCAACGCTCTCGACCTCCCCTCGCGCGAGGAACTGATCGACGCCATGCACCGGCTGGCCACCGGTCGGCCTCACCTGGCGACAGTCACGGTCACCCACCACCTGGAGGAGCTCTCCCCGGGTATCGGGCATGCGCTGCTGCTGCGGGAGGAGGGCCGGGTGCAGGCGACGGGACCGGCCATCGACGTGCTCACGAGCGAGCGGCTGACGGCCTGCTTCGGCCGCCCGATTGAGGTGGCACGCCACGTCGGCCGCTGGCTTGCCCGCTCGGGGCAGGGGCCCCGCCCGCTGTAGTCGCAGCATGACCCTGGCCCCTCGCCACGGTGGGGTCCGGGTATCGGGGCGTTCGGCCCAGCGGATGCCTTTCCGCGCCGCGATGCGGGCGCGGTCGCTTCGTGGGGCGTACCGAACGTCCAGGACGTCGGGGTGACAGATGCCGAGTCCCTGCGACCGGGTCTGCGGGCAGTCGTGGACCCGGTCGAGGGTCCGGACCTCCCCGGCGGGGGCCCGGCGGTGTCCAGCCGGGTCAGCCGGTGCGCGGCCGGCCGCGCACCGGCGGAGGAACACCTCCCGCTCGAACGCCGTTGGCGTGGGTCGGGAGCAACTGGCGAGGAGCCGACTGCGGTTCGGCGATGGGGAACGCGAGCCGAGATGACGCCCGTGGCCGGTGGGCCTGCCGGCGCGTGGGACGGGCCGATCATGGCGGTATCGGTGATCGGTGCCTTCGGCATTCTCAATCCTTCCCTTGGGCTGCATTGAGGTCCAGCGATCCGCACAGTGGACCGAAAGTGATGGGGCGCGGCGTGGCGGGTCAAGGGTTGCGCACAGGATTGGCGCCCGATGTGCCTGGAATGTGTTCAGGGTCTTCGATGTCTCAGGGAAATGCCGATCGATTGGTCGCCGATCAAGTGGGGCCTGGTGCAATTCCTGCCTGACCCTTGACGTGAGTCGAGTCACCTCGTCAGTTTCCGGACCACATTGAAGTCAATTGGTCCGCAATGCGGTCCACGCGGTGTCGAGCAGCCCCTGCGCCTCTCGCGGCATTCGCCCGCACGCAGCACGGGCTCGGCGTATTCCCCTCCCCCCATCACCGCCGGTCTGCCCTCGATGGCAGGGCCGGCTCGCCACCCGTCGTATCTCCCGTACCGAAACCGAGATCCTCGTGACGATCAACAAACACCCAGCGCGGAGCAGCGCCACCGATCCCGCAGTCGCCCGTGTCCGCCTCACCAAACACCAGCGCCAGGCCTCCTGGGGCTCCTTCGGTAGCTCGGTCATGGACGGCTCCGGCTGGACACCCGGGCCCGTCCTGGCGCCCAGCCACCCACGCCCGATCACGCGTGCCATATCCGGGTACGGCGGCAGTGGCGCATACCGCGACCACAAGGCGTACGCCCTCCTCGTACAGAGCGCGGCCGGACCGGTATCCGGCACGGGCATCCTGGACACCCTGTCGAAGGCGGGCCCGTCCATCGCCGACGTCTGCGTCGGCATGTACACCTGCTCCGGCATGCGCACCCCGCTGGGGGAACGGGGCCACTGGGCATCCTTGGGCAGCCCGGTCGGCACGTCGCGCGGACTTGTCCCGGCGGTCACTGCCCAGGGGAGACGAACCGCCGCCTCAGGGCCTTCCCGCCTCTGGGGGAGCACACCGACTCCGTGCTCGCCCGGTTCGACCAGCGTGCATCGCACCTCCAGGACAGAGGCGTGTCATGTCCGCAGAACTGATCGGTGTACTCATCCTGGTCGCAGTCTTCGCGCTGGCCAGCCTGAGGGGGCTCAACATGGGAATCCTTGCGCTTGTCGCCGCCTTCGTGTTCGGCACCGGATGCCTCGGCATTCCCGCCAAGGAGGTTCTGGCAGGGTTCCCGGCAGACATGTTCATCGTGCTGTTCGCCGTGACCTTCCTGTTCGGCATCGCCCGTGTGAACGGGACGGTGGACTGGCTCGTCCACGCCGCGGTCCGCATCGCCGGCCATCGCACCGCCGTGGTGCCCTGGACGCTGTTGCTCCTCGCGGCCGGTCTGTGTGCCACCGGTGCCGCCTCTCCGGCAGCCGTCGCCATTGTCGTGCCGATCGGCATCACCTTCGCCGTGCGCCATCACCTCAACCCGCTGTACGTCGGGCTGATGGTGGTCAACGGAGCGGCCGCGGGTAGTTTCGCCCCCACCTCGATCCTGGGCGGCATCGTGAACTCCTCCCTCGAAGCCAGTCATCTGCGGGTGGGCGGCGCCGCGCTGTTCGCGGGCACCTTTGCCGTCAATCTCTGCGCCGCCGTCATCACCTGGTTCGTCTTCGGCCGCCGTCGCCCCACTGTCACCGAGGTGGCCAAGGACGAAGCAGCCGACACTCCCGCCCCGGCCCTGGGGGCAGAACAGGCCGTGACCCTCGGCGCGATGCTGCTGCTGGTTGTCGGCACCACCGTCTTCGCCCTGGACACCGGCCTCTTCGCCCTCACCCTGGCAGCGGCCCTGGCCGTGGTGTTCCGGCGCACGGCGCAGCTCGCCACCAAGGAGATCGCCTGGCCGGTCGTGCTCCTCGTGTGCGGGATCGTCACCTACATCGCCCTGCTGCAGAGCCTGGGCATCGTCGACTCGCTGGGAACGAGGATCGCGGCGATCGGCGCCCCGCTGTTCGCCGCATTGCTGATCTGCTATGTCGGCGGGATCGTGTCGGCCTTCGCCTCCACGACGGGGATCCTGGGAGCCTTGATGCCACTCGCCGCACCGTTCCTGGCCTCGGGCGCCATCACCACCACTGGTCTGGTCATCGCCCTGGCGGCCGCGGCCACCGTGGTCGACGCGAGTCCGTTCTCCACCAACGGCGCTCTCGTAGTCGCCAACACACCGGAGAGTGTCCGGACCCCGACCTACCGCGGCCTGCTGCGCTGGGGCGCCAGTATGTGCGCGCTCGCCCCCGTCACGGTCTGGGCCGCGTTCGTCGTCATCTAGCGTTCCGTAACCGGCCGAGCAGCTCGACCAGCCTCGATCAGCGGTCTCATGGCCATGGCCGTTCGCCACGCGCCGGGCCATGAGACCGCCGATCGGGCAAGCTGTTCGGAGCTGATGCCCGCTTCCCGGGCGAACTCGGTGAAGTTGTGGACGCCGCCGATCGCACGGCGACGTTGGAGACACCTGTGCACGGCGAAGGGCAACCCCAGTTGGGCTATGGGAGGGTGCATCGTAGATGTCCCACGCCGGGCGTGAACGCCGCCGCGTCCACGGTCCGGGGGATCTCGAAGGAAGCCAGGGGCGACCCGGAGCATCGGCACCCTGAATGCGGGGAGGTGAGGGCTGTCGGAGCCGTCCAGGAGAGTGACTGCCACCGGGCTGCCGCCGCATGATCAGATTCAGCGCGGTGATCCGTGGCTGGCTCGACGACTAGGTGGTCTCGTTTGGATCATCGGGCGGACCAGAGGAAGATGCCTGCGATGTGGAGTCCGGCCAGGTAGATGGTGGCGGTCTTCTCGTAGCGGGTGGCGATGCCTCGCCACTGCTTCAGGCGGTTGGTGCACCGCTCGACGGTGTTGCGCTGCCTGTATGCCTCCCGGTCGAAGGTCGGTGGCCGGCCGCCCTGGCTGCCCCGTCGCAGCCGGTGTCCGCGCTGGTCAGCGGGGACGGGGATCACTGCCCGGATGCCGCGCTTGCGCAGGTGCTCGCGGATCGCGCGGGAAGAGTACGCCTTGTCCGCCAGGACCACGTCCGGTCTGGTGCGTGGCCGTCCTCGGTGGCGGGGAACCCGCAGGCGGGCCATGACATCGGTGAAGGCAGGTGCGTCGCCGGCCTGGCCTGCGGTCAGACGAACGCCAGAGGCCGGCAGCGGTCGTCGGCAGCAAGGTGGATCTTTGTGGTCAGTCCGCCCCGGGACCGGCCGATGGCATGGTCATACTCCGGGGCCGACGGAACCCCGTAGACGGCTTCCGCCCACGCCGAGCTGGTGTTGCCGCCGACCTGCCCGGCATTGACGGGGCCTCGGCGTTCCCGCTGCCGCCGAAGCTGTCG
Source organism: Streptomyces sp. NBC_01525 (assembly GCF_045040405.1). Taxonomy (NCBI): domain Bacteria; kingdom Bacillati; phylum Actinomycetota; class Actinomycetes; order Kitasatosporales; family Streptomycetaceae; genus Streptomyces; species Streptomyces sp. NBC_01525. The sequence goes on from NZ_CP109397.1 coordinate 7,087,214, forward strand.
GTCACGTCCTTCCACGGCGGCCGGGCTTCTCCGTCATCACAGACCGGTGCGAACTCAATGTCGACGTCCGCACCACTCCGACCTTCGACGCCCACGACGCCGAGACCCTCGTCCGCGAGGTCGTCGCCGAGCTCGACGCGGAGCTGCCCGCGGACGCGGGGCCGGCAGCGTTGACAGTGCTGCCCCGCGTACGCTGCGCATGCCCCGCCCCCGGGCCGTGGCGCCGCCCGTTCGCTGCCCCGCCGGCCGTGGCGCGGTCAGTCCTCCGAGCGCCGGGCCGTGACGCCCTCAGTCCAGGGTCGCCCCGGAGGTCTCGGGCGCCCAGGCGAAGGAGACCACCGCGCCGAGGACCAGGAACACGCTGAGGACTGTCATGGACGGCGAGAACCCGAGATGATCGATGCTCATCGGCAGCAGGAAGGTGCCCGCAGCGGAACCGACCCGGCTGAGGCCGTTGAGCAGACCGACACCGGAACTGCGAAGAGCGGTCGGGAAAAGCTCGGGGGGATAGACCTGATCGAGATTGGACGAGGCCGACATCATAAAGGTGAAGGCCAGGAAGAGAACGAAGAGCAGAAGCTTCGGAGCACCGGGCCAGATACCCATGGGGCCCAGCGCGACGGCCATCACCACAAAGGATCCGATAACGAATCCGCGACGCGAGAATCGCGAGACGAACCAGAGACCGGCGATGCTGCCGAGCAGAAGGAATACGTTCAGCAGTCCGTCGCCGAGGAATCCCTCCTTCAGACCGAAGCTGGCCATGATGATCGGCAGGAATGTGTAAATGGCGAAGTACGGGATGACTTGGCAGTTGTAATAGAGGATGCCGAAGGCCGTCTTGCGCCATTGCTCCGCGCTGAACAGGCCCCGGTACGAGGCTGAGGGAGCTTTGTCCGTGCCGGGCTCGGCCGCGATGGAGGCGAAGTCCACGTGCCGGCCGATGTACTTCTCCACGACGGCGCGGGCCTCTTCGACCCGCCCCTTGCTGATCAGCCAGCGAGGCGATTCCGGGGTGCCGATTCGCATCAGCAGGACCACGAGGGCGGGAAGGGCGCTGCTCGCCAGCAGCCACCGCCAAGCGTTGCCGCCCTGGTCGATGAGGTAGCTGCCGAAGAAGAAGGAGCAGACGTAGCCGATCGTCCACATGGCGGTGAGCGAGGCCAGCAGAAAACCACGGTGCCGCCGGGGGCAGAATTCGGCCACGAGCGTCGGGCCTATGGCGTAGTCGGCGCCGATGCCGATGCCGATGAGGAGCCGCAGAACGAATAGTTCCATCGGCCCGCCGACCCAGAACTGCGCGATCGACGCCAGGGTGATCAGGACGAAGTTCAGCATGTAGAGCTGCTGACGCCCCATACGGTCGGCCAGCCAACCGAGCGTGATGCTGCCGAGGAAGATCCCGATGAGCGCCGAGGCCCCGAGCAGGCCCTCCCAGGCGGAACCAAATCCCATCTGCGGCCTGATGAGTGTCAACGCGATACCGATGATACCCAGTTGATAGCCGTCGGAGAAGTTGGCTCCGAAGGTGAGTGCGGTGATCTTGACGTGAAATCTATTGAGGGGGGCGTCGTCGAAAGGGACGAGTCCCGGCTCTGATACCGGAATCGGAGCTAGCTTATTTTCAGGCATCGTCCCACTAAGGTCCTATCCGCGTGGAAGTTGTCTTTCTCGACGCCCGCCCACGTGCGGTATGTCCGGGCCGGCAGGCAGTGGACACCTCGCCCGCTCCGCACCCTTGCCAACGCCGTGAATAACAAGTTTCATGTAGGTTCATTGATGAATGAAAACGTGTCAAGGGGTGAGCAGCGATCGACAGTAACAGTCTCCGCATTGACGGCTCCCGACTGAGGTGCGACGACGTGGTCCGCGTGGCCCGGCGCAGGGCCTCCCTGGAGCTGGACGGCAAGGCACTGGAGCAGGCGGGTCACGCCTACGAGGTAGCGCGTGACAGCGAGACGAAGCGGGCTGTCTATGGCCGCACCACCGGAGTCGGGGCGAACAGGCACGAGGTCGTCGACCCGCACGGCGCCGACCAGCACGGCCTGCGCCTGCTGCGCAGCCACGCGGGCACCACGGGCGAGCCTTCGGACGAGGATCTCGTACGGGCGACACTGGTCATCCGCCTCAACCAGCTCGCCGCGGCGGGGAGCGGCGTCCACCCACGCCTGCTGACGGCCCTCGCCACGGCCCTGCGCGTCGGCGCGATACCGGTCACACACACCCGAGGTTCCATAGGCACCGGGGACCTGGGCCAGCTCGCGGAGATCGCGCTGACCTTCGCGGGAGAGCGGCCCTGGGGCACGGGCGGGATCGCACCGGTCCCGGTCAGCCCCGGTGACGCGCTCGCCTTCATCTCCAGCAACGCGGCCACCCTGGCGCGGTCGGTACTCGCCTGGAGCGACCTGCGGACTCTGCTGCGCGCCAGCCACACCGTCGCGGCGCTGTCGTTCTGCGCGCTGGGCGGATCACCCGAGGCCTTCGCAGCGCGGGTCCACGCGCAGCGCCCGCATCCCGGTTCCGTGCACTGCGCCTCGGAGATGCGCAGGCTGCTGTGGGCGGACACGGAGCCGGAGCCCGGCCGGCGCCTCCAGGACCCGTTTGGACTGCGTGCCTTCCCGCAAGTCCAGGGACCGGCGCTGGAGGCGGCCGACGCCCTGGAGACGGCGCTGACCGTCGACATCAATGCGGCGGCGGAGAACCCCTTCATCGACGTGGAGACGGGCGACGTCTACCACCACGGCCACTTCGCCACCTCCCACCTCGCCCTCGACCTGGACCACCTGCGGGCTGCGGTCCACCACGTTGCGGAACTCTCCACGGCGCGCCTGAGCGACCTGGTCGAACCCGACCTGAGCGGCCTCCCGCCGTTTCTCGCGGACGGCCCGGCGGGCAGCTCCGGCATCATGATCCTGGAGTACCTGGCCCACGACGCCCTCAGTCAGATGCGGCACGCGGCGGCCCCTGTGACACTCGGCACGGCCGTCATCTCCCGAGGCTTGGAGGACCACGCCAGCTTCTCCACCCAGGCGGCTCACGCCACGACGGCCGCGATCGCGTCGTACCGCACAGTCCTGGCCTGCGAGCTGCTCGGAGCCGTACGCGCCCTGACCATGAGCGGGGCACAGCTGCCCGGGGCACCCGTGCGGGACGCGCTGCGGCTGGCACAGCGGACCCTGCCGATGATCAAGGAGGATCACCCGCTGACGCAGGAGATCACCGTCGCGGAGGATCTGCTGCCGGCGCTGGCAGAACTCTGAGGGTGACCGGGCCACCGGGGACACCGCGGCGGACCGCGGCCCCCGACCCTCACACCGGCGCAGGCTGTGGTGACTGTGAATGTCCGTAGTCGCGTGCACGGATGAGCCGGGGGTTCGCCGTCGCGTGCAGAGAGGGTGTTCGATACTGATTCAGGCTGCCGCGGGCGGTTTCGGGCGGAGGTATTGCCCGACTTTGTTCGGGCTGGCGGTCAGCCGGTTACTCATGGAGTTGACTATGGCCCAGTGGGTCATTGACCGGGACCGGGTCGGCAGTGCCTCGTAGTCGCGGTGCAGAAGCCGGTACCGGTTCATGATCGCGAAAGTCTGCTCCACCGTCGTGGCCGCTTGCATCCGGCGGGAGCCGCCGGCCTGATCCCAGCAGGGCCCAGTGTTCGCTGCGATGTGGCCCTTGCCAAGCTTTAAATAAAGTGATTCATTCAGCCTGGCTAGTGAATGGATGTATGTCAAGCGCGAGGAGATGTCCGTGGCCGTCCACCTGGCGGAGCCCGCTGCGGACGGTCGCGCCCTGGCTGTCGCGCCGTCAATGCCGAGCGCTCCCACGGTGCCATCGGGACCGGCGCCGACAGCACGGGCTACCCGCTGACGGGTCCCATCACCGACTGCTGGCCGATCTGAGAGGACCCCCATGGCCGCCCACAAGATCACCAATGTCACCTTGGGTGAGGAGCCGATCACCATTGAGCAGTTCGTCGCGGTCGCCCGGCACGGCGCCCGCGTCGAGTTCGATGCGACGTATGTCGACCGAGTGCGCAAGTCCCGCGCGCTCGTGGAGCGCTTCCTGGCCGAGAACCGCTTGGTATATGGGGTGACCACCGGATTCGGCGACAACGTCACGGAGGTGATTGCCCCGGCGGATGCCGAGCAACTGCAGCGCAATATTGTGCGCTCGCACGCCGTGTCGGTTGGTGAACCCCTACCCACTGAGATCGTCCGCGCCATCGGGCTGATGGAGCTGGTCGGCCTCGGCGAAGGCTATTCCGGCATCCGGCTTGAGACCCTGGAGCTGATCCGGCGGATGCTCAACGCCCGGGTCACGCCGCACGTACCCAGTGAGGGTTCCGTCGGCTACCTGGCCCCAGAGGCGCATATGGCTCTTGTGCTGCTGGGAGAGGGCCGGGCCTGGTATGGCGACGAACTGCTGCCCGGGGCCGAGGCGTTGACCCGGATCGGGGAGGAACCGACCCGGCTTGGCTGCAAGGAGGGTCTTTCGGTCACCAACGGGACACACTCGGTCACCGCGATCGCCGTTCTGGCCGCCCATGACGCCGGCGTCGCGGCGGCCACCGCCGACATCGCCGCGAGCCTGTCGGTGCAGGCACTCAAGGGCACCGTTCGCGCCTACGACGCCCGGTTGCACGAGAGGAAGCGGCACCCCGAGCAGGCCGCGGTCGCTGAGAGCCTGCGGCGGCTGACCGAATCCAGCGCGCTCAGCGCCGAATTCCTCGACCATCGGCTCCAGGACGGCCTGGCCTTGCGCGCCGTTCCGCAGATGCACGGCGGTGCGAAGCGGACGCTCGCGCAGGCCCGGGAGGTCATCGTCGAGGAGCTGCACTCGGTGGGCGACAACCCGGTCATCCACCCCGAGGGCGAGGACGGGGTAGCGCTGATGGGGGCGAACTGCGACAGCACGTACGTCGGCATCCAGGCCGACTCCATGGTGAACGCGATAACGGTGCTGGCCAAGGTGTCCGAGCGCCGCACCGACCGCATGGTGAACAGCAACTTCAGCGAACTGCCCGCGTTCCTTACTCCCCGGCCGGGGCTGAACAGCGGCTACATGATCGCGCAGTACACGGCCGCCGCGCTGACCATGGAACTGCGCGGCATGGCGATGCCCGCATCCGCGGACAACGTCACCACCTCGGCCAATCAGGAGGACACGGTCAGCAACGCCTATCTGGCGGCGCTGAAGGCCTACCGGGCGGCGCGCAAGCTCGGCTACGTCGTAGCGATCGAGGTGATGTGCGCCGTGCAGGCGCTCGACCTGCTCGCGCCGCTCGCACCCTCGCCGGCCGCGGAGGCGCTGCGGGCCAGGATCCGGGAGACCGTTCCGACCGTCTACGAGGACCGGGTCTTCCACGCCGACATGGAGCACATCACCCACCTCGTGCGAAGCGGGGAGTTGCTGCGGGTCGCCGAGGACGTGGTGGGCCCGCTGGGTCGCTGAGGTCGGGCTGAGGACCGGCGGCGCGGTGCGTTATCCGCCCGCCGTCGACGGTCAACCTGACCTGAAAGGGCGAATCGTTAGCCTCGCCGTTTCGGTTGGGCTGAAGCGGCGTCGCTGAGGGGTCCACTATCGGGTGGCCGATGCGGTTTCGGTGCTCGGGCATGGCGGAGTCCCGGCGCGGTGGTCGGGTTCTCCGGAGTCCTTCGGTTCGTGGCGGGCAGGGGTTTGCCGGTCAGCTGGCGGGGCGGGGCGGGGCGGGGCGGGGCAGAGCGGCGAGGCGGTGGAAGGCCGTGGCCAGTTCGTGTCTCCAGGGCCAGGTCGCCGAGATCCGCAAGCGCAGGCGTCGGCCGCCGCGGGTGAGGCAGGCGGCGACGCGCAGCAGCCGGTAGCCGGAGCTTCTTCGGCTCGGCAGCCGCGAGTTCGCCGTCCAGCAGCAGGACACGCATCCAAGCCAGCAGATCGACCGCCGCGAGGCTGAGTTCGAGCCAGACGGCGTTGATGGTGAAGTCGCGGAAGGGGAAGCGGCCGAAGCCGGTGGTCTTGCCGCAGCGGATATGGTCCTCGGCCGTGGCATGCCCGCGGTGGCGGGCCTCCAGGAACTGTGCGGAGCCGCCGCCGGAGTACGGGGTGTCGGTGAGGAACACCTGGTGTCGCAGGCCCTTGCCCTATCCGGCGCTGCCGGACATTCTCAAGAAGCCCTCGAAGCGTGAGCCGGACCAGATCTGGGAGGCCCGCCCCGCCTTCCACCACCCCGACTTCTCCCTCAAGCTGCCCGGCAGCGTCCAGGTCACCGCCCTCGACGCCAACGCGGCCTACCTCTCCGCCCTCAAGTGCTGGCTGCCGATCGGCAAGTTGGAGCACACCACCGGCGCCGACGGCGTGGACCCCAAGCGCTCCGGAGTCCACCTGATCACCCCCGCCCCATGGCGCCACCCGCATCTGCCCAACCCCCTCGGCGACCGCGACACCGACGGGGCACTGTGGGTCACCGACGCCACTCTCAGGCTGCTATCGCGCCTGGCCGGACCGAAATACGGCCTTACCAGCGCGCCAGAAATCCACGAATCGTGGACGTCCGGCGCGACAGAGAATTTCCTCGACGCGCTCCGCAAGATTCTCACCGCCGCGCGGGAAAAAGCGATCGAGGAAGACGACACGGTCACCACCGAGTACGTCAAAGCGATGTATTCGAAGTTCGTTTCCACCATGGGCGAGTCGATCCACAACCGCGACGTCATCCGCCCGGACTGGATGCACAACATCCACAGCCAGGCCTACGCCAACCTGTGGGCCAAGGCCTACAAAGCCCACCAGGCCGGCCTCGACGTCGTCGCCATGATGGGCACCGACGAGCTGCACGTCACCGGCGACTGGCGCCAGGTCTTCGCCGAAGGCCGCGGCGTGGCCCAGATGAAGATCAAGCACGGTGACGCCAAGGCCTCCGGCGAGTACACCCTCGGCAAGGTGACCCGCTGATGGCCGGCACCGAAGCGGGCCGCTGGCGGGACCTGGGCGCCTACCGGGCCCGCGGCCTGCCCGGCTGGGTCGCCCTGGCCGAGGGCCTCGACCGCATGGTCACCGGCATCGAGTCACCCGTCGGCACCGCACGCGGCCTGGCCGCCCGCCTGCGCTACCTGACCGCCTCCGACGCCGGCTACGAGGCCATGGACCGCGCCGGCATCCACGTCCGCCCCCGCACCCTGATCGCCTGGCTCGCCGAGGAACAGACCCCCAGCAAAGCCAACCTCGCCCGCCTGGACGCCGCCTACTGGCAGCTGCGCCGCCGCAACACCGTCCCCGACCTCAAGCGCCGGCTCAACAACCGCGGCCGCGGCACCCGCATCGAGATCGACCCCGTCGACCAGTCCCAGGTCGAACGCCGCCACCAGCGCGACCTTCAAACCCGCTCCATCAACGTCCGCGGCGGCGTGTGGGACCGCGCCGTCGACGCCTGGATCGACGGCAACACCGACGAACTCGACGCGATCTGGGACGAGATCATCAGCAGCGGCCTCGGCACCGACTGGGACGCCTACACCCACGTCTCCTCCGTCGGCTGGGCCGCCTGACCACACGAACGAAGGGCCCGGAGTCACTCCAATTGACTCCGGGCCCTTCACCGTCACCGTAAACCCGCACCCGCCCGCGCTGATCTACGAGGTACTGCTTGGGTCGTTCACCTGCCCCGCTCGGCCTGCCGGAGCCGGCGCTGCCAGCTGCCAGGCCTCGGGGCGCCGGAATGGCCACTGCGATCACCCCCCCGGGGCCGGGCGGACGCGCCGCCCGGCCCCGGGGCAACCTCCCCGGGCCGGTGCAGCCACGGGTCAGGTGGTGCCGAGGGCGCGGTCTTCGGCCGGCGGCGCAGGGTTCTCGTCCTGCTGGGCGCGGGCTTCGAGGTCCACGAGGGTCGAGGCGATCTCGTCCTTGCGCCACCTCTCGGGGGAGTTGTAGGGCACCAGACCGCGCGCGTAGGCCATGCGCAGCAGTTCCGTCTTGGTGTGCTTGCGCATGAGCTCACGCAGGCGCTGCGCCCGCCTGCCGCTCCGCGCCGCCCGGGCCCTGTGCTCTTCCTCTGCCCCGGCGCCGTTTCCGTCGGCCGCCGGCACCCGAGCGTCTGACGGCACCCGAGCGTCTGACGGCGCGGGCGGGCCGGGCACGTCGCCGGCCGCCTCCGTGCTGCCGGGTGAGCTCGGTGGTGGTCCGGCCCATTCCAGTGCGAGGGCGGCGAGCGCGGCGAGCCGGTCCGCATGCAGTTTCGCGCGGCGGCTCTTGCTGTTCGACAAGAACACCCCCAGCTTCACCGCGTGCTCCTGACCGTCGACCACCACGGTCTCCACATGGGCCCTGGGCACCGTCACAGAGCCCGTACGGGCCTTGTACTGCACCAAGGCCGCAACCCCCCGATCGAAGGCCGCAGAGCCGCCCTCCGCGGCCCTGGCCCGGGCCCGCTCCACGGCGGCCGGCAGCGGCGTGACACCGAGCTCGGCCAGCCGCTTGCGTTGCCCTTCGCCCAGCTGCTGCCACCCCTCCCGCTGCGCGCGGAGCCAGGTGCCGATGTCCTGGCCGCTCACGGTGACGCCGGGCAGGATCTCGGGAAGGGTGGCCCCGTCGTCGAGGACCGCGGCGAGCGCGGCATACCGCTGCTGCCACTGGAGCGGCCACGGCGGATTCCAGTCCCGGTCGATCCGCTCCAGCGCCCGGCGCCGCTCCGCCGCGCGTTCCTCGTCCTTGCCCAACCCGCCCGCCTTGCGGCAGTTGGCCAGCCACTGACCGACCGCCACTCCGTCGAGGGACGCGTCCTTGGGCGCAGCGAGCGTACGGTGCACGGCGAAGTAGCCCCGGGCGGCGGCGAGGTTCTTGTAGAAGCGGGCATCGACGACTGACCAGACCATGCCCAGCTCGTCCAGCAACTGAGCCCGCCATGCCTTCAGCGTCCCCGCACGAAACGCCCGGCGCTGCTCGCTGACCCACGCTCCCAGCGCGTACGTCCCGCCGTTGCCGCCATCACCGTTGCTCTCGGTCGTCCCAAGCGGCACGACGGTGTCCATCGGCACCTGGGCATGCCCCTGCGACGCGACCCATTTGCGCAGGGCGTTGAGCCCGGACAGCCACACCTCGGAGTCCGGCCGCAGCACCCGGGTGCGCAGGAACGCGGCGATGACGTCGGGGTTGCGCGGCAGGGAGAACCGCAGCAACGGCACACCCCCGCGGCCGTCCTCGTCCTCCTGGCCCCCGTCCTCGCCGCCGGCGGCCTCGGCCGCCGCGTCCGTCTCCCGGCCGTCCTGCTCCGCGCCCTCCCCGGCGCCGCCGTCGGAGGCCGGCTGCTCCTCCTCGGACTGCCCGTCCTCGCCCTCGTCGTGCTCGTCCTCCTCGCGTCCGGGATCGAGGGCCACCACCGAGGTGGCCTTGCCACGGGAGCTGGCGGTGCGCAGGACCATGCGCTCGATGAGCCGGGAGTCATGGGCACGCAACCCCTGCAACACCGCTACAAGGGGCCGGTAGGAAGCGGAGGCCATCATGTCCTCAGGGTCCTCCCCGGCCTGCAGGAAGACCGGCACGACCAGCCGTGCGACCTTCCCCTCACCGGGGGCCTGCCGCAGCCCCCGGCCGGTGATCTGCACGATCTGCACCGGCGAAC
>NZ_CP109398.1:0-129494 GCF_045040405.1 Streptomyces sp. NBC_01525
CCGGAGGAACGACGCACGATCCTACGGATCGTAAAGACGATAAACCCCTCCGGGGTTTAAACAATTCCTCCGGAATTGTTTCGTAAATTCCTCCGGAATTTACCGCCCGAGCTGGTCTCGGGGTGTGGTCGGTCCGGCGAGCACAGGGGAGGTTCCTGATGCGACTTCAAGCAGGCGGCCTATGGGAGTGGTGAGGGGATGTCTGCTTCTGACGGGGCGGTAGCGGGCAGTCGATGGGCCATCGGGTTCTGGCCGGTCATCACTCAACGTCCAGGCCACCTGATTCCAGTGTCTTGCGAGTCGCACCCTACCAGAGTTCGCCCCCCGGGTCCGCTTCCTTCCACCCCCCTGCATCACTACGTGATGCAGGGGTAGAATTTGTGAAACGAAGGCACCACCCCAGGGTCGGCAGACCCCTGGGTTTCCCTGCACAACATTTTCCCTCCAGTACCGGAGGGAAAACACCGAATCTCACTCCCGGCCGTCCGGTGTTTTGGTCAGCTCCGGAATGTCCCTTGATGCAGGGGGGGAATCCACGGTGTCTTTCGAGCGGTTTATTGTTGCGTTGATTTTCCTTCAGGGCGGAAATGGAGGGGCAGGGGATGGGAAACAAGATGGGTGAGATTCCGCTTTTCCCGCATCAGGTGGAGTTTGTTGATGCGGTTGTCCGGGGGCTTTCGGGGCCTCTGGATGGGGTGTTGTCTGCCCGGGGGTTGCGTGGGCAGGTGGTGTCGGCGACCGGTACGGGCAAGACGATCTCGGCGGCGACGGCGGCACTGCGGATGGTGCCCCGGGGGCTGGTGGGGGTGTTGGTGCCGACGCTGGATCTGCTGACGCAGACGGTTCAGGCGTGGCGTGCGGTGGGGCACAAGGGTCCTGCGGTGGCGGTGTGTTCGTTGGGGGCGGATCCGCTGCTGGAGGCGTTGGATGTGCGGTGCACGACGAATCCGACGCAGTTGGCGCTGTGGGCGCGTCAGGGGCCGATGGTGGTGTTCGCGACTTACGCGAGCCTGGTGTCTCAGGGTCTGGAGGACGACCAGGACGGCGACGGCGAGGGTGTGGCCGACGAGGAGCGTGCGGGGGCTCCGGGGGTGCTGGAGCAGGCGCTGCGCGGTTCGTACGGCCAGCGGATGAGTCCGTTCGACCTGCTGGTGGTGGATGAGGCGCACCGGACGAGCGGGGCGATGGGTAAGGCGTGGGCGGCTGTTCACGATCAGGAGCGGATTTCGGCGGCGCGGCGGCTGTACATGACCGCCACGCCCCGCCTGTGGGCGCCCGCTGCGGCATCCGGCGAGGCATCCGGTGGGGAGGGCGCGGAGAGCGGCTCTGAAGGCCGGTCAGAGGCGTTGGGCGGGCGGTTGGTGGCGTCGATGGACGACGTCGAGTTCTATGGGCCCGTCTTGTACGAACTCGGGCTGATGGAGGCTGTGGAGCGGGGCATCCTCGCGTCGTTCGAGGTGGATGTGCTGGAGATCCGCGACCCCGAGGCCCCGGGCGAGGGCGCCGTTGCGGAGGAGGTGCGGGGCCGGCGGCTTGCCGCTCTGCAGGCGGCGTTGCTCAAGCACGCGGATGCCACCGGGGTCCGGAATCTGATGACGTTCCACTGGCGCACGCTCGAGGCGATGGCGTTCGCGCGGGCGCTGCCGGAGACGGCCGCGGAGCTGCACGAGACGGATCCTGCGGTCTACCCGAAGCGGGTGGGGGCCGAGTGGCTGTGCGGGGAGCATTCGGCAGCCCACCGGCGGGTGGTGCTCGACCGGTACGCGAACGGGCTGGACGCCGACGGCTGGGTGACCGACCTGGGCATCCTGGCGTCGTGCCAGGTGCTGGGTGAAGGGGTCGACATCCGCGGCAGGCGCGGTGTCGACGGCGTGGTGTTCGCGGACACGCGCAGTTCGCCGGTGCAGATCGTGCAGATCACCGGCCGGGGGCTGCGGCAGGCCCCCGGTGAGGGGAAGGTCGCACGGCTGGTCGTGCCGGTCTTCCTGCAGGCCGGGGAGGACCCTGAGGACATGATGGCCTCCGCTTCCTACCGGCCCCTTGTAGCGGTGTTGCAGGGGTTGCGTGCCCATGACTCCCGGCTCATCGAGCGCATGGTCCTGCGCACCGCCAGCTCCCGTGGCAAGGCCACCTCGGTGGTGGCCCTCGATCCCGGACGCGAGGAGGACGAGCACGACGAGGGCGAGGACGGGCAGTCCGAGGAGGAGCAGCCGGCCTCCGACGGCGGCGCCGGGGAGGGCGCGGAGCAGGACGGCCGGGAGACGGACGCGGCGGCCGAGGCCGCCGGCGGCGAGGACGGGGGCCAGGAGGACGAGGACGGCCGCGGGGGTGTGCCGTTGCTGCGGTTCTCCCTGCCGCGCAACCCCGACGTCATCGCCGCGTTCCTGCGCACCCGGGTGCTGCGGCCGGACTCCGAGGTGTGGCTGTCCGGGCTCAACGCCCTGCGCAAATGGGTCGCGTCGCAGGGGCATGCCCAGGTGCCGATGGACACCGTCGTGCCGCTTGGGACGACCGAGAGCAACGGTGATGGCGGCAACGGCGGGACGTACGCGCTGGGAGCGTGGGTCAGCGAGCAGCGCCGGGCGTTTCGTGCGGGGACGCTGAAGGCATGGCGGGCTCAGTTGCTGGACGAGCTGGGCATGGTCTGGTCAGTCGTCGATGCCCGCTTCTACAAGAACCTCGCCGCCGCCCGGGGCTACTTCGCCGTGCACCGTACGCTCGCTGCGCCCAAGGACGCGTCCCTCGACGGAGTGGCGGTCGGTCAGTGGCTGGCCAACTGCCGCAAGGCGGGCGGGTTGGGCAAGGACGAGGAACGCGCGGCGGAGCGGCGCCGGGCGCTGGAGCGGATCGACCGGGACTGGAATCCGCCGTGGCCGCTCCAGTGGCAGCAGCGGTATGCCGCGCTCGCCGCGGTCCTCGACGACGGGGCCACCCTTCCCGAGATCCTGCCCGGCGTCACCGTGAGCGGCCAGGACATCGGCACCTGGCTCCGCGCGCAGCGGGAGGGGTGGCAGCAGCTGGGCGAAGGGCAACGCAAGCGGCTGGCCGAGCTCGGTGTCACGCCGCTGCCGGCCGCCGTGGAGCGGGCCCGGGCCAGGGCCGCGGAGGGCGGCTCTGCGGCCTTCGATCGGGGGGTTGCGGCCTTGGTGCAGTACAAGGCCCGTACGGGCTCTGTGACGGTGCCCAGGGCCCATGTGGAGACCGTGGTGGTCGACGGTCAGGAGCACGCGGTGAAGCTGGGGGTGTTCTTGTCGAACAGCAAATCCAGGCGCGGCAAGCTCAGCGCAGACAAGCTCCAGCAGATGGCAGAACTTGGGCTGGAGTGGGCGTAGCCGGGCCGGGCGTAGACCGAAGGCGGTCTACGCCCGGTAGGTGGCATCGGCGTGGTCGATGTACGCGGCGGCCATGAGCGCGACGCCCTGGGCAGGGACGCCGCGTACCAAAAGCTCCACTCTCTGCCTGTTGACACCGATGCGGACCAGCCCGGATCCCCATAGCGACATGCCGTCACCTTCCTGGACGGGTCCGATCTTGGTCTGGATGATGCCGCCGTCGTGGAGGGGGCAGCGAGTCCATGCCGTGTGGATGTGCAGTCGGCGTCCGGCGTCCTCTTCCAACTCCTGCATCGAGCACCAGGGACCTCCTTCGAACCCCGTCTTGACCGCCACTTCATCAAGTGCCGCAGCGACCTCCGACAGCCACGCCCGTGAGGGCGGGACCAGATCCAGATGCGGCTCCCAGGAGCAAGGGCGCCGGGGCGTACGTGTAGTCATGCTCGGAGATTGTGCCCAGCGCGGTGACCCAGGTCCGGCAGACTCCCCGCGGTGGATCTGGGCTGGTGGGCCAGTTCGGTGTCGAGCAGGATGCGGTCGACGGTCTCGTGCAGGGTGCTGTCGGCAGCGATGTCGGTCTCGACTCCACCGGGCAGCAGATCGAGGGGGCGGTACCAGTCGGCGCATCTGCGCCTCGCCGTACTCGCTCGCCTGCGGCTTGGTGGCGTGGCGGACGAGGGTCTCCTCGTTCGGTACGTCCAGGGTGGAGTGGGTGAAGGCTCTGCGCGCCCCGCTGCGGCACTGAAAGACTCGGTCCGTCGTGATCGCCGAGAGCCAACGGAGGACATGTGAGCCAGCCGGAACAGCCCTGGCAGCCGGGCCCGAACGACCTGCCCTTCACCACCCACCTGATCAACCCGCATGGCGACCGGCACCTCGGCTTCAACGACGCAGACGGCCGCTTCTACCGACTGTGGCAGCACCGCCGGCCCGAGCCACTGCACACCGGCGACGCGATCCTGCTGCGCCCCAGCGACGTCGACCAAATCATCAAGCTGTCCATCCTCTGGGTGAAGAACCACCCGGCCGACCCGCGCAGCGACGCCCTGGCCGATGAAGTAGCCGCCGGGACCAAGGCCGTCGTGCTGCACTTCGCCCAGGCCGCCCAGGCCCCCGTGCAGCGCTAGACCGACGTCCCACCCGCCGTGCCCCAGCCTCCGAGGAAGTCGGCCAGGGCACGGCGCTGTTCTTCCTCGCGGGCGATCTGCTGCGCGAGCACGGCGCGGTCGACGTACGGGGCGACGGCGGCGAGGACCAAGCGCTGCAGCTCGTCCGGCTCCAGGGCCTCAACCTCCCACTGCACGGGGTGCCGGCGGTCGAAGCCGTAGCGGTCGGCGAAGGCCGGCCACCGGGGGTCGCCGCGCTTGCCCTCGGTAGCGGGCAGTTCGTACTCGCGCACCTGGTCGTAGGTGAGCAGCACCCGGGTGACCCGGCTCCAACAGCCGGTGCGCTCCACCCAGTCGCGCTCGATGTCGGCGCCCGAGCAGTCGAAATCGCCGATGTAGGCAAGGTGAGCCTCGCGCGGGTCTCGGGCCGTGCGATGGCGGACGACGTCGACGTAGGACTGGGAGCCGAAGCCGCGGACCACCAGGACTGGGATGCCATAGTCGGCGAGCCAGCCGGTCAGCTGCTGGCGGAGCGTGTCTTTCTCCGCGGCGACGTACAAGGCGTGCTCCTGGCCCGCGGTGCGGTCCAGGCGGAACCAGTCGGGCATCTCCTGGACGAACGCGCCCACGTCCGGCCAGGTCGGCGGCACGTGGACCTCGCGGACGGTGTCGATCAGGTCGGGGAACCGGCCTTCGCGGCGGGCCTGGGCCAGCTGTGCCGACAGCCGCCGGTACTTCGACGCCGTGTGCGGCAGCACGCCCTCGGTGGCCAGCCGGTACATGACCTGGCGGAGCGTGACCTTGAGCGGCGCGTAGCCCAGGACGATCTCCCGTGCCCGGTCCACCACAGCAGCCCACCGGATGCGTTCACCCGCCATACCGGTACTTGTACCCATTGGCCGTCACGGCGTGATGCGCCACCGGGTGATGTTCCGCGGCGTGCTCGGATCGGGGTTATCCACAGGCTCCGGTGCCTTCGCCGGGTTCCCTCTACGGTGCTGCCCAGTCGATCACGGGGGTGTGGGATGCGGTACGGCGTTGTGGTGGAGGAACTGGCGGTTGAGGTCATGGCTGAGCTGCCAAGCGACCAGGCCCGCAAGGAGGTGCTGGCGCTGATCGAGGCGGTGCGGATGGATCCGCGTGCCTGGCCCGATGTCCGTGATCCGGGCGCGTGGGAGGAGATTCGGGAGGCTTTCGGGCGCAGGTGCTGGATTCAATATATGCCGCACTCTGGGACGATTGAGGTCCGCGAGATCGGCTGGGCGGGCTGACTTGGGCAGTGCACGGCCGAGCGACGGCCAAACCTCACGTCAGCTGCACGACGGGCCCGTGCCGAGGAAGGCTTCTCTGATGAGAGCGGTCACGTGCCCCGGGTGGGCGCAGGCATCCGTGGTGTCCAGTTCCGTCCAGGTGCGCAGGATTCCGTCGTTGTCGATATCAGCGAGTCGCAGGAGGTTCCAGGAGGAGTCCCCGCGGTGGAACTCCCAGGGGGAGCCGGTGCTGCCGTGCAGTGTGATGCGGCACCCGCATCCGAAGCCTGAGCTGTAGTTTTTCGCGAGCTCTGTTTCGTCTTGGATGTGGTGGTCAGTCTCCAGTGTTGCTTTGTCGCCGAGAAGATCAGCCACTGCTGTGATCGTCTCGTGAGCGTTTGTGGGCAGCGCGCCCAGATACGGGGTCTGGGCGAGGATGCGCACCGCATCTGCGGCATTGATCCCGGCGACCCGCGATTCCTGGCCGGCGGCCCCAACGAACATCTCGGCATTGCTGAGGTTCAGATCGTCGCCGTGGCCGCCGTCGAACTCCGGCATCACGACGTCCTGCCGTGCATCCATGAGGTGCAGATACTCGCCGAGCTTCTCCAAGGCTGTTCCGGCCGCATCGATCTGGGCGAACAGCGCCGAGGCCACGACGGCTGCTTGCTGTGGGGTGTAGAGCGCCCACTCCTGGTCCAAGCCAGCAGCGGTTGCCTCTGCTGCCTCAGCTCCCGCAATCGCCACGGCGATCACTTCCCCGGGGTCATCGGCTGGCCCGTAATCGGTCACCAGGTGGATGCCAGCACAGACGTCATCGACCAGCCGCCGGCCACCTTCGGAATCGGCTTCAGCGGCACGTCGCCACAGATCGAGCCACTCCTGCGGTTCTTCCATGTCTCCTCGCAAGGATTCGGGTCAGCGCAAGGCGCTGTGGTGCTGGCAGCTTTACCGGCCAGACGCTCACCTCACGCGCTCCCTTTTCACCTCGGGCACACCCAGCGAACGCCCGGACAGTTCCGGACGTGCCGGTTTGTCACACGTGCGGCCTACGCGGCTCTGGAGGCGTGGCAGGTACCCAGCAGCTCCTCGATGTATGCCTCCCGCTGCACCAAACCCTTAGAATCGAACTTGTGAGCGATATCCCTCCGCTGCCTCCTGACCTGCCGCGGCTGCACGCGATTGCGACGTACCTTCAGCTGGAGCTGGAACGCGTGCACCATCGGATGGCCGAAGTGGAGCAGTGGGAGGCCAGTCGGCGGGCGTCGGCGCGGCCGGCGGTACGTCCGGAGTGGACGCTGCAGATGGATATCGGCGCGGATCCGCGGCCGGTCGCCGTGCACCACGGCGAGTGCAGCGTGCCTAGCGCCAGGATGCGGCAGATCACCCGCCGTGACGCGTTCGAGGCACTGGCCGCCGGCGTCCAGGCGTGTGTCCTGTGCCGGCCCGATCGTGAGCTCCAGGTCGACTGAGGAATGCCGCCGCACCCCGCCGGATTGTCATGAGGTTGAGAGAAAGGTTCCACGATGACCACACCCACATCGAACCCACCGAGCCCTGTGCCACTGGCCTGTGCACCCAAGGACGTCGGAAGATGCGCGCGGTGCCACCAGAGCTGCCAGAGGTACGGCCATGGCGGGAACCCACTGTGCGCCACCTGTCGCGCCAAGGTCGAAGCCGCCCGTCAGAAGCCGACGAGCGGCTGAGGCGCGGATACTGGTGTTGGGAGGGGCTTGGGTCACCCTCGGCGGCGGGCGGGCGCTGGTGTACGGGGCGCTGTCGGCCGTGTTGGGTGCTGAGCCGTCAGTCCGTCGCGATGCTCCACACGCCGGGGCCACCGCCGCGCCATTCGATCGCGGGGTCGTCGAGCCGGACTTCGTCCGGGTCCAGTCCGGCCCGGCGCAGGAATTCCAGCAGATCGGCCACGTCGTAGGCGATGCCTAGGCTCTCGGCATCGACATGCACACGGCGGCCGCCGGTCGGGGCCGGCGGATGTACCACGATGCGGGGCCGAGGCTTGGGCATACCCCTACGTTGCCGATCCCGGGCTCCCCGCGCCCGCCGTGCAGCTGGTCAGGGGACGTCGCCACCCCAGTCCCAGCGGCGCGGGTCCGACGGTCGCGGCTCGTACAGGGCCCGCCCGCCCGGCCCGTATGCACCGATCTCGGTAATCAACGCCGCTCCGTCATCCAGCTCGCTCTCGGTCCAGCCGGTCACATCGACCAGGAGACCATCCAGCGGACCGCCGACCAGCTCCCGGTAGACGTGGCCCGCCTGTGGGCCGGGGTCAGGATCGTCGTGGTCCGCGCCGTAGACGCGGCCGCGCATCAGCTCGTCCATCCCCACAACCTCGCACCCGCCACCGACAGCCAGCCGTATGTCGCGGGCACCCCAGTGCGGACATCGGCCAGGGTTTCCGCTTGTTGGGGCCATCGCGACGACGAAGCAAGAGGGGTGGCCCAGGGGCCACCCCTCTTGCTTCACACCTCCCGGCTGTCGACCAACCGGAACAACCCCGGCGCCCACACACGCCCTTCGCACACGTCGCAGTCGCAAGAGTGCATGCACTGCCCGCACGACAGCTCATCGCAGAACGGATCCGGCCCGTGCCACTGATGCGCAGGGTCAGGGTCTGGGCACCCCCATGTCGCGCAGCTCCGGTCCTTCGACCACGTGGGATAGATGACGTGTTCGCGCCGCCCTTCGATCCCGTGCGCCAGCGGCACGCCGGGGCACTCGAACCGGGAGGCCCGGCCGCCCTCCCTCGTCAGGAAGGCGGCCCGGCACCGCGAGCACTGGTAACGCTGCTCCGGGCGCTTGATCAGGTTGTGAGTCACCGGACTACCTCCAGCTGGGGCCGGGGCATCGTCGTGCTCGGGCCAGGCGACGAGGCCGAGACGCAGCACCCGGGCGCCGTCGCGGGCTTCCACGTGCCACGGGCGCCGCTGCCGGTGCTTGCGGCCCGCGCCCCACAGGGTGCGGGAATGGCCGACAGCCCCGCACCGTGGCCGATGCGCCTGCCGGGTCGGGAGCGTCCGGCGGCCGGACAGATGCGCGTCGGCCAGGGTGACCGGTCACGCCGTTCCAGCGAACCTGCCTGCTCAAGGCGGTTACCCGGCTTGCTTGCGCCCCGGATACCCCGGACGCCCCGCCGCGCAGCGGATACCCGAATGCTTACCCCAACCCGGATACCCGCAGGTGAGCAGGGCTTATTCGCTGCGCGTTGGACACGGCCATCACAGCGCAGCGCATCGGTCACCCCGCCGTGGACTGCACACCGCAGTGCCATGACCGACCGGCCACCGTCGGCCATGACCGATGGCCGATGCCGGTATATCGGCCATCGGTCATCGGTCATGCAGCGGACCGGCCATGACCGATGGGGCACGGACTCAGCCACCGCTTGCGTGCTCCCTATCGGCCATCGGCCATGGCACCCATGATCAACTTCGCGCGGCGGCCTCGCGCTGGTGGCTGACGTCTCGGTGTGCGGATGACCGATCGACCGATGCCAGGGGCCAGGCCGTACTGCACCAGAAGCTGGAGCGCGTGTGTCGACGGATGGCCGAGGTGGAGCAGCGGGAAGCGACCGGACGGGCGTAGGCGCGGCTGGCGGTGCCGCCGGAGTGGACGCTGCAGATGAGGGTCGGGCCGGTTCCGCGGCCGGTCGCCGAGCCGCCTCGGCCCGTTCCGCCTCCCACTGTGCGACGATCCGCGGATCCGGCCCACAGAACACATGCCGGAGGCGGCCGCCCTCACGGGCCGGAGCCTTAGATGCGCTCCGGGCCCGCTTACGGTCCGCCTCTTCTCGCCGCGCCTGCTCCGCACGCTCATCGATTTGGCGACGGATCTCTTCGACGCGCTCAACGGAGCGGCGCATGTCCGCGAACATTGCCTTCACGCGACGCTCCTCCTCTATGCCATGGGGAAGCGGCGGCAACCTGCGGGCAGCATTCTTGGCCTCCTCGCCGCTCACCCCGGTTTTGCGGGCCACCTTCAGACGGGCCGTGTACGCCTCCCGGTCGGTGGCGTACACGCCATCCGGGTACAGGTCTGCGAGGTACAGCGCGCGTGCACCATCCGCCGTGGGCGTCAACGGGTTCCCACGCCTGGCACGGTTCAGCATCCCGGATCCGACGAGCATCAGCAGGCGGTCCGTGCGCGTCTTATGGCCCTGCCCACCATTGGCTCCGACGATCCGCGGCTCGCCATCGGCACCGAGCACCAGTCGGCCCGTAGCTGCGGCCCGCAGCACGTCGTGAATGAGCCGCGACCATCCCAGCTTCGGCACGGTCTTCCGCGCGTCCTCATGATCAATCTCGGCCTGCACCCGCGCACGGATCTCCGCTTCAGCCACCATGTCCGCGAGATCCGCGACGTCTGCCGCCCGGTCCCGCGCATCCGCCTCCGCCGGGTCCGCTTCCGCCAGCGACGCAGGCGTGTACTCGCTGGACCGCGCCGCACTCTCCGCGGCCGCCCTCTCCGCCGGCTCCGCGTCGTCCTGAGCGGCTGCCAGCTCCGCGTCGCCGAACAGTCCTCCCTCCTCCGGCGGGGCCGAGGGGCGCGGCTGGCGACGCTTCGGAGTCACGTACAGGTCTGCCAGCTCTTCCGCGCCGAACAGCGATTCCTCGGTCACGACCGGAGCGGATGAGGCGGCCACCTCAGTCACGAACAGCCCGTCGGTCAAGGACAACTCGGCGCGCCGCCGGTCCTCCGCAATCTCGTCGCACTTCCGGCAGGTGCGCATGGCCCGGGACGCCAGCCCCATGGACGCGGTCTCCGGGTCGACCGGGTTCGGCGCGAACTTCCCGCAGTAGCCCTTGACCTTGCCCGTGTCCTGGCGGTGCAGCTCTGTCGCGTTGCTCTTGGTGGTGGCGTAGTGCATGACAGTCCCCTTCTCGTAGTGGTGTCTGGTGGTGGATGCTCAGGCAGCGATCAGCAGGTTGTGCGCCGTCTGCCGTGCCCGATCGGCAGCCTCGGTACGGGTCCCGCGCTTCATCTCGTCCCACTGCGCGAACGTCAGCCGCGGCTCAACGTCCGACCAGAAGCGGGTCAGGTCCTCTGACGCCCGTGCGTACGCGATCGTGGCCGGGCCGCTGAACAGGTCGCGCGGGTTGATGCCCTTCGCCGCGGCCTTTCGGTTCAGCAGGTTTCCGCGGCACCAGTCCTCCGCGCGCTTCCACTGCTCCTCGCAGTGCGACCGGTAGGTCTCGCGCGACTCGGTACGGGAGTAGGCAGCGCGGGCCGACTCCTGCTCCTGCTCCCGCTCCTGCTCCCACAGCGCGATGCGAAGGATGCGCTCTCCCTCGATACGCACCGCAGCGTCAGCGTCGCTCTCCAGCGGGAGGGCATCGCAGCCTGCCCACATGTCGACGTCCGCAGCGTCATCCACCAGGAGCAGGTCACCGAACAGGTCATCGGCGCTGTCCTCCAGTTCCTCCCCGGCCAGGTCGGAGCGCAGCGCACGCAGCGCGTATGCCAGCTCCTCCCAGTCCATCACGGGCAGGTGGCAGGTGGGCGCCTGAGCGGGAAGAGCCGGCGACATCTCCAGGCGGATCTCCCGGAGTTCGCCCTGAATCTCGTCGAAGCTCATCGCTGACCTCTTCCGTGCCGGCCATGTGGTGATGCCACCATTCTAGTATGCGTGACATACCAAAACAAGAAATTGATATGTCATACATACGTGATGTGGATCACATTCGTGCCGTCGTCAGCCACAACCACGAGCAGCACGAAGACGTCTCGCGCGTCCGGCGCCGGCGCCGATGGCGGCCGACTGACCGGCGGGCGCCACAGGGCAGCAGGCACCAGGCCGTGGAATACCGGGAGCGGACGTAATGCCTACTGAGCTACGCACCGCGCTGCGGGGCCCGAACGGAGAGAAACGGCCTCTTCCTCCTCCTGAGGAAGAGGTGTCAGCAGCGGGGACCGCATACCCCTACGCCCTGACCTGCCTGAATACGCCTGAGTTCCAAAACGACCTGGTACGCAGGGTGGTACGTACGGTGGAACACACGGTGGAACGCACCGTGGTACCCACGGTGGTACCTACGGTGGTACCGGCCCAGGACTACTCCGCGGTGAAGTGACAGGAAGTCACCCGCAGGAGATTCGAGAGGCTCCGCTGTAGCCCCGAAACGACCAGCGACCGCACGCAGGCAGGAGAGCACCCGCGCAACAAGAAGACCCCCGGGGCAGCCTCCGGGGGTCTGACGTTGTTCGAGATGCTGCTACGCCGTGGACGCGGCGCGGCGGCGCATGTCCTCAATCGCGTGCCGCGTGACGCCATACAGGTCTGCCAGGCGCTGCGGAAGCCCTCGCGCGACATCGGCTTCCTTGGTGGCGAGAGCCGCGGCATCCCGCTCCGCCTCCGCCTCCCTCAGCGCCCGCTCAGCCGCCTTGACCTTCTCCTGGGCCTCCAGAAACGCCTTCACGGTGCCGTCTTTCAGGTCCGCTTCACTCAACGCCTGAGGGTTCGGCTGTCGCTTCGGTGTCTTCGCCATGAGCGAATGGTACATGACGCATACCACTATGGTAAATACGTCCACGTTGATCCACCGCTCCTCCGACCGGCCAGCGTGACCGACTGGCCCGGCATCGGTCACGACACCAGATCGGACATGGCCGGTGGCCGATCTATCGGCCACCGGCCATGAGGCTCCCTGCTGGGGCGTCACCGTGGCCGATCGGTCGGCATCGGCCACGGGACCGGACCGGCCATGGCGGGCAACGGCGCCGAGAGCGAGGTGCACGGCCACAAAAGGCCCCCGCAGGCGGATACCCGTGCCCGGCGGTGCGGATACCCCACTGGATACCCCGCCGGATACCCCAATTGAGCTGCGCTTTTGCCCTTCTGGGGCAAGCAGTTTGGTAAGGGGTGCTGAGCAGAGTTCACGGCAGTCGATCCGAAAGGAGCCTGCCGTGGATGCCGTACAGCCGACGTTGGTCACACGTCTGAACACCGAGTGGGAGTGGCTGTGCGCCGACCGCGGCAGCGCAGACCGCGTGCGTTCTTGGATGCTCGGCGCCGGTGTGCTGGACGAGGACCAGGCCCCCGCCGATCTGGGTGAGCTGTGCGCTCTCCTGCGGAAGGGCGCCAAGCGCGACGAACCGGGCTTCATCGACGCCTGGATGGGTGTCCTGCTGTACCGGGTGAGTGCCGGCGACGTGCGGGATGGAGAACTGGCCGCCCGCGTGCTGGTACAGGCGATGCTCCCGCACGCCTGCCGCATGCTGCGCGGCTGTGTGCGCAGCGGCGAGGACATCGAGGACGTGGCGCAGGTGGTGATCGCCTCCCTGTGGGAGGTGGTGCGCACCTTCCCGATCGCCCGGCGACCACGGAAGGTCGCGGCAGGTCTGCGGCTGGAGTTGTGGCACCGCGTCTCGCGTGAGCTCAAGCGGGAGCTGGCGCCCTCTGACCATCTGGATGAGACGTGGGCGGCGGCACTTCCGGGTGGTGTCGAGCCTGAGGACGCTGTCGAGCCGGTGCTGCTGGCGCGGGCCGCCGAGGCGGCCGGCCTGCAGGCAGCTGTGAGTGCGGTGGAGGAGCTGGAGGGGGCCCGCGGCGAAATGGTGGCGCTCCTGGTGTGGGCGCTGGAGTGCGAGGTGCTCACCACGGAGGCGGCGTCCGGGATCTGCGATCACTACCGCGAGGGCGCGCCGCAGGACGCCGCGACGGCCTCGGTGTGGGGGGTGAGCCCGGTGGCGCTGCGTCGTCGGCGCAGCCGGGCAGTGGCGCGGCTGCGGCAGGCGGCGCCGCAGTGGGTCGAGGCAGCGTGAGAAGCCGTCAGAACTTTTTCGGGTGCCGGTGTCACATCAGGCCCGATCCAGCTCCCTTCTCTGTGTGTGCGGGGGGATTCCGCGCACCGAACGCAGCGGAGGGAGCCGTCGTGAACGAGGGGCTGGGACATGAGGGAGAAGCGGTGGAGCTGAAGGCAGAGGAGTTGCGGCTGGTGGCGATTCGCCGGCGGGCGACGCAGCTGGCGGTCGCGTTGGTGACGGAGCCGTTCTCAGCCGACACCCACGAGCAGCTGCGGTCATACGTGGAGCGGGACGCCGATGAGGCGCAGGTGCTCGTGCGGGAGGTGCTGGCGCTTCCGCCGGCGCGGCTGCGCGAGCGGATCGCCGAGCTGACCCGGTCCAAGACCGTGCGGGGCGAGGTGACGGCGTGAAGCCGACGAAGTTCGGCCCTGTGGGCCACGGCAAGAGCCAGGCCCTGAAGGCGGCAGTCATGAACCAGGTGGCGGCCAATCGCCGCGACGGCCGGCGTATCTGGGTTCTGGACCCGATGGGTACCTGGGGGCATCTGCTGCGGAAGGGGCCGCGGTCATGAAGTGGCGCCGTAAGGAAAAGCAGACGCCGCCGGTGGAGGAGTCCGCGCAGCCGGACACCGGGTGGGCCACCACGTCGATGTCGACGGGTGCCATGGCGAACTGGACGGCCGTGGTGCGCTGGAGCGCCTGGGGCCTGCTGCTGACGGGGCCGCTGCTCGGTGGCTTGGCGCTGGCCTCCACCGCCCAGCCCGCGGCCGTACCCACGCGGGCCGAGGCGCCGCGGGCGCAGCCGGCGTCGTCGGATGCGGTGGCACCGGCCGGCTTTGCCGAGGTGTACGTCGCCGCCTATGTGAAGGCCGGCGACAGTGACGCGGACGCGGAGGAGCTCGCGGCGTTCTACCCGGCGGCGCGTTCGATGTCGTGGTCGGCGCAGGGCGGTTCGGAGCACGCGGAGTCGGCGTCGGCGGTGCAGGTACGGCAGATCTCGGCCGGCTACTGGTCGGTGACCGTGGCCGCGCGAATCACCGGCTCGGCGAAGGACGCCGACAGCGGCCGCGTCCGGTACTTCCAGGTGCCGCTCCGGGCCACTGGCGGCCGCGGGGCCTCGGGATGGACGGCCGCGGCGCTGCCTGCCGAGGTCGCAGCCCCGACCGGCTCCAAGAGCGCAGCACCTGAGCTGTCGTACGGCACAGCGCACGCGCCGCTGGATTCCGATCCGGCGGTGCAGACGGTCCGCGGCTTCCTGGCGGCGTACCTGACGGGGCGAGGCGAGCTGGACCGCTACCTCTCCCCCGGCACCACGCTGCACGCGGTGCGGCCGGCTCCGTACACGGCGGTGACGCTCACGCAGCTCGCCGACCACGGCCAGGGCCCGGCTGAAGGTGCCGAAGCCCAGACGCCGCCCGACGGTGTCCAGCGCCGGCTCCTGGTCGACGTCGAGGGCGAAGGCAAGCACACCAGCAGCCGGCCGATGACGTACGCGATCGAACTGCGGGCCCGTGACGGCCGGTGGGAGGTCGCCTCCCTTGAAGCCGCGCCCGCCCTCGCGACGCCCGGCACGAACTCGAACTCTCAGGAAGGACAGGGCTCATGAACGAGCTCATGCAGATGGCAGGAGCCATCTCCGACGCCAACAGCCTCGTCAGCCAACTCAAGAACTTCTTCCTCGTGGGCGTGCTGGGGCTGATGTACGTCGTCTCCATCGCCTTTGTGTGGGGGCAGACCAAGAGCGTGCTGAAGGCCGGAGTCGCGGCCATCGGTGGTGCGGTGGTCCTGGCCGTCGTCGTCAACATGACCGTGCTGCGAGACAAGATCGGCGAGGACATCAAGAACCCCTCCGGTGGCACCGCGGCCCCGGCCGCGGTCCGCGTCGTCGACCACATCGACTCGCTGGACGGCGGCCGGCGATGAGCACCACTGCTGCTTCGCCGGAGCCGCTGATCGGCCGCTGCTTCACCAAGGCGCGCAAGCACACCCTCGTGGTGGGGCACTGGCCCGGCGGCGGCCGCATCTGGGGCGGCCCCTACACGGTCCCGCAGATCATCGTCGCAGCCGCCATGTTCGCGCTGCTGTTCCTCACCCGCGGGCTGTGGGCGCACCACGGCCTGGTCGATGTCCTGCCGCTGGTGGGAGTGCCGTACGCCCTGGCGCTGGTCGTGGGGCGGATCCACGTCGATGGCCGCAATCCCCTGTCCGTTGCCACCAGTGTGCTGGGCCTGGCAGCGAGCGGAAGCGCGGGCCGGATGGACGGCCGTCCCGTGCGCCAGCGCCGAAGCGGCGCGCTGGTGGGCGTCTGCACTCTCACCTGGCAGCCGCCGAACGAACCCGGCCGCTCGGCAGAACCCCTGGCGGAGGCCCTTTCCCGCGCCAAGCCGGGACGTCCGGCACCCGCGCCGACCGTCCCGGACGACAGGCCGGCCGCCGATCGGCCCGCGGCCGACGCCCCCGTGGTGCGGGTGGCGTCCGGCGTCGGCGCGCTGCTCGCGGCACGGGCCGCAACGACGAACACGAACGAGCAGGGGCAGTAATGCGAATCCCCGTACGGCACATCGCCGGAAACGTCATCTGGACCCGCCACGGCACCTGCTGGGCACTGTGGCGGGTGGAGGGCAGCGGACACGCGCAGTCCTCCCGCACCGTCAAGGAACGCCGACTGCGCGCCATGGAATCTCTGGTCAAGCAGCTGCACGGCGAGGCGATGCTGCTGAGCCTGTGCCCGCAGGTCGACCCGGCCTCCGTGGTGCGCAAGATGACCGACGGCGTGGACCTGGCTTCCTGCGAGCGCTACGCGCAACTGGCGACGCGGGTGTGGGACCAGCTGGAGCACTTGGAGCTGACCAGCCGCGCGGACTGGCTGGCCGTCCCGCTGCCCGCCGGCAGCAAGAAGCAGGCGGCCGGCATGGCGATCGATGCGGCCCGCGTGGAAATGGCCCAGCAACTGGGCCTGCTGCCCGCACCGGTCAGCGCCCGCGAGGAAGTGCGCCGGCTGCGGCAGGCGCAGGACCTCGCGGCGACCTGGCCGGCGACCGTGGCGCTGCGGCCCGCTACCGAGGCCGAGATTCTGTGGATCTACGGGCACAGCGCGCGGCGCGGAGTGCTGGAGCCCCTGCTGCCCGACCCGGAGCAGCACGCCGGGCGCGGCCGCGGCCGCGGCGCAGCAGCGCTGGGGCAGGTGGTCCTGGCCGAGGGCGCCCTCCCCGCCGCCGAGGACAGCGACGATGACGGCGCGCACCGGGGCCGGTTCGGGCGGCGCTGGCTGCAGGTGAGCACCGAGTGGGGCGAGTCCTACCAGACGGTCTTGGCGCTGTCGGAGATGCCCGAGCGGTTCGTCTTCCCGGGCAGTGAGTACCTCGCTTCCCTGGATGAGTTCGCCTTCCCCGTGGACTGGGCGATGCGCATCAAGGTCACGCCCGGTGATGTCGCCGAGGCCAAGGCCCGTCGGCAGGCGCGCGAGTTGGCGGGCCAGGCCGGGGAGTACGAAGGCGAGACGGCCGGTGTCCCCTCGCGGGTGCTGGACGCCGCGGACGGGATGGACGAATACCGCACCGCCATCACCAGCTCGAAGACCGAGGTGGAGGTCCAGGCGATGGGCGCGCTGTGCGTGTGGGGCGCCACCCCGGCCGAGGCCGAGGCCCGCGCAGCCGACCTGCAAACGCACTTCGCCGGCAACGACTACACCTTCACCCGCCCGCTCGGCGAACAGGAGAACCTCTGGTACGGCATGCTTCCGGGCGCCCGTACCCCGAAGGTCATGGCCTCCTACGCGCAGGTGCTCCTCGCCCGGGACTTCGCCATGGCCGGTGCGTTCGCCGGCAGCGCGCTCGGCGACGCCAAGGGCCCGCTCTACGGGCTGCAGCTGGCCGGCGGCGGCACCCGGCCCGTGCTGACCGACTGGTCACTGGGCCCGCAGAAGTCGGCGAGCGCGTCTGCGGCGTTCATCGGTGAGCTCGGCGGCGGCAAGAGCGTCGCGATGAAGACCGCCGTCTACAACACCCTCGCCGCCGGCCGCAAGACGGGGCAGCCGGGCAGCCGCGGCCGGGCGGTCATCGTCGACCGCACCCCACAGCAGGAATGGGTCCGCTTCGCCAAGACGTGCCCCGGCACCACCCAGGTCATCACCATCGACCACCAGGCGCAGGTCTCACTCGACCCGCTGCGCACGATTCACGACCGCTCGCAGGCGCAGCGCCGCACCGAGTCGTTCCTGACGCTGCTGCTGGGCATCGGCCCCATGAGCGACCAGGGCATCGCGCTGTCAGAGGCGATCGAGGCGACACTGGCCGGGCCGGCGCCGTCCATGGCAGCGCTGACCGGCGAACTGCAGGCGCGCGGCAAGCGCGATGCGACCTCGAACGCCGTGGCGCGCAAGCTCACCTCGGTGGCCCGCAAGGACCTGGCCCGCACCATCTTCGACCCCGCCCTGCCGGTGGTGGACACGTCGAGGGCGGACGCGATCGTCTTCGCCACCGCCAACCTGGCGCTGCCCAAGGAGCACGAGCTGGCGGCCGACCGCCTGTCGACGCTGGAGTTCGAGAAGGTCTTCGGCCGGGCGGCGCTGTATCTCATCGCGGCGCTCTGCCGAGAAGTCTGCTTCGCCAACCCCCATGAGTTCTGCGTGGCCGTGTGGGACGAGTGCTGGTGGCTGACCTCCTCCCCTGAAGGCATGGCCCTGCTCCTGGAGCTGGTCCGCGACGGTCGCAAGCACCATGCCGGTGTCTTGGCCGGGTCGCATGACGGCGAGGACATCGGCCCAGAGGCGTCCGCCACCGGGCAGGTCATCCGCGGGCTTTTCCCCAGGAAGTTCCTCTTCCGGCAGACCGACGTCGCCCTCGCCAAGCGCGGCCTCGCCTTCCTCGACCTCGACCCGGCCGACGAGGACCTGGTCGAGCTGGTCACCACGGGACTGTCCCCCATGGACGTGGCCGACGAAGTCCGCGCCCAGCGGGCCGGTGAATGCCTGCACCGCGACCTGTACGGCCGGCTCGGTGGGATGCAGGTCGTCATCCCGGCCGACCCCGAGGCGGCTGCCGCCATTCACTCCGACCCGACGCTCGCAGCATGAGGTGGCTGCGCCTGGCCGGGCAGACGGCGTGGATAGGGCGGCGGGGTACCTGGCGGCTGGTGCTGGTGCTGTGCGCCGCGGCGGTTCTCACCACGGGGCTGGCCGCGCGTGCGGCCGCGACTCCCGAGCCCAAGCCCTCCGTGTCGACATCGACCAGTGCGCAGCCTTCCCCCTCCGGCTCCAAGACGCCCGGATCACCCGGCCAGAAGCCGGCGCCGGACGGGCGTGCGGGCGTGGCCTACGAGGACACCGCGCAGGGCAAGGCGGCCGCGAAGAAGGCGCAGCGGGAGGCCAAGGAGTCGCTGCGCAAAAAGCTGCACCGGCTGGGCATCGGCAAGGACGACCTGCTCGACTCCTTCCATGTCACCGATGAACACGGCATCCCCGTCAGCGCGTTCAAGGTGGACTCCGAGAGCGGCGAGTGGTCCGACTGGGACCTGAAGGTCGAAGAGTGGCTGACCAGCCTGCTGTTCATGTGCACCAAGTGGCTGGTGGCCTTCGCCTGCTGGCTGCTGACCTGGGCCCTCGGCTTCAAGCTAGCCTCGCTGCTCCTCAAGCCGGCCCTGGCGGTATCGGACTCCCTCTACAACAGCGTCCTGCTCCAGCTCGGCCTGCCGGGCCTGTTCCTCGCCTTCAGCGGCACCGTCGCGGCCTGGCATCTCCTCTTCGGTGACCGCTCCCGTGGCTGGGGCGAGCTCACCGCGTCCCTGCTGATCTCCGCCCTCGCCGTCACCAGCCTCGCCTCGCCACCCCAGACGCTGCTCGGCCCCGACGGCGCCGTGGGCAAGGCACGCGATTTGGGGGTCGCCGTGGCCGCCATCGTCATGGGCGACGAGGACCCCACCGGGCATGCGACCGATGCCGTTACCGGCATCACCACGCCGATCACCGATGAACTCGTCAACGCCTTCGTAGTGCAGCCGAGCATGGTGCTCACCTACGGCCAGACGTTCACCGACGACACCAAGGACAAGTGCGCGTCGCAGTTCACGTCCTCCCGCATCACGACGGCGTTCGTCAACCAGCAGATCGCCCAGCAGACCAAGGCCATCAAGGACATGCCGGGCGCCGGGGACATCCTCCTGCCCGGAGTCGGCGGCAAGATCGAGGACTTCGTCAAGGACAAGGCAGCGCAGTGGGGCGTGGACACCTTCGGGACCAAGCCCGACGCCAAGTTCGAGAAGGCCTGCGTCAGCGGCAACACCAAGGCGGCGAAGAAAGCCTCCGTGGACAAGCTGGCCGGAGCGTTCTTCATGCTCTTGGCAGCGCTGCTGGTCTGTGTGCTCATCATCGGGCTCGCCGGCGGCTACCTGGCCGCCCAGGTATGGCTCGCCGCCGAGGCGATGCTGCTGCGCTGCGCGCTGATCGCCGGCACCCTGCCGGGGCCCAGCCGGGCATGGCTGTGGTCGCGCGGCGCTGCGATCGCCCGCGGCCTGGCCCTGCTTATCGTCCTGGTGGTGGGGCTCGGCGTGTTCGTCGTCGCGGTCACCGCCGTGGTCTCCGCAGCCCCGGCAGATGTCCCCGGCGGCATCGTCGTTCGCTTCGTCACCGTCGACATCCTGTGCGTGGGCGCGCTCATCTTCCGCAAGCGCCTGATCCGCAAGTCGCACCAGATGGCCGCCCGGCTCAAGACCCGCGTCGGAGCCTCCAAGCTCGGCGGCGCAGCCGCCCCGTCCGACCTCGGATCCGGTGGCGGTGGCGGTCGGCGCGGCACCTTGGGCAAGATCGGCGGGGCCGCGCTGATGCTCGGCCTGATGGCCGCTACCGGCGGCACCGCTGGTGCGGTCGGCGGTGGCCTGGGCCGGGCCGGCAGTGCCCGCGCGCTCACCGGGCGCCTGGCCAAGGGCGCCGGGAGTCTCGCGCGGGGCGCCGAGCGGACGGTGCGTGCCGGAGCCCGAACCGGCATGCGGGCAGGTCGCGTCGGCCTGAAGGGCACGGTGGGCCTGCCCGTTTACGGGCCGCGGGCCGCACGGCGCACTGCGGCCGCCGTGCAGGCTGTGCCCGGCCAGGTCACCACTGCGGCCACCCAGCTCAAGGACCGCCTCGATACCGCGCGCAATGTGTATGAGCCGCAGGTGCGGGACTTCGCCGACGAGTACTGGCGCGGCATCGGCGGCCGCTGGATCAGCAACCGCGTCCGAGCACGCCGCGGCCTGCCGCCGCTGCCCTCCCGCCCCGCGGGCCGCTCGGCCCGCCGAACCACCGGGCCTCTGTCCTCCGCGGCGCATCGTGCCCCGGGCCGGCCGCTCAATCCGACGCCTGCCGCGTCGCCGCGGCGCAGCCGTCGGCCGCAGATGGTGCCGCAGCGGCCGCTGACCCCGCCGGCCTCCAGCCAGCAGGCGAGCCTGCAGCAGCGCCTCCACCGCATCCGCACCCGCGCCGCCGCGTCCAACCAGCCCGTCACCCCGCCCGCACCGCCGCGCCGCCAGCCCCCGCTGCCCCGGCCCACACTGCCCAGGAGGCGGCCGTGAAGAAGCCAGCCATCGCTGCCGGCGCCGGTATAGGGGTCGGGGCCATCGCGCTGATCGGTGTGCTGGTGTTGTTCATCGCTGCCGTGGCGAACGGCGCCGCCGGCCACCAGGAAGAGCAAGAGACGGACGGGACGCAGATCTCGGCGGCTGGCGGTCCGGTGGGCGACATCCCCTCGAAGATGCTGACGCTCTACCGGCAGGCGGCGCCGGCCGCGTGCAAGGGGCTGGACTGGTCGGTGCTCGCCGCGATCGGCAAGGTCGAGACCGACCACGCCCGCCACCCCACCATGCTCTCGTCCGCGGGGGCGGTCGGGCCGATGCAGTTCCTGCCGGCCACGTTCAAGGGGTACGCGTACCCCGTCCCGCCCGGCGGCGCCAACCCGCCCAGCCCCTGGGACGCGACCGACGCGGTGTATGCCGCGGCGCGGATGCTGTGCGCCAACGGCGCCAAGGCCGGCACCAGCAAGGGGCTATACAAGGCGATCTACTCCTACAACCACGCCGACTGGTACGTGCGCAAGGTCCTCGCCCAGGCGAAGACGTACGCGGCCGCGCAGCCCAGTGGGCCCGACTCGAACGCTGACGTTGGCTCCAACGCGATCGTCCAGGCCGCGTACACCCAGCTCGGCGTCCCCTATGTGTGGGGCGGCGGCACCATCAACGGGAAGTCCGGCGGAGGCTTCGACTGCTCCGGACTGACGTCGTACGCCGTGTACCAAGGCACCGGCCACAAGGTGGTGTTGCCACGCACCTCACAGGCACAACGCCACGTCGGGACCTCCGTTCCACGCAACCAGATGCGGCCCGGCGACCTCATCGTCTTCAACAAGCACAGCTGGGGACACGTAGGGATCTACGCCGGCGGCAACCGCATGATCGACGCGCCCAAACCAGGCAAATCAGTCGAGGTCATCAGTCTGGCCGGGTACGGGGAGAACTACGCGTGGGATATCCGACGTGTCGGGTGAGAAACGGTCTCCGTTCGCTACAGGCAGGCGGACGGTCAGCTGATTGAGACAGACCTGGACCGGTTCGACATCAGGTAGCCGGCGGTCTGCCGGTGCGGGACTTCCGCTGGTACCAGGGCGGCCGCCATTACTCGGGCTGGTACTACGCCGCCGCGGTACTGCGGCTATCGAGGGCACCGTTGGTGCGGCCTCTCACGAGCGTACGAGCGAGAGCGGCCAACAGCGCAGGCTCGGTTCGGTCGGCGCGCCATGCCCGCCCTTCGTCCGGCCACCGCCTGGCTTTATCGAGCAGTAGTGGCTCTGGTCCACTTCTTGTGGTCGCGTACGCAGGGTGACTGTTGATCTTTGTGTGATGCGGGTTGAGGTCGCCCGAAAATCGCCCGGCTGGAACACACTGTGGTCGACAGTCCTTCGTCGTGAGCGACCTGCTGCAGCTGGATGAGTTGCTGTTCTTCTCGGTCGACGGTGTGTCGGTGGTGTCGGTCAAGGTGGCCGACAGCGCCGTCCGGGTCGAGGCCCGTACGACTGCCCGGCAGGCTCCCTGCCCGGGATGCGGGTGCTGGTCAGGGCGAAGACACGGCTCGTATCTGCGGGTTCCTCGTGATCTGCCAGCGGCCGGCAAGCCTGTTGTGGTGGCTCTGCGGGTGCGTCGCTTCGTCTGCTCGGAGGAGAACTGCCAACGCAGGACGTTCGCCGAGCAGGTGCCAGGACTCACCCGCCGGTTCGGCCGACGTACCGAGCGGCTGCGCTCCGCATTGGTCTCGGTCGGCCTCGCGCTCGCAGGCCGGGCCGGCGCCCGGATGACGGACGTCTTCGAGGCGCCGGTCAGCCGCAACACCCTGCTGAGACTGATCGCCTCGCTGCCGGACCCTCCCGCCGCGACGCCCCGCGTTGTGGGCGTGGACGAATACGCCCAGCGCAGGGGCCGAATCTACGGAACTGTGCTCGTCGACGTCGAGACACGTCGACCGGTGGACCTCCTGCCGGACCGGGAGGCTGACACGCTCGCCGCCTGGCTCGCCAAGCGTCCCGACGTCGAGATCGTCTGCCGTGACCGCGCTCCCTTTTTCGCCGAAGGCGCCACGCGCGGGGCCCCGCAGGCCCTGCAAGTTGCCGACCGGTGGCACCTCTGGCACAACCTGGGCGAGGCCGCCGAGAAGTGCGTCTACCGGCACCGCGGCTGCCTCCGACCGGCCCCGGCTCCGCCGAACAAGCAGCACAAGGAAGTGGAGCCTGCGGTGTCTTCACCCTGGCCAACGGGCCACCGGTTCGCTGAACGCACCCGCGCCAAACACGCCACCATCCACGCGTTCCTGGCCGCCGGTCACAGCAAGCGGTCCGTCGCCCGGCAACTCGGGATGACCCTCAACACCGTCATGCGTTTCTCCCGAGCCACCACCCCGGAGGAGATGTTCACCGGCCAGTGGCAAAGCCGTGCGACCCCGCTTGACGCCTACAAGCCCTACCTCGACCAGCGCTGGCAGGAAGGCTGCACTAACGCCTGGAAACTGTGGGAGGAGCTCTGCGAGCAGGGCTATCCACGCGGCTACAACAGCGTCCGCGACTACGTCAGCCGGGTACTGCGCGGCAAGCCCCAGCCGGTCGGGCCACGGCCGCCATCCGCCCGCGCCGTCACGCGTTGGATCCTCACGCACCCTGACGCCCTGGCCGAAAGCGACCGGCTCCACCTCAAGGCCGCACTGGCGAACTGCCCTGAGCTAGCAACCCTCGCCGAGCACGTGCGCTCTTTCGCCCAGATGGTCACCCACCTGCAAGGCGACGATCTCCCGCAGTGGATCGAATCGGCCAGAGCCACAACCGACCTGATCAGTCTCAGCCGGTTCGCCCAGCACCTCGAACGCGACCTCGACGCCGTCACCGCCGGCCTCACACAGCCTTGGAACTCGGGTGTCGTGGAGGGACACGTCAACCGCATCATTCTGTGGAATCAGATTTGTCAAGCTTGCGTTGCTTTGCCCTGTCGGACGTCGATGATCGGCAGGAGCCGGGCCGTGGCGGGTGCCTCGATCTGGCGGGGTGTCGGCCCGGCCGGAGTCGGGGTATCAGCGAGCCTCGCGAGGAGTTGGTCGATCGCGGTCTGACCGTCAGTGACTGCGGATTGTTCGTCCTCGGTGAGCGGGATCGAGACGGCCATCTTCTGCAAGTTTTCTCTGGCTTCAAGGAGTTGAGCCTTCGTGGAGTCCTTGGGGGTGTAGAAGTCGCAGCGTGCGCAGGCCATGCGGTGCTGGCACTGCTCGAAGAAGGTGTAGGTGCAGTAGCCGTGTCCCAGGTCGTAGTGCTGCCAGGGCTCGCCGGAGGCTGCGGCTCCGGAAGCGACCGCGTCGCGGTCGACCAGCACCTCGATGGTGCGGACGTTCCGTTCGAAGTAGCCGGCCTCGGAATAGGCTTTCGACAAGGTGTTCGGTGTGATCTTTGCGTAGTACTGGGTGGATTGCGGCGATCGGTGTCCGAGCCAGGCTTGCAGTTCGAACAGCGTCATCGGTTCCTTGGCGTTGTAGAGCTGGCTGGCGATGGTGGACCGGGCCCGGTGGCTGGTGATGTTCCCACGGACGTCGGCGTCCGGGACGCCGGCCTTGCGGCAGAGCATCGGGATGACCGTGTTGTTGATGTAGTGCGTGGAGACGCGGCGGGCCCGGATGGCGAACAGCAGGTCGACGCGCTCGCCGGTGCGGCGGTCGGTGAACTTCGGCTGATCCGGGCGGACGGCCTGCCAGGCATCGACGGCCTGGCCGAGGATCGGGTCGACCGGCTTGCTGAAGACGGTGCCGGTCTTGTGTGGCGGGACGTCGAGGAGACAGACGGTGTCGCGGGCCAGGACCCGTTGCGAGTCACCGTTGATGGGAGTGCCGTCGTGCTGCCAACGGATGCAGCCCACCCTCAATCGGGCGATCTCGTTGCTGCGTTGACCGGAGAACAACCA
This sequence comes from Streptomyces sp. NBC_01525, assembly GCF_045040405.1. Lineage (NCBI taxonomy): Bacteria > Bacillati > Actinomycetota > Actinomycetes > Kitasatosporales > Streptomycetaceae > Streptomyces > Streptomyces sp. NBC_01525. The sequence continues at coordinate 24,903 of NZ_CP109398.1, forward strand.
GGTCAGTGTGACCGCGCGGACCAGTTCGAAGGGGTAGAACTGCCCGGCCTGGGACTGTGGGAGATCCGCGGCTTCCAGGTTCAAACCCGCCCACAGAAGCTTCGCCCAGACCTCATCGGCGATCACCCGCGGGTCGGGGCCGAGGAGGGCAGTGATGCTGCGAGGGATCGCCAGCGCGCGCAGTGGGTCGAAGGTGCGGGGCAGCCACTCCCATTCTTGGCAGTCCCGGAAGAAGGTCCGCAACGCGGTGATCTGCCCGGCCTTGGTCGCCGCTTCGAGTGGCTTGCCGAGACGGTCCCCCAGGCCAGCGGTCCGCTGAACGTAGTCACCGACCCTCATCCGGTCCACTGCGGCGATCCAGGTCGCACAGGTCTGCCGCGTCCAGTCTGTCGGGTCAGCAACGCCGGGCTGTTCCGCGGCTATCCACCGGCCCACCCTGAGGAGGGCGGAACGCATGGCGCCGCGGACGCCCGGGGTGAGCGTAGAGGTGGCGTACCAGCGATCGACCCATTGTTCCCACGTCTTCGCGCCACCGGTCGCCCGTGCCGAGTGGCGGCCTGTGCTGGGCTGCGGTGGATCACAGAATCCGAGTTGGGCAACTGCCCGCTGCGTGGCGTGCAGGGTGTAGCGCTGTGAGCCGGCAAGCATCTTCTCGCGCCGGATCCTGTCGAACAGCGAGGTATCGAGATCCTCAAGATGCGGGCTGCGGTTGAGGAGAAACAGCTGGCAGACGACCATCGGCAGCAGAGTGTCGTCGTCCCGCCCCAGTTGGTATCCCCAGGAGGCGAGGACTGCGCGGATGCGTGCGATCTCGCTGCTCACCCGGTCGCGTCCGAAGATCCGCCAGGACAGGGTGAGTCGTTGGAAGCTGCCGAGTTGGTGGAATTCGTTGAAGGAGCCCAGCAGGTAGGCGTGCGCGGCGAGATAGGGGCGGACCTCGTCGTTGACCCAGCCCGGGGCGTGCTGGTGGAACTCGGACTGGTTGCGGCCGAGCAGATGGATCCACTCCTGCGGGGTCCATCCCCAAAAGGTTCGGCCGGTCTCCGCGCAACGTGTCAGCAGCACGGCGATCACGTCGAGCATGGCGCGTCGACGGTGCGGGGTGGGTGGCGAGTCAAGGGCGGCGTTGACCGCTTCCAGCGGGCCCAGCAGACGACGGATCACCCGCCACCCGGCAGCGGACGGATCGTGGTCCTTGAGCCGGCGCAGATTCTGCACCCCGAGTTCGCTCACTGCCAGGGCCTCGGCGGGCTGGACCTCGACGGCAGTGTCGTAGTGGTCCGGGACGATCGGCCAGGACCAGCGTCCGTCCCCGCCCTCCACGACGGAAGTGGCCGACGACGAGCTCACCGCGATACCTCCGCGGACGCGGCGTTCGGGGAGGTGAGCGCCTGTATTCGCCAGGCGTGAATGTGCTCCATCCCACGGGCCAGTTTGTCGGCCAGGTCCCGGCCGGACAGATGGATGTACTGCAAGGTGGAGTCGGTGTGACGGTGGCCAGCGAAGGAGGCGATCATGTGCAACTCCCATCCCATCCTGGCCAGATCGGTCAGACACAGGTGTCGGGTGGTGTGCGTGGAAAAGCGCGGGACGTCGGCCGTCACGGCGATCCGGCGTACGACCTTCGACCACGTCCACAGGCTCAGCGGCTGTGCGTAGTTGCGCCGCGACTCCGACAAGAACAGCGGTCCTCGCGCCCTACTGATGGTGGCCCGGTGCGCGAGATAGGCCGACATCAGCACCCCGGTCGACGCCGAGTACGGCACCACCCGCTCCAGCCGGTTCTTCGTCGTCTCCGCCCGGACCCGCAGCGTGCGGTGGGCCGGATCCAGATCATCAGTCCGCAGCGAGCACAACTCCTCGCGCCGCAGCGCGGCGTCGTAGGCCAAGGCAAGCATCACACGGTTGCGGATCGGCTCCTGCCGGGCCACCTCCAGGATGTGCAGCCACTCCTGTTCGCCCGGGATCCAAGGCAGCTTCGTTAGCCGCGGCACCAGGCCGCGCTGCTGGCCCCCGGCCCGCCGACCGGGGGTATATCGGCCCCGGCCGACAGGGTTGGACTCCCGCAGGCCCTCTTCCATCAGGAAGTCGTAGAACAGACGGACCGGCACCAGGCGCTGCTGGATCGTGGCGTTAGCCAGTCCCGACCCTGAATCGATCGAGATCACGTTCCCACCGCGACGATGGGGCCGCGAGGTCAACTCTCGTACGTAGACGGCGATATGGGCCCGGTTCGCGGCGACCGGGTCGATGCCCTCCCGTTCGCACATCAGCAGGTACTCGGCCAGTCCGCGACCGTAGGCGTCGATCGTGCGCGGTGCACGTCCGAGATCCGTCCAGACCGACAGCCAGGCCGTTGCCTGCTCGTGCCGGGCGAACACCGGCCACCTCTCCGTTAGCCCCGTCGTGGCGCTCAAGTGATCTCCCAAGTCCGTGGTTGCACCAGGGGGACATGATCACCCCGGCAGATTCCACGTAACTTTTAAGATGCTCAAGCGCCAGATGTTCGGCCGTGCAGGGTTCGAACTCCTTCGCAAGCGAGTCCTACTGGCGTGACCGAACGTCACCACTCCACAAGAAGTGGACCAGAGCCTGAGTTCGAGCATGTCGTCGCCGGCCTGGCTGCGGCCCTGCGGGTCGGCGCGATGACCGCTGACGCGGTCGCTCTGGAAGCCCGCAAGGCCGCCCAAGCTGAGCTCGAACCTACCCCTGCGGCAGACCAGATGGCCTCCGGGAAGCCGTCGGCGACGGTGACGTCCCTGCACGAATGGCGGCTCGCGCACCTTCCTACGGACACCAGGCCGCTGCCCTCGGTGGCCCCCTATGACCAACTGCTCCGGCGCCGACGCACCAGCGGCAACGACCACCGTGAGGGAGAAGCCCAGTGACTCTGCCCCGCCAGCGAGGCTTGACCGAGCAGGCCGCCGACGCCGCCATCGACAGCGCCTGTCGGCTGCTGCGGCTGCCGTCGATCCGCAACGAGTTCTCCGACATCGCCGACCGGGCGATCAAGGACCAGCTGACCTACCGCGGTTTTCTCGCAGAGCTGTTGATGGCCGAGTGCGACGACCGTTCCCGTCGCCGCTCGGAACGACGGATCAAGGCGGCTGGCTTCCCGCGGGAGAAGTCGCTGCGGGCGTTCGACTTCGACGCCAACCCGAACATCGACGCGGCGACCATCCACACTCTTGCCAGCTGCGAGTGGATCAAGAAGAGTCAGCCGCTCTGCCTGATCGGCGACTCCGGCACCCGGCAAGTCCCACATGCTCATCGCCCTGGGCACCGAGGCCGCGATGAAGGGCTACCGCGTCCGCTACACGCTCGCCACGAAGCTGGTGAACGAGCTGGTCGAGGCCGCCGACGAGAAGCAGCTGAACAAGACCATCGCCCGCTACGGCCGCGTCGACCTCCTCTGCATCGATGAGCTGGGCTACATGGAACTCGACCGCCGCGGCGCTGAACTCCTCTTCCAGGTTCTGACCGAACGCGAGGAGAAGAACAGCGTCGCCGTCGCCTCCAACGAAGCGTTCGGCGGCTGGACCAAGACCTTCACCGACCCCCGGCTCTGCGCGGCCATCGTCGACCGCCTCACCTTCAACGGCACCATCATCGAGACCGGCACTGACTCCTATCGCCTCGCCAGCACCCGAGCACGAGCCGAAGAGCCTGCCAAGGCCAGCTGAGTGCGATAGCTGCCGATCTTGACCTGAGCGACGAGGGGGTTGAGGGACATCGGAACGAAGGCCGGTGCTAAAAGATTGTTGTATGTGGGTTCAGCGAGTGATCGAACTGACCGGGTGGGAGCCACTCGGGACCTCCGTCGACTGGGCGGCGATCGAGGGAGAGCTGGGTGTTCCGCTGCCGGCGGACTACAAGGAGCTCTACGAGGCGTTCGGCGGCGGCGTCTTCAGTGATTCCCTCTACTTTCTGGGGCGCGACGAAGGCCCCGCGTTCGACTTCCTGACACAGTGGCGGGTCGACCTGTCGGTCGACCAGGGCAGCAAGCTCGGAGACGTCTCCGCCGTCGAGCCCTATGCGATCTACGCGCCGGGCAGCAAGGGGCTGGTTGAGTGGGGCTCCACCGAATGGGCCGACGAGTACTTCTGGCTGATCGATGTCGATCGGCCCGGCGAGTACCCCGTCCTCGCGCGGTCCAATGACGTCGGCGCATGGCACCGGTACGACATGTCCATCTCGGAGTTCCTCTACCGCGTCCTTGCCGATGCCGATTTTCAACCTTTTGGGATCGCGCAGTACAACCTCGGCACGACGTTCAAGCCCGGCTCAGGCGACCCCTTCGACGGCCAACCACTCTGACGAGAGGCTGGCTGTCCCACGTTCGTGGACACGACAGTGCCGTCGTTTCTCATCGAGATCCGTGAGCCAGGTGATCACCAACTGCCTCCGGAACCGCTCGCCAAACGCTGTTCCTAGAGATCAACGAAGCCAACCGCCGGTGCAGACAGTGACCGTGCCGAGGCCGCTCTCCCAGCGAAAGGAGAAAAAGACGAGGCCCGTGTGTCACATCGGGACAGATTCAGCTCCCTTCTCTGTCTGAGGCGGCAAGGTGTGCCGCCCGGCGAGGAGGCACAGATGAATTCGCACGGGGTCACGACGAGCCAGCGGGACCTGCGATGACCGGCATCCTGCCCCGTACCTCGGAGGTGGGGCACTGGATGTGGTCGCTGTTGGAAGCCGGTCTGGCGAGCCTGTGGTGGATCGCCCTTGCGGCCCTTGCCGCTGCGGCTGTGTGGGTGGCGGCAGCGGTGTGGTGGCGGCAGCGCGCGGTGCGCGAGCTTGCCGGCCGTACGCGGGTGGAGCTGGTGCCGGCGGCCACGTTCGACCCGGAGCTGACCGAGGTGGGTCGCGTCGCGGGACGGCTGGCCAGCGTGCGCTCCGCCAGCGGGACGCTTCCCCGGCGCGCGGCCGCGGTGCGCATACGCATCGCGGCGGGTGAGGAGGGGCGCCTGCACTACTGGTGGGAGGGGCCGGAGCGCTCAGCTGGAGTGCTGCGGCAGTCCGGATACCGGCGGGTCGAAGTTGTCGCTCCTCGCGCTCCCTCCGCACGACGCTGGCGCATCCGGTTCGCTGGTGCTGCGCCGCTGAAGCGGGGTGGATCGTGGTGAGCGCCGTCAACCTGACCAAGCCAGCCGCCACGGGCAGCAGCGTGGAGGGGCCGCGTTACGTGGCGCGGGCCGAGCTGGTGCTGGCCGGACCGGATCATCGCCCGCTGGGCAAGGCCGGGTTGGCCCCGGACCCTCTGGAGCACCTGGCGGCGGTGTGCGCCCAGGTGCGCACCGAGGCCGGTGAAGAGGCCGAGCTGGTCGTCGACCTGGTCCCGGTGCCCGGCCGGAAGGTGGCACGGCGGCGCCGCGCCCTGATGGGGCGCGCCACCCGGCGCGGACCGTCCGCGTACGGCGAGCAGCTCGGCGGTGGCGGCCGCGGGGGCGGAGCGATGGAGGTCCTGCGCGACGGCCTGGGCGTCTCCGCCGGTGGGGGTGTCAAGCAGTCGGCGAGGGTGCCGCGGCAGAGTGACCTGTCCGAGGGGGTAGGGAAGTTCACGCCCGGCGCAGATACGCAGGTGTTCGCCGTCCAGGTGCTGGTACGCTGTGTGGCCCGGCATCCTCAGCAGGCGCAGGCTCGCCTGCACCAGATGCTGGCGGCGATGGAGGCATTCAGCGGTGAGAACCGCTTCGTGCCCATCGGCCCGAAGTGGGGCCCGTGGCGTCGGTATTCGAATGCGTGGTGGCTGCGGAGTCGTTTCGACCGGCGGCTGGAGCGGGGGGACTTCGCGCCCGCCCGTCGGCAGTGGGTGACGTGGCAGGAGATCGCCGGCCTGCTCAAGCCGCCCACCGCCCGCTGCGACGCACCCAACGTGGCCCGCTGCGGCGGTGTCGTCCCGCCAGCGCCGGCCGCACTGCCGACGTGGACCGGGCAGCGCGATGTCTTTCCGCTGGGCCGGGTGACGGGCCCCGACGGCAACGAGCGGCTGGCAGGCGCCTACGCGAAAGACGTGCTCTTCGGTGCCTCCTACGGGAAGTCGGGGTTCGGCAAGACGGAGAAGGCGCTCGTGGAGTGCCTGGCCCGTGCCTACGCGGGCGACGGCGCCTGGTTCCTCGACCCGCACGGTGCGGCGTGGCAGCGGGCCCGCCCCTACCTCGCGCACCCCGCGGTCGCCGGCCGGGTGTGGGAGATCAACCTGGCCCGCCCGGCCATGGACGACCGGATGGCGTGCTGGAATCCGCTGTCCATGGAGGGGCGGCCCATCGAGGAGGTGCAGGACATCGTCGGCTCGGTGGTGGGGGCGATCGCCTCCGCCCATGCGTGGGGGGAAGGCGCGACCCGGGCCAGAACTCTTCTGTCCAGCGCGGCGCGCACCCTCGCCCACCTCTCACACCACCTTGTGGCCAGCGGGCGTCCAGAGCTGCAGCCGACCGTGTTCCAGATCAAGACGCTGCTGGAGGACGAAGAATGGCGTGAGGCGGTGCTGGCGGTCCTGGATCCGGCTGAAGCCGTCTTCTGGCGCAAGTCCTTCCCCCACATGGAAGCCGGCGCGCTCAATCCGGTGACCAACGCTCTCTACCGACTCGACAACTCCCTTTCCCTCAGGGCCTTTCTGGGCTCGCCTCGGTCGGCGTATGACGTGCGGCGGGCGATGGACGAGCGGCAGATCGTCTTCGTGTGCCCGTCCGGGACCGGAGAGAGCGACGAGCTGGTCACCGCGCTGCTGCTGTTCGACCTGTTCCGAGCCGGTGCCTCCCGCATCGACACCCCCGTCGAGGACCTGGTGACGCTCTGGGCGTGGGCGGACGAGCTGACCGCGGTCGACGGGGCCTCCCACGGCCACATCGCCAAGATCCTGGAGCAGCTGCGGAAATTCGAGGTCCGCTTCATGGGGATGACGCAGATGGCAATGCGGCTCAGCAACGAGACGCGCGCCGCCCTCATGCAGAACCAGAGCCTGTTGTCGGCGACGGCCGCCGACTTCGACGAGGCCGCCTTCGTGGCCAAGCGCCTGCCTGGGGTCGACGCGGAGACGGTCCTGGGCCTGGACAAGTACGAGTACATCCAGTCGGTCATGCTCCGCGGCAAGCGCACCACACCCTTCAGGGTCCGCGGCGTCCCGGTTGATGAGGTCTTCGCCGAATACCGCAACGAAGCGGGGCTGCCGGCCCTGGATGCGGCGATCGACAAGAACCTGGACCGCCGCACGGTCGGCGAAATCCTCGCCACACAGCGCGGCCTGGACGACGCGATCCTCGCCCACCTCACCACCGGCCGGACACAACCACCGCGCCCGTCCGGCCACAGTTCCAGCGACGTGGTCCGCACGCTCCGCCCCGTCTGACCCCTCCCACAGAAAGGCTTCCGATGCCACGCCCGCGCTTCCTGGACCCCACGGATCGGGGCCTGTCCCAGCTCGGACAGGAGATCCTGCCCGTGCTCTACCGCCACCGGCTGCTGACCGCCGGCCAGCTCACCCAGCTCCTGCGCCCGACTGCCACCTCCACCCGCTACATCCGCCGGCAGCTGGAGGTACTCCACGGCCGCGGCCTGGTCGATGCGTCGGTCCGGCGTACCAGCCGCGCCGGCGAACTCCTTTGGTACACGACCGCGCTGGGCTGCGAGGTCGTCGAGGGCGGCGGCGAGCTCGCGCCGCGGGCCTACCGCATGACGGAGGACGCGGCGGCCAGCCAGCTGCAGGAACACACCCTGGCGGTCAACACCATGGGGCTGGCGTTCGTGCAGTACGCCCGGCGCCTCGGTGACGAGTGCGGGCCGCTGGACTGGGACCCCGAGGTCGCCCACCGTGTCCGTGACGGCGACAGCCGTCTGGGCGATGAGGCGTTCCTGGTGCCGGACTCGGTGCTCCGCTACATCCACACCACCCACACCGGCGACGGTGGGCAGCAGCGGATGCTGCTGACGTTCTTCTGCGAGATCGACCGCACCACGATGAGCATCGCCCGCCTGGCCGCGAAGCTGCACGCCTACGCCCGCTACGCCCGCTACATCCCCCAGCCGGCCCTGGGTCGCGGCCGGCCGAAGGCAGGCGGGTACCGGCGGGAGGCATGGCGCGCCCGCTACCCGTCCTTCCCCCGGATCCTGCTAGTACTGGACGGGGCGTCGCAGAGTCAGCTGGCGAAGCGCACCGACGATCTGCGGGCCCTGGCGGCCGCGGACGTACGTCTGCAACCGGCCGCAGACCTGCAGGCCGGAGTGACCACCCTCGAACAGCTCCGCGCCCACGGTCCGTTCGCGCCGATCGTCACGCCGGTCCTCGGTGATCCCGAGCCGACCGATGTCCTGCTGCGCACGTCTGCCGCTGCCACGTCTGTGGCCTGAGTCGAGGAGAGACAGACATGTTCAACTTCCTTCGCCGTGCACGCCGCAGCGTGCCGGCCGAGTCCATGGGCGTTGCCGTTGTCGACGTCACCGCCTTCCCGGACCGGCATACCGAGCGGTGCGCGGACTTCGCCGTGGTGGCGCAGCCGCTGGGGCCTTTGGTGACCGAGATGATCGCCCGGCACACGCACACACGGCATCTGTCGTGGCTGTCCGAGCGGGAGCAGTGCCCGGACTCGTACCGACGGCCGCGGCACGATCGGCGATCTGCTGACCGACGACGCCCACCGCACTCGCCGTGGTCGCGTGCCGGAGCAACAGGATGCGCGGGCATCGGAGCCTGCCGCCTCTCGCCGCGGTGCGGGCCCTGAATAGGCAGTACCGGCGCAACCGGCACCCGAGCAGTCGTGGTCGCAAAGGACGTTCGAAGGAGAGGTCGAAGCCAAGGTACCGGCACGCCAATGCCGGATTCCAGCCCCATCTCTCGTGAGACTGATCTTGGAGCCTCTGAGCTGGCACAATCGGCGCCCCGGCAGGGTGCGACGCCCTGGTGGTCGCATGCGAGGGGGCAGCAGTGAGGAAGGCCGGATGGATCGTTCTCGGGACGGTGGCGGGGCTGGCGACGGGGTGCGCCAGCAGCCCTCCCGCGAAGCAGCGTCCCGCCGGCGACAGCAAACCGAAGGCGTCGCAGCCGGTGAAGCGTGAGCTGCCCGAGGGCATGTACAAGCTCGGCGAGGGCGTGACCACGGAAGAGGGGAGCTGGAAGCTGACTCCCTCTGCGTTAACGCAGGTGACGCCGACCTCCAGGGCCAAGGGCGTGCCGCGTGGGTGGCGTCCGGCGAAGATGACCTGGACGATCACCAACAAGACCAGCGAGATTCAGCAGCTGCTGGACCTCTCCCCCACTGTCCGGTATGGGGCGATGGGGCGGCCCGCCGCCGAGTTCACCGACGCCGGCATCGAGGGGATTCCCGACGCGATCAGCGACGATCCGCCGCGGGTCAAGCCCGGCGGGGCCTACACGCTGACGGTGGGTGTCGCGGTACCGGCCGACGCGGCCGGAGAACCAGTCACCATCACCACGCGCCCGTCGACGGTGTTCGGGAACATCGGGGACGTCGACTTCTTCGAGGGCCCGTTTCCCGGGGCAGCTGCCCGCAAGGACTCCGTCCTTCGTCCGCGGCCGGCACCGGAAACCGACAAGGCTTTGGCGTTCGGTCAGTGGAAGGCGGATCCGCAGATGACTGTGGATCACGTCCGGCGGGAGGGCGCCGCCGGTGACCGGGCGACGTTCTCCGGGGAGCTGACCGTGCGCAATGCCGCGGCGGTGGCGGATCTGCCCTACACGCCGATGAAGAAGAGCGTGCGCGTCTACTACGGCGATGAGCTGAAGGAGGCGGAACTGATCCCGGGTGGGTCCGGAGCTGCGGACATCGGTTTCATCGCTCCGCAGCGGGCGGCTACCCATAGGTTCCATTTCTCGTTGCCCAAGGGGGCTAAGGCGGAGTCGGTGACGGTCGAGGTGACCGACCTGGGGAAGGCTGAGGCCACTTTCGAGGGCGAGATCGCTGACTAGGTGTCATATCGGGATTCTCGTCACATCTCACGGGCTCCCGTGCCGGGAAGTCGGCCACTGCTCCGCGCCGAATTGCCGGAGATGCGGCGATCGTCCCGCAAAAACAGACTTCGTGGTCTGTAAATTCGCAGGTATCGTACAGGTTCGGCCACCCGTATGACGCATTCCCGCCCTTGCGGTGAGTGATCAAGAAAACCGTTCCACAGCAACAGAGTCACGAAAATTGCATGTAGATCGCGCCCTAGGGGAGGGAGCACTGATGCGAACCGCACGAAGCCGGGACCGGTACCGCAGGTCGCTCAAGAACAGCATGATCGCGCTGTTTACGGTCAGTTGCACATTGGCGGTCACCTCGTGCAGCGGCGCCTCTGACGATCCAAAGGCTTCTCCTACACCGTCGGCGGCCCAGCCGACCACGTCGGCGGACCCCACCGAGACCGCCAAGAAGGACGCCGTCGCCACCTACCAGGCGTACTGGAAGGAGGTGGCGAAGCTCTACGCCGACCGCAGCGGCAAGAGCGCAAACCTCAAGAAGTACGCCGCATCGGCGGCGCTGAAGAACGTCGAGTCGGACGCGAAGCAGGCCCACGACCACAACCGGATCCACATCGGGAAGGTCACCGTCGGCAGTCCGACCGTGACCGACCTCGACGTGAAGAGCAAGACGCCCAGGGCGACCCTCTCCAGCTGCCTCGACATCTCCCAGTGGGAGGTCGTCGACGCCAAGACCAAGAAGCCGCTCTCGCTCCCGTCCAACCGGCTCACCAAGTACGTCATCAAGTCCGAGGTCGAACGCTGGCCCGGAGGATGGCGCGTCATACGTGACGAGCCCCAGGGCAAGCGGTGCTGACCCGCAGGAGCGCCGCGAGAACCGCGGCGCTCAGTGCAGCCGCGCTCACTCTCGCCCTCCCCGTTCCCGCCTACGCCGATGGCCCGGCCGATGCCCATTGCGGCCTGTTCACCTGCCAGGTCGAGGCCAAGGACCCAGGCAGCGACGGCAAAGCCGCCGGCGGTCACGGCGGAGGGGAGCACGCCGGCGGCGGAGGCAAGAAGAGCAAGTGGAGCTGCACCTACAAGCGCGCTGATCCCCAGCCGCCGGCCGGATCTCTGGACTGGGAAGGCCACAAGCCCGGCGACGGCGCCGTGTATGAGCAGACCTGCTCCTACGGCAGCGACGACACGTACCACGTGATTCAGATGGTGTGGGCGGCCGTCCCGCCCAAGGACGGCGTCGACCCTGCGGTCCTCGCTCAGCGAGCTGTGGACACGATGCGGCTGCGCGGCCCTGCCATCGGCATCGTGCCGAAGGCCAGCGGCAAGGGCCTGGTGGGACTGCCGGTGTGGATGTGGACCTCGAAGGGTCCCGAGACCTACGGTCCGAACACGGCCACGGCGTCCGCTGGTGCGGTCACGGTCAGTGCCACGGCGAAGGTCTCCCAGATCGTGTGGGACATGGGCGATGGCCACCAGGTCACCTGCACCACGGCCGGCACGCCCTATAAGTCGTCGTACGGGAAGCAGAGTTCGCCGGACTGCGGATACCGCTACAGCCACTCCTCCAAGGACGAGCCCGGCAAGAAGTATCCGGTCACCGCCACTGCCACCTGGAGCATCGACTGGCGTGGCGGCGGCCAGACCGGTCAGATCACCCAGACCCGCCAGTCGCAGACCCAGGTCAGCATCGGCCAGCTCAAGGTCCTCAACTAGTTCCGCGGACCAGCACGTAACGGAAAGTCGGGCGCGATGAACCACACCAGCACCTCCCAGATCCCTGCCCCCACCACCGCGCCTCCGATGCGGCCCGAGACGCCGATCGGGGCCAGCCCCGCGCCCCGGCGTCGCAAACGCTCCACGCTGGTGCTCGGCGTGCTGATCACGCTCGTCGGTGTGCTGGGCACCTCCATGCTCGTGCGCAGTGCCGGGGACCGGGTCGACGTCTTGGCCGTGGCTCGGGACGTCCCGGCCGGACAGGAAATCACCGCCGAGGACCTGACCACCGCAGCGCTGCCCGAAGACCCTGCCCTGAGGCCGGTGAAGGCGAGCGAGAAGGACAGCGTGATCGGCAGGCGTGCCACCACTCCCCTGCACCGCGGTGAGCTGCTGGCCAACTCGCAGATCCACGGCGGCAAGACGCTGCCCGACGGCCAGGAGCTCGTGGCCGTTGAGGTCCAGCGCGGCGCCGCGCCGTCCGACGCGCTCGCCCCCGGCGATCAGGTCAAGGTCGTCTCCACACCCGGCAAGGACGAGGCGGCCCCGGCCGCAGGCTCGAAGTCGGCCAGCCTGGAGGAGATTGAGGCGAAGGTCGTCAAGGTCGGGGCCCCCAACGCCGCAGGGGCCGTCGTCATCCAGGTTGCCGTCGACTCCACCGACAGCGCGCAGCTCGCCGCCCGTGCCGCCACGGGCCGGGTTGCCATCGTGCTCGCTGCGAAGGGCTGAGCAGAATGTCCGTGATCGCGCTGACCTCAGCACACGCGAGTGGGGTGACCGTCTCCTCCCTGGCGATGGCACTGGCCGGCCCGCGGCCGTCGCTGCTGGCCGAGGCCGACGCCAAGGGCGGCTCCATCCGTACCGGCTACCGCATGGGCGAGTGGGGCGGCGAAGTCGGCCTGTGGCACCTGGCCCAGGCCGACCGCGAAGGCGCGCTGGCGGAAGCCTTCGAGGCACACCTGCGCCGCCTGGACGCCTCCGGCAGCCGGCTGTGGCTGCCGGGCCTGACCGATCCGCTGCAAGCTGCGGCCCTCTCTCAGACCTGGGAGCCGCTGAGTCTGCTGCTGCAGGCCATGGACCAGCACGCCGGCTTCGACGTCGTCGTTGATGCCGGCCGGGTTGCCCTCGAGCCTGGCGGAGTGCATCCCTCCCTCTACCCGCGGCCGCTGCTGCACCGCGCCGACCTGGTCCTGCTGGTCATGCGCAACACCGTGACGTCCGTCGCGCAGACGCTGCCCGTCGCCCGTTCCCTCCAGAAGGAGTTGGCCGAGCGCGGTACGGGCGCTGACGCACTGCGGCTGCTGCTGGTGCAGGAGGGTGATGTGTCGGGCCATGACATCGCCCGCCGTCTGGAGATTCCGGTCATCGGCACGCTGCCGTGGGAGGAAAAGACCGCCCGCATCCTCACCCACGGCACGACCCGTCAGGTGAAGCCGGGCGCGATGCGGCTGCTCAAGCACGCCCGGGAGGCGGCCCGCGCCGCCGAGGTCGACGCCAGCACGCGCCGGCTGCGGATGCAGCTGCCTCCGCCGCCCGTGCCGTCGCCGGTGGTTGCTGGTGTGGTGCAGCGGCTGACCGCCCCGGGCCAGGAGGTGACGATCAGTGGCTGACCGCACCGGCTTCCCGGTGAACGGCACTGCCCTGTCCGGGATGCTCAAGGATGTGCTCGCGCAGCGCCAACACAGCGGCGCCCCCACGCCGGCTCCCGCGCCGCCGCCGCCGTCGTCGGAGGCCAACGTGCAGCTCTCCAAGGGCGACGCCGCCGGCCCCGGCCGCCTGGCCGAACTTCCCGGTGTGCTGCCTGTCTCGCGGGCCGTGATCCGGGAACTGCAGGATGCGGTCTCTCAGGACCTGGTGGAACAGGAACGCAAGAGCGAGAGCCGGCTCAGCGCGGAGGACCAGCTGGAGCTGGCCCGTTCCCTGGTCGCCAAACGCGTGTCGGCCTGGGCGGTCGAGCACGCCCGCACCACGCTGCCGCTGTCCGGCCCCCAGCTGGAGTCCATCCGGCAGGCCATCATCAATGCGCTGTTCAAGGCGGGCCCGCTCCAGCAGTACTTGGAGGACGAGAGCGTCGAGAACATCGTCGTGGACGGCGACCAGGTCCTCATCGACTACTTCGACCGGCCCACCCAGCGCGTCGACCCGGTGGCCGACGACGACGAAAGCCTGGTCGCGCTCATCAACCGGCTCGCCGCGCGCTCCGGGCACGGCGACCGTGTGCTGAACCCTGCGACCCCCATGGTCAATTTCCGGTTGCCGGACCGCTCCCGTGTCGCGGCGACGCTGCTGACCACCCGGCCCACCATGGCGATCCGCCGCCACCGCGTCATGAGCGCCTCCCTGGAAGACCTCGTCGAATGGGGCACGCTCAGCCCGGCGCTGCGGGCATTCCTGTGGGGGCTGGTCACGGCGAAGCAGACGATGCTGATCGCCGGGGACATGGGCGTGGGCAAGACGTCGCTGCTGCGGGCGCTGGTGCGCAAGGTCGGCGCGGGTGAGCGCATCGTGACGTTGGAGACCGATCGCGAGCTGTTCCTGGACGAGGATCCGAACGTCGCTGCGCACGTGATGGCGATGGAGGAGCGCGCCTCCAACGGCGAGGTCGGCAAGGACGGTCGGGAGACCGGGCGGATCACGATCGCCGACATGTATCCGCACACCCTGCGGATGTTGTCCACGCGCGTGGTGGTCGGTGAGGTCCGCTCCACCGAGGTCGTGCCGATGCTCGATGCGATGAGCTCCGGCGGCCGCGGCAGCATGTGCACCTTGCACGCCGCCTACCCGCGCCTGGTCCTGCCCCGTCTGGTGCAGCTGTGCCAGAGCGCCGGCAAGGACGTCGACTCCACCCACCAGCTCGTCGCCAACGCGGTGAACTTCGTGGTCTTCATTCGGCAGACCGACCAGACGCAGATCGGCGGCCGCCGCCACCGCTATGTCTCCGACGTCCTCCAGGTCACCCCCGGCGAAGGTGGCCAGCCCGCCTTCAGCCGCATCTTCGCGCCGGCCGGTGACGGAGACCCGCGGGGAGTGCCGAAGGACCTGCCGACCGGCGAGGTGATGCAGGAACTGGCCGACGCCGGCTTCGACAAGCGGTGGCTGACCGAGGAGCAGTACGGGCGCTGGCCCAAGCCGATGGAGTTGGTGCGGCGATGAGTCTGGGACAGCTTGGGATGCTCGGTGCCCTGTGCGGACTGCTGATGGTGGCCGGCATCGTTCTCTCCGTACTGTCGTTCAAGCCGGCGGCCGCAGCGGATCGTGCTCGGCCGCGGGGAGCCTCGTTGTGGCAGCGGGTGTGCGAATCACTGCCGGGTGCGTGGGCGGAGCGCTACCGGTGGATCGTCGTCACTTCCGGTGTCGTGGCGGTTGTGGTGTGGGTCTGGACGGCTCGGCCCGTTCAGGGGCTGTTGGCCGCCGCGGTGGTGGCCGGGTTTCCGTGGATCTGGCATCCGTCGGTCACCTCCACCCGCCGCATCGTGCGGCTGGAGGCGTTGTCGCGATGGCTCCAGCACCTGGCCGGCGCGCACGTCGTCGGGCACACCCTGGAGGCCGCGATCAGCGGCGCGATGCGCCAGGTGCCCGCTGAAATCCACGCCCCGGTACGCACGTTGGAGGCACGTCTGCGGATGGGCGTCAATCCGGAAGCGGCTTACCGTGCATTCGCCGACGACTTCGAGGACGGCGCGGTCGACAACGTCGTGCTCGTCTTCATCACCCACATCCGCGACCGAGGCCGCGGAATGGTCGAGACGCTGCAGACCCTCTCCGACCTGACGGCCGAAGAGGCAGCCTCGCTGCGGACGGTGGACGCGGACCGCCAGAAGGTGCGCACGCAGACCCGCTGGGTGGCGATCATCGTGCTGGCCATGGGCTTCTCCATGGGCAGCAGCTTCGGGCCCGCGTACAACAGTGCGGGCGGACAGATGTGGCTGCTGCTCATGGGCGTCGGATTCGTGGGGGCCCTGGTGTGGCTGCGGCGCCTGTGCGCGGTCAAGCCTTCGCCGCGGCTGCTGCGGCCGCGTGCGGCCGAGGAGACGAAGCAGGTCGCGACGGCCGGGCAGGGGGGCGTTGGATGATGTCGATGGCAGGCGCTGTGTATGGCGCGATGATCGGCGGCGGCGCCTTCCTGGTGGTCCGGGAGTTGCTGCCGTCCCGCCCGGACCTGGGCACCGTCCTCGACCGCCTGGAGAACACCACTCCGGCCCCGGAGAACTCCACGGCGCCGGGGGCTCCGCGCAGCGTGATCTGGACCGAGCAGGTCGGCACGCGCGTCCTGGGGTCCGCCGGTGACCGGGTGGGGGTGCCGCGCAAGGACCTGGATGTGCTGGGGATCTCGCCTGCCAAACACGTCGGTGACAAGGTCATCGGCGCCATCGGCGGGTTCGCGATGCCGCAGATGGCTCTGGCCATGGCCGCGCTGCTCGGCGTGCCGCTGCCGTTCGTGGTGCCGCTGTTCGTCAGCTTCCTCTTCGCGGCGATCATGTGGGTCTCCGCCGACACCAACGTGCGCTCCAAGGCGACCAAGGTGCGGCTGGAGTACCGGTATGCGGTGGCGTCCTTGATGGAGCGGGCCCGGCTTCAGCGTGGTGCGCACTCCGGTGCCGAACGTGCCCTGTACGAGACAGCAGCCGTCGGGGACGGACGCGTCTACGTCCGGATCCGGACCGCGCTGGACCAGGCCCGGCTCTCAGGCACCCCGCCATGGGATGCCCTCAAGGCGCTCTCCGAGCAGCTGGACGTCCCCGAAATGGCCGGACCGGCCGATACGTTCGCGCATGCCGGCGGCGAGGGCGCCTCGATCGTCGCGGCGCTGGAGACGCAGGCCAAGGCCCTGCGCAAGCGGTTGCAGACCGATGTCCAGGCCGAGGCCAACGCCGACTCCGAAAAGAGCGTGGTGCCGGGCACGGTGCTGTTCGTCGTGCTGTTCGCGACCCTCGGCTATCCGCTGTTCCAGACCCTCATCAGTACCTGACCGCTCCGGCGGCATCGATCAGAAGTTGACCACCGAAGGGGGAAATTCCCATGAAGCACACCGCCCGCACCCTGCGATCCCGACTGACCGACCGCTGGCTGACCGCCGTTGCCCGCATGACGAGCACCCGGAGCGACGCCGGCCTGGAGACCCTGGAGAAGCTGATCATCGGCGCCGTCCTCATAGTCGCCGCCACCGCCTTCGGCGTCGCGTTCAACGGCAAGTTCAACGACCTGATGAACACCTTCAAGAGCTCGTTCTGACATGTGGCAGAGCTGGAGGCAGCTGTGGCGCGCGCAGTGCGCAGGCGCTCGGGGCGAGGAGGGGATGGGGACGCTGGAGTTCACCATCATCGCCCCGGTCATCATGCTGATTCTGTGCGCCGGCTTGCAGTTGGGCATGTGGTACCTGGCCCAGGAGGCCGCGCTCACGGCTGCCCGCAAGGCCGCCACCGCCGGCGCCGCCTACCAGGCATCCCCCGCTGACGGCACCGCCCGTGCCCGCAGCTGGCTCGCCGAAATCCACCTCATCAAGGGCACGAACGTCTCCTCGGCCGGCTCCACCGCCGACCGGGTCCGTGTGACCGTGACCGGGACCAGCCTCTCGCTGGTGCCGGGTTGGACCCCGCAGATCACCAAGTCGGCCGAGGTGCCGGTCGAGCGCTGGAATGTGGGGCCGTGATGATGCTGCTGCGCCGCCTGCGCTGGCGGGACGACCGGGGTACCTACACCCTGGAGACCGTCATCTGCGTGACGTTCTTGCTGCCCTTCCTGGGGCTGCTCGCCGCCTACGGCCTCGCCGGGGTATTCGACAGCTCCGTCGACAATGCGGCCAACAGCGCGGCTCGCGCTGCTTCGCAGGCCGCCGACGCGGATACCGCCCAGGCCCGCGGCCTCGCCGCCGCCACCGCGGCTCTGCGCCAGGACGACCGCAACTGCACCAGCCGGACCGTCAGCATCGACACCACCTCCTTCAACGCGCCGCTCGGACAAGCCGCGAGCGTGACCGCCACCGTCACCTGCACCATCCCGCTCTCCCAGCTGACGGTCCCGGGCCTGCCCGGCTCCAAGACGCTCACCGCCACCGCCACGAGCGCGCTGGACCAGTACGCCGACCGCGCGGAGTGAACATGCTGCCCCTGCCCGCCGCCCTCCGACGGTTTCTCCGCCGCCTCGTCCACAGCGCAGACGGTGACCGCGGTTCGACCACCTTGTTCTGGATCATCGTCGGCCTAGTCTTTCTCGTCCTGCTGGCCCTCGTCGTGGACGGCGGCGGGCAGCTCAAAGCCTCCGCGCACGCCGACGATGTCGCCAACGCCGCAGCACGGGCGGGCGGTCAGCAGATCGACGTCGGCAAGGCCATCCCGGGCGGGGAGGTCGTCGTCGACCCGGAAGCCGCCGCCTCCGTCGCCAGAGACTTCTTGCACCAGGCCGGGGTGGAGGGCACCGTCACTGTCTCCGGCAGCGGCAAGCGCCTGGAGGTCAGCGTGACCGACACCTACCACTGCCTCATGCTCGTCGGCGTCGGCCGCCCCACACTGCCCGTCACCGGACACGGCACCGCCCAGCTCGTCCACCAGGTCGGAGACTGACTGACATGCCCCACCCCCCCTCCCTCACACGCCGCCCCTGGCCGCTGACCCTGGTACGCATCACCGGTAGCCTGGTGGCCCTCGCCGCGCTCGTCGCAGGCCTGCCGCTCGCGCTGCTGCGCATCGGCACGCTGCCCGCCGGCGTGCCCTCGATGGGAGACATCGGCAACGCGCTGATGGCGCCGGATGACGGGCATGTCCTGTTCACCGCCATCACGCTGGTGTGCTGGGTGCTGTGGGCATGGTTCATCACCTCCCTGGTCGTGGAGGGCGCAGCCCTCCTGCGCCACCGCACTGCACCGCGCGTGCGGGGCCTGGCGGCACCGCAGCGTCTTGCGGCGGTGCTGCTGGGCGGCCTGCTGGTGCTCCCGTCGGCCACCGCTATCGCCGCGACCCCCGCCACCGCGGTTGCCCACGGCGCCACAGCAGCGCCCGGCCCGTCCACTGCGCATGCGCCCACCCCGCAGAAGGCCACCCACGCCGGGCCCCGGCACACCGTGGGCGCCACAGGCGAGACCGTCTGGGACCTGGCTGAGCACTACCTCGGCGATGGACGCCGCCATGCCGAAATCCGCGCCCTGAACCCTGGACTGCCACAGACCGCGACGCTGCCCGCCGGCACCGTCGTCAACCTGCCCGCTGACGCGAGCGGCGTGCACACCCAACTCGCAGCGGCCGCCCCGGAGACCGGCACGCGCCATGAGGCGAAGACCGAGCCGTACACGGTGGCTTCGGGCGATTCGCTCTCCGGCATCGCGCAGAAGAAGCTCGGCGACGGCGACCGGTGGACCGACATCTACGCCGAGAACAAAGACACGATCCACGACCCCGACCTGATCTACCCCGGCCAGCGTGTCGACCTGCCACAGCAAGAGGCAACGCCCGCCCCGCCGGCCGAGGACCACAAGCACCACCAAGGCGCGGCCCCACAGCACGAACAGCACACGCCCGAACCGGACGACGCACGCCCCGCCACGCCTCATCACGAGCACCAGCAGCACGGCACCGACGGCGAGAAGACCAAGCCGGCACCCCACGCGTCCGATGCCTCCGGAGACAAGGCCCTCCCCGGGCAGCAGCAGAGGCACACGACAGCCCCCGAGCACGAGCCCGCTGCGCCCGAGACCGCTGAGCCCACCACCCCGCACTCCCCCACGGAAGCAACTCCCGCGCCGCACCAGAGCGCCCCCGCTACGGACTCGGGGCGGTCCAACTCCGGTCAGATCGCCGCGATCGGGGGCGGGGTCCTGGCGGCCGCGCTGCTGTCCGCAGTGGCTACCCGGCGCATCCTTCAGCAGCGCCGCCGGCACCGCGGCCGCCGCATCGCCCTGCCGGAAGACGGGGCCGCGGTGACCGAGCAGAACCTGCGTACTGCTGAGGCGGCGCTGGACACCACCATGCTCGACGGGGCCCTGCGTACCGCGGCGGTCCACCTCACCGCCGCCGGCCGAGAGCTGCCGCCGCTGTCCGCCGCGGTGATCGGTCCGCGCGAGATCGTGCTGCACCTGACCGAACCGGCGGCCCCCGTGCCGCCCTTCACCGCGGCCCCCGACACGTTGCAGCGGTGGACCTGCCCAACCCGCGGGGGCGACCTGCTGCCCCAGGCGCAGACCGACGACGTCGAAGCCCCCTATCCGACGCTGGCCTCCCTCGGGTGGGACGAGCAGGGCCACCTGATCCTGCTCGACCTGGAGAACGTCGGCCACCTCCACCTCACCGGGCCCGATCGGCGCCGGGTGCTGCGCACCCTGGCACTGGAGCTGGCCGCCAGCGAATTCGCCGACCACCTCACCGTCTCCGCCATCAGCCCGTCGGCACCCGGCCTGCGCCAGGAGCTGCCCGAGCGGGTCATCGAGCACGCAGACATCACCAGCGCGCGGGCCGCTGTCCGGGCGCATCACACCGAGCAGCAGCGTGCCCTGGCCGTCATGGGAGCACCGGGTCTGCGGCGCGCACGGACCGGTGAGGAGACCGCCGCTGCGTGGAGCCCGCACCTCTTGTTCTCCGACACCGAGGCCGGGGACGTCGCGGGGGCGGAGCTGGAGGATCTGCGGCAGGTCGTTGCCGACTATCCGCGGTCGGCGACCGCGCTGGTGACCACCGGCAGCGGTGCGGCTGCCCTGCCGGGGGCCCAGGTGGTGGAGGCCGATACGTCGGCCGGGCCGGTCACGCTGCTGCTGCCGGGCACCGAGGTGGAGGTCTTGTGCAACGTCCAGGCGCTCAGCGACGAGGACTACGCCTACGCGCTCGAGGTGCTGGCGACGACCCGCGCGGACGACGTCCCCGCCGCCCAGCCCACCTCCACTCCCCCGAAGGCCGTCCCCGACCTACCGCAGTACACGCCGGCAGCGGATGAGCCCGCGGCCACGCCCGTCGCTCCCCCGGCAGTGGCCCCGTCCAGCCCCCCGGCTCAGGTACCGAACCTGATGGCCCAGTTCGCCGTCTACGAAGACGAGCCGCCCACCGAAGCAGCTGACCAGGCTCCTGCCCCCGTGGGCGACACCAAGGGCGAGGATGCTGACGGCTTGCCCACCGTCGACGAGATGAACGAGCCCACTCCGTCCGGCTCTTCCACAGCTGCGGCGCAGCACCATGGCCCGGCCGTACACGGGCGCGTCACGCTCCTGGAGGAGACGCCGGAGCCGTTGCCGGAGCCCGAGGTCACGGTGGACGCCGCGGGCGACGGTCCAGTGGTGCGGATGCTGGGTCCAGTGGACATCGAAGGTGCCCGGGGCAGCATCGAGTCCAAGCGCAAGCGCACCTGCATCGAGCTGGCCGCGTGGCTGGTACTGCACCCGAACTTGGACCATCACTCCGTGGACGAGGCGATGTGGCCCGGCCGGGAGACCGCCCGCAAGTACCGCAACGCCACGGTAAGCCGTCTGCGGACGTGGCTGGGCACCGACGAGGACGGCAGCCCGTTCTTCCCGCCCATCGCCACCACCAGCGACGCCCGCTACGCGCTGGCCCCGGCCGTCGAGTCCGACTGGCACCGGTTCCAGCGTCTGACCGCGGCCGCCGCCAAGAGCCCCGGGCCGCATGCCGCAGCCCAGCTGCGTGCTGCACTCGAACTCGTGCGGGGTCGGCCGTTCTCCGGTGTGAACAGCCGGCGCTACGCCTGGGCCGAGCACCAAGCCCAGGACATGACTTCCGCGATCGTGGACGCAGCCGCGGACCTGGCCGAGCACTGCCTGGCCCAGTGCGATCCGCGCGGGGCACTGTGGGCGGCCACCAAGGGGCTGGACGCGGCGCCCGAGATGGAGAACCTGTACCGCATCCTGTTCCGCATCTACGCCGCCCTCGGCAACTACGACGCCCTGGAGCGGGCCGCGGAGAAGCTCGACACCCTGAACATGGAGTTGGGCGTCGACATGGAGGAGTCCACCGCCGAAATCCTGGCCCAGCTCAGCAAGTCCGCCTGATCCAACCGCCCCGGGTCGTCGCGCACCGGTCTCGCAGCACGAGAGGACGCCGCATGCTCAGCCAGCTGCTGGCCACGCTCGTGGGCCTCGTGGCCGGAGCTGGCCTGCGCCCGCTCGTCGTCGCCCTCGCCGTACCGGCCGGACAGCCCGCTGACGTCACCTGCCCGGCCTGCTCACCGCGGCCAGTGCCGACGTGGGGCCCCCACACCCTGCGGCTGCTTCCGCCCGGCGGCCGCTGCCCCAACTGCCGTGCGCGGCTGTGCGCGCCGTGGCTGCCGGAGCTCACCACCGCCGCCGCGTTCGCTGTGGTCGCGGCCGGTGGAGCTGTCGGCTGGTACGCCGCCGCCCAGTACTGGATCGCCTTCCTCGGGGCCGCCCTTCTGCTGATCGACAGCGCAGTGCAGCGGCTGCCGAACCTACTGACGCTGGCCGCAGCTGTCGGCACGCTGGTGTTGCTCAGCGCCGCATCCGCTCACCACGAGACCGGGAGCCTTCTGCGTGCCGCGGTTGTCGCGGCGGTGGCCGGGGGGCTGTTCACCGTGCTCGCTGGTCTGGGCACCACAGGGCTGGGCGACGCAAAGCTGGCGCTCTCCCTCGGTGCGGTGCTCGGGTGGCACAGCTGGCAGGCCGCAGTCCTCGCTCTCGTCCTGACCTATCTCCTCGGCGCCACGGTGGCAGTCCTGCTCCTGCTCACCCGGCGCGGACACCGCAAGAGCACACGGGCCTTCGGGCCGTTCCTCATCATCGGCACGCTCGCCGCCCTCACCACAACCACCTGACCTCCGGCTGGCCGTCACAGCATCTGATTCGCATACCCGTGGTCCGGGCACTGCCCGACTACCCCATTGCTTACCCCGCAGCGAATACCCTCAGGTCCCCGCGTTCCACGGCGTGGCCGATGACCGACTCCGGGATTTCGGCCATCGGCCACGGGGTGGCCGGCCGTGGCCGATCGGCCCGCGTCGTGACTGATTGCTCATGGCCGGTTAGGGAATCCGGATCAGTCACGAGGCGGATCGGCCAAGCCCCCGCGGGCAACGGCATGACCGTCAGCGGCCGCGCAGACGCTTCAGCCAACTCCGTACGCGGGTCCGCGGCGAGGATACGACCGCGGGCGGGCATGACGGAGGCGGCGGGAAACGCGGAGCTGTAGTTGGAGGAGGCACGGCCGCATGGGGTACATGGGGCGCTGGGCAATCTTCAGCCGCCGGCGTTGGTGTCTCGCTCGTCTGAGGGTCCAGGGTGGGCAGCGGGTCGTTCGTACCCGGGTCCGTCTGGGCGGTGGGACGGACGACGGGCTCCGCTCCTGAATCGCTCATGTCCGGAGCTGCGACAGCGGCCTGCGTGGCGGGGCGCTGCTCGGGCTCGTCGGCACGTGCGGCGGATTGGGCCGTGCGCTCTTTCTGCTCGGCGGGGCGGAACGGCTTTGTCGGAGCCAGATCACTGTCGACGGGTGCCGGGGCGGGCGGACGCCGAGGTGGAATCGGCTTGGGCTTCGATGGGGAGACGGAGCCGCCCCACCGCTCTACCTGCCACGGTTCCTTGACCCACAGCTGCAGTTCAATCCAGCCGCGATCGGCAGCCTTCTGCGCCCAGTCCGCGCCCTTCGGGAAGAGCTCCCAATAGCCGTAGCCGAGGAACTCCCCCGAGGACGTGCTGGCACCGATCCACTCCCCTGTCTTACAGCGCACCGCAACGTTGACCTTCACTTGTCGGCCCTCGATGAGGACCGGGTGCCGGGCTGCGTACATCACGACGTGACTGTCACGCCGCTGGCCGGTCGACTTCGCCGTCCTCGCCGGCCCCCACACGGCGCGCGGTATCTGCCCGGCCGTGCCATCGACCAGCTTCTGCGCCAGCTGGTGGGCGGTGGCGGGGCCCACGCAGAACTCGTCCCACGGGATGTTTCGTCGACCGCTCGGAGCTACCGCAGCAAACTGGGCGACTGTCTCCGGATCGTGCTTGAAGGAGTTCAGAAGCTGGACGATGCGCGCGGCGGAGGCGATGGCCGGTCCGCGCAGCTTGCTGACGACGGGCTTGCCACCACCGCTTGTGGCGCGCGGCGACCGCGGTGGGGTGCTGCCGCTCTTGGCTCCGCCGCGGGTGCCGGGGCGGGTCAGGGGCGGGCACTTCAGCCGCCACTGACCCTCGCGCCGGACGATGGTGCCCCGCGAGGAATCCACCAGTTCCTTGCCACGCCGCGGGAGATCAAAGTTGCATGTGGGATTGTGCTTGCGGCCCGGCATCGTGAAGAAGTGCGAGGAGCGGGAGTCTGGGTCATCGGCGTTCGCATGCCGCACCGAGACCTGGACGCCGCAGCCACCGCATCGCAGCGGGATGGCGTACGGAGGGTGGGGCTTGATGTCGATGGCCAACCGGTCGTAGTCGTCGTCCCGTGCGTCCCGGACCCACGGAATCCGCACCCCTTGCTTCTTCTGCGGCTTCCCCACCCGCTCCCCCACTCCTTGATGGCTGCTACACCCGATCTTCCCGCAGTTGCCGACGCGCGCCGGTCGACTTGGGGGGTTACTTTGGCCTGTGTACCGCCGAGCGGGATACGGCGGTGAATAGCTGGCTGGGATGGCCGATGGGGACAGCAGCCTGCGCCATGCGCAGAGCGGGATACCCAGATGCTTAGATGCTTACCCTCGTCAGATACCCCGCAGGTGCGCCGCGGGGCGAGGTTTGGTCATGGGGTATCCGTGCGCGTGGGCGGCTCCGGCACTTCGGCCATCGGCCACAGGGCGGATCGGCCATGGCCGATCAGGTGGAGCGAGGCTCGTCGGCCAATCAGCCACGGCCCACTGTGGCAGCAGTTGCGTACGCGGGCCGTGGCCGATGCGTGTCCACGGGCCGACTGGTCGCGTGTGGTGGGTGACCGACCTCAGGTGCGACCGGCCCTGCTGCCGCTCGCGTTCTTTCTTGACTTCCTTGGCCGCAGCGACGGCACACTGGCCCGTCCGCGGGGCCACTTCCAGCCGAAGAGCAACCTCTGCACCGGACAATTGCCACAGCGGCTGCCTTCGTCGCCGTCGCGACCAGCGGCGCCTCAGGTTGGTACGCCGCCGCCCAGTCCTGGATGGCCCTGCTGGGCGCCGTGCTGTTCCTCATTGACAGCGCCGTACACCGGCTTCCCGACGCGCTGACCCTCCCGGCCGCCGTCGGCGTCCTCGTGCTGCTCGCCGTCGCGGCCGCCGCGGGCAAGGTCGGGAGCCTGCCGCGCGCAGTGGCCGTCGCGGCGGCGGGCGGCGTGCTGTTCTTCCTCTTCGCGCTGGGGCATGGGCCTCGGGGACGCGAAGTTCGCAGTGCCGCTCAGTGCGCTGCTCGGCTGGCACGGCTGGGCGGCCGCTCCACTTGGCCTTGTGCTGAGCTACGCGCTCGGCGCCGTCGCCGCGGTCATCCTGCTGCTTCGCGGGCGGAGCAGCACGAGCACGATGCCGTTCGGGCCGTTCCTTCTCATCGGCACGCTAGTAACCGAAGTCCTCGTCGGCGGATAGCGGCAAGGGCGATTGCCCCTTCTCATACCCTGCCCAATACCCGCAGGTCGCAGCGCTGATAGCCCTCATCTGGGCGGCAGGCGGACGACGGCATCAACCCTGGCGAAGCCTGCGTGTCGTCCAGTCCCACCGGACGGCTGCGGCGGCGGCCGACCCACATTCCCGTGCACTGCATCTGGCTGGCGGGTACGTACGGTGCACCAAGTGTGGTGCTGCTCTCCGCCCCTGACAGGGTGTGACATGGCGGCGGTAGATTTGGCATGTCACAGCGGCGATGCGAGGGGCGGGACATGGCGGAACACGAGGTCGGACGGGAACCGGCGTCTCCACCAACATTGGCGCAGCCCGTCGGTCCGCCGATGCCCCGGAAGCTGCCACCGGCGACCGCGTCGCTCGTGGCCTGGCTGCAGCTGCCGCGCCCCGAGGCGCCTCCGGGGATCTGGCGTGCCGGGCACACGCCCCGCGCTGCCGACGATCCGGCGCACGTGCCCATGAGGCAGCTCGTCCGTGGAGCCGTGTTGTCCTTCCTGGCCGGGTATCTCTTGTGGTCGTTGCTGTGGAACGGCTACCTGGGCAAATACTGGCTCTGGCCGTTCCTGGCGATCGTCCCGAACGACTGGCACGGCACCATGGCCTACGTCGTCGCCGGCAACATCTACATCGGCCTGATCGGGCTGCTGCTGGTGGCCGTCTTCGGGCGGCTGGGGCGCTGGCCCGAACTCGCCCGCCGCGCCTGGTCCCGCGCCGGTGGCCGACCGGCTGCCCGCCGTGCGGCCGCGCCGCTGCCCCCGCACGTCGACCCCTCCACGTGGCCCGAGCTGCGGGCGGACGGTGCGACCAACGCAGCCGATCTGCTGGACCGGGAGCTGAAGGCCGGCCGCGTGACGGACGTCGACCACGCGCGCATCACCCACGCATGGAAGTCCCTCCCCCGCACCGATAACGTCCGGGACATCCTCGCCCGCGGGGCGGCGGCGTGCCCGCATGGCTCAGGCAAGCGTGACCTTTCCCGCCGTACCGGGCACCACGATCTGCACACCCGGCAGGTGCGCGTCGGGGTGGTCGCCGACGACGACCGCAACCCGACCGAACTCCGTGACGCCGGTGTCGCCCTAGACCCGAGCCTGCTCGGCACCTCCGCCGTCGCGCTCGGGCCGTCGAGCACGACCGACCGCATCGTGCGCCCGGTCGTGGAATCCCTGTGCCTGCAGGCCCTCGCCGGCCAGGCCGCGGTCATCTGGGTCACTTCATCCGACCACCACGGCGGCGCGGATCACGGCAACTTCGACGCCGTGGTCCGCGCCGGAACTCAGGCGGCTGGGCACGGGCTGGACCTGTACGCCGATTCGCAGGACCCCGACATGGCCGGTGCGATGCTCGCCGAGGCGCTGGTCGGCGACGTCGCCGACACGCTGCCCGGCGGGGACAGCCGGCGCGCGGCCACCGCGCTCGCCCAGCTCCTCGGCCCCTTCCGCGCCGCCCACGACCGTTTCCCCGACGTCGCCGAGCTGCGCGATCTGCTGAGCGTCCCGGACGCTGTCGACGACCTGCGCGCCGCCCTGGACGGGCTGCAGCACCTCGCCCAGCTCCGCGAGCTCCAGGCGTACGGGCAGCAACCCGCGGACGTCATCTCCCTGCTGGGCAACCGCATCGCGCTGCTGGACCGCCCCGCCTTCGAGGGCTTCTTCACCCCGCCCCGCGACGGCGCGGCCCCGCGCCGGATGTACGCGCTGCGGCACCTCGACCAGCCGGTGCGTATCCGCATCGAGCTGCCCGAGCGCGCGCACGCCGAGGCCGCCCGCATCATGGCCCGGCTCGTCCTCGCGCAGTTCGGCGCCTGCGCTGCCGCGCGCGCCGACCGCAGCCTCTTCGCCGCCCTGGTCCTGGACGACGCCGCCCAGACCGTCACCGCCCAGGGCCTGCGCGGCCTGCAGCGCCTCCAGGACAACAACGCCGGTGTGCTGCTCGCCCTGCGCACCCTGAACGACGTACCGGAGCCGCTGCGGCGGCCGTTGCTGAGCCGGGTCGGGTGCCAGATCGTGTGCGCGGGCGTCACGACGTGGGATGCGGCGCCGGTCAGCGAAGCCTGGGGGGAGGCGTGGGTGGAGACCCGCACCGTCACCGACCGGCAGCTGGTGGCAGATGAGCCGATGACCCGGGTGATGCACGGTCTGCGGAAGATTGTCACCGGTCGGCACGTCACCGCCCAGTCCGTGACCGTCAAGCAGGAGCGCCGTCAGAGGTGGTCGGCCTCCGACCTCGCCCACGAACTGCCCGCCCAGCACGCCGTTGTCGCCGTCACCTCGGTCCGCGGCGAGCGCACCGCGCCGCTCCTGACCCAGCTGGACGCATGAGACTCGCGCCCGGCCGGAACCCGCAGCCGCGCCCCGAGGTGGCGTGGCCAACACCGCACACCGGCCGCCATGCTGGCCCGGTGACCACCGTTTCGAGGAGGCCCTGGTGTCCGTACGAGCAATAGGCGGTCGCGTGGCCGCAGCAATGGCCGCGGCCACGGTACTGGTGCTCGGCACCGGCGGCGTCTCCGTGGCCGCCGATGAACCCCCGGCCGTCGGCCGTGTCGTTCTGGCGGCGCCAGCCGCCCCGTCCCCGGATCCGAAGCCCAGCGACTCGTTCGATCCCTGTGAGCACATGGCGGCGCCGCTCGGCCACGCCTGCGACGATGACCCGCCGAGCGCCGGGTCGGGCTCCAGCCCACTGGATCCGGGCTCGGGAGGCGTCCTCGACCCGTTCGAAGCCATCACGAAGTCGTGCACGGACGGCGCCGCCTGGGTGATCAAGCAGCTCAACGCCGCCGTGACCGCCACCGGTGACGTCGACTTCACCAGCAAGGAGTTCCTCCAGCAGTACGCGCTGGTGTTCGCGGCCAGCACGATCCTGACGCTCCTGGTGTGGCTGTGGGCCGTCATGACGCGGGCCTTCCGTGGGGTGCCCTTCACCACCGCCTTCGGGGAAGCCATCGGTTTCCTGTGGATGGCGGTGCTGGCCTGCGCCTTCACGCCTTTGGCACTTCACGTCGTGACCGCCGCAGCTGACGGCGTCGCGGCGGTCCTCGCCAAGGCCGGCGGCTCCAACGACAAGTTCTTCGGCGACTTCGCCCACACCCTGCAGGGCCGCTCCGGCTTCGGACCGGCCTTGGTTCAGATCATCGCCGCGCTGGCCTCGATCGCCGCAGCATGCGTCCTGTGGCTGGAGATGGCGCTGCGCACCGCGATCCTCTACGTCGGCGCGGCCCTCGGGCCGATCGTCTACACCGGCCTGGTCAACAAGCAGCTGTGGCCGAAGGTCCGTCGATGGGCTGGGCTGATGGGGGCCATCATCATGGCCAAGCCGATCATGGTGATCGTGCTGATGCTGGCGAGCGCCATCAGCAACACCCAGACCGGCACATCGTCCGAGCTCAGCACCATCGTCTCCGGCCTGGCGGTCATCGTCCTCGCGATCATCGCCACCTTCGCGGTGGGCCGGTTCGTCCCGGGCATGGGCGACCAGATCATGGACCGGCAGAAGGCCCAGCGCGACGCCGAGGCCGAGGCCCGCCCCGCGTTCACCTCTGCCGTCGGCACCCTGAAGCAGGGCATCTCCGCACACAGCGACCGCACGCCGCAACGTACCCAGCCCGTCCCGCAACAGCCGGCCACGCAGGCGGCCAGCGGCATCGCCGCACACGGCAGCCGCTCACCCGAGCCGTCCAGCACAACCCCGAGGGCACGCCCCGGCGCGGAGCTCAGGACCAACCACCGCAACGAGCCCTGAACCCCAACACACAAGGCAGTAGTGAACGTTCAAGAGATAGGCGATACAAGATGGTGCGCTTCACGCCAAAGGGCTGCTTCTGGTTCTTCGTGGTCGCGACGATCGTGGGAACCTACGTGGGATACACGAGCTCGCACTGACACGGCGCACCAGGAGATACCTGGCCGAGGGGGGAGACGACGTGCACAGGCGTGATGGAGACCAGCCGATCCACGAGGTGAAACTGCCCGTGCCTATGGCGGACCTGGCCCCGGCATCTCCCTGGAAGCGCCGGCAACGGCGCTCCGGGCCTGGGCTCGTCGTGAGTGTCGGCGTCATTGTGCTCCTGCTCGCTGCCATCGCCCTCGTCAACCGCGGGAGCAGCGACTCCGGACTGGCGCGTCACCCGCACACCCAGGAGGGGGCCCGCCAGGCCGCCGACGACATCGTCGGCCTCCTCGGCTCGGAGAAGATGCTCACCAAGCAGGACCGCGACGAGATCCTGGACGACGTGTACGCCCCCGGGACTGTCGACGAACTCCGCCGCAGCCTCGACCAGGCGTACACGCCCGGCATGTTCAAGCGGCTGGGCCTGGACGAAGACGGCGCCGCGCCCGCGGGCTACACCTTCGTTTGCCGCGACGTGCCGCTCGACGAGACAGTGACGTCGTACCGCGGCGACACTGCGTCGGTCAGAGTCTGGTCGCTCGGGGCCATCGGGCTGGCCGGTCACCACTCGCCGAGGCCGGTCACCTCCAGCTGGTACACCAAGACCCTGAAACTGACCTGGGCGGCCGGCCGGTGGCGGCTGCTCGACTCACCCCAGCAGACAAACGGCCCGGCCCCGAAGGACCAGTGACAGCGGTCGGCGGGCGGCAGCCGGACCTCCGGTGGGCCCGGGTCCGGGCCCACCGGGACGGGGCGGGTCACGGAGGTGTATGCGCGGTGCGCGGTGGTTGCCGTTCCCGACTGCCGCCGGTGTCCTAAGACATCGGGCTTTGCTTAGGCCGAGTACAAGGAGTTCTCGCACGCGTCAGCCGGGTGGTGCTGGTTGGCTGGTGGGAATTCGGGCTTCCCAGCGGGCATCGCTCTCACCGAAGGTGGTGGCCACGCAACCTCCGGCATCGGCAACCTGGCGTTGGAATGCCATCCGCATCGTGCGCGCTGTAGTCAGCCGGTCCCAGTCGTGCACGAGGCACATGCGCTGGCGACGGACCGCGCTGGCGTCGGCCGTCATCCGATGGACAAGGTTCAGGAAGGCGGGACGTTCGCGCGGCAGGTGGCTCATTGCGTCGGTGCCGTGGTCAGTCCAGATGCCGGTGATCTCCCACCCGTACCGGTCGGCGGTGGTGCGGCAGCCGATGAGGCGTTGCTCCAGCAGACGCCGGGAACTAAGTCCGGTGGAGCGGTCGTAGACGTAGACGAGGGGGCACCGCGTCACTCCAAATCGCCTCCCCGCAGGTGGTCTCCTCGGTGTTCCAGGAGCCATTGGCAGTCCTGGGCGAGGGCCGCGACCTGGACGTGGGCGGAGAGCCGTCCGAGGCCGAGGCCGCTTCCGAGCTGAGCACGGATTGAGACCAGTCGGCGGGTGGTCTGTTCGACGCCGTCGCTGCCGCCGCGGCGCGCGGCTGCGGCTTCCGCGTCCGGGAGGAGGACGGCGATGTGCCCGCGCAGCCGCTCTTCCAGGTCGGCCAGGGTCGTGAGTCCCGGACGTGTCGCGCCAAATCGCAGGGCGCGGCGGACGGTGTCGCTGATCGTCTCGACGTCGACGGGCAGGTCGCCCTGGGGAACCTTCCATGAGGTCATCGTGGCCGCCGGTCGGCGCACGTGGGGCTGGCGGCGATGCGCCAGGGGCCCAGGCCGCCGCGGACGGGAGTAGATACCGATCTGGCTGGAGTGAGCGTGGAATATGCGGTCGCCGCCGCAATGTCGGCGTCTCCCCTTACCGCGTCGCTCGGATTCGTAGGTGCTTCCACCAGGGCCCCTTTCATCACAGTGACCGTGCGAAGAGCTAACCGCCCCCGGGAGCAGTTCGGGCATGGCGAATTCGCGGATTTCTACTCGCTGCCGCCATGGCGAATTGACCAATTCATTACCTGAGGTGATGAGCCCTCAGCTCTACCGTGGCCCCATGCAACGGGCGAAGAACCAGGCACTCAGTGCTTGGATGCACGACCAGGGCGTGACGGCTCCGGAGCTGGCCGAGCGTGTCAACGACGCCCTGCTGAGTCTCACGGGGCGCCGCGGGCGCCTCGACGAACGGCGCATCTTCCGCTGGCTGTCCGGCGAGACACGATGGCCACAGGAACGCCAACGCCGGGCCCTGGAGACGGTCACCGGCCACAGCGCTCGCGCCTTAGGGTTCGCCCCTCGGAGCACAGCGCAGGAGGGTGACGTGCAACGACGCGAATTCCTAGCGGTCGCCAGCGCCTCCGCTCTTCCTGCCCGCAGTCAGGTGGGCACCGGCGACCTCGCCCGGCTGCGCGCCCTAGTCGATGCCCTGGCGCAGCACGACGACGCCCATGGAGGCAGCCGCCAGCTGGAAGAGACGGCCCTGCACCGCGCCGAACAGGCACACGGCCTGCTCCAGCGCACGGTTGTCTCCTTGCGGGTGCGCGGTGAGCTCTACGCCCTGGCCTCCGACGCGGCCACCACCGCAGCGTGGGCCGCGATCGACACACATGCTCCCGGCCGCGCCGCCGACCATCTTCACCGTGCGCTGGCGCTGGCCGGCATGTCCCACGACCCGGTATCCGAACTGCGGGCGTGGCACAACCTTTCGCTTCTCGCCTCCCAGGAGGGGCGGCATGCCGATGCGCTCGCTGCAGCACGCGCCGCACGCGATTCCCGCGCCGCGCGGCGTGACCCCCTCCTTGCGTCCCTCGCCCACGCCCGTACGGCCGCCTGCCATGCCCGCAGTGCCAACCGGAACGGTGTCCAGCGCTCCCTCGGCTACGCCGAGCAGGCCTTCAGCCGCGCCGACGACCGCAGCCGGCCGCGCTGGACGCACTTCCACGGCACGGGTGAGCTGAACGGCCTGGCCGCGGTCTGCTACCTCCGGTTGGGGCAGTACGACCTCGCCGAGTACCGCGCCCACCACGCACTCGCCCAACTGTCCCCCGAACTCGTCCGCAACCGCCTCTATTACACGCTTCAGCTCGCCCTGGCTCAGGTGCAGCAGGGCGATGTCCCCCGCGCCTGCGCGAGCACCGACCACGCACTCACCCTGGCCGGCCCGAGCGGGCCCTCGGCCCGCATCCGCACGCTCCTGACCGAATTCCGCACCCACTTGTTCGCCGTCGCTCCCGCAGAGCCGGACGCCCGCAATTGGCTTGAGCGCACCACCCCGACCCGCCCCGGAAGGTGAGACTGCCGTGCCCGACCGCCTCCAGCTCGTCCCCGCCCAGCAATACTCCGAGGTCCGGGCCCTGCTGCTGGGCCTCTACCGCGAGATTTACGTCGACGAGGACACCGGCTTCCACGACGCCGACCGGTTCGCCGACCGCGCTGACGCCTACGCCCGGCACCCGGGATGGGCTGCGGTCATCGGCCGCGGCGGCGACGGCGAGGCGACTGGCTATGCCTTCGGCGCGCCGCTTCCCCCAGGGTCACGGTGGTGGCGCAGCGCCCGCCGCCCCCTGCCCGCGGCATACACCGAGGAGACCGGAGGCCGGACATTCGCGGTTTTCGAGCTGATGGTCCGTCGGCCGTGGCGGGGCACCGGTGAGGCAGCCCGCATCCATGAATCGTTGCTGAAGGACCGCCCGGAGGAGCGGGCGACTTTGCTGGTCGACGCTGCCCATGACGCTGTACGGCGGCGGTACGAGGAGTGGGGCTACCTCCGCATCGGTGATCAGCAGCCGTTCGAGGACTCCCCGGTGTACAGCATGATGGTGCGTGACCTGAACAAGTGAGGCGCTGCCTCCGCTCCCCCGCCCGGCACCGTTTTGGTCGTGCTGCCGTTGAGGGGCATCGCGGTGGCCGCGCTCACCCTGCCAGACCGCTGCAGCCAGCGCGAGGACGCGCTGGGCGACGCGGACGGCAACGCCCTCGAAGGTCCGGCCGCCGTGCTGTTCCAGGACGCCGTCGCGCAGCGGGCACCTATGGGTGGTAGAGGGCGTGGGCGAGAGCCAGATCGGCAAG
This sequence comes from Streptomyces sp. NBC_01525, assembly GCF_045040405.1. Classification (NCBI taxonomy): domain Bacteria; kingdom Bacillati; phylum Actinomycetota; class Actinomycetes; order Kitasatosporales; family Streptomycetaceae; genus Streptomyces; species Streptomyces sp. NBC_01525. Next base: position 57,907 of record NZ_CP109398.1, read on the forward strand.
CCCGTCCTGACCGAGGTTGAAGAAGTAGTTCACCTGCCATGCCTGCGTGCTGCGGGCCTGCCGGTTGATCGTGGTCACCCACGGCGGGTAGACGCGGAATCCGCGCTTCCCGCCGAAGCCGTTACAGGAGACGATGTTGCGCTCGCACAACACCTCGCACGGGAAGACGAACTGTCCGAAGCCGTCGTCGTCGCAGCTGCTGATGACGAAGAGGTCCACTCCGTCGTCGGCGTCGAAGGGCCGGATCGGCCCCTCTTCAGACCGCTGCCACACGGTGACGAACTGGCCCACCTTCGCCGGGGTGGTCTTGGCCACGCGGAACCGAACCGAGCGGTCATCGAGCGTGAACGTGCAAGCCGCGTACTCGGCACTCTCCGGTTCGGGCACCGGCAGCGAGCAGACGAAACCGCTCGGGTCGTACACCAATGCCTTCGCTGCCAGCAGGTCACCGTGAAGCCCCGTCCACGGCTGATTCGAAACCATGCCGTCATCCTGCCATCGGCACCCGTGCGCACTGTTTTGGCCCTCATACCGCTAGCCGCGCACCGCCACCCCCGAACCCGAGGTACATCCTCCGGACAGAGCCCAGGCGAGTCGTTCCGAATACCGACGGTGTGTCCGGGAACACGGACAGGGCATCCAAGATCGATCTGTGATGAATGACGGACATTGTTGACGGCGGTGGAGACAGGGCGGGCGTCCAGATGGCCGGAGGCGGGGGTCGCGAGCAGAGCGCGGCGTGGTGCGGCTGCCGGGCCGTGGGCTGTGCGTGGCACACGCCCGACACTGCGGTCCGGCCGGTCCGGCACCGTGAGGAGCTTGAGCAGGCGCGGTGCGGGGGCCCGGTGGTCCTGGCGGTGTACGGGGACCGGTTCGGGCGGTTGTGGCGGGTCGCGGAGATCTGTGCACGGTGCGCGGCCGCCGTGCCCGACTGCCGCGTCCTGCCGGCCGCGTCACAGATCGCTGCCCTTCGCGGGCAGCCCCACCAGGCCCCGTCGATCATGGCCCGCAGGAGTCCACGCCGCGGACCGGCGCCGGACGGTCGAGGCGGGGAACGGAGCTGTCTTCGCTGTGGTCCGTGGTGCCCCTGTGAAGACCGACGGACTGCGCTTGGCGGCTTGCCCCTTGGGGCTCACTGGGTGCTGGTCAGGGCCCCGGGGAGAGTCCTGTTCGTCCGACTTGATCACGTGTCGGCGCGGCCCGATCCGGCTCGGAATCAGAGTTCAGTTGGCGGCAGGCCGAGGTGGTCGTGCCATGCTTCGCGTCCTGCGGGTGTCACGAGCAGGGCGCGGGTGGTGCCGACGCGCGTCATCCATCCGGTGGTGAGTGCGTGGGTGCACAGGGCGGCGCCCACGGCGCCGGCCAGGTGGGGACGGCGCTCGGTCCAGTCAAGACATGCGCGTACTGGTGGGCGGCGTGAACCGGTGGGCACCGTGATGCCGATCCCGGCAAGCCAGAGGGCGCCCTTGTCGGTCAGGCCCGGTTCGGGTCCCCACTCCAGCAGTCCGCGTTCGACCATCGCGTCGGTGATCGCCAGTGCGACGGTTCCGGCCAGGTGGTCGTAGCACAGCCGGGCGCGGGCGAGTGCCTGCTGTCGGCCGGAGGCCGACAGTGAACGTGGCCGGGCTTTGTCCTGCGGGGCCAGCGCGGCGAGGCTTTCGATCAGTTCGACCACCCTGCGGTCGGCTACCCGTACATAGCGGTGGCGCCCGTGTCGCTCCTCGACGAGGAGTCCGCCGTTCACGAGCAGGTTCAGGTGTGAGGTCGCGGTGGACGGTGCGATGCCGGCGTAACGCGCGAGCTCATTTGCCGTCCACGCCCGGCCGTCGAGCAGCGCGAGGCAGAAGGCAGCCCGGGTGCCGTCGGCCAGTAGTTTGGCCACCCCTGCCAGGTCCACGCCCACGTCCTGACCTGCGCGCTGAATGTCCACGGTGTCCATTGTCGCCGACGTCTCTTCGACGGCCGTCGAAGCGTCCGCGTCCTAGCGTCGGCACGTGCGCAGGGCTCACCGGCCCCGCATCTGCCCGCGAGGCCGCACCGCCTCCGCTCACGTACTGGAGCAACCATGACTTCGTCCGACATTGCCGTCACGGGCTCCCACCAGCCTGAATCCCGGACGGGCTTCGTACTCACGGACGCCCCCGCCCCGGCGGACATCGCGGCGATCTCCGATGCGCTGGACCGCTTCAACGTCGAGCACACGGGGATCGCCGACCGCAGACCTCTGGCCGTCCTGGTCCGTGATCCCGCAACGCGGCAGGTGGTCGGCGGGCTGACCGGGCGTACCTCGCTCGGGCTGTTCTTCCTCGACCTCTTCTACCTGCCACCCCGGTTGCGGGGCAGCGGGCTGGGAACACAGATCCTCCGGAAGGCCGAGGACGAGGCCCGTGCTCGTGGCTGCCGCACGGCCACGCTCTACACGATCACCTTCCAGGCTCCCGGCTTCTACCAGAAGCACGGGTGGAAGCGGCTGGGAGAGGTGCCCTGCGATCCGCCGGGCACCAGCCGCGTCTTCATGACCAAGGACCTCACCGCACCAAGCGGCGAATCAGTTCGGTCCCGGTAAGGTCGCCGTGCTCGTTGCACCATCATCTGTTCCGTCCGCTCCGCTCCTGCCACAGGCCGCGTCCCGGGTGTCACGGGCCGAGGCGGTGGTGCCGTCCGGGCTGCTCGACGCGCTGGCCCGGGTGCCCGATCCGCGCAATCCGCGCGGCGTGCGGTTCCGGCTGGCGACGCTGCTCGCGGTCGGAGTGTGTGCTCTCACCAGCGCCGGCCACAACTCCCTGACCGCTGTCGCCGAGTGGGTACGCCGCTGCGACCAGGATGTCCTGGCTCGACTGGGCTGCCCCTTCGATCCCTTTACCGGACGGTTCAAGGCTCCGGGCGAGCGCACCCTGCGCGATGTGTTCGCCCGCCTCGACCCCGCGCTACTCACTGCCGCCGGCTTCGCCAGGCTCACCACACTCCGGCCCCGCCCGGTCTGCCCGACAGCCCCGGACGGGACCGTCGAGCGCGAACAGCGCCGCGCCCAGCGCGAGACAGACCCTCCGCAACCGCGTCGTACGGCCTTCGCCGTGGACGGCAAATGCCTGCGCGGAGCGGTCCGCGCGAACGGCAGCCGCGTCTTCGTCCTGTCCGCAGTGCGCCACCACGATGCGTTGACTGCCGCTCTGCGCGAGATCGGCGCGAAGACGAACGAGATACCCGAGTTCGCTCCGCTGCTGGACACCCTCGATGATCAGGACCTGACCGGCTCCGTCGTCACCGTCGACGCCCTGCACGCCCAGACGAGCCACGCCCGCTACCTCGTCAAGGACCGAAACGCCCACTACCTGCTGTCGGTGAAGAACAACCAGCCCACCCTGGCAAGCCAGTTGACGAATCTGCCCTGGAATCAGGCACCGGTCCTCAACCGCTCCCGCGACCGCGGACACGGCCGGGACGAGGTCCGCGAGGTGAAGGTGGTGAGCGTGGACGGCCTGCTGTTCCCCCATGCCCGCCAGGTTGTTCGCATCCACCGAAAACGCCGCCGGATCAACACATCGAAGTGGCGGACCGAGACTGTCTACGCCGTCACCGATCTCGCGGCACACCAGGCGACTCCCGCTGAGATCGCAGCCTGGGCACGCGGCCACTGGATCATCGAGAACACCGTCCACTGGACCAAAGACGTGACCTTCGCCGAAGACGCCAGCCAGATCCGCCGCCACCGCACCCCCGCGGTCATGAGCGCCCTGCGCGATCTCGCCCGCGCCACCCTCCACCGCTCCGGATGGGCCAACATCGCCAGCGGCCGACGAGCCCACACCCATCCCGCAGCCACACTCACCCTCCACGGGATTCCATGATCAAACCAGGCGAACGCGACTCTCCCCGGGGCCCTGGGGTGCTGGTGTAGGCCAGGAAGTCGGCAACGGCGGGTATTCCGCGGCGACGGGTGAGTTTTTTGCGGAGGTCCGCGAGGGTGTTGGTGCCGCGTGCGGAGGTGACGCCTCCCATCCGGTCGACGGCGTCGTGGGCGGTGGCTACGGCGGCGTCGACGTCGCCAAGGCTGAGGTGGGCTTCGGCGAGCCGGGACAGGTAGATGGCGTGGCCGCGGGGGAAGGCATCTGCGTTGTATGCCTCCTGGGCATCAGAGGCTTCCAGGAAGTGAGCGAGGGCCCGCTTGGGGTTGCCGAGGTTGAGGGCGGAGCTGCCGAGTAGTTGGTGCGCTTCGCCGAGGTTGTACCAGTAGACGCAGGGAAGATCGTCTTCGATGGGCCCGGCGTGCTCGTAGGCGTCCAGGGCGGCGTTGGCGGACCGGTCGGCGGCACGGGTGTCGCCGGCGTGCGCGTGGGCCCGGCAGGCGCGGGCGTGGAGCATGGAGGTCATGCGGGCTGAACCGGTCCTCGGGGCCTGGGAGAGGGCGGCCTCGATGAGGTCGACGGCACCGCGGGGGTTGCCGGTCGAGTAGTGCTGGATGGCCCAGAACGAAAGGGTGTTCGCTGCGACCACGGGGTCGTCGGCGCTGGCGGCGGCCCGCAGGGCGGTGGCGTAGTGGCGTTCGGCGGCGGCCGTCTTCCCGCTGTCGTAGGCCGTCCAGCCCGCGGAGCGGGACGCTTCGGCTGCGGCCCCGAACAGGCGGCGCTCGACGCCTTCGCCGAAGGAGGCGGTCTTGAGGGTGGTGGTGATCAGGCGGAGTTCGGCGCGGGCCGCGTCGTAGACGTCGCCGGAGCCGACGGTGTCATCCAGCCGGCGCAGGCCCTCAAGGCGGTGCTCGAAGAGGGCGGGGACGTCGGCGCCGATCCGGCGGCCGGCGGTGGGTGCGGTTCCCGCTGGGGAGGCGGCGGACCATTGCGCCACAGTGGCGCCGAGGGTGACGGACGTGGTGATCAGAAATTGCCTGCGGTCCACCGGACCTCCTGTGATCTCCAGCGCGTGCACCGTCCCCGTGGACGTCCACGGGAGGGCGAAGAGGGTGTGGTCCGGCAGGGCTACGAGGAGCCAGCCCGGCCAGCCGTTGGCGTGGATGGCCTCGGGCGGGATGCCTTCGAGGGTGGCCATCGCGAGCTGGGTGCGGTAGCTGGGCGCGTAGTCGCCCCTGATCCACCGGGATACCTTCTCCCGGCGGTACGCCATCTGCCCGTACCCCATGCGCTGGTGCTGTTCGGCGACACGGAGCAGATATGCCTCCGCCTTCTGCCCGCGTACGGCCAGCAGGTAGGCCAGCGGGTGGCGTTCAGCGGCGTCAGTGGTCACAACCACCCCTTTCGCTAGCGCGACGCCCCCAGTTTCCCGGCTTCTGACGGGCGGCGGAAGGCCGCCGGGGCGAGCGGCAACAGGCGGCAACGACCTGCAACGGGCGGCAACGCCCCACCCCTGTGCTGCAGTTCGCGTCTGCGGTGTCCTTGCACGGCTGCCCGGCAGGGCACGTCCGACGAGATGTCAGGAGGAACCGATGGTCACCACGCTCCCAACGACCGCGGCCGCGACGGAGGTCCCGGCCGACGCCGGGCGGACGGAGGTCGTCGACCAGGTCGCCCGGCTGGCCGACCTGGTCGAGCCCGTCGTCGAGCAGCTGCGGGCCGAGGCGCTCGGGGCGCCGACGCGCGGCGTCGTCGCCTACGGCGCGTACCAGTCCGGCGGCTGGTGGACGGCGTCGCTGCTGGGCCGCTCCGGTGACCCGAGCGACGCCGTGATCGGCGACGGAAAGCCCCGGCCCACCTCCCTGCTAGAGGCGATGCCGGCCACCGCGCGCTTCCTCGACGGGCTGGGGCTGGACTTCATGTGGGTGCGGCTGGCCCGGCTGGAGCCGCACTCCTACCTGTGGGAGCACCGCGACTACGCGGAACTGCGCGACACCGGCCGGCACCGCCTGCACATCCCGCTCGTCACCAACCCCTCGGCGGTCCTGATCACCGCAGGGGCGAGGGTCCACATGGCGGCCGGGGCGCTGTGGAGGCTGACACCGTCGCAGGCACACGGGGTGTGCAACACCACGGGCCCGGACCGGCTCCACCTGATCGCGGACGTGTACGAGGACGACGCCTACCGGGCCCTGGCCGACCGCCCGCACCTACGCGACGGGGACGCTGCCGATCTGCCGGAGATGACCGGGGCGCAGCGGGCCGCACTGCTGTCGCGGGCCGGGCAACTCGCCGATCTCGGCTTCACCACCGCGGCCGAGCAGACGCTGCTGCGCACCTACTACGCCTACGCCCTGCCGGAGGGCGGCGCGTACGACCTGATCGCCGAACTCCACGAGGGCCGCCACGGGGATGCCGACGCCCGCCGGTGGCGCGAGGCGAAGGCCCATCTGCTCGCCCGCCCCTGACCGCCCCGACCGAAAAGGACACCGATGTCCACCTCGGTATCTCCGCGTGAGCTGCCCGCGATCGAGGAACTCGCGTACGCCCACCGGCCGGTACAGCTTGCCGTCCTGGGCGACCTTGTCCATGCCCTGTCCGCCACGACGGCCGTGACGCACCTCCTGGTGCGCGGGTCGCTCGCCACCGGCACCGCCGACCGGCTCTCCGACGTCGATCTGGTCGTCGCCGTCCGCGACGGCCAACTGCCCGCCCTCATGGACAGCCTGGACGCGCTGCTGTCCACCACGTTCGGCGCCCTGCTGCCCGGCTGGCGCGACACCATCGTCGGCGACATGGGCGGCGCCGGGTACGTCTACCTGCTGCCCCGCGACGGCCATCTGCTCCAGCTCGACCTGTACCTGTGCCCGACCAGCGCGGTCGGGACGCTGCGCCGCCGGATCGGCCCCCGCCTGCTGTGGCAGGGCCCCGGCGCCGAAGACACCCCCGACGTCGGCACTCAGGCGCGGACGGCGCAGGAACTGGCCCGCGCAGCACAGGCGCCGACGGACTGCGGCGCTCTCCTGGTCCAGGCGATGGTGCTGCACGCGATGCTCCGCAAGCGCCTGGTCCGGGGCCAGCAGTACATCGCCTACGGCCTCCTGCATGACCTGAACGCCACCTGCCGGGACGTGATCCGCACCGCGCTCGTGCCGCACTCCCGGCACCACGGCTGGTACCACCTGCCCGACGAAGTGGGCCGCACCGCCACCGGCAAGGAGTGCCTGAGGGAGCTGGCGCAGGCGCTGACCAGCCCGCCGGTACCCACCATCGCGCAGGCGGACGAGGCGCTTGAGCGCATCGTCCGCCTGGCCCGGCGGATCGCCCCGCACGCCGTCGACTCGCTGACCGACGAGATCACCGCGTACCGCGCCTACCAGCAGCACGAGAAGGGACTCGCATGAACCGCACCGACCACATCACGGGCCTGACGGTGGCCCTGTTCGCCGGCGTCGTCCCGCCGGATGGCGAGGAACTGCTGGCCGAGGAGGCCGGGGCCGCGCTGGCCCGCGCTGGCTACGCCCTCAAGCACGGCGGCTACAACGGGCTGATGGAGGCGGCCGCGCGCGGCGCCGCGCGCCACGGGGCGAGCGTCACCGCCGTCACGCTGGCCGGCCGTCCTGACTGGGGAGCCCTCAACCCCCACGTCACCACCACCGTGTACGCCCCGACCATGGGCGACCGGCTGCACACCTACCTCGACGGCGCGGACCTGGTCGTGGCGATGGGCGGCGGGGTCGGCACGCTCCATGAACTCACCGCCGCTCTGTACTACGCCACCGCGATCCGTTCCGTGCCCGTGCGGCTGCTCGGCCCCACCGCATGCCGCCTGAGCGCGTTCCTGCGAGCCGAGGGATGGCTGACCCAGGCCCCCACCCGGCCGCTGGGCTTCCTGCGGGAGCTGGCCGATGCCGAAGCACTCGACGCCGACCTCAAGGGTCTCAACGCCGGGCGGTGCCCGCGGTGACCCCGCCCGGCGCCACCCTCGCGGACAGGATCGCGGGCGCCTACCGGCCCGGCCCCTACCGGCTCCCGGACGGCAGCACGCTCCACACGTACTTCGACCCGTACCGGCTGGCCGGTGACCCGGCGCTGCTGGCGGAGACCGCGGCCGCGCTCGCGGGCCTGCTGCCCAACGACACCGAGGCCGTGGCCGGTCCGGCACTGGCCGGGGTCCCGCTGGTCACGGCGGTATCCCTGCACACCGGTCTGCCCGCTGCCTTCGTGCGCCCGGCACCCAAGACGCACGGGACGCGGCAGCAGGTCGAGGGCGCCGACCTCAACGGCCGGCGAACGGTCCTCCTCGACGACACCGCCCGCAGCGGCGCCAGCATCCTGCGCAGCGCCTGGCTGCTGCGGATCGCCGGCGCCCGGGTCGCAACGGCCGTGTGCGTCCTGGATCGGGACGCGGGCGCCACCCCCCTGCTCGCCGGCCACCGCCTGGCCCTGCACGCATTGGTTCGGGACCCGGCGGGTGCACGATGACGGCGCACCGGCCAGCGATGCTGTTCGACCTGGACGGCGTACTGCTGGACAGCGCAAGCGCGGTCCGGGCCACCCTGGCGGGGGTCGCCACCTGCGCAACCGGCCGCCGCGTGATGCCAAGGGACCTCCCGCCCGGCGCCCTGCGGCGCCCCCGCGTCGAGGTCCTCGCGCTCTTGGACGTCGCCGATCCGGACGACGCGTGCGCCCGCTGGTGGGACAGCGCGATGGCGGCGACCCCCATCGCGGCGTTCCCCGGAGTGCTCCCCGGCCTGCAGGCTCTACGCGACCGCGGCGCGGCTCTCGGCGCGGTCACGCTCCAGGACCGCGACCGCCTGCAGTGGCTGCTCCCGCCCGCGGTGGCCGAGCTGCTGGACGTCGTCGTCACCCGACATGACGCGCCGCCCAAACCCGCCCCGGACGGACTCACCGCCGCCCTCAACCGGCTGGACGCCCGGCCGGAGCGCGCGGTGTTCGTCGGGGACAGCCCCACCGACATGGCCGCGGCCCGCGCCGCCGGGGTCCTCGCCCTCGGAGCGACCTGGGGCTTCCACCCGCCCGCCGCCCTGCTTACCGCCGGGGCCGATCACCTTCTGCCCCACCCCACCAGCATCGGACCGTCCCTTCTGCACTACCTGCCCCTAATCGACAGCGCGTGACCCACCAGCCCCACTACAGTGGAGGGAGCCCGTACGGGCTCCCTCCACTTCTGAACTCAGAGGACACAGGCGAATGCGCGTGATGCGGCGACGAGCGCCCAGCGCCGAGCTGGAGCACTGAGACAGCGGACCCCGCTCCTCAGCCCGACTCGCGGACCAGCTCGGCGCGCACCCCACCTGCCACCGAACCTTCCGGATCCCTGAGAGCAGCCCCGATGCCCGTACCGCCCACCAGCGGCCGCCTGCAATGGAACGCCGTCCCCCCGCCGCTGCGCGCCCGCCTCGAAGACGTCCTCGGCGCACCCGTCACCGACACGGTCACCCCCGGCGGCGGCTTCGGCCACCAACTGGCCGCCACGCTCCGCCTGGATGGCGGCCGCCGGGTCTTCATCAAGGCGGCCCCCGACGACGACCCGCTGACCCCCGCCAACCTCCACGAAGCGGCCGTCCTCGGCGCACTGCCGCCCGGCGCCCCGGCCCCGGACCTACTGGGCATCCACCACTCCGGCGGATGGACCGCCGTCGTCATCGCGCACCTCGACGGCCCGCACCCCGACCTGTCGCCGCGCTCCGGCGACGCCGAGCAGACCTTCGCCCTGCTGGACAAACTCACCTCAAGCCCGGCCCCCGCGCCCTACATCGCGGCGGTGCGCACCGCGCCGTCGCCGATGGGGGCTCTGCACGGCTGGAACGAACTGCTCTGCGCCCCGCCGGCCGACCTCGACCCCGCCGCCCGCGCCCGCCTCCCGCAGCTCGCCGAGCTGGAGGCTGCCTGGCCCGCCCTCGCCCACGGCGACCACATCGTCCACGGCGACCTGCGGGCCGACAACATGGTCCACGACCGGCGCCTCGGCGTGACCTTCGTGGACTGGGCACACGCCACCACCGGCCCGGCCTGCACCGACGCCGCCTCCCTCGCCCCGCAACTCGTCCTCGCCGGGCACCAGCCTGCCGACGTCGCCCGCCTGCTTCGCGAACACCCCGCCACCGCCGAAAATCCCGGCACCACCACGGCGTTCCTCGCCGCGCTCACCGGCCACTGGCACCGCAACGCCCGCCGTCCCGCACCCCCCGGCGCCCCCGGCCTGCGCGCCTACCAGCACCGCGCGGCCGCCGCCGGACTCGCTCTCCTCAGCTATTGATGTCACCGACTACACCGACGAGCAACGCGGCTTCGGCGCCTACCTCATCGCCTCCAACGCCGCATACGGCCGCGCCTCCTACGCACCCCCCGACGCCAACCCGATGGCCCCCTGGGAATGGGAAGGCGACATCCCCTGACCGCAGACGCCCGCACGAGCCGCCGCTGACCGGCGGTCTCACCGCGATATCGTCGGCGCGGCGCAGGTCGGCGCGCTGGGCAACCGCCCGTTCCGGCACCCGGGGGCGGAACGCCCAGCGCCGCCGGTGCGGCTGGCACGACGAGCAGCACGGCGCCGCCCCGGCAGGAAGCATCGATGCCCGAAGCGGTGACGGAGCAGGAGGGATCTCGCCTGACGACCGACATGCCCAGCCGCACGCCGACTTCGTCGTCCCGGGTGCCGTCGCACGTCAGCGTGACCGCCGCGCCCTCCCTGGCCCGCCATCGGTGGTGTTGTGCTTCCACACCTCGGCGCGCACGTCGTCGCAGTCACCTCCGGCCGCACGGAGTGGTGGTCCGCCACGCCTCGCGTCTTCGCTCTGCGGTCTCTCGTGTCGATAGCGGCATGCGTACCAATGCAGGCGTCTGAAATCAGGCGACGGACAACTGCTTCCGGATTTGCACGGCGGCCGGAAATGTTGGAGGTGTCACCGCTCTCCGTGGTCCGGGCCCGGGGCGTTCGTTGCGGCGCGCCGGGTGAGCTGCGGCTCTGCCGGGTGATCGTCGCCGATGATGGCGGGTCAGTTCTGATCGAGGTATCGCTGGGGGTACGGATGGCGACGGAGACCGGCACACAGCGCGATCGTGTCACGGGGCGGGTGTGGGCGGTGCGGCTCGACCCTCATGGTCGGCCGGGTGCCGGGGCGGTGCGGTTGTCCTGCTCGGGTCCGGTGTGTGCTGGGCAGCGCTTCGACAACGCGGTCGCGGGGCGCAGGGCCGCGGTCGAGCACGTCAAGGCGCACCTGGGCCGTGTCCGCGCGGAGGGAGGGCCGCGCGGTGCGGCGTGGTGCGGCTGCCGTGCCCTCGGGTGTGTGTGGCATACGCCCGATGCCACGGTCCGGCCGGTCCGGCGCCGCGAGGAGCTTGAGCAGGTGCGGTGCGGGGGCCCGGTGGTCTTGACGGTGTACGGGGACCGGTTCGGGCGGCTGTGGCGGGTGGCGGAGATGTGTGCGCGGTGCGCAGCCGCCGTTCCCGACTGCCGTGTCCTGCAGACGCCGCCTCAGACACCTGCGTCCCACCCCATCCACCACGAGTCGCCCGCCGCGGCGCCGATCGTGCGGAGGGCAGAGGCCGAGGGGCCGGTGACGGTGGTGTTCTCCGACGGCCGCTCGGCGGCGGTTCCCCGGGCCCGGAGCGGGGCGGCGCCGAGGAGCGCGCCCCGGCCGGAGGGAAGGATCGCGCAACGGATCGTGCCGGCGAACCTTGAGCCCGAGGCTCTGCGGGTGGAGCTGGTCGCGTTGGGGGATGCCTTCCGCGCCTATCAACAACGGGCCGCGCCCGATCTGGCGGCTCTCTCCGACCTCCACGAACGCAAGGCCCGTGCCTTCGCCCAGTGGGCCCAGGTGAGCAGCGATGAGGTCCTGCGCCGCGAGGCCGAACGCGCAGAGAAGTCCGCGGCCACCACCCGCGAGATGCACGAGAACCGTATGGCCGGGCAGGTGACCGGATCTGAGGGCGACGGACCGGCGGTGGTGGAGCGGCTGCTGACCCGGGGCGAGGCGGGGCACCTGCGCACCGTGATGGCGCACGTCCCCGCCCAGGCGCCGCGCGGGGAAGCTGCGGTGCACCTGGCGGTGCTCATGCTCACCCTGCGCGCCGCGCAGGCCGGGACCGGGAACGTCACCGGGCAGGACCTCACCGGCTGGCTCGCGGACGGCGCCACCTCGGCGGTGGAGCACCTGCTCACGACCGGCTGGGTGGTGATGCCCGGCACCATCGCCGAGATCATGTCCTCCCGGTCCGAGGGCCCTGTCGGCTTCACCGTCCCGTCGCTGCTGCCGGACATGCCGCGGCCGTTCTCGTTCGGCAAGAAGATCCGCTCAAAGCTCTCCGGTTGGACGCAGAAGGTCGTCACCGACCGGCAGCTCCGCAAGCAGAAGGCGGGCGCCGCGACAAGGCTCTTGGCCCTGTACGTTGCCGCTCATGTCCAGCCCGACGGCCAGCTCGGCCGGGGCCAGGACGGCGGGCTGCTCCTGGACGATGCCGCCGCGTTCTGCGCCTTGACGCCCAGGGACGTCGCCGGACACGCGGAGTTGCTGGTGGCCGCAGGTTGGCTCACCGAGGTCGAGGTGGTGGAAGGGCAGTTGCGGGGGCGTCTGGCTGAGCGGTCCTGGCCGCTGGGCGGGGTGTTGTAACCGCACGCGGGCTCGGCGGTTCGTCGGCGGGCTGGGCCGGACGACCGGGGCGCCGAGCGTCTGCTGGACTGGCGATCAAGTGACCACTGGTCTTCCGAGCCCCGCCCCTGCCGGCACTGCTCCCGCCTGACGAACCTGCTGGACCATGAGGGCGCGCCCTCCCACAAGACGTGCACGGAAGCGCGCCTCCTGTCCGCCCACCGGCCGCTGCCGGAAGGACACACCCCTCGTCGCCGTGAACGCGTCGTCCAAGCCGCCGAAGACGGCCGCTCTTCCATGCCCGGGCTCATCCCGCAGTCGTAATGCGACCGCCAGACCCCGTTCTTCGAACCGTGGATGGGGGCGGCTCCGCAAATGGTCGTGCGCTACCACGCTGCGTCGGCTCCCTACAGCATCAGCCCGGAATCTGAACTGCGGAGAGTGGCCGTCGGCTCATGGTGGGCCTGGTGGACCTGACGTTGTTGAAACCCGGCCTATTACCTGACGGTAGGTCGGTTCGTCAACCATCCAGATGGCTATGGGGGATACGAATTCCCGATGAATCGACTTGTGGGTGTACCGTCGTTCAACCGGACGCGTAGCTGGGAGTGACCGTACGGTGAGCTGGAGTAGTAGCCCTGCGGCGTGTGGCGTCCGGGCAGGACAAAGGAGAACAACTCCCGTGGTGAACCTTCACCGTGACGCGACGGCGCGTCCGGTTAGCGGCCCGCCCGGCGGGCGGTTGTGATGTCTGCCTTCCATACACCGCCGCACCTCGGTCAGTTGCCGAAGCTCCACGTCTACGTTGACGAGACGGGGGATCGCGGGTTCAGTGAGAGGTCCCGGAAGCAGTCCCCGTTCTTCGCCATGACGGCGCTCTTGGTCCCACAGGAGGACGAGTGGACCGTCAAGGTCGCCGCGGGAGGCCTGCGTGCCCTCGTCCACGGCAGCCAGCCCCAGGAGCACCTCAAGCCGATCCACTGGGTCGAGCACTTCCGCGCCAAGCGTCCCGAGCGGCGTGCTCAGGCGGCGCACGTCCTGGCGAACATGCCGACGGCGCAGGTCATTCACGTGGTCGCGCACAAGGACACTCTCAACGGCGACAACGGCCTGCGGCGGGATAAAGGCATCTTCTACAACTACACCACCCGCCTGCTGCTGGAGCGCGTCGCGCGCACGGCCTGTGCATGGCCGGGCGGGCCGCGGCTGGCCATCGTCCGGCTCGGCCAGGTCAAGCACGAGGACCACGCAGCATCGGCCCGCTACCTCACCCGCGTGCGCAGCGGCGACACAGAGACGTACGGCGTTCCGTGGCAGCACATCAAGTGGCCTCCGATGTGGGAGAACACCCAGCGCGACGGCATCCAGCTCGCCGACGTCCACGCCGGAGTCCTCAACAGCGCACTCAGCGGGCACCCCGACGACCTGGGCTGCGCGGAGAACCTTCTGCGCTGCGGTCACCAACTCCGGCGCTCCGCCCGCGGCGATCTCCTGGGCTACGGAATCAAGGTCATCGGGAAGCCGGAGTTCATCACGCAACGTGCGTGGTGGCCCGAGCTGAAAGACGCCTGACCAGCGCAAAAGCCCCCGGGGGGACTCCCGGGGGCCACAACCACCTCAAGGGTGGAGGGATCCAGTTCCCTGGTTCCGACCGTCATCCCGGCAGCCCGCCAAGGGGCTCCTGCTTCACCCCAAACTCTACCCGCCAAGTCCGCAATCGCACCCGGGACAGGGGGTGGATCGCAACACATTCACCCGGCAGGCCGCCGGATTCGTACTCGTTTACCCCACGCCTTCCCACGCCATGAGAAAACGCGATGTGGCACCGCCTCCGACCGCCCGCACAGCGGGGCGCCTTCGCTCGGGTGCTCGAAGCACTCCGGGGAGGAAGCGCCGGACCCGAGTTGCCGGCACCGCTGCCGGCGAAAACCACTCGAGACAGTGACTGCCCGTCACTTCCATGCTTCGTCGGCGCCCACAGGGCCGCGCCCCGACGTGGAGCGGACGATGTCACATGGCGATCGCTCGGCGCGGCCGCAGGTCATGCCAGGGCGTAGGTGAGTTCGGTGTCGGGGCAGGCGGCGACAAGACCCTGGAGGGCGTCGCGTTCGGTGTGGTCGACGGTCAGGGACCAGCGCAGTTTCGTGGAGATCCAGTCGGCCAGATAGGTGCAGCGCGCCTCGGCGGCCGGCGGCATCCACTGGGCGGGGTCCTGGTCGGCCTTGGAACGGTTGGTCTTCGCGGTGACGGCGACCAGGGAGCGGGAGGCGTCGAGGTCGTTCGCGTAGGCCTGGCGGCGGGCCGCGGTCCACTGGGAGGCGCCGGAGTCCCAGGCTTCGGCGAGCGGGACCATGTGGTCGATGTCGAGCTTCTTGGGGTCGGCAACATGCTGCTGGTCGTAGTAGGAGAACCACTCCCCCGAGACGATCTTGCACTTGGGCCCCATCTCGACGGGTGTGCGGGACTCGGCGATCAGGACCTCCGCGCGGGTGTTGCACCCGTCGCGGTCAGCGTCGACCCAGTGCTTGAAGCTGGTGCGCTGGTACCCGTCCCGGGACTCGGCGGCCAGGGGAAGTCGGTCGACGGCCTCGTGCAGGCGGGTGCTGTCGGCGTGGGCGGGGGATGCCGCGGCCAGCGGCAGCAACGCGAGTGCGGCGCACACGGCCGTCCGGAAGGTCTTCATGAGCATGGGGAGTTGATATCGCGCGGGTGCTGCTGCGCGGGGGCCTTCCCAAGGCGGCCACTCGTGCGGGTGGTTCGCCGATGGTGGTTGACGCTGCGGGCACCGGTCCGTCGACGAGCAGGCTGGCCGACTGTGCCGGACGTCGTCGGGTGTCTGGTCAGCGGACGTCAGGGGCTGGTCCTCAAGGCGCGTCCCGCCGGGTGGCTCAGGCGTCCGTGGGGAGGCGGCGGGCGAGGGCTCCGGCGAGGTGCCGGGCCGCCAGCCGCCGGACGGTGCGCCGCCGCGTGCCCGCAAGGGAGCCGTGGAGAGCGTGTCGAGCGGGGTGCGCTCCTCGATGTCGACGGGTCTCACCCGGCCCGCCGCGGCACCGGGAGTTCCTGGCAGCCTCTGGCGTTCGGGGTCGTGGTGCGGCTGGCCTTGTCGGCGCGGGCGCGGCGGCGGGCGGCTTGCCAGGACTGCTCACGGGCGACGGCATCGTCGTCCACCGGGTCTTCGGTCGCCCCGTAGGCGGCGAGGTGGACTTCTTCCGGTTCGCGGTGGCGGCGCAGTCCGTCGGTATGGGCTTCGACGGCGGCTCGGGTGCGTTGCTGTATGGCGGTGGTGGGGCGATTGGCGCGGTACTCCTGGTGGGCGGCGAGGGCGCTTTGGTAGCCGGCCGAGGGGGGCTTTCGGGGCTGGGTCGGGACGTCGGCCGCGGGTCGTGCGGTGGCGGGGGGCGAGGTGCGAGCGGCTGGTGAGGGCGGTGAGGCACCGAAGGGCAGGACACGGATCGTGCGGACGGGACCGCCTCCGTCTTGGGCGGCGCCGTCTCCGGCGGGGCGGTTGGCGGCGGCGATGATCTGCGGGGTGATGAGGCCGAGTTGCATTCCGTAGGCGGGCGAGTCGGGGCGGAGGTCGAGTTGCCGGGTCTCGGGGTGGTAGGCGACGGCGGTTACGTGATGGGGCAGTTGCGGGGAGACAGCGGCGGCGATGTCCGGCCAGCGGTCGAGGATGCTGCCGCCGCTGACGCCGAGGTCCCAGGCGCGTTCGGCCAGCAGGCCGGCCACGACGGTGGACAGGCCGGCCGGGTCGCGGCCTTCCCGTTTCCCTGGGGCGGGGCGGCGGCGCGGGGCGCGGGTCTGGTTGCCGTGAGCCTTGGCGTCCTGGCGGGCCTGGCGGAAGGCGAGGCGGGCGAGGTCGGCTCCGGACGGCTCCGTACCGCTGCTGCTGTTGCTGCTGGTGGCCGGCTCAGGTGTCGAGGGCTGGTTCATGTCGATCGCCCCTGCTGGTAGGTCGTCAGCAAGCCGTGGGTCATGCCCGCGGCCTTGAGGGCGCGGTGCACCAGGTCCGCGCCGTAGACGCGCTCGGCTTCGGGGCGCCCCATGGCGTCCACCGCGATCGTGATGAAGTCGGTCTCGCCCGCCTGCAGCAGAGCCCACCCGGTCGCCCGATGCTCCGCCAGGCCAAGCCCGGCCGACTCCGACCCCGTCTCCGCCGGGGGCTGCGGGGCCGGTGCGCAGGCGAAGCTGTCGAGCTGCGGGGGTTCACCGGAGGCGAGCCGGTGGACCTGGGCGCAGGCATCCTGGGCCTGCCGCTGCACGGGGAGGCTGGTCGCGGGCTCCCAGGCCCCGTCGTAGCTCTCGGAGCGGGCACGCAGCTGTCGGATGCGGCTGCGGCGGGCGGCCTCCTGCGCGGTGCGCCATTGGTCGATGGCGTCGGTGCGCTTGTGGGGGGCGTCGAGGATGTTTTCGGCGTTGTTCAGCAGGACGGCGAGCATGCCGGAGCCGCGGCGGACGTGGGAGACCTCGCCGCCGCGCAGGTGCAGCCAGCCCAGGACCTCCTCGACAGTCCATTCGGCGTCGGCGACGTGGCGGACCACCCAGGCAATCCGGGGTACGGCGCAGCCGCGCAGCCAGTCCAGCGCCTGGATGAGCTCGCGGGCCAGCTCGAAACGGCGACCGACGCGGTTCAGCTTCCGGCGGCCGCCGGTCTTCGCCTTGAGCTTCTTCGGGGTGGGGGAATCGCTCTGCCCGCTGGCGACGCTTTTCTCAGGGGGAACCGTAGAACTACCCGCCGCAGAACCACCCTGAGCACTACCCCCCATTGGGGTGCAACGGCCGACCCCCGAAACAGGCCCGCTCGACGCCCCGTCAGCATGCTTCACTGTGCCCGTTTTCGACTGCTTCGAGGAGGACGCCTTCGTCCGCGGCCGGCGGACCTTGCGGGCGGCCATCTTCGCCAGACGGGCCATCAGCTTCCGGCCTTCGTCCGCGATCCCGGTCACCCGCCGCTCGCAGCCACCCTCCGACATCCGGATGCCCAGGGCGTCGTCGTACTCGGGCGGGATCACGCGAACGAACTCCGACGCCTGCGCTCGCTCGCCGGACACCCTGGTGCCCCGCACGCGGTAGGCAAGCAGACCGGTCTCCCGTAGCGCGGCCAGGTGGTACTGCACCGCGCGCTCCGACAGCCCCGTCCGCCGCATCAGGTACTCGATCCCGGGGAAACACGGCGTCAGCTCGGCGAGCAGCTGCGCGATGTAGACCGTCATCCGACCGAACGACCGCACCCCGTAGGACCGGTGACGCCGCGGCTGATACAGCCCGGAACCGGAGACCCAGTGCACCGCCTGCATCCAGGAGTACGACTCCAGCGCGTGGCGACTCGCGGTCGTTGACGCCCACTGCCGCGCCGGCGGCACGAACAACTCTGGCAGCACGACCGTGTCGACGACGTCCGCCGAGCTGCGCGGGGAGGGAACCTTCACGGCGTCCGGCGCCGTAGCAGGGCTCATCGCCGCCGTCCGGCCGTACGCGGCGCCCCGGCGACGGCAGCGCCGGATGCCGTGAGGGGCGTGTCCAGCGAGTGGATCACGGAGGGAACGCTGCGGAGGCGGGCCCGAGAGGAGCGCCGGGAGCGCGGCGACGTGCTGAGGGACGGCAGTCGGTCAGCGGCGCCGATGCCGCCGGAGTGAGGGACGAACGCCCCGAAAACCGACCCAGCAGAATGCAGAAAACACCCATTTCCGGCCATCCGGGCATGGGTGAGCTGACAGACCGCAGCCTGATGCTGCATGATGGACATGTCCTCCTGAGTGGGACAGGAAAAAGCCCCGTTTCGACGGGGGAAGGCCCCGCCTCGGTGGGGTTGGTTCTGGGAGAACCGAATTGAACGGTCGAAGCCGGCTGCAACCGGGTCGACCACTCGCTGGTCAGGACTGCAATCCTGACCAGCAGTAGAGGCCGCAGGGTCCCATCGGTGCCGGCAAGCACCAGAGAGGATCAGCGGCCAGCGGTTGAGGAAGCGCTCCCCGTCACGGGGAGCGGGAGACCTCCCGCAGGCACGACTACGTCATATCCGCCCCTCACCATCTGTAGGGGTGCGTCCCGAGCAGGTGCCGCGCGGGTGGTTCGTGAGCCCGCGGCGCCGCTCGATTACGAGTGTGGGCGCGGCGCTACGGGGGGCGGCCTTCTGCACGGCAGCATCAGCGGGGAGATGACACCCGCCGACGGCGGTCACTGGAGGCCGTAAGCAGTGGGGACAGCGGATCCGCTATGCAGCACCGGTGTGATCGTCACGGCGCTGGCGGGAGTCCCGCTGTGTGCAGACCCAGATGTACGGGTACTCTGACCCATGTCGCTGGCCTTTCCTTGAGTGTGGCTGGCGATGGCCGGGGTGGTACCCGGCAACGACCCCGCAGCGATCCCGGTATCCAGCCGGAGGAGCGGGGTCGCTCCATTTTTGTGGTTTGACTGGCTGTCAACACCAGCATGGTGATCAGCCGTATCAAGCACCCTACCGTCTGCGCTCATGCCTCATCCACCACCTGACGACGTGTCTGATGATCCGGCCACAGAGTCAGATTCGGTTGCTGAAAATACCGGAATTCGACCATCGGGAGTGGCTGCGATTTCCTTCCACGGTGGCGGGCCAGTGGACCACTTGAACCCCGGGGGGACGATTACCGGGTGAGTCTCACCGGTTTCGTAGTCCGGGAAATGGATGATTCGCGGGCCGTCGTAACCCGGCTCAGCCTCAACGTAGTAAACCGGCTCCTGAGACACGTGGCGAGGGACTTCCAACTCCTTCCGAGGCCGAGGACGGAACAGTCCGTCGCCAAGGGAGATAGCGGCGCGGAACGCCTCGACAGGATCCTCTCCGAGATCGAACCACTCGCCATGCAAGCGGTGTTCTGCGAAGTGGCGGTGTAGCGCAGTCTCAAGCTCGTGGCTGCCCGGGTGCGTAGCGAGGACCGAGAGTGGCAGTGGACAACCGGTTTGGAACCCCGCGAGACGCTTTTCTGGGTCCTTGCTACGGCCAATCTTCGCCGTCGAGGACCCAGGTGAGCCGATCAAGTAGACGTGTTCCGTCACGGGCGCTCCCTTCCCGCCCAGCATTTCCCCACCCGAATCCCCTCCGTCATCATGGCCGCGAGCCCAGGGCCCGGCCCGAATTCTCATGTGGTCGAAAGCTCCTGCACATGATCACGCACGGGTTTCGACAACCGCTTGTGATGTCACCATCGCTGTGCTGTAGGTGTGACTGCCCCCACAGTCACGATGCGAATTGCGGGGGCTCGCTCGCTCAGGTGTTGTCTACGAGAGATGTGGTCCATCGGAGGATGGTCGCGCCTCCGGTGATCTTGACGGCTACTTCGACGACCCGGTCGTCTGTCAGCGTCACGGTGCGCACGACCTGGCTGACCACCACATCACCAGCGGTGAGGCCCAGATGCTCCTTCTCCGCCCCCGTGGCCAGACGCGACGTCACTTCTTCCAGAACACGATCCTGGGCGTGACCGAGTCGTGCGGCTGCCAGCTCACGCGACCCTCCAGTGGAGACCGGTTCCGCCAGTTCCGGGGCTGCTGCGATCACGTAGGCCGGGTAGTAGGAGCTGCTGATGTGAACCGGCATGCCGCCGCGGCTGACAAGGCGCCGGCGTACATGAACTGGCGTTCCCGGTGCGACATCGAGGCGCGGGGCCACCAACTCGTCTGCGCCAACGGTTCCCACCTCCAGGATCCTCGATGACTCTCCCCCATCGAGGGCCTTCCCGGTGTTCTCGAACAGCTGGACTCGCGACCCGATGTTGTTGCTGATCGGGCCAGCAACAACCGTGCCCACGCCGGCCTTCGCGATGGTCAGACCTTCCATCTTGAGGGCGCGGTAGGCCCTGTTCGCAGTCGTTTGGGCCACGCCATAGCGCTCACAAACCTGCCTCAACGACGGCATGGTCTCGCCCGGACTCAGCGTTCCGTCTTGGATCTGCTTGCGATAGTTCGCGGCGATCTCTGCGTATCCGACTGTGTTGGACATCCCGGTCTCCCTCCGCGAGTGCACGCGCCGCACCGCGTTAGGTGCAGCTCTATACCTAGCAGAGTACGACACGTAAACCTCTAGCGCTACCACTGGCGCTAGAGGGCGCTAGTGGTCTACGTTGTGTTTGTCGCTCACAGCGGACCGGAGCCCCCGTGGATTTCTGGCTGCTGCCTTTGCTGCCATGAGGAAAGGACCACCGCACATGAACGCCACCGCTGCCCTCACCGCCCTGTACCTCGACTCCGCTGCCCGCCTGACCGGTCACGTCGCCGCTCTTCTCGCCGGGGACGACCACCCGCACCTCGACGTCCAGCATGACGACGTCACGCAGGAGGTGTGGTTGCGCGCCGCACAGCAGGACCCGCTGCCCGACTGGCTGTGGCTGGAGGAAGAGGTCACGCAGATCATCGAGGAGATGGTGGTTGTGGCGGTGGGGCGACAGGAAGAGCTGGTCGGCCCCCGCCGACTGTCCGAGGCCGCGGTGGTGGAGAATTTCACCGAGCCGATCCTCGACTCCCTCTCCTACCGACCGGCGGCTCGTACGACGGAGGACTTCCGGGCGGAGCACGGCGATCTCGCGGGGTGGAACTCCGTGGACTTTGAGGTGTTCGAGAACCTCGCCCGGATGCAGCCGAAGCCGAAGGCGGAGGTTATCGACTTCCGCCCCCTCCGACCGGCGGCATCGCTGGCGCGGCAGGCCCGGCACGCGCTGACCGCGCTCGCCCGCACCACCCCCGGCCGCCGCCGCCTCATCCGGGACTGCGCCGAGACGTACCTGTCCCAGGTCGAGCGCCGGGCGCTCCCCGTGGGCTACGACCAGCCGATCACCAGCGACGTAGCCAACCGCGTAGACGCCTACCGGATGCGCGGCGGGAGCCAGTTCGCCCGGATGCTCGGCGTCTCCTGCCGCCCGGCTAATGAGGACCTGCCCGCCACCGCCCGCGCGGTTATCGCCGCCCTCGACGCGCCCGTCGACGCACTCACTGCGGTAGCCATCCGCACCCAGGACCCTGCCGGGACCGCCGTGGCGTGGATCGTGGCCGGAGCCCTGACCGCGCAGGTCTCCGACGAGTTCGCCCACGGACTCGCCGCAGCCTGAACCACCCGCCGGGTCCGCACCGGACCCGGCTTTCCCACCCGGAACCGCCCGCGCGGCGGCGTCGGATGAGGGAGCCGGACCCGATCCGAGCCCCTACGCACCACCGCAGTAGTCGTCCGTCCTTCGGGACGGCCGGGGTAGTCCTCAGTCTCTGAGGGCGCGAGAGCTTCATCAAACTCCCCCGGAGCCTGACGGCCGCGACAACTGCGCGCACGTCGCAGCGCTGTGCGTTGTCTGTCCCGCGGGACGCCGACCTCATGCCGTGTGACCCGCAGGGCGGAGAGAGTACCGCCGCCCCCTCCCCACCACTCCAGTTCGCGAGGAGTTCGTATGCCTGTTTCCACCACGGAACCGACCGCTCGCACTGCCCGCCCCCGCCGGAGCCGGACACGCTCCCGCATCGTCAGCAGCCTCCCGGCACTCGTCCTCTCCACCCTCAAGCCCCACCAGTACGACCTGCGCCCCGCCTGTGCGTCGCTGACCTGCCCCGACTGCAAGACGGTGGTGCCGATCACCGGCCTCCAGACCAAGAGGCCCAAGCTCGTGTCGCACGACACCGGCCGAGCGGGCAAGGCCCCGGCCGTCCGCTGCCGGAGCAGCAATCGCCTGGTCACAGTCGACGTCACGGTACGGAAGTGGCAGGAACGCCTGGAGGACGGCAGCGTTGAAGCCGCCGCCCGCCGCGCCACCGCCGTGCGCCGCAAGCCGAAGACCCCGCCGACCCCGCCGCTCAGCCGCGTCGTCCCCGGCCCGCGTACCGCCGACGACGCCCACAAGGTGTACGTCACCCACCGCCGCCGCTGCACCGCCTGCTCCAAGCCCCGTGACCAGCACGGCAAGCTCCTCAAGCAAGCCCTCGACAAGCACGGCAATCTGCTCGCCTGCGCTGACGGTCGGCGTCTCGGACAGATCTACGTCGTGCTCCAGTGGCAGGACGCCGCACGCCGACGGGGCTCCGAGCTCGAAGAGCGGCTCGCGCAGTATGCGGAGCATGAGCGGGCCCGCAGCTTGCCCGTGCGGCGAGCCGCCGAGGTCGCCCGGTACGTACCCGCGGTCAACCGCGCGAATGAGCAGCGTGTGCGCGATGAGCTCGACGCCACGCTCCTTGAGCTGCAGGACCACAAGACCGGCCGGTACCGAAAGCTCGACCACTTCGAGCGTGCCGCACTCGACGCCAGGGTTGGCGCGCTGTTCGAAGTCCTGCGCCGCGAAGCCGCCCGCGCCTGACGGGCGGATACGAACTCTGAGAGGAACCGCCGATGAACTCCGCACCCTGGCCTGCGAACGTCCGTGCCCGTTACCTCACCGTCGGCGGCGCCACCGTCGACGTCCAAGACGGCTCCGCCACCAGCCTCGCGAAGGCGCTCTGCACCGGCTGCGCGGAGGAGAAGACGCCCTTCGACTACACAGGCCACTACCTGGACTGCGGGTTCAGCGTGGCGGCGGCCGAAGCCGAGGCCGAAGACGCCGCCCGGGAGGACTCCGCCCGCTGGGCCCAGACCCACGCCGAGCAGTGCCGCGCCATGCCCCGCCCGGACAGTCCCTGAGCACCACCGCCAGCAACAAGACCTCACTGCACCCCGGGGCCCCAAGCGCACAGCTTGGGGCCCCGACGGCTTATCTGACCAGGAGCGCCGAGATGACCGTCACCCCGCTGTCTGCTGCCCGCCGCGGTACCGGCCCGCGCCGCTACTCGCCGAAGGAGCACCTCTTCATCGGCCACCAGGAGCAGCTGCTCGCCCTGGTCCGGGATCAGCTGCCGGACGCCTCCGCGCAGACGGTTGAGGCGGTGGTCCAGGACGCTTGGACCGGTGCCGCCCTCCGTGGTCTCCTGCGTCTCGCCTCGGACGGGTCCCTGCCGACGAAGCTGGTGCGCGCCGCCGGTGAGGCCATCGGTCGGCGCGCGGCCCAGGACGCCGCCGAGCAGGAGGTGGTTGAGCTGCTCGGCCCCGACAAGGCCTGGCCGAACCACTGGCACCAGCTGCGCCGCGAGGGCGGGCGCCTCGCGCTCCTCCAGCGCGCTGTGCACGACATCGAGGCGGGCGCTGTGCAGCGGCCGCTCGCCACCGCCGCCTGACTTCCGGCTCGTACCAGCTGCCAGGTTCCGCGACCCCACCGGGGCCGCGGTTCCCGGCTGCTCGTCTGACAGCCGAAAAGGCGACAGCCCCGGCGACTTGGAACCCCCCGGGGCTGTCCAGGACCGAATCGAGGACCTGATGACCACCATCATGCACCACCCGCCCCGCCGCAAGACCCCCACCCGACCCCAGCACACCATTGCCCCCGACGCGCTGCTGCGCGATCTGCACCGTGAGGTCGCACACCGCATCGCCACCGACGACGCCCGCATCGTCACCCCGGCACCGCGCATGCTCGACGCGATGCGCGACCGCCTCCCCCTGCCCCTCCCCCGCGAGCCGCGTACCGGCCAGGAAACCTCCGGCACCGTGGCCTTGGCCGCGGACGACGCCTGCCCGCTCTGCGGATACTGGCGCTGCCACTGCGCCAAGCCGGCGGCGACCCGATGACACGACGCATCGACTCCCCCGGCTCCCTCCCGGCAACAGGCCGGGGCCGTGTGCAGCCTCAGCCCGCAGGGTTCGTGTGCCGGGAGGACGAGGTCGGACAGGCGACCTGCGGAGGGTGCGGATTCACGGTTGGCACCGTGAATGGCCGCTATGGCTGCCCTATCTGCGGCTATTCCAACTGACCGCACCTTCCAGGAGCCCGAATCCCTGACCTCATACGCCGCGCCCGCGCCGCCCAGTACCGGGCGGCGCGGGCGCTCCACTCGCTCGGCCTGCACCATTCCGCAGCCCGAGCCCTGCTCGCCGCCGCTGCCCGCGCGGCGCAGCGCGCCTCCGATGCCGGTCACTGGGTGCGCGACATCCATCCCTCTCGGCCGCCGGCCGACGACGGGCATCCCACTTCGCCGCAGCTGCCGCCCCACTCCTGATCGGGCCGGCCGCCGTGGTGCTCCTCCACCTCGTGTAGCCGCCGCCCTTCCCCCGGGAGCTGACATGACCTACCGCACCAGCCCGCTGACGTCCGCGGAGCGCCGGGACTACGACACCTGGTCCCCCCGCAGCGCCTGCCAGGGCAAGGACCCCGAGATGTTCTCCACACGGAGCCGCATCCCCGAGGCCAAGGCCGTCTGCGACACCTGCCCCGTCAGGCGCAGCTGCCTCTCCTGGGCCCTGGAGACCGACCAGACCGGCGGCGTCTGGGGCGGACTGGCCGAGCAGGAGCGCCTCCAGCTCCAGCTCCGCATCGCCGCCTAACCGGCCACCGCAGTTGACCGCCTCCGTTTCCCGAAGGAGTCCCACATGACCGCGTACCCGCCCCGCAGGCGTACTGCCGCCCAGCGCCGCCGCGCCGGTTCTCCGCGCCACACCCCCGCCTCGGACGACCGCGGCGCCGGGCTGCGGACTGCGGCCGAGTACGCCGCGCTGGCGGAGACCGCCATGCACCAGGCGCGGTACGGCACCGAGCCCCGCGAGTCCCGTCGGGACCTAGTCCAGGAGGCCCAGGTCTGGGCCGCGCTCGCGCAGGCCGCGGCCATCACCGAGGGCGCCGCGAGGTCGAAGGCCTTCGACTACGCCCCCGCCTGACCACCCGCACCGGCCATCACCCACTTCGTCTTCTCGGAGGACCGCATGACGACCACCCGCACCCTCACCCAGCGCCTCGACGACTCCGGCCTGCCCCACCGCGCAGCCACCGCCCCGCTGTTGCCGAAGCCGACCACGGCGTCGCCGCAGAGCGACCCGAGCCGCTACCACCACCCCCACTTCCTCGGCTCCGAGCCCGGCTGGCATGTCTCCATCCGCTACTACTTCACGCCATTCACTGGCCGCGAGCGCCGCCCGGCAGTGCCCGACGCCGCCTTCGCCGACCGCACCCTCACCAGCTCGCAGCGCTGCGAGCTGGTGGAGCAGTACCGGGAGGCGGAGGCCCTGTGGTCCATGGCGCACCTTCGCGTGGAGGCGCGCGCCGCTCTGGGCCTGGCCGACGAGCGGTGGCAGCGACTGCTGATCGCCCGCGAGGCGCTCAACGCCGCCTTCCAGGCCCTCTTCCGCACGTCAGATGGCCGGTGGAAGGCGGCCCTCTTGCGTCTGACCTTCGCGGAAGCGGCGACGCGAGTGGCCGCCAAGGCGTGGGACCAGGTGGCCGGACAGCTCGCGCAGCTGGCCGCCGACCAGGTCCGCGTCGCCGGCGGGCACCGTGAGCTGCCCATCACCACGGTCGCCCGGGAGATCGGTCTGGACGCCAGTGCCTGGCGTATCGGCCTGGCCGAGGACTACCAGCCGCGCCCCGACGCCGGTTGGCAGTCGCCTGCGCTGGGCGAGGTGACGCGGGTGATCGCCGAGCAGCGCCTCCACATCCACGAGGCCGCCAACCTCCACGAGGTCATCCGGGGGCGCGATGAGCAGGTCACCGAAGCCCTGACATCCACCATTTGAAAGTGAGTCCTCACGGTGCGTTTCCTCAACCTGCTCGGCATGGTCGGCAGCCTGCTGATCGTCGTCTGCGCGCTGGTCACCGGCCATCTCTAGCCCACTCATAGCTGTCGGCCGATCCCACGGTGAGCGCCCCGGCGCCGCCCCGGCAAGAGCGTCGACACCTACCTCCCGCAACCCGGCAGCCACGTGCATCGCGCCTGCTGCCACCGCCTGGACTGACTGCCTGCTGGCCGTCACCACCACCCGAAATGAGGCCCACATGCCCACGAACATCGCCCCCGCCACCACCGCCGTGTTCACCGACGCGACGCTGGACACGGCCGCCGCACTCGCCGCCGACGCCTACCGGCCGGTGTGGACCGGCCCCTCCGGCGAGGAGTCCTCCAGCGAAACCGTCGCCCGCCATCTGGAGGCCACCATCGCCCTCCTGAACCAGGAGGGCTGGGTCCGCACCTACGCCCAGAACACGCAGAAGCCGACCGATGAGGACCTCGTCGACGACGACTCCATGACGATCAAGCAGATGGTCCGGGCCCTGCTGCGCATCGTGCGTGCCGAGATCGGCGACCCCCTGCAGCCGACCCTGCCCCTCGCCCTGAACCGCATCGGCGTGGACGGCATCCACGGCGACATGGACACCGTCCACGTGTCGCTCCGCGTGCTGGACCTGATCATCCGGGCCCACACCGGATCGGACTCCGCCTCCGCCACGTTGTGGGCGGAGCGGCAGCACCGCACCCACGCGGACGTCACCGCCCTGCTGACCGCCGCCGCGAGCTTCGCCCGTACCTACGGTCCCGCCGCGCGAGCGGCGGCCTGACGACCGCCCGCACCTCATACACAACGGCCCGCCGAGCCCCCAGCATCAGCACTGCCGGGGCCCCGGCGGGCCTGTTCATGACCCTACCGGCCGACCTCCCCCGGCCGCGGCGACCTCCGAAACGAGGCGCCCAAATGTACGAGAGGACCTCCCCGTGGCCCCCAAGACCGCCACGCGCCGCAAGCGCAAGGCCGCCGCCTCGGCGGCGAAGGCCCGCGCCACCAGGCCCGCCCTGGCGGCGACGAAGCTGGCCGCCCCCGACGCCGCCCCCACCCCTGCAGTGTTTCCGCAGGCCGATCCGGTCCTCGCCGACGCCGCCGACCGCGCCGCCGACGTCCACGACCTGGCGGCCGACTACCTGATCGCCGACGGCCAGACCCGCGCCAACGAACTGCTGGACGCAGCCCGCTCCCAGGCCGCCGCGATCACGGACGCGGCCACCACCGAGCAGACCCGCCTCCTCACCGACGCCCGCACCGAAGCCGACCAGCTCCGCACCACCGCCGCGGCGTCCGCGGCCACCGACGCCGAGCAGACCCGCGCCAACGCCGAAGCCGCCGCACAGCAGCTGCTCGCCGACGCGCGCACCGAGGCCGACGCCGCCACCGAGGCAGCTGCCGGCCGGGCCGAGAAGA
This sequence comes from Streptomyces sp. NBC_01525, assembly GCF_045040405.1. Classification (NCBI taxonomy): domain Bacteria; kingdom Bacillati; phylum Actinomycetota; class Actinomycetes; order Kitasatosporales; family Streptomycetaceae; genus Streptomyces; species Streptomyces sp. NBC_01525. The sequence goes on from NZ_CP109398.1 coordinate 85,365, forward strand.
TCCTCGCCGATGCCGAAGCTGAGGCGGAGCAGCGGCTCGCTGCCGCCCGTACCGAGGCCGAAGCCCTCACCACCGAGGCACGCGCGGCGGGCGAGGAAGTCCGTCGCACAGCCGATGAGGAAGCGGTCCAGGTTCGCGCCGACAGTGAAGCTGCCGCGAAGCGGACCCGCGCCGAGGCCGAAGCCGCCGCGGAGAAGCTGATCGCCGACGCGCGCATCGAGGCGGACGCCGTCATCAAGGCGGCTGCCGACCGGGCCGAGAAGGCCGTCACGGATGCCGCAGAGGCCGCGGAGCAGCTGCTCGTCGACGCGCGCCGCCAGACCGACACGCTCGTCGCCGACGCGCAGAAGACGGCCGACGCACTCCGGGCCACCGCAGACCAGGACGCCGACTCGATCCGTACGGACGCCGAGGCCGAGCGCACCGAGCTGCTGACCGCAGCCGAGCGAACTGCGGACGAGACCCGCAGCAGCGCCACTCGCGATGCCGACGAGGTCCTGCGGCAGGCCCGAGTGGAGACCGACCGTCTGAATGCCGAAGCGCAGCAGGCCGCCGCCGCACTGCATGCCGAGGCCAACCAGGAGGCCGAGGAGACCCGCACGCGGGCACGGGCCGAGGCACGAGAGCTGCGAGAGGCTGCTGAGCAGGAAGCGCAGGAAGAGCGCGAGCAGCTCCTCAGCACGGCCCGCAGCGAAGCTGACCGCCTCCGCTCCCGCGCCGAAACCGACGCCACGCAGCTGCGCCGCGCCGGCGAGGACGACAAGTCCGCAGCGCAGACCGAGGCCGAGGTCCTCAAGGAAGAGGCGGCCCGGCTGAGGAAGTCGGCGCAGGAGGAGAACGCCAAGGTCGCGGCTGCCCGTGCGGAGGTTGACAAGCTCCGTGCCGCTGCTGCCGAGGCGATGCACAAGGCGACCAACCGCACCGAGCAGAAGATCGCCCGCAAGGAGCTCAAGCGCAGCGCCCGCAACCGCCGGCGCGAAGAGGAGGACGCGCGGAAGGTCAAGCAGCGTGAGGACGCGGCCGCCCGTAAGGCCAAGGGCCGCGCCGGCCGCCCCACCCTCGCCGACCGCCTGGCGAAGGTGGGCACCTGGTTCAAGAAGCTGAGCGCGGATCAGGCCCGCCGGGTTCTGGTCGCCGGGCCGATCCTCGCCCCGATGGCCGTGGCCTGGTGGTCGCAGATGGACTACGCCAAGACCACCTTCCATTGGTGGACGGTCTTCGCCATCGGCTTCGCGGCCGCCTGGGAACTCACCACCGCCTTCACCGGCTGGATGTACCACCAGGCCCGCAAGGCAGGCGACGCCGGCCTCATCTACCGGGTCTTCACCTGGATCTTCGCCAGCGGCGCCGCCGCCATGAACTACGCCCACCACTGCGGCCCCAACGGCGCGCCGACGCAGTCCGCCATCGCTTTCGCGACGATGTCCATCGTCGGCATGACCCTGTGGGAGCTGTACGCCTCCCTCCTGCACCGCAAGGCACTGCGGGCCAAGGGGCTGGCCGCGAAGGCCCGACCGCGCATCGGCCTCATCCGCTGGGTCCGCTACACCAAGCACTCGTGGACCGCCTGGTCCCTCACCATCACCGACGCCTCCTTGACCACCCTGGAGGCAGCCTGGACCGCGGCCGGTCCCGTCCTCGAAGACCGGACCGCGGTCCGGGAAGGCCGGACCCTGCACCGCGTGGTCATCCCCCGCCTACGGACCGACGACCACGGTCCGGCCGCCATCCCCGCCGTCCTCACCCTCACCCGGACCGACCGCCCCGGACCGGCCTTCCCGGCCCGACCGGTGCTCACGGACCGCTCCGGTCCGCACGCGGTAGAGGCGGACCACGACGGTCCGAGCCACGCGGCCCCGGTCCATGACGCGGTCCGGCCTGCTCTCGGACCGGACCGCCCGACCGGTCCGAGTCGGGAACTGTCTTCCGGTCCGGACCGGAAGACAGGCGCCGACCAGCGCCGATCCGTCGGACCGGACCAGGCCGGACCGGACCAGCCCAGCCACCAGGCCTCAGGCGCGCAGCAGAACGTCGCGGTCCCCACCGGCACGCTCCACGACACCGGCGGACCTGCCCTCGCGGACCGGACCGCCAAAGACACCACGGACCGGACTGCGAAGCAGGCGCCCGTGGGCCGCGAGAAGGGCTCCGGTCCGGACCGCGGACCGGCCGCCGGACCAGAGCAGACCGTCATCACACTCACGCCCCAGGAACGCGAAGCCCTGGACCGGCTGCGGTCCGAACGTCGACCGGTCAATCGCGACAACCTCGCCAAGACGGTCCGGTCCATGGGCGGCTCCATCGCGACGAACCGCGCCGGTCAGATCTCCGTCGCACTCCGGCAGCACGCGATCCGCTGACCGACCGAGGCCACACACCCCACCGCTACCCGCTTAGCCCAGCACACCGATGAAGGAGTTCTCGTGGCCGAGTCCCGCGTCCGCATCAACCTCACCGGCAAGGCCCCCAAGGAGCAGCCGCAGGAGGAGAAGCCCACCGAGCAGCCGCCGCAGTCCCGCGTGCGGATCAACCTCACCGGCAAGCGCCGCTGAGCGGCGCCGCTCAGCGAACAACGGAGGTCCCGGCCTGTTCGGCCGGGACCTCCGCCTTCTCCGGACGGCCGCTTGCTGCCAGGCGCCGGCCGTCCGAACCCGTCCCGAACGAGACAGGAGCACAGCATGACACCGCACCCCGACCTGCAGGCGCCCGCCCTCAACACCTCGCTGCGAGGTGAGCGTTGATGGCGCTCTTCGGCTTGATCGGCAACGACCGCGAGATGGCTGCCACGACCTACAGCGGCCGCGAATCCGCCTCCGACGAGGCTGCCCGGAAGCGCCGCGAGGGGCACCAGCGCAACGCGACGGCCACCTACCGCGAGGGTCAAAAGTGGGAGGACGACGAGCGCGAGCGCCAGGACGGCCGCGGTCGGCGACGCCGATAACCCGACTGCGGCAACGCCCCTCAGCCCCCGAAAAACATGACGCAAAGTAGCGACACTTCGGTGGATTGATCCGTCTGCGATCCGTCGCTGATCTGTGGCCGATCCGTCCCTTGGACAGGTCAGCCACAGATCAGCATCAGATCCCAAAACCGATCACTACCTGCGAAGACAGGTCAGGCGGATCAGATTCACCTGCCCCCGGGCCGGCACCGGTTCCCCCGGGAATGAGGCCCCGCGCACCTTCGTCCGACCGCCACGCGCCACCCTCCCCGAGTAGCTACTCATTGTGAGAATCGGCGACTTCGTCAGTCGCTCCCCCGCTTGCTTCACCGGCTCTCCAGACGCCGGTTGACGGGCCCCAGCTCATCCACGCGCCTGCCCCGCCGGCGCGCCGCCCGCGGCCTTCCCCCTTCCAAGGAGCTTTCGTGCTGCTCGCCTGTCTGTACCTCCGCCGCCCACGCCGTCTGCGCCATCTCCGGCGTCTGGCCGAGGCCGCCCCCACGGCCCCCCGCACCCGAACCCGCCTGCCCGCCCCGACCGCCACGTCATGGCCGCCAACCGCCAGCCCCACCACAACGGCTGAGCCGGACCGCCACGAGCGGGCGGTCCACGGCTGGCTGCACCACGACCAATACGGCCAGCCCGCCCCCGCCCCCGGCGCGGGCCACGAACACACCGAGGTCCCGCGATGAGCACCTGCAGGAAGGCCCCGTCGCCTGTGTCGGAGCCCGCCCCGCGGCCGAAGCCCGAGCCCGTCCCGGCGCCTGAGCGCGAGGCACCTACCACCCCCGAACCGGAGCGGCGGTTGAGTGCGGCGAGCCCGGCGGTGGGCGTCTGCACCCTGAGGGGCCGACATGTGTGACCTGGACTGGGTCTGCGTCGCGCTGGGCGTGTTCGTGGCGTTCACGCCGACCTCGACCCGCCGGGCCCTGTGCGCCCACCCCTTCGCCCTCGGCATCACCGTCGGCTCCCTCGGCCTCGGTGTGTACGCCCTCGCGCATCTCCTCGGAGCCCCCCATGTCTGACCCCCTGTCGCCCTCGGCCTCACCCCGGAACATCACACCTAGCGCGATCACCCCGCCGCCGCCCGCGGCCGGGCCGCACGTCCCGCCGCAGCCACCGCGCCCCCGGCCGGTCCCTCCGCCTTGGGCCACCACCGCTTGGCCGTCCACGAGGCACCCTGCCGCCCCAGCCGGGCCGGAGCTGGGTGCCCGCGGCCAGCTCCACCACGACCCATTCGACCACCCCGCCCCCGGCGCGGGCCACGAACACACCGAGGTCCTGCGATGAGCACCACACACCTCTCCAGCGCCGACCACGATCAGCCCACCGAGGTGGACACCTCAGGTGAACTCGGCCGAGGAAAAACCGAGGGTACGGAGTCCGGGCCTCCTTCGTCGTCTTCCGGGGGGCTGCCCGCCCCCCTCATCATCGACCTCGCCACCGAAGGGGAATTCCTCACCGACGACGAACCCACGGGCCCGCCTCCGCCGCCGTCCGGGCCGCCCGCCGCGCCGCCCGCCGCGCCGTCGCCGCCCCCGCCTCCTCCGCCGGGTGGCGGGATGGCGCCGCCCGGCGGCCCGGCCACCTACGTGACCAACAACCACTACTACCCGGCCGCACCCGCGGCGCAGGCCCCGCCGAAGTTCACCTTCGCCCGCCTCAAACCGGTCAAGAACGGCAGCGCCCTGATCGGCGGGCTCATCCTGCTCCAGCCGACCAGCCAGTTCCTGCACGTCACCGGCGACGAGCCCGGCATGATGATCGCCCTCCTCGTCGCCGCCGGTCTCCTGGAGCTGCTGCGCCTGGCCCGCCGCCGTGAGTGGGTGATCCGTGCCTGGCTGATCCGGGCCGTGACGTTCGACGTCCTCGCCGCCAGCGTCTCCACGGGCGCCGGGCTGCACCTGTTCGGCTACCTGGTCGCAGGGGTGTGGAAGTGAACGACGTCATGCTCTTCAGCGGCCTCGCAGGAACAGTCCTGCTGGCGTGGCTGTGGCTGAGGGCCGGCCACTCACCGCCGCGGGTCCTGATCGATGGATTCCTGGTCGGTTTGTTCGTCTGCCTGTGCTCGTACAGCCTGCTCGGCGACGATGCCCAACTTCTGATCCACGGCGCCGTCGAGAGCTTCAGCACTCTGACCTTGAAGCTGTGCGGAGCGGTGCGATGACGCCTGCACAGCTCTCGCTCGGCGGCCTCGCCCTGGCTGTCATCGTGCTGGTCTTCACCCTCGTCCGCTGGTGGCGCAACGGCCACCCCGCCCCCTCGGCCGCGGCCTTGGCCGGGGGACTGCTCATCGGCCTGCTCGGTGCCCTGTGCTCCGGCGGCCTGCTCGGCCTCGCCTCCCACCTCCTGGTCACCCGCGTCACCAACCCCCTCGGCAACAAGATTTCCGGCGGCGGAAGTGCCTGGCTGCTGCCCCACGTCGCCCCCGCCACCGGCCTGACGCCGGGGGGCGCCGTCACCACCGTCGTGCTTCTCGGCGCGGTGATCCTCGCCTGGATCTGCTGCGACAACGACCTGCGCCGAAAGATCACCGCCGGAGCGGTCGTCGGCACCGCCGCCGGACTGATCGGCGCCGTCTCCGGTCTGGCCGCGGCCACGCTCATCCCCGCCGCCAACGCCCTCGGCGACCACATCACCGCCTCCCTGCCCTTCCAGTAACCCACCCCTCTTTCACACACTGCCGGAGCCCTGATGAACATCCCCGCGACCGCACTGACCATCGGCGGCCTCTTCGTCGGCCTCGCCATCCCCCTGTGGCACCTCACCCGATTCGTGATCGTCCACATCAAGAAGCGCAGCCAGATCCTCGCAGGCGCCAAGGACCTCATCCCCCTCGCCGCCGGCATTGGCTACGGCGGCCTGGCCACCGCCACCACCTCCGGCCTTATCGGCGGCCTGACCGGTGGCATCACCTGGTTCGGCAACGCTGCCGGGTCCCTGGCCATGTGGGGCGCCACCGGCGGCAACGCCCTGCTGTCCGCCCGCAGCAACACCGCCAGCCTCACCGGCATGGGCAACCTCGTCCTGATGCTGGTCACCGTGGCCGTGCTCAGCGCGTGGTTTGTCATTCCGGCCAAGGCCAAGCCCGGCATGTTCCAGGGCCTGATCTCCGGTGTCCTGCTCGGCCTGTCCGCCACCCTCGGCGGCGCCTTCGCCGAATACGTCATCCCTACCGCCAACTCCGCGGGCGCCTCCCTCGTCGGCAGCATCGCCTGACCGTCCGGGCGTCTCCGGTCGCCCACGCCCCGCCCGTCCGGCCCGCCGGGCGGATGCGGGGCGCCGGCGGCCGAACCCGCCCCGCCATCCACCCGTTCACCACTGCCGCTGGAGGCCGTGTGTCCACGCATCTGCCCGAACGCCTCGTCATCGACCTGGAGGCCGAAGGGGAATTCCTCACCGACGACCCGTCCCCCACCCCCGAATCACACACCGCGCCGGGCGCCGACATCGGCTTCGACACCGAAGCCGAACAGCAGAACACCAACGACGCTTCCACCACCCCGCCCTTCGGCCCGGCGCAGCGCCTGGCGACCGGCGCCGTGCGCCTGGCCCGCCGCGAAGCCAACGCGCTGCGTACCGGCGCACGCGTCCTGGCCGCCGAGCGCGGCTCCTGGCTCAACGCCGCAGCCGAGACGCCCGCCCACCTGCGCGCCGACCTCCTCAACCGCCGCTACCGCACCTGGACCGCCCGCCGCCGCAGCGAGGCCGGGCGCCTGGAGGAGAAGGCCACCGCACTCGACAAGCAGGCCACCACCCTCGACCGGCGCGCCGAGCGGCTGCTCGCCGACGCCGCAGGCACCCCGGAGCACACCGGCACGCAGGCCGGCGCCTTGCGCAAGGAGGCCGCCGACCTGCGCAAGCAGGCCACGGCCTGGCGTGTCCAGGCCCAGGAGACCGAGCAGCAGCCCTACACCGGCCACCAGGAGCCCGTCGAGAAGCAGTTGGAACGTCACCGCCGCCGTACCGCGCGGCGGCGGTGGGCGGCCACCGCTGCTCTCGGCCTGGCGATCGGTTGGGGTGAACTCGCCCTCGGTGGCGCGCTGCCCGTCCTGACTGCGGCGGGCATTGCCGCTGCGTCGTGGGCCAAGGGGCGTTTCCCCGGCTGGCGCCGTGACCTGCCCGACGTCCCGGCCCTCACCTACGAGTCCGCCTCCGGCAAACCCACCACCGAAGCGACCGCCGGCGAGGAGCAGGCCACGGTCAACCTGACCAAGAACCAGACCACCACACCCGGGACCGGACCCACCGCGACCGCGAACAGCACCGCCCCGTTCGCGATCCACCAGGCGAACTCCCCCGACGAGGCCACCGAATGTGTCCGGCGGGCCCTGACCGCCGAGGGTGTGCCGCTCGCGCAGGTCGAGCAGGCCGTCTCCTACCCCTGGGGCTGGGAGGCGGTCTTCCGTGTCGCCGAAGGCACCCCGGGGGACGTCGCCGACAAGCTCGGCGCCCTGGAGACCCGCTTCGACGTCGGCGACGGCGACGTCATCCTCCAGCCCAACCGCAAACGCACCGCCGAAGCCCTCCTGCGCGTCGTCACCGGCGACCTGTTCGGCGCGATGAAGCCGCCCCCTTACCGGGCCCCGCTCTCCGTTGACATCACCGACCGCGGTGTCTTCGGTATGAGCGCCGACGGCAGTGACCTCGCTTTCTCTGTCGCCGAGTTGATGGGCGAGGCTATCGCCCGCTCCGGCGGCGGCAAGTCCACCATCATGCGCGACCTGCTGGACTGGACGACCGCGGCCCACAACGCGGTCACCTTGTTCCTCGACCCCTCAGGCGACGGGCCGGGCCAGTTCACCGACGCCGTCAAGCTGACCGCCACGAACCCGATCCACATCGAATTCATCCTGCTGTCGCTCTACCGGTTCGCCGCCGGGCGGGCCCGCATCCGCCGCAAGCTCGGCATGGGCGACGCCTGGCGCTGCTCCCCGGAGCACCCGGCGATCGTCATCCTCATCGACGAGTTCCCCAAGCTCAACAAACGCAGCAAGCAGATCATCGCCGAGCTGATGCTCGTCGGCCGCAAGGAAGGCGTGTGGATCCTCTTCGCCGCCCAGGGCGCCACGAAGGAACTGCTCGGCAGCAACATCGCCGAGCACCCCGCCCTGAAGATCATCGGTGCCTGCCGGGCCGTCGACACCACCGGGGCCCTCGGCGGCGGCGCCAGCGAATTCGGCTACCTGCCCCACCGCCTGCGCCCCAAGTCCGGCACTGAGCTCAACGACTGCGCCAAGACCTACATCGTCGGCGCCCCCGGCCTGTCCGAGGACCCGATGCTCCACAAATGGCACTACATCCCCGACGACGAAGGTGGCCGCCGCGCAGCCGAACGGCTCGCCGCCGGACTCGTCGACGTCGACCAGGCGTCGATCAACGCCGCCCTCAAGGCCCCGAACCCACCCGGCCTGAAATTCGGCGACGACGAAGAGGAGTACCTGCACTACATCCCGTGGCCCGAGCTGTTCCGCCTGGTCGCCGAACCCGACGACGAAGACGATGTTGCCGTCCCGGACCTGTCACCGATCCTGCAGGCGCTTCGGGACGCCTTCGCCGCCGACGGCGACCCCGACTTCCTCCTCACCGACCAGGTCCTCGACCATCTCGCCGCCACCGGCACCGAATGGCGGCAGTGGGACGACAGGGAACCCGCCGACCGCCGCCGTGAAGGTGCCAAGAAGATCGCCCGCCACCTCAAGAAGGAAGCCGGCATCGACACCCTCAAAACCGTCCGCCGCACCGACCTCGACAAGGACAACCCGCCCTCCGGCTACCTCCTGGAACACATCGAAGCCGCCATCACCACCCTCCAAGAACAGCACGCCATGTGACCACCAGCGGCGAAGGGGAGATCGCCGCCGCGCCAGCGCTGAAAAGTCCCGCCTACCACCTGTGCGCCCACGAGGCGCCCTCACCCGAAGGGAATCTGATGACGCAGAATGCCGAGCTCTGGGTCGGCACCTGCCACGGGAGCCACGACGGCCACCCCGCCACGGTCACCGTCACTCGCGACGCCGCCCTCCCGGAGCCGTACGGCTGGACGTGCACGTGCGGGGAGTCTCGGCGCTGTCCCACCGAGGTGGGTGTGTCCTCCGCTGCCTGGCGGCACACCCACCCCACCCGCCTCGACCGGCTGCGGCAGCGGGCAGCCCGCCGGTTCTCCACCCGCACCACCCGCTGACCTGACGCCCTGCCTGGTCCTCGCCGGTTCCGCCCGCGGGCCGCCGAAGACCAGGCAGACCGACACGGGGACGCGACACCGGCTCAGCGCAGCCGGGGCCGGTCCCACACCGGATCGTCGGGGGCGGGGCGCCCCATGATCCGCTGCAAGGGCGGCCCGGGTGCGGTCAGCTTCTGACGGACCTGCTCGTTGAACATCAGGCGCGCGGCCTCCACCCGTTCCCGTCGCTCAAACCAGTCCTCAGCCGGAGCCGGGCTACGCCGCACTTCCAGGTGCACTCGCCAGATCTCTTCATCGAGGGCATTGGCCGCCTCCACGATGCGGTGGTCCGCGACGAGCGCCACTTCGGCGAGCGTCCTATTCCATGCCTGCCAGTCCGGAACAGCCGACGACGACGAGCACCGCCCGCTCAGCACGGACAGTCCGACGAGCAGCGACGAGGACTCGCGCAGCACCGCCAGACACGCGCTCGTTTGACGGTCGAGCGACCACTGGCGCTGCTGGGAGCGCCTGCTCAACGCGGCGCCCGTCACGACACCGACAAGCGTCGTCAGCGCCGTCACGATCGCATCCCACGGTGCCCCCATCCGGGCAGTGTCCCGCAACACACGGCCGCACGACAGAGGCCCCGACGCCGCTTCCTTGCCCGGGGCTCGGCACCGGACACCGTCCGCGACCGGGCCTGCCCCAGCGCACGTCCTGACCACCAGACGCGCAGCACCGAACCGTCTACCGCCCGTCCCCGCGGCCATTCCACGAGCCCGCCGGTCCACCGCACTCTCTTCCCGAAAGGTCACCATGCTCCGCATCATCCGCACGTCCCGGCTCAACAGCCAGGCCAGTGCCCTCCTCCAGGCCCAAGGAGAGCGCGACCAGCTCCTGGACGCGAACCAGAAGCTGACGTCGTCCCTGGAAACCGAGCGCCAGCATGCACAGGATCTGAAGGCGAGCTGCAAGCAGCTGGGCGAACAGTTCGAGAGGCAGAAGGCCGCCTACACCCGGGCCTGCGACGAGCGCGTTCAGGAAGCCAGGCAGCAGGCCGAGGAGCTGCAGGCGAGGGCCGTCACCGTCCCGGAGCCGGAGCCCGAGGAGCTCCTCTACCGGTACAAGAACCAGGTTCTGACCGACGTCACCATCACCCTGCGCACCAAGAAGGTCGAGCTCGCCTACGGCCCGCGCGTGGAACTGACGCTCATCCTGCGGTGCGCCGGCTGCGACTTCACGAGGACCGACGCCTCCCTGTGCGTGGCCGACGACCCCGAGTCCCGGCAGAACTTCCTCGCCGACGACGCCTACGGCGGCGCGGTGAAGGGCGATGCGCAGCGGCACGCCGAGAGGTGCCGCGCCGTCCCGCTCGATTCCGAGCCCCCGGCCTGACCCGCCGCGGCACTCGACATCGGGCACCGCGGGCGTGGCCGAGTCCCAGACGGTGCCCGGCGGTGCTGCGGTGGGTCGCCGTCCGGCCAGCTGCGGCCCCGGAATCTCGTCCCCGGCCGGGTGGATGCCCCGCCGGGCCGTACGCCCTGCCCTGGGCCGTGCAGGGCGTGATCGGGGCTTCGTGCGGCAGGAGTGCCTCTTTGTCGCGGGCAACGCCGTCTCGGCCGGGGAGCGCGACCGCGGCGGTTGCTCACCCGGATGTGCGTATCGGCCCGTGCTGCCGGGGCGCTCCCGGTTGTCGCGGCCCGCGTTCGGCAAGGACTGTAGCCGCTTTGACGCCGCTGGCCCCCGGGGTGTGTGCGGGACATGAGGGAGGAGAACCGCGCTGACCGCCACCCGCGGTCCGGCGGTCAGCCGCCTCGGCCGGGAGAGCGTTCCACGCCCTGGCCAAAATGCATAGTCCATGAATGCATTTACTTGAAATGCATTCACTGAGAGTGCATTCTGGGTGTCGTGCCACACCGCACCACCGACGGGGCACACCGCCCGCCCCTGCCCAACACCCTTCGACAGGAGACGCCATGACCACTCGAGAGCCGGTACAGCTCGCCGCCGACGCGATCCGTGAGGCCATCACCTGCGACCGCGCAGAGTGCACGCCGCAGCAACACGAGAAGTTCGTCGCCGAAAACTTCCAGATCGCCGCCGAGCGGATCCGGAACGGCGACTGACGAGCCGACGCCCACCGACCGGCGCCCCTGCGGACCACCGACCCCGACCTGACCACTCGCCCACTGATGCCCCAGGAAGGACACCCACACATGAGCGTCACGATCACGAACACGTACGGCACCGTGCACAACGTCAGCGAGACCAACCCGGCCCACGTCACGAGCTGCGACTCCTACCGGCTGCCCCTCGTCGGCGCCATCGCCCCGGGCAACCCCGGCTATGAGGACATGGTCGAGATGCTGCAGGGCAACGGCCACGACACCCGCCCTGAGGGGTACGGGCTGGTCTTCCTGGAGTCCGAGGAGTTCAGCGCGACGTACTTCGGATCGATCGAGCAGATCGAGGAGTACCAGCGCGAGAACATCGACGGCACGGCGACCTTCGACGCCTCGCAGGGCGTCACGTACGCGAAGTGGCCCCACGGCAAGGGCTGGGACACCTTCCTCCCCCGCGTCTTTTGGAACATGAAGGCGCGCGGTGCGATCGCGGACGGCGTCGGCCTCGTCACCGCCTTCGCACACACCGAGACCCCGGGCGCCGAGGTCATCGTCTACGAGTTCGAAGGCGCGTGGCGCCCCGGCGGCGAGCCGGAGCAGTTGGTCACCTACCACTGCACCGCCTGCCACATGGACACCTTCCACGACAGCGGCCACGTCCACGAGAACACCGGACCCGACCTCCGCCGCTGGGCCGCCCGCCAGGCCCGCCAGCACATCATCAGCGCCGCCCGGCACGGCGTCGGCGACAAGAACAGCGCCTGCCGTCCCAACAACGGCGAGATGCTGCGCGCCGTGAACGCGGTCGCCCGCGACATGTGGGGCAACACCGGCAACGTCCTGCCGGACACCGACGACGCGTACTGCGCCACCAAGGGCCCCTGCTCAATCATCCGCGAACTCCGCGCCGGCGTCCGCCCGTCCGTCTACCGCGCCTGACGGCCTGACGGCTGCCAGAGCACCCGATCCGAAGGAATCCCGCGATGACCACCCTGAGCGCAGCTCGACTCCACCGCATCCTGCAGCAGACCACCCTGCACATGAGCGACGACGAGACCCTCCCCGTCATTCACGGCCTGCGCCTCGACTCCGACGGCGTCACCCTCCACGCCATCGGCACCGACCGCTACACCCTCGCCATCGCCCGCACGCCCCTCCACCAGCAGGGAGACGCCTGGGCCCGCACCCTCCCCGCCACCGAAATCTCGACACTGAACGTCTGGTTGTCCGGCCGCGCCGACGACGAGCGCACCCTCACCCTGACCCCCGGGGACGACACCCTCACCGTCGCCGACGGCGCCGCCCGCCTCACCGTCCCCACCCTCACCACCGACTACCCCGCCTGGCGCGACATCGCCCGCACCGCGCTGGTCAACCCCCTCTCCCCCACGCCCACCCGCCTCCGCCCCGCCCTCCTCGCCCGATTCAGGAACGCGGGCGAGACCGCGCAGGTCTGGCACTCCACCCCCGGCAAGCCGCTGATCGTCCTCGCCGAGGACTACCTCGGCCTCCAGGTCCCGACGCGCACCGGCGCCCAGGAGCCCGACCAGGCCGATGCGCTCGCGCAGTGGGCCACGACCCTGGGTACCACCGGCCCCCGCGCACAGCTGGTGCCGCCCCGCCCCGCTCCCGGAGCCGCCGAAAAACTCAACGAGCAGCTGCTGCAGCAGACGATCCTCGACCTCGACGAGGCCCACGCCGCCACCACCAACAACTTGCCCCTCTACAGCGCGTGGGCCGACGCCGCCGTCAACGCCTGGACCGCACACCGCCTGCTGGCCGCCCTGCGCATCGCGGACCCCGACCGCGCCGCCGCGCTCGCCGAAACCCTCACCGAGGAAGTCGAGGGCGCCCTCGGCGAGCTCGCCCACGATGCCGCCCGAGCTGACGGATACGACCCACTCCGCTGGCAGCAGGAGTACGCCGCGGACAAGGCCGAGCGCGCCGCCCTTCGCGCCCCGATCACCGCCTGACAGGTCTGGCGGTTGCCTGATCCACCCGCACCGCCGTACGCGGCCCGGGTGGTGACGGGGAGCCGGACAGCCCGCCCGGCCGGAAGGAATCCGACATGGCCCTCGACATCACCCCGGACACCTCGCCCACGACGTCATGCGACCTGAGCAAGAACCTCGACGACGCATCCAGGACGCCCTCGGACTGCTCCTAGCCGCCGCCCTCGCTGTCACCTGCTGAGCAGCGGATGCCATTCCACGTACACCTCGCGTCCATCGGACGCCTCCACGGCCCTGCCCCTCGATCGAGGACACCACAACCGTGCCCACCTCGGCTCTCCCCCAGTGCGCCGGCTCCCGTCACCGCACCGTCGACCGGACCAAGGAGTCCTGACATGAAGACCTGCGCCTTCTGCGCCATCGTCGCCGGGGAGGCCCCGGCCCAGATCGTCCGCGAATGGCCCGACGCCATCGCCATCCGCCCCCGCAGCGGCGGCTGCACCGACGGACACGTCTTCGTCATCTCGCGAATCCACGTGAAGGACGCGGGCGAAGACCCGGACCTGTACGGCGCCGTGAGCGTTCGCGCGGGTCAGCTGATGGCCGAGCACCCCGCCGCCAACATCCTCACCAGCAAGGGCCCCGAGGCAACGCAGAGCATCTTCCACCTCCACATTCACCTTGTCCCCCGCGTGCTGGACGACGGCCTGCCGTTGCCCTGGACCCCGCAGCACGCCGCCCGCGCCGCTATCGCCGCCGCGCAGAATGGAGCCACCACATGAGCGCCGTCAACCTGGTCATGGCCCGAGAGCCCCTCCCGGGCGGTCCGTCCGTCTTCCTCGCCGGCCCCACCCCCGACAGGAGCGCGCCTGTCCCATCCTGGCGGCCCGAGGCCGCCCGCGCCCTGGCCGCGCAGTGGACCGGTGACCAGCCACTGACCGTCCTGAGCCCCGAATCCCGGAACGGCAAACGCGCCGACCGCTACGAGACCCAGGTCGACTGGGAGACCGCGGCCCGCGCAGCGGCTGGGGCAATCCTCTTCTGGATCCCGCGTGACGTGCAGAAGATGCCCGGATTCACGACCAACGTTGAGTTCGGCCTGGACGTTGCGACGGGCCGGGCAGTGCTGGGCTGCCCGCCGGACTGTCCCAACCCCGAGCGCAACCGCTACTTGATCTACGTGGCCCGCCGCCACGGCGTACCGGTGTGCACCACCCTGACCGACACCGCAGCCGCGGCACTCGCCGTGGTCACGGCCAACGGCGGCCCGGCAGCCCGATAGGGCGCCGGACGGCTGCGCCACCACTCTGACCAATCCCACCCCGTGAGTAGGACACCGTGCACCTGCATTTGCCATGGATGAGCCGTTCGGAGCGCGAGCGATGGAAGACCGCCCCCACCCCACCCTCACCCGCCACACCCCCGCGCTCGCCGCCGCCAACCGCGCCGGGTTCCTCGTCATGGCCGCCCAGGCCAGCCTCGCCAACGGTCCGCTGCAGCTGAAGGCCGCGGTACAAGGCTTCGCCACCGACCCGGCGCTCATCCGCCGCCTGGTCGACGCCGCCGAAGACGCCGGACTCACCATCGTCCTCAACGATCACCTCGACGCCGAGAAGGGGCCGGGCGACGGCATCACGGTCGCCACTTTTGACGGCCGGGAAACCAGCGTCTTCGGTGAAGCGCTCGGGCTGGACGACATCCAGGCCATGTGGCCGCGCCTTCCCCACGCCGTGGAAGCGATCTTCCCTGCCCTGCAGATCACGCTCACCAATCCCGAGTTCGGCCCCAGCGAACTGTTGTGGGACACCCTCACCGCAGCCGCCGCCGTCCACACCGCCCCGCTGTCGTGACCGCTCGCCGCCTGCGCGCCGCCCTGCTGCTGCCGCCGTCCAGGCCACCGCGGCGACGTTCGCCGCCGTGCTCAAGGCCAACCACCTCAAGGTCTACGCCGACCGGCACCGCATCAAGATCACCGCTCTGCCCCTGCCCACCTGCCCAGACTGCCACGGCGAAGGCGGCTGCTGGATCGCAGGCGCCTTCCCCGAGATGGAGGCGTGCGGCTGCTGGGCCGACCGGCGCGAACTCCACGTACGGCTCCTTCCCCTCACAGCTTGGGACGAGCCGCCGTTCTGAACCCACCGCTCCGGGCCGGGCTCCGGCCGGGAGCAAGACCCACGGGCGGCCGCGGTACCAGCCCAAGCCGACCGCCCCACGCGTCCCGCCCCGAACCCCGAGAAGAGGAGAACCCAGCATGACCGAGCGCCTCCGCGCCATCGAGGGCCTCGCCCTGGTCGCCGCCCTCACCAGCGTCTTCAGCGAATTCCACCCGCTTTGCGAACAGTTCGTACAGAACAGCCACGACGCATCGACCAAGGGCATGCACGGCGACCACCCCGTCTACCGCAGCGACGGCTCCCCGGTGGAAGGCACCCCTCAGCGGCACGGGCACGCAGGCCGCACCTGCACCGCCAGCGCCTACGGCCGCCGCTCCGCCGCCCGACACGTCGCCAGCTACACCGCCGTGCAGCTGGCCGCGACCGTCGCCCTCACCCACACCCTCGGCTACCGCGTCCCGCCCAAGGCCCTGCTGACCGGCGCCGCGATCAACGCCGTCACCCACGGCATCATCGACCGCCGTGACCCGCTGATCTGGCTCGCGAAGAAGGCTGGCAAGGACAGCTACATCAAGCACGCCACCGTCGTCCGCAAGGTCGGCGGCGAGGGAACCGAGCACCCCGAGCCGGTCCAGGACATCGCAGGCCCCGGCACGGCCCTGATGGAGCTGGACCAGGCGGCCCACCGCGCGATCGGTGTCGCCGCCGCCCTGGTCACCACATGGATCACCCTGCGCAAGGGACGCCGGTGACCTCCACCACCGTCCCGGCCCTGCCCGCCATTGCCTGAGGCGCCGGTCCCGCCCGGACACCGGCCGGGCGGCACCGGCCCGTCAGCTCGCACCACAGGAGGAACCGTGTCCCGCTCCACCCTCACCACGATGGCCCCGGCCGGACGTCTCACCACCGTCCTCGCGGACGTTCTCGGCACCGACTGGGCCAGGCTCACGTCGGACTGGCCCGTTGTCTTCGGCAACGAGGCCGTCGACCGGCAGCTCACCGTCTACCCGGACCGGCTCAACCACCGGCTCGTCTTCATCAGCACACCGCAGGCCTGCGACGACTTCGCCCAGCAGCGCTTCGCGAAGTACACGCCCGACCTGACCGGCCACGACAGCATCGACAGCTGGCTCGCCGACGGCGACCTGGACACCGTCGCCGACGCCCTGGCCATCATCCTGGAGCGGCTCGTCGAACAGCCCCTCCCCGAGCGGGCCACGCACAACGACCCGCTGCAGACCGAGCGCGAGCACCTCGCCGAGCAGGCCACCAAACTGGCCGCGCACGCCTCCCGCTTCGCCGCCGGCCTCATCTGGGGCCAACCCGTCACCGACGGCGCCCAGCGCCTCGCCACCCTCGCCCTCAACCTCGCGCACACCGCGACCCGCGTGGACGAGCTGCGCGGCTACCCCCAGCGCCACCGCTGACCAACCCCGGCACGTTCTGACTGACACGGAGGAAGCCATGACACGCAGCGCCCGGCCCGCCGTCCACTATCTCGCGACCCGGCCCGACGGCACCGTCCCGCCCACCAGCCCCCGCCTCGTCCCCCACGGCGAGGGCGTGCCGACCGTCAACCTCGCCGACCACATCGGCCAGGTCGTCGACCACCCCAGCCCCGGGGCGAAGTGGTACACCGACACGCCCTTCAGCTACTTCCACCTGTACGCCCGGCCCGGCGAGATCCTGGAGCGCATCGAGGACGGCTGGCCGATCCGGCTGTTCGTCGTCGAGCCGCGTGGTGAGACCGGCAACTGGGGCGCGGACTTCGCTCCGTACTGGCTGATGTCCCACCAGATCTACGTCGTGGAAGAGACCGAGGCGTGGCGGGCGTTCGGACACCGTGGCGCCCAGGTCCTGACCGTGCTGGCCGAGCTGCCTGAACTCGCCCGGCAGTGGGCCGCGGAATGGGCCGCCGACCCCGACGGCACCGCCCGCGCCTACGCCGCATGGCACTCCAGGATGGACGAGACGCACGCTCTGGGCTGGTGGGCGTTCCACCGGGCCCGCTCCTCCCGCCGCGCGGCCGCCCTGAAGGCAGCCGACCAACTCGCCCACGACGCCGCCGTGCAGGCCACGACCGCGGTCGGCGCCGAACCGCACGCCGCCGACATGATCCGCCTACGTGCCCGCGCCCTGACCGCCGGGCAGCTCCTGCACGACCGGATCTGCTCGGGCCAGTACGAGCGGTCGGTCCGCGGCCTGCTCCTTGGCACCGGGCTCGACAAGTCCGCCTCCCGCGTGGCCTGACCAAACCACGCTCCTCCCGCCGCCCCGCCGCCCCGCCGCCCCGCCGCCCCGCCGCCCCGGCCTCTGGCCGGGGCGGTCGTGTTGTTCCGCCCAGCAGATGCAGACCCGAGGCCGGTAGTCCGGGCCAATCCCGGCACCGCCTCGGGCACCGATCCCGTACGAGACCGAGGGAGCCCCAGAATGTCCTCCAGCGCGCGCGTACCCGGCCAGCCCCCGCATCGCGCCCTGATCATCACCGGCATCGTGGTGCCGCTGACCGGCTGGACCGTCCACGCCGTCACCCTGCACCGCCGCCTCCGGGAGGACCCCCTCACCGGGCTCCTCAACCGCGACGGCTACACCGCCCGAGCCCAGAAGATCGCCCGTCGGCACCCCGTCACCGGCCTTGTCCTCCTGATCGACGTCGACCACTTCAAGACGATCAACGACACCCGTGGCCACGCCGTCGGCGACCGCGTCCTGGCCGTCACCGCACGACGCCTTGCCGCCTGGACGGGCAATCGCGGCGTGGCCGGCCGCCTCGGCGGCGACGAGTTCGCCGCAGCCCTCCAGGTCACACCCTCCCGACGCCTTGCCGCCTGGACGAGTTGACCGCGATGCTCGCCCGGCCGGTCCACACCCTCGACGGCAAGGGCAGCACGGTCGACGTCGCCGTGTCCGTCGGCGCCGCCACCCCCGAGGAGATCGGCACCACCGACCTTCGCTCCCTGCAACGGGCCGCCGACGCCGCGATGTACGAGGGAAAGCACACCGGCCGCGCTCACCTCGCCACCCGGGCCCACGCCTCCGTGACGTCCATCAACGGGCGCCGTGCCGGCCGTCCCGGCACGGCTGCCGGGGATGTGGAAGCCGCCGCGTGACCATCGGCCGGCCTGCTGCGGGCGGCCTCGCCACCTGCCGCCCGCAGCAGGCCGGTACGCCGGAGCCCGACTGCGCATCACCCACCCGCAGTCGTACGCGCGATCAGCGCGACGCACCGGCCCGGCGCCTCCCGACGACTCGGGAACTGCGTGCGTGGTATGCGGCTTCGCGTCGCTTACCAGGGGGCTGTGACGGCCTTGTGACCTGGGAGAGCTTCCTTGGTAAGCGGGGCGGTAAGGGACGTGAAGAAAGTGGTGGTGTCGGCGGTCGCGGCCCGAGGCTCTGTAAGTCGCCTGCGGAGACGACCACCCTCAAGTCCACCCACATAAATGCATTCTCTTGAAATGCATTCATTCATGATGCACTATTGAGGGGCGGTGCTCCTCCGGAGTGCCGCCCCTCCCGCCATCCCTATGCGAAACGGAGCACCATGTACCCCCTCTACCGCCTCACCGACGGCTACACCGACCCCGACGAGTACGGCTGGACCCTCACCAACGACTCCGCCGACGCCTACCTCCAGAAGACCCACGGGGAGTTCGTCACCAACGCCTCCGAGAAGGAAGAGGCTGACGCCGCCATCGCCTGGGCCAACACGATCATCAAGGAGCCCGTGGTCTGGACTCGCGTGATCGTCGACCGCGGCCACTACACCTTCACGCACTACGAGGCCGACGCCCTCCGCGACCGTGGCCTGGACCGGGTCCGCTACGAGTGCGACTGCGGCGTCACCCTCAGCGTGACCGCCGGCACCGCCGAGACCGCCGAGGTCCTCGCTGCCATCCGCGCCCACACCTGCACCGCCCCCTGACCGCCGCCGGGGCACCGCGGCCGACCGCGTGCGCCCAGCACCCGCACCACGCCGTATGTTGATGCCCGGCCAGCCACCGGCCCCGGGCCGTCCCGAGCGGACCAGGGCCACGACCCCGACCCGCAAGGACCCCGATGCCCCCCAAACCCGACCGCGAAGCCGCCCGCCGCGACCTCGAAGCCGCCCTCCGCCTCGCCAAGGAGCGCTACGACACCGAGCTGCAGGAGATCGACGAGGCCCGCGCCGCCGCCGAACAACGGTTCTGGCACGCCGTCGCCGAACAGCTCGGCCAGTACCACGGCGCCACGGCCGACGCCGAGGAAGTCCTGCCGTGGAAGCGCAACCACATCACCCACATGGCCAACAAGGCGCTCAGGGCCGCCCGCTCCGACGCCGACGACTGACCGGCAGGTCCGGCGGCCCGCACCGTGGCCGCGGCCGCCGGACCAACCGAGAGGCCCCGATGCGACAGCACGCCGCCACCACCGCGCCCCGCCTCCGCGCACCGCTCCCCCCGCCCACCGGCGACGAACCCTGCCACTCCCCCGGCGCCCGCCCGCAGATGTGGACCAGCGCCACCGACCACGAACGCGACCAGGCCCAGCAGGCGTGCCGCACCTGCCCCGCCGTGGAGGCGTGCCTCGCCTGGGCCCTGGACCACCCCGACAGCGCCGGGGACGGCGTCTGGGGCGCCACCACCGCCGCCCACCGCGCCCAACTGACCCGGCGTCACCACCCGCCCCGGCCCCCGTCGCTCCCGCCCGCCCCCTCCGAGCGCGCGCAGATCGTCGCCCGGCTCCTGGACGGACACAGCGCCCCCGACATCCACCTCGCGCACCCCACGGTCAGCCTCGGCACCATCGTGGCCATCGCCGCCACCCTGCCCCCACCGCGCCCGCCCCCTCACAGGAGCCCGAGCCCGCCGACCGCGGCCTGCTGGGCGCCCTCCACTGGGGCGAACGGCACCACCTGCCGCGCGTACGCGCCCTCGCGGCCACCGTCTGGGACACCCTCAACGCCCTCGCCGCCGAGCGAGCCGAGGAGCACCAGGCCCTGGCCGAGGCACGGCGTCTGCAGAGCCGGATCCGCCGCTGGGCGCGCCAGCGCGGCTACCACCTCCACTCCCACGAACCGCTGCCGCGTGGGGTGTTGAAGGAGTGGGCCGCCGCCCACCACCTGTCCCCGCACGCCGACGCTGCCGCGTAATCGCCCACCGCGGCCCGGGCCTCGCTTCCGCGGCCCGCCTCGTCCCGTTCCCTCGTCCGGAGTTGAGATGACATCCGCACCGTCCCCCGCCCGCACCGGCCTGCCCGCCGTCGCCCCTACCGCCCCAGCGTCGGCAGCCCGCCTGCGCCGCATGCTCGACGGCCTCGACGGCGACGTCCGGGCCCTGACCGTCCACCAGCCCTACGCCACCGCCATCGCCCTGGCGGGCCACCACCACTGGACCCTGACCGGCGCCTGGCCGCTGCCCGAACCGGTCCCGGCCCGCGGCCAACTCGGCCTGTGGCGCCCGAAGGCCGACGCGCTTGAAGCCGTCCACCGCCAGCTCGCCGCAGCCCTCGCCGCTACCGGCACCACACCAGCCCGGCCGGTCCCCTCCCCCACCACTTGACGCGCCGCGTGCCGCTCACCACGGCCCGCGGCGGCGCGCGGGGCGGCGGCACCCGCCGGTGAACTGCGATCGCAGCAGAGCCCCGTGTGACCGACCTGCTGTGCACCCCGCCGACGCCCCTGCTCCCGCCGACGAACTCCGTACCGACGCCTGCGCCTTGGAAGGACACCGTGACCGACCAGCACTACGACGAAGCCCGCACCTTCGCGCGCGACCTCGGCGGCCACCTGACCCAGGCCATCCTCCAGCGGCGCCTGCGCCTGCGCCTCCAGGACGCCACCGCGATCCTCGACCGCCTCGCTCACGACGGCCACATCGTCGCCGAAGCCCGTGAGGCCGACCGCCGCCACAACCTGGCACGCGCACTGCACTCCTACACCCAGGCGCTGACGGGATGCGCCCACTACGAGACGGCCGGGCACGGGGGCAGCCTGCCGCTCCACGGATGGGCCAGCCACCACGACGCACGCCAGGTCGCCGCCGATGCCCGCACCACAGCCCTGACCCTCGGCGCCACCACCGCCCAACTCCACGACGCCGCCCACCAAGCCCGGACCAACGCAGAGAGCAACGGGGCCCGTCATGACGGCTGACTGCTACCTCGTCGTCACCTGCGACGCCCCCGACCCCGCCGAGCCGGACGGCCGCTGCGCCTCCGAAGGCCACTGGCCGGTCCGCGTCGCCCACCGATGCAGCGGACCGTGAAAGGAACCTGGCAATGGCCAACTGCTACCGGTCCATGACCCCCAACGACCACGCGATGATCGCGGCTCGCGCCCCTATCGCCACCGGCACACTCGTGGCCCTGATCGGACCCGCCGGGAGCGGCAAGACCCAGTTCACCCACGGGGTGCCCTCCCACGAGGTCATCTGCCTGGACGCGCTGCGCGCCATGGTGAGCGGTGACCCGGGCGACCAGGACGCCACCGCCGAGGCCGTCCGCCTGCAGAACATCCTGATCGACGCCCGGCTCACCCGGTCCCAGACGCTCTACCTCGACTCGACGAACGTGGAAGTCGCGGTCAGGGCCCGGCTCGTTGAGCGGGCCCGCCGGCAGGAACGCCCCCTGCTGGCGATCGTCTTCACCACCCCGCTCGACATCTGTCTGCGGCGAAACTCGGAAAGGCCGACAAACCGAAGGGTGCCGCCGGACGTGCTGCGCTGACAGCACCAGCTCGCGGTCGACGCCCTTCCCAGGCTGGAGGACGAAGGCTTCGACGAGGTCCGCCTCTATCCGGCGGTGAACCGCTCCGGGCGCTGACGCCGCCCATCATCGCGCAGGCCCTGCGGATTCTGCGCCGCCCATCCGATCCATGACTGAAGGGACCACCTCCCATGACCTCCCCCGAGACCCGTGAGATCACCATCGACACCTGGTCGATCGAGCTCGACAACGGCGAGAACCTGCGTGACCTCAACATCGGCGATGCCGTCGACCTGCACACCGGAACCGACTTCGATGGCCTGTGGATCGCCAAGGAGTTCATCGATCAGGGAGCTGTCATCACCCTGCAGGCCGCCAAAGTCGTTGAGAACTGTGGTGGCGACGCGGTGACCTCTTGCCGCTACTCCGGCACTCGCCACGCGCACCCGGTTGATATCAACGGCCGAGTGCTTCGACGCCCTGAGACCGCGGCCGCGTCGTCCTGATGTACACGATCAGCGGCCCCGCCGCACGTCCGGCGGGGCCGCAGCGAATGGGACTCCCCGAGAACCGCGCGATCGGCACCCTGCTCACCGGGCTGTACGGCGCGACGACGCTACTGGTTCCTGAACACAAGAACTTGACAGGGAACAACACGCACGTCCACCAGCACCTGCGAACCGCGCTGCTCAACCCGCCCCTGACTGCCCTCCTGGAGCGGAACGCCGCCCGCACCCGCCAGGTCCCCGACGACATCCTTGTCGCCTTCCACCCGGCTGGTGGAAGTCCTCGTGTGAAATCGGTGGACGACTCGCCGCGCTCAGCCCCGGCAGGTCGTCCACCGCACCCACAGCGACCGGCGGGCCACCCCGCCCGTACCCCGACGACCTCATCCACGCCCTCCCCGAGCTCTGCCCGGCGGGCAACAGCGGTGGACCAACACCGTCGACGTGAACGGCATCAGCAGCTCCGTCACGGCGGCCAGCTGCGGCCTCGCTGCCCTCCGAATAGCGACGTACCAGCCGCTCCGCAACCCCCACCAGCAGGAAGGCACCAGCCATGGCACACCTCACCCTCGAAGGACTGCTCGACGGCCCGCCCAGGCCCGGCGACGAGCACTCCACCACCGCACGCCTCGTACTCCGCGCCCGCCCGTCAGGGGAGCACACCACCCGCTGGCCCGTGACGTGCCACATCACGGACCCCGTCATCGCGCACACCGTGCTCACCGACCTCACCCCCGGCACCGCACTCCGCGCCTTCGGCTACCTCCACGAACACGAACACCTCTCCCCCGGCGACGAGCCTGTCCTCGCCGTCACGCGCCTCGAAGTCCTCGCCGACCACCCGCTGCCCCACCGCCAGGACGCGCCCGACGTCGACGCCGACGGCATCCCCCGGCAGCGAGGCGCCTACATCCCCAGTGCCGAACTCCGCCTCAAAGAGATCGCCGCCCTCATCTCCCGCCAGCAGAACACCCTCACCCAGGACGAATCGCTGTCCCGCGAGATCCTCAACCTCCTCACCAGGCCCGTCTACTGCGTACCGCCGAGCCGCTGGTGCCCCCGCTGCCACATCGCCGACGTCGAGGACTACAACCTCCCCATCCCCCACACCGACGACACCGCCCCCTGCGCCCGCTGCCGCCGCTGCAACCACACCTGGGCCCTGGACCCCGCCGCCAACGGAACCTGCCCCATCTGCGGCGGCAGCGGAAGCACGGGAAACCAGCACTACCGCGACCCGCGGTGCCCGTGTACAGACGGCTACGTGGCCGCGACGAACTGAGCAACAGGCAGACCCGCACTCCGAAGCCCTGCCCCGACCCCACTGGGACAGGGCTTCTTGCGTTTCGGCACCCTTCGGTAAGTCGCCCCTGCCAACTGGCCGACACCGTGATCCGTGATCGCGACCTCCAGGGACAACGGAATCTCCATTTCGGCCTCTACCCAAGGGCAAAAGTCCACAGGATCGCGCCTAACGGCCTCCCAGGCCCCCGGGCGCCCATTCATACCGCCCCTCCCCTGGAAGGCCGTGAGCGGGCAATCTGCGGCGTATGCTTTTGCGGGTTTATGCCCCATTTGGGTAATTGCTCGGCCTGGGGGCACGCCTCCCGGAGATTTACGGCAACTCGGCAAGTCCTCAGCGGCAGCAACGCAGAAGGAAGCGGCGACACCGTCCGATGCCCCTGACGCCGTCACGGAAGGAATGCAAAGCACCCATGAGGAGAGCCAGTCCACCGAGCTGGACCGGCAGGACTCCGTGAGGTCTCAGCGGGCGCGCACGTCACTGCCTTACTGATTCCGTTGCCCTGCGCCGACGCCCCCGAGCTCCGGAATCCCCGTGCTCTCTCCTGCATTTCGGCCCCGTTGCGCGACGAGCCAGCCGCAAACGAAACGGGCTCGCCGGAAATTTGCGGCTCCACCACGAGGTCCACCTTGGAGCCCTGCAATCCGACCAGCGGGGCGCGCGCTGACGGAGTGCGCACCTCGTCGCGGCACTGTCACTGGAGGGTCTTCCTGTGCAAGGGAAGCGTGAGAGCAGGGCGTCAGGAGCGAGAGATCGGCAATGCGGATTCCCACTCCAAACACCGCCCATTCGCGCACGAAGCCTCCTGAGCGCAGCGGCAGTGGCCACCGGATTGCTGCCGGACTGAATGCCCACAGGGAGCAGCAGCCGCTCGGACCTGGACGCTGGGCAAGAGTGCTTGCTGCGCACCCTGGAGCGCCTGCAAGGTTCCTCCGCGATCCGCATGGCGGCTCGCAAGATCTAGCCTTGCTTCGTGGAATAGCGCCAATTTCAAACGGAGATCCAGGACTGAATCTCATAGCGCGTACGACCGAAATGGCATTCAAGGGCCCACCCTGAGGAGCCGGAGGCACTGGTGTAGCGCAGGCGCCGGCTCTCAACGGGCTGGCGATGGCGCACCATTTTGTGGTCCGCAGAGGGGCCACGCCGGGCGAGGGCCCGCCATCGATTTATGAGACAGGCCGAGTGATCTCTTCGTGCCGAAGGGGCGCCAGGATGACGACTCGTGAGCGCCTTCACGCCTTGCCACGGCGAAGCGGGACGAGAGGTGGCGATGGCGGAGTGAGGGCACCCCCTGAGGGCTGCGGCGCCGCTCTCTCGCCTAGCAGCTATCCACTCAACCTTGGGCTCAGGTGCATCCACGAAGTGCGCCTGAAGGACCTGCTGCTGATGGGCTGGGCTTGGTGTGGGTGTCCAGGCGAACGGGTCACCACTCGCTCGGGGCGTCGATGACTCCCTCCCCTCCAGCGAAGGGCGCCGCCTGGCGGATGGGGTGTCAGTTGCGCATCCATGCTGTGCGAGCGGAAGGCTACCCAACCGCGAGGCAGCGCTCGTGGCCAACCGATGCGGCGAGGGCGCCACTCTCCGGCCTCCCAGGGGGCGCTCGGGCGTTTTCGAAGGCTGCTGAGTGCGGCGGGGCAAGTGGCCAGAAGCGGGCCCGAAGAGGGCTTCCTGAGCCAGCCTGCCCCTTTGCGGCGAGAGAGCCAACCCTGCTCTCGCAGGTCTGGCGGGGCGGTGAGAGCAGGCGGAAGTACGGCAAGGGTGGAGCCCCCTGGCCAGTCATTGCTTGACTCTGCCCGCGAGCGCCAAAGGGGCACTCAAACAAGATGCCAAACAAGGCACCAAACGTAGGATCAAGTTTGGACTCAAACATGAACGTTGGCGTGGCCCCAGCGTGAGCAGCGTGCTTGTTTGGAACCATGCGCGCCTCCAAAGTTGTCACTTTGGTCTCTCCATCGCTCCAGATCGTGCCCGCGCGGGTTGCCCAGGTGCCGCGTACAGACCTGCCTCAACCGAGGTCGACTAGTCGGATTGCCAGCGGGTTTTGGGTCTAGATTGAACTGATTGACGCCTTTCCGTCAGGGTTCCAGCGTGATGCCCTGCGAGGGAGATGTTTAGCAAGCCTGAGGGGCCTCCTGTGAACTAGATGAAATCATCCATTGCATGCAAGCGCGTAGGTGTGTTGAGTGAGCTGCTGCGGTGTTGTAATGGGTATTCGCTGGCCAGGAATCGCCGCATCTTGCACACCTTGTGGCATTGTTGCGATGCTGTGTGATGCCGGGTGTGCATTAGTGGTGCCGTTAGTATTTTCAATACTGCCTGCTAGCCCAAGAGTTGATGTGTAGAATCGCCCTCATGCCCTCTTGACTATGAACTCCTCAAGTAGCTTGTCAACTTACCTAGGGCATCACGGGTGAACAGCTTGCGTGGCGAGTCCGCTAATGTTCCTGTTACTGGTAATTGGTGCCTCTTGGTTGCATCGCGGCGCGACTCGATGCACGTCTCCACTGCCTCATTTCTCAGCAGTTAGCGGGGCGTGTGACTGGGTCCGCACGTTGATAGCTCACAGCAGACTTGATGGGAAGCAACGGTGGAGACAAGGCGCGCTCACTCGTCGGCGCGGCATTCTGTCGTCTCTCCTGTGGTGTCGTCAGAAAGGTTCTATGAGTGCATACCCGTTTGAACCAGCGTCCGCATTGCTGCTCGGATGCAAGGTCGCAACCCCAGTAGCGACGTCGGCAGGCTATACGCGAAGATGACTGAAGGGGCGCTGGGTAGCAGGTGAGTGCGCTACACGGCCCAGCGATCCGATGAGTGTTGTTGCCTGTGCGATTCAGGCTGATGTTGGGTCACTGCGGGGATACGCCAGGGCGACTGGAGTGTGGCTTCACAGGGTGTGGTGTGAGCGTGGCACAATGTGGCCCGTTGTTGCCGCCGGCCCTAATCCATGCGTAGGGCCCATCGTCGCCGAGGTGCGTATGAGCTCTCCAGCCCCTCCAGGGTCTTTCGCAATGTCAGCAGCCGCCATGGGCATTGACCACGGGCTTTTCGGCAACGTCTTCGTACAGGGAAACGGCAAGGGTGGGGTCGGGAAGACCACGCTGACCGGCAACATGGCAGCGAAGACTGCGCGCGAAGGACTGCTGACCCTGGGCATCGACGTCAACGGTCAGGGCAATCTCCGTCGTGAACTCGGATACGGGGTTCAGGACAACGGTGCCGCCTTCGCCGAGTCCATGCGCAAGGGGACACCCCTCGTTCCCATCAGCGTTCGCGACAACCTCGATGTCGTACCGGGCGGGTCCCACGTCCGGGAGCTCAACGACATCTTCCTCTCGCTCGCCACGAGCCAGGGCCCTCTTGCCGCCTTCCTCCGCCTCGCTCAGTGCCTTCAGCCTCTCCTGTCGAAGTACGACATTGTCTTCATCGACAGCCCACCTGAGAACCCGAACCTGCTCATCATGTGCCTCGCCGCAGCGCGGTGGGTCGTCACGCCGGTCAAGAGTGACGCGGCATCCCTCGAAGACGGCCTGACCGACTTCGCGCAGTCCTTCGGGATGGTGAAGTCACAAATCAACCCGATGCTGACGCTGCTGGGCGTTGTGCATTTCGCGTCCGCGCGAAACGCAACGAACGTCCACAAGGATGTGGCCAGACGGTCCCGGAAGATCCTCGGGAAGGTCGCGCATACCTTCTCCACCGTCATTGGCCAGTCGGAGGCGACAGCCAAGCTGGCACGAGAAGAGCGCTACTCCCGCCCGGTGTATGACCTCAACCAACTGCGGATCCAGGGTGACCGGGAGATTCCTGAGGCCGCGCAGGCTCTGGCCGACGATCACGACGCCCTGACCCTTGAAGTTCTCGAACGTGCACAGATGCTGAGGAGCGCCGCCTGATGGCGAAGAGCAAGAACGAGGAGACAAACGTCAACGGGGAGTCCGAGGGCTCTCTGGAGGATGCCTTCTCCGGTGGTACCTCGGACGGGGCAGGAGTCTTCAGCGCCTGGGGCGGTCAGCAGGCTGCCACCGCCGCTTCTGTGCCAGCCCCGGCGACGGCACCCGTGCCCGCCGTTTCGCCGGCCGCTCGGCCTGTAGCGAGCTATCAGACCGAGCAGACCATCACCCCAGACGGGAGGGCGCCTCAGCGGAAGCCGCTCGGATTCCGCGTCTCGTACGGAGTGGCCCGGCGCCTTGAGAAGTACCGCAAGGACACGGACCTGACGGTCACCGAAGTGGTGATGCTGATGGTCGATAAGAGCGTCGGCGTGCTGGATGAGATGGTCAAGCACGCCGTGCAGGGCCCGAAAGTACAGACGTCTTTGTTCGCCCCGCAAGGCGTCGCCGGCCCCCCGAAGGGAACGGGCCCGGAGCAGCGGCAGTGGTCCCCACGCCCGGAAGACCTGGAAGTCATGAAGCAGGTCGTAGAGATGGCGGGCCTGCCGAGCGTGTCCGTCTACATCGCCGTTGCACTGAACTACTGCTTGCCCGAGAAGCCTTGCAAGAAGGACTGACACGGCTACGCGATGGGGGGCTCTCCGCGGCAGCGAAGAGTCCCCCATCGCGTCTGCGCTGACTGCTGAGCATCAGACGGCATGTCCCCTCATCTGCAGCACCAGCGAGGTCATTTGCCGTAATTGTCGGGAAGAACAGGGCCTCTGACCTGCGAAAATCCCGCCAAGGGCCTATCACGCCTTCCTGGACTGCAAGGCCAAGGAGGATGCGAAAGGCGCCCAGAATGCCGTACAGCGCCTTCTACCTGAAGGAAGGGCCGCGATGCCCTCACAAGACGGCCATCAAGGAGCTGCGCGACGTCACGCGCGGACACGTCCCTTCCCCAGTCTTCAGGTCGTCCCTGAGCCCTGCCGATCTCGACCGCCCCCGGCAAGCGTCACACGACGGTCGGCTGCGGTTCTTCGAGAACTCCGGCTACCTTCCGGGCCTGCCGTCGCCGTCTGGTGTCACGGGACGGTAGGCGGGCATGCCCGCCTCCACGGGGCAGGTGGTTCGGAGCTTCTGCTGTGCAATGCCGCCATTCATTTGCGGGGCGGTTACTGCTGGCGCCGTGCCTTCTTGCGGCGGGTAGTGGAATGCGGCGCGGTCCGGTTGATCATCCTGGTGGTGGCGGTGGGGGAGACGTAGGCAGCGGCACCGTCGCCGTAGATGCCCGCATCGGTGGTGTCGTTGGTCTTGTAGGCGAGCCAGTGCGGTACGCCGAGGTGGCGCAGGGCGAGCAGGACTCGTCTGGCTTCTGTTTCGTTGGCCGCGTGTTCGTGCAGGTCGGTGGTGTAGACGCAGATGACGCGGCGGGTGTTGTCGCCCCGGGCGGCGTTGATCAGGGTGCCGGCCTTGGCGAGAGGCCCAAGCTGGCCGGCGAGTACGGCGTCGTGGATCACTCGCCATCCGGTGTCGAGGGTGGCCATCGGCAGGAACCACAGCCACTTTCCCCAGGTCGGTGGCTGAGCGGTGTCGGGTTCGAGGGCCCAGAGCCAATGCGTGTCGGTGGTGGTGGCGGGGGAGAGTCCGGTCGGGAACGTGTCCATGCGCGGCCTCCAAATGGGGGTATCACCAGTCAACAGTCAATTTAGGGGCATAACGGGAGCTTCCTGACTCGTACGGTGGGTGCATGTTGTCGGGTGACAGCCCCACAGTCGCGCGCCTGGACGAGGCGATCACCGCGTGCTGCCTGGCCGCAGCCGCTTTCGCCGACACCACACTGGCGCCCCAGCAGGTGGCTCAGATCGCCATGGACTGCCTGGGGCGCCTGCGCGCCGCGCACCCGGCGCGCAGCGCCCAGAACCTGGACATGGCTGCCTTCCGCAGTGGGCTCCGCGGCCCGCTCAAAGGCCTGCTGCCCGCCCGCAGCGAGGTGCCCCGGGAGGTGTCCGACCTTCATCTACTGGACGGGCGGGGCCAACTGGACGAGCGGGTGCACCAGCTCTGCCGGGAACACTTGGTGCCACTGCGGGCGCTCGAAGTGCCCTGGCCATGGGCACGGATGCGGGCCGAACAGCAGCAGGGCCGCCTCCACGAGGCTCTGCGGCAGCTTCCCCCCGCGCTGTACACACGTGCCCGCCTGCTCTGCATCACGCACCCGGCCGGAGAAGCACGCACACTACGGCGGTCCTGGGGCGATCTATGGGGGAAGGTGGACTTCTTCGAGCCGATCTCCCAGTGGTCCTGGGTGCAAGTGGCCGGCTGGTGGTTCGCCTGTCCGCTGTGCCAGTGGCCGATGCTGGTGGAGGCGGAGGAACAGCAGGCACGTGTGCGGTGCACCGCACACGCCTGGCGCGGCGTCCGCTACACCCTCGATCTCTCCCGCGCCCAGTGGTCCTCCCCACCACGCCTGCGCCTGACCGGCCGGCCGTCCTCAAAGCAGACATGGCCGCAACAGCAGGTAAGGGGGCAACCGGCGAGCAGCGATCACCTCGCCTTCCAGGAAGGCGCCTGGCGCTTCACCACCCTCGCCGGCCTGAGCGAGAAGGAACTGTGTGACCGCGCGCTGACGGAGGTGCCCGAAGCCCACTGCGAGATGTGGCCCGCTGACCCCTACCCCGACGCCTACGACGTACGGATGAGCGTGCCGACCCCGCGCGGCGAACACGTCTTCCGCGTGGACGTCAAGGACTGGATCGACGCCGCCGCTCTGGCCCGAGCCCTGATCAGCAAGCCGCTACCCGACAGATTCATCCACGTCGTCATCCCCGATCACCAGTATTCCCAGCTACCCACGCTCAACGACCGTTTGCCCACAACGCACTACCGGGCCTTCACCGTCACCCGATTCCTTGAACACGTCGCCGACACGGCCCGGTGCCGAGCGTGAACGACCGACATACGTCCCCGGAGGAACGGGACGAGCAAGAAGACGTGATCGCGGCAACCCTTGCGCTCACCGAGCACTACTTCGGCTACGCCGACCCGCACGGCCGCCGGTGCGTGCCGCTCGACCAGGCCGGTGTGCTGGCCACCGGACGCCTGGGCGATCTCATGGCCGGATGGGAGGACCTCAGCGCCGAGGAACATGAACGCCTGGGCCGCCTCTGGCAGGTACGCGGCGATGACCTCGCCCGGGAAACCGACTTCGCCAACGCCGCCCGATACTACGCAGCCTGCGACCGCGGCCTGTACACCAGACCCGAGAACGAGGAACCCGAACACCGCCGGTATCTGGTCGCCCTGCACGCCGAGGCCCCCCTCACCCTGGCTGACCGACACCTGCACCAGGCTGCCCGGCTGATCGCCGCACGCAAGGACCTGCCCGCGCTGGCGGGGGAAGGACTGTGGCAGTTCGGCACCCGCGAGATCACGACCGTGCGCATTCCGGCCCACGCCCGCCCCTCCGGTGACAGCGACTTCGCATCCCTGGTCTGGAGCACCTCGCCTCGCTGCGAGGACACCCATGTGAACGTTGACGCTGTCCTGGCGCAAGCACGTGCACACGAGCAGCTGGATACGAAGATGGCGTGGAAGCCTCAGCTGCTGGAGCAGTTCTTCGATCGACTCCGTGATCACCAGGGCCAGAAGACCGACCGCCTGGAGCTACCTGCTGGGCGCCTACAGATCCTCAACGCGCCCACCGGGACCGGTAAATCCGTCGCCATGCTCGAGATCGCCATTCTGACCGCCCGCCAGCAGCAGGGCCCGGTCCTCGTCGTCGTCCCTCAGCTCAGCGACGTCTTCAAGACCGTCGACAAGCTCCGCGCAATCGCCCAGCACGACCTGGTGGACGGTCTCCTCGACACCGCCGGACAGCCCGCCCGACGCGCCTGCGACCTGCACGTCAGACCGCTGATCACACCTAACCGAATGACAGAGCAGGCGGGGCGCGCCGCAGCCCGCGGCCGCTGGGACCGCTTCGACCAGCTCGCCCACCCCTGTGACGTGAAGGCATGGATCACCCACGGCCCCGAACCCGCGCCGGGCGAGGAACCCTGCCTGCGCCTGCGCCCTGTGCAGGAGGAGCACACAGACGACGCCAAGCTCACGGAGACCGGGCCCCGGGCGTGCCCGCGCATCGACCACTGCCCCCGCTTCGCACTGCTCCATGACGCCGCCCGCGCTGACGTCATCGTCACCAATCACCACAACCTGCTGCTGGGCAGCGCACGACTGCCCCTGGAACTCGACGGACAGCCCACCAGCCGCGAGAGCCTCCTCAAACTCCTGCTCGGACGATGCCCCCTGATCCTGATCGACGAAGTCGACGACCTGCAGGCGAAGCTATGCGCCGCCGAAACCAAACAGCTCGAGCTCGCCGCCCACGGCCCCGGTACCACCGACAGCCCCCTGGTCCGTCTCGACAGGGCACACCGGCGGCGCCCCGTACCGCCGTCGGTGACCCGCCGTATCGCCGATCCACTGCGCCTGGCCCGGCACTTCGCCGAATCCTTCCTCGACCACTGCCTGGAGGGGGAACTGTGGCTGGAGACCGACGACGACGACCATGACCGGCCCTCCTCGAACTGGCACCTGCCCGGCACCTGGGACCGGCGGATCGTGGTCGCCCTGCTGCACAAAAGCGACCACGACAAAATCTCCTATGCCGACCTGGTCGGACTCCAAGACCTGTTCCCCACCCCGTTCAAGGAACCAAAACACCGAGCGGAGTCCCGCCCGCGGCGCGAGAAGCCACGCACCCAACTGCCCCAAACCCCTGCCATCCGCGGCCTCCTGGAGGAGGCCATCAGCGCCGGCCAGGGTGGCAGCCGGCTCCCCGCCATCAAGGACGACCTCGCCACCGTGCTGCAAAAAGACGGACACCGTGGCGCCGCGCTCCTCCAGCTGATCAACGCACTGCTGGTGCGCTCCTGGCTCGGCTGCCTGACCGACGCCCTGACCAAGCTGCGCAACGTAGCCGCCGCCGCAGACGCCTTCCTTCCCGAAGCCCGCCCCATCGCCGAACTGCTGGGCACCTTCGCCCAGCACTCACCCATCCCACACGGCGCCCTCGGCGACTCCCTGTACGGCTTCACGATCACCCAGAACCCGCGTCCCCATGCCACCGGCCGACTGAACGTGCAGAGCTTCACCGGAGACCCGCACACCACCATCACGCAACTCGGCAACACCATCGCGCTAGGCACCTGCGGCAAACGCCGCCGCATCCTGGCCTTCTCCGCCACCGCCTACTTCCCCCGGGCCGCCAAAACCCACGTACACACCCTGCCGGCCTACCTCTACAGCGATGTGCGACCCGACGCCGTACGCGCCAAAGCCGGCCACGTCACCCGCGCCGACGACGACACCAACGACTTCTTCCGCCTGGCCGGACTGGAGGCGAGCGCCAAGATCCAGGACATGCCCGCCTTCGGCGGCCGCCTGTGGAGGAAGCGCCTCGAACCCCACCTGCGCGACATCGCCGGCCTCGACCACGATCGACAACGCGTGCTGACCGTAGTCAACTCCACCCACCACGCCTTCCTGCTCGCCTCCGGCATCGCCGCCGCAGCCCCCCAACCTCACTGGGTCGCCGTCGTCCTGCCCGCCAGCGGCAAGGCACCAGCCGTCGCACTGCCGCCCGGCGTCGTACAGGTCACCGTCGACGAACTCGAAGAACTCCCCGCCCGCCACCCCGAAGTCAAAGTCATCGTCGCGCCCATCGGGCCGGTCTGCCGCGGCCTGAACATCCTGGTGCCCGGCACCGAACGCTCCGCCCTGTACTCGATCTGGGTCGGCACCCGCCCCGTCATGCAGATCCACGACCCGGCCACCATGTATGCCTCGATCAACGCAGCCGGCATTGCCCGAGGCGGGCCCAGCCTGGACCCCGCGGCCATGCTCACCGCGCAACGCCACGCCGCCCAACAGCGCCGCGACGCCATCATCGGCGCCGACCGCCGCTTCAGCCGCTACCCGCGCTTCTTGAAGACCGAGATCCTCGCCGGCATCCTCGTCGACCTCATCCAGCTCTCCGGTCGCGCCCGCCGCGGCGACACCGACGTCGAGATCTACCTCGTCGACAACGCCTTCCACGACGCCCGCTTCGGCAGCGACTACCCCTCCCTGCTGCGCACCTACTACGCCGAACTCGAGCCCGCCGAACAGCAACAGCTGCGCCGCACCTACGGCTCCGCCTTCAACGCCTGGATCGACTTCGCCAGCGGCAACCCCCCACCCCTCACCACCCTCGCGGCCCTTTAGGACCCACGATGAACCACCACCCCCAAGGCCCCTATCTCGACCTGCTCGCCCACCCCGCCGACCAGGACCTGCTCGGCAACGGCTACCTGTACGACCTGACACCCGCCGCAGCAGCCTGGGCGGCTGTCACCAGCGAGTACCGGGGCGTCACCGGCAGCGACGGCAACCTTCCCTACACCGCGCTGCTGACCGTCCTACGCGTGCTGGGCAAGACCAGCGCCGAAATGGACCGCCCAGCACACGAGACGCCCCCCACCGGACTCGTCACCGCTGCCCCCCTGCACCGCGACGACCTGCACGATGCCGTCGGCCTGTGGGAACAGGCCGCCCTCCAAGTCCCCAAAGACAAGATCAGCCTGAAGTACGACAGCCTCCTCGCCGACCAGATCGCGGCCATCCCGCCCCAGCACATCCGCCTCGCCGACCACCTCAGCGCCGGGACCCAGACCTTCACCGCACCAGGATGGCTCTACCCCGCCGCCACGTGGAACCCCGCACGGCTGCTCACCGACCACCCGCTGTGCATCGACGGACGAAAGATCGCCCTGCGTGCCGACGACACCGGAGACGTCCACGTCTGGCAGCGCGAGCATCTCTGGACCGCCACCTGGGCACAGATCAACGAGGCCCGTGAGGCACGCAAGAACAAAAAACGTACGAACGAGTCAGCACCCCCGCGCGAGAAGGAATCCACCAAGTACGCCGGGCTGCGCCTGGAAGTCCTCCTCGGCTCGCTCCCCGGCACCCCGCAGCCCTACATCCTCATCCAGCCCCGCGTCCTGCGCTACAGCAACCGCCTCGACTCCGCCCGCACCGTCTACTACGCGGCTCATCCTGAAGCCCCGCTGATGACACTCACCCTCGGCGGCTACGGCGAGCACACCCGCTTCTCCCACACCAGCCGCATCGCCCTTGAGTCCTATGCCCGCCTGCGCGCCACCAGCCCCCTACTGCCCGACGCCGTACGCGACCTGAGCGCCGGCCCCGGCGACTTCCGCGCGGTGCTTCCCTTCTCCACCCGCTTCCCCATCGGCCTCGGCCCGGGCATGCGCGCCATGGCCGCCGTCGGCGAACTTACCCGCACGGCCTTCAACTCCGAGCCCCTGCGGCTGCATCAGTGCACCGAACGCCTCTCCCGCACCCGACGCTCAACGCACCTCGGACGCGACACCCACCTCCTCGACGCCCCGGACCTGGACCAGATCTTTCGCGCCGCCGCCTGCGACCGCCTACGCATCCTCGCCCTCTACCACAACCCCACCACGCGCACCCGCCTGCAAAAACTCCTCTGCTACCACTTCAACCGCCCAGACCTCGCCAACGCCGCCGACGCAAAGCGGGACGACACACTGATCCCACTCAACGACCACACCGAGATCAGCTTCAGCCACGTACCCCAGCTACTCGAACACCGCAGTAACCACACCGGCCGCCTCGCCGCCGCCCAAGCGATTCCACACCGCAGCGCCCCACCCGGAACCCGCATCCTCGCTCTGGCGGAGACCGAATTCGACGCCTCGGACTGGTCCCGCCGGCGCCGCGCCTCACGCAAACCCGACAGCACAGAGAAGGACCCGTACCTGGCCGACGCCAAGCCATACGCCAGCCGATACCTAGCCAGGCTCGGGATTCTGGCCCAGTTCCTCACCTTCCGCGACCGCCCCTTTCAACCGAGCCGCAGCAAGGCCGCAAAGATCGAGAACCCCACCGAGCTCGAACGCCTGGGCCAGGAACTCTCCGGTGACCATCCCGGCCACTACGCCATCGCCGATCTGATGCGCGGCGCCAGCCTTGTCCCCTCCCGACTCACCCGCAACCTCGCCTACACCGACGACGGCCTCAAAGAACCCCTCATCCACGTTGGCCTCCACCTGCGCCAGCAACGCGGCAACTGGAAAGCGGGCGAACCCCCGCGCCTCGTCTGGCTCATGAGCGCACTCGTCCCTGACGGACAGTACTGGCGCGCCCTCGCCTACCGCCCCGGAGCCACCCACACCCCCGGCACCTGGATTCCGTACACCGAAGCCAACCTCGAGTTCCGTTCCGGCCCGCTGCCCCCCGGGCGCCGCCAAGACCAACACCTCACCCACAGCATCGATCAAGCCCTGCTCAGTCTCGGCCACCACAAAGGCGCCGCCACCGGCTACGTGCTGTACGTCAACGGCAACAGCTGCCGCAGCCTGTGGCCCCACCTCGCCAACACCCACCTCGACCAGCCGATCGAGCCCGACGGCACCATCACGAACCTCGAAGGACGCCTCGCCCTCCCCGGCCTATCCCTCGCCAAGCACCAGCGACCACGCGCCATCGTCCGCGTCACCGACGACAGCACCTTCAGCGGCAAACTTCCCCGCCCCGCGCTCCTGCAACATGCCCGCACTGACCCCGAGACCGGCCTGGAAGTCCTCGAACCCGGCAAGCGCACCAATGGACTCTTCGCCCACCCCACAGCCCCCGCCACCTGGTACCTCGCACATGTACCCCAGCAGTTCAATGGCGGCACCCGCTATGCACGCGCCGGCGAACACTACAGCCGCTGGGCCAGCGATGACCCCGAAGAACAGGCCGAGAACTGGTACGCCCACACCCTCACCGAACTCCACATCCCCTACACCGCCGCCGGAGACGCCCCATACCGCTACGCGCTCTCGGCAGCACGCCTATGCGACAGCGCCCTCTCCTACGACCACCGCACTGACTACCCCCTCCCCGTCCACCTCGCGATCCAGATGGACAAAGACCACCCCAACTACCGGCGCATGCTTCAGGACGAGGAAGACGCCGGGTGAAGACAACAAATCACCCCTTGCGGGCCGCAGCGCGCCCACGGCCGCCACCTGGATTCAGTTCGCCGACCTGGCATACCGATGTAGCACCGCCCCTGACCCGGCCAGCCGTCACCGGGCGGCCCGTCCGCTGTTTGTTCTGCTGCTCCAGAACAAACCGGTTTACCTGGTGCTACCGCCCACCTGGGCCGCGTACCGCTGACCTGCGGCGTTTGTCTGGAAGGGAACGGTTTATCGCTCTGAGCACGAGAACGGCGCCGCACCAGAGGTGCAGCGCCGTGTGGCCGGGGCCGGTGGGGGTCAGTGGACGCGCTTGAGGCGGGTCGGCTTGGTGATGCTGGTGACGTTGCCCTTGGCCTTCGCCTCGGCTTTGCGGGCTTTCTCGCCCAGGTGGAGTTGGAAGCGGCGTTCGTACTCGTCCTCGAAGTCGCCGACGTCTAGTCGCATGTCCTTCGGCAGGGCCTTGACGGCTCGCTGCTGTTCGCGGGGGTCGTTGAAGGCGGCGATCATCGGGTGGAGCTGGAAGCGTCCGCGGCGGACCACGGTGACGAGCCGGGCGGCGACCAGGTGCGGCATGGCCCGGCTGATCATGCCGCGCTCCATGGCAAGGCCGGTGGCAAGTTCGTCGTGCGTGGCAACGACCAGGCCGCCCGGCTCCTGCTCGCTCATCATGTGCAGCAGCAGGGTGTAGGCAGTGGGAGGAAGCCGTGGCACGTACGCGAGACCGTTGAAGCTCCCCCACAACACGTTGCGGCGTGGAACCCATTCCTCTGCGGCAGCGGGCGTCATGACGTGGCCTTCCCTTCCCCATCCGACTCCTTGCGCACTTCCAGTTTCGCGCCGGGAGCGGCCATCGCCCGGAACGCTTCGGGCGCGTCCGGGTCCTCCATGATCTCGCGCAGCAGGTCCAGCTGCTCCACCCTGTCGCCCGTACCCGTCTTGGAGCGCTTCCTCTCGCCCTTGCGCGGCTCCCTGAGCCCGCCCCGCAGCGACGCGGCCGGGTTCAGCTGGTAGAGGCCTCGCTGAACTTTGCGCAGCGCCCCGTCGGCCTCCAGGACGTTAAAGACGCGGCTGATATGGGGGCGGCTGTACCCGAGGACCGCGGCGACCCGCTCGTGGGTGGCCTCGATCAGGCCGCCGGGCTTCTGCGACCCCATGAGGGTGAACAGCACCACGAGAACGAACCGGTCGTCGTCGTACCGGACGGCGGCCCACCGCATGAACTCAAGGCTGTCCATAGAGAACGCCTCGCCAATGAATCCTGTGCTGGAGCCAACCGGGAAGACCTGAGCGGCGTGGCCTGCGGGCAGCTCGAGGGTGGAGCCGGAGGACCGGTTGTACGCGGTTGGCGGCGGCTTCGGGCGCCGCCGACGACGGGACGGCGCGCCGGGCAGCTTCGGCGCTGAGCTACCGTCCAGGGGCCCTGAGCTCATGGGGTTGCTGTCTCCTTGATCGTTGTGACGTCAGAACCATAGTGGAGAACCGTGGCAGTAGTGCCACCAAAACGCGGCAGCTCCGGCACGAAACTCACCCATACGTCAGTCCTGGACTGACCTTCGTCACCGAGACGGGTATCGAGCCGCACCTGACTCTCCACCTCGCGTTTGGTGGCATTCCTGCCACCAAACGGTGTTGCTGGGTCAGGGTCTTCTGACATCGCGACCGAGATATGTCAGCCCAGGGCTGACATATCTTCCGGAGCTCAATGCTCTGACCTGCGAAAACACACGGCTCTTACCTCTAGAGCGTGCGCGCGCGTGATACCCGATTCCCCCTCAGTGATCAAGCACCGCCACTCCGCGGGTTCCCCTCCAGCAGCAGCCTCAGAACCCATCATCTGGATCCCGTCTTGGCGCGCGCCGCTTCGCGTGCGGCACCATCGTTGTCCGCGGCCCGGTAGGCGGCAGCAGCGGAGCTGAGTCTCGGGTGGTACCGGCTGTGACGCTCAAAGCGCGGAAGTGGAGCTGGTGACGGTGGTGGGTTCCGCTGTCCGGCCTGGGGGCCGGACAGCTTCGGTACCTCCGCCCGCCGCATGTGCAGTGACCCTGGTCAGAGGCCCTGTGCGCTGGCTGAGGCCGAAGTCCTGGACGAGTGCTGGCGTTCGACATCCGCCGTCACGCCGTAGGCAGCTGGCAGGCGAGTCGACCATCCACTCATCACCTGATCGAGGGACGGTGAGGTAGGGCCTGGCTCCAGGGCTCCGTACGGTGCCGGTACGGCGTGCGGCCGCACGCTGGCAGCAAGGTAGGGAGGATCTGTGGTGCGGTCAGAAGCATGGCGGGAGCCGTGGCAGAACTATGCCGAGGTCGACCCTGATGGCACTCCTCGGCTGGTCGGAGATGTCTGCGTCGGCATCACCGAGGCCGCCGACAATCTGGGGGGTAAGCCGGAGGAGACGATCCGGCGACCGCGACACCGACGGGGCACTGTGGGTCACCGACGCCACTCTCAGGCTGCTATCGCGCCTGGCCGGACCGAAATACGGCCTTACCAGCGCGCCAGAAATCCACGAATCGTGGACGTCCGGCGCGACAGAGAATTTCCTCGACGCGCTCCGCAAGATTCTCACCGCCGCGCGGGAAAAAGCGATCGAGGAAGACGACACGGTCACCACCGAGTACGTCAAAGCGATGTATTCGAAGTTCGTTTCCACCATGGGCGAGTCGATCCACAACCGCGACGTCATCCGCCCGGACTGGATGCACAACATCCACAGCCAGGCCTACGCCAACCTGTGGGCCAAGGCCTACAAAGCCCACCAGGCCGGCCTCGACGTCGTCGCCATGATGGGCACCGACGAGCTGCACGTCACCGGCGACTGGCGCCAGGTCTTCGCCGAAGGCCGCGGCGTGGCCCAGATGAAGATCAAGCACGGTGACGCCAAGGCCTCCGGCGAGTACACCCTCGGCAAGGTGACCCGCTGATGGCCGGCACCGAAGCGGGCCGCTGGCGGGACCTGGGCGCCTACCGGGCCCGCGGCCTGCCCGGCTGGGTCGCCCTGGCCGAGGGCCTCGACCGCATGGTCACCGGCATCGAGTCACCCGTCGGCACCGCACGCGGCCTGGCCGCCCGCCTGCGCTACCTGACCGCCTCCGACGCCGGCTACGAGGCCATGGACCGCGCCGGCATCCACGTCCGCCCCCGCACCCTGATCGCCTGGCTCGCCGAGGAACAGACCCCCAGCAAAGCCAACCTCGCCCGCCTGGACGCCGCCTACTGGCAGCTGCGCCGCCGCAACACCGTCCCCGACCTCAAGCGCCGGCTCAACAACCGCGGCCGCGGCACCCGCATCGAGATCGACCCCGTCGACCAGTCCCAGGTCGAACGCCGCCACCAGCGCGACCTTCAAACCCGCTCCATCAACGTCCGCGGCGGCGTGTGGGACCGCGCCGTCGACGCCTGGATCGACGGCAACACCGACGAACTCGACGCGATCTGGGACGAGATCATCAGCAGCGGCCTCGGCACCGACTGGGACGCCTACACCC
Source organism: Streptomyces sp. NBC_01525 (assembly GCF_045040405.1). Lineage (NCBI taxonomy): Bacteria > Bacillati > Actinomycetota > Actinomycetes > Kitasatosporales > Streptomycetaceae > Streptomyces > Streptomyces sp. NBC_01525. Next base: position 125,564 of record NZ_CP109398.1, read on the forward strand.
ACGTCTCCTCCGTCGGCTGGGCCGCCTGACCACACGAACGAAGGGCCCGGAGTCACTCCAATTGACTCCGGGCCCTTCACCGTCACCGTAAACCCGCACCCGCCCGCGCTGATCTACGAGGTACTGCTTGGGTCGTTCACCTGCCCCGCTCGGCCTGCCGGAGCCGGCGCTGCCAGCTGCCAGGCCTCGGGGCGCCGGAATGGCCACTGCGATCACCCCCCCGGGCCGGTGCAGCCACGGGTCAGGTGGTGCCGAGGGCGCGGTCTTCGGCCGGCGGCGCAGGGTTCTCGTCCTGCTGGGCGCGGGCTTCGAGGTCCACGAGGGTCGAGGCGATCTCGTCCTTGCGCCACCTCTCGGGGGAGTTGTAGGGCACCAGACCGCGCGCGTAGGCCATGCGCAGCAGTTCCGTCTTGGTGTGCTTGCGCATGAGCTCACGCAGGCGCTGCGCCCGCCTGCCGCTCCGCGCCGCCCGGGCCCTGTGCTCTTCCTCTGCCCCGGCGCCGTTTCCGTCGGCCGCCGGCACCCGAGCGTCTGACGGCACCCGAGCGTCTGACGGCGCGGGCGGGCCGGGCACGTCGCCGGCCGCCTCCGTGCTGCCGGGTGAGCTCGGTGGTGGTCCGGCCCATTCCAGTGCGAGGGCGGCGAGCGCGGCGAGCCGGTCCGCATGCAGTTTCGCGCGGCGGCTCTTGCTGTTCGACAAGAACACCCCCAGCTTCACCGCGTGCTCCTGACCGTCGACCACCACGGTCTCCACATGGGCCCTGGGCACCGTCACAGAGCCCGTACGGGCCTTGTACTGCACCAAGGCCGCAACCCCCCGATCGAAGGCCGCAGAGCCGCCCTCCGCGGCCCTGGCCCGGGCCCGCTCCACGGCGGCCGGCAGCGGCGTGACACCGAGCTCGGCCAGCCGCTTGCGTTGCCCTTCGCCCAGCTGCTGCCACCCCTCCCGCTGCGCGCGGAGCCAGGTGCCGATGTCCTGGCCGCTCACGGTGACGCCGGGCAGGATCTCGGGAAGGGTGGCCCCGTCGTCGAGGACCGCGGCGAGCGCGGCATACCGCTGCTGCCACTGGAGCGGCCACGGCGGATTCCAGTCCCGGTCGATCCGCTCCAGCGCCCGGCGCCGCTCCGCCGCGCGTTCCTCGTCCTTGCCCAACCCGCCCGCCTTGCGGCAGTTGGCCAGCCACTGACCGACCGCCACTCCGTCGAGGGACGCGTCCTTGGGCGCAGCGAGCGTACGGTGCACGGCGAAGTAGCCCCGGGCGGCGGCGAGGTTCTTGTAGAAGCGGGCATCGACGACTGACCAGACCATGCCCAGCTCGTCCAGCAACTGAGCCCGCCATGCCTTCAGCGTCCCCGCACGAAACGCCCGGCGCTGCTCGCTGACCCACGCTCCCAGCGCGTACGTCCCGCCGTTGCCGCCATCACCGTTGCTCTCGGTCGTCCCAAGCGGCACGACGGTGTCCATCGGCACCTGGGCATGCCCCTGCGACGCGACCCATTTGCGCAGGGCGTTGAGCCCGGACAGCCACACCTCGGAGTCCGGCCGCAGCACCCGGGTGCGCAGGAACGCGGCGATGACGTCGGGGTTGCGCGGCAGGGAGAACCGCAGCAACGGCACACCCCCGCGGCCGTCCTCGTCCTCCTGGCCCCCGTCCTCGCCGCCGGCGGCCTCGGCCGCCGCGTCCGTCTCCCGGCCGTCCTGCTCCGCGCCCTCCCCGGCGCCGCCGTCGGAGGCCGGCTGCTCCTCCTCGGACTGCCCGTCCTCGCCCTCGTCGTGCTCGTCCTCCTCGCGTCCGGGATCGAGGGCCACCACCGAGGTGGCCTTGCCACGGGAGCTGGCGGTGCGCAGGACCATGCGCTCGATGAGCCGGGAGTCATGGGCACGCAACCCCTGCAACACCGCTACAAGGGGCCGGTAGGAAGCGGAGGCCATCATGTCCTCAGGGTCCTCCCCGGCCTGCAGGAAGACCGGCACGACCAGCCGTGCGACCTTCCCCTCACCGGGGGCCTGCCGCAGCCCCCGGCCGGTGATCTGCACGATCTGCACCGGCGAACTGCGCGTGTCCGCGAACACCACGCCGTCGACACCGCGCCTGCCGCGGATGTCGACCCCTTCACCCAGCACCTGGCACGACGCCAGGATGCCCAGGTCGGTCACCCAGCCGTCGGCGTCCAGCCCGTTCGCGTACCGGTCGAGCACCACCCGCCGGTGGGCTGCCGAATGCTCCCCGCACAGCCACTCGGCCCCCACCCGCTTCGGGTAGACCGCAGGATCCGTCTCGTGCAGCTCCGCGGCCGTCTCCGGCAGCGCCCGCGCGAACGCCATCGCCTCGAGCGTGCGCCAGTGGAACGTCATCAGATTCCGGACCCCGGTGGCATCCGCGTGCTTGAGCAACGCCGCCTGCAGAGCGGCAAGCCGCCGGCCCCGCACCTCCTCCGCAACGGCGCCCTCGCCCGGGGCCTCGGGGTCGCGGATCTCCAGCACATCCACCTCGAACGACGCGAGGATGCCCCGCTCCACAGCCTCCATCAGCCCGAGTTCGTACAAGACGGGCCCATAGAACTCGACGTCGTCCATCGACGCCACCAACCGCCCGCCCAACGCCTCTGACCGGCCTTCAGAGCCGCTCTCCGCGCCCTCCCCACCGGATGCCTCGCCGGATGCCGCAGCGGGCGCCCACAGGCGGGGCGTGGCGGTCATGTACAGCCGCCGCGCCGCCGAAATCCGCTCCTGATCGTGAACAGCCGCCCACGCCTTACCCATCGCCCCGCTCGTCCGGTGCGCCTCATCCACCACCAGCAGGTCGAACGGACTCATCCGCTGGCCGTACGAACCGCGCAGCGCCTGCTCCAGCACCCCCGGAGCCCCCGCACGCTCCTCGTCGGCCACACCCTCGCCGTCGCCGTCCTGGTCGTCCTCCAGACCCTGAGACACCAGGCTCGCGTAAGTCGCGAACACCACCATCGGCCCCTGACGCGCCCACAGCGCCAACTGCGTCGGATTCGTCGTGCACCGCACATCCAACGCCTCCAGCAGCGGATCCGCCCCCAACGAACACACCGCCACCGCAGGACCCTTGTGCCCCACCGCACGCCACGCCTGAACCGTCTGCGTCAGCAGATCCAGCGTCGGCACCAACACCCCCACCAGCCCCCGGGGCACCATCCGCAGTGCCGCCGTCGCCGCCGAGATCGTCTTGCCCGTACCGGTCGCCGACACCACCTGCCCACGCAACCCCCGGGCAGACAACACCCCATCCAGAGGCCCCGAAAGCCCCCGGACAACCGCATCAACAAACTCCACCTGATGCGGGAAAAGCGGAATCTCACCCATCTTGTTTCCCATCCCCTGCCCCTCCATTTCCGCCCTGAAGGAAAATCAACGCAACAATAAACCGCTCGAAAGACACCGTGGATTCCCCCCCTGCATCAAGGGACATTCCGGAGCTGACCAAAACACCGGACGGCCGGGAGTGAGATTCGGTGTTTTCCCTCCGGTACTGGAGGGAAAATGTTGTGCAGGGAAACCCAGGGGTCTGCCGACCCTGGGGTGGTGCCTTCGTTTCACAAATTCTACCCCTGCATCACGTAGTGATGCAGGGGGGTGGAAGGAAGCGGACCCGGGGGGCGAACTCTGGTAGGGTGCGACTCGCAAGACACTGGAATCAGGTGGCCTGGACGTTGAGTGATGACCGGCCAGAACCCGATGGCCCATCGACTGCCCGCTACCGCCCCGTCAGAAGCAGACATCCCCTCACCACTCCCATAGGCCGCCTGCTTGAAGTCGCATCAGGAACCTCCCCTGTGCTCGCCGGACCGACCACACCCCGAGACCAGCTCGGGCGGTAAATTCCGGAGGAATTTACGAAACAATTCCGGAGGAATTGTTTAAACCCGGAGGGGTTTATCGTCTTTACGATCCGTAGGATCG
>NZ_CP109399.1:0-86402 GCF_045040405.1 Streptomyces sp. NBC_01525
ACGCACGATCCTACGGATCGTAAAGACGATAAACCCCTCCGGGTTTAAACAATTCCTCCGGAATTGTTTCGTAAATTCCTCCGAATTTACCGCCCGAGCTGGTCTCGGGGTGTGGTCGGTCCGGCGAGCACAGGGGAGGTTCCTGATGCGACTTCAAGCAGGCGGCCTATGGGAGTGGTGAGGGGATGTCTGCTTCTGACGGGGCGGTAGCGGGCAGTCGATGGGCCATCGGGTTCTGGCCGGTCATCACTCAACGTCCAGGCCACCTGATTCCAGTGTCTTGCGAGTCGCACCCTACCAGAGTTCGCCCCCCGGGTCCGCTTCCTTCCACCCCCCTGCATCACTACGTGATGCAGGGGTAGAATTTGTGAAACGAAGGCACCACCCCAGGGTCGGCAGACCCCTGGGTTTCCCTGCACAACATTTTCCCTCCAGTACCGGAGGGAAAACACCGAATCTCACTCCCGGCCGTCCGGTGTTTTGGTCAGCTCCGGAATGTCCCTTGATGCAGGGGGGGAATCCACGGTGTCTTTCGAGCGGTTTATTGTTGCGTTGATTTTCCTTCAGGGCGGAAATGGAGGGGCAGGGGATGGGAAACAAGATGGGTGAGATTCCGCTTTTCCCGCATCAGGTGGAGTTTGTTGATGCGGTTGTCCGGGGGCTTTCGGGGCCTCTGGATGGGGTGTTGTCTGCCCGGGGGTTGCGTGGGCAGGTGGTGTCGGCGACCGGTACGGGCAAGACGATCTCGGCGGCGACGGCGGCACTGCGGATGGTGCCCCGGGGGCTGGTGGGGGTGTTGGTGCCGACGCTGGATCTGCTGACGCAGACGGTTCAGGCGTGGCGTGCGGTGGGGCACAAGGGTCCTGCGGTGGCGGTGTGTTCGTTGGGGGCGGATCCGCTGCTGGAGGCGTTGGATGTGCGGTGCACGACGAATCCGACGCAGTTGGCGCTGTGGGCGCGTCAGGGGCCGATGGTGGTGTTCGCGACTTACGCGAGCCTGGTGTCTCAGGGTCTGGAGGACGACCAGGACGGCGACGGCGAGGGTGTGGCCGACGAGGAGCGTGCGGGGGCTCCGGGGGTGCTGGAGCAGGCGCTGCGCGGTTCGTACGGCCAGCGGATGAGTCCGTTCGACCTGCTGGTGGTGGATGAGGCGCACCGGACGAGCGGGGCGATGGGTAAGGCGTGGGCGGCTGTTCACGATCAGGAGCGGATTTCGGCGGCGCGGCGGCTGTACATGACCGCCACGCCCCGCCTGTGGGCGCCCGCTGCGGCATCCGGCGAGGCATCCGGTGGGGAGGGCGCGGAGAGCGGCTCTGAAGGCCGGTCAGAGGCGTTGGGCGGGCGGTTGGTGGCGTCGATGGACGACGTCGAGTTCTATGGGCCCGTCTTGTACGAACTCGGGCTGATGGAGGCTGTGGAGCGGGGCATCCTCGCGTCGTTCGAGGTGGATGTGCTGGAGATCCGCGACCCCGAGGCCCCGGGCGAGGGCGCCGTTGCGGAGGAGGTGCGGGGCCGGCGGCTTGCCGCTCTGCAGGCGGCGTTGCTCAAGCACGCGGATGCCACCGGGGTCCGGAATCTGATGACGTTCCACTGGCGCACGCTCGAGGCGATGGCGTTCGCGCGGGCGCTGCCGGAGACGGCCGCGGAGCTGCACGAGACGGATCCTGCGGTCTACCCGAAGCGGGTGGGGGCCGAGTGGCTGTGCGGGGAGCATTCGGCAGCCCACCGGCGGGTGGTGCTCGACCGGTACGCGAACGGGCTGGACGCCGACGGCTGGGTGACCGACCTGGGCATCCTGGCGTCGTGCCAGGTGCTGGGTGAAGGGGTCGACATCCGCGGCAGGCGCGGTGTCGACGGCGTGGTGTTCGCGGACACGCGCAGTTCGCCGGTGCAGATCGTGCAGATCACCGGCCGGGGGCTGCGGCAGGCCCCCGGTGAGGGGAAGGTCGCACGGCTGGTCGTGCCGGTCTTCCTGCAGGCCGGGGAGGACCCTGAGGACATGATGGCCTCCGCTTCCTACCGGCCCCTTGTAGCGGTGTTGCAGGGGTTGCGTGCCCATGACTCCCGGCTCATCGAGCGCATGGTCCTGCGCACCGCCAGCTCCCGTGGCAAGGCCACCTCGGTGGTGGCCCTCGATCCCGGACGCGAGGAGGACGAGCACGACGAGGGCGAGGACGGGCAGTCCGAGGAGGAGCAGCCGGCCTCCGACGGCGGCGCCGGGGAGGGCGCGGAGCAGGACGGCCGGGAGACGGACGCGGCGGCCGAGGCCGCCGGCGGCGAGGACGGGGGCCAGGAGGACGAGGACGGCCGCGGGGGTGTGCCGTTGCTGCGGTTCTCCCTGCCGCGCAACCCCGACGTCATCGCCGCGTTCCTGCGCACCCGGGTGCTGCGGCCGGACTCCGAGGTGTGGCTGTCCGGGCTCAACGCCCTGCGCAAATGGGTCGCGTCGCAGGGGCATGCCCAGGTGCCGATGGACACCGTCGTGCCGCTTGGGACGACCGAGAGCAACGGTGATGGCGGCAACGGCGGGACGTACGCGCTGGGAGCGTGGGTCAGCGAGCAGCGCCGGGCGTTTCGTGCGGGGACGCTGAAGGCATGGCGGGCTCAGTTGCTGGACGAGCTGGGCATGGTCTGGTCAGTCGTCGATGCCCGCTTCTACAAGAACCTCGCCGCCGCCCGGGGCTACTTCGCCGTGCACCGTACGCTCGCTGCGCCCAAGGACGCGTCCCTCGACGGAGTGGCGGTCGGTCAGTGGCTGGCCAACTGCCGCAAGGCGGGCGGGTTGGGCAAGGACGAGGAACGCGCGGCGGAGCGGCGCCGGGCGCTGGAGCGGATCGACCGGGACTGGAATCCGCCGTGGCCGCTCCAGTGGCAGCAGCGGTATGCCGCGCTCGCCGCGGTCCTCGACGACGGGGCCACCCTTCCCGAGATCCTGCCCGGCGTCACCGTGAGCGGCCAGGACATCGGCACCTGGCTCCGCGCGCAGCGGGAGGGGTGGCAGCAGCTGGGCGAAGGGCAACGCAAGCGGCTGGCCGAGCTCGGTGTCACGCCGCTGCCGGCCGCCGTGGAGCGGGCCCGGGCCAGGGCCGCGGAGGGCGGCTCTGCGGCCTTCGATCGGGGGGTTGCGGCCTTGGTGCAGTACAAGGCCCGTACGGGCTCTGTGACGGTGCCCAGGGCCCATGTGGAGACCGTGGTGGTCGACGGTCAGGAGCACGCGGTGAAGCTGGGGGTGTTCTTGTCGAACAGCAAGAGCCGCCGCGCGAAACTGCATGCGGACCGGCTCGCCGCGCTCGCCGCCCTCGCACTGGAATGGGCCGGACCACCACCGAGCTCACCCGGCAGCACGGAGGCGGCCGGCGACGTGCCCGGCCCGCCCGCGCCGTCAGACGCTCGGGTGCCGTCAGACGCTCGGGTGCCGGCGGCCGACGGAAACGGCGCCGGGGCAGAGGAAGAGCACAGGGCCCGGGCGGCGCGGAGCGGCAGGCGGGCGCAGCGCCTGCGTGAGCTCATGCGCAAGCACACCAAGACGGAACTGCTGCGCATGGCCTACGCGCGCGGTCTGGTGCCCTACAACTCCCCCGAGAGGTGGCGCAAGGACGAGATCGCCTCGACCCTCGTGGACCTCGAAGCCCGCGCCCAGCAGGACGAGAACCCTGCGCCGCCGGCCGAAGACCGCGCCCTCGGCACCACCTGACCCGTGGCTGCACCGGCCCGGGGAGGTTGCCCCGGGGCCGGGCGGCGCGTCCGCCCGGCCCCGGGGGGGTGATCGCAGTGGCCATTCCGGCGCCCCGAGGCCTGGCAGCTGGCAGCGCCGGCTCCGGCAGGCCGAGCGGGGCAGGTGAACGACCCAAGCAGTACCTCGTAGATCAGCGCGGGCGGGTGCGGGTTTACGGTGACGGTGAAGGGCCCGGAGTCAATTGGAGTGACTCCGGGCCCTTCGTTCGTGTGGTCAGGCGGCCCAGCCGACGGAGGAGACGTGGGTGTAGGCGTCCCAGTCGGTGCCGAGGCCGCTGCTGATGATCTCGTCCCAGATCGCGTCGAGTTCGTCGGTGTTGCCGTCGATCCAGGCGTCGACGGCGCGGTCCCACACGCCGCCGCGGACGTTGATGGAGCGGGTTTGAAGGTCGCGCTGGTGGCGGCGTTCGACCTGGGACTGGTCGACGGGGTCGATCTCGATGCGGGTGCCGCGGCCGCGGTTGTTGAGCCGGCGCTTGAGGTCGGGGACGGTGTTGCGGCGGCGCAGCTGCCAGTAGGCGGCGTCCAGGCGGGCGAGGTTGGCTTTGCTGGGGGTCTGTTCCTCGGCGAGCCAGGCGATCAGGGTGCGGGGGCGGACGTGGATGCCGGCGCGGTCCATGGCCTCGTAGCCGGCGTCGGAGGCGGTCAGGTAGCGCAGGCGGGCGGCCAGGCCGCGTGCGGTGCCGACGGGTGACTCGATGCCGGTGACCATGCGGTCGAGGCCCTCGGCCAGGGCGACCCAGCCGGGCAGGCCGCGGGCCCGGTAGGCGCCCAGGTCCCGCCAGCGGCCCGCTTCGGTGCCGGCCATCAGCGGGTCACCTTGCCGAGGGTGTACTCGCCGGAGGCCTTGGCGTCACCGTGCTTGATCTTCATCTGGGCCACGCCGCGGCCTTCGGCGAAGACCTGGCGCCAGTCGCCGGTGACGTGCAGCTCGTCGGTGCCCATCATGGCGACGACGTCGAGGCCGGCCTGGTGGGCTTTGTAGGCCTTGGCCCACAGGTTGGCGTAGGCCTGGCTGTGGATGTTGTGCATCCAGTCCGGGCGGATGACGTCGCGGTTGTGGATCGACTCGCCCATGGTGGAAACGAACTTCGAATACATCGCTTTGACGTACTCGGTGGTGACCGTGTCGTCTTCCTCGATCGCTTTTTCCCGCGCGGCGGTGAGAATCTTGCGGAGCGCGTCGAGGAAATTCTCTGTCGCGCCGGACGTCCACGATTCGTGGATTTCTGGCGCGCTGGTAAGGCCGTATTTCGGTCCGGCCAGGCGCGATAGCAGCCTGAGAGTGGCGTCGGTGACCCACAGTGCCCCGTCGGTGTCGCGGTCGCCGAGGGGGTTGGGCAGATGCGGGTGGCGCCATGGGGCGGGGGTGATCAGGTGGACTCCGGAGCGCTTGGGGTCCACGCCGTCGGCGCCGGTGGTGTGCTCCAACTTGCCGATCGGCAGCCAGCACTTGAGGGCGGAGAGGTAGGCCGCGTTGGCGTCGAGGGCGGTGACCTGGACGCTGCCGGGCAGCTTGAGGGAGAAGTCGGGGTGGTGGAAGGCGGGGCGGGCCTCCCAGATCTGGTCCGGCTCACGCTTCGAGGGCTTCTTGAGAATGTCCGGCAGCGCCGGATAGGCGGTGAACTGGTAGCGGGCGGTGGCCCGGGTCTCTTCGAACAACGTCATGACGTCCGGGATGGCGCGCTTGATCAGCGCCTTCAGTGCGGCCTCGGTGTCGCCTTCGGCGCGCTCCAGCTCCTCGTGCACGGCGCGGGTGATCAGGGTGTGGGTCTCGGCCTGGGCGCGGGCCGCGGACTTCGCGCGGCGCTGGGGACGGGTCGGCACCGGTGCCGGTACGGGCGAGGCCGTGGCGGCGGGTGCGGGAGCCGGTGTGGGGGCGGCTGTGGGCTGGGTGGCGGCCGTGGGCTGCGGGGCCGTGGGAGCCGCTGGGGGCTTGCACAGGGCGCCGGCGTGCAGGGGACGGCCGTCGGTGGACCGGTGCGGTGTGACAACGCCGCACCGGATGCACGGGCCCGGCTCCCCCTGGACGGCCAGCCCGTCGACGCCCCACGCAGTCTGGGCAGCCTGGGCGGCCTGTGGCGCGACGAACGCGGGCGCCACCGGCTCCGGGGCGACCGGGGCTGCTGCGCGGGCGGGATGGAGTCGGGCGAGGCCCTCCAGGAGGCGGAGGTACTTGCCCCGCGCGGGCGGTTGCGGCGTGCTGGAGCCGTCTTCCCAGTTGGCGACGGTCTGACGACCCACCCCCACCGCCGCAGCCACCTGCGCCCGGGACAGATCAGCGGCCTCACGCAGACGACGACGCTCCGCCGGCCCGGGCATACCCGCCGTCAACCGCGCTTCCTCCAACAAGGCTTCCACACCATCGAACTGGTCATCACTCATACACCCAACATACCGAAAATTGGACGCAAAATGGAAGCAGATTTGACATCCACTAGACACCAATTTGTCGTTCGATGAGGCGGACACAAGAAGGGCGCTGAGCGTGGCCCCTGGACAGAGGAGCAGACGGCGGACTGAGGACCGCAGGGCTAGGCACCAACCGAAGTGCCCAGGGACCCGACCTTCTTCGCCGTCAGAGCCGGACACTCCACCCCGGCCTGCACCGACGAACTCGCCCACAACCCCGGAACCTCAACCCTCGAACAGCACCCCCGACCAGCGCAACATAAACCTCCGACAATCGGAGGCACCGAAGTCGCCCGGCCCCCAGGCCGGGCAACGAAACCCACCACCCACACCAACCCCGCCCGCCCTTACAACCCACACCACCCACACCACCCCCCAACCCCACCAACACCCCCTACAACCCACAAACCACCACCAAACCACACACAAAACAGCACCAGCTGACCCCAGGTGACAGCTCGCATGTCACCTGAAGGTGCCCACCCACAGATAGCCGCGTGCCGGTAGTTGATAACGGCAGCAAGATCCAGTATCACGCGCGCGCACGTTCTAGAGGGGGTAGAGAGATGTACGTTTCCCCAGGTCAGGGGCTCTTTTGCTCTTCAGGGGTATCACCCCTGGGTGATATCGGAGGGTCCTGGATATCACCCAGGGGTTGTAAAACCCTGCCAGTTTGTGCAGCAGGTGCACATTTCAAGAGAGAGGGCCTCAGAGGGCGTCGCGCGTTTTGTGCACCACGCGCACAAAACGCGCGGGCGCGCTGGAGGTTCACTTCGCGCTCGAATATCACCTGGGGGTGATATCGACACGCGGAAAGTGCGCCACGAGTACAGAAATGTGCGCCAGAGGCACAATCCAGTATGCTGCGGCTCCCACCGCGTGATCATGAGGAGCGGAGTCCCGATGTCGGCCCAGCCCTACCAGCCGCGCCGGAAGCCCACTCCGGCCAACGCTCCCCCGGCACCGCCTCCGAGCGCGTTCCGGCAACCAGGAGCGTTGAGGCAGGCCAACGTGGTCAACCTGCCGGAGGGCTACCGGGCTTCGGTGGAGCCGCCGGTCACCAGCGACGGATTCCTCGATGAGGCTTTCGTCATGGACAGCCAGACGTTCCTGTGCTGGCTCGCCGACTACTACCGCGACGACTTGGTCTCCCTGCGGCTGATCGTCCGGATGATGGGCATGCAGAAGCCCGGCGGCATCGTGGTCGCCACCCAGGTCCGCCTCGCGGGTCTGCTGAAGGTCAAGCAGTCCCAGATCTCGCGGTCGTTGAAGGAAGCTGGGCAGATCGGGGTGGTCGTGAAGGTCAAGGGCGGTGTCTACCAGCTGCACCCCCGGCTGACCCTCAAGGGCGGCCGGGTCCCGGTCAAGTCGAAGCCGGGCCTGCGAGCCCAGGGCACCATGAAGGTGGACCAGCTCTCCCTGCTGGACGCGATCGAAGACAATGAGGATCTGCCAGAGGCATTCCGCCACCTGCGGAACCTGCCGGACCCGGAGAAGAAGCCACCCCGGGAGGACAAGGCCCGGGCGCGGGCCCGCGCCGCCGCCAAGAAGGCGCGGCCGGAGGAGGATAGGACGTCATGACCGTCGCTGTGCAGAGCATGGTTCCCGATTACGTCTGGACCGCCAACAACGCCCTCGTGTTCACCCCGACGGGCATGCCCCTGGCCGCCTACCCGCTCATTCCAAAGCTCCTGGGCAACCAGGAGCCCGGCGGACGTGTTGTGGCCGTGCAGGATGTGATCGCCAGCTGGGTCGGCATGAGCCGCTCGCAGGTCACGCGGGGCCTGCAGCACCTCGGGTTCGCGCAGATGGTGTGGAAGGAGGGCAACGGCGTCTACCGCCTCAGCCCGCTCATCGCCGGCTTCCGCACCCCCGCGGAGCAGCTGGCAGCGATCGGGGAGATGGACGACGACGACCGGTTCGACCACCCCCACTTCCAGGAACGCTACGAGCACCGCGTCGCCGAGTACGAAAAAGAGCGCTTGGAGAAGGCCGTCCGTCGGCAGCGGCCGACCGAGCCGATCGACCTCGCCTCCCGCCGGAAGCGCTGACCTTCCACCAGGCCGGGGCCCTGATTCGCTCCCGACGCGATGCCGCCCCTTCTTTCGGCACCGAACGACCAGCGTCCTCCACGAGCGCCTGGAGAACACGGTGAGCAACGTCGGCGACCGCCCGACGCGACAGGACCTGGCCCACCGTACGACGCGGACGGTGCTGCACCCCGGTGCAGCACCGTCCGCGTTCTACAGGTAGACGAGGTGCTGGCGGACGCCCGTACCGACGGAGTTGGCGCCATTGGAGGACTCCATCACCTTCAGGCCCCCTCGACCTCCCGCTGGAGGTCGCGCAGCTGCGGGGAGCGGGCCGCAGCGAAGGGAGCCTTGCGCGTTGACCGGGGGAGGCCCCGTACGGACGTTCCCCTGGTTGCTGAGCTGCGCGCCACGCATCGGGCGGCAGGTCGGGCGCGGTAGTTGTGTGGCGTGACCCATGACTTTGGCTTCCGCCTCGCCCTGGAGATGGGCAATCACTTCGGACTGCCGACAGACCGGTGGCCTGCCAGCGCCGGGCCCACCGCGTCGTTCTTCACGATCGTCGTCAACGTGCTGGAAGACCAGGAGCGGGCAGCGCAGTGGTTCGAGGCGGCCCGCCGAGCTCACCACCAGGCGGCGTCCGCAGCTACGGTCGGCTCCTACCAGTTCAGCTTCCACGACCTCCTTGAGATGGAGCTCGACAACATGCGGCGCGGACCAGAACTCGTCTTCAGAGCCGCTTGGGCGGCGTTGACCGCACCGTACGGGTTCGTGCGAGGCGATGGCGTCGACACCTGGGATGTGTACCTCGACTGCGCCGCCCGGGCATGCAGGCGTAGCACCGACCGGCGCGGGGTCACGACGTCGATCGTTGAGCCTGCCCCGTAGCCGACGCTCCACGGCGCGCCTGCCCACCGCGCTGCCGGACGGGACATTCTCTCCATAGAGGGCCGCGTCGCTGACCTGTACGTGCGGCTCCGTACTGGCCCCCGTCAGCCGAAAAAAATCGGTACGGGCGTGCCTCCTCGCCTACGAGCGCGGTTTCCGACGTTCTTCCAGATCCTGTCGATTTCGGCTCGACGATGTCCAGGGCGCGCGCGGCATCCCAGCCGGCGACCCGCAGCGCGGCGGGCACCAGCTCCCGGGCCCGGGCGACCGACACGCCAACGGGTTCGTCGCCGTCGTCGCAGACCGTACGGATGAGCTGGCCTCGGACAACCCGGGCGGTCTCCCACCCGCGCCACACCCCCAGTTGCCGGTCCTCCCGGCTGCCGCGCTCGAAGCTCTGCGACAGCGGAGGGAAGGCCAGCACCAGCTCGCATCCCGCCCTCCAACTCGTCGCCGCCGCAGCGTGCCGAGCAGCACCGGCGCACGGGAAGATCCCACCGCCTCCCGCGGACGGCGGCGCCGGGCGCCTCAACTCCAGACGCTCTCCGCGCTCGGATCGAGGGCGGGCCAGTCGGACAGCAGCTTGGTGATCTTCTCGCCGGGCACAGTGACGCCCTGGCTCTGACCCAGGAGCCGCGCATAATCGACATCCGCGACCACCGCGGTGAACAGCAGCCCACCGACGGGGTCGTAGCCGAAGAGCAGCCCATAACCGCCGGCCACCTCGGGCAGCTGAGCACCCCAGCAGAACTCCCGGTATGCGTCAGGCGTCATGCCTTTGGTGGTGGCGAAGCGTCGCCATTCGATGCGCATACCCAGGTCTACCCTGCGGTGCCACCGTCAGACCTCGCACCAACGCCGAGCGAGTTCGTGTGCCTCGGCGGCAGACCTCCTGGTGTTTGCGGCCACAGATCCTGAAGTGTGCTGACGGGATGTCAGCCGTAGATCTGGGTGTAGAGGTCCTGGATCTGGTCGGTGGTGGGCACGACGGGGTTGTTGGCGGGGGAGCCGGAGGCGAGGGCCTGCTCGGCCATCAGGGGCGTCAGGCGGGCCCAGGCGTCCTGGTCGATGCCGTAGGCGCGGGGTGTGGGCACTTCCAGGTCACGGCACAGGCAGCGCAGTGCGTCGACGAGTTTGCCGGCGGCCACGGCGTCGGTGTCCGTGGGGGGCGCGGCGCCCAGGGCGCGGGCGCAGTCGGCGTAGCGGCCGGGCGCCGCGTGCACGGAGAAGGCGGTGACGGCGGGGAACAGCATGGCGTTCGACAGGCCGTGGGCGACGTGGAAGTGGGCGCCGATGGGGCGGCTCATGCCGTGCACGAGGGCCACGCTGGAGTTCGAGAACGCGATGCCGGCCTGGGTCGCGGCGAGCATCATCGCCTCGCGGGCCGGTGCGTCCGCGCCGTCGGCGTACGCGCGGTGCAGATGGCGGCCGATGGTGGTGATCGCGGTGAGGGCGAGGCTGTCGGAGAAGGGGTTGGCCTTGCGGCTCACGTACGCCTCGACGGCGTGGGTGAGGGCGTCGAGGCCGGTGTCGGCGGTCAGCCGGGGCGGCATCGACATGGTCAGTTCGACGTCGATGACGGCGGCGAGCGGCAGGAACGCCGGGCCCAGGCAGAGCATCTTCTCGTCCGTGGCGCTGTCGGTGATGACGGTGAACTGGGTGGCTTCCGATCCGCTGCCGGCGGTGGTGGGGACGGCGATCACCGGGAGCGCGGGGCCGAGGTTGACGCGCGGGGCCTTGTAGTCGTGCATGTGGCCGCCCTGGACGCCGAGGAGCGCGAGGGCCTTGGCCGTGTCCATCGGGCTGCCGCCGCCGAAGCCGATCACCGCGTCCGCCTCGTGAGCGCGCAGCGCTGTCAGGCCCGGTGCCAGGGAGTCAGTCGTCGGGTCGGGCACGGTGCCGGAGAACAGCCGCGGGTGCAGTCCGGCGCCCTTCAACGCCGCCAGCAGGCGTTCCGCCGCGCCCGAGCCGGCCAGGAAGCCGTCTGTCACCAGGAGGGGGCGGCTCAGCCCCAGTCCGGTGAGGACGTCGCCCAACTCGTCGGCTGCGCCGCGGCCGACGCGCATGATCTGTGGCAGGGAAAGACTGGCAACCATGGAGGGCCTCTCAACTGTTCATGGGATGGGGCTCCGGCCGGGCGGTTCGACTGTGACGCCCGTGCGCCTGTGCGTTCAAGCGCCAATGACGCAGATCCGGTCTGCACAAATGCAGATACGGTCACCTCGTGCATCCAGGTCCCCGCCCAGCAACCGAGCATCTGGCCCCGCTTGTGGAGAGCAGCCGCGGCACGGTCGATCCGCGTCGGCTTCGCGCGGACGACCTGCGCTTTCTGCTCGCGGTCGCGCGTACGGGCCGTCTGGTGGCCGCGGCTGATGCCCTCGGCGTCGACCACACCACCGTGTCCCGCCGTATCGCCGCCCTGGAGAAGGGCCTCGGCACCCGGCTGATCGAACGCGGCTCGGAGGGCTGGGCCCTGACGGACGCCGGAAAGGCCGTCTCGCAGAGCGCCCGCGCGATCGAGGACGCCCTGGCCCGCGTCGTCGAAGCCGTGGCCGGCCAGGGCGCGCCCGCCCTGCACGGCACCGTGCGGGTGAGCGCTCCCGACGGGTTCGGCACCGTCTTCGCCACATCTGCGTTGGCCCGGGTACGCCGTCAGCATCCCCGGCTCCAGGTCGAACTCGTCACGGCGACCCGACAGCTGACCCTGCACGCCTCAGGATTCGATCTTGCCCTGGCCATCGGCAGGCCGACGGGTCACCGGCTGGTGACGGAACACCTCACCGACTACGCACTGGGGCTGTACGCCAGTGACGAGTACCTCGCCCGGCGCGGGTCCCCTGAGGAACTCGCCGACCTGCGAGAGCACGCACTGGTCTTCTACATCGAGTCGATGCTCCAGGTCGGCGACCTCGACATCGAACGCCATCTGCCGGGCGCCACCACCGCATTCTCCTCCACGAACGTCTTCGCCCAGGTCGAAGCCACCCGCCTGGGGGCCGGGATCGGGGTGCTGCCGGCCTTCCTGGCCCACCGGGCCCAGCTGCGACGGCTGCTGGCCGACCAGGTCGACATCAGGTTGCCGATCACGCTGGCGGTCCGGCGGGAAGCGGTCACGCACCCTGCCGTACGGGCCGTGCGCGACGCCCTGCACCACGAGGTCGCCGAACGCACCGCCGAACTGCTCCCGGAATGAACCTGCTCTTGCTCAAGATGAACCGTCGTCCTGCGGGATGCAGAACGCGCTGGACGGGCACGGCTTCTGGGCGGCGACGGTGGGCGCCATCAGGCATCCGAGCCCACGGTCCGGAGCCGTCGCACCGCGGAGGTGAGCATGGGCGTAGGCAGCAACCGCTCCAGCGTCGTCGGCGCAGGGCGGATTGGAATGTTCCGGGCCCGCCCCAACTGCGCGCATGCGGTGACGACGTCCATGGGCCGGTGCCCTTGACCGGTCCGGGGCCGTGCCCATCCGCGGCCGGTCTCAGCCGCCGAAGGACTGGGCGAAGGGCTCGGGATCGGGTGAGAGGTCGACGGGCTCCAAGGTGGCATCGGCTTCGCTCCACCACACAGCCGGAACATCGGGGGCGAGCTCACGCAAGAGGCGGTGGACGACGCGGGCCGGCACCTCCAGGTCCTGGTGGTCGGGGAAGCGCAGCACCTTGTACTCGTCGTCCCAAATGAAGGTGAGTGTCTCGTCGTCGAGGTGGATCTGCAGCTCGGTGGTGTCGCCGTCGTAGGTGTCGACGGTGGTGTCGGGCCAGATCCGGGTGGCGGTGGCAGCGAGGTCCTCGGCGGTGAACGACCAGCGGGCGCCGCGTTGCTGGTCGGCGCTGATGTAGTAGTGGGTTCCCACGGGCTCGTCCCTTTTCGGTGATGGCGGTTACTTCTCGATGCGGGTCTCGCCCGGCACGTGTTCGGCAGCCAGCATGGCGTCGTAGTAGGCGCCGGCCTTCTCGTCGTTGGTGATGACCTCAAGGTGGTTGACCTTGTTGCGAGGGTCCTTGAAAGCCTCGGCGTAGCGTCTCGCCTCGTCCTCCTGGCTCTTCATCGTTGACTCGTAGACGAAGTCGGGGACGTTGTCGATGTTGCCCACGCGCAGGGGTGAGCGGCAGCTCTTTTGCTGGCCGATGTATTTGGCGTCGATCGCGGCGCCGTCCTCGGCGCGCACGCCGTCGGCGTTCATCCCGCGTTCGCGTCCGCTGTCCGTGGTCACGGGAGTGTAGAGGTTGTACTCCGTGGATCCGGCCACCCGTATCTGGTAGGCCCGCCGGGCGTCGACCTTCGGTTTCTTACCGGTCGGCTGCACAGCAGGGCTGGTGCGGCCGTCGGCGTCCATCTGGCTCATCCACCCGTGCATCTGCTGCTGGCCGGCAGGCGACAGGGGCGGGAAAGCACTGTTCGGGGAGCGGGGAAGGGGCGGCAGACCACCGGCCGGTGTAGGGGTGCTGGCTGCGGCAGGTGTCGCGGCCAGTGTCATTGCGGCGGTAGTGGCTGCGGGGATGACGATGCGTGCTGCGGCGGAGTCAACGACGGCGGCGGCCTCGGCGAGGACGGCGAGCTCGGCGCTGGCTTCGACTTCGGCGGTCATGGCTGCGGCGGCGGCACCGGCCTCGGCGATCAGCGCGGCCTCCCCGCCGGCGGCCACCGCGTCGGAGGCGCCGACGGTGATCAGCTCGCCGACATGCTGCCAGTCGCGGGCCGCCTGGCGCAGCTTGTCCGGGTCGCCTTGTGGCCAGAACGTGGCGATGATCTCGCGCACCGTCCAGTTGGCGCGTCCGACGGTGGTGGGGATGTCGACGGCGCGGGGTTCGCTGCTGCACTGCGGATCGGCGGAGGCCGGGAGCTGCTGTGGCTTCATCATGCTCGCCGAGACGTCCGCGTCGGTGCGGATGTAGTTCATGGCCATCGTGTAGAGGCTGTTGGCCGTGCCCCCGAGGTGGGCGACGGCCGGGATGGCGCGGGCTGAAGAGCCACCAGCGCGGCGGGCGGCGGGCGGGATTACACAGGTCGCCCCGATCGCTCAGAATTTGCCAGCATCGATTCGCGCTGGCCGTGGACCTGCGGGATGCGGTAGGCGCACAGCCGAATGGAGACACTAACGCCCCTAACGCTATTAACCTCATCGACGTTAGTAAAGTGCACTCCATGACGAGTCCTCAAAGCGACCGTGAGAAGGTCGTATCCAAGCTTCCCGCTGGCCTCCGTCAGCTACTCAAGGTCCGCGCCGCCCAGCTCGGGATCGCGCTCCAGGACGCCGCGGCAGAAGGCATCGCCTCGTGGCAGGCCCTCGGATCCAACCTCAAGCCCCTCGACACGTCGGGAGCGGAATCCTTCTCCACCTGGCTTCCCACCGGGCAGTGGGAGCAGTTCCGTGCCGACGCGTCTGCACGCGGTGTCTCCCTGATCCAGGGGCTTGCCCAGTCGGTCCAACTCTGGCTGGACTCCAACCCTGCTCCCACAGTGGAGCGCCCGGCGTTCGCCCGGCGGATGATCATCTGCAACCAGAAGGGCGGCGTGGGCAAGACCATGGTCACCGCTGGGCTGGGGGAGGCCTGCGCGGAGGACAGCGAACAGCTCTATGCCGTGCGGGCTCTGAAGTACCTGTTCGACGACAATCGCGAGGCCGATGTCGCCGAACTCCCGGGCCTTGGCCACCGTGTTCTGCTCGTGGACTTCGACCCGCAGTGTCACCTCACCAAGCAGCTCGGCCAGGACATCATCCCGCGTGACGAGGACAGTCTGGCCAAGCACATGATCGGGGAGAGCAAGAGCGACATCCGCGACCTGGTCGTGCCCGTTGCCGAGGAAAGCTTCGGCGGGCGCCTGGCTCTCCTCCCCGGCTGTCACGACGCCTTCCTCATCGACCTCGGCCTCGCCCGCGCCCGGGCGAGGGAAGCGGCTCTTGAGCGTGCTCTCGCCCCACTTGAGGACGACTTCGACACGATCATCATCGACTGCCCGCCGAGCCTGGGGCTGTCCATGGACACCGCGATCTACTACGGCCGACGCCGCGACGGCGAGCGTCCCGGCGCCTCAGGCATCGGCATCGTCGTCCTCGCCGAGGACAGCAGCGCCGACGCCTACGAGCTTCTCGTCGAGCAGATCGAAGACGCACGCAACGATCTGCGCATCGACATTGACTACCTCGGCCTGATCGTCAACCAGTACGACGCGCGCCGCGGCTACATCGCCACGAGCTCGCTTGAAGAGTGGAAGGCCATAAAGGACCCGAGGGTCATCGCGGTCCTCCCCGATCGCACACAGCAGCGTGAAGCCGTCCGCGTCAAGGAGCCACTCCTGTCTTACGCCCCGGCATGTGAGCAGTCCATGAACCTGCGAGCGCTGGCCAGGGAGATCGCGTGAGCCGCAAGGCCGACAAGCTCGGAAAGTCCCGCAGCTTCTCACGAGCCAACCACTCCGTCAGCGACCGTCGGGCAGCCATCGCTCAGGCCACCGGCACCACCCTCGACGGTTACGGAGGTCAGCCGAAGTACCCGCAGACGCTGCCTCTGAAGCTGATCAGCGAGAACCCTGGCAATCCCCGCGAAGAGCTAGGGGACCTCGCTGGCCTCCGCCAAAGCCTCCTTGAGGTAGGGCTGGTCAACGCCATCACCGTCGTGACCGTGGAGGCGTATCTCGCGGATCGGCCTGGCCGAGCGGAAGAACTCCGGCCCGGCACGGAGTACGTGGTCGTCGACGGCAACCGGCGCCTCGCGGCAGCACGCGAAGCTGGACTCGAAGCCCTCAAGTACAGCCTCGACGATGCGTTCGCGACCTCCGACGAGCAGCTCCTGGAGGCCGCCTACGTCGCCAACGTCCACCGGGAGGACATGACCGAACTTGACGAGGCGACGGCTCTCGAGCGCCTCGTCAAGTTCTACGGTTCCCAGAACAAGGCATCGCAGCGGCTCGGGATCTCCCAGGGATTCATCTCGCAGCGGCTCTCCCTGCTCAAGCTGGACCCCGCGCTCCAGGCCGACCTCGACGCCGGGAAGCGCAAGGTCGAGCATGTCCGCGGCCTCAGCAAGTTCCCCCCACAGCAGCAGAAGGACGAGGCGGACAAACGGGCCGCGACGGCGGAGAAGAAGGCCCAGCAGCGGAAGAGGCAGACCCCGTCCTCCGTGGCACCGACCGAGAGCGGCGTACGCACCGCCCCCGCGGGGGCAGCCGAACCCGGCCCACAGGACCCCGTCCCGGCGCCAACTGCCAGTGCCGTAGCCACTGCCCCGGTTCCGGCGCCAGCTTCAGCCCCTGAGCCCAAGCAGTCGGAAACCACCGCCGCATCCGTCGAAGGCTGGCCCTTCGACCGCCCCGCCACCGTCTTGACGATCCTGCGTCAACACATGGAGGAGCCCCTCTTCGAGCAGCTCCTCCGCGAAGCCGCTCAGGAACTGCAGCGCTGAAGCTCCTGAGCAGAGCCGGAGCTACCGCTTGGTTATTACGGCGTAATAACCGGCAGCGCCGGATCGAGGGCATCACCAGCCAGACGCAGACGCAGGACCCGCTGTGGTTATTACGGCGTAATAGCCGTCAGCCCCAGGAACGCACGAAGGCCCGTATCTCCGAACGGCGCTTTCTACGGGCCTTCGTGCGTGGTGCGGAGATCAGACGGCCCAGGTCGCGGGCGCGCCTTCGTCGGGGTTGGGGAGGTCGCCGGCGGCTGGTTGGACACCGTGGCGCCTGCCCCGGGGCGTGTGTCAGATCCCGGTGGTGTCCGGGTCGGCCATGTCCAGGGAGTCGAGCAGTTCCAGCAGGTGGGCCGGTCCGGACAGGACGGTGGTGCCCTCGCCGGACTCCAGGGTGTACTGCTCCGTCCAGCCCACCGAGTGCTTGGTGCCGAGGTCGTCGTGGTGGGGCTGGAAGCGCAGGTACAAGCCGGGCGCCAGGTAGTAGGTGGCGGTGCCGTCCTCGTAGCCCTGCCACAGGTCGTCGGTGGCGGCGGGGTTGCGCAGGTCGCTCCAGTACCAGCGGGACTTGGCCTTGTACGCGACGTCGGTGGCCGCCTGTGCGGCGACGCGGGGCCGGGCCTCGTCCCGGGAGGCGGCCGGGGCGGCGGGCTCGGTGTCGCGCAGGGCGCGGCGCACGGGGCCGGTGGCGGTGGCCAGCAGACTGTCGGTGAGGGCCGCGGCCGCCACCCCGGCGGCAACACCGGCGGCGAGGCGGCTGATGGGACCGTGCCGCTCGGTGGTGCGGGCGTGAGCGAAGCGGCCGACGGCGGTCCCGACGACCACGCCGCCGACGATGCTCAGGTGGTCGAGCACGTCCGCGCCGATGGTGCGCGCGGTGGTGGAATTCGAGAGGGTCACGAACGCTCCTCAACTTGGTGCGGGCCGGGGCTGTCCGGTCCTCTGCACCGCCCCGGCCGCGGTGGTCGCGGTCGGGGCGGCACAGGGGGCCGCCAGGTGGATCAGGGTCACTTCGACGCGGCGATGGCGGCGGCGATGCCCCCGCTCACACCACGGCGTGTCGAGGGCGTCACCGCGCAGGGCGTCGAGGACATACGCGTCGAGCCGAGCCTGGTGCTGGGCGGCCACGGTCAGGTCGGTGGCACGGTTGCGGGCGTAGTGGAGCGCGGCCGGGCTGACGTCGGTGTCGGCGAGGAGCTGGTTGACGGTGTCGACGGCCAGACGCTCGGCCCAGTACTGCGCGGCCGACTCGCGGCGAGCGCGCGAGGTCGCGTAGGCCACCGACTGCGCCCACCTGCCGCTGCCGCAGGTACGGCCGCCGCACTGCTCCCAGTTCCGGCGCCGCTCGCGCATGCCCTCAGGGTCGGCGTCCCAGTCGGCGGCCCACTGGGCGGCCCGTTCGGGGATCTGATGGCGGATGACGTCCAGGACCTCACGACCGCCGGCCCCGAGGGCAGGCCAGGCGTCGGTCTCCTGGGCGACGCGGATCTGGTGGGAGAGGAGCCGGTAGGGGTAGTGGCGCTGGTCCCAGTTGCCGGTGTCGCCGAGCGGTTCGACGATCCACAGGCGAATCGGCCAGGTGACGGGCCAGATGCGGGTGTCCTCCAGTGCCTCACCGACGCGCTTGACCATGCGGAAGTAGGAGAAGTCGCTCTCGTCGAACCACTTGTTGCGGCAGGGGTTGGGGTGGTCGATGACCTGGCCGATGTTGTCGGCGAGGCTGATCGGTGTCCCGGCCTGGCGGGACATCTCGATGGTGCCGTTGGTGGACAGTTCGACGGTGCGCGGTGAGGCCAGCGCGTCCGTCCTGGGGCGGCAGTGGCCGGTGGCCGGTCATGCCGCCCCTCATCTCGGCCAGGTATGAGGGGGCTCGGGTAGTCCGCGGTCCGGCTCATGCGCGAACCGCGTCCTCGTGGTCGGCGGGAGCTATCGGCGGCTGGTGCGCAGGGTGATCCAGGTGGTGACGAGTCGGTGGTGGGCGCGTTGCAGCAGGGCGGCGACGGGGGTCGGGTACAGGTCCGGCAGTGGGTGAGGGGTGGTTTCGGCGGGGACGGTGACGGCGTCGGCCAGGTCCATGGGTTCGGCCGGGATGTGTGCGGTGTTCACCTCGAACGTCACGGCGGCTTCGTCCAGCTTGACGGTCATCTCCGCGTCGATGGCGGTCAGCCGGTCCTCAAGGGAGAGTTCCGGGGAGGCTTCGCTGGTTGTGGGTGGTCTGGCGGGTGCGCTGATGAGGTTCTGCACGAGGCCCTCACAGGGTCGGTGGGATGGGTGGGTGCACTGGGCGGGAGGGCTGGTGCCTCCCGCCCAGGAGGGCCGCGGCCGTCAGTCGGTGGGCTCAAGGAGGCCCAGGCCCTGGCGCAGCTCGTGCAGGGCGTCGCCGCCGGCGTCGGCTGCTACGAGGACCTCGCGGGCTTTGCTGTCGTCGGAGGCGCCGACGCCGATGGAGTTGTCATGCTGGGGCGGGCAGCCGGTAGGCGGCGTGCCGGGTGGGGGAAGAGAGGTGGGCATGGAGTTTTTGTTCGTGTGCGGTTGGTGCGAGGCGGAGAACGTCGTCTACTGCCCCCGCGCGGGATTTTGGGGAACCCGGTTCGAGGACCCCGAAGAGTTCGACTGCTGGGATTGCGGGGGGACGAGTACCACTCCGCCAAGCCCATGGACGCCGGCCGAGTAACGGGGCGGTCGGTTACGTAACCATCTACACCGCTCCGGCTCCCCGGGGCTGCCACGCACGTTCGACGAGTGGCAGCCGGATCATCAGACACGTTGTCAGAAGGTGGAGGGGCTGCAGGTGCAGGGGGTAGGCTGCGCTGTACGCCAGATGACCATGCAGGTCCTGACGGCGACTCAAACCACATATGGAGCGACCCCGCTCCCCCGGCTGGTAACCGGGATCGACGCGGGGTCGTTGCCGGGAGTGAACCCCGGCCATCGCCAGCCAGAAAAGGGAAAAGGGCCAGCGTTATGGCAAAGAGTACCCGGACATCCGGGCTTGCAGACAGTGGGACTCCCGTCAGCGCCGTGAAGATCACACCGGCGCCCCAGAGCGGAGCCCCTGTCCCCACGACCCACGGCCTTCAGTGACCTCCACCGGCGGGTGCCACACCCCCGCCGAGGCCGCCCCGGCACAGCACAAGGCCGTCCACGACACCGCACACGTGCGTGTCGCCGAGCTGCCGCGCGCTTCCACGAACCACCCGCGCGGGGTACGCGCGGGGCACGCCCCTACGGACGATGAGGATCGGATATGACGTAGCCCTACCTGCGGGAGGTCTCCCGCCCCCTTGCCGGGGAGCGTGTCCTCTACCGCTGGCCGCTGATCCACCTGGTGCTTGCCGGCACCACCGGACCTGCGGCCCCTTCCAACAGCTCGGCCTGCCACAGCCGAGCGAAGGCCACCGGTGCCACCCGGAGGCGATTGCTTCTCCACGAAGCGCCCCACCGAAGCAGAGCTTTTGCATGCCCAGAAAGGACTGCGAAGCCATCATGCAGCACGCGGCTGCGTTTTTCCAGATTGCTCATGCCCGGATGGCGGGAAATGGGCACTTTTTGCGTTCCGTCGGGTCGGTTTCCTCGGCATCCGTCTCTCTCACCCCCCGCCGGGCGACCCGCGCTCGCGGGAGTGTCGTCCCGCCTGCCGGGACCGATCCCAAAGTTTTCTCTCAACCCGCGGGAGCCTCCGCAACCGTTCGGGCTGACCAGGCCCTGCCTACAGGCGCCTCGATCCATGGTCGCCGGATGGATGTTCTTCCCCCCCTTCCGGGATGCTCGGTGAGTGCTGTCGCGGCGCCGGCTGCCGCGATGCTCCCTTCCCCACGCTCGGCGGTCGACGACACCGGGGTCTCCACGCCTCCCGAGTCCGGCTGCGCATGGACGCTGGTGCGCGACGAGGAGCAGGAACTCGCTACGACCGTCTCCCGGCGGAGCGGGCCGCGACGCTGGCTGCGTTCGGTGACCTGGCTCGTCTCCGCCGGGCTGCATCCGCGTGCCAACGCGACGACGCTGCGGGTTGCCGAGGATCTCGCTGCGCGCATGGACTACGACCTCGGGCACGTCCTCTACGGCCTGGATCGTATGGCTGCCCGGCTGCGTATCAGCCGGGCGACCGCCACGCGCCATGTGCGCTACCTCCGCGAGCTCGGCGCCCTCGTCTTCGTCGCCCACGGCAGCCAGCGCAACAGCCGGGCGGCCCGCGGCCTCGATGGCTACGCGGCGACCGCCACCACCTACGCCGCCGCCATCCCCCCGGTCTACGACCGCGCCATGGGCCATCAGCTCGTCGGTGAGGGCTACGACGCCCGCATCGTCGTCGACCAGCGTGACCGGAGGCCTGTGGACAACCCTGTGGATACTCCTGGCGCCGAATCTGTCCGTGAGCCCCTTTCCCTCACTGGGGTAAAGGTAGTGGGGAAGATGAAGATGGTGGGGGGTGGAACTACTACCGGCAAGCCGGTGGCAGACACCTCCACCACCCCCGCAAAGACCCCCTCGAAGCGCCGCGACAAGAAGCGCTCCACCATCCTGGGAGCCGCCGTCACCGCGGCTGGTGCCCAGCTCGCCGACCGTCTCGCCCGCACCCTCCGCAGCACCGTCCCGTGGCTGCGCCGTGCCTCGCACGACCAGGTCCGCTGGGTCTGCGCCGACATGGGCGAACGCGGCTGGACGCTCCAGCAGGCCTTCCAGTTCGCGTCCGACGCCGCCATCGTCCACCGCGGTGCCGGCATCCTGTGGCAGCCCAGGCGCCCCCACACCCTCCTCGCAACCCACCTCCGCAACCGCGAGCAGCAGCACCTCGCCGAGCAACTGCGCGCCAGCGGCCGCAGCAACGAGAAGATGGACAACGCCGCTTGGGAAGCCGTCTGTGGCACCACCCCGACTGCCCCAGCGGCCGACAAGAAGCCCGAGGGCGGCTACACCGACGAGGACCGCCGCACCGCCCGCGCCTACGGCTGGGGGGACTTCGCCCGCGTCGCCGAGCACTACGCCGACGACCCGTACGACGCCCTCGACCTCTACGGCGAGAAGCTCTGCATCGTCGCCGACCGTCAGGCCCGCCGTGAAGGGAACTACCTGTGAGCGACCCGCACACCGCCTCCGGCGCCGACCTCGCCCGCCAGGCCCTCGCCACCTGGAGGGCCACCGCCGCAACCCGCCCGTCGACAAAGCCCCGGGTGCGGCGCCGCACCCGCCGCGACGGCCGCGACCCCGTCGGCCTCAACGCCGTCCTCGCCCAGCTCACCACCGAACAGGACTGGAAGGCATCGGTGGACGGCGGCTCCCTCCTCGACCAATGGCCCGAGCTGTGCCCCGACCTCGAGGGCAAGGTCGCCCCCGTGCACTTCGACGCCGCCACCGGTCGCCTCGACCTGCGACCCGCCTCACCCGCCTTCGCCACCCACCTGCGCCTCCTCGGCCCGCAGCTCGTCGCCCGCCTCCAGACCAAGGGCGCGCCGGTCCGTACGATCCGCCTCCTGCAGCCCGGCCCCCTACCCGGCGCCATCCCGGTAGGCGCCGCCACGCCCCGGCCCGCGCAGCCGGAGGCCGCCGTCCGTATTCGTGCCGGGACGTCCACCGGCTACGAGGTGGCCCTCGCCGCCCACCGCGCCCACAAACCCGACCGCACGGCCACCGATCTTCAGCAGCGTGTCCAGGCCGCGGCCGAGCGGCAAGTGAATGCCCTGCGTGTCCACCGCGAGAGCGATGAAGCTCAGCCCGAAGCCGCCTGGGCCACCGAGGCCGACCGCCGGGGCCGCGCCGAACGAGACCGGACCGTCCGTCGGCTGGCCCACGCGCAGAAGGCCGACCGCGCTGCGCCTGTCCCCGCCGCTTTCCACCGCCTCGCGTGACGCGCACAGCCCGGAGAGCGCGTCCCTGGCCGCCGAGCAACGGCTGCGGCCGGAGATATCGGTCAGGCGGGCAGGGGCGTACGAGTGGCACCAGCCTCATCCGGCGGCCGCGTCCCCGGTCGTGCCACGCCGGCGGCCGCACCGGTCGAGGCCGACGTCCTGCCGGACTGGTGGTCCCGGTCATGCTGCCCACGCGCCGCCCGACCACGCCGCAAACGGCTAGCTGACGAGCCGTCTACCTGCGTCAACTCCCGTTGAGGGACGTCCTGTTGAGGCGTCTGCGTTCCACTAGCGTGAGCATTCGGGCCTCGGGAGGAGCAGCGATGGGGAAACGTCAGCGTCGACGTCAGCGTGAACAGACCAAGCGCAGGAAGCAGCAGCGGGCCGTGGTCCGCTACCTGTTCCCGAACGCTGAGAGGCCCTTGCTGGAGGTGCATTTCGAGGACGGCACGTCCGGCGGGGACAAGGAGCTGTGCCTGGCGTACTGGGCATTCACCGAGCCCGGCACCTGGACCAGTAAGGTCGCCGACATCGGCTCCAGCGCTCTGGTCTCCCGGACTGTCAAGGCCGCCAGCCATGCCTGCCTGCTGACGGTGCTATGCCCGCAGTGCACCAGCCCCCTCGTGGTCCGCTCACGCTCCGATCTCGCCGCCATGCGAGTCTGGCGGTCCGACCTCTTCCCTCGTGAGGAACGCAACGCCAAGATCCCCTGCGAGACCTGTCACGAGGTTGCAGCCGAAGCACGACGCAAAACGGAGCAGCGGGAAGCTGAAGCCCAGCATCAAGCAAAGAAGCGGGCCGAGGAGCAGCAGCGCAAAGCGGTCGAGGCAAAGGTCGCCAACGCGGGCGCATGGATCGCCGGCCACCGCGATCGCCCCTTCCCTGATGAGCCACCGTCGGTGCGCGACAGCTTCACTCTCCTGACCATGATTGACATCATGGAGCAGAAGGACGCCGAGTCGTTCGGCCCCCTCGACGCTCTCGATTACGAGATTGGCGCGTCGCGCAACGCTGACCTCGAATCGCTGAAAAACCTCCATGCGAAATCATGGATCACCCCGACGCTTCCTGCCACCATCGGCGATTTCGCCTTCGATGAGAATAATAATGTCGAAGGGGTGTATCTCGCGGCGGTTCCGTGGCGCCTGGCGCACGCTCTCGGCGGCCAGGTGAAGCAAGCACGGAAATTCACCGTTGACACGCTGTGGCGAATTCTGCTGGAAACCCCAGGTGAACTGGATGAATTGACCCAGGAAATGGACAGGCTTACGGCCGTCTTGTACCTGGATAGCCTTCTGGTGCGGAAGTATGACGAGGGCCCCATCCCCGAACACCGGCTCCAAGAAGCACACGACGCGTTCGAGAAATCCCTGCGCACCGGGTACACCCTCGGACAGCTCATCACCGTTGCCTGGGGCGCCACAGGCAACGCTGTGGCCTGGGGGCAGCGGACCCCGGGGCTCAAACCCGGCAGCGTCTCGTCCGCGGCAGTAACCACCCTCAGTCGGCGCCTTGCGCACGCTTCTGACCGGGTAGTCCCTGAGTACGACGTGCCGCGCTGGGTGACACCGCCGGCCATGCGGTCCACGTTGCACCGGTTCCTGGACCAGCACCAGGACGAACGGAAGACGCTGAGCCGGTTCCGAGCGCTGCAGCAGCGCATCGGAATCGGAGAAGCCTTCGAAATCGACAGCGATCTCGCAGATGCTTCAGAATCCGAAGAAGCCTCGGTGAATAATTCCCCGGTCCCGGAAGATGAAGCCTTCGATCCGATGACCCCCCTCACCTACGCCTTGGCCACACCGGATGGCGCTCTCACATTCCACACAGAGAGCGCCGTGAAAATGAGAGAACGGGTTACGGCAGGAGCTATCCCGCCGGTAGTGCGCATCTTCCCCACCAAAACCCCGACGCTCGAGGCATGTCTGGCCGACGAAGAAGTAGGGCCTGAAAACCCAGTAGCGACAGAAATGATCGATCTACTCGGATACCCCCTGCCTACTTTCTCCGGACCGCTTGCCTTCTACGGCTGCGACGCACACAGCCGCACAATGAAAAGCTTGGACACGGAGCAGCAAGAGATGCTGCAGGCCGCTCACCAGGTAGCAAAGCTGCGAGAAAATCAAAAATCCCCTCGCTGATCCTCCCCGAGGTTTCCTTGCATCCCGGAATCCGGGATGCAAGGAAACTCTGGCGGAGAACTGATCTACGGCATAGGAAGACGTCCGACGGGCAAAGCACGATGCATTCCCACCAGCCAGACCCCCAAACAGGGCGTCACGTCCGGCACGAGGACCACTGCGACAGCGCCCTGTGCTGCCGGTGCCAGACCCGCCCGTGGAACACCCGCGTCGGCCCGGAACGCCTCTGCGACCTGTGCGCGAAGTGCTGCCGCGAATGCGGACGCCGCCCCGCCCCCCACGTCGACGGCCTGCCCGACGGCCTGTGCGGACCCTGCCGCGGCCGATGTCAACGCTGCAACCACCCCCTCACCCCAGAAGAAGGCGCCGCCCACACTCCTGAGTGTGCCGCCTGCTCCGTCCCCCTGGCCCGGCCGGGCCGCGACCCGGTCACCTTCGTCCTGCGCCGCACCCCGCGCAGCCTGATGGACGCCATGCACGGCCAAGTCCCCGCCGCCGTCTACCAGTCCGTCAAGACCGAACTCGCCCGCCGCACCCCCCAGCAACTCGCCGACCGCATCGACCGCCGCTGGTACGGGCGCTGGACCCACGCCCTCAACCAAGTCGACGAAGACCACCGGCTGCGCTGGAGCCCCGACCAGATCGCCCTCCAACTCGTCCTCCCCGCCCCGTGCCCCGTCAACGAGTGCGAGGACGGCACCATCATCAACACCGACCAGGTCTGCTCCCGCTGCCGACAGCCCGAACACCGCTTCGTCGCCGACAACGGAACACCCTCCAGCGAACAGACCCGCACCGCCGCCCTGGCCTCCATGCGCGAGACCGTCCGCTCCAGCCCCTACCGCACCGGCAACGGACGCCGCACCACGAAGTCCCAACGCCTGACATCCGACGCCATGGACCAGGCCCTGCACCACGTCCGCCAACGCCTGGCAGACCCCACGAAACCACGCCTCACCGAGCCCCCACTCCAGCCCGAACCCGGCACCGACGACAGCGTGATCCTCGCGGCCCGCGCAGCCCGTCACACCGCAGACCAAGACCCGATCCGCCGTGCCGCACTCGCCCGCGCCCGCATCGACAAGACCCGCCGACCACGACCAGGAGACTGATGCTCCCCGCCCAGAGCACCACCGACGACACCACCTCCACCCCGCCCGCCGCCGACGATGCCGACGCCCTCCTCGCACGTGCGCACCAGCACGTCACCGTCGGCGAGTACGACGCGGCCACCGCCTTCGCCGCCCTCGCCACCGCCGCGTACACCGCCCGCGCGGTCACCAGCAACACCCCGCTGCCGATCTACCCCGGCAGCCACGAGCCCGGCATCCCCTGGTGCCAGGAGTGCTCGGACCCCCGCAGCCGTGAAGTCGAGCTGGAAAACTGGACTCACGCCGCAGAGAAGCGGTGCCCCCGATGCAACATCGACGGCCTGCGTGCCAGGCCGTGCCGGTACTGCGGCACGTACCTCGAACACCGCCTCCTGGAAGGCCCGCTGGAGAAATGGCGGTGGGTGGACAGCCACAACAACCAGGGCTGTCAGAAGGCCCCGCACCCCCTCGACCAGAACGCAGACGAAGAGCAGCCCGATGTATGGCCCCAGCGGCTGTGGGCCAACTTCATCGGCATCTGGAAGCGTGGGGGCCTCGGGCCGGCCACCGCCTCTGAGCTGATCGACGAGGTGAACCTCCGCAAGTTCCTGCCCCGCACCACGTACGGCGACGTCCACCGCGACCACCTCGAACGCTGGCTCATCCAACGCGCCGGCGCCGACCACGACGGCCTCACCCTCGTGGAGCACACAGACCCGGCGACAGGCGAACTGACCTGGACCGTCGAACCCACCGCCAGCACGGAAGCGTCGTCTGATACGGAATGACGCCCGCACGCGTCACCTCGCCGCCAGACTGCTGACCGCCGACGACGAACACCCACCACCGCGGGCACCGCCCGGCGTCCACACCGATGGACGCCGGGCAGCGTATCCACCTCCCCACTGGCCCCCCCGCAGCGCGCAGGAAAGTACGCCCGCACCTAGTACTGCAACGACACTCCGTGACGTGGTGCGCGTGATCTCGTTGATCGCCGTGTGCGGGAAGAGATAACTGACGGTTGGTCAGGCGCGTTCGAAGACTTCGTGGCGCGGTTCGCAGGCCGATTCGGGCGGGTGGAGTCCCGGCGTCGGATGGTGTCCTACCTGCGGGGACTGCTCAGCGAGACGGAACGGAAGAACGGCTGGACCCTGGCCGAGGCCACTGGTGACGATGGCCCCCAGGGGATGCAACGTCTGCTGAACCACTACCTGTGGGACGTCGACGCGCTGCGTGACGATGTCCGCGACGCGGTCGTGGAACATATCGGAGATCCCGAGCGGGGAGTTCTCATTCTCGACGAGACGGGATTCCTGAAGAAGGGCGTCCGGTCGGCGGGCGTGGCCCGGCAGTATTCCGGGACGGCCGGCCGGATCGAGAATTCCCAGGTCGCGGTCTTCCTGGCCTACGGCTCTGACCAGGGCCGTGCCTTGATCGACCGCGAGCTGTATCTCCCGAAGGACTGGACTTCGGACCGTGAGCGCTGCCGGGCAGCTGGCGTCGGGAACGATGTCGAGTTCGCCACCAAACCGGACCTGGGCCTGCGCATGCTGAAACGCGCCCTGGACTCCGGGATCCCGTTCGGCTGGGTGACCGCCGACGAACTCTACGGCCAGACGGGGCGAATCCGGCTGTGGCTGGAAGAACACGACATCCCTCATGTCCTCGCGGTCCCGAAATCGCAGATGGTCATCACCATGGAATTCTTTGGCCAGGCGCGCGCCCACGAGCTGGTCAGCCAGCTTCCCGACGATGCGTGGAAGCCTCTGAGCTGCGGCGACGGTGCTCATGGGCCGAGGATCTACGACTGGGCCGCGGCGGCGATCCGGCCCTGGAGGCGCCAGGGCTGGGATCACTGGCTGCTGGCACGACGCAGCCTCACCGATTCCACGGACATCGCCTACTACATCTGCTTCTGCCCCGCCGGGACCTCCCTGGAGGACCTGGTGCGGATCGCGGGATCGCGGTGGATGGTCGAGGAATGTTTCCAGACCTCGAAGAACGAGACGGGACTTGACCACTACCAGGTCCGCGGCTACACCGCGTGGTACCGCCACATAACCCTCTCCATGGCCGCCCTTGCCTTCCTCGCCATCCTGCGGGCAGAGGCAAAAAAGGGGATCCGGACACCGCCATCGGCCAATCCCTCATACCCGTGACCATGAACGAAGCCCGACGGCTCTTCAACCGCGTCTCCTCTCCCATCCATTATGGGATCCAGCACGTAATCGCCTGGTCCCTATGGCGAAGAAGAAGCCAGGCCCGCGCCCGCACCAGTCACTACAGACGCAGACAACATCACGGAGTGTCGTTGCAGTACTAGGGCTCACCGCGCCGGGACAGGTGCTGGCTGGGGTGCCGGCCGAGTTCGCGATCGGACCGGATGACATGCCCGACGAGCCCGAGGACACCGAGGCCGGCCGCGACCTCCCCGATGAGGTGATGCGTGAGCTGTGCGCCCACCTCGACGAGCTGGAGGCCATGAGCAGCATCGAGGTCCGCGTCGCCACCGAACTGCTCATCGACACCGGGCGGCGCCCTGACGAAATCAACACCCTCGCCCTCAACTGCCTGGCCCAGGACCCGGACGGCTCCGACGTCCTCATCTACGACAACCACAAGGCGTACAGGCTCGGCCGGCGCCTGCCGATCGGAGCCGACACAGCCGCAGCGCGGATAGGACCTTGTGACTCTGTCCGCGAGAACGTGATCAGCCGCCGATCCGGGCCGGGCGGCGTCCTCGTGTGCACGTGTGTGCTCGTTCCCATGTGCCGAACGCGCGCGAACCCGCCACGGCCCAGGGCGGCCCCCAGGGAGTGCCCGCCGGGCGGGCGGGGTCGGGCCCTTTCCGGGCGTGGGGCCCGGAACGCGGGTGTGCCCCGGGCCTGCTGGCCAGGGGCACACGGGGTTGGCTCGGGCCCGACGAGGACGACGAGGAGTAGAGGCCCTCTTGGCGTCTCCCGCCGGGGCCCGGACCGTTGTCAGGGTGAGGTGCCGGGCCGGGGCAGCAATCAGCTCGGCTGGTCGCCGATGTACCGGTAGATCTCGGCGCCGCTGTTGATGTGCCACACGGTGCCATCAGCGCCAGCGGCGATGTCGATGGCCGTGCCGGGGATCTTGATCCACGGGTTGCCGCCGCTGGCGTCGTTGTTGGTGTACCGGTAGATGCTGCCAGCGGGGTCGACGCCCCAGACGTTCGTCCGGGAGCCGACCGCGATGCGCTTGAGGCTGCCGTTGACGCTCTTCCACGGGTTCGCGCTGTCCTGGTCCCCGGTGTACCGGAAGACCCGGTTGCCGCCGTTGACCCCCCACACGGTGCCGTCGGCGCCCGCGCCGATGTCGCTCAGGGCCCCGGGGATCTTGAGCCACGGGTTGGCGTCGTGGTTCGTGTACCGGAAGATGCCGCCTGCGGAGTCCACGCCCCACACGTTCGTCCGCGAGCCCGCGTCGATGCGGACCAGGCTTCCGGAGATGCCCTTCCAGGGGTTGGCGCCGTCGGTGTCCCCGGTGTACCGGTAGATCTGATTGCCGCCGTTGACACCCCATGTCGTACCGTCGGAGGCCGCCCCGATGTCGCTGAGTCCTCCCGGGATGTTGATCCACGGGCTGGCGTCGTAGTTGGTGTACCGGTAGATCGCGCTGGCTGCGTTCACACCCCACACCGTCGTCCTGGACCCCGCCGAGATGGCCGTGAGAGCCCCTGCGACCTTCACCCAATCCGCCATGCCAAAACACCCTTCCCTGAGCCGTTACTGACCCGGCCATCCTGGGTGAAAAGATGAGCTGACAGAGCGAGCGAATGCTTGTCTTAATACTGAATAAGCCTGTAAATTAATGTTTTAACGGCTATCGCCTTGCAGGCTCGGAGACCGGAACGGCTCGGCCGACAGCGTTTCGGCTTGAAGTGCTGTCCCACCCCCGGGGGATCGAAACGCCTGCAGGTTCATGCCTCCCGCCGGGACGCCCCGCCAGCCGGGGATGTGCGGGCCGACATAAGCGATCCGGCGACGGCAGCGGCAGGACCCGAACGGATACATCTCTCACCCATCCTCGACAGCCTCCAGAGACAGCACCACCTATCTCCGTGCCTGAGGTAGGCACTCCGAGGCCACCCCCTAACGAGCGATGGCACCACACCTGTTGCATCCGATACCGTCACTCCTACCAGCGCTGAGCTGCGCGAACACGTCTACGAAAGCTCGCACGACACGGACAGCCCCAGAGAACCCCCTGCCGCGCACCACGTTGCCGGCACTGATCCCGCCGCCCTATCGGCGCTGCCTCACCGCCGCGCCTTGTTCGACGCCGCCGTAGCGAGCGCCGCTGCCGCTCGTGCCGTACGCCGAGTCCGACTCGAGAGCGTCGTGAAGACGGGGCGGTCGGCAAGCGGCGGATGCGTCACGGTGGTGTAGGTCATGAACAGAGACCGGCCCGCAAGGGGGGCGATCCGGCGATAGCGTGATCGCCATGACAGCTGAAGGTGAGGCGCTGGTCGGCGGGATGGCGAACTCGGGGGCGGTCTTCCGCCGGGGTGCGCTGGTTGAGCGCCCGGCGCCGCGCAACGCGCGGGCTCTGCATGCTAAGAGGGTGCTTGATGTAGGTATCCCCCTATCCGTCCGATCCTTGCTGTAGCAGGATGGACGTGTCTTGGTGATCTCGTAGCGGATGCCGCGGCGGGGCTGTACTGACTATGTGGTGACTGAACGCCGTGTGTATCCATCGAACTTGAAGGACGACCAGTGGGGGCTGATCGAGCCGTTGTTGGTGCAGTGGCGAGCAGCCCGCGCCGAGGGCCGGGCGCCGACCACCGACCTGTATGAGGTCGTCAACGCGATCCTTTATGTGGCCCGAACCGGCATCGCCTGGCGGTATCTGCCGCACGATCTGCCCCCGCACACGACGGTCTACGGCTATTTCCGGGCATGGGAGGCGGACGGAACGGCCGAGGAGATTCACGACACGCTCCGTGAGCAGTTACGGAAAAAGAAGGGCCGCCGGATTCTGCCCACGGCCGCAATCATCGACGCTCAGAGTGTCAAGGCCTCACCGAACGCACCGGAGGCCACCCGGGGCTGGGGCGGTGCAAGAAGGTCAAGGGCCGCAAGCGGCACATCGCCACCGACACCCTGGGGCTGCTGCTGGTCCTGATCATCACGGCCGCGGGTGTGCAGGACACCAACGGTGGCAAAATCGTGGTCGACGAACTCTCCACGAAGTTGCCCACCGTGACGAAAGCGTGGGTGGACGCCGGCTACAAGACAAAAATGATCGCCCACGCCGCGAGCCTTGGTATCGACGTGGAGGTCGTCTCACGGGATGCGGAGCACAAACGCTTCATGGTCCAGAAGGTTCGATGGTGCGTGGAGCAGACTTTCGGGATCATGAGCTGGTACCGGCGTCTGCACCGCGACTACGAGGCACTGCCGCCCCGGTCCCGGTCGATGATCCACTGGGCCATAGTCAACTCCATGAGTAACCGGCTGACCGCCAGCCCGAACAAAGTCGGGCAATACCTCCGCCCGAAACCGCCCGCGGCAGCCTGAATCAGTATCGAACACCCTCTGAGAACTACTGACAAGCCGGCTGCCGATTAGTACCGCCCCGGGAGGCCAACCGGAATACGGCGGAAGACGGCCTGGAGGCCGCAATGCTGCTGGCCGCCCGCTCCACCAGCACCCGCACCGGCAAGCCGCTGCTCACCTTCAAGCAGATCGCCGCGGCGCTCGACGTAGGATCCGAGCAGGCCGCTCAGGGCCGGTACCGCAGGAAGGTCGGCAACCTCAACAGCAGCGACTCCGGGGCCGACGGAACCGGCGCTGAGCTGCGCAACCCGCCTCGCGCCACGCCTGCCGCCCCAGAGAATCCCCTGTGCGAGACCTGCCTGGCGCCGGTCCGCGAGGCGCAGAACCGCTAGAAGCCCGCGCTCTGACCCGCCCGGCCGGCCCCGAGAAGCGGGACACTGGGACTGCCGAGCTGAGGAGAGCACCCTGAGCGACCAGCCCGCCGACGAACCGCCGACCGGCGACTGGAGATCGTCGCCCGCGTCGCCGTCACCGGCAGCCGCGCCGCCCTGCTCCGCGACCTCGCCGCCATCCTGGGCCGCACCGCCGAAGCCCTCGCCATCGAATGGGCCCTGGGCACCCTCATCGTGCCCACCACCCCCGTCGGTGACCAACTGCCCTCCTGGGAGTGGGGTCTGTTCGACGGGGACGCCGACCTGTCCTCCCACGTTGATGAGCGCCTCCGCGGAAGGGTTCGCCCGGTGGACGCCATCGCCCCGCTGGCGCTCGCCGCGCTTCACAGATATCAGCCGCCGGGGAGGGGTTCGGGGTAGCGCTTGAGGACTTGGGCGGGGTGGTCTTCGTCGGTGGGCCAGAGGACTACGTGGTATCGGTCGTCGCCGTCGAGGCCGTCCTCGGAGAGGGTGCCCAGGCCGTGGGAGTAGATGCGCACGGTGTAGGTGCCGGGGGTGAGGGGGATGCGGGGCAGGGCGTCGTCGACGTCATGCATGGAGATCAGTAGGCGCCCGGAGGGGAGCGCGAGGGTGGCCTGGGTTACGTGGTCGGCCTGGTGAAGTTCGGTGTCGTCGGTCGGCGGTGTGCGGCGCACGTCCACGGTGACGGGAACGCTGAAGGGGCGTGCAGCTCCGATACTGACGACACCGGGAGCAGTGTTGATCCAATTCGCAACCAGTGCATCGAACCAGGCGCGTTCGGGTTCGTCCAGGCAGGCATCGGCATCCATGATCAACAGGGTGGAGTAATCAGCGCGAACCTTGAGTTCGTGGTGGGAGAGCAGGTCGGGGTCGGTGGGGGGCGGGGTGGAGGTCATCTGGAAGTGGGCTCCGTCGGGCAGTGAGTACAGGGTCTGGGCGAGGGGGCCGCGGATGCGCATGCACTGCGCGGCCTCCTTGACAGCGAGGTTGTCGTCCTCGTAGGTGCCGCCGACGGCGACGGCGCGGACCTGGAGGGGCCCGCCTACGCGGGGCCGATGGCGGGCGGCGGGCAGGGCTCGCAGGGTCCGCCGCTGCCCGAGGGCGGGGGGCAGGGCCGGCAGATGGGGGCGGGTTTGACGCAGACAGTGACGGTGTCGGTGTTGTTGCCTGGGCGGAGGTCGATTTCGTTGGCGTGGGTGGTAGCGGTGTTGGTGACGGGGCCGGTGGTGGTGGCTTTGGCCCGGAGGGTGAGGGTGGCGCTGGCGCCGACGGCCAGGGTTCCGACGCTCCACTGGCCGGTGACCGGGTTGTAACTGCCGGCCGAGGGCGTGGCGGAAACGAAGGTGAGGCCGGCGGGGAGGGGGTCGGTGACGGCGACGCCGGTGGCCGTGTTCGGGCCGGCGTTGCGGACGGTGACGCGGTAGGTCACCGTCTGCCCCACGGTCACCGTCGTGGTGTCGGCCGACTTGGTTACGCTCAGGTCGGCGGCCGGGAGCACCCGGGTGTCGGCCTCGTTGGAGGTGGCGGTCAGCGTCTCCGGGGTGGGCCCGAGGCGGTTTTCGTAGGTGGCGGTGGCGGTGTTGGCGACCTGGCCGCCGGCGCTGGCCTCGTCGATGGTGACCCGGTACTCGACCGTGGTGCCGTCCGGCAGGGTGTCGGTGTTGGGCAGGCTGCCGCCCTGGGTGCTGGTGGCGCCGTTGCCCAGGTGGAACACCACCTGGTTGCCCGCCGGGTCGAAGTACGCCTGGTCGTCGCCCGACTGGTCGGTCTTCGCTCCGGTGTTGGGGCCGTTGACGATCCGCAGCGACCTGGGCAGGTACGTCGTGCCGGCCGGGATGGCATCGGTCAGGCGCAGCGCCTCGGCGTTGCCGCCGCCCCGGTTCTTGGCGACGATGCGGTAGGTGATCACATCACCCACCTCAAGCGGCCCGTCCGGGATGGCGTACTTGGTGAGGGTCACGGACGGGGCGGTGCCGAAGAAGATCCCGTCGAGGAAGTTCCCGACCGTGGGGTCGCCGCCGGCGGCGGAGACGGAGCGGAAGGCGAAGCGGGTGGTGGCCTGCCCGGGCGGGACGGTGTAGGTGCCGGTGTAGAAGCCCCAGGCGGTGTTGCCGTCGGTGAACTGGCGCTGCTGGACCACCGTGCCCGGCGCGCCGATGTCCAGCGCCATGGTGTCCTGCCCCAGGCGCCCGCGGTGGTACAGCCGCCAGTACAGCTTCGTACCGGGAGTGGTGGGCAGTTCCTGGTAGAGAGTGGAGACCTGGTAGGCGTTGAGCTCGGCGAACTGGGCGCCGTCGGCGGACGGGACGCCGTTGAAGCCGTCGTGCCAGATCTCGATGAGGTGGTCGGTGGCGGTGGTCAGCCAGCCCGGGACGTGCTGCGGGTTCTGGAGCTGCGAGGCGTCGGGCAGAAGCGCGTTGCCGGAGACGGCGGGCTGCTCAAAGCTGCCGTTGATCAGGGCGATTTGGGTGGGGGCGGGTGAGGTCACGGCCTTCCCCTTTGTTCGATGCTGCATGGTTGTGCTGCCGACGGGGCCTGTTGTGTGCAGACCCGGAACGTCAGCTGCTTGCGCGAAAAGGACAGCGCATACCCGAGATTGTCGGAAGTGGCAGATCCCGCGCTCTGGCCAATCCCGCACAGCGGGTTTCATGCGCATATGCCCATGAGCGCGATCCTTCATTTTCGCGGACAGCGGCGATCGGAGAACAGGAGGCCCATGCGCCCCGCACTCACAAGGGGTTGCCGTAACCAATGGCTGAAACACTGCCCGGGAGAGCAGGAAAACGCCACCCGATCACGTGAATCTCTGATGCGTCAGGTTGACGAGGAGGGCCACGTCAGGGCAGTCGATGGGCATTCTGCCAGGGCAGGCCAGCGTTATCACGGCCTTATCGCCGTGAGTGACCCTGCGGTTCCCCTGCTACAGGCGCGAGTCGACCCAATCGCGCTCGCCGCGGTCGGCCTCGGCCTGGCGGACCCAGCCGCGCAGGGCCTCCTTGTGGATGCCCAGGTCCTTCGCGACGTGGGTGAGGGGCCGACCGGTGGCGCGGACCTCACGGGTCGCGCGCTCGCGGAGCTCGTCGGGGTATTCACGGGTCATGCGTCGGCACATGGGTATACCCGGTACGCCGTTCGGCGCCATCACGGTGAACCGGGTAGGTGTGCAACTGAACGCCCGGCCGAGGCGGCGGGAGGACCAGGCTTCTGAGGACGACGGCGCCCGGCTTCCGTTGTTTGTGCGGGGCCACGAGGGCATACCCGCAGCCGCCACCCCGCCCGGTGGGGCGGAGCGGCGGCGGATGGCTCTCCTGCGGTCGGCTCTTGTGAGGCGGTACGCCGCGATGATGGCCGCAGTGCGGGGGATGTGCTGTCAGTCGGAGATGATTCCGGCGTGGGCGGTGGCGGGCCGGTAGACGGAGCTGCCCGGGTAGGTGGCGGTGTATCCGCGGTTGAGGATGATCAGCGGCAACTGCAGGGTTGCGTTCCAGGTGGCGGTTCCCCGGGCGTTGGTGGTTGAGGTGCCCAGTTGGACGTTGCCGGTGCTGAACGTGATGGGCTGCCCCGGAATGGGGTGTTTGGTGACCGCGTTGGTCAGGGTCGCGGTCAGGATTCCCTCGTGGGGCCGGGGCGGGCGGAGATTGACGACCGCGGGCGTGGCGGTCAGCGAGGTCGGGACAGTCCCGACGATGACCTGGGTGACGTAGGTGCCGGAGGATCCGGTGAAATTGCCGTCTCCGCTGTAGACGGCCGTGAGGGTGTGCGAACCGGCGCTGAGAGTCGCGGTCGTGAAGGTCGCGACTCCGCCCGCGCTGACGGCGCTGGTGCCCAGGGGAGTGGCGCCGTCGAAGAAGCTGACGGTACCGGTCCGCGTGCCTGCCCCTGGAGGGATGGCGGCCACCGTCGCGGTCAGCACCACCGTCTGGCCAGGGGTGGAGGGATTGGGCGCGGCGATGAGGACGGTGACGGTGCTCGCCTTGTTGACCGCCTGGGTGTCCACCGGCGATGTCGACGGGTTGAAACCAGCGCCTCCGTTGTACGTCGCGGTCAGTGCGTGCGAGCCAACGCCGAGGGTGGAGATCGGCAGTGTCGCCACGCCGCTTCCGTTCAGGGCGCTGGTGCCCAGGGGAGTGGCGCCGTCGAAGAAGCTGACCGTCCCGGCCGGGGTACCGGACAGCGCTGTCACCGTAGCGGTAAGGATCTTCGTCTGGCCGAACACCGACGGGTCTGGGACGGAGACCAGCCCCGTCGTGGTGGAGGCGGGTCCCGCCGAGGTCACGGTCACGCTGTTGTCAGCGTTGTCGGTGATGTAAAGGGTCGAGTTGTCGGGGGTGACCGCCAGCTCGAATGGTCCGGGACCGGTCGGAACCGTGCCCGTCACGGTGTTGGTCGCCGTGGCGATGACGCTGACCGTGTTGTTGCTGTTGTTCGCGACGTAGGCGTGCGCTCCGTCCGGGGAGACGGCCACCCCGAGCGGGGCGATCCCCACGGAGACGGTGGTGATCAGGGTGCTGGTGACGGTATTGATGACGCTGACGTTGTTGTCGCCGTTGTTGGCCACGTACGCGCGGGTTCCCGCGATCGCCACTCCGAGGGGAATCGCCCCTACGAGGGTGATGGCGGTCACGGTGTTGGTCGCCGTGGCGATGATGCTGACGCTGTTGCCGCCGCTGTTGGTCACGTAGGCGTGCAGCCCGTCCGGAGTGATCGCCACCCCGAAAGGCGTTGCCCCGACGGGAACGGTGGCGGTCACGGTGTTGGTCGCCGTGGCGATGATGCTGACGCTGTTGCCGCCGCTGTTGGTCACGTAGGCGTGCAGCCCGTCCGGAGTGATCGCCACCCCGAGGGGAGTGCTTCCTACGGGGATGGTGGCGGTCACGGTGTTGGTCGCCGTGGCGATGACGCTGACGCTGTTGCCGCCGCTGTTGGTCACGTAGGCGTGCAGCCCGTCCGGAGTGATCGCCACCCCGAAAGGCGTTGCCCCGACGGGAACGGTGGCGGTGACGGTCAGGCTGGTGGTGGCGATGACGCTGACGTTGTTGCTGCCCTCGTTGGCTACGTAAGCCCGCAGCCCATTCGGAGTGATCGCCACTCCTGTGGGGAAGCTGCCCACCGTCACGGTCGGGTCCGATGACATCGCGACGAGGCCGAGACGAGACCTGTCCTGCGTCAGTCCGATCAGTTGCCGCCAACTCGACTGAAATACTTCCGTCATGATGGCCCCTCAAGATAGATGTCCGGTCTGATCTGGATGGGGCTGTCACGAGAACTGCCTGCTGTGCGGCCAGCGTGCCTTGGGCAAGGGCAGATGCACAGGCTTCAGGTATTTCCCATCCGCTTGACGTCGGGCTGTCGCCAGACCGA
Organism: Streptomyces sp. NBC_01525; assembly: GCF_045040405.1. Taxonomy (NCBI): domain Bacteria; kingdom Bacillati; phylum Actinomycetota; class Actinomycetes; order Kitasatosporales; family Streptomycetaceae; genus Streptomyces; species Streptomyces sp. NBC_01525. The sequence goes on from NZ_CP109399.1 coordinate 36,843, forward strand.
CGCCCACAGTCCCGAAGGGGATGGGCAACCCACCGGGCTCTTCATCGGCACAAGTAACCCACTGCCATCCGGTTATGAAAAGCCCATAGAAGTAAGCCCCACCCGAATGGCCCACGCGCCGGCCGTCGGCATGGTGATCCATTCGCGCACTCAAAGATGATATATATCAACCGTTAGAGTGGTGTTTCGTTCTATCGGTTATTCCATCTCGGTCCTAGTGGGTTACTTGTGCTAGCGGAATCCGGAGGCCGCCCATCCCTCTCGGGGACTGTTCCGGTCGATCTGCCACGAGGTCGACCGATACATGGATGGGCTTACGGACGCCGGCAATCCCTTTGTCTGCGGGACGCGGCTGCACGTCTGTGCAACCAGCCTCAAGGCAGCCCATCCAGATCAGGCAGACCGGTGATCTGGAAGGGCGAATCATGGCCAAGGCATTTCAGCCCAGCTGGCGGCAGTTGGTGGGACTCCCATGGGGCGGCTCACATCGCCCCCTCGCAGTGGTCTCATCGGACCCGACCGTGACGGTGGGCACTACGCCGACAGGGGTGGCAATCACCCCAGACGGGCTGCATGCCTACGTAGCCAACGAGGGCAGCAACGACGTCAGCGTCATCGACACCACCAGCCTGACCGTCACCGCCACCGTGCCCGTCGGGACAACGCCCTTCTGGGTGGCGATCACTCCGGACGGTCTTCGGGCGTACGTGACGAACGCGAGCGATGGCACGGTCAGCGTCATCGACACCGTCACCAACACGGTCACCGCCACCATTCCCGTCGGCACCACTCCCCTCGGGGTGGCGATCGGGGGCACCAGCGCGTACGTGACGAACGCGAGCGATGGCACGGTCAGCGTCATCGACACCGGCACCAACACGGTCACCGCCACCATTCCCGTCGGCACCGCGCCTTTCGGGGTGGCGATCGGGGGCACCAGCGCGTACGTGACCAATAACAGTGACGGCACGGTCAGCGTCATCGACACCGGCACCAACACCGTGACCGCCACCGTCACTGTCGGAACCGCGCCTCTCGGAGTAGCCGTCGCGGGCACCCACGCGTACGTGGCCAACAACGGTGACGACACGGTCAGCGTCATCGATACCGGCACCAACACCGTGACCGCCACCGTCGCTGTCGGAACCGCGCCTCTCGGAGTAGCCGTCGCGGGCACCCACGCGTACGTGGCCAACAACGGTGACGACACGGTCAGCGTCATCGACACCGGCACCAACACCGTGACCTTCACCATCCCTGTGGGGCCAGGACCGTTCGGGGTGGCGATCACACCGGACGGTTCGACGATCTACGTCGCCGACAACGCCGACAACAGCGTGACCGTCACCGCCGCCGTCCCTTTCCCCACCACGACGGTGCTGACCTCGGCGCCGGACCCGTCGGTTTTCGGCGAGGCGAAGACCCTGACAGCCACCGTGACTTCCTCGTCGGGTACGCCGACGGGGACGGTGAGTTTCTTCGACGGGGCCACTCTCCTCGGCACCGGGACCCTTAGCGGTGGGGTGGCGACGTTCACCACCTCCGCCCTCGCCGTCGGCTCCCACGCGTTGACCGCGGTCTACGGCGGGGACACGAACTTCGCTGGTTCGACGTCGCCGGTGGATACACAGACGGTGGGCCAGGCTGCGACGACGACGGTGTTGTCTTCGGCGCCGGATCCGTCGGTGTTCGGTGAGGCGAAGACCCTGACGGCTACCGTCACGGTCGTGGCGCCTGGGGCCGGTACCCCGACGGGGACGGTGAGTTTCTTCGATGGGGCCACTCTCCTGGGTACGGGGACTCTTAGTGGTGGGGTGGCGTCGTTCACCACGTCTTCGCTGTCGGTCGGGTCGCATGCGTTGACCGCGGTCTACGGCGGGGACACCGACTTTGTCGGCTCGACGTCGCCGGTGGATACGCAGACGGTGGGCCAGGCTGCGACGACGACGGTGTTGTCTTCGGCGCCGGATCCGTCGGTGTTCGGTGAGGCGAAGACGCTGACGGCCACCGTCTCCGCTGTGGCGCCTGGGGCCGGGACCCCCACCGGGACCGTCAGCTTCTTCGACGGGGCCACTCTCCTGGGTACGGGGACTCTTAGTGGTGGGGTGGCGTCGTTCACCACGTCTTCGCTGTCGGTCGGGTCGCATGCGTTGACCGCGGTCTACAGCGGGGACACCGACTTTGTCGGCTCGACGTCGCCGGTGGATACGCAGACGGTGGGCCAGGCAGCGACGACGACGGCGTTGTCTTCGGCGCCGGATCCGTCGGTGTTCGGTGAGGCCAAGACGCTGACGGCCACGGTCTCGGCTGTCAGTCCCGGATCGGGTACGCCGACGGGGACGGTGAGTTTCTTCGACGGGGCCACTCTCCTCGGCACCGGGACCCTTAGTGGTGGGGTGGCGTCGTTCACCACGTCTTCGCTGTCGGTCGGGTCGCATGCGTTGACCGCGGTCTACGGCGGGGACACCGACTTTGTCGGCTCGACGTCGCCGGTGGACACCCAGACGGTGGGCCAGGCAGCGACGACGACGGCGTTGTCTTCGGCGCCGGATCCGTCGGTGTTCGGTGAGGCGAAGACCCTGACGGCTACCGTCACGGTCGTGGCGCCTGGGGTCGGAACCCCCACCGGGACGGTGAGTTTCTTCGACGGAGCCACCCTCCTCGGTACCGGGACCCTTAGCGGTGGGGTGGCGACGTTCACCACCTCCGCCCTCGCCGTCGGCTCCCACGCGTTGACCGCGGTCTACGGCGGGGACACGAACTTCGCCGGTTCGACGTCGCCGGTGGACACCCAGACGGTGGGCCAGGCAGCGACGACGACGGCGTTGTCTTCGGCGCCGGATCCGTCGGTGTTCGGTGAGGCGAAGACCCTGACGGCTACCGTCACGGTCGTGGCGCCTGGGGTCGGAACCCCCACCGGGACGGTGAGTTTCTTCGACGGAGCCACCCTCCTCGGTACCGGGACCCTTAGTGGTGGGGTGGCGTCGTTCACCACGTCTTCGCTGTCGGTCGGGTCGCATGCGTTGACCGCGGTCTACGGCGGGGACACCGACTTCGCTGGTTCGACGTCGCCGGTGGATACACAGACGGTGGGCCAGGCTGCGACGACGACGGCGTTGTCTTCGGCGCCGGATCCGTCGGTGTTCGGTGAGGCGAAGACGCTGACGGCTACTGTCACCGTCCTGGCGCCCGGATCGGGTACGCCGACGGGGACGGTGAGTTTTTTCGACGGGGCCACTCTCCTGGGTACGGGGACTCTTAGTGGTGGGGTGGCGTCGTTCACCACGTCTTCCCTGTCGGTCGGGTCGCATACGTTGACCGCGGTCTACAGCGGGGACACCAACTTCACGGGCTCAACGTCGCCGGTGGATACGCAGACGGTGGGCCAGGCTGCCACGACGACGGCGTTGACTTCGGCGCCGGATCCGTCCGTGTTCGGTGAGGCCAAGACGCTGACGGCCACCGTCACGGTCGTGGCGCCTGGGGCCGGTACCCCCACCGGGACGGTCAGCTTCTTCGACGGAGCCACTCTCCTCGGTACCGGGACCCTTAGCGGTGGGGTGGCCACGTTCACCACCTCCGCCCTCGGCATCGGCACCCACCCCCTGACCGCGGTCTATAGCGGGGACACCGACTTCGCTGGTTCGATTTCGCCGGTGGATACGCAGACGGTGGGCCAGGCTGCCACGACGACGGCGTTGACTTCGGCGCCGGATCCGTCCGTGTTCGGTGAGGCCAAGACGCTGACGGCCACCGTCTCGGCTGTCAGTCCCGGATCGGGTACGCCGACGGGGACGGTGAGTTTCTTCGACGGGGCCACCCTACTGGGCACCGGGACCCTTAGTGGTGGGGTGGCGTCGTTCACCACTTCCACCCTCGCCGTCGGCTCCCACCCTCTGACCGCGGTCTACAGCGGGGACAGCAACTTCGCTGGTTCGACGTCGCCGGTGGACACGCAGACGGTGGGCCAGGCTGCGACGACGACGGCGTTGTCTTCGGCGCCGGATCCGTCCGTGTTCGGCCAGGCCAAGACGCTGACGGCCACCGTCACGGTCGTGGCGCCTGGGGTCGGTACCCCCACCGGGACGGTCAGCTTCTTCGACGGAGCCACCCTCCTCGGCACCGGGACCCTTAGTGGTGGGGTGGCGTCGTTCACCACGTCTTCCCTGTCGGTCGGGTCGCATGCGTTGACCGCGGTCTACGGCGGGGACACCGACTTCGCTGGTTCGACGTCGCCGGTGGACACGCAGACGGTGGGCCAGGCTGCCACGACGACGGCGTTGTCTTCGGCGCCGGATCCGTCCGTGTTCGGCCAGGCGAAGACGCTGACGGCGACGGTCTCGGTTGTCAGTCCCGGATCGGGTACGCCGACCGGGACCGTCAGCTTCTTCGACGGAGCCACTCTCCTCGGTACCGGGACCCTTAGCGGTGGGGTGGCCACATTCACCACCTCCGCCCTCGGCATCGGCACCCACCCCCTGACCGCGGTCTACAGCGGGGACACCAACTTCACAGGCTCGACGTCGCCGGTGGACACCCAGACGGTGGGCCAGGCAGCGACGACGACGGCGTTGACTTCGGCGCCGGATCCGTCGGTGTTCGGTGAGGCGAAGACGCTGACGGCGACGGTCTCGGCTGTCAGTCCCGGATCGGGTACGCCGACGGGGACGGTGAGTTTCTTCGACGGAGCCACCCTGCTGGGTACGGGGACTCTTAGTGGTGGGGTGGCGTCGTTCACCACCTCCGCCCTCGGCATCGGCTCCCACGCGTTGACCGCGGTCTACAGCGGGGACAGCAACTTCACGGGCTCGACGTCGCCGGTGGACACCCAGACGGTCAATCAGGCCGCCACCACGACGGCGTTGACTTCGGCGCCGGATCCGTCGGTGTTCGGCCAGGCGAAGACGCTGACGGCGACCGTCACGGCGGTGCCGCCCGGATCGGGTACCCCGACGGGGACGGTGAGTTTCTTCGACGGAGCCACCCTGCTGGGCACCGGGACCCTTAGCGGTGGGGTGGCGTCGTTCACCACCTCCACCCTCGGCATCGGCACCCACGCGTTGACCGCGGTCTACAGCGGGGACAGCAACTTCACGGGCTCGACGTCGCCGGTGGACACCCAGACGGTGGGCCAGGCCGCCACGACCACGGCGTTGACTTCGGCGCCGGATCCGTCGGTGTTCGGCCAGGCGAAGACGCTGACGGCGACCGTCACGGCGGTGCCGCCCGGATCGGGTACCCCGACGGGGACGGTGAGTTTCTTCGACGGGGCCACTCTCCTGGGTACGGGGACTCTTAGTGGTGGGGTGGCGTCGTTCACCACCTCCACCCTCGGCATCGGCACCCACTCCCTGACCGCCGTCTACAACGGAAGCGGCAACTTCAACACCTCCACCTCACCGGTGGACACCCAGACCGTGACCAAGAACCTCACGACGACGGCGTTGACTTCGGCGCCGGATCCGTCGGTGTTCGGCCAGGCGAAGACGCTGACGGCGACCGTCACGGCGGTGCCGCCCGGATCGGGTACCCCGACGGGGGCGGTGAGTTTCTTCGACGGGGCCACCCTGCTGGGCACCAGCACCCTCAGCGGTGGGGTCGCCACATTCACCACCTCCACTCTGGGGGCGGGGTCGCACTCGCTGACCGCGGTCTACAGCGGGGACAGCAACTTCACGGGCTCGACGTCGCCGGTGGACACCCAGACGGTGACCAAGGCAAACACCACGACGGCGTTGACTTCGACGCCGGATCCGTCCGTCTTCGGCCAGGCGAAGACGCTGACGGCGACGGTCTCCGCTGTGGCGCCTGGGGCCGGGACCCCCACCGGGACCGTCAGCTTCTTCGACGGGGCCACCCTGCTGGGCACCGGGACCCTCAGCGGTGGGGTGGCCACGCTCTCCGTCTCCACCCTGGCAACCGGCAGTCACTCGCTGACCGCGGTCTACAACGGAAGCGGCAACTTCACGGGCTCGACCTCGCCGGTGGACACCCAGACGGTGACCAAGGCAAGCACCACGACCACCGCGAGTTCAGCCCCCAACCCGTCCGTCTTCGGACAACCGGTGACCCTCACTGCCAGCGTCACCCCCGTGGCACCCGGAGCCGGCACCCCCACCGGAACCGTGACGTTCTTCGTCGGTGGCGTCCCCCAGGCACCCGTCACCCTCTCCGGCGGCGTCGCCACCCTGACCGTCTCCAACCTGCCGGTCGGAACACGATCCATCCGGGCCACCTACAACGGCGACACCAACTTCACGGCCTCCACCTCCACCACCAGCAACCAAACCATCAACAAAGCCAACACCAGCACCGCCCTCACCTCGGCGCCGGATCCGTCCGTGTTCGGCCAGGCGAAGACGCTGACGGCGACCGTCACGGCGGTGCCGCCCGGATCGGGTACCCCGACGGGGACGGTGAGTTTCTTCGACGGAGCCACCCTGCTGGGCACCGGGACTCTTAGTGGTGGGGTGGCGTCGTTCACCACCTCCACCCTCGGCATCGGCACCCACTCCCTGACCGCCGTCTACAACGGAAGCGGCAACTTCAACACCTCCACCTCACCGGTGGACACCCAGACCGTGACCAAGAACCTCACGACGACGGCGTTGACTTCGGCGCCGGATCCGTCGGTGTTCGGCCAGGCGAAGACGCTGACGGCGACCGTCACGGCGGTGCCGCCCGGATCGGGTACCCCGACGGGGACGGTGAGTTTCTTCGACGGGGCCACCCTGCTGGGCACCAGCACCCTCAGCGGTGGGGTCGCCACATTCACCACCTCCACTCTGGGGGCGGGGTCGCACTCGCTGACCGCGGTCTACAGCGGGGACAGCAACTTCACGGGCTCGACGTCGCCGGTGGACACCCAGACGGTGACCAAGGCAAACACCACGACGGCGTTGACTTCGACGCCGGATCCGTCCGTCTTCGGCCAGGCGAAGACGCTGACGGCGACGGTCTCCGCTGTGGCGCCTGGGGCCGGGACCCCCACCGGGACCGTCAGCTTCTTCGACGGGGCCACCCTGCTGGGCACCGGGACCCTCAGCGGTGGGGTGGCCACGCTCTCCGTCTCCACCCTGGCAACCGGCAGTCACTCGCTGACCGCGGTCTACAACGGAAGCGGCAACTTCACGGGCTCGACCTCGCCGGTGGACACCCAGACGGTGACCAAGGCAAGCACCACGACCACCGCGAGTTCAGCCCCCAACCCGTCCGTCTTCGGACAACCGGTGACCCTCACTGCCAGCGTCACCCCCGTGGCACCCGGAGCCGGCACCCCCACCGGAACCGTGACGTTCTTCGTCGGTGGCGTCCCCCAGGCACCCGTCACCCTCTCCGGCGGCGTCGCCACCCTGACCGTCTCCAACCTGCCGGTCGGAACACGATCCATCCGGGCCACCTACAACGGCGACACCAACTTCACGGCCTCCACCTCCACCACCAGCAACCAAACCATCAACAAAGCCAACACCAGCACCGCCCTCACCTCGGCGCCGGATCCGTCCGTGTTCGGCCAGGCGAAGACGCTGACGGCGACCGTCACGGCGGTGCCGCCCGGATCGGGTACCCCGACGGGGACGGTGAGTTTCTTCGACGGAGCCACCCTGCTGGGCACCGGGACTCTTAGTGGTGGGGTGGCGTCGTTCACCACCTCCACCCTCGGCATCGGCACCCACTCCCTGACCGCCGTCTACAACGGAAGCGGCAACTTCAACACCTCCACCTCACCGGTGGACACCCAGACCGTGACACCGTGACCCCTCCCGCCCGAGCGGTGCCCCGACCAGCCTCCCCTGGTCGGGGCACCGCTCGGTACGGGTCAGGCGGCTGCGAGCACCAGGCGGACCGGTGCCAGCGGCAGCAGCAGGCGGAGGAGGGGATGTGCAGTTCCCGCGGTACGCACCCGACCCCAGGCGGGATCACCGTCGGTCCACGTCCGCAGGGCCTCGGGGTGGGCGCCGAGCTCGATGGCCAGACGCTTGATCTACGGCCTCGGCTCCGCGGTCCGGTACTTCCGCACCGCGCACTCCCGCAACTCAGTGAGTATTTCCTCGGGACGGACAGCCATGGTCAATGGTCCTCTCATGAGTCCCATCGGAATCACCATCAACATCCCCGCATCTTGAGGGAAGCTCACCTCAGCCGCCAGGCGGACTCTGGTAGGAGAAGGCACCCGGATTGGTCGCGGTGCCACCGGAGGTGGTGACGGCCACGTCGGCGGGCCCTACGGGGCTGGGGGGCGTGACCGCGGCGACCGTGTTGCTGTTGATAACGCCGAAGCGGGCCGGGATTCCGCCGAAGGCCACCGTCTCGGTGTGGGCCAGGTCGGTGCCGCTGATCGTGACCGTGTCACCGCCGCCGGCGGAGCCCGAGACGGGGCTGAGGCCGCTGACCGTGGGGGGGTTGTCGTAGCTGAACGACAGGCCGACCGTGACACCGCCTGCGGTGGTCACCTTGACCTGGACCGCACCCGCGACTGCTCCAGCCGGGGACACCGCCGTGACCTGACTGTCGGACACCACGGCGAACGACGTGGCCGGGACACCACCAAAAGCAACCGCGTTGGTGGTGAACAGGTTCACGCCCGTGATCGTCACCGCTGTCCCCCCGGCCAGGGGCCCGGCAGTCGGGCTGATGCGGGACGTGAAGGGCGCGGGAAGGTAGTAGAAGTACCCCGGGGAGCTGGTGCTGCCTCCCGCTGCCACCACGGCGTGGACCCCGCCACCCCCGACCGGGCTCACCGCCCGCAGGTGGGTCGCGGACAGCTGTGTGAAGGACCTGGCCGCGGTGCTGCCGAACAGCACCGCGTTGGCACCGGCCAGGTCCGCGCCGTAGATGTCCACGATCGTCCCCCCGCCGGTCGGCCCCTGAGTCGGACTCAGCGTCAAGCCACTGCCGTAGGAGTAGCGGGTGGTGGCGCTGCCACTGGCGTTGGTGACGGTGACGGTGACGGTCGCCGAGCCCGCCGCGTGCGTGGGCGCGGTCGCGGTGATCCGCGAATCGGAGTTGATCGTGAAGACGGCGCTGTTGCCGTCGAAGGTCACGCTGGTGACTGCGGGGGTGTGGAAGTTCGTTCCCGTGATCACCACCGGGTTGCCGCCGGCGGTCGTGCCGGACGACGGGCTGAGCCCGGTGATCGTGGGCACTGCCATGGTCGGTGCCTCCTTGGCTGCGAAGAGTTCGATGAGGGCAGCCCCCTCACGACCGGTGATCGCTTCACGGTAATTCCAGGCGGAGGTGGCCGACCTGGACTTCGAGCGGAGGGAGCGGTTTCGACATCACTGTGTGCGGATGCGCTGATCCTGTCGGCACATGTCGCAGGAGCCACGGCCGCTCTCGCCGGGGGTCGGGAAATGGCTGCGGGCGTGTGGACGGTCGTGGGTCCGCGTGTCCGGTGGCCCGGACTGGAAGGGGTGTTGCCGTGCGGTTCAGGGATTGACCTGCTGAGTGACGGGGGTGGCGCTGGACGTGGTGTAGTAGAAGCTGTCCTGGAATGTGGCGCCGAGTGTGTGGGTTCCCGCGGTCAGTGCGGAGGTCGTCGTGGTCGCCACCCCGCGGTAGTCCACCGCAACGGTCTCCAACACGGTGGAGTCCACGGTGAGGGTGACGGTGCCGACGGGAATTCCGCCCGCGGGCGGTACGGCGGTGACGTGGGCGGTCAACGTCACCGGCTGCCCCACCGCGGACGGGTTCGGAGCGGACGTCAGTGTTGTCGCCGTAGCACCGGCGTTGACCCGTTGGGCGACCGTCCCGCTTTCCGAACCGGCGAAGTTCACATCGCCGTTGTAGACCGCGATCAGGGAGTGTGTGCCGACTGCGGGTGCGGAGATTTGGGTGCTGGCCGTTCCCGCCTGGTTGAGCGGCACGGAATCGATGTCGAAGCCGTCGATGAAGAAGTCCACCGTCCCTGTCGACGTGTGCGACGTGGCGGACGTGGGGGTGACGGTCGCCGTTGCGGTGAACGGCTGGTGGTACACCGACGGGTTCGGGGTGCTGGTCAGTGTGGTGGCGGTCGCGGCGCGGGTGCCCGGTCCGATCACCGCGGCGCTGTGGTGGAATCCCGCGGCGATGGCGAGCACGTTGGTCAATTCCGGCGGGATGTCGATCTGCCCGTTGGCGTTGGATCCCCAACCCACCAGCACACGACCCGCCGTGACCGCCAGAAGGTGGTAGCCGCCGGCAGCGAAACCGCTCACGCCGCAGGTGGAGGGGATGGTCGTCTCGCCGTTCTGGTCGCTGCCCCATCCGAAGAGGGTCTGGTCGGCCAGCAGCACGAGGCTGCTGTACCGGCTGCAACTGACGCCGACCGAGGGCGGCAGGCACGGCGGGAGCGTCGTTTGGCCATACCGGTTCCACCCCCACGCGACGGCCGTGCCATCGGACTTCACGGCCACGTTGTGGTATCCGCCCGCGGCGATGGCCACGACGTCGGTCAGACCTGAGGGGACGCTCACCTGCCCCATCAGGTCGCTGCCCCAGGCGACGACCGTGCCGTCCGAGCACAGCGCCAGGCTGTGGGTCGAGCCTGCGGCCACCGCCACGACTCCGCTCAAGCCCTGCGGCACAGTTGTCTGGCCATTGGTGTTGTTACCCCAGGCGACGACTGTGCCATCCGATTTCAGTGCCAGATTGTGGTCGCGGTGTGTCGAGATGGCGATCACATTGCCGAGGCCCGCCGGGACGTTGGTCTGGCCGCTGTCATTGCGTCCCCAGGCCACCACGGTGCCGTCGGACTTCGACGCCAGTGTGTGGAACTGCCCCGCGGCCACCGCCACCACACCGGTCAATCCCGCCGGAACTGCGGTCTGACCGTAGGTGTCGTCTCCCCAGGCAACCACCGTGCCCGTCGCCGGAGGACCCGTAGCCGATCGTCTCGTCATCCACCGCTTTTCGGCCTGCACAGGTCCTCCTCTGCTGTGACGTTGGGATTCGGGATGCGCTACGGCTGGTACTGGAAGGTGGCGCCGTTGCTGGTGCCGCCAGGGGAGTGGACGGTGACGGTGACCGGGCCGACGGCGCCGGCCGGCGAGGTGGCGACGACCATGGTGTCGGAGACCGCGGCGAAGGATGCCGGGGCGGTGCCGAAGAACACGGCGTCGGTGTAGGTGAGGTTGCTTCCCCTGATCAGGACGTCATCCCCGCCGGATTCCGAACCCTGGGCAGGGCTGAGGGAGTCGATGACCGGTGGTGCGACGTAGAGGTAGTAGGCGTTGCCCAGCCCGACCGTGCTGGTGCCGCCCGGTGTGGTGGCCGTGACCAGGACGGTCCCCGTGCCGGGCGGAGCCGTGACGGTGATCTGGCTGTCGGAGTTGACGGTGATGGCGGTGGCCAGGGTGGAGCCGAAGTGCACGGCACTGGTGAGGGCCAGACCGGTGCCGGTGATGGTGACGGTGTTCCCGCCGCCGCTCGGACCCATGGCCGGGATCAGGCCGGTGATGGCGGGGGCAGCGACATAAAAGTAGGGCAGTGGGTTGCTGGTGCCCGCTCCTGTGGTGACCGTGACGTTGACCGACTGCGCGGCTCCGGCGGGTGCGGTGACGGTGATCTGGGTGGCGCTGTTGGCGGTGATGGTGGCGGCGTGGCTGCCGAAGAACACGGAGGTCGCGCCGGACAGGCCGGTGCCGGTGATGGTGACGGTGTTGCCGCCGCTGGTTGGTCCCGAGGCTGGGTTCAGGCTGGTGATGACCGGTGTCGCGACGTTGACGTAGGTGTAGGTGACGCTGTTGCTGGTGCCTGTCGAGGTGGTGACGGTGATCGGGACGGAGCTGGTGCCCGGGGGCGCCGTCGCCGTGATCTGGGTGTCGCTGATGACGGTGAACGGGGCCGAGGCGGTCCCGAAGTGCACCGAGGTGGTTCCGGTGAAGCTGGTGCCGGTGATGGTGACGGTGTTGCCGCCGCTGGTTGGTCCCGAGGCTGGGTTCAGGCTGGTGATGACCGGTGTCGCGACGTTGACGTAGGTGTAGGTGACGCTGTTGCTGGTGCCTGTCGAGGTGGTGACGGTGATCGGGACGGAGCTGGTGCCCGGGGGCGCCGTCGCCGTGATCTGGGTGTCGCTGATGACGGTGAACGGGGCCGAGGCGGTCCCGAAGTGCACCGAGGTGGTTCCGGTGAAGCTGGTGCCGGTGATGGTGACGGTGTTGCCGCCGCTGGTCGGTCCCGAGGCTGGGTTCAGGCCGGTGATGACCGGACCGGCGCTGTAGGTGTAGGTGACGCCGTTGCTGGTGCCGAGCGGCGAGGTGGCGGTGACCGCGACCGACCCGGTGCCCGCGGGGGCGGTGGTGGTGATCTGGCTGTCGCTGACCAGCGTGAACGACGCCACCGGCACGGTGCCGAACTTCACGGTGGTGACACCCGTGAAGCCGCTGCCGTTGACCGTGACGGCGGTGCCTCCCGCGGCTGACCCGTGGTTGGGGTTGAGGCTGCTGATGACCGGGGCCATCGTGGAACTCCTCCATGAGGTGAATGAAGTGTGCCCTGGCCGCTGGGCGGCCAGGGCACAGCGGGTCCGCGGTCGCGGCCCGTGAAGTCCACGTCGATGGCCGCGGTGGCGAGGCTGACCGCTTCGCCCGCTCCTTTGTGCCTGGGCTCGGCCCAAGCGTCAGGGAGTGACGGCGAAGTGGTCGCCGGCGACGGGCGTGCTGGGGCCGCCGGGGGTGGTGACCTGGATGTCGTAGGTGATGCCCGACGTCAGGCCGGCGGGGGCGTCGAGAGTGAGAGTGCCCAGATCCGTGACGTTGACGTTGTTGGCCGGCACGGCCGTGCCACCGCCGACCGGGGTGAACGTGACGGCGCTGACGTCCACGAAGCAGGAACCAGCGACAATGACACCGGTGGGAGGAGTGCTCGCCGATCCCGTGGCGGGAGTCACGTTGGTGACCGTCGGCAGATCGAAGTAGGTGAACTCACCGGGTGCCCCGATCGGGGTGCTGGTGCCGCCGGTGGCGGTGACGAGCACGTCCGCGGAGTCGGTACAGGCGGTGAAGGCGCCGGTGTGGGCCGGTGGGGTGACGGTGAGGTGGCTGTCCGACAGGACGGTGGGGGAGGCGGTGCCGATCGCGCCGAAGGCCACCGAGGTCGCGGTCGCGAAACCGCTACCGAAGACGTCGATGGGGCTGGTGGGCGTGGCCGGGCCCGTGCTGGGGTTCACCGACGTGACGGAGGGGCCGGCGACGTAGAAGAAGGCGCTGCTGTTGCTGTTCACACCGGAGACGGTCGCGATGACGTTGGCCTGACCGCTGCACCCTGACGGGATGGGGAGGGTGACGGTGGTGCTGGTGGCGGTGGTGGGGGTGACCGTCTTGGTACCGATGTTGATCTTGGTGGTGCTCAAGGTCCCCAGGCCAGTGCCGCTGATGGTCATCGTCTGGCCTGCGTGGCCCGAGGTGGGGGAGATCAAACTGATGGAAGGTGCCATGATTCCTCTGCTTTGTTGTTGCGATCGGTTGGGTGTCACAGGGCATGGGACGTGAGCACGGCGGAGTGCTTCTACCTCGCCGTAAACCTGTGCCCTGTGGCCGAGCTGGGCACCGGGGTGCCCGCCCACTGCCTCAACAGGGCGAGGTCAGGGGCGGCTTGGCGGCGCAGTTGTTCGGGCTGTTGCCGGACACGTTGGTGGCCAGCAGCGTGACGGAGCCGGCGTTCTTGAAGATGCCGCCGCCGTCGGACGTGGCGGTGTTGCCCGTGACGCTGCTGCCGGTCATCGTCAGCGCGGTGTCGCTGTAGATCCCGCCGCCGAACGAGGCGTGGCTGCCCCGGACGCCCCCGGCGGTCACGGTGACCGACCCGCCGAGGTTGGCGATGCCGCCACCCACCCCGATACCGGCGTCACCGTTGCTGATGGTGACCGTGGTCAAGGTGAGCTGACCGCTGTCGTCGGGGTGCTGAGAGGGCCCGTCCACCTCGATGATGCGGAACGCGGGCGCGGTCCGCGCTCGGGTGATCTCGGTGGCCAGCCCGGTCATGGTGATCGGAGTGGTGATGTTCGGCAGCCCCGCCGGTCCACCGGCGCCCTCCGCACCGTGGGCGCTGGTGAGGGTGTAGGTGCAGAACGGTGCCAGGATGAGGTCGCCGCCGCCGGCGGCGTTGGCCCCGTTGACCGCGTTGACCAACGCGGTTTCGCTACAGGGCACGATCACCGCCTGCGCCGCCTGCGCGGAATGCGTTTGCGCCGGATGCGTGGAATGCGCTTGCGCCGCCGGGGCGGTGAGCATGAGCGCACCGACGGCGCCGGTCCCCAACAGCAGTCGAAGTGTGGTGATGGCTCGCAAAACGCCTCCTCGGACGTATGAGCCACCCACGTCAGCCAGTGCACCGAATGAGCACATCGGCGGACGCTTTCCTCCGGTGGGTGTCGTGCGGACCCGTGGCAGGCATGGCACCACCACAACCCTGAATAGGCCGCTTTCCCCAATGGAGGGATGGGCAGCCCACTTGATCGGATGCCATAATTACGTCATCTGAACTGCCCTGCAAACAAGAGGGTTGACGACGATTCATCCAATTGGCGGAGCGCACCACCGATGTCGTCGGTTTTTCGTTAACCCCGCGCTTTCACGAGGTGGGCTTTCCAGGAGCTGATCGGAAACGCAGGAAGTGCCCTTGACCCACAACGCGCCGGCGTGAATGCCTGATCGCCAAGTGTGGAATCCGTCTGGAGCTGGACTATCCGGAGGCCCGCAGAGCCGCTCAGACCGCGGACGAATCCACCTCCGTCCCCGCCCTGCGCGATCCGCATTCGCCCAGCCAGCCGTCGGCGGCCGTCACGTCTTTGCCTGGGTGGCGGCTCGCGCACCTGCAACGCGGCCCGGCGAGGTCCGTGCCAGGACCCTAAGGGCTGTCCCGCCAGGGATGACGGGACAGCCCTTTAGATCCGATCGCGCCTTTACCCATGTGAGACTGACTGGTCCGCGTTCCGCAGTTCCAGACCCATGCACTCGGCGAGGCCGGCCGCGAGCGCCGATACCGTCGGGTGCTGCCAGACGAAATTACTTGCGAGCTTGACGCCGAGGTCGGATTCCAGACGGACCCGCAATTCCATCGACAACAGCGAATCGAAACCCAGCGCCTTGAGCGGCGTCTGGGGGTCAAGGGTCGTGCTGCCCAGGCGCAGAACTCCGCGGATGTGATCGCTCAGATAGGTCTCAAGGGCCTCGCGCCTGGCGATGCCCGGCGCGAGACCCTCAAGGCGGGCCTGGATACCGCGGGAGTCGTCCGGCGCGCCGGGCGCGGGTTCGTCGCTCGGGGCCAGGAGGCTGAAGAAGGACGCCTGCCGTCCGGCGGCGGGAATCCAGGTGCTCGGCTCCCCGGGGACCACCCCGGTCTGGGTACGGCCGTGTGCCAGAAGCGCCTTGAGCGCCTGTAGCCCCTTGTCGGTCGGGATCGTCTGGTAGCCCCGGCTGCTGAAATCGGTCGCCACACCCGTCTCGCCCCACGGCCCCCAGTTGACCGCGAGTGTGGGCAGGCCCTCGCGGGTCCGCCACGCGGCGAAGGCATCGAGCCAGGAGTTGGCGGCAGCGTACACACCCTGACCAGGGTTGCCCAGCAACGAGGCCATCGAGGAGAAAACCGCGAACCAGTCCACGGTGTGCCCCGCCGTGGCGTGGTGCAGTTTCCACGCACCGGTGACCTTCGGCTCCCAAATCCGCCTCAGCTGGCCCTCACTGATATTGGTGAGCGCGGCGTCCTCAAGGACCATGGCACAGTGCACGACGCCACGCAGAAGCCTGCCGTCCTCGGTGGCGGTGGCCACAAGGCGTTCGGCGGTACCGGCTTTGGCGATATCGCCCAGT
The DNA here is from genome assembly GCF_045040405.1 of Streptomyces sp. NBC_01525. NCBI lineage: Bacteria > Bacillati > Actinomycetota > Actinomycetes > Kitasatosporales > Streptomycetaceae > Streptomyces > Streptomyces sp. NBC_01525. The sequence goes on from NZ_CP109399.1 coordinate 52,631, forward strand.
ACGACGGTGACCCGGCTACCGCCCGCGGACAGTTCCCTGATCGTGCGTGCGGCGGCCAGGGACGGGGTGGTGCGGCCGTTGAGGACGATGTGGCCTGCGCCCTGCCCGGCCAGCCATTGAGCGGTCGCCAGGCCGAGGCCGCGCAGGCCGCCGGTGACGATATAGGCGCCGTCGGCGTGCACGACGGGCGGCCCGTCGGGAAGGACGGCGGTGGTCGTTCCCTGGTCCGGAAGGGTCAGAACCAGCTTGCCGACATGGCCCGCGCGGGCCATCAGGCGGAAGGCTTCGGTTGCCTCGGTGAGCGGATACGTCGTGCACAGCAACGGCTTCAGACGGTCCTCGGCGAACTCGTCGAGGACCTCGCGCAGCATCGTTGCGAACACATCAGGACGAGTCCGTTGGAGCTCGATGAGGTCAACGGTGCTCAAGGTGATGTTGTGCCGGAACGGGGCCAGCCCGACAGGGGCGTCGGACAGGATGTCGCGCACACCCAGTTCGACGAAGCGGCCGAAGGGCCGCAGGGTCTCCAGCCCCGCGCGAATCGCCGCGCCGGAGAGCGAGTTGAGGACGACGTCGACGCCCTCGCCGTCGGTGGCCTTGCGAGTCTGCTCGACGAAGTCCAGCGAGCGGGAGTCCATCACCCGGCTGATTCCGCTGCCCCGCAGGTAGCGCCGCTTCTCTTCGCTGCCGGCGGTCGCCAGCACCTCGGCACCGAGCAGCCGGGCGACTGCGACCGCCGCCAATCCTGTGCCGCCGCTGGCCGAGTGGATCAGGACTTTCTCCCCGGCGCGGAGTCGGCCGACGTGGCGCAGCGCGTACCAGGCGGTGAGGAAGGCCGTGGGCAACCCCGCCGCGGCGACAGGATCGAGCCCGGCCGGAACCGGGGCGACCGCGGTCGCCGGCACGGTGACGAACGAGGCGAAGGCGCCGCCTTCGAGATGCACGGCCAGCACCGGGTCCCCCACGCGCAGATGCTCCACACCCGGTCCGACCTCGGCCACCACACCCGCGCACTCGAAGCCGATCCGGTAACGGACGTCGTCCTCGCCGGGCAGCAGGTCCATGACCGTGAGCACGTCACGGAAGTTGAGGCCCGCTGCCTGGACACGCAGTTCCACCTCGCCCGGACCCGGTGCCCGCCGCCCGGTCGCGGCGAGTTCCAGACTGCCGAGATCCCCGAGCCGCCCCGCCCGCAGGCGGAATCCGTCCACTCCGTATCGCATGGTGCGGGTGGCGGCCGTGACCTGTTCCGAGGCGGTCAGCGGGGCGTAGTCGAGCCGGGCGACGTGCCGGGTGGCGCCCCTTAGGACGATCTCGTCCTCCCGTCCGTCGGCGAGCAGCTCCTCGGCCAGGCTCCGCAGGCCAGGGGCGCCGTCGTCCGTGTCCACCAGCGTGGCCCGCATACGCGGGTGCTCGAAGGCCAGGACGCGCACCACACCGCGCAGAGCACTCTGTTCGAGATCCACGCTCTCGCCCGCCTCTGCCGCGCGGGCGTTGCGGGTGACCGCGTACAGACGCAGCGGGCCGGAGCTGTGCGCGACCGCCTGGGCGAGGGCAAGGATGCGACGGGCACGCCGCTGGGCGCCCACGGTGGGATCGCCCGCGAGGGGCGGCGTACCGCACAGCATCACCACGCCGCCCACGGGGGCCGGGGCGGCCGCCAGACGTTCCGTGAAAGCGTCGCTGAGCGGCCCGAGCGAATCGTCTCCCAGAGGAAGGTCCCACGCCTCGGCCCGTGTCCCGGCCTCGCGCAGAATGCCGGCCAGCGCCTCGGCGTCCGCGTCGCCCTCTCCGACGACGAGCCAGTTCCCGGGCTCGGTCCGCGGGGTGGCCGGCGGGCGCGGGGCCGGGTGCCAGCGGGCTTCGAGGAACCACTCGTCAGCCCTGTGCTCCCGCTGCGGGCTGCGACGGGCGAACTCCGCACCGTCGACGGCCAGCACCGGCGTGCCTGCCCCGTCCAGCAGGCGGACGTGCCCGACGGTGCTGTCGGGCGTGGTCTCCATCGTGCGCGCGTGGGCATACACGGCGGTCGCGGGATCGCCCAGAATCCGCACCGAGCGCAGGCGGACGGGGAGGATCAGCCCCTGGCCCGCGTCCTCGACCGTCCCGGCAACCAGGAGTTGCAGGCAGAGGTCGACCAGGACGGGGTGGACCCGCAAGGAGTGCTCCGCGGCCCGTGCGGGCGGCGGGACCTCCACGCGTGCCCAGTAACTGTCCCCGTTACGGGAGGCGTTCAGTTCCTTGATCCCGGCGAACGCCGCCCCGTGTTCCAGCCCCCGGGCACGGAGTTTCGTGTAGAAGGCCGCGGGGTCGAGGGGGACGGGGTGGCGCCGGGCCAAGGTGGCGACGGCGGCCGACACCACGCGGGCGGGCGAGCGTACGGGACGGCGGAGCAGCACAGCCGAGGCGTACGGTACCCACCGGCCGTCGTCTCCGCGTCCGAAGATCTCACAGGTGGCCCGATCCGGGGCGGTCATGGTCACCGTCGTGCTGAGGCCGGTGTGCTCGGTCAGCCGGAGCATTTCCTGGAAGGTGACGTCGGTGACCTCCACGTCGGCGGGGGCGGCGTCGAACACCTCGCAAGCGGTGGTCAGGGCGACGGCGTAGTGAGCGGCACCGGGCAGTACGGGGGTGCCGTGCACGCGATGGTCGGTCAGCCAGGGAAGGTCTGCGGTTCCGGCGTCCGCCTGCCAGTGGTGACGCACCAGTTCGCCGGGTACCTCGGTGTGGTTGCCGGGCAGTGCGGTGGCCGGGCGCGCGGTGCTCCGCTGCCCGGGTACGGCTGGCGGCGCATCCACCCAGTGGTGCTTGCGGTCGAACGTGGTGGTGGGGACGTCCACGAGACGGGCCCCCGCGTACAGCGGTGACCAGTCGACGTCGACGCCCGCGCAGTGCAGGGCCGCCAGCTGGGTTCGGAACGTGGCGGGCTCGTCCTCGCCCCGGCGCAGCGTGGGCAGCACGACCGGTTCGCTGACCAGGCCGCTCAGGCTCTGGGTGACGGCGTGGGTGACCACGGGGTGCGGGGAGACCTCGACGTACACCAGGTTCCGGTCCGCGGCGGCCGCGGCCACCGCCGGGGAGAAGCGGACAGGGTTACGCAGGTTGGCACACCAGTAGGCGGCGTCGAAGGACGGCACCTCGCACGGGTCCTCCAGCACGGTGGAGTAGAAAGGGATCCGGGGGCGCTGCGGGGCCAGGTCGGAAAGTGCGGTGAGGAGTTCGGCGAGCAACGGCTCCACCTGAGGACTGTGGGAGGCGACGTCCACCGCGATGGGCAGCGCGGTAACGCCTCGGTCCTTCCAGGCGGCGACGAGCCGCTCCACCTCGGTGGTGTCGCCGGCGATGACGGTGGAGTCCGGTGCGGCCAGGACGGCCACGGAGACGGACTCGGCGCCGTTCGCGGCAAGTTCGGCCTCCACCGCGGCCTGGTCCAGCCCTACGGTCGCCATGGTGCCGGCTCCGGCGATCCGGGTGAGCAGTGCCGAGCGCCGGCAGATCACCTTGACGCCGTCCTTGAGTGACAGTGCCCCGGCGACGACAGCGGCCGCGGCTTCTCCCATGGAGTGGCCGACGACACCGGCCGGCTCGACTCCGTGGGCACGCCACGTGGCGGCCAGCGCGATGTGCAGGGCGAACAGCACCGGCTGCACCCTGGAACAACCGGTCACCGGTTCACCGGCTCTCACCACGTCCAGGACGGAGAATCCGGCCTCGGCGGAGACCAGAGGATCGACTTCGGCCAGGGCCGCCGCGAAGGCCGGTTCGCTCCGCAGCAACTCGCGCCCCATGCCCGTCCATTGCGAGCCCTGCCCGGAGAACACCCAGACCGGCTGCCGGGAAACGGTGACACTCGTCGCTCCGGACACCACGGCCGGGTGCGCCTGGCCGGCCGCGAACGACGTCAGCGCGCCGGCCGCCTCGCTCCTGGTACGTGCCACCACCGCGAGGCGTCCCCGTCCCGCGCCGCGTCGCAGGGCCAGGGTGTGCGCGACGTCGCGCAGCGGCACCCGCGCGCCGTCGTCCTCCAGCCAGTCGGCAAGGCGCCGTGCCGCGGCCGGCAGCACGGCCGGGGACCCGGCCGGAACCACGATCACCTCGGGTGCATCCGGCGGGGTCCGGCGCGCAGGCGGCAGGGCCGCGTGGCCGTCCTCGGGCGGTTGTTCCAGGATGACGTGAGCATTGGTACCGGAGAATCCGAAGGAGGAGACGGCGGCCAGTCTCGACGTCGCCGGCAGGGGCCACTGGGTCAGTTCGGTGGGCACGAAGAACCGGGTCTCGTCCACGGCCATGGCCGGATTCCAGCGGGTGAAGTTCACGTTGGGCGGGACGAGCCCCCGCTGAAGACAGAGGACGGTCTTGATCAGACCGGTGATACCGGCGGCCGGCTCCAGATGGCCCAGGTTGGTCTTCACCGACCCCAGAGCGCACCGGCCGTGGCCTTCGCCGTACACCTCGGCCAGGCTGGAGAACTCGATCGGGTCGCCGACCGGCGTACCCGTTCCGTGCGCCTCGATCAGCCCCACGTCCCGCGGGTCGGTCCCGGCGCGGGCGAGTGCCTTCTGGAACAGGGCACGCTGGGCGGCGGGCGAGGGAGCGGCCAGACCGTCGGACCGGCCGTCCTGGTTCACCGCGGAGCCGCGGACGACGGCGAGCACGCGATCGCCGTCCCGTACCGCGTCGGCCAGGCGTTTGACGACGACGGCGCCGCAGCCTTCACCGCGGACGAATCCGTCCGCGGCGGCGTCGAAGGTGTGGCAGCGTCCCGTTGGCGAGAGCATTCCCATCCTGGCGAAGGACAGGGCTGTTCTGGGCCGGAGCATGAGCGTGACACCGGCGGCCAGGGCGAGATCGCATTCGTCATGGAGCAGTGCCTGGCAGGCGAGGTGGAACGCGACGAGCGAGGACGAGCAGGCCGTGTCGAGGGCCATGCAGGGGCCGTGCAGCCCCAGGAGGTAGGAGATCCGGCCCGCGGCGACGCAGTGACCGTTCGTCAGGATGGAACCCTCCAGCTCCTGGGGATGCCCGGCGAGTTGATCCATGTAGTCGTTGTAGCTGAGGCCGGTGAAGACGCCCGTCGGTGAGCCGGTCAGCTGATCCGGGGGGAGCCCGGCATGCTCCAGGGCCTCCCAGGCCACCTCCAGCAGCAACCGGTGCTGGGGGTCCAGGACATCCGCCTCGCGGCCGGAGACGCCGAAGAAGTCCGCGTCGAAACGCGATACGTCGCTCAGGTACCCGCCCCGCTGCGGCGGGGTGTGTCCGCCAGGAGTTCGTGCGGCGTCGCCGTGTGCCCAGGGCGCCTCTCGTCCCGGTGGCGGATCCCCCACCGCTTCCCGCCCTTCCGCCAGCAGCCGCCACAGGGCCGCGGGGGAGTCGATGTCGCCGGGGAGCCGGCAGCCCATGCCGATCACGGCCAGGGAATCCGTCGCCTTGCTGGAGGGATGCCTGTGTCGGCCCACGGGAATTCTCCTTGTCGAAGTGAATGCGCGAGGGAGCGGGAGGCCCGCGGCCGTGCTCCGGTCCGGTCTGCCGCCTCGTCTCGTCCGGGGCGGCCCTGCGACGCGCTCGCGGACCGGGGATGACCGGCTGATCCCGGCATCGCCGGGACGGGCTGAGGGGTACGGGGACGGATCTCAGACGGCGGCGCTTCCCAGGAGGATCGCGTTCTTCACCCCGCCGACCTGGTAGTTGAAACTCAGCGCGTAGTCGAAGTCGAGAGGCCGGGTCTGCACGCCGGGAACGGGGTCGAAGGGGAGGTTGTCCGCCGGCTGCTCGCAGTTCGCGGTGGGACACACCTCGCCCCGCTCCATCATGAGCAGCGTCAGCGCGACACCGAGACACCCCGCCGGTGCGCCGTTGTGGCCGAAGCAGCCTTCCTGAGACGTCATCAGCAGGTCCCGTGCGGCTGATCCGTACAGTTCCCTGATGGCGTTCGCCTCGAAGGCGGTGACCACCACGTTGCCGTCACTGCCGCCGTGGACGTAGGGCACCTCACTGATGTCCCAGCGGTCTTTGAGACACCGGCGGACGGCTGTCACCAGCTCGTTGCCCGTCTCGTCGGACGCCAGAGGGTTGGCGAGCCCGTCCCTGGTCATGGCCTGGGCGAGCACCTGACCGTAATGGTGGGCATCGCGCCGGGACGCATGCTCCCGGCTCTCCATGATGAGGGTCACGGATCCCTCACCGTGGTTGATGCAGTCGGCACGCCGGTCGTACGGGCGCATGAGGGAGTCGAAGGACGGCAGGAGTTCGGGCATGTCGTCCGACCGGATGGATTCATATGTCTTTTGCGCACCCTGCAGCAGGCGCTGGATGTTACGGATCAGTTGGGCACTGAACACATCGACGCCGGTCACGATGGCGACATCGACCTCGCCGTCGGCGATCAGACGTCTGGCGTTGCCGACCTGGACAGCTGATGACGCACAGCCGCACGACACCGTGTAGTTGGGGCCCTTCGAACGGGTCAGTGCCCCCTGCACCAGGGCGACGTCGGAAGGGGTGACGGCCTGTTCGGCTGCGACGAACAGCTCCATCGCCTCCGTCACGGGAACGGTTTCGGGGTCGGCTCGCAGCACGGCGAGATAGCTGTTGATGTTCGCGTCCACGCCGCCGCGGCCGACCAGGATCGCCGCGTCGCCCAAGTCGTCCGAGCGGGGATCCAGTTCCGCGTCCGCGCATGCCTCCGCCAAAGACACCAGTCCGAACCGGTGTGCCGCGGTGTAGTGGCGGGAGAAGAAGGGAGGGATGTCGGGCAGGCGTTCGTCGAACATCGCGTCCGAGAGTTCGACGGCGCCGTAATAGGCGTCGTTCTGCCTCAAGCAGGACGCCCCCCGGGAGGCGATGTTCCACACGTCGTCTGCGGTGAAGACGGGACGCCCCTCACCGGGAAGGCAGAACCCGATACCGGTGACCACGGCGTCCCGCGCGTGCCGGCCGCGGCCCGCCCCGCTCACGACACACCTACGTGCAACAGAGAAGTCGTCATGGTGATCCCTCCGGATCATTTGGTAGCGCCCACGCCTCAAGCGGCCGTGTACTGCCGGGGAAGCGATTCCCACGCCGCAGTCGGTGGATTCGGACAAGCCCTATTCGGCGATGTATGTGCGATAGCACCAGCGATAGACAGGCAGCTGTTCGCCCTCATATTCGGCGCACTCATCCGTGAACTCAAAATGTTCGTAGCCGTTCCCGCGAGGGACTTTGACTCTCGTTTGAGCGCCCGGTGATTCCACTTCCCAGGTCGGCGGAGAGCCGTCTGGCCCTCCGCAGAGCATGACGCGAACAGGTTGACGCACAGTACCCTCCAGGCGGGCGTATCGGAATGTATTCCGCACCAGGATCACTCGCCGGCGCTTCTTTCCGGTGCTTCGGCAAAAAATCAAGCACGGAGTCAGCGTGGCCGCTTTCTGTCACGCCGCCTGAGGTACCGGAAATGCTGCCACCACAGAACAGTGAGCGTCGCGAGGCCGCGCAACTGGTCCAGGAATCCCAACGTGCACCCCGTCAGCGGTCAGGACGCGGCCCCTGATGCGCAGGCGGCGCTGACGACGTCGTCGGCCGCGCCGGCAATGCCGGGCGTGCCGGGCGTGCCTCACGGGGAAAGATTGGGTGGCACAACAAGCCCGCATGATCCCCCTTGACGAGGTGATGCGAGCAGTCTCTTCCTCACCGAGGGCGCCTTCATCGCGACAGCAATGATCTCGATCCTTCCCAGGACTGACCAGGCAGCTCCGCGGAAGACCACCAGCTGCTGCGCCCCCGGAGAGAAGGGCAGCCCGCCGGTTTGGATTCGGAACGGTTATCGCATGAAGGTGGATAACCCCGCAATGGAGTCGCCAACAGTTCACCCGTGTGGCGTAATTTTCAATTTTATTGAATGCGCAATTTTCGGTGGTCGGTAATTCCCGGAGCCCTCCATCGTGAAGATGGGGTACGCCACCTTGTGCCGATATGTCGAAAATCGGCAAGAAATGCGCGCCACGCGAATTTCGTGTCCTGCGTCATGGTCGGTGGCGGCGGTTCCCCTGGAATGGTGGTGCGCACGTCGCGGGAGCTGCGTGCGGGGCGGCGCCGAGCGACTGCGGGGTCACTCGGCGCTGCCCTGGGTGCCCCCGCGCTACGCCAATCGGGTGGCTAACCATCACAGGGGTTGATGTCGGTTTCATTCCTTGGGATTACTGGATTCATTGAACCGGTGGGCCGCCCATCCCTCTCCGGGGAGCTCGGCAACCGGCCCGCCCGTTTCGGCCCTCCCTACCAGCAGGGCTTCGGCGAGCAGACCACTGCCACGATGGGTTTCTCTGAGCAGAGCCACCAGCCAGTGGGCGCTTTTCCGTTCGCGCATCGGTCGGTGAAGCAGCCTGCCTGTTCAAGGCCGGGCGGTGGTGCGCACGCCGCGGCTGATGCCCGCCGGCCACCAGTCTCCATCGAGGCTCCCCCCGTCCGAGCGGACCCATCGCCGCGAGCCGCTGCCCGGCCGACTTCCCAGGAACCGAGAGCCTTCTCGTCTCATCCGGGCCCTGCGTCACGCAGGGAAGCCCGCCGCCGGTCTTCCGGCAGTTCCCGTACGGACCACAACGGTCCGGTGCACGCAGTCACTTGCCGCAGGAGGAACCATCATGTCCGCACCCGTACTCGCGAACGACCCGTCGCGGTCGCTCGCTCCCTCGTCCTTCCCCTCCGGCCCGCTGCTCCTGGCGGTCCTGCCCAACTCCGGGCCGGCCGCGGGCGGCAACACGGTTCAGCTCCTCGGGCTGGGCCTGAGCGGTGCCACCAGCGTCCTGTTCGGTACCACGCCTGGCACCATCGTCTCGCAGGACCCGCTGGGGCTCACCGTCGCCGTCGTGGCCCCGGCTCACGCGGCGGGCACTGTGCCCGTCACCGTGACCACCAGCAGCGGCACGAGCAGTCCCGCGGCGTACACCTACGTGAACCCGGGTCTGCCCGCTCCCCCCACCGCCACCAGCATCAACCCCGCTTCGGGCCCAGTCGTCGGCGGCACACCGTTCGTGATCGTCGGCACCAATCTGAACGGAGCCAGCATCACCTTCAACGGAGTTCCCGCCACCGTGCTCGGTTCCGACCCCTCTGGCACCCTGTTGTTCGGCATCAGCCCGGCCGGGGCCGCCACAGCCAACGTCCCGGTCGTGGTAACGACGGGGGCCGGCAGCACGACCGTCCCGGGCGGGTACACCTACGTCTGACCGTCTCCCGTCACTGCGCCCCAGATGGCGCGTCGCCACGCCGACCGCCAGTCAGTGAACAGCGTCGGCCCGCGAGTTCCTCCGCGGGTCGGCGCTCGTGGGGAAGCGGACGTTCCGTGACTGCCGGTGGACTGGACGGCCGGCACCCGGCCGGTCCAGCCGCGGATCCAGGACGGGCCGTCGAGCTGATCCGCTACTTCACCCTCACCCAGGCTGACGAGGTGTTCCTGCGGAATTTCCTGCGTCCCCAGACTGGCCCGACAACTTGGCCTGCCGGTTGAGGTGTTGCGCGGTCACGGGGGTCACCCGGGAACAGCCGTGTACGGATTATCTGCGGCAGGTGGCGAGGTATCTGGGCGGCGGTCGGCGAAGTCGCTGGAACTGAAGGAACTGGACGAGTTCCTGCTGGCCCGCGCCATGGAACACGACTCGCCGTCGCTGTTGTTCCGCCTGGGGTGCGAGTACGAGCTGAGCCGGACCTGACCGTCAGAGTGAGAGGGCGTACCGGGAAGACGTGGCCCAGACCAGCCCGAGTCCGCCAGGCGAGGTCGGGACGGGCGAGGTGGAAGCGCGTCGGTGGTGTTTGCAGTGCGGGAGGCCGCTGCGGGCGAGCGCCCACCCCCGAGGCGCGATTTTACGGCCGGGCCCGCAAGGCCGCTGCGCGGCGAGCACGCCACCACCAGGTCGACGCGGTGCACATCGGCTTCGCCGTCCTGGACGGCCGCAAGACCGAGGTCTCCCCGGCATGCCCGGTGTGCGGAAAGCGCTTCATCCCAGGTCACGGACACGGACATCGCAGGGACCCAAAATTCGATCTGGCCCTCATGTCGCACGGCCGCCTGGCGCCAGCGGGTACGCCAAGCCGTCAACAAGGCCACACCCACGAATGGCACCGCCTCGCCGACCAGTAAGAACACGGACGGGTCCGTTGAACGTGTCCGGGAGATCGATGCCATCGACGTCTGAAGAAGAACGGAGAATCTCCGCAGGTCAGGGGCTACTCCGTTGGTCTTTCGGCGAGTACTGCTGGAACCCCTCAGCGTGCCGGGAGCCGGTCAGTGACACCCGTGCCCAGACCGTGCGCCCGCCGTCGGTCTCCAGCCGGGTACCCAGTGCCTGGACGGAACGTGCGACCAGGGCCAGGCCACGGCCGTACTCGTTGGCGTAGCCGGCGCGGCGCGGGTGCGGGACGAACACCGGTCCGCCCTCGTCCTGTACCTCCACGAGAAGCCAGCCACCGGCCTTCCGTAAACGACTGGTGATCGAAAGACTGTTCGTATGGATGATGGCGTTGGTCATCAGCTCCGAGATCACGAGCAGAGCCGCGGACCGGGTGCTGTCATCGGTGATGTCCTCGGCATCCATCCACAGCCGGGCCAAGTGGCGGCAGACCGGTACCGACCGCTCCAATGTCGGCACGCGAAAAGAGGCCGGTCTGCCGGGAGACAAGGTGTCGGCCAGGGTCTGGGCTGCCGCTGTTCTTGGCCACTGCTCAATCTCTCGGGGGGACAGTGTGATCTGTGCCCCCGATCGTGTAGTCGACAGCATGGCTCTTTCTCTCTTCCTGGTTCGTGCGCAGGTGGCGGGGAGGCGGGTTCGCGCTCCTGGACGGGGGACGTGGGGCAGACCACCGGCTGCGTTTTTCTTGCCCCGCCGATGTGCTCGCACGCAGGCGACGCCCGCCCCGGAAGCCCGGTGGCGGGTTCCGTGAGGGGCGCGAAGCCGGACCGTTCCTGCCCGTTGCTGTCGTGCCGTGACGTGCCGGATACCGGTCCGAAGGCCCGGCCTGCGGCGGCGAAGGAGAAAAGGACAGTGCGCTGCCGGCGCCGCTCGTGGTGATGCCGCCGGTATCGCACGGACGTGTTTCCCGGTGAGGGAACGGGCGGAGAACGCCGTGAGCGAGGAGAGCTCCGCGCCGGTGGCGTTCACCGCCGACCAGGGCGGTCTCCGTGCGGAGCGCGGGAGTCAGGTGCCGGGCGGCAGGTGCCGGAATCGTCGTCGAACGTGGATCCGGAGCACAGGCAACAACGATGGATCGCCAAGGACGGGAAGCTCGCATGGTGCCCCCAGAAGAGGTCACATGGGCCGCCACGCCAGTCGGCGCCGGTGTACTGACGCCGACTGGCGGATCCAAACCCCTCCCACGGGGGTGCCCATCGCGGCAGCCCCACCCGGTGGACGCCCAGGCCTTCACCTCGCCTGGGTAGCCACCAGATAAATGAGCAGCTACTCCCCCGGAGAGGGTGGGCGGCCCACCGGTTTGGATAGTGATAGTTATCCTCCCTGTCGTATATTGCGGCAACTGAAGTGACGTCATATCACCCGTATGGCGCAGTTGTAGCAATATGCTTTGCATTACTCGGATCAATATCGAGAACCTCTCCGAGCTGATCCATCCCAGCTTGAGGTGAAGTAGATCAGTGCGCATGCGAGGTGCGATCGATAGGAACTCGGAACCGCGAGGTTCATCACGATGACTTGGTGAATCGCTTCTTCTGATTCCCTTTCGCGATGCAGGCGGCGGCCGCGGCGCCCGCCACGTCGCGGACCTCGCCTATCTGTGTGCATGTGCACATCGCGGCATCATCGCCGACGCCCGCGCAGCGGCGGAAGCCCGCCCATCGCAGGCGAGATCGCATGGGCATCATGAATCTCCCCCCACGGCGGAGAGGAGCGTCGGATCCGGTGTGACCAGGCATATTACGCTGTACGCGGGCACTTCGCCCGGCCTGCCCGCGTGACCGGATCGCCGCTTGCGTGATCGTTTGACCCTGAGATAGGGAATAGTGCAGCCTCAACGCTGTAGCAAATAATGGCATGCGGACGGAGAGGGTTTGGTCGTGGAACTGATAGGAGAGCGGCAGACTGCCCGCGATCTCCTCGCATCGCGCTGGGATCTGACGGTGATCTCTTCAGTCATGCCTGTATAACCAACTAGATGTTTCCGGTTGCAACCTGTCGGTTTATCGCCAGTTTGAACCCTGAGGATGAGACAAGGACGGGTTTCTCGTCTCCACTCATGAGGTTCGGGAGTTCCCCGGGACGCAATTGCTTCGCGCGGCCGGAGGGACGCGGGAACGGCAGGTGGTGGATAAAGCATACGGCTGTTCCTGAATATCTTCGGCCAAATTGCGCTCCCCCTATTCGGATGGTGAGTCGCTTCAGTCGCTGACGGAAGTAGGTATGGTTCCTGATCTGCAGATTCGTGACAGTAACTCAGGCCGGAATGCAGCGTCTCGGCCGGCAACCTTGCTACCTGAAGCCCTGTCGACCGCGCTGTGGTGCGCCCGGCAGGGCTGGCCGGCGCATCCACTGGCCCCCGGCCAGAAGACGCCGCCGGCCAATTGCCGCGATTGCCGGAGCCCTGGGCACACCCACCGGGAATGCCCGTGCATTGCGGCCGGTCGCTGGTGTCACGGCTTCCACGCCGCGACCACCGACGCCGAGCGCCTCCGGGGGTGGTGGGCCGGACAGCCGGGGTTCGGGGCGGGCGTCGCGTGCGGGGCGGCCGGCCTGGTCGTCATCGACGTCGATGCCCACGAGACACCACTGCCCGAGCGCAACAGGGTGCTGCCGGGCATCGCGATTCCCCCCTCGGTGTCACTGCACGGGCTCCAGCACGGTTTTCACACCCTCGCGCTGCTGGCGGCGCTCCGGGGCGCGGAAGACCCGGCCCGGGATGCTTCAACGCTGCGAGTGCGCACCCCGTCCGGAGGGCTGCACATCTGGTACGCCGCCGAACCGGGGCACGCGTGGCGGTGTTCGGCGGGCTCAGGTTCGGGCCGGGCGCTGGCCTGGCAGGTGGATGTACGGGCCCACGGCGGCTACATCGTCGCGCCCGGGACCAGGACAGCCGCCGGAACGTACCGGGCGCTCGGGCCGGAGCGTCGCCCCGCGCCGCTGCCGGAGTGGCTTGCCGTGGAACTCGCCCGCACCGGCCACCGCCCGCGGCCGCCTGCCCAGCGGGATGGTGGCACAACGGTGCCGCAGCGGGCGCGGGAGGCCGTCCTGGCCGCAGGCGGCGGCCGCAGCACGGCAGCGACTCTGGCCACTGTCCTGACCCCGGTCTTCGACTGCGGCACCGTGGCGGAAGGGGCAGGCTTCAATCACAAGCTCAACCGAGCCGCCTACACCGTGGGCGGCCTGGTAGCCGCAGGCCATGTGGCGGCGACGGACGCGGAAGCGGCCCTCGTGGCGGCCGCGGTTCAGGCACGCCCGGACCAGGAGCGCCGCGCACTGCGCATCATCCAGTCCGGGATGAACGCGGGCAGCCGCCATCCTCTCAAGCTGGGAGACCGTAGGTGAATCACGCACCGAGCCACAACGAGGAGCTGTTCGACCCTCAGGAGGTCGCACAGCAGATTCTGCTCGGCTCACCCGCCGCCACCGTCCCGGCGCAGGCTGCCAAGAGAGCCGCGCCGTCCGGGGTGCGGGCCACCGAGCACGGTCTGCTGCCCGACAGCCTCAGTGACCGCGGCAACGCCAAGCTGTTCGTGGCACTGTACGGGCGGGACTTCAGGCATGTGCCGGGACTGGGCTGGTACCGGTGGTCGGGCTACCGGTGGGAGGCCGACGAGGACGACACCGTACTGTGGGCGGCCGGCGAGATGGCCGAGGCGATGGCGGAGACCGATCCGCGCGGCCAGCACGCCGGATCCGAACTGCGTCGGCACCGCAGGCGAGCTCTGTCGACATCCGGGATGAAGGCCATGCTGGTACAGGCCAAGGCCGCACCAGGGATGGTCCTCAACGCCTCGCTGCTGGACGCGGATCCCTATGCGCTGTGCACACCGGAGGGAGTGGTCGACCTCAACACCGGTCTGGTTGCCGCGCCGGATCCGGACAAGCACCGCCACTCCCGTGTCACGAGCGTCAAGGCCCAGCCGATAGGAACACCGCGCTGGCAGCGGTTTCTCACCGACACGTTCGGCGACGACGCCGACGGACAGCAGATGATCGACTTCCTGCATGTGCTGCTGGGCTACTCGATCACCGGTGACGTCGGCGCGCAGGTCATGCCCTTCCTGTACGGGCAGGGGAAGAACGGCAAGAGCGTGCTGCTCCACGTCATGGTCAAGCTTCTGGGCGACTACGCGGATGCCGCCCCGCCCGGCTTCCTGATGGCCCGGCCCTTCGAAGGACACCCCACCGACCTCGCCGAGCTGCATGGCCGACGCATCATCGTGTGTTCCGAACTCAAGCCCGGCGACCGCTTCGACGAGTCCCGCGTCAAGCTGCTGACCGGCGGGGACCGGATCAAGGCCCGCAGGATGCGACAGGACTTCTTCAGTTTCACCCCCACCCACAAGCTGTGGCTGCTCGGCAACCACCGGCCCGAGGTCGGCACCGGCGGCTACGCGTTCTGGCGCCGAATGAAGCTGATCCCGTTCGAGCGGATCGTCGCGGACGATCGGAAGGTCGACAACCTTGCCGATGTCCTGGTCACCGAGGAAGGACCCGGCATCCTGCACTGGCTCGTCATGGGTGCGCGACGCTATCTGAACGGCCCTCGTGACCTGACCGGCCCCCAGCAGGTACGCACCGCCACCAACGCGTACGCGGAGACCGAGGATCACACGGGCCGGTTCCTGGGCGAATGCTGCACGGTGGATCCCGCCATACGCGCGGAGCAGGCCCAGCTCTACAACAGCTACCGGAACTGGTGCCAGCTTGAGGGTGCCAGCCCGGTCTCCTCACGGGCTTTCGCCGCACGTGTCCGTGAAACCGTCGGCATCGCCACTCCCAAGAAGATGATCCTTTCGAACCAGCGCAAGTTCTACCCCGGTATCGGGTTGAACCCTGAATCGGGAAAGAACACATGAGTGCCCTCATCGAACCCGGTCAACTCTCTCACGAAGACGATCTCGTCTGGCTTGAGGACACGGACGTACTCGAGTACGTCCGCCAGAGCCTCGACCGGCTCCACACCCGCCGTGGGAAGCCCGCCTACCACCGCGACGGCCGCATGGTCGGCTATGCGGTACTCGGCTCTGCGGCGCGCTCCTCACGCGCCTCCGGTACCTTCCTGCGCCGCGTCTTCTGGCTCCTGCCCCACGATCGTGACGGACAGCCCGAGGGCCTCTACGCGTCCGGCGCACCGTCGGAGGCCGTCGACCCGCGCACCCTCGCCCCCCGGGTCAAGGGGTACAAAACCCAGCGATCCGAGGGCGGGCCTCCGTCCGACGCGATGCGGGAACTCGGTATGACTCTTCCTCATGCCTGAGCGCGGTCCCCGGGCGGGCAGCGCCTGACGGAGCTGCCAGGGCGGAGCCCGCCAGGCGGCGAGGGCACGGCACCGGGCCTTTCCCGAGCAGCGACGGAAACCCACCAGTGGAGCAGCGGCCCGTCGCTGCTCCATGAAACCCTCAAGTCCGCAGGTCAGAGCAGTGTTCTTGGCAAGGGAAGCGTCGCAAGCGACTGAAATTCCGACCTATAAGGGCATCCCGGGCGCGCGTGCGCGTCATAGATATGGGCGTTCAGTCGCTTCGGTCGCTGTCTGGTTCTGCGTACAGGCTCTGATCTGCGCTTCTGCCCCCGGCCGGAGGGAGCGACCGAAGCCCGCCCGGGGGCACGGGCGGGCCACCAGGTGAGACGGGGCGTGCGTGGTGGTACGTGATACGCCTCGACTTATCGCGCGCTCTTCCGTCCGGGTGACCCGGCGTCGTGGCCCTTGCTGCCCCGTTCAGTTCGGTGGATTACTGATACTCCAATCCGGTGGGACGCCCATCTTCTTCCGGGGAGAGTGACAGTTCGGCCTGCCGTTGCCTCGTTCGGGTGCCCAGCCCGAATGTCCGTGCGACTGTCTGCCGAACCGCGGGGAGGCTCTCCCGGCAGAGACTGACCGACCGGTCGGTGCCGTACGTCGGCATCGGTGAGTCGGCGGTTCATTCACGCAACCTCATCTGGGGGCGTCATGCCAGCTGTCCACGCTCTGCGGTCCGCATTCTTCGTCTGTGCCCTGGCCATGGGACTGGTCGCTCTCCCGTCCACCGCGCAGGCCCAGATCCAGATCCCCGTGCCGTGCGGCGAGAGTTCGCTGGTGGCCGCGACCAACACGGCCGTCGACGGCGGCGGCATCTGCACCGTCAACGGCACAGTGACGCTGACCGCCACCAGCGTCACCCGCAATACCGCCTCCAACTCCGACGCGGTGAACCTGCTGGCCACCGCCCTCCGCGGCAACACCCCGGACAACTGCGTCCCCGCGGGCAGCGTCCCAGGCTGTGCGGGCTGAGCCCCGGGCAAGGCCCCGGTACCTGACCGGGTGCACAGACAGCCCGCCCAGGCAGGTGTCCCCTCGGGCCTGGGCGGGCCCCAGCACTCCCGGACCGGCTCGTTGCTGTTCTGGGGGACATCGCCTCCCACGGCCTGCGCTCCGTGGAGGACTGCACGCCGTGGGAGGAACTGCGCGAGCCCCGTCTCGACCGCCTGGCTACCCAGCGCCCGGCCGTTCGGCGAGGTCCGTCGACTGCGACGGGAGGCCGCTGTGACGGCTGGGTGTGGTCCATGCGCAGTTGCTGCATACCAGTCCGGCCGTGCCGTCGACGTTTCTACAGTCCGTGTTCGGCATTGATTTCCGCGCGTTCTAGGGGTCTGACCGAGATACGGGTCAAAGGGGCAACGGGATGATCTTGAAGCCCTGAGCGCCCGTCGCCCGTCACCCATTCGGCTCAGTGTCGTTGGTGGTGATGTTGAGTGTCGCCTGGGGCCTGGGGTGGGTTGTGACACCGATTGAACGGACCGCGTATCCGCGGTTCAAGCGGCTGATCACCGCGCATGAGCTGCATCTGTTCTTCTCCCCGAGCCGCGATGAGCTGGAGTGGGCGGCCGATGCCACGGACTGCGATGAGCATCTGCTAGCCCTGCTGCTGATGCTGAAGTCGTACCGGCGTATGGGGTGTTTCCCGGCGCTGGAGGACGTCCCGGAGATGGTGGTGGGCTTCGTACGGCGGGCGGTGGAGCTGCCGGAGGGCACGCTGCCGGTGTACCGGGCGGAGCGGACCGCCAAGCATCACCGGGGCCTGGTCCGCAAGCAGGCCGGCGTGACGTACGACCAGGCCAAGGCCCGGCAGATCGTCGAGCAGTCGATCCGCAAGGAGGCCGCGGCGAAGAATCGCCCGGCGGACCTGATCAACATCGCGCTGGAGAAGGTGGTGGAGGCCGGGCTGGAGCTGCCGGGGTTCTCCACCTTCGACAAGATGGCCTCGAAGATCCGCACCGAGGTGAACGCCTCGATCTGCGCGGGTATCCACGACCGCATGAGCGTCGCTCAGCGGGCAGGGCTCATGCGGCTACTGGAGGAGCGCGACAGCGACGGGACGACCTGGCGACGATGTTCTGCAAGCGTGTGGCGACGAAGATCAAGAAGGCCAAGGCGGAGCTGGAGGAGATCCGGCTCGCCGAGCGGGAGATAGTCGAGTCCCTGATCGGGAACTACCGCACGGTGCTCAAGCACATCGACGAGGGCGGCCCGGCCCAGGAGGCTCTCACGAAGGCCGCGGCCATGACCGCCGAG
The DNA here is from genome assembly GCF_045040405.1 of Streptomyces sp. NBC_01525. Lineage (NCBI taxonomy): Bacteria > Bacillati > Actinomycetota > Actinomycetes > Kitasatosporales > Streptomycetaceae > Streptomyces > Streptomyces sp. NBC_01525. The sequence goes on from NZ_CP109399.1 coordinate 70,349, forward strand.
GTCCGCCAGGCCCTGGATGGTCTGGACGAGGAGGCGTCGGTTGACGAGGTCGCGACGCGGCTGGAGGGCAGGGTCTCCCCGGCGGTCCTCGCCCTGGTGAAGGCCCAGGTGGTACAGGCCGGCGGGTTCGGCGCGGTCACCCGCGCGGTGGACAGCTTCGGTGGATTCGCGAAGCAGTACGAGCAGATCAAGAAGGTCTCTGCCCACCACGGCAACTTCTGGGAAGTGCTGCTGTACGGGCAGATCAGCCGGGATCGGGCGGTGATGTTCGACCTGGCCGACAACGACAAGCTGAAGTTCACCGCGACCAGCGAGGACAGCCGGGTGCTGGACGCCCTCGCGCACGCCCAGCGGCACCAGGCCGCCCGCGGCGAGTACATCACCGCCTTCAACGAGGAGGGCAAGGAGGTCGACCTCTCCTTCCCGACCCAGAACTGGCGCAAGGCCGTGGTCGACAAGACCCGGACCGGGCAGTTCGTGCGCAAGCACTTCGAGGCGATGGTCTTCACCGCGCTCGCCGAGGAACTGCGCACCGGCGACGTCGCGGTGGTCGGCTCGGAGGAGTACGCCGACTGGTCCGAGCAGCTGCTGGCCTGGGAGGTCGTCCAGGAGACGCTGGGGTCCTACCTGGTGGAGTCGGCCTGTGCGAGGCGGGCGAGAGTGCCGAGTTCGACGCGAAGTTCTTCCGCCGGCAGCTGGAGGACAAGCTGCGAGGCGCCGCCGCGGCGGCGGACGCCGGGTACCCGGAGAACGACGGCTTGGTGATCGATCCGGAGACGGGCGTCCCGTCACTGAAGGCGATCCGGGCGGACGGTCAGCGGCCCTCGGCGAAGCGGCTGGAGCAGGAGATCAAGGCGAGGATGCCGGAGCGTTCTCTGATGGGGATCGTGGCCCGGACCGCGTACTGGGTAGAGTGGTGGCGCCGTTTCGGCCCGCCGTCGGGCAACGAGCCCAAGCTCACCGACCCTTTGGGCCGCTACGTGATCGTCACGTTCGTCAAGGGCACCAACATGGGCCCGTACGAGGCCGCCCGGCACATCCCCGGCGTGAGCGGGCACGAGCTGTCGTACGTCGCCAACAAGCACTTCTCGATCGTGCTGCTGAACGAGGCGATCGCCGACCTGGTCAACGCGCACGCCCGCCTGGACATCTCGCAGGCGTGGGGCGACGGCACCGCCGTGGCGGCGGACGGCACCCACATGGACACCTACCTTGACAACCTGCTGTCCGAGACGAGCGTCCGGTACGGCAAGCCGGGCGGGATCGCCTACCACCACGTCTCGGACACCTACATCGCGCTGTTCACGCACTTCATCCCGTGCGGGGTGTGGGAGGCCGTCTACATCATCGAGGGTCTGCTGAAGAACACCAGCGAGGTGCAGCCGACCACCGTGCACGCGGATACCCAAGGCCAGAGCTTCCCTGTCTTTGCGCTCGCCCACCTGCTGGGCTTCGACCTGATGCCCCGGATCAGGAACTGGAAGGAACTGACCTTCTACCGGTCCTCCAAGCAGAGCGAGTACGTGCACATCGACGCCCTGTTCGGCGAGCCGGGCAAGCACGTCATCGACTTCGACCTGATCGAGTCCCAGTTCCGCCACCTGATGCGCGTGGCCGTCTCCGTACGCGAGGGCACCATCTCCTCCTCCACACTGCTCAAACGCCTGCGCTCGGGTTCGCGGAAGAACGCCACCTACGCCGCCTTCCGCGAGGTCGGCCGCGTGATCCGCACCGTCCAGCTCCTGCGCTACCTCTCGGACGCGCCGCTACGTCGGCGGGTGACGGCGGCGACCAACAAGGTCGAGTCGTTCAACCGGTTCTCCCAGTGGATCGGCTTCGGCAACCGCGGCGTCATCGCCGACAACGACCCCATCGAGCAGGAGAAGGCGATGAAGTTCAACGCGCTGCTCACGAACGCGGTGATCTTCCACAACGCCCTGGACATCGCGGAGATCGTGCGGCAGATGCTGGAGGAGGGATGGACGATCGACCCGGAAGACCTGGCGCACATCTCGCCGTACCTGACCGAACACATCAACCGGTTCGGCGAGTACAGCACCCACGAACTCGGCATCCAGCCCGACGCGTACGACCCGAAACTCGACGTCGACTTCACCCCGCTGCGCGACCAGGACCTGACCGCCGCCGGACTCGGCCAGGCCGCCTGAGCCGACCGTGAGCCTTCTTGTGCGGGCACTGGTCGTACAGTCGAAGCGGCGCCCGAAGCCACCTCTTATGGCTTCGGGCGCCGCTTTTGCAGTGACCGGGCGGTCAGGCCCCGGCGCTCACGGTGTCGTACACGCTGCAAGCTCGGGTGCGGGTTGCTCTGCGTACGTCCGTGAAAGTCGGCAGGTACAGGCACCGGACCGCTCGATGTTGCGGCACAGCAAGGTGGGAGAACCGGTCGGCGTCGGCGCCCGGGCGCTATGACGGACGTCGCGGAGCGGAGGGTTGCGACGTTGACGCTCATCGTGTCCATCAGGTTCCCCTGGTCTCTGGATCGCCAATGCCCGGTCCTGTGTGTCCGGGGCTTGTGCCCCGGCTGCCGCCCGTTAACCCGGCTTGGTCCCGCCCTCCACCACTGTTCGAGGTCGAATACCTCACCGTCGAACACGCGGAAATCTATGTCGGCTGGAGTAGACATTGGTCGGTGGCGTAGTTATGGTTTCTCTCGTAGCCGAGATCAACAGGGCCCGGCAGAGACGAACTGCCGGGCAGCAGTACCGCAGTTGCAGTTCGCAGGACGGTTCGGTGGTGGAGTTCCGAAGCCAGGGTTGTTGCAGGACGGCGACGGGACTGACGACCGGACTGGGTGGCCCGCAGTGATCAGGGGCTGCCGTGAGCAGTACCGCAGTTCGGTAGGTGCAGTTCGCAGTACCCAGCAGTGAAGTCAGTGAGCAGCACCTCGGTGAAGGCGTCGGCTGCGGACGCGCGCACCGGGAAGTTCGGCAGTGGGGTTCTAAGCCAGAGCAGATGCAGGACGGGCGACGGGGCTGGCTGCCGAAGAGTGGCGCTGTCGCAGGCCACAGAGCAGTTCGCATCACCAGCAGTAGGTAAGTGATTGATCCCAGAGGGAAGAACGGAGGGGCCAGGCGCCATCAGGATCGCCCGGGCGGAAGTCTTGAGCCCGGGTACCGCAGGACATCGATAGTGAGGTGGTCTCCGGTCAAGCAACCGCGATCCCCGCACTCCCGACAGCATCTTGGTCGGGGCTGCGGAAACAGAAGGCCGGCGCAGTATCAGGGCTGGCAGATGGTGTAGCAGTTCCTTCGGGGCCCTGGTGCCAACGGCACCAGGGCCCCTCCAGCGTGTTCCACAGAGAGGTGCAATGACAGCAGACGACTCGTACGGCCGTCTTGACGACGACGACTACCCCGCCTACACCATGGGCCGGGCCGCCGACATGCTCGGCACCACCCAGGGCTTCCTCCGCGCCATCGGCGAAGCCCGCCTGATCACCCCACTCCGCTCCGAGGGCGGCCACCGCCGCTACTCCCGCTACCAGCTGCGCATCGCCGCCCGCGCCCGGGAGCTCGTCGACCAGGGCACGCCCATCGAGGCCGCCTGCCGCATCGTCATCCTCGAAGACCAGCTGGAGGAAGCCCAGCGCATAAACGCCGAATACCGCCGGGGTGCCGAGTCCTGCGCTCCGTCGGCCTCGGCCTGAGACCTGTAACTACCCCAGCGGCTTCGCGGTTGCCGCCCGCACATGCTGCCCGGAACGCTTCACGTCCTGGGCAACTTCGTCGGACTGTGTGACCGACAGCCCTGGTCTCCCCTCGGGGCCAGGGCTTCATGCTGCGGGGCCCTGTCCCGTGTGCCCTGCTGGGGTGGCGGACTACGGCGATGCGACGACAGAGCGCCGCCAGTCAAGCTTGCGGCGGGAAGAGTTCGAGCAGGTGTGCCTTCTGGCGGGAGCCGAGGCCCTGGACGCGGCGGCGCTCGGAGATGTCGAGGTCGGCCAGGAGCTGGGCGGCGCGGATCTTGCCGATGTTGGGCAGTCCTGCCAGCAGGCGCCTGACGAGCATCTTGCCCACGACCGGGTCCTCGCGGTCGAGTACCTCCAGCAAGGAGGTGCGGTCGTGCTTGAGCGCGTCGAGCAGTTCGCTGCGTCCGCGGCGGACGGCACCCGCCTTCCGGAGGATTTCCGCGCGGGCTTCGGCGGTTAGGGCAGGCAGGAGCATGGGGTGCGGTCCTCTCGGTTTGCGTCGTCATGACGCGTCCGCAGGGGCGGTGACCAGCGGGTTTGCCGTGCGGCGGCGGGTTACGCGCTGGGCTGGCTGCGGGTGGCTCCGCCGCGTCCGCGCAGGGTGACGCCGGCTTCGGTGAGGATGCGGTGGACGAAGCCGTAGCTGCGGCCGATGTCCTGGGCCAGGGCCCGAAGGCCCGCACCGGGGTCGTACTTCTTCTTCAGATCCGCCGCGATCTTGTCGCGCGCCTCGCCGGTGATCCGCGTTCCCTTGGCCATGGCCTGTCCCTTCGTCGTTCGACGTTCGGAGTGGTGAGTCATCGCGCATCGGCCCGGCGTCCGGCAGCCGATCCGCACACCTGGGCGAGGGCCAACGGGGCAGCGAATATCGGTAGTCGAGATTCCGTTTCCCCAGCCGGTTATCGGACCTGTGTCCACCGACGGCCCGTCAGGATGCTGCCGCAGTAAATGCCGGATTTACTGCGGCAGAGCCTCTACCGTGATCACCACCACCTGCGGCGGACTCTCCGGCCGCCGCAGGTGAGGTGTATGCATTTACTGCGGCAGCGCCGGGAGGGCGAGACGGGCATGGCGATCGAACCAGTGACCGAACTCGGGAGCGGGGGCGCGCTCAGGTTGCCACGCGCCCGAGTGGTGCCCCTGTCCGCCCCTCCGGCGACTTATACGACTGCGGTCGAGCGGTACCTCACCGGCGCGGGCATCGCGAAGTCCTCCGCACGGATCTACCGGATCTCCCTCACGACGTGGGGATGGATGCTCGCCGGCGAACCGGCGCCGACCGGACCGGCTCGCCGGGGCGCGAAGCCGCCCGTCTTCCCCGTCACCGCGATCGACGACCCGGCGCTGCCGGAGGTGCTGGCCGAGCTGGCGGCGGCACGGGCGGACGAGATGGACGCCGACACCGTCAACCGGGAACTGTCCATCGCCCGCAAGGCGATCGGCTGGTGGCAGCGCCAGGGCTGGATCGACGGCGATCCGACGATCGGCATCGAGCGGCGGCCGGCGCCGCCCGACCGCACCAAGGCCCTGGCCGAGAACCAGATCGCCGCCCTGTGGCGCCTCGACGTCGCACTGCGGGAGAAGACGCAGTGGAAGATGCTCTACGAGTCCGCCGCACGGGCCGATGAGGTGCTGTGCCTGAACGTGGAAGACCTGCTGCCCGGCGACAAGCGCGGGAAGATCACCGCCAAGGGCGGGGCGACGGAGTGGATTCACTGGCAGTCGGGCACTGCCCAGCTGCTGCCCCGACTGATCGCCCGGCGCACCCGCGGCCCGCTGTTCCTCACCGACCGCAAGGCCCCGGCCGGAACGCCGACGCTCGACGTGTGCCCCGAGACCGGCCGGGCCCGGCTCTCCTACCGCCGGGCCGAGGAGATCTTCGAGGAGAACACCCGGCTGCTGGCCAACCCGCTCGCCTCACCCGAGGACATCGAGGACCTGGACGGCTGGACACTCCACCGGCTACGCCACAGCGCCCTGACACACGACGCCGAGGACGGCACCTCCACCCCGATGCTGCTGGCCCGCTCCCGCCACGCCTCCGTCCGCTCCCTGGAGCGGTACGCCCGCCCCGGAGTCGACTCGGTCGCCCGGCACGTCGCCGAGCGTGACCCCGCTGCACGTCGCCGCACGTAAAGCCGAGCGGATCAGGGCTTCAAGATCATCCCGTTGCCCCTTTGACCCGTATCTCGGTCAGACCCCTTCTACCGCAAGTGCGGCCTGTTCGGGCGTCACATCTATGACGGCATCCTCCTATTAAGACCGTGCCCGACTCGCACCCGGTGTGGAGGGGCGCGGATGAGGCGTTGCTGAAGCGGGTCGACACCCCGTACGCGCTCGGCTCCTTCCGTGAGTGGGTGAAGGTCACCAAGCACGTGATCAAGGGCATGGAGCACTTGGGGGCAGCCAAGGTCGACGACCGGGTCGTGGACTGGGCCCTGAAGCGGTGCTGACCACCCCGCCCCTGCCCCCGTCGTCGGCTGTCTGGGGCGCGGCCGCCGCGGCCGGGCCCTTCGCCGTCATGGAAGACGCTGCCCCACCGGGCCTGCACTTCCTTGACACCCCGGGTGTATGCACCTTGCTCACCCCGGGCATGCTCGCCGTGGGCGATGCGCTCGCCGACGCCTACGCCCAGGGCAGGTTTGTGTGCGTGCTGGGTGATGCCGGGGTCGGCAAGACCTTCGCCGTCCACACCGCCGCCCGCCGCCTCGGTGAGCTGTTGCCGCTGGACTTCCGGGCTCAGCCGGCGCCGGCGGACCTGCGCGCCGCCCTTCACCGTGCACTTGGGCTCCGTGGCGAGGCGCCTGCCGACCCCGGGGCCGCCGATGCCTTGATCCGTCGCGCCTTGGCTCTCAAGCCGCGGATCGTCGTGGTCGAGGACGCCCATCGGCTGTCGGCGTCGTGCTTTGAGTACGTGCGTTTCCTGCACGACGACCTTCCCCAGGGGCTGTGCGTGGTGCTCATCGCCGCGACGCGCGGCGAACGCTCCTTGCGCGCCCAGCGGATGCTCGCCACCCGCACCGCAGGCTGGCCCTACATCTGGCCGCTCACCCGCGACCAGGTCCCGCAGGCGATTCCCGTGTTGCATCCGTTGTGGCAGAGCGTCGCGCCCGGCGACCTGAAGGCGCTGGACGCCCGCCTCGCCGACGGCTGTCTGCGCCGCTGGGTCGTGCTGACCCTTCACACCCAGCGGGCTCTGGCCGCCACCGGAGCGAGCAAGCCCGATGGGGGCATGCTGCAGGCTGTGGCTGATCGGATCGACGGCGGACGGCGCCCGTGACCGCCCCCACGCTTCCTCCCGCCACCGGCCCGCAGGCCGCTGCGCCGCCGACGGCCCCGTCGGCGTGGCCGGTGAGGCTGCTGCTGGACGGCGACGACGACCACGCGGTGCACCAGGCCCGCCTACCAGTGGGCCGATCCCGCCCGGGGCCGGGTCACCGTCGATCCCACCCCGCACACCACCAGCCCGGCCTACCTCCCGCTGGACGTACTGCGCGCCATGGGCCGCGACGGGTTCTCCCGCCCGGATGCCGAGCGGATGTCACGTTCGACGTACTTCCACACGGACTTGTGCTTGTAGCGGCGTACCGCGACGTCGCCGAACAGGACGTGGTCGTGCTGCCGCGCATATGGCATGTCCACGAGGTCGTCCGCCACCAGCGGGATCACGGTGCCCAGGGTCAGCTCCGCGAAGAGGGAGCGCGCACGCTCACGGGAGATGTACATGGCCGGATCGTGGCAGCAGCCTCCGACAATCGACTTCATCTGGATGATGATCCACCGTCCGGGCCGGTCCAGGGCGCGGGTTCGGATAGCGGCCCCGGCGCGGGTGGACCGCTCCGACCCCCTCCGTCGGCGTCCCGCGCGGTACCTGCTCACCTGGCGCGGCTCGCCACCCCGCGAGCCGCGCCAGCGGTGTCAAGGACTCGTCATAGCACGGTCACCCCTCAGGACAAGGGCGCGGCAGCGCCAGGTCGGCCCGCTGCCCGCCCGTGCGGCTCCGCCGACCCCGGCCACACGCATCACGATGCCGGGTCGGCTGCCGAGGTTGTGCCGACGCTGCTGCGCTGCCAACCCTGGCCTGCCGTGGCCTGCCGTGGCCTGCCGTGGCCTGCTGTGGCCTGCCGCCCGGGCGCCTCGGCGACGCGCCCGTCCGCCGACGGGGGCGTCGATGTGAGCAGCCCACTGTGGTGGCGAGTTGCCGGTCGGCGTCCCGCTGCGTGGTGGCACGCGCCAGCGCTGGGAACTGCATCATCGGGTTCGGGACCGTCGGGCCGCGCGATTTCTATGCACAGTTGCTGCATACGCCCTGACTGGCCAGCCACCTCGCGCAGCAGATGAGGCGCCGCCCCGGAAGGGCGGCGCCTCATCTGCGCGGATCGGGGTCAGCCTGCCAGCCGGAGCGTCGGGCGGGTGTCGGGGAGCGGTGCGTCTTCGCCGTCGTCCGGGTCGGGATCGAAGCCGGTGCCGCTACGGGCGTCGCTGACGCGCGGGGGGCGCATGTCGCCGGTGGGGAAGTTCAACGGCCACACGAAGGTACTCGGGTCCTGGAGGTGGTTGATCATGTGCGTCATCGACTCGTAGCCGGCCAGCAGCGGGTGGATGAGCACCGCGCCCTGGCGGTGTCGGCCATCCAGGATGCCCTTGTCCTTCAGCTGGCCGATGGCCCGGGAGACGGCGGCCTGGCTGATCCCGAGGCGTTTGGCGATTTCGTGCTGTCGGATTTCGACGAGGCCACCTGCGTTCTGGCGGGTGGTGAGGACATCGAGCACGTCTCGGGCAGTGGGGGACAGACGCGCGTTCGGCAGTGTCTCCCAGATCTCAGGGTTGTGGAAGCCGGGGACGTTGTCGTGGTTCACCGCGATGCCTCATTCCTGACGGTCGGGATGACGATCTCGTACTTGGTCAGTGTGCCCTTCCCGAGCTTCGTCAGCAGCCGCCGCTGCTTCACGCTGCCCCACCGGTAGCAGTAGAGCGGGTGGAGCCGGTACAGGCCGGGGCGTTCCTTCCAGGCGAAGTTGTGCTTCGTCAGTTGCCCGATCGAACGCGAGATCTTCGACTGCGAGCAGCCGAACTTGGAGGCCAGGGTCTTCTGGGTCATCTTCGTCAGCGCGTCTTCGTCGTGGTGGACCGTCAGGTGGTCCAGCACGTTGCGGGCGGTCTCAGAGAACCCGAACTTCCACAGGTTTTCCTGAAGGGCCTGCGACGTGCTCATGTGTTTGCCGCCATAGAAGGCGTACGGCTTGATCGGAGCGTTGGTGCTGAACGTTCCGCCCTTGCGAGCGAGCTCCTCAAGTTTCGTCAGCAGCTGTCGTGCGGACTCGACACCGTCAATAGTGTCCTGCGGCGCCGGTGCAGGAGTCAGGCCGACCGCGGCCTTCGCGGGCGGCTGGGCACTGCGCCGCTGGGGCTGGGCCACGGGTTCTCCTTTGATCAACTTGACGCCGCATAACATACCAGCAGCGATATCTTATTCCTTGATCCATGCATAGCTCGGGCGTGTCGCCTGGACAGTCACCCTGTATGCGTCTACATGCATACGACTCCCCGTCTGCGAGGCCGCCGTATGCGCACAGGGTGCATACGGCGGCCTCGTTTTCGCAGGTCAGAGCGTTGCGCCTATCTGATCTTTTTGGCTCTCCCTCAATTCGGTGCCACCACACCAACCTCGGGAATTCAGCCGCACCAATCGGTTGGGCACACCGCGTGATGGACCGGGCCAGCAGCTACCGGCCTGCCTGGGGTCAGCTGGTGCTGTTTTGTGTGTGGTTTGGTGGTGGTTTGTGGGTTGTAGGGGGTGTTGGTGGGGTTGGGGGGTGGTGTGGGTGGTGTGGGTTGTAAGGGCGGGCGGGGTTGGTGTGGGTGGTGGGTTTCGTTGCCCGGCCTGGGGGCCGGGCGACTTCGGTGCCTCCGATTGTCGGAGGTTTATGTTGCGCTGGTCGGGGGTGCTGTTCGAGGGTTGAGGTTCCGGGGTTGTGGGCGAGTTCGTCGGTGCAGGCCGGGGTGGAGTGTCCGGCTCTGACGGCGAAGAAGGTCGGGTCCCTGGGCACTTCGGTTGGTGCCTAGCCCTGCGGTCCTCAGTCCGCCGTCTGCTCCTCTGTCCAGGGGCCACGCTCAGCGCCCTTCTTGTGTCCGCCTCATCGAACGACAAATTGGTGTCTAGTGGATGTCAAATCTGCTTCCATTTTGCGTCCAATTTTCGGTATGTTGGGTGTATGAGTGATGACCAGTTCGATGGTGTGGAAGCCTTGTTGGAGGAAGCGCGGTTGACGGCGGGTATGCCCGGGCCGGCGGAGCGTCGTCGTCTGCGTGAGGCCGCTGATCTGTCCCGGGCGCAGGTGGCTGCGGCGGTGGGGGTGGGTCGTCAGACCGTCGCCAACTGGGAAGACGGCTCCAGCACGCCGCAACCGCCCGCGCGGGGCAAGTACCTCCGCCTCCTGGAGGGCCTCGCCCGACTCCATCCCGCCCGCGCAGCAGCCCCGGTCGCCCCGGAGCCGGTGGCGCCCGCGTTCGTCGCGCCACAGGCCGCCCAGGCTGCCCAGACTGCGTGGGGCGTCGACGGGCTGGCCGTCCAGGGGGAGCCGGGCCCGTGCATCCGGTGCGGCGTTGTCACACCGCACCGGTCCACCGACGGCCGTCCCCTGCACGCCGGCGCCCTGTGCAAGCCCCCAGCGGCTCCCACGGCCCCGCAGCCCACGGCCGCCACCCAGCCCACAGCCGCCCCCACACCGGCTCCCGCACCCGCCGCCACGGCCTCGCCCGTACCGGCACCGGTGCCGACCCGTCCCCAGCGCCGCGCGAAGTCCGCGGCCCGCGCCCAGGCCGAGACCCACACCCTGATCACCCGCGCCGTGCACGAGGAGCTGGAGCGCGCCGAAGGCGACACCGAGGCCGCACTGAAGGCGCTGATCAAGCGCGCCATCCCGGACGTCATGACGTTGTTCGAAGAGACCCGGGCCACCGCCCGCTACCAGTTCACCGCCTATCCGGCGCTGCCGGACATTCTCAAGAAGCCCTCGAAGCGTGAGCCGGACCAGATCTGGGAGGCCCGCCCCGCCTTCCACCACCCCGACTTCTCCCTCAAGCTGCCCGGCAGCGTCCAGGTCACCGCCCTCGACGCCAACGCGGCCTACCTCTCCGCCCTCAAGTGCTGGCTGCCGATCGGCAAGTTGGAGCACACCACCGGCGCCGACGGCGTGGACCCCAAGCGCTCCGGAGTCCACCTGATCACCCCCGCCCCATGGCGCCACCCGCATCTGCCCAACCCCCTCGGCGACCGCGACACCGACGGGGCACTGTGGGTCACCGACGCCACTCTCAGGCTGCTATCGCGCCTGGCCGGACCGAAATACGGCCTTACCAGCGCGCCAGAAATCCACGAATCGTGGACGTCCGGCGCGACAGAGAATTTCCTCGACGCGCTCCGCAAGATTCTCACCGCCGCGCGGGAAAAAGCGATCGAGGAAGACGACACGGTCACCACCGAGTACGTCAAAGCGATGTATTCGAAGTTCGTTTCCACCATGGGCGAGTCGATCCACAACCGCGACGTCATCCGCCCGGACTGGATGCACAACATCCACAGCCAGGCCTACGCCAACCTGTGGGCCAAGGCCTACAAAGCCCACCAGGCCGGCCTCGACGTCGTCGCCATGATGGGCACCGACGAGCTGCACGTCACCGGCGACTGGCGCCAGGTCTTCGCCGAAGGCCGCGGCGTGGCCCAGATGAAGATCAAGCACGGTGACGCCAAGGCCTCCGGCGAGTACACCCTCGGCAAGGTGACCCGCTGATGGCCGGCACCGAAGCGGGCCGCTGGCGGGACCTGGGCGCCTACCGGGCCCGCGGCCTGCCCGGCTGGGTCGCCCTGGCCGAGGGCCTCGACCGCATGGTCACCGGCATCGAGTCACCCGTCGGCACCGCACGCGGCCTGGCCGCCCGCCTGCGCTACCTGACCGCCTCCGACGCCGGCTACGAGGCCATGGACCGCGCCGGCATCCACGTCCGCCCCCGCACCCTGATCGCCTGGCTCGCCGAGGAACAGACCCCCAGCAAAGCCAACCTCGCCCGCCTGGACGCCGCCTACTGGCAGCTGCGCCGCCGCAACACCGTCCCCGACCTCAAGCGCCGGCTCAACAACCGCGGCCGCGGCACCCGCATCGAGATCGACCCCGTCGACCAGTCCCAGGTCGAACGCCGCCACCAGCGCGACCTTCAAACCCGCTCCATCAACGTCCGCGGCGGCGTGTGGGACCGCGCCGTCGACGCCTGGATCGACGGCAACACCGACGAACTCGACGCGATCTGGGACGAGATCATCAGCAGCGGCCTCGGCACCGACTGGGACGCCTACACCCACGTCTCCTCCGTCGGCTGGGCCGCCTGACCACACGAACGAAGGGCCCGGAGTCACTCCAATTGACTCCGGGCCCTTCACCGTCACCGTAAACCCGCACCCGCCCGCGCTGATCTACGAGGTACTGCTTGGGTCGTTCACCTGCCCCGCTCGGCCTGCCGGAGCCGGCGCTGCCAGCTGCCAGGCCTCGGGGCGCCGGAATGGCCACTGCGATCACCCCCCCGGGGCCGGGCGGACGCGCCGCCCGGCCCCGGGGCAACCTCCCCGGGCCGGTGCAGCCACGGGTCAGGTGGTGCCGAGGGCGCGGTCTTCGGCCGGCGGCGCAGGGTTCTCGTCCTGCTGGGCGCGGGCTTCGAGGTCCACGAGGGTCGAGGCGATCTCGTCCTTGCGCCACCTCTCGGGGGAGTTGTAGGGCACCAGACCGCGCGCGTAGGCCATGCGCAGCAGTTCCGTCTTGGTGTGCTTGCGCATGAGCTCACGCAGGCGCTGCGCCCGCCTGCCGCTCCGCGCCGCCCGGGCCCTGTGCTCTTCCTCTGCCCCGGCGCCGTTTCCGTCGGCCGCCGGCACCCGAGCGTCTGACGGCACCCGAGCGTCTGACGGCGCGGGCGGGCCGGGCACGTCGCCGGCCGCCTCCGTGCTGCCGGGTGAGCTCGGTGGTGGTCCGGCCCATTCCAGTGCGAGGGCGGCGAGCGCGGCGAGCCGGTCCGCATGCAGTTTCGCGCGGCGGCTCTTGCTGTTCGACAAGAACACCCCCAGCTTCACCGCGTGCTCCTGACCGTCGACCACCACGGTCTCCACATGGGCCCTGGGCACCGTCACAGAGCCCGTACGGGCCTTGTACTGCACCAAGGCCGCAACCCCCCGATCGAAGGCCGCAGAGCCGCCCTCCGCGGCCCTGGCCCGGGCCCGCTCCACGGCGGCCGGCAGCGGCGTGACACCGAGCTCGGCCAGCCGCTTGCGTTGCCCTTCGCCCAGCTGCTGCCACCCCTCCCGCTGCGCGCGGAGCCAGGTGCCGATGTCCTGGCCGCTCACGGTGACGCCGGGCAGGATCTCGGGAAGGGTGGCCCCGTCGTCGAGGACCGCGGCGAGCGCGGCATACCGCTGCTGCCACTGGAGCGGCCACGGCGGATTCCAGTCCCGGTCGATCCGCTCCAGCGCCCGGCGCCGCTCCGCCGCGCGTTCCTCGTCCTTGCCCAACCCGCCCGCCTTGCGGCAGTTGGCCAGCCACTGACCGACCGCCACTCCGTCGAGGGACGCGTCCTTGGGCGCAGCGAGCGTACGGTGCACGGCGAAGTAGCCCCGGGCGGCGGCGAGGTTCTTGTAGAAGCGGGCATCGACGACTGACCAGACCATGCCCAGCTCGTCCAGCAACTGAGCCCGCCATGCCTTCAGCGTCCCCGCACGAAACGCCCGGCGCTGCTCGCTGACCCACGCTCCCAGCGCGTACGTCCCGCCGTTGCCGCCATCACCGTTGCTCTCGGTCGTCCCAAGCGGCACGACGGTGTCCATCGGCACCTGGGCATGCCCCTGCGACGCGACCCATTTGCGCAGGGCGTTGAGCCCGGACAGCCACACCTCGGAGTCCGGCCGCAGCACCCGGGTGCGCAGGAACGCGGCGATGACGTCGGGGTTGCGCGGCAGGGAGAACCGCAGCAACGGCACACCCCCGCGGCCGTCCTCGTCCTCCTGGCCCCCGTCCTCGCCGCCGGCGGCCTCGGCCGCCGCGTCCGTCTCCCGGCCGTCCTGCTCCGCGCCCTCCCCGGCGCCGCCGTCGGAGGCCGGCTGCTCCTCCTCGGACTGCCCGTCCTCGCCCTCGTCGTGCTCGTCCTCCTCGCGTCCGGGATCGAGGGCCACCACCGAGGTGGCCTTGCCACGGGAGCTGGCGGTGCGCAGGACCATGCGCTCGATGAGCCGGGAGTCATGGGCACGCAACCCCTGCAACACCGCTACAAGGGGCCGGTAGGAAGCGGAGGCCATCATGTCCTCAGGGTCCTCCCCGGCCTGCAGGAAGACCGGCACGACCAGCCGTGCGACCTTCCCCTCACCGGGGGCCTGCCGCAGCCCCCGGCCGGTGATCTGCACGATCTGCACCGGCGAACTGCGCGTGTCCGCGAACACCACGCCGTCGACACCGCGCCTGCCGCGGATGTCGACCCCTTCACCCAGCACCTGGCACGACGCCAGGATGCCCAGGTCGGTCACCCAGCCGTCGGCGTCCAGCCCGTTCGCGTACCGGTCGAGCACCACCCGCCGGTGGGCTGCCGAATGCTCCCCGCACAGCCACTCGGCCCCCACCCGCTTCGGGTAGACCGCAGGATCCGTCTCGTGCAGCTCCGCGGCCGTCTCCGGCAGCGCCCGCGCGAACGCCATCGCCTCGAGCGTGCGCCAGTGGAACGTCATCAGATTCCGGACCCCGGTGGCATCCGCGTGCTTGAGCAACGCCGCCTGCAGAGCGGCAAGCCGCCGGCCCCGCACCTCCTCCGCAACGGCGCCCTCGCCCGGGGCCTCGGGGTCGCGGATCTCCAGCACATCCACCTCGAACGACGCGAGGATGCCCCGCTCCACAGCCTCCATCAGCCCGAGTTCGTACAAGACGGGCCCATAGAACTCGACGTCGTCCATCGACGCCACCAACCGCCCGCCCAACGCCTCTGACCGGCCTTCAGAGCCGCTCTCCGCGCCCTCCCCACCGGATGCCTCGCCGGATGCCGCAGCGGGCGCCCACAGGCGGGGCGTGGCGGTCATGTACAGCCGCCGCGCCGCCGAAATCCGCTCCTGATCGTGAACAGCCGCCCACGCCTTACCCATCGCCCCGCTCGTCCGGTGCGCCTCATCCACCACCAGCAGGTCGAACGGACTCATCCGCTGGCCGTACGAACCGCGCAGCGCCTGCTCCAGCACCCCCGGAGCCCCCGCACGCTCCTCGTCGGCCACACCCTCGCCGTCGCCGTCCTGGTCGTCCTCCAGACCCTGAGACACCAGGCTCGCGTAAGTCGCGAACACCACCATCGGCCCCTGACGCGCCCACAGCGCCAACTGCGTCGGATTCGTCGTGCACCGCACATCCAACGCCTCCAGCAGCGGATCCGCCCCCAACGAACACACCGCCACCGCAGGACCCTTGTGCCCCACCGCACGCCACGCCTGAACCGTCTGCGTCAGCAGATCCAGCGTCGGCACCAACACCCCCACCAGCCCCCGGGGCACCATCCGCAGTGCCGCCGTCGCCGCCGAGATCGTCTTGCCCGTACCGGTCGCCGACACCACCTGCCCACGCAACCCCCGGGCAGACAACACCCCATCCAGAGGCCCCGAAAGCCCCCGGACAACCGCATCAACAAACTCCACCTGATGCGGGAAAAGCGGAATCTCACCCATCTTGTTTCCCATCCCCTGCCCCTCCATTTCCGCCCTGAAGGAAAATCAACGCAACAATAAACCGCTCGAAAGACACCGTGGATTCCCCCCCTGCATCAAGGGACATTCCGGAGCTGACCAAAACACCGGACGGCCGGGAGTGAGATTCGGTGTTTTCCCTCCGGTACTGGAGGGAAAATGTTGTGCAGGGAAACCCAGGGGTCTGCCGACCCTGGGGTGGTGCCTTCGTTTCACAAATTCTACCCCTGCATCACGTAGTGATGCAGGGGGGTGGAAGGAAGCGGACCCGGGGGGCGAACTCTGGTAGGGTGCGACTCGCAAGACACTGGAATCAGGTGGCCTGGACGTTGAGTGATGACCGGCCAGAACCCGATGGCCCATCGACTGCCCGCTACCGCCCCGTCAGAAGCAGACATCCCCTCACCACTCCCATAGGCCGCCTGCTTGAAGTCGCATCAGGAACCTCCCCTGTGCTCGCCGGACCGACCACACACCCCGAGACCAGCTCGGGCGGTAAGTCCGGAGGAATTTACGAAACAATTCGGAGGAATTGTTTAAACGGAGGGGTTTATCGTCTTTACGATCCGTAGGATCGTGCGTCGTGTCCTCCG